>NZ_NEXS01000013.1 GCF_002810445.1 Advenella sp. S44 | reverse complement strand
GGGGTAACTGACTCGAGATAAGCATCTGCCACAGTCCAAGGGAAATAGTGATGGCCCGCAGCTCGCAATCCAGCGATGGGATTACTGCGATAGTTACCGCTTTGCCAAGCTGGGTCTAACTCAATTATACGGCGCATCTGTCTGACTGTTTCCTTGAAAAGTTGGCCAGCCCGTGCAGCAGGTACCAGCAACACTGCCGCTGATACCAAGTGAGGGAAACGCACTACCCACTCTAACGCCTGAAATGCCCCCATTGACGCGCCGGCAACTGCAGCCAGGGGAGAACCTTTGGTCAGATGTAGTGCCAGCGCATGCTGGGCTAGCACCATGTCAGCGACTGAATAGGGGGGGAAATCTACACCTAGCCCATCACCAGGCTGGGTAGAGTCCCCCCCCCCAATTGCGTCTATCGATACGACACAGAAGCGACCTGTATCAAACGCCCGCCCCGGGCCGATATGTAGCAAGGCGCCATGGCGTGTGTTACTCGTGCCAGGTAAAACCAACACAAAATTGTTGCGGTCCGCATTTGGTTTACCATAAGTTGTATAAGCAACTGTCAGTGGAGAAATGCAGGCACCAGAAAACAACGGGAACGATTGCAACAGGAACTTTTGGTGACTACCCCCATTAGCATTAACGGTTTCTGCCGCAATACTCATAGTCTTTCCCCCTCATGACTGAGGTTGTATACCAGCTTTACGAATAACGCTGTTCCATTTTTCAATTTCTGACCGAGTGTGCTTTTCAAGCGCTTCTCCTGGATATTCTTGGTCGGGCAGTGATTGTAGGCCTTGCTTAAACAAAGATTCTTGAAAAGCTGGGTCAGCGAGCGCGTTTTGGTAAGCTTTAAAGGAGCGGCGTATCGCGGACTGAGGAGTACCCGATGGAGCGTAGAGCCCATACCATGTCTGTGCTTCAAACCCCGGAATGCCTGCCTCTGCTACGGTAGGAAGATCAGGAAATTGCTTACTACGTGTGGGGGATGTCTGAGCCAGTGGCCTGATTTTGTCGCTGCCGACTAATGCCATGACCGTATTGGCTTGGTCAAATATAGCGTCGGCTTGCCCGCCCATCACGTCAGTTAGTGCCTGACCGCCACCTCTATAAGGAACTCCTTGAATGTCAATTCCAGCCTTCTGAGCGAACAAGGCTGCAGTCAGGTGTGATGCTGAACCAACACCTGCATGGGCGACATTTAGGCGCCCGGGTTCTGCACGAGCAGAGCTTAGGAAATCCTGGAGGGAATTGTAGGGGCTCTGGCCGTTGACGAGCAATACCATTGGCGTATCAGGAAAGCGGAACACTCCGTTGAAATTTTTCACAGGATCATAGCGCAGGTTTGCGTAGAGCGAAGGTGCTGCAGCCATGTATCCAAAATGGCCAACGAGCATCGTATATCCATCAGGTTTTGCACGCGCCGCCCGTGTTGCTCCGATCGTTCCACCCGCGCCAGGCGTATTTTCAATGACAATGGATTGACCTAATTCGCGACTGATTCGATCTGCCATCATTCTGGCAAGTGAATCGGTAGGTCCACCAGCAGCGAAGGGGACGATCCATGTAATTGGTTTGGATGGGTAGTCCTCCGCTTGGGCAATTGGTAGCAAAATGCACTCTGCAACGATAGTTAGAGTGAGCAGTTTTTTTTTCATCATTTGTCTCCTGGTTTATAATATGTCCACTACGTTTAGCCTTTTCAGGATCCTGCAACTTCGTCTGCAATAGCGCGACCGATATCTTCAGTCTGCGCGTTACCCCCAAGATCCGGCGTACGTGGACCTGATTTCAAGCAATTTTCGATAGCACGCAAAATTGCAGCATGCGCATCCTCACTCCCTAAAAATTGCAACATTAATGCGCCCGACCAGATCATAGCGATCGGAT
>NZ_NEXS01000001.1 GCF_002810445.1 Advenella sp. S44 | reverse complement strand
TCCCCCACCGAAGCCGCCGCCTCCGAAGCCACCACCGCCACGCCCACCGCGCCCAGCGCCAAAACCGCCACCCAGGCCGCCCAGGCCACCGCCAAGAATGGTGCCGTTACGCCGTGCTCCACGCACAGCGCCACGGGGGACGACTTTTCGGGCAATGCCGCTGATGACCAGCGCGGCGATGGCAGCCAGCCCTGCCAGGATAATACTGCCGGTGATCGCAAACAGCATGACGCCCGCTGCCACCGCGCTGATAATCGGCGGAAAAAAGGCGATCAGAAAAAAGCCAAACATAAGCATGGGGCCCAGCGCACCAAACAGGCCCTCGTCAAATTCATCGCTGCCAGCCGCGGCACGTTTCTCAGGCGCGGGAAGCGCTTCGTTCTCAATCAGCGAAACCAGGGCCGTAACGCCGGCGTTAACGCCACCGGCATAGTCATTTGTCTTGAAATGCGGGGCAACGTAATCGTTGATAATGCGCGAGGCCAGTGCATCCGGCACTGCCCCTTCCAGCCCGTAGCCAACCTCCAGTCGCATACGCCTGTCATCCTTGGCGATCAGAAACAGAATACCGTCATCCACATTGGCGCGACCCACTTTCCATTGATCGAATACGCGGCGCGCATAACTCTCGACGGTATCGGGCTGTACGGTGGGGACCATCAGTACAAATACCTGCGCGCCTTTGTTTTCTTCCAGGGCCTTGAGCTTGGCTTCAAGCGCCTCCTTCTGCCCCTGGTCCAGCGTACCAGAGGTATCGGTTACTCTCGCAGTCAGTTGTGGCACCGGTACTTCCTGCTGCGCCACAGCCGGCGCGAAACCAGCCACCGCAACCAGCAGAATCAGGAGGCGAAGCAGCGATTGCAAACGACACATAACAATCGATCCGCAGGATTGAAAAGCGACAGGCAGTAGCATCACTGGGCGGGTGCGGGCTGAGCTGGCGCAGGCTGGGCCGGGGCGGCATTACCCGCCGGAGCGCGGGCGCCCGTATCAAATTTGACCTCGGGATTGCGCATGATTTCGTCCTGATTATCGGTGCCGAAATTGGGCTTGACCTGATAACCCATTATTTTCGCGGTGATCAGCGTCGGGAACTGGCGGATCAGCGTGTTATATGCCTGGACGTCCTTGATGTAACGGCCACGTGCAGTAGCGATCCGGTTTTCGGTCCCTTCCAGTTGCGCATTCAGGTCACGAAACAGGGCGTCGGCCTTCAGTTGCGGATAGTTTTCCGATACGGCGATCAGGCGGGACAGGGCAGAACCCAATTGGTTCTGGGCGGCCTGAAACTGTTGCAACTGTTCCTGTGAGGGAATCGTATCGGCAGAAATCTGTACGCTGCCCACTTTGGATCGCGCCTCGGTGACCTGTGTGAGCACTTCGCGCTCGTTGACCATATAGGCATTTACACTGGCGACAATCTTGGGAACCAGGTCTGCCCGACGTTGATACTGGTTAAGAGTCTCAGACCAGGCCGCCTTGACCTGCTCATCCAGCGTCTGGATCTGGTTATAGCCGCAACCGGACAAAAACACGGCCAGCATCAATGCGCCGATCATCCCGAAAAATCGTTTCATGTTGGTAGCAACCCGTAAGGTAGTGAATCGGAAAAAGGATGCCCTAATCATAGCCGTTTTTTTTGCAGGCCGATGCAATTGAAGCGCTACAAACCCGTTGCAGAGTGTTAATTTCATTAAATTGAGGAGTTTGGCGTGACGTGCAACCCACAATGGCGGTCTGTTGCGATAATTCGGCAGTCTCGCTTGTGCGCTCTTCACCGGACAGCGTTAAACGGCCATCGGGTAACCGATGGTTGATGGTCGATGGTTGACGATTAGTAGCGGCAACGGCTTCAGTGGTCGTTTTCGCGGTGGCGCATACGCTTCAGGTCGCTGATACCGATATAGAGGTGAAACGTGAATAGGCAGTTGGCAAACTGCAGCAGCAGTCGACGGCAGGCGGCGCATCTTCGGCAATGTTTTCCGGTATGTTCAAATATCACTTTTTATAATAATTTGTGCATAATGCACAAATAAGCTATACTTGCACTAACGTCTCATCCCATCGGAGGCCAGCCATGACCGCCCTGCAACAACCCAAACCTGCGCCTGAAGCCGTTCTGGCCAAGGCAGTGCTGCGCGCTGCCGAACAACTCGGCCTGAAGCAGGCAGAGCTGGCCGCGGTGCTGGGCATGCACCGCACCGCAATCAGCCGCCTCAAAACCACCGCATCGCTGGACCCTGACAGCAAACAGGGTGAGCTGGCCTTGCTGTTGTTGCGTCTAGCCCGCGCCCTCTTCGCCCTCACGGGCGGCGATCAGGAATGGATTCGCCACTTCATGCGCACCCCAAACAAAATCACCGGTGGCATCCCTGCCACCCAAATTGAAACCATCCAGGGAATGACCACGGTGCTGCAGTTTGTTGATGCCATCCGCGGTAAAGTGTAATGATCTGGCAAGCCTGTAACGGTCCCGACCATATCCGGTCTATTGACGGCAAGCTGTACCGGCTTGTAGAAAGTCAGGAGCAGATTGCCACACTTGGCTATGTCGACACGCTGGACGAACAGGCCCTGCTGGAACAGATGCTGGACCAGGCCAAACCCGTTTCGCAACCAGACTGCGAACCCCTGCATTATCTGCTCAAAACGCCGTTCCGCTACCCGCCGCTCAAATGGGGTTCGCGCTTCGGTCGCGTGCACGAGCGCAGCCTGTTTTATGGGGGCAAGAATATCGGCGCGGTGTTGGCCGAAAGCGCTTTCTATCGTTTCGTGTTCTGGCACTCAATGGATGGCACGCCGGTCAAAGACAGGATCCGCAGCGAACATACGCTTTTTTCGGTGCGCTACGGCACAGAAAAAGGGATACAGCTTCAGGAACCGCCATTTAATCAGTATCAGGCCGATTTGACGGATCCGGTCAATTACCAGGCGGCGCAGCAGATAGGCAGCGCCATGCGCGCCGCCAACGTGCAAGCCTTCGAATACTGCTCGGCCCGCGATCCTGAACACGGCCTGTGCGTTGCCCTCTTTTCTCCCGCGGCATTCAGACAAAAAAAACCACAAGAGACCAACCAGTGGTTTGGTGAAATCAGCGCGGACCAGGTATCGTTCACGCAACTACGCTCTGGCAAAGTCATGACCTACGGCATCGGCTTTTTTCTGGTCAATGGTGTCCTGCCCATGCCGGCCTGATATTCCTGTTGATATCCCTTTACCAGATGGCCCGCCCCAGACGGCAAATTCATATGCCGATGAGCCCATATACCGGAAGCCCGTGTACCATGATTGCCCACCCACAAGCCGCGCCCCAAATACCGGCCTCATCTTGCCTCAGAAAATTTACATTAAGCTGAATTTATGTTAGCCTTCTACGTTTACCGCAGTATCCAATTCTCTTATCCATGAACCGCTACCTTGCGCAAAAAGTCGTCCATTTTTTCAATAGCGAGCCAGCCTCAGGCATCATTCTGATGGTGACGGCCGTGCTGGGAATCTGGCTCGCCAACTCCACCATGGCTGATGCCTATTTCTCGACCCTGTCGAGCTATGTCGCGGGTCTGTCGGTTCTGCACTGGATCAATGACGGGCTGATGGCCCTGTTTTTTCTATATGTGGGTCTGGAAGTCAAACGGGAATTGCTGACCGGAGAACTATCCAGCAATCAGAAGCGGCTGCTCCCCTGCCTGGCCGCTATTGCAGGTGTGGTTGCCCCGGCCCTGATCTACGTTGCCTTCAACTATCACGATCCGCAACAAATCCGCGGCTGGGCTGTCCCGGCGGCAACCGATATCGCCTTTGCGCTTGGCGTGCTGGCATTACTTGGTTCCCGCGTGCCTGCCTCGCTGAAGGTGTTTCTGACTGCGCTGGCAATTATTGATGATCTCATCGCCATTATCGTGATCGCCCTGTTTTACACGGCACAAATACAAAGCCTGTATCTTGCACTGGCTGCAGGCACCCTTATCGCGCTGGTATTGCTAAACCGCAGCAACGTTATGCGCACCCTGCCCTACGCCATCCTGGGCGTGTTCATGTGGTGGTTCGTGCTCAAGTCCGGAGTCCACGCCACACTGGCCGGCGTCGCGCTGGCGCTGACGCTGCCCATGGCTGGCAAAAACCAGGCGACGAACGCCGGCCCCCTGCTTAAATGGGAACACGGTCTGTCGCCGTGGGTGGCATTTTTGATCGTGCCCATTTTCGGCTTTGCCAACGCCGGGGTCTCGTTCGCGGGACTTTCCTGGAGCCAGTTGGGACACCCGGTCGTGCTGGGCATTGCTGCAGGCCTGTTCCTAGGCAAGCAACTGGGCATTTTCGGCCTGGTCTGGCTGACGGTCAAATTTGGCCTGGTCAACAAACCGGAACGGGCCAGCTGGCCGCAGATCTATGGCGTGGCCATGCTGTGCGGTATCGGCTTTACCATGAGCCTGTTCATCGGTGCCTTGGCGTTTACTGACCCGGCGGTGCAGGCTCTGGCCAAGATCGGCGTATTTGCCGGCTCGGTACTTGCGGCCGTTCTCGGCTACTTTATTCTGTTTTTCAGCGCCAAACAGAAACCGTAGCGGGTCATCACACCCGATTTTCCCGTATTATTAATATATCCATTCATTTGATTATGACCAGTTTTACGGGAAACCAGCCAATGCCCTTTGTCTTGCCCATTCGCCGTCGCTTTTTTCTATTGCTTGCCTGCTGCGCTGTGGCGGCTGCGGGCATGCCTGCCCATGCCCAGGACAGCGCCAACCTACTGCCTGATCCAATGACCATCGTGGTGGGTTACGCGCCGGGCGGGGCCGCCGATACGACAGCGCGCACGTTCGCAGAACAACTACGCAAAGATGGCGCAGGCACTGTGATTGTGGAAAACCGACCGGGCGCCTCGGGACGCATTGGCCTCAAACATGTACTGAATGCAAAACCGGATGGCAAAACGGTCTATCTGGCTCCGTCGCCGCTGTTGACGATTTTTCCGCTGACTTATAAAGATCCGGGATACGACATAGAAAAAGACCTGCGCGCGGTCGTCACGCTCGTCAACATTCCCACTGCCATCGTAACGGGGGCATCCCAGCCCTTCAATGATATGAAGGGTTTTGTCGAGTGGGCTAAAAAGAACCCGAAAGCCGGCGCCAGCCTAGGCGTCGCGACACTCGGCAGCTCAGGGCATCTAGGCATTCTGGCCCTCAACGAAAGCCAGAACACGAAAATCGAACCGGTTGCCTATCGCGGCGCCTCGCCCATGCTGGTTGATGTATCCAGCGGCGTTGTTCCGATCGGCTGGGATGCCGTCGCCAGCATGATGCCTTTGTATAGCGCCGGGAAAATCAAGTTTCTGGGGATAAGCGGTACGCAAAAGCTCGAGGCGCTTCCCAACGTAACCACGCTGGCGGAACAGGGATTTCCTGAATTTAAGGCGGCGACCAGTTTTTATGGCATCGTCGTGCCTGCCGGCACGCCCGACGACACAATCAAGAACCTGGAGGCCGCCTTTATAAAAGCGGCTGGTGCGGCCGACCTGAAACAACAACTTGCCACACGAGGCCTGATTACATCGCCGCAGGACGCAGCACAAACCTCAAAACGGATACGCGAAGAGCTGGAAACCTGGCGCCCGGTGGTACAACGCACCGGCATCAGCATGGAGTAGAAACACCCTTGCCACGGCTGAGCAGGATCGACAGCGTCTGATTATCTCCAGATCTGTTACCCAGGCCACATATCCACGCAACCGTCCATAATGAGCGCCCAGATCGGGGCTATCGCAACATCACGGCTGGCGGGCCAAAGGAGGAATATCAGCAACGCCCCTGGCCCGCTCAAAGACGGATGCGAACTGAAGCAATTGCGCATCGCTGCCCCAGCGCGTGACAAACTGAATGCCCGTCGGCAACCCGTCGCGCGCCAGACCGCAAGGCAGGGTTACGGCAGGATGCCCGGTCATATTGAACACCATTGTCCACGGGTACCAGTGGCTGCGAATGCCCTCGTAGCTGCGGCCATCCATCTCGAACGGGTCGAACAAATCCATATCCAGCGGCAGCGCTGTCCTTGTCAGCGTCGGGACCACCAGCAGGTCGGCAGAAGTAAACAGCGCCTGCAGCCGTTTAAATAGCACAGTGCGCGTAAACATGGCTTCCTGGTAGTCCATGGCGGAAAACTCTCCTGCCGATAAAACCTGGCGACGGAAGGTTTCACTGAAAGTGTCTGCGTGCTGTTCCACCAAAGGCAAAAAGCGTGCACGCCAGACGGTGTGATTGATGGTGCGCCAAGTGGGCTCGACAATAAAATCCGGTGCATCAAAGGGTTCGAGCACGGCGCCCAGGCCTTCAAGCACACGCAATGCTTCGTCGAATTTTTCCTGCACGTCCCTGGATATTGTCCTGCCCTGCGGTGCATAACAATATCGGATGCGTTTGCCGCGCAGATCGCCCTCATGGCGCGCCGCCTTCTCGTAATCGACTGGTTGCCGTCCGATAGACCAAGGGTCCAGATCGTAGTCTCCGGCCATGATATCCATCATCAGACCGGTATCGGCAACGTTGCGCGTTGTCGGAGTAACATAGGTCTGGTTGCCGAACAAGTCTTGGGCCTGGCTATGCGGAATGACGCCATTGCTTTGTTTGATTCCCACGACGCCATTACAGGCAGCCGGGATCCGGGTGGAGCCGCCGCCATCAGTGGCAATGGCCAGCGGAGTGATGCCAACGGCGGTGGCCACGGCAGCACCCCCGCTGGAGCCCCCGCTTGTGCGTTTGGCATCCCAGGCGTTGCATGTCTGCCCGAATAACGGCGACCGTGTAAAAGGCTGTGAGCCAAACTCCGGTGTCGTTGTCTTGCCCAGTAAAATGGCACCTTCGGCGTTAAGCCTGGCCACAGCCGGCGCGTCTTCCACCGGCACGTTATCCTTATACAGCACGGTACCGAATGTCGTGCGCACGCCGGCCGTATGAACGAGATCCTTGACAGTATACGGAATGCCATGCAGGCGCCCCAGCGGTTTGCCGGCCATCATGGCCCGCTCGGCCTCGTGCGCCTGTTGCATGGCTTTGTCGCCGCACATCGTAATAAAACAGTTCAGTGCAGGATTGAGCGCTTCGGCGCGCTCCAGGCTGGTCCTGACCAGCTCCACCGGCGAAATTTTCCTGGCGTGAATCAGCGCCATCAGTTCGGTCGCAGAAAGGGTATGAAGGATTGTCATTGCTATGGCCGCCATAAATGATCGTCAACAGCGACTATTGTATGCCCTTACCGACAGCACAGGCGGTGCAACGCGTTAGCGATATGCGCGTCAGAATTTGGCGCTTTCGGCCGCGGTTGCGCTCCAGGCGCCATCATGGATTCCGTCCATGGCAACCAGTTCCGCACGCCCGATGGTCACGGCCAGTGACCCCAGCTCCATGCCATACTCCACCCAGTCTCCACCGCCACACGCCGATACCAACATGGGCCGCGTCGGACACGGTAAAATGCTGAACTTATGTGATTTTGTCGTTGGCAGTCCTTGCCAACCCCCCAATTAATCGCGAATAACGATTAACATGTCGGGTTTGCTGTGCGCACATACTCGCTCTAGCGATGTGCCTGGCTCATCCTCTGCATACCATCCAGATTATTGCTATCAATGTCAAACCTTTCCATTGCGCAGGAAGTCGCCCGTCGCCGGACTTTTGCGATTATTTCCCATCCCGATGCCGGGAAAACCACGCTCACTGAAAAATTGCTGCTGTTCGCGGGCGCGATTCAGATTGCCGGGAGCGTCAAGGCACGCAAGGCCAGTCGCCACGCATCGTCCGACTGGATGGAAATAGAAAAGCAGCGCGGAATTTCGGTGGCCTCTTCGGTCATGCAAATGGAATATCGCGACTGCATTATCAATTTGCTGGACACGCCAGGCCACCAGGATTTCTCTGAAGATACCTACCGGGTATTGACTGCGGTGGATGCGGCGCTGATGGTAATCGACGCCGCCAACGGTATTGAAGCGCAAACGATTCGCCTGCTGCAGGTGTGTCGCGCACGCAACACGCCGATTATTACATTCATCAACAAAATGGACCGGGAAGTTCAGGAACCGCTGGATCTGCTGGCCGAAATCGAATCGCATTTGGGCATGGACGCCGTGCCGTTTTCCTGGCCGGTTGGCATGGGCAAGTCATTTGGCGGCGTATTCGATATCCGCCGCAATCGCATGCGGGTGTTCCGCGCCGGGCAGCAACGCCGCAATAACGATGAGGACATCATCGAGCGGCTGGACAACCCGGAAATCAGCCGCCGGTTCGGCAGCGCCTTCGTGAAGGCCAAAGAAGAAATCGATTTGCTTCAGGAAGCCGCGCCTGGCTTCGAGCACGAAGCCTATCTGGGTGGCAGACAGACCCCTGTGTTTTTCGGCTCGGCCGTCAACAACTTTGGCGTGCAGGAAGTGCTGGATACACTGGTCGAATGGGCGCCCAAACCGGGGGCGCGCCAGGCACTGCAGCGTGTGGTGCAACCGGATGAAACCAAATTTTCAGGGGTCGTATTCAAAGTTCAGGCTAATATGGACCCTGCGCATCGGGACCGGGTCGCATTTGTTCGCGTCAGTTCCGGTCGTTTTGAGCGCGGCATGCGACTGAAAGTGAGTCGCACCGGTAAGGAAATTCGCCCCAATAACGTCGTGTCGTTCCTTTCCCAACGACGCGATCTGCTTGATGAAGCCTATGCCGGCGACGTGATTGGGATTCCGAATCATGGCGTACTCCAGCTGGGCGATGTCCTGACCGAAGGCGAAACCTTGCAGTTTACCGGCTTGCCGTTTTTTGCGCCTGAGCTGTTCCAGGCCGTTGAAGTCAAGGATCCGCTGCGCACCAAGCAATTGCGCACCGGCCTGACACAATTAGGCGAAGAAGGCGCGATTCAGGTATTCCGTCCCCAGGCTGCCGGCGGCGCGTTACTGCTGGGCGCGGTCGGGCAGTTGCAGTTTGAGGTCGTGGCGCACCGCCTGAAAACGGAATATGGTGCCGATGCCCGCATGATTCCCTCACGCTATACCATGGCGCGATGGGTCACTAGCGAGAACCCGAAAGCGCTCAAGAAGTTCATGGACAGCAACGCGGCGCATATTGCGTACGACGTGGTGGATGCGCTGGCGTTCCTGATTACTTCACCGGCCCAATTGCGGGTCGCGCAAGAGCTGAATCCGGAGATTAATTTTCACGCGATGCGTGAACATGGCGGCAAAGTATTTGGGGAAAACGGCTAAAATTGGCCGAATTACAACCGAGGTATGCAGATGTCCTGGCGTTTATTATTTTTGTCCCTTCTCATTGTGGCCGGTGTGGCCACTTGGGGCGGCCTGCAGGCCGGCGACTGGCTCATTGAGCACGCGCCGGTTTCTGCCAATGTACCTAACGTCATGGAGTCTGACCCCAACCCCATGGTGGATGCAGATGGCCGCCCGATCCAGCTGCAGCCCCAGCAGCCGCTGATGAGCGGCGCGCAGGGCGTACCCAAACAGCCCGATCCGGTGCAATGGCAGGTTGATGCCGAGGAAGGCGAGCAGGCCATTGAACAGGCCGTCACGACAAACAATAGTGAAATTACCGTCGGCGACGCTACCGACACCCTTGACGGTGGCCATACCGGTGACAACGAGCAAGGCATGCAACCTATTCGCCGCTCGCGAGACGCAGGTCGCGCTGCACAAGCGGGCGACTGGGAGCCGGCCTTTCGTCAGGCAATGAGCGAATGTCGCGCACTGGGCTTTTTCGATCGTCCAGCCTGCCTGTCGCGGGTACGCAATCAGTATTGCGGCGCGAATAATGCCTGGGGTAATGTATCGGACTGCCCGTCACGCTAGTCAATAATGAATAATAGCTGACGGTGCCCGTGCAGCGACGGCGCCTGGCCAGAATAGGATGCGTAACTCGCAATAAACAAAAGGGCCTTTCCGGCCCCTTTGTTACTGCAATCAGTCATCGTCTCCTATCTGGCTTTGCAGATAGTTCTCCAGGCCGATTTTGCCGATCAGTTCAATATTGGTCTCCAGCCAGTCGATCTGTTCTTCGACGTCTTCCAGGTTTTCCTGGAGCAGGTCGCGCGTGACATAGTCACGCACGCTTTCACAGTGCGCGATTGCTTCGGTCAGTGTGCGGTGATTGTCAATCTCGATCTTCAGATCGCACTTGAGAATTTCCGGCACGTTTTCACCAATATGCAGCTTGTGCAGATCCTGCAGATTCGGCAGGCCCTCAAGCAGGAAAATGCGCTCGATGATGGCATCGGCATTTTTCATTTTCTTGATGGAAATATGGTATTCGCTTTTATTGTAGCGATTCAATCCCCAGTTCTTGGCCATGCGGGCATGCAGAAAATACTGGTTAATTGAAGTCAATTCATTAGTCAGTTGCTTATTTAGCAATCTGAGAACGTCCTTGTCGCCTTTCATGATAGTTTCCTTTGCTGTGAGAGGCACCGTCAGTAGCGGCTGATTGGCTGCGAAAGCAGCCCGGTGGTGCAATAAGAGAAATTATAAGGGAAGACACGCGCTTTACTCCGGTTTGCCGCAAAAGCCTTGCAGGTGGTAAATGAGAATGGAAATGAAAGCGTTTTTGTTCAGCAATCAGCGGCGGTCAACGCATGATGAAACGGACGTGAAATGGCCAAAAAAATGGGTTGAAACGGGCCTACAGATCCGTCAAAGTCCGGTGAACGTCTCACGAAAGTCTGGAGAAAGCCCGGTCAAGGTGCCGTCAACGTTCCAAGGAAGTCCTATGGAGGTTTCGTGAAAATCACGTCAAAATCGCGTCACAGTTACGTCAACGTGTCGCCAAAGTGATGTAAAAACCCCTTGGAAATGTCGTGCAATGCCGTGAAAGTACTGTGTAAGTGCGTTGGAGGTATCGCGAAACTGACGAAAAAATGATGATGAGTATGAGGCATGAAAATGCCGTGGACGTGGCATTAATGTGTCGTGGGTGAGACGGGAAACCGCAGATTGCCGCAACAACGGCGAAGCGAAAAAAAAGACGGCGGCGCCGTCAGGTGTCTTGAAAAAGCCCGAGGAGTCAGGCCGCCGAGCGCCAGAGCACCACAGACTCTGTGGCCAGCACATCGCATTTTTCCTTGCCGCAATGGTCATTGACGCCGTCGTGGACGACAGGCGCGCCCGTGCACGATGCGCGCTCCAAATAGCTACAAGCCATTTGTGCGCAGCACCCACAATTGGTGGCGACACCCAATTCATCCTGCAGGTCACTCAACGTGCTGGCACCCTGGGCTATGGCGCGAACAACGGCGTCTTCGGTGACGGCATTACAAATGCAAATATACATGAGAGGTATTATCATCTAACGCAAAAAAACTTGCAAGTGCCTAGCTTTGTTTTGCAAAAAGCCAACTATCTATTTTCTTTCGGTATGTTACCGGCGTTCTTTGGTCGTGATCGGCCACACTATGTCAACGGCCGTGTGCGACGACCGGTGCTTCTGGCAAGCATAGCAACCAAACGCCATTGCGCGCCCGCAGCGTGGCCGCAAGGCTGACGCTACTCCTGGTTAAGGCTGGCCCGGGCCTTGCGCAGGGATGCAGACGGAATACCCAGGACTTCGCGATACTTGGCCACTGTACGCCGCGCGATTGTAATGCCCTCCTGCGCCAGCATATCAGTAAGGCGGCTGTCAGACAGAGGTTTGCCCTCAGGTTCGGCCTGGATGTAATTGCGGATGCGAATCTGCACCGCCGTTGCGGAAGCATTTGCGCCGCTATCGGTCGCCACCCCGGAACCGAAAAAACGTTTCAATTCAAACACCCCGTGGGGGGTCGCAATGAATTTTTGCGTTGTCGCCCTGGAAATTGTCGATTCGTGCATACCCACGGCGTCGGCGACATCACGCAAGGTGAGCGGCTGCAGACGCGCCATTCCGTACTCAAGAAAATCGCGCTGCTTGTCCATAATGGCCCGCGAGACGTCCAGGATCGTTGTAAAGCGCTGACTGACCTGACGGATAAATCCCTTGGCAGCCACCAGTTGTTCGCTCATGCCGGATCCGGCGTCTTTGCCCAGGCGACGAATCATCGTTTCATACCCCTCACTGATACGCAACGAGGGCATGACTGCCTGATTAATGGCCAGAACCCATTCGCCATTGATTTTGCGCACCAACACATCGGGCACCGCATAATCGGCCGTGGGCGTACTGAACTGTTTGCCGGGCCTGGGATCCAGCTGGCGGATCAACGCATGGGCCTGGCGGATCCGGTCAATATCGGCGCCAGTGACGGATCGCAATTGCGCCATATCGGCGCGTCCCAGGGCCTCCAGACCATGTTCGCAAATCAGGCGGGCACAGGCCAGCACCTCTGGGGTGGGCGGGTCGGCCAGCGTCGATACATTCAGCTGCAACAGCAGACACTCGGACAGGGTGCGCGCCCCCACGCCGGCCGGATCACAGGACTGCAAAAGCCGCAGTGCGACGGCCAGCTCGTCTTCGGTAACATTGGCCTCTTCCGAAAACAATGCCGCTATCTCTTGCAAGCTGGACGTCAGGTAGCCGTTGTCGTCCAGTTCTTCAATCAGATATTCGGCCAGGCTGACATCGCGTTCGGAAGCATGAGTCAATCGCAACTGCTCTCGCAGATACTCGGAAAGCGACAAGCCGACGGCGGCTTCGGGCTGGAAATATTCGTCATCGCGCGACTTCTGCCCGGTTTGGGAAGCCCAGTCCTGTTGTAAAAGCTCGGCATCGTTTTCGCTTGTATTTGTACTATCTTCCGATATTTGGTTATTATCGACAAGTTCAAGCATGGGGTTGTCCTGCAGCACCTGTGCCAGTTCTGCCTGGAGATCCAGCGCAGAACACTGTAACAAGCGCAAGGATTGTTGCAGTTGCGGGGTCAGCACCAACTGCTGGCCGGTTCGAAGTTCTAACGCATGACGCATATCGGATTTGGAATACCTATGAAATACAGCAATGCCGCGGTTCAGCAAAATGATGCCAGACTGGTAAGCAAAACGCTGCTTAAGCTGGCTACCCCAAGGATTATAATGCGTGCGGTCGTGATTATTGTCACAATCGTCGTCTGGCTCTGGGTTGCCGCCAGTATTCTCGAATTCGGCGCAGCACAGGACTACGCTTTTCTGAACAAATTCAACGAACAACTGGTCGCCTTCTTACAGAGCATTAACACCTACCTTTGGTGGGGCGTGGTGTTACTGGGCACTCTGATAGTCTACTTTTTTCTGAGCGCCTGGTATAGCGGCAGTGTCGAACGCGCCGCCTACAAGACAGTTCCTGCAGATACGGCGAGCCAGCTTATCCAGAGTCTGTCACCTGAAGGCCGGGATGTGCTCGGCTGGGTCTGGCGCGATCGTTCCGAGCCCATCAATATCGGCAACCTGAAAACAACCAAGGACGAACTGGACAATAACCGGGTCAGCAAGCTGGCACAGATTCGCGACCAGGAACGCCTGTTGGGCGCGGGCACCGTGACCGCCGCAGACAGCCGGATCGCCGCAACACTGGCACAAACAGAAGAGCGGGATCCATCGCTTGGTGGGTCTGCTGTGCAGTCGACTTCCACAACCGAGCCGGTATTGGCCGATTCGCACCCGACGGTCGCGACGGCCGATGTCCCCGCTACCGCAGCCAGCGATACTCCATTTGTCAGTTCGTCCGGTCAGCCGCCAGATGCAGAAGCCACGACTGCCCAAACTAAAACTGGCGAAGTTGCAACTGCCGCGAACCGCCACCACATTAAGGAACAAGACCAGGCGACCGAGCCCGTCCATACTGTCCGGGCAACGCCGGACGTTGTAACGCCAACACAAGATGAGCCGGTCCTGTCGGAAGATCAAGCGCAGGATCGCCCAACCGTTTCCACCTCTGAACAGTCGCAACCGACCATCGGACGGTCCGATGACACCCATCTTCGGCCCGCGCGCGATGAGGTCAAGCACACCATTACCTGATCGAAAGGGCAGGATATCGGCGCGCATTGGAAAAAACACTTGCGCGCCGGTGTAATTTTTCTTATAGTTAAAGAATGAACAGCCAGTCTGCATCTTCTCGCAACGCTTTTTCCGGTCGCAAATCCGTTTGCACCACGGGAAAGCTGTGGGCTGCCGCTACGTCCAACGCAACGCGTTCTGCTGTTGCTTCTTCTTCTTCTCTGCTGCTACTGCTAGCGACCGGTTGTCGAGCCTAGAGCGTTCGTGGCAGTTCGACAGCCCGTGTATAAGCCACAAGGATTCCGTTTTATTATTCTGAATCCCGGCGTCGCTGCTTAAATCCAGTCTGTTCGCACCGGGATTCTCCCCAAAATAGGTGCATCATGATTTCCAACCCCGCTTCCAAATATATTCCTTTCAAGGCGTTCGAGCGCGATTTCTCGGAACGTACGTGGCCCAGCAAGAGAATCGAACATCCCCCCATCTGGATGAGTACCGACCTGCGCGATGGTAACCAGTCCCTGATCGAACCCATGAGTATTGAGCGCAAGCTGCGTTTTTTCAAACATCTGGTCAAGATCGGCTTCAAGGAAATCGAGGTCGGTTTCCCGTCCGCGTCCCAAACAGATTTTGATTTTGTTCGCATTCTAATCGAAGAAAACCACATTCCCGATGACGTCCTTATCATTGTGCTGACCCAGTCGCGCGAAGATCTGATCAACCGGACGGTAGAGGCTGCGGCCGGCGCCCGCCAGGCCATGGTGCACTTGTATAACGCCTGCGCGCCGGCGTTTCGCAAAATCGTCTTTAACATGAACAAGGACGAAGTCAAAAACATCGCCAAGACCGGCACTGCCTTGATCAAGCAAGCCACCAGCCGGCATCCTGAAACCAAATGGCGCTACGAATACTCGCCTGAAGTGTTCAGCACGACCGAGCCCGAATTTGTCGTCGAGGTATGCAACGCCGTGGCCGATGTGTGGCAGCCTACTGCCACAGACCCGATCGTATTCAACTTGCCTGCGACCATTGAGGCCACTACGCCGAATATGTACGCCGACCAGATCGAATGGTTCTGCAACAATGTCAATAATCGCGAAAGCGCCATTGTCAGCGTTCACCCCCATAATGACCGTGGCACCGCCGTGGCCGCCGCCGAACTGGCTGTCATGGCCGGCGCAGACCGTATCGAAGGCTGCCTGTTCGGCAGTGGCGAGCGCACGGGCAACGTATGTCTTGTCACCCTGGCTCTGAATTTGTACACCCAGGGCGTCCACCCGGGTCTGGATTTTTCCGACATAGACGATGTGCGCCGCACCGCAGAATACTGCAATCAATTGCCCGTCCATCCTCGTCACCCTTATGCTGGCGATCTGGTGTTTACCGCATTCTCGGGCTCGCACCAGGATGCCATCAAAAAAGGCTTTGCCGTGCAGAAAGACGATGCTGTCTGGGAAGTGCCTTATCTGCCGATCGATCCGGCCGATCTCGGACGCAGCTACGATGCCGTCATCCGGGTCAACAGCCAGTCTGGAAAAGGGGGCGTGTCCTATCTTCTTGAGAACGAACGCGGCCTGAACCTGCCTCGCCGCTTGCAAATCGAATTTTCTCGCGCCATCCAGCGCGTCACCGATGAAACCGGCACTGAAGTCAATGGCAACGCGGTGTTCGACATCTTCGAAAAAGAGTACCTGAAGCAGACAACGCCGTGGAAACTGTTGCGACACCAGATCAACAGCAAGGGCGATGACCAGAACGGCGACCAGTTCAGTATCCGCGCCGAACTGGAAGTGGACGGTCAGCTCAAAGTGATGGAAGGAAGCGGCGAAGGCGCCATTTCGGCCTTCATCAACGCACTGAACCTGCCCATTCGGTTTATGGATTATCATGAACATGCCATGGGCTCCGGCGAAAAAACATCCGCTGTCTGCTATGTCGAACTGCGCTTGGGTGAATCGGCAACGGGCTTCGGGGTCGGCATTCACAAGGACATCGTGACCGCATCGTTTGTTGCTGTCCTGAGTGCGGTCAACCGCCATCTGAACCAGCAGGCAAAAGAAGGCGCCGCCTTGCGCGATGTGGCATAACCGCTGAGCTTGACGGCTGAAATATAAAAAGGCTGGCTATTGCGTGCACTGGCATCGCATTAGTCAGCCTTTGATTTGGCAGGCCTTCGGTTTAGTCAGTCTTTGAACTTGCCAGTCTTTTGTATCAGGTCCCGCCCCTTTACCAGGCGCTGCCTTTTTCCCAAACCACTTCCTTGCCGGCCGCTTTGGCCTGGCGCATCATGTCCAGTAACGGATAGGCACGGCGGCGCAAGCTGACATTCTCACTAATGGGATGCACAGCGACTTCGTCGTCCTCTTCTTCACGGTCTTTATCGTCAAACTGATGGTCGGGTGCCGAATCGGGATCCGCATTGATCGCCTGCTCGAGATGGCGAATGGCTTCTTCCAGCTGAGCCACGGTAAAGACGCCCATTTCAGGCACGGTCTCATACTCGCGCCCCGCCGCCTGCAATACAGTCCTGGCCTGCTCGGCCATCATCAGGACATCTCCGGCCACATCCGAACGAAAAGTAATCAACATAACGGTTTTCCTCATTAGATATTTTATTGGACTGCGCCCACTGCAAATGCGTTGCAAAGGTGATGATACGCATTTTTCAGGTTATTGGTCATGCGAACCCGTCCCCGTTCAATATTTCCTGTCCGCCCGCACTGGATTGCAATAATTGCAGGCATGCTTTATTTTGCCTCAGAGGGCGTTGCCGGACAAGCAAATAATGCGCAATGTCCGCGTCCGCCTGGCAGCGCCAATCCTTGCCTTGGCAGCAGCCCTTATACCTTGCAGGCCAACGAGCCGGTAGTCAATATTGGCGCGGGCAATCCGGTGAATCTGGCAACCGGAAATAAATATCAGGAAGCAGTGGATGTGCCCTTGCGCGCAGACGGATTGCTGCTGGTTCGCAGCTACAACGCAATGGATCGCACGGACCTCGGTCTGGGATCCGGCTGGCGTCACAATTTCGACATTTATCTGCAACGTACACCCAATGGCCTGCAAATCACGCAGGCCGACGGCTCGCGTATCGCATTTAATCCTCGGGCCGGTCAGGTCGCAGCAGCCAATGCGCCGGCCTATGGCCGCCTGCAACTTGCCGCCAGCGGCTGGACCTGGCGCTGGCCTAACGGCAGCACCCTTACCTTCGATCATCAAGGCTTGCTCTCGTCAATCCGGGTCGATCGCCACCACCTGCAAATTCAGCGCTACAGTCGTGCCTCGATATTTGCCGACAAAATCCGGCATGTTACCAGCCAGGCCGGCCACACCCTAGTATTTCATTACGATCGGGACACCCGCTTTAATGCGCGCATCCGTCTGACGCAAATCGATACCCCTGACGGACCGATTCGATACACCTACGATCCTGTCGCGGCGCGTCTGGCCTTTGCCACCATTTCCGATGGCAGCCAAACTCGATATCTGTACGAACCGGCATACCAGGCGGGAGATCCATTCAAGCTGACGGGCCTGGCGGTCGCGGCACCCGAGAAAAAAAACGCCAATCATGTGTTCGACAGCAAAGGGCAGCTAACGCGTATCATTGCCTTGCGCACAGGCAGGTTCCGCGCGGCCGGTACAGACAAACCAGGCTGGGCTTTGCACGCCGTCAACGGCAACCAGAACGTTTTATTGCCTTCGCAGGCGTTCTACCGGCTTCGAACATGGCACTATGACAAGCGCGGCCGGGTCATCCGCGCCGTTATGCACGATGAGCCGGCAGGTGTCGGAACGCAACTGTTCAGTTATCTGCCGATCGGCGCACAACGGGGAATCACGCGCATCGCAGACGGAAACGGGCACGACACAACGTTTGTCTGGCGACAAAGACACGGTCGCTATCTGCTCGAATCGGCCAAGGGGCATGGCTGTCTTGGCTGCCCTGCCCCAGGCCTTCAGGCCACGTATTATGAAGACGGGCGGCTGTCATCCATCAATGGCCTGTACATTGCCCGCCATCCAGGCGGCATGCCTTCACGGCTTAGCCTGTCAGACGGATTCTGGCCGGGCCTGCAGTTGCACTATAACCCGCAGGGTCTGCTCACGTTCTGGCGCAGTGCGCTCACAGGTGATCAGACCATCCGGTACAACAGCAAAGGGCAACCGACCGCCCAGGCGTTTGCAAACGGGGTGCGCTGGTCATACGAATATGATTCGCGGTATCGCTTGCGCCTATTGAGGGAAGTGGCAGCGGCAGGATCGATGGCGACAACCCACATCCGTTATCCGCAAGCCGGCGGCTTTTCGCTGACGCATCCCAACGAAACCCGAATCCACGCGCCAAATCCGGTCACCGGCGTGTTGCGCATCGGCGTCACAAGACCTGCAACGCCAGACAATCCGCACAGGGTTCACTATGAAGATGTCCTGCTGAGCGATCCGCAAGCCCGTCAAGTGATCCATTTGCTGCCCGAAGGCGGTCGCCTGCAATACACGTATACGCCTGCAGGGCAATTGCGTGCCATTGTGTGGGAAGACGCCGGCGGACAGCGCCATCCGGTATTGCAAATCAACAAGGATGGCCTGCTTGCCTTCGGCAATCACGTTCGCGCCCAGTACCGGCGCGATATGTCCGGTCGCCAGCAGTTGCATGTAGTGGCCTTGGCCGGCGCCACGATCCGTCCAATCCTGGGTCTGGACCGGCAGGTCGGGCGCGACGGACGGATACTGGGCGAATCGTATTATTTTCCGGCCGCTGCCAGTGCCGTTAAGCGACATTATATGTACGGCCCGCAACAGCGATTGGCAGGGATGATAGAACAACATTACCGCTACCCAGGCGGACAACTGGCCCGCGCACCAGTGGCATCCAGAAAGCGGCGCATCTGGTATGCCTGGGACAGCAGCGGTGCCGCAATCGCCCGCTCTGACGGCCAACGCATACATCGCAGCCGTATCGTGCGGGACGCCAGCGGCTTGCCGGTCCAGGTCGATCGCGTGCACACCCGCTACGCAGCGAACCGGCGCCTTGAGCGTGTTTATCGACAAGGCAAACGTATTCTGCAGAACCTGCACAATGGCCAGGGCCTGCGTATTGTCCGACACGACGAGCAGGCATTGACTCACTTTTATTACCAGGATAACCGCGTGGTCGGCCACTGGTCTGTCAAGACCGGCGCGCCCCTGCGAATACCGCCCAATGGCGCGATTTCGCGACGGTACATTTATGCCGGCGCCATCCCCGTCGCCTTTATCGATTACGCGACAGCGGCAGCATTCATGAACGCCCCGGCTGCGCCGCACGCGCATGCGATAAATACGTCGATACGGGACGCGTTGCGCAACATACGGGGCAAGAAGCCTGCGGGGACGCTGCACTTTATTCACACAGACACCCTGGGGCTGCCTCTGGCTGTCACCGACGGCCAGGCCCGCACCGTCTGGCTGGCCCGCCCACAGCCACAAGGCAAAATGACGCCGATGGTCAGTCGCCTGACCCTGCACTTGCGCTACCCGGGCCAGTATGAAGACGAAGCGACAGGCTGGTTCGATAATATCTATCGCACCTATGACCCTGCCTTTGGTCACTATCTGGAGCCTGATCCGGCAGGCCCCCTGCCGGGCGCGGATCCGCTGGGTTATGCGGCCGGGCAGCCGCGTCGCTACATTGATCCGCTGGGCCTGTTGCTCTTTGCCTTTGACGGCACCCGCAACCAGGGAAGCCAGAGCAATTCCAACGTATACAAGCTGCAAAAGCAGTACAACTCTGGCCCGGTGCACTATATTGGCGGTCCGGGCACCACCGATGGCGTGTACGCGCTGGCTGAACCGGCCGTCTATGGGGTATCCAGCGTTCTGCAAAGGCCTTATATTCTGGGGCCGCTGGGCGTGTTGCTGCGCCCGCTGGACACCTTGTTCGCAGACTCGGTTCCTGGCATTGTTCGTACGCAGATGCATCGCCTGATTGACTCCCTGCTCACTGACGCTGCCTCGCTGAGAACGGCCGGTGGTCACATCCCAATTGATATTATTGGCTTTTCCCGAGGCGCGACAGCCGCTCGCATTTTTGCCAATTTGCTCATGCAGCAGACACGCGACGGTCTGTTCACCGCAAAAATCCACGCGCCATACGCAAAAAATGGCCAAGCGCCGGACGGAATAATGACGGTCAGCGCGTGTCTGGATTTTCGTTTCATGGGCCTGTTCGATACAGTAACGCAGCTTGGCGTGCTGGGCTCGAATAATGCCGCCCATGATTACCGGGTATCGCCGGCGTGGCACTGGGTCGCTCATGCAGTGGCTTTGAACGAACATAACAATATTTTCCCGCTCACTTCGATTGGCCGCAGCGATCGTCAGAACTTCCATGAGATCGGCTTTATGGGGAATCACTCGGATATGGGTGGCACCATACAGGATACGGACACGACATCGGTAGCTAATGCCAGCGGATTGCCCGGTGATCTGGGCAATGTGGTGCTGCAATGGATGCACCAACAGGGACTGTCGGCGGGCGTGGCCTTCAAGCCCCTGCCCCAGGATCTATTGCGCATCCGCAATCCGCTGGTGCACAACAACCTGATGGGCTATGAACCAGAGAATCCGGCCAGCGAACGGCTCGCATCGGACCGCAAAATGGAGACCGAGGACGGCATTACGATACGGCAGCATCAGTCCGTCAAGTTCGGCCGGGCCCGCCGCATGCAGATTGAGCAGTTTATTGAGCGCGATCTGCCCACCGCCCATGCACTGACAGTCGCCGATCTGTTCTACGGCAATATGATGGCGGTGCCGCCGGGCAAGGAAAAAGCGCTGGTCAGCCAGCCGATTGTCGGTCGCGCCGACATCCAGGCCTACGCCAAGTGGCTGCGGGAAACCGCGGGCTTTGAGTTACAGACAGGCCAGGTATGGTAAAATCTGCCTTTTTCCCACCCCCCGGACGCCATGCTCCCCGAGCTGCAACAACACTTACTTTCGCTGCTTCAGGCAGCCGTACGCCATCTCCTGCCCGAGGCCAGCCCCGTTATCAAACTGGAGCGTCCCAAGCAGGCCGATCACGGCGATATTGCCAGCAACGTTGCCATGCAAATCGCCAAACCCGCCCGGCGCAACCCGCGAGAACTGGCCCAGGAAATTGTCGCCCATGTGCTGGCCAATCCCGCCGCCGACGGCGTGGTCGAATCGGCCGACGTGGCCGGCCCAGGCTTTATCAACTTGCGGCTCACGCAGGCAACGCACCACAAAGTGTTGCAGGTTATCGCACAACAGGGCAGCCAATACGGCAACGCCGCCAGGCGCAACGAAAAGGTGATCGTCGAATTTGTCTCGGCCAATCCGACCGGCCCGCTGCACGTGGGCCATGCCCGCCAGGCCGCCCTGGGCGACTGCCTCTGCCGCCTGCTGGATGCCGGCGGCTACGATGTCCTGCGCGAATTCTATTACAACGATGCAGGAAACCAGATCCACAACCTGGCGGTCAGTACGCAGGCGCGCGCTCGCGGTATTAACCCAGACGATGACGCCTATCCTGCAGACGGCTATCGTGGCCAATATATCGCCGATATTGCCCGCGACTACGTCAACAAAACAACAGTGCAGGCAGACGGCCGCAGCGTCACGGCTTCGGGTAACCTGGATTCTCTCGAAGACATCCGCCAATTTGCCGTGGCCTGTCTGCGTCGCGAACAGGATCTTGACTTGCAGGCGTTTGGCCTGAAATTTGATAATTACTATCTTGAAAGTTCGTTGTATAGCGACGGCAAAGTTGAAGATACCGTCAACAAATTGATCGCCAGCGGCTACACCTACGAGCACGAAAATGCCTTGTGGCTCAAAACTACCGAACTGGGCACAGGCGACGACAAAGACCGGGTCATGCGTAAATCCGACGGCGGCTACACTTACTTTGTGCCCGACGTGGCCTACCACGTGGGCAAGTGGAACCGCGGCTATACGCAAGCCATCAATATTCAGGGTACTGACCACCATGGCACTATCGCGCGCGTGCGCGCAGGACTGCAGGCGCTGAATCTGGGCATTCCAAAAACCTATCCTTCCTATATTCTGCACAAAATGGTCAAGGTGATGCGTAACGGACAGGAGGTAAAAATCTCCAAGCGTGCCGGCAGTTACGTCACCATGCGCGACCTCATCGACTGGGTAGGTCAGGACGCGGTGCGTTACTTTCTCATACAGCGCAAGGCAGATACCGAATTTGTATTTGATATTGATCTGGCTCTGGCAAAGGGCGAAGAGAATCCGGTATATTATGTGCAGTACGCGCATGCGCGTATCTGCAAGCTGCTGCGTGACTCGGCCGACCTCACAGACGGTCTGCACGAGGCCGACAGCAGCAGGCTGGTAGCTCCCACTGAAATCACGTTGCTCAAGCGCCTGGCAGAACTGCCCGGCTTGATTCAGTCAGCGGGCCACGAACTGTCGCCCCATCAGGTGGCGTTCTGGCTTCAGGAATGTGCGGCCGATTTCCATGCATGGTACAACGCCGAGCGTATCATGCTTGACGATATCGAACTGAAACGTGCGCGGCTGCGTCTGGCCGATGCCACCCGCCAGGTCATTGCCAATGGCCTGGGCTTACTGGGTGTGTCCGCGCCCCAGCAAATGTAAGCGAGACAGTCCCACTATGGCAACACGCAAGAAACGCCCCGCCGCCCGTAGCTCCCGATCTTCTTCGGGCAAAAGCATGACATTTTCCTCTGTTCTGCTCGGCCTGATCATCGGCCTGTCCGTGGCTGCGGTGGCCGCTTTCATGATCATGCGTTCTCCGTCCCCAATCCAGGATTCCCGTCAGCCGGCAAACGGCCAAAATGGTGCCTTGTCCGGCCGGAATCAACCCGGTGCCGGTGCACCGCTGATCGATCCGAACGCCTGGATGAATAGCGATGGCAGCATCAACTCTGCACAACAGCCGCCGCTGCGCCCGAAAATCGAGCCACTAGCGCCACTGATCGGGATTCCCGACAGCACGGACGACATGCCTTTTACGGCTGACGGCACGCTGCCCGCCGTGACGCCACCGGCCAAGACCACGCCAAACACAAACGATGATCAGATTGCCTCGCTTATTAACACCTTGCCAGCAGACAAAAAACCGTCTGCAACAGCAAAATCGCCGGTGACAACCGCCAGCACCAAAACTACACCCACGACACCGGCAAACAGCGCGCCGGCTGCGCGTACTGGCAATAACGGGCCACGTTACCTGCAGGTGGGTTCATATCGCGATGAAAAAGAAGCCGACGCCTTTCGCGCCCGCATGATCATGATGGGATTTAACGTTCAGATCCAGAAAGCCAGAGTGAACAATATGAACGTCAATCGCGTACGCATCGGTCCGTTCGACAGCGACAAGGAACTGAGCGAGTCCCGTGCCCAGCTGTCAGGGGCGAAAATCAACTCTACCATCGTACGCTAGGCCAGGGCACGCCGCAGCGGGAACTTTAGCGGGTACAGCGTGTCCTAATGCAGTATCGCCAACTCACGGGCGGCTTGCGGGCATGCCTGATTATTAACCCACTTCAAAAACAGACTATGAAATCATCCTCTCTCCTGCTCCGTTTCGTATCTGCTGCCCTGCTTACCGGTGCCGCAGCCTTTGTTCCCGTCATGGCCCAGTCCGGCCCGGCCTTCAAAACGCTGAATACGGCCCAGCCTTCAGGCTCGGGAGACAAGGTTGAAGTCCTTGAGTTTTTTGCCTACAGTTGCCCGCATTGCGCTGAAATGGAGCCGCTGGTGGCAAAGTGGGTAAAAACCTTGCCGGCTGATGTGGCTTTCGTGCGGGTACCGGTCGCTTTCAATGCCGCCATGCAGCCCATGCAGCAACTGTACTATTCACTCGAAGCGCTAGACAAGCTTGAGCTGCATCCGAAGGTGTTCAACGCCATTCATCGTGAAGGCAAAAAACTGTTCACTAAGGACGCCATTGTCGACTGGGTCAAATCCCAGGGCATAGACAAAGCTGCCTTTACCTCTGCTTTCGATTCGTTCAGTGTGACCGCCAAGGTCAAGCGCGCCGGGGAAGTCACAGACACGTACGCAATTGAAGGTACGCCGTCTTTTGCGATTGGCGGCAAGTACGTCACCTCGCCCGGCATGACCGGTGATTACGCATCCAGCATTACGCAGGCACAAAAACTGCTTGACCAAGTACTGGCCGAGAAAAAATAAAGAGCACAAGCGGCAAACGTATCAGTGATTCCAGTCGCATGCCGGGGGTATGCGACACCGCTTCTGCACCGCTGATGCTCTGCGGGGTGCGCATACCCCGTTGATTGCCCGTTGATTGCCCGTTGATTGCCCGTTGATTGCCCGTTGACCGCACATCAGCATCAGCACCAAGCTTTAAGGCTGCCGTTTTAAGGCTTATACTGATAGCTTGCCTGATTTCCTTTCCAATCTTGCGATAACGCTACATTGCTACCGCCGAAAACGAACTCGGTCGCCTGCTGCCACGCCGTCCGGCGTGCGCGTGTCGGCCACCACGCTGACGACAACGGTGCATACGCATCATGGAATGCCCCAGGCCTGATGACAGCGAGAAGATACATGAGCACAGAAACTCCTTTGAATACGCCTACCCGGCACGATCAGCACGGCCAATGGCCGCAAGCTGAAACGGTCGACGACTTCCGTCATAACCTGGCAGCAGTTCAGGCGCGCATCAAGGCATCATGCCAGCGGGTCGGCCGCGATCCGGCAAGCGTGCGCCTATTGCCGGTCAGTAAAACCAAACCCCAGACAAACCTGCGTCAGGCTTATGCAGCCGGATGCCGCATGTTTGGCGAGAACAAACCGCAAGAAGCCTATCGCAAGTGGGAAGAAATGGCTGACCTGACTGATCTGCAGTGGTCGGTCATCGGCCATTTGCAAACCAACAAGGCCAAGCTGGTAGCCCGTTTTGCCACGGAATTCCAGGCGCTGGACAGCCTGCGCGTTGCCGTTGCTCTGGAGCGTCGCCTTCAGGCTGAAGGCCGTGGCCTGGATGTCTTTGTACAGGTAAACACGTCCGGAGAAGCCAGCAAGTATGGCCTGCCGCCAGACGAGGTGGCCGCCTTCCTGCGGGAGTTGCCGGCGTTTTCTGCCTTGCGCGTACGAGGTTTCATGACCCTGGCGGCGCTGTCGGCAGAAGCCTCGCGCGTGCGTCGCTGCTTTATATTGCTGCGCCAATTGCGCGACCGGCTGCGCCAGGACGCTCCCGACGGCATCGGACTGGAAGAGCTATCGATGGGCATGTCGGGCGACTTCGAAATCGCGATTGAAGAAGGGGCTACCGTTGTCCGTGTCGGACAGGCGATTTTCGGCGCGAGGGCAACGCCCGACGCCCATTACTGGCCGTCAACGCAGAAAGGAGAGACGGATTGAGCAATCCGGTTGACCCTGGCGCATACTCCCGGTCGCAATCGGCGCTGCGCCCACTGGCCATTGACGTAATCTCGGTCCAATCCCAAGTCGTCTACGGCCGGGTAGGCAATAATGTGGCGGTACCCGCGCTCCAGGCGCAGGGCCTCACGGTCGCCACCGTGCCCACCGTCATGTTCAGCAACACCCCGCACTACTCGACGTTTCACGGCGGGGCCATACCCGCCGAATGGTTTGGCGGATATCTGAGTGACCTGTTTGCGCGCGATGCGCTAAGCGCGCTTCAGGCAGTCATTACCGGCTACATGGGCGACCCGCAACAAATCCGGTTGCTGGCCGACTGGATTGTCAAGGTCATCGCGTTACGCCCCACCCTGCAAGTGGTTATGGATCCTGTACTGGGCGATCACGACACCGGGCAGTATGTCAGTCCGGATATGGCGCAAGCCTACCAGCGCTACCTGCTACCGCTGGCCAACGGCCTGACGCCCAATGGCTTTGAATTACAACAGCTAACCGGTTTATCTGCAACGGATATTGACAGCGTGGTCAGTGCGGCGCGCCACCTGCTGGTGGGTCGCACACAATGGGTGGTGGTAACAAGTGCCGCGCCCGCCGAATGGCCTGACAACCAGATGCTGGTCGCCGTGGTAACCCGCGATGAACAAAAAATCCTGAGCCATGCCCGCATTGACGCGACGCCCAAAGGCACCGGCGACCTTTTTGGCGCAACGCTCACAGGTCGGCTGCTGGCCGGCGCGTCAATATTTGAGGCGGCAAGCTACGCTTGTGATCAGCTGATATCCGCGCTGCAACTGACTTATCAGATGCAATCGGCAGAGCTGCTGTTGCCACCGGACATGGGATCAGGATAACGCACCCGCTTTTTGCAAGGCTTGATGCAGATCGGCAATGATGTCATCAACCGACTCCAGGCCGATATGCAGGCGGACCACCTGCACATTTTCTCGCGCATGAGCGTCAAAGTACGCATGGCTGCGCAGCGAGCCACTATCGACCCACTGTACCAAGCTTTCGTACCCGCCCCAGGAGTAGCCGATGCCAAATAGTTCCAGTGCATTGACAAAAGTGCGCACCTGCTCTTTCGACATATCAAGCGCAACCGACAACAGACCGTTGGAACCCGTGCAATCGCGTTTCCATAATTGATGGCCGGCATCATCGCGCCAGGCGGGATGGAAAATCTTTTTCACTGCCGCTTGCCGCGCCAGCCACTGACACACGGCCAAGGCATTGCGCGCATGCTGCTCCATGCGTACCGGCAAGGTGCGCACACCGCGGATGGCCAGCCAGGCATCGTCGGCGCTGATGGAAAATCCCATCGCATATTGATTGGTGTCAATGGTTTTGATCAACGCTGGATCCTTGGCGATCACCGCCCCCAACATGAGGTCAGAGTGTCCGGCCACATATTTGGTGCCAGCCACAATGCTGACGTCTGCCCCCAGCGCAAGCGGCCGATAGGCATAGCCCGACCCCCACGTATTGTCCGTCACAAGAATCAATTCGTGTCGTCTGGCAAATTCAGCCAGCGCCGGCATGTCCAGCATCTGCATGAGCAGGGACCCCGGCGCTTCCACATACAATATTTTGGTGTTGGGCTTCAGATGCTGCTCCAGCGCCTGCGGATCTTTGGCTGAGGTAAAGGTGGCATCAATATCCAGGCGTCGCAGCACCGTATCGGCCAGATGACCGACTGGTCCGTACACGCAATCGGCAGCCAGCAGGTGGTCTCCCGCGCTCAGCAGCGAGAGCAGCGTCATGCTGATGGCGCCCAGGCCGGATGAAGCCAGAAAGGCACGCCGTCCGCCTTCGAGCGCGCAGAATATATCTTCCAGGGCGGCATGGGTTTCCATACCCATACGACCATAAGTGACCAGGCGCTCGCCGCGGCTTTTGCGTTTATAGGTGTCCTCCAGATCTTCGACAGTATTGAATTTGACCGTACTGGTACGCACAGCCGGCAGACCCACTGGCGCAACCGGATGCTGCGCGTCACACGGCGCCATGCCCAGATGCTGTAAACGGGTATGAATGGAAGATTCAGATGACATGTTGCAACCCTGTGGTTTATGATTCATTACAGCCAACAATTATAACCACCTCTGGTTCGGAGACATCATGATCAGCGCCGACACCGCATTCGTTTTCGCGGGCATTGCCTGCCTGCTGGCCCTCTCGCCAGGGCCGGACAACCTGTTTGTGCTGTTTCAATCCATGCTGTGGGGCTGGCGTGCCGGAGTCATGATCACGCTGGGTCTATGTACGGGGCTGCTGTGGCATACCTTTATTGTGACCATCGGGGTTGCTGCACTGATTGCCGCCTCGCAAACGGCGTTTCTGGTGCTGCGGCTGATTGGCGCCGCGTACCTGCTGTACATGGCCTGGCAGGCATGGCGCGCGCCGCCCGTCTTTGCCTCAAGCGAGGCCGCGCCATCACGCCGCAGCGACCTGCAGTTCTACAGGCGTGGCATCCTGATGAGTGCCACCAATCCCAAACTGAGTATTTTCTTTCTGGCTTTCCTGCCGCAATTTGCGCGCCCCGAAGCTGGCTCGGTCACGTTGCAGCTACTTGCGCTAAGTGCAATTTTCATTGTGTGTGCGCTGTTGATGTTCAATCTGCTCGCGGCATTTTCCAGCTTGGCAGGACGCTATCTGAAGCAATCGGCACTTGCCCAGCATATAGTGAACCGCCTGGCTGCCGTGGTGTTTGTCGGCCTGGCAGTCAAACTGGCCACCAGCAGCAAATAAATTTCAAATGAAATAATTTGAGATTCAAGGATTGTGTTTCGAGGTTCAAGCAGCCATTTACTTCAGTCTGATATCCAGCCGGACAACATCGCCACGATAGATGCCATCACCGATAAAAACGATTGTGCCGTTCTGATCAACGGCGCTGCGATGCACATGCGCCACGGGGGCGTTTAGCGGCAATTGCAGCAGGTCGGCCAATTCCGGATCGGCTGAACCCAATGTCAGCGTCTGATGCGCCTCAACGATTTCCAGGCCCGGCAGATCGCGCAGGATGCGCATCGAAGTTTTGGTTTCGAAGGCCTTGGCCGGAATCCGCCGGCACACTTTCTCATCGATAAAGACTTCGCCAAGATAATAGGGTCGCCCGTTGCGCCAGTGACGGCGATGCCAGTACTGGTAACTGTCGGCCAGCTTGCCCAGCGACAGGTCTGCCGAAGATGGCATGCGCCGGTCCCTGGCAGACAGGATTTCAATACTGACGCCTTCAGGCGCAATAAGCTGGCCATCCCAGTTGGAAGCCACCTCACACCAGAATTGCTCTTGCGGCTTGCCGGTAACAAACGTGCCTTTTGCGCGATAACGCGCAATCAGCTTCTCGTCCTCCAGCAAGTCCAGGGCCTGGCGCACCGTGGCGCGGGCGACCTGGCACTCTTCAGCCAGTTCGTCCACTGTTGGTATTTGCGAGCCGACGGGCCACTGCCCGGATTCGACCCTGCGCCGGAACAAGCTGGCCAGTTGTACGTAACGGGCTGCAGCGCTACGGCTGAAGTCAATCGGGGCAATGCTGTTCCTGTTCTGCGCTTGCGTCATTTTCCTGTCCATTGTGTGGCGGGACTTTGCCGAAAACGGGATGTATGTCTATGCTTCCGCCTGCGGCAATGCCATTAACTAGTGCATTATAGCCAGTGATGCTGATCACCGTGTATCCAAAGGCGTATCAACCAGACTATCGTCCCTTGAACGCCGGCGCTCGTTTTTCCACGACTGCACGCACAGCCTCGCGCGCATCTTCCGACTGCATCAGTTTGGTGCTGTACTGCTGTTCCAGCTCATAGCCCTCATCCACCGGCATGGTTTCGATCCGGTTCAGGGCTTCTTTCATGGTCACCAGTCCGATTCGGCTTTTTGATGCAATAACCTGCGCCATATCCATGGCTGTTGACATCAGCAGTCGCGGTACGACCACCCGTTCGACAAAACCAACGCGATGCGCCTCCCAGGCGCTGATCTGCTCGCCAGTAAAGGCCATGTATCGCAAGCTGCCTTGCGGCACCAGGCGACCGGTATGTGCGCCACCACCACAGCGTCCAACATTGATCTCCGGCATGGAAAAGGTCGCCTTTTCCGACGCGACGCGAATATCGCTGCTGCTGGCCAGTACGCTGCCCGCGCCCAGCGCGGGACCATTGACCGCGGCAATGACGGGTACAACGCAATGACGAATGGCATGAAAAGTCGCGCGCACCACTTTGGCCCGCATGGGATCTTCTTCAGGCGTGGCCGCCAGGAACTCCTTGAGCTCCAGCCCGGCGCAAAAGGCTTTGGTGCCTTTGGCCGTAAAGACAACGACATTAATATCGTCCATGGTGTTGATCGATTCAAAAACCCGGGTGATCGCCTCGTAACGGGCCAGGGTCAGGGCGTTGACCGGTGGGCTGTCCAGTGTGACAATCGCTATTTTTCCCTGCTTTTCCAGTGCAATTTCGTTCATATTGATTTTCCTTAGCTTCAGACTATGCCGGATTCGCGCAACTCGCTAAGCTGCGTGGCGTTGTAGCCCAGATCAGTAAGCACTTTTTCGGTATGCTCGCCCAGTAACGGCGGTGCGGCGTCAAACGCCAGCGGCCGGTTGGTAAAGTTGATCGGGCAAACTACCTGCGGGACCGAAACCCCCAATGGATGAGGCACATTGCGCAGCATTTTGCGATGCTGGATCTGCGGCTCCTGAAAGACTTCGGCAACACTATTGATCGGACCGCAAGGCACGCCCGCCGCGCTAAGGGCCGCCACCAGATCGGCACGAGGCCAGCGGGCAAACTCTTGCTGCAGCAGTCGTGTCAGTTCGGCCACGTTGCGCGCCCGCTGGGCATTGACACTGAACCGCTCGTCGCTGACCAGTTCAGGCCGCTTCAAGGCATCACACAATTTGACAAATTGCCGATCGTTACCGACAGCCAGAATCACTGCGCCGTCCTGGCAAGCATAGACATCCTGGGGCTGAATATTCGGATGCGCATTGCCGCCGCGTTTGGGCGTATTGCCAGACAGCAGATGGTTCATGGCCTGGTTGGACAACACGGCCGTCTGGACGTCGAGCATGGCAAGGTCGATATATTCGCCTTCGCCGGTCTGCTCGCGGTTGGCCAGCGCAGCCAGAACCGCTACGGCCGTATACATACCCGTCATCAGGTCAACAATGGGAATGCCGACCTTTTGCGGACCGCCGCCGGGTTTGTCGTCCCGCTCGCCTGTCACGCTCATCAGTCCACCCATGGCCTGGATGAGGAAATCGTAGGCCGCCTCGTTCTTGCGTGGGCCATCCTGACCGAAGCCGGTGACCGAGCAATAGATCAGCCGCGGATTCACTTTTTTCAGGCTGGCATAATCCAGCCCATACTTGGCCAGCGCACCGGTTTTGAAATTTTCCAGCACAATATCGCAATCGGCCGCCAGCTCGCGCACGATCTGCTGCCCTTCCGGCGTATCCAGGGCAATGGTGATGGACTGCTTGCCACGATTGACCGACAGATAATAACCCGCTTCGCCGGTATTGTTTCCTTCGCTATCCTTCAGAAACGGCGGCCCCCAGGCTCGCGTATCATCCCCCTGGCCGGGTCTTTCCACCTTGATAACCGTCGCGCCCATATCGGCCAGCAACTGGCTGGCCCACGGGGCAGCCATGATCCGGCTCAGATCCAGCACCCGTACGTGCGAGAGCGGTCCGCTTTTCTGACTCATTTTTCCATCTCCTTGATCTGATGTGCATGCTTTCTGGTGGGAAATGCGTAATCGGTCACGACGCTTCATCATTTTGCGTTCTCCGGCGCTGGCACCAGCCACACCACTGTACCAGCGGGGCTATTCAGTGTCCTATCCCAATAGGACATAATTATAGCCTATATAGTTCAATAATACGACCTATTGACATTACAAACAGAATACCCTAGCATGTCCAGTATCCAGTGCTGCGTTGCCCGCCACAGCCTTATCGATAAGAACAACGGGCGCCTTTCATAATCAACGAGGAACTCCATGAGACTGTCCCCCATTTCATCATTTGCCCCACGTACGGGCCTGCGCTTGCAGGCTGTCGTGGCAGCTACGCTGACACTCTGTGCCGCGCTGGTTTCGCCCACGCCGGCGCTGGCAGCCAAAGACTATCCCTCAAAACCCGTTAAATTGACTGTACCGTTTCCGCCAGGCGGATCCAGCGATACCGCCGCACGTATACTGGCCGAAGGCATGTCCAAACAGATGAAGCAGACCATGGTGGTGGAAAACCGCGCGGGCGCTGCCGGCACCATAGGCGTCGCCTCGGTGGTACGTGCACATCCGGACGGCTATAACCTGGGCGTGGGTCCGGTAGGGGGCACAATTATTGCCCGTCTGATCGGCATGAAAGTGCCCTACCAATCAGACGACGTGGTCCCCATCGCCAACATCGGCTCGCTGCCTTTGGTCATTGCCGTCAACAAGGATCTGCCGGTAAACAATATCAAGGAATTGGTGGCGCTGGCAAAATCCAAGCCCGGTAGCCTGTCTTACGGCACCTCGGGTGCCGGCACACCCGGTCATCTGGTATTTGAATACTTCAAAAAAATCACCGACATCGACCCCGTACATATTCCCTACAAAGGAGATTCGCCGCTGACCAGCGATCTTATCGGCGGTCAGGTACCTATCGGCATTCTGACCGGGCCCGCAGCAAAAGCGCAGCTGGAAAATCCCAAACTGAAATTTCTTGCCGTCAGCAGTGCCGAGCGTTATCCGCAAATGGACGAGGTCCCGACCCTGGTTGAAAGCGGTTATCCAGATCTGAATATCGAGATTTGGAACCTGTTGATCGCACCGGCCAAAACCGATCCCGCCATATTGACCAGTCTGAACACGTCTATGAATTCGGTACTGAAAGAGCAGAACACGATATCACGCCTGGAAGCGCAGGGTTATCTGCCACCGGTATCTATGTCGCTGGAGCAAGCCCGCGAGTTTGTCGAAACCGATCGCAAGAAATGGGAAACCATTGTAAAAACGACCGGCGTCACAATCGGGCAGTAAACAGCGAATACCGCGGCAAGTAGCGGGCCAGCGGGCCCGATTGCCCGGCCGGGTCGCCTTAGCCAGCGGCCCTTTCTACCGTCCGCCTCCTGCAGTGCGGACAATTCTGATGGAGTCTGTGAATGTTGCTTGTAGATACCCCTGCCGATCTGGCTACGTATTGTGGACAGTCTCTTGGCACAAGCCAGTGGTTTACCGTTACGCAGGATCAGATTGACCACTATGCGCGCCTGACCGGCGATGATCACTGGGTACATGTTGACGTCGCACGTGCTCAGTCCGATATGCCCGATGGCAAAACGATTGCGCATGGCTTTTTTATTCTGTCTCTGATTCCCCTGCTGGCCCGGGATATTTTCAAGATTGAAAACCGCGGCAAGGGACTCAATTACGGACTAAATCACCTGCGTTTTGTGAGCCCGGTACCTGTGGGTTCCAAAGTCAGGTTGCAGCAGTCGCTGCTTGACGCACAACCGAAAAATGGCGGCACGCTATTTACGTTTGAAAATAAATTTGAAATAGAGGGAGAAGCGCGCCCAGCATTGGTGGCCACCATGCTGTTGCTAATTTATGACAAGTGAAATAGCATTGCTCACAGTCCCGGGACATACTCAAAACCGGAACGTGGTGACAGTCGCTCCCTGACATCGCCAGCTTTTTCCGGCGGCAAGCGCCTTAACGTCCTCGACTTTCTCTACACCCGCAACCGGTATAGAACATTAACACGAAACACGCGGCCCAGAATCCTGGCATGGTTGCATCACACTGACACGAACACTTGCCGACTATTGGCGATTGAGTTCTGGCTGTGATTCTGGCTCTTCTGCCTCTTCTGGCTCTGGCCGTAACCAGCACAGCATCCGGCCCACGTCAAACCCGGTTCACATGCCCCCGAGCCGTTATTTAATCGAAAATAAAAAATATGCCGCCGCTTAGATTCTTCGCGACGGCATATTTTCGGACACCGATTGGCCGACACTGTTGTGCATCGGCGTAATGGCCTGTTAACAAGCAGCGGCGCGTTAAATAACCTTCTTCTCGCGCAATGCGGAAATGGCTGCCTGGTCCATCCCCAGCAACTCATTTAACACCTCGTCGGTATGCTCGCTCAGAGTCGGTGGCGGGCGTCGGTAATCAACGGGCGTGGCTGACAGCTTCAGCGGATTGGCAATCTGCGGAATACGGCCCGCTGTCGAGTGCTGCATATGCATCAGCATATCGCGGTGCTGCAGTTGGGGATCTTCAAATACCTGACTGAGATCGTTGATCGGTCCGCAAGGCACGTTCATGGCGTCCAGTTGATCCTGCCAGTGCCGGATCGGATGCTTGATCATCACGGCCTGCAACATCGGGATAAGCTCCTTCTGGTTCTGTGCACGCAACCGGTTCAAGACAAAGCGGGGATCATCAGCCAGCTCGGGCAGGCCGAGCAGTTGCACAAACTGGCGAAACTGCGAATCATTGCCGACAGCTATCATCAGGTGTCCATCGCTGCATTCAAACGCCTGGTACGGGCACGTAATGGGCGACGCTGTGCCCATGCGTTTGGGAACGATGCCCGATACCAGATAGTTCATGGCGATATGACCAATAGAGGCCACCTGCGCGTCGAACAGGGCGATATCGATATACTGGCCCTCTCCGGACACGGCATCGCGATGGTTCAGCGCGGCAAGAATGCCGATGATGGCATAAAATCCGGCTGTCAGATCCGACACCGCATAACCGACTTTTTGCGGACCGCCTCCAGGTTCTTCTTCGGGATTGCCGGTCAGGCTCATCAGTCCACTCATGGACTGGAAAATCGGATCGTAACCCGGACGATGGCTGTAAGGCCCCGACTGACCAAATCCGCTAATGGAGCAATACACCAGACGCGGGTTGATGGCTTTGAGCGAGTCGTAATCGAGGCCATAACGGGCCAGATCACCAGCCTTGAAGTTCTCGATCAGCACATCGCAATGCCGGACCAGTTGCCGTATCACCTCTTGTCCTTCGGGACTGGATATATTGACCGTGACAGAGCGCTTGCCCCGATTCATGGCCAGGAATGACGAGGTCTCGGCTGTTTCGTTGCCGGCTTCGTCCTTGGCCCGGTAGCCCTGCTGCCGGACATCATCGCCACGGCCGGGCCGCTCTACCTTGATCACGTCGGCGCCCAGATCCGCCAGCATCTGGCCGGTCCACGGCCCCGAAAATACCCGTCCCAGGTCCAATACCCGGATATGCGAAAGCGTTTGTGCCATGTCTACTCCAATTTCATTTCAGTTGCTATATTCGGTTGCTTTGCTCAGCGACTGTGCTCAATTGCGCTAATCAATTGCAGTGTTCAGTTGCCGATTACAGTGTTCAATTGCGTTAGTTCAATTGCAGTACTGCTATCGGCTCATCCGGCTATGACGTCGGCAGCGCCAGCACCACTTTTGCCAGGATATTTCTTTGAATCTCGTTGGTTCCGCTAAATATTTTTGCGGCCGCAGCGTTGTATAGCGGCATCTGCAAATCGTCCACGGTCACGGCCCCATGACTTTGTCCATTGGACTGGTCGTCGTCAGCAGTATCCCTAAAGGCGCTTGCTCCTTCTCCAAAAACGGCTGCGCCTGTGGTGCCTGCCTGTTCGCCGGCTGCGTCCAGCAACAGAAGCGAGGCTTTCTCGTGCGTTTCCGTCGCCCATATTTTTAACAACGACACATTAGCCGGCAGCGGTTCATTGCGTCGAACAATATCGGAGAATGCAGCGTAAGCGGAAGACAGATCAGCAATATCCATATGCAGCTGGGCATATTCGGCCATGAAGGCCGGATCCTGGTCCAACCCGCTTGCGGCGATGACCTTGTCGATCATGGCCAGCGTACTCTGCGAATGTTTGGGATTACCGCTAAACAGGCGCTCAAAGCCAAGTAGCGCCTTGGAAATCGTCCATCCCTGATTCAGTTGTCCAACCAGATTCTCTTTGGGCACTTTCACATCGTCAAAGAAAATTTCGCAATACTCTTCGTCACCCGCAATAGTGCGGATCGGCCTGACCGTAATGCCCGGTGTTTTCAAATCCACCATCAAAAAACTGATGCCGGCCTGCTTCTTGACGTCTTTGTCCGTACGCACCAGCATGAACATATGCGTAGCATCCTGAGCCAGCGTGGACCAGGTTTTCTGGCCATTGACAACGAAGTGATCACCTTGCGCCACCGCCTCGCAACGCAGTGACGCCAGGTCGGATCCGGCATTGGGCTCCGAGTAGCCCTGCGCCCAGACATGTTCGCCTGACAAAATCGCCGGCAGGTACTTTTCCTGTTGTTCCGGCGTGCCATAGCGAATTAGGATCGGCCCCAGCATGACCAGTCCCTGATCGGGCGGACGACCCACGCCATAACGCTCCTGCTCTTCGATATAAGCAATCATTTTTTCCGCTGACAATGCCATGCCGCCATATTGCTTCGGCCAGGAAGGAGCGATCCACTTCTGGCGCGCCAATGTGCGATACCAGTCGCCAATTTCATGCCAGTGCAGGCGACGGGTGCGATGCCGCAAATGCTCGGGATAGTATTTGCGATAGAAAGCGCGCAACATCTGCCGGAACTGGTCTTCGGGCATCTGGTCCCAATCGCCATCAGTGGGAAATGAAGTCCAGGTGTCTTCCGATGCATCTATCTCAGTTGTATCGCCCGCCGTTGCGGCAGGCTGCAGTTGCAGTGACTTCACATAGCGCGTCAGATTCGCGCGGCGGTTACCCAGTTCGCTGGACAACGCAATGGCGCGCTTGAGCATCAAGCCGACATCAGACTCGTCAGAATAACCCATGCCGCCATGCATCTGCACCGCCAGGCGCGTAATCTGGCCGGCGGCCACTTCGCCCCGGGCCTTCAGGCGTGAAGCCTGCATGGCCAGCGCTGCTGGCTGCTCTGCGGGCCTTGCGGTCACGTCCCACAAAGCAAACTCAAGCATCTGCAACTGGATATAACTGTCTACCATTCGGTGCTGCAAACTCTGGAATGCGCCTATCGGCTTGCCAAATTGCACGCGCACCTTCATGTACTCCAGCGTCGTGTCAAAGGCGCGCCTTGCGCAGCCCAGCAATTGTGCCGATACGGCAATGCGAGCATAATCAACGGCCTTGTTCAGTGCCGCCAGCACTGCCGGTCCACGTGCAAGCACTTGTGTCTGGTCCACGCGAGTTGCCTGCAACTGCAACGAGCCCAGGCTGCCGCCATCGACGCGCGGCAAGTCAGTCATTTGCATGCCGTGGGCGTTCGCTTCGATCCACAGCAGGACATCTTCATTCTGTTCGCTTGCGACAACGAGCCAGCCGCTTGCGCCGGTGGCGGGTGACACGTTGACAAAGCGCGCCGACACCGCTTGCATGTCGCCATCGACCACAATAGCCGGGCCCCGGTGCGCTTCGGTTTGATCTGCGGTCTGCTGCCAGGCGGTGCCAACGACCAGCGATCCATCCGCAATACCGGCGAGCAACCGATCGCGCAAAGCGCCGGGCTCAAGCGCATTCAGTAGTGTCACGGTCTGCACGGCAACAGCAACCAGGGGTTCTGCCGGCAAGGCGGCGCCCAGTTCCTGGGCAATGGCGTTCATTTCGCCCAGACCCAGGCCCAGTCCACCCTGCTCTTCGGGAACCAGCACCGCCAGCCAGCCGGCATCGGCCATTTGCCGCCAGAAATCGCTATCCAGCGCAGGCAACTGCGACACCCGCTCACGGATACGCTCGGCATGGTTGGTTCGTGACAAAAGATCCCGGGCACTATCCCGGAAGGCGTCAATTTGTTCCTTATCCAGGGCCATTTACTGTTCTGCTCCTTCAACGAATTCATAGAGTGTCGATGGGTTGTCTACCCATATCTGCTGGCGGACCGTATCGTTGCCGAACCAATCCCATGCCAGGTCAATCAGTCGACCGACGTCGGGGGCACGCTCGCCCATGCGGACATACGGCCAGTCCGATCCCCACAAGACGCGATTGACGTTGGCCTCAAGTAATGCATCATGGAAGGGACGAACATCGGTGTAGTCAGGCGCCTGCGTCGATACTCGGCATACCGACAGCTTGATCCACAACCGGTTTTCACGCAGCAGTCGGCACACCAGTTGGAACAGCGGATCCTGCATGCCTCGGTCGAGCACAACACTGGCCATATGATCAATCACTACTGGCAGCCCCAGGTCTGTCACCCGCTCCAGCCACGGCTTATAACGATCATACGGGCCCCACATCTGGACGTGCATGCCCGCTGCCCGCATAGCGGGCGCCAGGATTTCGATGCTGTCAAAACCGACGCTGCCCGGAAACAAATTGCCTTGCGGGTCGCGTGCTTCAATAAAGCGCAAACCACAAATGCCGGCGGCGCGCCATTGCATTAACTGTTGTGCGTCTGTGTCCGGGGTTGCCACGCCAATGCCGCGCAATGTTTCGGGACGCTGTGCAATCGCATCCATGATCGCCGATACATCGGTGCCGTAAGGCGCCGGCTGAACCAGCACGCCGCGCTGCATGCCGACGGTATCGAGCATGCTCAGGTAACGCGCGGCAGGCGCATCCGGCGGTGCGTAGGTCGAACGCAAATGCAAGGGAAAAGTGCTATAGGGTCCGAAGACATGACAATGGGTATCACAACTGCCATCAGGCAAAGTGACTGCGGGCGCGGTGGGCATGCGCGGCATTTCCACGCTATCGGGAATGTAATTTTCGGTCACGCCGTGATGCCCTCCAGAGAGATTGCCGCCAGCTTACTGACGGCCTGCATGCCGTCGCGCTGTGGTGGCACCAGCGGGTTCGCCGCGCCATCGGGCAATGGAATTTCGTGGGCATTGAGCGTCATGGACACCATGGTGTAATAACCCACGACGGCGGTCAGCTCGACCACACCAGTCACATCGAACCAGCTGCGAATGCGCTCATAGACGGGCGGAGCAACGGTACCATGCGCCAGCAACTGCCGGGCAAACTCATAGACGGCGGCATCCTGCGGATCGGTAAAACCCGGGGCTTCGCAGTTTTTGATTTCATCTGCAATGGCTTGAGGCAGACCCGCAGATAGCGCCGCCTGCTCGTGGATGAACCATTCGATCTGGCTGTTCCAGTGGCGCGCCGTGACCAGAATCGCCAATTCGTTCAGGCGCGGCGGCAAACTGGTACCGAAGCGCAGCATTTCACCCAGTTTCTGCCAGCGCTGCGCCAGCTCCGGGTTATGCAGCACCGCGCGCAAGGGACCGACCAGCCGGCCGCGCGGGCCACTGACAATATCGTCATAAACAGCACGCTGGGCCTCGTTCATGGTCTCGACGGTGGGAAACGGGATACGACTCATAGATTTTCCTGGAATTATTGCAGTAGTGGCTTGGGATAAATAAAAATGCTAAGTCTGACACCGATCAGGGCGTTTCTGCCGGTTCAGTGGCGACAACAGAGGGACGGCGCATGAATACATCGGCGTGCCAGCGCGCCAGATCGGGCGCACGCTGGCGCCAGCCCAGATCGGCAAATCGGTAGTCAAGATAAGACAACGCGCAGCCGATGGTAATGGCACCCATATCAAACCCGGCTTGCTCAATGTCGGCCTTGTTTTCCTGCAAGAAGTTAAGCGTCGCTTCGGTTTTGAGCGCAAACGCGCTTAACCAGGCTTCGGTCTGTTTTTCTGCCGCCTTGTTGCGCTCCTGACGAAACAGCAGCAAGGCATCCATGAAGCCATCGCCTAGCGCCTGCTGGCGCAGTACACGAATGCGCTTTTGCGGGTCGTCAGGAAACAGTGCTGCCCCCTGCTGCCCCGAGCGCCCGGCCAGATACTCGCAAATGACGCGCGAGTCGAACAGGCTATAGCCATCGTCAAGCACCAGAGTCGGCAACTTGATCAGCGGATTGTCCGGCAGCAATGTCAGGTTCGGCTCTGCCATGGCAACCGGCGTGCGAACAAGTTCGACCGAGTCGGTCTGGCCGGTTTCGTGAAGAACGATCATGACTTTTCGCACGAACGGCGAACGGGGTGACCAATGCAGTTTCATCATGCCTCTGGGTAGTTAAGTTTCGAATATCAAGCGCGTCGCAGATGCTTATGACGCTTTCGGTTTATAGGGAATACGCGGCAGCTTGAAGGACTGGCGCGTATGCGAATACCAGCCGGCGCCGTGCATGCGTCCGACCAGATCCAATTTGTTGCCGTCGATGTAGCATTTTTCTGCATCGATCACGGCGGCATCGTCCACGTGCAGGCCTTCGACGCGAGCAAGCAGAATAATGCGCTTGCTATCGACATCAATTTCTTTCCACAGCCGGCACTCCAGCGCGACAGGGCTGGCCGCAATCCGGCCCGGCTTTACCTTTTCCGAAGGCAGCGTGGCAAGTCCGGCTTCGCGCAATTCGTCAACATCATAGGGGTATTCAGTCGCGGTAATATTCATGGCGTCCATCAGTGATGCCGGCACGAGGTTGATGACAAACTCGCCGGTGCGTTCAATATTGCGCAGACTGTCTTTCTTTTCATCACCATGGTGGCCGATGCCAAGCGCCACCACGGGCGGGTCGCCCGAGAGCACATTAAAAAAGGAAAACGGCGCAGCGTTGTAGGCGCCGTCTTCGGACTGAGTAACCACCCAGGCAATCGGGCGTGGCATCACGACACTGCCCATCAGTTTGTAGGTACTCTTTCCTTCCAGTGCCTGCATATCGAAATACATAAATTGTCTCCGTCAGTGTCCGTGTTATGGCCTTGCCTGCTTTCCAGGGCGCATTTTCCGTGAGTAAAGGCGAAAAAGCCATACTTATGACCTTTTAAATATACCATTATTCCACCGCCTGGACAAGTTTTGAGCGGCAATAGAAGATGGAAAAAACGAAAGGCGTGTCGGAAATTCAAGGGCGCGCAGGATGCGTAACTTGCACCACGACATCGCGCCAGACCGGCAGCCCGAAAGTACGAAATTAGGACGCTGCGGAGAATCGCAACACGCCCTTGTCATCCTCCTTGCGAGTCAGCTTGCCCTCATGGTACAGCGTGTGCAAATGTGCGAGGGCTTCCCCCATGGCAAATGTCATCTGATGCAAATCCAGCTTGCGTTTGAACATCAGTGGCACCACATCAGACGCCGACATCGGCTTTTCACTACACCACTGCAACACTTCGCTAAGGCGTTCGGCATGATGCGCGTGCTGCTGACGCAACCGCTCGTGCAATCCCTTGAAGGGTCTGCCATGCGAAGGCAGCACCAGCGTGTCCGCGTCCAGCGGTTCGTAGCTAGCCAGCGACTGCAGATACAGCTTTAACGGATCGGCGTCGGGCTCATGATCGAAGACACTCACATTGGTGGAAATGCGCGGCAATACCATGTCACCTGAAATCAGTATCTTGATTTGCGGACAGGACAGGCTGATATGTTCCGGCGCGTGACCGTAGCCAGCAATGAATTCCCACTGGCGGTCGCCGATGCGCAGGCGCTCGCCACCCAGCATCCGCACGAAACGCCGCGGCATGCCTTCAACCAATGACGGATAGTAGCTGGCCCGTTGGCGGATCTGCTCCTGCGCATCCGCATCTGTCAGACCGTGACGCGCAAAGTGCGCAACCGCCACATCGCCACCGGTGCCGGCTCCGCCAGCCGATCGCGACGACCACAGCGATGCAACGTAGAAATCGGTCATGCTCATATGCAGCGGCGCATTCCAGCGCTCGCAAATCCACGCTGCCAGGCCCGTATGATCCGGATGCATGTGCGTGACAACCAGCCGCAAGACGGGCAGGCCTTCGAGCGCATTGTCGAAAATCGTTTCCCACAGCGCCTTGACTTCCGGTTTGGCAATTCCGGTATCGACCACCGTCCAGCCCTGGCGCCCATCCACTTCGTCCCTGAGCAGCCACAGGTTGATATGATCCAGCGCAAAAGGCAGGGGCATGCGAATCCACTTGATGCCAGGCGCAATTTCCTGGGCCTCGCCCGGTTGCGGCAACTGTTCACCGAAGGGATAATCCAGTCTTGCTTCCAGCTCATTCATGCGTACCTCTCCTCATTGACAATTAGTTTTAATTCATAGATCATAGTTTACGTTAACGTAAACATGCAAGTCCGAATCCTCTTGCGGACTGCTTTGGCCCCATGAACCCACGCACCTGGTCTATTTCCGAACTTGCGGAAGAATTCAATATCACGCCGCGCACGCTTCGTTTCTACGAAGATCACCGCATCGTCAATCCGACCCGCGACGGGCAAAAGCGGATCTATACGCATCGGGATCGCACACGCCTCAAACTGGCATTGCGTGGTAAAAGACTAGGGCTGCAACTATCCGAGATCTGCTCGCTTATCGGCATGTACGAAGGGCCTGGCAGCACCCAGCCGCAATTGCAAAGTTACCTGGCAATTCTGACCCGGCACAAGCAGCAACTCATGCAGCAAAAGCAGGACCTGGACCAGACCCTGGCTGAAATCGATGAACAGGAAAAAAACTGCCTGAAACTGCTAAGCGAAGTGGGCGACACGGCGACATCAGGATAAATTGTCCCAGCCCCAGGTTCATGCAAACCCAATAAGCGTCACGCGCTCGCCTGGCGACACGGACACCGGCACGCACACACCGACACGGATCCAGGCACGGACGCTGGCTCCACGACCCACACCCAATGTCATTTTCCGCGTACGGGTTTTTCCTGAGCCAATCATTATTGACGTTTACGTAAACGTAATGATATATTAAGCGCCAGTCCCGGACCCGGGAGAAATGCGAGCAATCGCAATTTCCACACTGGCGATTACCCTTGTTTGCACCCTTCGGTCATCAAGCCGCGATCCGGTTCACGTAAACTTATAGTTGTTGGTGAGTTCCACTCAGACCCTCACTCACTTACGCACCACCTCGACGGAGATCTTTCATGACGCTTCCCGGTTTGAATTTTGACTTGGGCCAAGATCTGGACATGCTGCGCGATGCCGTAGCAGATTTTGCCAAGGCAGAGATAGCTCCGCGTGCAGCCCAGCTGGACCGCGATGACCAGTTTCCCATGGATCTGTGGAAAAAATTCGGCGATCTGGGTGTCCTTGGCATGACAGTCAGTGAAGAATATGGTGGCGCCAATCTTGGGTATCTGGCCCACATGATAGTCATGGAAGAACTCTCGCGCGCCAGTGCCTCGGTGGCCCTGTCTTACGGCGCCCACTCCAACCTGTGCGTCAATCAGTTGCATCGCAACGGCACCGAAGCGCAAAAGAAAAAATACTTGCCCAAGCTTATAAGCGGCGAGCATATCGGTGCGCTGGCCATGAGCGAGCCCGGCGCCGGTTCCGATGTAGTCAGCATGAAATTGCGCGCCGAGAAAAAAGGCGACCGCTATGTGCTCAATGGCACCAAAATGTGGATCACCAATGGCCCCGACGCCGATACCTTGGTCGTCTACGCCAAAACCGACCCGCAAGCCAACGCCAAGGGCATTACCGCTTTCATTATTGAAAAAGACTTCAAGGGGTTTTCCGTCGCACAAAAGCTGGACAAACTTGGCATGCGTGGCAGCCATACCGGCGAGCTGGTATTTGAGAACTGCGAAGTGCCGGAAGAAAATATCCTGGGGCAGCTCAATGGTGGCGTCAAGGTGCTGATGAGCGGGCTCGATTACGAGCGCGCCGTGCTGGCCGGCGGCCCGCTGGGCATCATGCAGGCCGTCATGGACATTACCGTGCCCTATGTGCATGACCGCAAGCAATTTGGCCAGTCTATCGGCCAGTTCCAGCTTATCCAGGGAAAAATGGCCGATCTGTACACCACGCTGCAGGCCAGCCGGGCATTTTGCTATACCGTGGGCAAGCATCTGGATCGGCTCGGCACCGGCCACGTGCGCGAGGTGCGCAAAGACTGCGCCGCCGTCATCCTGTATTGCGCGGAAAAAGCCACCTGGATGGCAGGCGAAGGTATCCAGATTCTGGGCGGCAACGGTTACATCAATGAATACCCGACCGGGCGCCTGTGGCGCGATGCCAAACTATATGAGATTGGTGCCGGCACCAGCGAAATCCGCCGCATGCTCATTGGGCGCGAATTGTTCAACGAAACACAATAACGTTTCGGCCCGGTTGGCGAACCGAGCCATTTGCCGCAAGACACAAGACATATGACGATGCCGCTTACCGCAGATCACCAGCAAGTCCGACAAGTCGATCCGCAAGTGCCGGAACCTGCTGCGCTGGCCGAAGAAATCCTGGCCGGGTTCAATCGGCACTACTCGTTGTTCCGCTTTGTGGCGCAACGCGCCAAAGCCCTGTTCGAGTCGCATGACTGGCATGGCATGCAGCGCGTCAACCGCGAGCGGATCGATTACTACGACACGCGGGTGCGCGAATGTACTCGTCAAATTACCCAGTTGCTGGCCAGGACCTGCATGGCCATGCAGGATCCGAAGCTGGGCGGCTCTTTTACCGAAGCACAAAGCCAATACTGGCAGGATATCAAGCAGGCCTATACCCAACTGCTGCTGGAGCATAGCCAGCCGGAATGTGCCGAGACGTTCTTCAATTCGGTCTGCAGCCGCATCATGCATCGCGACTATTTCCACAACGATTTTCTGTTTGTGCGCCCCGCCGTTGCCACTGATTACATTGATGCCCAGGGCAGCTCCTATCGCGTTTACTACCCGCATACTCACGGTATCGTGTCGACTGTCATAGACCTGGTGGCTGATTTCGGACTGGCCCTGCCTTATCACGACCTGCCGGCGGACGCCCGCCTGCTGGCCCGCCGCGCCGTCAGCGTGCTGCGAAAAGAAATCATCAAAACCGGCGGCTCACGCATTGCGCCCGACTGCCAGATCCATGTGTTGCGCAGTCTATTTTTCCGTAACAAGGGTGCCTATATCATAGGCCGCTTCATCAATAACGGACAGCTCTACCCATTTGCCATCCCGCTGTTGCACACGCCGGCAYACGAGATCCAGTTGCACGCGCTGCTGCACACCCGCCCCGATATCAGCACATTGTTCAGTTTTACCCGTGCCTATTTTCTGGTAGACATGGAAACCCCGTCCTCCTACGTCTCGTTTCTGCAAAGCCTGATGCCGGCCAAACCCAAGGCGGAACTGTATACGGCTATCGGGCTGCAGAAACAGGGCAAGACCCTGTTTTACCGCGACTTTCTGCATCACCTTACGCACTCGACCGATACCTTCGATATCGCACCCGGTATTGAAGGGATGGTCATGACCGTGTTCACGCTGGGCTCCTACCCTTATGTGTTCAAATTGATCCGCGACAAGATTCGCAAGGACGGGATGGTCCACCAGACAGTGCGCCAGAAATACCAGATGGTCAAACTGCATGATCGCGTCGGGCGCATGGCCGACACTTGGGAGTATTCACAAGTGGCGCTGCCGCTGGCGCGGTTTTCCGATGCTCTGCTCAAGGAACTGCGCACCGAGGTGCCCAGTCTAATCGAAGAAACCGAGAGCGCAATTGTGCTTCGTCACGTGTATATCGAGCGGCGCATGACACCGCTGAACCTGTATCTGAATCGAGCCAGCGACGCAGCGCTCGAAGACGCCGTCAAGGGCTATGGCGATGCCATTGCCGAGTTGGCCGCCGCCAATATCTTTGCGGGCGATATGCTGTACAAAAACTTCGGCGTCACGCGCCTGGGCCGCGTCGTGTTTTATGACTATGACGAGATCCAGCCGATCACCGAGATGGTTTTCCGAAGCATTCCGCCAGCGCCCAATGAAGAGGCCGAAATGTCCGACGAGCCCTGGTACGCCGTTCACGCCAATGACGTATTCCCTGAAGAATTTGAACGGTTCCTGCTGGGCGACCCGCGCGTGCGACGGGCATTCCTGAAACACCACGGCCAATTGCTGGATTACCAATGGTGGCAGAACCGGCAGAACCGGGTGGCCTCCGGTAAAATTGAAGACATCTTTCCCTATCCCGCTGAGCGCTGCCTGCATTATCCAGGCGTGCCGCGGCAACATCACTCATTTAAGGAATCGACATGAATGATCCTATCGTAATCGTTTCTGCTGCCCGCACCCCCATGGGGGCCATGATGGGCAGCCTTTCCGGGCTGGCTGCGCACGAGCTGGGCGCTACGGCCATTCGCGCCGCCGTCGAACGCGCAGGCATCAAGGTCGACGATGTGCAGGAGGTCATTATGGGCAATGTACTGCAGGCCGGACAAGGCCAGGCGCCGGCCCGCCAGGCAGCCCTGGGTGCAGGACTGCCCAGGAGCGTGGCTTGCACCACCGTTCACAAAGTTTGCGGCTCAGGGCTCAAAGCAGCCATGTTTGCCCACGACCTGCTGCTGGCTGGCAGCGCCGATGTTGTTGTCGCCGGCGGCCAGGAAAGCATGAGCAATGCCCCCTACCTGTTGCTCAAGGGTCGTCAGGGCTACCGCTATGGTCACTCCACTGTCTACGACCATATGGCACTGGACGGCCTTGAAGACGCCTACGAGCGCGGTACCGCCATGGGGGTATTTGCCGAAAAATGTGCAGATAAGTACACCTTTACCCGTGAAGAACAGGATGCGTTTTCCATAGAATCGCTCAAACGCGCCAATGCCGCCATTGCCGATGGCAGCTTCGAATGGGAAATTGCCCCCGTGACCGTCAGCGGCCGGGGCGGTGAGACGGTTGTCGCCACCGACGAGTCCCCAGGCAAAGCCAAGCCCGAAAAAATTCCGGCCCTCAAGCCTGCATTCAAAAAAGACGGTTCGGTCACTGCAGCCAATTCGTCTTCCATTTCTGACGGGGCTGCTGCACTGGTCATCATGCGCGAATCGACCGCAAAAAAAATGGGTGCCGCACCGATCGCGCGTATTGTTGGCCATTCACAGCATTCTCATGAGCCCGAATGGTTTACCACCGCACCGGTCAGCGCCATCCAGAAACTGCTGGACAAGCTGTCCTGGGGCAAAGACGACGTTGATCTTTACGAAATCAACGAGGCCTTCGCCGTGGTCACCATGGCCGCCATGAAAGAGCTGGAGCTGGATCACGCAAAAGTCAATATCCATGGCGGCGCCACTGCACTGGGTCATCCTATCGGCGCATCCGGCGCCCGCATTCTGACCACACTGCTTGGCGCGCTGCGCAAGACCAAAGGCAAACGCGGTGTGGCCTCTTTGTGCATTGGCGGCGGGGAAGCCGTGGCGCTTGCCATCGAAATGATCTGATCCTGTTGGAATCCGTGCCGGGTAGCGAGTTTACCGGGCACGGCCCTCATCCACACTCTCTCCTGTTGCTCGCGCCCGATGGCTCGCAGCGGCCGGCTTCTTGCATGGAAACGATGTATGCCCGTTATTACCTCAAAAATCAATGCCCGTTCCGCAGGCTTTCTGGAAAACGCGCAGGCGATGCAGCAACAGATCGATGATCTATTGATGCATCTGGAAAAAACCGCGCTGGGCGGCAGCCAGAGTGCACGCGACAAGCACGTGGCGCGGGGCAAGCTGCTGCCGCGCGAGCGGGTTGAACGCCTGCTGGATCCCGGTTCGCCGTTCCTGGAACTGTCGCCCATGGCAGCACACGGCATGTATGACAACGAAGCGCCAGGCGCCGGGGTGATTACCGGCATCGGGCGGGTCAACGGGATTGAATGCGTGATCGTATGTAACGACGCCACTGTCAAGGGCGGTACATACTACCCGATGACGGTAAAAAAACATCTGCGTGCCCAGGAAATCGCCCAGCAGAATCGCCTGCCATGCATTTACCTGGTGGACTCTGGCGGTGCCAACCTGCCCCGTCAGGATATGGTGTTTCCCGATAGGGATCACTTCGGCCGCATTTTTTACAATCAGGCGGTCATGTCGTCCATGGGCATTGCGCAAATTGCCGTTGTCATGGGCTCGTGTACGGCCGGCGGCGCCTATGTGCCAGCCATGAGCGATGAATCCATCATCGTCAAAAACCAGGGCACTATCTTCCTGGGCGGCCCGCCACTGGTCAAAGCCGCAACAGGTGAGGTCGTCACGGCTGAAGACCTGGGCGGCGGCGATGTTCACACGCGCCTGTCCGGCGTGGTGGATCATCTGGCCAACAGCGACCTGCATGCATTGCAGCTGGCCCGCGATACAGTGGCACGGCTGAATATCAAAAAGGACATGCCGCTCAGGTTGCAGGCAGTGCGCGAGCCGGTGTACGATCCTGCAGAGCTCAACGGCATTATTCCTGCTGACACCCGAAAGCCCTACGACGTACGTGAGGTCATTGCGCGTATAGTGGACGGATCCGAGTTCGATGAGTTCAAGGCGCGTTTCGGCACCACGCTGGTGACCGGCTTTGCTCATCTGCACGGCATGCCGGTGGGCATTATCGCCAACAACGGGATCCTGTTTTCCGAAGCGGCGCAAAAAGGCGCGCACTTTATTGAACTGTGCTGCCAGCGCAAGATTCCGCTTATCTTTTTGCAGAACATTACCGGCTTTATGGTGGGCCGTAAATACGAAAATGAAGGCATTGCCCGCCACGGCGCCAAAATGGTCACGGCGGTATCTACCGCATCGGTGCCCAAAATCACCGTTCTCATCGGCGGCTCTTTCGGCGCAGGCAACTACGGGATGTGCGGTCGCGCCTTCAATCCCCGCATGCTCTTTATGTGGCCCAATGCACGTATTTCAGTCATGGGTGGCGAGCAGGCCGCCAGCGTATTGTCTACAATCCGCCGCGATAGCATCGAGGCCAAGGGCGGCAACTGGTCTGCCGACGAGGAAGAACAATTCAAGGCTCCGATACGCGACCAGTACGAGCGAGAAGGACACCCATACTACGCCACCGCGCGCCTGTGGGACGACGGCATCATCCAGCCTGCAGACACCCGCCGGGTACTGGCACTAAGCCTGTCCGCAGCCCTGAACGCCCCGATAGAAGACACCCGTTTCGGCGTGTTCCGTATCTGACCGGAGACAAGATCATGTTCCATACTATCCTTATTGCCAATCGCGGCGAAATCGCCTGCCGTGTGGCCGCCACTGCCCGACGCATGGGCATTCGCACCGTTGCCGTCTACTCCGATGCCGATGCCGACGCAGCCCATGTCCAAGCCTGCGATGAATCGGTCCATATTGGCGCGGCCGAACCGCGCGCCAGCTACCTGCTGCCAGAGGTGATTCTGAATGCCGCAAAGGCGACGGGCGCACAAGCGATTCACCCGGGTTACGGTTTTCTGTCCGAGAACGAAGCCTTTGCCCAGGCTTGTGGGCAGGCTGGCGTCACATTTATCGGCCCCCCGGCCTCAGCCATTGCCGCCATGGGCAGTAAGTCTGCCGCCAAGTCCCTGATGGAACAGGCTGGCGTCCCGCTGGTGCCGGGCTATCACGGCAAAGACCAGAACCCGTCTCTTTTGCATCAGGAAGCCGACCGCATCGGCTATCCGGTACTGATCAAGGCCAGTGCCGGCGGCGGTGGCAAAGGCATGCGCGTGGTCAATAGCGCTGCGCAGTTTGCCGCCGCGCTGGCCTCATGCAAGCGTGAAGCGATTAGTAGCTTTGGCGACGACATGGTCCTGATCGAGCGCTATCTGACCAAACCGCGCCATATCGAGATTCAGGTCTTTGCTGACGGCCAGGGCAATGCCGTGTACTTGTTCGAGCGTGATTGCTCGGTCCAACGCCGCCACCAAAAAGTCATCGAAGAGGCGCCGGCGCCAGGCATGACCGCGGAACGCCGCAAGCAAATGGGCGAGGCGGCCGTGGCCGCCGCCAAGGCTGTAGGTTATGTAGGCGCTGGCACTGTCGAGTTCATTGCTGAACCGGACGGTCGCTTTTACTTCATGGAAATGAACACCCGTTTGCAAGTGGAGCATCCGGTCACCGAGATGATCACCGGGCTGGACCTGGTCGAGTGGCAATTGCGCGTTGCTGCCGGACAGCCCCTGCCATTGACGCAGGCGCAACTGACTATGCAAGGTCATGCCATTGAAGCGCGGATCTACGCAGAAAATCCGGACAACGGCTTTCTGCCTTCCATCGGCACACTAAGCCATCTGCGCCTGCCGGATCACGTCGCCTTTCGTAACGGTACGGTTCGCGTCGACGGCGGCGTCGGCCAGGGCGATACCATCTCGCCCTATTACGACCCCATGATCGCCAAGCTGATTGTCTGGGGTGAAAACCGCGAACAGGCCATTGCGCGCATGCATACGGCGCTGGCGCAAACCCATGTTGTTGGCGTTCGCACCAATCTGGCGTTTCTGGGCCGGCTCATGGAAAACACGGCGTTTGCCACTGCCGATCTGGACACGGGGCTGATCGAGAAAAATCGCGAGCAATTGCTGCCCGAACACACCGCAGCCACGTTGCCGGCACTTGCCTGCGTGGCAGCTACCTGGATCAGTGCCCAGGGGCAAACAGGCCATAACAGCAACCAGGGTGATCTCATCAGCATAGACCCATGGGACAGCACCGACGGCTGGCGCCTGTCGGGTTCCTACCAACAGACACTGCAACTGCAGGATGGCGATATTGCGCATACGCTACACATGCAGCGCGTTGACGGACAGTGGCAACTGGTGCACCAGGACCGTAGCTATCCGCTATCATGGTCAGCGCAGGCCGACGGCGCCAGCTGGCACACCCAGGTCAACCTGGACGGCCGCAATTATCGTGGCACTGTCGTACGGGAGGGAGAGCAGGCCTGGTTGTTTGGCACAGGACAAACCGGCGGCACCCGTATTTTTGGGCTGCCCGACGTGTTGCGCCATGCCGCCGACGAGAGCGCCGATCATGGTGGCAACCTGACCGCCCCCATGCCTGGAAAGATTATCTCTCTGTCGGTCAAGTCCGGCGATACCGTAAAAAAAGGCGACGCCCTGATGGTCATGGAGGCCATGAAAATGGAGCATGCCATTAGCGCTCCCACATCGGGGGTTGTCCAGGAAGTGTTCTTTGCCGTTGGCGATCAGGTAAGCGATGGTGCGGAACTGATCAGGATTGACGATACGCAGTCAATCCGGGGCGAAGTTACGCCATGATTGTCCAATGAAACATCGGGTATCTGGATCCAGGCTGCGACCGTGATACAAGATTGGCGCGTAAAGCGCCACCCGTCAGTGCTATTTCAGCCAGATTTTATTATTGCTTGTCTTCATCCAGATGAATATTGCCACCTTCATTGGCCCAGTCCGCATCACGCTGCTGTTCGATATCGTCTGACAGCGTATCGAGCAGTTCAGCGATCTCGTCCTGGTAAGTTTCAATCATATCGTCCGGCAAGCCCAAAGACTCCTGAGCTTGCAGAAAACTTTCGGCACAGACATTCAGTGAATTGCGCACGGCCTTTTTGTCGCTTACATTGGCCAGCACCGCATACACCGCGTGTTGCAGCGCCGCCTGCTGCGCCATGCACTGGTTCAGATTATCCGACAGCTCGATTACCAGCTCTTTGAGTTCCATTTCGTTCTGCATGTCTGCTCCTTGTCATCCGTTGGGAGCAACCGGATGGATTCGACAACATCCGGCTGGCTCATTGCCCTGTCGGCAGACAGGGGTCTGGTCAGGCTCTGACCTGGGCAATCACTTCATCCAGCCACGCCAGCATCAGCTTGAGTTCGTCTTCTGTCATATTCAAGGCGGACATAAAGCGCAACAAATTAGGCCGCGGCGCATTCAGCAGCATACCCTCGGGACCGCGCTCGCGCGCTGCGTCCACAATCGCCGGTCCATCGTCCTTGTCCAGCATCAACGCGCGCAACATGCCCATGCCACGCTCGCCTTTCATGCCCCATTTTTCCGACAGCGCCAGCAAACCTTGCGACAACTGTTCGGAACGAACCTGAACACTTTGCATAAACCCCGGTGCAGCCAAGGTGTCAAAAACAGCAATACCACCGGCCGTAATCAATGGGTTGCCATTGTAGGTTCCACCCTGATCGCCATGCTCAAAGCACGACACTTCCTCGCGGGCCAGCATGGCGGCCAGGGGAATGCCGCCGCCGATACCTTTGCCCAGCGACATAATGTCCGGCTCTATGCCATAAGCCTGATAGGCAAACAGTTCGCCGCAACGGCCCATGCCTGTCTGCACTTCGTCCACGATCAGCAGCATATTGTTCTCGCGGGTCAGTTCACGCAGCGCTTTCATGAACGCCATCTCTGCAGGAATGACACCGCCTTCGCCCTGCACCGGTTCCAGCATGACGGCGACCGTATTGTCGTCAATTAACGCCTTGACCGATTCCAGATTATTCAGTTCTGCCTTGGGAAAGCCATCGACCTGCGGCGCAAATTTCGTGTCCCACCCAGGCTTGCCCGAGGCAGACATGGTGGCCAGTGTACGGCCGTGAAAACTGTGGTCGAAAGTGATAATTTTGTAGGCGCCGTTTTTCTTCTTCTGGCCCCATTTGCGCGCCAGCTTGATCACACCCTCGTTGGCCTCGGCGCCACTGTTGGTAAAAAAGACGCGATCGAAGCACGACGCATCAATCAGCCGCTTGGCCAGCGCCACGGACGGTTCATTGAAAAACGCGGGCGACGGATTGATCAGTTTTCCGGCCTGGTCGTTGAGCGCCTTGACCAATTGCGGCGGACAGTGTCCCAGACAATTTACCGCCCAACCCTGAATGCAATCCAGATATCGCTTGCCGGTGTCGTCCGTCAGCCAGGAACCCTCGCCACTGACGAAATACAAAGGCGGACGGGAGGTAATTTCCATTAGCGACTGGGCATCGGCGGAACTAAATGACATGGCGTTTCCTTATAAATGCGAACGAGGACGAAGTAAGTTTTCATTGTATTCAAATTCCCTTCGCATGTCCGGCCCCCATGAAAAATACGCGCTTACGATGGCCTCTTGTCGCGAACCGTTTATCGGTCAACGGGCAAAGCCCGTTCTTTCCCCCCAGCGGTGTCTCGCGCCAGGCGTCAACTGTGATTTTTATCCGGATTTCGCTTGCAGGTTTCGCTTGCAGATTTCGCTTCCGGGTTTTGCTCCCAGCTTGTCTTCTTGCTTGCGCCGCTTCCTCAGTATGGTCAATCTGCAGATCTATCTGTAATTTTTTGTTTTTGCTTAATGTTTGCGCTAAGGGGAACGTTGGTGATGCAAACCGCAATCGTCTGAAACAGGAGACGCGGCGGCCAGGCAACATACTTGTCATAGAAAAGTCATTTTAAATCATGGGCCTGTAAGCTGCTGTGAGGTTTTTTTATGACCAGATCCAATAAACCGTTGCCTGCCCACTCAAAAACCCGTACAGTATAATCATTAAGCCTGCGTAACGGCTGACGGGTGTAGCCCGTCAAATACCACCATTTATCTACGCTTTCAGCTTAATTAAAGAATTTTGAAGGCAGGATGGTGTCATTTGACTGAAGGGCTATCATTGAATAAACCTTTTGGGGAAAACGCATTATGTATGATGTCCTGGTTTATCTCTTCGAGAACTATTACACTCCAGAATCCTGCCCTTCCGCAGACGTCCTGACCAAAAGGCTCATGGCTGCTGGCTTTGAGCACGATGACATTGACGATGCGATCGGCTGGCTTTTCGGTCTGGCCGAATCTACGGAAAAATGCGTGGAACTGACCAGCATGTCAGACTCCAGTACACGCTTTTATACGCCGGGCGAACAACAACACCTGGGCGTGGCGGCACTCGGCTTTCTGAGTTTTCTGGAGTATAGCGGCGCTGTGGCACCTCCACTGCGAGAAATCATCATCGATCGGGCCATGGCAGCGCCGGAAGCGCCCTTGTCGTTGCAGCACATCAAAATTATCACGCTGATGGTTTTGTGGAGCCAGGAAGCGGAAATTGATCATCTGATTCTGGAAGAACTGGTTACCGACGACGAAGAAAAACTGTTTCACTGACCCGTTTTCCGGCGGGATGCTTGCCACCATGTATCGCATGAAGCGAGCATGGGGCAGATATGCCGCCGGAAACGATGCGAGCCTAAGCCTTTGTGCAGCCAGGCCAGTTGCTGGTTATTTTAACTCTGTCTACTTCTGTCCCGCTCATTTTGCCCACCCCGTCACACACCACCTGCGCCCCCTATACGGGGCGTTTTGCGCCCAGTCCCAGCGGCCCTCTGCACGACGGCTCGCTTGTCGCCGCCATGGCCAGCTTTCTGGACGCCCGCGCCCATCATGGCCGATGGCTGCTACGCATCGAAGACATCGACACGCCGCGCGTAGCACGGGATGCAGACCGGATCATCCTGTCACAATTGCGACAACTGGGAATGCGCTGGGATGGCGACATTATCTGGCAGTCGCAGCGGTTGTCGCGATATGCCGACATATACCAGCAACTTGACAGACAAGGCCTGATTTACGGATGCGCCTGTACACGGCATGAGATCGCCAGCAACGCCGAGCAGGCCGGCCTAGCGGGAGAAGACGGCGAGCGGCCCTACGTGGGCACGTGTCGGGCCGGCATTGCGGGCGGGCGCTCGCCCCGCGCCTGGCGCGTGAGAATGCCCGATGAGGCTTACTCCTTTACTGATCGCTGGGTGGGTGAACGAACTCAAAACGTTGCCCAAGCCGTAGGCGATATGATCGTCAAACGCGCCGATGGCCTGTTCGCCTATCAACTGGTTGTGGTAGTGGACGACCACGATCAGCAAGTGACGGATATTGTGCGAGGTCAGGATCTGTTATCTTCGACCGCCAGGCAGCATCAACTGGCCCGCATGCTGGGTTTTACGCCACCGCGAATGATGCATATTCCGTTGGTGCTGGACGGCGAGGGCAGAAAACTCTCGAAGCAGAATCATGCGCAGGCCATCGATGTACATAACCCCGTCAAGAGCCTGCAGCGAGCCTGGGCAGCGCTGGGTTTTGACGTACTGCCCGTCAACACCGTGAACGACTTCTGGGACGCGGCAGTGGCGGCATGGCGACAGCGTTTTAATATTGGCTGACATTCATCTTAGGCATTCTTTTTAGTCAAAACGACCACCCAGCTTTCCTCGAACTACCATCGCAACGACGCCGTACCCTTGTTGAATACCGACCACGACCTATAGCCGATTTTGTTTATCGTCCAGCAAACCGGTTAACAATGCCACCCCGTCCTGATTAACACGGAATTCCCCATAGCGGGCTCGTGCAAAGTGTTCGCCCTGCCCCTCCGGGAAAAAATACGCATCGGTAACAAACAGCACCCGCTCATCCAGCTGCCTGCGATAGCGCACCACGACGTTGCCGGGTTGCGCCGGCGGCGCCATTTGCGGCAGCGTCCGTGTAAAGTGATAGACACCGTGCGCGTCGGGCTCCAGTTCAACATACCGGTGCGAATAATCGGAAAACAGGTCCCGGTCGTCTGCACGCTGCGACGTAAAATTTAACGTCATATAGTCGCCCTGCATCAAAGAGCGTGGATCCACCGGACGCAATGCAACCACAAATCGTGTCCCTTCGCGGATAATCGCTTCTTTCTGCACGATGTCAGTATTGGCCACAGCCAGCACGGCAACTAGCCCGGCCACAATGCTCGCAAGCACCGGCACGCTTGGCCACCCGAGGCCGGACCTGGCCACAGGTGCAGGCAGGGTGTGGGCGACAGATGAAGTGCCTGGTACAAGCAAGCGCGACCCCTGGCGCCCATGGAGCCCATCGGGCATATCGAAGATCGGATCTGTGGTGCCATCCTGATCGACAGGCGGCTGTCGCACGGCGGCAACGGGACGCAACCGGTACCATAGCAGCGCAATCACCAGCAGAGAGGCACCCTGCGCGATCAGAAATACCGCTTTATCCAGCAGAAGAAAATGCAGTTGAAAATAAAACTGCGCCAGAAAAACCACAATACTGATCACGCCCACAACCCGCATGCTACGGTAACGCAGCTCGTAGCCCAGCAGGCACAATAACAATCCCAACTGGACCGCAGGCAAATCGCCCCACAGCACGCCCAGCGCCAGCAGAACCAGCAACACGATGGCCTGATCCGCTACGGGAACGCGTCGTCGTGTGGCTGACAGCCATGCAATCCCAACAGGCAGCAGGGCAAACACCAGATTACCCAGGTAAGCCACTGGGAACCGTGTGGGCAAACGCCATTTGCTGAGCGCCACGGCCAGCATGTTCGACCCATCCTGGACACTCGGATTACCGCTGTAGGAAAACCCCGACATGTGAATCACATAGGCACCAAGCGGCACGCCCAGCAGCGCCCACGCGAGCGTTTTGTAGCGACGCAGCCAGACCGGTGGCAGGCCCATCAAAATCACGCAGGCCAATACAATGCAGCCAGGCGCCAGTTCGCTCAGAAAAAACACCCAGCCTGCGTCATGGCGATTACCGTACAAGCCGGCATCTGCAGGATCGAACGCAATACCAGGACTGTACTGCGGCCACAGAATGGCAAAGAGCACCAGCGCTGCGACTGCGCACAAAAACTGGAACCACGGTACTTGATACATATGGTACAGAAGCAGCAGGCCGGCAATCAGACCCAATCTTGGCAAATCGCGGCCCATATAGTCTATCTCGCTTGGGCCGAAAACCTCGAATGCCAGCAATAGCAAACCGGCCAGCATCAGCGTCGCGCCAACGACACGCCATTTTCCAGGCGGGGCGAAGTATGCCAACAGCCCCGCAACCAAAGCCGCGCCTGCAGCGCCGACTGGCGGTATTTCCAGGACCAAAATAAGGGCTAGGCCCAACAAAAATATAAAACCGAATGAAAACAAGAACAACAACGGCGAACTTCGCGCCGGGGTAGCTTCAAATTCAGCTTTTGCCATGGGCGCGCCAGACCGCGCTTGATACACCTTCCTGAGCCAGGACACGCAACCGAGCATCCCGCCCAGCGCCACCAGAAAGGCCAGCGCCACGCTCAGCTCAATCGATTCGGCGAACAGCCAGCTTGCGATAAGCACGTAGGTTCCCGCATACAGCACCGTAAACACGGCCAGTTGCGAAAGAATGAAAAAATCGGGCCTGATACGGCGATAACGATAGAACCCACCTGAGACAACCGCCCCGACCAGCACTGCCTGCAGCAGCATGGCGTGATTGGACTGGCCGTCAAACAGCGATTCCAGAGACGCAGCCAGCGTACAAAACAGCGCGATCAGTATAATGAGCGCCAGCAACCGGGGGACCACCCGATAGGGATCGCTATAGTGGCTGCGCAAACGCTCGGCGCCCGCTAGCAGGCCGGCATTGATAGCAGCCACCACCCACGCATAGCCCATTGGGGTATAACGCTGCGGGCTTAGCACCAATTGCGTGCCCAGCAGCAATATGATGGCCGTATTTAGTACAAGTAACCACAGAACGATGACAAACCAGCTGCGGGCCACCAGCAGCCAGGGAACCGTTAGCAAGGCCCACCAGCCGAACAGCGTCCAGGGGTCGGCGCCGGTCTGATAGGTTTGCCCCAGCAGCGCCAGCAGACCCCCCGTTGCCACACAAGCGAGAAACAGAGCGCCAGCATAAGCCGGTACTGCCCCACTGCCTGAACTTGCGGGACCCGGGACGCCAGTAACGAGCCTGCAGCTGCGCCGCCCCCGCCCGGCCTGCACCAGCGCAATAGCCACAACAGCAACCAGCAACAGTTGGACACCGGCGATACGCTCGAACTTGCCAAAGCCATCCCAGTTTGCCGCAATCCAGGTCACAATGCCACTGGCCAGCAAGCCGATACCCAGCACCCGCGCTCCCATATAGAAAAAGAGACGCCATCGGACGATTTGTTCATGCCCGGATTGGGCAGTAAGAGCCGTTGGAGCTTGCATCAATTGAATTACCTCTCGTATTATCCGCGCTTGAGCTGGCGGGAAAGTGCCAGCCACCAGAAACAGCACGGCAGGCGATTATCGCTGTGTGGAAAATAGCCGTGTAGTACACTCAGGTGAAAAATAACACATCCGCTTGCGGTTCATAACTTCGGAAAACCATGACGAAAACCCTGATTATCGCTGAGAAACCTTCAGTTGCACTCGATATTTCCCGTGCCTTGGGCGGCATGCATCGTGAAGGCGACTACTTCGAGAACGACCAGTATGTCCTGTCGTCCAGCGTAGGGCATTTACTAACCCTGACCAATCCCGACGATGTTGTACGTGGCAAATGGTCCTTCAATCATCTGCCGGCCATCCCCGCCAAAACGTTCGACCTGAAGCCGTCGGACAAAAAAGCCACCGACCGCCTCAAAATGCTGGTGCGCCTGCTCAAACGCAAGGATGTCACTGCCATTATTAATGCATGTGACGCCGGGCGAGAGGGAGAATTGATCTTCCGCTACATTATTCAGTATGCTGGCGTCAATAAGCCTATCAAGCGGCTTTGGCTGCAATCCATGACACGCAACGCCATTATCGAGGCCTTCGACAACCTGCGCGACGACAGCGTGATGAAGCCGCTGGAAGCGGCGGCCCGCTCGCGCGCAGAAGCCGACTGGCTGATCGGCATCAACGGCACACGCGCCATGACCGCCTTCAACAGCAAGGACGGGGGCTTTTTCAAGACGCCTATCGGCCGGGTCCAGACGCCGACCCTGGCCATTGTTTTCGAACGTGAAGAAAAAATCCGCAAGTTCAAATCGCGCGATTACTGGGAGGTGCATGCCACCTTCGTAGCCGCCGGCGGCCTGTATGAAGGCAAGTGGTTCGATCCTGCCTTCAAGAAGGATGAACACGATCCCGAGAAAAAAGACAACCGCCTGTGGTCGGCTGCCAGTGCGCAATCGGTGGTTGTTGCGTGTCGCCATAAAGACGGCACAGTTACCGAAGAATCCAAGCCATCAACATCCATGTCGCCAGGCCTGTTTGACCTGACATCCCTGCAGCGCGAGGCCAACTCACGTTTCGGTTTTACCGCCAAAACCACACTGGCGCTGGCGCAAAGCCTGTACGAACGACACAAGGCCCTCACTTACCCACGTACCGACTCCCGTTACCTGCCCGAAGACTACCAAAGTACGGTCAAGCAAACCTTTGACGCCATCGTGGGCGCCGATTCGCTGCTGGGACGCCGCAATGCGCCCTTTGCAAAGAAAATCCTGCAAAACAGCTGGGTCAGGCCTAACAAGCGAATTTTCGACAACAAAAAAATCTCGGATCACTTTGCCATTATCCCTACCCTGCAGGTGCCCAAGGAACTGAGCGAAGCCGAAGCCAAAATCTACGACTTGGTCACCAAGCGTTTCATGGCCGTGTTCTTTCCGCCTGCCGAATTCAGGGTAACCACGCGCATCACGATTGTGGCCAGTCACCACTTCAAAACTGAAGGCAAGGTGCTAATCAAGCCGGGCTGGCTGGAAATTTACGGACGCGAGAACCAGGAAAGCGATGCTACCCTGGTGCCCGTGGCTGAAAATGAAACCGTCAAAACGGAAGATATCGCGGCCAAGGAACTGGCAACCCGTCCGCCCGCCCGCTATACAGAGGCCACCCTGCTATCGGCCATGGAGGGGGCCGGCAAACTGGTGGACGACGATGAACTGCGTGAAGCCATGTCTGAGCGCGGACTGGGAACACCGGCCACGCGCGCCACCATTATCGAAGGATTGCTCAACGAACAGTACCTGCGGCGTGAAGGCCGCGAACTGATTCCCACAGCCAAGGCGCGCCAGCTCATGACGCTGCTGGTCGGACTGAACGTACGCGAGCTGACCTCGCCCGAACTGACGGGCGAATGGGAACACAAGCTCAAGCAAATGGAACAGGGCCAGCTGGACCGCGAAGCATTCATGCGCGAAATTGCGCAAAGCACGCAAATTATCGTCAAGCGGGCCAAGGAATACGAGCAGGACACCGTGCCCGGCGACTACGCCACGCTCATCACACCATGCCCGGCCTGCGGCAGCGTCGTCAAGGAAAACTACCGCCGTTACGCCTGCACCAACTGCGATTTTTCCATTACCAAGCATCCTGGCGGACGTACCTTTGAAATTCCCGAAGTGGAAGAACTGCTGCAAAACAAAACCCTGGGCCCGCTCAGCGGCTTCATCAGCAAAATGGGGCGACCTTTTTCCGCCATTTTACGTATTACAGCCGAAAACAAGCTGGAATTCGATTTTGGCCAGTCTGATGACGACAACAGCGAACCGCTGGACGTTTCCCAACTGACGCCTGTCGGCCAATGCCCCAAATGCCAGGGCAATGTATATGACACGGGCATGAGCTACGTCTGCGAGAATTCGGTCAGCGAAAAGAAAACCTGCGACTTCAAGTCAGGGCGAGTCATCCTGCAGCAAGAAATCGGCCACGAGCAGATGGGCAAGCTGCTGAGCCAGGGTAAAACCGACCTGCTGGACGGTTTTGTGTCCAATCGTACCAACCGTAAGTTCAAAGCCTACCTGGCCATGTCGAAAGCGGGTAAAATAGAGTTTGAATTTGAGCCCCGCCCAGCCAAAACGGCAAAAGCGACGTCTAAATCGGCTGCCAAAGCCGCCAGCAAGTCCGCGGCAAAAAGCGCCGCTGGCGCGGCAGAGGCCGACAGCGGCAAAGTGGTCAAAAAAGCAGCCAAGAAAACTGCCCGCAAGACTGCAAGCAAAACTGCCACCAAGAAAACAGCTGTCAAAAAAGCCGCTGCAAAGAAAGTCGCAAGCAAAAGCGCGGCTGCCCGCAAGACCGCCAAAACCGCCGACCCGGACGACACCGAGCCCGCATTTTAAGCGCCCCCCGCCTCATGCCGGGGGCGCATGTACACAATGAACACACTAATTCAGAAATACAACATCCCCGGCCCACGCTACACCAGCTATCCGACTGTTCCCTATTGGGACGAAAGCCGTTTCGATAGCGACGCCTATCTGCAGACCGTCAGGCGCAGTTTTACAGAGTCGAACGCCCAGGAAGGCGTCAGTCTGTACATCCATCTGCCATTCTGTGAGGTGCTCTGTACGTTCTGCGCCTGTCACAAGCGCATTACCAAAAAGCACAGCGTTGAAGAACCCTATGTTGATGCGGTTCTCAAAGAATGGGCCATGTACCGCAAGCTGCTGGACGACAAACCCGTCATCCGGGAAATTCACCTGGGCGGCGGCACGCCGACATTCTTTAGCAGCACCAACCTGAAGCGCCTGCTGACTGGAATCCTGGACGACGCCATCGTCCATGAGCATCACGAGTTCAGCTTCGAAGGCCATCCCAACAATACGCGCAAGGAACACTTGCAAACGCTGTACGACCTGGGTTTTCGCAGGGTCAGCTACGGCGTGCAGGATTACGATCCGATGGTCCAGAAGGCCATTCATCGCATCCAGCCCTACGAAAACGTGCTGAACGCCACCGACGCCGCCCGTGCTATCGGCTACACCAGTGTCAGTCACGACCTGATCTTCGGTCTGCCGTTCCAAACCTGGGCCGCCATGGAATCGACCATCAAGAAAACCATCGCGCTCAAGCCCGACCGCCTGGCCTTCTATTCCTATGCCCACGTTCCCTGGATCAAGGGCAATGGGCAGCGTGGTTTCGACGAAAATGACCTGCCTTCGGGCGAAGAGAAGCGCGCCCTGTACGAAAATGGCAAGCGGCTGCTGGAAGAGCTGGGCTACGTGGAAATCGGCATGGATCACTTTTCGCTGCCATCCGATTCGCTGTATCAGGCTATGCTTAAAAAGGACCTGCACCGCAACTTCATGGGCTACACGTCATCGTCAACACAATTGATGATCGGTCTGGGGGTATCTGCCATCAGCGATACCTGGTATGCCTTTGCGCAGAACGAAAAAGTTCTTGAAGATTATTATGCCCGTGTAGAAAGCGGCGTCCTGCCGTTGTTCCGCGGCCATTTGCTGGACCAGGAAGATCTGATCATCCGGCGCCACATTCTGAACCTGATGTGCCAGTTGCAGACAAGCTGGGCCGATCCGGCCCTGCAGTTTCCCGAACTGCCCGACGTACTGGAGCGGCTACAGGAGATGCAAAGCGACGGCCTGATCCGCATCGGTGACGACCGCATCGACATTACCGAGGCCGGGCGCACTTTCGCGCGCAATATCTGTATGGCCTTTGATCTGCGCATGCTGCGCAAGCAGCCGAATGCGCGGATTTTCTCGATGACGGTATAAAAGGCACAACATGACCCTGATTCCGGAAATCAAGCCGCAACAGTCTTTGGAACTGCTCAAGGAACTGCATATCCTCACGCGCGAAGGAAAAATCAACCAGGACACGCGGCGCAAGCTCAAGCAGGTCTACCACCTGTACCAATTCATTGAGCCGCTCATGCAAACCGTGCTGAACGAGCGCCGGGCGCTGTCGCTGGTCGATCACGGCGCCGGCAAGTCCTATCTTGGTTTTATTCTGTACGATCTGTTTCTCAAGGAACACGACAGCGCCACGGTATATGGCATTGAGTCGCGTGCCGACCTGGTCCGAAAATCGGAAGATCTGGCCCGCCGCCTGGGCTTTGACGGCATGCAGTTCAAGGATATGACTGTCGAGCAGTCCATTGCTTCTGCCGATCTGCCTGAAAAAATCGATATTGTCACCGCGCTTCACGCCTGCAATACTGCCACTGACGACGCCATCCGCTTTGCCCTGGCTCGCGATGCCCGTTTTATCGTGCTGGTGCCCTGCTGCCAGGCAGAAGTGGCCGCGGCACTGCGCGCCACCAAGGGCAATACTCTGGGTAAAACGCCCTTGTCCGAACTATGGCGCCACCCCCTGCACACCCGCGAATTCGGCAGCCAGATCACAAATGTATTACGCTGCCTGCAACTGGAAGCGCGCGGCTATCAGGTGACCGTCACCGAACTGGTAGGTTGGGAACACTCCATGAAAAACGAGCTGATCATCGCAAAAAAAACCGGTGGCTTCAAAAAAAGCGCCCGTGAGCGGCAACTGGCGATTTTGAAGGAATGCCATCTGGAAGCGTTGCAGGAGCGGTTTGCTTATTGAGAATGCATTTTTGGGGATCAGATTGCCTCAGTGGATATTGCGCTTACCGCCGTACTGGGCACCACCTCAGACGCGTCCATTGCAGCGCGCAAAGTGATTACTCAACATCGTCAGGTTTAGATCACATTGCGGGAGCGATAATCATCAGATTCGCAATCAATCATTTCCGATAGTGATGAGGCGCGTAGATGAGCGCGACAGCCAGCGCGTGTGCTTTCCCCGTACAGGATATGCAGATGCCGCGTATGGATCTGCCAGCCTTATCGCACTCATCGTCCCTCTGTTTAACTGATTAATTACTCTGCTGAAAAAACAGGCTCGCCCAGATTCTGCATCAGGCGATTGGCCCAGCCGAACACGGACACCGAATGGATCAAATCCAGCATTTCAATCTCGGTGAAACCCTGATTTTTCAACACTTGCAGATTCTCTGCATCAAATCCGGACGCACCGCGCGTAAGCGCTGTCGCGATGTCGATAACGGCAGCATCGCGTTCATTTTTTGCTGCGGTGGCAGGATCCACAAACACGTCGCGCACGATTTCATTCCGCTTGGCCAGTTGCTCGAAGCGCTGCGCATGCACCGAAGCGCAGTAGACACAGCCGTTGATGCGCGATACCGCCAGCGCGCCCAGTTCCCGATCAGCACGATTCAAACCACCTGGCGCATACATGATGGCGTTATAGGTATATGAGCGCCGATCCAGAATGTGCGGCTCATGCACCAACAGCAGATAATAATCGGAAGTCTTGGCCTGCGGGTGACTCGCTTCCAATACTTTGTTCTGTTCGGGTGTTGCCGCATTGGCGTCCACGACATCCAGCCAGGCCTTCCAGCCCAGCGTCTGATTGGTAAATCCGTTGACTTTAATTACATCGCTCATGCTGCCTGCTCCAGTTTCTGCATTGCCTTCAACCCGGCCACCAGACGTATCTGGTAGGCCAGAAACCCGATCAATTGCCCAAGCACAACCACGTCTTGCGTAGACATGCCCGATTGTTTCAGCGTCAGCAACGCTTCTTCATTGCCTTCTATCGGATCCAGAATCAGCTTCTTGGTAAATTGCAGGACACTGTTCAGTTCACTTTTGACGATATCCTCAACATGATCTTCAGTCACGATCTGCACCAGCTTTTCTTCAATGCCCGCCAGCAACGCCTGTTCTGTGTAGTGCGCTGTCAGCTCGGGCGACTTCATCAGGCTGCTGGCATATACGGCCACCAGCCAGCGATCATGCAGCGGCAAACTTACGTCGGGAAAAAACAGGGCTTCGTAGCTTTGCTGCGTGCCGGTTTTGACTTTTTCCCTGAACTGACGGGCTTGCCAGGTCTTGCTATCGGGCTTAAGGCCCAGTAGCGTATCGATCAGATCGACTGCCTCTGCGCTTTGCATAATATTTCCTTTACGTTGTTGCTCTTGAATTCATGACATATGCGATATGACATTCTAACGGAGACAGGAAAAAAATTCGCGCCCCTTTACGCTGCCGTTGTTATGGACAAAATGCGGCTTTGGTCATTTTATGTAGCCGTACGACTCCAATGCCGAAATTTCATCTTTTATTATTTGTACCACTGCTCTTTGACGCTTCACGGTAAACCTCGCCTCCACCGATGATACGCTGATGGCAAACCTGGGGCATCCACGTCTGTCGGCGATAGCCACTCCTACTCCGAGCACGCCCTGTACAGCAGCATTGCCAACCGCAGACCATCCTCGCTCTCGCGTCGCCTTCATCAGCAATCGCAGCTTTTTCACTGAAATTGCCCCATAGGGATAGAGCTTTTGTTCATTCTCGGCAAGAATGCGCTCCTGCTCAGACTCCGGCAGGTAAGAAAGCAATGCCAGCCCGGCCGCCCCCACGCCCATCGGCTGCTTATGGTCAATCTGAATGGAGAGGACCTGCAGGGGGTAAGTGCCTATTTCCCGATGGATACATAAAGAATCCGCATTATCCTGTCTGATCAGAAAAGACGAATCTCCTGTCTTCTCGCTGATTTTTCTCAGTACGCCTTTAAATTGCTCAGACTCATCTCCAAAATTAGCGATCGGGTTTAGTTTGTCGCGATTGTATGCGAAACGACCTGTATCAGAAATTTCATTGATTGGGTCTTGGCTGCGATTTGTGCAATCTTCAATCCAGAGGCATCGGCATTGCTAAGCGCCTCCAGTATCGCGAGGCCGCGTACCAATGTTTTGGGCTCATCCTTGTAATGCATATCTGCTCCTTATGTCCAATTTCTGGACAAATTTATTTTGTCACACTATTGAACCTGACTAGAATGCAGCTGCATATCAACACAATAAAACATGAGACTGGAGACATGATGAAAACAAAATGCTTTGGCATGACGGCGCTGACGCTGGCGCTACTGTCAGCCTCCCCTGCTGTGGCAGCGGCCTATCCCGATCGACCAATCAACCTGGTTGTCGGCTATTCCGCGGGAGGCGCCACCGATATCCTCGCGAGATTAATCGCTAAAGGCCTTTCCAGCCAATTGGGCCAAACGGTTATTGTGGAAAACAAACCCGGGGCCAACAGCAACATTGGCACGGAATACGTCGCCCGGGCAAAGAATGACGGCTATACCTTGCTGGTCGGAAGCATTGCCAACACGATCAACCGTTCACTTTATAAAAACCTGAATTACGATTATCTGAACGACTTCAAAAGTGTCGGCTTCATCGCCTCCATCGGCAATGTGCTCGTCGTCAATCCGAAAAAAAATATCAATTCAGTGGACGAATATATTTCGTATGCAAAAAAGAACCCGGGAAAGCTGACCTGCGCCTCATCAGGCATCGGGTCGTCTATTCATATGTCATGTGAGCTGTTCAAGGTCCTGACGGGCACGAACATTCTTCATATTCCATACAAAGGCAGTGGCCCCGCAGTCAACGATTTGCTGGGCGCCCAGGTCGATTCAATGTTTGACAACATTCCTTCGTCTGTAGGACGAATCAAATCGAACAAGCTCATACCGCTAGCGGTCACAACAGAAAAGCGTGATCCCGCGCTTCCCGACGTGCCCACCTTCAAGGAACAAGGGATTGACAATTTTCTCGTCAGTTCGTGGTTTGCAATTGCAGCCCCCAAAGGGACGGACGACAAGATTATCAGCAAACTCAATGATGCATTGAACAAAGTGATCGCCAGCGCCGAAGTCAAGGATAGCTTTGCCAAAAACGGCTATAGCGCAGCGCCCATAGAAAACACCCCGGCCTATCTGGATCAATTTACCCGGGACGAAATTGCGAAATGGGAACAGGTCGTGCGCCAGGCAAAGCTGCAGGCCAACTGAAATAAGGTAACAACAAGATGTATCCAATAGACTTTTTTTTCAGAGCAGCCCTGCGCTATCCTGAAAGCACGGCCATTGAGTCAAGGCAGGAAAGCGTCAGTTATGCCGCATTGGCAGACCGGGTAAGCGCGCTGGCTTGCGCAATCCACAAACTGGACGACGAACCAGGTTCCATGGTCGGACTATGCGCGCAGAACTCGGTCGCCTATATTGTTGCCATGCTTGCCATTATGGCTGCCGGCAAGGTATGGGTGCCGCTCAATTACCGAAGCACACCGACAGAAATCAGAAGAATCACAACCGTCATCAAGCCGTCTATTATCATTCAGGACGGCGATGGCGCAGTATTGACCGCCGGCCTGGAGACCGTACATATCATCAATACACATGATATCCCCATCTTGATCGAACGATTTACCGGACAGCCTGTTCCCGAAGCGATCAGAAGCGATGACGAGATCCAGGCCATCAAATTCACGGGCGGCACGACTGGTATGCCAAAAGGGGTGATGCAACCGTACCGGGCGTGGGTTGCCGTTATTATCAATCAGATCCACGGCTGGAAAATAACAAACAATGACAAATTTGTTATTTGCGCCCCCATCAGTCATGGCACCGGAACTTACGTTTTGCCTGTACTGGCGCAAGGCGGCTGCCTGGTGCTGTCTGGATCAGCAGAGGCGGCCGACATCGTGCATGCATTCAGGGAACAAAAGGGCACGATGACCTTTATGCCCCCGACACTCATCTACAAGCTGATCGCCGCCGGATCACCAAAGGATTTCCCGGGTCTACGGCTGCTGATATACGGCGGAGCCGGTATGCCGGCAGAAAAAATAGCACGCGCACAGGATTTTTTCGGCAACGTCCTTGCCACGACCTATGGGCAAACAGAAGCACCGCAAATAGCCACGTTGATTGGGCCCGATGCTCTGGCTCAACCGCAATACCGCACTTCTGTCGGACAAGCCAGCTGGTTCACCGATATTGCGATTGTAGATCAACAGCAAAATAGGCTGCCTCCCAATGAAACCGGTGAAATCGTGATCCGTGGCGATCTTGTGATGACCGGGTATTGGCGGCTGCCCGAGAAAACAGCCGAGACGATAAAAAACGGTTGGCTGCATACAGGCGACGTCGGGTTTGTAGACGAAAAAGGGTTTCTGTTTATCAAAGACAGAATTCGCGATGTGATTATCACGGGTGGTTTCAACGTCTATCCGATAGATGTTGAGAATGTTCTATCGCAGCACGTCGGTGTGTACGAGTCAGCAGTCTTTGGAATCACAGATGAAAAATGGGGCGAGTCGGTAAACGCCGCTGTTCAATTGCGCGCTGATAGTGCGGCGACAGCGGACGAACTCAAGCGACTAGTCAGAGAAAAACTGGGTCCGGTTCACACGCCAAAAAACATCTATTTCTTTGCAAGTCTGCCCAGATCACCGGTAGGCAAGGTGCTCAAGAAAACCATTCAGGAACTGGTCCTGTCCGGCATGCAGGACACCACCGAAACACGACAATTGTAATAAGGAGTACACGATGAAAGAGCCCGTCACTGAACTATGCACACACTCGCTTACCGGCATGAACTACCGTGACAAGGACCTTGTCAATGATCTGATCGGAGAGGCTACCTTCACTGAGGTCATGTTCCTGCAGATCATGGGCAGAAAAGCCCGCCCGGTCGACATCAAAGTTGTAGATGCAGTCCTGGTTACCCTTATGGAACACGGGCTGACGCCTAGCGCCATCGCAAGCAGACTGATCTACATGAGTGCACCGGAAAATCTGCAGGGCGCGGTGGCCTCGGGACTGCTGGCTGTCGGCAGCCAGTTTGTAGGAACCATGGAAAACTGCTCGATATTGCTGGACGAGATTATTGCCTCGCCCGATCAGCAAGAAGCAGCGCTGGCCATTGCCACAAGATATAAAGACCGGAAAAAATTCCTGCCGGGATTCGGTCATCATTTGCACAAGCCGGATGATCCTCGTTCATTGAAGCTGCTTGACCTTGCCGATAGCGAAGCGGCGCTGGAGCGTCACTATATCGACGCGCTCAAGCAGTTGAGCCGCGCTGTGGACCAGGTATACGCCAGGCACATTACGATCAACGCGACCGGGGCGGTTGCCGCCCTGCTCGGCGCCATTGGCGTACCATCACGACTGATGCGCGGTTTTGCGGTCATTTCGCGAGCCGCGGGTCTGGTTTCCCATATCGCCGAAGAGCAAAACACTCCGTCGGGCCGTTTTATCTGGGACACCATTGATCAGGCCATTCCATATTCAAAAAGGGACACAGGCAATGGATGATACAGACAAAGTGGTACTGGTCGCCGGCGCCGGCAGCAGTGCACCAGGCTGGAGTATCGGCAAGGCAACGTCGGTACTCATTGCCCAGTCCGGCGCAAAAGTCATTGCCCTGGATTGTCATGCCGAAGCCGCCCGGGCAACCGCCCAGGAAATCGAACGCATAGGGGGGACCTGTTTACCCTTGCAAGGCGATATTACCCGCCCCGACGAAATGGACCGTGTGTTGAAGATCGCCACGGAACGGTTTGGCCCCATTTCGACCTTGATCGCCAATGCAGGCATCGGAAAAACCGGCGGTATCCATGAAACGTCCGTCGCAGACCTCCAACGCATCCACCAGACCAATGTTGAAAGCCTGTTGCTGCTTTCAAAGCGCTTGATACCGGGCATGATTGAGCGCGGCGCAGGCTGCATTGTGTCTGTTGCCTCAGTAGCGGGCATCCGTTATGTGGGATATCCTCACCTGGCCTATAGCGTTACCAAAGCGGCATTGATACAAATGACAAAGCAGATTGCCCATGAATATGCTGATCGAAATATCAGAGCCAATACCGTTATTCCGGGACTGATTGACACTCCCAGAATCCAAAAAAATGTGGGCGCTGTTTTTTCCTCATCCGGTGATATGGAGGAAGTTCGAACAAAAAGAGACGCGCAGGTTCCAATGAAAAGAATGGGCACCGCCTGGGAAGTTGCCCATTGCATCGCATTCCTGACCTCCGATCAGGCTTCGTACGTCACCGGCACGGAACTGATTGTGGATGGCGGGCTCACCGGAAAATATTAGCGCCTGCCCGGCAGATGATTCACAATCGAATCAACCCCACGCTTCTCAACTGACGGCACAAGCAAGGCCTGTCGCCATCCACCTGGCTAATATGACTGTCTTTCATTGTCCTGCCGGCGCTTCAGATGCGCCCTGACGGCATTTTGCAGAAATTCCGTGATCGCAGCCCAGCTGTGTTCATCGGACTGTGCATTTGCAGATGGTGTCCCGCCCCCGGTGTTGATTTTGCCCGAGACCGGATGTGCATACACCAGTTGTGTCGTGGGCACGTAAGGGAATACGATGCTGTGGCCGCCGTCCTTGGTGTCCACCCATTGCACAACATGCTCGAATCCCACTTCATTCAATTGGTCATAAATCATTTTGCTGTACAGGCTGGATGGCCAGGCCCCATCATCGGTGGCCGACAGCAAAATAATCGGTCCTTGTATCTTTTCGACCTGAATGCGGGCGCGGGCGACCGCATCGCTATCCTGCAAGGCGGTCATGATAGCGCGTTCGTGACGATGCGGCGAGGGGCCTTCGTCGAATGGCGCCCAGGTGGCCGTCTTGTTGTCCTGCCATACATGGGTTAGCGGCTTGCCGTTAAGCAGCCAGGCCGGGCCATTGCGACCCACCTGCGGATCAGCGGCGTTTTGCCCGCTGTGCACCACAGCCCCCGGCACATAGGCCACCACTGCACTGACGTCCTGCGGAAACAGGCTTGCCAGAAGCAGGACCAACTCTCCGCCACGCGACTGGCCGCTCAATGCAACGAATCCGCCCAGCGGCCGCTGGGTCCTGCGCAGCCAGTCCATGCCTTTTCTGAAATATTCCAGCGGCGTGTTCGAAATATAGTCCGACAGACCTGGCGCCTTGAAGTAGCCCAATGCAAATGCAATATAACCACGCGACGCATACAGCGCACCACGAGGCTCATTGATACCGCCTCCCGATCCGTTCAGGATCATCACAGCCGGATGCGGTCCGGGTGTGGAGGGTAAAAATAATGTGCCTACCAGTCCATCTTCGCGTACCTCGATGCGTTCAACACCCTCATCCATCAGGCGCTGGGTCAGTGTTGCGCGCAGTGTGTTACTGGCGGTGGTCACGGTCAGCTCGGTTACCAGCGGTTGCGCCACCGTGTCGGCAAATACTTCGCGGCGATTCTGCTCTGCCGGCACTTGTGACCATAGCAGCCCCATTTGGGACACGCCTTGGTAACTCCCGGCCAGCGGTGCCTGGGTGCTGACGTCCACAACGCCTTGTGCATCAGCCTCAAATTCGGCCTGGCTGTGCCACGTCACGCCACCGGCGCGCTCGGTCTGACTCACAATCGTAATACGTTCACCGGCCGACAGACCATCGACACGGATAACACGTGGCTCATCGATCAGCGCATCGGCAGGTGTTACCGATAAAATTTCATTTAGCATAGATCTTCCATTCATTCGCTGTACCTCACCATCATGCTTGCCCAATGACAGACGTGATATCTGCACATTGGACAGCAGCCCTGATGGCGCGGCGCTGGCATTCGTCTGCTGTCAGCTTATTCCTTGGTTACCATGGCCGGCACGGTACGATCCGAACTCAAGGGTTTGACAACCAGTCCCTTGCGTGTCGCCCAGATGTTTTTGTAATGGAACATGGGAATCACACCTACTTCGTCCGATACCACCTGGGCCGCATCCTGCATGATTTTTTCACGCTTGTCATCATCGAACTCTTCAGTTGCCTGCTTCAGGTAGTCGTCCATTTTCTGGCTGCTATAGTGGCCCCAATTGGAGGCACCCAGGCCTTTGTCGGAGTTGACGGTGGCAAGGATATTAACCATGGCATAGCTGCCCTCACCCGTTCCATTCCCCCAGGCAATCACCGACATGGCATATTCGTTTTTCCTGGCGGCACTTGAGTAAACGGCCCACGGTACTACGGACACCTGGGTCTTCACACCAATGCGGCTCCAGAACTGGGCCACGGCCTGCACTGTTTCGGGCGCCATGGGATAGCGGTCAGTGGGCACATGGATGGTCAAATTAAAACCGTCAGGGTAACCGGCCTCTTTCAGCAAATCCTTGGCTTTCTGCGCGTCAAAGGCAATCGGCTTGATATTCGGGTTGTAGCCAATCGAATCCTTGGGCATCCACTGATCTGCCACAGTCACACTGCCCTGCAGAATGCGATCGGCGATGGCATCGCGATTGATCGCGAGCGACAATGCCTGCCGCACTTTCAGATCAAGCAGGGGATTCTTATCCAGGGGTTTGCCGTTATTGTCGGTAATGAATTTATTGGGCTTCGGATTAAAGCTGGGTTGCAGCAGAAATACGCGCAGTCCGTTATAGGCATAGACGTTGACTTTGTCGTTGTTTTCCAGCTTTTTCAGATCAGCGACCGAGACCTTATCGATGACATCCACATCGCCCGACAGCAGCGCCGTAGACCGCGTCGCGGCGTTGGCTACATAGCGATACGATACTTTGTCCCACAAGGGTTTTTCACCCCAGTATGAGGGATTGGCCTCTACCTGAAAGCCCGCGCCGGGCGTGTAGGAAACCAGCTTATACGGCCCTGTGCCAATTAGCGCTTTACCGGAATTGAAGTCATCGCTTGTCGCATTTTCCGTGCTTTTTTTCTGTACCAAATGCACAGAGGCCAGGTTCAGCGGCAAGCCGGGATTGGGAATCGTGGTTTCAAATACCAGCGTGCCCGGTTCTTTTTCGGTCACGCTCTTGATTGTACGCACATAGCCGGTAAACGGCGCGACCGAACCTGGTACCTTACGGATACGCTCGATCGAATAAATCACATCCTCCGCCGTGAACGGGGTGCCGTCGCTCCATTTAACATCGGGACGCAATTTGAACTCCCAAGTTGTGGGGCCGGTATTTTTCCATTCGGTGGCCAGGCCTGGCAAAAGTTTATTGTGGTAGTTATTGACCAGCATATCAAAGAAAAACAGGCCGGCCGAGCGATCGCCCGCGAAGTTGTTCAGTTGTGGATCCAGCGAAGACAAATTGTCGGCAAAAGCAATGGTCAGTTCTTCGGCATGGGTCATATTGCCTGCGGCCAGCAGGCTTGCTGCGATGGCAGCCAGTACGCGCTTTTTCATTTGTATTCCTCTAAAAGGTTACTGCTACTTTATCAATATAATCAACACGATCGGAATCGGGCAACGAATCCCTAACATTCTGTCAGGTTTGGTCATTCAGGTGACAGGCGCTCAAATGTCCGCCGGATACCGCTTTCAGTAGCGGCACTTCGACACGACAGCGAGGCATGGCATGCGGACAGCGCGGGTGAAAATGACAGCCTGCCGGCGGATTAAGCGGGCTGGGTATTTCACCCTTGATAATCGAAAATACTTTCTTGCGATCCCGCATTTTGGGGATCTCGGCCAGCAAAGCCTGGGTATAGGGGTGATTGGGCCTGCTGAAAATCTCTGCTACCGGCGCCTGTTCTACGATGCGGCCCAGATACATAATGACGACGCGATCAGATAAATGCTCCACGACACCCAGGTCATGGCTGATAAACAGATAGGTCAGCCCCAGTTCTGCGCGCAATCGCATGAACAGATTCAGAATTTGCGCCTGAATGGAGACGTCCAGCGCCGCAACGGCTTCGTCACAGACCAGCATATCGGGCGCCACAGCCAATGCCCGCGCGATACCAATGCGCTGGCGCTGCCCGCCGCTGAATTGATGCGGAAAACGGTTGCGCAGGCTGGCCGACAAACCGGCGCGCTCCAGTTGTTCGGATACATACTGCTCCAGGCCCGCCGCCGATACCATGTTATGCAGTCGAGGAGACTCTCCCACAATGTCGCGCACGCGCATGCGCGGGTTCAGGCTGGCATAGGGGTCCTGGAAAATCATCTGGATTTTCAGGCGGGCAGCCTCGGCCTCGTGCCTGGGCAGTGTTTTCAAATCCTGCCCGTTGACCAGTACATGACCGGCTGTTGGCTCCATAATGCCGGCCACCATCCGACCCAGCGTCGACTTGCCGCAACCGGATTCGCCGACCAGGCCGACCACTTCGCCTTTGGCAATATCCAGACTCACATCGTCTACGGCGCGCGTTGCCGCCGAGGGGCGCGTCAGCCTGAGCTTTTGCAGCCAGGGGTCCAGTATTCCATCACTGGTATGTCCAAAGGTCTTGGATACATGGCTGACCCGCATCAGCGGGGTTTCTATAGCATTTGTCATAGGGCCTCTTCCGTTTCGGGAACAGCGCCCGGATGATAACAACGTACCCGATGCCCGGCAGCCAGTTCGTCCAGCGCAGGCATCGTGTCACAGACCGCGGTACGTCGCGGGCAACGCGAGGCAAACGCACAGCCCGCGGGCAATGACAGCAGATTAGGCGTCATGCCTGCGATCTGCCGCAGCGGCTGCCCTCTTACATTATTGGCCGGCAGGCTCTGGATCAGGCCCTGGGTGTACGGGTGCTGCGGATTGTCCAGCACCTGATCGACCGTACCAGCCTCCACAATTTTACCGGCATACATGACATGCAGATCATCGGCCAGTCCGGCAACCACTGACAGATCGTGGGTAATCCAGATCAGCGCCGTACCGTACCGGGCCGACAGCTTCTGTATCTCCGACAAGATCTGTGACTGAATCGTGACATCCAGCGCCGTCGTGGGCTCGTCCGCGATGATCAGATCAGGTCGTAGCAACAGCGCTATGGCAATAGCCACACGCTGACGCATGCCGCCCGAAAGCTGATGCGGGTAGGCCGACAGGCGAGCTTCTGGGCTGGGAATACCCATGAGCCCCAGCATATCGCGCGATTGTTCCCAGGCCTGTTTGCGACTGATTTTTTCGTGTGCGCGAAAGGTTTCAATCATTTGCGTATCCACCCGCAACACCGGATTCAGTGTCATCATCGGATCCTGGAAAATCATCGAGATCCGGTTGCCACGCAGGTGTCGCAATTGTCGTTGCGGCTGCGTAAGCAAATCCTGGCCCTTGAACAAAATCTGCCCGCCGACGATACGGCCCGGTTCATCCACCAGTCCCATAACGGAAAAGCCGGTGACCGACTTGCCTGAACCGGATTCGCCGACCAGCCCCAGAATACGGCCCGACTCCAGTTGCAGCGATACACCGTCTACAGCGGGCACCTGTCCTGCACGGGTCATAAAATGGGTGCGCAGATCGCGAACGTCCAGCAAAGGCGTTGTACTCATCGCTGCCTCCGTGGATTAAATATTTCCCGCAGACGGTCGCCCACCAGGTTCAGCGCCACAATGGTGACCAGCAGTGCGACCCCCGGAAACAGGCTGATCCAGTACTGTCCCGACAGCATATATTGATAGCCATTGGCAATCAGCAAACCCAGCGAAGGCTCGGTCACGGGCACGCCCAGCCCCAGGAAACTCATAGTCGCCTCCAGCGTGATCGCACGCGCAACCTGCAAGGTGCCAATCACAATCAAGGGCGGCAGGCAATTGGGCAGAATGTGCCGCAGCATGATCCGCCATTGCGGAATATTCAGGCTTTTGGCCGCCTCAACATATTCTTTCTGCCGCTCTGCCAGCGCCTGCCCCCTGGCGGTGCGGGCGTAATAGGCCCACTCCAGTATCACAAGCGTCAATATCACATTCCCAATACCCTTGCCCAGATACGCCAGAATCATCATCGCAATCAGAATCGCTGGAAACGATAACATCAAATCCACCGTGCGCATGATAAAGCTGTCTATGCGGCCTCCGGCATAAGCCGATAGCACACCCAGTATTGTTCCGACCACACTTGCAATAAGCGCAGAACCCACGCCGACGGTCAGGCTGATACGCAGGCCGTACAAAATGGCAGACAGCAGGTCCCGTCCCTGTCCATCTGTCCCCAGCCAGTAGTTATAGGTGCCGGCACCGTTGGCGCTCCCTGGCTCAAGTCGCGAATCCAGAATATCCAGTTGCATCAGGTCATAAGGGTTCTGCGGTGTCAGCCAGTGGGCGAACACCGAACCGAAAGCCAGCAGCAACAGCAGCACAAAGCCGATGACGGCGCGCTTGGAAGAGAAAAAATCGGACAGCCTTTCTCGAAAAAGGGAAGGCTTAGGAGCGGCAATCACCGCTTGCACGGCGGACTCGGTCACAGGCTGGCTCATCGCGCGCCCTCCAGCCGAACGCGCGGATCAAGCAGGCGATAGGCAATATCCACCAGCAAATTGATGGTGACGAAAACACAGACAATAATGACCAGATAGGCCAGGATAACCGGTCTGTCCAGGCCATTGATACTATCCAGGATCAGTTTGCCTGCGCCAGGCCAGGAGAAAATGCTCTCGGTCACCACAGCCCCGGCAATGGTGGAGCCAAACTCCAGCCCCAGGACAGTAATCAAAGGGATCATGATATTGCGCAGCACATGCACGCCGATTACCCGCAGATTACTCAGACCCTTGGCACGGGCAAAACGGATATAGTCCAGCGGCAGCACTTCCTGCACGCCGGCATAAGTAAGCCTGATCACAAGTGAAACCTTGAACAGCGCCAGATTGATGGCCGGCAACAACATATGCCGCAGACCATCGAGCGTCAGAAACGACCATTGATAGCCAAACAGCGTCACGGTTTGCCCTCGTCCCGAAGAAGGCAACCATCCCAGACTGACGCTGAATGCCATGATCAGCACCAGTCCGACCCAGAACGTTGGCAAGGAAAAACCCAGGATACTGCCGGTCATGATTGTGCGGGACACAATACTTTCTGAATACAGTCCGGCTATGAGCCCCAGCGGCACACCGACCACAATCGCAATCACCAGGGCAGCCAACGCCAGCTCCATGGTCGCTGGCAGACGATGCAACACCAGTTGCAGGGCCGGCTGGTTGTAAACAAAACTATTGCCCAGGTCACCCTGCACCGCACTGCCCAGGAAATGAAAATATTGCAACCATAACGGCTTATCCAGTCCCATCTGCGCGATGATGCGGGCGCGGTCTCGCTGATCCGCATCGGGCCCGATCAGGATATCAATCGGGTTGCCGACCGCGTGCAGGCCGATAAAGACAATCACTGTCATCAACAGGATAATGAGCAGCGCCTGCAGGACGCGCTTAATCAGCCACAGCGTCATTGCGCCTCCACGGGCAAGGGCGGGTTCGCGGCCGTCCACTCATCGCCATCGAGCTCCGGCTCAGCATAGGCTTCCAGTTGCGCATAATAAGCGGCGACATCTTCCTGGTAAAGCGAACCGGCAATGGCGCGGGCAATGGCCGATGCGCCGTCTGAAATAGCCGGGATATCGCCAGAGACCGTGCCATGCGAGGCGACGGCAGGGTAGCTGAAACAATGAATATGCGCCAATCCAGGCGCATCCACACCCGCGCGGGGCTGGAATTCGAAACCCGGCCCCAAGTCGGGACAGGCAGCTAGTTCGGCATCTTCCTGCCCTGGCTGCGGAGCATAACGCTGCCCCCAGGTTCGCACCAGCGGCGCCAGCTCGGCATACTCCGGACGCAGGTGCCAGTCGATGTTAAAGCCGGTGGCAAAAATGAGAAAGTCCAAAACAAAGGTGCCCTTGGGCGTGGTCAGATAGATCACATCCTCGCGCACGTCGATGTCCACTACCGGACAGCCGACATTGAAGCGGGCATTGTGATGGGAAGCCACGCGCAAGGTACTGCCTTTGGGCGGTGGCACCTGCTGCACATTGATGTAATGGCGAATACGCCACTTCCAGTCATCCGATAAGCCTGCGTAGCCGTGCACCAGGCCGGGACTGCCAGAGCCCTTGCCTTTATTGATACGAGGAATCTCATTACGCCGAATGATCATATCCACACTATGGGCACCAGCTTCCAGCGCAGTAGCAGCACTGTCCATGGCCGACGCGCCTGCGCCGATCACCCCGACGCGCTTGCCGGCAAGCGTGTTGTAGTCAAAGAAATCCGAAGAATGCGCACGCAGATGAGCCGGCACCTTATCGGCAAATGCAGGATAAGCCGGCCCGCCCAGGCCATCGCGGCCGGTCGCCAGAATCAGGCGCCGGGCAGCCACCACTTTTTGGCCCTCTGGGGCCTGCAGCGTCAGTTCCAGATAATTGTCAGGATGCAGATGGACATGACGAACGTGATGTTCATTGCGCACATCCACATTCATGACTTTGCGATACCAGCGCAAATAATCCATCCATTGCAAGCGTGGTATTTTATCCAGCGCCTCCCATTCCTGGCGTCCGTACTGTGCTTCGAACCAGGCCCGAAACGTGAGCGACGGCAGCCCCAGGGCGGGCCCCGTCAGTTGTTTGGGCGAGCGCAGGGTTTCCATGCGCGCCGTTGTTGCCCACGGCCCTTCAAAGCCAGCGGGGGCGCGATCAAAATTACAGGCGTGCACTCCCAGATTGCGCAACGCCACCGCTGCCGTCAGACCCGCCATTCCGCCACCGATAATGGCGACATTCAATAAACGCTCACCATTAACCTGACGCGGCTGGACCCAGTCCTTGCCGGGCAGATCAAGCCGGGAAATATCTTCCCGCAAACGTGCTTCAAGGCCGGCCAGCCCGTCTTTTTCCGGTGGGTGATAACTCATTCTATAGCTCGAAAAGTACAAGGGTTTACCCTTGATGGTTTTGTTTGATTATTACGCAATGATATAAAGAAACGCGTAACCAGTCATTTTAAAGAATATGGCCAGTTTAATATAGATTATTTAGTAATTAATATATATCAATAGTAATAATGATGCCGGTGGAAGAATGGCAACGGCATTACGAGTGTAATCCAGATATCCTGGTGAAAAATGTCTACCCAATCAAGCGAGATTCGGTGAAACAACGAACGACACTGCTTTGCATCTGTGTATCAGTTCGCAGTTATGCCAAGGGTAAACCGCTGATAGCCATAACGGCTGGCGGAACAATTACCTTCGTTTTTTGCGAATGAAAAGCCTACTGTCGTGCCAGTCGCGCTTTTTTTTGTATGTTAGGTGTTTGTTCTGATTTTTCAAAAAACTAAAGCATATGAATATAGCCCCGCTTGGTTCGTAAGCCTATGTTCAGTAGGAACGATACCGGCTTCCGGAGTTCTTGCCTGGCTAGTTCTAGACCAGTCGCTGCTACCCACTCAGTGGCTTTGGATTTTCGTAATGATGTTGTGTCTTTCTCTCGCCGTTTATCGAGCACATGATAGATGAAAAAAATATTATGAAAATTCACTCTGTTTTTTTCAATTCAGCATATTTATTAACTCGAAAATGGTCTCTTGCTGATTCGACAACACGATCGACCATAAGTCCGTTGCATTCACGCAGTACCACGGTCGCATTGACGCTCATGACGTCGCCACGCTTGCCCATACTTTCACCGCCATTAAAGAGCAGCAAAATAAGGGAAACTGGATTGTATTAATACTTTCCTACGAGCTGGGATATGTGCTGGAGCCCTGTAGTTTGTCTGAACACGCTTTGCAAGGTACAGAGCAAGACAAACGCATTCCGCTGCTTACTGCATTTGGTTTCAATCAACGCAGAAACATTCCTCAACTTGCGCCCGCTGCAGTGGGACAGCCACTAATTTCATCTGTGAAGCCAGGAATTTCCTGGAAAGACTATGAACGGGATATCAGAAAAATAAAACGCTGGCTAATGAACGGAGATGTCTACCAGATCAATCACACCTTCCCGCTTCTGGTTAGAAGCGAGCAATCACCACTGTCTATTTATCGCAACACGCTGCACAGGCGGCCCACCCGATATGCTGCTTATATCAACATGGCAGAAACGCATGTCCTCTCGTTCTCGCCTGAACTTTTTCTACACCGAAGCGGCCCATGGTTGTGCTCCCGTCCTATGAAAGGCACTGCTCCCCGACACACAAATCCCGTCATGGACGAGCTTTCCCGCCGTGGGCTGGCCGCCAGTCTCAAAAATCGTGCCGAAAATTGCATGATTGTGGATCTGCTTCGTAACGATCTGGGGCGCATCGCAACGCCCGGTAGCGTTACCGTGGAGAAGCTGTTTGAAATTGAGCGATACGAATCCATCTGGACCATGACATCAACGATCCGTGCGCATGTCGGCGATATCTCGCTGGCGAACATCCTGACTGCGCTGTTTCCCTGCGGCTCTGTCACTGGTGCGCCAAAAATCGCCGCTATGAGCCGCATCAGTGAGTTGCAACCTCAACCGCGGGGGCTGTACTGCGGCAGTATTGGCTGGCTGGCCCCCAATGGTGATATGCAGCTCAATGCCGCCATCCGCACCCTCACCATAACAGGTGAGGAAGGAGTCTACGGCGTAGGTAGAGGCATTGTCATGGACTCGGACCTTTCGGAAGAATGGCAGGAATGCCAGTGGAAGGCCCGGGTGATAACAACGGACACCCAGTCATGGCTATGACTGAGGCAATTGGCAACCCCACCGTCTCAATTATTCTTCCACGTACCAGGTATCTTCAGAAAGCATGACCTGCTGATGGCCATAGCCAGCAGGCATCATGGGGAAGCAATTCTCCTGCGGCTGGACTTCCACATTCAGGAAATACGGCCCGTCATAATCGAAGCAATCACGGATGGCATCTTCCAGCTGTAGCGGATCAGATACCGTGGCCGCGCCCCAACCGAAGGCCGTTGCCAGCGCGACAAAATCGGGAATGGACGCGTTATAGCTGTGGCTATAGCGCCCTTCGTGAATCAGTTCCTGCCACTGGCGAACCATGCCCATGTGCCGGTTGTTGCACAGAATCACCTTGACCGGCGTTTCATGCTGAATTGCCGTGGACAGCTCCTGGATATTCATCAGCACAGATGCGTCTCCACTAATACACACCACCAGGGAATCGGGGTTGCCCACCTGCGCGCCGATCGCAGCCGGCACGCCATACCCCATGGTGCCGGCACCTCCCGAAGTCAGCCACCGATTGGGTTCGCGAAATTTCAGATACTGTGCGGCCCACATCTGGTGCTGGCCGACATCGGTACTCACAATAGTGTCCCGGCCTTCAATCAAATCATTGACCGTTGCCAGCAAATGCTGCGGCAAGATCACCTCGTCGGACGGCGTAAATCCCAGACAATTGGTGCTGCGCCATTTTTCAATGCGAGTCCACCAATCGTCGATCAGGCCAGGCTCGCGCTCCAGCGACTTGATCTCGTTGAACAACGATTTGAGCACCGGATAGCAGTCTCCCACCAGCGCGACGTCGGCACGCACGACTTTATCAATGGATGCCGGATCAATGTCCAGATGAATTTTGACTGCATGTGGACAGAAGTCTGACAGGCGCCCGGTAATACGATCGTCAAAACGTGCGCCGATACAAACAATCAGGTCTGCATGATGCATGGCCAGATTGGCCTCCAGCGTCCCGTGCATGCCGAGCATGCCCACGAACTGTTTGTCGTTGGCCGGAAAAGCGCCCAGCCCCATCAGCGTCAGTGTGCAGGGCGCGCCGGTATAGCTGACCAGATTGGAGAAAACCTCGCAGGCGTCGGGACCGGAATTGATCAGCCCGCCGCCGCCATAGAACACCGGGCGCTTGGCATTGGCGATCAGTGACGCCGCGCGCTTGATGGCGGCCTGCATCACAGAAGACGTCATTTGTCCCGCCGTATTAACAGCGGGTTCAACGGCTTCACTTTCCTGCTCCTGCGGCGCCGGCGCCATCTGGATATCTTTGGGAAAGTCAACAAGCACCGGTCCGGGACGGCCTGCGGCTGTCATGTTATAGGCCTTGGCCGTCATGGCCGCCACGTCTTCGACACGCTTGATCTGCGCATTCCATTTGGTCACGGGCCGGGATATACCTACCGCATCGCACTCCTGGAACGCATCGGTGCCAATCGCGCCGGTCGCGACCTGCCCGCTGATACACAGCACGGGGATCGAGTCGCACAAGGCGTCGAGCAGCCCCGAGGTGGTATTGGCCATACCGGGGCCGGACGTCACGAGCACAACGCCGGGCCTGCCGGTAGAGCGCGCATAACCTTCGGCCGCATGCATGGCTGCCTGCTCGTGGCGCACCAGCACATGGTGGATGCGCGGCTCGGAATACAACGCGTCGTACAGCGGCAGTACCGCCCCACCGGGATAGCCGAAAATGGTATCTACGCCATTGGCAATCAGGGTTTCAAGCATCAACCGGGCGCCATTGACGGCGGGCGTATCATTCTGGGGTGTGTTCATTATTCAATCCAACTGACAGACGTTTTTTTCCTGGAAGCTTAAATAATATCCTTTTTGTAATCCACTGACAGAAATCCCGCGATTACACGGTAAACTTACCCCTTCGCCATGTGGCCGCAGGCGGCCAGCTGTCTTTCAAGAAAGGTGCTTTTGATGAGTGTGCATACCACAGCAAAACGTATTACAGTCCCGCAACTGCGGGCCTACAAAAACCAGAAAAAAATCGTCTCGCTCACGTCCTATACCGCTCCCTTTGCCCGTGTACTGGATGAGTTTCTGGATATGATCCTGATTGGAGATTCGACCGCCATGGTCGGCTACAACATGGAGAATACGCTGGCCATCACGCTGGAACAGATGGCTGCCCACGCGCGGGCGGTGGTGCGCTCTACACAGAATGTCTGCGTGGTGGTCGATATGCCCTTCGGCAGTTACCAGGAATCGCCCGAGCAGGCCTTTCGCAACGCCGCGTTCCTGCTTAAGGAATCCGGCGCCGATGCCGTCAAATACGAAGGCGGCGTGCCGCTAGCGGCAACAACGCGCTTTCTGGTGGATCGCGGCATTCCGGTGCTGGCCCACATCGGACTGATGCCGCAGTACTTGAACACCATGGGTGGCTTCAAGGCCCAGGGCATGTCAGACGAAGCGGCCGAGGCGATCTATCAGGATGCACTGGCGCAGGAACAGGCCGGCGCCTTCGCAGTTGTGATTGAAGGCACCGCAGAACCCCTGGCGCGGCGCATAACGCAAACGCTAAGCATACCCACGATTGGCATAGGTGCTTCGCCCGAATGCGATGGTCAGATTCTGGTGGCAGAAGACATTTTCAATCTGACGCCCAACCGCATTCCCAAATTCGCCAGGCAATTTTCCGACGTACAAGCCGCCATCCGCGAGGGCGTCCAGGCTTATGCCAATGAGGTACGCGAAGGCACGTTTCCAACCCTGGATCATTGTTTTGGCGTCAAGAAAAAATGACCGAAAAAAAGAAACACATCGCCAATCCGGCCTGGCATATTGTGCGCAAGTCGACACTGCACGGCAACGGTGTTTTCGCCACCCGCGATATCCCAAAGGAGACGCGCATCATTGAATACACCGGCAAGCGCATCACGCCCAGGCAGGCTGATGAAATGCATCCGGTCAATCCTGAAGATCCGTTTCACACCTTCTTTTTTTCTACCAGTAGCGGCAAAATTATTGACGGTGGTGACGGTGGCAATGATTCGCGCTGGGTTAATCACAGTTGTGAACCCAACTGCGAAACACAGGAAGGCCGTGGCGGCAAGCGGGTCTACATTTATGCCATCCGCGATATCCGGAAAGGCGAAGAACTGTTTTATGATTATGGCCTGATCATGGACGGTAAAATCACCAAAACGCTGCGCGAACAGTACAAATGCCTGTGTGGGGCGAAAACATGCCGCGGCACCATGCTGGCTTTACCCGAGAAAAAGAAAGCGAAGAAAAAAACCGCCAGAAAAGCAGCCAGTAAAGCCACACATTCACCAGTTGGTTGATTCAGGCCCGTTGTCACGGCCCACACGGCATGCATTCCGAAAGCAGTATGCATGCCGGCCTGATCCAAGCCATAGGCGTGACGCCAGCAGAACCGGGGCGTCACGTGCGCACCCTTATTGATGGGCCTGCATCGCCTTCAGGCACGCCCGGACATCGCCGTGCACAATTTTCGCGCTGCATGCAATCATCAAATTGAGACTCATTCCGAAATCTTCCACCGTGTAGCCCTGTGCATCCACAATGCGCCCCTCCCGTGTCTGTACGCCGGCCTGCTCAGTCAATGGCTGCGTCTGGGCCGTATAAACCCATACCGGCTTGTGCTTTGCGACAGCATAACCGACCTCGAAGACAGTGCCGGAATCGGGCTCCAGCCCCCGAAACGGATTCAGATTGGCCATGACCCAATCGGCCTGTTCGATCAGCGCGATATTGGCCTGACAAATCCAGTCTGCCAGCGCCGCCCCGCGTAGCTGCTGCGGCGCGGCGTTATCCAGCGGATACAGCCCTTCAAACCCATGACTGGCGCAGAGGGCCTTGAGCTGCTCACCATAACTGACTGCATCCGGCCGAAAGACGTCAAAGCCGGCAAGGTAAACTTTTTTCATTTACAATCCATCCACAGATTCATTCGGGCAATTTTTCCCGCAAGCCACATCTTACATTCCGCAACATTGCGCCTGCAATCGGGTTATCGGAATAGTACATTCGCTGGGGCATGCAGCAACATTATCGGTATGTTGCACATCACGGACATCATGGGCAAAAAAATCTCCAAAGCGCTGGCTGCTGTTGTACTGCTGGTTATCCTGGGCTACTTCGGTGGCGCATGGTATAGCGGCACACAAGCGGACGAACAGGTCAACCTTCGCACACAGAACATCAATGCACAGCTGCGCAGCAACGGGCTTCCCGTGCAAGTCTCATCGGAGAAAACCGATTCCGGATTGTTTTCTTCAAATTACATGCTGACGCTGCGAATTGACAACGCGGGACAGTCGTATTCGCTGGACTTCAATGTGCATATCGAGCACGGCCCGCTGCCGCTGTCACGATTGCAGCAAGGGCTTCTTGAGCCCGTGCAGGCATACAGTCATGTCGCATTGGTCAACAACGAAAAAACCGCACGCCTGTTCGAGCTGAGCCAGGGGCGGCCGCCTCTTCAATTGCAATTGACGACGCATTTTGACGGGCACACGCAATATCAAGGACACCTGGCTTCGCTGTCGTTCAACAACCAGCGGGACGGCCAGTTGCACTTTGACGGCATGACCTTTGAAGGCAAGATCGATGCGGCAAACCGGCAGGCCGAATTTGCCGGTTCCATGCCATTGATGCAGGTCACCCCGCCACAAAACGACAACGGCACCAGCACCCTGATCTTGCGGGATCTTGCCTTATCTTCTCAATATGACGGTCGCAATACTGAGACACCGTTATGGCAGCAGCAATCAACCTTGGCGGCGTTTTCACTTGCCGGCGAAAATGCCCAGCTGGAAATTGAGCAATTCCAGACCGACGCAAAAGCACAACCCAGCGACAATTTGCTGGCGCTGCAACAAAATACCGTTATGAATCGAGTTCGCATCAATGGGGTCGATCTAGGCAAGCTGCAATATGCAGTGGCGGCCACCCGACTGGACCGGGCCGGTGCAATGCAGTTCATGGCGCAAATCTGGCAGCAGCTTGCGCACACCCCTGGGTCAGGCGAATCGGGCGCACCGCAACAGCAGTGGATGCCTTTGCTGGCCAGCCTGGATTTGATGCTATCGAATCAACCCGAGCTGGCGCTAGGACCGATCATATGGACGCTACCTGAAGGCGCTGCCAAGGCCAGCGTCAACCTGTCAATCAATAATCCGGTTCCGCTACTTTCGCAATTTGGCAATGATCCATATGCCTTGCTGCTCAATACCTTGCGTTCCGTCAGGATCGAAGTGGATGCGGACAAGGCCATGCCACAAGGCGTAGCCGACAGGTTAGCGCAGCTCAGATCTCCGCCTGCAGCAGCACCAGAGACAGCTGCCCGGAGCACGTCGGCAGAAAACCTGGATGCGATCATTGACGTTCTGGTCAGCAACCAATTACTGTTCAGCAAGCAGGAACACATTGGCCTGTCGGTCAGCCTGGATGGCGATCCCTCACTTGTCTCGGCCGGCGATATCAATATGAATGGCGAACAGTTTGATCCGGTGGAATTTGTCAGCGCCATACAGACACGCGCGGCCGCCGCCGAACAACAAATCCGGCAATTGACGCCGCAGCAGCCGGTATCGCCCGAAGACCCTAGCCAGGACGATAAAGGCCCGGACAGCGACAGCCAATAGCCGACCGCTTCCGCAACAATACTAATGAGCGGCATATGCCGTCCTGCGACGCATCTTCAGGATGCGCAGCAGGATCGCAGTCTGGCGGGAATGCGAGAAAATCAATCACAATCGCACCTGCCTGAGCCTTGGCGCGTTGCTCGCAAAAATTGCAGTTGAATTATTTCATTTTGAATTATCCGAATTTGCAGTATGCTTTGCCAGGCGGTTTCTTTCATGAGGTGTTTGTTCAATTACACTTGCTAGGAAATTCATTGCTATGTCTGCTTCGTTCGAACTCAAAAAATCCGTGGATGGCCAATTTCATTTTTCCCTGCATGCCGCAGATGGCTCGTCCGTCCTGAAAAGCGAAACCTACACGACCCTGGCTTCAGCCAGAAATGGAGTTGAATCGGTCCGAAAGAATGCAGGTATGGACAGCCGTTACGTTTTCGAAAAATCCGCGAGCGGCAAAATCTATTTCAACCTGAAAGCGGGCAACGGTCAGATCATTGGTAGCAGCCCGTTATTTGCAGACCCAAACGCCGCCAAGCAGGCCGCACGCACTGTCAGGCACCACGCTGCAACGGCCACGTTGCGCGAACCTGCCCCCTGACCCACCGTAACGCTGATTGCGCTTGGCTGCCTGGCTGGCTCGCATTGCCTGCAAGACTTAAGCTTGCCTCCAGGCGGCCAGATCTTCCCATAATTGCGGATTATCCCAGCTGCTGACCGACAGGCGCAGATACGTACTGACTCGTTGATCGGGATAAAACAGCGAGCCGGGCGTTGCAGGAATATTGCGTTGATTCAATTGACGAGCCAGCGGCTCTGCATCACGAGTCATGTCAAGCCAGAGGAATAAGCCTGCCGCAGGCGGCTGGGCCAGCGCGTAGTCCATCGCACTCAGGCGCGCCAGCATATGGGTGCGTGCCGAATTGATGCGTTGCCGCAGCCGTTCTATATGTGAGCGGTAATGTCCGCCATTGATGATCTCGTAAATAACGCGCTCGTTCAGGCTGGAAGTAGACAGGCCAGAAAGCAGCTTGAGCATGGCTATTTCACTCAGAATATTCGCCGGCCCGGCAATATAGCCTACCCGCATCGCGGCGCCCAACGTCTTGGAGTAATTGCCCAGCAGGAACGTACGCTCGCATTGACCCAGCGTACTGATGCGCAGTGGTGGACCGGCGCCAAGCTCGCTGTAGGTGTCGTCTTCGACAATCCACATGTCATATTGCTGGGCCAGTCGCAGTACGTCGTGCGCCGCGCTTGCGCTCAGGGTAAAGCCGGTAGGATTATGCACCGTGCTATTGCAAATGAAGAGAACCGGCTTATGCTTGCGGCAGTGCGTCTCCAGTTGCGCCATATCGGGGCCCTGAGGGGTGCGCGCGACAGTCAGAATATTGACGCCCACCATGCGCAAATAGGCAAAAGCGACAAACCAGCATGGCTCTTCGACCACGACATAATCGCCGGGTCGCACCAGTTGGCGAATCAGCAGGTCCACCGAGTGCGTCACGCCCGTGGTCAGCAATACCTCGCCAGCCGGCTGCACATGCAAATCCTGCGCCGCCAGCTGAGCCACGATAGTCTGGCGCAAAGGCGCAAAGCCAAAGGGTTCGCCGTACATAAGCGCCGACGGCTGCATCTTGCGGGCCACCTTTCGAATGGACCGGGCCACGATCTCACTGTCGATCCACTCTGGCTTGAGGCCAAGGTTGTTCTGCTGGGAAAACAGGCGATTCAGTATCCAGGGCACATCAATCCTGTCCTCGGGCAATGGCGGTACGATCTGTCCACTTTTGATGCCGCGTGCAGGCTCTTTTTTATGCTGAACGAAATAGCCCGAACGGGCGTTGGCAGTCACATGATTGGTGGCAACCAGGCGGTCATACGCCTCAACAATCGTATAGCGACTGACATTGAGTTCCTGCGCGAGTAATCTGACAGAGGGCAGGCGACTGCCCTGCCTGAATACATTCTGTTCAATGCAAACGATAAAGCGATCCACGATCTGATCCACCAGCGTCTGCGAACCGGATCTGACCGGCTGCCAGTGAGCCAGCAGCGGCGTTTTCTGGGCAGCCGGGTCGCCCGACGTCTGCTGTGCCGACAGCAATGGGTCATTGTCCAGCGGAGAGCAGACGGGGGAAATGGGCTGGCTTGTCATTAATCTGTTCTGGTAAAAGAAACGGTACAGGACGGAAAAAACAGTACCTGACTGTATCGGTACTGTACTGGTATCTTGTCATATAGTGTCATTTCATGCAAGACCACGCTATCGAAACACTTATGACATACACCATGCTTGTGGCACTGGCCATTTTTATCGCTGTCTCTTCGGTAACCCCGGGGCCCAACAACCTCATGTTGCTGTCTTCGTCGGTCAATTTCGGCGTACGACGCACGATCCCTCATTGCCTGGGTATCAGTGCGGGCATGGGTGTGATGATCGTGCTGATGTCTTTTGGCTTGCACTGGGTGACGCTGTACGCTGGCTGGCTGATTGATTTTCTCAAAATCGCATCACTGGCTTATTTGTTGTGGCTGGCCTGGAAAATCGCCTCGATCCCGCCGACCCCGCTTGCCGTCTCGAACGAAGCGTCACCCTTTGGATTCTGGAACGCCGTGCTTTTCCAGTGGATCAATCCAAAGGCGCTGATCATGGTGATCAGCATGTTCAGCATTTATGTACCGGACAATATCGGGCAGCTGACCCTGTTGCAGATTTCCGTGTTGGCAATCATCATCAACCTGCTTTGCATCAGTGTATGGATGTTTGGTGGAACGCTCATGCGAAAACTGGTTACCACACCGGTGGCCCAACGCGGCTTTAACATTGTCATGGCGCTGCTATTGATCGCATCTGTCATACCCATGGTAATGGCAGATCTGAGGATGTAAACCAGCGATATCGCCGATATTGTTTTTATGCAATAGCACGACGATTGTCTTCGTACCGCGATGTGGTTGCCGCGCGAAGCTCGAGCAATGCCAGCGCAACGGCAATCACAGCGAAGTCAGGGCAGCAGGGTCTCGGGCGACAGCAGTACACAATTGAAATTTTTTCGCTTTATTTCCTGCAACAGCTCAGGCAGGATTTGCGGCGTTACCGCCGGATAGTCATGTAAAAGCACAATCGCGCCCGGTGCCAGTTGTCTTGTAATTCGCGACAACAAGCGCGCCGGCTGAGGCGTCACGGTATCGAAAGAGCGCAGCGACCAGCCCACGCAGGGAAGACGGCTGGTCCGGACCGCCTGGCCTATCCCGGGATTGACCACGCCAAATGGTGGACGATACATCTGCGGTACCACACCAGTAATATCGGTAATCGTTTCAGTGCAGCGCTGTATATCGGCAAGAATTGCAGCTGGCCGCCGGAAAGGCAGTGTGCTCTTATGACTGTAGCTGTGGTTACCGATGGCGTGCCCCTCCTGCACAATTTGCCGCAACAGGGCGGGACGCGCCGCGGCATGGGCCCCCACAATGAAAAAAGTGGCCTTCACATCGTGCGCTTTGAGTATGGCCAGGACTTGCGCGGTCCCTTCGGTCGGACTGTCATCGAAGGTTAGCGCGATATCTGCGACCCGCCCCTGGACGCCGCCCGCATCACCATTCGCACGAACATGCCTGAAAGTATCCACATACAGGTTGGTAGCCATGTTCATACTGGCCACACCAAGGGCCACCACGTACAGAACGATCAACAGGATCGCTCCAGGCGGCCACAGCAAATACAGCAGCACGGCAAGCGCGATGACAAGAAAATGAACAGCCGGCGTATGGCGGCGAAACCATGTAATCACAGTAATATTTATCTGCACTGGCAAGCGGGATCATAACGATAGCCAGTGCCCCTGCAGCCGTCAAGCAATATCGTTCAATATACGGCCATCCTGTCTTCTGACAGCTTCCATATTGTTTGTAATCGATCAGCCGCTGTGCGCGATCGATTCATAATCGCGCACAGAAAGTGCACCCGTTTCAGGTAAAAATGCACATCACATTCCCAAGTCATCCCCATTGCACCGTGCACCTGCAGGGCGTTTCTCACAACAACGTTGGCAGCCTGCTGTACCGTGTACTCCGCAAGCGCCACCATCAGTGATATGTCTCTCGCATCCGTTTTCGAGGGGTCGACCATGTCCATATCAGACGCCACCTCCAACACCACCAAACGGGCGTTATCCAGGCTCATCCAATCCTGGGCGAGCCGGTGCTTGATGGCCTGGAAACTGCCGATAGGACGGCCAAATTGCTGTCGCTCCTGTGCGTAAGCGCTTGCCAGCTCCAGTGCGCGCGCAGCCACGCCCAGTAGTTGCGCCGCCAGCAGAACACGTGAGCGCAGCTCAAAGCGTGTCCACGCCATGCCGTCACAGGCAAGATTGTCCTGCGTTTTCCACGCAGGCGCCTGCAGCCAGCCGCCAGGTATTAGTGGATCAATCCCCGGCGCACCGGGTATGCCGTCGGCCACCCGGGCCAGCAGTGTGTCGTCGGCGTATTGCAGCATGAGTATTTCGTTGTCATCAAAACAGTACGGCACAAACAATCTGTCGCCTGGGGCGCGCATGGCAAATGCGACCAGGCGCCCGTCACGCATGGCGCGCTCAAGCCATTGATATGTGCACGATTGCGTATCCAGCTCGGACAGGAAAGCCGCGGTCGTCATCCATTGATCCAAGGGCAGGGGCAGCAGCGCACGCCCGGCCAGTTCCATCACCCTGGCGGCCTGTGCCATGCCCAATCCGATGCCGCCGTGCGCTTCGGACACCAGCAGCGTCGGCCAACCCAGTTCGCATATTTGCGACCATAACGTGGCATGGATGCGGCTATCACAGCTGCCATCATCCGGGACAGGCGCGTGAGGCAGCATTACCTGCTCCTGCGCCGCCTTTGAAGCGCCTCGTGCGCACGGCTTGTTGTTGCGCAGGGCGCCACGTAATGTCGCCACCGAGGCTTGTTCAGCAAGAAACCGACGGATCGGGTCCAGCAGAAAATCATCGTCATTGTGAAGCATGTTTATCCCTTTGCCAGTCCCAGTACTTTCTCGCCGATAATATTGCGCTGAATCTCCGACGTTCCCGCCAGCACGGTTTCAGCCCTCGACCACAGACTGGCATGCGAGAAAAATGCCGCGTCTTCCTGCAAAGTGACATCGGGCGAACATACGTCCAGCCCAAGCAGCTCCAGCGCCAAATCAAGCATGTGCTGATGAGCCTCGCTCCAGTGCACCTTGGTTGAAGAGCCCTCGGGGCCTGGCGGATCGCCGTCCATGGCGGCCTGCAGTGCCCGGCGCGATTTCAACTGCAATACCGTGCTATCGGCAAACAGGGCCGCCCAACGCTGCCGGTAATCCTGCAGCGCTGCCGGACTCAAGTCTTGCGCTACCCTGTCGATCAGGGAACGCACTCGCGCCAGCTCGCGTTCGAACTGCACCAGCCGTGGTATGAAATAGGTGCCTCGCTCGAAACTGGCTGCCGCCATCGCCATGCGCCAGCCATCGCCTTCTTGTCCCAGCAGGCAATCGGACGGCACTTTAACCTGCTCAAAAAACACTTCACAAAATTCCGCCTCGCCGGTCAGTTGCCGGATCGGTTCAACCCTGACACCGGGCTGGCGCATGTCTACCAGCAGAAAACTCAAACCGCGGTGTCGCTGTGAGTCGGGATCCGTGCGTACCAGCGCAAAGCAGTAATCGGCCAAATTGGCAAACGATGTCCAGATTTTGTGCCCGTCCAGCACATAGCCGTCGTCAGTTTTGCGCGCCCGGCTGGTGACCGCAGCAAGATCGGAACCGGCGCCCGGTTCCGAGTAACCCTGGCACCAGATTTGTTCGTTTCGCAATATCCCCGGCAAGTATCGCGCCTTTTGCTCTGGCGTGCCGAAGTGCAACAACGTTGGCGCAAAAATGCCATGGCCGATCAGATTGACGCCCAGCGGCGCACCGCTGCGAGCCAGCTCCTCCAGATAGATGGCCTGATGCGACAGCGGCAGGGCCTTGCCTCCGTATGCCGATGGCCAGCCAAGCCCCGACCAGCCATGGCGACACAGGGTATCTTCCCAGGCCCGCCGATAGTGCAGCGATATAGGCTCGGCTTTTGTTGCCCATTCGCGCCGAAATTGTGCATAGTGCTCCGCCATCCAGGCCCTGACGTAAGCTCGAAAGGCCTTTGGACTCTGTGGCAGCAAGTCGTCTGTCATTATGGGTTCACCGTAATATTGGCCTTGCGGATCACGTCGCTCCAGGTTTTTACATCCTTTTTGATGAACTGCCCGAAAGTGGCCGGATCACTGGCAATCACATCCAGCCCAAGTGTCTTGAACTTGGCTTTCACGTCGTCCTGTTGCACGCTTTCATGCACTGCCTGATAAATGACGTCAGCGACCTGGGCCGGCGTGCCTTTGGGAGCGACCAGTCCAAGCCAGGGCATGGCAGAAAAGCCCGGCACCGCTTCAGAAATGGTCGGCATATCAGGAATCGATGCAGACGGTTTGTCCGTCGTGACGGCCAGCACCTTGACTTTGCCGGCTTTGGCGTAGGGGCCGGTGGAGGCCCACGCATCGAACATGACCTGCACGCGGCCCGCGATCAGATCGGTCAGCGCTGGCGCGCTCCCTTTATAAGGGATGTCCTGCATGTCGACATCGGCCATACTCTTGAACATTTCGGCCTCCAGCTGCGTTGACGATCCGGTTCCCAGCGAGGCATAACTGATCTTGCCTTTGTTCTTCCTCAGATGTTCGATCAGCTCCTTTACATTGCTAACCGGCACATCCGGATTGACCGAAATGACATGCACCACGGATGCGACCTGGGTAATCGGCACGAAGCTTTCAACTGGGTCATATTTGACATCTTTATTGATACTGGGAATTGTCCCCAGCGAAGATGCCGCCAGCAGGAGCGTGTAGCCATCTGGCTTGGCGTTTGCCACGTGATTGGATGCGATGAGTGTGCCGGCGCCCGGCTTGTTTTCCACAATCACCGGCTGCCCGACCTTTTGTCCGATCTTGTCGGCCAGCACTCGGCCCAATGTGTCGGCAGCGCCACCCGCTGCAAAGGGAACCACAATCGTGATTGGCTTTTCCGGGTACGCGGCCTGCGCTGCTGCCGGCACGATACCGATTGCACCGCCCATTAGCAGGGCCAGTCCCATCCACTTCAGTAAGCCGTCTTTTTTTTGCATTGTCTGTCTCCGTTGTATTGTATTGAATTGACGTCAAATCGCCGATTATTGCCCAACCTGCAATCGGGTGATTTACCGGCTCCCTGCCTTGCCCATCGCTGCAATCGCTGATTCACGCAGACCAAAGCACAGTAGAGCGGTCATGCCTGGACTCCTGATGGCTGTACCGGTATCGGCACTGGAGCCGGGGTCCCGCCAATCAACAGGGCATCGAGCATGGCCACGCCCTGCCCGGCTTCGCGCACCAGCAAGGGGTTGATTTCGATCTGCTCCAGTATGGGCTGGCCTGCCAAAAACGCCTGACCCACAGCGACCATGGCCTGCGCAGTAGCATCCACGTCTGCGCGCGGGCGGCCGCGAAATCCGTCCAGCAGCGCAAAAGCTTTCAGGCTGCGCAACAGTTGCAACGCCTGGCTATGGGTAATCGGCAGCAAGGCATGGGCGGTATCGCGATATATTTCAGTCATGATTCCGCCCAGCGCGACAGTGAGCACCGGGCCGAATACCGGGTCACGGGTGGCGCCTACCAGTAATTCGGCCACGCCCTGCTGCATTGGGCTGACCATCACACCTGCAATCGACGCCTGCGGCTGATAGCTGCGGCAATTGTCCAGAATGCGATCATAGGCCCGTGCTGCGGATTGGCCACCGACGATATCAAGCAGCACGCCGCCGGCTTCGGTCTTATGCGCCAGATCGGCACTGACCACTTTCATCGCCAGCGGCACGCCCAGCCTTTCGGCCAGCGCCGCGGCGTCTTGCGATGAGCGTGCGATATGCACTTTTCGATCAGGCAATCCGAAGCCTGCCAGGTAGCGGCGGGCATCGCCTTCATGGCAGGGCAGGCCTGGCACGGTAATGCAAACATCATCGCCTGCAACGCGGGGTTCATTTTGCAAGCTGTGCGGCTTCGGGTCGAGACCGGCCCTGTCCTGGCTGGCATCCTCGGCGAATCCGGTGCCTTGGGCGCGACGCGCCTGCCAGGTCAGAAACGGCCCCAATGCCCTGACTGCATGTCCCAAATCGTCGAACACGGCGACGCCTGCCTCGCGCAAGCGCTGGCGACTATTCGCGTTGCCGGTGTCGATCGCAACAAAAAGGCGCGGATACTCGCGTACCACATCAATCAGAGGCTGCGCCATGCGATCCAGCATATAACCGGGCGCGTTGATCACAACGACATCCAGAGCCGGCGTGACCGCCAGCGCCTGTAATACCTGTGTGATAAATTGCGGATCGTTGACAATATTGCCGGTCACATCGACCGGATTGCTGACCATTCCGTAACTGGGGACGCCCTGGCGCAATTGGGCCTGTACATCATCCGGAAGATCGGGCAATTGCAAGCCGGCCTGTATGAAGCGGTCCGTCAGGATGGCGCCCAGCGCACCGGACATGGTTACCACCCCAATGCGCTCACCCGCGGTCCGGTGGGCAAGCCCCGCCAGCATGGCAATATTGGCCATTTGCGCAAAGTCGTCTGCAGCAATCACATTCAAGTCGCGAAAGGCTGCATCGTATATCTGTTGATCGCCCGCCAATGCAGAAGTATGCGACTGCACGGCCACCGCCCCCTTTTCCGTCACACCGGCCTTGAGTACGACCAGCACTTTGCCCTGCGCCTGAAAGCGTCGGCAGGCCTCAATGAAACGCCGGCCATCGCGAATTTGTTCAACATAGCCCAGCACAATCTCAGTTTGCGGATCCTCGGCCAGGTACTCAAGATACCGGGCAAAATCCACTGTCGCCTCGTTGCCGGTATTGATGAAATGCGAAACCGGCAGATCATGGGCACGCACCAGGCCGTATAGCGCAGAACACACGTTGCCGCTTTGCGTGAGCACGCTGACACATCCCTGGCCGCTTTGCATGCTGGCTGTTTTAAAAATAGCGGCAAACGCCGTAAAGGCGCGTGTATTCAGATTAGCCAACCCCATGCAATTGGGCCCGGCCACCTGCATGCCGCTTTGGGCGCAAAACTGTTCCAGTTCTTGCTGCAACTGCGCTCCTGCTTCGCCCTCCTCAGCAAAGCCGGCTGCATATACCACGGCTGCGCGAATGCCAACGGCATGGCAACGTCGCAACATGGCCGTCACATCGCGGGCGCCTATGGCCAGTACAGCCAGGTCGGGCACCGCAGGCAAATCTTCGACCTGCGCATAGCAGCGATAGCCGAAGACCTCGGTGTATTTCGGATTCACCGGATAGACGTCTCCGGCATAGCCGAAACGCGACAACAGCTCCAGCGGCATGCCGCCAATGCGCCCGGCATTATCGCTGGCCCCGATCATGGCAATAGAGCGCGGATTCAATAGCGGTTCAAGACTCATGCGCTGCCACCACTCTTGTTGCGCTGGATCGCCTGAGCCAGGCCTTTTTTCTTGACCTGGGCGAACTCGTCGCTCATATGTGAAAGTTGATGAAGGTCAAAGTGCGCAGACAGCGCAGTACGTAAACCCTGGGCATCCAGCGTGCGATTCAAGGATTTTTTGACCAGCGTGAGTGCAAACGGCGGAGCCGCTGCAACTCGTTGCGCCAGCGCCATGGTTTCGTCATTCAATTGCGCGCGCGACACCACGCGGTTGACCATTCCCATTTGCAAGGCCTGCTCGGCATTGACGCGTTCGCCGGTAAACAACATTTCCTTTGCACGACGCAATCCCATTACCCAGGGATGAATTAACACTTCCGTGGCAGCCGCCGCCAGCGTATGACACACGGGATCGGAGAAAAAGGCATCGTCCGAGCACACCACAAGGTCGCACATATTCGCTATCATGAAGCCGCCAGACACGCACGCCCCCTGCACCCGCGCAATCACCGGCTTTGGAAAATCCCAAATCCTCATGCAGTAATCAAAGTATCGCAGCGACTCGTAGGCCCAGCGCTGTTCCACGCTGAAGTCGGCGCGACTGGCCTGCGCTTCCTTCAAATCATGCCCGGCAGAAAAATGGTCGCCCTCGCCGCCAATGATCACAACCCTGACGGCATCGTCTGCCGCCGCCTCGCGCATGGCCTGATCCAGTTCGTCCAGCAGCGCCTGGCTCTGCGCGTTGCGCGCCCCGGCACGCGCCAGTGTCACTGTGCGTATGACGTCCTGGTCTGTTATCTGAATATGCTGATAGTTCATTGTCCCTTCCTGTATACCCGTCGCGGGCAATTGTCGAATGTCGCTTTTGATTGCATTAACGCATCATCTACTCCTACAATACAAAATCTTTCTTAATAAATTCCCACATTATGGACATCAAACAGCAAGCGGGTGCCCAGAGCATCCGCCGTGCGCTCTCGTTGCTGCGGCTGATCGCGCAGCACAATGAACAGGGACTGACGCTGAGCGAGCTGACCGCCATGAGCGGCCTGGAGCGCTCGACGGCACACCGGCTGCTTAACTGCCTGCTCGAAGAAAACTTTGCACGCCGCGAGACGGGCGGCAAGCGATTCCAACTGGGCATCGACGCCATGCAAATGGGGTTTTCAACCATGCACCACCTGCCGGTCATCGAGGAATTGCGCCCGCTGGCCATGAAACTGTCACGCCTGTCGGAAGACACTGTCTTTCTGGTCATTGAACAGGGAGATTATGTGCTGTGCCTGCTGCGGGAGCATGGCGCGTTTCCGGTACGCATATTCACTATCGGCGTCGGCGAGAAACGGCTTCTGGGAATCGGCGCTGGCGGCCTGGCCCTGCTCGCCACGCATACTGATGCCGAAATCGAAGTGATTTACAAACGGCATCAGGACACGTATCGAAAAGCGGCCATGTCGCTACCGAAGCTGCTGGAAAAATGCCACCTGACCCGGCGCAATGGCTACGCGTCCATAGAAAGCACGATAACCCCGGGAATCGCGGGCGTCGGTTTCGCGTTTTCCGTCTCGGCCATTACGCAAGTGGCTTTCAGCTTTGGCGCGATCAGCCCCAGGCTGACCGGCCAACGGCGTGCGCAGATGGGTCGATTGCTTATGGACGAGTGTTCTGCATGGCAGGTTCATGGATATCCGGGCAGAAATCAAATACAGCCGATCGGCTAAATCGCCTTGCAAAACATGTCAGCCGCCGTATGATGTAACCTTTCGGTTACCGACGCCCCAAAAAAAGGGGAGATACAAAGGAGATCTGCATGCAGATAGGGATAGTAAAAGAACAACTTGCCGGGGAGACGCGTGTTGCTGCCACGCCCTCCTCGGTAGAACAGCTGCTCAAGCTGGGGTTCACAGTTGTGATCGAATCGGGCGCAGGCGCAGCAGCAAGTTTTGACGATGCCGCCTACGAAAAGGCAGGCGCCAGCATCGCCCCTGCCGATCAGGTGTGGCAATCTGATCTTGTGTATAAGGTTAATGCGCCGGAAGATACTGAAATTACCCGCATGAAAACGGGCGCCACGCTGGTCAGCTTTATCTGGCCGGCTCAAAATCCCGAACTCGTGCAGAAACTGTCGGAACACGGCATTACGGTCCTGGCAATGGATATGGTCCCGCGAATTTCCCGCGCCCAGTCCCTGGATGCCTTGTCCTCCATGGCCAATATCGGCGGCTATCGAGCCGTTATTGAAGCGGCGCATCATTTCGGGCGTTTTTTTACCGGCCAGATCACCGCTGCCGGCAAAGTGCCGCCAGCCAAAGTGCTGGTCATCGGCGCGGGTGTCGCCGGCCTGGCGGCTATTGGAACGGCAGGATCGCTGGGTGCCATCGTACGCGCGTTCGATACCCGCCTGGAAGTGGCAGAACAAATCGAGTCGATGGGCGGCCAGTTCCTCAAACTGGATTTTGGCGATGAAAATGGCTCGTCTTCCGACGGCTATGCCAAAACCATGTCAGAAGAATTCATCAAGGCCGAAATGGCTCTGTTTGCCGAACAGGCAAAAGAGGTGGATATCATCATCACCACCGCCCTGATTCCCGGCAAACCGGCTCCCAAGCTGATCACGCGTGAAATGGTCGATTCCATGCGGCCCGGTTCGGTCATTGTGGATATGGCTGCCGCAGCTGGCGGCAACTGCGAATATACCGAGCCCGGTCAGGTTATCACGACCGCATCCGGCGTCAAAGTCATCGGCTACACAGACCTGCCCGGTCGCCTGCCTGCCCAGTCGTCCCAGCTGTACGCCACCAACCTTGTGAATCTGAGCAAGCTCATGAGCAAGGAAAAAGACGGACAGATCCAGCTGGACCAGGAAGATACCGTGTTTCGCAATATGACGGTTGTGCATAACGGCAGCGTAACCTATCCGCCGCCGCCCATACAGGTCTCTGCGGCAAGCAGCAAGCCGGCCGCGCAAAAACCAGAGCCCAAACCGGTCAAGCCGCCAAAATCGGCAGCGTTCAAATTCGGTATTCTCGCGCTGGTATGTGTGACTTTTGCCTGGGTCGGCGCCAACGCCCCTGCAGAATTTCTGTCGCACTTCACCGTGTTTGTGCTGGCATGCGTCGTAGGCTACTACGTGGTCTGGAATGTGACGCACGCGCTGCATACTCCGCTAATGTCGGTCACCAATGCCATTTCGGGCATTATCGTGATCGGCGCAGTAGTGCAGATCGGCCACGGTTCGGGGCTGGTCAACATCCTGGCCTTTATCGCCGTCCTGATTGCCAGCATCAACATCGCCGGCGGTTTCCTCGTTACACGGCGCATGCTGAAAATGTTCATGAAAGGCAAAGGAGAATAAGATGGGTGCAGGATTTGTTACTGCCGCGTACATTATTGCGGCATTGTTTTTCATTGCCAGTCTGGCAGGCTTGTCCCGCCAGGAAACCGCCCGCTACGGCAACGGTTTCGGCATGGCCGGGATGGCCATCGCCCTGATCGCAACCATCTTGGGTCCCAACTCTGCCTCGGTGATCTGGGTGATCATCGCCATGCTGATCGGCGGGGCCATTGGCCTGCATCTGTCGCGCAAGGTGGAAATGACCCAGATGCCTGAACTGGTTGCTGTCTTACACAGTTTCGTGGGGCTGGCCGCCGTGCTGGTCGGCTATAACAGCTATATCGAGGTACAACAGCATGCCATGCCAGAAGGCGCGCTGCTCAATATTCACCTGACCGAAGTGTTCCTGGGCGTCTTCATTGGCGCAGTGACCTTCACCGGTTCCATTGTTGCGTTCGGCAAGTTGCGCGGCAGCTTTAGCTCCAAGCCGCTGTCCTTGCCACACAAGCACAAACTGAATGCTGCTGCGCTGGTTGTGTCTTTTATCCTGTTGTGGATATTCGTCTCCAACGGCGGCTCCACCACGGCATTGATCATCATGACAATCATTGCGCTGGCCTTTGGCTGGCATCTGGTCGCCTCTATTGGCGGCGCCGATATGCCAGTTGTGGTTTCCATGCTCAACTCATACTCGGGCTGGGCTGCAGCGGCAGCGGGCTTTATGCTGGCCAATGACCTGCTGATCGTCACGGGTGCACTGGTCGGCTCATCTGGCGCGATCCTGTCCTACATCATGTGTAAAGCCATGAACCGTTCGTTTGTATCGGTCATTGCCGGCGGGTTCGGTACTGATGGCAGCAGCAGTGGCAGTAGCGAAGAAGAGACCGGCGAATACCGTGAAATCAAGCCTGAAGATGTGGCTGAGATGCTCAAGGGCGCCAGCTCGGTCGTGATCGCCCCCGGCTACGGCATGGCGGTCGCGCAGGCGCAGTATCCAGTCGCGGAAATCACGTCCTTGCTGCGCAAACAGGGTACTGATGTGCGCTTTGGCATCCATCCCGTCGCGGGACGCCTTCCGGGCCATATGAACGTTCTGCTGGCCGAAGCCAAGGTGCCCTACGATATCGTGCTGGAAATGGACGAGATCAATGACGACTTTTCCGATACCGATGTCGTGCTGGTCATTGGCGCCAACGATACAGTCAATCCGGCTGCCAGCGAAGATCCGGCCAGCCCGATTGCCGGCATGCCCGTACTGGAAGTGTGGAAAGCGCGCGACGTGGTGGTATTCAAGCGCTCAATGAACACCGGCTATGCCGGCGTGCAGAACCCGCTGTTTTTCCGCGATAACTCCAGCATGTGTTTCGGCGATGCCAAGGCAACTGTCGAAGCCATTCTGGCCGCCCTGAAGTAACGAGATCGCAAAGACTGGCCCGTTTGCCAATGGGCCGGTCTTCGCTATTGCGACAAGAACATCAGCCTTCCCTCAGCGAGCAGGCAGCACACGATGGATATTGCAAATGTGCTGCCGGCTAGACATTCCAACTGTCATACCGTGCGCTTTCTTGTGTTCTTCCGGCCGCTTTATTCTTTCCGTTTCTTTTTCCTTTACTAATTTGCCCGCTGTATGTCTGTGCATCCTCCGCTTCCTGTCAAAGACGGTGTCGCTCCCAGCCGTATCTATCTGCCCCGCGAAACATGGCCGGATCTGCTGAGTTTCCTGCTGAACAAGTTTCCGCATATGGATCCGGATATGATCCGGAAGCGACTGCGCAAAGGAGATATGGTTGATGCGCAGGGTAAAGCGTTTATGCTGGACAGCCCGTTCACTCCTGATGCCTGGCTCTGGTATTACCGGGAGGTGCCCGTTGAAACGGTTGTCCCGTTCGATATTGATATTCTGTATCAGGACGAACTGCTGATCGCCATCGACAAGCCTCACTTCATGGCCAGCATCCCGGGCGGTCGCCATTTGCATCAGACCGCGCTGGTGCGGCTGCGTGATCAATTGGGCAACCCGCATATCAACCCTATTCATCGGCTGGATCGCGACACGGCAGGCGTGCTGGTCTTTTGTGCAGACAGGAATCAGCGCGGCGTCTATCAGACATTATTTCAGACGCGATCCGTACACAAAATCTACGAAGCGGTCGCGCCCTGGCGCGCAGGCCTGACCTTTCCGCTGTCGCGGGAAAGCCTGATTCGTCGCAGCGGCCAGGTTTTTGTCATGCATGAAATCGACGGCCCCCCCAACAGTTGCACCCACATTGATCTGCTGGCTCACAACGACACTCACGGTCATTACCGGCTGGAACCGGTAACCGGAAAAAAACATCAACTGCGCGTGCATATGAACGCCCTGGGCATACCCATTTGCAATGATGAATACTATCCCAAGCTCAAGCCGCTACGTACCGACGAAACCTTCACAGATCCGCTACAGCTGCTGGCGCGCAGCATGCAGTTTACCGATCCGGTCACCGGTGTTGAACGCTATTTCGAGAGCCGGCGCCAGTTACAAATGGCAGCGCAAATTCGCGACTGACATCCGGGCGAGCTGGCAGGCGCCATGTCGCAGGCAGAAAGCATTTGGAATGTTGGTACGAGTTGTGGTCAACGTGCCGATGTATCGCGAACGCCAAACTGATTGGCAACACTGCGCTCCAGAAACAGCTGACGGGATGGCAGCACATTCATGCGCGTGTTGTTTATCACAAGTGTCGTACTGCTGCCGCCATCCAGATTGATCGCATCACGCACACCAAGCGAGCGGTACAGGCGGGCAAGCTGGTTCAGGGTAAAGCCTTCGAAACCAGTCAACCTGCCCTCCACGACAATGATGTATAGCCAGCGTCGATCTGGGCTGAGCCCCACAGAGGTGCGCGGATGCGCGGCACGCGCATTGCTGTAGCAACTGGCAGAGGCGCCCCGTGCGCAAATATAGGTGCCACTCCGTAGATTCTGCCAGCCTGCTATGACCGTATGCCACTCGGCATTCACCTTGGCGGTATGGTTGGGCGCGTCAATCAGGCAGCGATTTTCGGCAGTACAGGCTAAAAACGCATGCTGACGCGTATCGCGGGTATTGCTCCAGCGCTGCCCGTCGCTGATCACCAGACCCTGTGGACGGTACTGAGGATCAAAGAACGAGGCGTTGATTGCCACATTAAGGCGGTTGCGATAGGCAAAATTTTTGACTGTCGTCGGCGCGGTACCGACAGCGGTTCCTACCAGCTGGATCGAGGGACAGGACAGATCCACCTTGACGATATGCACATGCGCATTATTCTTGGTCGTATGCGCAATGCATGGCGAAACCTGTTCAGTGGTTTGTGCCATCGCAGGCACGAGTGCACCCAGGCACCATCCCGTCAATGCAGCGAGCAGGGTTTTCATACAGCAAAAACATCCGTGGGGTTGTTTGTCGAGGGACAAAGTATACCAACGCATATCATCGGTGTTCGATATCGCTGTCATGCCGGCATCATATCGTATTTGCATCCAGCCCATGCAGGCGGCGGCGCCTGGCCAGATACCAACGGTCCAGCAACCATACCGCCAGCATGCTCAACCCAGTCATCGGAAATACGATGCCAAAGAGCGCGAGGCCAATCATCCATCCGCGCATGTTCGGCAAGACATCTGGAATACGGGGTGCGCCCAGCCCACCGGCAGGACGGCGTTTCCACCACATGACAAAACCGGTCACCGCCATGGCGCACAGCCCCAGGGCAATCATGGCGCAAAGCAATTGATTTACCCAGCCGAAATAGGTGCCCATGTGCAGAGAGACGCCAAACGAGATGATTCGTGCGATCAGGCCATATTGATCATAGGCGACGCCATTGATCACGTTACCGTTGTACTGGTCCACGTTCATCACTTTTTCTCCGGTGGGGTCGCCCGGGTAATAGGATACGGAATAGACACCGGAGCGCCCCGCAGGAAGCGCGATCGAATACTCATCGGGAATGTCGCTGGCGTGAGCCAGCGCCATCACTTGGTCCAGCGATATCGGCTCGGCAGCTGCGTCATGGCGTCCATGATCTGCCAACATGGCCATGCCGTTGGCATCAGCCGCCCTCTGCGCGGCGTGCATGTCAGGAATATGCTGATCTGCGGGAGCCTCATGACCCTCGCTATGCGCCTGGCTGCCGGCTTGTGTCGGCGGTTCCGCTGGGGTGTCAGCGGCTGTGTCCGCGTGTGTAACAGGCGATGCCGATTGCGGAATTGCGAGCAATCCCGCGCCCCATGCCGTATGCTCTAGCGGCAAGTCCTGCACGCGCGCTGGCGCATCTACTGTCCCATGTCCTTCATGACCTTCATGTTGCGACGACGTACTTCCCGGCGGATCTGGCGGGTATCCGAGATTGACTTGCGCCACCAGTTGCTTAAATTGCGCGCCCCAGGTGCTGGTCCACGGCAGGCCCGACATCACAAAAAAAACGGCACCTGCAGCCAGGACAATGCCCAGCGTGGCATGGATTTCCCGCCAGAATAACCGACCTTTTTTCTTTACGTCCGGCAGCACTGCCAGCCTGGCGCCTTTTTTGCGGCGCGGCCACCAAAGTGCCACGCCCGTGCCTATCATGATCAGCGTCCAGCAGGCAGCCAGTTCCATCACAATTTCACCGGTTTTTCCCAACAGCAGACCGCGATGAATCTGCCGCGCCAGGCCGATCCAGTACGTCGCATTCGCTTTGAGCGTAGGCATTTGGGCCAGTACTTGGCCGGAATAAGGATTCAGAAAAATGCTGGATTTGCCATGCACAGGATCTGAATACGTAAACTGCGCACTACGGTCGGGCGCATTGTGTATTTCTGCCGTCAGAATGGGTGCGCCGCCCGGCGTGCTGTCCTGGGCGATTTCATAGAGTATCTGCTGCGGCAGTCGCGGCGATGCCTGTGGCGCGACATAAAGTTGCGATTTGTAGGTGGCCGCCTCGACTTGCGGCTTGTACAGATAAATGGTGCCGGTGATACCGAGCACGATCAATAGTGGCATAACGAACAGGGCGGCATAAAAATGCCAGCGCCATAGCATGGCATAGCGCGCGACCGACAGGGCGGCAGCCGCAGTCGCGGTATCGGCCTTCTGGGCCGTGGCGGGTTGCGAACGAGACATCATCAAATTCCTGAAAAACAGATCGGATGCACCGACAGAAGACGCGGCCATCAAGGCCGCCGCCTCACATCGGCACGGAAAGCGCATTTTCAGGAAAGGGCGGGAGGCGCCCGGGACAGAGGGACAAAGGCTGGTCGCGCATAATAAGAAGTGCGCGGGTGTTGCGGCGCGATCCGGCTGACGAATCCGTAGGCCATGGCCGGCAGTTGCGCCGTGTACAGCAAAGGAAGGTTATGGGTGAAAAAGCCGCAATAAAGACACTCAGCCGCGTGATCGGCATGATGACCCGCCGGCGCCTGTGAATGCCCGTCGACCAAACCGGCCTGCAATACCGGCATTTCGTCATGTGAAGTGTAATCGGCGCCAGTCGCCGGCAGCGTCTGCGCGCCCGAACAGATATCGGCCGTGAAAATATCATGCCCGCTGCCTTGATAGTGGTTTTTCAGGGCATTGACGCCAGGCATGAAAGCGGCCAGGCATATTGCAAAGATGCCTAGCCATACGGTCATGCGAATGCCTGTCGTTCGTTTCATTACTGTGATCGGTGTTTGTTCGTCGCGAGTAACGGCTGAAATTGCCGCATACCTGCAGTTTACCCGAAAACACGACAGGCACAGCAACGCTAGCGTGCGCGGCCGCCACGCCTACTGATATACAAACCGATCCATCCCGCTATCATTGTCGCACATCAGGCTGCCCCGCATTCAAGGGGCACCACAGTACACCTGGCGCTTTGACACGGGCTTGCTTTTACCGTGGCTTGACGCCCTTGATGGTAATACGATGCATTTCCCGTCGCTGCCCAGGATAATCATTAATGGCATAATGCATCGTACAGCGGTTATCCCAGAAGGCGATGGATCCCTTCTGCCATCTGAAGCGGCAGGTGTTTTCGGGTTTTGTACTGTGATCATATAGATAGTTGAGCAGCGGCAGGCTTTCCTCGCGCGTCATGCCTTCGAAAGCGTGCGTGAATGGGCGATTGATAAACAGCAGTTTTCTTTGAGTCTCTTCATGAGTGCGAATCACGGGCTGGGAAACGTGATTAACTCCTACCGTTTCCAGCAGCTTGGTAGAGCGCCCCTCATTGCGCGCGGCAATATTACCGGTCAGATACTCATTGGTATGGATGGCCCACATATCGTCAAGCCACGTTTTCATGCTGTCCGACAACGTCTCGTACGCTCGGTAAAGATTGCACCAGAGCGTGTCCCCCCCGAATGGTGGTACTTGTCGGGCATACAGCACCGAACCCAGAGGCGGCGTTTCCTGATATGTTTCATCGGTATGCCACGTATCTCCAATAATCCCGGTATCCGTTGCCTCCTTGATCACCGGCATGATCTGCGGATGGGATTCAAGCGTCTTGTAGACGGGGCTTGTGCTAATCTCACCGAATTGCTGCACAAAGGCAATATGCTCCTGCATCGACAATTGCTGGTCGCGAAAAAAGATCACACAATGGTCCAGCAGAGCCTGCCGTACGTCGGTAAGAACAGCCGACGACAGCGGTTTGGATACATCAATACCAAAAATTTCCGCGCCGACAGTCCCGGTAAGTTTCCTGATTTCCATAAAATGGTCCTCCAATTGAGCTCTGGCATGAGCAATAGAGAGGAGTATAATTGTTCGTTATTGGGGCAGTCCAATACCGTTTTGTCCATCTATTGATATGAAAAGGCGATAAATGATCGATCTAAAGAAATTGCGCTATTTCGTCGCGGTCGCCGAAGAACAGCACTTTAGTCGCGCCGCAGAACGACTGGGTATCAGCCAGCCGCCTTTAAGCGAGCATATTCGTGCGCTGGAGCAGGAACTGGGTTGCACTCTCTTTTGTCGCACGACCCGAAGCGTCTCGCTGACCGATGACGGTATCAGTCTTCTTCCTCACGCCCGACGCATTCTTGCTGATATTGATCAGTGCGCAGAGGTCATTCGCGACGCCCGGTTACAGAACATGAATACGCTGCGCCTCGGCATATTGCATGCACACGCCTATACATTCTTGCCGCGATTGCTGGCACAGTGGTCCGGCACCCGCAAAGATGTCAGATTCAAGCTGGTCGAACATGCGACTCAAAACCAAATTGCCGTTCTGAACAATGAAAATGTCGACCTGGCCTTCGTCAGGGAGCCGGTGCACGAACCCGATATCGTCGTGACGCGACTGTTCTCTGAACCTTACTGGATTGCAATTCCCGAGAGCTGGAAAACCCGGGCCAGAAAAGAGATATCAGTCACCGAACTGCATAGTCAGCCGATGATAGGTTTTCCCAGTCACCATGCCAGCGGCAGTACGCGCGCGCTGTTTCGTGACTTGTTCATCAAGCACAAGGTCAGAACAAGTGATTTCTTGCAGGTAACCACCATGCATGCTGCGCTTGCCCTTGTCGCAGCCGGACAGGGTTTTTGCCCGGTACCAAGGTCCCAGCGCAATCTGTCGCTATATGGTGTGAAATATCTTCCCCTGGCGCAGGCCAGTCCGCAATTATCTGTAGGCATCGCGCGCAAACAACATTCAAGTAATCTGTTCTCCCAGGCTTTTGTCGATTTCTGCGTCGCGTATTTCAAGCAAGACGATTGGTCAGCGGGCTGAATTTTCTTTTTGATGCACCTGGCATCCTGCGCAGGGACAAAATTATATTTATAGCAAAACGATTAATAATCGGCCCTTGAAATTGTATAAACCACCGGTAATTCCTATGATACCTTTGCTGATATCAGCAACCGGCGTCCGCGCTGCCTGGCAGCATGATCTTTAATCGCACGCCTATCAAATCAAGAATGATGACAAACAAGAGGCTTCGGAGACACTCAAATGAACGACAAAATATTGACACTAGGCACCACCGCCATATTGACCGCCGGCGTTATTTCTTCGGCCCATGCGCAAGCAGGCCATGACGCACAATGGCCAGACCGTCCCATCAACTGGATTGTCGGCTATGCGGCAGGCGGCACCACAGACATTGTGGCCCGCATTGTTGCAAAAAAAACCGCCGAGAAACTGGGACAGACGATTGTTGTCCTGAACCGGCCAGGCGCCAACAGCAATATCGGCGCGGTCGCGGCCAAACGTGAAAAACCGAATGGCTATACATTTTATGTTGGCAGCGCTGCCAACACCATCAATCACACTTTCTATAAAGATGCCGGCTATGACATTACGTCTGATTTTGCGGCGGTATCGCTATTCGGTATCGTGCCCAATCTTCTGGTCGTCAATCCAAAACTCGGCATTAAATCGGTCAAGGAATATATCGACTATGCCAAAGCAAACCCGGGAAAGCTGACCTGTGGCTCATCCGGCACGGGCTCTACAATCCATATGTCGTGTGAACTTTTCCAAATCGAAACCGATACTGATATCCTGCATGTCCCCTTCAATGGCAGCGGACCGGCCATGACCGCGCTACTGGGCGGACAGGTCGATTCTATTTTCGATAACATGCCAACGGTCAAGCCCAACGTGGATGCCGGCAAGTTGCTTGCGCTTGGCGTTACGACGGAAAACAAATGGCCGTCAACGCCTGACATTCCCACGTTGAATGAATCGGGCGTGCCCGGCTTTGCTGTTCAGACCTGGTTCGGGCTTTTTGCACCAACCGGAACTGCCGAACCCATCATTGACAAAATGAATCAGGCAGTGAATCAGTCGCTCGCCGATAAAGAAACGCAGGAGACACTGATCAACCGTGGCGTGGGTATGCCACCTAGCCCGAATACGCCAAAAGCCTTCTCGGATGTGGTCAAGTCTGATGTCGAGAAATGGGCGCGGGTCGTCAAAACCTCGGGTATTATGGCTAAAGAATGATGGCCATGCAAAATAAAAGAACGGTGCTTATTACGGGAGCCAGCAGGGGTATCGGACTGGCGCTGGCCGAACGCGCTTATCGTGACGGTCATGCGGTTATCGGCCTGGCACGCCGGGCGCCTGACGGGACTTTTCCCGGCAGTTTTTACTGCGCAGATCTGTCGGATGCACGCGCTACCGCCGAAACACTGGCCCGGATCTGTACCGAGCATGCAGTCGACAGTATTGTGAACAATGCGGGACTGACCACGAGCAGTACTGTTGAAGACACATCCGTTGAAGAACTCGATCGCATTCTCGCGGTCAATGTGCGTGCGCCGTTGCAATGTGTTCAGGCGTGCCTGCCTTCAATGATACGTTCACAACGGGGTGCGGTGGTCAATATTTCAAGCCGGGCGGCGCTGGGCATGCCACGAAGGTCAGCGTACTCGGCAGCCAAAAGCGGGTTAATCGGTTATACCCGCACATGGGCACTGGAGCTGGGCAGGCACGGCATTACCGTCAACGCCATAGCACCGGGCCCCATTGGCACGGAACTTTATCATAATAACAATCCCATGACCGAAGAAGAAAAGCTCGCGTTGCACAACCGAATTCCCTTGCGTCGGCTTGGAGAACCGGAAGACATTGCGGGACCGATCTCGTTCCTGCTGTCAAACGACGCGCGATTCATGACGGGTCAGGTCTTGTATGTCTGCGGCGGACTTTCCATTGGCGCAGCACCGATATGACCGACGACAGGAAAACAATGGCTCATAACACATCGGCCGTTGCGCTGATAACCGGAGGATCGGGCAAGATCGGTTTGGCGATTGGCGAGCGCCTCGCGCAGGACGGGCATCGAATCGTTCTGGCTGATATTGCAGCCTCTGTCCACGCCGCAGCGCAGACGCTGCGTGAACGCGCGATCGACGCACGCGCCATTCAGATCGATATTACCGATGCACAAGCAGTCAGCACCCTGCCTGAACAATTAGGAGATTGGTGGGAAGATTTAGCCATTCTCATCAATAATGCAGGTATTTCGCCCAAGGTGAATGGACAGAAAAGTACTGTGATGGATATGTCACTGGAAGAGTGGGACAAGGTAATGGCAGTTAACCTGACGGGAATGTTCCTGGTTACGCGCACTTGTCTGCAAAGCATGTGTCACCGTGGCTGGGGGCGCATCGTAATGATAGCCAGCCAGGCAGCGCGTACCCGGACTGCGGTTCCCGGCGCCCACTACCAGACCAGCAAGGCCGGCACGGTGGGGTTTGCGCGCGTCCTGGCGGCCGAGGTCGCGCAATATGGGATTACCGTCAACAGCGTAGCTCCAGGGCGTATCGAATCGGCCATGACGGCGGCAGTCGACGCAACAACAAACAGTGGCTTGGCCAGCTCCATTCCGGCCGCCAGGATGGGTGCGCCGGCAGAGGTCGCCGAAGCGGTGGCATATTTCACCGGTGAACATGCGGGATACTCAGTGGGCGCGATTCTGGATGTGAACGGCGGCAGTTTCATGCCGTGAAATTAAGCGTGTCTCGGCACGATTCCTTGTTGAAGAGCCAGCAAGCTGAACAACATGGTTTATTTCCTCCGGCAGTGACAGACAATGCCACCATGAAGGATAATGTCACTTGTCATAGTACGCGGTCCGTGTTGACATGACCGCAATGTCTTTAAGGAGAGCACCGCATGAAGCCCCATATCACTGTCCTGACGCTGGGCGTGGACGATCTGGAAAAATCCCTGGCTTTCTATCGCGATGGGCTGGGTCTGACCACCAAAGGCATAATCGGGACAGAATTCGAGAACGGCGCCGTGGCATTCTTCAATTTACAGGAGGGTCTCAAACTGGCCCTGTGGCCACGAAAGAGCCTGGCAGCAGACACCGGGCTGGCTACCACGCCGCGCTCTTCGCTTGAGCTTAGCATCGGGCATAATGTGGACAGTAAACAAGAAGTGGACCGCGTTATGCAGCAAGCGCAAGCGACCGGCGCAGCCATTATCAAACCGGCACAGGACACGTTTTATGGTGGCTATGCCGGCTATTTTGCGGATCCTGACGGTCATCTGTGGGAAGTGGTCTGGAACCCGGAGCTTGCCACATTGGGCTAGGCGGCATGCCCCCTGCAAGTTATTCCCGGCCGACCGGCGCGCCCTTGGTATTGGACCACTGGCTCCATGACCCGGGATAGAGTGCAGCACCCGATAAGCCTGCCACTTCCATGGCCAGCAGATTATGGCAGGCCGTCACTCCCGACCCGCACTGACTGATCACGCGCTCGGGATTCTGTCCCTGCAGGCTAGTCGTCAATTCGCGACGCAAGGTCTCTGCATCTTTGAACGTGCCGTCAGCTTGCAGGTTATCCTTGAAAAAACGGTTGGCTGCGCCAGGAATGTGCCCGCCGACTGGATCCAGCGTTTCATTTTCACCCCGGAACCGGTCGGGGCTGCGTGCATCGATCACCATCCTTTCGGCTGAATTGATATTGGCCAGTACGTCCTCATAGTCCACCGTTTTGGTCAATGAGTCGCGCAAGGCCAGCATGCCTTCCTTTGCGGGCTGGGGCGGCTCGGTCGTCACCGGATACCCGCCCTGCTGCCACACATTAAAACCGCCATCGAGCACAGACACATTGGCATGACCGATCCAGCGCAACATCCACCACAGGCGGGCCGCGAACATGGAATCATTGGCGTCATAGCACACCACATGGGTGTCGTTGCTGATGCCGATGGCGGACATGGCCCGCACAAAATGCTCGCGGGCAGGCAGGGGATGGCGCCCCTCATCGGGCGCGCCCTTGATGCTCAGAACCTGGTCCAGATCCACATGCCTGGCGCCGGGAATATGGCCGTCGTTATAAAGCTGCAAGCCCTGTGACGGATTGGTCAATTCAAAACGACAATCACACACGACCAGGTTGCTGGCGGTGTCCAACAGGTTTGACAGTTCCTGTGCACTAATAAGAGGATTTGCTTTCATCGTTCTTTCTTCAGATTGTGAGAGGGCAGTGATATGCAAACCGTATGGAATGCCTTGCTTTCCATACGGTTTGCATTCAGGCGTCATCGAGCGTGCCGGCACATGAATCGCTGTTGCACGCCAATCGCCCGACTCAAGCATAACACGCCATGCCGGCATGCACGGTGCACCCCGAGAGCGCATGACGATAACATGGAGGACTCGGTCATCGACCATAGCGGACTTCGTCGATCGCCCGATATGGCCTGGCAAAATCAAGATAAAGCGAAGATACGGAACCTGTAACCCATAACGCTCATAACGTGTTCAGTGCTGTCACCACTTCCGAATAAAAAAAACGGCCACCCTGAATGGATGACCGTTTTGTCTATCATGCCAACGACCCGCAGAAAAGCAGTCGTGACAGCGGTTCAGGCATTACTTGATGCCGTACTGCGCTTTGGCTTTCTGGCGCCACTCATGCAACAGGGGTTCGGTATAGCCGTTGGGCTGTTCCACACCCTTGAACACCAGGTCGCAAGCGGCGAGGAAGGCGGGAGAGGTATCAAAACTGCCCACCATCGGACGATACAGCGCATCGCCTTCGTTCTGTTTGTCCACGACACCGGCCATGCGCTTCATGGTTTCCATCACCTGCTCTTCGGTCACGATGCCATGCCGCAGCCAGTTGGCCATGTGCTGGCTGGAAATGCGCAGCGTGGCGCGGTCTTCCATCAGGCCAACGTTATGGATATCGGGCACTTTGGAGCAGCCCACGCCCTGGCTGACCCAGCGCACCACGTAACCGAGGATACCCTGCGCATTGTTGTCCAGCTCCTGCTGCTTCTCGGCATCGGACCAGTTGGTGTTTTCGGCAACAGGGATGGTCAGCAATGCATCAAGACGCTCGTCGGTGTCATTTTTCAGGCTGTTCTGCACCTGCACCACATCGGTCTGATGGTAGTGCAGCGCGTGCAGGGTCGCCGCAGTGGGAGAAGGTACCCACGCGGTATTGGCGCCAGCTTTCAGTTGCGCGCCTTTTTGCGCGAGCATATCGGCCATCAGGTCGGGCATGGCCCACATACCCTTGCCGATTTGCGATTTGCCCTGCAACCCGCAAGCCAGGCCAAACAACACATTGCGTTTTTCGTAGGCATCAATCCAGGCCGATTTTTTCATATCGCCTTTGCGAATCATGGGGCCAGCTTCCATGGAGGTGTGCATTTCGTCGCCGGTACGGTCCAGAAAGCCGGTGTTGATAAACGCGACGCGATCGGCCGCAGCGGCAATACACGCCTTCAGATTGGCGCTGGTGCGGCGCTCTTCATCCATGACACCCATTTTGATGGTATTGGGCGCCAGACCCAGCAGTTGCTCGGTACGACCGAACAACTTGCTGGCAAAAGTCACTTCATCGGGACCGTGCATTTTGGGTTTGACAATGTAGATCGAGCCCTTGCGCGAATTGCCGCCTTCACGTTTCAGATCGTGCATGGCTACCAGTGTGGTAAATACCGCGTCCAGGATGCCTTCCGGCGTTTCATTGCCGTCCTTGTCCAGAATGGCAGGATTGGTCATCAGGTGACCCACGTTGCGAATGAACATGAGCGAGCGACCGGACAGCGATGCCGGCTTGCCGTCCTTGCCGGTGTAATGGCGATCGGGATTGAGCTTGCGGGTAAAGGTTTTGCCGCCTTTAGTCACTTCTTCGGCCAGCGTGCCGTTCATAAGGCCGAGCCAGTTGCGATATACCAGCACTTTGTCTTCGGCGTCTACGGCTGCAATTGAGTCTTCGCAATCCATGATGGTAGAGAGCGCGGCTTCAAGCAGGACGTCCTTGACGCCCGCCTTGTCCTGTTTGCCAATGGGATTGGATTTGTCGATCTGCACTTCAAAATGCAAGCCGTTCTGGCGGAAAATCAGCGCCTCGGGTGCCGCCGCATCGCCCCGGTGTCCCAGATACAGGTCCGCATCCGCCAGCGTGGTCTTGCTGCCATCGGCGAGGGTCACAGACAGCGCGCCGTTTTCTGCAGTATAGGCCGTTGCATCCTTGTGCGAGCCGGTTTGCAGCGGGATAGTCTGGTCAAGAAAATCGCGGGCGAAGGCGATGACTTTTTCGCCGCGCTTGGGGTTGTAGTCGCCTGCGCGTGTGGCGCCGTCATCTTCGCTTAGCGCATCAGTGCCGTAAAGGGCGTCATACAGGCTGCCCCAGCGCGCATTGGCCGCGTTCAGGGCATAACGGGCGTTGGTGATGGGCACCACCAGTTGCGGCCCGGCCTGGTTGGTAATTTCATAATCAACGTTGCTGGTGTTGACTTGCACCGTATCGGGTGCGTCTTTCAGATAGCCGATTTCCTTCAGGAAGGCTTTATACGCCGACATATCGGCAATGTTGCCGGGATGCTGGCGGTACCATTCATCCAGTTTGGCCTGAATGCGATCGCGTTCTGCCAGCAGCGCCTTGTTTTCCGGCGCCAGATCGTTAATCAGCGCATCCAGGCCCTTCCAGAACGCGTCAGCGTCTACGCCCGTGCCTGGCAGGGCTTCCTGGTCAACGAAATTTTTCAGCACGGTGGCGATCTGAAGGCTGTGAACCTGGGTACGGTCGGTCATATTGGCTCCTAGATAGATGATTTGTTGATGTCGGGTGACGCGGTTCTGGTATTTGCCCGCTCTTTCCCCTGATAATTGCTATTATGACGACTCCCGCAGGTCCCCTCAAGACAGCAGGCAGTCATTTGAGAATTTACTTTAGGTATACATTAATGCAGTTGATTTTTTATTTATTCTCAACATGGTAAGCGTTCCCCTTCTCTTTGACAAATACCCTGATCGCGCTTTGCTGGTCGAAGGGGTGGCCGGCAGCGGCAAAACCACGCTGATTGCGCGGGAGGCGGAGCAATGCGTGACGCAGGGGCGCACGCTGCTGGTCACCTTCAGCCGTGCTGGCCGTGATGTCCTGCAACACTATATGCGGGCGCGTCACCTGGAACCCGGTTCCAACGCGAATCTGCATATTTTCACCATCGACGGCCTGGCCCATTTTTTATTGCGGCGCCTTGGTGATGAACGCTATGTGCTGGATCGACATGCCATTGTGAACGATCTGCTGCCCGAGCTGGTAAGCGACGTCTGCGAGACCCTGCAAAGCGTCTCTGAAGAGGACGATGCCGCGATGCTAGAGGCGCCCGCGCTTTCGGTGGACGCCATGGAAAAACTGATGTCCGACCTGGATTACTATCGGGCCTGTCTGGCCTGGCAGGCCGAATCCCCGGACGACGAACAGGCCGCTTTCGGCGATGGCCTGCACCATCCGCCGGCCCTGGTTCGCGCCGTCTTTCGCCGTTACGATGCCCTGCGCGCGCACTGGAAGCCCGAAGCGGCAGAGCCGGACGACTCGCTGCTGGATCCGGCGCATAAACCGGAGCGCAGCACCGGCATGTATGGCTTTCGACTGGTATCTGAAGCGACTTACGATCTGCTGGAGGCCCTGGACAATGGCGCGGTGTTGCCCGGCAGCGCAGCCGCCTACCGGTTTATGCTGATCGACGAATTTCACGATACCACCCCATTGCAGTGGCTGCTGCTGTCGCGCATTGGACGTGATGCCAGCAAGCTGATGGCAGTGGGCGATCGATACCAGACGATATTTGCCTGGCGCGGCGCCAATACGCAGCTGGTTTTTGACGCCTTTGTCCAGGATTTTTCCGCCCGGCGGGTAAGCAGCCTGACCAGCTACCGATTCGGCCCGGAACTGGCAACGCTGGCTGGCGAACTGACGCGGCGAACCATCGCTTCGGCAGCAGCCTCGGATACGCCGGTTATGCATTGCAGCGGCAATTGGGAAGATGCAGCCGCGCTTGCACCACTTGGCAAGCAAAGCATCGTTTGCCGGCATGGCCCGGACCGAATCCGTGCGGCGTTTTCCCTGCTATGTCACGCACCGTCGGTCAAATTGGCCTGGCCGTTGGGAAGCACGCCGGCAATCGGCATCGCAACAATCCTGTTCGCCTTGCGTTGTCCACAAGCGCCGGTCCCGTTGCGCTCACTGCCGCTCGCGCTGCGGCAGTTTTTTTCGCTGCCAGGCTGCCTGGCGCCCGATACAATACGCGAATTAGCTCAGGGCAAACTGGCGCCCAGCGATCTGCGCATGTACATGGACAACTGGGTTGGCGCGAAGGAACCGGTATTTGGCTCCAGCCTGAAGCATGCCCTGCAGCGTTGGCTGACCAGCCCTGTCTTGCCGCAAGCGAGCGCCGCGGATTCACTGAAGGACTTTGCAAGACAAGCCGATTTGTTCAGAAATCAGGCGGTTTCGCCACGACTGCTGGACGAATCGCTCATTCAGGGCTGGGACGGGCTATTGATGTATCTGCAGCTGCATCCGGTGGCTATCGGTGACTGGCCGACGGTACTGACCGCCGTGGCGGCCCGTTGCAGTACGCGCAGCGGCATTCCCCTGCTTACCGTTACCGAAGCCAAAGGCCATGAGTATGATCACGTCCTGGTGTACGACAGCGCAAACACAACGTTTCGCAATCAGACCGACGCCCCCGATGTAGAGCGCAACCGCTATTACGTGGCCTGCACCCGGGCACGCCAGTCATTGACACTGTTTCGACCAGCCGGCATGGACGAATAATCCCGCCCGCGCCTTGCCCAAACCGGTCAGCGCGGCGCACTATGCCTGGCAGACGGGGTTACTGCTCAGCAAACGCCCGTTCAATCACAAACGCGCCGGGGCGCGAAGTGTTGCCCTCACTGAAACCGCGACGCTCCAGCGCCGTTTTCAGGTCACGCAGCATTTCCGGACTGCCGCAAATCATGGCGCGGTCGGTTTCAGGATTCAGCGCGGGCACGCCCAGGTCGGAAAACAGTTTTCCGGACTCCAGCAATGCGGTAATCCGGCCCTCGTTGCGGAAAGACTCACGCGTGACCGTTGGATAGTACTTCAGCTGTTCCGAGACCATTTCGCCCAGAAACTCATGTTTGGGCAATTCGTTCGTAATGTAATCGTGATAGCACAGTTCATTGGCATATCGAACACCGTGCACCAGAATCACCTCGTCAAAGCGCTCGTAGGTTTCCGGATCGCGGATCAGACTCATGAAAGGCGCCAGACCGGTTCCCGTGGCCAGCATATACAGACGCTTGCCGGGAAGCAGGTAATCGACCAGCAGCGTTCCCGTGGGTTTTCGGCCAACAATTATGCTGTCGCCCTCCTTGATGTGCTGCAAACGCGAGGTCAAAGGACCATCTGGTACCTTGATGCTCAGAAACTCCAGGTGATCTTCATAGTTTGCACTGGCAATACTGTATGCGCGCAGCAGCGGCTTGCCGTTGACGGGCAGACCGATCATGGTGAAATGCCCGTTGGAAAAACGCAATGCCTGGTCACGGGTAGTGGTAAAACTGAACAATCGGTCTGTCCAGTGGTGGATGCTGAGGACTTTGCCTTCCAGAAATGCGGCCATTGTAAAACGTACCTTCAGGGGGATAAAAAAAACACAGAATGGACAATTATTGCGATTGTACTAGCCACAATACTTGTCGCTAATCAAAGAACCTTTTATTTTAGTGGTTAAATCACGGCTACACTGCCGCCTTGGTATAATTTGGCACATCTTCCTGGTTGTTTCCCCATGCCTCCCTCTTTGCGCAAGCCCTCAGATAAGCGGTTTATCAGCCTGTCCATGTTGCTGTTCCCCCTGGCCATGGTGCTGTATGAACTGTCCGCCTATATTGGCAATGACATGGTCCAGCCCGCCATGCTCACCATTACCGCCGAATATGGGGTCGATGACGCCTGGGTGGCCTCTTCCATGTCGCTGTATATTCTGGGCGGGGCCTGTCTGACATGGCTGATCGGCCCATTATCAGATCGCTACGGGCGACGCCTGGTCATGCTGGCAGGCGTACTGTATTTCATCGTTACCAATCTTCTGATTCTGCTGGCGCCGACCATCGAATGGTTTATGCTCCTGCGTTTCCTGCAAGGCATGGGCCTGTGCTTTATCGCGGCCGTCGGATATGTCAGCATACAGGAAGCGTTTGAAGAACTCACGGCGATCCGCGTCATGGCACTGATGGCTAATATTTCCATGGTGGCGCCGTTACTGGGGCCGCTGGCCGGCGCGGCGCTGATCAGCGTCGTCTCCTGGCATTGGGGATTTGTCATCATCGCGACTATCGCCTGCGTCTCGCTCATCGGACTTTTCCTGCACATGCCCGAAACGGTCGATCTGGCGCTTCCCAAGCAGCCGGCGCCGCAGATTTGGCGGCAATACAAACGGGTGCTCAAAAACAGCCTGTTCATGCAACTGACGCTATATTTTCCACTCATCGTGCTGCCCATGCTGGTATGGATCGGTTTGTCGCCCGTTTTTCTGATCAAGGATATGGGCATGACAAACATGGGCTATGGGCTGTCCCAGTTACCCATTTTCGTTAGCCTGATTGTCGGCAATCTGGCGCTGGCCAAATACGCGCCGCGGTTTCCGGTAGGGCAATCGGTGTTCTTTTCCATACCGCTTATGGTCGCCGGGGGCGCCCTGCTAATTCTGGCAGGGATTTTCCCGGCCTTTGAGTACCTGGGACTGGTGGGAGGACTGGCTCTGTCGGCCTTTGCCCAGGGAATCAGCTTTGCTGTCCTGTATCGCTTCACGCTGATGGCTTCCGAGCAGCCCAAAGGCGTGGTGGCCGCCGTCATGAGCCTGATCATGATGCTGATGCAGGCGGTGGGTATTGAACTATTCAAGCTTGTTTATGTGTATTGGGGACTGGCCGCCCTGTGCATTATGAACGGGCTGCTGATGCTGCTATTTGCGGCGTTAACGCCCCCGCTCATGCGCAAGACTATGCGCGTGGTAACGCCGGGGCCCACCGCTGCTGCGGTATGATGGCGTGTCCGGGGCTGTGATTCGGCCCCCGGCACACCGCGATCAAACCACACACGCCCTTATAGCCCGTCCAGTTTTTCGCTGAGCACTTCGCGACTGATTTCCCCCACCTGGGTGCGGCGCAAGGCATTATCGTTAAAGAAAAGCGTCGTGGGCAAACCGCGGGCACGAAACTGTGCCGACATGCTTGAGTCCGGATCCAGGCGAATCCATTCGCCCATCTGCAGATTTTCCTCTTGCAAATATTTTTCAATGGTGGCGGCCGATTCGCCCTGGTTCACGAACAGGAATCGCACCTCGGGATTCTGTCGGGCTGCCTGCTCCAGCATGGGCATTTCGCGGCGACAGGGGCCGCACCACGTGGCCCATAAATTGATGACCACCTTCTGGCCGCCAAGCGCTTTCAGATCATGCAGCCGGCCATCAAGACCAGACAGCGCTATGGCCGGCAACGGCTGGGCCAGCGGACCAGGCACCAGCAACGCCAGCGCGACCATCAATGCACCGGCACCGGCAAGTAGTGCGGCGCCAAAGGCACGCAAGCGCCAACCCTGCAACAGCACGAGCGAAGCAACGGCCGCGGCAATCGCCCAGCCAATATCAAACCCGCCCTGCCAGACATAGAAAATACGCCAAGGCTCGGCCAGAAAGCTGTCCCAGTGACGAATGACGAAGCCGAGCCTGGCACTGGCAATCACAATCAGCATAACGAGCCAGGGCCAGCGATCAAATTGCGGGCTGACCCGTCGCGTAAGCACGGCACACCCGGCCAGCAGCACAATCACGCCAGCGATAACCGCGAGAACCATGGGCGCAAAGAAAAAAGGGCCTATTGCCATTGCAGAGAAACCATTGTTGAAACCGACAAAAATCACCGCTGACATCATAGCATCAGGGCTAACTGCAATATGCGCGCTTGCGCTTTGCATATAATATCGACACTGTTACCAATACCATGCCGGCTTGTGCCGGCAATCTTTTATTCGCGAATGACTACTGCCGCCACCAACCCTGCCTGTGCTGACACCGACCGTCCGGTGCTGGTTTCGGTGCGCCATCTGAAAAAACATTTCGATCTGGGCAGGCAGCAACGAGTCTATGCGGTCAACGGCGTGTCCTTTGATATTTACGAGGGCGAGACACTGGGGCTGGTGGGCGAATCCGGCTGCGGTAAATCCACAACCGGACGCAGCGTGCTGGCGCTTTCTGAACCGACAGCGGGCCAGGTGACCTTTCGCGGGCAGAACATCCATCAGCTCAAAGGCCGTGCGCGGCGGCACGCGCTTCGCGACATGCAGATGATATTCCAGGACCCGTATGCCAGCCTGAATCCCCGCGCCACCGTATTTGACCTGATTGCCGAGCCGCTGGAGATCCACGGCCTGTATCGTAATCCGAAGGAAAAAGCGCAGCGCATCGGCATGCTGCTTGAAGAGGTTGGGTTGAACCCGTCGTTTGCCCGGCGTTATCCGCACGAATTTTCGGGCGGCCAGCGCCAGCGCATCGGCATTGCCCGGGCTCTTGCGCTTGAACCGGCATTTATTGTGGCCGATGAGCCTATCTCTGCTCTGGATGTTTCCATACAGGCGCAAATCGTGCAATTGCTGCAACGACTGCAACAAGAGCGCAAACTCACGTTTCTGTTTATTTCCCATGACCTTTCCATGGTGCAATACGTCTCGGATCGCGTCGGCGTCATGTATATGGGCTATATGGCCGAGCTGGCATGCAGCCAGGATCTCTATCACAACCCGCTGCATCCCTATACGCAGGCGTTATTGTCGGCCATCCCGGTGCCCGACCCGGAAAAGCAGCGGCATCGGACCGGCCAGATTCTTCATGGCGAGCTGCCCAGCCCGTTGGCGCCCACCGTCGGCTGTGCCTTCAAGTCCCGCTGTCCCAGGGCCATGGCCGTCTGTCAGAACGAGAGACCGGTCTGGCGCGAATATGCAAGCGGCCACTTTGCCGCGTGCCATGCGCTTGATGCAGAAGGATCACAATCGTGAAAACGTATATTCTGCGGCGGTTCCTGCTGATGCTGGGCACCATTTTTGTTATCGCCACGCTCACCTTTGTACTGATGCACCTGATTCCCGGTACGCCGTTTGATCAGGAACGCCAGACCAGCGCGGCGGTGCAGGACAATTTGCGGACCTTCTACAAACTGGACCAGCCGCTACCTGTGCAATATCTGCATTACCTGAAGGCCATCGTGACGTTTGACTACGGACCGTCCATTTCCAACCCGGACACTTCCGTGAACACCCTGTTGGCTCGCGGTTTCCCTGTCTCATTTGAACTGGGCCTGATTGCATTGGTGGTCGCGACCCTGTCGGGCATTATTGCCGGCACCGTGGCAGCACTGCGTCATAACCGGCTGGTCGATCGTACGGTGATGGCCATCGCCGTGATTGGTATTTCCATCCCCAACTTCGTGCTGGCGACCTTACTCATACAGGAGCTCTCGGTGGGGCTGGGATGGTTTCCGGCTGCCACCTGGCGCACCCCCTGGCACAAAGTGCTGCCCGTTATCGCGCTGGCGGTAACGCCGATGGCCATTCTGGCACGTATTACCCGCTCAAGCATGCTGGATGTACTGACGCAGGATTACATGACAATGGCACGCGCTAAAGGGCTGTCTCCCTGGCGTATCGTGCTCAGGCATGGGCTGCGCAATGCCCTGTTGCCAGTCGTCACACTGCTGGGCACGCTGGCCGCCTCCATTCTGACCGGCACCTTCGTGATAGAAAAGATTTTTGCCATCCCTGGCATGGGCAGGTACTTCGTCGACTCCATCAGTACCCGCGACTATCCGGTCATCATGGGCACCACGGTTTTCTACAGCGCTATCCTGGTCTTCATGCTGTTTCTGGTGGACATCGCCTACGGCCTGCTTGATCCACGCATTGCGCTACACCGCAAGGGGCAGGCATGAACGGCAAGACAAGCACGAACCCGCTACCGGTAATTACCGACGACATGTTCGAACCGGCTCCCGCCAATCGCCAGGAGCAAGCGTCTGTACTGCGGCCCTCCGTATCCTACTGGCTCAATGCGTGGCTGCGCCTGCGCAACAACCCGGCCGCGCTCGCCGGTCTGGTATTTCTGATCGTGCTGCTGATTTTGGCGGTATTGGCTCCCATGCTGTCAGCCTGGTCAGTCACCGCCCAGGATCTCAAAAGCCAGAACATGCCCCCCTCGTCGCAACATTGGTTCGGGACCGATGACCTGGGCCGCGATGTTTTCGTGCGGACCTGGTATGGCGCGCGCATTTCCCTGTTCGTGGGCTTTACGGCGGCGCTGATCGACTTTCTGATCGGGGTTACCTATGGCGGCTATAGCGGTTACAAGGGTGGCAAAACCGATATTGTGATGATGCGCATACTGGAAGTGCTTTATGGTCTGCCCTATCTGCTGGTGGTAATCCTGTTGATGGTCGTCATGGGCCCCAGTCTGCTCACGATTATCATTGCACTTACCATCACCGGCTGGATCAGCATGGCCAGGCTGGTGCGCGGCCAGGTCTTGCAGTTAAAAAATCAGGAATACGTGACGGCTGCCCGCTCTTTCGGCGCGAGCACTGGCCATATCATCCGTCGTCATCTGTTGCCCAACGCAATGGGACCGATCCTGGTCCAGATGACCCTGACCGTGCCCACTGCCATTTTCGCCGAAGCGTTTCTGAGCTTTCTGGGGCTGGGCGTGCAGGCGCCCTACGCCAGTTGGGGCGTCATGGCCAACGATGCGCTAGGCGTTATTCTGTCGGGTGACTGGTGGCAGCTATTTTTCCCAGCCCTTTTTATTTCCCTGACCATGTTCGCCTTCAACGTGCTGGGTGACGGTCTGCAGGATGCACTGGATCCGCGACTGGGGAAAAGCAAATGAACCGACACGCCGATCTTGCCAATACCACAACCAATACAGCCGTCCGAACAGCAGTCGATACATCGGTCCGGCCTGAGCCCGACGATTCTCAGCCGCTGCTGACGGTGCGCGACCTGTCGGTACGCTTTCGCACCTATGGCGGGCATGTTCATGCGCTGCGCCAGGTTTGCCTGCATGTTGCGCGCGGCGAAACCCTGGCCATTGTCGGCGAATCGGGCAGCGGCAAATCCGTTACCAGCCAGGCTATCATGGGTTTGTTGCCAGCCAGGACGGCACAGATTACCGAGGGTTCCATCACATTTGACGGGCGCGAGCTGACGACGCTGAAACCGACGCAATGGCGTGAGATTCAGGGCAGGCGCATTGCCCTGATCTTCCAGGATCCGATGACGGCGCTCAATCCCACGCTGACCATCGGTGAACAGCTGACCGAAGGCGTGCGACGACATCTGAAATACACGGCAAAACAGGCGCAGGACCGCGCCATCCAGATGCTTGAACTGGTGGGCATATCCAGCCCGCATGAACGGCTCAGACAGTTCCCCCACGAATTTTCCGGTGGCATGCGCCAGCGTATTGTGATCGCCATTGCCTTGATGTGTGAACCGGACTTGTTGATCGCCGATGAACCTACCACAGCGCTGGATGTCACGATTCAAGCCCAGATCCTGACGTTGTTCAGGGATATCCAGAAGCGCACAGGCGTTGCCATCATCCTGATCACGCATGACCTGGGCGTCGTTGCAGGCATTGCCGACCGGGTCACGGTCATGTATGCGGGCCAATGTGTGGAAACGGCAAACGTTCATGCGCTGTTTGCCCGGCCGGCGCACCCTTATACGCGGGCGCTGCTGGCTTCGGTCCCGCGCCTGGATATGCCCGCCGCCAGCCTGAAGGCCATTGCCGGCCAACCACCCGACCTGTTTGCCCCGCCTGCGGGCTGCGCTTTCGCGGCGCGCTGCGGGCATGCCATGCGGGTCTGTTGCCAGGTCGCGCCGCCACAAACCACTCTGCCCGGTCAGGCCTGGGTGCACTGCTGGCTGCATGACGCCCGGGCGCCCGTAAAGCAGCGATGACCACGCGCGAGCGCTGACTCGGTTGTTTCCACAAGCGCGTTTGCGCCCACGACGCCGCCATTTTCGGGTATGTTTCCATACATCCGGTTCGCTTGAGGAATCGCTTGTTTGGAAAATGCCATGAAAAAAGTTCTGTCTGCGGCACTAATCGCCGCCGCGTTGAGCACTGCCGTGCCAACCCCGTCCTACGCCGAAAAAGTCTTGCGTCTCAATAATGTGGAAGAGCCCTCGTCACTCAACCCCGCCCTGGGCCTGAACCTGATTTCCTGGGAACCACTCAATAACCTGATGGAAGGGCTGACGCGCCTGGACGCCAACCACACAGCCGCCCCGGCCACCGCAGAGAAATGGGATGTGTCAGAAGACGGAAAAACCTACACATTTCATCTGCGACAGAATGCGAAATGGTCAGACGGCTCGCCTGTGACCGCCGGCGATTTCGTCTACGGCTGGACCCAGTTGTTGACGCCGGCGACCGCATCGCCGGCTGCCTTTTTACTGTACGACATTGTGGGCGCACAAGACTTCAATGCAGGCAAGGCTGGCGCAGACGCGCTGGGCATCCGGGCCCTGGATGAGCACACGTTGCAGGTAACGTTGAATGCACCCAGCCTGTCGTTTCTGAACATTCTGACCAATCCGGGTTTTGCGCCCGTCAATCAGAAGATTGCGCAGGCCAATCCGAAATGGCATACAGAAGCCGACAGTTATGTCAGTAACGGACCGTTCGTGCTCAAGCAATGGGACCATGCCAGCAGCATGCGTTTTGAAAAGAATCCAAATTATTGGGACAAGGATGCCGTTAAACTGGATGCCGTGGACTGGGTCATGATCAACGACCTGAACACCAGTTACCAGATGTTCCGCACCGGTGAGCTGGATGCGACGCCGTCACCGCTGCCGGCAGCCCTGTACGAAAAAGTCAAGGACAACGAGCAGTTCATGACGGTACCGCAAGCCGGCGTGTACTTCTATCGTTTCAATACCAAAATGCCGCCGTTTCAGAATGCCGACATTCGGCGGGCATTCGCGCTGGCCGTCAATCGTCAGGATATTGTCGATTACGTCGTCAAGCAGGGCCGCCAGGCTGCCGATGCCTTCGTCAGTCCCGGATTCACCGGCCCGGATGGCAAAGACTTTCACCAGACCAGCAACGGCCTGGTCAAGACCGACGCGGAACAAGCCAAGGCATTGCTGGAAAAGGGCATGCAAGCTGAGCAATATACAAGCTTGCCACCCGTGACATTAAGCCATATCAACAACCCCGACGATCGCAAAATCGCCCAGGCGCTGCAAGCCATGTTCAAGGAGAACCTGGGCATCGACGTGCGCTTGCAGGGAATTGAAAGCAAGGTGTTCTATACTCAGCAGCGCGGCGGCAAGTTGCAGTTTTCACGCAGTTCTTTTACCTATGACTATGCCGATCCATACAATGCGCTGGAGAGTTTCGTCAGCGATTCAAGCATGAATCGCACTGGCTGGTCCAGCCCCGAGTATGATGCCCTGATCAAGGAGGCAAGAAATGAAGCCGATGCCGCCAGAAGATGGAAATTGTTGCAAAAATCCCAGCAAGTGTTGTTTGCTGACATGCCGCTTTTCCCCTTGTTCTTCTACAATCAGGGCTTCATGCAGAAAACCGGGGTCACAGGCATCTTGCGGCATCCGGTTGGCTATATTGACCTGAAAACAGCCGATATCCAATAAAAAACCAACGAGGGCATATCATGTATGACGTTGTTACGGCGGATCTTGACAACCCCGAGCATGCCAGCGCCGTGCTGACCGTACTTAATGCTTATGCATCCGATCCGATGGGCGGCGACGAGCCGCTATCGGCCTTCACCCAGAAGAACCTGATTGCCTCACTCAAGAAACGCAGCAACATCTACACGATACTGGCCTTCGACAAACAGGAACCGATAGGTCTTGCCCTGTGCTTTGAGGGTTTTTCCACGTTCGCCTGCAAGCCGCTGCTGAATATCCATGATTTTGCCGTCGTACCAGCGTATCGCGGCCACGGCGTGGGCAAGCAATTGCTGGGGCGCGTCAAACAATTGGCCCGTAACCTGGGTTGCTGCAAAATCACCCTTGAAGTGCTTGACGCCAATGCGCCCGGCAAAGCGCTGTGTAACGGCCAGGGCTTTGAGCCCTATACACTGGGCGCACAAAACGGCCCCGCGGTGCTGATGCAATGTCCGATAGACAACAGCTGACCCGCTGTCTGCCGCCATCCGGCAACAACGATTCAGGCGGGCGCATAGCGGCTCGCCGCAGGATGGATCTGGCGTTTGACAGGCCCCATCACCGCGACATACGCATCCAGCAATCGGTTGAACCACTGACCCACTGCCGAGTCGTCTTTCCAGTATTGAAAACCGAATACCCAGGTGAAAATCAGGTGCGAAACCACGACAAAATCTGTGGCGCCGGGCTGCGTACCGTCAAGATACGGTATGTTTTTCAATTGTGCTTCGAGTGCCGCCAGTGCGCGTGATGCGTCGGCCGCCGAAGCCGTCCCATGTAATTGCTCCAGCGTACAGCCAAAGCGCTGTTCCCGGCTTTCACGGAAATAGCCCTTTGCACAGTCTGGTTGCGCTTCATAAATCGCCATTAACGCAGGCTTGAAAATCTGCGGAGTAATATGACGCAGAATCAGCTCGGAAATGAACCGCACCCGCGCCCGGCCAGATTCGCTATCGAGCCCCAGTGGCGCTTGCCCATAGGTGCTATCCAGGTACTCGAGAATATCCAGGCTTTCGCTCACGACCGTATCGCCATCGGTCAGGACCGGCACCAGCCTGGAGCCAGAAAATGCAATTTTGTCTTTATCCATGAAGCCGACAGACACGCTGTCAAATGCCAGTCGCTTGTGCGCAAGCGCCAGCCGAATACGCCAGCAATAAGGCGAAAATACCAAGTCGGGATCGCTGGCGCATAATTCGTAAAGCCTGATCATAGTCTATCCTTTGGCATACAGCGACAAGCTGTTTATAGGGCTATTTCAATTTTGATAATTTCCCGAACCGGCGGTTATCGGGCACGTGATTTCGGCCATCTTGTTGCATTGTAAGCCAAGTGCCCACTTCTAACCTTTCAGTTCATTTCCAAATATGCCTGCCAGCTATTTTTGGATACATTTACTTGCCATCGGCACAAACAAAGCGATTATGATAGCTCCATAGTTATTCCATAGGAGAGTTTACTATGACCTCGCAAATGATAAAAAAAGTCTGTCTTGTGGCACTTATGGGTGCCGTACTGGCCGGTTGCTCTACCCGTCACCCTAACCGGGACATGGGTACGGTCGGGGGCGCAGCGCTGGGTGGCGGCGCCGGCTATGCCCTATCTGATGGCAGCCCGCTGGCCACATTGGGTGGTGCGGCGCTAGGCGGCCTGGTCGGCAACCAGGTGTTTAAGGACAGTGATAACCGCTATGACCGTGGCCGTCGTCACTATCGTGATGACCGCCGTCGTGATCGTGGCCATCATCGCCATGATCGCCGTCGCTGGCGCTAATTGAGTGCCGGCCTTATACTTTAACCGGCAGTCAAATGACATAACGAAGCCGCTACACGCCAAAAAAAGCAACGTAGCGGCTGTTTTGTGCGCGCTGGCGCCTTGCAGCCCCGGCGCCCGGCATGCAGCACTCAGACCTTCAGCACGTAGCCGGCACTCTTTACCGTTTCCGCCAGTTGCTGCGCAGTTACGCTGTCATTGGCAATAACGTCGGCCGACGCCCCGTTCAGGCTGACCTGTGCCGATACCACCCCAGGCACCGACTCCAGCGCCTGCGTCACATGGGCCGCACATTTGTCGCATGTCATGCCCTCGACCTTGGCCTTGATCACATTTGTACTCATGATGCTCTCCTCCTGTTAATAATATCGAAGACAGTTTCACTTCGATGACTGCCCTGCTTATCGTACCGGTTTGGCCTGCGAAGCAGGCAGCGCAGCGACCCGATCTTCACCGCTGCCATCCAGGTCCCCGGCGCGAATGACCACGCCATTGCTGTCGAGCACGCCGCGCAAACCAACCGCATGCGCGGCAAACCCCATGCGCGCAAAGTGCGCCGAATAATCATAACAATCATGGTGATGCCCATGAAACACCCGGGCGGCACCCAGGCGTACGGCCAGGCGGTCCAAAACGGCAAATCCGTAGCGATTGCAGGAAGGCGCTTCATGCAACACCAAAATATCGGCCCTCTCCTGCATCAGGGCTTCATAATCGCTGGGGAAGATGGAGCTGCGATGGCGCAGGCGGTCGCCCTGTCCATTGCGGCCCGCCTTGAGCAAGCTATGCGTTTCATAGTCCTGAGGACAATAAAACCGCCAGTACGGTCTGGACGGATTCCAGATGGTGCCGCGAAACACACCACCCAGGCCGGCGACGCGCACCCCATGGATGTCCACCACCCTGCCATGCAGGTTACGGTCGGCCAGTTCGGAATTGAATAAATTATGATAGATGGCAGGGCTGTCGGTATCGTGGTTGCCTGGGATCCACCAGACATCCGTCATCCGGCAGATGTCGCCAAGAATATCGTGCAGCGGCTCATGAGCCTGTATGTCGCCAAGGAAAATGACCGCATCAGGCTTTCCCGCCATGACAACGTCCCGACAGTGCTCAAAACCGCCATGCGTATCGCCAAAAAAGAAAATGCGCGCTTTCGCATTCATGACCGCACCTGGGAATCTGACTCGTAAGCAAATCCCTGTCTCTGCCAGGCAATGCTTCCGGGCAAAGACAGGATGGCTTCATTTTACGCGCAAATGTCCTGCGCAAGATGCAGATTGGACAGCGGCCGCCGCCTTAAGTTCTTATCGTGTGCCTGGGCTGACGCGGCCGCATTCGGGTCTAAACGGCTTTATTGCTGCGCTTGCGGTTCGAACTTAAGCACTTTCACGGTATTTTCCTTGACCTTTTCCTTGGTAAAGGTCAATGGAATGTACTCACCCTTGGCCCAGACAGGCGCCAGGTCACGATAACCGGGCTGACGCGGGTCGCCCGATTGTCCGGGCGTGTTGATAACCCGCGAGTCATCCCATTGCCCGACATCGAGCACCATGCGAAACGAGGCGCCCGCAGTCAGGTTATAGCTTTTTTCGCCATAGCTGGTTGCCATGGGTGTATATCCAGATCCCCCGATGGGGCCGGCATTCACATTGAAGGTTTTTTTCTCTTCATCTGACAGCAGTGCATTCATCGGATGCAGGAATACCGCCTGGTGCAGCGAGCCCCACTTCCATGCTTTCGGATCATCGCCCAGTTTTTCCTTGACCTCGGCAACGGCCTGTCCAAGCGAATCGAGCATGATCTGGTTGCGTTCAGCTTCAGTAAACCAGCCTTCCGGTTTCTCGATAACGTTCAGTACCCGCTCAGGATCGGCCAGGCCGATCATTTTCGCAATTTCCGGATCAAACGCACGATCAACCACAGCCTTGCGTAAATAACGGCTGAACCAGACTTCGAAGACGGCCGCCTCCGGACTGTCGGCCGTCACCTGGCCATCCCATTTTTGCAGCATGGCAACGACAGGCTTAAGGGTGTCGTCATCCGTGCTCACGTGTTGCAGCACGGTCACGGTCCGCTGTGCAGGCAACGATATTTTGTCGTTCTGCCAGGCTTCGGAATCGGCAATCGACGATTTTTCACTGGCGCCGATGATGCGCTTTAGCCGTTTGGCACGAAAGTCGCTGCTCCATTCGTAACCGACACCCTTTTTGAATGCTGGATGTTCGGGCGGGATATTGTTTTCATTGGCAGTCACGATATAGCCTTCTTCCGGGTTATGCAGGCTTGGCAACTGATCCATATCCAGATAACCGCTCCATTCATAGCGACCGTCTCCGGGAACCGGGGTCAGGCCGTCCCAGTCACGTTGTACCGTCAGTCCGCCCGGCATCCACGCAATATTGCCGTCGGTATCGGCAAAGACCTGGTTTTCCCCTGGCGCGCCCCAACGATTCATGGCGGCTTTGAACTCATCCCAATTGGTCGCCCGCATGTAATCCATGGAACCAAAGTACGGCGCCATGCCAGAGTCCAGCCACGCGGCGCGCAAGGCCCAGGCTGTATGACTGTCGTCATCCTGATACAACACGGGGCCGTGACGGGTAAAGTGCAAAGTCACTTTCTGCGCAGGCCCGCCCTTGACTTCAATTTCTTCCTCTACGGTTTCCATGGGCTCCCAGCGCCCCTGGTATTTGTACTCATTCTTGTTCTCCGGATTGATTTCGTACTGGTACATGTCCTCTTGGTCCATATAGAAACGGGTCAGGCCAAAACCAATCTGGTCATTATGTCCGATCGAAATGCCGGGCAAAAACGGCTCGCCGGCGCCAATGACCGACAGTCCCGGGGCATTCAAGTGACTGATATAGCGCAAGCTGGGCGCACCATGGGAGCGGTGCGGGTCATTTGCCAGTATCGGCCTGCCGGTCGTTGTCCGCTCGCCGCCGATGACCCAATTGTTCGATCCCAGGGTTCTTTCTGTATCGCTGTCATTCGGTATCACCTCATACAGCGCCGCGACCGGCAATCGGCCCTTGGTTGCAGCCGCCGATGTTTTCCCGGTATTGTCAGCCGGCTGCGTCTCAGATGGCTCGCCCGGATCCACGCCCGGCGGCAACTTGGTCAGTTTTGGGGTGGCGGTAGCCAGATCGTACGCATCTTTGATTTCCTTGACCGGAATCGCGCAAGGGTCCAGACCGTCGACCAATTTCGGATCAATCGTCGGACTCAACTCGCGCCGCAGCCAGTCTGCTTTGACCGGATCATCCTTGACCTTGCAAAAAACTTCAGCACGGTCCAGCTCGTTTTTGGCGTTCAGGGTCAGGCCATGGTGGCGTATCCTCACCACATCCTCGGGTTGCCACATTGACGGCTCGTACCCCAGTTTCTTGAACTCTTCGGGCAGCAGTTCGGGATTGGCCTTCGTCATTTTTACGTATTCATTGATACCGGCGGTAAAAGCCTGGGCCACGCGCTTCGAATCCGATCCGTAAGCCAGCCATTCGCGATACATATCGCCGCGAAACAGTACGGCGCGCGCCATCCGGTCGCCCTCGACATAATCGGGACCGAAATGCTTGGCCATTTCACCCAGGCCGCGCTTGCGCCACAAATCAATCTGAAACAGCCGATCACGCGCCGCATTGAATCCCTGCAGGAAGAATGCATCGTAAAGCGTTTGCGCGTAAATATGCGGGATCCCCCATTTGTCGATCGAAATCGAACCGGACTTCTCCAGGCCGCTTACCGAAAAGCTATCGGCGGTCGCGTCGGCCGTGCGGGCGCTGGCTGGAATGAACGACGTGCCGGTAAAAACGGCGGCGACGGCAACGGCCATGAATGCGCGTTTCATATCTTCTCCTTGTATTTCAATTGTGTTAATTAATTATTTTAAACATTAACTAAATTGCGGACTGACACCTTCCGTCTTGTTTGTCCAGAGAATGGCATGAGTCCCCGCAGCAATCAAACAAAACAGTGTAAGAAATTATGGCATCGGTTAAACTGTAGCCCTGTCACTGCTTTTTGCCCAATACATGAACATCCCTGCCCCCGGCACCGAAAACCATCGCGTCAAAACCGCGCTCAGGGTTATCGAAATTATCGAGATTTTCTCCCGCGAACAAAAACCGCTGGCGCTCTCGGAACTGGCCCGCGAACTCAATGCCCCGGCTTCCAGTTGCCTGGCGCTGGTGCGCACGCTATTGAGCCTGGGTTATCTGTATGAAACATCGCGCCGCCAGGGCTATTACCCGACGGGCCGCTTGCTGGCCATGGCGCAACGCATCACCAAAGCCGATCCGGTCCTTGAGCGGCTATATCCCAGCTTGCGGGAACTGTGTGCAATCACAGGCGAGACCGTTGTACTGGGCAAACTCACCTCTTTGAACACCGTGGTGTACCTGGATGTGCTTGCTTCCGAGAATCCGATTCATTACGTGGCCGTGGCAGGAGAGCAGAAGGAAATTCATGCCAACTCGCTGGGCAAGGCGCTTTTTTCTGCACTGGACGAGCCGGCGCAAACGGCATTGCTGGACAAAATGAGCTTTACCCGGCGCAACGATCGAACCATTACCACCCGCGAAAAATTTCTGGCAAATATCAAGGTGGGGCGTGAAAACGGCCGGTTCACGAATCTGGGCGAATCCATGGTCGATGTCGGCGCCATCGCCTGGCCAGTGACGGTTTCAGGCGGCAGTTTTGCGATCTCCATTGCCGGACCGTTGTACCGGATAGAAGCCAATCTGCAGGACCACGCGCAAAAGCTGCGTGTCATGTGTACCTTCATTGAACAGCATTAATCGTTAACTTCAACACCGAGCGTTTGACTCAACACCAGGCATATGCCATAACACCAGGCGACCTGCATCACCGTCAGTAGGATTTGGGCAGGCCCAGCACTTTTTCTGCAATAAAACACATAATCAGCTGTGGGCTGACTGGCGCAATTCGAGGGATAAAACTTTCACGCAAGTAGCGTTCAACGTGGTATTCCTTGGCATAGCCCATTCCGCCCAGAGTCTGGATCGCCGTCTGGCATGAGGTAAACGCCGCTTCTGCCGCCAGGTATTTGGCCGTATTGGCGTAGGCGCCCGCCGGCTCATTGGCGTCATAGGCCGCCGCTGCGCGAGACACCATCAGGTCGGCCGCCTCCAGTTGCATCCAACACTGTGCCAACGGATGCTGGACACCCTGGTTCTGGCCTATCGGGCGATTAAATACCGTACGCTCCTTCGCATACTGAACCGCTTTGTCAAGCGCCACCTGGCCCAGGCCAACGGCCTCTGCCGCAATCAGGATGCGCTCGGGATTGAGGCCGTGCAAGATATATTCGAAACCCTTGCCCTCTTGCCCCACGCGATCGCATTCGGCAATTTCCAATCCATCAAAAAACAGCATATTGGAATCGACGGCCTTGCGCCCGAGCTTTTCAATTTCGCGTACTTCAACCTGGCTGCGATCCAGATTGGTATAGAACAGGCTCAAGCCGTCAGTGGCCCGGGACACCTGGTCCTTCGGCGTTGTGCGGGCCAGAAGCAGCATTTTGTTGGCGACCTGTGCAGTGGAAATCCAGATTTTTCGCCCGTATACCCGATAGTGGTCACCATGCTTTTGCGCACGCGTAGTCAGCTGGGTAGTGTCCAGGCCCGCATCGGGCTCGGTCACGGCAAAGCAGGCCTTATCCCGGCCTGCAATCAGCGGTGGCAGCGCACGCTGCTTGAGTTTCTCCGAGCCGAAGCGTACGACAGGATTGAGGCCGAAAATATTCATATGAACCGCCGAGGCGCCCGTAAAGCCCGCACCTGAGCGCGAAATCGCTTTCATCATCAGCGCGGCTTCGGCGATTCCCAGCCCGGCGCCGCCATACTCTTGCGGCATGGCAACGCCCAGCCACCCGGCCTGGGCCAGACGCTGATAAAACGCCTCCGGGTAGTCGCCGGTTCGGTCGCAGGTAAGCCAGTATTCGTCGTCAAAGCCGCTGCATAATTGTTCAATGGCAGCAACAAGCATTTGCTGATCTTGGGAAAGCGAGAAATCCATATTGACTCCGTCGGGTGGATGTGTTGTTTATAAGATGGCAGTCAATCGGCAGCGCGTTTGCGTTTGCCTGCGCCACGCTTTGCCGCATCCAGTACGACCTGTTTTTTCTTACTGTCCATCGGCAGGCCACGGAGCAGTTCTTCGGTATGCTCGCCGAGCGCGGGCGCATGTCGGTAAACGCTTAGCGGTGTCGCCGAATACCGGCCCAGTGGCGCAGTAGTATGAATTTGGCCTTCGCTCGGATGATCGGTCCGGACCAAATGCCCCGTCGCCTTCAAATGCGGATCATCGGGAAGATCCTCGATGGCATACAGCGGTGCACAGGGAATGTCGTTGGCATTGAACAGATCCAGCCAATCGGTCGTGCTTCGCGTCTTCAATAGCTTGTCCACAAACTGGTACACCTCGTCAATATTGTCTGCGCGTCGCGAGTGGGTGGAAAAGATGGAGTCTGCGATCAGATCGGCGCGATCGATGGCGGCCAGAAACTGCTGCCAGTGCCGGTCGTTGTATATCAGGACACTGATATATCCATCCAGCGTCTGGTAGGGTTTGCGATGTTCCGCAAGCAGCCGCGAATATCCCATAGTGCCTGTCGGTGCATTCTCATCGAAGGTGCGCTGGCCCAGATGATCGCCCAGTATCATTTGCGCCATCCCTTCAAACATGGGTACTTCTATAGACTGGCCCTGGCCGGTTGCCCGGCTGTGTATGACGCCTGCCAGGCAGGCGATAGCCGCCTGCAGCCCGATGGTGCGATCGGCCAGCGTCAGTGGCGCGTAACGCGGCTCATGTCCGCTATTGCGTTCATACAGTCGCGCCACCCCGGTCATGCCCTGTATCAAGTCATCATAAGCCGGCTTGCCGGCATAGGGGCCGTCATTGCCAAAGCCGTAGGCGCCCACATAGACAATTTTCGGATTGACCGCGCTGACCGCCTCGTAAGACAGGCCCATGCGCGCCATGGATTGCGGCCTGACGTTATAGAGCAGCACATCCACCTCACGCACCAGATGCAGACATGCTTCCCGGCCTTCCTCTGTTTTCAGGTCGAGCACAACTGACCGCTTATTGCGGTTCAGATGCAGATAAATAGCGCCCATCCCCGCATTGCGCATGGGCCCGACCTGTCGTATCGTATCGCCGGTCGGCGCCTCCACCTTAATCACATCTGCCCCTAGGTCCGCCATCATCTGAGTGGCAAACGGCCCCAGAATGATCGATGTCAGGTCCAGGACCCTTACCCCGGCCAGCGGGCCGCTTCGATTACTGTCTGTCATTCTTATTGAACCTTGATTCCTGCATCTTTGATAAGTTTGCCCCAGAGCTCATACTGTTCGCGAACAAACGCCGCAAATTCCTGCTGGGTGCCGCTGAACGCATCAAACCCCAGGCCGGCCAGCTCCTGTTTGACTTTCGCATCACTCACAATCTCGTTAATTGTTTTATTCAATGTAGCCACGGCCTCATCAGACATATCGGCCGGGCCCAGGAAACCGTTCCAGGAATTAATGTCGAAGTTGTCGATACCAGCCGCTTCCATGGAGGGCAGATCGGGCAGCAGCGTGCTGGGTTTGGCGGTGGACACGGCCAGGGCCTTAATTTTTTTCGACTGTACAAAGGGCATGCCAGAGGTCAGGTCGGTAAACATGTAGTCTACCTGTCCGCCGATCAGATCGGTCAGTGCTTGAGGGGTGCCCTTATAGGGCACATGCAGCGTTTCGATACCGGCGGCATGGGAGAGGGTTGCGCCGGCCACAATCCCGGTACTGTTGCCCGAGGCATAAGTCAGTTTCCCCGGATTGGCCTTGGCCTGGCTCACCAGCTCCTGGACCGAATTGAAGGGCTGTTTCATATTGGCGACCAGGATAAAGGGCAGGTTGCCGCCGCGCGCGATCGGTGTGAAGTCCTTGATCACGTCATAAGGCACGCTTTTCTGCAGCCAGGGCGCGGCCGACAGCGGCGTATTGGTCGAAATCAGAATGGTATAGCCGTCAGGCTTGGCGCGCGCAACCTGTTGCGCAGCAATCGTACCGTTGCCGCCGGGCTTGTTCTCGACAATCACCTGCTGGCCCATGCGGCTGGTCAATTCACGGGCGAAAATGCGTCCGACGGAATCGGTACCCGAACCGGCAGGAAAAGGCACAACCATGGTTATGGGCTTTTGCGGCCATGCCGCAGCGGCTGTGCCCGCGACAATCAGGGCGGCGGCGCCCAGCAAAGAACGTAGCAATTGAATATTCATAATGTCTCCAGTAAAGGGGCAGTGCTTCTTTGAGCAGCGGCGCCCGGAATCCGGCCCGCTGGGTTTCTAGGTGCTACTGAATAGGTGGTACTGAATATACTGAATAGTTACTCATGAATAAGTGCTACTGAACAGGTACTCATGAATAGGAATCCTGAATGGGTGCTGCCTGGTCTGTGTGACTTCATCGGTCCTGTTGAATAAGTGTTGCTCTATATAGCGTTGCTAAACCGGTGCCGCTGAACCGACGTTGTCCTGCAATTAGTCCCGGATCACCCTTGCCGGGTTTTCTTCATAGGGCGGCGAATAGATCACCAGGATGCGCGCCGGTTCGAGGCTGGTGACAGTGAAAATATGTTTTTTGTCGGCAGGAAAAAAGCAGCAATCGCCGGCTTGCAGCTTGCCCTTTTCGCCATCCATTTCCACATCTGCGGTGCCCGACAGCATATAAACCACCTGCTCAATGCCAGGATGCGCATGCGGCAAGGCGCCCCGGTTCTGTTCGATCGTACCCACCAGCACTTCCAGGTGGCGTGCGCCCACCGTCGCGGGACCGATCAGGCGCCGGTTGACGGTACCATGGTGGTTGGCGGGGCTGTAACCCGGCACATCGGCTTCCCTGACGATCCAGGTCGGCTGGCTGGGCGTGGGATTGGTGTGTGGCGCGGCGGCGCGCCCGGCGATGTCTGTCATTAACTGGCTCCTGCGGGCGCTTGGCAGCCGTTTGTCGCTGGTTCCATGGCGCCTGATTATTTTCGTATATGAATCTATTTTCTCATATATGAATAAAAATGACTGCTAGGGATTTTCCCGAACGACGCTGGTTTGCCCGGGTGTCCCCGATTTGTTACAATGCATGGGTTTTGCTAATTCATCGTTTCAATTGTGTACCTCTTTTGCGCTGTTGGCGCAAACGTGTTTTACCTGTCAATCGGGCGCTATGCCGCCCCTCAATTTTTGTCTGTATCGACGGCGCTACGTCGTTTTCCGCATACTCTTTGGCATACACAGTTATTTTTATAACCCTGTAAGACTTAAGGAGGCTACGGCCATGTTCTTAAAACACAAAATTCTTTGCACGACGCTTCTTGCCGTGTTCGGCCTGGGACTATCTGCTACAGCCCACGCTGCGGACGCCCAATGTGAAGTGGATCGCACCGTCAATTTCGGCGGCATGAACTGGGAATCCAATCTCGTTCTGGTGGACGTTCAGCGCACCATCCTTGAAAAAGGCTATGGCTGCAAAACAGAGACGCTCCCAACCGAAACCCTGCCCGCGCTAGCAGCGCTCGAACGGGGCGACCTGGATATCAACACCGAAATATGGCTCAACAGCGTAGGCGAGCCGTGGGCCAAAGCGGAAAAAACAGGCAAAGTCAAAAGAGTGGCCGACCTGTACACAGGCGGTGAAGCCTGGTTCATTCCGAAATACGTCGCCGAAAAATTCCCAGACCTGAAGTCTGCTGCCGACCTGCCCAAGTACAAGGAAGAATTTGCCGACCCCGAAGACCCAAGCAAGGGGCGTTTCTACGGTTGCCCGGCAGGCTGGGGTTGCGAAGTGGTCAGCACCAATCTTTACAAGGCGCTGAAACTGGACAAGGACTTCACCCTGTATTCACCTGGTACGGGTGCGGCCCAGAAAGCAGCCCTCACTTCAGCGTACAAGCGTAAGCAAAATATCGTTTTCTATTACTGGTATCCAACGCCGCTGGTCGGTTCGCTTGATCTGGTCAAGCTGGAGCTGCCTGCCTATGACAAGGAAAAACAGGCATGCCTGACCGATCCCGATTGTGCCGATCCGCAACCTAGCGCTTACCCCGACAACCCGGTCTTTACCGCGCTGAACACAGAGTTTAGCGAAAAGGCCCCGAAACTGACCGAGTTCTTCTCCAACGTATCGGTACCCCTGCCCGTCATGGACAAAACACTTGCCCATATGGAAGAAACAGGCGATGATTCGCGCGATGTTGCCGATTGGTTCCTGAAAAACCAGGGCGAAGTCTGGGAAAAATGGGTTTCCCCCGAAGTCGCAGCCAAAGTGAAGGAATCGCTCTAATTACTTGTCCGTCATTTGAACGCCCGTTTCCGAACGGGCCGATGTCAATCCCTGGCGTTTAGCTTAACTTTTAGCCATAAGAGGCACACTGCCATGATAAAGACTAAAGTTCTATCTGCTGTATTCATTGCTTCGGCCACGTTCGGGCTTGCCCGCCCTGCTGCCGCGGCAGATGTTCCTGCCTGCGAAGTTCAAGAGACGGTCCGGTTCGGCGGCATGAACTGGGAATCGAACCTGATTCTTGCCGACGTCGAACGATATATTCTGGAAAAAGGCTATGGCTGCCAGACCGAGGTCGTGCCTACCGAAACGCTGACCGCTTTGGCCGCCCTTGAACGCGGCGATCTGCAGGTCAATACAGAGATCTGGCTCAACAGCATCAGCGACGCCTGGGCCCGGGCCGAGAAAAGCGGCAAGGTCAAGCGAGTTGGTGAACTGTACATCGGCCGGGAAGCGTGGTACATCCCTAAATATACCGCTGAAAAATTTCCCGACCTCAAGTCGGCCGCCGACCTGATCAAGCACAAGGATGCATTCGCCGATCCCGAGACTCCCGACAAGGGTCGGATCTACGGCTGCCCTGCCGGCTGGAACTGCCAGCTGGTTGCCACCAACCTGGCCAAGGGCCTGAAGCTGGACGAGCAATTCGAGGTCTATGCACCCGGAACCGGCGCCGCCCAGAAAGCGACGCTGATGTCGTCCTATAAACGAAAGAAAGATATCGTTTTTTATTATTGGGAACCCACTCCGCTAGTTAGCATGCTGGACCTGGTCAAGCTGGAAATGCCGGCCTACGACGAAGAAAAGCAGCAATGCCTGACGCGCGAAGACTGCGCCGATCCGCAAGCTACGGCTTATCCAGACAATCCGGTTTTTACGGCCCTCAATGCGAAATTCATGCAGGACGCGCCCCAGCTGACTGCGTTTTTCAGCAAGGTGTCCTTCCCGGTTGATGTCGTGAACAAAACCCTGGCCCATATGGAAGAGAGTGGCGACGACACAAGCGACGTCGCGCTATGGTTTCTGAATAACCAACAGGCCGTCTGGTCCAAATGGGTCCCCGCCGAGGTGGCCGAGCGTGTCAAAGCCTCACTCTGACGCTCGCACCTGTCAATGCCGGGCTGCCATGCAGCCTGCAGGGCGCAGCCGTATCCTGCGGCCGTGGCCCGGCCCTGCCTTTCTCTATTTTTTGATGAACAAATACAATTATGTTTCCTGAAATTATCTCTGCGCGCGATGTGCGCAAAAGCATCGACGGGTTCGTGGACCATCTGGTCACCAATTACGCCGATGCCCTCAATGCCATGTCAGAGCCTTTCCTGCATGCGCTGGTCTGGCTCGAAAAAGTCCTGCGTGGCGCTCCCTGGTGGAGCGTACTTATTGTTGCCGTCCTGATCGCCTTCGCGGCCAGCCGTCGCGTGGTTTTCTCGCTGCTGATGGGCGCGCTGCTGGCCATGCTGGGTGTGCTCGGACTCTGGGATGCAGGCATGCAAACCCTTTCGCTAATGATTATGGCAACTGCCATATCCATCATTATCGGGATCCCGCTGGGAGTGATTACGGCCAAGTCCGATCCGGTGCGATCGGTCATGCTGCCCATTCTGGACGTAATGCAGACCCTGCCCAGCTTTGTTTACCTTATTCCCGTTGTCATGCTTTTCGGCCTTGGCAAAATCCCGGCAATTATTGCAACTGTGATTTATGCGGTCCCGCCTCTGATCCGGCTGACCGACCTGGGCATCCGACTGGTCGACCGCGAAGTGCTTGAAGCATCGCGAGCATTTGGCGCATCCTCATCCCAACAACTGTTTGGCGTCCAGTTGCCACTGGCGCTGCCGAACATCATGGCCGGCATCAACCAGACCACAATGATGGCCCTTTCCATGGTCGTTATCGCCTCCATGATCGGTGCGCGCGGCCTGGGCTATGAAGTACTGCTTGGCATCAACCGCCTTGAAGTGGGCCGCGGTCTGCTGGCAGGACTGGGTATCGTCATCCTCGCGGTACTTTTTGACCGCATCACCCAGTCTTATGGAAAACGAAAAAATACAGGCGGTGCACGATGAGTAAAATTGAAGTCAAAAATATCTACAAAATCTTCGGCAAAGAGCCGGAAAAATGGATTGACGCAGTCAAGCAGGGCATTACCAAGGAAGAACTGCTTGCCAAAAGCGGCCACACACTGGGCCTGAAAGACATCAGCCTGAGTATCGAGGAAGGTAGCATCCATGTCATCATGGGACTGTCGGGTTCAGGCAAATCAACGCTGATCCGACACTTCAACCGTCTGATCGAACCCACCGCAGGCCACATACTGGTGAACGACACCGATGTCGTCACACTGGGCCGCAAGGAGCTAGAAAAGTTCCGGCAAAATACCATGAGCATGGTATTTCAGCGCTTTGGCCTGCTGCCGCATAAAACCGTGCTGGACAATGCTGCCTACGGCCTGTCGATCCAGGGGATAAGCAAAGCCCAGGCCCACGACAAGGGCCGATACTGGCTCGATCAAGTGGGTCTGGCCGGCTTTGAGAATCAATATCCTCACCAACTGTCGGGAGGCATGCAGCAGCGCGTCGGTTTGGCGCGCGCACTGGCTACCGACGCCGATATTCTGCTGATGGACGAGGCATTTTCGGCCCTGGATCCGCTGATTCGCCGTGAAATGCAAAACCAGTTACTTGAACTGCAGGCCAGACTGAACAAAACTATTGTGTTCATTACCCACGACCTGGACGAAGCGCTGCGCCTGGGTAACCGTATTGCCATTCTCAAGGACGGCCAGTTGATTCAGGAAGGCACGCCCGAAGACATTCTGCTGTCGCCTGATAATGAATACGTCGCTGCCTTCCTGCAAGACGTGAACCGCGGCAAGGCCCTGAATGCCAGTCATGCCGTCAACGCGCCCCGGCTGACGCTGACCATGCGCGCGCGCCCAGTCCACGCCATCGAACGCATGAAACAGTACGACTACAAATTTGCGCCTGTCCTGGACGGCAAGGCCTTTGCCGGCCTGCTGCGCCTGTCTGCGGCCGAAGACGCGGCCCGTGACGGCTTGCGTGACATTTCCTCGAAAGTGGAAGAAGCCCGCACCGTATCGGCCGACACCAATCTGGATGAAGTGCTCACCCATATGCTGCAGTCTACGGCGCCGGTGGTGGTGACAGATGAAAACGACGAGTTCGTTGGCGTCATGTCCCGCGCCAGGGTGGTCGAGCTCGTCAGCCCCGCCATCGAAGGGGGCAACGGCAACAACGGTGACGATGACCAAAACCCGGCAGATGCCACTAAGACTGACACAGCGACACCTAACGATAAAGCGGCCTCGCAAGGCACTGTCGGCTCCCATACAGCCGTGCCGGACGATGAACCGGAGCCGCCGGAAGGTGCCATCGAACTGGACGAGTCATTGAAAAACAAACCGGAAAAAGCACCTGGCCATACTCGCTGAACCACAGCTTTCTGACCCGTGGCCTATTGAGTCACTGACCCCGCAAGCGATTGAATCACTGAGCGCGGGGTCACGCTGAGCCAGTTTTACTCAAAGGCCCGCTCATCCCAGGGACTTACCCCAGACAAGCTGCCAGGCAATCGTCCACATGGTGATACCCACTATCACATCCAGAATTTTCCAGGCAGCAGGCTTTTTAAATAATGGCAGCAGCAGGCGCGCGCCATATCCAAGAGAAAAGAAAAAGGCAAGCGAGGCAGTGATTCCGCCAGCCGCAAAGAGCCAGTGCTGCCCGGGGAATCGCGTTGACACCGATCCAATAAGCAATAGCGTATCCAGGTAAACATGCGGATTCAACCAGGTGAGCGCCAGGCACACCAGTAGCGTTCGCTTCAGAGACGGCGCGTCAATCTTGCTGTCCTTCATGGCGGCGTTTTTGGTTAACGCGGCATGAAAATGGAGCAGACCGTACACAAACAGAAAAAGCGCGCCGGCGTATTTGATGATAGGCACAATATCGGCCGCATGGCGCGCCACCACAGAGAACCCCAACACCCCGGTCAGTATCAGGGCTGCATCAGACAGACTGCACACCAGACAGACCCAGAAGACGTGGCTTTTGCGCAACCCTTGTTTCAGGACAAACGCATTTTGCGATCCGATCGCAAGAATTAGGGAACCACTAAGAAACAGCCCGGCCAGGTACGCACTCATACAGCAATAACTCAATTGGAATACGACCGCCGATGTGTTAAAAAGGAATCAGTCGCTATGATGACAAAAAGGTGACGAATAATATACTGGGTACTGTCATACATGCGTCACAACTGGTTGTTGTAATAAGAGTCATTCCCGACCTGTACTTATGGCCTGACATTACTTTGTCTGAACATCCTACTACTCGCTACCGCACAATCTGGATCTCCGATGTCCATCTGGGCACCAAGGGATGCCAGGCAACCGCGTTGCTGGATTTTCTGAAGCACACGGAATCCGATACCCTGTATCTGGTCGGTGACATTATCGACGGCTGGCAGCTCAAAGGCAAGTGGTTCTGGCCGCAGTCGCACAACGATGTTATCCAGAAAATACTGCGCAAATGTCGACAAGGCACCCGGGTCGTATTCGTTCCCGGCAATCATGACTCATTTGCCCGACATTATGTGCAGCAGAACTTCGGCGGCATTGAAGTGGTCGAGGAAACCGAGCACGTGACCGCCGATGGCAAGCGCCTGTGGATACTGCATGGTGACCGCTTCGATGGTGTCGTGCAATTTGCGCCGTGGCTGGCCTATGTGGGCGACCACCTCTATGCGGTCGCACTCACCTTCAATATGTGGCTCAATGGCGCGCGGGCACGCATGGGGCTCGGATACTGGTCGCTGTCGCAATACCTGAAGCAGAAAGTCAAGAACGCGGTCAGCTACATCTCGGCGTTCGAAGACGCAGTCATGCAGGAAGCGCGCAAAAACAATTATGATGGCGTGGTCTGTGGCCACATCCACAAGGCCGAAATCCGCGAAGTGGACGGCATTTTGTATTGCAACGATGGCGACTGGGTAGAAAGCATGACCGCACTCGTCGAACATGACGACGGATCACTGCATATCGTGACCTGGACGCCCCCGGCAGTGGAACGCGAAAGGAAGCCCAGACGCAGCCGCCTGCGCGATGCTGTCGTGGCTGCGCCACGCGTGGACACGCCGGCAGCCGATCCGGTCGCGCGGTCAGCCACCGAACAGGAAAGCAATCTGCCGGTTCAAGAGGAAGATGCCGACAAGGAAGACGTGCGCAGCGTCATTCAGGCCTGAAAACGGCCATTATCAGCCAGCTCAAATGGTTCCGAAGCGCTCGCATGCCCGCCGCAGATGCGCACGATCCCGTCACCGGGGCGACGTCGCGCCGGGTCAATGCAGTATCCGTGCGGGGCCTGACCCATCAGGGTCGCAGCTTATAACCGGTGCGGAACATCCAAGACACCACCAGCGCACACAACAGCAGAATGAACAGGATGGTGAACAGGCTGACGTAATGATCAACATCGGCTATGCCATAAAAGCTCCAGCGAAAACCGCTGATCAAATACACCACAGGGTTAAACAGCGCCACTTTTGACCAGATGCCCGGCAGCATATTAATAGAATAGAAGGCGCCGCCCAGGAAGGTCAGCGGCGTAATCACCATGAGCGGGATAATCTGCAGCTTCTCGAAGCCGTCCGCCCACAGTCCGATAATGAAGCCGAACATGCTGAATGTGATCGCTGTCAGAATCAGAAACAGCACCATCCAGAATGGATGCTGAATATGGTACTCCACAAAGAAGCGGGCCGTGATCAGGATCAGCACTGACAGAATCAGCGTCTTGGTTGCCGCCGCCCCGACATAGCCCAGAATCACCTCGAAATAGGAAACCGGGGCCGACATGATTTCATAGATGGTGCCTGACCACTTGGGCATATAGATGCCAAAGGAGGCGTTCGAGACGCTTTGGCCCAGCAGGGCCATCATTAGCAGCCCTGGCACAATAAATGCGCCGTAAGATACCCCGTCAATTTCGCCCATGCGCGAACCGATAGCCGCGCCAAACACAATGAAATACAGTGCCGTAGACAACACCGGCGATGCGATACTTTGCATGAGCGTGCGAAACGCGCGCGCCATCTCGAACTTGTAAATTGCTTTTACGCCATATAGATTCATGAATCTTTCCTTACCAGACTCACGAAAATATCTTCCAGTGAGCTCTCTCTCGATTGCAGGTCCTTCAGTTCGATGCCAACCTCTCCCAGCTGGCGCAACATCTCGGACAGGCTTTTACCGGTGTTATCTTCGGCTTCCTTGTTATAGGTGTACACCAGCGTGCGACCGTCTGCCGACAGGGTCAACGGATGCGCCGACATAGCCGGTGGCAATGTATCCAGCGGCTGGGTCAATTGCAGATGTAATTCCTTTTTGCCCAACTGCCCCATCAATTGTTCCTTGTCCTGAACCAGAATAATCTCGCCGTTATTGATAACCGCAATCCGGTCGGCCATATCTTCGGCTTCTTCAATGTAGTGCGTGGTCAGAATCACGGTCACGCCCTGCTCACGCAGTTTACGCACCAGATTCCACATATCGTGGCGAAGTTCTACATCGACGCCGGCTGTCGGTTCGTCCAGAAACAAAATCGAGGGCTCGTGCGACAAAGCCTTGGCAATGAGTACACGACGCTTCATGCCGCCCGACAGGCTAAGTATCTTATTATCCTTCTTGTTCCACAAAGACAGGGCCCTGAGCACCCGTTCAATATGTTCCGGGTTGGCCGGCTTGCCAAACAAGCCGCGGCTGAACGAGACGGTATCCCATACCGTCTCGAACGAATCGGTAAACAGCTCCTGCGGAACCAGACCAATTTTCGGGCGAACTCGACGATAATCGCGCTGCACGTCGTCGCCATCGACCAGGATCTTGCCTTCGGACGCATTGACCAGGCCAGTCACAATCCCGATCAGGGTTGTTTTGCCTGCGCCGTTGGGACCCAGCAAGGCCAGGATTTCGCCACGACGGATGTCCAGACTGACGTTTTTGAGGGCTATAAAACCGCTTTTGTAGGTTTTACCCACCCCCTGGATGGATACGACGATATCGCCACCATCACTACTAGTGTGAGAGTTATTCACGCAATAACCTATTTGAAATATGCACAATTGAATATGTGGAGAAACACAAGTATAAAGAATTCCGACCGAAGACAAGCGATTGCGGTCAAAGACGGTCAGAGTAAAAATATGAATAAATGAAACAAAACCCCTATTTTAATTTCTCAATCCGATACACTTGTCTTAACCCACAATAGATGAATGGACATAAGATCATGGTCGAAATCGCAGGCAGCAAGGGCTATGCAGAAAAGGCACAACGGTTTGCTACTGACTACGAAAGCGTCACATTTGAAAAAGTGCATAATCCAGTTCGCGGCTTTTACCCGGGCCCTCCGGCGACCGTACTGGATATCGGCGCCGGCACCGGCAGAGACGCCGCCGCGCTCTCGGCGCTGGGCTACCAGGTCGATGCCGTCGAACCGACCGCAGCCATGCGGGAACAGGCGCGTTTGCATCATGCCGAGGCCACCATTAACTGGATTGCAGACAGCCTGCCGGAGCTCACCCTGGTACGCGCCAGTGGCAAGCGCTACGACCTGATCCTGCTGACGGCGGTGTGGATGCATCTGCAGGAGCAGGAACGGCTGCCTGCGATGCAGCATTGCGCGGGGCTACTGGCGCGTAACGGCATTATGTCGATGTCTTTGCGTCATGGCCCCGTTCCGGCAGAGCGCCACATGTTCGACATACCCCACGAAGAAACTATCGCGCTTGGAAGTGCCTGCGGGCTGCAACTGCTTTATCAGAAAAGCTATAAAAACGACACACTGGGTCGCAACGATATCTCCTGGAGCTACGCCGTCTTCAGGAAATAACGTTTGGCGGGCGCCAGCAGACTGTCCCGGAATGATCCGGATGCAGGCGGCGGCCATCGTGCTCACGCTCCCTGATATATGTCCACGCCACCTGTCGGCCTGACTCAGTACTCACCGTGGTCAGTACGCGCGAATACAGCCCTGCCCCATCGGGGCGAAACGCCTCCAGCAGATCAATCCGCGGCACATCGCGCTCTGGACGATCAAACTGCATCAACTCGCCTTCGATCAAATCCCAGTCGCCGTCGGGCTTATCATCCGACCCGGGCTCACACTCGAACAAGGCATCGATTTCGGGCCTGTCGCTGCCACGCGCCAAAATGGCCTCGCGATTGATCTCCACCATCGGATAACCTTCATCGCGGTCCAGGTGATAGATCCGCCCCCATAGCCACGCTTTTTCCCGGTGTACGGCCATGGAGCAGTGGCGTTCATAATTGCAACAGCCCGATTTCAGGGTTCCATACACAAACAATTGCATCGCCCGGGGCACCTGCGCGGCCATCGTCATTTCCATTAACCCCAGTAACCCACGCCGCGCGCCATCATGGCGGCGGCTAAAACAATTAACACCACACAGGTCAGTTCATAGTGAATCAGCTTGCGAATCCGCTTGATCACCGCAGGATCCAGCACCGGCTCACGCCCGCGATTCACGCTCTTGCGCCACGAAAGAAACGTCATGGTCGGATAAACAGAGAGTATGCCCACTGTAATAAACAACAGCAATTTGACAATAAAGGGAATGCTGTGGAAATAGTAAGGCGCGCCCTTTTCGAAATAAATCACGCGCAAGAACCCGACGATCACGAGCAACATGGCCGAGGCGCCATAAATGGCATCTGCGCGCAAAATGCGGCGAGCGCGTTCAATACTGATACGATCCTTGATCAGCACCAGCTCAATGGCTAATGCCGCAACCAGCGCGAAAGCCAGGACGTGATGCAAAAAGGCAAAAAGAAGAGTCATGGTCCGAACCCTTGTAAATGGACATAACGAGTAACCGCTATAGGTTCTGCCCTGTAAACGACTGCCCACAGGCGCTGATCTTGTCTGGCACAGGATAGCCGCCGCCCGCCTGTGCGCCATCATCTGCCAGTGTACGTCATTACTGTAATAGAAAATACCACTCTCATTCAACTGCTAATATCGCCGCAGCGCAGCACGCAAAACGTTATTCCAGCATGAGGCTTGCCTGAGCTGGGGCGGCCATTAGCTCGCCGAAGTGACTGTAGCGACTACCAGTCTGCGCTGACAGTGATATTGGACCCGGGATTCAGATTATCGAAACTTCGCGACAGAAAGTTCAGCAGCAACGTCATTCGAGCCGTGGTATGGGGTTGTTCCCTGTACACAGCGTAAATATCGGCATTTGGCGTATTGAAATTGGGAAGCACCTGTATCAGGCGGCCGCTGCGCATGTACCGGGCGACGTCCCATTGCGCTCTCATCAGGACACCATGTCCGTCCAGCGCCCATTGCACGCCGACATACCCGTCATTGGTCATTAAATTACCGGACACTGGAATTTTTCTGTGCTTTTGCCACTGCTCAGTATCCATTCTGAATAAGGCTGCTCGTCCTGCTTGATGACAATACAGTTGTGCTTAAGCAAGTCTTGCGGCATCGCCGGCGTTCCGGCACGCGCCAGATAGGCCGCTGAAGCCACCAGCAAACGCCGGTTTTGCGCAAGCAGGCGTGTCTTGAGCATTTGATGCAGCGGCTTACCAAATTGAATAGACACATCGAACGCATCATCGCTCAAGGCAGGGGGAAAGGGGGTCAGAAACAGCTGGATCGTGATGGCCGGATATTTCTTTATGAATCTGGAGACCAGCGGCTGGATATAGCTTCTGCCGAACCCGAGCGTCGCATTAAGACGAATCAGCCCCTCAGGTTCAGACTTGAGCCGGAACATGTCCCGATCCAGTGATTCGATCTGTGCCAGGATGTTTCTCGCATGATCCAGATATACCAGGCCCTCTGCGGTCGGACTCATGCGTCGCGTGCTGCGATTGACAAGCGTTATACCCAGGCGTTTTTCCAGTTGAATCAACCGCTTGCTCGCTGCCGAAGGCGTAACGCCCAGGCGTAGCGCAACGGCAGAAAGGCTTCCAGCAGTCATAAGCGCATCAAAAAAATACAAATCAGCGGAATGGCGAGGGTCCTTTTTCATTCATTTTCAACTTTCAGGCATAAATCCTATGAATATTGTCGCATTTTAGCATCGACAAATATTTCTAGAATAAATGCAGTTTCTTCAGATCAGGATAAGGAAAGATGAGATCGTACAAAATTGCATGTATACCCGGTGATGGTATCGGTAAAGAAGTTATTCCCGCAGGCCAGACCGTGCTACAGGTACTGGCTGACGTCCTTGAGCAGTTTTCATTTGAATTTACGGCATTTGACTGGGGTGGTGATTATTATCGGCAGCACGGCGTCATGATGCCTGAAGATGGGCTTGGCGACCTTCATGACAAGGACGCGATCCTGTTCGGATCGGCCGGCGACCCCGATATTGCCGACCACATTACCTTATGGGGTCTGCGGCTGAAAATATGCCAGGGGCTTGACCAATACGCCAACGTGCGCCCTACCCGTATACTGCCAGGCATTGACGCTCCCTTGAAACGCTGCGAGTCCAAGGATCTGGATTGGGTTATCGTGCGCGAAAACAGTGAAGGCGAATATTCGGGTGTTGGCGGCCGGGTCCATCAGGGCCATCCGCTGGAAGCCGCAACCGATGTGTCCGTCATGACCCGTGCCGGCGTCGAGCGCATCATGCGCTTTGCCTTTGCACTTGCGCAATCGCGCCCCCGCAAGCTACTGACGGTGATCACCAAATCCAATGCCCAACGCCACGCCATGGTCATGTGGGATGAAATTGCAATTGAAATTTCAAGAGAGTATCCCGATGTCGTCTGGGATAAGGAACTGGTGGACGCGGCTACTGCCCGGATGGTAAACAAACCTGCCACACTGGACACCATCGTGGCCACCAATCTGCATGCAGACATATTAAGCGATCTGGCGGCGGCGCTTGCCGGCAGCCTGGGCATTGCGCCTACCGGCAACATAGACCCGGAACGCCGCTACCCGTCGATGTTCGAACCGATTCACGGATCCGCTTTTGACATCATGGGAACAGGTCTGGCCAATCCGATTGGCACGTTCTGGTGCGCAGTGATGTTGTTATCTCATCTCGGCGAAGATCGCGCCGCTGGCCTGCTGATGCAGAGCATAGAAAAAGTGACGGCCGACACCTCGCTGCATACCGGCGACCTGGGTGGAACAGCGACAACGGCGCAGGTTACTGATGCGGTTTGCAGTCACATCCGCAGACTTGGCAAAGCACAGAAAGCGGCATAAAGCCGACGGTGGAGGAAGACATGCTATTTACACAAACAATCAAACAACCTTGCACATCGCTGCGCAAAACCGGCTTGCTGGCGTTGACCCTATTGACCTGCACGACGCTGATGACCATGCGTACCCCGGCCGCGGCCCAGACCTATCCGACGCAGCCGGTCAAACTCGTAGTCCCGTTCCCTGCTGGTGGCACAACAGATGTGCTGGCGCGCGCACTGGGCCAGAAACTTGCCGAAAAAATCGGCCAGCCCGTGATTATCGAAAACAAACCCGGTGCCGGTGCCACCATTGGTGCGGAATATGTGGCCCGAGCCAAGCCGGACGGCTACACCTTGCTGATGGGCGCAGTTCATCACACCATTGCCACAACGTTCTATTCTTCACTGCGGTACGATTTTCAAAAAGACTTTGCGCCTATCACAACGGTTGCCATGGTGCCTAATGTACTGGTTGTGAACAATAAGGTCGGCACAACATCAGTAGCAGACCTGATTGCGCTGGCCAAGCGTGAGCCGGGAAAACTGAGTTTCGGCTCAAACGGCGTAGGCACCGGCCAGCATTTGATTGGTGAGCGCGTACAGCTGATGTCAAACATCAAATTGCTGCACGTTCCCTACAAAGGCAGCGGCCCGCTGACGACAGATTTACTGGGAGGCCAAGTGGATATGTCGTTCGATACAATCACAACAGTGCTGCCCTACATTAACGAAAAAAAGCTCACAGCGCTTGCCGTGACTACTGGCAACCGTTCCCCGGCATTGCCCAACGTACCCACGCTTGATGAGTCAGGCCTTAATGGGTTTGACGCCGGCACCTGGTTCGGCATCCTCGCTCCCAAAGAAACGCCTGAACAGACGGTGTCGTACTTGAACAAAAGTCTGGTGCACATTATTCAGTCGGATGACTTCAAAAAAGACATGGCCAAGATTGGCGCCGAAACTATAGGCGATACCCCTGCACAAATGGGCACGCGGATTGCCGATGATACCGGGCACTATGCAGAGCTGGTCAATAACTTGAAACTAAAAGCGAACTAAACGCTGCTATGTCGGCTCAAGCAAGAAGGCTGCATGTAAATGACGCAGCCTTTTTGCGGGGCACAACACGCGCAAGCCTTTATGTTATTGCCGATGCCGATGTGATCGCGTGTGCAATTGCAACTACGACTGCAATTGGCATTGCGATTCGCTCACAAAAATCGGCGCCTTCAGACAGCAAACCGGCGCACGTTAGCCCTCAATAAATTAATCGCCCGCCTCGCCTTGCACCGTTACGACAATAGTGCGAGGGCCGCCATGGTTGCGATGCTCGCATAAGTAAATGCCCTGCCAGGTACCAAGATTGAGTGAACCATCCGTGATCGGAATGGTCAGTGCACATCCGAGGATACTGTTTTTAAAATGCGCCGGCAGATCATCACTGCCTTCATAGGTATGCGTGTAATAAGGTTCGTCTTCCGGAACCAAACGATTGAAATAATTTTCAAAGTCGTCCCGCACGGAGGAGTCAGCATTTTCATTGATCGTGAGCGATGCCGAAGTATGTTTGAGAAACACATGCATGATGCCCACGCGCAGGCCGGATAAGCCCGGGACCTGGTGCACAATCTCATCGGTCACCAGATGAAACCCTCTGGGACGCGCTTTCAAGTGAAATTCTTTCTGGATCCACATGCGCTATTCTTTATAGATGCAATATTCAAAAAAAGGATGCCTTGATTGCAAATGCGAAATGAAACAAAGGCCCTTGCGACATCCATTTTGATGCCATTCTACATTAGTTATCGCATCAATCTAAGCCGTATATGTCAAACGCGCTTTATGCGCCGGGTCATTACTGCTCAGGGAACACACGCAGGGCAGTGGCGTCCCGACCTACGAATAATGCCGCATATCAACTCGCCCTGCTGGCAGATTTCTCACGTCCCATCAGGGCTTGAGCAGCAACCAGATGGCCCCGTCGGACCCGCGCGGCCAGGCATGTGTCCGAGCCAACCGAGTCGTAAACAATATTGGCCCCCCTGTCGTTGGTGAGCTGGCGCACCCACTCCATGAAATTTTCCTCGCGAGACAAAATGGTATGCGCGCACCCTAAGGCGCGCGCCTGCTCGACTTTTTTCGCAACCAATCGTTTCTATCACGGTAGCGCCCAGCTTACTGGCCAGTGGCAAAGAAACTGCCCTGCCCGCCGCCGATGGCAGCGTGTACAAGCATGGTGTCACCCGGCTGAACTTGATGAACGTGCCACAACCGCATTTTGACTGTCAGACCCTTAAGCAGAACCGATGCCGGCAGTCAATACAGAGACGGAGCGTCAACCGGGCGGGTTTTGAAGCGACGGTGCAGCCACATGTATTGGTCCGGCGCGCGCATAATCTCTTTTTCCACGACTTTGTTCATATAAGCGGCGGCGGCAATTTCATCCTCTACGGGATAGTCTTTAAGTTCGGGCTGGATAAGCAAATCGTAGCCACCCGCATTCGGGCGGCGGATCAACACCACGGGCACCAGCGCCGGTTTTGCCAGCCGTGCCAGCATATAAGGAGCGCTGGTCGTGGCCACCTGGTCAACGGCAAACAGGGGGGCAAAGACGCTGCCGCTACGCCCGTAATCCTGATCAGGGGCCAGCCACACAGCTTCTCCCTGTTTGAGTGCACGCACCAATCCACGCAAATCCTTGCGATCAATCATTGCCTTATTCGAACGCATGCGGCCTTCGGTCTGCGCCCATTCCATTGCCTTGTTATTATGCGGTCGATAGGTTGCCATCATCGGCTGGCACAGCCCCATCGCGCGGCCACCGAGCTCCAGCGACATCAGGTGCACGCCGATCATCAGCGCACCGCGCCCATTCCCTTGCGCCCGCTTCAGATGATCCAGTCCGGAAACATCAAACCAGCGTTTTACCCGCCCATCCGACCAGAACCAGGCCATGCCGGTTTCCAGCAGTCCCATGCCGAGCGACTCAAAATTGGCCCGCACCTTTTGCTCACGCAGCGATTCATTCATCGTCGGAAAGCAAAGTTCAAGATTGCGGCGGGTAATGCCAACCCGGCGCTTCAGAAAGCGCATGGAACAGCGGCCCATCCAAATACCCAGCCGATGCAGCATCGGGTATGGCAACTGAACCAACAGGAAAAGCACGCCCAGCCCAAACCATGTGAGCCAGTAACGGGGGTGCAGAAAAGCGATTTCAAATTTTCGAGAATACTTCATAGGGATTCCTTGGTGCGTCCGAGTAGAAGAACAGTAACGTCTAAGGAAGCCACTCGATAGCAGTACTCTTAGTCTGACACCTGCACGCAGGCATCGTTCCTTTCTGTCATCTGCTGAAATGGAATACGGCTATGAAGAGGAAAGAGAGGGCGTGTTGTGAAGAACGTGCAACGCCAACAAGCGGACAGTTGTGCACGGCGTTCGTAGAAACAGGATACCACAGGGTGTGACCGTACAATGCCCACTGCAACGGACTGATTAGGATACCCTCGCGCGACTGATGAAAAGCAGGCGCACGAGCCGAACTGTTTCAGCCTATTGCTCAACTGAAATATATCGACGGCGTTATTTCAGTTGAAATTGCATTGCCTTGAGCAGTGTGCTCCATTCCATCTGCTCTTTCTGCAGATAGGCCTGAGCATCCTGGGCGTTGCCGCCCACAATTGTATTACCGTCCGCTTCCATCCGTTTGATAAATTCCGGATCCTTGCTGACCTCAATAAACGCCTTGCTCAAGCGTTGTACCGCGTGCTCGGGTAAATCTGCCGGTCCGACAATGATCTTCCAGTCGACCGCATTAAAGCCCTCATAGCCCTGTTCTGCAACCGTGGGTACATCAGGCATGGCGGCAATACGTTTGCTGGACGTAACCGCCAGCGCACGAAGATCGTTATTCTCAACCATTTTGAGCACCGACACGGGTGTTGCGAACATATAGTCAGTCTGGCCGCCGATCAGCTCTGTCAGCGCAGGCGAAGCGCCTTTGTACGGCACATTCAGCACTTTGATGTCCGCTTTGTACGACAGCATTTCCCCTGCCAAATGGCCCACGGTACCCAGTGTTGCAAGGGCCTGCTTAAGCTGCCCGGGGCTGGCCTTGGCGGCCGCCACCACGTCAGCCAAGGACTGGTACGGAGAATCGGCCTTGACTACCAGCACCGTTGGCAATTCTGCCACCACCGCCACCGGCGTGAAATCTTTGGTGGCATCGAACTTCATGTCGTTCATGATAATCGGGTTAATGGCCAGATTCGATGTTTGCCCCATGCCCAGCGTCAAGCCGTCCGGCTTGGACCTGGCTACCTGTGTCATTCCGATATTGCCACCGGCACCCGGCTTGTTTTCGACGACAAACTGAATGTCCTTATCCGTCTGGGTGATTTTCTCGGTAATAATCCGGGTAATACTATCGGTCCCGCCACCTGGGGTGTACGGCACCACCATGCGCACCGGTCGTTGCGGCCAGTCCTGGGCATGCGCCGGTCCGGTCGTTACGACTGCGCCCAGCAGCAAACCGCCGGCCACGCTGGCCATCACTGATTTCTTGAACATCGTTGTCTCCATTCCCGTGTTTTCGGGTTATTGAAAATTGTCTTCTGCCAAAGTCACTGGTGCTTCAAGCACAGTACCTGTAGCCGATTCGGTAATTAGTAAAGTTTCACAACGCTCATTGGTGAAGCACAGATTGGTCACCGTGCTGCCGGCAACCGAGCGTATGATGCGGCAGCATTCGCCGTTCGTTTCAAATACAAAAACACAGCCCAGCGAAGCGTGCGCTACGTATAACCTGCCACGGTGATCCAGAGCTACGCCGTCCGGACCGCTAGTGCCAAACAGAGCGCAAAAACGCCCCGCTTTCGATACTGATCCATCGGCAAGCAGAGGTGCACGCCATACGGCGTTGTCTCGGGTAACCGCGACAAACAATACCGATTTTTCCTCATCGACCACCAACCCGTTAGGACTGGGAACATTGTTCATGAGGCAATCGAGTCTGCCGGTTTTCAGACAATAGCGATAAACACTACCCGTCGGGTCATGCAGGCCAGTTTGCCCCTGGTCGGTGAAATACACGAGGGATTCATCACGTGTGACATATAAATCGTTCAGGCCCTTGAAAGACTGGGCATTGCGCCGTGCCAATAGCGGCTCGATCACTTTGGCTACCGGATCCCATCGCAGCAGCCCGCGCCGGTAATCGGCAATAAGCAGCGAACCATCACGCAATACCTTCAGCCCATTGGGTTCGCCGTCATACTGGACAATCAGCTCCCATTCCTTTTGCGCCGACACGCGAAAAATGCGCCCGTAAGGGATATCAGTCACATATAGATTTCCCTGTCCATCCATTGCAGGGCCTTCGATAAATGAATGCAATTGCGCGCCGCCCTTGTTGGCCCGTGCCCAGTCAGAGTCGGTATCGCGCATCCGTAAGTGGTCGGACATGGCACTCCATACCTGCGCATCACATCGTTGAGGTTCTTCGCTCAAATAAAACATGGCGTGTCCTATTGTTTTTCCAGACCGGCACGCTCGGCGGTACGGCTCCAGCTTTCAATTTCATTTGCAATCTGCTTTGCGAAATCCTGGGGGCTATTGCCTACCGGTTGCGCCCCCAGTGTTTCAAATGACGACTGCAGGGAATGATCTGCTACCGACTGCTTCACAAGGCGATTCAGTGTATTGACGACTTCTGGCTGCGTACCGGCACGGGCCACCAGGCCAAACCAGTTCTGCACCGTATACTGCGGCAGGCCAGCCTCTGCAAAAGTCGGAACATCGGGCAACTGCGGCAGGCGCTGCGGACTGCTGATGGCCAATGCTTTGACTTTGCCGCTATTGATTTGCGGAATAGCTGTAGGCGTTGCACTAATCTCGACATCCACGGTCCCGCCGACCAGCGCCATCAGCGCTTCGCCAGCGCCCTTGTATGGCACATGCAGCAGCTTGATGCCGGCCTGGTGCTGAAATACTTCGCCAGCAAGATGCGTTGAGCTACCGTTGCCACCAGAGCCAAACGTGAGCGACTCCGGCTTTTCTTTGGCTGCGCCAACCAGATCGGACACGGAGTTAAACGGTGATTTGGCCGGCACGATCAAAATGACGGGTGTAGAGGCTACGTTGGCAATGGGCGCGATATCCTTGACCGGGTCCCAGGACAATTTTTTGAACACTGCAGGCAACATGGCATATGTCGTGTCATTCATCAACAGCGAATAGCCATCTGGTTTGCTGCGCATCACCGCTGACGTTGCGATGGTGCCGCTGGCGCCCGGCTTGTTTTCCACAACGAACGACTGCTTAGATATTTCAGACATTTGTTTGGCCAGCATACGCGCCACATAGTCTGTCGTTCCTCCCGGCGAATACGGCACGGTAATGGTCACGGCACGCTGCGGATAACTATCCTGCGCCAGTACCGCAGAACTTACCGACAAATGGGCAAGCACACCGGCTGTAATCGCAATTACCATTTTTTTCATAATTACCTCCTTATTGCGTCGCAATGACATTGTTTGCCAGCAACGTATTAATTTGCGTGTCGTTCAACCCTGCGTCCCGCAGAATGCTCAGGGTATGCTCGCCAAGCTGCGGCGGGTTCAGCCGAACACCCAGCCGTTCGCCATCCATGCAAATGGGCAGCAGCGGCACGTTGATTTGCCTGCCATCAGGCATCTGCATGGGAGCAAGGCCCCCGGTCTCCAGAAGATGGGCATCCTGCAGCAGCTCTTCTGGCCGCGCAATGGGCGCAAACGGCAATCCATTGGCTTCAAATATGGATGCCAGCTCGTCCTTTGAATACCTCGCCAAGTGCTGCTGCAGCAGCGGCAGCAGCCACGACCGCGCCTGTACACGCTGGTTGTTGGTTTCCAACTCAGGATTGTCCTGCAACTGTCTCAACTCAAAGGCGTCGCAAAAGATCCGCCATTGCGTATCGCTGACCACGGCCAGAAATATCTGTTGGCCATCCCTGACATTGAAGACGTCATAAATCGCCCAGGCCGAGATGCGGCTGGGCATGGGATCGGCGGCCTTGCCGGTTACCACATACTGCATCATGTGCTGGGCAACCAGAAAAATATTATTTTCGAACAGCGCGCTTTGCACCTGCTGGCCCCTGCCCGTGTGATCCCGTGCCTTGAGCGCGGCCATCACGCCGATGGCACCAAACATGCCACCCATGATGTCATTAACGCTGGTTCCTGCCCGTATCGGGTCGCCCTTTCTGCCCGTCATGTAGGCCAGGCCTCCCATCATTTGCACCACTTCATCCAGCGCCGTACGATGCTCATAAGGCCCAGGTAAAAATCCCTTGTGACTGACATACACCAGGCCGGGATTCTGTTTCGACAGTGATTCATAATCCAGGCCCAGTTTATTCATGGTACCGGGCTTGAAATTTTCGCTGACCACATCGGCCGAACCGATCAGGTCCTTGACCAACGCCAGCCCCTGCTCCGATTTCAAATCAACGGCCAGACTTTTTTTATTGCGATTGAAAGCGGTAAAAAATCCTGCCCCGGACCCGAGCAAATGACGCGTGTTATCGCCTTTTAGCGGCTCGATCTTGATGACCTCGGCCCCCAGGTCTGCCAGAATCAGTCCGCAAGTCGGACCCATTACCATGTGTGTAAACTCAATCACCTTTAGCCCTGCATAGGGCAATGCTTTTTCCGTCATATCACGCTTGTTGTTCAAAAGTTAAAGGCACGCCGGCCTCGGCCACCATGCCGTACACGGCTTCTTGCGGCACACCCGCTTTGAGCGGGTCGCGTGCTGCAATCAGTTTCTGAATATTGACGCCGGTCTCAATGCCCATGGCTTCGAACATGAAAACCAGATCTTCGGTGACCACGTTACCCGACGCACCGGGCGCATACGGACAACCGCCCAGCCCGCCCAGCGAGGAATCAAACGTGCGCACGCCGACATCATAGGCAGCCAGATTGTTTGCCATGCCAAGGCCGCGTGTATTGTGCATATGCGCTGCCCCGCATTTGTCACCAATTTCCGCAAAAACGCGCTTGAACAGTCGCCGCACCTGGGCCGGATTGGCATAGCCGGTCGTATCGGACAATCCGGTTTCATCAGCGCCAGCGGCAACCACTTGTACAGCCAACTGCACCACATCGTCTTCGCTGACCGTTCCCTGGATGGTGCAGCCAAAAGCGGTCGATATACCAGCCTCAATTTTTACGCCGGGCGCTATCTCATTGCGCAGCGCCACAATTTCCCGCACTTCCTGCACCATTTCCTGCCGCGTCTTTCTCACATTGGCCAGGGAGTGCGCCTCGCTGGCCGACACCGGCAGCGTCAGCTTGTGCGCGCCGGCTTGCAGCGCGTTTTGTGCGCCGCGCCGGTTCGGCACCAGCGCCATGACCGTCAGATCAGGATAGCGAAGCGCGTAACGAACCACTTCCTGCGCATCAGCCATTTGTGGCAAAAGCCTGGCTGGAACGAAAGAGCACACTTCGATTTCGCGTATGCCCGCTTCGTAAAGCGCATCGATTAATTTGAATTTGTACTCGGTCGGCATAATGCTTTTGACACTTTGCAGGCCATCGCGCATACCCACTTCACTGATGAGCACCTGCTTGGGAGGCGTCTGATTCATGTTGGCTCCTGTTCTATCTTATAGAATATAATTCTGATAAATAGAATAGTAAGTCAAAAATCGGACACGCGTCAACAAGCAACTCACAACGGCCCGATTGCAATCGTGATTGAAATGACATTTGAAGTAAAAAACCGGATCGGGCAAAGCGGACCGGGCAAAAGCAAAATCGACCCTGATGGGTCGATTTGCATGGAATAACAAGAAAGTGGGCAATATCGGAAGTGTCAGTCTTTGATATAACCGAACTTGCGGCTTAATGCCAAAGCAGCATGTCGCACGTCCTCTTTAAATGACGGCTTCAAACGAGATGACGGCATGGTCAGCGTGAGCGCGCCGACAAATTCGTGATGCGCATTAAATACCGCAGCCGACACGCCGGCCAGGTCCGGCATCCGGTCTCCATCCAGCACAATGACGCCATCCTGACGGATCTGGTCATACAGCTTTCCCTTGGCGCCAGTAAAAGCCTGCAACACGCGCGCGCCCGACCCTTTATCCAGGGGCAAAACATCGCCCTCGCTGGTCCGATAGCTGATAGGCAAGGGAGAATTGACGCGATGCAGACACAAGCGACTGTTCCCGCTGATCACATGATAGGAGGCGCTTTCCTGGGTTTTCTCGACCAGTGCACGCAATACAGGCATGATGACGTCAGCCTGGGAAAACGCGGAATTATAGACGCCGTATAACCGAACCACGCCCTCACCCAGCCCATAGCGTCCGTCATCGGACCTGTGCACCATCCCATAATGCTCCAGTGAAGCCAGCAGCCGCAGGATCGTACTCTTGTACATGCGTGTGCGGTCGGCAAGCTCAACCAGTGACAGATACCCATCGTTCTTGCGAAACGCGGTTAACAGTGACAAAGCGCGATCGACCGCCGCAACGCCTCCCGACGACGGGTTTTCGTCCGCAACCGATAATCTTGACGCTTTTCTGGGCACAATCCACCTCTTGATTCAATGACGGTATTTTATAGTGGATTGGGCAAATGCCAATGCAATCGAGACAACACGAGTGATTCGTGCCAGACATCCACGGCTGTTGCTCAATGGGCAACTATTTGAATCAGGTTTATCTTTCCCGGTCGCTATCGGGTTATCATAGAACGTAACAATATTTACGTCCGCGTCATAAACGGACATACCGGGCTTGCGCCGGCTTCTTTATTGCTATCCGGCTTGCGGCGCATCGCGGCGCGGCATAAAGACGCTGTTTGCCAGGCCTTCATTCTGACCCTTTATTCTGCGTGAGTTTGACTATGAGTTCGCCACCCTTGAAGCCAGCGGTTCTCGCCGGATGTCTTTTTTCGCTGTTCGCCGGCACATGCGCCGCCGTGGCCCAGCCGGTAACCGCGCCCGCAGAAGCGGTCACCGCTGAACCGGAGTCGTCCGCTGACGCGCCCGTCACCCAGTTGTCACCCATTATGGCTGTCAGCACCCGTATGGACCGCCCCACAAGCGAAATCCCGGCTTCGGTCAGCGTCATTGATGGCGCGCAAATCCGCTCGAACCAGTTGCAGGTCAATCTTTCCGAAGGCTTGCGCGGGATACCGGGGCTCACGGTGCGCAACAGGCAAAACTATGCGCAGGACTTGCAAGTGGGTATTCGCGGCTTCGGCGCTCGCTCGGCATTTGGCGTACGCGGCATTCGCCTTTATGTAGATGGCATTCCGGCCACCATGCCTGATGGACAGGGACAGACCTCAAATATTGACCTGTCCTCCATTGCATCGGCCGAGGTGTTGCGAGGCCCATTTTCCACGCTCTATGGCAACTCGTCAGGCGGTGTGCTGCTGACCGAGACCGAAACCGGTGACGGGCCGCTCACCCTGACCCCGTCTTTTGCCGCCGGCAGCGACGGGCAACAGCGTTATGGCATGAAAGCCGCAGGGTCGCGCGGCGACGGACCCGGCGCCATTGACTATGTGCTTAGCACCAATCACTTCAGCACAGACGGCTATCGAGAGCACAGCAGGGCCGAGAAAAACCAGGTCAACGCCAAACTCGGCATGCGCGTGGGCGACACCGGCCACCTGAGCCTGCTGCTCAATCATGTCGATGTATCGGCGCAGGATCCGCAGGGGCTGACACGTGAAGAATTCGATAACGATCCGCGCTCTTCGTCTCCCAACGCCAAAACCTATAACGTACGCAAAACCACCAAGCAGACTCAGGGCGGGCTGGTCTATGAGCAGGCGCTATCGGACCGGACCGATCTGCGCGTCATGGGCTATTACGGCCAGCGTGAAACCCGACAGTTTCTGTCCATTCCGATCGCCCCTCAACGGGCGCCATCGCATTCAGGCGGCGTGATCTGGCTTAAAAGGCAATACGGGGGCGCGGACATCCGACTGACGTCCCGTGTTTCCCTGGCCGACAGGCCTCTCACCCTGGTGGCAGGCGTGGCCTGGGATACGATGCGCGAAGCGCGCAAGGGCTACGAAAACTTCATTGGCGATCAGCTTGGCGTTCAAGGCAATCTGCGTCGCAACGAAATCAACAATGTCTGGAACCTGGATCCCTACATACAGGCATCGTGGAACTTTGCCGAGCAATGGACACTGGATGCCGGCCTGCGCTACAGCAACGTCCACTTTAAGTCGTCTGACCGCTATATCACGCCAGGCAACGCAGACGATAGTGGAACCGCCAACTACAGCAAATTGCTGCCTGTAGTTGCGTTGAATTTTCAGGCAACGCCAGACCTGTCATTCTATGTCACAGCAGGCCGCGGCTTTGAGACGCCCACTTTCAACGAATTATCCTACCGCAGCGATGACGAGCCTGGCCTTAACTTTGGCCTGAAGCCGTCAATCAATACCACGCTGGAGGCAGGGCTGAAGGCTAACGTCGGCAACGGAGAACTGACTGCCGCCGTTTTTCGCACTTATACCAAGGATGAGATTGTCAACGCCGGCGCCTCGGGCGGACGAACCACCTATCAGAATGCGGGACGCACCTTGCGCGACGGGGTCGAACTGGCCTGGAATGCTCAGCTTTACCGCGATCTGTACACGCGCCTGTCTTATACCTACCTGCACGCACGTTATCGCGACGACTTCTGCTCGGGACCCTGCTCGGACAGCAACCCGGAAATTGGCGCAGGCAACCTGATTCCGGGTATTGCCCGCAACACGGCATCGGCGTCGCTGGCGTGGCAACCGGAACAGGGATGGAACGGCGGCATTGATGTCGACTACCTGGGCAAAGTGTACGTGAACGATCAAAACAGCGAGTCTACGGCGTCTGCTGTCGTAACCGGCCTGCACACGGGCTACACCTGGAAACAGGATCACTGGACACTGAATGCTTTCGCGCGACTCGATAACGTTTTCAAAGCACGTTATGCCGGATCTGTCATCATCAACGATGCAAACAACCGTTATTACGAGCCTGCGCCCGGCAGAAACTGGACCGCAGGTCTGAGTGTCAGTTATCAATTTTAGCGTTAGAATGACTTATCGGCGCCCGCTGCAAACGGCATCGCACTGCCGGTCGGGTCATGCGCGCCAACTGCGGCGTTGGTCACGGACTTGCGTTACATGACGCGACCGGCAACCTCGCGGCCCCAGAATAATTGTTGTTAAGTTGTCTGTTTCAAGAGGGGAATACAATGGATGATCGCAAACCCGTATCCGGCATTGCCGGTATCGGCCTGACACTGGTGGGTGTACTCATAATTCTGTGTGGCGTCTTTATGGCCGGCGCGGGTGCCTGGCTTGCAGTGCTGGGCGGCAGCGTGTATTACATCCTCATGGGATTGGCGTTGCTGCTGTCAGGCTATCTGATTATGAAACGCAATCTTGTCGGCGCCTGGCTTTATGCGATCGCGTTTATTGCCACCATCGTCTGGGCGGTGTGGGAGGCCGGCTGGGAGTTCTGGCCACTGGTGGCGCGTATCTTTGCCTTCGCCGTGCTGGCCTTGCTGGTCACACTGGTCGTCCCGACACTTCGCCGCGCGCAGGGCAAATCGCCCTGCCGTGTTACGCGATGGGCCAGCATTGCGTTGACCATCGGCATTGTCGCGACCTTCGCCCTCTTCTTCTTTCCCAAATCGGTTATCCAGGCAGATACCGTTGCCACGGTCACCAAAGTCAATACCGATGACAAGTCCACAAACTGGGAGCACTGGGGCAACACCACGAGTGGTACACGTTTTGTCGCCACAGATCAGATCAACAAGAACAATATCGGCAAGCTGGAAGTGGCATGGACAGCCCACACGGGCGATATCCCGCAAAGTACCGGATCGGGCGCCGAAGACCAGAATACACCGTTGCAGATCGGCGATACCCTGTATGTGTGTACCCCCTACAGCAAGGTGCTGGCACTGGATGTCGATACCGGCAAGGAAAAATGGCGCTACGATTCAAAAGCCACAGCGCCTAATTGGCAGCGTTGCCGTGGCCTGGGTTATTTCGACGCTACCGCCAGCGTTGACACGATCGCGCAGGCCAGCGCACAAAGCGCGGAACTGGCCAAGGATCAGGGGACCGCTGCACCGGATGGCACTGGTCCGGACGGCACGACGCCGGATAGCCAGCCCGCCAACGCGGTCAGCTGCGCGCGACGTCTGTTTTTGCCCACCACCGATGCTCGTCTGATTGCAATCAATGCCGATAATGGCCAACCCTGCACGGAATTTGGCAATATGGGCACGGTGGACCTGAAGGTGGGCATGGGCGAAGTCAAAGAGGGCTACTATCAACAAACGTCTCCACCACTGGTCGCTGGCAACCTGGTAATTGTAGGCGGACGCGTGGCCGACAACTTTGCCGTGGACGAGCCACCGGGCGTGGTGCGTGCCTTCAACGTCATTTCGGGCAACCTCGAATGGGCCTGGGACCCGGGCAATCCTGAAATCACCGGCGCACCACCGGAAGGACAGACCTATACCCGTGGCACACCGAACGTGTGGTCCGCCATGTCCTATGATCCCAAGTTGGGCCTGGCCTATTTGCCTACCGGCAACGCCACACCGGATTTTTACGCGGGCCAGCGCACCGAACTGGATGATAAATACAGTTCTTCGATTGTCGCGCTCGATGTCAAAACCGGCAAGGTCCGCTGGCATTTCCAGACCACCCACCACGACTTATGGGATTTCGACCTGCCGGCACAACCGCTGCTTTATGACATTCCCGACGGCAAGGGCGGTACGCACTTTGCGCTGGTGCAAGTGACCAAACAGGGCGAAATCTTCATGCTGGACCGCGTAAGCGGCCAGCCATTGGCGCAAGTTCAGGAAAAACCGGTGCCCCAAGGCAATCTCGAAGGCGAGCGTTATTCCGCAACCCAGCCCTTCTCGGTGGGCATGCCCTCCATCGGTAACCAGACCTTAAAAGAATCCGATATGTGGGGCGCCACGGCGTTTGATCAATTGCTGTGCCGGATCCAGTTCAAGGGCATGCGTCACGAGGGCGTATACACGCCACCCGGCGAAGATCGTGCACTGCAGTTTCCGGGTTCTCTGGGCGGCATGAACTGGGGCGGCGTCTCGGTGGATCCGACCACCAACTATATGTTTGTCAATGACATGCGGCTGGGTCTGGCCAATTACATGATCCCGCGCGACCAAGTAGCAGCTGGTGCCAGCGGTATCGAGATGGGTGTTGTTCCCCAGGATGGGACGCCCTACGGCGCCATGCGTGAACGCTTCCTGTCCCAGTTGGGGGTTCCCTGCCAGAAGCCGCCTTTCGGCACCATGACCGCCATTGATCTGAAAACCCGCAAGATCGTTTGGCAGGTGCCCGTCGGGACAGTGCAGGACACCGGGCCACTGGGCATCCGCATGGGCATGCCTATTCCTGTGGGCATGCCCACACTGGGCCCATCGCTGGCGACCCAGGCCGGATTGCTATTTTTTGCGGGTACGCAAGACTTTTACCTGCGCGCCTATGATTCGGCCACCGGCAAGGAAATCTGGAAATCCCGTCTGCCCGTCGGGAGCCAGTCCGGGCCCATGTCTTACGTGTCTCCAAAGACCGGCAAGCAGTATATTCTGATTAACGCAGGCGGAGCCAGGCAGTCTCCTGACCGGGGCGACTACATTATTGCCTATGCGTTGCCGGATGATGCACGCAAGGAGCAATAGCAGATGAACCAACGCGGCTGATAGTTCTGCCTGGCATCAACGCATTGCCAAACAGCTTCTATAAAACAGTCTCTGTAAACCGCTTCGATAAACACTCCCAATAGCCACCGTCATAGACGGCGTTATTGGGAGTGTTTTGAGCTTATTTCACATAAGCAAGCAAGTAGTTCCGTAACACATTTGCATTGTTGTGCTGCTCGTCTTTTGCCGCATACAGAAGGGTCACGCGCCGCTGGCGCAATCTGTCTATCAGTTGCTGCACGGCATCTGGTTCCTCGTCCAGTTCAGCGCAGTAGCGTTTGGTAAATTCCGTCCACTGGTCCTTGTTCTCGTGAAACCATTTACGCAACGGCGCGCTGGGCGCGACGTCCTTGAGCCAAAGATCATGTTTCAGATCTTCTTTTTTTATTCCTCGCGGCCATAGCCGATCTACCAGCACCCGATAACCATCGTTATCTTGCGGTTCGTCGTAGACACGCTTGGTCTGGATCCGGTCTTTTTTCATTATCGTCCTCCTGTCGCATCATGCTTGCGGGCCTGTTTATTATTGTTATTTTAGCCTGCCCGAAATACATGCGATTGCCGATAGTACTAAGCCCCTTTGCTAAGTTGTTGCTGCGCCGCTTCGTGAATCTGCGCATACAGGTTGTTGCCATGTGCGTCGATACCCACAGTTACCGGCCCCAGGCCTTTTACCTTCAGGCGCACCACGCGATAGTGGGTGAGCATGTCGGTCCAGCCCACCTCCAGCACTTCCTGGATAGCTTGGCTCAGTAATGTACAGCCGCCCCCCAGAAAAGACAGATAAACGCAGCCAGCCTCTTGCATGGCACGGGCGCTGGCCTGATCCAGGCCGCCCTTGCCTCCGGTCGCGTGTAGTTGCAGTTCGCGAATCAGCCGGGGCATATGCGGATTGAACCGGGTGCTTGTGGTCGGATTGATATACAGAATCTCAAATTTCCCGGCGGTTTCCTGGCTATAACTACCCAGGTGGAACAGGGAGGCGCCATGCAGATCCATCGGAAAAGAATCCTTGCCATCCAGGCAATCCAGAAAACGCGCGTGTGTGGGCAGACCGGCAGTAATGATGATCTCACCATCAATAATGACCTGGTCGCCCGCTTGCAGTGTACGGGCATCTTCGGCAGTCAGCGGGAACGTCATGCGATGCGTGGTAATGGCCATCTCTGTTTACTCCATCATTTCGATACGACCGTCGTTATAACAACGCGCCCGCGTTCGGCGATTGATCCAGCAGTTAAAGCAGACCGCGACCGGCGTAAAACCATGGCCGGCGCAGTAGTTGATATGCACCGCCATGGACGTGCTATCACCGCCCGTACCCATGGGACCGAATCCGGTTTTGTTAATGCGCTCCAGCAACCGGGCTTCCATGTCGACCAGAATGGGTTCTGTATTGACTGTGCCTATTTTTCGCAGCGTCGCTTCCTTGGCCATCTTGGCCGCATAATCGAACGAGCCGCCAATGCCAACGCCAATGACCACTGGCGGACAGGGTTGCGACCCGGCCTTCACAACCGTTTCCATGACGAAGTTTTCTATGGTCGCCAGATCGGGAAAACTGAATATTTCCAGTGCCGCCCAGCGCCCCGAGCCCAACGCTTTGGGAGAACAGGTAATGTCGATAAAGTCGGCGCCGTCCACCAGATCGAACGTGGTAATAGGCATGCCCTTGCCCTGGTAGCCGCGCTCAAGCGTTAGGGGATTGGTCACATGCGGCAACAATGGCGGATTGGTCGTGGCCACCAGATCCGCGAACCCTTCTTCAATGGCCTGTTTCACATTCCCCGCAAATCGCGCCTGCGTGCCGATCTGTATAAAATAAACCGGCACGCCGGAGTCGGAACAGACCAGTGACTGGTTACTGCGAGCCGCATCTGCACTTTGGACCATAATTTGCAGCGTTCGGCGACCGGTCTCATTGGTTTCGCGAAAGCCCGCCTGCACCAGCGCCTGGCGGGTGTCGTCCGGGATTTGCTTGAGTGACCGCTCATAAAGCTGCGCGGTCACCTGTTTTATCGTTTCAAATGTAATGGCCATTATGTCTCTTAATGTTTAAGCAATCCGAAGGTTCGGGCCCGCATACGTGCCAGTGCATAGATAGTGTCTGCCGTTGGTGTCGCTATCCCCAGCCCGGCAGCCAGTTCAACAAACGCTCCCAGGATGGCATCTATTTCGACCGGACGTCCCGCTTCTGCATCCTGCAACATCGAGGTCTTGACGCCGCCAAGCTTGCGCGTCACCGCCAGACGCTGCTGTGGTGTCACGCTTACGCGTATGTTCATTGCCGCGCCCACCGCGATGACTTCGGTCATCAGGGCGACAAACAGACGGTTAATATCCGCGTCGTCGATCATCAAATCGGTTGACGAGCCGGTAAGCATGCTTACCGGATTGAAACAGGCGTTGCCCAATAGCTTTTCCCAGACAGCAGTACGAATGTCCGGTGTTTTCTCTGCCGCCAGGCCTGCTGCGCTAAACAGACTGACTACATGATCCACTCTTGCCGGATCTGCTGCTTGCGCATGACGACTAATTTCGCCGAACACCAGCCGGTTACCCGAGCTATGATGCGACACGCCGGGTTCGGGGCTATAGCAGGACGGATACACCACGCAGCCGATGATCCGTTGCGTATCCACAGCGTGGGCGATTAAACCTTGCGGATCCAGGGCGTCCAATTGCCCAGGCAAATCAGCATTGTCCAGGCCTTGCGTAAACCACCATGGAATCCCGTTAACGGCCGGAATGATCATTGTCTGTGCATGGCACAGAGCAGGCACCATGGCGGCAATGTCGGCCAGCGCATGGGCCTTGACGCTGATAATAACGATATCTTGCGGACCGAGTTCTGCGGCGTCTGATGCCGCGTTAACCTTGGCCACCATCCGCTGCTGTCCATCCTCCAGTATCCAGCCACGCTCTTTTATGGATTGCAAAGTCTGGCCCCGGGCCAGCACGCTTACCAGAGCGCCGCTATTGGCCAGTCTCACTCCCAGATACCCGCCGATAGCGCCGGCGCCAATGACGCAGATTTTCGTTTTGTCCTGTGAACTCATATTCCCTTCCTGGATGCCGCAGTTTGTATGACGACTGCCATAGCGAACAAACGCACGCGCCTGTCTTGATGCAATCTATACTAGAACACGACCGTTTATAAGTCAATAGATTACGTTATTGACCTTTATGAAAAAGCGTGACATTTGCCGTTGTGCCCATACCAACACAAATGTGCTTATGCAGTCGGTCACCGAACCGATGCATAAGCACATGACACTTCTTTGCTACGTTATTTTCTCGCTATCGTTTTAGCGTATTTCGCGGTCAACGACAACGGCATGACGACGACGGGTGTTGATTGCGCCGATATGTCCGAGAATGGAGGAAATGATTGCTGCGATAACCAAAGAGACGAATGACCAGATCGCTGCTTTTGCGGCGGCTTCCTTGGCCCTTTCAGCCTGTTCAAGCGCTTGTTGTTTTGCCTCTTCAAGTTTGACCTTCATTTGTTCAACGTTTTTGTTCAACGCATCCAATCCTTCCTGGAATGATTTGACTGCTTCATCCCGAGTCTGGATGACCTCGTCCGCAGCCTGATCAGCTTCTGGCCGGCTCATGCCATTGACATTGACAAATGCGGTTGAAAGCTCCTCTTTATCAATTTTCTGGCTTAGTGCTTCGCCCCTGGCTTTGACCTTGTCCATCAATTGCTTGGTGATTGCGTCAATGTCGTCGGGATTGGCAATCGCTTTTTTGCCAGCCTGGGCCACATCATTCCTGACGGCTTTCAACTGGTCTTCCAGATACCCGGGCTGTAGCTCCGGTATGCGGCTTTGAACAAGTACGTTCTGTACGTCGGAAGACGCACGTTGCGCTTGCGTGCCCATATCCACATCGAGCTCTTCGAATGAATCTTTCACCATTGAAGACGCTTCTGAGACTCCCTTGCCGACGGCTGATGCAGTGCCCGAAACCACGCTGCCGGTGGCCGATGCGACCGTGCCGACTGCACTGGACACCGTACTGAGAGTTGAACTGATCAGCATTCCACTTAATATAAACGCAACCAATACCGATATTGCCCATGCCAGGAAACCATGTACGGCGCCTTCTATGCTGGTCAGGCGCCCAGCGATATAACCGCCGGCTGCGAAACTGAGCAGGACTGATACCGCTGTATATACCAGCGTGCCGGTTCCAATACCGTCCGCTACGTCTGTGTTGGCAATATCTATCGAGCTGAGCCCGAGGCCGGCCCCCAACAACGATAGCAGGGCAGAGATCGCCAAAGTGGCAACCATGCCCCCAAAGATGCTTCCCCAGGATACTCGATGACGTTCGTTGGTAATTTCAGTTTCTATCATGTTATCTCCTTGACTTTGCTACGTGAAACCAAGCAGGGCTACACCGCGATGCGCGTAACCAATAAGAGAGTTATAAACAAGCAGTCTGTATTATCATTTTTTGGCTGTCTGCTGCGCCTGTCCAGAGTTGGCGACATTCTGTTGTGCGGCCCGATCCGGCCATCAGCGTTAATTCATACTACTGCAAACAATTACGGATATCGAACGCAAATGTTACGAATTCTGTACCGATACTTTTAGGCGGCGTGACACAGAAATATGCGTTATGACGGGCGGGCACTATTTACCACAACTGAAATATTCGTGACTTACCTGATCGAAGATACCAGCCAAGCTTCAGTTTTGGACAGAACAGGTCAGCGCATTTCTTTTTATACCGTTTGCAAGTTCGCCTAATCCACTTCAATTGACTTTATAACGCGGCAAAGCGGCCACGTTAGGCATCGTCTGGCACAGCGTCTTTATTCTAATTGTTGTGTCGGTTGCCCTGCCAGGACCAGAGACGCGGGTCTGACGACAGTGCGTAGACCTCGGAGGGATGCTGACTACGTTTATTGAAGTCTTCTCTTGCCAAGGTTCCTTTTCGTTACAAAAAGGCCCGGCGCTGCTATTTGGCAAGATAAATGGATCAATTAATATATAGACATACACCTACGAAAGCCAAATCCTATCTCTTGGAGGTGTATTGCCCCCCGTCGTCTGCCCGAAACGGCAACGATCGACGGGGGCTTGTCTTTTTGCGCGACAGACACTCAACGAATGGCCTCGTATCCCTCTACATCTTCCGGCCAGGGTGTGAGCACTTCAAACCCGTTGGCCGTGACCACGACCATATGCTCCCACTGCGCCGACAGCGAATGGTCTTTAGTCACCACGGTCCAGCCGTCGGCAAGCTGCCGCGAGTGCCGTTTGCCTGAATTGATCATGGGTTCAATGGTGAACATCATGCCTTCCTGCAGCCTGAGCCCTTCGCCCCGACGGCCATAGTGCAGCACCTGCGGATCGTCGTGATAAATCTGGCCGATACCGTGACCGCAGTATTCGCGCACAATACTGAAGCCTTCGCGATGGGCGACATTCTGAATGGCATATCCTACGTCGCCCAGAGTTGCACCAGGACGTACCTGGCGGATCCCGGCCACCATGGCCTCATAGGTCGTATGAACAAGGCGCCTGGCCAGCGGACCGGGTTCGCCTACAAAATACATGCGACTGGTGTCTCCGTACCAGCCGTCCTTGATAATGGCGACGTCAATATTGATGATATCGCCATTGCGCAATACTTTATCTGACGGAATACCATGACAGATAACATGGTTGACCGAGGTACAAATGGTTTTGGGAAAACCGTGATAACCGACGTTGGCCGGGATGGTGTTCTGAACGTTCACAATATAATCGTTGCACAAACGGTCCAGATCATCGGTGGTAACGCCCGGTTTGACATGGGGAGCAATCATGTGCAGCACATCGGCGGCAAGCCCGCCGGCAATACGTGCCTTGGCGATGTCCTGCTCACTTTTGATGGAAACGCGGCCGCTCATTGGCGTGCTCCTGAGCGTGCGCCGGCGCGAATCGACGTGGTGTTCATCGTAGAGATAGCGCCCAGATCCAGTGAACCAGACTGCCCTGCCTGCACCAGCAAACGACAAAGATCGCTGTGGTCCAGATCGGGATACATTTCAGCCAGCATACCGATGCGCATCCAGTGCTCGGCCTGGGCGTTGATGGAACGGCTTAGCGCCGTACTGGCAAGACGCAGGTTTTCATGCATCTGATCGGAAATTTTTACAATACCCATGATTTGTCCGCTATTGAAAATAAAAATGGCGCGACCACCAAGGCCACGCCACTATACAGTGGTCCCGTTACGGAACGCATTATATGAAACGTATACATTTAGTATATCATGATATGCGGGTGTGTCGCGAACTCAGGAATCCAGACGCGAACGGATCCGGCTAATCAGATGCAACATCAGTTCGCCCGGCGCTACGTGCTCCAGACGTTGTACCACATTGATAAACATCTGGGTTTCACTGGGGCTGATCACCGCCGAGACCCGCTTTCGGAAAGTCTCTATGGCTTCCTTCTTTACCTTTGCCGCAAGCCGCTGGGTATCGGCGGACCAGGCATCAGTCATGACCGAGAGACAGTTGACAGTACCTATGGCCGCCTGCAATTGATCAATCATCGCATTCGGACAGCGAGCGCCAAGCGCGGCCATTTGGGCACACAACACTCCATCCATTGCCGCTCGGCCTGGGCCGGGCAGATCTGCGGCATCACGGCTTGGGCGATAAAAACCTGGGCCTGCCGTTACGCGCGAGGCTGTGGTCGCATTTCCCGCCAACTGTGCGGCCTGTGTGGCAGCGAAGCCGACTGCATTGAGCACCGCAGGCGCTGGCAGATTACGGGCCCTGGCTACGGCCGCCGCTGCGCCCACCGTTCCACTGGAGACGCCCGCGTCCCATTCGTGATTGCCATTGCTGCGTTCAAGGCCACTTAACAATTCTGTTGCCGTGTAACCAGCGGCCAGCGCGTTCATGAGCAACTGTCCGCTACCCTGACAAGCCTCTACCTGCGCCCACGCAGCGGGAATGATCGCCGCATCAAGCGAGGCGGCCCCCCCGTGCGCTTGCGGCCTGTGCGGCTGCAAATCAAGCATGGCGCCATTGGCCAGTGCCGACAAAACGGGATGAACCTGCAAATATCGCAGGGCATTGTGATCGACCTGCGGCGCATCTGACAAGACGGCTCCCCACGCCTGCTGCCCTGGCTCGCCGTCCGCTGAATTAATATTCATCGTCAGCGCCACCGCCAGGACATCGAGCACACGCCAGCGAATCTGTTCCAGGACCGAAGCCCGCACCTTTTCAAACGTCATATTACTGATGATTTCCGCAAATTGCGCGGTCACCGGATCGGCCATATTCTCAATCGCTTTGTTCTAATTACAACTGCTATTTTGCAGCATTCTGGGCATTGTTGCCACTGGCATCCGCCCACTTCTTGATGTGGATCATGTTTTTGAAACCTATAGACCCTGAAAGAAACAGGGGCTTCAGATCGTCGTGCCGTACGGTCACACCAGCGCAACGCTGATGGGTTCACCCCCGCGCGGCACGATCCCGAAGGGGCCAATCACAGATATAATACCCAAACTTTACTTGAGGTCCGGGAGCGGGCATGCCAAAGATCACAATCGAAGAACATGGGAAACTGCTGTCGGTCGGCGAGGTCGCACGGCGCAGCGGTGTGGCGATATCTGCGTTGCACTTTTACGAACGCAAAGGGCTGATCGCCAGCGTAAGAAATAGCGGCAACCAGCGCCGCTACAAACGCGAAGTGCTGCGACGGGTGGCCATCCTCAAAGTTGCGCAGCGGGTGGGCATTCCATTGACGCAAGTGGCCGAGGCATTCGCCACGCTGCCCAGCGGCAGAACGCCGAGCGCCGCCGACTGGGAGCGCATGTCCCAGGTCTGGCATGATGATCTGACCGAACGCATCCTGACACTGACCAGTCTGCGCGACCAGCTGACTGAATGCATCGGGTGTGGTTGCCTGTCTATCGCCTCATGCCCCTTGCGCAACCACCTGGACCGGCTGTCTGACAGCGGACCCGGCGCTCACTTCCCACCCGTGGGCTAGTTGCTCCCATCTTTGTTCGAACGCCGCCGTATCGGGCACGCGAATACCGAATACGTCGTACAAAACGGCTTGCGCCGCTTGCGCATTTTTCAGCACGGTCTGCTCGGTTTGTCCATCCTCATAACGCGTGGTCAGCAGATTGTCACGCAGCGTATAGCGTCCGTTGGCGAAAATTCTGGCCGCAAAAATCGAATAACGAAAATGCGAATCCTCATGCGTCGATGTGTAGTAGTTCGGCGCGATATAATCCACGGGAAGCTGGCGGGTCAAATCAAACCGGTACATGTTGCGCCAGCCTGTGCGGGTATGCACCTGTAGCCAGTATTCTCCATCAATGAGCTGACAGCGATAAGTGCCATGACGGGTTTGCTGTACGCTCTCCCGATTCATCACCATGGGCGTGGGTATTGAATTGCCGCCAAACCCCACGTCAACAATATAGGGACGATGATCCAGCCGGATATGCAACAGCATGTGGGAGCGGGCAGTCACGGTATCGTCATCTACATCCCACAACACGCGCGCCACCAGATTGGATACGACAAAGCCCAGGCGATGCAGCACATGAGAGAACAGCAAATTCTGCTCGTAGCAGTATCCCCCGCGTTGACCAAATACGAGTTTTTGTTCAAGACTGGGCAGGTCGATCAGGACCGGCCGGTTCAGAAATGGATCAAGATTTTCAAATGGAATGGATTTCTGGTGTTGCAACTGGAGCGCCGCAAGCGTTTCCAGCGTTGGGTCTGTGGGTCCTGTGTAATCGATTCTGTCGAAATACGCATTCAGATCGATTTTGTAATCTGTGAGCGGGGTCTTCATCTAATCACTCCGGGTAAAAGAATAAATGACGATGGCAGTGTAAAACCTCAACCTACATTAAGGTCAACCACTTCTTCTGCAGGCAAAGCCAGATTGCGCAGGATCACGACAGAATCGGGATTGGCCGGCAGAAATATTTCCATCACCAGCTCCGACAGCGCCACCTCCAGCGGGGTGCCGAAGGTCATGGAGGCGCTAAGCAAAGACAACACACCTTGGCTTGTCTCCAATTGCAAAGGCACCGCGATGACATGATCGACTGGCGAGAGGTCTGACACGCCGTCCGGGGTGGGATAGGCGACCAATTCGTCGTACAGCGCAAGCAACCACGGATCCGCCGTCTGTTCATACTGCCGTCGCAAGCGCTGCAGCAAATGGGCACGCCACTGACCGAAATTGAGAATGCGCGATGCCAGCCCCAGCGGATGCAAGCCCAGCCGAAGGACATTAACGGGCGGCTCCAACAACTCGGGGGCAACGCCGCCAAGCAATAACGACAAGCTATGATTGGCGTGCACCAGATTCCAATGTCCATCGACCGCCATGGCGGGAAAAGGCTCATGCGCACTCAGCAGCGTTTTGATCGCACTGTGCGCTTGTTGCAGTGGCGCGTCGTCCATCGCATGTTCGGCATAATGTGGGGCATATCCGGCGCAAAGCAGCATTTCATTACGTTGGCGCAACGGGATTTCAAGATATTCCGAGAGCAACAGAAGCATCTGCCGGCTAGGCTTGGCCCTGCCCGTCTCCATGAAGCTCAGATGTCTGGCAGAAATATTGGCCAGACAGGCCAGGGCCAATTGACTATAGCGCCGTCGCAGCCGCCAGTCGCGTATGAGTTCTCCAACGGTCGTATGTGTCATGATATTCGCAGGTGTAAGTGGCCGGTGCCAGCGTGTCGATAGATTCCAGGCCGGTAAGCGGGTTTGGCCCAAATGGGCCTGCGCTACGCTGTTCGACGCCAAGTCGGTCTTCACCACGTGGAGCGCCGAGCACTGGCTCTCCAACGGGTACTTCTCCGCTCAGTGATCCCGCGCCAAATGGGGCACCGCACAGGCCAAAGCGGCCAGTTCGACAAAGCATAACGTGTTCCTTAACAAGAAACCATTACCTTGCGGGTAATGGACACAAGGCGCGTTTTGCAGCAAAGTGAAAGCTACCGTGCCAATCACGGCACACTGTCCGCTCAATGACAATTGTCATTGCACGATAAAAATATTAGGAATATCGCATGACCAACCTGTCTGCATCAAGTGCTGATTTACACAAAAAAACAAATCACCGTACGCTCGTCTCGTCCAGAAGCCAACCGACAGAAGAGACTTATGTCATTATTTTCCATCTGAAAACAGGCGTGCAAGCGCAGTTTCTTGGGTTGCTGGAACCGGTGCTTGATGCCATGCGTGATGAGGACACATTCGTCAATGCAGTACTGCATCAGGATCCGTGCGCAGACGCAACTTATATGCTTTATGAAACCTGGCTGGATCGGGAAGATGTGTTGAATGTGCAGATGCACAGGCCTTACCGCAAGGCATTCTGGGACACCCTGCCTGAGCTGCTGGACCAGCCCCGGCAGATTCAGGTATGGAAGCCGGTGCGGACCGACCTGGTCATTTGAGAGCATGCCGTGGCTGCAACACGTCCCTTGCGGCCATGGCGTAGCGCCTGCTTTTGCGATGCCGTGCGCCGCACGCGGCCGGCTCCGCGCAGACGGTAAGCTTGACTATAAAAATAGTAATCTCAACGATGTAACGTGCCACACCTGAAATGACAAGGCCACATGATCGCTACCATGTGGCCTTTGTCATTCATCTTGCCAGCTATTGGCAGGCAATTGTGATCAGTGCGTCACCTCGCCGTCAGCGCGTTTGCCCAGTATAATCGCGGCAACAAGACCCAGACCAACCCCGAACATCACATAATAGGTTGGAGCCATGGGCGAGCCTGTCTGCTGGATCAGCCAGGTAACGATGAACTGCGCGAACCCGCCAATGAGCATGACCGCCAGGTTATACGAGATGGACAGGCCCAGCGAGCGCACTCGGGTGGGAAACAATACGGCCATCACTGTGCTGAACACCGCGAAAAATGCAGCCGCACACAAGCCGGTAGCCAGTTGCACCACGATCAGTTTGGAAATGGTTGGCGCTGCCGTAAGCCAGGAATAGATGGGAAACAAAATCACGAAATACAGTGCCAGTGAGCCAATCAACAGCTTGCTGCGACCAATGCGATCTGACAGGATGCCCATCAAAGGCGTCAGAATAACCACCCACAACGCCCCCAGCATCTGCACTTCAAACGTTTCCTGCAATGGCAAATTCAGTATCTTTGTTGCGAACGTTACCAGATAGGTAAACGTGATGTAGACAGTCACGGTAGCCGCAGCCACAAGCCCGATACCAAGCACGGTTTCGCGCCAGGCATTGACCAGCAGTTCGCCAATCGTGATACGGCGGCCATCAGCAGCCTCCTGTTTCTTGGCATTGCGAAACACTTCGGTTTCGTCCAGTCGTTGCCGGATATAAACTGCCACCGGAATGATAATGAGCCCCACAAAAAACGGAATGCGCCAGGCCCAGGCTTCAATTTCCTCCTGGGTGAAATACACGGTCATCAGGGTGCCGGCGGCCGCGCCAATGAGCAGACCGATCATCTGACCGGTCATTTGCCATGAACCGTAGAAGCCGCGTTTGCCCGGCGGCGCCATTTCAATCAGCAATGCCGTTGCCGTACCAAATTCGCCGCCGGCAGAAAAACCCTGGACCAGGCGCGCGATCAGAATCAGAATCGGGGCCAGAATGCCAGCAGTCTGGTAAGTTGGGGAAAAGGTAATGATCGCCATTGATATGGCCATCAGCGAGGTCACCAGCACCATCGCGGCCTTCCGGCCTTTTCTGTCGCCGTACATGCCAAGGATCACCCCACCGACCGGCCTCATGAAAAAACCCACACCAAAAATGGCTGTGGTCATGAGAATATCGTTAAGGTCGCCGCTTTTGGCAGATGGGTCCACAGGAAAGAAAAGCCTGGCGATAATCGGCGTCATGAAAGCGAAGACAAGAAAATCGTACCATTCCAGCGCATTGCCGATAACCGCAGCAGTCAGGTTGCGCACCGAAACCTTGGTGGGTTGCATGAAGAAGTCCTTTACCGGTTAGAATAGAAATTAAAATACTTTGTAATGACACCCAGCACAAGCGCGCAAGAATGGTTAATGTGGAAAAACGCCGATTCTGTGGTTTTTCCATACACCTTAACCTGCATCAAGGACAATATCGCATGACAACCACGATCACCAAAGAAGAATGGCTTGCCACTCTGGTCGGCATAGACACTACCAGTCGCAACTCCAATATGGGTTTAATCGAAACCATTCGCGATGCCCTGTCCGCCCAAGGCGTCGATAGCTGGCTTACCACCGATGACAAGGGCGCCAAGGCCAATCTGTTTGCCACCCTGCCGGCATCTGACGGACAAACGCAGGGCGGCGTCGCGCTATCGGGACACACCGACGTGGTGCCGGTGGACGGGCAGGACTGGAACAGTGATCCGTTTGTGCTGTTGCCCTCGCAAGATCGCTTCTATGGTCGCGGCACCTGCGATATGAAAGGATTTATTGCGACTGCAATGGCCCTGGTACCCGAATTCCTGCAGCAAAAGCGTAGCAAACCCATCCACCTGGCCTTTTCCTACGACGAAGAAGTCGGTTGTGCGGGCGCACCGTTCATGCTCAAGGAACTGCAAAAACGCAATCAGAAAATAGATGGGTGTGTGGTCGGCGAGCCTACGGGCATGCGGGTTGTGGTTGCACACAAGGGAATTAATCTGTTTACCTGCCGCATTCACGGCAAGGCGGCACACTCGTCGCTCACGCCCGTCGGCTGCAATGCTATCGAACATGCGGCCCGGCTAATCTGCCACATTCGCGACCTTGCCGATCACTATCGTGATACCGGCCCTTATGACAAGCACTACGACGTGGCGTATTCGACCATCACCACCAATATGATCCAGGGCGGCATTGCCGTCAATACGATCCCTGGCGAATGTGAGTTCAATTATGAATTTCGTAATTTGCCTGGCATGCCCGGCGAGCAAATTCAGGCCAAAATTCAAGAGTATGTAAGCAACGAGTTGCTACCACGCATGCAAAAAGAATTTCCCGAGGCGCGCATCGATATCAGTGCTGACGCCAGCGCCCCACCGCTTGAAGCCTCTGAACAAGCAGCCATTACCGAGCTGGTTCGGGCACTGACGCAAGACCATGAAACACGCAAGGTCGCCTACGGCACCGAAGCCGGACTGTTCCAGCAATTGGGCATTCCTACCATCGTTTGTGGCCCGGGGCTGATCGAGCAGGCACACAAACCCGACGAATTCGTGGAGTTTTCACAATTGAATGACTGCGAGAACTTTCTAAGGAAACTGTCGGCAAGCCTTTGAATGCCTTATGGATTTGCCTGCGGAACAGTATTGCCGCATTGGCCTGCACGTAACCCCCTCTTCATCGCTTGTACGACGGGCCAACCGCCACAAAAAAGGATGAGCCCCTGAAGGCTCACCCTTTTTTAACAACATCGGCTAGCGACAAAACGCTGTTTGTCTCTGGTTACACGAACTTGCGTGAAAGCAGAACACCGTCACGCAACGTCGTTCGCAACCTTATTTCTTGCTGTTCTCGGCCTTTACATCGTCAAGTGCAAACACAAATACCGAATGACCGGAATCAACAACGTTTTTCAGCTCTGGACTCAGAATCGCCGCTGGCGGTGTCTGAGCGTTCGGGCCGGTTACAACGGCAATGTACTGCTTGCCATCGACGCTGTAGGTCATGGGGAAGCCGCCGATCGAGGTATTCAGGCGGATTGACCACAGCTTATCCCCGCTGTTCTGATCATAAGCCGCAAACTCACGCATACTGTCGCCGGTAAAGAGCAGACCGCCACCGGTAGTCAATACACCAGAACTGAAAATCGGTTTCTGCTTTTTGACCCACAGGAACTTGCCGGTTTTCACATCAACCGCATACACGCGGCCCACGCTATCTTCACCAGGCGCAAACGAAACAGCACCTGAAGCCTGAGCGCCGACAGATTCGCCGGTACGCAGCTCTATCGGCTTGGGTGTGAGCTCCTTGCAGGAAGAGCTGACCGGAACGTACAGGGCGTTGGTCAGCGGGCTGTAGGCCGCTGTCATCCACAATTTACCCAGGTCGCGCCCGCCGCAGACCTTGACCGTTTCGTCGATGGATTTGGCTTTCAAATCGGTATTGGTAATGACCTTGCCGTCTTCGGTGAATCCCTTGATCACGTTCTGATATACCGTGTCGCGAGCCCACAGCAGCTTGCCGGTATCGCGATCCAGCACAAAGGCGGTGCCGTACTTGCCGGGAACAGACGCAATCACATCATATTTCTTGCCTGATTCCACATCCTTGCTCATGTAGGTCACTTCATCCTTGGATGGCGCGATCTGGCTTTCTACAAGCACGCGCTCAAACGGACTGTCCAGATCCCAGTCGTCATTGGGCATATGCTGATAATGCCATTTGACTTTGCCGGTTTCCGCGTCGATGGCCAGCGTGGAGCTGGTGTAAAGTGCATCGCCGTCGCCACTGCCTCGCAGAATGGATGGATATGGAATCGGCATACCTACACCCCAGAACAGCATTTTGCGTTTTGGATCGTAAGAGCCTGTGATCCAGGGCGAGCCGCCCCAGCGGTTTTCCTTGGCCAGGCCCCCCCAACTGTCGTCGACAGCAGGATCGCCAATGGTGTTCAGACGCCACAGTTCTTTGCCTGTTTCGGCATCATGGGCCGTAATATAGCAACCACCTGCCGTGCCGGTAATACTGCAACCGGAGGTTCCGGTAAAGACTTTGCCGTCAACGACCATTGGACCAGCCGTAAAGCTGTAGCCTTTTTCCCATTCGTTAACCTGGACTTCCCACAGCTTCTTGCCGGTTTTGGCTTCCAGTGCGACCAGTTTGGCGTCCGGCGTGGTCAGGTAGACCTTGTCTTCGTATAGTGCCAATGAGTTGCGCTGACGATTGGCCTGGGCATCATGATAGCCACCCGTAAATTTGGGCAGCGGCTGGGTGTATTCCCAGATCAGATCGCCCGTTGTGGCATCCAGTGCCTGCACATGGCTACGATTCATGCCGAGAAACATGATGCCGTCATGCACTAGCGGAGCCGTTTCCTGCAAGCCGCCGACAGGCATTGACCATGCCCAGGCCAGATCCAGTTGCTTCACGTTCTTTTTATTGACCTGGTCAAGCGGGCTATAACCCTGGTTATCAATCGTACGGCGCCAGCTCGGCCAGTCCCCGTCTGCCGGTTTCAGAATCTGCTCATTGGAAATGGGTTTGTAATCTTCGATATTCACTTGTGCCTGAGCCGCGCAGGCAAACATCACAGCGGCAGAGACAGCCAAAAGCCTATGGATTTTCATTTTGTGTCCTATTCTTCAATATTCGTTACGGGTCGCGGTTCATGACAGAGACATCGCGACATTGGATCAAACCTATCGTTCAGCGTGCCGCTTTGGCCTGCTCCGCTGAAACACCGCCATAGCTGTTACCCCAGCTGTTGCGAACGTAAGTGGCAACGGCAGCAACCTGTTCATCATTGAACTGACCGCCCAGAGCCGGCATACTGTTTAGGCCATGGATGATCGTACTGAGCAGCGCAGGTGCGTTGGCCAGCCGGTCGAATCCGGCCAGCTTCGTGCCGAACGCGCCCTGACCTTCCGCACCGTGGCATGCGGCGCACGTACCGCTATAGACTTTTGCGCCGGCGGCCATCAGTTCTGGCGTCGCTTCAACGTTCTCACCGGCCGCTTCAGGCTTTTCGACCGTGCCCAGCACGGTAACCATTACGCCCACGTCTGAAAATCCCTGCCCGTTCATATCGCCCGGTTTCTTGTCGCCGTCAAAACGATACAGGGCGAGCCCGCCGTAATTGACCTGAGACGCACCCTTGTCGTTTTTCTCGGTATCCAGCAGGCCGGGCAAAATGTCGCGGCCTAGCGGACGACCCTCAGAAACCACTGGCGTCCAGTGTTTCATACAGGCTTCATCACATTTGTCTTTACCTTCTTCGCTCAGCGTATACAAAGTAAACCCATCGGCATCCACAAGAAACGGCGTCATTGTGTCGCTGGCCCCTTTGGCGATCAGTGTCGGTGAAGTCGCCCCGGCTGTCGTGTCCGCGGCTTGTGATTCTGCCGCTGCCGTGTTTGCATTTGCATTTGCCAGGCCAGCAAAGCCGAAGGCAGCCGCACACGCGACTGCAGCAGCAGTGTGTGTCAGTTTAGTTTTCATTGCTTTTCTCTTGTTGGGAAGAATTCGGATAAGATCATCGCTCAGACCATGCTTTGGTTGATTAGTCAATGATATAGATCAAATGATATGCTTTTATTTGAGCCGGTACAACCGATGAATTGCGCTTTGCCTCAAATGACAACGGCATGGTAAAATCGGCGCCCTCAGGGCGCCACTACGCAAGCCACAGCCCGGCACTGCCTGATTTTTATGGCGCAGTGCGGATGGCTCACGACATTAAATCTGAATTCGGTGACCAGAGCGTTTAATTTTGCAGGAGCGTTTAGCCGGATGACAAGAACATTTAGTCCGGTGATAAGAACGCTTAAAGCTGCGGCAAGGACGCTCAATTCTGTCGCAAATGCGTTCAATTCGGCGGCGGAAGGTCCGCGCTTCTGTTGCTGCACCGTCGCTGATGCACAGCGCTATTGTTGCAGCCACGGTGCTTAGCTCTGCCGATTGCATTACAATCAGATGTCATGACAATTGTCATCAACACGCCAACATGGCAGATAAACAGAACAGGCATTGGTAATGGAAAATCTTGATGTCCTTGTACTTCGCAAACTTTGTGCGTGGCGCCGGGAAGGGAAAAAGGCCTTGCTGGCCACAGTGATTCGCACCTGGGGATCGTCGCCGCGGCCTCTTGGATCAGTCATGGCCCTGTGCGAAGATGGCGCCGTAGTCGGATCTGTTTCCGGCGGTTGTATCGAAGACGACCTGATTTATCGCTATACCGGCGGCAGCGAAAAAACCGTGCTTATCAATGGCGCGCCACCCTGTCTTGTTCGATACGGTGTGACGGCCGAGGAAGCCTATCGCTTTGGCCTGCCTTGCGGCGGCACGCTGGAAATCCTGCTGGAGTTCAATCCTGATGCCGCTTCACTGCAGGAACTGGTCACAGCGCTGGAACAAGGCCAGTTAATGCAACGCACCGTCAGCCTTGATACCGGCACCGTGGCGCAGCGGCCAATCCAGCAGCCATCGCCACTGAGCATTGACGATAGCGTTCTGAAAAATACGTTCGGGCCGGAATTTCGCATGCTGCTGATCGGCGCCGGGCAACTGACCGAATATGTGGCCACCATGGCCTTGTTCAGCGGCTTTGCCGTCACTGTCTGCGATCCACGCATAGAGTATCGTAACGGCTGGTCGGTGCCGGGTGCCACAGTATTGGCCGATATGCCCGACGATGTTGTGACCGCATTTCGGCCGGACCGGCGCAGTTGCATTATTGCGCTCACGCATGATCCCAAACTGGATGACCTGGCATTGCTGGAAGCGCTGGGGTCAAATGCGTTTTACGTAGGCGCCATCGGCTCCCGGCGCAACAATCAGAGTCGCCGTCAGAGGCTGGCCGAACACTTCGACTTGACGCCGGAACAACTGGCTCGACTGCGCGGGCCGATCGGGGTATACATCGGCAGCAAATCGCCCGCCGAGATCGCGGTCAGCGTCATGGCCGAAGTGATTGCCGTTAAAAACGGTCTGATGTTGCCAGATAGTTTTGACGTTTCCCATGCCAAGTCTAATCCGTCGGAATATGCGGCCTGAGCGCCATGATGCCTGAGCACGACAACCTGCCCGGCGCCCCCGATATTGTCGCCCTGGTTCTGGCTGCCGGCCAGGGAAGCCGTTTCGATCGTACCGGCCAGCGCTATAAACCTCTCGCATCGCTGGCTGATGGCACGCCCATGGTCTATGCCGTTTGTCATACGCTATTGCAGCATATCCCAAATATCTCAGTTGTGTGTGGACCTCACGAGCAGGCGCTGCGCGATGCGCTGCAGGGCCTGTCCGTAAACGTGATTCACTGCGCCGATGCCAGTGACGGGATGAGCGCCTCACTGCGTTGCGCCGTGCGCCACAGCCCGGCGCAAATTGGCTGGATCGTTGCGCTGGCCGATATGCCTTTTATTCGTGCGGACACGGTACAGGCAATCGCAGCCTGCCTGCATCAGGGTGAGCGGATCGTCAGGCCCCAATTTAACGGCAGGCAAGGCCATCCCGTGGGTTTTTCCTGCGAGTTCGAATATGAGCTGCTAGCTGTAGCAGGCGACGAAGGCGCACGCAGTATCATTCGTCGTAATCCCGATGCGATGACACTGCTCCCCGTTGAGGACCCCGGTTGCCTCATCGACATTGATACTGAAGAACAGTTGCAGCAATATGACAAACACAGTCGCCTGTTTGCAAAGCAATAGGAAACGGGAGGCCTGAAGCCTCTCGCATTTGTCTCACTCCATTGAGTTCTCAACTCGATAAGAGGTCGGCATAGATCAAAAGGCGGTAAGAAGGCAACTTACACTCCCTCCTGAGCCGCCGCATATCTTGCCTGCCGCTTACGTTTTCTGCTGCAACTGATTACCAATGGGCAGACTGCGGATGCGCTTGCCCGTTGCTGCGAAAATGGCATTACACAAGGCAGCCGACACCGGTGGTGTGCCCGGTTCGCCTACCCCGCCAAGCGGTGCGTCATAATCATCGTTGCCCACCAGATGAACATGTATCTCGCGAGGCGCGCTCATCATGGATGTGATACGGTAATCATGAAAATTACTTTGCTCCGCAGCGCCGTTTTTGAAGCTGATTTCTCCCAGCGTCGCCAGGCTTACTCCCATGACGGTCGCGCCTTCAATCTGGGAACGGATACGCTCAGGATTGACTTGCGGGCCACAATCGACCGCTACGTCGATGCGTGGAATCGATATCTGGCCCTGGTCGGAAACCTCAACATGAACCACCGTTGCCACATAGGTAACAAAGCTGTAGTGCGCCGCAAGTCCCATGGCCCGCCCTTTGTCGGCCGACTTACCCCAGCCCGCTTCGTTCGTGACCACTTCAATCACATGGCGCAGGCGACCCGTATCCACGGGATATTTTTCGGGCGACTCATCATGGTTCCATGCGTCAGAAAGATCAGCCGGATCGATTTTCCTGGTAGGTCCGATCAGATCCAGCAGGAAGTCCCTGTGATCCTTGTCCAGTTCAGCAGCCATTTCTGACACGAAAGACTGGATGGCAAATGCGCGCGGAATATTGGAAACCGAACGGAACCAGCCGATGCGGGTATGCGCCTGCGCTTCCGGATTCTCGACCCGCACGTTGGGTATGGCAAACGGCACGTTGGCCGCCCCCATTCCAAGTTCCCCGGCCGACTGCTGCCCGGTGTCGGCAAATGTAGAGCCGATGGACGGCGCCGCGGTTCGATGCAGCCACGCGGTCACCTTGCCTTGCGCGTCCAGGCCCGCTTCCAGATGTTCAACCGATACGGTATGGTAATAGGAATGCTGAATGTCATCTTCGCGCGTCCAGGTGACCTTCACCGGCTTGCCATCCATTGCCTTGGACAGCAGCCCGGCTTCAACCACAAAATCCGGCTTGGACTTGCGACCAAAACCGCCACCCAGCAGAGTCTGATTGACCTTGACGTTTCCCGGCGCAAGCTCAAGCCATTTAGTCAGCATGTCATGTGTTGCCTGAGGCGCCTGAACGCTGGCCCAGGCTTCACATTTGCCATCGACAATCCGAACGGTCGCAACGGGCGTCTCCATTGGAGCCTGGGCAAGATGCGGCACATAATACTCGGCGTCAATGCGTTTGTCTGCGCTATCGAGCGCCGCCATCGTATCACCATCATTGCGCACGGCCTTCTCTGTCGGCTTGCGTACCGATGCTTCAAGCTGCTTGCGGTACTCAGCCGAATCATAGGATGCGTTCGGCCCGCCTTCCCACTCTATTTTCAACGCCTTGCGCCCGGCGATCGCAGCCCAGGTGTTGGTGGCAATGACCGCGACCCCGCCGAGCGGATTGAACATTGCCGGCGGAGGTGAACCGGCCAGGGTAACCACTTTGACCACGCCCGGCACCTTCAGCGCTGCAGCATCGTCTACGTTGACCAGCTTGCCGCCGAAGACCGGTGGACGCGCCACCACAGCATATAACATATCGTCAAACCGGATATCCTGACCGTATTGCGCGCGCCCCGTGACAATATCCATGCCATCGGCCAGCGGCGTTCGCCCTTTGCCAATATAGCGAAATTGGTCTGCCTGCTTCAGTTTCAGTTTGTCTGTCGAAGGCACTTCAAGCTGCGCCGCTTTCTGCGCGACTTCACCGAAACCCAGCTTTTTTCCCGTTGGCGTGTGGATCAGCTCATGGTTCTTTGCCTGCACTTCAGATTCGGGTACATCCCACTGGCTGGCCGCCGCAGCAACAAGCATTGCCCTTGCGGCTGCGCCCACGCGTCGCATCGGCATAAAGAAGTGCCGTACACTGCGTGAGCCGTCGGTATCCTGATTGCCAAAGCGCGCTTCTTCCGCCCAGGCCTGCCTGACTGTCACCCGTTCCCAATCTGCTTCCATCTCGTCGGCAACAACCATAGGCAGGCTGGTTCTGACGCCCTGTCCCATTTCGGCCCGGTGGCAAAGAATGGTGACAGCGCCGTCAGCAGCTATCGCTACGAACACCAGCGGGCTATCGACAGCGCCATGCGGCATGGCATCTGCGCCATATTTCTTGGGACCCTTCTGTTCTTCGCCTTCGGCAAACGTGCGTAACGGCACGCCAACAGCCAGTACGAATCCACCCAGGGCCAAGCCCTTGAGCATCTTGCGGCGACTGATATTGCTGATTTGCGTATCGGCAGCAGCAATGGCAAATGCATTATCACGAGCGTTCATTTTACGTCTCCGGACTGTGCGACGTTTTTGATGGCACTGCGGATGCGTGTGTATGTACCACAGCGGCAAAGATTACCACTCATGGCCGCATCAATCTCGGCGTCCGTCGGCGTGGGCGTCTTCTTGAGCAATGCGGTGGCAGACATCACCTGGCCGGTTTGACAGAACCCACATTGGGGCACGCCCATTTGAACCCAGGCGTGCTGCACCGCCTTGCCCATCTCATCATTTTCCAGAGCTTCTATCGTTACGATACGTTTGCCGACAGCAGCGGTGATCGGCGTCACACAGGATCGTATCGGCTCGCCGTCAAGATGGATCGTACAGGCGCCGCAAAGCGACATGCCACAGCCAAATTTCGTACCGGTAAATCCAAGGGTATCCCGCAGCGCCCAAAGAATGGGCGTCTCGCCCGGCAGATCAACCTCATGCTTCGAACCATTAATTTCAAGTGTAATCATCGCAGCTATCCTTACCGTTCGTTGCCAAACAAAAAACCACCATTGTGAAACCCGTCACCGGCGCAGTATCGGCCCGATGCAGGCAAACCAGACTTGCGTTATTGTCTTCAGTATAGCAATGTTATGACGGTCGTGATTAATACCGCGATTTCGAATTTGGCCGTAGCGCCGTTTTCCATAACGCGCTGCTTTGCAAATTAGTATCTCGACAGGGGCGGGAGGTGGCGCGCAGAATCGATGACCGGTACAGGTCCGCGTGTGCGTGGCCTGTACCGGTCACTATTGCTCGAACCGCGAAACGGTCCGGACACGAAGCATCAGAAAAAGCCCAGGGCCTTTGGACTGTAGCTTACCAGCAGGCATTTTGTCTGCTGGTAATTGGACAATGCCATTTTGTGAGTCTCCCGACCGATACCGGATTGTTTATATCCACCAAATGCAGCATGGGCCGGATATAAGTGATAGCAATTGGTCCAGACCCGACCCGCTTCAATGCCCCGACCCATGCGATAAGCGCGTGAACCGTCGCGGGTCCATACGCCCGCGCCCAGGCCGTAGTAGGTGTCATTGGCAATCGCCAGCGCTTCTTCTTCATCGCGGAATGTAGTCACCGAGGCGACCGGCCCGAAAATTTCCTCCTGGAAGATCCGCATGTCGTTCTTGCCCGAAAGCATGGTAGGCATCACGTAATATCCGTCTTCCAGGCTTTGTACGCGACTGCGCTCGCCACCGGTCAGGCATGCCGCCCCTTCCTGCCGACCGATATCGATGTAACCCATGATCTTGTCCATCTGTGCCTGCGAGGCCTGCGCACCTACCATGGTATTCATATCCAGCGGGTTGCCGGTCTTGATGCGTTGAACTCGCTTGACCGCTTTTTCAATCAGCTGATCGTAAATAGAATCCTGAATCAGAATGCGCGAAGGGCATGTGCACACTTCGCCCTGGTTGAGCGCGAACATGGAAAGGCCTTCAAGCGCCTTGTCCAGATAGTCGTCCGACTGATCCATGACATCGGCAAAAAACACATTCGGGCTTTTACCACCCAGCTCAACGGTGGATGGAATCAGATTATCGGCAGCCGCATGCAAAATATGTTTGCCTGTGGCGGTGGAACCGGTGAATGCAATTTTAGCGATACGCTTGTTGGTGGCCAGCGCATTGCCGGCCTCTTTGCCATAGCCGTTCACAATATTGATCACACCAGCAGGGAACAAGTCACCGATGATTTCGGTCAATACGAGTATCGAAGCCGGTGTCTGCTCTGCCGGCTTGAGAACGATGCAGCAACCAGCAGCCAGCGCCGGCGCCAGTTTCCATATCGCCATCAGGATCGGGAAGTTCCATGGAATAATTTGCCCGACCACGCCCAATGGCTCATTAAAATGATAAGCCACCGTTGTGCTATCAATTTCGGAAATCCCGCCCTCCTGCGCCCGGATGCACCCGGCAAAATAGCGCAAGTGGTCAACGGCCAATGGCAGATCGGCCGCCATGGTTTCTCGCAGCGGCTTGCCATTATCAATGGTCTCGGCCACGGCCAGTGTTTTCAGATTTTGCTCCATGCGATCTGCCATCTTCAGCAGCAGATTCGATCTTTCGGTCGGTGAAGTCTGAGCCCAGGCGCCTCTTGCAGCATGCGCTGCGTCCACCGCCTGCTCGATATCATCGGCGCTGGAACGCGGCACTTCGCAAAACACCTGGCCGTTCACCGGAGAAATATTCTGAAAGTATTCGCCCGACGCCGGCTCGACCCACTTGCCGCCAATATAGTTACCGTACTTTGTTTTAAACGGGTACTCGGTATCAATGCCAAACTGCTTCAAATCGGACAGATTCATGTCTTATCTCCTGAATAATCATTTTTTGAAATGGCTCGGGCCTGAAAGCCTCGTGCTTGGGAATTCCTAAGCAAAGTTCATGCCAGTTGGTCCGCAGCAAGCAAAACCGGGTTTTGCAGTAGAATAGTTTGACGCATTGCGCGTGGCACGCACAACAAAGCAAGAAAGTGTCGCCCATAGCAACAGCAGGCGCGCAACATACGCGACAACTGCCTGTTTTTGCAACACATCAGGAGGCTACGATGTTGCATCACTCGCTGAACTCTGCCGGTACCGCACAGCCCAATACGCTGATCCAGCGCTCGTGGGAACGTTGTGAAAAACAGGTGGATACGCTGGCACATGAACCCATTCTGCTGGACCGGGCGGAACTCAATTCCCGCCTGGACCAATATGCCAGCCTGCTGGAGACGGCTGCACCGCACATCGCCACTGCCAGCGGCATCGCGGCGCAGGCACAGGGCATTGTTCTGCTCTCGGATGCCAGCGGCGTCATCCTGCACGCCACGGGCAACAACGCGTTTCTTCACAAAGCCGATCAGGTCACCCTGCGTCCGGGGGCCAGCTGGGCCGAAGACCATCGGGGCACTAATGCGATCGGCACCGCGCTGATCGAGAACGCCTTTATTCAGGTACATGGCCAGGAACACTTTCTTCCCCGCAACCGGATCCTGAGTTGTCATGCCGCGCCGATCCGCTCGCCACGTGGTGAGATCCTGGGCGTACTGGATATTTCCGGCGATGCCCATACACTGCCAGACTACACCGGCGATCTGGTCCGAATCGCCGCCCGCCAGATCGGCAATCGGCTCCTGGATTTGGCAGGCAGACATATTGCACGATTACAATTTCAACGGCAACGCGCGCCAATAGACCCTCTGCAATGCGGCACACTGCTGGTCGCAGACCAGATCATTGTGGGCGCCAATGACGCAGCGGCCGATCTGTTGCAGGTTCCGCTGGCAGCTCTGCTGGATGCGCCCGTGGACGAATGGCTACCTGCCTGGAAACGACTGCACGCGCAGCCCGAGGCCAGCTATTGTGCCGACGGAACCTGCCTGTATGCCACCCTGCACTTTGAATCCATTGGCATAGCGACCCGTAGCACCTGGCCGCCTCTGCATAATGACCCTCCCGGTGCGCCTGCTGCGAAAACAGCACCCGCGAAGAATCGTGGCGTCCCGGTGCCCGCGCATGCCCTGCCTGTACTGGAACCCGCACTGGAGCAACAGTTGCGCCGCAGCACCCAGGCAATCGACGCCGATCTGGGTATCCTGCTACTGGGTGAGACGGGCACCGGCAAGGAAGTGTTTGCCCGTCACCTGCATGCCCATAGCCGCTGGCGGGACGGTCCGTTTGTCGCCATCAATTGCGCCGCTCTGCCTGAGAGTCTCATTGAAGCCGAACTTTTCGGCTACGAGCCTGGCGCGTTTACCGGTGCACAGCGCAACGGCTCGCACGGGCGTCTGCGCCAAGCCAATGGCGGCGTACTTTTCCTTGATGAGATTGGCGATATGCCATTGCAATTGCAATCGCGCTTGCTACGGGTGCTGCAGGAACGTGTCGTGCAACCGCTGGGTTCCGATAAGGCGTGGCCGGTCCAGTTCGGTCTGGTCAGCGCAACCAATAAACAACCTGATGCGCTGACCCGGGAGGAGCATTTTCGCCAGGATCTTTATTACCGGATTCAGGATCATCTGGTCCAATTGCCAGCGCTGCGCCAGCGTGCCGATCTGCGAACTTTTATCTGCGCAGAACTCAGGCGCCATGAAAACATACCCAGCCTGATCTTTGACGACCATGCGCTGGATATTCTTTGCTCCTATCATTGGCCCGGCAATTACAGGCAACTGCGATCTGTGCTCAAGACACTGGCCGCATTTTTGCCCGCCGGCAGCATTATCCATCCGCAATCTTTGCCTTGCCACCTTCTGGAACAATCGCCTCTGCCATTTGCAGCATGCACGGATCCGGCTGCGAAGGCGCACACAGACCTGCCGCCGGCCCGAACGCAGGCAACGGGAGGCGGCAAGCGCGCCGACGGCTCGTCATTCTCAGGCACGCCCGCAACGCCTTCGCACAACGCCTTGCCCGAGATCAGCCTGAGAGATTTACAGATGCAGCGCATAAACCAGGCGCTGTCCAGGAACCGCGGCAACATCAGCAAAACTGCCAGAGAGCTGGGATTGCACCGCAGCACGGTGTACCGATACTTGGCGCGCGCCAATCCGCGAGGTCAGTAAAAACGGGGCGCTCGCCTGGTATCGGTTCAAGTGACGCCCGCAGGCAATACCCGGCGCATTTTCCGGCTGCCGTAGCCTGGAGGCACTGCCGTATCTGCCCTTGCAGAATGACGCATCTGCCTATTTACCGGCGATATGTTCTTGCGCATACTGCCTTTGTGCATCAACTGGCGGAATCGGGCGGCGACCTTTTCCTGGTCCTTCTTATTTCAGTCGCCATCGTGCTGTGGACAATAGGGATGAAACATGAAAATTACTTCGAAAATTTCACCTTGCCTTTGGTTTGATGACCAGGCCGAAGCTGCGGCCCAATTTTATACCGGCATTTTTCCTGACTCGCGAATTACCCAGATTACCCACTATCTTGGCACGAAAATGGCCGAAATCAGCGGCAAACCCGAAGGTAGCGTGCTCACTGTCGCATTTGAGCTTGCCGGCTTACCCTTCACTGCACTCAACGGCGGCCCGCTATTCAAGTTCAATGAGTCCATCTCGCTGCAGGTCCATTGCGAGTCACAGCAAGAGTTGGACAGTTACTGGACAGCATTAAACGAAGGGGGAGATCCGACTGCCCAGCAGTGCGGCTGGCTCAAAGATCGCTACGGCTTATCCTGGCAGATCGTGCCGGCTATCCTGCCTGCACTGCTAACCGATCCGGTCCGCGCCCAGGCTGTCATGGAGGCCTTGTTGACGATGAAAAGGCTGGATATTGACCAATTGCAGCAGGCCGCCGCCTCGGCCAGCGGCTGATCGGTTCGAAAACTCATGAGATATCGTCGCAATTGAGTGCAAATAAAGTACACAATAGATGAACATAATGAATGAACGAAATAGACCAATGTATTTGATGAAAGCAATAATCAACTGCAATAGACAACTGCAATAGAAACCCTTTTTTCACACAGCCCTCTTTCAAAATCACGGTGGCGCCGGTTTATAGTCAGACGAGCCACATCACACGAGAAAACATGATGAACCAGACCTCTATCGTTCCTTATCTTTTTTTCGGCGGCCGCTGCGAAGAAGCCTTGAACTTTTACAAGAATGCGATCGGCGCCCAGCTCGATACGATGATGCGTTTCAGCGAAAGTCCAGAGCCACCACCACCAGGTGCCGTTCCCCCCGATTTTGACGAAAAGATCATGCATGCCAGTTTTCGGATCGGCAGCAGTCTGGTCATGGCCTCCGATGGCTGCGGTACCGACAGCACCCGGGGTGGCTTCGCCTTGTCTGTTATTCCGGTCAACAAAGAAGAGGCAACGCAAATGTTCACCGCGCTGGCCGATGGCGGCAGCGTAACCATGCCACTGGGAGAAACCTTTTTCTCTCCGTGCTTTGGCATACTCAAAGATCGTTTTGGCCTGGAATGGATTATTGCCATGCAGCCGGCCGAGCCATTGTAATTTTCCGTGTCACCGGTGGGTTCACAGCCGCTTTACTGCTGACCGTGCCGCCCTGTACTATCATGAGCTCATGACACATGTGAAACAGGAGAACGGGATGGACAAAACCGCTTTGATCACCGGTGCAAGTCGCGGCATCGGAGCTGCGACCGCAAAATACCTCGCGGCCAGAGGCTATCGCATTTGCATTAATTATCATCGTAACGAGCAAGCCGCCGAAGCGCTGGTCGCAGATATCAAGGCGCAATTTCAAGTACCGTGCATCGCCATTGGTGCAGACGTATCCGAAGAAACGCAGGTTATGAGGCTGTTTGCAGAAATGGACGAACTGCTCGGCCCGGTCACTCATCTGGTGAATAATGTCGGTGTGTTGTTCAAGCAAATGCAAGTGACCGAGATGGATGCCGAGCGTATCAATAAGATGCTCACCACCAATGTGACCAGCTATTTCTTATGCAGCAGAGAAGCCGTCAAGCGCATGGCATCGGGCGGCGCGATTGTCAACGTCTCGTCGGTAGCCTCGCGCACCGGTTCCCCTGGCGAATACGTGGATTATGCAGCCTCCAAAGGTGCCGTGGATGTATTTACCCGTGACCTATCGCTGGAACTGGCTCCCCGGGGGATCCGTGTCAACTGTGTTCGACCCGGCTTTATCTATACCGATATTCATGCTGACGCAGGCGAACCCGGCCGGGTGGATCGCATCAGCAGCCAGATCCCCATGTTGCGTGGCGGCCAGCCCGAAGAGGTCGCTTCAGCCATTGCCTGGCTGCTTTCCGAAGACGCGTCATATGTCACCGGATCATTTATTGATCTGGCGGGCGGACGCTAGTCATGCGCCACTTTCATTCAATATAACAATCGTGTTACCGTATGGTATCCGGGCAGGTCTGCCACAACCAACGAGCATTGCATCTTGCAACGTGCTAATCAATAAATGACACGCTACATATAGCAATTGTCATCAGAAGTGTTGTCGCTGCCTGCCCGTGACTCACTTATCGAACAAGGAGGTAGCGTAGTGTTTGAACGGTTCGCGACAGGGTCGCAGAAATACAGGCCAAGGGATGCGAGTGCCATTGGACGATTGCCCACGTTCTTCTTCAGTTTGCTACTCCCCCTTTTTTTGTTCGCCGCAGTACTGCTGTTTGCCAATACCGCCAGTGCCCAAATCCTGCCTGCTACCGAAACCGACGCGACGCCGGCCTCATCGGCACAGCTGGCCGACTTGCTGGAAAACGAAAAGACTCGTAATCAACTTATTGAGCAACTGCGGGCACAAGCGCCATCTGCAAATACCGCAAGCGCCGCGCAAGACGCATCTGCAGTCGACACCCCCGACAACTCCTTGCCCCGGCGGGTCGCCGACAGTACCCAGTTTTTCCTGACCAAGCTACTCAATGACATGGGCGACGCCGCAGCAGCGATCAGCGCCGTGGCGCGCGGCGAAAGTACAGGTGCCGACATGGCAGGCTGGAAGTCAGCGTTGCTCAATTTTGCCATGGTCATTGGCGCGACGATTATCGCCTTTATCTTATTGCGTTTACTGGCGGCGCGTGCCTTTGCGATTATCAACCGCTGGGCGGGGCAGCCCCCTGCCGTAGAAAGGCGATCGCGCCTTGCGCGCCCGGCAACATTGCGTAAAATTGCAGCCGTCATCGCGGCGCTCATTGTCGATGTAGTTGCCATCGTGCTGGCGGCTGTTGTCGGCTATAGTGTTGCACTGGCGGTAGCGGGCCCCGGTGCAGCAGTGGGCACTTTCGAATCACTCTTTGTCAATGCATTTATCGCTGTCGAAATCGCCAAGTCGCTGGTTCGCATGGTATTTGCGACACGTTTCCCGCAATTGCGACTGTTTGTCATGGACGACGAGGTCGCTGTATATTGGAACGGCTGGCTTTGCAGTCTGATCGGCATCATTGGGTACGGCCTGCTGGTTGTGGTGCCGGTCATTACCGCGCTGTTTACCCCCGCGCTGGGTAATCTGGTCGGCCTGCTCATTATGCTTGGTATGTATATCTACGCCGTGCGGGTCGTGTGGAATAATCGATTGCTGATACGTGAACGTGTTGTGAAACGCGCCAATCAGACGTCCACCGGTTTTTTTGCAACCTTGTTGCGTCTGCTCGCCCGTGTCTGGCATATTCTGGCCATAATTTATTTCACCGTCCTGCTTGTCGTCAGTCAGGTTGACCCGGTCGATGCCCTGCCGTTCATGGCTCGGGCCACAATCCAGAGCATTGTGGCAATTGTCGCGGGGTTGCTGATCTCGGCCATCCTGACCGCCGTCCTGAGCCATCCGATTCGGTTATCTGACGAGATGCGCAGCAGGTTGCCGCTACTGGAAGCACGGATCAACTCGTATGTGCCGGCGACCGTTAAAGGACTACGCCTGATCACGCTTGTCATCGTACTGCTGTTTGTACTGGATGCGTGGCATGCTTTTGACCTTTCTGCCTGGGTCATGTCCGAGCCCGGTCGCGCAACCATAAGCGTCGCAGTACATGTGGCTATTATCCTGCTTGTTGCGGCGCTGGCATGGACGGTTATTGCGAGCATCATCGAAAGCAGGCTCAGCGGCACCGGCAACCGGGCGCCAAGCGCGCGCGAAAAAACGCTGCTGTCGCTGTTTCGCAATGCGGCCCTGATTGTGATCGTCACGATGACGATCCTGATACTGCTCTCGCAAATCGGCATTAATATCGGCCCGCTGATTGCTGGCGCTGGTGTGGTCGGCCTGGCGATTGGGTTTGGCGCGCAAAAGCTGGTGCAGGACATTATCACGGGCATTTTCATTCAGCTGGAAAACGGCATGAACGTTAATGACGTGGTCGAGGCCGGAGGCGTTTTCGGCACCGTGGAGAAAATGACCATCCGCTCAGTAGGCATCCGTACCATGGACGGCGGCTATCACCTGATTCCGTTCTCGTCGGTCGACGTTGTAGCTAACCACATGCGTGATTTCTCCTATCACATGGGCGAATACACCGTCGCACACAGGGAAAATGTGGACGACGCCATCGAGCATCTGCGCGCCGCCTTTGCCGAATTGATGCACGATGAAATCCTGTCGCCCGAAATTCTGGAAGAAATCACGATTCCTGGTGTGACTGCGATTAATGAGCGCGGCGTCACCATCCGGGTGTTGATCAAAACCACGCCTGGCATGCAATGGGCAGTGCAACGCGGTTATAACCGCCTAGTCAAAAAACACTTCAATGCGGCCAATATCGAGCTGCCTTATCCGCATACCGTGATTTATTTTGGTCAGGACAAGGATGGCAACGCGCCCCCGGCGAAAGTCGATCTGGGGCGTCAGGCCGACCGCGAAACACCGCCGAAAGGCAAGGCACCGGCGGCCGGGCATACGCCGCGCCCGCTGGCGCCGCGCCGTGGCGGCTCTGAAGATGTACTGGGCAATGAGCTGGAGCAACGCGTACCGGACGAAGAGGAGAGTAACGCTGCAGAGGACCTGCCACGTCCTGATTCGGTCTCTTGAGCCGATAGCGGCTATCTTTGACTGCCGTGACGACGCGGGCCGCGAATCGCTTTTTTGTGGCCCCGCTACGGCCTTGGCGCGCAGGCTTGCGCAGCCGGGCGCGGTATCAGGTGTAATGCACGCAGATCCGGTTGTTCTGCCACTCATGCACCACCACATCCAGCCCGTACAAGTCCTTCAGTACCGGCGGCTGGATAAACGCTTGCGGTGGTCCCTGGTGCAGCACCCTGCCGTTGCGCATGCCGATAATCATATCTGAATAGCAGGACGCAAAGTTGATATCGTGCAGCACCAGAACGACCGTCTTGCGCAGTTCGTCGGCAGCTCGCCGCACCACCTTCATGATATCCACGGCGTTTTTCATGTCCAGACTGTTCAACGGCTCATCCAGCAATACGTATTCAGTATCCTGGCATAACACCATTGCAATAAAGGCGCGCTGACGCTGCCCGCCGGAGAGCTCGTCAAGAAAGCGTTGCTCCAGTCCCTGAAGATTCAGATAAGCAATAGCCCGTTCAATGTGACTGCGATCCTGTACCGTCAGACGTCCATGCGTATGCGGATATCTGCCAAACGCCACCACATCCTGTACGGTCAGCCGCAAGGGAAGATGATTGTCCTGGCGCAGAATGGACAGATGCCGGGCCAGTTCGGCCGTATCGGTTCGCGTGATATCCAGCCCGCCCACCTGAACGGTACCGGCAGACATCGGCAGAAGACGACTGATCATTCCCAGCAATGTGGATTTACCTGCGCCATTGGGACCGACAATGGAAGTGACGCCCCCTTGCGCAATTTCAATTGAAACATCATCGACCACGCGCAGCGTTGCGTAGTCTTTGGTGACACCATTGACCTTTATCATCGTTGTCCCTTGCGCACGATCAGCGCGATAAACATCAGTCCTCCGGCAAACTCAATCACCACGCTGACGGTGGTATTTAAGGCCAGGCCATGCTCCAGCACGGTCTGGCCGCCTACCAATGCAATAATTCCCAGCAGCACCGCAGCCGGTACCGTATATTTATGCCTGTCGGTCTGCATAATCATGTATGCCAGATTGCTGACCAACAATCCGAAGAACGTCACGGGGCCCACCAGCGCCGTTGATACCGACACCATGACGGCGATCAGCACAAGCGTGAGCCAAAGCGTTTTGCGGTAATGGATCCCCAGGTTGATCGCCACCTCGCGTCCGAGCGAAAGCACATCATAGGCCTGGCGCAATCGCCAGCCGATCACTGCGGCCAGCCCTACCATAACGGTCGATGCCAGCAACAGATTGGTGCGGATAGAATTGAAGCTGGCGAACATTTTGTCCTGCAGGAACAGAAACTCGTTAGGATCAATCATCCTGACCATCAGTCCCGACAGGCTGCGAAATAGCAATCCGAATACGATCCCCACCAGCAGGAGCAGATGCAGGCTATGCGATGCCCCAGAGAAAATCCACTGGAACAGCAGGCATGCAAAGACAGTCATGACGCAAACTTCGAACACGAACTTGCCCGTCATGCCCCACTGGCTGCCCGTGGTCAGGCCGAACCAGAAAATCACGATAGCCTGGATCAGGGTGTACAGGGCATCGAATCCCATGATGGAAGGCGTCAGGATACGGTTATGCGTGATCGTCTGAAACAGCACGGACGATACTGCAACGGCAAACGCCACCAGTAACATCGCGGCCAGCTTTCCGGCGCGAAACGACAGCACGAAATCCCAGTGTCCGTTGGCCCCCAGGGTCATGAAGGCAAGCACCGACAGCAGCGCCAGAAAGCCAAGGATATAAAGTCGGGAAGCAGGTGTCAGCTTAACCAAAACGCGACCGCCGGTTCAGAAGAAGATACAGGAACAAACCACTGCCGACCACGCCCACCACAGTACCGATAGGAATTTCATGCGGATAAATAATCAGGCGGCCGACAATATCGCAGGCCAGCACGAACAAGGCGCCCAGAAAGGCCACCCAGGGCAGCGAGCGACGCATATTGTCGCCAAATAGCAGACTGACCACATTGGGGACCAGCAGGCCCAGGAATGGAATACCGCCTGCCGTTACCACGACGACAGCACTGATGGCAGAAACGATCACCATGCCCACGAACATCAGGCGCTTATAATTGAGCCCGAGATTGGTCGTGAACTGATCGCCCATGCCCAGCACCGTAAAGCGATCGGCAGCAAAATAGGCTGTGCAGGAGAGCGCGAAAGCCACCCATAACAGTTCATATCGACCGCGCAGAACGCCGGAAAAATCGCCCATTGTCCACGTATGCAGCGCCTGCAGCAGATCATGCTGATAAGCAAAGAACGTGGTGACGGACTGTATGACCCCGCCCAGGACCAGCCCCACGACCGGGACCAGAAAGGCCGAACGCAGGGGGATGCGTCGCAGGATCAGCAAAAACAGGCAGGTGCCCGCCAGCGCAAACAGCGATGCCACCAGCATTTTGCCCAATACAGGTATACCTGGCGCCAGCAAGGTGACCGCCAGAATGCCCATTGTGGCAGACTCAACGGTCCCGGCTGTGGACGGTTCAACAAACCGGTTGCGCACCAGCATTTGCATGATCAGGCCTGCGACGGCCAGTGATGTGCCAGCCAGCACCAATGCGATCGCGCGCGGCAAGCGGCTGATCAGCAGCAATTGCCAGGCTTCGCTATCGAAGCGCAGCAATGCGGTAACCGACATGTCGCCCGCGCCCAGAAACAGGCTGAGCAGAAACAAAGAGCACAAAAGCAATAGCAGTATGCCGGTCAATACCGGCCCGACCCGCCTGTCGCTTCTGCGCTCCTGGGCGTAACCGCTCATAAAAGACCCACAATGGCGTCAACGATCAATGACGCGGCCGCCTGCGACTGTCCCATGCTACTGCTGGCCGTCCAGCGCTTTAGACAGTTGGTCCACATTCTGTTGCATGGCAGTCAGGCCGGCGCTACCCAGCAAGTACCAATCCATGGCGTTCAGATATACGATCTGCTTCTTTTTCCATGCGGTGGTTTTATGAATCAGCTCGTTATCGAGCAACTTGCTGGCGGCTACGCCTTCACGGCCGATCGCGCCATCCCGGTCAATCACAAAAAGCCACTGTGGATCGGTCTTATGAATGAATTCAAAGGACACCGCCTGTCCGTGATTGGAGGTAGACAGATTCGGGGCCGCAGCGGCAAAGCCGAAGGCGTCATGCAGAATGCCAAAGCGGGAACCCGGACCGTAGGCACTGATTTTGCCGCCTGTGGTCAGAATAATCAGTCCCGAACCGGCCTTACCGGCCTTTTCTTTAAGCGCCGCAATGGACTTGTCCAGTTTGGCAAGCTGTTCGGTCGCCATGTCCTGTTTATTGAATACCTCGGCCAGTTTCAACGTGTTCTTTTTGACGCTGCCCAGCAGATCTTTGGTGTCCACGGTCATATCAATGGTCGGCGCCAGTTTGCTCAGGTCGGCGTACTTGGGGGCCGAACGTCCACCGACGATAATGAGGTCTGGAGTCAGGGCATTGACGGCTTCGTAATTGGGCTCAAACAGCGAGCCGACCTTGGGCACCGATTTTTCTGCATAGGCAGCCAGCTGATTGACATACTTGGCCTCTGGCACGGCAGAAGCCTCCACACCCAGCGCATGCATGGTATCGAGCGACGCCAGATCAAAGACGACGGTTTTCTTTGGCTCGGCTTCAATGGCGGTTTTCCCGCTCGCATGATCAACGGTTAACGGAAAAGCGTGCGACTGTGACGACACAACGGCAGCCAGCGCCATGACGCCTCCTAACAACCCGCGACGAACTTGAGACTTCCAAAATTGCATGAAAAATGACTCCGCTTCAGCTTCTAACTGTAAAAGGTTAATCCCAACAGCGCATGGCGGTGCTGCAACACGGCACAGATATACCGTATAAAACCCGCGCCAGCAGGGTACGCGCTACCTGCATTAATGCTGCAACTGACACGAGTACGTCAGCGGCGCCCAGGGCAGGCTGCCCGATGGTAACGAAATGATTGATTTGACAACAGAAAATTGTAGCATAACTGCTAATAAGATGTATTCTTGTTCATCCTTATTTTATTGTCAATTGCGTACAAGCGAGGTCCATCGAGGGGAACCATATCAGCACGGGGCCGCCGGGTTGAAGCCGCCGGATGTCTCGCAGCCCGGCCAGGCAACGGTCACGCAGCGCTGCCTGGCCGGGCGGGCGGTCAGAACATCATGACCGGCGAACTGTCCCGCTTATTTTTGCAAGTGCCGCGCAATGGCATCCAGCGACCGCTGCTGGGCTTGTTCGTACAAGGCAAATTCATCGTTGACTGCGGCACCCAGCGCTTCTTCAAATGCCGCACGGGCCGCACTGGCCTTGTAGCTCTTCTGATCATCGCCGCCCAGATTGGACTGGAAAATACCGGCGGCACTGACGGGCAGAAAATCTTCGTAAATAATGGGTTCGGCATGCACAAGGCCACCGTCGATCAAGGCATTGATATCACCGGTGGTGCCCGCCAGGGCTTGTGCGGCGGTAAGTCCTTTTTGTGTCAGACTGTAGCGGAAATAGCCCAGACCGTTTTTGCGGATCGTCGGCAGGTCATCAGGAAACTCGCTGAACGCGCTTTCCAGCCGCTGCTCATACGTGTCGCCTCCCTGCTGCCCTGACTGCCGAGCACGCAACAGCAACTGGTCATACAGCTCGCGTCCCTTAGGCGTCAGCGCCAGTCCTCGCTGTTCAATTTCGCCAAAGCGCGCCGTATGGGCGCCAACCGCCTTCTGCGCCCCGGAACCAAACGTCACATTTTCCTGCAGCGCCTTAAAGCTGGTCTGGCGCAACAGGATCGGGTGACGACGGCCTGGCGGCCCCTCTATCGATTCTTTGGCCGGAATATTACGACGGACCATTTCCTTTTGAGCCGCGTCAATCTCCAGCGTGCGTGGCGTCAGGTGATTGATATGCGGACCCTTGAAGCAAACCACATCTGCAATCAACCGGTGAGCGGCCAACAGCTGATTGTAGGTTTCAATACTGACCGTTGCCTCGCTGTGCCAGCGGAAGATATCAGTCGCTTCTCTTACGAACTCGTCAGCGTCAGTCGTGTTTAACCCACCTTCAGTTTCAAACTGTTCTGTAAGCTGCAGCACACGAGGACCAAAAATGGAACGCTTCTGTAAAATCTCGGCGGCCTTGGCGCGCAGGGCTTCATCATCAATCAACTCCAGGCGCAGCAAAGACGTGAATACACGAAATGGATTGGCAGCCAGCGACGCGTCACTCAGAGGCCGAAAAGCTGTCGCATGAACCGGCACTCCGGCCACCGACAGATCGTAATAACCAACGGGGTACAGCCCCATGACGGAAAAAACCCGTCGAATGCCAGCCAGCTCGGCGGCCGTGCCCAGACGAATCGCGCCATGTCGCTCCAGGTTCAGGCGCTGGATTTCACCCGACTCATTCAATTGCGTCTGCAATTGCGGATCGGCCCCAAGCGTCTGCGCATTCACGTCGGCGACCAGCTCAAGCAGATCGCGATAAAGCGGCACTTCCAGGCCGTACATATCGGACATGGCCGTTGAAAATCGGGTGCGGATTTCGTCGGTAGAGACGAAACGATTATTTTCCATAACAGGTGTACTCTTTCAATTTCAGTTGGGACAAATATAAAAACAGGGATATCAACCCTATCCGGGCCATGAAATAGGTTGTTCGGGATTTTTCGGATGGGGCCGGATGGGCCGCATGAGAACATGCAAAATGTGACCATAAAGTCACTTTTTAGTATAGCCCAATCAAACTGCCGGCCGGTACTGTTTTTCTCTTGTAGAATGGGTTATCGGCATCACTGATGCAGTTTTCATACACTCTGGATTTTTATGTCCCGTCGTCAGCAAACAGAACAGCAGATTCTCCAGGCTCTGGAAGCGCAAATCCGCGAAGCCGGCATGGGAGGCATTGGGGTCAACGCCATCGCGCGCCGCGCAGGTGTGAGCAAAGAACTGATTTATCGCTACTTCAACGGCCTGGACGGACTGCTCTTGACATGGATGCAGGAGCAGGATTTCTGGACCGGCCATAGCGGCATGCTGGGAAACGACGAATCCAGTGCCCAGACGCCTCAACAGCTTGTGCTGTCCATGTTGCGGGCCCAGGTGGATGCGCTGGCCGGCAACGACACCTTGCGCGAAGTTCGCCGCTGGGAACTGGTGGAACTCAATGAGGTCACGTCAAAGCTTGCCCAGCGACGGGAAAAGGCGGCCCGTGCTTTCATCGATCGCGTCGATGGCCTAGCGCCGCAAATTGATATGCCTGCGACCGTGAGCATCATGCTTGCCGGTGTGCTTTATTTGATGCTACGCGCCAAGACCGAAAGCCGCTTCCTGGGCGTCCCTATAAGAACGGAAGAAGGCTGGGAGCGCATTTTCAGCGCTCTGCAAACCATGACCGAGGCATTTCCACAGACGCTGCGCGAACAATCGCTGGATGAACTGGAATCACAACGCTGCCCCACTCCCCCGCAATAACGACTGTGATAGCGGACGACCGCACCAGTTACGCCCGGGCGGTTTGCAGATAGATATTGGGCGGGATGCCAAGCGCCCGACGGAACATGGCACTGAACGCGCTTGGACTGTGATAGCCCAGCTCCCGTGCAATTGTCGCAATAGACTGCCCCATCGATAGCCTGCATACGGCGTCGGCCAGCCTGACCTGCTGCAGCCACTGGCGGTAATTCATTCCCAATTCCGACTGAAATAATCGTATCAGCGTACGCTCGCTGGCGCCGACCGCATCAGCCCATGCCCCAAGCGGGCGATTCAGCCCGGGCTGATCCATGATAGCGGTACAGATCGATATCAGCCGACGGTCCCTGGGCCACGGAATCCGGGTAGCCACCGTTTGCGCTGACGGCAGTTCCGACAGAATCAGCGCGGCAATTCGGCCGCCCCGTTCGTTCTGCGAATAAATGACCGGCTCCGCGGTCAGGCTCAGAATCAACTCGCGCATAAGATTGCTGACCTCGATGACCTGGCAATCGGCCCACAACGCACGTGCGGCGTTCGCGTCAACATAAAGGGTACGCATATCCACATGGGACACAGCCATAGTGGTGTGCGGGACATTGGGCGGGACCCACAAGGCACGCAGCGGCGGGAGCAGCCAGTAACCTTTGTCGGTGCTTACGCGGATCACCCCACGCGAGGCAAAAAGCAATTGCGCACGCCGATGCGAATGAACGGCCGTTCTCGTGCCAAGGGCAAACTCCTTGGACATGGCTGCCACTGCAGGGGCAATGTCCTGGTAATCTTCTGCGTTGATACTTCTGCGAAGTTGGGCGCTCACTGTCACTTTCTCGACGAAAATTGGCACTTTCAATAATTCTAGCACGGCTACACTTATCGATTGCGAATGTCATATATATGTTGAATGCAATGTCGATAGAATCCACCGCCATACGCCCCTCCCAGCCAGAAAACAGCACTGCCTTCAAGGTGCTTGGCGCGATCAGTGTCGCCCATATGATGAACGACATGATCCAGTCGATCCTGCTGGCCATTTATCCGATGCTCAAGGACGACTTCAGCCTCAGTTTTGCTCAAATCGGCCTGATCACGCTGGTCTATCAGATCACGGCGTCACTATTGCAGCCGCTTATCGGCCATTACACCGATAAACACCCGCAGCCCTATTCGCTGACGATAGGCATGGGCTCAACACTGCTGGGCCTGTTACTGTTGTCGGTCGCTCCTTCCTTTCCGTTTCTGCTGCTGGCCGCCGTTCTGGTGGGAACCGGATCATCGATATTTCATCCGGAATCCTCGCGCATTGCCCGCATGGCCTCGGGCGGGCAACATGGACTGGCGCAATCTTTGTTTCAGGTAGGCGGTAATGTTGGCTCCGCCCTGGGGCCCCTGTTTGCTGCGCTGATCATCCTGCCTCGTGGTCAGGGTAGTGTTGCCTGGTTTTCACTGGCCGCCCTATTGGCCATGGTGGTGCTGCTGCAGATCGGACGCTGGTATGAGCGCAACCGGGGTCTGCTTGTCCTGCGCACCAAACGCTCGGCTAACGCGATTGTACTGCCGCGCAATAAAATCATCGCGGCTCTGGCTGTCCTGGGCGTGCTGATTTTCTCAAAATATTTCTACATGGCTTCCATGAGCAGCTACCTGACGTTTTATCTGATGGAGAAATTTTCCCTGTCGATACGTACGTCCCAGCTTTATTTATTCATTTTTCTTGCTGCCGTCGCTGTCGGCACCATCGCAGGTGGGCCGATCGGCGATCGCATCGGCCGCAAGCGGGTCATTTGGGCGTCCATTCTGGGTGTCGCCCCCTTTACCCTGTTGCTGCCGCACGCCAATCTGTTCTGGACCGGCATCCTCATTGTCGTTATCGGTCTGATCCTGGCATCGGCGTTTTCCGCCATTGTCGTCTATGCCCAGGAACTGGTGCCCGGTAAAACCGGCATGATTGCCGGTCTGTTCTTCGGCTTCGCGTTTGGCATGGGCGGCGTCGGTGCAGCAGCGTTGGGACATCTGGCCGACACCACAAGCATTTCCTATGTGTATAGCGTTTGCGCCTATCTGCCACTACTGGGTATTGTCGCCGCACTGTTGCCGGATACGGAAATCAAGCCCGTACCAGCAGGAACGCCGACTTGATTGCCATGGGGTTACTCCTTGGCTGCGGCGGGTTGCATCCCTGACGTTCCGGTCCATACAGTCCGGATCAGTGAAATCAGCGCTACAACAATCGGATCGACAATATTGTTCTGTGATGCAACAAATCCAAGCGTGGCATCAAGCTGGGTGTGCCCCCAGACGGTAAATTCGCGGCGCCCCGCTCCGGCGATGGCAATATCCTCCCGGATCAACGCGCAGCCCGCACCGGCACGCACCAATACGTCTGCATTGGCCATGTCCGCGTTCTGCATCACAATCCTGGGCGCCAGGCCATATCGCTCAAACAGCGCACGCAACATCAGATGGGTATGCGAGCCGGGACTGCCATCCAGCCAAGGCAACTGGGCCAACTCTTTCCATCCCGCATGCCTGAGATCCTCGGCCATCTCATTGGGCATCACAATACGATAGCGTACCGTCCTGAGCGCCATCCAGAAAAGATCCGGCAAGGGGTGCGTCGCGATGACCATCGCCATCATCAGCTTGCCTGACCGGATTTGCTCTATCAGTTCTTCCGATGGTTGAATGACCGTTTTGAGTTCAATCAGCGGCAGCGAACCCACAACCGCAGACACCAATTCACCAAGCCTGAGAAACTGTGCCTGCTCTCCGGGAATGCCCAGTACCATTTCGCCTTGCAGCTCTCCCTGGAACTGTTGCGCCTGGGATTTGAGTTGCACGCTGGTATTGAGCAATTGCTCAGCGGTCGGAAACAAACGGCTCCCGGCCTTGGAAAGCACCAGCTTGCCGGACGTGCGTTCAAACAACGCCACGCCCAAATCCTGCTCCAGCGCCTTGATCTGACCGGAAACCGCAGGCTGCGTCAGGAACAATGCCTCGGCCGCACGGGTCAGGTTGCCCAGGCGGGCAACCGTCACAAACGCGCGAATCTGATATATCTCCATTGTTCTCAGGCTGACAGCAGACGAATCTGGGACGGTTCCAGCCCTAGCGCTACGGGTGTGCCGATCTGAAACTGGCTTAGTCCGGCAAAATGCGACTGGTCAGCGGTCACGCGCTGCTCTCCTACCCGCACGGCATAGCGGACAAACTCCCCCAGAAACTCGCGCTCCTCAACAACGCCTGGCAGCCAGAGATAATGTGCATCGGCATTGCCGCCGGCGGCATCAATCCGCACTGAATGCGGCCGGAAGCTGGCAGCAAGGCGATCTCCTTCCGGGATATCGTCATGGACAGGAATCGCCAGGTCGCCAACCCCTTCGACACTCAGGGTCACACCGGAGTAATTGCGCGCCCGCACGGCCCCTTCGAGCACATTCATCGTTCCCACGAAGTTGGCAACAAACCGGTTAGCCGGAAAATCGAACAGTGTCGCCGGACTACCTGTCTGTTGAACAACCCCTTTGTCCAGCACCGCCATTCTGTCGGCGGTTGTCATGGCCTCCTCCTGGTCATGTGTCACAAAAATTGTGGTAATACCCAACCGTCGCTGCAGGGAGAGCAACTCGCGCCGCATTTGTACCCGCAGTTTCTTATCCAGATTGGACAACGGTTCGTCCAGAAGCAACACCTGTGGCTCAATCACAATAGTCCGCGCCAGGGCTACTCGCTGCTGTTGCCCCCCGGACAATTCATTGGGCCTGCGTCTTGCAAACGTGGACAGGCTTACCAGCGCCAGCGCAGCTTCAACCCGTTCGCGGATTTCGGCTTTTGGCAGTTTACGCTCAACCAGACCGAAAGCGACGTTATCCCACACCGTCATGTGCGGCCATAGCGCATAGCTCTGGAACACCATGCCGATATTGCGCCTGTGCGGAGGAATCGTACTAATGTCCTTTCCGTCAACCAGAAGCTGGCCGGCATTGTGCTGATTGAACCCGGCGATCAGCCTGAGCAAAGTTGATTTGCCCGAGCCTGAAGGTCCGAGCAAGGCGAAGAACTCACCAGGTTCGATCAATATGTTGATATTTTTGAGTACTTCCGTATTGCCATAGGACAAGCGGATATCCCGGCATTCAACACTGACTTTCTTCATCTTTTCATTCCTGTTCGATTGCATGTAGCGAACGCGTACGCCGCGAGGCACGCTCTACAATTAAATGCGAGGCATAGGTGCCTATGGCGACAACCACGATGGCAAGTACACCCAGCGCTGCGCCGGGGCCTCTGCCGGATGCACTCTGCATAAACAGATAAATGCCATAGCTCATTGGCGCATCGCTATCGCGACTGACCAGCATGATGGTTGCCGACAATTCTACCGCCGCAGTAATAAAACTGGTCACAAAGCCCGCCAGCATTCCTCCGGCCATCAGCGGCACCACGACCCGACGAATGATGCGGTGCCGCCTTGCGCCGACCGACGCGGCAGCTTCTTCAAGTGACACGTTGATCTGCTGCAAGGCAGCCACGCAGGCCCGCAGCGCATATGGCAACCGTCGTACCGAATAGGCCAGCATAATGACAATCCAGGTCGATGTCAGTACCGTATCGGTGCCAGGAAGCTCCACGCCACGAAAGGTGCGCAAATAACCAATGGCCAGCACAATGCCAGGAACGGCGAGCGCAGCGGATGCCAGCCAGTCCAGCCAGCGCCGGGCTGGGATGCGTGTTCTGAAAATCAGATAAGCAATCGCGGTTCCGAGAATGACATCAATCCCCGCCGCCAGGCCGCAGTACAGCAGGGTATTGACCATCATGTCATTCGAATTGCTGAAGACCTCTGCGTAGTGACTCAGCGTGTAGCCGTCAGGTAAAGGCGCATAACTCCATACCGTGGCAAACGAAAGCAACAGGACACCAATGTGCGGCGACAGCACCAGCAATAGCACAAGTGCAATCCAGGCATAGGCCAGCACACTTTCCCAACGTCCCAGTTTGCGCTGCTGGATCGAGCTGCCGCCCTTTTGAAGGGTGGAATAATCTTTATTGCGCAGGACACCAGCCGACAACCACAAGGCGAGGATGGAAAAAACAATCATCAGGACGCTGATCACGTATCCCAGCGGATCGTCAATACCCACCTGGGTGATGCGCAGATATGCCTGTGGCGCCAGCATATTGGTAATACCGAGCACCAGCGGCGTGCCCAGATCGTCAAAAACCTTGACAAATACCAGCGAGGCGCCAGCCACATAGCCGGGCAATGCCAGCGGGAAAATAATCCGCCGGAACAGTCGCCAGCCACGAGAACCCAGATTGAGCGCAGCCTCTTCCATGGCGCCGTCGATATTGCGCATCGCCACGGTCAGATTCAGAAGAATGAAGGGGAAGTAATGCAGGGACTCAACGAAAATCACGCCATTGAGCCCATCCATGATGGGGATTGAGACGTCAAACCAGTCCTGCAACAGCAAATTGACGGTACCCGACGTTCCAAACAGAAGTTGCAGCGCTACCGCACCGACAAACGGCGGCATGATAAGTGGCAACACACCCAATGTCTGGATGATCAATGCCCCACGAAACCGAAAGCGTACGGTCAGATACGCCAATGGAATAGCAATCAGCGAAGCAAAAACCACTGACATAACCGAAACATACAGACTATTGAAGAAGGATTCTTTCAATAAAGGCTGCTGAAAGAATGAGCCAAAATGACCCATTGTGAAGCTGCCATCGGCATTGGAGAATGCCGTATAAAAGACATTTCCTACCGGAACGGCCAGAAACAGCAACAGGAACCCGAGCACGCCCAGCGCCACCAGCGTCAGACCCGGGGGAAATTTCATATTATGTGTCGACATAAATCCATCGTCCGCCAGCCATCCGAAAGCATTCCGGATGGCTCATTGTTCAAATCCAGCATGCGTCTTACGATGAGGCAGCCTGCCTGGCCAGCTCTGTCGCCTTGCGATAGTTGGCTTCGGCTTCACTGTTCCACTGACCCTGCAGTTTGGATAAAGCCTGGCTCACACTGGAATCTTTCTTGTCACCCTGGAAGATTTTCTGTACTGAATCGGACACGGCCTGCTTATCGCTGATCAAAGGAGCCCACGCCAGTTTTTTGGCTTCATCCAGCAAGGCCTGTCCCTTGTCGCTGGGTTTATCTGCCAACTTGCTCTGCGCATCCAGAATCGCCTTGGTCGCATTCTGCAGTTCCTTATGTCGGAACGTGATGGTTTGATCGAACAAAGACTGCACGACAAAGTACCGCTGCTGGGAGAGCTCGGTATCAAAATGGACCTTACTTTTTTCGGCCAGTACCTGTGGATCGGGATAGCCGTCTGGAATATCACTCATCTTGGCATAGGGCAATACGGGTAAACGGGAGATTTCCGGTTTCAATAGCAGAGCCTGTCCTTCTTCCGAGAGTGCAAAACGAATGAATTTTTTTCCTTCTTCGGTATTTTTCGCCGCTTTGATCAGCGCAATATTGGCCGGCACAATGGCCGTCTCGTCAGGATAGACAAACTCCACCGGAAATTTCGAAAATTTGCTTGAAAGACCAAAGAAGTCAATCACCGGCCCGGCGCCAAACTGCCCGTTGTTCACGCCATCAGGCACGCCAAAGGACCGGTCAGTCAGTGTTTTGCTATTGCCGGCCATCCTGAGGATCGTATTCCAGCCTTTATCCCATCCCTCGCCCTGAAGAATGGTTTCCACAGTCAGGTGCTGGGTGCCGGAACGCGATGGCGATGTCATGCCGACATTGCCAAACCACTCGGGCTTGAGCAGATCATCCCAACTCGCCGGCGGGGTCAGCTTCTTGACTTTCAACAACCGGGTGTTGTACATAATGCCGTAACCAGCCAACGCCTGACCATAGAACAATCCGCTGGGATCATTGATGGGAAAGCTGCCTATTTTGTCCGGGATCTCGGGATTGGCAACGTCCGATGCTTTTTCCAGCAACCCTGCCGCGCCAAGCACTTCAAACGCATCCGGGGCGCTGGCCCAGAACACCTCGGGACGCCGGCCCTCGGCTGTTTCACGAACATAGGCGATCCCTGAAACGGTATTTTTATTGAGAATCTCAAGCTTGATGTCAGGATTTGCTTTTTCGAATGCGGATTTATACGCTTGTGTCAGCTCCTTCGGAAACGAAGTAATGACGGTAACCGTCCCGGCATATGTCGTAACCGACGCGGCCATCAAAACGGCCAGCAGACTGCCCTGTCGCAATTTCATGATTGTCTCCTTGATATTATGTGTTGTCATGAATTCGTAACAATATAAGCATTGGCAGATCAGGTCTAATCATAATTTATGATGATCACCATAAATCTGCCAGTGTCTGGTCACGTTCGGCTGTTGGCGTCTTGTTGCTTTCTTTTATGTCTGCCGCCTGTCCCAATCCGGTTAACTGGGTACAATGAACTGTCTGCCGCCTGTCACAGAGGCGTGCCCCTCTTCATATACAAGGAAGCCGCTCATGAGTACTCTGCCCAAATTTGCAGCCAACGGATGGCGGCGTCTTGATAATGGTAACGTTCAACATCTGTCCGGGCTGGAGTTCGCGCCCGACGCCCATGAACGACTCAAACTGGTCGATGCCTCGCTGTCCGTTTTCATCCGGAATCTGCGACATGAAGGCGCCACAGAACAACAGGCAGAACGACTGCTGCGCAAGCTGACACAACAAGCAGCAGAACAGTTTGTCGGCCTGCATTAACGCGCATGACCAGCGTTTGTTGCCTTGATCCGCATCAAACAACAAAGCCATCTGGGCTCTTACAATCCCCAAAATGCCTGGCGTTATGCGCTAAGATACAAAAAATAATTAATCCATCAACAGAGGAGACGCTGTAATGATTAAAGTCAGTGTGATGTATCCCAACGCCCCCGGGGCGCGCTTTGACCACGATTACTACCGTGACAAGCATTTGCCCCTGGTCAAGGAGCGCATGGGCGACCGTTGCCGGTTTTACACGATAGAGCGGGGCCTCGCCGGCGGCACGCCGGATGATCCCCCAACCTATATCGGCATGTGTCATATTTTCTGTGACACGGCTGAAGACTTTCAGGCTGGATTCGGGCCGCACGCCGCCGAGATTCTGGGTGACATCCCGAACTATACCGACCTGGCTCCGATATTGCAGCTCAGTGAAGTGGTCGTGGACACGCGCAACTAGCGGCCTTGCGACCACACAGCGCGGATCAAGCGCATCAGCATCCGCAAGCCTATCGGCGCCTGCCTGCAGAGACCGAAAGCCCTGCAGCTGCGATGGCTTGACCGCTATCCAGGCGTTGCAGGCCATCGCAAATGCATTAATGATCAAATGGTAATCTTCTGTTCATGCACGACAGTCGAGGCTCCCCTTATGATTGAACTGATCTTTGCCCGACCCCCGGCATTTTTGCATGCTGATTAGCATTTCGACGTCAGCATGACGCTGGTCAGGAGAGCGCTTAGATCACGTTTGTCCCGGTCCTAATCGCACCGCCCAACGATGTCATTTAACGGAACCGGGAAGAACAGTGTGTAAGTCAGCGAGTGGCACGTTAAACAAAACCCTGACAGGCGGCACAATGATATTCCCGGGCACGGGTAACCTTCCATTGGGGCCGCCATCTTTTCTTGCACGCCGGCACACTTGCCGCGCAAAACTCTCGCGATATTCTGCGCAGTCGTTGTCGGCGCGGTCAATCATCAAACCAAACCCGGCGCCACTGTGGATATCGACCTGCTCTGGACCGTCAAGTTGTTCGGTGCCTCGCGTTTTTCGTGATGCCAGACCGTTACAAGGCCTGGTGATTGCATCAGCGATGCGCCCTGCTTCCCAACTTGTATCTATGCCGTTTGGCCGCCCCACCGGCGAGCGCCTCACGTACGCAGACGTTTACCCACTTCGATCGCGCCTGACAGAACGATACATATCGGCGCAATAAAAAAGGCAAGCGTACAAAGTAAACCACCAAGCTCAAGAACCCGATATCGCGCATGCCGCGTGCCTTTGTTATTGATACGAATCAAGGCGGCACCGCCTCGAACCGGCATATAAATGCGCCATTTCCCATTTACTGGCGCGCCAATATCTGCTCAATGAGTCAGAGAACTAGACTATCGCCTGATCAAGGAACTGTGGACTTTTGAAGAAGACAAGCGCATTGCCGTGCGACTCGCCTACGAAGGCAAACCAAATTCTGCGTTGCAGAACCGGCCGACGTAAGCCTTGCAGCAGTCGGCACTATTAAGTTCAGCGTCAGTTTTATGCCTCACTCAAAAGTTCTCGCATATATTCAGGTTACTATGGCAGTACATTTGGCTGCGTTATCGTCAACGCGGACATGGTCGGGACAACCATGTTCATATGCGCCAGCTAAGATGTGGCGATATGATCCGGTGTACGGAGCAGGAAATCGATAACATCTCAGAAAAATGATTCGCAAAAAAGGAGCAATTAATGAGCAATACTATGCTTGCCTTACTCGCATTTCTGCCGCTTATACTGGCCGGAGTGCTATTGATCGGATTCAGAATGACCGCCAAAGTCGTCATGCCGATCGTCTTCGTTGTCACCACTGTCATCGCGCTTACTGCGTGGCAAATGAGCGTCAACCGCGTTGTCGCTTCGGCTTTGCAGGGCCTGATCCTGACGGCCTCCATATTGTGGATTATTTTCGGCGCCATTCTTCTACTCAATACATTGAAACACTCGGGCGGCATCACAGCGATCCGCAAGGGATTCTCGGATATCAGCCCCGATCGCCGCGTACAGGCGCTGATTGTTGCATGGCTGTTCGGCTGCTTTATTGAAGGCGCCTCGGGGTTCGGTACGCCGGCGGCTGTAGCCGCACCGCTGATGGTCGTGCTTGGCTTTCCGGCGCTGGCGGCGGTGGTCGTCGGCATGATGATTCAATCGACGCCGGTTTCGTTTGGCGCAGTCGGCACCCCGATCGTCGTTGGCGTATCGGGCGGGGTCGATAAAGCCGGCATTACCGAACAGCTGGTGGCGCAAGGCTCTTCATGGGAGACGTATTTCCGCCTGATCACTTCGGAAGTGGCGCTGACCCATGGCATCGTTGGCGTATTAATGCCGCTGATCATGGTCACCATCATGGTGCGGGCCTTTGGCGCAAACCGCTCGTGGAAAGAAGGCCTTGCCATTACACCGTTTGCCCTGTTCGTGGGAGTCTGCTTTGTCGTTCCCTATATGCTGGCAGGTGTTTTTCTTGGCCCCGAATTCCCTTCAATGATCGGCGCACTGGTCGGATTGGCGATTGTCATTCCTGCTGCCAAGCGCGGTTTTCTGATTCCTCGCGAGGTTTGGGACTTTCCTGAATCCAGTCGGTGGCCGGCATCGTGGATCGGTAATATTGATGTTCAGCCTGTAGAAACGGTCGGGAAAAAGCCAATTTCTACCTTCAATGGCTGGCTGCCCTATGTTCTTCTGGCGGTCTTTCTGGTGATCTCCCGCACCGTCGAGCCAATCCAACAGGCGCTCAATTCCGTGACGTTCGGATGGAGCAATATCATGGGAGAGGACAAGGTGTCGGGTACGCTGGAACCGCTGTATCTGCCTGGCGGGATCCTGATTTTTGTGGTGATCATTACGATTTTCCTGCACCGCATGCGCGCCAATGATGTCAAGGCTGCCGTTGGCGAGTCTTGCCGCACGATTCTTGGCGCCGGCTTCGTCCTGGTTTTTACCATCCCCATGGTGCGAATCCTCATCAACTCAGGCGTCAACGCAGCGGACCTAGTCTCAATGCCGGTTGCCATGGCTCAATTTGTCGCCAATTCCGTGGGCAGCGTTTATCCCTTCTTCGCACCTGCCATGGGTGCGCTTGGTGCGTTTATTACCGGTTCCAACACCGCTTCGAACCTGATGCTGGCTGACTTTCAGTTCAATGTGGCCCAGCAGTTGGGCGTATCGACGGCCATGATGATTGCAGTTCAAGCGGTTGGGGCGGCAGCGGGCAATATGATTGCCATCCATAATGTGGTGGCGGCATCGGCCACCGTCGGTTTGCTGGGTCGTGAAGGAGATACACTTCGCAAAACCATTCAACCCACCATTTACTATCTCGTTTTCACCGGTATTATCGCCATGTTGGCGTTCTATACCTTTGATTTCACTGATCCACTGATCAGCAAATAACTGTCCCGCTTGCCGAGGATTTGGCCGCCTGAGTCTGAAAAGACCAGGCGGCCAAATTTGTATGAGGATCATATGAAAGACAACGGCAGGCGTCCGGAATCTGACACAGCCCTATACGCAACACGCGCCAGTGCTGACAGTCGGCAGGCTTTTGTTGCCAATGGCTCGCCTCGTGGTTCGTGCGGTGACCTGCTGTGACGAAGAAACGGCAACCGTGTAAATTTTTATTTCTTTTGTGATTATCATGCAATCGAACCCGAGATTATGACAACTGCAATTAAACTCGGATTCGCGCTGACAGTTGTCGGCTCTATAAAAACAGTGACGCTCTAACAATATCCCAAGGAGAAAATATTATGCAAATAAACTTCCCGCGCCGTCGTGCCGTGCTAGCAGCAATTGCGTTATCTGCGGCGCTCGCCGCCTGCGGTCATCTGCCAGGTGGCGCGCAAAAAAATACCGTCACGGTCATCTCTTCGGGCGGCTTTGCCTCTTCCGTCGAAGCGCTTGCGCCGCAATTTGAAAAACAGTCGGGCTATCAGGTTGATATTATCCATGGTTCATCGATGGGCGGCGCGACCGATTCCATTCCTGCCAGACTGGACCGACAGGAACCGGCAGACATGGTGATCCTGGCCCGCAAATCACTGGATCAGCTGGTCGATAAAGGACAGGTCGTCAAGGACAGCCAGGTGGATCTGGTTCGCTCGCTTATCGGCATTTCTGTCCAAAAAGGCGCTGCCAAGCCGGATATCAGCAGCGCCGATGCAGTCAAACGCGCCCTGCTGGCCGCTCCATCCATCGCTTATTCCGCCAGCGCCAGCGGCACCTATTATGAAAAAGAACTGATAAAGAAACTGGGTATCCAAGCCCAGGTCAAACCAAAGAGCAAACGCATTGTTTCCGAACGCGTCGGTGCGGTTGTGGCCCGCGGCGATGCCGCTCTCGGTCTGCAACAAGTCAGCGAACTGCTGCCGATCAAGGGGGCCGATTATGTTGGCGTGCTGCCACCCGCTCTGCAGAAGGCGACAATTTTTTCTGCCGGTGTGACCACGCACGCACGTAACCCGCAAGGCGCCAACGAGCTGATTAAGTATCTGACTTCTGCGGCGGCGGTAGAAACAATAAAAAAGAACGGGCTGGAGCCGGCGTTTTCGGCAAAATAGGATCGGTACAGTTGTTGTAAGCGGCGCAGCCGGTACCGCTCAGTAGCGGGGCCGGTCCTGCCCTATGACGAGGCCCAGCCCGGCTCAATGGCCGGTTAGCGGTGCACAACGCTGAATATCAAAACGTTCCCGTATACATGCCGCCGTCAATCAGCATGTTCTGCCCCGTGATATAACCGGCGTGCTGGCTGCATAAAAAAGCACACAAGGCGCCGAACTCATCGGGATGGCCAAACCGTTTGGCCGGCACCACCGCTTGCTGGGACTGTCTGATGGCGTCCATATCCTTGCCGGATTTAGATGCCGCTGCTTTCAACGTGTCTTCCAGACGATCGGTTGCAAATTTTCCAGGCAGTATATTGTTTATGGTCACGCCTTTTGCTGCGATGCTGGAACGCGCCACACCGGCCACAAATCCTGTGAGGCCGGATCGTGCGCCATTGGATAGCCCCAGAATATCGATAGGCGCCTTGACTGCACTAGAGGTGATATTGACGATACGCCCGAAGCCCCGTGTTGCCATACCGTCAACGGTTGCCTTGATAAGCTCTATCGGAGTCAGCATATTCGCGTCAATCGCTTTTATCCAGGCATCCCGATCCCATTGGCGAAAATCGCCAGGGGGCGGGCCACCCGCATTGGTTAACACAATATCAAAATCCTTCCCAGGCCCGCCGGCTGCACTGAATACCGCCTCGCGCCCCTCGGGCGTCGTGATATCGCAGGCAACCGCAATAACCCTGGCTGCAGTGAATCCATCACGTTTGGCAGCGGTCTCGGCCAAATTGGTCAGCTCACCGGCGGCTTGCTCCAGCACCTCGGCGCGCCTTGCATTAATCACAACATTGACGCCATTATCGACCAGTGCTTTGGCACAGCCAAATCCTAACCCTTTGCTGGCACCACAAACCAGGGCCCACTTGCCCGCTATTTCCAGATTCATACCTGCTTCCTTTTGATGCTATTGCGATAATGTTTACATTACTTTGCCGTGCACAAGGCAAAAGCGACAGATGTGCACACCATGGGGAAATCATAAACGAAATATGTCGTCCGTGTTGTCGCACCTACGATAAAGGCGGGTATACACGCTGCCGTAAAGACGGGCCTACACGCCGCTCATAACAACAGAAGACGGGATATTTCAGCCGGCATGCGTCCGCTTTGCTGTCGTCGTAATGCAACCGAACGCGCACGCGAGCGGTGCGCATTTGCCCGATGTGTATTCACGTCGGACAATTTATGATATTTTATGGTGCATGAGCTCGCTGGCGAGCCAAGGCGCGAAGAACAGATATAAACCAATATTTAATTAATCGATCAATTATGAAAAAAACAGAGCAGCTTGCAAGAAAAACGTCCGTAAGACGAGCTCGGAAAATCAATGGTCCCGGCCGTCCCGAAGGAGCCAGCGTTGTGCGCGACGAAATTCTGGATGCCGCCGAAGTCATTTTTTCAGATAAAGGTTATGCGGGCACCGCCTTGCGCGAGATTGCCGATCAGGCAAATGTGACCCAGGCGTTGATCAGCTATTACTTCGGCTCAAAATTCGGGCTCTTCCAGGCGGTCTTTTTGCGCAGAGGCGAAATGGTGTCCCGCGAACGCGTAGAGCGCCTGGAAGCACTGGAGCGGCAGAAGACCCCTCAAGTGAGCGATATCGTCAGAACCTTCCTTGAGCCGGTCCTGTCCCTGCGTGATACGTATCAGGGTCGCGCCTTTCTTAGGCTTCAGGCACGTTTGCATACCGAGCCCTCGGAAATTTCGTACTCGCTGCGGTCCGAGGCCTACGGCGGCTCTACTCAGCGCTATGTGGCGGTATTGAGAAAAGCGCTGCCAAAGCTGAGTGAGCTGGACGCCTGCTGGCGCGTGACCTTCATGATCGGCACCTATTTATATGCGTTTTCCGACACTCACAGGATGGAAGAGATGGCGCCCAAAGGACGCTACGATGTGAACGATACGAACGAGTTGATTGATCAGGTGACGCGGTTTATGGTGGGAGGATTGGAAGCGGAATAAAAAAGCCTGCGGCCGGGCAGGCTTTCATTCCCGGCGCAGGCTCGCTGCGAGCGTTGGTTTGTGCCTTAATCGGGTGACATGGCCGAACGACAAAAGTCCAGCGCAGCCTGTCTGTCCATAATCATCGCGTACTTCTGCTGCATGTCAAACAAACTGGCATCGTGCGGGCCGATCGCCCGGTCGCCCACGCAGTCGGACACCACCAGTGGCGTAAAACCCAGCGACATCGCGTCCACGACACTGGCACGCACGCAGCCACTGGTTACGCAACCGGCCACCAGCAATGTGCTGACCCCGTGCTGCGTAAGCCACGCCGCCAGCGTTGTACCAAAGAACGCCGATGGCACCGTCTTGCGTACGACCAATTCGCCTGGCGCAGGTTCCAGTTCCGGCACAATTGCACTGGCGTGACTATGCTCTTTTAGCGTCAGCATGCCGGGCACTTTTCTGCTGAAAATATTATGATCGGCACCGTCATCCGCAAACACGATGCGGCTATGGGCCACCGGCCAGCCACTTTCCCTTGCTTGCTGCAGAAGCGGTCGTGTGGACTCAATTGCACTTGTGATATTGCCGCCGCCAAAAATATCGGGGTCGGCAAAACCATTCACAAAGTCGATGATAAGCAATCCGAAAGGCGGGGCCAATTCCATTTCTGCGCCAAAGCCCTGTCGTTCAAAGACCTGGTTCTCACTCATGATACTGCCTCAGATTGCAATAACGTGGATTCAACCACTTTGCCATCGGCAACCACCTGCAAATCGTCCAGGTAGACGTCGCATCGCCTCATCGGCACATCGATATGACACGCCGTGGTTCGACTGCCGCCCGCTTCATTGTTCGGGCCCAGTGAAAACAGGAAGTTGCCGCTGACCGCGCGTGCATCCATGCCTATCGTTGCTTCCCTGTCGTACAGGCCCAGCGTAGACCAGTAGGCGCGTTTCTGCAAACCCCAGCCGATATGCGAAATTGCGTAGGCTTCCGGGTCGTCAAAGGATTCAATGTACTCCGATAGCATTTGTGCTTCGACCCCGCCGCTGATATCTGTCACAAAGCCGTTTTTCACCGTCAAGGTAATGGTCTCGCCGACATAGGACTTCATGGGCAACAGAATATCGCCTTTTGACAGCACGATCGTGCCTTGCGTTTCTCCTTCATTGGGCCAGGTGAAGGTAAAGCCGCTAGGCCAATGGTCCCAGCGACCCGGCTCATCGACGAAGCCATATTCCGACACGCAGGGATACTGCCCCAGCGGACAGCGCAAATCAGTTCCGGCTGCAGAAGTCACCCGCATTTGGCGGGCCTGTTTCAGAAGCGCTGCAGCTGCCTGGGTACGCACATGATCTTCTTGCGTGGGCACCATTCGTAAAAGCACCTCTGGCGGCTCCACAGCCAGCAGGATTTTTCCGCCCCCTTGCAAAATCTCATGCTGCTCGGGAGAAAAAAGCAATGTCATCAGGTCCAGGACCAGATCACTGGCCTTGAGCGCGGCGATTGCCGGGCGATTGCCGGTGAGCGGAGTCGTGCCAAGATAGGCCAGTGGATCGCGGCTTAATGATTTTTCTGCATTCACCGGCGGCAGATCCAGGCGACTGACCACCGCCCCCAGCATGGTCGCCGCAGTAATGGCGCAACGCAGCGTCTGCGGATGGGTGTGATCACTGGTCAGCACGGTGACCGCATCTCCTTTTGCAAGTTTTGACAATTTCAGTACATTGATCCAGGCTTGGATCAAATCTGTATCGCGGACAGCCATAATACCTCCCAGTATCTGTCGTATAAATTCCGTTTTTCACTCGTCCAGAGGACGTCCCAGAAAATCCCCGAAGGCCTGATAGAACCCCGGTTCGTTATCCCAAGGAATCATGTGCCCTGCATCTTTTACGCGCACGTGTTGCATTGAGGGCAGCAACTGAAGCAACTCGTTCATATCTGAATCACGAATGACATCGCCGCGTTCTGCAGCCATCAACAGGACGGGAACGTCAATACGGGCAAAGTCTGCATGAATATCATCGGTCTGGAATGCGTGAAAACTTTCCGTAATGGCGCGCTCGTTGCAGGTATGCAGCCACTGCGCCCGTAGCCGCAATTGCTCTTCGGTCCAGGTCGGGCAATATTGGCGCATCTGTTCAACACTTATTCCGCGCTGAGCCTGCCTGATTGAGTCCACATACCATTCAAGCTTTGCCGGATACGGTCGCCGACCAGGGCCCGAGACAGGTGGGTCCACGGCGACCAGACGCTTGATGCCTGCAGGCCGCTGCCCGGCGACGCGTATGCCGATGCGGCCTCCCATGGAATGGCCCACAATCGAACAAGATGGCAGGCTTAGGGCCTTCACAAATGCAATCACGTCTGCCGCCATTGCGTCCAGGCTGTAGTCCAGATCATCCGTGGCCTGGCTCAGGCCCCGGCCGCGTGCATCCAGCACGTAGGTATCAAAGTGACGCCCCAGGCGCTCTGCGACAAACCGCCACGTTTCTACCGGGCTGGTAATACCCGGAATCACGATTACCGGGTCGCGCGCATCCCGGCCGTCGGACTGACCGCCAAAACGCAGATAATGCTGCCGGATGTCATTGGCCCAGACATTGGCGCCATAAAGATAAGTATTTGTCATCGAATTCGTTTCCTAATAGTCATTGCCGGCACAGGATGACCGGCGTCAACGCTGCCATTGCTGCATTGTTATTCCTGCCCATGTCGATCGCCGGGCATACGGGACAACTCAACACTGGCTCAGGCAACCGGTTCCTCCGCACCGATACGCTCTTTACAACGGGTGGCATCGTATTCATAAACCCACTCGGCCTTGATGCCGACCGCATTGGGATTTTCTGCCTGCTGCTTCCTGAGCGCTTCATCACGCGCACGCTGCTCTTCGGGCGTAGACAGATGATAGGTACGACCACGCTCGCGCGCCTCAAGCTGCACCCGCGCGGTACGCGCAAGCCGCTCAGCCTCATAGCATCGCAGGGCCGCTTCGTGGTCCGTCGGGAAATGGGCGATCATTTCGGCCAGCACAAACGCATCTTCCAGTGCCATGGCCGCGCCCTGCGAGAGGAAAGGCAGCATGGGGTGCGCGGCGTCTCCCAGCAGGGTGGCGCGGCCTTTTGCCCACTGCGCCATGGGATCACGATCGAACAGCCCCCATTTGAATGTCTGGTCCGGATCGGTACGCTCAAGCAGGTCGATAATGTCCTGATGCCAGCCTTCATAGGCGGCCAGCAGTTCTTCACGGGTACTGGGTTCAGTCCACGATTCCGCGACCCAGTCTGCACTTTCATTGACTGCGACGATATTGACAGCGGCGCCACCCTTGACGTAGTAGGTCACAATATGCGCCTTGGGGCCAAACCAGAACGACGCGTCCGGGCTCACGAAAGGCAGTGGGTGCTGCTCTACCGGCACCAGGGCGCGCCAGCACATATGGCCTGTGAAGCTGGCCTGGTCTTTGCCCCAGAGTGAATCGCGCACGGCCGAATGAATGCCGTCCGCCCCGACGATAATATCGGCCTCAAAGCTTGAGCCATCATCAAAATGCGCCGTGGCCGAATCGGCGTCTTGCGTGATGCCTGTGCAAATCGTGTTGAATCTGACCTGGTCTGTCGGAATGTCCTTGCACAGGATGGCATGCAGGTCCGCGCGATGAACATGATGAAAGTCGGCGCCGAAATTGTCACGGCATATCTGTTGTAATGGGGTACGGAATAATTCGCGCGCATCGTCCCAGTTGCGGCCTACCATCGCCTTGGGCAAAAAGCCGATTCGATCAAGATCGTTCTGTAGTCCCAATGCCCTGAGCACTTTGACCGCGTTGGGCGTCATCTGTACACCGGCCCCAATTTCACCAAATGCCGGCGCCTTTTCAAAAACATAGGCGTTTATTCCGTGCAATTGCAACGCCCTTGCCAACGCGGCGCCGCCGATACCGCCTCCGATGATTCCTACTTTCAAAGTTTTCGACATGTATTTCACTCCAGTTTCAATCACATATGCTGATCAGCACATACCATTTATTAAATAACCATTTAATTAATTCACGAATATACGGAGATAGTCTCCGCAAGTCGTGCCTGTCAGGCCCCAAGATAGGCGCTCAGCAGCTCGGGATCATCCAGCAGGCCCGCGGCCTCCCGTTCTGCAACCACTTTGCCGGTTTCATAAACATAAGCCCTTGTAGAGACCGACAGCGCGTTATAAACATTCTGTTCAACCAGCATAACGGTGACCCCATGCGCATTAATTTCGCGGACAAACTCAAATACTTCCTCAGCCATTCGCGGGCTCAGCCCGAGACTGGGCTCATCCAGCAGCAATAGTGAAGGTTCCGACATCAGCGCGCGGCCGATAGCCAGCATTTGCTGTTCGCCACCGCTAAGCGTTCCGGCCAGTTGGCGATGCCTTTCCTTCAGGCGCGGGAACCGGTGATACACCAGCGTCACGCGCCGCTCCACTTCTGATTCTTTCTTGCAAAGGTACGCGCCCAAAGTCAGGTTCTCGTACACCGTCATGGTCGGCCAAATATGGCGTTCCTCCGGCGACTGAGCGATACCCTGGGCCACGATGCGATCGGCCGCGACGCCGGCGATGGAATTCCCCTGATAAATAATCTGCCCTTGGGTCGGCTTGAGCAGCCCGGAAATGGCGCGCAGCGTTGTACTTTTTCCGGCGCCATTGGCGCCGATCAAGGCAATCACTTCGCCCTGCTTAACGGTCAGATTCACGCCATGCAGTGCCTGGGTTTTGCCATAGCTGACATGCAGGTCTTTGATCTCAAGTATCGGCGTTGCCGGCGCGCTGTGGCTATCCATTGAAGTGTCTTGTTCCAATGCTATTGCATTCATGATTGCTCCTTGGCGCTTGTTCCCAGATAGGCTTCCACCACTTTGGCGTTTTTTTGCACCTGCTCTGGCGTTCCCTCGGCCAGCTTCTGACCGAAATGCATGACAACGACCCGATCAGAAACGCTCATGACCAGGCCCATATTGTGCTCGACCAGCAAAATGGACTCGACCAGATCACCCACCAGTTTTCTGAGTACCTCGCCAAACTCGCGGGCCTCATGGCTATTGAGTCCGGCTGCAGGCTCGTCCAGCATCAGGATTCTGGGCTTTGCCGCCAGGGCCAGCGCCACTTCCAGCAAACGCAAGTCGCCGCAAGACAGCTGGGCTGCCGGCACATTCATATGCCTGCCCAAGCCGATGGTGTTGACAATACGTGCAGCGCTATCTCGGATGTCAGCTTCGGTCTGCCGAACCTTCGCAGTCGGGAAAAACGTTTTCCATATCGGCTGGCGTGCCTCCATGTAATGACCGGTCAGCACATTTTCAAAGACCGAGAGCGTTTTGAGGATATTGGTTTTCTGAAAACTGCGCACGATGCCGCGCCGCGCCATGCTATACGGTTTTTCGCCGGTCACCTCCTGTTCATCGAAATGAACCGTGCCCGAGGAAGGCGCATAGAAACCCGTAATCAGATTGAAGCATGTCGTCTTTCCCGCACCGTTAGGCCCGATCAGCCCGACAATCTCTCCGCGTTTTACATTGAAACTGATGTCTCTGACAGCATGTATGCCGCCGAATGACTTGCATAGCCCGTTAACTTGCAGTGCGCCACTGGCCTGCGCATTTTGCGCCTGCGTGTTCATCATGCCGACCTCCTTTTTGTCCCGCCGATAGGCGCGCCTACTGACGTTGCGTGGTTCTGTTCGCGCTTTTCGCGACGATGGGTAACAAACCCCATGATGCCCTTGGGCAAGAACAGCACAATTGCAATAACGATCAGGCCGAACAATGACAATCGCAATTCCTGCGCCTCTCTCAGATACTCTTCAAGGAATGTGACCAGCAAGGCGCCAACCAGGGGCCCGATCAGCGTGCCCTTGCCACCGATGAGCACCATCGTGATCATGGTGACCATGAACGCGAAACGGAACATTTCCGGCCCGACAAATGAGATGTAATGAGCGTAAAATCCGCCAGCAGTGCCGCTCAGGAACGCACCCAGCACCAGCGCCATCATGGAATAGTTCAGCGGACGAATGCCGATAGACTGCGCAACGTACCGGTTCTCGCGGACCGCCACGGCAGCACGACCGGCATTGGAGTTCACAAAGCGATATGCCAGGTAAAGGGCAATGGCCAACAGCAGCCAAGCAACGCCATAATAAAAGTGTTTGCCCGCCAAATTGTCGATCTGCGCCAGGAACGCCGGCTGAGGGATTCCGGCAATTCCCATGGGCCCTTTGGTGACGGCGACCCAGTTATTGGCGATCAGACGCAGCACTTCCGAGAATGACAAGGTGATAATGACGAAAAACGGACCGTGCAATCGCAATGTGATCGCACCAATGATCGTTCCCATAATCGCCGCGCACAGCCCGGCTGCCGGAATCGTTGCCCACAGGGGCCAGCCGGCCTGGGTCGATAGCAACGCAGCCGCATAGGCGCCGGTCCCCAAAAAGGCCGTGTGCCCAAGGGAAAACTCACCGACATAGCCGACCACGAGATTGAGGCTTGTGGCCAGAACTGCATAGAACATCACAATAATAGCCACATGCAGAATATACTGGTCATGTACGATAAATGGCAGTACTGCCGCCAGCAGCATGAATGCCGCCAGGCAATTGCGTTGAATAGTCATGCTCTCTCCGCGCGTTTAACAAACAATCCGTAAGGGCGAAACAGCAGGGTCAGAATCACAAGAATAAAACCAATAATATCCACCCAGCCGGTAGCAACATAGCCACCCCACAGCGCTTCGGCCAGACCAAGCAACAATCCGCCAACAATCGCGCCGGCAAAGCTGCCCATTCCGCCTAGAACAACAACCACAAACGCCTTCATACTGACCAGTCCGCCAATGGAGACCTGGGTCGAATAAATTGATCCTAGCAACATGCCCGCCATGGATGCGATTACTGTGCCCATAGCAAAAGTGCCTGCATAGATATTGGCAGTTCGGATACCAACCAGTTTTGCCGCCATCGGATCCTGGAACGTTGCGCGCATCGCACGACCCAGCCGCGTTTTCTGGATGACAAGATACGTGACGACCATCAACACGATACTGACCCCGACGGCAAACATCCGGGCCTTGGTCAGCACAATCGGCCCCAGAAATAGCGGCCCGCCTGCCACCGCCGATTCAATTTTCAGCGGCGCGGTACCAACCAGCAGTAAAGCGGTATTGGCCAGGAATATCGAAAGCCCGATAGTGAGCAGGATTCCGGGCTCTTCGCCCTGATCGCGGATCCGTTCAATCAGAAACCGATCAATCAGCCAGCCAAACGTGCCCAGTACCACTGCAACCAGCAGCAGCCCGGAAAAGAAATCAAGCCCCAGCCGCGTGGTGGCCCACCATCCCATGACGCCGCCCACCATGTACAGCTCGCCATGCGCGAAATTGACAACGCGCATCAACCCCAATATCAATGTCAGGCCCAACGCCGACAGTGCATAAAAAGACCCAATGACCAGCCCGTTGGCAATATATTGCGGTAATAACTCCATACCGATTCCTTATTTCGTGATCCGATGTATTTACGGCTTTTCGGTCCGTGCCTGGGTGACCACATGTGTTGTGCCGCCCCGGATTTGCACAAGCACGGTGTCAAATCCGTATCCTTCGCCTTTGTCGGTAAACTGGAACCGTCCGTTAGGCGCTTTATAGTCTGTTTCATACAGTGCGTCGCGGATTTTTTCCGGCTCGTCTGTGCCCGCCCGCTCAATCGCCTGCATCAGGATATTCATGGCGTTATAGCCGGAGGCATCATACTTGCCGGGCAACTGCTGGTATTGCTGTTCGTAATCTTTCACAAACCCCGCATTGCGCTCGCCCTCCATGTTGGACACATAAGGCACCGCAGCATAAATGCCTTCCGAGGCTTCTCCGGTCAAACCGATAAAGTCGGATGTACCCCATGAACCGACCCCGAAAACTTTAGTTTCGATGCCAAATTCTTTGAGCTGTTTCACCAGGATAGAGCCATCCTGCGTTTCGGCTGCGACAAAAACGCCGTCCGGTTTGAGGGCACGCAGTTTGGTCAATAGCGTATAGAAATCGGTCGTTCCGTGATCGAAGTATTCCTTCATGACCGATTTGACACCCAGTTCATTCAAATCCTTTTCAAAATCTTCAACACCGCCGCGTCCCCAGTCATCATTGACACCGATGTACGCCACAGATTTGAGCTTGAGATCTTCAGCTAGAATTTTGCTGAATGTTTTGGCCATCACCCGGTCCGTTTCTGCCGAACGAAAAAAATACTTCATGCCTTTTTCGGTCAGATCTGCCTTTGACGACACGCCGGACAACAGCGGTATTTTGTATTTTTCCGCTACAGCCATAACCGCGGCCGTTGCCGAGCTGCAGAATGCGCCGGCCAGCACCGGCACCTTGTTGCGCTGAATCAGCTTTTCGGCGGCATTGACGGAGTTTGCCGGCTGGCACTGCCCATCTTCGACCTGCAGCTGAACCTGGCGGCCGCTGACGCCACCCTGTGCATTACGTTGCGCAACAGCAAGTTTTGCGCCCTTGACATAGGCCTGGCCGTTATACGCGACTGACCCGGTCATCGGCTGGATTACACCGATTTTGATCGGCTCTGTACTTGGCGCAGCAACCGCCGTACAGCTCAAAAGCAGTAATCCGCTGATACCTGATGTGAGATATTTCATAAAAACACTCCAACTATGATGGCTGGCGATTGCGCCTAAGCGCATTCCCTGGTTTGGTTTGGATGCACGAATGATTAAATAATTAAACACTCAATTAATTATTAAAGTACAACGATCACTATTACAAGTGCAATAAGGGAAAACGTTAATGCAGATGTGCTTCCGATATCTGTCGCGCTGGGAAACAGCGAACATCCGTATTCCGTTGATTTTAGCCGCGATGGCGACATCGCCCGGAAAACGCCGACAAAAGCCATTGCGACCATGGACAAAGCAACAGAGTACTATTGCTGCGCCGCCGTCCCGCGCTCCGATCGACAGCGCCTGCGCGCATCACGACCGCCTGCTGCCATTTTTGCAATCTCGGTCAGCGATGCAATTGATGTTTTTGCATCTTGCACTTACCGCAAGACTACCGCAGGGTCTTGCGGTTTTGCCCGATAGTCGGCGTTGGCCAACACGGATCTTTCCTGCTCCGCAGCGCGGCAGACGATAGGGGCTGCAATGTGAAGGGATCTGGTAATTCCAGGAGGCCTGCCATTCCAAGAGGTCTGTGATTCGAAGGCGTTCGCGTACAAATAAGCCCTTGCGAACAGCCTGGATGCACATTTCGCTTCTTTGCTGATATCGCGTTTGTTTTTGCTGATATCGCATTGATCTTAGCAGGTATCAACAACTGCAATAATTTCAGTTGAGATGCAATTCAGGGCCATAACACCAAAGAAACAATCCGTAGGTGTTTTTATCAATTCTATAGGATCGACCAAATGTAGTATATTGTTCCTGTTCTCAGGAGTGCAGCTCTGGGAGAGACGTTATCACAAAATTCATAATTACGGAGACAACACCTATGAAATTCGCTCCTATGCGCATAGTCAACGCGATCGGCATGAGCTTTGCACTGGCCTTTTCTGCCAGTGCGCTGGCCGCAGACAAGCCTATTGTCATCAAGTTCAGCCATGTGGTTGCCGCCAACACCCCGAAGGGCCAGGGTGCCCAGAAGTTCAAGGAAGTGGCCGAAAAACTGCTGCCAGGGAAAGTCCAGGTACAGGTATTCCCCAACTCGCAATTGTTTGGCGATGGCAAGGAGCTGGAAGCCTTGCTGCTGGGCGACGTGCAAATGATTGCCCCTTCACTGTCAAAATTTGACCGCTACACGAAACAGGTCCAGCTTTTTGATCTGCCATTCCTGTTCAATGATATGGACGCCGTAGATCGCTTCCAGCAGAGCGAGAAGGGTAAAGAACTGCTGGATTCCATGAAGGATCGCGGACTGAAGGGACTGGCATACTGGCACAACGGCATGAAGCAGCTGTCGACCAACAAGGCGAAATTGCAACGCCCCGAAGATGCTAAGGGCCTGAAGTTCCGGATCCAGGCGTCCGATGTGCTTGAGGCGCAGTTCCGGGCGTTTGGCGCCAATCCTCAGAAACTGGCTTTCAGTGAAGTCTATCAGGCATTGCAAACCGGTGTGGTTGACGGCCAGGAGAATACCTGGTCAAACATTTACTCGCAAAAGTTCCATGAAGTTCAGAAAACCATTGCCGAAACCAATCACGGTGTGATCGACTACATGGTCGTAACCAACGCCCAGTGGTGGGATGGTCTGCCCGAAGATGTTCGTGCAGGCCTGGAGAAGGCCATGGCCGAGGCCACCACGTTCGCCAACGACAAGGCTGCCGATCTGAACGAACAGGACAAGCAGCGCATTGTTGATGCCAAAAAAGCCCAGGTGGTGCAACTGTCCGACGAAGACGTGGCAGCATGGCGCACCACCATGGAGCCGGTATGGAAGAAATTTGAAGGCGATATTGGCGCAGACCTGATCCAGGCCGCCCAGGAAGCCAACAAGTAAGCTGTATTTACTTTTACGCTGACCGCTTGCCGGCCCGACATCAGGGCCGGCAGCCATTGCATGAACACAGCCTGACCGACAGGCTTTTCGCGGTAAAAAAAGGGGCATCATAATGAACGCTAACTGGTTTCATCGGCTTGAAGAGGGGCTGATTGCCTTTCTGCTGGCAGCCATGACATTGATCACCTTCGCTCAGGTCGTGGCGCGCTATGTATTCGACTACAGCTTTACCTGGGCGCTTGAACTGGCCATGTTCGTCTTTGGCGGGCTGATCTTTCTGGGACTATCCTATGGCGTTCGGATCAAGGCACACATTGGTGTCGATGCGCTGATCAAGGCCCTGCCAAAGCGAGCCGCCCGTGTCACCGGTATTGCTGCATGCATACTGTGCCTGATCTACACCGTGATCGTGTTCTATGGTGCCTGGATTTACGTAGACAAAATGTACACCATCGGAATTCTGGCTCAGGACATGCCCGTTCCTCAATGGATTCCACGACTGGTGCTGCCCATAGGCTTTTTACTTTTATTCATACGATTTGCGCAAATCCTGATCGATATGCTGCGTGGTCGTCGAGCTCAGTTGCTAGGCGATGAGGCCGAGGACGCCCTCAAATATGCCAGTGACGACACCTCTGTCATCACTCAGGAGGTCAAATGACTACCATTGCCCTGTTCATCATGCTGTTCGTGTTCATGTTTATGGGCACACCGGTTGCAGTGGCATTGGGGCTGTCCTCGCTACTGACCATTCTGTTTTTCGGCACAGATTCGCTGGCTTCGCTGTCGCTGAAAATGTATGAAACATCCGAACACTTCACGCTAATGGCCATTCCGTTCTTCGTGCTGGCCGGCGCCTTCATGACAACAGGCGGTGTGGCCAAGCGCATGATCCGGTTTGCAGTGGCCACCGTCGGGCATTTCCATGGCGGGCTGGCTATCGCCTCGGTCATGGCTTGCTGCCTCTTTGCTGCAGTATCGGGGTCTTCTCCTGCCACCGTGGTTGCGGTTGGCTCGATTGTCATTGCGGGCATGGTGCGCTCAGGCTATCCCAAGTCGTTTGCCGCGGGCGTGGTTTGTAATGCTGGTACGCTGGGCATTCTGATTCCTCCGTCCATCGTTATGGTGGTGTACGGGGCGGCAACCGAAACCTCAGTTGGTGCGCTTTTCATGGCAGGTGTCATACCGGGTATCTCCCTGGGCATACTGCTGATGATCGCCATTTATATTGTGGCAAGAATCAAGAACTATCCGCGCCAGGAACGCGCCAGCCTCAAGGAAGTGCTGACTGCGGGCCGTGACTCCATATGGGGCCTGGCGCTTATTTTCATCATTCTTGGCGGCATCTACGGCGGTGTCTTTACGCCCACCGAGGCGGCCGCTGTCAGTGCTGTGTATGCATTTTTGGTTGCCGTCTTCATCTATCGTGATATCGGCCTGCGCGAAATCCCGGACGTTCTGCTTGATGCGGCCAAAGTGACCATCATGCTGATGTTCATTGTTGTGAATGCGCTGTTGTTCGCCCATGTACTGACCACAGAACGTATTCCACAAATCATTGCAGAACAGATCATCGCATGGGACATGCAGGCTTGGCAGTTCCTGATAGTTGTTAATATTCTGCTGCTGATTGCCGGTATGTTCATGGAACCGACGGGCATTATCCTGATTCTGGCGCCGATCCTGTTCCCTATTGCCATGGAACTGGGCATCGATCCGGTGCATCTGGGCATTATTATGGTCGTCAACCTGGAGATCGGGATGGTAACGCCTCCCATTGGGTTGAACTTGTTCGTGACCGCCGGCATTACCAAGATGTCTATTGGGCAGATGATGCGCGCGGCATCTCCCTGGCTTATCCTGCTATTGGGATTCCTGATCCTGGTAACCTACGTACCATCCATCTCCTTGTGGCTTCCGCAATTGCTGGGATAACGCAAGAGCAACTTGCGCTTTACGTGAAAAAGACAGGCCTTGTGCCTGTCTTTTTTTGTACCGTCCTTATCACCATGTTCGGGACATCAAGTTACCGCGGCGACCTTGCGGTCAATGGCGGTTTCTTTGATCGGCAGATTCATCAGCGTGGCAAATATGCTCAGGGCGATTGCAAGATACCAGACCACATCGTAACTGCCATAGATGTCATATAACTTGCCGCCAAGCCACACCCCCAGGAACGAGCCGATCTGGTGACTGAAGAAAACAAAGCCACCGAGCATGGAAAAGTGCCTTACACCAAATATCTGGGCAATGATCGCATTGGTTGGCGGCACGGTGGACAGCCACAGGAAACCCATGACAGCCGAAAAAATATAAACGCTTACCGCCGAAATGGGCACAAGCAGAAAAATGGCAATGACGACTCCGCGCGCCGCATAAATAAAGGCTAGCAGATAGCGCTTGGGCCACACCTGGCCAAGCGAGCCGACCAGGTACGTGCCAAACACATTGAACAGACCGATAAGCGCCAATGCATAACTGGCCACCTCGGCATTGAGCCCTTCGTCTTTCAGATAGCTGGGCATGTGAACGCCAATAAACACCACCTGGAAGCCGCAAACGAAATAACCCAGCACCAGTAAACGAAAACTGTTGTAGGCAAACGCCTCGCGAATGGCCTGAATAATGCCTTGCTGGCTGGGCGCGGCAGGTGCACCGGGCAGCGTAGGCTCTGTGGCGTTCAGGTTTTTCTCGCGCAGGCCGAAAGCAAGCGGCACGATCAAGAGCACGACGCAGCTGAGCACGACAAGCGCCTGCTGCCAGCCAAAGCTGTTGATAAGCATGTTTTCGGTGGGCAGCATCAGAAACTGGCCGAAAGAGCCCGCTGCTGCGGCCACCCCCATGGCCCACGAGCGACGACTGACCGGAATATTGCGGCCGATCACCCCGAAGATGACGGCATAAGTGGTTCCTGCCTGCGCCATCCCAAGCAGTACGCCGGTCGTAAGCGTAAACATGACCGGCGAGGTAGTGTATGCCATGCCCAGCAGACCCAGTGCATACAAAAGTGCACCTGCAATAATGACTTTGAACGCCCCAAAGCGGTCAGCGAGCATGCCGGCAAACACACCTGTGATTCCCCAGACCAGGTTCTGGATGGCAATGGCAAATGAAAAGGTCTCGCGCCCCCAGTCGTTAGCCTGGATTATCGGCTGCAGCCACAAGCCGAAGCCGTGGCGCACGCCCATGGAGAAGGTGACGATCATGCCTCCACAGAACAGGATTTGCCATACAGAAAGCGGTCGGATTTGCGTAGGAGCCAAAGACATAATGAAACGGTAGCCGGATATTTCAGTGAAATAGATTATATACACTTACTACCAGCATATATTACGCTTTTTCCGATGTGCTGGACTGTCGGCTGTCTTTGATGCCGGCCCGCCACAATGAATCGCGCAGCCCCGTTCGTGGCACCGCGACAAATAAGCCGACCGCCAAGGCACACGCAGAGCCGCCAATGACCAGCGCACGGCCGGGCGACCACAGCGTGGCCAGCGACCCCGCTTGCAAACCACCCAGCGCCGGGCCCAGGTATCCCTGCAGCAGCCACAAGCCGGAAACACGGCCACGCAATGCATCTGGCGTATGGATTTGCAGCAAGGCGCCGCGAACGATATCTGAAGCCGTATCGGCCATCCCGGCCAGCGCAAGAAGCAGCAATATCGGCCACACGCCCCACGGCAATCCCTGGGTCAGACCGCCGGCCGCTACACCAGTAAAGGCAATGGCCACCCCCCAAAACAGTGCGCATGCCACGACCAGCCGGCCCGGACGCGCCAACTGGCGGGTCCAGCCCGAGGTCAACGCAACCAGGAGCGCGCCACAGGCCGGCGCCGCATACAGATAGCCCACCATTTGCGGTCCGCCCTGCAGCACTTCCCGTGCCAATTGCGGCATCAGCACATGCACGCTGACAAAAAGCATCATGACCAGATCCAGTGCCAGCAGACAGGCAATGATGCGATTGTGCCGCACGTACCGCAGCCCATCGAACCATTGCGAATAGATAGGAGGCTTGGTCGCTGGCTGGCTTGTGGCCTCGGGCATGAGCACGTCCCGAGGCAGACGGGCCAGCAACACAGGGACGAGAGACGCACCCACCAGTACGACGATAAAACAGGCGGCTGACCCAACCTTTGCCAGCAGCGCCCCGGCGATAAGCGGGCCGATCAGGCGACTGAGCTCCATCGTGAGTGCGTTTAGCGCGCCAGCCGCCGCCAGTTGATGCGCAGGCACCAGTCGTGGCATAGCTGCCATCAACGAAGGCGCACTGATGCCACTGGTCAGGCCGCTCAACAACGTAGCCACATAGATTTCCGTCAGCCCCGGTTCTGTACGCAGGCTGTTGACACACAACAAGGCGACCACGCCCACATAGGCGGCACGTCCCAAAATCATGATACGCCGGCGATCTGCCCGGTCTGCCAGCGCCCCACCCCACACCAGCCCGGCAAGCGACCCCACTGCCAGACCAATACTGACGCCGGCAACATGCACGGAAGACCCGCTAATGGCATAAACCTGCCAGGCGACCGCAACGGCCAGGATCGCGATTGACAGCAAGGAGACAGAACGGGCCAGATACAGACTACGAAATGCGGGATGCGATAGCGGATCCAGATCCAGCGTCATGCGCGACCATTGCCGCCGCTTGCCAGGGGCCGGCCCACTGCGCCTGGCCGATAAATTCGGCGGGCCTTCTTCAGACGATTCGCTCATGACGGCGCCTTCTGCGCTGGCGAGTTGTCTGCCTGTCTGGCTGGCGCACTTTTCATCTGGGTTTCGTCCAGGCCACGACGCCAGTAGGCGACAACCAATTGCTCCTTGCTGCCCAGGCCCACGGTATGACGCAGCCAGCCGCGTACCGCCTGGGCCGTGGAAAACTCGGCGCCCACCCAGACAAACCGATCACCGCCAGTGGCAATGGGGCATGCCTGTATGGCATCGGTAAGCTGCGTCGTTGTACCGGCCTGGGCGTTTTCGCGATAGAGCCACTGCACAGTCATGCCCTGGGGCATGGTCAGGCGGATCTGGTCTGCGGGCGTTTGCACTTCCACAATCACGACGCCGTGGGTGCTCGCAGGTAAAGATTCCCCAATGCGTGCAATGGCCGGCAAGGCCGTTTCATCGCCAGCCAGCAGCATCCAGGCTGCCTGGGTTGCCGTGCGGCCTCCCACCCCTGAAAAACCAATCTGCTGACCGCAAACGGCCTGCGCCGCCCAGCGCGATCCCGGCCCTGCGTCCTCATGCAGTACGAAATCAACGTCAAACCAGCCTTGCGCCGCATTAATGCGCCGGATCGTGTACGTGCGCACATCCAGGCGCTTATCGCCCTTCGGAAATTGCGGCACGCCGTTGGCGCCCAGCGTGGGCCATTCCGGATCCTCAATACCCGGCTGAGGAAAGATGAGCTTGCAATGGATGTTGTCCTGGCGATCATAGCGGGCCAGATCCGAACCACCGAATCGTATGCGTCGCATATGCGGGCCAACCTCGGACACGGCCTGCGCCGTGACCAGACGAAAAGCCGGCGGGCGCTCAAGGATCACGCCGTCGCCCTGCCATTGAATGTCTTGCGGCTCACATTGGGCAAATTCCTGAATATGGTAAAAAACCATCATCCGGCCTTCATACAGGGCCATCTGGGACGAAGCGGTGACTTGCGCGTACAGGGCATCTGCCTGTGCGGAAAAAATAATTTTTGATTCAGCATAGTCGACAAGCCAGGCATTGTCCCGGCGCGAAGCGACAAGATCGTGTTCGCGCAAATGCTCCAGTACCTGTGCAAGTACCTTTTCGGCGTCGATATGACGAACTGTTGTGCTTGTTTGAAAATCGGTCATCAAGAGGTCCTATTATTGGCTGGTGTCGCAAGCGTTCCTGTCGGTCGCGACTGCATCTACAAGTACAAAAGGGCGACCCTGCTCGCAGGTTCGCACACGGGCGTGCACGCCCCATACCTCTCGCAGCAGCGAATCGGTAATAATGTCATTAGGGCGACCAAACGCATGGATGCGCTGCCTGTGCAGGATCGCAATCCGGTCTGCCCATTGCGCCGCAAGCGCCAGGTCATGCAAGACGACAATTACAATCCTGCCTTCATCGGCCAGGCGTCGCGCCACATTCATGACCTGCCACTGATGCGCCAAGTCCAAGGCACTGACCGGTTCGTCCAGCAACAGAATCGGGCTGCCCCGCACAACGGCCTGGGCCAGGGCTGCCAGTTGGCGCTGTCCGCCCGACAGCTCATGCAACGCACGCAGGGCCAGCTCGCCAATCCCCAGGTGTTCAATAACCCGCAAGGCATTCAATTCATCGTCTTTGCGCGAGCCGGTCCGTGCACACTGCAATGACACCAGCGTGGCTTCCAGCACGGTCAGGTTGCTGGTCTCGGCCGACGTCTGAGGCATAAAGCCAATATGCTCGACCCTTTTTCGTGCAGACCAGCCAGACCAGTTGTCGTTTCCATAGCGAACCTGACCACTGGCCGGCACCAGCCCCGCGATCGCCTTCAGAAGTGTGGATTTGCCAGCAGCATTCGGTCCGGCAAGCGCCACCAGTTCACCGGGCTGAATATCATGCAAATCTACACCGCAAAGCACTTTGCGCTGTCGGTAACGAACATGCAGGTCATGGATATGCAGGATTGCTGCTGCCGCGCTCATAAATGGCTCCCGCTGCGGCGCAGGATCAGGCCCATAAAGACCGGCAAGCCAACCAACGCCGTCACTATGCCAATGGGCAGCGTGACGCCGGGCAGCAATGACTTGCTGGCCACGGACGCCAGCGCAACCAGCGCGGCCCCAATCAGCACACTCGCCGGCAACAGATGCCGGTGTCCGTCCCCGACAATCATTCTGGCCACGTGCGGCGCAACCAGGCCGACAAACCCGACCGTGCCAACAAAAGCCACGGCAGTGGCGGCCAGCAGGCTGATTCGCACCAACGCCCACCGTCGCAGCGAAGTTACATCGATACCAAAACTGCGGGCACGTTCCTCGCCCAGGCGCAACGCCGTCAATTGGCCAGCCGCGCGCCACGAGAACGGCAGCGTCACGGCCAGCGTGCCCGCCACAATGGCAACGCTCTGCCAGTCAGCGCGGGCCAGACTGCCCATGCTCCAGAACACTAGCTGCTGTAGCGCTTCTTCGCTGGCCATAAACTGCAGTAATGACAGCAATGCACCGGCAGAAAAACCAATGGCAATCCCGAAAAGCACCAAGGTTTGCGCCTGTGCGCCGCGCCATTGCGCCAGAAACTGCAATAACATTAGCGAAGTCAGAGCAAAAACAAAGGCATTGGCAGGCACCAGCCAGGCGGCATCGTTACCGATAACGCCCCAGTCCAGCACAATCGCCAGCGCCGCTCCCAACGCCGCAGATGAGGAAACGCCCAGCGTGAAAGGCTCGGCCAGCGGATTGTTCAAAATCGTTTGCATTTCGGCCCCGGCCAGCGCCAGCGCGCCTCCTACCAGTAAAGCCATTAGCGCCACGGGCAGCCTGACCTGCCACAGCACAACCTGCATAGGTGTGGTCAGGGAGTCGGGATGCCATAAACCTTGCAAGACCTGCGTCGGCGTGAGCGCAGCGCTTCCGGTAAAAAGGTCTGCAAGGGCGGCGGCAATGGCCAGCAAGGCCAGTGCCGCCACAATGAACTGGCGGCGGCGCGCGATGCGTCTGTGCTGCTTCCACCGCGCATGGATCGCGATGCTCTGTGGACCCGGTTCACGGGCCATATCGGGTTCAAGGTGCATCGGTGTGCTTTTGCGTCGTGTCGGGGGTAATCCAGAATGTACCGGTCAGCGGCTTGGCCATAAAGCGCTTATTGATCTGGTCAAGCGTGGCTGCCGGATCGACATCGCCGAACAGTTCGGGATGCAACCAGGTGGCAATCAGTTCCAGATTGACAACAGGATAACCGCTATGCCAAATGCCATAAGTACGCTGATTGCGGGCTGCGCGCGTTTGCGCAATACCAACCCGTTGGGTGACGCGCTGCAGGCTGGCTCGGCTGGCCGCAGGCTCCACACCGGGACCCAGCAATAGCCCGCCACGCGCTTCGATGTGCCGGCCCCCCGTGCCGATATAGACCTCGGGGTCGCTGGCAATGACATATTCGGCACTCAGCTGGCTGGACAGTCCTTGCACAATCTCGCTGCCGAGCAGTTGTCCCCCTGCCATCACAATCAGATCACCCATTAGCACACCAGAGCCGACGGACGTGCAGCAGGGCCCGCTGCCTGCATGCGGCTCCATCAATACCGTGGGCAGCTTCGATTGCTGTTGCTTGAGTTTGGCCACGCCTTGCGTGATACGGTCCACGTGTTGATTGATAAAGTCGGCCACTTGTTGGCCACGCTCTTGGCGGCCGATCAGAATGGCCATCTTCTCCAGGCCTTCCGTGGCGTTATCCTGGCGCAGATCAGCTTCAAGATCAAGAATGGCAACTGCAATACCAGCCTGCTCCAGACGCGAAATTGTCTGCTTTGCGTTGCCAAAATACCGGTCCAGCACCACCAGGTCAGGCTGATTGGCGATGAGCATTTCTGCACTCAGATTCTGCGGGCCATCAATCACCATCTGGTTGATTGTATCGAAAGCCACCGGGTCGATGCTGCGCCAATGCTCCAGCGTATGTTTGTCCAGGCGCCATCGGTTCCACGCCACAATGCGTTTGGCAGGATTGTCTTCAAGCATGGCCATGATGGTGAAATCGCCGGGCTCGGAAAAAAAGATACGTTGCGCCGGCTGTGCCAGGCGCACCGCTCTTCCCGCCTGATCGGTAATTTCGATTTGGGCGGTTGCAGGCAGGCTGATCAGCAACATAGCGGCCAGCCATGTCGCAAAAATCCACTTTCTTATCATCTCAGGCACGTACCATCCTAGAAATTAATGCTGGCGCCAAGCCACACGCGACGACCCTCATCCACCATCCAGTTGCCGTCCAGCCCCTCGTAGCGATCACGAAGATCCAGCGGCGTCTTGTGATCCGTCAGGTTCAGCACTGCAAGACGCAGCGCGAGGTTCTTGTTGACCTGATAGCTGCCGCCGACATCAAATGTGGAGCCGCCGGGACGAGTGCGCACATCCATGGCGCCATTGCGATAGGCTGCATAATAGGCCTTTCCGGTCAGATTCCAGCGTACATAGGCAGACAGCTTGTCACTGGCCTGCCAGTCCAGCCGCGTATTGAGCACATGCTCTGGCGTTGTCTCCAGTGGTTCGCCATCCAGCGAGCGTCCGTTGAAGGCGACCTCACCACCGCCTTTGCGCTTGGACTTGGTGTAGGTGTAGTTCGAAGACAAACGCAGCGCGTCGGTCAGTGGCACGTTCAGGCCCAACTCCAGGCCATAGATCTGGACTTTATCGATATTGTCATACACATATAAGTGGTTATTACTGCCAGGATTTAGCGGGTCTTGCTTGCCGGTATCGTAGCTGGCGACCTTGTTTTTAAAATTCGTGTTGAACAGGGTGGCCGAAAGACGACTGTCCTGCTCCCATTCATACACCAGTCCCAGCTCCTGGGTCACGCTGGTTTCCGGCTCAAGATCCGGATTGCCGCAAAGCGGACCACGGAACCCTGAGGTGCCCCCAGTCGACATGCAATAGCCCGGCGTACTCTGTCGAATGGTCGGCGCCTTAAAGCCGCTGGCAATCCCGCCCTTGATCGTGAGTGCGTCAGTCACATGATAAACCCCATAGAGCCGGGGCGACCAATGGGTCCCGAACCGCTCATCGTGGTCCATGCGAACGCCGGCGGTCACCGTAAATTTATCGGTGAGATAGTAATCGTCTTCGATGAAAAGCGCATAGTTGCTGAGCGACACCTCATTCGTATTGGTCGGGTAATTGTCAAATGCGGCTTCTTTCTGAATGCCGTCCAGGCGACTGTGCAGATACTGGCCCCCAAAACGCAGGGTGTGGGAAGTAAATGGCATACTGAAGTTCGCATCCAGCGTCGTGTTGACGATGCGGCGATTTTCAGTGTATTCGCCGGTTTTGGGCCAGTTTTCCTGGTCATTGGATTCGCGGTACAGGGAGATTTTCGAGTCGCCCAGACGCCAGCGGCCGGTATGAGTAACTCCAAAGGATGTGCGTTGATATTGCACCTTGTTCCACGGCAGGGTCGGCCCAATCGACTTGCCCGGTGTTCCTTCAGTCGTCAGGCGCTGTGAGGCCACATCCAGTACAAGATCCTGGTTCTCTGCCAGCTTGACCCCCAGTTTTAAGCCGATGCTTTTATTGTTCCTGCCATAGGGCCCGTTCACGTTAGAAAAGTAGTTATTGCCCTCGCTCTGGTCATCGTATGAACCATAAATCTGCAGTCCCAGCACCTCATCTTTGATCGGCCCGCCCAGCCAGAACTGGGCTTGGCGCCCATTACCGTAGTCGTTATCCGTCTGCAACGTGACAGAACTGTCCACGGCGACCGACCACGTCTTGGGCACATCTTTTGTGATGATATTGACCACGCCACCCATTGCATCAGAGCCGTAAAGGGACGACATGGGGCCGCGCACCACTTCAATACGCTCAATGGCGGCCAGTGGCGGCATGAACTCGTACTGGACGCCGCCAGTACCCCGGTTCATCGTCTCGCGCGTGTTCTGGCGCTTGCCGTCAACCATGATCAGTGTATATTCGCCGGGCAGGCCGCGAATGGCAATATCGCGGCTATTGGGATCGCCCCCCACCATGTAGACGCCTTCCACTTTACTGACTGCTTGCGCCACAGAGGTATAGCCGCTTTTTTTGATATCGTCCTGAGTGATGACGGTCAGCGATGCAGGGGCATCCCTGGCACTTTGTTCCACACCGCTGGCCGTCACGACCACCGCATCCAGTGTGGCAACCGGCGCTTTTTCCTGCGCATACACGGCGCCGGAAAAGAACAGCGCCAGCGCCAGGGACGCGTGTGTCATGCCAATGCCAAACCGTCTACTGCTCTCATGCTTGCCGGACATATTCATTATTGATTCCTTGTGATTCCTTACTGATCGAAGGGCGCCACTCAGGCACGTGGGGCCCGCCATCGCCCCTTCGGGTGTAGCAAGACCACATTGAATCATTCTCATTTACAAAATAAGTTTGGCTAACACGCAAAGTTCTTTGCGTCCAGGTCAGTTTCTGACTCGTCGGATATCACACAGCGCCTGCAAACAGCGATTGTGCTCGATTGCAATATGAATGGTTCACCATGAACACCCATGTCCTGAAGCGCTCATTCATTTCATTCTTGTGGCGATGGCGGCGTTGCCGCTGAGGCTAAGCTGATCCTGAGCCGATCATCAGCTGAGGTGGACGCCAATACCAATGCCGACGCTCATCCTGAGATGATCATGAGCTGATGCTGAAGCTAACCGTTAATGCTGATCCGGAGGCCACCGGCGTTTACCTTCCGAGGCGGGATGCACTGGCTCGAATCAAAGCCGCGAGCAAAGACTTTTGGGACTTAGACCGAATTGGCGTCGGAAGGCCGTGGCAAAGTTGGCCGCGCTGGAATAGCCCGCCTGATACGCTGCTTCGGTAATACTGAGCCCCTGCTCCAGACCGGTCCGGGCTTGATGCAATCTCATCGCCCGCCGATAATCATTGACCGATGTCCCGAAAGCATGACGAAACTGCCGTTGCAGGGCGCTGGCGCTTAATCCGAAACGACGCCCGAGCTCTGGAATCATGGTCGGTTGCGCAAACGGTTGCTGTAACTCGCTGTCAATGAAACTGCGCAGCCTGAGCATGCGGTCCTGGTCGCGTTGTCGTAGATTGCCCTTGACCACGGTTGCCGGACCCAAATCGGCACGCTGACTGGCAAGCGCTTCGTACAGTAGTTCCAGCGCACGACTGGCAAGTCGCAAGCGACTCAGATCGTCCGTCGGGTCTTCAGAGTGACAAAGCATTTGCTCGGCCAGCGCAAGCGCATGCGGCGACGGTTTCCAGGCTTTGATGCACAGCGTGTCGGGAAAATTCAGACTGGTCGGCCGCAAGTCAGCAATCGGACGGAGCCCCGGGGGGTCATATCGTTGATCTGTTGAGCGTAGCCAGCCGTGACTTTGCAGCCACTCGGGCGTGACATGCAGGGCAAGTTTGCGCTCCCACTTCCCGCGCTGCCATCGACGCTCAAACAAGGCGTCCTCGGGCATGCTGACAATGGCCGCTTTGGCGGCAAGAGCTGGGTCGTCCGCATGCAGATGCACGCGTTGTCCGCCGATGCGCACATCGACTTCTCCGGCCAGCACGAGCACCACCCGCAAGCCTGCGGTTATGTTCACCCGGGACACCATATTGTGCAGATCAAGCACCTCGGTGCCGTGCATGGACAAGCCCGGCTGCAGGGCAAGACTGCGGATACGTCCTTCCAGCACCGGCTCATTGGCCGCTACCGAATCGGATTCGAACCGGTAACCAGGACTGTCGAAATCAAGCCGTCGCACCATGCCAAGCGCACGCCAGGGCCTTGTGCCCGTCGTTGGGCGCAAGGGCGGATTGGCGAAGTCGACAGCGCTTTCAAAGGCGGGTTTCATAAGAGCAGCGGGCCGGGAGGTCCGAATGGGTAGTAACAGTACACGATTATTGCACAAAATTGAGAATGATTCTTATTTAATCAATTTATCCATGGAACTGCAGGATAATTCGTAGGCCTAAAGCCGGGCTGGGATCTTTAAAAAGGCGCCGACCCGGATACGCATTCCTGCTGCTAATATGAGCTCTTCTACCGCATCGATCCATGGATATCACAAACGAAAAGCGACTACTTAATCTCAATCCCGGATGCTTTTAGGCGGTCAAGTGACTCATTTCCTTTTTCTATTGCGAAATCCTTGAACTCGAGCCGAGAAGCCGAAGCTTCGACGATATTACCCTCAACTAACAGTTTTCTCTGCATTTCTTTATCGCTTAAAGCTTTTTGGGTCGCATCGAATAGCTTGTCGGCAATATTGTCAGGCAGACCTTTGGGCGCCAGGAGCCCAAACCAGATTTGATAGGTAAATCCCGGCATTCCAGATTCATTGAGTGAAGGCAAGTCTGGAGCAATAGGCGATTTCTCATACGAAGTAACGCCCATCATCTTATACCTACCGGCCCTGCCTAAAGGCAGGACAGATGCAGCTGTGCCAAAGGAATATTTCACTTCGCCCGACACAATAGCGGTCATCGAATCAGAGCCGCCTTTGTACGGTATGTGAAGAATGTTTTCATCTACCGCTTTTTCGAACATGAGTCCGGCTATATGAGGAGAACCGCCAATACCAGAAGATGAATAATTAAAACTATTCGGGCTTTTTTTGATGAGTGCCTTGAGTTCACCCACAGTATCAGCGGGGATATCTTTATTGACAGCAAGAATAAGCGGCGAGGAAACCAATTGACTAATCGGTGTGAAATCCTCTCGCGTATATTTTACTCTGTATAAAAACTGGTCGACCCCAAACGAATTTGCAGTGCCAATGCCCAGGGTATAGCCGTCGGCTTTGGCACGCGCCAGATTCGAAGTGGAAATTGTTCCACCAGCGCCAGGCTTATTTTCGACAACAACCGTTTGTTTTAACTGTTTACTTAGTTCTTCAGCAAATAGTCTGGCTGTCAGGTCAGCAGCGCCACCCGGTGGATAACCGACAAGCAGTGTGATCGGCTTGTTTGGGTATTCTGCAAATGCAGTTGAACCGGCTAACATCGGTATTGAGGCTAAAACCAATTTAAGCATTGATTGTGTCTTCATTTTTCCTCCATGGGTGGAACTTATTTGCCTTTGAATACAGGCTGTCTTTTTTCGGCCCAAGCCAAAGCGCCCTCTCTTATGTCTTCCGATTTAGCCGCGATAGAAATATCGTTTTTTAACTCGTTCAAATCCAAGGAACCACGCGCAATTCTATTGAGATGTTTTTTCATCCCGAGTAGTGCCAAAGGGGCCATTTGATTTAATTTATGACTAAGATCGTCTACAACTTTTTCTTGATCTTCGACATTGATTAAATGTGTCAGATATCCAATCTTCAGCATCTCGTTTGCATCGATTTTTTCCGCAGTTAGAAATAATTGTTTTGCAGCATTTAGTCCTAATCGAGCTACATAACGTTTCAGACCTCGTTCATAGAAGTGCAGGCCAAGCCTTACAGCGGGCATGAACATGTTTACGGTTGGGTTTCCGATTCTGAAATCACAAGCCAAGGCAAGGTCAGTTCCACCACCATATACTCCACCGTTAAGTACCGCGATTGTCACGGGCCGCGCGTCTTCCAGCATGTTCGAAATATCTTCAAAAGAGTATTTTTTTTCACCAAATCCTCGCAAGTCATAGCCACTACAAAAGTATTTTCCAGTACTTTTGACTTGCAGAACCAGTACCTCCTCTTGCTGATTGATTGTGTATATGTGCTTTGAGAGTTCCAGTAAATCAGTGGAATCCAGGCTGTTCGCTTTATGCGGCTTATTGAGTGTGATGATGGCGAGATGGCCGTCTATGTTTAATTTCGGCAGGGTCGTTTCCGTGCTTGTCATTGGATAACCCCTTTGCTTTTTAACGCAATAATTTCTTTTGTGTCATAGCCCATATCATTCATTATCTGAGCCGTATGCTCGCCGTTATCTGGCCCTGCATGATGAAATTGATCGTCATGAGGGAAAGCAGACAAATTAATGGGTGAACGAACCAGGTCAATATTTCCCAACACTGGATGCGGAGCGGGAATGATCATTTTCAAATGTCTTGCTTGTGGATCTTCGAATGCTTCCCTGATGTTATATATGGGACCGCAAGGGATTCCCAATGGATTTAATGATTCAATCAATTCTGTGCTGGAGAATTTTCTGGTATTTTCCTCAATGATCACATCCAGCGCCTGTCTGTATTGCCGTCGTTTTTCAGGACTATTGAACCTGTCATCCATTGCGCTCTCAGGACAACCAAGCTTTTCACAGAGCGTGACAAACATTCTGTCAGTGCTGGCTGCAATGTTCACATAGCCGTCCCTGGTATGGAAGGTTCCCATCGGAGACAGCGTTGGATGGAAGTTTCCGGTTGAGACTGGTATTTCCTTGTTGACGGTATACCTGGATCCTTGGAAATCCAATTTACTCAACATGCTCTCCAACAATGACGTATGTACCCATTGCCCTTGGCCTGTTATTTCCCTATGTAACAGGGCCAGTAAGATGCCTTGTCCGAGAAACATGCCAGAAGTGGTGTCGGAAATTGCAATTCCCGTTCTCGTTGGGCCTGATTCAGGGTCTCCAGTGACCGACATCAAGCCGCTCATGCCCTGCAAAATCTGATCCAACCCGGGCCTGTCTTTATAAGGGCCATCTTGACCGAATCCGGATATGCTTGCCAGAATGATCTTGTCATTGACCTTTTTAAGTTGGTCATAGTCAATGCCCAGTCGCTCCTTGACCTCGGCTCGGAAATTTTCTACAACAACATCGGCCTGTTTAACAAAGGTATACAGGACCTCCCGGCCCGCGGGGCTTTTGAGATCAAGACAGATGCTTCTTTTATTTCTGTGCAGGTTTTGGCTATCAGACCCGCGATTCTTACCAATAATAGAACCCCTATCTCGACGAATCGGGGGTTCTATTCTTATGACATTTGCACCCCAATCGGCCAATAACCGAACAGCTACGGGGCCAGCCCTTGCGACTGTGATATCCAAAATCGTGAAATTGGATAACGGCTTATCCTTTGAGTTCATAAAGACAAAATTTAAAATTAGAATGAGTATTGAAAAAATGCGCTTTGTGCGCTTTCGCATCTACTAACCGTAGACAAATGACAGGGCCAGTCTACGAAACTCTATCTAATGAGTAAAATTGAATTATCTGATTTTTATATCAATTTTTTTGATAACTTAACTTATTATTTTTGCAAGCAAATCAGTGTATTCATGAAAGCTTCTGCCGCGGGAGATAGACTTCTGCCCTTGATAGACGCGAAACTGATTGTGCGAGCCATATTCGGTTCAATCAGTTCGGAACGCACGAGAGTATTGGTGAACTCGGATAGACAAGCATAACTGGGCACAATGCATACACCCTTTGCGTATGACGTAAGCGCCATGACAGTCAACCAATGATGGGAAGCAATCGTTGGTCGCACGACACGCTTTGTGGCGCTCAAAAAAGCATGTTCGATCATTCTCCCGACACTGCTACTTTGGCCAATCCCTATTATTTTTTTATCAGATAAATCCGTCCATCTCACTGTGTCTGCTAGTCCAACAGATGGATGAGAAAGCGCCACAAGACGATCCTCAAATAGCGGTTGCATTTGAATTTCGGCCGCCCTTCCGTCAAAAGTTCCAATAGCCAGATCAATCTCACGTTGTATTAGCAGTGTCACTAGTGTGTGTGTGGGCGCATCCTCCATACGGATAACAATACCAGGATAACGTTCACTAAATGTTGCGATAGCTTCGGCAACCAGCGTACTGCCCAATAAAGGAGTGACACCGATAGACAAAGTGCCATTAGACAATTCACCTATCGACTGCAGATTGGCAATATGCAGATCTAAATCGTCGAGTAGCCTTCCAATTGAAACTGCGAAAGCTTCGCCAGCTGCTGTTGGAATAACGAATTTCGTTGTTCGGTCGAATAATCTCAATCCTACGATTTCTTCTGCCTCTCGAATCGTCATGCTCAGATTGGACTGGGTAGTATGAAGACTCGAGGCCGCCACTGTAAAACTACGTGTAGAAGCTAATTCTCGAATGGCGGATAGCTGTTTGATTGAAAGTTTAATCATGAGTAATTACTGTAAATTTCTGCATTAGTTATTCTCGCACGAGTTAAAAATTTGCGATCGAGCCATTTCTAATGACACTATTTTAGTTAAATGTAGCAGTCTAATCGCCAAACCCGTTCAGGCTACCACCGCTGAAAATGCGCTTTTCACCGCGCGATTTTGACATGCCCCAAAACCGGTCATCCATATGATCCATATCCCCCGACTGGACTTGACGCGGTTATTCCTATACACTACCCCGTGAATTACAGTTGAAATATCGATTTTTAACGGTAATTGTCTGCATATATTCAACAGCAAATCTCAATCATTGCTGTGGCCAGACCAGGCCCATTGCTGCAGACCGAGCCCATAAGGCTTACTCCAGAGGGAATTTTTCCTCGTCATCAGGCTGCTTCGCAGCCCGGCATTTGCCGAACAACACACCCAGTCTCTGACTGCGGAACAACCCGGCTGGTCCATTTGACCGCCAGCGCATGCCCTGTCCAACCGGCCAGGGCAGATTACGACAATCGCAACGTCGAACTTACGCACATCGCTAACGGCTACATGAGCCGCAGTCAGAGTATTGGCGTGGAGATTTCAATGTTCGTGTTCGATAGCTTGCCATTGCAATCGTGATCACATGCGCTTGACCCAACAGAGGCACCTTTTTGTGTTTCTTTTATCCCTTGTGCCCGGATTCGCGAACTTCGGGCCAGGGGACGACCGCGTCCACGTTGTTGCGCGGCTTTATTAACCAGGACGATAGAACGTATATGCAAGAACAAACCGCCTTCTACCAGCTATCAGGGACCACAGCATTGCTGCTGCTGGTTGGATTTTATGGCCTGACCTTTCTGATGTCTTTATTTATCGGCAAGAAAAAAGAAAATGTCGACAGCTATATGGTATCGAACAACGCCGTAGGCTTTGGCCTGTCGGCTGCAAGTATGATTGCCACCTGGATCTGGGCCGCGTCGTTTTACGCCAGCGCAACCTCAGGTTACCAGTACGGACTGTCCGGCCCCATCCATTACGGCTTTTGGGGCGCGCTTATGATTTTGTTCATTTATCCATACGGACGGCGCTTCCGGGCCCTGGCTCCCAAAGCACATACTCTTGCTGAAGTCATGCATGCACGCCATGGAACATCAAGTCAGATGATCATGGCCGTTTCCAATTTGCTGGGCAGCTGTATCAGCTTGATGGTGAACTTTACCGCTGCCGGCGCACTGGTTTCCGTGCTTAGTCCGCTATCGTTCATTCAGGGCGTGCTCATTGCCGGCCTGGGGGTATTATCCTATACATTGTGGTCAGGCTTTCGCGCCTCGGTCATGACCGATTTTGCACAACTGGTGGCCATGATTCTGGCCGCCATCGTTATTATTCCCCTGATATTCTTCAATGCCGGCGGCACCGACATGCTCGTGGCCAATTGGGGCAATCTGTCATCGGAACAGGCTGATTTTTTCTCGACAAAAGCAATTCTGGAACAGGGGGCGCCCTATTTTGTGGCGGTGCTGGCCTATGCCATTGGTAATCAAACGATCGCGCAACGCCTGTTCGCCGTTCGTGAAGATCTGATCAAGTCAACCTTCCTGACCGCCACTATCGGTTATGGCGCAGTGGTAATCGGATTGGGCATGCTGGGCATGCTAGCGCTCTTTGTCGGTCTGACACCTGCAGACGGGGATATGAACAATATCATTCCGCAAATGGCCTCCACTTACCTGCCGCCTTTCGGTATTGCGCTGTTTTTTATTCTCGTTGTCGGCTCTCTGTCTTCTACCGCCGACTCCGATCTTTCGGCCTTGTCATCCATCATGATGACCGACATCTACGGAAAGAATATGGCTCGTGGTACGCCGGATCCAAAACGCATGCTGTGGTGGGGTCGCGCCACGATGATCGTTGCGACCATGATCGGCGTGATATTTGCCAGCCTGCGGCTTGATATCCTGGTTATGCTGGTATTTGTTGGCGCATTATGGGGAGCGATTGTGTTTCCGGTGATCGTTAGTTTTTACTGGGACAAGATAACGAACAAGGCTTTTACGACATCCGTGATATTAGCAGTGACTTTGTTCGCGGTGGCAAGGTTCGAACTTCTCCCTCTGGAAGGCGTTGTTGCGGTATTTTTTGAGTTATGCGCCTCTGCAGGCGGCGGTGTCGTTCTTGGCCTGATGACGTTTGCATTTTTCAACCGCAAGATTGCCATTTTTGTTGCTTTTGCGACTGTGGTTATCGCTGTTCCAAATGCGATTGGTTTCCTGCGCGAGTATCCGGTACTGCTTAGCTCGCTCACCTCTTACGGGGTCAGCGCACTGGTGTGTATCGCCATGAGCTGGAATAACAAGGAACGGTTCGACTTTGCCCTGCTTGCCGAACGCGTTACGTCATTCCAAAAGAAAACTGATACAACCGATGAACCCGCGACAGACGTTGACGGTGATGTTGCACCGGCACGTGCTTGAAAGAGAGATAAATGATGAATGGAATTTTACTGACCGCCTATATCCTTGTCTGGCCTGTTATTTCGGCCGCCATCCTGTTAACGCTGGTTGTTGCACTGATACGCGATTTGCGTAATGCCGCCAAAAGCGACCGTGAAATGATCTGACAACCCACACCGGCCATCTGCAAACGGTGGACGGCCGGTGTGGTCAGATCAGGCATGGATCAGCCTGGCATACAAGATGCCGGGCCTTTCTTCCAAAAGACAGGCATCGCCTGTCTTTTTTGTTTCGAATCGGCTTGCGCTGCCGGAACAAAAGTCTGCAAAATTGTCTGGCGGATTTCATAACCCATCATTCAACCACCAAGGTGGTGAAATACGATGCGGCGACGCATGACAAGAACCGCCCTAGAGGCAGTCATGCGTTTCACAATGAGGTAGAGCACCGAGATCAATAATAATGGTTCTTATTTCAAATCTTTTGCTCATGGTTACTATGGTTTCCCCGCTTGCGGTGCAAGGGCAGGTCCGATATAATCCTGCCATCATTGGGGAGTAGCCGCTCAGTTTCCCGAGGCTTACGTCAACATACTTGATGCGTGCATCATGGCGTAAGCAGCGACATCGCCTGGCAAGACCTTTGATCACTTTTTTTTGTAGGCCGGAAAAAAAGGTGATCATTCGTCTATGTCCGGTCGCGGTTTTGATTTATGCAGACTCTTTTGCTTTCCACTGGCGTTGTTACGCTTGCCGAAATCGGCGACAAAACACAGTTACTTGCCTTCATTCTGGCAACCCGATTCAAAAAACCCATTCCCATTATTCTTGGCATCCTGGTTGCAACCATTATCAACCATGCACTGGCCGGCGCGCTCGGCGCCTGGATAACAACTGCCCTCAGCCCGCAAACCTTGCGCTGGATACTGGGCATTTCGTTTATTGCCATGGCTGTGTGGACCTTGATACCCGACAAACTAGACGAAAGTGAAGCTTCGGTCGGCCGTAGACTGGGCGTCTTTGGAGCAACGCTGGTTACCTTTTTTCTGGCAGAAATGGGCGACAAAACACAATTGGCGACCGTCGCGCTGGCAGCCAAAAGCGCTTTTCCGATTGAAGTGGTCATTGGCACCACGCTAGGCATGATGATCGCAGACGTGCCGGCCGTCATTCTGGGCAAGCAACTGGGGCATCGCGTTCCCATGAAGCTCGTACACACAATCGCCGCCTGTATATTTCTGGCGCTGGGCATTGCCACCCTGTGCGGCGTGGGCTCGGAATGGGGAATCTGATTCTGCAGCACAAACCCGTGTTTTGCGTGCTGCAAAAGCGAATGCTACGGGCTTAATGTGTCGGTACGGATAAATGGCGAGGCGTAAACAGGAGATAGTCGTCTTGAGCTCAATATCATCTCGACGGTTGTCGCATCGTGAATCGGCCAGACAGGACTTGCGCCGCTTCAGGGCAAAGAAGGCATAGAAATGCTAACACAGGCGACCATCCAGGCCGCCTGTGCGGTTACCGACCACTGGCGCTACATGATGTTCGCTACGCAGATATTGCCTTCTTGCGTCTGGCCAGCCAGCTTCCCAGTAACGCAACCAGCAGAGCACCACCCACTTCAACGGCAATCTTGACCGTACCGCCGACTTCGCCGAAACGCTCAATAATAACCTGGTCGCTGACCAGCATGCCGCCGGCAATCCATCCCAGCAATGCCGCGCCGAAAAGCACCACGCCCGGATAACGATCGATAAGCTTCAAGACCAGCGTACTGCCCCAGATAATAATGGGCACACTGATAATCAGGCCGGCAATGACTAAGCCCGTCTGATGACTGGCATGCGCGCCCTGGGCGGCGCCGGCAATGGCAATGACATTGTCCAGACTCATGACAAAGTCGGCAATAATAATTGTTTTGACCGCCGACCATACCGACGAGCCGCCATCAATCTTGTCATGCGCATCATCGTCTGGAATCAACAACTTGACACCGATCCAGATAAGCAGCAAACCACCGACGATCTTCAAGTATGGAATCGTCAATAATGTCAATGCGAAGGAAATTAGCACAACACGAAGAATGATCGCACCGGCCGTACCCCACAGAATGCCCTGCATGCGCTGCTTTTTGGGCAGTTTACGGCAAGCCAGCGCAATCACAACCGCATTATCTCCGCCAAGCAGAATATCGATCATAATGATTTGAAAAACTGCCGTCCAGCTCAGTGTCTGAAAAAACTCAAGCATAAATTCACCTGAAATCCGTTAATCTAAAAATTTGAATTGAATGCGGATTGGCGCTTTTCGCTTGCATGAAAGACTGCAATAGATCCGGCCGGTACGCAAAAGCACCGGCGGAAACGAAAAATGGCCTGCTCCGTAAAGGACACAGGCCATTTATTCTAAATCAGGATATTTATGGACCTTGCCCTTTGCTGGCAAGGTCTTGCTTGCAACGTATGACGTTGCCCGCGCACCGGGCGTCATGCTGCTGCACGACTGCCGTAATGACGATGCGACGGCGGAAAGCTACTCCCCTTGATGAGTTCAAGTATAACTTTTGGACAGAATGTGTCTATTAGGGCTGGTCCCTATTGCACATACCAATGGCATTGGTCGCGTGCAGGTAAAGCCAGCCCTATTTATCTACGTTTATTCCAATATCCTGAATGAGTTTGGTGTATTTCTCCGATTCGCTTTTCGCAAAAGCGCCAAACGCTTTGGCATTCATGAAATGGGCAGGTGTATCCAGCGGTTCGACATCGGTTTTATAACCCTCGCTGTTGACGGCCTTTTCGCAGGCAGCCTCCAGTTTGGCGACAATTTCAGGCGGCAGTCCCTTGGGCGCAATCAACCCGCCCCAAATCGTTGCCTGGATCGGCCACCCACTTTCGCGGGTTGTGGCCACCTGTGGACTGGATTGAAGTCGTTGATCAGAAAAAATCCCCAGCGGACGCAATTTGTATTGCTTGGCTACGGTTGTCGTATCGCTGATCACCATCACCTGTTGTCCCAGCAGCCCCGTCACCATTTCCGCAGAGCTTTTATAAGGCACATGCAGCGCGGTTGCATTTGCCTGTTTCATAAGCATTTCCATGGCAATATGCAGCAACGTACCTGTGCCCGACGTACCATAAGACAATTGCCCCGGATTTTTCCTGGCGAATGCAACAACATCCTGCATGCTTTTGAATGCTGAGTCCTGGGGCACCATCATCATCAGCGGAACTGAATAGGTGCCGCAAATATGATCGAAATCCTGATAGGTGTAACCCGTCTTGCGCATACCAGGTTGCAGCACTTCCGGCCCGATGACGGACAGACCAAGGGTATAGCCATCGGGCTTGGCCCGCTTAAGTTGCATCATGCCGATGGCGCCACCCGCACCACCTTTATTGTCGATAATGAGATTGCCACCCATTGCCTGGCGCAAATGTTTTGCCAGAATCCGGGCCATGATGTCAGAGGTGCCGCCGGGGCCGAACGGCACCAAAATGGTCACCGGATTGTCCGGATAAGCGTTTTGGGCTTTGGCGGTAGTGCTAAAAACAGATGTAGCAATCAAAAGCACTGCATATTTGAAAAGCTTTTTTCGATACGATGTCGATATGCCAAATTGCATATTTGCCTCCTCATTGTTCAAATACAACGGTGTGACTTTGCCGTAGGCGCTCACCAATCAATAAACGCCGCCGTCATAACCTTTTGCCAGTGCGGGGCGGATCGCCTGAATAAACGCGGAGGCCTGACGCATCATCATGCCCATGTCAGAGGCAACGGCCACAAACGCATAGCCGCAACTGATAAAGCTGGCCACCATTTCCGGTGTGGGCCCGACAATGCCGCAAGGCATGCCAATGGCCTTGCAACGTCGCGCCACGTCAGCAATCGCATGCTGCACCTCAGGATGGGCCAGGTTGCCGATATGTCCCATGTTTGCCGACAGATCTCCGGGCCCCAGAAACAAAGCATCCACGCCGGGCACGGCAGCAATGTCTTCAAGCGCCGCCACCGCTTGGGGCGTTTCAAGCTGAATAATGGTGAAGACCGAATCATTCGCACGCTTTGCATAATCGGTCGCGGTGCCATAGCCGCTGGCTCGATGGACTGCGGCAAAACCGCGTGTCCCAAGCGGCGGATATTTGGCATTGCTGACCGCCTGCCGCGCGGCCTGGGCGCTGTCAACAAAGGGCACCATTACGGTCTGGGCACCCAAATCAAGGGCGCGCTTGAACAGAACAGGATCGTTTGCCGCCAGGCGTGCAACCGCGCAGGCATTGGTGCCTGCGATAGCCTGCAATACATGCAGGGCGTCCTGGTCATCAAGCGGTACATGCTCCAGATCCACCAGCAGCCAGTCAAAACCGGCGCGTCCCATTGCCTCAGCGGTACTGGACGTGCCAGACATAAGCCAGGTGCCTAGCGGCGCCCCCGGCTGGGCAAGCCTGGCGCGAAACGGGTTTTCTAGCAGATCAGTTGCTGCGGGCATACATACTCCTGTTGTCGTTAATATAAATGCAATGGTTTGAATCAGTAGATGGGGGGCTCCGGAGTCTTGTCATTTCCGGCCAGGGAAGTGAAATCACAACCGAAATTGGCTTGCGTCACCTCGTGCTGATAGATACGCGTGAAGCCGCGCGTATAAGTTTGCTCCGGGGCACGCCATTGAGCCCGACGCTGCGCCAATTCGCTGTCGGACACAAGGACATCCAGGGTCCTGGCGCTAATGTCCAGACGGATCAGATCGCCCGTGCGCACCAGCGCCAAGGGACCGCCCACGGCCGACTCCGGCGCGATGTGCAATACACAAGTGCCATAATGAGTACCGCTCATGCGTGAATCGGACAAGCGGACGATATCGCCAACCCCCTGCTTCAACAACTTTTTTGGAATAGGCAAATTGCCCCACTCCGGCATACCCGGCCCGCCCACAGGACCGCCATTTCGCAGCACCAGGACGGTATTTTCGGTTACATCCAGGTCCGGATCGTTGATAGCGGCCAGCATCTCGGCATTGGAATCAAAAACCAGTGCGGGGCCGGTATGCCGCAACAGGGTGGGGGTCGCTGCAGACGGTTTGATCACGGCGCCATCCGGACACAAGTTGCCCCGCAACACGGCCAATGCCATACCCGCCTGCGGACACTGCGCCGTGGCGGGAACTACCGGATTGTCTAGCTTGCGGATAACATCATCATCGGAACTGGCCTGCCCTTCGATATTGGCGCCCAGTGTCGTCCCGGTACATGTGAGAGCATCCAGATGCAGATATTCGCGAATACGCTGCAGTAATGCGGGCAGGCCACCGGCGTAGTAAAAATCTTCCATCAGTCGGTTGCCCGAAGGAAACAGATTGGCCAGCACCGGCACCTGGCGTGCCAGTGCATCGAAATCATCAAGACTCAATTGAACCCCGGCTCGCCCGGCCATTGCCGGCAGGTGGACAGCCGCATTGGTGGAGCCACCCAGCGCCATCCAGGTTGCTACCCCATTGAGGAATGCGTCACGGGTCAGAATACGAGAGGGGCGCAAGTCTTCCCAGATCATGGAGACAATGCGCTGGCCGCAGGCCCAGGCCATGCGGGTATGTGCTGCATCCATGGCCGGCAGGCTGCTCGAACCAGGCAGGGCAAGCCCCATGGCTTCAACAATCGAAGTCATGGTGCTGGCAGTGCCCATCGTGTTGCATGTGCCGGGGGCGCGGGTCATCCGGGCTTCCAGACTAATCCATTCAGGCTGGCTGATGTTGCCGATTGTGTACTGCTCCCAGTATTTCTTGGTGTGTGTTCCCGCCCCGACTGCCTGCCCTTGATAACGATCATTGAGCATGGATCCGGCCGGGCAGAACAGCGCCGGCACATCCATGGAAATGGCCCCCATCACCAGGCCCGGCGTCGTTTTATCACAGCCGCCCAGCAATACCACGCCGTCCAGAGGAAGACTGCGTATCAACTCTTCTGCCTCCATGGCAAGAAAATTTCGATACAGCATGGTCGTGGGCTTGACCATGACCTCGCCAAGGCTCATGGCCGGCAACTCCAACGGGTACCCGCCAGCCTGCAGCACACCACGCTTAATTGCCTGGGCGCGATCACGCAGATGCGCATGGCAGGGCGACAGATCGCTCCAGGTATTCAGAATGCCGACAATAGGGCGCCCCATGAATTCGTCCCGCGAAAGCCCTTGCTGCTGCATGCGCTGACGATGCGCAAAGCCGCGAATATCATCGCTTGCAAACCAGCGCTGGCTGCGCAATTGATCCAGTTTTTTCTGCACAACAATACCTCAATCAGTCTATGTGAACACCCGCATCGCGAACTTGCTGGCCCATCACTTCTGTGTCTTTTCGCAGTAAGTCTGCAAATTCCTGTGGAGTGGAGGACAGAACTTCATAACCCTGACTTTCCAGCGGCTGGCGAAACGCTTCTGATTGGAGTATCGCCACAATGTTCTCATTCAGTTTTTTCACGATCTCGTCGGGCGTGCCGCTGCGAACCAAAATGCCATTCCAGACGCTGGAGATCACGCCGGACACACCAGCCTGCTCAAACGTTGGCACGTTGGGCAAGACTTTGGCGCGCGCAGGAGCCGTAATCGCAAGTATCCGGATCTTGTCCGAATCGGCATAGCCAACCACCGCAGGCAGATTGATAAACATCATGGGTAACGAGCCTCCCATGACATCTGTGAGTGCAGGTGGCGCACCCTTATACGGGACATGCATCAATTTTGTACCACTCTGCTTCTGGAACAACTCCCCCGCAAGATGCATGGAATTGCCGTTGCCGGCAGATCCGAAAGGGATACGACCCGGTTCGCGTTTGGCGGCCTTGATGACATCCTCAACACGCTTGTATGGAGTACCTGCGCCTACAATTAACACATTTGGCATCTGGTGCGTTAACGTCACCGGTTGCAGATCCTTGATCGGGTCGTAACCCATATCTTTGTACATATGCGGGTTCACGGCCAGAGTGCTGGTCGACCCCAGCAACAGGGTATAGCCGTCAGCAGGTTGCTTGGCAGCATAAGCTGACCCGATATTTCCATTGGCTCCGGCACGATTGCTGACCACGACCGATTGCCCCAAACGCTTTCCCAGCTCGCTAGCCATGCTGCGGGCAAACTGATCGGCCACGCCCCCCGCAGGGTAAGGCACGACAAACGTGATTGGTTTGTCGGGATACTTGTCTGCCTGGGCATAACCCGGTGAAAAAAATATCATGCCAACCAGCAGCAAGACCATGGTGTAACTTCGACGAACGAGGTGGGATGGTTTCATGTTGTCTCCTTGCTTGTTATAGGGTCAGTTCATAAGTGAAATAAGACACTTGCCATTGATATATGCTGCAAAACATTGTTTACCACCGGTGCAGCCAGGGCCTGGGGCGTTTTACCCGAAGCGTCGGCCATGCAAGGACCAAGAACCGTGGCCGCTGCACGCGCCATTGCAGAGGTATTTCGAGGTCGTCCTTTCAGGGCCCTTCTTGACATGCGGTGCGTAGTACCCATTCGGGCGACCGAAGCCAGTCATGACTCCATCGAAAATCACCCCAAAGAAAGGTGGCCACCCCCAACCCTACTATCGTCAACCCCTATATCCGGCATGGACGACACATGCGGCGGTGAGCCTGCAATCAGAGGCCAATACCACCCAGGCCCGCAAATGCCGACCTATGAGCTTCCAGAACTGCCGGGTCATAGAGATGGACACCGGTTACCCGCTTGTTCCCGCACATTTCGCTGAATTGATATGTTACCGGTAACTGTTACCGGTAACATTGATATAATTGTATGGCGCTGGTCAAACAACACGCCATTGGGATAAACCATGACTCAAAAACAAACATCTCGCACCACGCGTCGCAAAGCAGGCTCATACACTATCCATGACGTGGCCGCGCTGGCCGGCGTTTCCTCAATTACCGTTTCGCGATACTTCAATTCGCCGGAAAAAGTCTCCGTAGCGCTACGTGAACGCTTGCGTGAAATCATCGATCGAATCGGCTACGTGCCCAGTCAGGTAGCCGGCGGACTGGCTTCAGGACATGGCCGTGTCGTTTGTGCGGTCATGCAAAACATTGCCAGCGCCACCTTTGCCGATCTGGTCAAGGGCATGACTGACGAACTGCAGGCATCGGGGCTGCAACTGCTACTGGCCAACGCCCAGTATTCCCAGGAATTGGAAGAACAGGCGATTCGCACTTTTGTTGGCTGGCACCCGACCGCCCTGATCCTCACGCGTCACGATCACACGCCGGCGGCAGAGGCCATGCTACGAGCATTAAACATTCCCGTGATCGAGGCCTGGGGGCTGGTACCGGGCCGGCCATTTCACCAAGTCGGGTTTCCGCATATAGAGACGGGGGCCATATTGGCCAGACATTTTCTGGAACAAGGCGCCACCCGTATTCAGTTTGTCATGTCGCAGACCACCGAAGACTTCCGCGCCCAGCAGCGCGCAAAAGGCTATGCCGAAGCCATGGTGAACGCCGGACTGAAAGCGGATGTGCAGATTATTCCGGAAGACGACGAGTTCGAAGCCGGCGCCATCGGCATTGAAACATTGTCCCGTTTGCCTGCGCGCTCAAGGCCCCAGGCCTTGATTTTTGCCAATGACAATCTGGCGGCCGGCGCCATATTGCATGCCCCTTCATGTAAGCTTGTCCTGCCCCGCGATTGCGCCGTCGCAGGGTTTGGCGATGCATCCATTTCCGCAAGGCTGCGCCCCGCCCTGACGACCCTGCGCCCGGCACGCTATCAAATCGGCCAGCATGCGGCGCGAACAGTGCTCGAGCAGTTGATGGCCAGGCCGGCTGGTAAGAAAAATGTCGTTGAAGCATTGCTGCCATGCGATCTGATAATCAGGGAAAGCAGCCAATTGCATTTGTAAACGTAGCGGCGCCATGGCGCACGATTGCGTTGTGATCCAGTGGGCTGAGTTCCGTTGCTTTGCGCTACAGCGAGGCGGCCGCGCCTTACTCAACTGTGTCAGACGTGGCAACTGTGTGATATCGCGGCAACTATGCAATCAGACTACGGATATCACTTCGCAATTGCGGCAACACTTCGTCTTCGAACCAAACATTTTGCGTAAGCCACCGATTGTTATGCCAAGAAGGATGCGGTAGCGGATAGACGCGCAGGGACGGGTCGGCAAGATAGTATTGACGCCAGGCTCGCACTGTTTCGGTCACGCCCTGCTTTGCAGTTTGCGGTCCCATGTGCCAGCGCTGAGCATAGCCGCCGATAGTCAGCAGCAATTTCAGATTGGGCAGACGTGCGAACAATTGCGAACGCCATATTTCCTTGCACTCGCGACGTGGCGGCAAGTCGCTGCCGTCAGACCTCAGACCGGGAAAACAGAATCCCATCGGAATGATCGCAATTTTTGAGTCGTCATAAAAGTCCTCGTCAGATATCCCCATCCATTGCCTTAACCGAACACCGGATGCGTCATTGAACGGCTTTCCACTTTGATATACCCGCGTGCCGGGCGCCTGGCTGGCAATACAGATGCATGCGGTCTGCGAAACCTGAATAATGGGCCTTGGTTCCGGCTCCATGGGCTGACCATAACGAGGGTGATCATGGCAGACTCTGCAGTTACGGATATCGCTTATAAACTGTTCAAATGAAGGATCGTCGCTATTTGGGAGAAAGTCGCTCATAGTCGAAATGTCTTGGATAGGCAATGCAGTAGCATTATGCCGCTGGCAGTATGACAAAGGTCATCGGGCCGGTTTCATTTTGAATATGAACAGGCGATGACAGGGTCTGGCACACCCTGAAATCAGACAGGTTCCGCCTTTACTTGATATGCCGCAACGCACTACCCTTGTGCGCTGCGATGTGATCGGTCTTGTCGCTTTTTATTTCGTATTGTGGTTCGTCTTTTGACGCACGATGCACATGTCCCTTGTAGTCAAAATCGCTGGTATGAATGGCAATAATCGTGCCCGACACCCTGCCAGCTTCGCTATTCCAGCTGACATGATCACCCTTTTTGAATTTCGTCATCTTGCAGGCTCCAGTTTCTAGGACTATATTACACCCGGCATAAACTCAATGTCAGCCCACCTACACATTCAGGGCGATGATACCAGGCGGGTGCCCCGTCCATGAGCGGACCGGCTCTGTAAATGCTAAGACCGGCCGTCTACAGATCCTGCTATGGAAATCCTGCACCAAACCTGTGTTTTTTATGACTATATTGATATCGCCGTGTTGATTTGAAACTACGTTGCCTGCTACAGCATACGCGGCAGCACATCTGTGGCGCTGGTGTTTTTTCTGTGAACGTATACCATGCCAATGTGGCCGATAATCAACGCAAGCAGGGTCCAGCCCAGCTCACCGTGCAACAGTCCTGCCAGGTCGACCATCCAGGAGATTTTCTCTCCGGTCGGCTCCATGAGCTGGATGCCCAGATACGAAAACGGGCGATCCGCACCGTAGTTGCGCAACAATGCCAGAGTCGGAATGACCAGCATCAGCAAGTACATCACACCGTGCCCCAATCGTGCCATGAGCGAGATCGACGGCGGTCGACGCGACATATTGACTGCGGCCCAGATGACTCTGATTACGCCCAGACATAAGATCGTGAAGCCCATCAAGTAGTGTGTTGGCCATAACGCCTCTGTGATTGGCGTCTCATCTGCAAAAAAGTGCAACGCAGCGGTGAAGAACATCCAGGTAAAGCCGATAGCCATCAACCAGTGCAATGCACGCGAAACCGCACCATATTTTTCTGTAGAATCAAAAATCGACAATGACAACCTCCGGAGAAAAAAATTTGATCTGTAGCGTTTCGATACGCGTTCCATAACGAACACGGTCGACGGCGTTATGCCGGCGTGCATGTGAGATCCTGGACGAAAATCTGAAGGAAGGCCGATGTGGCGCCTTGCCTAGGGGCAAATGCACCGCAATATGACTACCCTCGCTTGTGCGTGCACCGACATTACTGAATATTGAACGTATCTTCTTGCAAAAAGCTTGCAATTTCAATCATATCGTATTTATATATCGGTAACATGACGACAGGTTTGATAAGGATCAATAGTTATTTCAATCGGCTACCAGATTCTTGATAGTGCAAGACTGTTATCTATTCACACCCGACTGTTCTAGAATAAAAAGGGTATTTTTGGGCCGTTGCATGCCCGTTTTTTCCAATTAATACTGCGGAATTCCTAATGCTGCCCATCAAGTTCGTTGCCCGATATATGACAGATCATGCGCTGACCCTGGTTACTGCCGAATCATGCACAGCGGGACTGATCGCCTCTACCCTGTCGGAAGCGCCCAACGCAGGCAAGCTGCTCGATTGCGCGTTTGTTACCTACACCGTCCACGCCAAAGAACGGTTGTTGGGCGTGAAGGCCGAAACGATTGAACAATTTAACCTGACAAGCGAACAGGTGGCCGCTGAAATGGCAGTGGGCGCACTTGCACGAAGCAGTGCCACCGTTGCCGTCTCTGACACAGGCGTGGTAGACAATATTGACCCGGCGATCAAGGCCGGGACTCAGTGCTTTGGGTGGGCATTCAAAATCGGCGACGACGACCCGCCGATTGTTTTTACCGAAACCAAACGGTTTACAGGAAGCAGTCGGAAAATCCGCAAGCGAAGTGCGCTGTACGCCCTTAGCCGTATCCCGGCATATGCGCAAAAGGCCCTGAAAGAGCCCGATTAAATCGGCATGCCGCTGCCGCCAGCGACGGGGGGCTTTTTCTCCACGGGCGGCAGCCGATCGGGTTCCACGCTCAACGATTTGTACTTTTGTCCTTAATACTCGTATTTATGGCTTTTTTGTTTGCGGTCTTATCATTCGTGGCCTCGTTGTCTGCGACCTCATGATGGGTCCCGCTTGCGCAGATCCCTGGCAGACGCGCCGCTCGTTACAACATCGATGTCATTGATTCATCGTGTATTGATCCATCATCTAATACATCATGATTTACGGGCCGGGCGTTCACGCCATCAATGCTTGTGTTTGGGCTTGTCAGACTGGCTGGTGCTGGCCATTTCCTTTAGTTCCTTTTTTGACATCGATTTGTACATCGATTTAGAAGCGCCTTTGAGCTCGCCTACTTTCTTGTCGCCCTCTTTGGCCGACAAAGCAGCGCCTGCTGCCTGTTGCTGACTTTTGGATTTGGCTGGCATGTTGGTATCTCCATTCTCAGTTCAGGAAAATCAATTGTCTGCCAGCCACGTGCAGGGAGGCAAATGTTAACTGCCGTCATTTGTAAATACTGGTAAAGCATATATCTGCTTGCGCAATAAGTTCGTGCAACGAGTCCGTAACATCGCCGATCCGCAGCAATGGAATGGGCAGTAGGACGCAAGACGCAGAAATACCTTTATATTTCAGATATCTAGACTTATTAAGAACATGTAACAGAAATACGCGAGCCGTGCTTTTAATTGCTAGTATGAATTTGTGGATGTTCCACTCACACTTCAATGGTCAGCACTGAAAGGAGATAACAATGAATCAGGACATCGCTCAAGGTAAATGGGAACAACTCAAAGGGTCCGTCAAGGAAAAGTGGGGCGATCTGACGGATGACGACATCGCGCAGGTCAACGGCAATGCGCAAAAAATGTGCGGTATATTGCAAGAGAAATATGGCAAAAAACGCGAAGACGCCGAGCGCGAGGTAAACGATTTCTGGGCCGAACAAAATCGACTCTAAAATAGTGGTCAAGGGCACTCTGACGGGTGCCTGCCTTCTGGCACAAGATTTGCCAGGTAGCGTTGCCGAGTAATAATGAAGCTTGTCTCAATCTTCACAATAAAATTCCGCCAACTCGCTGAGCCTGCCGGCCCCGAAGCTGCCTGCAGACATCTTTTGAACATCGTCCCGACATGACATTTGTCATTAGACTAGGAGGTGCAAATGATTTGGCACACCGTTTTTTTCTTTGTTTTGACAGTAATCTCCGCAATCCTCGGGTTTGGAGGATTTCTGACTTGGGGCGCATTGGTCGCACAAATTTTGTTCGTACTCTTTCTGGTGCTGACTCTGCTGACCATTTTTATTCGCAAAAAACGCTAAGCTGTACATAGGTAAACGATTGGTTCCCGGGATACTGAAACGGCCTCCGCAGCCGCTTGGCTAAAGGCCAGCTATTTCCGAGCTGTGATTCCACTTTTTGATCGGTCTATGTAATTGATTCGTTGGATCGTTTCGTTTGACCATCTAGATTGCCTTGCGAGCCAGCACCGGGATATCAAAATGCAGCACATCTTTCCTCACGCCCCATTTTTCATACAAGGCGATGGCTGGCTTGTCAGTATTGTCAGCTTGGACGTAGACAATCCGGCCTGCATTCTCTGTCGCAAACTCACATAGACGTTGGATAAGCGCGGTAGCGATACCCTTTCTGCGATGTCTGACATCCACGGCAAGATCGTAAATGTAATATTCGCGCCGTGCCATTTCGAACTTATCCAGCGCATACGCCACCAGCCCGCCCAGCACACGCCCCTCATTTAATGCCACAAAGACAGAAATATGATCCTTCGCCAGAAGATCCATCAGATAGGCATCAGTCGCGGGCCGGCCTTCATAGCTGTCCGGATCGTCATACGCCTGGCTAAACAATAAGTTTAATTGCCGCAGCAACGCAGCGTCGTCAGACAGAAGCCGACGATATTCGATTTTCAATAGAGATTTTTGCATGTGTCTTCCCGACTTGGAATGAAAACACCCTGGCCGACCGTGAGTCAAACAACAGGATCAAAAACCAAAGCGAAAACAGAGTAGCCTATCAATCGCTCACGACTGCGCCGGTTATCACGGTGCAGTAACGCACGACACATCACCTTCCTGACATTGCAACAGCGCATTGAGCTCTTTGGCCCTGGCATCCGTCTTATCGGTCAGACACCCAGCGATGACCATTGACTGTACGGAACCTCCTGCGGACCCTGAACTTTGAAACTGGCAATCAAGATCACGAAACTCAATCCAGGCGTTCTGTGCGGCCTTCAGATCGGCCTTTTGGGATTTATCGAGTTTTTTGAACACTTCGCGATATACCTTGTTCAACTGTGCATCCGCTTTTTTGTAGTCAGCACTAGCCTGCTGATTCATATCGCTTTGCGTCTGGGCATGGCTCTCGTTATTTGTCAATGCGAATACAACGGTGCTGGCCACCACGAAATACAGTAATAGGTTTCTGAACATAAATGCTCCGAGCAAATGTGTATTGATTAACTGCAAAAGAAAATCGAACCGCCACAATCGCAGCAACGTCCAATTGAGACCATCCTGCCGCTAAACACCTGGCTTGCGCCGCGCAGGCTGGGCGGGATTGCGATATCTCGTCATTGGCAGTCCGCTACAGGCCAATGGTAACGCATTAGCCACATTTGACCGCAGATCAGCCGCCGCGACCGCTATCGAGCCCCCAGTGCCGGTAAGCACGCTTGATGTCGCGCACCGATGGAAGCGATACAGTAGGCAACGCCGTTTGCGCGAGCAGTTCTGTATAACGCTTGTGATTTCCTGGCGTGACAAATGCAATATGGCGGATCATTTCCCATTTGACGCTATCGAGGGCGCCTTCCAAATCTCCCTGGCGTTCTCGCTCAAATAGTGTACGACGCAAGTAACGAAACAGACTCGTCGCTGTATTGACATTCAATAGAATAACGCCGGTAGCCCGCGCGAGCCGCTGCTGCATATATGTCGAATAATTGCCGTCCATTACCCAGCCTTCACCCGCTATCGCCGCATCATGCAAAGCGGCAAACGTTGCTGCAGAACGAGGGACCCAATCAGTATTGGGCTCATGAAAAAGCTGATCCAGATGTATCGGCTTAAGATTGCATTTGCGGGCTATCGCCACGGCCAAGGTGGATTTGCCGCTGTTTGACGGCCCCAAAACACAAATTCTGGGGCCCAGAGCTGAAAGAGGGAGCGTGTTTTGCATTGCGTCGGAAACCTGAGGGATTGCACTTGGGATAAAACGACCCGTATGTGGGGCTCTAATATACAGATTTTTCGAGCTGATCGCTGGACATTTGCAAACAGTTAACGCCGCCGATCCCGTCCGCCCAGCCATCGCGAAACGCGATGGCGCCATAGTAAATCATTGATTTGGTTAATTTAAATGGCTGATTACAATCAGTTTTCAATGATTTTAAAGGGTCAGAAATGAGAAACTACCGAATCGGCCAGATTGTGCCCAGTTCCAATACCACCATGGAAACGGAAATTCCGGCCATGCTGAACGCGCGCCGCGAGCTGTTTCCGCAGGAGACTTTCACCTTTCATTCAGCGCGCATGCGCATGATGAGCGTCACGCCAGAAGAGCTGGCGGCGATGGATCAGGCCAGCGACCGTTGCGCCATCGAACTGAGCGATGCCCGCATGGACGTCATGGCTTATGCCTGCCTGGTTGCCATCATGGCTCAGGGCAACGGCTATCACCGCCAGTCCCAGGCTCGTCTGCAAAAAGCGGTTCAGCAGAACAATACCGACATTCCTGTCCTGAGCTCTGCCGGGGCGCTGGTAGACAGTCTGAAAGAAAAAAACCTTGGCAAGGTCTCTATTATCACACCTTACATGAAGCCGCTCACACAGCGCGTGATAGAATACATTGAGGCCGAAGGGATCAGTGTCCATGACTCCATCAGCCTGGAAGTATCTGATAACCTGGAGGTCGGTCGCCTGGATCCGGCCAATTTGCTGGAACACGTCACACGCCTGGATATCGATGGTGTGGACGCGGTGATTCTGTCTGCCTGCGTACAAATGCCGTCGCTGTCTTCCATCCAGAAAGCTGAAGACAAGATCGGCAAACCCGTTCTGTCCGCTGCAGTAGCCACGGTTTATCAAATGCTGAAAACTCTCAACCTGGAAACGCGGGTGCCCAACGCCGGATTCTTGCTGTCGGGTAACTAGCGAGTCCGCTCTCCGACTGAACGCGCCGTGAAAATTGATCTGCTCACATTAAAATTATTTATACGGGTTGTAGATGAAGGCACGATCAGTCGCGCAGCAGAGCTGGAAAATATCGCGGCGGCCGCAGTCAGCCGCCGCCTTTCCGAACTGGAAGACAAGCTTGGTTTGGTGCTGCTGAACCGCAGTAACCGCGGTGTGACACCAACACCCGCGGGCCTGGAACTGCTGTACCGGGGGCGCGCGATTCTCAATAGCGTGCAGGCTGTGGAACACCAACTGAGCGACTTTGGCAAAGGTCAGCGCGGCAGCGTCACGCTGGCGGCCAATCCCACCGCCATAACGCAATTTCTGGCCCCATTACTGGCCGACTTTACCGGCAAGTATCCCAATATCCAATTGCATCTGGAAGAGAAAAACAGCCTTGCCATTACGAGGGCGCTGGCCGCTGGCAAACTGGACATTGGCATCTTCACTCAAATTCCCTATCAGGACGATATCGAGGTTGCGCATTTTCGCAAGGATACACTGATCGTTCTGGTACCGACCGGTCACCCTCTGGCCAAACACGACCGGGTGTCGTTCAGGGATACGCTTGGCTACAGCCACATTACGCTTACAGCAGGCACCCAGCTCAATTACCAACTCATTAATGCAGCGCGAGCAGAGTCGACTAATGTCAGGATTGATATTGAGACATCGGGCTATGACGCCATGTGCCTGCTTATCAACGCCAATATGGGTATTGGCATACTGCCCGAAGGCTGTGTGGACCTATACCGGGTGCCCAATACAGTAAGAGTCAGGCTTGATGAAGAGTGGGCGGAACGCAAAATACTGATTGGCGCCCGGCGTATTCGAGACCTGTCACCCAGCGCACGACAGGTATTTGATTTCCTTTCAGAAAAAATGACAGTATACTGTAGTTATTGCTAGTGCAGAGACCGTATTTTCCCGATAGAATTGCGAAAAAGCACCGGTAACTTTAGCGGCCAGGGCAGCCCATCGGGCAATCCTGAACTGCGCTTCAAGCCACTTCAGTATAAGGTTCACTGCATAATGAGAAAGAGAGACAACGACGATCTGCCCACGGCCGACCATTCAGACGAAATCAAGACCAAATTTCATGACCAGGGCCTGTGGTCGCGACCGGGATTCCTGGTGCGGCGACTCAATCAGATTCATTACTCCATGTTCTTCGAAGAATGCAAGAATGAAAACATCACCCCAGTGCAACATGGCGTGCTATCGGTATTGCTGAACGAGCAATACCTGGACCAGTCATCCATCGGACTAAAAGTAGGATTGGATCGCACTACCTCTGCTGATGTCATCAAGCGTCTGGCTGATAAGGGCCTGGTAAGCCGCAGGGTCAATCCCGTCGACCGGCGTTCGCGTCAGTCTTTCATTACAGAGGAAGGCATTCGTATAATGAAGCAATTGCGCAAAGGAATGATTCGCTCACAGGAACGGCTACTGGAACCGCTGAACAATGAAGAGCGGGAAATTTTCGTACGGCTGCTAAGCAAGCTGGTGGAAGAAAATAACCAGTATGGCCGGGCGGCGCTAAAGGATATGTAGCACACGCCTGGATAGGCCGTCTTCATGTCTGCGACGCTCCCGTGAGCAATGCACAAGCTCGGCGCACGCCAGCTTAGTCATATCCTGCGCAATGATATATTCGCCCGCACGGCACAACGATACCGCAGCCAGCCCGTGATGACAGCGCTTGCCCGATTTTATCCGTTATCATCACTTTATAGATAATGCATCACTGACGGCCGGGGCATAATGGTCGGCCTGCTTACTCGTGCCGGCGACGGCCTCCCATGATCCTGCGTTCCACCCACGCCAGCAAGCCGTAAAGGACCATCCCCATCAGCGCCAGAATAAACAACGAGGCAAACACCCGCACGGTGTCAAAACTTCCCTGCGCGCTCATGATAATGTAGCCCAGCCCCTGCTGCGACGAAACAAACTCGCCCACAATCGTGCCCACCAGGGCCAAAGACAAGGCGACTTTCAAACCGGCCACGATTGAGGGCAGCGCCGATGGAAGTTTTACCTTCAGAAAAAAATCCAATGGACTGCCCTTGAGCACACGTCCCAGATCAATCAGGTCAGGTGGCACCGAACGCAGTCCGTGAACGGTATCGATGATCACGGCAAAGACGGCGATCATGAAGGCGATCAGGATCTTCGGTTCGGAACCGGTACCCAGCCAGATCACGAAAAGGGGTGCCAGAGCGACCTTTGGAATGCTATTGAAGGCAATAATCAGAGGATAGAAATAGCGCTCGAAGAAGCGCGAACTGACCAGTGCAACGGCAATAAGAACACCGCCCGCCACCGCACATGCAAAGCCTGCCAGCGTGATCAGCAAGGTGTGCCATGCCTGGACGGCGTACCAGCCTGCTTCACGAAACAATTCAACGAATACATCGCTGGGGGCAGGCAGGATAATGGGTGGGACCAGACCAGCGCGGCACACAATCTCCCAAATAATCATCAACACGATCATGGAAAGCACGCCATGCAAGCCATTGCGCGCGGAGTTCATTATGGCATTCATCATCAATGCTCCATGCCTTCAAACAGACCGCGAATATGGGCAGACAGCCGTCCGAATGCCGCTGATTCCCTGATTTCCAGCGGACGAGGCCTTGGAAAATCAATGGGAATAGCCTCCACGATACGACCCGGACGCGGACAGAACACCAGCACTACATCCCCAAGAAAAATGGCTTCAGCGATTCCGTGAGTCACGAACAGCGTGGTATTGCGGGTTTGCGTCCAGATCCGTTGCATCTCGACATTCATCTGATCGCGGGTAAGCGCATCCAGCGCCCTGCAAATTGAAGCGCGCTGACGCATGCCGCCGGACAACTCATGCGGATAACTGTCGGCAAAACCGGCCAGCCCGGTCAGACTCAGCAGCGAATCAACCCGTTGCAGGTAATCTTCTTTGCGCTTGCCGGCAAATTCAATCGGCAGCAAAATATTATTGCGGATCGTGCGCCACTCCAGCAACGCATCTCGTTGGAATACCATGCCGATATTATCCGGCGGGCCCTTCACTGGATCCTGCCCCACCAGCAACGACCCCGCAGTGAGCTTCTCCAGGCCGGCCACACAGCGCAGAAATGTGCTCTTGCCACACCCGCTCGGGCCCAGAATACTGACGAACTGGCCGGGCTGGATTGATACGCTGACATTGAGCAGCGCCTGCGTCTGATTGGTTCCGCCGTACTGTTTGGATACATCCTCTGCAATTACGCCCGCTGCATTCATTTGACTATCTCCGGTGCAGCGTCTGCGATGGGTTGAATCAGATCCTTCACATAATATTCGTCAGGATCAAGCTTGTACCGTATCGACCCTACTTTATGCAGTGTACTGACTGACTTTTTAAAATCATCGGGGTTGACCATGCCAATCTGCTGCTTCCTGTCTTGCGGGAAGTAGGGCTTGAGTGCATTGAGCTGTTCGGCAAGAATGCCCTTGTCCAGCCGTGCCTGCGGACGCTGGGCAACAATTGCGTCAACCGCTTCGGCCTCGTGCCCGTCCATAATATATTGCCAGCCGTACGCGACAATACTGGCGAACTTGCCAATGGCCTCTTTCTTTTCTTCCAGCTTTTTCTCATTGGTGAACAGGCCAAAACTGACCATGTCCAGGCCGTAATCGGAAAACGGCAAGGGCCGCGACTGGCGCTGGCGGGTGACGCTGGGCAGAATAAAGGGAATGGTGGAAATCACGGCGTCGGCACGTTTGACGGCATAGGTGGCCGCCTTGGCCGAGGCATCAACACTGAGCAAATCCACGTCGGAACGACTCAGCTTGCCTGCCTTGAGGAAAAAATCAATAAACGGAGCCTCGAGCGATCCGGCCGTGTACAGCACTTTTTTGCCTTTGAGCTGGGCCGGACCCTCGATATCTGAGTCAGACGGAACCAGCGCGCCTATGTCGGTACTGGTCATGAACGGCGCGATGGCTTTCAAGGGCATGCCTTTATCGCGACCGATCATCATCGCTGCCAGTGACGCATGACCCACATCGAAATGATCGCCAGCCCCTAGCATCTGCACGGTACTGACTGAGCCATTGCCGTCCTCCATCCGGACATTGAGCCCGGCCGCCTTGAACCAGCCTTTTTGCATGGCCAGGTGAAACGGCGCCTGTACCGCCCAGGGCGTCCAGTCCAGCCGCACCACCAAATCCGTCGAGGCTGCTGCGGCAACGGGTAACCAACCACATACCACCATTGCCGCGACGCACTGTCGGGCTTTTCTCAACAACGCTTTCATTAATGCTCGCTCCTGTCATGTGTTAACACTGGAAAACCGATACATCTGCAATCGTGCGCGTCCTCTGGCGGCCATACTCGCGCCTACCGTCCGGCGCCAAATACTCCCTTGATGCGCCCCCACACTACACTCATCATTAGCTTGAACGGGCTGATGTGTGATTGTGGAATATCACTGGCATCTGCATCCGGGTTCAGTAACCGGAACTCCACGTTCTTGCCAAAATCGGCAATCATGCGCTTGACGAAATCCTGAACCAGGCCGGAACGCGAAAACTGCGCCAGTGGTCCCTGCAAAGAATAAGCAAGAGATACGTTGACCCGGCACAGATGGTCATCTTTTTGCACAACGGCATAAGTCACATCACCCTTGGCCCGCGAATTGCTCAGGGAATCCACGCCCTCGCCGCGCAGCGTTGCAACATGATCGTTGTCCCGACGCTCCAGCGTGGCGTTGCCCTTGAAAGCAGCGGCCATGGGACCGAATTTGACCGCGATCTGACCTTTGACCCGGTCGCCATCCTGTTCCTGAATCACCGCACCTGGCAGGCAACTGGCGACCGCTTTCAGATCGGTCATAAACGTCCATACTTGTTCGGCCGGCAATCTCAGGTCAAAGCCGCCTTCCACGGTCGTGCCCTTGCCCTCCTTGGCGCCACCGACCTTGTCGCTTGCAGGGGCTTCGCTGGCGACCACGGGCGCCGCATCGTTCACTGGCTTTGTTGCGGCAAACGATTCAAAAGCCTGGAAGACAGGAAATTCTCGCGGTGCATTCTGCCGCAATCGGGCACGCAACTGCTCCACCTGCTCGTCCGGCTGCTCCTTCAATTTGGTCAGCACAGACAGCACCGCCGCCGTAATGCCCTGGTAGCCCGTACAACGGCAAATATTACCGCTCAGCTCAATCCTTACCCGCTCCTGATCTGCATCAGGCAGCCGCAGCACAATGTCGCGACTGGTCGCCAGCATGCCTGGCGTACAAAATCCGCATTGCAGGGCATGATATTCATTGAAGGCAACGCGCAGCATTTGCATGATCGCATCATCGTCATACCCTTCTATGGTCGTTACCTTTTTTCCTTCACAGGCAACCGCAAATGTAATACAAGACCGGACCGGCTTGTCATCGACCAGGACAGTACAGGAGCCACAGACTCCGTGCTCACAACTCAAATTGGTGCCGGTGTGACGCAGGTTATCCCTTAGGAAATCCCCAAGATGGGTGCGGGGCGTCACATCTTGGCTTACTTGCTTGCCATTGACTTTTAGTGCGAGTTCACTCATTTGTCATTCCTTGTTCTCCCAATGCCTGGCGCAAGCTGCGCTCGACAACGGTGCGAAACCATATCCGCTCGGCAGCGTCTTTGTTTTGGATATGGGGCGCAATAGCTTGGTCAATCGCCTGAGGCGTTACTGCAGCCATACCGTATTGGGCCGCGCTGACAGAAAGATCCGGCAGCAATTGTGGCGAACCGTCGAGCGCGCCGATCACAATGCGCGCCACCGAGGCTGCACGGTCGAAATAACAGGCGCAACTGGCCTCGGCAAATTCGCCTACCTTACGCACAAATTTGTAATACCCCCAGCGCGCTTCGGACGACATCATTGGCACGTGCACCGCCACAATCATTTCCTCTGGCTGCAGGTCCGTGGTATAGGCCGCCTGCATATACCGGGTGGCAGGGACCATGCGTGCATCCTTGCCTGCACGAATTTCCAGTTGTGCATCCAGTACGTTGCACACCAATACCCAGTCTGCAGCCGGGTCCGCGTGAGCCAGGCTGCCCCCTATGGTGCCGCGATTGCGCACCGCACGATAGGCGATCCGTCCCGCGACGTAGTGCATCATATGACCGCGCAGAGCGTCGTGCGTCCCGTCTTCGATCTCCGCATGCGTCACCGCAGCACCAATTCGAATACTGTTTTTTTGTTTCTCCACGGTGCGCAACGCGGATGCAGCAGAGATATCGATCAATTTCTGGGGACGCGCCAGGCGCAGGTTAAGCATGGGCCCCAGCGACTGGCTGCCCGCCAGTATCTTGACATTGATATCATTTACATCAAGCAGCGTAAGCGCCTCGTCTATGCTATTGACACGGGCGTAATCAAATTTAGCGGCCTTCATGCGACCTCCTGGATATTTGCCGTGACTGACCCCTGTCCGCTATCCTGGTCGGCATTCGCAAGATCGGCCTGCGCCATTGCTTGCAGAATGCGCCGGGGCGTCATGGGTGTGCGTGTGACCAGCACGTTCTGTCCTTTTAAAGCGTCATTGATGGCGGACATCAAAACGGCGGGCGGTGCGATCGCGCCGCCCTCTCCCATGCCCTTGGCCCCGAACTCGGTATTGGGCGATGGTGTCTGCGTGTGTTCAATGCGAATATTAGGCACTTCCGGCGCGCCAGGCATTAGATAATCGGCCAGCGTCGAGGCCAGTGGCTGGGCCGTGTCGTCATAAGGCATTTCTTCGTACAATGCTGTGCCAATTCCCTGCGCCGTGCCGCCCATCGTCTGACCTTCAACAATCAGTGGATTCAGAATCGTGCCGCAATCTTCCACTACCGCATAATCCAGTATTCTGACGATGCCGGTCTGCGGGTCCAGCGCGATAACAGCCGCACAGGATGCGTACGTAAAACTGCCGGTATCGACCTTGGGTTTATAGCCAACAGTGATTTCCAGGCCGCTTGGGTCCACATCGGCGGGTAGCTTCTGGGGATTGATATACCACGCATCCGCAATGTCAGCGACCGTGACATGCCGCTGGCCATGGCGTACCTGTCCATCGACCAGTTCAACCTCGTCCATGGTTACGCCCAGCATATGGCTGCCGATCTGCAACAGACGCGGTAACAGGCCCTTACAGGCCTTGGACACGGCACCGCCAGACATCACCGCAGAGCGCGATGCATACGTCCCGGTGGAAAACGGGGTACGGCCGGTGTCGCCATGCGTCAGGTTGACTCTGGACACATCAATTCCCAGAATTTCATTTGCTATCTGGGCAAAACTGGTTTCCATACCCTGCCCGTGCGAATGCACGCCGACGCTCAGCTCCAGGCTGCCATCGGCAGAGATGCGCGCCATGGCCTGATCAAAGCCGGGAATCACTGCGGTTCCCCACGCTGCAAACACAGAAGTGCCGTGGGCCGACTGTTCGGTATAGGTCGCCACCCCGATTCCCAGCAAAGGCTCGCCTGGCTTGCGGGACTGCTGCCGCGCTCGCACATCCTGAACGTTGATCATCTCTAATGCACGGCGCAAACCTGCCGGATAATCGCCACCATCGTAGTGCTTATTAGCGACGTTCACATAGGGCATATCCGCTGCTCGGACCAGATTATCCAGGCGTACCTCCCACGGCTCGCGCCCCACTTCCCGCGCAATGGCGTCCATGAGTTGTTCGATCGCCAGGCACACACCAGTACGAGCAACCCCACGATAAGGCATAAAGCCGGGCTTGTTGGTAGCCACACCGGTTGTGGTGCAACGATAGCCCTGTATGCGATAAGGCCCAGGCAAATTGCCCAGGGCCTGGCCCACTTCCAGTCCTACAGTAAAGGGCCAAACCGAGTACGCACCTGCGTCGACCGTAATTTCGGCATCCAGCGCCAGAAGACGGCCTGTGTTATCGATATGACCTGTGAGCGTATACTCGTGCTCACGGGTATTAGCCCCCACGATCAGATGCTCGCGCCGGTCTTCCATGTACCGGAAGGGTTTTTTATAGGTTTTGGCCAGCCAGGCCACGCAAAGCTCTTCCGGATGGAGCACGCACTTGTAGCCAAAAGCGCCACCCACATCGGGAGAAATAACCCGGATACGTGACTGATCCAGATTCAGGAATTGGGCAAAGCCCGTGCGATGCATGTGAGGGATCTGACTTCCACAATACACGACCAGTTGATCGGCCTGATGATCCCAGTACGCCAGTACCGCCTTGCCTTCCATAGGCAGCATGCATTGACGTGACAAACTCACACGGTGACTGACGGTACGCTGCGCCTTGGCCGCATATTGTTCAAACTTCACGTCACTGCTCAGTTGTACAAATACGTTGTTCTTCCAGCTGTCATGCACAAAGTTGTCCTGCGCCTGACGTGCCTCATGCATATTGGCATAAACGGGAAGTTCTTCGTAATCGACTTCTACCATTTCCGTGAAATCTTCAGCTTCTGCGCGAGTAGGCCCGAATGCCATGGCAACGGCCTCACCTACCAGGCGCACCTTGCCGCTGGCCAAAGGCGGCGCGCTGGAATTCTGATACCCGGGCAGTGTGGACGGCGCGAAGATGTCAGCGCAATCCATGGCATCTCGCAATATCACATTTTCCTGCGCCTGGGCGTCAACCGTGATACCCCGCAATCTGGCGTGCGCCATAGGGCTACGCAGAAAAGCGACTTCTTGCAAGCCTGGCATTTGCATATTACCGATAAAGTTGCCTTTGCCCTGCAAGTGACGGTCGTCTTCCTTGCGTCGGAGTCGCGCTCCTACGCCCTGTGGTTTCACCGTCGCCGAGGTCTTTTCGCTGTCGTTCATAGTCTTGCCTAATCCTTGCCCAGCAATACTCTTACTGGTCCTTGTTCAATTGCCTGAATGTAAAGTTATCAAGAGGGCTTTCAGCAACGCGGAACCAGGCAGCCTGATCTTTCTGATATGCCTTCCAGTGCGGATAGATCTTGGCAAAATCAGCATTCTTGCCGGCCAGTTCATCCCAGAGCTCCTGCGAGGCCTGGTAGGCCGCGTCCATCACATCCTTGGGAAACAGACTAAGCTTGGCGCCCTGAGCGATGAGTTCACGTAGTGCTTTTGGATTAAGCGCATCATAATGCGTCAGGCAGGCCATATACTGCTCATTGCTGGCCGTCTCAAATGCGATCTTAAATGTATCGGGCAGTTTTTCCCACGCTGCCTTGTTGACCATACTGGTCAGGGCGGCACTACCCTCGAACCAGCCTGGCGTATAGTAATACGGCGCTACCTTGTTCAGACCCAGTTTTTCGTCGTCATAGGGGCCAATCCATTCTGCAGCGTCGATAGTACCCTTTTCCAGCGATGCATAAATATCGCCGGGCGCAATCTGCTGTGCAATAGCGCCCATCCTAAGCAGCACCATGCCACCGATGCCGCCGATACGCATTTTCAGGCCCTTGAGATCGGCCATTGATTTTATTTCTTTGCGAAACCAGCCGCCCATCTGCACACCAACATTGCCACAGGCAAAATTCACAATATTGGACTTGGCATACATTTCACGCAAAAGATCCATGCCGCCGCCATAGTGCAGCCAGGAATAGTGCTGGCGCGCATTCATGCCGAACGACAGGCCTGTATCAAAAGCCAGCGCCGGATTTTTCCCGATGAAAGCGGTACTGAGCACATGATTGCATTGCACTGTTCCGTTGGAGACCGCGTCCATGTTCTGGGAATATGGCACAATTTCACCCGTCTGAAACACGTCGATCTGAAATTTTCCTTCGGTCAATTGACCGATACGCTTGCACATGTTTTCCGCCGAACCATAAATGGCATCCAGGTTCTTGGGCCATCCCGCCGACATGCGCCATTTGACTTTCTGGGCCGTCTGAGCCACTGCTGGCGCGGCGGCAACTGATGCCAGACCAGCGCCGGCAGATTTAATCAGGAAACTGCGTCTTTTCATTTTTTTCCCCTGGAACGAAATGACTGTCAATGGAATATTCAATTACCAACCGCCTGCAATATTTATGCAAGTATGCTGATTATTTTTTTGTGGATCAAGCAGGGTAAATACTGATAATTAAAAACCATCTCTGTAATGCCTTGATATTTATGAGAAATTTTTGTCGAAAAATTTAAACTCAATTCAATTGGCTTACACAGCAACAAAATTTCAACTGAAATTAGTGTTGTCGGAAAAATATTGTAGTATGATTTAATACAGTATACTGAGCAATATTTCAGCTGCACCGCACGCTGGGAAAACGTTGGCGGGCGCACGAGTTTTTTCTATTCATTTTGGCGAGGAACAATAATGGCCTGGGTAAAAATCGACAAGGCAAATGAGTTGGACAATGAAGAATCTCTCGGCTTTGAAATAGAAGGCCACAAACTTGCCCTGCACAAGCTGGAGGACCAGTTCTATGTCAGCGACAACATTTGTACGCACCAATATGCGCTACTTTCGGAAGGTTTTCTGGAAGACGGCTGTATTGAGTGTCCGCTGCATCAGGCGCAATTTTGTTTGAAAACCGGCAAGGCGATGAGCGCGCCGGCCACTGTGGACATCAAAGTGTATGAGGTGAAGCAGGAAGAGGGGCAGGTGCTGGTCTCCTTTCCTTGATCCTGTTTCAGGCCTCCCATTCTGATGGACATACGTTATATCCAGTCTGCCATAGAGGTAAATAATGCCTGAACAAAACAGTAACCAGACCATATTGATTATCGGCAACGGACAGGCCGCAGCCATGGCAGTACAGCATTTGCGCAGTCAGGGGTTTGCTGGTTCCATAAAAGTGGTCGGCCAGGAATCTTATCCGGCTTACGAGCGCCCACCGCTGTCCAAGGCTATGCTTGCCGATCCTGTCGCTGATGTGCCAAGCATCTGTATTCATTCCCGGGATTTCTACGACACAGCGAAGATAGAGCTCATCCTGGGCAAATCGGTAACCCGGATCGAGGCTGAGCAAAGCGTTGCCATGCTTGAAGATGGGCAACAGATTTCCTACGATTATTGTCTATTTGCCACCGGCGGTCAGGCGCGACAACTGGCGGCCTACCCCTATGGCAGCCCCTGCGTGCACTATATCCGTACTGCCGATGATGCACTGCGGCTCAGACACTCATTACGGCCCGAGACACGTTTGGCCATCCTGGGCGGGGGCTTTCTGGGCATGGAGCTTGCCTCGACCGCATGCGAACTGGGCGCTACCGTCGATGTCATAGAAGCGGCGACCGCGCTTCTGACGCGCAATGCTCCTGTTCTTTTTTCGCAATGGCTGCAGGAACGCGCCCGCCTGACCGGCATCACGCTTCATCTTGGAACAAAAGTGGCAGCCAGCCAGATGTGTCCGGAGTCCGGCACGCTAAAACTTGAACTGGACAATGGTCACCAACTTGCCGTAGATCATCTGATCGTTGCCATTGGCATGAATCCCAATTCGGAGATCGCCGCCCGCTCCGGCGTGACGGTTTGTCCTCAAACCAGAGGTATTGAGGTGGACAGCCATGGCCGTACCAATATTTCAAACGTATTTGCGGCAGGAGACTGTGCTACGCAGGTTGATCGGCAAACCGGCGAACGAGTGCGCATGGAGTCCTGGCAGAACGCCAATGAGCAGGCTCGAATCGCGGCAGAAGCCATATTGGGTATCACGCCAAAAGCAGCCGCCTTTCCGTGGTTCTGGACGGATCAACTGTCCTGCAATATCCAGATGCTGGGCGCGTCTGTCGCCGGCCTGCAGTTTGTGGCACGCGGCGAAATTGATCCGCATGCCGCAAACCCGCAGTTTGTGCTGCTCGGCCTCAAGGACAACGTACCTCATTACGCGCTGGCTGTGAACGCCGCCGGTCAGTTGCGTGCTATCCGCAGCCTTCTGGAAAAGAAAGTCGCCATTGAACCTGCGACCTTCAGCAACACCGATATCCCCATCAAGCAATTCGTTAAAAAGGCGACCGCCGCAGCCGTCGTGTAAGTGACGAGCCGCCGGATCATTTCAGGAGAAAAATTATGTTTCAGTCGCAAACGGTCATCGGCCAAACGCTGGGCACCAAGAATACTGCTGCCGACCAGTGCATCTGGCCCGAAGACAAACTACATACCATCCCGGATTGGGTCTACACCAGTCAGTCCGTTTATGATCGCGAAATGGAACGCATTTTCCATGGCAAGACGTGGAATTTCGTTGCCCTGGAAGCTGAGATTCCCAAATCAGGAGACTTCAAACGCTCCTATGTTGGCGCAACGCCAGTCGTGGTATCACGCGCAGAGGACGGCTCCATCAACGTCTTTGAAAATCGCTGCGCCCACCGCGGTGCCGAATTCTGTCGAAAAAACCAGGGCAATACCAACGAATTCGTGTGCCCTTATCATCAGTGGTCCTACAGCCTGAAAGGGGACTTGCAGGGTATTCCGTTCAAACGAGGTGTAAACAAGGAAGGGGGCATGCCGCGCGACTTCAAAAACGCGGACCATGGCTTGAAAAAACTGCACGTGACCACTCATCATGGCGTGATTTTTGCATCCTACTGCGACCAGGTTGAACCGATAGAGGAATACCTGACGCCGGAGATTCTGGAGGATTTCAATGTCATTTTTCCGGGCAAACCCTTGCGGATCGTGGGCTACTATCGCAATGAACTGCCATGCAACTGGAAGATGTATCACGAAAACCTGAAGGATCCCTATCACGCGACGCTGCTGCATTCGTTCCTGGTGGTATTTGGACTGCTGGTGGCCGGCAATAAATCACAAATGTTTGTCGATACCGTTCACGGACGCCATGGCTACATGGCCTCGGCCAAGTCCGAGGACAAATATGCCAGTGTCAGCGAAGAAAACAAAAAGGAAATGCGTTCCTACGTTGACACGATGCGGCTTAAAGACGAACGCTTCCTAAACTATGTTAAGGAGTTTGACTCTCCGTGGTCGGTCACCATGCAGACGATCTGGCCCAACCTGATCGTACAGCGCGAAATGAATACCCTGGGCGTACGACAGATTATCCCTAACGGGCCCAACAGCCTGATCATGCAATGGACCATGTTCGGCTATGAAGACGACTCCGAGGAAACCGTACGCCATCGGCTGCGCCAGGGAAATCTTATGGGTCCGGCCGGATTTCTCGGACTGGAAGACAATGAAGCGATGAAATTTGTTCAGGAGGGCGTGCGCCGTTCAACCACAGATACCAGCATCATCAAGTTGGACGCCAATAAGGTTGGCACATCCGACACGCTGATCTCCGAAGCTGCCATACGCTCTATGTATGAATACTACCGCAAAGTCATGGACATCTAAGAAGGAAATTGCGAATGAAAAATACGTTTGCCTACCGGGCACAGAATATTTCAATTGAAAGGGTATTGGCACTGCGTCCTGAGATAGAAAATTTCCATGCGGAATATTGTGCTGTACTGGATCAGAACCAGGTCGAACTGTGGCCTGACTTTTTTGCCGAAGACGGACTTTATCGCGCCACCTCGCGCGAGAACGCCGAATTGGGCATGCCTGTGGGCCTGATCTACGCAGAAGGCCGCGACATGATGCACGACCGTGCCGTAGCGACTTCGCGCACGCAAATGTATGCGCCGCGCTTTACCCTGCATCTTGTTTCAAACCTGCGTATCCTGGAAGAAACTGCTGCCGGCGAGATAGAGTCCCAAGCCAATTTCCTGTTAATGCAGACGCTGGTCGAGGGCCCGTCTACCGTTCACCTTGCCGGCACGTATCATGATACTCATGTGCGTGTGGACGGACAGCTCAAGCTCAAAGAGCGTCATGCCATCTTCGATACGGAGATACTGGCAAACAGCCTGGTCTACCCGATCTGAGGCCTAGGTCGCAGACGCAGATAAAGAAAAAGAGCACGATCATATCGTGCTCTTTTTTTACTTCCAAATATTGAAGAGCAATCGCTTGCATACTGGCCCGCGCCCGTTAAGGCACTTCAATACCCAACTTAGCCAGCGCCTCGTCTCTTTTCATGACCGCCGCATACTTTTGCTGCATATCGAACAGATTGGCCTGGTGAGGACCCTGCGCGCGATCGCCCACACAGTCCTCGATAACCAGAGGAACAAAGCCCAGCTGGCTGGCATCGACCACACTGGCTCGGATGCATCCGCTGGTGACCGCGCCTGCGACCAGTAACGTATGCACACCGCGATGTGTCAGCCACGCCGCCAGGGATGTACCAAAAAAGGCGGATGCCACATTCTTGCGAACTACAAGTTCTCCCTCCCGGGGCGTCAACTCGGAAACAATCTGGCTGGCGTGAGCCTGCTCTGTCAGTGTCAGCATGGAAGGAATCTTGGCACTAAATACATTGTGATCGGAACCATCCTCGGCATAGACAATGCGCGTATGCGCAATTGGCCATCCGGCATGACGTGCCGCAGCCAGCAATGGCACCGTCTTGTCAATAGCTTGCCCGATATTGCCGCCACCAAACACGGCAGGATCGGCAAAGCCATTGACCAGATCCACGATCAACAGCCCGAAGGGCGCTTTCAATTGAATGTCCGCGCCGAAACCCTGGGTCTCGTAGATCGTCGTATCGTTGTTATCTTCCATGTTTGTTTTCCTGCAATTTGCCTTTGGTCACGACTGCTTTACCGTCCAGGCACACTGTGCAATTGCGCAAGGGAATATCGATGTGGCACGCGGTTGTGCGCGAACCGCCCGCTTCATTATTAGGGCCCAGCGAAAACAGAAAATTGCCTGCAAATGCCCGCGCATCCATTCCTATGGTCTGTTCCTTGTCATACAGCTCAAGCACCGACCAGTAGGCGCGTTTCTGTAATCCCCAACCGATATGCGAAATGGCATATCCCTCGGGATCATTGAACGTTTCCATATATTCGGCAAGTCGCTCGGCGTCAATCCCGCCCTCAATTTTTACGGCATAGCCATTTTCTACTGTAAGCACAATTGGGGCGGACACATAGGATTTTTGCGGTAACAGAATGTCTCCTGTGTCAATGACGATCGTGCCGTTGGCGCCTCCCTCATTGGGCCAGGTCAGAGAAAAGCCGCTGGGCCAATGGTCCCAGCGGCCGGGCTCATCGACAAAGCCATATTCACTGATGGCGGGAAATTCTCCCACTGGGCAGCGTAGATCGGTCCCCGCATCCGACACAACCGTCATTTCCCTGGCATTTGCCATTAACGCAGAAGCCGCCAGCACACGTTCGCGATCTTCTGCCGTCGGCAGGCAGCGCACCAGAACTTCCGGCGGCTCGACTGCCAACAGTATCTTGGTGCCGCTTCCCAGAATATCAATCTGTTCCGGCGAAAACAGCAAGGTCATCAAATCCAGCACCAGATCGCTCGCCTTGAGCGCGGCGATCGCGGCAGGGTTACCCGTCAGCGCTGTGGTTCCCAAATAGGCCAGCGGATCGCGACTCAGGGACTTCTCGGCATTGACAGGTGGCAGATCCAGCCGGTTGACAACGGCACCCAATGATTGCACAGCGATCAGAGCGCATGACAAGGTCTGGGGGTGTGTATTGGCGCTGGTCAGTATGGTAACAATCTGTCCTTTTTCCAGTCGGGACAGGGTCAGTACATGCTGCCATGCGCTGATGAGTTGATAGTCGCTAACGGCCATGGACAATCTCCTTTAATGATGGTCACATCGAAAAATGTTGGGAAAGCAGCACGATCACAGCCCTCGCTTCCCCTGCTGCATGAAGCTAGCAAGCCTGCGCTACGCGTGTCAGATGCCGCCCTAAAAATGGCCCGAAAGCCTGGTAGAAACCCTCTTCGTTATCCCAGGGAATCATATGGCCGGCATTATCTACCCGCACATGCGCCAGTTCGCCGATCAACCCTTCCATTTCCTTTACATCCTCAGGCAACACTACATCTCCGCGCTCTGCGGTCATCAACAGCACCGGCACGCGAATCTTCGGGAAATCGGCAAAAACGTCATCGGCATGGAAGCCGTCGAAACTTTCCACAATGGCACGCTCATCACAAGTGTGAAGCCATTGAGCGCGCAGTTGCAACTGTTCCTCGGTCCATGTCGGGCAAAACGCTTTCATGTCCTGCGCGCTGCATCCCTTGCGCGCAAGCGCCATGGAATCGACATACCATGGCAATTTGGACGGATACGCCCGGCGGCCCGGTCCCGATACCGGCGGATCCACCATGACCAACCGGCTCAATCCAGCGGGCTGGGTCGCCGCCGCTCTGGCGCCGATGCGGGCTCCCATGGAATGGCCCACAATGACGTAATCTTTCAGCTCCAAAGTCCGGGCAAACTCGATCACATCGCTCGATTGCGCATCCAGACTATAGTCCAATGTAGCACCGGCCTCGCTCAATCCCCGGCCCCGCACATCCAGGATATAGGTGTCGTAGTGCAAGCCGAAGCGCTCGCCCACAAAAGCCCAGGTCACGGCGGGACTGGTAATGCCGGGTATGATCACAATGCTTGGGCGTGTCTTGCGCTCGCCCTGTTGCCCGCCAAATCGCAAATAATGCTGGCGGATCCCATTGGCGTGAATGTTGGCACCGTACATAAACGTGCTCATAAGTATCTCCGGATAGGTCAAAGGTTGAACAATTTTTTTGCGTTCCCATAGCACACCATGTTCTTGGTCTGCTCATCCAGCGGTGCGGTATCAATGAAATTTGCAGCAAGCTCGATAGACTCATAGGGATAATCGACTGAGAACATCACCGCCTGTGGTCCCATCTCAGCAATCGCGCCCTGCAACGCCGCGTGGGAACAAACCCCGGAGGTGGTAATCAGGATATTGCTGCCAATGTATTGCGAGGGCTGCTGCTTGAGGCTGACGCCATGCGGATAGACGGCAAAGCGACTGTCAAAACGCCAGCGCTGAAATGGCAATCCCTCTCCCATGTGGCCCAGAATGACTTTCACTCCCGGAAAGCGATCAAATACGCCACCGAACAGCAGACGCAATGCGTGGGTACCGGCTTCGACACCCCAACCCCAGGTGGCCCCCACCAGCTCGGGATGTCCGCTATAGGCGTGAGGAATATCATAGGCATCAAATGGATGCAGATAAAGCGGAACACCCAGCTTTTCCAGTTCGGCCCAGAACGGATCATACTTTCGATCATCATAATAGACGCCGTGCGTATGGCCATTGACCAGCGCGCCCTTGAAGCCCAGGTCATTCACAGTCCGACGCAACTCTTCGATTGCAGCGTCCGGGTCCTGCATGGGCAGCGTCGCAAAGCCGCCGAACCGTTCACGATTGCGATCGATCTGTGCAGCAAGAAAGTCATTGTTCTGGCGGCTGCGATGCACCGCCGTTGCCGTATCTGGTTCATTCTGCACGCCCGGCCCCGTCTGGGACAGGATCACATAGTCGATCGCGTACTGATCCATGAGCCGAATCCGCGTATCGTCAAAGTCTGCAAGACGTACATTCAGTTCACTACTGGCCTGCGTGTTGATATGTTTTACAAATGCCTTGGAATAATCATCGAATCCCACGGCACTAAAATGCTCCTCGAAAGCGATCTTGCGCGTCAGTGTCATGCGTGAACCTTGTCCTTTAAATGATGTTTTCTAAATTTACTACAGTATACTGATTAAATATTCATGCGACAACTTTCAAATCTGTTGCGCATGCCCCAACCCTGAACGGGAATTACTTGAACAGCGGGGCTGAATCTTCCTGCTCTTGCGAGTCGTTAAACTGATCCGTTGCGGAGCGCTCTGATGGGGCGGCGCCACTGCCATACGGATCGGTGCTATAGCCGCCCGAATCGTAGGACGCGCCCATGTCAAATCTGACCGTGGCCGGATCAGTCCCCGTGCCGGCCCCTTTATAATGCAGCACCATACCCGGCCAGATCATGACCGAGGCAACCATCAGCAGCTGAATCACAATGAATGGAATGGAACCACGATAAATTTCGCCCGTGGTGACCCGCTTGATCAGTTTGCCGGTAATACGATCGACATAATCTTCTTTGGGTGCCACCGAGCGCAGGTAAAACAGCGCGAACCCGAAAGGTGGGTGCATAAAGGAGGTCTGCATATTGACTGCCAGCAAGACGCCAAACCAGATCAGATCAATACCCATTTTGTCAGCAACGGGTCCGAGCAGCGGCACAATAATAAAGGCCAGCTCAAAAAAATCCAGGAAAAATGCCAGAAAGAAGGTTGCTACGCTAACCACGATCAGAAACCCGGTCTCGCCGCCTGGCAAGGACGCAAACAGACCCTCAACCCAGTGCTGTCCGCCGAAGCCGGTAAAAGTCAGGGTAAAGATCGTTGAGCCGACCAGGATGAAAACCACAAAACTGGTAAGCTTGGTCGTAGTATCCATTGCCTGCTTGAGTAACGTCCAGCTCAGGCGACGCCTCAGCAGCGCCATCACAATCGCGCCGACCGCGCCCATTGCGCCACCCTCAGTTGGCGTGGCAACGCCAAGAAAAATCGTGCCCAGTACCAGAAAGATCAATAACAGGGGCGGAATCATTACGAATACCACCCGTTCGGCAATTTGCGACAGCATCTGCAGTCGAAGCGCCTTATTGGTTACCGCAATGACGAATGCAATAACACCCCAGAGTAACAAATTGAGCACAATCACTTCGTCGGCTGCCGTCTTTTCCGTCAGAAGCAGGGTATCGAGCAACCACGCACCCACAGCAGCGATCACCGACAGCACCAGCAGCGAAACAAGGCCACTTTTTCCATTGGGTTCACGATAGATACGGGCTTCTTCGGGAAGCGCGGGTGCACTGGACGGCTTGATGATCGAACAGATGACGACATAGACAATATAGGCGCCGGCCAGGATAAAGCCTGGCACCATCGCGCCACGGTACATATCCCCAATGGAGCGGCCGAGTTGATCGGCCAGAATAATCAATACCAGCGAGGGTGGAATAATCTGCGACAGCGTCCCGGACGCAGCGATAACACCCGTCGCCAGCTTGCGATCGTAGCCATAACGCAACATGATGGGCAGCGATATCAGTCCCATGGAGATGACCGATGCCGAGACCACGCCGGTGGTGGCGGCCAGCATGGCCCCGACCACCACCACAGCAATGGCCAGACCGCCGCGGATTGGACCAAACAACTGGCCAATTGTTTCCAGCAGGTCTTCTGCCATGCCGGAGCGCTCCAGAATCAGGCCCATGAGCGTGAAAAATGGCACCGCCAGAAGCGAATCATTCAATACGATGCCAAATACCCGATCCGGCAGTGCCTGCAAAAAGGAAAAGGTAAATTCACCGAAAACAATGCCAAGCAACGCATACAGTATGCCATTGGCGGCCAGTGTAAATGCGACAGGAAATCCCAGCAGCAGGAAACAGATCAATGTCATAAACATGATCGGTGGCATATTGTTAATAAAGAATTCCATGCTACTTGTCCATCCTTTGTTCGATTTCTTTGAGCCTGGCCTCATTAGCGATCTCTTCGGCTAGCAGTTGCTCGGCGGTCTTGCCCTGCACCGGCGCCAGCGGATCTGGCCCTTTGCCGGCAAGAAAGGCCGCACATTTAATCAAGTGCGAAACGCCGGCAAGCACCAGAAGGAAAAATCCAATGGGAATAAGCAGTTTCACCGGCCAGCGGATCAACCCACCGGCATTTGACGATTGCTCGCTGGTCAAAAAAGACTGCATGAAAAATGGAATGGACAGGTCCAGCAATAGCAGACAGGCGGGCAACATAAAAAACAGCACGCCAAGAATTTCGATCACAATCTGCGTGCGCTTGCTCATCATCTGAGAAATGATATCGACACGAACATGCTCGTTCTTCATAAACGTGTAACCCGCAGCCAGCAGAAAAATGGCGCCAAAAAGATACCACTGGATCTCCAGCCAGGCATTGGAACTCACATGGAAGGTCTTACGGATCACCGCGTTGCCCGCGCTAATCAGCACCACCAGCAGGGTAAGCCAGATGACAGCTCGCCCAATGGTGTAGACGAGCGCATCAATCGCTCTGGATAGACTAGATAAGAGATTCATCAAAATTGGACCGCTACGAAATGGTTGAACAGGACGACCTGACATGACTGAATATTAATCAGTATACTGCATATATTTTTCCATGCTCTATCAGTAATAACCATTACTGCAACTGCGGGACCCAGCCCATGCATCTGACCAGTTCGCGTTTCACACACAACCGCAACCGCCAGATTGATAAACACTAAATACTGGACGCATTCACACTGCAACCCTATACTGTTTGATATCACACCGACCTGATCAACGTTCGCACGGGAGACCATTTAAATGGCTAACGAATCGACTGAAGAAGCTTTGGCGGTAACAGACGCAGACACGCAGCATAGACGTCGGCGATTTTTGCGTAATGGCGTGACGGCGGTTACCGGCGTTCTAGCCGGCGGCGCCGGGGTGAGTGCCGCCGTGGCTCAATCGGGATCGACTGCCAAAGAAGCCGCAGCCGACAATACATTGACCGTCCCGCCGTGGACCAAGCAGCCCGGCGCGGTGGTCGGCAGCCGTCCTTACGGCACGCCCTCTCAGTTTGAAAATAACGTAATCCGGCATCTTCGCAAGACAGACAAGCAGTACTCTTCTTCATCGACCCGGTCACCGCTTCAGGAGCTCGATGGCATCATCACGCCTAACGGGCTTTTCTACGAACGCCACCATAATGGCATTCCTGATATCAATCCCGTTGAACACCGCCTGGTCGTGCACGGATTGGTCGACAATGCGCTGTCATTCACACTGAATGATATCCGGCGCTTTCCTTCGCATACCCAGATTTATTTTCTTGAGTGCTCCGGTAACCCTGGGTACACGGTGTATGGCAAGACGGCAGCCGAAGCCAACGGCCTGGTCAGTTGCGCCGAATGGACCGGCGTGCCGCTCAAGACGATTCTGAACGAGGCCGGGCTCAATCCCGAGGCGAAGTGGGTGATTGCCGAAGGCGCCGATGGCGCAGGCATGACACGCAGCATTCCGCTGGAAAAATGCCTGGATGACGCCATGCTCGTATACAGCCAGAACGGAGAGCGCCTGCGGCCCGAGCAAGGGTATCCGCTAAGGCTTTTGCTGCCCGGGTATGAAGGCAATATGAGTATCAAGTGGCTGCGCCGTCTGCAGGTCGCAGACCAGCCGGTGCATTCGCGCGAAGAAACATCAAAATACACGGACATTCTGCCTGACGGCAAGGCCCGCGAGTTCACATTTGTCATGGAAGTCAAATCCATCATTACCAGTCCATCCGGCGGGCAGCAAATCGGAGGCAAGGGATTTCATGAAATCCGCGGCATTGCCTGGAGCGGCAAAGGACGTATTACCAAAGTAGAGATTTCGGTTGATGAAGGTAAAACCTGGCAGCCCGCCCGATTGCAGATGCCCGTTTTGAGCAAGGCGCTGACTCGCTTTCTCTTTGCATGGGAATGGAATGGCGAGCCCGTCGTAATACAAAGCCGGGCCATTGATGAAACCGGATACATACAGCCTACGCTGGAATCCCTCATTGAGGTGCGCGGCGTCAATGGCACCTATCACAACAACGCGATTACTCCTTGGCGTATCGCATCAGACGGAAAGGTGACTCATGCGCGTGCCTGATAATTCGCTTGCGAAAGCATATGCGGCAAAATGCAAGATAGCGCTGCTAACCTGTACTGTGCTGATGAGCGCAATTGCCGGCGTGGCTCATGCTGAACAGAAATTCGGCTTTGGTCATCCCGTGACGCCTGACGATATAGCCGCTTGGGACATTAATGTGTTCGCCGATGGAAGCAATCTGCCCGATAGCAGCGGCACGGTCGCCCAGGGCGCCGCCCTTTACGCCCAACAGTGTGCGTCCTGTCATGGCAGCAAGGGAGAAGGAGGCAGTGGCGATAAACTGGCGGGCGGCATTGGGACGCTGGCTAGCGAAAAGCCGGTGATGACAGTGGGTAGCTACTGGCCGTACGCGCCCACATTATTTGACTACATCAGACGCGCCATGCCCCTGACAGCCCCCCAAAGCCTCAATAACGAACAGGTTTATGCCGTGACCGCTTATGTTCTTCACCTGAACGGACTTGTAAAAGAGGACGCGCGCCTGGATGCCAAGGCGCTTGCTGCAATCAAGATGCCCAATCGGGATGGCTTTGTGCCTGATCCTCGTCCGGATGTTCCCCAAACCTTTGACAGCAGCAAGGCGCCCGCCAGCGATAAACCTGCAGCACAATCGCAATAATATCAATATGATCCGGCAGCTTCGGGCGAAGCACAATTTGATCCGCTGTGCTTCGCTTGCAATTGCACTTCATAACAATATAAGCACAATGTACTTCGTGTGAGATTTGGTTTCCTTTAGACTCAAAACAAGCGCTGTCATTACGACAGCGCGATCAAGCTAACAGAGTCAATAAACAGGAGCCCGCACATGATTTCCCCAATTCACATTCGTATTCTTGCCTCAGTCACCACGGGTGCCTGCGCCACGATTGCGATCATGCTGATGTGCGCATCGCCGGCCAATGCACAATCAGGTCACGCACCGATTGCAGATACCGTTCCGGCGGGCACCACGCTGACCATTGGCGATCCAAAAACACAGCGTGCACTGGAACTTTCCGGTGAAGTAAAAAATCTTCCATTCACGCCCAGATGGGTAAATATCAGCGGCGGCCCCCGGACGACCGAGGCGTTCCGCGCCAATGCGCTGGACATTGGTGCAGTCGCAGATATTCCGCCGATTCACGCTACCTGGACCGGCCTGCCGGTGCAGATCATTGCCGCGGCCTTTCGCAAAGCGCCGCTTGAACATCCAATATACAAGCTGGGTATTGCACCGGGCGCAAATATTGAAAGCATCGCAGATCTGAAAGACCGAAAAATCGCCTTCAGCCCTGGTCAGGCACAGGGGGCCCTGGTGCTTCGAATCCTTCAGAGTGCCGGTCTGACCAAGGACGATGTCACCCTGGTGGAAATGCCAAGCACCGGCGACGTATATGTGAGCGCCCTTGCCAGCAAACTGGTCGATGCTGCGCCCATCGCCGAAGCCAACCAGCCGCGATACCTGGCCAACTATGGCAGCAGCGGTGCGCGAGTCATTTCACATGGCTTGCGTGATGACGCCTGGCATCTTTATACCCTGCAGGCTGTTCTGGACGATCCGGCCAAAGCGGCGGCCGCGCGCGCCTACGTCAAGGCCTGGGCAAAGGCCACGCGCTGGATCTATGAGCATCCAAAGGAATGGGTCGAAGGCTATTACGTCCAGGATCAGGGACTGAAAACGTCCGATGGCGAATATCTGGCTCAATCGGCCGGGGAGCCTGATATCCCAGCTGACTGGACTGATGTGATCGCCCGCCAGCAAGCGACCATTGATCTTCTGGCCACAGAAACGGGTAACCAGCGTCTGGACGCCGCAAAACTGTTTGATCGTCGATTTGAAAAGGTCGCCATCCAGGCGTTAAACGAACAATGAATACAATCAATTCACTCACCGCCGACACCGTCAATGATCGTCGCCGCAAGCCTATTGCCGCCACCGACAGAAAACCGGCCAATTCACGTCGTTCACGCCTTGGCCCTGGCAAAGAGATTCGCTACGGAGCCGCAATCGGCCCCATACTGCTGCTGGTCATCTGGACGCTCGGGTCCTGGACCGGAATAATAGACCACCGAACGCTTTCACCACCATGGGTCGTGGTACAAACAGCCGCGGAGCTGATCCAGTCCGGTCGTCTCTGGAGCAACTTCGAAATGTCTCTTTTCAGGGCGTTGCAGGGGCTGTTCTGGGGTGTGATATTTGGCGTCATACTGGGCGTTTTTGCCGGTCTGAGTCGCATCGGAGAATATGTCATTGACGGTCCGGTGCAGATCAAGCGCGCCATACCCAGCCTGGCGTTGATTCCACTGCTCATGCTCTGGCTGGGCATCGGCGAGCCAATGAAAATCACCGCCATTGCCATGATTGTTGTGGTTCCTATCTACATTCAGACACATGATTGCCTGCGCAGTATAGACAGTCGCTATCTTGAATTATCCGAAACGCTGGGCGTCACTCGTGGCCAGTTCATACGCCACGTTGTGCTGCCCGGCGCATTGCCCGGTTTTCTACTTGGGCTGCGCTTCGCGGTGACTTCTTCCTGGCTTGCATTAGTGGTAGTCGAGCAAGTCAACTCAACCAGCGGTATCGGATACATGATTGAGTTGGCCCGAACCTACGGACAAACTGAAGTTATTATCGTGGGCCTGGCGCTGTACGCAGTGCTCGGACTCGCTTCCGACGGCCTGGTCCGTTTACTACAGAAAAAGGTACTCAAATGGCGCAAAACGCTGAACGATTAACGACACGGCCCCAGGACAAAGCGCTCGCGGTTTCGGTACAGCACCTGGTCCGCCGTTTTGGGTCCCGGACTGTCCTCGATAACATCGACCTGGACATCAGCAAGGGCGAGTTTGTCGCTTTGCTCGGCCGCAGCGGCTCGGGAAAAAGTACATTCCTAAGGGCATTGGCAGGACTAGATCACGACGTGCTCGGAGAAGGCTCGCTACAGGTGCCTTCCACTTTATCTGTCGTGTTTCAGGATGCCCGCCTGCTGCCCTGGAAGCGGCTGGTCGATAACGTGACTTTCGGGCTTTCCGGTGCCAATGTAAAAGGGCGAGCAATGCAGGCACTCGAAGAAGTCGGCCTGCATAATCGACACCTGTCCTGGCCGGCAGAGCTGTCTGGCGGCGAGCAGCAAAGGGTCGCACTGGCCCGGGCGCTGGTTCGCAACCCGCAGTTATTGCTGGCCGACGAGCCCTTTGGTGCGCTTGATGCGCTGACCCGCCTGCGCATGCACGCTTTGTTGCGTCGGCTGTGCCGGCATCACGAGCCAGCCGTGCTTCTGGTGACGCATGATGTGGATGAAGCCATCCATCTGGCGCAACGAATTTTGATTCTGGATCAGGGCAAGCTGACGGTAGATGTTGCGGTGAATTTGCCGGACCACTCACCAGCGAGGGAAAACGAAACTGCGCGCATCCGCCGTTATCTGTTGCAGCATCTGGGCGTTGACACAGACCTTGCCGACGCCACGACATCGGCTTCTCCAGCGACCCCGGATCAGGCCCCGGATCAGATCGCGGCAACATCCGACGTCACGCGAACGCCCGCAAGGACGCGACGTGCGGCATGATCGCATGCAGTGCGGGTAACCATAAAAGGGGCGATATACATATCGCCCCCTTTTATGTCATCTGTCTTGTCTGCTGCGTACTGGGCCCCGGTTTTTTACAGAGTCTCCCTCGCAGCAGACTCATTAATGCACGCGGGGCAATATATTTTCCCCGACACGCCAGGCTTCTTCCAGATTGGCATATCCGGAAAGAATGAAAGTATCTATACCAAGATCACAATACTGCTTGAGATAATCTGCGACCTGGTCATAGCTTCCCACCAACGCCGTTCCTGCTCCACCGCGAACCAGACCGATCCCGGACCATAAGCCCGGTTCGATTTCCAGATCCCGCACCGCAGTGCCGCGACCTCCCTTATTCAATTGCTGCATCCTGGCCTGCCCGACAGATTGGCTAGAGCGTAAAGATTTTTGTGCCTTCCTGATCGTCTCCGGCGACAGTTCACGCCACAGTCTTTCGGCTTCTGTCCAAGCCTGCTCTTGCGTACCGCGGGCGATCACATGGATCCGCAACCCAAAGCGCAAGGTACGGCCCTGCTGCTGCGCCAGGGCTCGCACGCGTTGCAGCCGCTCTCGCACCATGTTCTGGGTTTCTCCCCAAAGCAGGTATACATCGGCCGTATCGCTCGCGACCTTCTCGGCCACTGGCGAAGCGCCGCCAAAATAAATTGCGGGTGTTGCAGTGAGCGGGCGCACCAGTCCGCCATTGCGAATCTGATAATGAGCGCCGGAAAAATCCTGACCCGGTCCCTGCCACACCTGCCTGACCACCTGCAGAAATTCGGCAGTACGCGCATAACGTTCATCGTGGTCAAGAAAGTCGCCATAGGCTTGCTGCTGATTCTGATCTCCACCGGTAACCACATTCAGCAGCAAGCGGTTATTGGTAAACGTCTGCATGGCTGCCACTTTCTGCGCAGCATACGCCGGCAACTCGAGCCCCGGACGAAACGCCACAAGAAATTTGAGTTTTTCAGTATTCTGCGCCAGCGCGGCAGCGATCAGCCATGCATCCTCGCAGGCGGCGCCCGTGGGAATAAGTGCCGCGTTAAAGCCGGTCGCCTCTGCAGCGCGGGCGATCTGCACCAGATAGTCCACATCAGGCTCGCGATGCGCCAGATGCGTGGGCCGCAATTGTGGGTTACTGATGTTGCCTGTCAGGTGTCGACTGTCCCCGTTGGTGGGAAGAAACCAGTTAAATTCAATACTCATATCGTTCCTTATTCAGGCGCCGGCAACGGCGCGCATGGCGGTGGTGCTGGTCAGCAGCGGTACGACTTCTTCGCCGACGTTCAGGGCTTCCTCAAGATTGGGGTAGCCCGACAGAATGAAGCTGGAGATGCCCAACGCGTGCAATTGTTCGATGCGTTCGGCAACCTGTTCATGACTTCCCACGATGGCAGTGCCTGCCCCGCCACGCACCAGACCGATACCAGTCCACAGGTTTGGATAGACCTCCAGATCACGCACGTCATTGAAGGTATTGCTTTGGCGCAAGGCCCGCATGCGTGCCTGTCCCACCGACTCGCTTTTCTGCAGCTGTTTCTGCGCTTTTTCGATGGTTTCGCGGGGCACTTCCCTGAGCAGTCGATCGGCTTCGGACCAGGCCTGTTCAGGCGTATCACGAGAGATGATATGCACCCGATAACCATAACGTAGCCGCCGACCATGGCTTGCGGCCAACGCATCGGCCCGACTGATTCGTTCCTTTACCATTGTCGGTGTTTCACCCCAGAACAGATAGGTATCGCTATATTGCGCTGCGACGGCTTCGGCTGCGGCCGAGGCGCCACCGAAATATATAGGCGGAGGGCTGGCCATCGGACGAAGCAGCCCCGCGCTTTTCAGACGAAAATGCGTGCCTTCATAATCGAGGTTTTCTCCTGCCCAGATTTTCCGGACAATATCCAGAAATTGTGCAGTACGTTCATAGCGCTGGTCGTGATCCAGAAAGTCGCCGTAACCGCGCTGCTCAGCCGAATCTCCACCGGTCACCACATTGAGCAACAAGCGGTTGCCGGTCATTCGCTGCAGCGATTGCACGCTTTGCGCGGCCACGGCGGGCAGCACAAACCCGGGACGGAATGCAACCAGAAACTTGAGTCTGGTCGTGACCTGGGACAATGCGGCAGCGACGACCCAGCCGTCATGACAGGTGGGGCCGGTGGGAATTAGCACGGCATTAAAGCCTGCGTACTCGATCGCTCGTGCGACCGATTCCAGATACGCCGGTGTACTTTGCCTGATCCTGTTGGCCGACTCGCCTAGTCGATTATTCGTCAACCCATGAAAGTCACCGTGGTTTGGCAGATACCAATTCAGTTCTATTGTCATAAATCGCTTTACTCACAAAAAAAAGAAAGAGGACTATGCAGCCTGCGCCTGGAAAGCTGCCCCTTGACGACCCAGCAAACGGGACAGCAACTGCCCTTCCAGGGATGCGTATTGCGCATCCCCTCTTACACGCGGGCGGGCAAGCCTGACATCCATGTCAAATTTCACCGTATTCCGGTCAATCAGAATCACACGGTCAGCCAGCGCAATGGCTTCAGACACATCGTGCGTGACCAGGACCGCAGTGAAGCCATGATCCTTCCATAGTGATTCGATCAATTGCTGCATTTCAATACGCGTCAGGGCATCCAGCGCACCCAGAGGTTCATCCAGCAGCAACAACCGCGGTCGATGCGCCAACGCCCGGGCCAGCGCTACACGCTGACGCTGACCGCCCGATAGCACGCCAGGCCATTCGTCGGCGCGGTCCGCCAGGCCAACCTGATCAAGTGCCTCAATGGCAACCCGGCGAATCTGGCTTCCCTTCCCTTTCAGGCCGAGTGCCACATTGTCAGCCACGGTTTGCCAGGGCAGAAGACGTGCATCCTGATACATGATGCGTATATCATGACGGGACTGCGCGACCGCTCGCCCATCCACGCGTATTCTGCCCACGCTAGCTGTATCCAGCCCAGCTAACAGGCGCAACAGCGTACTTTTGCCGCTGCCGCTGCGTCCCACCACAGAGAGAAACTGACCCGCTGCAACGCTAAGGTTGACATCCTGCAATACCTGTCGCGTCCCGAAGCGTTTGCCGGCCCCTTCCATTCTCAGGTCAATTCCGCCGTTTACGTAGTCCATACTCTTGAATGCTCCAGTACATTATCCCGGTGTCTATTTAAATGCCGGATTCCAGCGCAACAACCGCCGTTCAAGCAAACGCGAGGCCGTATCGGCCAGTTTGCCAAGCAGGGCATATAGCAAAATGGCTACCACGACGATATCGGTCTGCATAAACTCACGGGCCGTCATGGCCATGTAGCCAATCCCGCTGCTGGCCGAAATCGTTTCGGCAACAATCAACGTCAGCCACATAAAACCCAGCGCAAACCGGACACCTACCAGAATGCTGGGCATGGCACCGGGAAGAATGACCTTGGTAAAAAGCTGCCAGTCTGACAGGCCGTAGGATCTGCCCATCTCTATCAGGTCACGGTCAACCGAGCGAATCCCGTGAAAGGTATTCAGATAGATGGGAAACAACGTCCCCAAAGCGACCAGAAAGAGCTTGCCCGCTTCATCAATGCCGAACCACAGAATGACAAGCGGAATGAGAGACAAGTGCGGTACGTTGCGTATCATTTGTACGGTGGTGTCCAGTAGACGCTCGCATACCCTGAAACCACCGTTCAGAAAGCCCAGGATCAGACCGAGAGCGCCGCCAATGAAAAAGCCGATTGCCGCGCGCACGAAACTGGACCACAAGTGAACAAAGATCTCTCCACTTCGTATCAATTCCCAGGCTGCCAGAACAACGGCAAGCGGCGACGGCGCAATGCGGGTCGACAGCCACCCGGCCCAGGCTGCCAATTGCCATAACAGAACCAATGCAATCGGCACCAGCCACGGCGCCAGGCTACTATTCACAATACGCGCCCAAAACAAGATCCTTTCTTGCTCAACAACGTGCTGATCGGCAACATGGACCGCAGGCTTATCATGGGCGCCAGATAACATTCTTGACCTCCAGAGCGCGAGGAATCAACTTTTGTGAAGAAAATGCATCTGCAATATTCTGCTGGTTCTGCGCAACCGGGTCTGTAATGTACGCCACACCATACGCGTAGTTCTCCAGTGCATGCCGGGTGATTTCCCGGCTCAGCCCAATCTGGGGCGACAGAATGTCTGCCGCTTCGTCAAAATGCGCCACTGTCCACTTATTGGTCGCATCAACTTCTTCTATCGTCCATTTCAGAATCTCTGGGTAGGATTTCGCGTAAGCGCCGGTGGAAAGGTAAAAATTATAGTTGTGTACCTGGTCGTGGCCGGCAACCAGGACGCGCGCGCCAATCTGTTCGATAGCGGCCTGGGCGAATGGATCCCAGATAACCCATGCGTCAATCGAGCCACTTTCAAATGCAGCCCGCGCATCTGCCGGCGGCAGATACTTCACATCAATATCCTTGTAGGCAAGATCTTCTCGTTCCAGCACTTTCAATAGCAGATAGTGCACGTTTGAACCGCGATTGAGCGCCACGCGCTTTCCTTTGAGTTCCTTGAACGACTGAACTGGCGAATTTTTTTGTACCAGGATTTTCTCGGCCTTCGGCGCCGGAGGTTCGCTCGCTACATACACCAGATCTGCCCCTGCCGCCTGGGCAAATATCGGCGGCGTTTCGCCGACGCAGGCAAAATCAATGCTGCCTACGTTCAATCCTTCGAGCATTTGTGGTCCGGCGGTAAATTCTATCCAGCGGACACTGACGCCTTCTTTTTTGAGTCGTGCATCAAGGTTGCCACGTGCTCTGAGCAGCGCAATGTTGGAACCCTTCTGCCAGCCCACCCGAAATAATTTTGCCTGGGTTTGCGCCCAAGCCAATTGCAGGGGTGCAATGGCAGCCAACGCGCCCAGTGCCGCCAGTAATTTCAATGATGATCTGCGGTTCTCGAAAGCGCTGTCTGTCATTTCTTGTGCATCCATGTCTGGTTGAAATTCCCGTTCATCTTAGCAACCTGACCATGGATGATTCCAATATCAATTTGTATTTTGCTTATGCCGCATCCTGCAGTTTATTTGGCATATACAAATGCTGTAAATATTGTTTGATCAGGCTGAATGCAATGTTGTAATGGATCTCATATTCATTTATTTATCCGATCAATCGAGAACAGCATGTCCCGTTTCCTAAACACAGTTGTCATAAATGGAAGCCTGCATCGTCCGTCACGTACCCGCGTCCTGCTGGAAGAAGTGACTCAGAAAATCTCACACGATGTCGCACTCCAAACCCAATTCATCGACCTTATCGATCTGGTTCCCTGCATCGGCACAGCCATGTCGAAAGACGACCTGAACACGGTCGCAAAACAGGCACTGCAGCGTATTGAGCATGCCGATTTTCTGATCGTGGGAGCGCCGGTGTTTCGCGGTTCGGTGCCGGGGCTATTTAAGCATCTGTTTGATCTGATCGACATGGACGCGCTCGCAGGCAAGCCTGCACTGCTGGCCGCTACCGGAGGCAGCCCCCGACACGGTCTGGTGATAGACCATCAGTTGCGTACCCTGTTTGGGTTCTTTCATGCCCTCAGCCTGCCTGCCGGCATTTACGCCACGTCAGCGGAGATACAAGACGGAAAGATTGTCAGCGAAACGCTGGCAAAACGTCTCGAATTGGTTGCATCCCTGGCTGCACCGGTGCTTAACGGCGTCGTCAATCAACAACGCCACAATATTGCTGAACGCGCTGTTGCATAAGCGCGATGTGCATTCCCTATCTTCTACCGCAAACGTCATGAACCCCGATATTTTCTGGTTTCTTCCGACCTCCGGCGACACACGCTATCTGGGCACGTCGGATTTTGGCAGGTACCCCACAAGCGAATATCTGCGTCAGATCGCCATCACTAGTGAAAACCTTGGCTATGACGGCTTGCTCATTCCTACCGGAAGCGCCTGCCTGGACCCGTGGGTTGTCGCCGCCAGCCTGATTCCGGTCACTCAGCGAATCAAACTGCTGGTTGCCCTCAGGACCTCGCTGGGCGGCCCGGCCCCCTCGGCCAGGCAAGCGGCTACGCTTGATCAGGCTTTGCATGGCCGCTTGCTGCTCAATGTCGTGCCGGGAGGAGATGCCGCCGAACTGGCTGCAGACGGTGTGCAACTGGGCCATGATGAGCGCTACGCAGCCGCAGATGAATATCTGCAAATATGGAAAAAACTATTGTCGGGGGAAACCGTTGATTTCGATGGAAAATACCTGTCAGTCACACAAAGCAGGAATTATCATGCGCCGGTGCAAAAGCCCTGGCCACCACTTTATTTCGGCGGTTCTTCCGAGGCGGCGCACGAGCTGGCTGCCCGGCACGTGGATGCCTATCTGACCTGGGGCGAGCCACCTGCAGCAGTCGCCAGCAAAATTGCCGATGTCAGAGCTCGCGCAGCAAAGCACCATCGAACAGTACGATTCGGACTACGGGTTCATGTCATCGTACGGGAGACGGAAGATGAGGCCTGGCAAGATGCACATCGGCTGATCAGTCATATCACTGACGATGATATCGCACGCGCCCAGCACAATTACGCCCAGATGGATTCGGTGGGCCAGCAGCGCATGGCGGCTTTGCATGCCGGACGGCGAGATAAGCTGGAAGTGGCGCCTAATTTATGGGCCGGCGTAGGTCTGGTCCGCGGTGGCGCAGGCACCTCACTGGTGGGTGATCCACAAACCGTGGCTGCCCGACTTCAGGAATATGCCGATCTGGGGATCGACACCTTCGTACTATCGGGATATCCTCATCTGGAAGAGGCGATTCGCTTTGCGGAGCTGGTTTTCCCATTGCTGGGCAAAGCGGCAGTGACCACCCAGGGCCTGGCGCAGACAGGGGGCGCATTTGACCGCAGGGTGGCGCAGGAGTGACCTAGGAACGATAGCGGCACCGGCTAATGATTGCTTGAAGGGCCTACAGCCTTGTGAGATACTCAGGATCAAAGCGATGAGGAAGTAGACTATCCTGGTGTCGCCGTTCTGAGAAAAATCGTTCCCATGCCCCGTAAAGTGATAACAACTGCAATAACACTGCTGTCCTGCATACCATCGCGTATTGGCGCTTGCAGCCCCAATGCCAAAGGGTATCGCCGATGACTCGGCCGATCGGAGACCTGGACATCAATCTGCTGCTCGCGCTGGATGCGCTGTTGCAGGAGCAGAATGTGACACATGCCGCAAGCAGGTTGAATATCACGCAGTCGGCGCTCTCTGGACGTCTGACCCGGCTGCGCCGTATTCTTAATGACCCACTGTTTGTTCCCTCCTCGTCGGGACGAGGTATGACCCCGACCGCGCATACACTGGCGCTCAAGCCAGAGCTACAGCGACTGTTGCAGCAACTGACACGATTTGTCCAGTCGGCCCACATTTTTGATCCGGCCACCAGTGAACGTACGTTTCGCATTGCCGCAATGGATAACCCGGCAGCTATTCTTGCTCCTGCGCTACTGCCGCTGGTTCAGGCCCGGGCGCCGGGTGTCAGGGTGGCCTTTACGCTGCCAGATAAAGGCCGCGTTAGCGAGCATCTGGAACGAGGGGAAGTTGACATCTTTATCGGCGCAGATCATGCTGGCACGCCAAACCTCATCGGCCGCCAGCTCTTCAACGAAGAATTCCTGACTGCGCAACGCACCGGCCACCCTCGTGGCACGGGCCCGCTATCGCTGGATGCGTTTTGCCAATTGGATCATCTGCTGATTTCAACCAGCGGCGGCATGTTCAACGGGATGATTGATGAGGCGCTTGCCGATCTTGGCCGGCAACGACGCGTAACCGTTTCGGTCCAGAGCTACGCCCTGGCGCCGCTGATTTTGGGTGCAACAGATTGCATCTGCACCTTGCCCAGGCGATTTCTAGAACGATTTACCAGTAGCCTGGATCTGTTTACTCCCCCCATGGCCGTTGATACATTTTCGATGAAGCTGTACTGGCATTCAACAGTGAATGCCGATCCGGCACACCGGTGGCTGCGATCAATCATTTTCGAGGCGGTACAGAGCACGCACAATCATTGAATTTACAAGTCATCAGCAGTATCGATAGGTCGAATTGAAATTAACGATTTGTACAGCGCCAGCCAATGACGCATGATGTGATTTCTCCGAACAAACATGGAAAATCAACGCAATGTCACGCATCACTCCGCTACTTTTTTCCGGCGCGCTCGCCATCACAAGTGTGTTTGCCTCGCCTGCCTATGCCCAGGCCACAACCGCCGCAACGACTGTTGCAACCACCACAACCCTTGCAGCAACAACCGCTACACCAACCGCTGCAACGACTTCTACAAAACCGGCTGCTTACACTCGACAGGCCGACTCGTATTCTATGCCGCTTGGCAATTTGACGATTAGCGCTCTGTCAGATGGCACTGTGCCCCAGGATCTTTATCAACTACTGATTGGCGCATCTCATTCCCATATTGATAATCTGCTTGACCAGTCTTTTCTTGCCAATCCCGTTGAAGCGTCCATTAATGCATTTCTGATCCGCGATGGAAAACGTAATATCCTGGTGGATACCGGGTCCGGAGAACTGTTTGGACCGGGCTACGGAGGCAAACTTTACGACAGCCTGGCCAGCGTCGGGCTCAAGCCTGAGCAAATTACCGACATCCTGGTCACACACATCCACACCGACCACACCGGCGGACTGGTACAAAAAGGCAAACCGGCCTTTCCAAACGCGACCGTTTATGTCGGCGCGCCCGATCTGGCCTTTTTTCTGGATGCGGGCAACGCTGAAAAAACCGGCTATGACGATAAGTATTTCGCAGAGGCGATCAAGACAATCGGGGTTTATGACAAGCTGGGCAAAGTGAAAACCTTTGACGATGAGCAGACCATTCTTCCCGGGATAAAGGCGACAATCCATCCGGGACATACGCCTGGCAGCGCGTTTTTTACTGTCAGTAGCCAGGGACAGTCTATGGTCTTTGTCGGTGACATTGTCCATGTCGAGTCCGTTCAATTTCCCGAACCGGACATCGCCATTGTGTATGACCTGAAGCCGGAAGACGCAATATCGGTAAGAAAAAATGCCTTTTCCGATTTCGCCGGCAAGCGTCAGCTGATCGCCGCACCCCACTTGCCATTTCCCGGTATGGGTCATGTCCGCGCTGAGTCGAAGACCCATTTCAGCTGGCATCCGGTCGAATATCGCAATCGCACAAGCGATTGATGATTTCAGCGCCTATCGTGGGTTTGCATCACAGAGGCAGTGGGCAGCAAGAGGTCCGGTTGCCTGCTTCGTGATGTCGACGCCGCGCATGGCGCTTGCATAGCGCCCAGGAGAAAAGCGCGAGACCACGGTGGCGACAACAAGCACGGTTGCCAGATGTCCCATCCATCCGGCCTCGTAGCCCCCGGTCACGTCGTGGAGTAACGCGACAAGCCAAGCAGGCGCCGCGGCGATCAGAAAACCACCACCCTGCATGAGGGCTGAGAGCGCCCCAGCCTGTGCAGGATCAGACAAATGATCCAGTGCCACAATCAGCATTAAGGCAAAGCAGCCGCCCAGCCCGCAGCCCAACATAATCACCCAGCCAAGCGCAGCGTAGCCCGGTGCGAACGCCAAACCCGCAAAACCGATGCCTTGCATCACAAATGTGAACCATAGCCAGGGCCGGCGATCCGGTGCGTTCCTGGCAAACAATGGCAGCGCAAGCGCCGATAGCGCCTGGCTCACCGCCAGCACTGCCAGTAAGCCGCCACTGGCCTCGGCGCTCCAGCCTCGCTCTTGATAGGCCGGCGCCAGCCAGGCGACCACAGATGTGTAGCCGCCGTTCATTAGTCCGAAGCAAAGCATCAAAAGCCAGGTGCGAGGTCGCGCCAGCAACAGCCGGGCAGCGCCTTCAGTCTTGCTCCTGCCGGTATCAATCGGTAGAAAAGACCATGCCAGTAAAAGCGCCGCTGTGGCCGGCAATGCAAACCACGCCAGACCAACAGTCCATAGCCCTGCACTCGAAGACACGACAGGCGCGGTGAGTGCGCCCAGCGCTCCACCGCCCATGAGCATTGCCGAATATAGCCCCATCATGGGACCGACATGGCGGGCAAACTCACGCTTGATCATCCCCGGAAAAATCGCTTGTATGATTGCGACACCTAAACCAATCAACGCTGCCGTCGTAATAAGACTCCACCCACTTGGGCTCAATAGACGCAAAGCACAACCGCAACAGATCATCAGCAATGCAGCAATGACAGAACGGCGCGCACCAAACGCACTTTGCAGGGCCGGTCCGATAAATGCCACACCGCCCATCAGCAACATCGGCACAAACGTCAGCATAGCCATGCCTTGCAGGCCCAACCCCGTGTGCTGCTGAATCTTGCCGGCAAGCGGTCCGATACTGGTAATGAAGGGTCGCAGATTAAATCCTATAAGCGCAACCGTTGCGACAAGCATGGCTCGCACAAGCGCCGATTGAACCCGCATCATGAATTCAAGCCCCTTTTTGTTCCTGGTGTTTCCAATAAGCGTACAGATCGGGCCTGGCAGCAAGCCGGGTTGGCACATGACGGATGGTCATGGATTGCTCGGCAAACGGCCTGGCCAGCTCGGAATATATTTCTGCTGTAGAAAGACCATAGGGCGCACCGTCTTCATTGCTATAGGCGTAGGTTACTTCTTTGATTGCCGCCAGTCTCATTGCCCCCATGCACATGGGGCACGGGTGACCGCTGGCAAAAACACTGCACCCGGCCAGACTGGCTGAACCCAGATGCTGACTGGCCGCCCTGATGGCCAGTAATTCGGCATGCGCGGTAGGATCGTTGGTCGTTATGATTTCGTTGACCGCCTGGGCAATCACCTGCCCGTCGCGAACGACCACAGCCCCAAACGGGCGACCACCCGTTTCTGCATTGGTATAGGCAAGCTCGATCGCCTGCTGGAGAAAATGTGTATTCTGTTGCATTGATGTGACCTTTTGAATATCAACGCCCGCCAGCGGCGCGCAGCATATTTTCTATTTCGCGATAGCCATGTGAGCGCGCGTGTGCGAGTGGGCTCACGCCCTCGCGATCAGCCAGATTAGGGTTGGCGCCCGCCTTTAGCAGGGCGTCCACGATCTGCTGGTGCTGCTCACCGCCTGAGCCAAGAATAATGGCCTCCAGCAATGCTGGTCCATCCCAGATTATTAACGTGATCAACATCGACACCGGCTTCAATCAGCGTTCTGACCGTTTGCACATGGCCGCGTTCGGCAGCAGGAATCAGCGCGGTTCCGCCATACCGATTGGTACTTTTGAGATCAGCTCCGTGAGTCAGCGTGAGCTTGAGAATGTCCAAATGCCCCCGGGCGCCGGCATACAAATAGGCGCTGTCGCTTATATTGTCTTTTGCATTGACATCGGCGCCAGCTGCAATAAGCGTTTGCGCAGCGCGCACCTTATTCGCCCTTGTGGCAACAAGCAGCGCAGTCGCGCCCGAGCTATCGCGTGCGTCTGTTTCTGTGCCGCCGGATAAAAGTTGCTCGATGGCAGCGACATCGTCATTGCCTGCTGCACTATGTAACGGATATGCTTTCATGACTGCTTTCGACAAAATAGGCGTGCAGGCCAGTAGAACGACTGTGAATACCGCCATGACAATCGATCTGGCCATATGACCTCCAAAATCATTGCAATTGGGATTGGGATCGGCGCCTGGTGCTTCATAATCGCGGACCACGCACGGAATGGTGGGCTGCAGGAACGCTTAAATTCAAGCACGTCGTGTGGGTTTCGCACATATCAGCACCGAACCGCAGCCAGTATAGTCGTGTCGCTTTGTATTTGGAAATTAAATTGTTGAATAGTAAATATTAAGAATGCACATGTTGTGCTTATAATTACAATCACGATACTTCATAAACAGGGAAACGACATTGCTTGATCCCCGTCTTCTGGCGGCGTTTGTCGAGATTGTCGATACAGGCAGCTTTACGGCGGCCGCAGATCGCCTGCACCTCACGCAATCGACCGTCAGCCAGCAGTTGGCAAGGCTTGAGTCGTCAGTTGGCCAGCAACTGGTGCACCGCAACGCCCGCCCGGTACAGGCCACTGTTCCCGGTGAACGGCTGGCGGGTTACGCCCGACGCATTCTCGCGCTTGAACGCGAAGCACAAGCCATGCTGGGAGACCCGGCCGGCACCCAATCCATACGCATCGGTCTGCCGGAAGATCTGGTCACCGCTCAAATGGCGACAGTCTTCAGGGCCTGTACCCATATGCACCGCTCGGTTCGGCTGGACATTACGACCGGCTTGAGCCGCAATCTGACCGACCGTTACCGTGGCGGGGAACTCGATATTGTCGTCGTCAAAGAATCAGCAGCAAGCGCAGACTGCCACGCCAGCTTCCCGGAAGCATTGGCCTGGTATGAAAGTGCAGACAATGGCCAGTCTTGGTCCGACCCCATTGCGCTAGTCACTTTTCCGCCCGGGGGACTGTACCGCGAAGCCATGTTTGATCGTATCGAACGGGAGCGCAGAAAATGGTACGTTGCTTTTTCTGGCAGCAGCTTTCAAAGCGTGCTGGTCGGTGTAGAGACCGGTCTGGGTCTGTCTGTACTGCCCGTTAAAGCCACCACAGGGCGACGTGTACGCCAGTACGCGCCTTTGGGCAACATGGCCGCGATGGTTGTCTCTCTCTATGCATGGGATAAAAGCGGGCCGGCAGCAGAGCTGATCAATCAGATGACTGAGGTACTGGCGCACCGGCCGGAACCATAATGGACTCTGCTGAATTAACGGCCGGTGGTAGAGGGTAGAGGATCGGTGACGGCCGCATCCTGGCATATGCAAAATTGAGCTACCGGAAGACAAGCCGCAATACCATTCTCCAACAAAATCACATTATGTTTTCCAAGTTTGGCAGCTTAGACCAACGAGCGTTTCGCATCGAGCGATCTGGCTTTTGGAAACCGCCGCGTACTTTTTTTACTCGGCACGAACCCCTGCTCGAGCGACAGTTTCTTTCCATTGCTGGTATTCAGCTTCTTGCAGTTTGGCCAACTCTGCAGGGCCTTTTTTCATTACCGACATTCCCAAACCCTTAAAAAGCTTTTGTGTGCCTGGATCATCCAGAGCCCGTTGGGCCGACGAATGCAACTTATCAATAATCGATTTGGGTGTACCTGCAGGGGCATATAGCGCCACCCACATCTCGCTTTGGAATCCCGGCACCTTCTCAATGATGGCAGGTGTATCCGGAAGAACGTCGGTGCGCGTTGCACTTGAGACACCCAATGCTCGCAATTTTCCGGATCGAATATTTTCCAGAACCGACGACAAGCTGCCAAACACCACGGGTACGCGTCCACCCAGAACATCAGCCATTGCGGGCGCAACCCCTCTGTACGGAATATGCTCCATTTCCGTCCCGATTGCGTGAGTCAGCATTTCCGGTATGAGGTGATTCAATGTACCCGGACCCGCGGATGCGTATTGAAATTGTCCGGGATTTTCTTTGATCAACGTAAGAAATTCATCAAGGTTTTTTGCCGGAAAATCCGGATGGACTGCCAGGACATAAGGAACCGTACCTAGTCCCGTCACAGGTTCAAAGTCTTTAAGAGGATCGAAATTGGCATTACGAAACACCCACGGCGTGATCAACTGGTTGCTATTGGCCGTTACAAAAAGACTATATCCGTCGTTCTTTTCGCGCAGCATGGCCTGATTGCCAATGACTCCGCCAGCACCTGGCTTGTTGTTGATCACAATGGGCTGCCCCAGCAGCGCTGCCAGCTTATCCGACACGATTCGCGCAACAATGTCTGTTCCACCACCTGCGGCGGTTGGGGTCATTATCGTTATCGGACGAACAGGATAGTCGGTCACTGTATCGGCATTTGCAGAAAATACACTGCATAAACCGGCAAGCGCAATAACGGCGCATGCCACCTTACTCAACGATTTGTTTGCTACCAACATTGTCTTCTCCTTGTAGATTCATTTTGTCTTCAACGATTGCGGCCAGGGCTAGCAATCTGAAGTCCTGATGCCAGTCGGCGATCAATTGCACACCGACAGGCATCCCTCCTGTGCCTAAGGTTACGGGCAGATGCAAGCATGGCCATCCCAATACTGACCACATTTTGTTGAATGCCGGTACGCCTGTATGTCCTTGTCCCGCGGGGGCCGTACTTGCTGCACTGGCGGTCAGAATAAGGTCCGCGCCCCCGGTTAGTGCTCGCCATGATTTTCTCAACTCCTGCTGAACGCTGAGCATGTCCAGATATAAGCTATCTGGAACAGCAAACCCTTCATTCACGTTTTTCAGTAATACGGCACTGAGCACCTTGCTCTTTCTATCAACAATAGGCGCCAGGTTTCGTGCGAATTCATACTTCATGATGACGTTATGTGCCTGAGCCAGCAGAGTAAGTTCCTTTTTGATATTGATGTCAAAACAAGTTGCGCCTTCCTCACTGAGCAGCTGTTGCACGCCGCGCAACACCGTCAACGCTTCTGACTCCGCTTGTAGCCCATCACCCTGTAAGTTGACTGCCACTTTAATATCGTGCAGCCCATGCAAGGATGGCACCGCCATTTGCGGCAAAAGCACATTTGCCATCGTTTGCGCATAATCAACAGATGCGGCGTGCCAGCCGATTACATCCAGCGATTCGCATGTCAATTTCAATCCACTTCTGCTAACCAAACCGATAGACGGTTTAAACCCGACGACACCGCAATAGGCGGCGGGACGAATGATTGATCCGCCGGTTTGCGTACTCAGCGCCAGCGGCACCATGCCGGCGGCGACCCCTGCTGCCGATCCGCTGGAAGAGCCTCCTGGCGTATGATCCGTGTTCCAGGGATTGCGCGTTCGACCTGGGGTGCGAAAGGCATACTCTGCGGTCACTGTTTTTCCAATGGGGATGGCGCCTGCTGAACGTAATTGGGAAACACAAGCCGCATCATATTGGGCTGCAGGTTCGTCGGCGTCATCTATGCCGCATTGTGTTGGCAGGCCGCAAACATCAATGACGTCCTTGACGCCAAACGGGATGGCCGTCATGGATCCTGACATGGCAGTTGCAATATCCCGTTCAAGTTCATCCCATCTTCGTAGTCTCACCCATGCCTGTACATCGGCCTCTCTTTGCCTGATTTGTTCCAAGCTGGTGCGTACCGCGAAATCCGCCGGTAGGCGGGACAACGCTTGCATGCTTGGAAATGGCTGCGGAAGGGACTTGGGAGACTGCACGGGCGTCATCTTTGTTTTCTCTCTGTTTCTCGAATGGGGGTGGGTAACAATTGCTTTAACTATTGATCCATAAATGGTAGAGTAAGTATTGATACCCAGTCCAATACTATTTTTGGCATAATTGATGATGATTTCGGAAATAATGAAGCTTGACGGGCGTTTGCTCGTTTCGTTTTGCGTGTTGGCTGAAGAGTTGCACTTTGGAAAGGCTGCAACTCGCCTTTCTATCAGCCAGCCGCCGCTTAGTCGTCAGATCAGGCAATTGGAAGAATGGGTTGGTACTCCCTTGTTCTTGCGTTCGACCCGGAGTGTCTCTCTGACTGCTGCCGGTGCCGTTATGTACGAACAGGCGCGCCGAATTTGTGCCGATATGGAATATATGCTTCAGACTTCCCGGCAGATTGCGCGCGGCAGTACCGGTTCGTTGTCGATCGGCATCACGCCAAGTGCGGCAAACTCACCGCTGGTCGAGTCCCTTCACGCGTTTCGCCGAGATCACCCGGGCATCCAATTGGATCTGCGGGAAATGGACTCGATCTGTATGACTGATGCCTTGCTCTCGCGACAATTGGATATCGCGCTCATGCGTCCCATCGTAAGAAGCGACCAGATACAAACCACGACGGTTTACGAAGAGCCCATTGGGCTAGTGACAAGAACAGACCATGTTGTTGGCAGCAAGACAGTCAGGCTGGCCGATATCGTACGGCATCCGCTGGTGGGTTACGACGAGTCTGTATCGCCCTATTTTGCCGCGATGCTTAGCGAAGTGTTTGCCGGCACCGGCGTGACGCCCAATGTCATACAAAAGAGTCGCCTGCCATCTATACTAACGTTGGTAGAAGCCGGCGTGGGCCTGGCAATTGTTCCTCAATCTATGGCCCGTTCTCGTGCAGATATCCTGACCTGGATCCCAATTGAAGACCATAATCTGCAGATGGCAAAAATCGTTCTCGCGGTAGAACACGCTGCGCCAAACCCGGTCATTCACCACTTTGTCGGATCTTTATTGCAAAAAAAGCATCGCTGTCCGACCCTCGCGCAGCACATCCATTAAATACCATTTCCTTGTCGTCTGGCCGCCATATTACCGACGATGTAGCTTGAGAATGGCGTGACAGCGCCCTGGCGATCACTACCGCAGCATCAACGCGCTCATGCCTCAAAATCAAGACCGATATCCAGCGCCTTGGTACTGTGTGTGAGATACCCAATCGCAATATAGTCAACACCGGTTTGCGCAACGGCTTGCACCGTTTCAGGCGTAATACCGCCGGACGCTTCTGTTTGCGCCTTGCCCTGGCACATTGCTACCGCCTGGCGCAAGGTGTCGCAATCCATATTGTCCAACAACACAAGCCTGACGCCTTCCTCCAGGGCGATCGCCAGCTGTTCCAGGGTATCGACTTCAAGCTCCACAGGCGTCAAATGCCCTGCCTGCGCATGAGCCTGGGCAATGGCGGTACGCAGATCGCCGGCCAGCGCAATGTGGTTGTCTTTAATCAGCATGGCGTCATCCAGCGCCATACGATGATTCCAGCCGCCCCCGACGCGAACTGCGTATTTCTGCAATACCCGCAAGCCCGGAATCGTCTTGCGGGTGCAGGTAATGCGTGCGTTCGTATCCGCTACCAGCCTCACGATGTCTGCCGTTTGCGTGGCGATACCGCTCAGGTGCGTCAGGAAATTCAGCGCCGTCCGCTCGGCCGCCAGCATAGACCGGACATTCCCGGAAACCGTCGCGAGCAACTGGCCTGCCTGAACATGCGCGCCATCCTGCCGGACGATATTGACGTCGATGGCCGGATCAATTTGTGCAAACGACAACCGGGCCAGCGCCATTCCTGCGATCACACCCGGGCGACGCGATACCAGATGCAGGCGCCCCTGCTTGCCGTCAGGAATGGTCACCTGGGAAGTAATATCCCCTTTTCGACCCATGTCTTCTGCCAGCGCCGCCTGTACAAATGGTAATAAGACAACGTCGGGTAATTCGTGAGCAGCGCAATTCATAAGCTAACAGGTCCTGTCCAAAAAGCGCCCCAGAGGGGCTGTTATATACTCAAAATGAGTATATAACAGCGATAAGAAACCGACAATGGATTATTCAAAAGTTTATTTTATTGGAAAGTTTATTTATTGACGGGCAGCTTACTGCCGGACAGCAGGCTCTCGAGCAAAACCGTATCCTTGAACCGGTACAGCTGTGCCGGGCGCCCCCGTTCCTGCACCGCGCTTTGTCCGGTCGGCTTGAGCAAATCCTGATGATGCATCAGGCGCCGGAAATTTTGCTTGTGCAACTCAACACCGGCCAGGCTTTCGATACTTTTCTGCAATTGCAGCAGCGTAAATTCAGCGGCCATCAATTCGGAAATCACCGGACGATATCTGATTTTTGCACGCAGCCTTGACATGGCCATGGCCAATACCCGCCGATGATTGTGCTGCATGGCCTTACCCGTTATGGCTTCAGGGATGGACCCATCGAACAACGGTGACTCTGGAATGAGGCCCACTTCATAGAGCAATTCATAGCGATACAGGGTGTTGTCTTCGATCCAGGCATGTTCACCCTGTCCCCAGCACAGATCCACGCGTCGCTGCCGGCTCTGGCGAACCGCATCATTCTCTGCGAAAGCGACCCATTTTCTCAGATGAGGGTAAAAAACGCGGGCGATCCATTCGGGTCTGCCCTCGCGATGATCCTCCCAGGGGAAGTAACGGTACCAGTCCTGCCAACTGGCGTTGGCTTCCAGCAGGCGCTCGTCGGCTTCCTTGACCAGGCCCAGGTAACTGACATACAGCACGGGCTGCCCCGAGGCACGGGTACGAAGCGTATCGACAAAGGTGTAGAGCTGCTCGACGTAGCCCATGGGCTGCATGGTCTGGTTCTTGACCCACTGGCGCACGCCGGCCTGCAAGGAGCTATGGACGGGAGATAAGGGCCCAAAGGGCAGGATATTACCGTTTTCCACGGTGAGCACCCGCGCGTTCAGATTGGTAATCGCAATCAAAACCGCCACAACCTCGGTAGCGCCCTCTGTAGTGCTCGACACGGAAAAACCTGAAGCCATACCTAACATATCCTTCAACAATGTATGGATTCTATCAGAATGGCCTTGACGGCATTTGCGCCGCTACGCATGCGCCCGGGAAATCAAAAAGGGCTTTACCATTTATACTCATTTAGAGCATAATATACTTTCGAAAATGGCACGGGACACAGACACATGACATCAACCTCCTTCTCTTCTGTACGCAAGACCTTTGACATTGATTTTCCGACGCTGGATCGGCCGGCCTCCGACGCGGACGTGGGATCGGCCTGTCAGGTAAAGCAGGCATGGGCCAGCGTACCTGCACCGCTTGGCAAACAGGATCGGGACGCGTATCGGCAGTTGATTGTCGATCTTCTGGCACAGCAGCAGGCAACGTTGGTTGCGCACTACTACGTTGATGCTGAACTACAGGATCTGGCGCTACAGACCGGCGGTTGTGTCGGCGACTCGCTGGAAATGGCCCGTTTCGGCCGTGATCATCCGGCCACCACATTGGTTGTGGCCGGCGTCAGGTTCATGGGCGAGACTGCCAAAATACTGAGCCCGGAAAAGCGGGTGTTAATGCCGGACCTGGATGCCAATTGTTCACTGGATCTGGGCTGCCCGCCCGATGCTTTCGCGGCGTTCTGCGATGCCAATCCGGGACGAACGGTGGTGGTGTATGCCAATACCAGCGCGCAAGTCAAGGCCAGGGCCGATTGGGTCGTTACCTCTTCGATCGCCTTAGAAATCGTGACTTACCTGCACCAGAGGGGTGAAAAAATCCTGTGGGGACCCGACCGTCATCTGGGCCAATATATACAGCAGCAAACCGGCGCGGACATGTTGCTGTGGCAGGGCTCGTGCCTGGTGCACAATGAATTTAAGGCCGAAGAACTGGCCGACTTGAAAAAAGCCAATCCGCAAGCGCGTGTGCTGGTACATCCCGAATCGCCGGCCCCGGTGGTTGCTCTGGCAGATGTCGTCGGTTCTACCAGCCGGCTGATCCAGGCCGTCACCGAGCTGCCGGCGACCCGTTTTATTGTGGCGACCGACCAGGGCATTGTGCATGAAATGCAAAAACAGGCCCCCGACAAGACCTTTATTGCCGCCCCCACGGCCGGCGAGAGCGCGACCTGTAAGAGCTGCGCCTTTTGCCCATGGATGGCAATGAACGGGCTTGCCGGCGTAGCCAACTGCCTGCAAACGCATAGTGGTGAAATCATACTGGATCCAGGATTAGGCTATCGGGCGCATAAACCCATCGGGCGCATGCTTGATTTTGCTGCCGCCTACAAAAAAAACATCCGGGCCAGCGGCGATCTGAGCCGCGATGTTCATTTATTTTCCCAAATCGGACCTGCATGATGAAGGGCGCTGTTCGTGACTATGATGTGTTGATTGTCGGTTGCGGTCTGGCCGGCCTGTCGGTCGCACTCAGCCTGCCTGGCAGTTTGCGGATTGCCATTATCAGTAAACAGTCGCTGGAGACCACCGCCAGCAGCAAGGCCCAGGGCGGGATAGCGGCGGTGCTGGACGCCGAAGATCATACCGACAATCACATTCGTGACACGCAGGTTGCCGGCGCCGGCCTGTGCGATATGACAAGTGTCAGCCACATTGTGCAAGCGGCCCCAGCTGCAATTGACTGGTTGAGACACCATGGAGTCCAATTTACTCTTGCCGGCGCGGATCAATTACACCTGACGCGCGAGGCCGGGCACAGTCATCGCAGGATCGTTCATGCAGCAGACAGTACTGGATCGGCGATCACGTCTGTGTTGCAGACACGGCTGCGACAACGGCCCAACGTGGACGTGTTTGAGCATACCGTGTGCGTCGATGCATTAATCACGCATGAATTAATGACACATGAATTAACCAGAGATGAATTAACCACGGATGAACGGGTCGCCCACGAGTCAGCCTCGTATGAACACACAGCTCGATCCGCCTGCTGGGGTGTCCAGGCACTAGATACAGCATCGGGCAAAACTCTGGCCCTGACCGCAAGCCACACTGTCCTGGCCACGGGCGGACTGGGACAGCTGTTTCCGTATACCACCAACCCGCCCACCGCTACCGGCGACGGTCAGGCCATCGCTTGGCGGGCGGGGTGCCGGATTGCCAATCTGGAGTTCGTACAGTTTCACCCCACTGCCCTGGCATTGCCGAACACGGCCTCCTTTTTGATCTCAGAAGCGGTCCGGGGCGAGGGCGGTGTGCTGGTGAACGCCGACAAACGCCGCTTCATGCCTGATTACGATTCGCGTGCGGAACTGGCGCCTCGCGATATTGTGGCACGGGCCATCCACTCTGAAATAACCAGGCAACAAGGGCAGCCTGTATGGCTGGATATTTCACATCGTCCGGCCGAGTTTATCCGCGAGCACTTTCCCATGATTTACCAGACTTGCCTGGACGCGGGCCTGGATATCACCCGCGAACCCATTCCGGTTGCGCCGGCGGCACATTACTCCTGCGGTGGCGTCATTACCGATTTGAGCGGGCGCACCAATGTTAAAGCTCTGTATGCTGTAGGCGAAGTTGCCGATACCGGCCTGCACGGCGCCAATCGGCTTGCCAGTAACTCGCTGCTCGAATGCATTGTGATCGGGCGAAATTGCGCACAAGCCGTTATTGAGCAATACAATCACGTGGGCCGAACGCAATCGGCCGCGACAACAGCGGCGCTTGCCGGCCACGCACTGCAAGCGGTCGATGGCAGTCCCGATATGTCAGCATTGCCTGATATGTGTGCACCTGATACGCCTGCGTTGCCTGATGCAGCCGACATTCGGCAGCTCATGGGGAGAAATATGGGCATCATGAGAACAAGGTCGGGCATCAGTCAGACGCTTGACCAGTTAGGGCATTGGCGCAGACAGCTGGCGCAGACGCCTGGACTTGCCCGAATGCCAATGCTGCTCGATTTGCGCAACCGTCTTGACTGCGCCTGGCTGATCGCAGCATGTGCTGTCCAGCGCAAAGAAAGCCGGGGCCTTCATGCCCTGGCCGATTTTCCCCAGACGCTGGCCGAACCTGTCACCAGTCTGATCGGCCGGCCAGGGCGGTCTATGCCAGTCCTGGCCTAAAGCGAACCCGGCCAAGCCGACCGCCGCATTAGTCAGGCGCGCGCCAGTTGCTGCACGGCCGAACCTACCGGCGTATCGCCCTGTGTCAGTTCAATAATGATCCGGTTTAGTCCGGAATGTTCAATGATTTCGACCAGGGCAGCTGCTACGTCGGCACGCGGTATGCCGCCATAGGGAATGGCCAGACCTGCGCGTACATTGCCAGTGCCGGGGGTATCGAGCAATGTGCCGGGCCGCAGAATGACCCAGTCCAGATCCGTCGCGGCCAGATGCGCGTCGGCGCGCTTTTTCACGGCCATGTAATTTTCAAAGGTCTCGGACACCGCCTTGCCGCGACCGGCTTCGGGGAAAGCCGACACAAGAACAAAACGTCGGATGCCCGCTGCCATAGCCGCCGCCACGGCCAGCTCCAGCCCATCTCCGTCAATGGCGTTAGTCATCTGGGCCCCGCCCTTGCCACCGGCCCCTGCCGAGAACACCACCACATCACAGTCAGTCATCAGTTGGGCCAGTTCAGCTGTCTCCAGTTTGAGCAGATCTCCATATACGGGGATGGCGCCCAGTGCTTCGAGTTCATCCGCTTGTTTGACATCGCGATGCAGGGAGCGGGCTTTGTGCCCACGCGTGCTCAGCTGCCGGGCAAGATGGCGGGCAACTTTTCCAGAACCGCCAACAATAAAAACATTTGTCATATTTCCTCCTTGTATGCTTTGCCCGGGTAAAGCAACGGCATCTGCGGTACCTGCAGATCATTCGCTCTGCTACACTGATCGATACACTACTGATCGGCAGGAGACTGGCATGAACGCTATGAATCAGCCGCAAGATGCGCCCGTCGCCTTTCAAATGGCATGGAACAAGCACGACATGCCGGCGCTTGGCACATTGTTCCATGAAGACGCTACGTTCGTAAACCGTTTTGGGCATTATGTACGTGGCGTCGATGAGATTGTCGGACTGCACGCACCTATTCACTCTACCATCTACAGCGACTCGACCATCGAAAATGAATTGATCGATATGGTCGCGATCAACAGTGAAGCGGCGATCGTGCACTTCTGGAGCCGCCTGACAGTCGGAACGGCCCATCCAGCAGGGCCCCATGCGGTCGACACGCTGATCCTTGCCGTTCTCACCCGTGAGAACGGCGCTTGGCGAATCAAGGCGCTGGAGAACGTCACATTGACAAATCCTCGGACGGGAGAGAACGTGTTGAGAGACGGCCCGGGCACCGTCGCGCCCTGACAGGGGTACAATCAGGACACACTCAGTCAATAAAATATTGCTATTACAATGGTGATGAGCCTTGGTCCCAAGGCCGGCGTGCGATGTACGCAGCGCTGGTTCGTCACAACAAAGCACAATGAGGCACGAGGCTACGCAGGCATAGGCCCGCCGCCGTCGCCATATGCGACTGATGCCTGCCTGCGCTTATCGGGCCGCCACGGGGCGATCTCCTTATTCTTACTTTTTTACCGAGGAACAGCCTGCAAAACATCTGCTGATTTGCTGTCAGATCTGCGGCGACGCGCTATCTGCCGCCAGGGCCGATCACGTCACCTGAGATCTGGACGCGTTTGACCTCCGACACATAAATGATAATCAACGAGACCCACACCACGCCATAAAGCAGCATAAAACAGCTTGAGCGGATCTGAAAAAGCTCGGCGAGAATGCCGAACATAATGGGCAACAAAAATCCGGCCAGCCCCCCTGCCAATCCGACAATGCCGGTGACGGTTCCCATATTGTCCGGAAAGTCATCTGCCACATATTTGAAGGTGGACGCCATACCAAATGCAAAGACCGCGCCCAGCACAAACAAGATCGCAACAAACAGCCATATCGGCATATATAAATGGAATGTCGCCGAACCCTCAAGCGTTTTGATGGTCAGTTGGGTATCCGGATACGACAGCAGGAACAGGCAAACCCATGCGACCCAAAGACACCACCACGTAACATTGTGCGCCCCAAACCGGTCTGCCAGCCCACCGCCGACCGCCCGCATTATGGCGCCCGGCAACGAGAAGCCGGCGGCCAGAGCCGCAGCGGCAACCAGCGTCAAACCATACTCACCCTGAAGATACTGTGGAATCCACAAGGACAGCGCGGTAAATCCGCCAAACGTGATCGAATAATACTGGCAGTATCGCCAGACTTTGGGATTTCTCAGAATCCTGAATTGATCGGCAAGACTACCAGTGGTCTTGCCGGCGCCAGGGTCAGCCGCCGACACAAACCAGAACGCGACCGCCGTTATCAATAAAACAACTGCATAGATTTTGGGTACAGTACGCCAGCCAAAACTCTCAAGCAGGATGGGCGTTAAAAACAGGTTTACCGCCGCGCCCACCGTTCCAGCGCCGAAAAAACCCATGGCAAAGCCTTTTCTGTCACCCGAGAAAAAGCGCGCAACATAGGGGGTGCCGATGGCAAATGACGCACCGACCAGTCCAAGAAATAATCCAATGACCAGGAAATGCCACAACTGCTGGGAATAGCTCACCAGATAGACCGGAACGGATGCGCCTGCCAGCAGGATCGTCATCATGACCCGTCCGCCGAAGCGATCAGTCCATATCCCGAGGGGCAGCCTGAACAGTGCGCCAGTCAAGACCGGCGTCGAGGTCAGAAGCCCGAACTCAAAGGCGCTCAGACCAAGTTCCTGACGGATCTGAATGCCAAGGACGCCGAACATCATCCATACAACAAAGCAAACCATAAATGCAAAGGTGCTGCTGTATAAGACAGCATACGCTTTAGGACTTTCGGTCTTCATCGTTCGTCTCTCATGTGACGGTAAGAAGGGATTCGTTGATTACTGCAGCAGCGGCGAATCGGCCCCCTCCATATCCAATCCTTTGATGTGGGCCTGCCCTACCAGCAATTGCAAATATTGCGAGGTGGCGCGACGCCGGCTGGACTGACTGAGCCAGTCCGCAATGCGCTCGCGTACCACGTCAAATGCCATCACCTCTCCTGCATGCTTCGTGCCGGTGCGCACAATATGGAATCCGTGACGGGTATCGACCAAGCGATTCAGGAGCGAGTGCGCTGGCATGGCAAACACCGTTTTTTCAAACTCCGGCACCGTTTCGCGACGGTGAATAACACCCAGGGATCCGCCACTGGATGAAGTTGGGCAATTGGAATACTTGCGTGCATATTCGGAAAAGGCCTCCGGCACATCCTGATAAAGGCTGTTGAGAATATCCCCTGCATGTGCACGCAGCCGCTTCGCGTCAATCTGCGGCGTAAGCTGAAACAGGATATGCCAGACCTGGACGCTGTCATTGTGAATGAACTGGTTTTTATGCTGTTCGTAATATCGACGACAGGCTTGCTCATCCGGTTCGGGCGTCTGAATTTCGGCGTCAAACACCGCCTGTATCAATGCCTGCGTGCTGGCTTGCTTGATACCCAACACTCTTGCGCGCTGACGCACCAGTTCCCTGAGCACCAGTTCATGGCTTGCGCTTTTGACCGGATCACGCTGCTCGCTGTGCCTGGGCAATTCAGCTGCCAATTGTGCCTCATCAATATTTATGCCATTGACCACAATCATGATTATTTCTCCATCAGCGTGAGCGCACCAATTGCCATGCCCGAGTAAGATAGGAGACCGATGCAAAGCCGCTCCAGACATGGACCAGCCTGGTGAAAGGAAAAATCAAAAACAAGGTCATTCCCAATATCATATGAGCCTGGTAGACCCAGGGCGCGCCCAGCATCACATCGGCAGCGCCGCTGCGGAATGTCACGATACGTTGCGCCCAATCGCCCAGCATCAGCATGACCGCACCATCCTTATGCTGCACCGATGTGAAAATCGAAAGTAGCCCCAGTAACAACACGACCAGTATCCAGAACAAGGTCAGCCAGTCGCTGAATCTTGACGTGGCAACCAGCCGCGGCTCGGACACCCGTCGGTATATCAGCAGCAATAGCCCGATCAGACAGACAACTCCGAGCACGGCCCCAATCACAATGGCCAGCCACTGCTTTGCCTGCGTGGAAACGCCAAGCGCATGATAGACCGCCGGCGGGGTCAACAGACCGAAGAGATGGGTGAAGAACAGCGCAATAATACCAGCATGAAATAAGATGCTGCCCAGGCGCAACGTGCTGCGTTTGAGCAACTGGCTTGAATCGCTCTTCCAGGTGTACTGGCTACGCTCAAATCGCATCAGACTGCCCAGCAGAAATATCACCAACGCAATGTACGGATATATTCCGAAGAAAAAGTGATGTAGATAAGAGTACATTGAGCGCTCCCTATTTTTCTGCCGCTATATTTGAGATAGTCTCTTTCCTGGGATCGGTTTCATAAAAAGTAACCGGCTGATCAACTATTGGCTTGCGATAAAGCATTGGCTCGGTGCCATCGGCAGCCGGCCCGAAGGTCACCATGGTTTCTTCCATATCGCCTTGCGGCGGCTCAGGCAGCGGCTCGGGCACCACCGTAGTCATACTGCGCAACATCTGGAATACGACAACATACGGGCTTTGTACCTTGGCGAGCTTTTCTTCAAGGCGAGATAGAATATGAATGGCGTCGCCCAGCAGATCGGCGGCCTTTTCTTCCGGAATTTGCGACAGAAACTCAAGAAACAGGGGGATATAGTCGGGTAGCTCGGTGGTCTTCGGCAGCAGGCCGTATTCAATATATTCATTACGCAAATCAACCATGGCCTGCCCCCGATCCCTCGATTCGCCATGGATATGCTCGAACAGATGCAAAGAGTGGCTCGGTTTGCGGTCAAACGTCTCCACGTATTGCTCTTGTAATTGAATCAGATCGGGGCTGTTGTCAAACAGATCGAGCATCGGCGCCAAATGGCCGGCTTGCTCCTGGTTCAATAATGATCGCAACAGGGGCACCGCATCAACCAGCTCTTCGTCCGGGTAGCCCAGCAAGGCAGACAATACGGCATAGGTGCGCTGTTGTGAAGGTTCTTGCGTTTGTGATTGCGCAGATGAGGCCGGATTCATGTGGGTTCTCCTGAAGGAACTGCCTTATTGCGTTGCAGATCCATGAACACAACTTGCCGTGCATCGCCCTTGGGTTTTTTGCCAAACAGGCTGCCTTTGGATGTCCCCCCCGAACAGCCGTCACCAAAAGAAAAGCCACATCCGCCTTTCATATCGAACGCATCTTCTGCATATTCACGATGGGAAGTGGGAATAACGAACCTGTCTTCATAATTGGCAATGGCCAGGTATCGATACATTTGCTCCACCTGTGCAAGGGTCAGCCCCACTTGCTGCAAAATGTCTAGCCGTTCCACACCATCGACGGTTCTGGCACGCATATAAGCCCGCATGGCCAGCAAGCGCTCCAGCGCCAGCGCGACCGGCGCCTCGTCTCCTGCAGTCAACAGATTAGCCAGATAACGCAGCGGTATTCGCAATGACTTGATATCCGGCAGAGCACCGAATGTACCTATATCGCCGCTATTGGCCGCCGACTGAATGGGGGACAACGGCGGGACATACCAGACCATGGGCAACGTCCGGTATTCCGGATGCAATGGAAAGGCAATCCGCCACTCCACAGCCATTTTGTATGTCGGAGATTGCTGCGCGGCATCCAGCCAGCCCTGAGGCACACCGTCTGCCAGAGCCTGGGCTATCACGGCAGGATCGTCAGGGTCCAGGAATACCTCCAGTTGCGCCTCGTATAGCGCGGCCTCGTCCTGCACAGAGGCCGCATGCTCAATCCGGTCAGCATCGTAAAGCAACACACCCAGATAGCGGATACGACCAACACAGGTTTCCGAGCAGACAGTGGGCTGGCCGGCCTCTATGCGGGGATAACAGAATATGCATTTTTCTGCCTTGCCGCTTTTCCAGTTATAGTAGATTTTCTTGTATGGACAGCCCGATACGCACATACGCCAACCACGGCATTTATCCTGGTCGATCAGGACAATACCATCTTCTTCCCGTTTATAGATGGACCCCGATGGGCAACTGGCAACACAGCTGGGATTCAGGCAATGCTCGCACAATCTGGGCAGATACATCATGAAGGTGTTCTCAAACTGCCCATAGATATCTTTCTGGATATCTTCGAAATTGTAATCTGCGGACCGTTTGGAAAATTCGCCGCCGAGAATCTCTTCCCAGTTCGGCCCCCACTCTATTTTTTCCATGATCTTGCCGGTAATAACCGAGCGGGGGCGGGCCGTCGGCGCCGCCCTGGACTCCGGTGCAGATTGCAGATGATCATAGTCGAACGTGAACGGCTCATAATAGTCGTCAATGTCCGGCAGATTCGGATTGGCGAAAATATTGGCCAGCAATTTGAGCTTCCCGCCCTGCCGGGGTTCAATCCGGCCGTTTGCATTGCGCTTCCAGCCGCCGTTCCAGTGCTTCTGGTTCTCCCAGTCTTTAGGATAGCCAATGCCAGGTTTGGTCTCGACATTATTGAACCACGCATACTCCATGCCATCGCGCGCGGTCCAGACATTTTTACAGGTGACCGAACAGGTATGACAACCTATACATTTGTCCAGATTCAGTACCATTGCAATCTGTGCCCGTACTTTCATTGTCCTCTCCCATCGCTAGGTTTTCGATGCTTGCGAATCCCGTAGCGGCGATTCGAGCCAGTCAGTTTTCGACATTTTCCGTACGATCACAAATTCGTCACGATTGGAGCCCACCGTCCCGTAATAATTCAAGCCATAAGACAACTGGGCATAGCCGCCAATCATATGCGTGGGCTTAATCACGGTTCTGGTCACGGAGTTGTGAATGCCTCCGCGGGCTCCTGTGATTTCTGAGCCCGGCATATTGATGATTTTCTCCTGCGCGTGATACATCATTGTCATACCCTGGGGCACCCGCTGGCTGACAACGGCGCGTGCCACCAGTGCCCCATTTACATTGAAGGCTTCAATCCAGTCGTTATCGACAATACCGCCTTTTGCTGCATCAACTTCTGATAGCCATACGATAGGCCCGCCACGGGACAGGGTCAGCATGATCAGATTATCGGTATAGGTAGAATGGATGCCCCATTTCTGGTGCGGTGTAATGAAATTCAGGAGCAGATGCGGATTGCCATTGCCGCGCGACTGCAGCATTGGCGTAATCGATTTGGTGTCCACCGGCGGGCGGTACACACATAAGGCTTCGCCAAAGGCCCGCATCCAGGTATGATCCTGATACAGCTGCTGGCGCCCGGTCAAGGTGCGCCACGGAATCAGCTCATGCACATTGGTATAGCCGGCACTGTAGCTGACATGATCAGACTCCAGCCCGGACCAGGTCGGCGAGGAAATGATCTTGCGCGGCTGTGCCTGCAGATCGCGATAACGAATTTTCTCGTGTTCGCGAGGTTTGGCCAGATGCGAATGATCGCGCCCCGTGAATGCGGAAAGGGCTTCCCATGCCTTGACTGATACTTCGCCATTGGTTTCAGGAGCAAGCGTCAGAATCGTCTCGGCTGCGTCAATATCGGTGTCCAGCTTTGGCAAACCATAGCTGACGCCCTCATCGGTCACACGATAGTTCAGTTGCGCCAGCAAATCACATTCATCATTGGCCTGCCATGAGATGCCTTTGCCGCCAACCCCGAGTTTTGCGGTTAAAGGCCCCAGAGAGGTGAACTGCTTGTAAAGCGACGCATAGTCGCGTTCCACGACGGTCAATGACGGCATGGTTTTTCCCGGGATCATTGGTCCTTCATCATGTTTCCAGTCCGTGACACCAAAAGGGTCTCCCAATTCGGCCGGGCTGTCATGCTGCAGCGGCGTCAAGACCAGATCCTTCACGGTAGCAAGCTCGGTTTGCGCTATACCGGAAAAGGCTTTGGCGATGCCTTTATAAATTTCCCAGTCGCTGCGTGATTCCCACACCGGGTCTACCGCTGCCGACAGCGGGTGAATAAACGGATGCATGTCAGACGTGTTCAGATCACTTTTTTCATACCAGGTTGCAGTAGGCAGCACAACATCTGAATAGACACAGGTCGTTGACATACGAAAGTCAAGGGTAACCAGCAGATCCAGTTTCCCATGCGGGGCGCTGTCATGCCAGGCGACTTCGACAGGCTTTTGATCGCCATCCTCGCCCAGCTCCTTACCCTGAATGCCGTGATCGGTACCCAGCAAATGTTTAAGAAAGTATTCATGCCCCTTGCCGGAAGAGCCGAGCAGGTTGGAGCGCCAGATAAACATATTGCGCGGGAAATTATCAGGATGATCAGGATCTTCACATGACAGCTTGAGCTTGCCGCTTTTGAGCTCCTGCACCGCGTACTGCACCGGATCCTGCCCTGCCTCCTGGGCTTGGCGCACCACCTGCAAGGGGTTTGTCTGCAATTGAGGCGCAGAGGGCAGCCAGCCCATGCGTTCGGCCCGGACATTGAAGTCTATCAAACTGCCCTGATAAGCTTGCGGGTCTGCCAAGGGCGACAACAGCTCCGACACCTTGAGCTTCTCGTACCGCCACTGGTCGGTATGCGCATAAAAGAAAGACGTGCCGTTCATGTGGCGTGGCGGCCGACACCAATCCAGGCCAAATGCCAGCGTACTCCAGCCCGTCTGCGGGCGAAGTTTTTCCTGTCCGACATAGTGGCACCAGCCGCCGCCTGATTTGCCAACGCAGCCGCACATGACCACCAGATTAATAATGCCCCGATAGGCCATATCCATGTGATACCAGTGATTCAGGCCCGCGCCCAGGATCACCATGGATTTGCCCTGGGTTTTATCTGCGTTCTCTGCAAACTGCCTGGCAACCGTTATCACATCCTGACGTTTCACACCTGTGATCCGTTCCTGCCAGGCCGGCGTGTACGGCACATCGTCATCATAAGTGCTTGCAGTATTGCCTCCACCCAGGCCCCGATCCAGCCCATAATTGGCCATAAGCAGATCGTAGACCGTCGTGACCAGCACGTCTCCTTCCGTAGTGCTGATCCGCAACACCGCCATGTTTCGCAACAACACGTCGTCGTGGTCCGTTCCCTGGAAAAAGTCGTTGACCTGGCTGCCGAAATAAGGGAATGCGACCGGAACGATCTCATCGTGTTCGCCCACGATGGACAAACGCAAGCGATGCGGCTTGCCGTGGTCGTCGCACGGTTCCAGATTCCACTTACCCTGGTCCTGTGCGTACTCGCCCGTCCAGCGAAAACCGATTGATCCGCGCGGCACGACTATTTTTCCGGTCAATTCGTCGTAAGCAACGGTTTTCCAGGCAGGATTATTCTTCTGATCCAGCGAATCGACAAAATCCGAAGCTCGCAGCATGCGTTCCGGTACATATCTATCCCCTTGCCTGACCAGCCGCACCAGAAAGGGCATGTCCGAGTACTGACGGCAGTATTCACGAAAATATTCGCTTTTTCCCTGAAGATGAAACTCTTTGAGAATGACGTGACCCATGGCCAGCGCCAGGGCGGCATCTGTACCTTGTTTCGGGTGCAGCCAGATATCGCCAAACTTCGCGCCCTCGGCGTAATCCGGAAAAATGGAAACAATCTTGGCTCCCCGATAGCGCGCCTCAACCATAAAATGGGCGTCAGGCGTTCGGGTCTGGGGCACATTGGATCCCCACATAACAATAAAACTGGAGTTGAACCAGTCGGCAGACTCCGATACATCGGTCTGCTCGCCCCACGTCTGTGGGCTGGACGGAGGAAGATCGCAGTACCAATCATAAAAACTGAGTATAGTGCCCCCCAGCAGCGACAAATACCGGCTGCCTGCGGCAAACGATACCATCGACATGGCCGGAATAGGCGAAAACCCGACGACCCGGTCCGGTCCAAAGCGCTTTATCGTGTATGCATTCGCAGCGGCAATCAGCTCGTTGGCCTCATTCCATGTAGTGCGCACAAAACCACCCTTGCCGCGTATTTTCTTGTACTCATCGGCCAATTGCGGATTGGTGCAAATATATTCCCAGGCCTGCAGCGGCGACATTGTTTTACGCGCTTCGCGCCACATCCGCGCGAGCCTGCCGCGAAGCATCGGGTATTTAATGCGATTGGCGCTGTATAGGTACCAGGAATAGGAGGCGCCGCGGGAACAACCGCGCGGCTCATGATTGGGCATGTCTGCCCGCGTTCTTGGGTAATCAGTCTGTTGCGTTTCCCAAGTGACGATGCCACCTTTTACATAGATTTTCCAGGAACAGGAACCGGTGCAATTGACGCCGTGCGTGGAACGGACAATCTTATCGTGTTGCCATCGATCGCGATAAGCCTGTTCCCAGGACCGATCTTCATTTACGAGATTGCCGTGTCCATCTGAAAATTCATTTTTCTTGCGACTGAAATATTTGAGACGATCAATAACATGACTCACCACAGCTCCTCGTATACTTAGAGTGGGCTAATTTGACCCTGGAAAATAGAGCGAAATTCGTTTTGCATAAAGATCTGATGAAAATAGTAACTAAATTTCCATCAAAGAGTCAAGAAAGGTTAAATTTCATTTGCAATATTATCTCGCGACGTTGGCGCGACGTGCACAGCGCACGCGGGAGCCGGTTTGGATAATATATATCTACGACATACCCAGCCCGTTACAATGACAAGTCCGTAAACCTGCTCATTGTAAATGGCTGAATTTTGGCTTGTGAAAGTTGCGATAGCTGCGTATGCAACGCCATTGCGATGGGCCAAAAAATAGTGGAGGCAACACCGAAGATCAACGTGAGGTACGTTATGCTGCGCGGGGCTGTCAGCGGATATTTTGCACCAACAGTGCAAACGCTGTTGCGTACTGCACTAAATTCGCGATTATTTCAATTATGGTCAATGCGGTTTGTCCAGGACGATCCTGGTTTATTGCCGTGCAAATGCGTCCTTGCTGCAGTTCGCGCGGCATTAGCAAGGCTATCTGATTAAGGGCCCGACTATCCGATTAAGACCGGCCAGCGCGTCCCCCGACATGGCCAACGCGCTGGTTGGAAATTTAGCACTATAGCCGGGGATAAAATTGCCTGACACAGCATAGACACGATATAGGCTCTCTCGGCTAAGACGTTTCGCGTTCAATCCGGTTTTGAGGAGTCATGGCAATGGATGAAAGATCTTTATTGGGGTCGATAATCCGGCCACTGGCTTTTCGTTCAGAGTATCGGTCGGTCAGTGCATCCTGATGCGGGCGCAGCAACGCGGTAAAGCGCACCAGCTCTTCCATGACGTCAACAATACGGTCGTAATAGGGCGAGGGTTTCATACGTCCCGCCTCGTCAAATTCCTGATAGGCTTTGGCCACGCTGGACTGATTGGGAATGGTGAACATGCGCATCCATCGACCAAGCAAACGCAGGGTATTTACCGCATTGAAGCTCTGGGAGCCGCCCGATACCTGCATGACAGCCAATGTACGCCCCTGAGTAGGCCTGATGCCGGCCATTTCCAGTGGCAAGTGGTCTATTTGTGCCTTCATAATTCCGGTGATCTGACCATGTCTTTCCGGGCTGCACCAGACCTGGCCGTCTGACCATGCTGACAGTTCCCGCAACGCTTTGACAGCGGGATGATCATCATTTTTCACCTGGTCCGGCAACGGTAAATCCGAGGGGTCAAAAATCCGGGTTTCAGCGCCAAAAAACTGCAATATGCGCGCCGCTTCTTCGACGGCAAGGCGGGAAAAAGAGCGTGGACGCAATGAACCGTACAACAGCAAAATGCGCAAGGGCGGGGCGTCTGGTGCCAGACCCCAAGCCGGTCTGTTCTGTGCGAAGGTCGGATCCAGTGCAGGCAGGTATTCAGCGTCAATAAGCTTGCGGATTCTCATTTTGTCACCGTCGTTTTTTCAGTTTGCGCACACGAAAGATCGCAGTCTTGCCCACTGCAGCAGTTCTCTGTCAGAAAGGTAACCAGACTGGCTGCCCTTGCATACTCTGCCGTATAGATAACCGATCTGCCCGCCTGCCGCGACGCAATCATGCCAGCATGCGAGAGTTCCTTCAGATGAAAAGACAAGGACGAAGGCGGAATGCCCACGGCTTCGCTGATTTTCCCGGCTGCCATACCGGCAGGACCGGCTTGAATAAGCAGTCGAAATACCGTGAGGCGAGATTCCTGGGCGAGGGCCGCAAGGGCGACGATAGCGTTTTTCGTTTCCATATTTCAATATTATTGGAAATATCAAAGTTATTCAAGCAATTTTTCCCGCTCATACCTCGCCAAGGCAAGACGCCCCACGCTTGTCGCTTTGCAGAAGGATCCGGGACTTGATTACCTCTTGCGCTGCGCGATGGGCGCATGCTCTGCCGTGAGCTGGGCAACCCAGTCAATAAACACGCGCAGCTTCGCACTGACATGTCGATTAGGCGGATAGGCAACATACATGGGCATCGGATCCAGCGCCCAATCCTGGAACAAGGGAGTCAATTGACCCGTTGCCACATGTTCCCGGGACATATAATCAGGCAGCCAAAGTGCCCCCAGGCCAGCCAGACCAGCCGCCAGGTAGGCATTGCCATCATCAACGGAAAGAATGTATCTGCCCTGTATGGTGACGCGTTCATCGCGATAGCGCATGGTGGGCGACAACGCCTTTCCACTGCGGGCCCACAGGAACGCCACGACATGATGGCCCGGGCTATTCAGTTCCTGAGGATGCTGCGGTACGCCAGCTCGCGACAGATAATCCGGCGAGGCATAAATACCAAGTTGCAAGTCGCCAATATGCCGGGCCATCAGCGACAGATCGGTGAGTTCGCCCCCACGCACAACACAATCGACATTGTCATCTATCAAATCCACCACGCGGTCACTCACACCCATATCGAGCTGGATATCAGGATACCGGGCATGGAATGCCGGCAGCGCCGGCACCAGCACCATGCGCGCAAACGGACTGGGAACATCGACTCGCAACCTGCCCCGAGGCAGTGCTGCAGCGCTGGACAGGCTGGTTTCAGCATCGTCCATGTCGGCCAGCAATCTGATCACACGCTCGTAGTAGGCAGCACCATCAGCGGTTACGTTGACCTTGCGTGTGGTCCGGTTAAGCAGGCGGACTCGCAGACGCGCCTCCAACTGCTGTACCAATTGTGTGACGGTGGTTCGGCTCATGTGCAGCGTCTCTGCCGCCTTGGTAAAACTGCCGGTTTCCACCACCCGGGCAAATGCCCACATCGCATCGAATCGGTCCATGTCTGCTCCCAGGTATAGGATTGTTTGTATTTTACAAACAGTGATGGACAGATTTGCCGGTTTATCCGTCAAACCGGAAAACATAGAATCACTTCATTGTTGGTATCGAGTCAGCCAGACTCATTCATGGAGAGAAGCTATGACAAAACGCGATGTCGTTTTTCCGCCTGGGCGCCAGGCACTGTATGACAAGAATCACTATTCACCAGCGATTCGGGCCAATGGATTTTTGTTCGTTTCCGGACAGGTCGGTAGCCGGGAAGATGGTTCGCCCGAACCGGATCTGGAAGCACAGGTGAGGCGAGCATTTGATAACCTGAATGGTATTTTGAAGGCGGCAGGCAGCAGTTTCGAAGACGTGATTGACGTGACGGTATTCATGGTCGATCCGCAGTCGACATTCGAAACGATATGGAAAGTCGTACCCGAATATTGGGGCCAGGCCCCTTATCCGACACTGACTGCCGTGGGCGTTACCTGGCTCTACGGATTTGACTTCGAGATCAAGGTCATCGCAAAGCTGCCCAAGGAGGCCACAAAGCAATAGGCTGCCCCTCGGCAAACCACTGGCCACCAACCATATCCGGAGGCCAACACTGTGCAGTTGGCGCCGTTACGCTGCAAGACTTGCCGGGATTGCCCGGCCCACACTCGCCGGTTAGCGGGGAGCACCCATAAATAAAGAGCCCGCTTTACCGGCCAGCTCCATCAGACTCATGGTCTCGCCGTTCAGCGTGATTTTTTCGGCTGAACCTTTGGCTGAATCGTACGCAATATCGCTCGTGATCACGCCGTTCTCGAATTTCCCAAGGCCCGTGGTCTGCGTCATCAACCCTGCCATGCTGGCAAGACCATCGCCTTTCTTGTCTGCCGCGGTCTTGTCGGTCGCCCCCTCTAGCTGGGCACTGCCCGAGACCACATCTCGGATCAAGGCGGTATCGACCTTCAACCCGAAATCAACTGTCTTGAGCGACTCGACCAGGAACTGCTTGTCTTGCATAGTCTGTCCCTCAGACTGGCTGGCTCCATCAAAATTGGCGGACGCGTTCAGCGAACCCTCCCCGTTTGCTGTCTTCCATGAGAACGGAGAAACACGCACCTGCAGTTTCTGGCGTATCAGGTTCGTGAACAATTCTGCATAATACTGTTCAATTTGCTCACCTTGCTGTTCAATGTTGTCTGCCGTGAGATTTAGCGAGCCGGCTTGTTGTTTGAATTTCTCAACCGCCTGGCGGTCAAGATGGTCAAAGGCGACATTCAACTTGATAGCGCCAAAATCGACATTGTTTACCAGCATCTTGCCAAGCTCGTAACCCACACTCAGGTTCAGGAAATCATCCACTTCTTCCGTTTTCACATCGACCTTGAAATCGGCGATTGATACAGCCCTATCATTTTTTGGCTTGATCTCAAGCATGCCGATGCTCATTCCCCCCGGACCCACGAACAGGCCCGAAGCAGTTTTGCTGGAACTGGCCTGCCCTTTCACGTTTTTCATGGAAAAGTCGACATCGGCATAATTAGCCAGGCTCGCCTCGGAAAGATCAAACGTCATGTCGACCTGAGTAAAGTCCTTGTTTACAACCGATGTTACCGTTACCGGCTGAGATTTGAAGGTGGCCTGACTGAACGTCGCATCCAGCGCCGCCAACATGGCCACGGAGTGCACATTTCCAGAAAAATCAATACGATCGCTCTGCACGTACGGTTCTTTGCCGCCGGCTGCGTCATACAGTGGCTTGGTCTTTTCGTCGTTGACCAGTGTCGTGGAGGCAGTTGCGTATCCGGTGACCCACTGGCCACTGAGCAAGGCATTGAGCGATATCGGTCCATGTTCAATGTGGCTCTTAAGTAGAACTTCCTTGGGCAGGCCCGAGATTTCCGGAACATTCATATTGACTTTATATACCGCGTCAGATGAGAAAACGCCCTTGTCATAACTGACCACTTGCATACTGATTCGTCCTTCGCCTTCCTTTTTCAGATAGTCGTTGGTCTTTACCAGATAGTCGTCAAGTCGCTCCTGAATCTGCGTACCCAGATACCAGCTTGATCCGGTCCAGACTGCGCCGGCGGCAATAACAATACCGGCCACGATTGCGGCTTTACTCATCAAATTAATTCCTATAGAACGTGAACCGAGAATGGTTGGAAATGTCAACACAATTATAGCTGGCAAACCCGACTCAGCGGCTTGCCCAATGGTCACCTTAACGTTATTTAGTCAACAAAAAATAGCTACCGGTTTGTGGCCTTGACTGCTCTTGTTCACCAATAATTCAATCGGCAAGACAGGCAAAAATTTGACAAGGCCTCGTGACCGGCCGCGATCTGACTATAATTGATTGGCGTCGCAGGCCTGCGGCGTGCGGCACGTTAGGTTAATGACAACAACAGGAGACACTAATGCGGCTTTTCGGCTCATGGATCAACAACAATGACAACACTGGCGATAACCAGGTTGCATCGTCCGGCAGACGTTATTTTCTGGCAGCAGGTTGCGCCTGTTGTGCTACCTATGCGCTAAACATCTCGCCTGCGGCAGCTCAGTCGCCCGATGTCCAGCGACACTTGGCTGCTGCACGCACTGCCGCTGGCAGCGACCTCACACAGTTATTGAAGCTAGGAAACGTCGCCTTGCCAGCCAGCCAAAAAAAAGGTCCATCGGTCCAAGCTCTGATGGCGCAGCCAGCACCGCCGCCAGGCAAAGCGTTCGATAATCTGTATTTCGTCGGAGGCAAATGGGTCAGCGCCTGGGCCGTTACGACATCGGCGGGCATCATCCTGATCGACGCGATGAATAATGCGGATGACGCCGAACATGTGATTGTCGCCGGCATGCGCAAGCTGGGGCTGGATCCGGCGCAAATCAAGATGGTCGTCATCACGCACGGCCATGGCGATCACTACGGCGGCGCCAATTATCTGGTGGAGCATTTTCATCCTCAGATTATTGCCAGTGAAGCCGACTGGACCATGATGGAAACCAAGCTGGAGTTCGACGTGCCCAGCTGGGGTCGCCCGCCCAAGCGTGACGCGGTCGTCGAGGACGGCGCCAAGCTGACCCTGGGCGACACCACCGTCGACATCGTAATGACGCCGGGCCACACGATGGGAACCATCTCGGTCGCGTTCGACGCCAAAGAGGGCGACAAAACCCATCGCGCCTTCCTGTGGGGCGGCACGTCATTCAATTTCGGCAAACAGCCCAATCGCATGGAGCGCCTGCAAGCTTACATCGATTCGACCGACCGCGTGCGTGACATGGCCGGCAAGCAGAACGTCGATGTCTTCCTGTCCAACCACAGCGGCATGGACCTGGCCGATGTCAAACTTGCGCAGATGTCACAGGGCGGACCCAATCCGTTCGTGGGAAGCGCTGAAACCACGCAGCGCGCGTTGACCGTGATGCATGAATGTGCGCTGGCGACCAAGGCGGCGTGGAGCGTGTAAGGGATAAGGTGCGGACGAATGTGCGATTTTCGTTCCATCCTGCGCCAGGACGGAATTTATTGAACTCCGATTCATTCAATATTGACCATCAATAGATCATAGAGGCCTTAATCTCATTTAAACCATCGAATTGCCCTTCACAATGACATCGCGAAAAGGCAATGGTTGTCCTGCCATAAATAGCTTCATATTGTTAAAACAGTGCGTAGCCATATTTTGCACATTATCGAAAACGGCTCCGCCAATGTGCGGGGTGAGCATCACGTTGTCAAATCCCAGTAACGCATTGTCATTCGACAGCGGCTCATTTTGAAAAACATCCAACCCAGCACCCAGCAAACGCCCATATCGTAAAGCTTCAATTAAATCGCTTTCCACAATCAACTCCCCACGAGCCGTGTTAATCAGTATCGCGCTTAATTTCATTCGCGATAGCTGGACGGCATCTATGATTCCTCGTGTGTCAGGTGTTAATGGCAAATGCAATGACAGAATATCTGCTGTTGCAATCAACTCATCAAAGGTACAGTATTGCACGTTCAGTGCCGCTTCCTCGTTAGCTCCAAGAGGTGTTGGATTATGATAAATCACCTTGGCTCCAAACGCCTGTACGCGTTTGGCCACTGCTTTCCCAATAGCACCAAGCCCAAGAATAGCAAATTTTTTTTCACGCAATGAGTGGGCTTTGGCTCTCATTTCGGACTTAACCCACTTTCCCGAACGAATTGTTTCGTCCAGGTATCTGAATTTTCTATAGAGACCCAGGACCAAGAAAACCACTAATTCGGACACTGGATCAGCATTCATGCCACTCGCAACGGCCACGCAAATCCCTTTTTTACGAGCCGCATTAATGTCAATTTTGTCGTATCCTGCGCCAAATTTCTGTACAAGCCGTAAGTTCGGCGCATCAAACATCCAAGCAGGTACCGCAGCCCAGCCAGTCAATATCATCTCGGCACACGCTATCAAAGTCTTCTGGTGGGTATCATCGTATGAGTCCGCCAGCATAATATTCCAACCTTCAGGAGCGCAGCGGAGTATCACTTTCTTGACCACATCGTCATGAACGTCCAAGCATGCCACAGTTCGCTCTATTGGGCGTAATTTTTTGTTCATATTTATGCTTAATGTTCCGCTTGCTGGGCTCTGAGATCGTGAAGAAATGCGCGTCGTGTTTTCACTTCATCTCGAACGTGCTTTTGCATTTGCTCAACTGTCATGTTCTGTGGAGCTTGCACATTTTCAGTCATGAATCGCTTCCATTCTGGATTAGCTTCCACCCTGTCCATCCCTTCCGACAACACTTTTATCACTTCAGGTGGCGTCCCTTTTTTTACCATGACACCTCTCCATAAAGTTTCAACCACATCGTAGCCCTGTTCCTTGAATGTCGGAACGTTAGGGAAATACGCATCTCGCGTTGGTGTACTGATCGCAAGCATCCGAAGCTCCCCACTCTTCAATTGTGGTAAAGCTGAGCTTGGCGTGATTGCTGCTGCCTGAATATGGTCTCCTATCAAGGCAAGAACTGCCTGATTACCACCCTGGAAGGGGACCCAAACGCCTCTAAATCCTGCTGCTTGTTGTAGGCGATAATAAGAAAACTGATGAAAGCCCGCCGTCGCATAGCCTCCGATGCTCACTTGGGCAGGCGTTTTTTTTAGCGTATCTACTAGTTGCGGTAACGATTGAAAGGGGCTGTCTTTGCGCACTGCAATGGCAGATGGCTCCGCTTGCAAACCACGGATGAAAATAAAATCATCCAGTGTATAAGCCGACTTACCGTCTGCAATAAGGAACGAAGTGGACCCTGTTGCCGAGACGACCGTATAGCCATCGGCCGGAGAATTCATTGCATTTGCCATGCCCACGGCCCCAGTCCCGCCCGGCCTGTTCTCTACCACGATGGTCTGGTTTAGTTCCTTACCCAAGTACTGGGCAAGCGTTCTCATCATCAAATCTAACGGAGAGCCTGCTGCCGACGTGCAGATAAAGCGTATCGGCTTATCGGGGTAAGCGGCCAGACTGGATGCACTCCATGTGCACAGTACAGCCGCGATTAACAGAAATCTTATAATCATGTTTTTCATTGTTGTCTCCTTATCACCCGCTTCCTGACTGCTTAGCTGAGCATTAAAGTGGTAGTGGCTGATCATCTTCGCTCATACGAAACGTACGGGCAGGATACCTTTTGGATGGCCTGGAACGCACCACCTTTTCATTTACGTCCAGTCCCAAGCCAGGTCCTTTTGGTAGGTCGATATAACCATTAACCGGCAGTAACGGGTTATTCGTCACCACGGATCCAAACTCTTCGTAAGGTAAAAAGTACTCCGTTATGATGAAATTTGGCATGCAGGCGGCAGCGTGCACTGTGGCCGACAAAGACAACGTTGTCGAATTATAGTTATGCGGAGAAACAGCAACCATTTCGGATTCGGCTGCTGCAGCAATAAATAGCATCTCCAAGATGCCGCCACAATTTGAAATATCCGGGTTAATGATATCGACGGCGCGTTCGCGAAATAGACGCCGAAAATCTGCTCTTCCATACATGGCCTCTCCGCTGACAACCGGGATTGGACTGGCCGCCCGAACCTCGGCCAGCGCATCCAAATTCTCTACCTGGCAAGGTTCTTCAAACCAGTAAGGATCGAATTCTGCCAACGCATTGCTCAGGGTAATCGCGTGCGCTGGAGCGAGGCGCCGGTGGATATCAAGTAATAAATCGACATCGTCGCCCACGGCGCTACGCACCGCACTCACCACCTTCACAGCGTGGCGAATGTGTTCTTTCGGAATATAGGTTCGCCACGGTCTTGGAAGCGGATCGAACTTGATAGCAGTAAATCCGCTACGCACCACCTGTTCTGCAGCGCGGGCAAAATCGGCGGGTTGTTGCATTTTGTAGCTCCAGCCATTGGCGTATACGCGAATCTTCTCCCGACACGTCCCTCCCAGCAAATTGTAGACAGGCTGCTCCACTGCTTTTCCGGCAATATCCCATAACGCCTGTTCGATTCCGGATAGTGCACACCAATATTCCAATGAAGATCTACGCTGTGCATAGTCATCGAAAGCAATCTGTAGAAAGTGACGTATATTTCGCGCCTGACGACCAACGAGATATTGACCTAAAGCCTCGACCTGCGCAACGATCGCCCGATCTCGATCATACTGACTGTATGCTTCGCCCCAGCCGACAATGCCATCGTCGGTTTCGACACGGACAAAAATCAGATTCTTCCTCCAGCCCGGATGGACTGCCAAGCATTCGACTTTTTTTATTTTCACTATAGATTTCCTTATAAATTGAGATTCGCATGACAGCAGGGCGATTGATCTCAATTTATCGGAAATATTTCATACTGTAAATGATATATATAATTGATAGTGTTATGCTAAATATGACATCGTTTATTTTGTATTGAATTCACATGACAATTTCCAAAAAAAAGCAATTACAACGACGGCATATTGAGGCAATTGCCTCAATTGCAGACCACGGTTCCGTTCATCGGTCGGCCACGCATCTGGGAACCTCACAGCCCGCCCTATCTCGACTGTTGGCAGAGGCCGAGTCGACGCTGGGTACTCGTATATTTGAACGATCCGTTCGAGGCAGCATCGCCACTATGCGAGGAAGAGCAATCATTAATCAGGCTAGATTTTTACTAAGCAGTCTGGGACGCCTGGACAATATCGTGGATACACTTGGCTCTACCATCAGACTGGGCTGTATTCCACGAGCAATGCATTCAGTCATGCCCCATTTGCTAAACCGCGTACACTCCGATCAAACAGCACACGATACGTCCATTAAATGGAAGCTAATGGTTATTGAAGATAGTTCCACCCAGCTACTGACCGACTTGGAAAGCGAAAAATTGGATTTTGCCATCATGCGGCATGTCGCTGGCGCCGCTGGCATAGGAACGGATTATGTTACCGAACGCCTTTACGACGAACGTCCGCTGATCATTTGCAGTGCAACTAACACCACGTTTACAGACAAGACCTATACACTGGAACAATTAACAAAAAGGGAATGGATTTTACCTTCTCTTGGAACCACTTCACGCGCTGTCCTGGACCGTTTCTGGCGCGAAAACGAGTTACCACCAATCAAATCTGTCATTGAAACGCGGACCTTCGAATCCAACCTTGCATTGGTCGCCAAAACATCCTTTATTTCGATTGTTCCCGAGTCAATTGCAAGGCATTATGGAAGCCTGAATCTGATCAAAATAATTGACGTCTACCCAGCATTGCCTCCAAGCACTGTAATGCTCGTTTTCAACCAGGCTATTATCGACGACGCAGTGTGCCAGCCATTCCGCACATTGGTGCATGCCGCCGCACGAGATGCGCTGGTTGAAATGTAGTTCAGCATGTCGCGCTACATATGAGACATAAAAACAATGAGGACAACAATAGAGTCTGTATCACGAGTTTCTCAGAGATGTCAGGGCATTGAATATGCAGCGAATAAAATTCGCGAGGTTGTACATGGAATCAACACTTGACGGTAAAGGCCTATCGTTAACAATGAGATGCCAGCTTATGGAAAGATCGATCCAGCCACAACACAGAAAATCCATACTAAAGTGAGGACAAGGAAATGGTACCAAATGTGGGTCTGCGAAAAATGCAGCAGTTTCTCACGATTGTAGAGCAAAACAGCTTTACCAAAGCGGCAGAAAAACTCCATATTGCGCAACCGGCGTTATCAATCGCCATCAAAAAGTTGGAAGGGGCGGTGGGTGTCCCGCTTATTGAGCGTAAAGCTAACTCATTTGAAATCACGGCCGCCGGTAAGGACTTTGTCAAACACTGCAAGATCTGCCTTAACCATGTTGAGCGAGCGGTATGGAGCGCCCGATCTATCAGTAGCGGCAATGTGGGAACGCTGGATATTGGATTTGTGTCGTCGACAGCCCACACCATCCTCCCCCAGAAGCTGCCTATCCTGTTGAAGAAGTATCCAAATATCAAGCTCAATCTGATGGAAAGCACGTCCAACGACATCATCTGCATGCTTGTTGATGCCCAGATTGATGTGGGGCTGTTGCGTGGTCCGCTGGATTTACCGGCTGATATAGAAATTATCAAACTGGCTCGTGATGAGTTCGTATTAATGGTGGCGAGTAATCACCACCTTCTTGATTGCCTGCAAATCACTCCAACGTTGTTAAGCGCCGAAAATTTCATTATGTACTCCACCAATAGCCCTTTACGAAACTCCGCATTAATGTTTTGCAAGGACAATCTGTTTGAGCCGGCTGTTGCCCAGGAAGCAATCCAGATACAAACTGTGGCGGTCATGGTCGGATGTGGGCTGGGGGTCGCGCTGGTACCCAAGACCACAGTTCCCGGCATAAAAGGCGCTGTTGAGTTTATCAATCTTGACTCCTTCTCTCACCAGTTCAATACGGAAATCTATATGGCCAAGAGAAAGAATCATCATTCAACTTTGCTGGATGAGCTGTTCTCTTTCAAGTGAGAGGAAGGCTTGCACCATATATTTAATATATGGGTGCAGAAAAATTTAATATTATGCAGCAATCATAGTCTGCCCTATCATCGTTTCACCTTCCGGGCTTCTCCGGTAAACAAGCGATAGGGTTCGTATATGATTCAGTATAGAAATTTGATCGGCGGCGGGCTTGAAACCGCTGACGCAACCATACAGGTTATCAGTCCGGCAGACAGGAAAACAATTGCCCATGTTCCTGATTTGTCTCCAGCTCAGCTTGACCAAACTGTGGTCGCTGCCACAACGGCCTTTACAAGCTGGAGCGAAACAGCCCTGAAACACAGGCAGACTTTGCTGGGCCGGCTGTCCAAAGCCATTATGGAAAATAAAAAGGAACTGACGACCTTGCTTACCTCCGAACAGGGAAAGCCGCTGACCAGTGCACAGGGAGAGATTCAGCGTTGCGCCGACTGGCTCTCCTACTTCTCCGAAATACCGAAGCTGCACGGGCTGATGGAACGCAAGATCAATGACCATGCGATCGCCATTAAAGTGCCGCTTGGCGTCGTGGCTGCCATCGTGCCCTGGAATTTTCCCATGTCACTTGCAATCTGGAAGGTTGCCCCCGCCATCCTCATGGGCAACACCGTCATCTGGAAACCTTCGCCCTTCACGCCATTGACTTCGCTGCGCCTAGGGGAAATCATAAAAGATATCGTACCCGCGGGTGTCATTAACATCATTACGGGCGGTGACAAGCTTGCCCGGGCACTGACGGCGCACCCGCTCATTAATAAAATCGCGTTTACCGGCTCAACACAAACCGGTAAAGCGATCATGACCACAGCAGCCCAGTCGATCAAGCGTATCACACTGGAGCTGGGTGGCAATGACCCGGCCATCGTCATGGATGACGCTGATCTGGAAAAACATATACCCGGCATATTCTGGGGTGCTTTCGCCAACAACGCGCAATTTTGCGTAGCCATAAAGCGCCTGTATATTCACGAAAAAATCAGGAACCAATTTCTTGAACGCTTTATCGAATACGGCCGAAATATCATTGTCGGTGACGGGTTAAACCCCGAAGTCGGTATTGGGCCTATTCTCTTGCTTTCGTCAAGTCCCGGCATTCACGCGATCTACACATAACACGGCCCGTCGATCAGTGGATGGGCTGCAACAAACTTTTCGTCTATAGTCAGTCCAATGCCTACGCCATCGCCGACAGTCACACAGCCGTCGGCATCAAGTACATAGGGGAGGTTGTCCGTTAATTGATCCCGGAAAGGGTTATAGGCAGTAAGATCCGCTTCAAAATAGCCAGGATTGTCGATCGCGCACAAATAGCTGATTGAAGTGGCCATGTTGATGGCCGTCGCGGAGGTATGGGGATTCACGCTTAGCCGGTGACAACTGGCCATCGCGGCTATTTTTAATGATTCGGTGATCCCGCCGGCTTTGGACAGATCCGGTTGCACAAACCCCAGCGCCTGAGCCTCAAGTATTGGTTCAAACTCATAACGGGTGTAGTGATTTTCACCAGCGGCCAGCGGAGTCCGTCCAAGTCGCGACGCGCGGCGGTATAACCCAAGATCGTGAGCCGGGAACGGCTCTTCAAGCCAGCCTACCTTAAGGTCGTCATAGAAAGGCAAGATGCGTCGTACGTCGTCCAGGGTGTAATTGGTATTGGCGTCCACCAATATATCAATTTGATCACCAACGCCCTTGCGCACTGCAGTCACGCGGGCAATATCGCGTTCAATGTTGTCTCCTACGCGAAGCTTCAATGCCCGGTAACCCTGGCTGACATAGCCCGCGGCCTCATCCGCCAGCGCCTCGGGAGCTTGCCAGCCCAGCGATATGCCCCCCGCGTACGCCTTGATGGGTTTTCGTTTACCGCCGATAAGTGTATGCAGAGGTAATCCTGCAACCTGACAGCGAATATCCCATAGCGCCAGATCAAGACCGCTCAGCGCCAGCGCTGCAGCGGCCCCCATGCCGTGGCTGGATATTTGCATTTTATACACTTTTGACCATATCCCCGAAACATCCATCGGATCCATATCCACCACCAGCTCGGCCAGCGTGGTGTCAATGAGTCGGGCGATGGCGCCGGGGCATCGACCATGATGCGCTTCGCCCCATCCTGTTAGTCCTTCGTCTGTTTGTACGCGCAGCAGCACGGCATCGCGTTTTACACTTTTGCCGATACCTAAGCGCACAGACTTGTCTTCAGGAACCGGAAAGGAAATAGGATGGGCTTGAATACTGGAAATTTTCATCTCGAACCTTTGTCAATGGATTACTCGTAGATTTCTGGATTAACCAGATTGGTAAACCGATGCCCTTGCAACAAGCGCAGGACTTCGTCAACCGACCCCTGGCTCATTCTTTTCATGCTGGCTGTTGTCATGCCGGCGATATGAGGGGTTAGATACAAATTCTTCTGTTCGGCGGGGTACATACCAGGCTTAACGGGTTGCACATCGTGCACATCCAGCACAGCGGCGGCGATTCTCCCCTCGCGTAATGCATCGATTAACGCTGTCGTATTAATGACCGGCCCACGGGACACATTAATTATTATGGCGGACGTTTTCATGCTGTTGAACGCTGCCGTATCGGCCAGCCCGATCGTGTCCGCATTCAGGGGACACGATAGAACGACAATATCGGCCTGCGAAAAAAGTGCCTTTTTGTCAGCATACTCAACCCCCTCAGGCAAGCTCTCCCGGCGTCTGGACAGGCCGATCACTTTCATTCCAAGCGCTGCCGCTACCTTGGCCAGCGCCCCTCCGATTGCGCCAACGCCCACAATTCCCAGCGTAAGCCCGCCCAGTTCGCCCATCTGGTCCCCCAATGCCCGCCTGGAATGCCAGTCGGACCCGCTGCTATCGATACGTTGTATGTCGACCTGACGCCGGACCAGCAACATGGCGGCAATGCAATACTCAACGACGGAGCTGGTGTTGCATCCGGGAATATTGGCCACGGGTATTTTATTAGCGCTCGCACTTTCCATCGGAATCATGTCCAGGCCCACGCCATGCCTGACGACCCCTTTCAGCCTGGTCTGATGATCAAAAATATCATCGGGAAGCTTGGCGCGCACAATCAGTGCGTCTGCGTCTACAACAAGGCGACGCAGGGTATCTGGATCCGTTTGTGGGGCAACAATGACGTTGGCGTGCTGCTGCAGCCGCTGCGCTTCCTCGGCCAGAATGTCGTTTGTCAATAACACAGTGTATTTATTCTCAGACATGGTTATGTTCTCTTTCTACTTTGTTGTGCAACACGCCCAACTTTTCAATGCCGATGGACAAGGACATGCCCGGAACCAGCCATGCGGGCGGTTCATGATTGGCAGCTACCCCTGCTGGCGTGCCCGTAGCGATGATATCGCCAGGCTCCAAAGGCATTTGCGCTGAAATATACTCAATAAGCGCATCAATGCGAAACAGCATCTGGCTGGTACTTGAATCCTGCAGGCGCACGCCATCGGCATCAAGCGTGATTGCCAGATCATGCGGATCGACAATGGCTTCGGCCGAAAGTATCCACGGCCCCATCGGCCCGGATGTCTTCTGGTTCTTGCCTCGCACGAACCCACCATCATGCTTCACATAATTGGTCACACTAACATCGTTAAAAATGGTATAGCCGCTGATATAATCTGCGACTTCGCTGCGCTTTATTTTCAATGCCTGTTTGCCAATAACCACAGCCAGCTCTGCTTCATAGGTCACCTGGTTGGACGGGTTGATCCGGATCCTACCTTCCGGCCCGATAATCGTGCTGGCCGACTTGATAAAGATGACCGGCGCCGTCGGCGGTGTACGCTTGGTTTGCAGCAAACCGTCACGATAGTTGAACGCAGCCCCCACAATCTTTCCAGGATTGGGTAGCGGGGCCAGGATCGTCACCACTGACAGAGGTATCAGACACTGATCGTCGATCGCCTGGGAAGATAGCCCGCACGCCAGCGCCTGCAGACCATAGCCGACCCAGTCAAACATAGTCGGTTGCAGTCCCTGCAATACGGCAGGCCTGAGTGGATGCGCCCCATCCACAACGTAGTCAACTGCGTCTTCATCCTGCCCCCGTGTTGTGACGACACCAGCGCGGCTAAAACCCGCGTGCTCAAATGTGATAAACCGCATGCTGTTCAGACCGCATATTTTTTAAGAATGCTACGGTCAATCTCTATGCCAAGACCGGGTTTGGTCGGGACAGGCACCGAGCCGTTAAGCAAGACGATGGGTTCCTTAGCGAGTTGGTCCCTGAACGGGTTCTCGCATTGCTCGAATTCGAAAAGCGGAGGCATTGGCCTGAAGCTGGGAGGCTGATCGGGCAGTGCCGCTATAAAGTGCAGCGTTGCCGCAACGCCGATGACCGACCCCCATGCATGGGGCACGCACTCTACGCCATGGGCGGTGGCCAGAGCGGCGATTTTCCTGCACTCGCTGAAACCCCCGGCGGCGCATATGTCGGGCTGGATGATATCCATTGCCTTGCGACTGACGATATCCCGGAATCCCCAGCGCGTGTACTCATTCTCGCCACCGGCCACGGCCATATCCAGCGCCTGGGTCACCTGGACATAGCCGTCAAGGTCTTCGGGAGAAATGGGTTCTTCAAACCATTCCACGTCCAGTTTCTCCAGCTCCCGTCCCAGCCTGATCGCAGCGGGTACAGTGAAACAGTGGTTGGCATCAACCATTAACCGAATGTCGTCGCCAATCGCCTTACGTACCGCTTCAACTCGCGCCAGATCAAGCTTGGGCGAGCCAAGGCCGATTTTCATCTTGATAGCAGAAAATCCACCATGCTTATACTCCAGGGCTTCCTCAACCGCCTCTTCAATCAGTCGGTCCATATCGATAAAATACAGTCCGGTGGCATAAGCCGTCACCGTGTCGCGGAACGCGCCGCCGATCAGTTTATGTACCGGCTTGCCGCAGGTTTTACCGATAATGTCCCACAGCGCAATATCGATACCGCTCATCGCCGCAATTGCCATCCCTTTGGCGCCATAGTCTTTGATTCGGTTATAGAGGTCTTCCCATATCACTTCGACGTCAAATGCATCGCGGCCGATAATACGCGGCGCAAATTGCGTATCAATAAAACTGCGCGCGACCTGCGAGGGTCCATAGCATTCACCCCAACCGACCGTGCCGTCCTGCGTTTCTATCTCGACAATGCACGAGCCGCGCGTTTTATAAAGCCAGCCGCGCGACGATGTAAAAGGCCGTTCGATCGGCGCACTGACAACATGGCAAGTTACTTTTTTGATTACACTCATTTCTTGTCTTCCGCTTTGTTAAACACTTTTTCGCTGACGCTATCCAACGTCTTCTGGACTGCATTGATTTCCCGGGTGAGGTCATCGCCCTTGAGCGGGCTGATGATGACGCCATTCTGATCGGCAAAAGACTTGAACTGGTCGCTTTCTATTGCCTTGGAGAATAATTCAATGAGTCGTGTACGAACTGGCTCCGGGGTTTTGGCCGGGGCAACGATATATGCCATTTGCACTAACGGCCCGTAAGGAAAGACGTCATATCCCAGTTCCTTGAAGGTAGGTACGTCGGGCATGATACCCAGCCGCTCATTGGCAAATACGGCAATCGGCTTGACTTTTCCGGCGTCAATCTGCGGCTTGCTCTCTGATGGTTTCAGCACCGCTGCCGAGATCTGTTTACCGGCCAGATCTGCAATGACCTTGGCGCCACCGGTGTAAGGCACATTGATGTACGGCGCCCCGGCCGCCCGCGCTGTCATTTGTGCAAATATATGATTCAAATTATGAGAGCCGGGGGTCCCGATAGACACTTGCCCCGGGTTCTTCTTTACGTGGGCCAGAAAGGCCTTCAAATCTTGCGGCCCGCTGTCGGTCGGTACCAGAAGCATCAAGGGATCCACCGAGACTCTTGCAATGGGAACAAACTGATCATTGGTCAGCGTCGTCAGTTTCTGCGATATCTGGGCAAGCGTCGAGCTTGTGCCCATGCCAACCATATAGCCGTCGGGTGCCGCCCGGGCAACTTTGCTCATTCCGATGGACCCGGTCGCGCCGGGTACGTTTTCCACAATCAAGTTCACCCCGGACTGATCGGCAACGATTTTTTGCAATTGTCTCGCAGCAATATCATTTGATCCGCCCGCATTCCACGGAATGACGAACTGTATATCTTTCTCGGGGAAGCCTTCGGCTGCAACAGAAGGGATAGGCATCGCGGCAACGGCCAACAACATCCAAGCCGCAAAATTTATTCGTTTCATAAGTTGTCTCCAGAAAGAGTGGATTGTTGTGATTCATTTCCACATTTCTGAATTCTATCGAAGTTTGTTATAACAAACAACAAATAAATTAAATGTTTTTGTTCTTAAATCGGTTAACATTGCAGCAACCTTTTAATCACGTCTCGTTACTATGTTTGCTCCGCTCTTGCCGCTTGAGAAAAATAATTTATCCGATCTTGCTTATCTCGCTATGAAAAATGCATTGCTTTCTGGTGCGTTCAAGCCTGGAGAGCGGCTTATTCTGAGAGATGTGGCAGGCAAGCTGGGAATCAGTCTTACGCCTGTGAGAGATGCGGTAAATCACCTGATAGCCGAACGCGTCCTTGATCGCGGCCCCGGAGGACAAAAGGGAGGAGCTTCCGTCCCTCAGCTCAACAGTGATCAAATTAGGCAGCTTATGTTTTTGCGTGCGGAGCTCGAGTCAAAGCTGGCCTATGCCGCCGTTGCTCATATCAAGGACAGCGATATTGGAAGGCTTGAAGGTATTGTGAACCAAATGGGCAAATGCATTGATAGCGACAGTAAAAGCAAATATCTCGAATTGCATCGGAGTTTTCACTTTTCGCTGTACGAGCATGCCCAGATGGACGTAGTGCAGGACATAACCGAAATCCTTTGGTTGCGCTGCGGTCCAGCACTCAATGCCGTGTTGCCCGATTACGTTCCTAATCTGAAACAGCAGGACCATCACCGGGCTGCTCTCGGTTTTCTGAAGAAACGCGATGCCGAACACGTTTCCCAAAGCATTAGAATGGATATTACTGAAGCGGGTAACTATATATATCAGCAGCACACTGCAAAAATCGCAAAAAAATAACACGGTAACCTCGCCGGTGCTCGTGAGCCACACTCATTGAAGACCTTTCTTCTTTATTATTCGATGCTGGCCAAGCCGGCCTGTTGACCACATTGGTGTCCTGAACATTGAATCGATCTGGAGCGGTGAACCCACTGCTGACTGTGTGGGCAATAGGCCTGAATATTTATTGCGTTTTCACGGCTTAACTACAAAGCCAGCGCCGCTTTCAACAAAGCCACCCGGGGGTTTGCCGAGCCTGAGCGACAGATCAGTGCCACGGCGCTCGAATGCGGTTCGGGCACCACGCGCAGCTGCCTGACAGGGCCTGCCTGCAGGGTGCCATGAAGAAGCGCAACATCGGGCACGATACCAATGCCCAAGCCCGCAGCGACAAATTGCAGACTGGTGGTCGGGCTGGTCGATTCGATCACCGGCAAAGGCGCAGGTACGCCGGCGTGGGTAAAACAATCTTCGATCAGCTTACGTCCCATTGAGCCTTCAGCAGGCATCACCCATTGTTCCTTTGCCAAACGGTCCCAGCCCACGCGTCGCGAACGGACCAGTGGATGTCCCACGGATGCCACCACGGCGAACTGCACCTCGAACAGTTTAATGTATTCGAATGCACCTGCTTCGCTGGCCAGCATTTGCTGCGGGAAGGTGGTGATGAGCGCATCCAATTCCCCTTGCCGAAGTGCGCCGATCAAGGCCGGCACTCTTTCTTCAAGCAATTGCACCCGCACGGGCGCTTCCCCTTGCACCAGCTTTGCAATCACGTTGGGCAGATACGTCTGCGCCACGAAGGGCGGCGCGCCGATGCGAATTTTGGTTGCAAAGTGATCGGCCGAGATGGCCTCTGTACGAAGATGAGAGAGCTCATGCAAAAACATCGTTGCGCCACGCAGCACCACTTCGCCCTGCGCTGTTGGCGTCAATCCCCGTGCGCTGCGGCAGAACAGGGCAAAGCCAAAGGCGCTCTCGATTTCCGTTAACGCCTTGCTCAAGGCCGGTTGCGTCAGACTCAGCGCCTGCGCTGCGGCGCGCAGACTGCCCCGGTTTTGTACTTCTGTAAGCAGACGAAGGTGCCGAAAGCGCAGCTTGGCAACCAAATGGTCAGGTTCGATCACGTTTATTATCCAAAGATATCATCTAAAAGCATAAAACATAAAGTTATCGCTATATGAAAATATATCACTTTTTCTATTCACTGCGATCGTCTACTCTTGATGCATTATAAGGAGAGACAATCATGCATCGCCGAAAATTTTGCCTTGGCGCCCTGGGCGCGGGTGTGTTGGTGAAGACCGGAACATCGCAGGCAGCGCCAACCTATCCTTCAAGAGCAGTACGTGTCGTAGTCCCGTATGCGGCCGGTGGCGGGCCGGACATCATGATGCGGCAGTTCGGACCGGTCTTAAGCAACACGCTGGGACAACCCGTCGTCGTGGAAAATAAGGTGGGGGCCGGCGGTGTACTGGCCGCCCAGTATGTGGCTCATGCGCCCCCGGATGGCTACACGGTGCTGATGGGCTCCAATTCACACCTGATTCAGAAGATATTGCAGCCCAAACTGAACTTCGATCCCGTTAATGATTTCAACCCGGTCACGATTATTGGCACGTCTCCCAGCGTGCTGGTTGTGGCTGCCGACTCGGCCTACCGTACCGTGCAGGACCTGATTACGGCGTTAACGGCCAATCCGGGGAAAATGAATTATGGTTCCGGCGGCGTGGGTTCTGCAGCCCATCTTGGCGGCGCCACTTTCGTGTCTTTGCTCAAGGCGAAGGCGACGCACGTGCCATTCAAAGGATCAGTGGAAATTCCGCTGTCGCTGCTGCGCGGCGATACGGAATTTGCATTCACCATCGCAGGAACAGCCATTCCGCAGACCCAGGGTGGCAAGCTGCGTGCGCTGGCTGTAACCAGTCGCGAGCCGCTGGCCGAGCTCCCCGGGGTTCCCACACTGCATGATGTCTTACATAGTGAGTTGGCCATTCAGGAATTCTGGTTTGATTTCTGGCTGCCCAAAAACGCGCCGGGGCAAGTTGTCGATACGCTTTACAGAGCGACTACGAAGGCGCTGGCCGATGAGTCCGTCAGGCGCCAGTTTGCAGCAGGCGGGATTAACGTGGTCCAAAGCGCCAGCCCGCAAGCCGATGCCGCATTTGTGCGCAGCGAATATCAGAAATGGGTCAACATCATCAAACTTGCCGGCGTTACCGTCGGCTGACCGGAGTCAACCATGTCCAAACCGCTAGAAGGCGTCCGTGTGCTGGATCTGTCGCACGTCATTGCCGGCCCCCTTGCTTCGTTTTATCTGGCGCAGCTGGGCGCAGAAGTCATCAAGGTGGAACCACCGCTGGCCGGTGAAGTACTGCGCTCAATGAAGGATGCGACGGACACCGACACGCCCACCGGGTTTGCCGCTATCAACGCCGGCAAGCAATCGCTGGCGCTGGACATCCGGACACAACAGGGCGCCGAACTGCTGCGCACACTGGCAGCATCGGCAGACGTCTTCATTGAAAATTTCCGTCCCGGCGTTGTCGCCCGGTATGGCCTGGATTATGCCAGCATCCGGCAAATCAGACCGGACATTGTCTACTGCTCCATCTCGGGTTTCGGGCAACAGGGTGCCTGGTCGCAGCGTGGTGCTTATGACCACGTCGTTCAGGCCCTGACCGGCATGATGATGATGTCCGGTGAAGGAGATGATGCTCCGCCCATCAAGGTTGGCTTTCCGGTTATTGATGTGGCCGTGGGTGTACTGGCAGCCCTGTCTATTGTCTCATCGCTGCACCGCCGAACGCGCGAAGGCCTGGGCCAGTACATCGACGCATCCATGGTCCAGGCCTCGCTAATGCTCATGTATCCTAACAGCTGCGCCTATCTGAGCGACGGCACACCCACGCGACGTGTGGGCAACCGCGGGTATACCGGCAGCCCCGCAGCCGATACATATCGATGTTCGGACGGCTGGCTGGCGGTTGCCGCCAATACCCCGGCTCAGTTTTGCAAACTCACTGCCGTAATCGGTGTTGAGGATCTGTGCCAGGATGCACGCGCGCTTGATCTGGCCGCCTTCAATGCCCCCAACGGATTTGTCGTTCCCAATGACGCGCAATATGTGACGGCCCGTCTGCAAGCGGCTTTCGCCACGCGCAGCGCCATGCAGCTGGAAGCACTGCTAAGCGAGGCAGGTGTTCCTGCTGCCAAAGTCAGAAAGCTCGAAGAATTTCTACACGAGGCAGATACCACCGACTGCGTCGATCTCCCAGACCATCGCTTCCATCAGGGCAACACCCAGGTGCGCACTCGGGGCATCGGCTTTGCTTTCGATCAGGATGGACAACCCACGGTTGACGGTGCCCCTGGCCTGGGCCAGAATACCTATTCGATACTGGCGCAGGCGGGACTGAGCGACGAGACCATCGCCCAGCTTGAGCGCGCCGGGATCATCCGGACTGACGCCGAAGCGGCGGCATCCATGACACCCTGACCTATTTACATAACACGGAGACCCCATGACATCACTTCTACACAACCGCATCGCTATTGTCACCGGTGCAGGCCGCGGTCTTGGTCGTTCCCATGCGCTTGAGCTTGCCCGCCACGGCGCCCGGGTTCTGGTCAATGATATGGGGGCCGAGCAGCCGGGATCTGACGCGCAGGCCGTTGTCCAGGCCATTGCCGCGGCCGGCGGCCAAGCCACCGCCCATGGCGCCGATGTCACTGACCCGCAGCAGGTCCACGCGATGGTGGAACACGCGATTGCACAGTGGGGTCGTGTCGATATTCTGGTGAATAATGCCGGTATCCTGCGTGACAAAAGCTTTGCCAAAATGACCCTGGAAGATTTCCGGCTGGTGCTGGAGGTGCATCTGATGGGATCGGTGCACTGCACTCACGCTGTGTGGAACAGGATGCGCGATCAGAACTATGGCCGTATCGTCATGACGACTTCCTCTTCGGGGCTTTACGGTAATTTCGGGCAGGCCAACTATGGCGCGGCCAAAATGGCACTGGTAGGCCTGATGCAAACACTGGCGCAGGAAGGCCAGCGGCATGATATACGTGTCAATTGCCTTGCGCCCACTGCGGCCACAGCCATGACCGAAGGTTTGCTGGAGCAGCAAACCCTGGACATGCTGTCGCCGGAATCGGTTAGCCCCGCGCTGGTTGCCCTTGTCGCAGAAAACGCCCCCAACCGCACCATTCTGATGGCGGGTGCAGGCAGCGTTGAACAGGCAAACATTACTATGACACATGGCATATATCTGAATGATAACGAACGCTCAGCCCAGGTATTGCTGGATCGGCTGGAAGACATTGCCGATCGTCAGAACGAAACGGTGCCCGCCACGGGATTTGACCAGCTACGCCACGAAACTGCCAAGGCGCAGGCCTATCATCAGACGCAGGAGCCGACTACACCCACTGCGTAGCCAGGCTCGCGCCTGCCTGACAGAAAAAACTAGCCATTGGTCCAGCCTGCGGAAAGCCTGACTGTCGCCCACGCCATCACCCGCGGGCCAACCATGGCGCCCTACTCACTTTATTCGTATGATGACAACCACTCCCTCCCGTGCTGGCCCCATACAACAATTTGATTGTGTTGCCGCGCTTACCCGATTTATCGGACAGCCGGCCATTGCATCGGCGCCGCTACTTATTGACCAAGAGATGATTAATCGATTTGCGCAGGTGACGCACGACAACCAGTGGATTCACACAGACCCGGCACGGGCGATGACGCAATCGCCATACCAGCACACCATTGCCCATGGTTTTCTCGTGCTCTCGCTGCTGACCTACTGGCAGAGAAGCTGCATCGCCTTTCCCGGCGCGGTCATGGCCTTGAACTACGGTTTTGACAAGATCCGCTTTACCGCAGCGGTAATGGCCGGATCCAGGGTATCGGCCAGGTTTGCGCTGAAACAGGTGACTGAAACAAAACCCGCGCATGCCCGCTGCACCTGGGAGGTCACGGTAACCGCCGACAATGCGTCGCGACCATCGGTGTATGCCGAGTGGCATATTCTGGTTCAGTATGAAGATGGGCAGGCGGGGTGATCGAAACCTGCCATTAGTATGTCCGCCAATACGGAAAGAGTCGCTTGCCCATTTTCGTCAATACCAATGCGAATTCTACGTCTATCATGTAATGAATTCGGTATGACAACAATAATTTTCCGATTATTGGGTCCTTAAATTTTTCACCAACAACATAGAACTCGTTGTCAGTGAAAAATTTTTAACAAAGGTATTTATTAAAAAATACACTTTCTTAACCCAAACCCTATATAGCGCTAACTTGCCATATTGACGATAGATTTCATAGTCGGGTGTGCCAACGGCGTTGATGTAGACAGACGAGCTATTCAAAATATCGCCATACCTATTGCCCTCGTTGGCACGCCTACTCGACTATCGCAGCTGCCCGGTTCTCTTCGAACGAACGACCCGCTCGCATCTGTTCGCGAGCGATGAGTCGTTCCTCCAGATTGCTCACCGCTCTCAGCACTCGTGCCATGTCGATGACTTCATCATAGACCGCAATGCCGGCTTGTCGCGCAATCTCAATATACTCGCTACGCATGGCGTCCAGTGCTTCAGACCGGTCACTTCTGAGAGCAAGCAGAAAATGAATATCGTCGCCGCGTTCCGACCGCACTTTTGTAATCACCGAAATGAGATTGGCCAGGGGGTTACTGGTCCCGCGACCAACAAAAGCCGCCAGATTCAGATGCATCGCGATCGCATGCGGTTGTGCCTTTTCATAGACAATATCCAGAATCTCTTTTGCGATGAATCCGTCCTTCTCTTGCAGACTCCTGACGGGCGTATCAATCGGATTCAGGACGCTTGTGCCGGGAGGAAATCCCAGTGCGTCCAAATCCTCGACTACGTTCGGCGCAAAGGGTGCGACATTCAGCCTGGAACGAGCAAAGGCGTCTGCACCAAGGACGCTGGACCCTCCTCCGTTACCGAACAGCGCTACATCCGTCGTAGGAGTCGTTTTTCGCAATGCAAGGAACTGCAACGCTAACAGCAGGTTAATGAATTCGTCTACAGTATCGACAAGTTCGACCATCGTCTGTTTCGCAAGCGCCTCCCATGCCTGCTGACCCGATGCCAAAGCGCCCGTATGAGATTGGGCAGCAAGCTGGCCCTGCTGTGTGGCGCCTCCACGAAGAATTACCACGGGTTTCGGGTTGGTCGTGGTGCGAAGCACTTCAAACAGCTCGCGACCGTTCTTGACGTCTTCGATATACATCCCTATTGCCTTGGTCGTGGGATCGGCAAGATAGTAATGAAGAAGCTCAACCGGTTTGACATCGACGCTATTGCCAATCGTTGCCAACCCGCTAAAGCGCAGGCCGCGCCACTGACCACGTTTGATAATGTCGGTGGAAAGGCCGCCCGACTGGGAGACGACGCCGATGGATCCGGCCTCGGTGGGCGCATCCTTTGGAAAGGTCAGTCGGCCTGCCGGAGAATAAGTTCCCAGGCAGTTTGGACCTAGCAAACGAATCCCAGCCTTGCGAGCCGTTTCGAGCAATTGAGCTTGTCCCCGTTTTCCCTGATCAGTGTCTTCAAAACCGGAACTGATGATCTGGACGTAACGGCATTTGCCCGGCGCAACGTCAATTGATGAACAGATACGCTCGGCACCGATGGCTACATAAGTGTAATCGACGTCTGTGGGCGCATCTGCAAGGCTGGAATACGCCTTGACTCCCTCGATCTCTTGCGCTTTGGGATGTATCGGGTAAATATCCCCGTCAAATCCGAACTCGCGCAGGCGGCGAATAAAGGTGTTGGCGATTGTGACGTCCTTTGTCGATGCCCCCAGAACGGCCACTGTCTTAGGAAAAAATAGCGGCCTGAAATCTTCCAGTATTTCCTGATCGCTGCGCTGCTCAGCGTGTGGTAGTGTCGCGCGGTCGGCTTTTCGGCAAATGAACCTGGCGTCTACCGCCACCAGCCTGTCACCTGTGTGAATCAGGGGATTAATATCAATTTCTTCGATATCTTCCTGGTGCGTCATGAACAAACCGGCATCACCGCCGATTTTTATCAGGGCCTGGACCAGCATCTCCCTATCGTAGGCGGCTCCGCCACGGAAACCATCAAAAAGCCTGGCGCTTTGCAGCTCATCTACCATATTGCGGGCGTCATCCTCCGATACCGGACATACACGAAACGTGACGTCCTTCAGAAGCTCAATGTATATTCCGCCGGCACCGAGCATGATGATTGGTCCAAATTGAGGATCGTAGAAGCCACCAATCGCGATCTCCAGGCCCGACGGCACCATTTCCTCGACCAGCCAGCCTTCGATCTGCGCCTCAACGATGGCGGGCAAGCGGCTCATGCGATCAATCGCTTCTGCCACCTGTTCCGCGGTCTGCAGGCCCAGCGTAACGCCTCCCGCATCGGATTTATGTAATATGTCGCGCGACACCACTTTGACCACATAAGGGGCCCGAAGGGTACTGACGCGCTTGCGGGCATCCTGGGCACTGTCTGCAACGAACGATTGCGGCGTATCAACGCCAAACTGCGCGAGAAGCTCCTTGCCGGCCTTCTCATTTAAACTTACTGGATTCACTAGCGCGCTCCTTAGTTTGTTAATAGCAGCGGACATTTAAAAGCTGGTCGGCCAACTGCGCATCATTCTTTCTCCGATGCCGCCGGACAGCCGGCGCTCTTGCACCTCAAGCATCTTGATCATGAATGACCGCGTCTCCTGCGGTTTTATGACATCGTGAGCCGAGAAAATCCGTGCCATGTCCCAAATTTCAAGATCTTTTTGGATATGCGCCAGCGCCTCTTCAAAGCCCTCGTCTTTAGCGGTCCGGTTATGAACAATATTGGTGGCGAAAACGGGATCCATGAAGCTGACTTCTGCCATGGGCCAGGCGACCATCGTATCGTTATGCGCCCCCCCGCCCATGGCCACGTAGGCTCGTCCATACGCCTTTCGGCATAACACCGTGATTTGCGGCACCGTAGTAAGGCAGGTCGCATTCATGAAGTTCATAATCTGGCCCGGTGCACCTTTGCGTTCCGCTTCCGTACCTACCACGAACCCCGGCGTGTCTACAAAACGGATCAGAGGTATATTGAAACTGTCACACAATACGGTGAAATCAATCGCCTTACGACACGCCTCTGCAGACAGCGCGCCCCCCCCCGTAAGCGGGTTATTGGCGATTACACCGACCACGCGACCGTCCAATCTGGCAAGGCTGGTCACCAGCGACTTGCCAAACCGCGCCTTCAACTCCATGATGCTGCCTTTGTCGAAAACGATCTCCAGGATCTTTTTCATGTTGTATACCTGAGTCCGACTCTCAGGCATAATATCCAGAATGGATTCTTGGTCAGAGACAGCGTCTTCGGCAACCGCTGTCCGTGGCGAGAGCGCTTTCGCGTTGGCGGGCATATAGGACAGAAATTTTCGAATCGCCATCATCGCTTCTTCATCACTATCGACGAAGTAATCAATGAGGCCTGTTTGCTCGGCATGTAGGCGCCACCCGCCCAACTCTTCCAAATCGACTTTCTCGCCGATCGCCATTGACACCAGGCGCGGGCTGGACACCGACATGATGGAGCCTTTCTTCATCACCGAAAAATCGGAACAGCAACAAAGCCATGCAGACGAACCAAAAGACGTATTGAGCGCTGCGGACGCCCAAGGGACGTCACGAATGCGTCGAAATTGCGTCGTATCATTCCCTAGCATCTGTCCCATGCCTTTTGATCCCATCGCGTCCGGCAGCCGAGCTCCTGTGGACTCTCCAATATGAACAAACGGGATTCCTCGCTCATTGCAGGTTTTACGAATGTATCCCATTTTTTTTGAATTTGTCGTACTGGTAGACGCACCCTTGGTGGTGAAATCATTGATCACGACGCCGGCATGCTGTCCATCGATCTTTCCGAACCCGACGATCTTGCCATCGCGGGGCGTCACATCTTTATCCAGCTCGAATGCTGAGGCGCCCAGCAGGCCAACCTCAAAAAAGCTTCCCGGATCAACCAGTTTATCCAAACGTTCCTGTGCGTTCAAATCTCCTGATTCGCGGCGTTTCTCAAGCTTTCGCTCGCCTCCCATTCCAGCGGCGGCATTGCGTCTTTTATCCAATTCGTCCATCAACTCACTATGCTTCATTTGTTTTAGTCCCTTAATATTCGATAATATGTTTTTCGATCGTGAGACGTTCGATCGCCTCTTGATCAAGTGTTGGCGTATAGCCGGCCTGCAAACGGATTTTTCCCTGGCTAAATGGCAGAGGGTTTTGAAACAACTTGTCCTTGTGCTTCAGAAATCCATTGAACTCTCCCTTGGTCCTGATAAGGCGTGCAGCGACTGCCGCTTCCATCCAGTTATTAATTTCGCTGCCTAATCCGTCGCCCAGGACCGCCAGCATGCCATGATCATGGACACTCCGGATGCCATCGGCCAAGGCCTGCAAACTGCCAAACCGTTTTAGTTTGACTTTGCAAAAACGCACGTTCTCAATAGCGGCGGCCCGCTCAATATCAGCAATACTGCATATGGGTTCATCAAGCATCAAAGGAACCGGGCTCTCTCGTGCTACCGCCGCATTATCTTCCCAGCTATCTGCGTCGCAGGGTTGTTCAAAAAGCTCCGCGCCGGCGTACCTGAGTCCTTGGGCAAACCGAATTGCATCTCGTCTGCAATAGCCTCGGTTTGCGTCCAGGCGAATGGTTGCGCGGCCAGCAAGCAACCGAAGCGTCGTATTGGCACGCTCAATGTCAGTCTCCACATCTTTGCCTACCTTTACCTTGAAGGTGGTGAATCCCTGCCCAAGCAATTGATTCACCTCGCGCTCTATCCCGGCCTCATCTATCGCATTGATCGGAACGATGAGCTCAAGTTCTGTGTTGCGCTCAATACTTAACCAATGACTTGTCTCTAGAGACTCAAGGGCTGTCATAAGCAGCGTTGTGGCGACCTTGTGCTGATCCAGGTTCGCCACGACATCGCTTCTGAACTGATCTATGCCCTGGTCTCGCAATTGGGCAAGGCGTTGTTGGCAATATGCCCATGCTCCGTCTCGGGTTTCGGCACTGGAGCCCGGCGATACGTGAGTATCGGAAAAAGACCGCCGACCATCCGCATGCTCAAGTTCCAGAAAAAACGGCTCAAATTCTGTAAAAGTGCGATATGAAAGCCGGTAAGGCTGATATAGCGGCAGCCGAAGCCATCGCAGGGTTGCTTTTGTTATTTCGCCCAATGCAATTCCTTTAGTGGTTGTCATTATTACCACTAAAGTTTAAACTAACATATGGTTAAATACAAGAGCGTGAAAAAGAGAGGAAATGCATGAAACGAAAATTGCGAAGTGTGTTGTATGTCCCAGGAATCAATGAGAAAGCCATGCGTAAAGCGGCCACTCTGGCAGTAGACGCTGTGGTTTTTGATCTTGAAGACAGCGTTCTTTACGAAGGCAAGGCGCAGGCAAGAGACACCCTCTCACGGTTCCTGAAAAATCATCGAGATGAGCTGCACGGCAAGTATGTCGTGGTCCGAATCAATGGTCGCGATACCGAATTCTGGGATGCAGATTTGAATATGGTCAAGACCGTACGGCCCGATGCAGTACTCCTGCCCAAAGTCGTTCATTCGGATATCCCTAAGCTCGCCCGCGAAACGCTTGGTAATGACGGAGCCGAATCAACCGGAATCTGGTGTATGGTAGAGAACCCGACGGGCATTTTGAAGCTTGAGAGCATCGTCGAAAAAGGCTTGGCCGATGGTGTTGAATGCCTGGTACTCGGTACCAATGACCTGATCAAGGACAGCGATATTGACCCCGGCCCAGGGCGTGTTAATCTCATACCGTGGCTGGCACATGTAACACTCGTTGCCAAGTCATTCGATATCCCGGTTATCGATGGCGTGCTGAATAACATTCACGATCTTGACGCCTTGAAGGCGGAATCCGAAGTCGCCAAAGCGATGGGCATGAGCGGCAAAACCATTATTCACCCGCTACAGGTGGAAACTGTTAATAAATGCTTCAGCCCCACTGCCGCGGAACTGGAACACTGGAGACGTATTGTTCAGGCTTATGCACAACCTGAAAACGCCGCCAAAGGCGTCATCAATCTGGATGGGGTTATGGTCGAGCGGCTCCATCTGGAAATTGCCGAAAGGCGACTGCGTGATTACAGTCCCGATGTATAAGTGAACTACAAAGCAGCGGACATGACGGTAAACCGCAAGCGTCACCCGCTGTTTATATAGACAAAAGATAAACTCCCTGCGCCAAATAAACCGCGCCGATCACGATAAGTATGAACTTGGTCCATCGTCGGAACTGGGCATCGGACAGTTTTTCCAGAATACTGCGGCTCAGCGTGGTTCCCGCGACAGCCATAAGGATGCACAGTCCAAAGATCCACGCATCAATGCCTTCACCGCCAAGCGTATTGCCGGCGTGGAGAAAATAGACCAACTTCGCCAGGTGCGCCCCGGTCTGACAGACCGCTTTCGTAGCGACAACGGTACGCCGGTCGAATTCTGAACGAATGAAAAAGGCATCCAGCACCGGACCTGACACGCCGGCCACAAACTGAAGTAAGGCATTGAGGAAACCGCAAATCTCAGCTCCAAACGGACGGTCGGCCTGGGGAATCAGTCGGGACGGTACCAGCATGACAAGAAAGGGCACGCAACCTAGGCAAATCAAGACAGTGGCGCGGTCAGGCACGTAGCTCACGAAAAAAAACAGGGCACAGGCCGCCAGCAAACCGCCGGTGAAACGCACGAACACCCGAAAATCCGCGTAGCGTCGCCAGACAACAGCGCGCCACCCATTGGAGCTCATTTGTGTCACACCATGCAACACCATTGCCGTCGGCACAGGCAACACCAGCAGCAACGCACCCATTAGAATCATCCCGCCTGCCATGCCAAACGCCCCTGATATGAAGCCGGTGGCGAGAACGGACATGCCAATGAAAGCGGCGATCAGCAAATCCATATTAAGCCAATACAGAAGCGGCGCACAGAACAATGTCGGACAGGCCCGATCCGGTTCGGACAGAATCCGGGGGGGCGAGCCCTAAACGTTCTGGCCAGCTTGTCAAGATGCTGCATCATGCGGTTCTTCTCATTAAGCGCATTCTTTCTTGGCTGTTATGCCGCTTTCGCGCGCGTTGGCAACAAGGAATCCTTGTACTCTTCGATAAAGCCTGTACTGACCTTTCCATCGCGGAAAGCCGCATGCTTCATGCATGCGACAAGAAAGTCGAGGTTGGTTTTTATACCTTCTACCTTTACACCTTCCAGTGCACGAAGCATTATCTCAATGGCCTGCGTGCGGTCCACACCATAGGCGATGATTTTTGCAACCATAGGATCATAGAACGGCGTGATCTCGCCGCCCTGCTCGTAGCCTGTTTCGATTCTGATCTGTTCTGAATCGACTGCCGGCACGTCAAACACATTCAATTTGCCAGGAGAAGGCATGAAATTTTTCTCGGGGTTCTCAGCATACAGCCGGCATTCAATCGCGTGGCCATTTGACGATATCTCGTCCTGCTGCATTGCCTTTAACGCCTTCCCTGCGTATTGAAGCTGCATGGCAACCAAATCCAGGCCGGTAATCATTTCCGTCACAGGATGCTCAACCTGAATCCTGGTATTCATTTCCAGGAAGAAAAATTCCTGCGTATTGACATCAAAAATGAATTCGACCGTTCCGGCACCTTGATATCCAACGGATACCGCCAGGTCAATCGCAGCTTTCTGCATTTTTTTCCGGACGGTCAGTGGAATGTCCGGTGCAGGTGCCTCTTCGATGACCTTCTGAAAACGACGCTGCAAGGAGCAATCGCGCTCATACATATGCACCGCGGTGGTGTCAAAACCAAAAATCTGCACTTCCACATGACGCGCGCATGGGATGAATCGCTCCAGAAAAATCTCTTCGCTTCCGAAGGCTGCTTTGGCCTGCGATTGCGTTGCCGCTGCCGATGTGGTGAGTTTTGAAGGATCAAAAACCTGCCGCATGCCAATACCCCCACCTCCGGCGGCCGCTTTCACCAGCAAAGGAAATCCTACGGCTTCTGCTTGCTCCAGTAACGCCTCTGGGGTGGCGGCGTCCAGCCGTCCAGTCCCTGGAACGACCGGCACGCCGGCCTTAATCGCAAGTTCACGAGCATTCTGCTTATTCCCCATCGCTCTGATAGAGTCAGGGCGAGGACCGATCCACGTTAAGCCTTGCGCAATAACCGCCGTGGCAAACTCACTATTTTCGGCAAGAAAACCGTAGCCAGGATGCACCGCGTCTGCTCCAGTCTCGCGGGCCGCATCCAGAATTTTTGCGCTATCCAGATAACTTGACGCACTTCGTGCAGGGCCGACATGGACACTCTGGTCTGCCATACGAACATGCGGCGAGTTGGCGTCGGCGTCGGAATACACAGCCACAGATGCGATACCCAGCTTTCGACAGGCACGTATAACACGGCAGGCTATTTCTCCTCTATTAGCAATCAGAACCTTTTTAAGCATTTCGCTCTCCTTACGCTTCGATGCGGGCCACGACCGTCCCTTCCGTAACCGTCTCCCCTTCTTGAATAAGAATCTCTGTTACGGTGCCACTTTCCACAGCGATGACAGGAATCTCCATTTTCATGGATTCCAAAATCATGATCGGCTCGTCTTCCTCAACGTGTGATCCAACTTGTTGAACAATTTTCCATACGTTGCCCGTTATCTCGGTCTTGATATCTACTATTGCCATATTCTCCGTCCATTTTGTCGTTTATGTGTACACGTCCCTGGGAGAAATACCAGTAGTGCTCCTGCCAGCGTGCTTGACAACATCATATCGAAATTTTATAGTAGTTGCAATCACAACAACGAAATTAGGAGACTACCCATGACCCATGCACAAAATCTAGACAGTCACACGACCCTCGCAAATATTGAAGACTGGAAGGGTCGGCAACATATCGCACAGGAAATAATAGAGACGTGGCCGCTCAATGGCCTTGCCAGCCTTATCGACGGTCGTTCGGACATACCGGCTGTTGGCGCGCAGGGCGCGGTGCACCCCTGCGGCCACTGGCTTTACTTCGTCCCGGCGGTTCCCCAACAAGAGATAGATCTCGACGGACACCCGAAACGAGGCAGCTTTATTCCGCCCTTGCCACAATCAAGGCGGATGTGGGCAAAGAGCGTCATCACCTTTCATCACGACCTGCAGGTGGGCGCCCAAGTCGATAAAACCGCGATAATATCCAGCATTGAGACCAAAACGGGCAAATCAGGGGAGCTGGTATTTCTCGGAATTAATAATAAGTACGTGCAGGAAGGCCGCCTGCTACGTGAGGAAGACCAAACTGTGGTCTACAGAGACCACCAGGATTATGATGACGATATATTCACGCTCAAGGCCAAGCCTAACGCCGACTGGTCGGTTCCGGAACAACTCAATGCTGCAGAATTGTTTCGCTACTCTGCTGTCACTTTCAACAGCCATCGTATTCATTACGATGCGGACTATACGCGAAATGTGGAAAAGTACCCGGCGATCATCGTACAGGGCCAGCTCATTGCGACACTGGTGTTAAACCATGCCCTGGCGGCGGCCGGCGTTACCCGCTGCAGACAGTTTACCTTTAAGGCAGTCAAGCCGCTTTTCCTAGACCGCCTGTTTCTGATCGAAGGCCTGCGGATTGGCGATGACAAAATAGAGGCTTGGGCGCGGGAAGAAGATGGGAGGGTCAATATGCTGGCTGAAATTATTTTGTAGACAGCATATAACGGAACAATTCTTATTTTGGCTAGCGCCAGACCACTGCATGCTGGTAAGCAGCGTTGGGCGAAAACCCGGGACAACGCTGCTCCACAACGCGAGTGCCATAAGCCTCGATACAGGCAGGACAAAAGCTGATTTGGAACGCTAGCCTGATCCGAGAAGTTCACTACCCCGCAGATCTGTTGCCCTTCGTTGTGCGCTGCATGCCTGTATTTTCGTAAAATGAGGCCGCCTGTTCGGGCGTGTAAGCATCCAGCCGTAACTTGGCGAGATAGCGGCCGAACTCATCTGTGATCTGGTCACCGAATTTTTGGAAAATCTCGGCCATATAATAATCATGCCGAATCAGGGATGATGCCATGGTGACAATAGCAGGACTTCTGGTACGGGCACCAACATACTGGTCGGATGCGTTTACCGTAATCATTTCGTTAAAGTCAATGACAATCGTGAAAAGGTTATCTGCCTTCCCCATTCGCGTACCGTCATTTTCGTGAATATACACACGGCAGTTCGGACTATATTCGAATTCAGATTTATCTTTTCCAAACAGTACGATCATCACACGCATCCCCTTCTTACGTGCGGCTTTTTTCAGCGCGGCCGCGTGGTTGCGCAATACGCTGTCTGATGCTTTGATCCAAATGGACGTTGTGGCCGAGGCAAGCAGCTTGTCTATTTCAGCCGATGTACTCTCCTCGCCGCGCAGAATCCAAACATATTGATTCTCTACCTTTGGCGCCAGCCGTTCCAGGTTCGTCGCGGCACGATTACAGGTAGTGGCCGTCTGAGTAGCTAGCGATTCGAGCATACTCCTGGGATTTGCGGCCACATAGCATGTCGGACTTTCTGTCACTGGCAGTACAGCGCCTTTGCGCGCAAGCGCTTCCAGCGCGCTATAGGTATTAGAACGCGGAACCCCTGAAGCCTTTGAGATTTCATAGGCTGTTTTGGGCACGCCCGCAGCCATCAACGTCTCAAGATAGATTTTCGCTTCATATTCTGTGAAGCCCAAGGACTTGAGATCAGCAATCATACTGTTATCACCTGCCAGCAACGGACTAGTTGAGTCTTGCGATCGATGCAAATTGTGCCCCTTTTGAGCAATACGTTAATGTCTCGTGGACACGTAAATGGTAAAGGCCGTTTGTTTAATTGAATAATTGTACATTGCCGGAAGCAATTTTGCCTGCTGTCGACGAAAACCCGCCCCGCGACCGTCTACCTTTCAGCCGGGCAGTTCCCGTTAAAAGACGACACCCGTATCTGCTCTTATCGCCTGGGGAGAGCAGTTACGAACCAGTACTACACGGGTGGTCGCTTTCGTTCGGGATATTTCTGCATACAACACCAACTGTCAATTTTTTCCGGATTCTCGGTATTTTCTGATCAAGGGCACCAGGAACGAGGAGGCGGCCGCAAGCAACAGAATAAGACTGATCGGACTCAGGAAGAAAACGGTGTGACTGCCGTCTGCGACGACAAGCGCCCTGCGGTAATTGGACTCTGCCATGGGAACGAGCACAAGCGCCAAAACAATCGGAGCAGTCGGGATATCCAGCTTGCGAAGAACATAACCGATGATACCGAAAACCAACGTGACATACACCGGAAACATCGAGTTTGTAGAGGCAAAGGCACCAACAATCGACACACCAATGACGAGCGCTGCCAAAAGAGACTGAGGTACTGCCGTGACCTTGACCCAAAGTCGGGCGCCGAGCAGGCCCACGATAACCATAAGCGGGGTACCGATAAGAATAGAGGCAAAGATAGAATATGGAATCTCGGGGTTACTCACAAATAACATGGGGCCGGGCTGGATACCCTGGATCATTAATGCCCCGATCAAGACCGCTGCAGTAGCAGAGCCAGGAACGCCCAAGGCCAGCAAGGGAGCCAATGCGCCCGAAACCGCAGCGTTGTTGGCCGCCTCCGATGCGGCGACACCCGCGGGATTCCCTTCCCCGAATGCCGGTTCTTTGGTCCCGTTACGTCGCTTGGCGCTGCCGTACGAGATCAAGGAAGCGATTGACGCTCCCGCGCCGGGGATAACGCCTACAAAGTAACCGATGCCCGAGCTTCGCAAAATTGTTCCGATCAATGGGCGATATCGGGACACGTGCAGGGACCAAACGTTTCCTATGGTCACCTTCAGTGTTTTCGTGGTAGATCCCTCCAGCATGTACAGCGCTTCTGACACCGCGTATAAGCCCAGCAGCATTGGCACCAAGGGAATGCCTTCGAAGAAATCGGATGTAATGGCAAATCGAGGGACCCCAGTTATGGGATCCATGCCGATCACTGCTATTGCAATCCCAAGGAATAAAGCGAGCAAGCCCCGAAGAACCGAGCTGCCACCAAGGCTTGTCACCAAGCTCAGGCCAAAGAGCGCAAGCGCAAAATATTCCGGCGGACCAAATCTTAAGGCAAACTCGGAAAGCGGCACCGCAGTACCAATCAAAAGAATCGCACTCAATAAAGCGCCAATACCTGAACTAATGATGGAGACGTGCAAGGCCCAGGCTGCCTCGCCCCTTTTTGCCATCGGGTAACCGTCCCAGGATGTTGCCACCGCCGCTGCGGTGCCGGGGGTATTCAATAACACCGCAGTCACCGCCCCGGCATATTCAGCCGCCATATAGAGGCCCACCAAACCCACCATCGCTACAACCGGATCAACGCCATAGGTGAACGGAACGAGAAGCGCAACCCCCAGGCTAGGCCCCAGACCCGGCATCGCTCCTATTATATATCCGATTATGGTTCCGCCAAGCAGAGCAAGCAGAACATAAGGGTGGAGCACTAGCCCGAACCCTGTGATAAGACTCTCTATCAAAGCAAACTCCTAAGGAAACTCGATGTCCAGCAGAAAAGAGAAGCACACATGCACGAATACGACAAAGCCAACTGCTGTTAGCCCCAACATGAGTGGTCGTCGTTCGCCGCCCGCGAGCATGATGAGTGGTACTACGATGACCGAAGCAAGATAAAACCCTATGTGAGGCATTCCCCAAACCCATAGAAATGTTAGCGCTAGCGTAGCCAGAACGCCTAAGGGCTTTCGTATCGCAATAGCCGGCATGCTGTCGGATTTTCTCAAGAACGCGTGTATGATCAGGCCGATGCTGGCCAGAATCCCACCGGTGCAGGCGATAAGCGGCACACGGGCCGGCCCAACTTCGGCGGTGTTATATGCTGCAGGAAAAGCCATACTCTGCCAGGCCATCCAGGCAAAGCAGCACAAACTAAGCAGTGCCGCCAGCACCAGCGCGACCCTGGCGCTAAATACCAGCACGGTGGGCGCTCTATCCGTGGGATTGTTTAAGTGCGCACTCATTGGGTTATTCCCAGTTTGGATAACCATTCTTGTGTCTTTTTCGCGGATTCGTCGATAAAGCTACCGTACTGGCCGGGGCCGAGGTCGCCGGCCTCCAGGGCGGAACGCTTCATATACTCTTTGAATCGCGGCGATTCCATGGCCTTAAAGAAACCTTCAGCCAGTTTTTTCTGAATATCCTCAGGGATATCCTTCGGGCCATACAAGCCACGTATCTGTTTCCATGAAGTATCAACGTCATAACCCGCCTCTGCGTAAGTCGGAACATCCGGCATGCTGCTGACTCTGCTCTCGCTCATTACCGCCAGAATTCTTATACGTCCGGCAGAAACAAAGGCGAGTGTACCGCCCGGGTTGATGCTGACAGCATCGATATGTTTGCCCAGCACCGCTGTCGCAGCATCTCCCGAACCGGGATAGCTGACCCAGGTAACCGGCATGTCGGCTTTGTCGGCAAGAATGTGTACGGCGATGTTATGAGCAGCACCTTCCGCCCCATATCCGCCTATCTTGACTCGTTCCCCTGCTTTGGCGGCCTCTACCAGATCTTTAAGGGATTTATACGGACTATCGGCGTGCACGGCCAAAATATAGGGATCAACCTGATTGAGTGCGATCCATGAAAAATCCGCCGGCGTGTAGGTGTCCTTCAGGGTCGTCAGCATCGCCGTAATGTGTGAACTGGTGTTCACCCCACTGGTATAGCCGTCGGGTTCTGCCGAGTTGATGAGCGCCATCTGGGTAGCACCGCTTCCGCCCGGCCGGTTAACAACAACGACGGGTTTGCCGAAAACGGGCGTTGCCGCCTGGGCAAGCTCACGCGCAAATAGATCTGTAGACGAACCTGCAGCGGTATGAGCCACAATGGTGATGGGTTTGGCTGGAAAGTCATCGGCGTGCGCTATAAAGGGCGATAGCAGTAGGCTGGTTGCAAACAATGCGAATGCGCAGGCTCGCTGCAACTCGATATTTAAGCTCTTCATATGGAAGATGTCTCCTTTTATACGACCTTTTCGCAATCTCGGTGTGCTACCCACTTTTGGAAAACAGCAACCGATTGAATGGCGTGAAGCCGCTGGAATATTAATTGGGGCTCCTATCGCTTTATAGCGCCATGAGAGCCAACTACGACGCCCGACCGGAGTAGAGCAAAGTTCAGAATACACAAGAGTTGCTGCATTTACAACCACTATAAAATAGGTAATAACCCGCAATGATTTTTTTCTTCAGCGAAAGATCGGTGAATTGAACATGTCCAAAAAGCTTCCGACGCTGCATGGAAGCGGGCTCGAAGGCCGACGATTAAGTTGGCAAAATGCCACCGAGGGCCTGTGTTCCCTGCGCCCCTATTAGGTATTATTTCTGGGCAAGTCGGCGACAGTGCATCCTCACGGCATGACCGGATTTTATATGGTCCCGCACGCTAGAATAACCGTCGGCAATTCCACCCCGGAATCTTGCTTGACGCTATTTCCGTTGTCAGCTGCAATCATTCGAATCCTTTTCAGACAGCTGCCGCACAACTATCACGGTGGTGATTGTCCATCTCAATATGGGCGGCAAGACAAGGAGCAAGGGCTCCGTTCCAAAATGCGATAAGCCACGAACGACTTTTATTTCTCGTGCAGTTACTAAAGTGACGTACCCAACCGAATCGGGCTCCCATCGGTAAACCGGGAAAACCGAAAGCGATGCAGGTTATGTCCGGTCTCGTTGCCCTGGATCATATCTGAAATAACCCGGCCCATGCCCGGGCCGATGCCGAAACCATGACCGCTCATCCCTGTCGCAACAACAAGACCGGGATGAGTAGGCACCCAATCAACAATCGGAACCGCATCGGGCATCAGATCAATCATCCCGGCCCAGCTTTTTTGAAAATGAACATCTTCCAATTGAGGAAAGAGCTGTTTGAACCGTCGTTCGATGGTGCGCAGGTCCGCTGCATCGGGCTCAGGATTGAGCACGCGCATGCTCTCGAAAGGGCTGGGTATATCGGGCGTCCAGTCGCGGGGCGTGCCCCAGCTGTCGGGATACCCTGCCGGCGCCCAGAGCGCATAGCGGGTGCCCAGCGGATCGTCCTTGATAGCCGGAACATATTTTGCGGCATGCCTGAACGCATCCGGTCCAAGGTAAAGCCGGTGGCTGCCGGCCGGGGCAAGCGTATAGCCACCATCCAGCCTGCGTCGAAAAGCCAGGTGCTTTTCCGCAGCAGCGCCGGCGTGAAACTCGGGCATTGGCTGCGTGGCCACCACCGTGGCCTTGACCGAAAGCTGGGGAATGGTAATCCCGTGTTTTCTCAGAAAAAGCGATGACCAGGCGCCCCCGGCCAGCACGACGGACGACGTTGCAATATATCCTTGCTCGCTCCAAACCCCGGCGATGCTGCCCGCAGCCATCTCAAGCGTTCTGGCAGCGCAATTTTCGACAATGGCCACTCCCTTGTCCCTGGCCAGCCTGGCCAGGGCCGGAACAGCCAGCGAGGGCTCGGCCCGCATATCCGAAGGCGTTATCATCGCGCCCTTGAATGCACCAGATATAGTGCTGATCAGCAGTGGGACTTCGCCTGCATCAAGCATCCGGGTATCCATGCCGTGCGCTGCGGCCAGCTTGGTGAACGCGTCAAACTGCGCCATTTCCTTGTCGGAGCTGGCCAGATAGGTCACGCCGGTCTGGCGAAGCCCGATATCTTCTCCACATTCCTGCACCAGTTGTTGCCACAAGCGGGCTGCCTCGATCATGATCGGCAGCTCGTCCTCATCCCTGCCCTGCTTTCGAATCCAACCCCAGTTGCGCGACGACTGCTCGGCGGCGACGCGGCCTTTTTCCAAAACCACTACCGATACGTTCTGCTGTGCCAGATAAATTGCGGTTGTAATACCGATAATGCCGCCGCCGATGATCACGACCTCCGCAGATTTCGGTGGCGGGCCTGTGTAGACGATTCGGTCTGTATCTGAGAAAGGGAAGGCGTTCACGTATCGAGTTTCAAAATGAATGAGATTGGCTGGATTAGCACGCTGCGACGAGAAGTCTGGTTAGTTTAACTTCTAATCAAGCGACGCGTTGGCGGCCAAGCAATCTTTTGCACGATTAAATATGAAGTGGCTCTAGCGGCCCGCGTCTTTAATCTGACATCGTAGGGAACTGCCCGGGTCTATCGTCGAATCTAATGATACGGACACTTTGTTGAGGTTTATTTGCAAAATGATCGATGCCCTCATTGGGGAGCCGGCAAGACCCACCATATCAAATCGGACGGGCTACCAAATTGACAAAGAGGCAGTTAACTATCAACCTGAATTTGCTTTTTTTGAAAGATGATATTCGTCACCGGGTCACTTCGGTGCATCTGAAAGGACCAGATCAGCTCCTTTTTCAGCAATCATCATGACAGCAGCCTGTGTATTGCCAGAAACAATCGTCGGCATGATCGACGCATCTACAATGCGTAAGCCAGTCAATCCGCGCACCCTCAATTTGTGGTCGACCACCGCGTCCACGTCCTGGCCCATCCGGCATGTACCGACGGGATGGTATATCGTTTGTCCGTTGCGACGAGCAAAATCCAACCACTCATCATATCGTTGCACCTGGTCGCCAGGATTAATTTCATGGTCAATAAATTTCTGCAATGCCTGCTGCTGCACGATGCGTCTGACCGCTTGCATTCCCCCAATCAAGCTATCCTTATCTTCCTGTTCGTCCAAAAAGTTCGGTTTGATGGCAGGAGGGCATAAGGGATTAGCATTTTTTACATGGATCGTGCCTTTTGATTTTGGACGCAACTGAGATACGCCGATTGTCATTCCGGGTTCACGGTCCAGCTTTCGGTCCGCCGCATTGGCGTAACTTGCATGCACAAAAAAAAGTTGAACATCGGCAAGCGGTATATCAGAGCGGCTCTTGATGAAACCGTAAGCCAAACCGGTTCCCAGCGATAGGATTCCGCGCCGCTGTAAGAAGTATTTTGCAACCGCAGCAACCAAATTCGGCCCTCGACTTAACTCATTGAGCGTTCGTGTATTTTTGACCCGCCAGTTCATCCGTGTACAAAAATGGTCTACGTAATTTGACCCTACTCCCTGTAAGACGTGGTTGACCTGGATCCCCGCTTTATCCAGGCAATCTGGCCTTCCTATTCCTGACAGTTCAAGCAGATGGGGGCTCTGTATTGCACCTGCGGCAAGAATAGTTTCAATTCTGGCAGTGACATCCTGCGTTGCTCCACTTCGATTTCTGTAGGTTAGACCAACGCAACGTTTGCCCTGCAAGTTGACACGCAACACATGTGCATTAGTACGAATATGTAAGTTGCGACGACGTCGTGCCGGGGTAAGATAGCCATCAGCCACACTCCAGCGGCGCCCTTTTTTCTGCAAAACTTGATAGTATCCAACCCCTTCCTGATCCGCGACATTGTAATCACAGTTTAGAGGGAGTCCATGCTCTTGAGCGGCTTGCAAAAAAGCCGTGGAAAGAGGAAATCTCTCACCAACTTCACTGATATGCATAGGACCAGCATTGCCCCGTTTCGCATATTCAACAGCTGGTCCATCACGCTCTTTCATCTGGCGACCCATTGCCTGGGTCCCATTTCCATAGGGCACCGGGTTGTAATTCTCGATTTTTTCGAAATAAGGCACTACCTGATCATACGACCATCCAACTGCACCTTTATTTACCCAACCATCATAATCTTCACGCGTGCCTCGTACATAAATCATTCCATTTATTAATGTTGAACCTCCGAGTCCTTTACCACGTGGCACTGCTATAGTACGACTCAACGTGTTGGCTTCAGGCTCAGTATGAAAGCCCCAATTGAATGCCTGGTTAGTCATCAATTTTGAAAACCCGGCAGGGATGGGAATCCAAAAGTTACGCGCTTCTGTCCCTGCCTCCAGCAACAATACGCTGTAACGGCCGTTCGCAGAAAGCCGATTGGCAAGAATGCAACCAGCAGCGCCTGCTCCGACAATGACATAATCGAATTCGTGGGTCTCTTCCATCACTAAACACCGTACTCCTGGCCCAACATGTAATTGACCATTAGCTCAGCCTGATGTGTCAACATATGAAAGCCTTCATGCACATGACAGCCACGCTCCGCTGCAATATCCATTATCTTCGTTCTTTCGGGCTTCATTATAATTTCGGCAACGAGTTGGCCCGACTTCAGCAAATCGGCCGGAAATGGCAGCTCATCACCTGCCCTCATCCCCAAGGATGTTGAATTGATGATCATGTCAAATCCCTGTGGATTTGTGTCTCCTGCGACAACCCTGACGGCCGGGAAAAACTCGCCAATCCGCGCGGCTAAATTTTCAGCTTTTGCTCTCGTCCGATTGGCAATCGTCAGACTCCTGACTCCTGCTTCTGCTAAAGCATATCCAATGGCAGCAGCTGCGCCACCAGCGCCCACCAACAAAACGTGCCGCCCGCCAGGGCCCCAGCCTTCGGCCGCCAACCCTCGCACGAAACCTCGTCCATCGAACATATCTCCTACAAGTCGACCATTCTCTTCTCGCCGAATTGTGTTGACAGCGCCAATATTTTGAGCTGCAACACTGACCTCATCGCATAAATGCAACGCTATAGTCTTGTGAGGGACCGTCACAATAAACCCGCCCATGTTATTGAATCCTCGAAATGCTTCAAATGCTTTAGGCAACGCTTCTGTGTCTACCTGCATGGGTACCAAAATGGCATCTAGCCCTCGTTGCTCGAATATGGTGTTGAGTACTTGGGGGGTTCTCACCTGAGCTACCGGATTAGCTATAATGCCGAACAATTGCGTATGACCTGTAATCATCACCTTATCTTCCTTGCCTGACGACCTAATAAATTCATGTTGTGCTGTAACTCAGCGACTGGATTGTGGTGGAACGCCGGCCTTCTTAAGCAATTCGTTCCATTTAGCAACTTCCGATTTCAAGAGTGTACTGGCCCCTTCTAAGGAACGAGACTCCTCGCTCGGGACCGAGAGACCCATCTCGGCATATCTTTTCCTGACATCAGGCCGTTGGAGAACATGGTTGACCGCGGCATTCAATTTATCAAGCACATGTTGTGGAACACCTTTAGGCACGAGCATCATGTTCCAGATGCTATATCTGAGATTCGGATGGCTGCTTTCCGCTGCCGACGGAACTTCCGGAAGCACAGAGACACGCTCGCTACTCATGATGACCAAGGGCTTTGCCTTCCCCGAAGAGGACGTACCAACTGCGGTGCTACTGCTTTCGATGGTGTAATCGATAATTCCACCCATGACATCAGTGATCGCTTGCGATGCTCCCCTATAATGTACCGGTTCAATTTTCAAGCCGAGCTCCGTCTTCAATACAATGTCGCCCAGAAATGAACCAGAGCCCACCCCGGCTGTACCCGAATTCATTTCTTTGCCATGTGCTTTAGCATACTTTATGAAATCCTCGAAATTGCTAACGGGTAAATCTCCACGAACCGTCAATACCTGGGGGGCGTCGCCCACAGACGCCACTGGTGTAAAATCTTCAAGAATATCGTACGGAAGTTGAGTATATAACGACGCATTTGCAGCAAGGGTGCCCACATTTCCGAGCAGCATCGTGTAACCGTCAGCAGAGGAGCGGGCTGCCCTGGCTTGCCCAATTGAGCCGCCCGCACCAGGCAGGTTGGTTACGATGACCGACTGACCGAGTTCTTTAGTCATACCTTCTGCAATCGAACGGGTCAGAACATCTGTCGCGCCTCCTGCCGTAAACGGTACGATGATTGTTATTGGGCGAGACGGAAAAGTTTCGGCGTGCAAAGTCAACGGGATGAATGCCGCGCTTGCAGATATCACACAGAGTAAAAATTTTAGTAATTTCTTATTCATTCTGGTCTCCTTTATTTGAGTAGGATGCCGTGGCTGCAGGCTTACTATTTTTGTTCAACTTGTGCCGTACACGCCGCATCATTTTCCGGTTGGCGTTTGTTGCTATTGACCTTCTTTTCTGGCTCGCTGATCCAGCACTTCTTTAGCCACACGGAAACCATCCACTGCAGCCGGCATACCGCAGTAGCAGGCGGCCTGAAGCAATATTTCCTGCAACTCTTCTTTCGTCCAGCCATTATTCAATGCGCCATTGATATGTAAGGCAAGCTCGTTGGGGCGTCCCAGTGCGATCAGAACACTCATTGTCACCATGCTGCGATGCTTGAGACTTAAGCCGGGCCTGCCCCACACCGCCCCCCAGGCCAGACCCGTTACAGCGTCCTGCAGTGGCTGCATGAAGTCATCTTCTTCAGCACGTTTTATGCTTGCGTCCACATAATCGTCCCCTAATGTCTGGCGGCGGTTCCGATGGCCAAGCTCCACGACATCATTGGTTACCGGGTTAAATTTTTTTATATCAGACATAAAATATTCCTCTCGTTAAGTGTTCTGTTTCTGCTTGAGTAGAGTGAGCGTATATCGCCCTCGACATACCTTGAAATGATTCTTTCGTGAGCCACGCTGGCATCGGCCCTTATTTCTGGCTATTAACGAACGATATTTACCAGCGCACCACCATCCACCGGCAGTTCCACGCCAGTGACAAATCCGGCCTCATCCGAGGCCAAAAAGACGGCTGCATTGGCAACATCCCACGCCGTACCCATGCGGGAACGAAGTGGAACTCTTGCATTGCGTTCGCTGACCACTTCTTCTCGTGGTTTTCCAAACGACACGGCCCGCGTATCCACTGCCATCGGCGTATCAATCAGGCCGGGCAGTATCGTATTGGCTCTGATACCATATTGTGCGTTCTCGATAGCGAGCTGCTTTGTATAAGCAATCATCGCCGCTTTAGTAGCCTTGTAGGTTACCCAAGGGTACCGTTGCCAAGCGGAAACAGAAGAGACAGTCAAAATTACGCCACTTTGTTGCTTGCGCATAACGGGTAGCACGTGCTTGCAGGCCATCACACATCCACGCAGATTTACCTGCGTGATAAAGTCGAACGCATCTTCGGTAATGTCGGTTGCGTTAGCATCCTTACCTGCGACACTCACTCCCACGTTGTAGTGCAAAACATCAATGCGACCCCACTTTCGCTCGGCCGCAGCAATGGCGTCCATCAAATCGGATTCCTTACGGACATCCGCGCAAAAGGGCTCAATTTCCAGCGCATTATATTTTTCTCGCGCAATATTGCAGGTTTCCTCAGCTGCGTCCAATGATCGGTCCACGGCCAGAATGCGTGCGCCTTCCTGCGCAAAGCGAAGCACTGTTGCTCGGCCATTGCCCAATCCAACACCCGGGCTTTGGCCGGCACCGATGATGACTGCTACCTTTTTTTCAAGTCTTTTCAAGTCGATTCCTTTTTTTCGTCATCCAAAGCGGTTCGGCCTCGTATCTGTACATTTGCCCACTGCTCCATATACAGAATGAGCGCGGTAAAATCCAGGTCGGCACCACCCTGAGTGATCGCATACTCCCACATCTGATGGGTATTACGTCCCACCCACAGCGGTACACCCAGTTGCTCGGCTTCGGCCAGCCCCAAAGCCACGTCTTTGTGAATCGTACGAATCGTGGCGCCATAATCAAATGTTCGTGGCAGAATGGATTTTGGAATTTTGTCGGTCGTGGCACTGTTACGTCCAGTACTGGCGTTAATAACGTTGACCATCGTCTCACCATCAAGGCCTGCTTTCGCACCCAAAACCAGTGCCTCATACGCCGATGTCATATTGGCAGCAGAAATTAGGTTGTTGACCAACTTCATCATCTGGCCTAAACCCGGCATATCACCGATTCGGAACACGTTGCCTGCGAGGATATTTAATTGACATTGAATGCTGTCGCAAAACCGCGGATCGCCCGCAACCATGATTGATAGCGTTCCCGCGTCAGCGCCTTTAGGACCACCGCTCACTGGTGCATCCAGCACAGTCACACCATGCTCCTTCAACCGCTGAGCGATATCCATGACTGCCGAACGGCCAATCGTCGACATTTCAATGTAGCCGCGGATGGCACGCCCGCCGCATACGCCGTCTTGGCCATACGCAACTGTCCGACTAATCGTTGCATCAGGCAGGCACGCGTACACTATTTCCGCCGTGTCAGCTACCGACCGGGGCGAATCATGGGCGATCGCGCCCAGTTCGACTAGCGATTTCACTCTGGCGAAATCGGGATCGTAAACCTGCAATGATATACCGCTAGCCACCAGACGCCGTGCAATAGCCGATCCCATTGCACCCAACCCTATAAAACCGGTAACGAGTTCTGTACTAGTTTTCTTTTCCATTATTCAATTCTCAGTGATGACGACCGACCCTCAAAGTCATCGCAATGTTTATTGCATATCCAGATCTTTAAGTTGTGACTCCAATGCCTGATAGTCATTGCGAAAGAGCTTATCGAAATCGGCTGGCGTGCCCTTCTGCGGAACCATTCCCTGCTGTTCCAATGTGTCCCGGAAGGTTGGATTTTCGAGTGCTTTATTGATTGCAGCATTGATCGTATCAACTGTATCTTTTGACATTCCCTTCGGACCAAAAATGCCATACCAGGTAACGACATTGAAATCGGCATATCCTTGTTCTGCGATTGTAGGAACGTCAGGGTAGGCATGCACTCGCTCCTTGGAGGACACAGCCAGCGGAATCACGCGTTTTCCATCAAGAAACGACTTTGCCGAACCAATCGATCCTCCAACCACGTCGACATGATCACCCACTAGATCGGTCAATGCCGGATTCGAGCCTTTATAGGGCACATGATTCATTTGGGCGCCAGCCGATTTTTTCAGCATTGCAAGCAATAAGTGCGACATACTGCCCTTTCCCGACGTACCAAAAGTGACGGTACCCGGTTGGTTTTTAGCAGTATCCAGCAACTGACCAATATTCTGATATTTGGAATTGGCGCCAGACACTAAAATCATTGGAGAATCGGCAACATGCGCAATGGAAGTAAAATCGTCCAGAGCGTTGAAACTCGTTTTGGGCTGCAAAAGCGGCATGATGGCAATGTTTTCACGCAACGCCAGAATAATTTCGTGTCCGTCCGGCTTGCCGCGTGCCACCGCACTTAGCGCAATTGCTCCATTCCCTCCTGGACGATTTTCGACGACTACATTCCAGCGCTCACCTTTGTTTAATTCATCAGCCAACTGACGAGCAAGAATATCTGTACCACCACCGGGGCTGAATGGAACGACTAGGCGAACAGGTTTGTCAGGAAACGCGTGTGCCACAGTGACAAAAGCAGTCATTGAAAGCGCACAGCAGAAGGCCGCTGAAGCGATTGATCTTGTTCTAAACATGTATCCTCCAAATTTTGCGGCGCTCTTATGACACCTTTTTTTGTCTAATCGAAATATTCCGATTGAAATAAGAAAACAAATTATAGAGGGGGGCAATCAAAGTGTGTATGATCAGAAATGCATAGTAGCTTTGTCGAATTTTCATTGATAGAGATTTCCAGATGAGTGGTCGAGCAGAAGAAATAGAAGTGTTTATCCAAATTTACGACAGCAAAAGTTTATCGGCCGCCGGCGCAGTCAGTGGTCGAGCGCCCTCTGCGGTCAGTCGTATTCTCCAGCGTCTCGAAAATCGTTTGGGAACCCAACTGTTCTATAGAAATTCGCGTAATGTCCGCCCAACTGACGAAGGAGACGTCTTCTACCAGCACTGCGTTGAAGCATTGAAGCTGCTTGATGCGGCAGAAGCGAGCGTATCAAATAATGGGCTGGAGTCAGGCGTGCTACGCGTCAACCTTTTGCCTTCGTTCGCAACGTATCAACTGGCACCGCTCATGCCAGAGTTCCACGCCCGCCACCCGAAATTACGCGTAGAGTTCATGCTGGGAGCCCGCCCTTCGGATCCTCTTGAACAAGGAATTGATGTCGCGCTATATAGCGGACATCAACCTGACTCGTCCCTCGTAGCACGTCGATTAACGACTACGCGCTGGATGCTTGTCGCCTCGCCTGCCTATTTAGCCAGCCGAGGCACACCCGTTGTTCCTCAGGACCTTGCTGAACATACATGCCTGAGCTTTGCCTTTGATACGTGGTGGAATACGTGGAGTTTTCGTAATACATCCCAAAATAGCGTAAATACAAAACCCTCTATGGTCTCCGACCAAGGGGAGATGCTGCTGTCTCTTGCATTGGCTGGTATGGGAATCACACGACTGGCCCACTATCACATACATGGGCACCTGGCAGACGGTCGCTTGGTCCAGATTCTTGAAGACTATGCCGATCCAACCGAAGAACCTATCTATCTGCTCTATCGGTCCCGTCATAATCTGAGCTCCCGATTGAAAATATGGATCGAATTTCTGGAAGAAAAATTCAGCGGCCGGCCGCCCTGGCTTCGCTGAACGTTCCGGCGCGAGTCAGGTTCCTTTTCTTTCAATAACAATCTAACCATAGCGATTCCTTTCCGTTTACGAACACAACGGTTAAACGCAGCTCGCTATCGCCTGAATTTATGTCTTCTTGATTAAAACGCTTCATTATTTATAACATAAACTCTGTTTAAATAGAAATTAACAACTGTAAGTTAATTTACACAGCATTTCTACCCTCTATCTTAACTAGTTTTCTCGTTTTTCCAAAATTTAAAATTAGCGCTAATTTATGAAACGTTTCATATACAATGAATTATTGCGAATAAATATTGAACGCGTGGAGAGCAAGAAAATGTCCAATACAGTAAGCACAAACGAATGGAAGGTACCCGAAGGCTGCCTGGTAAATGGGAAATGGGTGGAAACCGCCCAGCAGTTCTCCGTACTCGATAAATTCAGCGGCGCCACCATTGCTCAGGTGTATGCAGCAGATCAAGATCTGGTCGCAACAGCAATACGTAGCTTGCGTCTGGCGGTTGGTGCTGGTGCGCCCGCTCCGCACGAACGCGCGCAAGTACTGCGCCGCGCCGCTTTTGGACTGGAAGCCCACCGAGATCGGATCGCGAACGTCATGGTGGCCGAAGCCGGCTTTGTCACCAGCGACGCGCATGGGGAAATTGATCGCGCTATTATTACGCTAAACCTGTCCGCGGAAGAAACCACACGGCTGATTGGCGGCATGGTGCCCTTTGCGGCCAGTCCAGGCGCGCACAACCGCGTCGGCTTTACCGTTCGTTATCCGGTAGGCGTAGTGTGCGCCATCACGCCGTTCAACTCACCGTTGAATACGGTACTGCATAAAGTGGCCCCTGCCTGGGGTGCCGGCAATGCCATTGTGCTCAAGCCTTCCGCCTACACGCCGCTCACCTCTGCATTACTGGCCGACATCCTGCTGGAAGCCGGCATGCCGCCTGAATTTCTGTCTGTTTTGCAAGGAGAAGGCGATACGGTCGGCTCCTGGCTACTGAAAGAAGAAGCGATCGCCTTCTATACTTTCACCGGCAGCACTCGAGTTGGCCACATCATTCAGGCAGCAGCAGGATTGCGCCGCACACAGATGGAACTAGGCAGCATTGCAAGCACCGTGCTTTGCGCCGATGCGGATCTTGAAAGCGCCATTCCAAAAATTGCCAACGCGACCTTCCGCAAGGCTGGTCAGGTCTGTACCTCGGTACAACGCCTTTATGTCGAACGCAGCATTGTGGACGACGTCGCTGAACGATTGGTGAGAGCGGCTGCCACACTACCCGCCGGCGATCCTCGTAACCCCGCTGTACGGGTCGGGCCATTAATCACCGAGGAGGCCGCCATAAGCACCGAGAGCCGGCTAGCGCAGGCACGCCAATTGGGTGCGAAAGTACTGTGTGGCGGGGAACGGCAGCGTTCGGTCATTCAACCTACTGTACTTATAAATGTACCGGATGAAAGCAATGCCTGGTGCCAGGAGGCTTTCGCGCCGCTTGTCGCCTTGCGCCCTTTCGATACCTTTGAGGAAGCACTGGAAAGCGCCAACGCCACTCCCTATGGCCTATCGGCAGGCGTATTCAGTCGGGATATTAATCGCTGCATGAAAGCCGCCCGCACGCTCCGCTTTGGAACCGTTCAGATCAATGAAACGTCCAGCGCCAGATCCGATATCATGCCCTTCGGAGGCGTGAAAGACAGCGGATTCGGCAAGGAAGGCCCATGGCACGCCATGCGTGAAATGACAGAAGAGCGCCTCATCGTCATCAATCCCTAATCCGAAACCATTATGTCACCAACAGAACTTAGTCATTTTTTCTGCCCAACCTCTATTCACATCGGCGTGGGCAGCTACCGAAAAGTAACAGATAGTCTACGCCGCTGGAAAGTTAGCCATTTAATGGTGTTGCTGGATGCAGCCCTGCTCAAGAGCAGTTTCTATGCCGACATCGAAAATCTGCTGAAGGAAGAAGTTGAGCATTACGAAATCTACACAGATATCGAACCGGATCCTAGCGCCCACACTGTGGAGAAAGCCTACCAGGTATGCCGCGACAGCGGCGCCACCGTTCTATTGGCGATCGGCGGCGGCAGCACAATCGACGTAGCCAAGGCGGTCGGCATTCTGGCCACCAACGGTGGGAAAATTCATGATTACGAAGGTATCGAAAAATTCAGCACGCCCCCCTTGCCGCTCATTGCCATTCCAACCACTGCCGGTACCGGGTCGGAAGTTTCGGGCTCTTGCGTAATCACCGACACAGAGAGAAATCTGAAAATGTCGATACGTCATGCCTCCTTAAACCCCGCGGATGTGGCGATTCTCGACCCCCTGGCCTTACGCACCGTGCCGCAGCATGTTGCCGCCCATTCGGGGTTGGATGCCTTCGTTCACGCTTTTGAGTCATATATCTCACGCCAGGCCAATCCGTTCACGGACGCGATCAACCTACATGCACTCACATTGATTTCGGGTAGTATTCGTCCATTTACAGCTAACCGGAACAACCTGACTGCGAGCCTCGATATGTTGTGCGGATCCGCGTTGGCCGGCATGGCCTTCGGACAAACCGGCCTGGGGAACGTGCACTGCATGGCGCGATTCGTCGGCTCCTATTTTCATTTGTCTCACGGCTTGTCCAATGCCCTTTGCCTGCCTCATGTCGCGGCATTCAACCTGCCAGCCAACTCTGCCAAGTACGCAAAGGTCGCGCAGGCTATGGGGGAGCACGTACAGGGCATGCCGGAACGTCTTGCGGCTCACAAGGCGCTGGAATCAATCCGCTCGCTATGCACGGATCTGGACATCCCGTCGCGATTGCGCGAGGCCGGCGTACAGGAAGACAAGCTGGACGAAATGGCCGAGCTTTGTGTTCGTGCCAACTACAACCGCTGGAACCCCAGAGACACTTCTTTGCACGATTTCCAAAGGTTGTTTCACGAAGCTTTCTAGTCAAATATTGGGACTATGATGAAATCGCCCGGCAGGAACCTCTTAGCACCAGCTCGGTTGGAATCTCTATCCTGCCGGGCTGGCCCTCACTGGCGCGGTTCTCTATTTGATCAATCAGATTCTCTGCCGCGATCCTGCCAAGCGCCATAGCGTCATATCGCACAGCGGTAATTTGCGGCGTCATAATGCGGGCGATATCAGTATCGTTGCTGCTAATTAGGGAAAGATCATCAGGAATTCTTTTACCAAGCAGTTGCAAAGCTTCCAAGACGCCCGGCAACAGGCGTACTCCCATGGACAACAAAGCAGTGGGCGGCTCTTTCATATCCATTAGTCGCTGGGTCTGGGATAGTCCGTACTCAGCGGAAAAAGAATCAAGACAAAATAGACTGGAGTCAGGTTCAATGCCAGCAGACTTCAGTGTCTCTTCCAGCGCTCGGATCCGGTCCCGGGCTACGCGCGTACCCGGGGCTCCAGTAATCAATGCTATTCGCCGGTGGCCCAGGCCCAACAAATACTCTACCGCCTGGCGCGTTCCCCGGAAGTGGTCTGCGCCAATAGACATTGAACCCATGGTAATTTCCCGCTCCATCATCACGTGCGGAACACCGAGATTGCGAATTGCTGCCAGCACGGCTTGATTATTTTCATCCTGAACTGTCAGTATCATGCCGTCCGCGCGGCGACGTTTGAAAAAATCCATAAGTGCCACTTCCCGCTCAGGATTACCGTCAGTACTGGCGGTCACTAGCAGATATCCTTTTGTACTGAGCATTTCCTCGGCACCCTTGGTCATGCTTGCATACAACGGATTCCGAATATCGGAAAAAATGAATCCAACCATTCGTAGCGAAGGATTTCGAATATTTTGGGCTGCAATATTCGGACTCCAGCCCAATTGCTCAATCGCGATCTGCACCTTCCGAGCAACCGCCGGCTTCACACCAGGTACATTGTTAATCACGCGAGAGACTGTCCCAATCGATACACCAGCCACATCTGCCACTTCTTGTACGGTAATCCGCGCAGGAGACGATTGCGACACTTCTTTTTTTACACGCGCCATACTAAGGCTCCAAATAAATCACTTGTTATTCTGAGTTTCATTGCCGCCCTGCAGTAAACTGCTATCGCAGCTTGGCGTCATGCTCTGAGATTATATGATCAGGTTTGGCGCCCAATCACTTCGGCTGAGATAGTTCGGCACATTGACAATCACCGGGTAACGTTTGCTCAATTCGCCATTTGCATAGAAATGCGTATCATCCCCTGCAAAAACCACCTGATCGCGAGCCGTCGCGACCGCTATAACGTGCCGTCTAAGCACATATACTCTCTCAGGTCGAACAATGATACCCGGCGAAATAGCAGCCGTCTCGTCAGTGAAGGAGATCCTTCCGGCATACGGGGCGTTCTGGCCTCTGCCCTGCTTCCAAATCCGGCTCCAGTTCCTCAAAAGCGGCTCGGCCGCAACACGACCATTGTCTGGCGTCGGTTTAAAAGCAATTTCTATTACCGTAGCTACAAGACTTTGAATAACCGTCTAAGAATTTAGACGCCTGTAATACCTATTACAACACTCAGCCCTGCAATTCTTACCAGGGTCGATATAATCGACAAAGTGCATTCACAGCCGAAATATCGGTAAGTGCGATTTTTGGAAAAATATTAAATTCCTGGGTTGGTTGGGCCGCTGTCGCCATGGCCGGTTCAGAAAACACACGGCTTTTTTCTGAACCTGATATTGATGCTTGCTGTGCTATGGTGATTTACCGCTTACAAACTCCACACCATGTAAGACCACCATACCGAATCCATTATGGCAATGGTCGGAAAACATTAGAAATGGCCGATGACAGCGGTTTTTGACATCGCTATCGATATCGGCGACCGAAAAAGGGCCGAGTCAAGCCTATCAACTCTCATCAGAAAACATTTGGTAAATGTCGTGATTAAACTGGCTAATTGAACACGGCAAACGCGGATATGTTCATTTCTACCAGCCGGGCCTAATGCACTGCATTGAAAAAACAGCAACTTGCCAAATTTCAGACATCACCTTGTGTGGCACCTTGCGCCACACATTAACCATTCTATCTGGTAAATTCAGCACCACCCTTGGGCCGGATATATTTAGGAATAGGAATCCCCTGTTTGCGCGCCGTTTCAAGAATAGATTCCTCTATTGCCCCGGCATCGCGAATGCCAATAAATTCGCCATCTATAAAATTTATGTTAGCCCCGTAAACAACCATGAAACCTTCGGCAGCTTCCTTTGCGTCCTTGGGTACACAGAAAGTGTGGACTGAACCGCCCGGTTCATAAAGATAGCTGCCTGCCTTTTGAGGATCATCGGGATACTCCAGATAATGCCATTCGCCCTTGGTTGTGTAAAAGTGAACCACGCCGGTATGAAAATGGGTAGGCAGTTGGGTACCTGGATTGAACTTTCCATACAACACCCACACTCCATTTTCACGATCAAGGAACAAAGGAATAATGGTTGAACCCGGAGCAGACCCAGGCAGTTCCACGCCCTCATTGATGTTGAGCGTAAGTAAGCGTTCCTGCTTTGTGACGACTTCTGGTAAAGACATGTGAATCTCCTCGTGTGTATAAATATTTGCCGAGTGTTTCCAGTAGCAACCGCATATCTGGATGGAAAACTTCTTACAGGATTCGCGGTGCGTTGCAATCTATCCGCAAACACACTGCATTTAACTATTCAGTCAAATCAATCCAAGCGAGCGCAACTTTGCATCCTGAGATGTATAAGGTCGCTCGCAAATAATCTTGTCCGAGCCAGGCGCAAATTCAAAAGTTGCAGCCATGCGAACATGCATTTTTCTACCTGTAGGTTCGTAGCTACGGCCATCTATAGTCAACACACCCAGATGGGTACCCTTGAGGTAAAACTCTACAAGCACAGTATCGTCTGCTGCAGCGATCGCAATAATTTCATTTGTCAGATCAGGGAAGGGAATTCGGGAAGATTCAAAATAGCCGCGTACGTCCTCCTCGCCGTCGTAAATCATGCCACTGCCATGCATTTCATAGCGCGGATGTTCAAAAGTAGCGATCACCGCATCCCAGTCATGTAAACACTCCATGGCCATATGATCTATTACGGTCTTGATACGGGTTTGCTGCAAGGCGTTTGATACTGAAGAGCCCAAAACTGATGAGTCCGACATTATGTACTTCTCCATTTCTTAAAAAAGTCTGTTCAGCTGCCTGTGGGCTAAAGCCGAACGGTAGTTATCTACGTTATAAGTTGCGATATAAGTTGCAGTTTTGTAATAACGTTTCCACATAATTATAAAACCCAAATTGCCGGCACTTATATAAAAGTAAACACTATATTGAAAAATATGGCCGTACTTGTTATATTTACAAAACGGAAACGTTTCCATTTTATTCGAAATGAATTAGGAGTGCAAGGAATGGTCAAGGTACTGGGTGATGTAAGGCAAATCGGGCTGGTAGTACGGGATATTGAGAAAGCAATGGCGCACTGGAGCAAGATACTCGGCGTAGGTCCATGGTTCTACAAAAAAAAGGTGAATACAACTGAATTTTCTTATTACGGCAAGCCATCTTCCCTCCCGGAATTGTCTATAGCCCTGGCAAATTCGGGGGGCATTCAACTGGAGTTGATCCAGCAACGCAACAACGCACCGTCATTGTATTTGGATTTTCTCGGCACCGGAGCCGAAGGTATCCAGCACGTGGCGTACTGGACCTTTGATCACTTTGATCAACACAGAAACAAATTACTTACCCAAGGATATCAAGAAGGCCACGCTGGAAGAATGGGGGAAGGACGCGGAAGATTTGCATATCTACTGCACCCGGACATACCGGGTAATGTTATTGAACTGTCCGAAATGACCGGAGGCAAGGGTGAATACTTTGCAAGGATCGCCGAAGCACATACAAATTGGGACGGGGAAGAATCCGTTATTCGAATCGACTAACCCTTCAAACTATATAAGTAGAGATAATTGTGAAAGCGACAAAAGATAAGGTGGTATTGATTACCGGAGGCAGCAACGGCATTGGCGCTGCGACGTGCGAAAAATTTGTATCTGAAGGCGCAACAGTTATTATTGCGGATAGGCAGGAACCAGAGAACTTTGTCCCGTCAACTCAAATCCATTTCCATTGCCTGGACGTCACATCGGAATCACAATGGCTTTCTCTGTTTCAGAAAATAGAGGCATCTTTCACATCTCTGGATGTGCTGGTCAACGCAGCCGGAATTGTAGGCGACGTGCTGAACGGTTCGCTCGAGAGCACCACGCTTGACGAGTGGCATCGTGTGCTTGCGGTCAATCTGGACGGAACTTTCCTGGGCTGTCGCGAAGCCGTCAAGCTGATGCGAAAACAAGGCAGTGGAGCCATTGTAAATCTGTCCTCGGTGGGCGCGTACTATCCAACAACGCAAAGCGTCGCCTACGGCGCCAGTAAAGGAGCCGTCACGCAACTGACCAAGTCCGTAGCGTTGTTTGCCAGCATGGGTAACATTCCCATTAGATGCAATTCCGTACACCCGGGGCGCATCGAAACGAAAATGCTGGATGATATCCTGACGCAAAAATCAGCACGGGCCACGCAAAACAACATACAGAATATACCCACTACAGCTGACCGTACGCCCATGGGAGCAAAAGGCGCGCCCGAAGATGTGGCCAGTCTTATTTATTATCTGGCGTCGGACGAAGCGCGATATATAACAGGGGCTGAGTTTGTCGCAGATGGAGGCTGGAAGCTGCTGCGCTAAAGGTCACGCTGACATAGAAAAACCGTTATGCCATTAGTAGTCCGGTCTCATCAGCACATTGACGAGACCGGTTTAATTTTTGCTATTGCGCTTCAATACCGGCTTGCTTGGCGATATCTTCCCATACCTTCGCATCAGCAACCGTCGCCTTGGTGTGATCAGCACCCGAAACGTATTTGGCGGTAATACCCAGGCCCAGCAGTTTCTTCTGGATAGCTGGCTGTGCAAGTGTTTTTTCGAGTGTTTTAGACAATTTATCCACTATTGGTGCAGGTGTACCGGCTGGCACATACATTGCCCAGTTCAATTCCCGATCAAAATCCACTCCCTGTTCCTTGTAACTGGCAACATCCGGCAGGCTGGGGGAGCGTTGAGTACAGACAGCAAGCGCTTTGACTTTGCCGGCTTGCACGTAGGGCGTCGCCGTAACCATATCGACAAATCCAGCAGAGATGTGGCCGCCCAGAATATCGTTCACCAGTTGCGCCGTGCCCTTGTATGGCACGTGCGTCAACTTGATTCCCATTTTCTGGGCCAGCACTTCACCGCAGAAATGGCCGGTTGAACCTCGCCCCCAACTGGCATACTGTAAGGGTTCCTTGTGGGAATCGTTAAATGACTTAACACCCGCAAGATTGCTTGCGGGAAAATCCTTATTCGCAATCATTACAATTGAAGACGAACCGATCACACCCAGGGAGGTGAAGTCGTCGATTGGATCATAGGCTATCTTGGTGTAAACATGCGGAGACAGCACATGAGTAGTCATTCCGCCGATCGTAATGGTATAGCCATCAGGCTTTGCTCTGGCAACATCCGCGATTCCAATCGTCCCTCCGGCACCGGGCTTGTTTTCCACCACCACCGGTTTCCCAAGTTGTGCCGCAAACTGCTCGGCAATGATACGGCCGAGTATGTCGCCGCCGCCGCCTGCCGAAAATGGCAATAACATGCGTATGGGGCGGTCTGGGTATGTGTCAGCCTGAACCGATGCAGTAGCCGTTAAAGCCGCTAAGCAGAATGCATATGGAAAAAGTTTCACTTGTCTCTCCTATTATCTCAACACTTAAAAATTATTATGCAGCCGATGTCTTTATCCATATTGTTGCGTCGCCAGGTGAATGCATTCCACAGATGACGGGCTGAATAATTGGTGCTGGCTGTTTCTGTTTTCATCATTTACGCGAACTAATAATGGAAACGTTTACATTTTATATGCTTTCTTCACCTGACGCAATTTGTTCATACTGATATACGCAAACATGCTGATATATATCAAATAAATGAACATACTAACAAAGTAAAAAGTAGTAGAAAATCTAGAACCACCACTCGCTATAGCAGAACTTTCCACTATTATGGAATCGTTTCTTTTATTAATTAAAAAAACGGTTGCATCGCAGCCGCATCATCCATAGCGTATTTTGTTGAGGCACCATTCGTCCAATAATTATTGAAATCCTCAAGGCCCGTGTATACAAACACCATCCCGGTGCACGGGCCAGAGATTCCGAAACGCCTGCACCTGGGGCTGTGCAGGCACAATCGGCAAGCAACATTTTCAGCCTCGAGCTGACACCTGGACAGGAGCGCAAGATTCACGCGGCATAAGACGTGAAGTGATAACGATCCGTTCAGGCTCGCTTTTGGTTTCCCGGTCAAGTTGCTTGAGCAATAACTGCGCGGCCACAGTACCGACAATATTCAGATCCCAGTTCAGTGCCGTAATGGATGGCGTAAACAATTGTGATAAATCTGTATCACCAATGCTGATGACACTTGTCTCATGAGGAACCCGGTGCCCGCAATGGCGTAATGCCTGAAGTACCCCGGCAAGAATTCGCGTCCCCAAACAGAGAAATGCGGTCGGTCGGTCTTTGCCCGAGAGCAGCGACAGCGCGTCACTGAATGCGAACTCCATGGATGATTTTGCTGAGCGAATTAGTTGTGATGCGGGCTCAAGCCCACGCTCTTTAAAGGCTTTAGAAAAACCGGCAATACGTTCGCGACCCGGCCTCAGGTGGCTGCCAGGCGTCATCAAGGCAATATTTCTATGCCCCAAGTCCAACAGGTAACGCGTCGCCTCGAGTGCGCCGTTATAGTGATCGACATGGACACCCGTTGCTAACTCGCCGAAATCCCGGTCGAGCGCCACCACCGGCATATCAGACATGAGCCTGTTAATGACCTGCATGGATTCGGTCTGGCACGGACCCAGTATCAGGCCGTCTACGCGACGCGCCCGAAACAAATCAATGAGTGCTTTTTCCCGTTTTGTTTCGTTATGCGTGCTTGCCACCAAAAGAGAATAACCCGCTGCCTGAAAAGCTGTCTCGGCTGCAGTTATCATAGCTGCATATAGCGGATTGGCCAGATCCGAAACCAGAATACCTACGACACGAGTAGAACGTGTACGCATGCTGCGAGCAACAACATCGGGTTCATAGCCAAGTTTGCGTGCCGCTTTTTCTACCGCAATAATTGCCTTTTCGCTGACCCGTCCGCTTCGATTTATAGCTCTGGAGGCGGTACCCAGCGAAACGTCGGCTTCCTTGGCAACATCGCGAATAGTGACGCGGGCTTTCATCAAAACAACCTTTATTGAAGTACAAGTGTAGTGGTAGAAATCTGAAATAGGACATCCATAATGACGCAATATCATTATTGCCAGGAACACAATCCATCGCTTTAGTTGTGAAAGCCAACACTTACCCTGGCATTTCATATTAAGCGAAAATGGCTAGCATGATTTTAATGGCTTTTTACATCAATTGTGAACTTGTAGTATTCGAAGTTCTATTATTAATGCGAATGTTTGCAAGTTATTCGAGCATTGATGATGTGGGAAGCTGGTAATGCGTGCTCCTGCGCAGGAGTTGACGATACATGCGCGGCTTGAGTCGCGCGCGAAACAGTCCGGTACTATCTGCAGTCAAAGCGAAACTCTGCATTGATCGTCTCGATCCACCAGAAATGGAAACGTAAATAACGACGGATAAGTTGATTCAAGCATCCATCGTCATTATTGGGTGGAATTACAGACCCTCTATGAATTATTTTAAAGAACAATGTAGACATCGGAATCATAACGAACGCATCAACGCTAGCTCCAACTCAGCCCATCAAGATAGGGTCCGGACCGGCACCGCACAACACCACGCAAACCCGCTCATTCCTGGAAAACTGCAATTGCTTATCATGTAAAGCGGCAAGGGCCGCTACCCCACTCAAATCAGCCGCAATGCCCATCTCAAACCACAGCCACCTTGCCGCGCTGCGCAAGGCCTCATCGTCCACCAGCACCAATTGGTCAACCTGATCGCGAACCAGTTCAAATATCCGTTCGTCGGTGCGCGCGCATGCCAGTGTTGGAACCGATGTTGTCACCTTATCCAGTGTTACGACCTTTCCTGCCTGGAGGGATCGCTGCAGTGTTGGCGCTCCCGTCGCCTCCACACCGATCACACGGACATCGGGCCGCAATGCCTTGATCGCCGTGGACACGCCGGCAATTAATCCACCCCCGCCAATAGCGAGTACAACGGTATCGATATCCGCGCACTGCTCCAGCACTTCCAGGCCTATTGTTCCCTGGCCGGCAACAATAAGCGGATCGGCAAATGGATGAAAGTACGCTGCGCCGGTACGCTCGACATGCCGCAGCGCCTCAAGATTGGTTTCGTCCCAGACATCTCCCACCACGACGACTTCAGCCTCCCATTGCCGCAGTTTATCAATTTTGCTTTCCGAGACATTCGTCGGTACATAGATCGTGGCAGGAACTTGGGCGAGGAAAGCGGCACGAGCGACGGCCAGTCCATGATTTCCACCAGAGGCGGCGACGACACCGCGCGTCATTTGGTCAGTTGGAGTAGCAAGCAGGCGATTCATTGCGCCTCGGGCTTTGAAGGAGCCCGTCACCTGCAGGTATTCCAGCTTGAACGTCAAATGGGCGTCTGTGGCTGGCGCCTTGAACTGATCGGCAGCAATCACGGGGGTGTATCTGACCTTGCCACCAATTCGGTCTGCCGCAGCCTGTATATCGGCAATATTGATCATTGTAATTTCCCTTTATACTCATTAGCTACGACAAGGCAACAATTGCCCGGCTCTACACGCCCTGGCTGGCGGCGCCCGTAAAGCAGGCCATCGGCATCAAAAAACAAATCTGTCGGCGGCTGGCCCGGATTTGTCAGGTAATGAATGCGCCCAGCCAATTGCCCGGCATGAACCCACGAACCGGCTTGTACGAGAGGCTCAAACACACCTGCCTGCGGCGCAATCACAAAGCCCTCGGGGCCGGGAATGCCCAGTATGCGCCTATTTTCGTTTCGAGGCGCAACAGGTCTTGGGGGCAATACACCGAAATGCGCAAGCACATTGTGCACGCCCTGGCGGCATATTTCTACCGCTTCGGGCGAAACCGTGCCGCCGCCACCCAGCTCAGTCCCGACGGTAACCAGACCTGCACGTACGGACGCCGCGCTGGCCGTGCGCGACTCGCCATTGTTATCGACCACGACCGTCAGAGGCGCGTTGAATGCCAGGACCGCTTCGATATTGCGCCGCCGCGCTTCGGGCGTCGGCGCCGGCTCAATAATGGCACTTGGCATAATGTGCAGGGATGAACCACCTGAATGCAGATCAACAAACGCGTCGGCTTGTGGATAGATCACATCGTTTATATAAGCGGAAATTTGTTGCGTAATTGTCCCGTTATGGTCGCCGGGAAAGGTGCGATTCAAATTCAACCCATCAACTGGAGAGGTTCTGCGCCCGGCACTGACCGCGGGTGAGTTGATCGCCGGCAGGATAATGAGCCGCCCTTGGATTTTCTCGGGCGTCAGCTCCCTGACCAGTTCGCCCAGGACGATGGGACCTTCATATTCATCACCATGGTTTCCTCCCTGAAGGATAACGGTGGGACCGCGGCCATTGGCAATAACGGCAAGCGGAATACGGGTCCGACCCCACGCGTCTTCATGAGGAGAGTGCGGAATATCGACAAAACCGATTTGTTTGCCGCTTTTTTCAAAATCAATCGTGGTATAGGCTGTCGTTTTTTTTGACATATGAAAACACTAAAAATGTATAGAGGATGTCGCAATCGCGAAATGGCAAACGGTGAGCTATTGCTTCGGGATCTGCTTCGGCAGGGGAGAACCCAGCCATTTTTCCGATAGCTCGGAAAAAGCGCCGTTATCCATATTGGTAGACACGAACTCGTTGAGCCATTCGCGCAATTGCGTGTCTTCCTGTCTCAAGCCCATCGCCAGGGGCGAGTAGCGGAAAATGAATTTCTCCTCAATGGGCCTGCCTTTGCCGCGGTCCTGAATCGATTTTGCAATCACGTTTGCTGAGGCAAGCAGATCAACCTGGCTTGAAAGGTAGGCGGCCACTGTTGTGGCGTCGTCGTCAAAGCGAATGATTGTGGCGTCGGGCGCCTGCTTGGTCAGCTCCATATCCTGGGTAGTTCCGCGCGCCACGCCGACCCGTAAATCGCCAATGCCGGCAGCATCAGAGACCTTGGCGTCAGGCGGACCAAAAACGCCGATTGACAGAACAGAATAGGGCTCTGTGAAGGCGATGGAGCGGGCTCGCTCAGGCGTTTCGGCCATCGCTGCGACCACCAGGTCCAGCCGCTTTGTCTTAAGATACGGAATACGGTTTGCGCTGGTAATCTGCTGCACTTGTACCTTGACACCAAGCGCTTTGCCGATCATGTGCGCAACATCAATGTCCAGCCCGGCCGGCTGATTTTTCTCGTCGACAAACCCGAAAGGCGGAACATCCACCGGTACGCCAATGCGCAGCGTCCCGGCTTGTTTAATGTCCTTCAGGTCAGCTCGCGCCGGAGTGGTCGTTAGCATTAAGCCGGCAGCCAGTAAAATGGCCACGGCGAATATTTTTTTGAACATCGTATGTCTCCTGTTTAAAAGGGCAGAACCGAACGTTTAATGGAGCACTGCTTTGAGAAATCCCTGCAGCTCAGGAGTGGCAGGGCTGGTAAGCACTTCACTTGCAATTCCATCTTCATGCGGTCGACCATCGTGCATAAAGATTGTCCTGGAGGCTACGGTGCGGGCAAAATTCATCTCGTGCGTCACCAACACCATAGTCATGCCCTCGGCCGCCAGCGACTCCAGCACTTTGAGCACTTCTCCCACCAGCTCGGGATCCAGGGCAGAGGTAATTTCATCGAACAACATGATCTTGGGTTGCATGGACAGCGAGCGCGCAATGGCAACGCGCTGCTTTTGGCCGCCGGATAGTTCATCTGGATAGGCGTGCAGCCGCTCGGCCAATCCGACTTTTTCGATCATGGAGTGCGCGATGTCACGCGCCTGCGCGTCGGTCATTTTGCACACGACTTTGAGCGCCAGCATGACATTGCGTTCGACATTCAGATGAGGAAACAGGTTGTAGCTTTGGAAAACCATGCCAACCCGGCGGCGAAGCGCGTTCAAATCCGTGCCGCTATCGGTCAGACAGGTGCCGTCCACGACAATACGCCCCGACTGCACCTGCTCAAGACCATTGATGCACCGTAACAGGGTTGACTTGCCAGAGCCGGATCGCCCAATGAGGGATACGATTTCCCCTTCCTGTATGGTGAGACTCACGTCTCTGAGCACCTTCGTCTGACCAAACTGTTTATGAACGTGTTCCATTTTAACGAGTGACATGCATGCTCCGTTCAAGTCTGCGACTGGCAATTGACAATGAAAAACAAATGACAAAGTAAATGGCGGCAACCACCAAATAAGTAAGCAGCGGCTCAAATGTGGCGTTGCTCATAATTTGTCCCGCACGAGTCAGTTCAACGAATCCGATGACAGAGGCCAGGGAGGTATTTTTCACCAACTGCACCAGAAAGCCGACAGTGGGCGGTATGCTGATGCGTACTGCCTGCGGCACGATGACATGCCGCAACCGCTGCAGATAGGTCATGCCGACGCCGGCCGACGCTTCCCACTGCTCCCTTGGCACCGATTGAAGACTGCCTCTCCAGATCTCGCCAAAAAACGCGCTGGCATAGACGGATAATGCAACCACGGCTGCTATCCATGGATTGACCTCCAGTCCCAGCGCCGATAACCCGAAAAAGGCGACAAAGAGCTGACCAATGAGCGGCGTGCCTTGTATCACGCCAATATAAAGACCCGCTATCCAGTTCAGCGGGCGCAGCGGCACCGTTCGCAATATCGCGACAAAAAGCCCCAATATCGCACCTGCCAAGGTCGCAGCCAGCGCCAGGCCAATGGTCCAGCGGGCGGCAAGAAGCAGGTAAAAGGCCTCATCGACTCCGAATTCGCGAATCATGTTGAACTCCTTCGCTCGAAAGCCAGCCAGTAAATTGCCCTGAAGACTGCACGCAGGGCGATCGTCAGCACGAGATAAGCCAGGGTGATTCCGGTATACACCTCAAAGGACTGAAACGTCCTGGACTCTACGAAAACCGCCTGATGAAACAGCTCATCAACCCCAATGGTCGATACAATGCTGGTCATTAGCATCAACAGAATGAACTGGCTGCTCAATGCCGGATAAATCGCTTTAAGTGCAGGCATAAGAACCACGTGCCGAAATATTTGGCGTTCTCGCATCCCGAGGGCAAGGCCCGCTTCGATCTGGCTGCGGTGTATTGATTCGATGCCGGCGCGCAGAATTTCCGCGACATAGCCACTCAGATTGACGGTTAGCGCGATAAACGCTGCGTCGGGCGCTGAAAGGCGGATACCTATGCTGGGGAGCCCGAAGAACACAATCAGCAGTTGCACCAGCAGCGGCGTATTGCGGATCAGCTCCACATAGGATTGAGCCAGAGACTGTAAGACAGCGGGGCCCTGAGTTCTGAGCCAGGCAACCACCAAAGCCAGAATTGAACCGGCAACAATGGCTTTGAAAGACAGTACCATGGTCATGCCCACGCCCTGCAGAATGATGTCTGCATAAGGCAGAAACAGATCGTCAATAAAACTTATTCCCATATGTAAACACCTCTAGGTGAAATTACCAGTATTTTGAGAGTTAAGTATTCTGTGATGTTCATATATAATGTAATTGATCACTAATGAACAACAAATTAGGGAGAACCCTTGATGGTTGAAGTTACGTCTCGCCCGTATTCGGCCCCGGCACTAGAGAAGGGACTGGATATTCTGGAACTGCTGGCAAGCGAAGGAGAGCCTCTGACCCTGCGCCAACTCACGGATCATTTGAGCCGCTCGCGCAATGAAATATTCCGTATGGTCCACGTGCTGATTGAACGAGGTTATGTCGCACGGGACGCTGCTTCCGACGGACTGACGCTGACCAACAAACTATTTTCACTCGGCATGCAAACGCCACGGACACGCGGACTGGTCACTGTCGCCACGCCGATTCTGGACAAACTGGCCGAAAGTATCCGCCACTCCGTTCACCTGGTTGTTGCCAATCGTGGAGAAACGGTTGTTATCGGGGTGTCCAATGGTGGCTCCGATATGAATTTTTCCTTGCGTCTGGGCTATCGCCGTCCTCTTATTGACGCGCATTCCGGTCTCGTTCTTATCGCCTTTCAGCCGCCAGAGGTACAGAACGCAATGATCCAGGCCAGCATGGCGCTGATGCGCGATGAGTTTGATTCGGTTTCGCTGCATGAGGAGCTTGCCGCCATTCGTCGCGATTGCTCGATCGTGCGGGAAAGCAGAGACATACTGGGAGTAACAGACATTGCCTGCCCCATCGTCCAGGCCAATGGCCGCGCCGTGGCGTCGATCATTGTTGCGTATGTTAATCGTCGGGGCATCGTCCCCGACCACGAAGCGACCCGTCGACGCCTGGAAGCCGCCTGCGCCGAAATCGCCGCGCAACTGGACGAATATCGATCGGTAACGCCGGAACGCACGCCCGAGAATAAATCCCCAGAGCGAAAAACACGCTAAAGCCCACCAGATTTTGACGGTAAGGCCGATTCGACAATTGAAATATCACCACAGGAGACATAACCATGACTATTGAACGCATCAACGCAGGAAACCGCATGAGTCAGCTGGTATCGGCAAACGGCATGATTTTTATATCCGGCCAGGTTGCTGAAAATCGGGAAGGCACATTGCAAGAGCAAACGCTCAATATATTGAAAAATATTGATCTTTTGCTGGCTGAGGCGGGCTCAAGTAAAAGCAAGCTGCTTAAAGTCGACGTTTACCTGGCCGCCATTATTGATTTTGACGCATTCAATATCGTTTACGACAAGTGGATCGATCCGGCTTGTCCGCCAGCCCGGGTTTGCTCGGAAGCGCGGCTGGCAGACTCGAGAATTAAAGTGGAAATTGCTGCGGTTGCATTGGCATAAGTGGTGTGGTTGGGGCCTTTAACTGAGAAAAGGAGGCACGTCTTCAGGATTCGGGCCAATGTCCGCCCAGCAATTGCGTCGCTTGCGCAGCAGCAATAAGCGCTTGTTTGGTCATCTTGGAAATTGCCTTGTTCGTGAAACGCTCTTTCGGGCCCGACAGCGATATCGCGCCGACAATCTGGTTGCCCGGACCAAATACGGCGACTGCCACTGCAGCACAGTTTGGATCGCGTTCGCCCAGGGAGACTGCGGTTACGTTGGGCAGTTTTGGCTCCAGGCTGGTACTGCGAAAACGCGTGATCAGCTTACCGGCTGCCCCACGATCCAGTGGGAGCAAGTCGCCCGCATCAATACGATCCAGCGTCGAATGGTGAGAGTCTATGCGCAGCAGACAAAGCCGGGTGCTGCTGCTGTCATACACATGGAAAGATGCGCTTTCTGTATCTTGCGCCACCAACCCGGCCAGGATAGGGCGAAGCACTTCAACCAGATGGTGGGTAGCCTCGTACGCCCGGCCCAACTGATAAGCATAAGGGCCTAGCACATAGCTACCGTCTGCGCGCCTGGCGACAAGCGAGGCTTTTTCAAGTGATGCGATAAGGCGCAGTAACGTGCTTTTGTATAAGCCGGTACTGCGCGCAAGGTCTGCCAGGGCCATAGGCGTTGCTTCACTGGACATCGCCTGCAAGATAGCGATTGCACGATCGACGGCAGCAACTCCGCTCTCTGATGATTGATTGGCATCCATATTCTGTCTAACCGTGTACCCCAATGGTGAGTACAGTATTATGCCATAACACAACGGCACGACGCCAAGGCGCCATCGGCAACGCTATATGACATATTCCAACTAAATAAATCAGCTTTCCTCCAGCACAAGGCTAATGGCTGGCGCGTATTTATCGCCATGTCCCTGCGCGATGGCAGCGTCAAAACTGGCAATCACATTTCTCGCTCCGCTAGCATCCACCTTCACTGATTCGGCCAGGGCCACTGCATATTGCAGATCCTTGCGCGCGTACGTTACCGGGAAGGCGCGCTCAGGAAACACTTGCGGCACAATGGATTTGAGACCGTGATTGCGTAATGCAAAGCTATCGGCCGAGCCTGTAGACATAGCCTGGAACAGCGTCTCGGGATCCACACCGGCGCGAGCGCCAATAGCCCGTGCTTCAGCCAGTGCCTGCACGGTTTCATACAATACCATGTTGTTCAGGATCTTGATGACCTGTCCTGCGCCAACATCCCCCCCATAGGTGATATCGGTTGCAAACATACCGAGCAGCGGTCGAATTCGGTCAAACAGTGTGCTTTCGGCACCGACGGGCACGGCCAGCGAACCGGCCTCGGCTGCGGCTCGTGTGCGCATCACAGGCGCATCGGCAAAATGGATCTCCCGTTGTGCAAACTTGGCAGCCAGGTCACGTGTCAGCGGCACCGGCGATGTGCTCAGATCAACAACCACCTGGGCACGATGGCACAAACTGAGCAACCCGCTATCTTCCTGGCCTTCCACAACATTGCGAACAATCTCCCCTGACGGCAACGACATAAAAATAACGTCAGCAGAAGCAGCAATCTCTGCTATCGACGCCTTGCGCACCCCGAATTCGGCAAGCCGCTCCAGTGGCGCGTTGTCACGATCGTTCGCCAGTACGGGTAGGCCCGATTTTTGCGCCAGATGACGGCAAATTGGCTCGCCCATCACGCCGACTCCAATAAAGCCGATTATTTTGAATGTAAACATCATGTTCCTTTATTGCAAATGTCAATATTTTGTGACGGTAGTCAGGGCAAACTGCGCGGGTCCATACTCCAATATATTCCCTTGCTTTGCTGATAAATGCGCACGCCATTGATGCCCTTTTCGCGGCCAATGCCACTATTTTTGAATCCACCAAAAGGCGTGGAAATAGACAGTTGTTTGTAGGTATTGATCCACACCAGTCCGGTTTCCAACGCGCAGGCAATGCGCCACGCACGTTGATAGTTGGATGTCCAAATACCCGATGCGAGCCCATATACGCTGTCATTCGCCTGTTTTATCAGATCCTCTTCATCTTCAAATGCAAGCACGCACAGCACGGGTCCAAAAATTTCCTCACGCACACATGTGTTCTGATTATTCAGTTCAGTAATGATAGTGGGCAGATAGAAAGCCCCTTGCTGTAATTCCGGTTGCTCAGGGCGCTTACCGCCCAGGCGTATTTTGCCGCCTTCATCCCGAGCACTATCTACCAATTGCTCAATGCGCTCGCGGTGAGCAAACGTGGCCAGTGGCCCCATTTCCACGTTGGCGTCCTCCGGCAAACCCACTTTGATACGCTCGGTCCGCTCAATCAGCAGCGTCAGCAGCTTCTCATATACACTGCGCTGAACGAACAGGCGCGAGCCTGCCACGCAAGATTGCCCACTACCTTCAAAAATACCGCCGACAATGCCCTCGACCGCGGCTGCCAGATTTGCGTCATCAAATACAATATGGGGCGACTTGCCGCCCAGCTCCAGGGCGACGGGTATGATCCGATCAGCAGCGACCATGCCGATGGCACGCCCGCTGGCAGTACCCCCGGTAAACGAGATCATTCGAACACCGGGATGTTCTACGAGTGCCTTGCCTGTGGTTGCCCCGTGGCCCGTCAGCACATTCAATATGCCGGGCGGCAGCCCTGCGGCCAGCCCCAACTCGCCCAACAACACAGCGGCGGATGGTGTTACCTCGGATGGCTTCAGGATAACGGCGTTTCCTGCCGCCAGGGCAGGCGCGACCTTTTGTGCTTCCATCGTCAGCGGTGAATTCCAAGGGGTAATCGCAGCAACAACGCCATAGGGCTCATAAGCAACCATAGAAAGATAATTCCCACGCGACGGTGTCACCTCAGCGCCAAGTGTTTCGCATACGCCAGCGTAATAACGAAATGTTGCCGCCGCACTGGCGGCCTGGTTCTTGCACTCTGCCCACACTTTGCCATTTTCCATCATTTGCAGGCGGGCGAAATCCTCGGCTCGCTCCGTGATCAGCGCGGCCATTCGATTAAGAATCTGTGCCCGTGCATGTGGCAGCATATCGCGCCATGAAGATTGCCGGGCGGCATTCGTTGCCGTACGCACAGCCAGATTAACATCTTCGTGGTTGGCCGTTGACAGCCGGTAATTTACCTGGCCACTAGCAGGATTGATTGATTCAAAATAGTCCTGTTCATGCGAAACCCATTCACCATTTATCAAAAAGGCTTTGGGGGTTAAATTTGTCTGTTGTTCCATCAACTCACTCCGCATTCTAAAATGTTCTGTTTAACAGAACGTTCATTCTATTTTTATTATTATATCTGACAATCTAATTGTCAAGGACCCGCTGCCGTCATCCGTATTCAATACTTGCAAAATGTTTGCCTACTCTTCATAATCACAAAATAGAACGATAGTTCTATTTTTATAAAATAGAATCGACATATTGAACGTAGCGCGCATAACCCGGTGCGTACTGACATAGACAGAGGAGAAACAGGATGAACTTCCAAACCTTGGCGCTTGCCGCCAGCCTATCGATATTGACCGTATCCCCGGCGTCATATGCGGGCAACTACCCCGATAAACCAATTGAAATGGTCATTCCCTATGCCGCAGGTGGAGCGACTGATGTCATTGCTCGCATGGTCATAAGTCAATTGCCCGAAGAGCTAGGGCAACCGGTGGTTGCTGTGAATCGACCTGGCGCGGGAACAACCCTGGCGGCCAGTGGTGTTGCTCGTGCTGCTTCCGATGGATACACCCTCTATACAACTACTGCAGCTCACACCATTAGCGCAAGCTTATATCGCAAGCTGAACTATGATCCCATAAAGGATTTCACGCCTATTCATTTGATCGCCAGGATTCCAATCGTGCTTGTCACAAGCCCCAATTACAAAGTAGATTCTCTGGACGAGTACATCCGCAAGGCCAAGAACAGCAAGGACGGAATTACGGTGGGCTCGCCTGGCAATGGCTCGCCGCAACACCTGGCCCAAGCGATGTTTCAGAATAAGACCGGGGCCAAATTCATACACGTGCCCTATCGCGGGGATGCACCGCTTATTACCGATATGCTTGCCGGACAGGTGCAATCGGCGTTCATCACCTTATCTGCTGCCCTGCCTCAAATCCAGTCCGGCAAACTGCATGCGGTTGCAATTGCCAACCCGACACGGATTGACGCCATTAAGGATGTACCCACAATGACTGAGGCCGGATTAAAAGATTTCAATGCTGCAACCTGGTTTGGTATTTTCGGTCCGGCCGGCCTCAAGTCCGAGATCCAACAGAAATTGCACGCGGCTTCGGCAAAGGTGGCCTCTGATGCCCCCTTTACCAAGCGCATAGAAGATATGGGCGGCCAGATCATGGAATTAAATCCACAGCAATTCGGAGACTATGTAAAGTCGGAAGCTGATCAATGGGCTCAAGCGGTGAACCTCTCGGGTGCCCGCGTCGATTGAAACCTGCCAGTTTGATTGACCAGCGTCCAATGTGCTATGCCAGTTGAAATAGCGACACTAGCAGATAGAATTCTTGCGACTTGAGCTACTGGCCCGTTATGATCATAAAGACGGTTTTCAAGGTTCATTGCTGTGGCACCATGTCATGCGGGGGAACCCCTGGTCGAAGTCGGGCTCTATGCGGATAGCTTCTTTACAAATTGTCTTCTAAACTTTGAACAACGGCCAGCGTGCCGGGGGTGGTACTTCCCGGCACGCTTTAATTCAATCATTTGGACTGCGGTCAGTCGCATTTACAACGCAACAACGTCTTTGTTCATTTTCAGCGGCGCCGCTGTTAAAGCCTGCAAGTTATCAAAAGTCAATCCTTGCACCATTGCCGACACCAGCAATCCATTATTGGTGATATCTATAATGGCTAGATCAGTATATATCCTGTCTACAACCGATTTACCTGTTAACGGATAATCACAATCAGGCACTATCTTGGGTTCGCCTTCTCGCGTTACGTGTTCCATGGTGACATACACTTTCTTTGCTCCCACAACCAGATCCATTGCCCCGCCGACAGCAGGAATAGCATCTGCGCGCCCGGTATCCCAATTGGCAAGATCGCCAAGTGCAGATACCTGAAAGGCGCCTAATACAGTCAAGTCGATATGACCACCACGCATCATGGCGAAAGAGGTTGCGTGGTCAGTGATCGAGGAGCCCGGAATGATCGTGACGGGCTCCTTGCTGGCATTGATCAAATCCAAATCCAGCGGCGCATCACTATCTCCCGGTCCCATCCCGACGATGCCGTTTTCGGTGTGCAGAATTACCTCTCTGTCGTCTGGCAAGTATTGGGCTATCAAGGTGGGAATACCGATGCCCAGATTAACGTAACAGCCGTCAGGGATGTCAGCTGCAACCAATCTGGCGATGTCAGCCCGCGATAGTTTCTTATACATGGTGATCTCTCTTGACTTCGATAATGCGCTTGACGAATATGCCTGGCGTTACGATTTGTTCGGGAGGAAGCGCCCCCAAGGCAAGAATACTGTCTACCTGTGCAATAGTAGTTGTCGCCGCCATGGCCATGATCGGTCCGAAATTCCGACCGGCATAACGGTAGGTCAGATTTCCCCATCGATCGCCATACTGGGCTTTGATAAAGGCAAAATCGCCCTTCAACGGATACTCCAGTACGTAGCCTATGCCATCTTCCACCCTGACTTCCTTGCCCTGTGCCAGGGCAGTGCCATACGACGTTGGTGTATAAAACGGCCCCAGTCCAGATCCCGCCGCGCGCATTCGTTCGGCCATCGTGCCTTGCGGAACACATTCAAGCGCTATACGCTTATCACGATAAGCATCAGCGAATGCGCTGGCATTGGGCTGCTGTTTGTTGGATGAGCGTGCGAATGAACATATCATTTTACTCACTCGACCAGCTTCGATTAATTGACTCAGACCTATTGGACCATTGCCCGCATTATTGTTCACGATAGTCAGATCACGCGCACCTTGGTCCAGAAGCGCACAAATCAGTTCCGTAGGAACACCGGACGCCCCAAAGCCGCCTATAAGTATGGTTGCGCCATCGTGCACATCTGCCACTGCTGTTTCCAGGTCGGCGAAGGTTTTGTTAAGCATTTTTGTCCCTGATTGATTGAGGGGTCGTATCGACCAACATTGTGGTCAAGGCTGCACGTTCCCCAGGATAGCTGTCGATTGACTTGACAATGTTCCTCCGTTGCCATGTACAAGTGCTATGCTGGCCGATGGAACCTGACGTTGCCCCCCTTCTGCGCGAAGCTGGCGTACCGCTTCAATAAGGGTAAAGATGCCATACATGCCGGGATGAACACAGGAAAGCCCGCCGCCATTGGTATTGACCGGAGTATGACCGCCCGGTGCGATGCCGCCATTTTCAACGAAGGAGCCACCTTCTCCTTTGGGGCAAAAACCCAGATCTTCCAGAAAAAGCAGTACATTTATCGTAAAGGCGTCATAAAGCTGGAGCAAATCTATGTCTTTGTGATCAACACCCGCCATTTGCATTGCGCGAGGCCCTGATTCAGAAGCGGCTGTCACCGTAAGATCATGCATGGAAGAAACCTGTCGATTCCACACTGCGGTTGCGCTGCCCAGCACATACACGGGTTTAACAGGCAGATCGCGAGCCCTGTCCGCCGCCACGAGCACATAGGCCCCGGCGCCATCAGTAACCAGGCAGCAATCCCTGACTGAAAATGGGTCAGAGATCATGCGTGCCGCCAGGACATCATCAATGCTCATTGGATCGCGCATAAACGCTTCTGGATTGAGCTGAGCCCATTTTCTGGCGGCGACTGCCACTTCCGCCAACTGACGCCTCGTTGTTCCATATTGATACATATGTCGCTGTGCAGCCAGTGCGTATGAGGTAACGGGAGACAGCGGCTTGTACGGTTGCTCGTAAGGCTGGGGATCAAGCAGTGCCCGTGCTTTTACCCCTTCTTTACGGCCGAACGTTGCTGTCCTCTGTGTGCTCCCATAACATACCAGCACTGCATTACATTGCCCTGAGGCAATGGCCTGCATGGCCGGCAGCAGATGTGCCAGGAAACTGGATCCACCTAACATGGTGCTTTCGATAAACTTCGGGCGAAGCCCCAGGTATTCGATAGCGGGTAACGCCCACATCGTGGCTGAAGAGCTGCAGGTTGCAATTCCGTCTATGTCGGCCATGGTCAGGCCGGCGTTGGCAACCGCTTGCGTTGCTGCCTGAGCCAACAATTCCATTTCCGTGTAGCCATGCGCTTCACCCATACCGGCTACTCCAACCCCAGCAATAACTGCCTTGCCACGTAGATCAAGCATGGGCAACCTCCACAGCATCAAACACAACGACAGCGGCGTCGTCGCGACGCGCAACCCGGGCCTGCACTTTCTGACCGATATGAATATCCGCCAAAGCACAATTTTCAATTGAGCTCATTAGCCTTACCCCTTCTTCAAGATCAATCAGCACAACGTTATAATCACCGCCTGCTTCAGGCTTGCGCCGTACGATGCTGTAAGAATATACCGTCCCGGTGCCAGAAGGCTTGTTCCAGATTAACTGGCTGCCTCCGCAATGAACACACAACGTTCTCGGATAGAATTGGTGTTTGTGACAGTCGACACATTGCTGTATTTCAAATATTCCCTGTTCAAGCCGCTCGAAATAGTAGGCTTCAGGGCCTTTGTGCTCAGACGCCATAATTGCTCCTTGTTGAATCTGCTGGTTATTTGCCATATACCTGCCGGCAGGTGAGTTACAGGTCCGAAAATTTTCCACCGTTTTGTGCCAGCTGCGTCAGCAATGGTGCGGGCGACCAGTAATCGCCAAACCGTTCATGAAAGTCTTTAACGGTCTCAAGCACTGCTGACAAGCCGACACTGTCTGCATAGAACATGGGCCCACCGCGAAACATCGGGAATCCATATCCGGCCACATAGACCACATCGATATCAGAAGGCCGCTGTGCAATTTTGTCTTGCACGATTTTTGCACCTTCATTGACCAGGGCGTAGATAGTGCGTGCGATAATTTCCTGATCTGAAATCTCGCGCCTGGTGATTCCCGCCAGCTGCGCGCAGCGTGCAATTAGCACATCGATTTCGGGATCAGGCAAGGGCGTGCGACTGCCAGACGCATAACGATAGAATCCTGAACCAGTCTTCTGGCCGAATCGCCCCATTTCGCAAATCCGATCCGCAACACATGAGTAGCGAAGATGGGGGGGACGGCTTGCGGCCTGGCGTTTCCTTGCCGCCCAACTGATGTCCAGGCCTGCCATGTCCTGCATCTCTAAAGGTCCCATCGCCATACCAAAGCTGCGCAAGGCACCGTCAATTTGAGCAGGGCTGGCTCCCTCCTCCAACAGAAAATAGGCCTCGCGCGTGTAATGGCTGATCATGCGGTTGCCGACAAAACCGTCGCACACCCCCACAAGCACCGGCGTTTTATCCATCTTGACCGCCAATTTGAATACGGCATTGATGACTTGGTCTGATGTATGAGCGCCTTTGACAACTTCCAGCAATTTCATGACATTTGCAGGACTGAAAAAATGCATGCCCAGGATCTTCTCTTTGCGAGAAGTCACCGCAGCAATTTCGTCAATATCCAGTCTGGAGGTATTGGAGGCCAGAATCGTGTCCATGTTGCACACCGAATCCAGGCGAGTGAAAATCTCCTTTTTCACCGCCATATCTTCGAATGCCGCTTCGATAATCAGATCTGAGTCCGACAGATCTTCATACCGGGTCGTTCGCTGAATCAACAGTAACCGTTGCTGCACCTGGCTTTCGGTGAAACGGCCGCGTTTGACATTACCGGCATAGTTGTGCTGGATCGTCTCCCAACCTTTCTTGAGGGCAGCATCAGACTGCTCGAGTAACACAACCGGAATTCCGGCATTGGCCAGACTCATGGCAATGCCACCACCCATAGTACCTGCACCGACAACACCGACCTTGCGAATGGCAAAAGAAGCCCCGTTCATGGCAGGTCGCTTTCCTGCTTTTCTCTCGGCAAAAAATATATGCCGCAACGCTTTGGATTGTTCGCCATTGACAAGCAAGGCGAACTGCTCTGCCTCATAGGCCAAGCCCGATGAAAGATCGGTTGAAAGCGACTTTGCAACGCATTCGATACATGTCAAGGGGGCCGTACATCCGCGATATTTTCGTTTTGCCTTTTTCCTGGCGTTCTCAAAGACCGCTTCATCGACGGACTCGTCAAGTGGCGCTTGGTCAATATGCGATCGAGCCCGCGCTCCCTGTATAATCGAAACAGCATAGGCACACGCCTCGTCCAGCAGACTGCCAGCCGCTACTTGGTCCACAAGACTACAGGCCAGCGCCTGATCAGCTGTCAGGGGCTCTCCGCCCACAATGATATCCAACGCTGCGGGCACACCAACTAGCCGTGGCAGTCGCTGCGTCCCGCCTGCGCCGGGCAACACCCCCAGCTTGACCTCCGGCAGGCCCAATTTCGCCTCTTGCGAAACAACTCGCGCGTGACAACCCAAAGTCAACTCCAGGCCTCCACCCAAAGCGATGCCATTGATGGCTGCGACAACAGGCTTGGCTGCATTTTCAATGATTGAAATAATCTCTCTGAGCACAGGCTGCACGCCAGTTTTTGGCGTATTGAATTCGCGGATATCCGCGCCACCCGAGAAGAATCGCCCTGTGCCGGTCAAAACAATCGCCTGGACCATAGAATTGGCGATGGCTGACGTCAATGCTTCACCTAGTTGCACTCTTAACTGGCTGCCCAGGCTATTTACCGGCGGATTGTCGATTCTTATTAAGGCAACAGCGGCTCCCTGAAAATGTCGTATTTCAGTTGTAATCATAATCATTCTTCGATTTCAGCCAATGCCTGTGTTTCGTCAACTTCGTCACCCACAGCAGCCAATATTCTAACTACTGTGCCGGAATGTTCTGCTTCGACGGGAAGTTCCATCTTCATCGATTCAATGATTGCGATTTCGTCTCCCTCCTTTACACTTTGGCCGACCTGTAACTGAAGGCTGATTATTCGACCTGCTACTGACGACTCCAGATATTTCATATTCGTTTCCTCGACTTTAGTGATTGGTGATAGGCCGTGCAAATTGCGCTATCTAGCTTGTTATTGCGGTTTGTTGGATTTGCCTCAGCATATCCGTAGACACCTGTCCTTGCCTGAAGCCGGGATATGACAGGACATCCTGTATGAACGGGATATTGTGCTTTACGCCTTCAATTCTGAAGTCCTTCAACGCGGCAATTAAGTTGTCTATTGCAGCATCTCGATCATTGCCCCAGGCGATGGCCTTGGCCAGCATCGGATCGTAGTGGCTGGACACCCGCGTTCCACTGCAGTACCCGGTTTCGATCCGTACCGATTGGTGCACAGGAGGCTCAAATGCCGTCAGAAAACCTGGCGACGGAAAAAACCGTATCGGATCCTCGGCATACACGCGAGCTTCAATGGCGTGCCCTTTCAGAACAGGTCGCTCAGGTATTACTTCGTCCAGCCTGGCCCCTGCTGCCAACCGTATTTGGGCATGGACCAAATCAATGCCGGTAACCGCTTCCGTTACCGCGTGTTCAACTTGCAGACGAGTATTTACTTCCAGGAATACAAATCCAGATTGCGGTGTGTACAACATTTCGACAGTTCCGATGACATCGTATTGCAGCCTGGAAAGTATCGTCTCCAGTTTGCTTGCCATAGCGTCGATGATGCTTCTGGCCAGTGCCGGCGCCGGTGCTTCCTCGATGACTTTTTGATGGCGTCTTTGCGTTGAGCAATCTCTTTCGAAAACGCAACGGGCATTTCCGTAGCGATCAGCCAGAAATTGGAACTCAATGTGGCGCGGTGTTTCAATGAGTTGCTCCACAAACAGATCAGCCTGAGAGAAAAACCGCTGTGCTAACGTGCTCGCTTGCTGCCACGATTTTTCAACCTCCTGCTCACGACGGATTGGAATCATACCGATTCCCCCACCCCCGCCCGCTGGCTTGAGCAATACGGGATAGCCAATATCCTTTATGGCAACAAGAGCCGCCTCCAATGACGGCAAGACGTCGGAACTGCGGGCCATAGGCATACCATGCCGGCTCATCAACGCTCTGGCCTGAGACTTATGTCCAAGCTCACGAATAAACCTCGGGCTTGGCCCGATGAATACCATGCCGTCTGCCTGTACTTGCTCAGCAAAATCGGCGTTTTCTGATAAAAAGCCATACCCGGGGTGAATAGCATCCGCACCACTGCATTTAGCGACATCCAGAATTGCCTTTGTATTCAGGTAACTTGCCTGTGCGGCGGGCGGTCCGATCGCGTATGCTTCGTCGGCTTCTTTCCAGTAGGGTAAGTCGTGATCTGCTTCTGAATAGACCGCAACTGACTGTATGCCGAGTTCACGCAGCGCACGTATGACTCGTTGCGCCACCGCTGCTCTGTTTGCGACAAGTACTTTGCGCAATTGTTGTTCGCTCATCGGTGCTTACCTCAAGGACGATAGCTAAACGATCGGGGACCGGGCTTCAATATTGGCGCCACGACATCCACAAACTCTTCCAGCAATGCGCGGGTGCTAACGGGATCAATCACGTTCTCAATAACAAATGCCTCTGCACTTCTGAACGGGGAAGTGAGTGCACGCACACGCTCTTCTATTTCAATCAACTTTTCTTCCGGCTTCTCGGCGGCCTCCAATTCGCTTTTGTAAGCGACCTCTAATCCACCTTCGACAGGCAGCGAACCCCATTGCGCGGAAGGCCAGGCATATCGGAAATTGAAACGTCCGTCGCTCTGATGGCCACCGGCTGCAACGCCGAACGCTTTACGCACGATAAAGGTACACCACGGTACAGTGGATTGTGCAACCGCCGTTAGCGCACGTACCCCATAGCGCATGGCACCTTCTTTCTCGGCAGCTAGCCCGATCTGAAAACCGGGCACATCAACGAAATTGACAACGGGGAAATGAAATAATTCGGCCAGATCAAGCATGCGCACAAATTTTTCAGAGGCTTGTTTGTCCCAGGCGCCGCCATAGTAATAAGGGTCGCTGGCGATTATCACTACAGGCAACCCTTTAATCCGCGCTAATCCAGTGATTAACGGACGTCCCCAGCGCGCCCCGATTTCCATGAACGACCCTTCATCTACCAAAGCATTTACGATAGGCCGCATTTTGTACACGGAACGATTATCTTGAGGGACCACGGTACGTAGCCACTCGAATTGCTCAGATGCAGGCGGTTTTTCTTCGGTGCGAGGTGGCAGCTCAAATACCGAGCGGGGCATATAGGAAAGAAAACGGCGTGTCCGTTCAAACGCCTCCTCTTCGCTGTTCACTTCATCATCACAGACGCCATTACGAGTGTGGATGGCACTACCGCCCAATTCGTTTTTTTCGAGTTTCTGCCCGATTCTGGCTACAACGGGCGGACCAGCAATGAACATTTGTGAGGTATTTTTCACCATAATCGAATAATGGCTTGTTGTTACCCTTGCGGCGCCTAACCCGGCTACCGAACCCAGAGCCATCGAAACAACGGGTACGGTCGCCAGATTTTGCGTCATAGCTGGCCACATGCGCAGCTTCGGCAGCAAGGCATGGCCTTTGACTTCAATATTTTTTACCGAACCGCCGCCCCCTGTACCGTCCACCAGGCGAATCAGAGGTAACTGAAGATCCCGCGCCATACTCTCGGACGCCATAAGCTTGTCACCGACCGATCCGTCGTTTGCTCCGCCGCGCACGGTGAAATCATCAGCGGCCAACACCACGGGTCGGGAATCGATACGCGCTCTGCCAGTTATAAAATTTGATGGTACAAAGTCAATTAAACGACCATGTGAGTCGTATCGCCCTGTTCCGGCCAAGTCTCCGACCTCATAAAATGATCCGGCATCAACCAGTTTGCCAATTCGATCTCTGACTGGCAGCCTGCCGTTGGCTCTATGCCGGGCGACCTTATCTTCGCCTCCCATTTGCTCTGACAGTCTTGTTCTGAGCGCCAGTTCATCCAACTCTTTATCCCAAACCATATACAACTCCACTCGCCCGTATGAGGCTTTTATTCTTCAACTTTAATATTTGCGCGCATAATCAACTCACTGTTTGTTCCCAGCTCCGTCTTGATTTTGCTGATGAACTCCTCTGACGATTGAGTCAGAATATTTCCTTGAGGCATAAGACGGTTTTTGATTTCCGGATCCTGAACGACGGCGGCAATCTCGCGATTGAGAAGCTCGATTATTTCCGGCGGTGTTCCTGCCGGCGCGAACGTACCCACCCAGAAGGAAATGTCAAAGTCGGGAAAACCTGTTTCTGCCACTGCCGGTACATCTGGCAGATCCCGCCAACGCTCCTTGGTTGATACGGCAAGGGGCTTGAGTTTCCCCGATTTCATAAGATGAACGCCACTTAATGTATCGAACCCAAAATCAATCTCCTGACTAAGCAGCGCGGTTTCCATGGGCGCAGCACCTCGATACGGTATATGCACCATTTGCGTGGAAGACATGGTGGCCAGTTGTGCACCAGCCAGATGCATCAGGTTGCCATTTCCAGCAGAGCCATAGGTGACCTTGTCGGGCTCAGCCTTGGCTTTATTGACGAGGTCTTTCACACTATTGATATTCTTGGTGCGAGGATTCTGAGGATTGATTGCAAGTACAAATGGCACGGACAGGACCGTACTGATAGGCGCTAAGTCTTCTAATGGCTGATAGCCAAGCTTTTTGTACAGTATTGGATTGACGGTGATAGAACTGGAGTTGCTCACTAACAAAGTGTATCCGTCCGGCTTCGCCTGAGCCACAGCCGTCGCCGCGAGTATTCCATTTGCACCGGTCTTGTTTTCCACGACGAAATTTGCATTCAGCTTGCGGGACAAACCTTCGGCAATGATTCTTGAAACGAGGTCGATGGTGCTACCTGGACTGAAGCCCACGACCAGCCGTACCGGCTGCTTCGGATAATCTGCAGCGCGAGCCAAGGGTGCCACAGTCAAAGTGAAAATTGCGGTTATGGCCGCAATAACATGCTTGAAATGCATAAGGGTCTCCTGTTTTATTTATTAGCCAAGGCGAAAACCTTCGCTGCCGCGCAGCTTTACGTTGTTATGCCTGACGAAACATGCGTTCTATTCTATAGTTGTATAAAATGAATTGTCAAGCTCGAGAAGGAATGGAAGACGCGGCATGAAGCCGCATCTTCGGATTTATTAAAGTTGGGTCATCGGGCTGTGCGGTAGAAAACACTGGATGCAGTTGCAGAATCGAGAGGCAACGGCCGCGCTGATTCTCGCATCGGTTCAGGCATGCACAGTACTGATATACGGCATGGTTGCGTGCACATTTATTGGCGTTATTCTGTTTTGCGAGACAAGCAGCAAGCGCGTTCAACGCGCCCGTGGTTGGTGACGCCCAGTCTTGAGCAGTTAGTGTCCGGAAAGCAGGTATGTACGTTCCGGACCGGGATTAATAAACGGATTCTAAATGACTACCAGGCTGGAGATCACATTTATCACTATCACGGCCGTCATGTTGACCCATGAGAGGCGGGTTCGTCATTTGCCGCCGCAGCACGATAGCTGCAGAGTCGTGATCATCTCGCTACAGGCCTGGGTTTCGCTCTTTATACCGCCCCGACCGGCACAGTTTGACGAACTATCACTTTGCATTGCGCGAGCTTGCCGTTTCGCGCTGACGCTTGGCCTCTTCCAGCAGATAGATCTGGTAATCATCCAGGTCGCCGTCAAAGTCTGTCATGCCGCCACGCGAGACCAGCCAAAATTCATCGCAGACTGACCGCAGCAATGCACGGTCGTGGCTGACCAGCATTGCCGAGCCTTCAAACTCGTTTAATGCAACGCTCAGGGCCTCGCGTGTGGCCAGATCCAGGTGATTGGTCGGCTCATCCAGCAGCAGGAAATTGGGGCGCTGCCAGACAATCATGCACAATACCAGCCGCGCTTTTTCACCGCCGCTCATGCTGCCCACAGACTGTTTGACCATATCACCACTGAAATTAAAAGTGCCCAGGAAATTGCGCAGCCCCTGTTCACGACAGTCCATAGCGCTGGGTCGCATGCTGGCGGGTGTATCGCGCACCAGACGTATCATGTGCTCCAGCGGGCTGTCGGCTGGCCGCAAGACGTCCAGTTCCTGCTGCGAGAAGTAACCGATATTCAGGCCTTTGCCTGGGATAATATCGCCTGCGATCGGCGTCAGGGCGCCAGCAATGGTTTTTACCAGCGTTGATTTTCCTTGCCCGTTGGCGCCAAGAATGCCAATGCGTTGACCGGCCAGTACTGAGCGGTTGATGTTCTTCACGATGACAGTTGGCATGGCATCGGCCGGCGCGTCTTCGGACGGCAGGTAGCCAAAGCTGGCGTCCGTCATCGACAACATGGGATTGGGCATGCTAAGCGGCTGCTTAAATTCGAACTGGAATTCGGCGTCGGCCAGCATGGGCGCAATTTTTTCCATGCGCTCAAGTGCCTTGACACGACTTTGCGCCTGCTTGGCCTTGCTGGCTTTGGCCTTGAAGCGGTCAATAAATTTTTGTAGATGCGCAACCTTTTCCTGTTGCTTGGCGTGCGCCGCCTGTTGCAGCAACATTTGCTCAGCGCGCATATCTTCGAATTTGCTGTAATTGCCACCGTAGCGCACCAGCGTACCGTTGTCGATATGCAGTGTCACGTTGGTGACAGCGTCCAGGAATTCACGATCATGACTGATCACAACCATGGTGCCGGCATAGTTTTTGAGCCACGCTTCCAGCCACACCAAGGCGTCCAGATCCAGGTGATTGGTTGGCTCATCAAGCAACAACAAGTCCGAGGGGCACATCAACGCTCGTGCCAGTTGCAGGCGCATGCGCCAGCCGCCTGAAAAACTGTTTACGGGCCGGTCAAGTTCGGCCACGCTAAAGCCAAGGCCCAGGATAAGTGCCTGCGCACGGGAAGCGGCATCATGCGCCCCCGCGTCATGCAAGGCCATATAGGCGTGCGCCATACGCATGCCGTCATCACTGGCCTCGGATGCAGCAACTTCGGTTTGAGCGGCCAGCAGGAGGGTATCGCCCTCCACCACGAAGTCCGTTGCGCTTTGCTCAGTTTCCGGCATATCCTGCGCCACCTGCGACATGCGCCATTGCGATGGAATGGAAAACTCGCCGCCATCTTCGTGCAACGTGCCATTGAGCAATGCAAATAATGAAGACTTGCCCGCACCGTTGCGGCCCACCAGGCCCACCTTTTCTGCAGGATTGAGTGTGACTGACGTTTTATCGAGCAATACTTTGCTGCCGCGACGCAAGGTCACGTTCTTGAGAATAATCATTGAGGGCAGGTCTTCATTTTCGGGAACAAAAACCCCAGCCGAGACTGACCGGGATGTGATCAAGGATGACGGGGCGAGAAGCCGAACGGGCAGCTTACCTGACGGCAAGATGGCGACAACGGCGAAAAAGGAAGGGGCAATTGTAGCAGCAGAGACTCAAATTCGGGCTCCATCGTGGGTGCGGACGCGACCAACGCCACTGCTATTGACTGGATGACGGGCTATTTTTCCCAATTAACGGTCGATTACGCACGCAGTGGCACCCGGCTCGTTGAACTTAGCCAGCATCGTAATCACCTCTGAAGCCACTGTCTGATATTACGATATCGATTTTGCCATTTATATTGCCTATAGAGCATATGTTGCTCATCATAAGTCAGCTGTACAGGCGCATAACTGTCAATCAAGCGAAGTAGATTGAAATGAGCAACCTTGCTGGCAACCCACCACATTGGATCTCCAACGAAATGCCTGAAGCTACAGCGCTCAAAATCGACAAGGCCTACACTGCCGTCCGGCTGAACAATCACGTCACGTGCTGGCAACGAATGGCGGGCAACGCCACAAAGCAGCAAATTTTCAATCAATACACGAAGCTGAGCAAAGAACTGATCAGGGATATGATCTGCAAGTGATAGTGGCGTACCCGGAATGCGCTCTATAGCAATGCAACGATGCGTGGGGGAGTAAGAAAACAGTGACGGTATACCTTCTATGTATGCAAGGCGCTTTAATGCAGTGACTTCTCTATTAAACCGGATCGCACTTTTTTTGCCGTGTGCAAAAACCTTTATTACTCGGTCCTGCTTGATCTCGACATGATTAATTTTTGAAATGTCTAAATCTGACATAATGTCTTACCTATTTGCAAAATGCTACTCATCTTCTATAAATGTCGCTGTCAACTGCGGCTCTTATCGCAGGCAAGATTAAAAAATATGCGCAACTAGGGAAATGCCGATATTTGTATTTTGCCAAGCAGAATCTTCAGTGTAATAGACCGAAAAATTTATTTCATTAGTGTGTCAAAAATGTAATAATCTTGTAATGTAATGTACATTTTGCTGAATACCGGCTTAACAAAATGTAATCGGCAAATCAATGAAGTCTCGCACCAGAGCAAACGCGTAATGTCGACTTCAGGCCATCTACGTTTACGCTCATCAACGAATTTTGCTTGTCACTGATATTTTCTTGAAAAAATGTAAACTTTTAACGGCATGCATATGGCGCAGCCAGCCTTGCCCGCCCGGCAAGTGCAACGTCGACTGGAGGTGACGACGGCCTGGAAAAAGTTTCTCAGAAGGGAAATGGCTGCGACATAAAATGGCCCGCAGCGTAGTGCGGGCCATGCCAGCATAGCCGTAGCGTGCGAAGCGCATGCCTTAGCGCACGGTCACTTTACGTTCTTGTCCAGAAATTCGCGCACGACAGGAATAATTTCTTTGCCGTGCGTTTCCAGGGCGAAGTGACCGGTATCGTAAAAACGAATATCTGCTTCAGCAATGTCGCGCTGCCACGCCTGGGCGCCCGCGGGCAGGAAAAATGGGTCGTTTTTACCCCAAACGGCAAGCAATGGCGGCTGATACTGACGGAAATAGGCCTGAAATTCGGGATATTTTTCTACGTTGGAGGCATAGTCCAGCAGCAAATCCAGTTGTATCTCTGCCATGCCCGGCCGGGCGATGAATGCGCCTTCCAGGGTATAGCTGTCTGGCGCCACGACACTCACGTCGCTGACCCCTTCAAGATATTGCCATTTGACTGACGCCGGTGTCGGAAAGTCAGCCAGGGCCTGCCGGTTTTCCTGGGTGGGCGCTTGCCAATACTGGCGTATCGGTTCCCAGCCCTTGGCCAGACCCTCTTCATAGGCATTTCCATTCTGCGAAATAATTGCCGTCACACGGTCAGGATGAGCCAAGGCCAGGCGCCATCCTACGGGAGCGCCATAGTCGTGCACCGCCAGGGCATAGCGGTCAAGCTTTAGCTGAGCCGTGAATTGCTCAATCGTTTTCGTGATATTGGCGAATGAATATTCATACTTGCCACGCTCGGGAGATTCTGTAAATCCAAATGCCGGCAAATCCGGCGCGATAACGTGGTATCTATCTGCCAGTGCTGCAATAAGGTCGCGCCACATGTACGAGGACGCGGCAAAACCATGCAGCAGCAGGACGGCCGGCGCGCCAGGATCGCCGGCTTCGCGATAGAAAACGTTCACCTTGCCAACCTGCTCGTAACGATAATGAACTTGTGGGCTTTGCGAGACAGCGGCACTAGCGAGCTGCGCGTCTCCTGTAAGCATCGCCGCAGCCGCACCGGCCGAGGCTGCCATCGATTTAGTGGATATCATAACTGGCTCCTTAGTAACCTGTAAATATTGAGATTGCAGGTTATCAGCAATAAGAGTATCCTGTCAACATACAAATTACCGGTTACGTCTATCATGCCCTCTGTCGCTAGTGGAACGCCTTTATTTATCGCTAATAATCTTGCGCTGGACTTTATCAACACCACATATGGCATGGGCCTTCGGCATTGCGATTGCTTCGATGACGACAGCAGTGTGCTGGAATGGCTCAGGCTCGCCGGGATACTGCCCGATGATTGTCGGCGGGCGCCGGCGGGGTTGGCCAAGCTGGCGCGCGCACTCAGGGACAATGCCCGAACAGTGATTCTTGCCGCCAAAACAGCAAGTCCGGCAGAACCCGTCGTCATTAATCAGGTATTGGAGTCGGGCCGCCCAACGCAGGAACTCGCGTGGGATGCAACCAGCAATGAATTCAAGATCGTCAGGCATCGGCACAATGTGAATGCAGCCAGCCTGCTTGAACCTGTTGCACAAGCGCTTGTGCATTTGTTGCTGCATGAGAATCTGCAGCTTGTGCGGCAATGCGAAGCGCATGATTGCACATTATTCTTTCACGACCAGACCAAGTCACATCGGCGCCGCTGGTGCAGTATGGCCTCTTGTGGAAACAGAATGAAAGCCGCGGCCCATCGCGCCCGCAAGAGCGGGCAATAGGAATATGCCATACCGCAATAGGCAGGCGCACCGCGATGTCAGGTGCTTATGCCATTTCGGATTGGCCTGCGGTCTTTTCTGATTGACGGAGGCTGATATTGAATTTGCGCCGGGACGTCCCCTCATGCGGCCCCGGCCGGCTGATTTATCATGGTGCGAACACTTGTTGGGTAGCGGTAAACCCATATTGAATACCGCTATTTCGAATGCTCTTTGGTCAGCCCAAGTTTATTCAACAAGTCTGAATACAAGGTCACTTCTGCGTCAACCACTTTCTGAAACTCACTGTTTGAGATCGGATCGACGCCCAACCCCATGCCCTGATATCTGGATTTGGCTTCTGGCGTTTGTAAATAGTCTTGAACTACTTTTTCAATTGCGGCAAGATCCTGCGCAGATGTCTCTTTCGGCGCCATTAACCCGATCCAGGAGGCGATATCGAAATCTTTCAGTTCGGTGACCTCGGCAATGGGCGGTACTTCTGGAAGTGAAGCGCTGCGTTCCTTGGAGGAAATGCCATATGCCGTAACTTGGTTGGATTTTAATATGCCAGCTATTGATGCAACGGTATCAAACATATACGTCACGCGCCCTGACTGGACATCAGTTAACGCTGTGGAGCTGCCTTTATAGGGTACATGCACTGCCTCAATCCCATTGCCCAGGTTGAATGCTTCCGCCATCAAGTGCGTGGCCGAGCCGTTTCCCGAGGATGCAAACGTATACTTTCCTGGATTTTCCTTAAGCACTTTAATCAGTTCATTAATATTCTTTGCCGGAAAATCCGCCGCTGTTACAAGAACCGATGGGCTCTTGGCAATCATGGCGGCCGGCACAAAATCGGATGCCTCATAAGGTGTATCGTTCAACAATGGACTAATGACGACTGAACCGGTGGAACCGGCAAGCAGGGTATAGCCGTCGTTTTTGGCGCGTGCCACATACGCGCTACCGACAGCGCCGCCTGCCCCTGCCTTGTTGGAGATAAAGAAAGTTTGTCCCAGTTTCTCCGACAGTTCGTTGGCAATCGCGCGTGCCGCGATATCAGTGGCTTGCCCCGCCGTCCATGGCACGACAATTTCAACCGTCTTATTTGGGTATTTATCTTGCGCCCAACCCGCAGTCGCTCCCATCATCACAATCGTGATTGCCGCCCTGGCAATGTTTTGTTTTACCGTACCAAGCATATTTTGTCTCCCAGATTAAAATCTTATTGGTTCAAATTTTTTACGTCAGAAAAACCTCGCCCCCGCGATGCCCCGGCGGCACGAGAAAAAGTCCCGTGCGCTCGTCAATACCTGTGGTGTCACAGCGCGTCAGCAACGTCGGGCTGTGACACCGCATGCCTATTGCACCCGCAATGTATATGGCACCCGGTAGCTAATTTCCAAAGCGTTCTTTTAACAACACGGCAGCTTCTGTGATTGCTTCAAACGCTTCGGGGATAATCCGCCCCCGTGTCACAAAGCCGTGAACCTGTCCCGTGAATCGGCGCAACGTCACTTTAACCCCCGCTTGCACCAAACGTAATGCATACGCCTCACCTTCGTCTGCCAGAGGATCGAAGCCGGCTGTGATAACTAACGCTTCGGGCAACCCCGACAGATCTTCGTAGTAGATGGGGGAAGCTCGCCAGTTTTTCTTTTCAGAAGCGCTCGTGAAGTATTGCGTCGCATAAAAATCAATATTCTTTTTTGTTAATATATAGCCGGTTTGGAAACGACGCTTGCTTTCATAATCACCATACTGATCCGTTACGGGATACAGCAATATCTGCAGGGCCACTTTCGGCAAACCGGTACGCTTCATATCAATGGCGGCAACCGTTGCGAGGTTTGCGCCCGCGCTATCGCCCATGAGCGCAATTCGATTTTCATCAATCTCCAGCTCTGCTGCATGTGCGCGTACCCAGTGTACGGCAGATATCGCGTCCTCTACCGCAGCCGGGAATTTGCTTTCCGGCGCCCGGCGATAGTCGACAGCGATCACGACACAACCGGACTGCTTGCATATTTGACGGCAAACAATATCATGGCTTTCCAGATCGCCCAGCACAAAGCCGCCGCCGTGAAAGAAGATGACCACTGGCGCGTTAGACACTGCGGTCTGGGCTCTATAAATTCTGGCCGGGATATTGACCGCAAACCCTTTAATGACAGAATCTACAACGCTTGGCAACGGTGGCGGATCAGGCTGCAATTGCGCCCGTTGTGCATTTGACAGATCCCGTAACTGTGCGACTGAAATCTGATCCGGCGGCGGATTGTTTTGCTTGCGGGACAAATCAATCAATGCTTGAGCACTTTTATCCAGCTTCATGTCAGGGCTCCGTGTTGACAAACGTTAAGAGGAAAGCTTGTGCATTTCTTCAAACAAATCAGCCTTACCCTCAAAGCCGATGCCCACCAAATCCGGCATCGTGATATAGCCATTCTCGACCTTGACACCATCGGGAAAGCCGCCAAAGGGTTGGAACAAGTCGGGATAAGACTCGTTGCCCCCCAGTCCCAGGCCTGCAGCAATATTCAGAGACATCTGGTGTCCGCCGTGAGGAATGCATCGTTGTGCTGACCAGCCATGTTCATGCAGCATGTCCAAAGTACGCAGATATTCAACGAGTCCATAGCTTAAGGCGCAGTCAAATTGCAGCCAGTCGCGGTCTGAACGCATACCGCCGTATCGGATCAGGTTGCGGGCATCCTGCATGGAGAATAAATTTTCTCCCGTCGCCATTGGATTGGGATAATAATTGCGCAGTGCTGCCTGTAATTCATAATCTAGCGGGTCGCCTGGCTCTTCGTACCAGAACAGATCGTATTGCGACAGCGCTTTTGCGTATGCAATGGCGGTATCAAGATCAAAGCGACCATTGGCGTCAACCGCCAATTTCTGGCCGTCCTGCAATACACTCAGAATCGAGTCGATTCGACGCAAGTCCTCATCCAGAGACGCTCCGCCAATTTTTTTCTTAACAACAGTGTATCCACGGTCAATGTAGCTGCGCATTTCGTCTTTGAGTTTTTCGTGATCCTGACCAGGGTAGTAATAACCACCTGCTGCATAAACAAAAACCTTTGGATCCGGTTTTCCATTTCCGTACTTATCGGCAAGAAGTTGAAATAGCGGTTTACCTTCTATTTTGGCTACCGCATCCCAAACAGCCATGTCGATAGTCCCAATCGCCACTGACCGCTCGCCATGCCCGCCAGGCTTTTCATTGAGGAACATGGTCGACCAAATTTTGTGCGGATCCAAATTCGTACCTTCGTCATTGAGCAGCGACTGCGGATCAGCTTCCATCAAACGAGGAATAAAGCGCTCGCGCATCAACGTTCCCTGCCCATAGCGCCCGTTAGAATTGAATCCGTACCCCACGACAGGCTTACCGTCTCGTATTACATCCGTAATCACAGCCACTAAACTCAGTGTCATTTTGCTAAAGTCAATATAGGCATTGCGGATGGGTGAACTGATCGGCAATGTTTTTTCACGGATTTCGACAATTTTCATAGTGGCTCAGGTGTGGCTATTTAGATAGTAACGAGAGCCCTCATGGTAATGCGCTTTTCATTCAAATGAATTAAATTACAATTAATTCATTATTAACTATTAATTAACGATTAATGATATCTGATCTCGAATTTGTTGTGACGCTTGCTCGTCTGGAAAACCTTGCCGCTACAGCGCGCGCTTTGAACGTCACCCCTCCGGCTATTACAAAAAGATTAGCATCCCTGGAGAAACGGCTCGGAGTCCGTTTAGTGAATCGGACAACCCGTAGCTTGAGTCTGACCAGCGAAGGGCAATCTTATGTTCTTCATGCCGGGAGAATTCTTGGGCAAATTCGGGAAATGGAAGACTTGGTATCCTCAGGACGTACGCCTCGGGGTCTGCTCAGGGTGAATGCGACGCTGGGATTCGGAAGAACGACCATCGCGCCTTTAGTATCGGATTTTGTCAAATTGAATCCGCAAATTGAAGTGCAATTGGAAGTTACCGACAGGCCAATAGATTTGGTCGAAAGTGGTTTTGATCTGGCGATTCGCTTCGGCGCATTGGCAGACAGGCGACTTAATGCCCGTCGAATTTTATCCAACAGACGTTTTCTTTGTGCGTCTCCGCTGTACCTTGAGCAATACGGCACCCCCACACGCCTGGCAGACTTGGCCCAACACAGGTGCATTATTCACAGGCAGAATGATGATGCATATGGCATATGGCGATTTGTCCATCAAAATCACAGTGAAGTGGTAAAAGTCGAAGGAATGTTGTCCAGCAATGATGGCGATATTGTCCTTGGCTGGGCATTGGACGGGCACGGAATTTTAATACGATCGGAATGGGATCTGGCCAAGTATTTACACAGCGGGCGGCTCAAAAGGGTATTGCCGGATTTTATTCTGCCAACCGCCGACCTGTTTGTTTACTATCCTAGCCAACGCAACCTTGCCATGCGAACACGACTTTTTATTGACTTTCTTGTTGAGCATTTTGATAGTAATAAAACTTGAATCTCATCAAGGGAATATTTTTGAAATTGACTCGAGAGAAATTTGACGAACCGAGTCCAAATCTGTTGTCCCCAGGTGAGTTTGCGTTACGAATTAATGAAGTCATGCATGACTGGCTTACGATACAACAAGTGCAGCACATCAATGTATGAATCGCACACCCGCAGCTGCGCCTCAAAACCAATTTAGAAAGTTAGGTGCTCGTCGGTTGTTTGTATTGAGGGCTACTATCTTCGTCGCTTATCGACGCGGGATTGGTCTATTGACGACTCATTAAACAAGATCTCATTAACTTTGCTCCGATCGACAACAGCGGGCCTCGACGATACGCCAACTCGTACGGTTCGCTGGCTAGCGTAAACTGAAACGGTAGGATGCTAACCAAATTATTGCTGGCGAAAAATGAAGCGACATCTGTCGACGCTAAAGCAACAAACGATGGATTTCTCATCAATAAAGTTAACGTCGCAAATGGGGACGTTGTTTCGAGCAAATTAGTGGGAAAACGAATTCCAGCATCATAAAACTCGCGCTCCAGCAAAAGACGCATCGGCATATTGGCACGGTACACAATCCATTTACATTGAGCCAGATCCTGGACAGTCAAACGGTCAGCGTACGCCAGCGGACTTTGATGCTTAGCGATCACTCTCAACTCTTCTGGCTGAAGCAACTCACTTTCATAAATTTCCGGTGTTTTGCTGACTGTCGTGCGACATATCGCCATATCAAGCCTGCCAGCATCGATTAAGCTCAGAAGCGTAGCGCTAGTATCCTCAACAATCTCCACTGACATACCCGGGTGGGTTTGCATTAGATCCGAAACGGCATCAGTAAGTAAGGGTATTGCTCCCATGATGCACCCGACGGAGACACGCCCACCCTCTCCTTTCTGAATCGCATCCAATTCATTTCGTAAGTGCCCAAGGTCGGTGTACATCATACGAGCATACTTCACGACACATAAGCCTAAGTCGTTAGCTTGCAGTCCCCGGTTGGTGCGATTAAATAGTGCTGCTCCAAATGTAGTTTCAATTTCCTGGAGCGCTTTGCTCGCCCCAGGTTGGCTAATTGCAACCTCATTGGCCGCACCCAACAGGGAACCGTGTTCGTAAATTGCAATTAACAAGCGAAGATGCCTAACGTGCAATCTTGATGCAATGGAAGATAAAGAAGGCGTCATGGATTAACGAATAGTTATACCTATATGCACAATTTTCAGTGGATATTATTTCAAATTTGCCCATACTGGGAGCGTAAATAATAGGCATAAAACGGGAGACAGAGGGAAAACATGTCCTGATGTCAGTTGCAATTATAACTTTTTATTAATTCAGATGGCACTCATCCAATATCTCACCCACATTCAATTTGACTTCGGAGCAGTCCGTTTATTACAGGCGGAATGCGACCGCGTTGGTGTTAAACGCCCGTTAGTCGTGACTGACCAAGGCGTCCGTGCCATTGGACTACTTGATGCTGTTATGACCAACTTAGAACAGCCGGATCTTGCAGTCATTTTCGACGAAACGCCACCCAATCCGAATGAAAGAGCAGTACACAAAGCTGCTGCAATGTACATCGAAAATGATTGCGATGGAGTCATTGCCATCGGGGGCGGTTCCTCCATTGACCTTGCCAAGGGTGTCGCCGTTTGCGCCACACATGAAGGGCCCCTTAAACAATTCGCTGTCATCGAAGGGGGGCTTGCAAAAATCACATCCACGACAGCGCCTGTAATTGCTATTCCGACAACCGCGGGTACAGGTAGCGAAGTCGGGCGCGGCGCCATTCTGATTCTCGATGATGGGCGCAAGGTGGGTATCCTGTCGCCGCACGTCCTGCCGAAATCCGCTATCTGCGATCCGGAGCTTACGCTTGAGCTGCCTCCTCTGTTGACGGCAGCCACGGGTATGGATGCCATCGCCCATTGCATTGAGACATTCCTGTCTCCACTATTTAATCCACCTGCAGACGGCATAGCGCTGGACGGGCTGCGCCGCGCATGGACCCATATTGAGCGAGCAGTCAGCGAACCCCATGATCGGGAGGCGCGCCTGAACATGATGAGCGCGTCGATGCAGGGCGCCCTGGCGTTCCAAAAAGGCCTGGGTTGCGTACACAGCCTGAGCCATTCGCTCGGCGGAATCAATCCGACGCTGCACCACGGAACATTGAATGCGATATTTCTGCCGGCGGTGCTCCGTTTTAATGCCTCCGCGCCATCGGTCATCCAAGAACGCAAGCTCGAACGCCTTATTCAATGCATGGGGCTCGATTCGCCCGATGAACTCGCGCCGGCAATCAGAAGCATGACCCATCGTCTTGGCTTGCCCGATGGGCTCGCCCGCGTTGAGGTTTCGGAGTCATTGTTTTCCCGCGTAATCGAGGGCGCGCTCGCCGACCATAGCCACAAAACCAATCCGCGCGAGGCATCCCCGGACGATTACATGGCAATGCTCAATGAGTCACTGTGATAGGAGCACAGCACAGGCATCGGCGCAATGCGCGATCGCGCCATAAAAAATAGACAAGGAGAGGGAGAAATGAGAGACAAACCGGACGCTAGTCGCGTTCCCCATAATCAGGTCGCCATAGTCACCGGAGCAGGCAGCGGTATAGGCAGGGCAACCGTACGCGCACTATTGGCGGACGGATGGCGCGTCGCTCTTGCCGGGCGTCATCTGGAGACTCTCGAAGCGACAATCCGCGACTGCGATACTCTTTTTTCGGACCACGGCATCCGAACCATTGCCATACCGACGGACGTCACTCAGCCGTCCTCCGTCGATCAGCTATTCGCCGCTTCGCAGCACGCTTTTGGCCGGCTCGACATGTTGTTTAACAATGCCGGACTCGCCGTTGCCGGAAATTCTGTCGAAGAACTGGCATACGAACGCTGGAAACAAATGCTTGACGTGAATGTCACCGGCACGTTTCTTTGCACACAAGCGGCATTTCGGCAAATGAGTACGCAAACGCCACGAGGTGGACGCATTATCAATAATGGTTCGTTGTCGGCACATGTGCCCAGACTGCATTCAGCCGACTATACCGCCAGCAAGCACGCGGTCAGCGGCTTGACAAAAGCCTGCGCGCTCGATGGCCGGAAATACGAAATCGCGGTATGCCAGGTGGACTTCGGCAATGCGCAGACCCAAATGGTGGCAGGCATGAAGGGGGGCGTACTGCAGGCAAACGGCGAGCGCATCCCGGAGCCTACGATGGATGTCGCTCACGCTGCAAATGCCATTGTGCATATGGCCAGCCTCCCGCTTGAAGCCAATGTGCAATTTATGACGGTCATGGCTACCAAAATGCCATTTGTGGGGCGGGGGTAATTCAAAGAAGCGAACCCATTCCACGCGGGTCGCCAGTCGTTGCAGGCGATACCTATTATTAAAATCAGGAGACGAAGAATGGTGAACACGAGGGTAGATACGGCGCTTGGATCGGAGGAACAGGAAAAGGCAGCTCTGCTGCGCAAAGTTGCGTGGCGGATCATACCGTTAATAATTGCCTGTTTTATCATGGCATATCTGGATCGCGTCAACATCAGTTTTGCGAAACTGCAAATGCAATCGGAGCTCGGCCTGAGCGAAGCTGCATACGGGCTTGGCGCCAGTATGTTTTTCATTGGCTACTTGCTTTTCGAAATCCCAAGCAATGTTATTTTGGCACGAGTCGGCGCGCGCCGCTGGATCGCACGGATCATGATCACTTGGGGCATCACCTCGGCCGCCATGATGTTCGTCTATGACGAGACCTCGTTCTATGCGCTGCGCTTTCTGCTTGGGGTGCTTGAGGCCGGCTTCGTTCCAGGCGTGCTCTACTTCTTTACGCAATGGTTTCCCGCCAGTTACCGCGGACGCATGAATAATATGTTTTTCGGCTCCATCGCGTTGTGCGGCATCATCGGTGGACCGATTTCCGGTGCCATTCTTAAGCTGCTGGATGGCGCCTATGGCATGCCCGGCTGGCAATGGCTGTTCCTGATCGAAGGGATTCCTTCGGTTATCCTGGGCTTGGTGGTCTTGTTCGCATTCAACGATCGCATCGAAGATGCCAAATGGCTATCCGACAAGGAGAAAGTCATGCTGGCAACCGAAATTGGCAATGATCCCAAAGTCGACAACACGCACTCTTTAAGCGTAGCGTTGAAACGGCCGGTCATTTATCTATTCTCTCTGATTTATCTCGGACTTTGCATGGGAATCTACGGCCTGCTTTTCTGGATGCCGCAGCTTGTCAAAACAGCAGGGACGGCCGATCCGTTTATCATCGGATTGATTACGACACTACCCTACATTGCCGCGATCGTCGGAACGATCCTGATTGGTAAAAGTTCCGACCGGACCGGCGACCGCCGCTGGCACCTGGCCGGCTGCGCACTGGCCGGTGCCGTGGGCTATGTGCTGTGTGCGATCTATTGGGACAACACTGTGATATTGGTGCTGGGCCTTAGTATTGCCGCGACGGGTATCATTGCCTCTTTCGGTATATTCTGGGTGTTTCCCGTCCGCATACTTAGCGGTGTCGCCGCAGCCGGCGGCGTAGCCATGATCAATTCCCTTGGCCAAATCGGCGGCATAATCGCGCCTTACATGGTCGGCAAGGTCAAGGATATGACTGGCAGCGCATCGATGGGCTTATATGTGATTTCGCTGGCCTGCGTCGTCACTGCAATATTGATTATTTGCGCCATACCGCACAATATCCGCTTCCGAGATACGGCAATGCGCCGAGTTGCCGAAGAAAGCGCCTAACGGCACTGGACCAGTCGCCAGATCGGGGAACGTCGCCGGCGATCCCTGAAAGGGCCGAACGCCGTTGTAGTGATTAACGAAGCTGGGTTCATGCCCGTCCTGCAGATGGACGGGCTGCCCGGCGAAACTGTCACATGGCGCCGCGACGATGGTCCGGCGTTGTGTCACCGCCTCCTTCAACAGGCAGCAGCTTTTTTCACCTTAGGCGCGTAGCGTCGCTTTTCCCGGCTATTCGTGTCATCGTGTGCTGGCTGCGCGCCCAACGAGGCTGCATTCAGCACGTAGGAGCGCTTCAAGACAGTCGGCATACGGTTGTTCCGTTTCTGCTGCCGATTGCGCCAAGCCAGGCCAGTCCATGGCGATAAGTGCCGGCGGGGCTTATGCTTTAGCCCCTCGGGCAGCTATCGTCGCCCCTGCCCACCAGACCAGCTCATCAAACGCACTGTGCGCAGAAGGCAGAAGATTAGCCTCAATTTCCTCGATTGGCCGGTCTTGACCCAAGGGAAAAACAGTATAGAAGTCTCTCCCTCCGATATGGACGGCTGTGGCCGTCGACACCATCTGCAACTCGACGCCAATCTGTCGCAGATGCTCAATAGAACGCGCTGCGCCAACTCCGCCATAGCCGACAGCTGTGAAAGGTTTGTGATTCCATTCTTGATAAGCTTGGTCGAGCGCGTTTTTCAGCACGGCAGGCAAGGAGTGATTGTATTCCGGTACAACGAAGATGAACCCGTCAAATTGGCTAACAGTCTCCTGCCACCGCACCGCCTCGGGGTTCTGACTTGGCGCGAATCTGTTCGAGGATATCTCGTCGAAGAACGGCATCGGATGGCCGCGCAGATCTACCAACTCTGCATCAATGTCAGTGCGTGCCTTGGCCTGCTTCAAAATCCATTGCGCCGGCTTATCGGCAAATCGCGTCGAGCGGGTAGAGCCGATGATGACTGCAATTCTTGGTTTTACGTTCATAATAACTCCTATATGCTATGCTGGTTTCGACGAGTTACTACATTACGATAAGTTATCGAATCCAACAAGGAGGCACTTTGAAGAAACCTAATCACCGCGAAGATACTGCTCAGTGCGAGCACGTCAGCGGAATGATTGCGAGGATCAGTGATAAATGGACGATGCTCGTGGTGCATATTCTCGGAACTGGGCCCTACCGATTCAATGCCCTGCGTCGTGAGGTCGGCGAGATCAGCCAGAAAGTGCTAGCTTCCACCTTGAGGGATCTGGAGGAAAACGGCTTTGTTTCTCGTACGGTGACGCCGGCAAAGCCGCCTCAAGTTGAGTACGCGTTGACACAACTTGGGCAGGAACTGCTAGTGCCCGTGCGGGCACTTGCTGAGTGGGTAATCGCGAATTCGCCGCGCATGGACGCAGCGCGTACGACCTACGCCGAGCGCCAGAAGATCGAGAACCCAACAAGGAATTAATACTATGAAAACATTTGCAGGAAAAGTCGTTATCGTTACCGGCGGTACCTCAGGCATTGGCCGGACCACCGCACTTGCGTTTGCGCAGGAAGGAGCCAATGTTGTCGTTGTTGGGCGAAGGAAAAATGAGGGCGAAGAGTCAGTCGCCCTCATTGAACAAGCCGGGGGAAAAGGTCTCTTTGTACGGGCAGATGTTTCAATTGAAAATGAAATTGCCTTCGCTGTCGAACGCACCGTTGAGGTGTTTGGTGGCGTGAATTTTGCATTCAACAATGCGGGTATTTTTCTCCCGCCGGCACCCGTTACCGAAATATCGTCTGAGGACATTGACCGCATCCTGGCCGTCAACGTGCGCGGTGTCGCGCTTAGCATGAAGCACGAAATTCCTGCGATCATAAAAAGTGGCGGAGGTGGCATCGTCAATACCGCATCGTTTCTGGGCATTCGCGCCTTTCCTGGCTCGGCGATATACAACGCGAGCAAGTCTGCCGTCATCGGGCTGAGCAAATCGGCGGCAGTGGAATTTGCTACGCAAGGAGTCCGGGTCAATGTGATATGTCCGGGTGTGATTGACACGCCCATGAATGAGGAAATAAGAGCCGAAGAAAGTGGGCGAAATTTTCTCAATGAACTGCAGCCCATGAAACGGACTGGCCGTCCCGAAGAGATTGCTGGGGCGGTTCTTTACCTGTGTTCGCCAAGCGCAGGGTTTACCACGGGCACGACTCTCAGCGTGGACGGAGGTCTCACGATTTAGATGCACCAATCAAGAGAATTGCAAATATGGGATTAACATCCTGAACCTCTGTCCAAATAAAAACAGGCTCCGATAAAACATCGGAGCCTGTTTGGCAATCTGTATAGCTACAGATTTTTCTCGCTAATTATGAGAATGGATTTTCATTAATTGTGAGACTTTTTCATTAATTATGAGAACGCACAACACCTGTCGAGTCTCACAATTAGTGAAAATCGTGTGCTTGATTTTAAAGGCCTTTTTCATTAATTGTGAGACTGGCTCTTTTTGAAATCTCATAATTAGTGAAAATTTCCGGATTTTGTCTCACAATTAATGCAAATAATTTTAGGACAACAAAAACATTATAACCATTTGATTTTAAATGTTATTTAATTCTTTCATTGTTTCTATGGCTATTTAAGCAGGCTATGCATTTCTAGAGATATTTACAGCTTGTAAGCCTTTAGCTGTCCGTTCGACACGAAATCTCACTTTTACACCCTCTAACGCCCATTCTTCGCCTTGTACATCACGAAAATGAAAGAACAGATCTTTCCCGGCCTGTCTTGCGATAAAGCCAAAACCTTTTAACGGGAAATAACATTTAATAGTTCCAACGGTCTCCTCAGATAATGTCATGATAGAACAACCTCTCTTTGTCAGATGTAGGCTTACAAGTTTGTAATGTTGTAGCCAATTTTTTTGCTAATCCACCGTCTGTCCGTCCTAAGATGTTAAGGCGATAGCGGACTTGATGAAATTTCGCATAGTAGGCGTATTTTCCTCGATCTTTTATAGAAGATTTTTTTAAGGAAGTTACTAACTGGATAGTACGGTGAATCTCATTTTTTTCATAAATTGGCAAAATCTCTCGTAACCGAGATCGATAAGACAAAGCTTCTTTATGCTCGAGATAGGTGAGTTTCGCGACTCGTCCTGATAATCTATTATAAAAATCATGATATTCAGGTGAGGATTTACTTAACCGCGACATACTCTCGCATTTATGTAATTCAGCACGAATTATTCGTCGCTCATTCCGATGTACACGTGCCCGCCCTCTGTTCAGCCAAAGTCCAGTTACTTCCATCAAATTTTCCGGGTTCTTGCGAGAAGTTATCTTGGTTTTTTTATTCTGTAACTTTAGCCCCTGTTCGTTCAGCATAGTACGAACTTTTCCAATAAGAGTTTGAACTTGCTTTTCCTCCAATTGCGTTTTTGACGAGATCGAGATATCGTCAAGAAGCCTCGTATACGTTAATCCTTTATTGTTTAGATGCTGTACTAAATGTGTAACTATCCCCTAAAATAATACAGCTGAAGCGTAGAATTTTTCTTACACTAAGAAAAAAGGATTTTTACGATGAGCAAACGGATGACAGAAAGCCAAATTGTGGCGATGTTGAAAGAAGCGGAAGCTGGGATACCGATTAAAGAGCTGTGCCGCAAGCATCATGTAGGTAACTCCACATTTTATAAATGGCGAGCCAAATATGGCGGCATGGAGCTCTCCGACGTAAAACGACTCAAAGAGCTCGAGGAGGAGAATCGTCGCTTAAAGCAGATGTATGCTGATTTAAGTTTGAAGTCTCAGTTGCAGGAAGAAATCATAAAAAAGCTGTAGTGCCTGTTGCGACGCGTAAAGACTGGGCAAAAGCGCTACAGGCACAGCATGACATCAGCGTTGTTTTAAGCTGCATGATTACGGGGATGAGTCGCACCGCGTTTTACTATCAGCCTAAACGTTGTGATGATAGCGAGGTAATTACAGTGCTAAACACGCTGGTTGAAAGACATCAACGTTGGGGGTTCCCCAAGTGTTTTAAGCGCATACGCGCTTTAGGTTACCGCTGGAATCATAAGCGTGTACAGCGTGTTTATAATGCATTGCGACTCAACATAAAGACAAAGCGCAAGCAACGCGTGCCTGCTCGCCAACCCGAACCACTCGTCGTACCTAAAAGTACGGGTCAGTGTTGGTCGATGGATTTTATGTCGGACCGCTTAGAAAATAACGTGCGATTTCGTACATTTAATGTGATTGACGATTGCAATCGCGAGTTGCTAGGAATCGATATTGGCACGGGCTTGCCGTCTGCTCGTGTCACCCGTTACCTAGATGGGCTGGCCTCTTGGCACGGCTACCCACGTAGAGTTCGTGTCGATAATGGCCCCGAGTTCACCTCCGCGGAGTTCGTTCAGTGGGCACATCAACATGGCGTTTATATTGATTATACGCAGCCCGGTTGCCCCTATCAAAACGCCTATATTGAGCGCTTCAATCGTACGTACCGCCAAGAGGTATTAGATTTATATCTTTTTACGTCGTTGAAGCAAGTTCAACACATCACGGAACACTGGACAACGATTTACAACACCGAAAGACCGCACGATTCACTCAATGACATGACACCCATTGACTATAAATTAACATTATAAATTCTATGTGTGTGGTGTATTAAAGATGGGGTATTTACAAAATAGCTCTATCAAACTGAACGTTGCCTGCCTATAGCCCCATTCATTTTGTCCGAATCTGTCTACTATTACGCTACCGCCCAATACACTAAACTCCATCGGTGCGCCAATAGAGTGAAACTTGGATAGCCAGGCAGCGGCTGCGAGCGTTCCATGCCCACAAAAGTCAATTTCTCCACTAGACGTGAAATATCTCAACTTAAATGTGGAAGTAGCGGGCTGCCATTCTGCCAATGTAACCTCGCAGCTATAACGATTTGCAATGCCGAGAACCATCTTTCGTTCAACTATTCTACTATTCTTAGATAGAAGCACGAAAGACGGATTTCCGAGTTGACCATCTATGCAGAAAGCATAAGTTAACCCACCAACGTAACTACAATTACAAAAAACGTTACTCAAGAATTTTCACCATAGCTGGGCCGGCACGCTGAAAAGCTTCTGCATGCGTAATCGTATGCGATGATCGCCGACTTGCTTGCGTTCCGCGTTGTAGAGCCACTCTCTCGTAATAGTCCCAGACGCCTTGTTGCGACTGTATTTTTTGAAAAGCTTCTTTCTTTTGCCTCCATACACTCGTTATATCTAAAAAAGTGTCGGCTTTGAAATCGCATAATTCAGGCTGGTGTGGCTCGAAGTGAAACAGGCTAGGAGGAGAAACCATATCAGCGCCGTACCCTGGAGCGGAGGCAAAAGTACGAGCTTGAATTACCATTTCACAAGTATTCGCATGATCTACATTACCGGGGTCGATTGGTGAATGCGTTAAAATCACGTCTGGTCGGCACACTCTAATTATTTTATTCAATTGAATTGTTACATCCTTATCTACTTCTAAAGGGTAATCGTCAAGATGTAAAATTTCTAATTCTGCTCCTAATGACTTTGCTGCTTCCCGGGTTTCGGCTTCGCGAGTCTTTTGTACATGTACGTAGTTTGCACCTTCTTCTTTCCATAATTTTCCAGCCTCCCCTTTTATACCCAAAGTCAAGCAGACTACTTTTACGCTCCAACCAGCAGCTCGATGTATTAGGATAGCCCCTGCAGCTCGCCACACGAAATCACCAGGATGCGCCACAACAACTAACAGACTTTTATTCATTACTATTTCAACTCCTTACTATTTCGAAATAGTAGTCAATCACTCGACGCGTTATTGGTCTAGCCACACATTGTCGCAGTCTGTATGAGTCGATTGATTCAATAGGGGCAAACTCAAGACCGGTTCCGCATAAGAAAGCTTCGTCTGCTAGATATAAATCCTGTACGGTCAAAGATTCTTCATTAACGGGTATATTCAATTCATCAGCCATGTCTATTACCGCTTGCCGAGTAATGCTCGGAAGTAGGCAGTTTTCTAGAGAAGGCGTCTTTAACTCCCCTTTAGATACTATAAAAATAGCTGAGGTAGGAGCTTCACTGACATATCCTTCTTTACTGAGGAATATCGGGAAATCATACCCTTTCGAACAAGCAATTTTGCCTGCGACGAATGGAATGGTATATGCGGATATACACTTCAAAGCGGGAGGGTAAATATCAGCAGAGGCCTTTCTCCAGCTTGAAGTGGCAACCTTGGCCAGCCTATTATCTTTAAGCCAAGTTTTTCGGCCCATTTGCTTTATTGTCACTGTCATTGCAGGCGAAATCGTACTGCCCATGTCGCCGTCGTTTATCGCGTGAATGCTCGGGCGTATATAGCAATCGTCCGAGATTGAATTTTCCACAATGAGACGCTCGATAATCACCGGCAGCTCGTCGATTCCGGGATCTGGGAATCCCACTACTTCAAGTGAGTTTCTGAGTCTTTCGATATGTTGGTTTAGTCTAAACAAGACGATTGAATTAGAGCGAGATTTATATGCGCGAATACCTTCGAATATAGAGAGACCATAGCGCATAGCTAAAGCGGATACGGGAATTACAGCGTCTCTCTCATCTATATAAGATCCTGCATGATAGGCGACTTTGCCCATAATGGCTATTCCTCCTCATCAAATCTAAACGGAGGCTCTGATGCATCGTAGAATAGGTTATATATGGCATCGAAGTGTGCATGTCTTCGGTCAATTGCGCGATCCAAGTATTTAAGCGCCTGTATTTTTAATTCATCCGTGTTGCAATATATCTCCAGTATTTTCTCTGCGGTGGCAGCGTGATCCTCTTCTAATTCACTGACCGCAGCGAAACTACCATTGTTTAGCTCTACATTACTGGCATGATGAACAAAAAATTCATATCCTTCTTCGGGAAGCTTATATACGTCTTTCATAACAGAAAGCATGGATTTATTTTCATTTGTGACCACAGGAGGCTGCCCTTCCATAAGTAATAGTACAGACGCAACTCCAGCGGTAAAATGAATCTCCGTATTGCAGGCCTCAATATTGTGTTCAATCACAGCCTTGGTCTCGGGCAGCAGGGGTGCTGCATTAATTTGCTGCTGCGATACCCCAACACATTTCCCAAAGTCAACAAAAGTTTCCAGGTGTCGTTTGGATTTACTAAAATAACCCGTTTCTTCTTCAAATACATTTTCGACCAGTTCTGTACGAATGGGGTGATCCGGAATTCGTGATGCAATGCCTAGGATATTACGGGTCCAATGATTTTTTATTGGGAAGCGGTTTATCACAAACTGTTGGAGTAGCCGCTTGCTCGCGTTGCCCGAAAGGACCGTTTGGTACAGCGGGCTTGTCATTTTTCTCCGTGTATTGATCTTATTTCGTAAAGACTGTAAAAATTCACTCATTTGATTGCTCCATTAACTGAGATGAGGATTTTGGCGTTCTTTGATCGCATCGAGATTCAGATTTTCTATTCCATACAACACGTTGTTAAGTCTTTCTGTGAAGCGATTCGGGAAAAAGTCCTGATCAAAATAAGGCAGAGCCGTCGCGAACCCGTCTATATCGATAGCTCTTCTTTCTGATTGAGCAGCTTGAGCCAACAATACTTCTATTGGCGCGTTTCCACCGCCTTTGCCGACTCCGCCTATTGTCCCATCAATCCATGTAGCGCCAGCTCTAATCGCAGCCAGTGCGTTTGCTACCGAAAGATGTATTGAATCATGGCCATGAAATCCAATGGATCCATCGTAATGATTTCGTATTTCGTTGACGATTACAGCCACTTGTTCCGGGTAAAGCGCTCCATTGGAATCTGCTGCATATATTGCGTCTAGCCCGCTGGCATGCAATTGTCTAACCATTTGTCTTAATTGAGTTTTGTTAAGCTCACTAATTCGTATGATATTGGCGCAGGTTTTGAGGCCTAAGTCTTTACATCTTTTTCCCAGTGCGGAAACGGTATTAATATTGCCTTCGCTGCAGGTAAACCGTACTCCAGATATTTTCGTGCCTACTAGCTCCTTCAAATCGTCTACTTGGACGTGGTCCGGAGGAATCATAACTAGGTATTCAGCAGATAGTAACGTAGGGAGCGATTGTAGGAATTGTTTTGGGCATTGGCCGATAGTCGGGGTTCGAGGATCATAATTCCGGCGTTTAAAATAGCCTACCTCTATATAGTTAACACCGGAATTTGAGAGAATTTGAAGTATTACTTCAATCTGGTGGTCCGTGAAAGAATGGCCATTCAGATATCCTCCATCGCGCAGAGTACAGTCTACTAGCGTTATGGACCCCTTCGAGTTTCCGACCACACGGCGCTTTTGAATCAATTCGAGTCTCCTAAATTTTTCTGAATATGTCGACGTTTGTCTTATCATTGGCGCACTTCCAGCATTTCAATCAAGACAAATCTGCTATTTTTCGTCGGGTATTCGATTAATTTATGCTGGCATTTTATCTATTCGATTTTTAAAAGTAATTTACCTAGATCAAAAAAATGGGTTCTTATAAAAAACGTTGCTTACTCTATTCAATGCTTTTCGTGCCTACGTCTGCTTTCGCTCCACAATCGAATCGATCTTGCTGTTGCGCTGATATATTGAGTGCACTTACTGCGGGTTATAGCCGTGCCGAGTACTGTGACTATGAGCTGATAGTGCGAATGAGTTGTTAGTCGGCGTGCAAAAATAATTGCCGAGCTTACTGTCGATCCAGAAAGCTTATGATTATTGGTTCGGAGAAAAGGTGTGGCAATCTATAGCCTCGGTAATGTTCTGGCAACCAGCTTCACGGGGACGCTTTCCGAGCGTTGCGGCAATCCTATTGAGCGTATTCCTACGCCGCAGCGGCTTGTTGACTGGCTGGCCGTCTATGGCCTGGCGGTAAAAACGTGTACCACAGCCCAGTTCAACCGCGCGCGGGAGTTAAGGGAGGCGATTCACGCTGCTGCGACCGCTGCTGCGATCGGGGGTGCGCTGCCTGCATCGGCTGTGCAGGTCATCAATGACTTCAGCGCACAGGGCACGGCCGCCGCGTTTCTGACACCCGACGGCAAGCGGCAATGGAAGCTTGGCTCGACCTCAAGCATGGAAGATGCCTTGGGCGTGATCGCCGCCGATGCGATCAGCATTCTGGCAGGCGAGCGAGACGGAAAACTGGCCTTGTGTGCATCACCCAGTTGCCAGGCCGCGTTCTTTGATACCAGCCAGAGTCGTACCCGCAGATGGTGCGATATGGGTACGTGTGGAAATAAAGAGAAAAAGGCGCGGTTTATTGCGAAACAGCGGAAAAAGGCGCAGGCAGGGGAGTGAATGGCATGCTTGTTGGTATTCGATTAAATGCGCCGGCTATGAGCTGTGCGTAGCCCATAGAGCGGCTCCTCGATTCAAATGGAAGTTGGCGCAGCGTGGATAAGCTGGCTCTGCGAAATCCATTGCTGCGTACCAACGTTGCCTGTCTGATTAGCGCCAGCAGAATCCAATTCATTCGACTTACTCACAGCGACTGTATGTCGCTAGCGACATTAATGGTATGGGCTGTCCAGCGGTGCTTCAGAAAATAGATCAAAAATAAAGCGACTGCTAACAACGCATGGCATTCCGATACTTCTTGACCGTCTACCGACAATTTCACGGGTATACCCCAATTTCAATGATAATATATTTCTATACAATAATTGATTATTGCTAGGCAATATTATTTTCTTATAAAGTGACATCACGTTGGGAGACATTGATGAGTGTGCGTTTTAGAAATGCAGGAGGCAAAGTGACTCTCGCCATCCTGGGCTTGATTTTTTCGTGTTGTAGTATGGCCAAGGAATACCCTGAGAGACCGGTAAATTTGGTGGTGCCATACAATGCTGGCGCCGCTGTTGATACCGTGGGCCGTATTCTGGCTCAGGCATTGGCTGAAAATCTGGAAGTTCCGGTTGTGGTGGAAAATAAAGCAGGCTTTACCGGTAATATCGGCGCGCAATATGTTGCTCGCTCCAAGGCAGACGGTTACACCTTGCTTATGGCTGCACTCTCGTCTTACTCGTTAAGCAGTAAGCTTTTGGGAGAAAAAGCAGTCGGGTATAACCTGCAAAAGGATTTCGAACCGGTTGCCGTTGTCGGAAAACTGCCCGTTTCTTTGATCGCGAATAAAGACGTGCCAGCCAATAACGTCTCGGAGTTAATTGCCTATCTGCATAAAAATCCGGCCAAAATTGCCTTCGGCTCGTCTGGACCGGGGTCTCTTGAACATGCCGTCGGGGAGCTGTTCAAGCTGCGTGCGAAGGTCGATATATTGCATGTGCCATACCGGGGTGCCGCGCCAGCTATGACGGATCTGCTTTCCAATCAGATTCAGCTTTTATTTGCAACAACGCCTATCACGCTTGCCAATGTGCCCTCCGGCAAGATCAAGGTGCTTGGTATTGCCGGAGATTCCAAGATCCCTCAGCTCGCTAATGTAGAAACACTGGCGCATCAGGGTCTATCGGGTGTAGAGGCCACGTCGTTATTTGGCATTCTGGTTCCTAAAAATACGCCCGACAATATTGTGGAAAAACTAAACAACGGTTTGCAGAAAGCGCTTGCCGATCCCGAAGTAATCAAAAAGTTCTCGCAGCAGGGCGTGACGGCCACGCTTGGAGATCGGGCGCAGGCTACAGACATGGTTGAAGCTGAAATCACAAAATGGAACCAGATCATCAATGATACGGATCTGAAAATATCTAACTGAATACGTTGAAGGAATTGAAAATGCAATACATAAAAAACGAAATGATGGATTCGGTACTGGTGCTGACACTGAACCGCCCTGAATGTCTGAACGCCTGGCATACAGACATGCGCACTGAAATTATCGACACCATAGAGCAAGCGGCAAAAAATGAGCAAGTGCGAGCCCTTATTATTACCGGTGCAGGAGACCGGGCATTCTCGGCCGGACAGGATTTAAACGAAGCTCATGATTTTGATGGCGACAGGGCAGAGGAGTGGATCGGAGAATGGGAACGATATTATGACGCGCTGCGCAGTTTCCCCAAGCCTATTGTGATGGCGCTAAATGGAACGGCGGCAGGGTCTGCATTTCAAGTGTCGTTACTGGGAGATATCCGCGTTGCACACCCGGGAGTAAAGATAGGGCAACCAGAGATTAACTCCGGCATTGCCAGCGTGACCGGGCCCTGGATTATGCGTGAAATGCTTGGCTTGTCCAGAACCACAGAGTTGACGTTGACAGGGAGAATGATGGATGCCAAAGAGGGGCATCAAATTGGGCTGATTCATCATCTTGTTGCGCAATCAGAGGTATTTTCAAAAAGTCTGGAAATCGCCAGGGAGCTGGCCTCGAAGCCGCCGATTGCCATGCGAATGGATAAGGCGCGCTTCAAGGAGATAACCGAAGCGAGCTTTCGGGAAGCCATTGCTGCTGCGACGCGTATCCATCGTGAATGTTATGCCTCGGGCGAGCCGGCCAAAATGATGGAAAAATTCTTTGCGGAAAGAGCAGCTAAAAAATCGAACCCTCAGTCCGTCTGAAAATTTTAATTGCTTGGAACCTGCTGATACACTTATGTCTTACACTCATATCGATATTGACCCGGTACCCGAAGAGTCTCTTTCATCCTTGCTTGATCGACGCGCACAGGAGGCTCCTGATACCACTTTCCTGCAGTTCAAGGAACAAAAATATTCATTAAGGGAAATCAACGAATCTGTTAATCGGCTCGGAAATTATCTCCTGGCACAAGGCGTAAAGCCAGGAGACCGAGTCGCGGTGATGCTGCCTAATCATCCAGACCATATTCTGACTTTATTTGCGCTTGCCAAGGTAAAGGCGGTACGGATTCCGGTGAATATTCACTTGAAAGGTGCAGCACTAAAGCATGTGTTTGAAAGTTTGCGCCCGGTGGCTATGATTGCCGATGCTGCCTATTCCACAAATCTTGATGATGTTTCGGTGTCGCTGCCGATTACATTTTGGAGAGGCAACGCAGATGATTCATTTGCCTTTGAAAATTATAAACAATACGAAGCTGCCTCCCCTGGCGTAGATATTGGTCCTGACGATATTTTGGCCTTGACTCCCAGTTCCGGAACGACCGGCGCGCCCAAAGGAGTGCTCAAGTCGGATCGCACGCTGCGCGCTGGACCGCAAGCGATACTAAGACTGACTCAGCCGGATCCGGGCGATGTGTTCCTGCTATGGGAATCGTTGCATCACGGTGCTGGTGTTGCCGTCGTGATTTCAGCATTAATTGGAGGAACGACATTGGCCATGCTCGAAAGGTTTAGTGCCTCCAGATTCTGGGACGATGCCAAACGCTATGGTGCTACCCACATTCATTACCTGGGTACGGTGGTTCCGATGTTGCTGAAACAGCCGCCCAAAACGTCCGACCGGGAGCATTCTGTGAAAATTGCATGGGGCGGCGGCTGTCCTCCCCATCTGTGGGATGACTTTTCCAAGCGTTTCGGCGTGGAAATGAGAGAAGGGTATGGGTTATCCGAAATGATAACCTTTGTCACCGTAAACCCTGACGGGCCAAAGGGATCCGTTGGGAAACCATTGGACTACTTTGATATTCAATTGCTGGATGACAATGGCGATCCGGTTAAAGAGGGTCAATCCGGAGAAATAGCAATCAAAGCAAGAGTCCCGGGCTTGGCCTTTCTGGGATATTTTGAGAATCCAGAGGCTGAGCACTCTTCCAGACGAGGTGATTGGTTCTGCACCGGCGATCTGGGCAGGCAGGACAGCGATGGATTTTATTATTATGCCGGGCGCAAAAAAGACATGTTGCGTCGCCGGGGAATCAATATATCGGCCTGGGAGGTTGAGCGCGTTTTCGCGGAACACCCGCAGGTCGAAGAAACTGCACTCGTTGGGGTTCCAAGTGATATCGGTGAAGATGAGTTGAAATTGTTCATACGGCCAAAAAGCGGGAGCAGCATAGATCCATTGCTACTCATTAAATGGAGCGAATCCCGCTTGCCATATTTTCAGGTGCCGAGCTATATCGAATTTATTGATGCGTTCCCGAAAACCGCCACGCAGCGGATTCAAAAAAAGGAGCTCTCTTTGGACACTCACCAGGCTTGGAGTCTGGAAAAAAGCGGCTATAAAATCGGAAAATAAATTTCCGATATCGCTTATTGACTTGATTGGGAAAAATATGACTTCTGAAATAGATGTGAAAATGCTGGAAGATGGACGGATTGCTGTTGTGCAAATCAACCGTCCACATCGCCGCAATGCGTGCAACTTTGAAGCGTGGACTGATTTGCGCGATATCTTTGTAGGGTTTGCGTCCAATAAAAAAATACGTTTGGTTATTCTGAGCGGCGCTGGCGGGCATTTTTGTGCCGGTGACGATATTACAGCGTTTCGCGCTGTGCTTGACGACAAGGAAAAGGCCGACACCTATAGGGCCCGCATTCAGGAGTGCTATGCCTCTATACAAAATCTCGGAGTGCCCGTGATTGCAGCCATTAGCGGCGTTTGTGTTGGCGGGGGGTGCAGTCTGGCCCTGTGTTGTGATTTTCGCGTCGCAGACTCTAGCGCCAGGATTGGCGTTCCTGTCGCCAAGCTGGGTCTTGTATATCCGACGATCCAGTTAATCCGACTCAGTCATTTGATTGGTATTGGCAAGACGAGACGCTGGTTGTACACCGGTGAACTGGTGGATTGCAAATCGGCATTTGAAGCCGGATTTCTGGATGAAATGTGCGAGCATGACGTGATGAATGCTGCGCTGGCTTTTGGCTCTTCCATGATAGACGGAGCGCCCTTGTCGATATCTGGAAGCAAGTTGCAATTGAACGCAATCTCAACGAATTGCGTAGACGACTATACAGACGAAATAGAGAAAATTATAGATCGATCAAATAATAGCCAGGACTATAAAAATGCGGCCGCTGCGTTTGCAGAAAAGCGGCAGCCGCAATTTATCGGCGAGTGATGCCAATTTTCAATTGTTGGAAATAGCAGAACAAGTTGCCAGAAGAAGGTCAGCATAGCGTTTCGGATCCGTTTTCTGGTTCCAGCGCGGTGTAGCAACAGTAACGCTTATGCTGCCTTGTACTTTTCCAACCCGATCACATATGGCGCCAGCTGTTGATACGCCACCGAGACGATATTCTTCCTGGGTAAAAGCGTAGCCGACTTTTTGGACTTCTTGGACCCGCTGAAATATCTTGTCGATGCGGGTCTCCGTGTACTGCGTGTACGCTTTCAATGTGGAGGATCGAAGCACATCATTGATTTGTTCTTCAGAAAGTTCGGCCAGCCATGCCAAACCAGATGCAGTACAGAAAGCAGGCATATGGGAACCGACCTGGATGTTGGGATTGATGGCATGACGGGTAATAATTCTTGAAACAAGAATCATATCGGTACCGTCTAAAACACTCAGGTTGACAATCTCTTCGGTTTCGTCCGCCAGTCTTTGCAAATAAGGCATCGCTTTCGAAAGCGTTTCATTGGCGGCAAGATACAAATGCGCAAAATTGAGCAGACGCGGAGAGACTTCAAACTTCTTCGTACCCGGGTCTCGACGCAGATACCCTAATGTCGTCAACGTGTAAGTGAATCTTTGAATGGCGCTAATATCCAGCCCTGTTAACTCTGACAGCTGTGACATAGACAGATGCCTATGGGAGCTATCAAAGGCAGAGAGTACGGAAATCGCCCGTTCAACGGCGGTTACATAGAATTTTGACTCTCTGGGGTCGGAGTTTTTTTTTGAATCGGCGGCCATAACAAGCGGTTTCAAGCGAGAAGGGATTGGTTCTGTTAACAATGGATTTTATCGGTTTTTTGTCGGGGATAGAAAGTAATTGCTGATCAGGGACAATAACGTCAACGGAATCCGTTGTCGCTCCTGTGTTGGGTCTATAAAAACAGTGTCATTTGCAAACTATAAAGAAGGGAGATATATTCGTGAATATTCTATTTTTAGGTTACGGTAAAATGGGAAGCGCTTTGGGGGAAATGTGGCTTTCCGGGAAAGTGGCCCAAAAGATTGTGGCAGTAGACCCGCATGCGTCGGGTCTTGTTTATCAAGCGGACTGTCTTGTCGATATTGAATGCGTCCAGGGCACCCGGTTTGACGTTATTGTTGTCGCAGTAAAACCAAATTTAGTGACCGATGTATTAGAAAAGCTCAGTGCAGAAATTTTGTCAGGGGCCTGTATTGTCTCACTTGCAGCAGGCGTCTCTGTCAGCTCTGTGGAGTCGGCCACTGCAACAAAGGTGCCTATTGTACGCGCTATGCCAAACGCAGCTGTCCAGGTCAACGCCGGCTGTACTGCCCTGTATACCAATCATCCGCTTGCCGACTATCGTTTTGAGTTGATTAATAAACTGTTTGAATCAGTCGGTAAGGCGTTTTGGCTGGATAAAGAAGAACAACTGGATGCGGTCACAGCCATCAGCGGAAGTGGGCCTGCTTATTATCATTTATTTAGTGAAGCGCTTGCCGATGCAGCAGAGTCACTCGGTTTGCCCGCGTCTTTATCCCGGGATTTAGTCGCCTGCACAGCATATGGTGCGGCCAAGTTGCAATGCCTTCCTGAGGCAAATCTACAGATGCTGCGACATACAGTGACTTCTCCCAATGGGACTACCCACGCGGCGATCGAAGTTTTTGAGCAAGACTATGCTCTACGTGAACTGATCATAGCGGCATCAAATGCAGCGTATAACCGGGCAAGGGAGTTGAGTGGATCCACCTCAATGGATCCCCTTCAGCGACGTAATTCAGCATTTTTCGAATGACACAACACTGCTTTGCGCGATTCGACCCCAATATGCTCGTGTTGAAGACATCCTCTGCGTCGCAACAATCTGCTTCTTATGAGGAATTGAAACATTCGGCGGATAATGGGCGGTCTGCGGCTCTCTGGTTCTTTCCATTGAAAGTATCGTGCCCGTGACGTCATGTCGTTTAGACACCTTCAACCGTTGTGCCGAAGGCTCCTTCATAATAATGTGCGGGGTAACGATGGCACCACTGGGTATCTCCTATTTGAATTGAGGAAATGCCAACATTCCCCGAAGTATGAGAAGGCATGATGTGGTGTGTGTGATTTTCCCAGTAAGAACATATTCCACCGCTGTCTTGAGCGCAATGGTAATAGGTTCGACAAAGTCATCAGTGTCCGGCTTTGCCGGCAGCGCTTCCAGTTCAGTTGCTATAAAAAGATGATCTCGGGTACGTACCAAGGTAGTAAAAGGATCTGTCGGGCCCAGATACATTAATCGGCCCGCCTTTACTCCCGCCTCTTCTGCGAGTTCTCTGCAGGCCGCTTCGTCTATCCATTCATTGGCGTCTATGCCACCACCGATAACTTCGATCATTTCCTTCTGTTGGGCGTACTTGTATTCCTTGCCCAGAATAACCTGACCGTCTGGCAGTACGGGAAGAATGGCTACACCATCTTTCATGTCGACCAAACCGAAAATGCCATCAGTTTGGTCCGGCCTGATAACCCTATCTTCCGTCACCTCTATCCACGGATTCTTATAAATCGGGACAGTTGATGTGACCAAATATTGTCCTTTTCTACGCATAGCAATTTGAAAGTAATGTGTTTTTTGCTCGACCGGCTTGGCCGAGCTTGCATGACTGTATTGTTTACACTGCACCAGCTGGGCCGAATTTGTGCGCTCTTTAAAAAGCAATCAAAGCGGCTCATAGCGGCGTGGCTTGTTTACTAACTGTACTTTTTGACGCATCGTAGTGCTAAATTTATTTTATGGAAATGATCTTTATTAAAGTTTTGCTATTCTTTCAGAATTAACTGCCGTGAATCGAGCGCTGGGGGCGTTATTGCCTGGCGACGGGTGCGACGATCCGATTGAGCAGGGATGGGCCCTGGCGATGAAGATTTTCCGGAACTGTGCTGATGAGCCTGTGGAGACGCGGAAGTCAATAATCTAGGAAGTCGTACACCTGCCTTGAGCTGAAACACGTATGCATACTGGTATTCTCGCTGCGGCAGCGGCTCTCCAGAGAATATCGGTCGTTCGGCTGGACTAGCGCTTGCGCGCGAATAATACCGTTATTTATTTCTAATAGGTAAATGAGAAACCTTCGTTTATCTCATCTTCACCATAAACGGGACTGCGATTGCATGGTAAGGATTCAAAGAAAGTATGGGCAGCTTTAATGCAGGGATTTTTAAGCAAGAAAGTCAAAACGATGAATATGATCCGGCTAAAGTCGCGGTTCCTCCGTCCAAGACGATTGAATTTCGCTCACATGCTTTGCACTGAAAATGCCATTGCTCTTTTTCCTGCCAGAACTCGATAAGTAATTTCTCTCCAGGATAAACGATGCCTGCGTACCGTGTACTTATTTTCCTTATTTGACTCGTATCGCTGTAACGGGCAATCTTCATCAGATTGAAAGCCACGATTCCTAAAGTACATAAGCCATGTAGAATTGGACGCGCAAATCCGGCATCGCTTGCAATTTCAGGATCTACGTGTAAAGGGTTTAAATCCCCAGATTGCCGGTACAGCAGCGATTGTGCTTTGGTTGTTTGCCATTCGACTGAATAGTCGGATGGGCGATCAGGTACAAATTCGTCATTCCTTTTGGGCGAAGGCTCACCACCAAACCCACCGTTTCCCCGCGCTAAGGCTCTAGCATGCAGACGAGATATGATTTGACCCGATTCATTAAGAACAAGCGTTCTTTCCCAATGGATAACCGCACCTTTACCGATGCCACGGTCATAAACGTGCGTGACTCGAACGTAAGAAGTGACTGAGCCGGCTGAAGGAAGCTGATTAAAGACGTCAAGACGATGTGATAAAGCAACGAGCTGTGTTAAATCAATGCTATGTTTTAAATCTTGCAGCCAGGCGGTGGGTGAGGCAAGAGTCGCGTTGAAAGTTGGCAATATATTCAGCTCTTTCTCATACACGAATCCAAGCTCAAATGGGTCTTCTGGGGCTTGACCAACACCGACACCCAATGCGTATATGATTGCATCACGTTCGTTGTACCTCTCCTGAATTGGATTGAACTCTTGTAACGGTAGCTCTGATAGCAGTATCTTGGGAGTCTGATGACGATTTGTCCAAATACTCATTGTTTACTCGCACAATAACGAGATTTCTTCTTGGCTATATCCTAATTCATCTAATATTTCATAGGTGTGCTCTCCTAATTTCGGAGGCCCTATACGGATTGATCCAGGAGAATCCGAATAAGAGGTGGGTATATCTGGCATGAGAAGATGTCCCTCACTGGCATGATCAAAACGCTTGAAGAATTTTGCTTCGTTTAAATGCGGGTTTTTGAGCAAGTCGTTCAGGCCGCTAACCGGGCTTGCAGGTAAATCAGCCTTTTCAAAGCGTTGCAGCCATTCGGCTGTCGAGCGAGCCAGCAGATTATTCTCGACTATCTGGTAAAGCGCATCTATATTCTTCATTCTGCTTCCGATGCTATCGAACCGTGTATCGTTACTCAGTTCGCCAATATTCATTACTGAAAATAATCGTTTCCATTGAGCGTCCGTGTTGGCGATAAAACAAATGTAGCCATCTTTGGTCGGTAACGGGCGATGAAATTTACCAAAAACACGTGAGTATCCGACGTTTTCCGTGGTTTCGTTGCCCTCTGGGATAAACACCGCATCAGACATGTGTTCAAGCAGATTGAATGAAACCATTGATTCAAGCATTGGCACAGCAATTTGTTGCCCGTTACCTGTACGTTCCCGATGGAACAAGGCTGTTGTTATGGCCGAATACAGGAAATATCCACAAAGCTTGTCAGTAAGCAGCATGGGAAAATAAGACGGTTTTTCGCCTGCGCGTTCATACAGACCGGCAATGCCACTCATGCCTTGAATGACATCATCGTATGCAGGACGACCGAAGTAGCTTCCTCCTTTGCCAAAGCCTTGAGCAGATGCATAGATAAGTTTGGGACATACTGGCGACAGCTGTTCATAGTCCAGTTTTAACTTTGTTATTGCACTGTCTCGCATGTTATGAACGAATATGTCCGCTGTTTTTAAAAGTTTTACTAACGCTTCAATTGACTCTGGCCGCTTCAAGTCCAGCGTCACGCTTCGTTTATTACGGTTCAAATTCAGAAAAAACGATCCCATCGACGCACTTCTGGTGCGTCCGATCCCCCTGGTCGGATCTCCTGATGGTGGCTCGATTTTAATTACATCTGCTCCCATGTCACCCAGTAGCTGCGTTGCAACCGGGCCAAATACAAAATTTGTCGCGTCTACTACCCGAACTCCTTGTAAAGCTCCCGTCTTGGTCATAAATTGTCCCCGCTGAAGTCAGTTTGATTAGTGAGTTTATGGTGCCGTTTGTCATGATCGTGCTTTTTACGATATCTGAATCAATACGTGAGTAGTTGGACCTCTGTGACACCTTCATAGATTCTTAACGCGCTGATTTCTCTATATAGATGTTTCAACTCAGATCCAGTCTGTACGCCTGCTCCTTCCCAACGCTGAATAACAGACTCTATAGCCTCCTGTGCGGATGCAGTAGCCATCAACTTGGCCATGGTGGCTTCACGGGCCTGCATGGGGAAGGGACAAATTGAACAAGCATCGAAAGCGACGAACATGTTGACAAATAATAATACTACGTAGTAGCATTATTATCAATAAATTATTATTTAACTCGATGAGAGACTTATGATGAATCGCCCTTTGGAAGGACTTTTGGTCGTCGCTGTGGAACAAGCTGCGGCCGCTCCGTATGCCTCTTCCCGGCTGGCCGATGCAGGCGCCAGGGTTATAAAAATTGAAAGGCCTCAGGGCGACTTCGCCCGCGGCTACGACAATGCCGTGAATGGAGACAGCACGTATTTTGTCTGGCTCAATCGAGGGAAGGAATCCATCGTGCTGGATTACGGACAGCCGGAGGACGCGGCGTTATTGCAGAGACTGATCTCAAAGGCCGATGTGTTCATCCAGAATTTGGGGCCGGGAGCATCCAAGCGAGCAGGATTTGGGTGGGAAGAGTTACGCGCTAAATATCCTCGTCTTATTACCTGTGATATTACCGGTTATGGAGAGGAGGGCCCCTTTGCAGATATGAGAGCTTATGACTTACTGGTCCAGGCGGAAAGTGGCATAGCGTCGGTGACCGGAACAACAGAAGCGCCAGGCCGAATCGGCATATCGGCTTGTGATATTGGTACTGGCATGTACGCACATGCCGCTATCCTGGAAGCAATCATCCAGCGAGAGAAAACAGGGCAGGGTAGCGCGATTCACGTATCCCTGTTCGAAGCAATGTGTGATTGGATGAGTGTTCCGCTATTGCATTATGACTATGCCGGCACAATTTGGCCCCGCGTAGGGCTGGCTCATCCAACGATTGCTCCCTATGGTGCGTTTCCAGTCGGAGGCGAGTTGGGAGAAGAAAAAACGATTTTGCTTGGCATTCAGAACGACGGTGAATGGAAAAGATTTGCGAGTGTTGTGTTAGAGCGGGAAGATTTATTGGATAAACAAGAATATTCGACTAATCAGTTGCGCGTAGAGAATAAGCAATCATTAAACGACCTGATCTGCAGTTTGTTAAGAACTATCTCTATGGAAGCCTTGCAGGCGAAGCTGCGAAAAGCTGGCGTTGCTTACTCGAGAGTCAATGATGTTGCAGCACTTTCTGTTCACCCGCATCTCAGGCGAATGGCCGTCAACACTAAAAATGGTGAGGTTGAACTAGTTGCCCCACCGGCCACTTTTCGAGGATCAAATCGAAAGATTGGTTCTGTGCCAGCTCTGGGTGAGCACAGTGATACGATACGTGCGGAATTTGGATCTTAACGAATTTATTTGGAACTGACCATGGCACGAAAACGTCAAATTGGCACCCCGGAAGGGGACGAGAAGCAGCTAGCGATATTGGATGCCGCTGCGGAAACATTTATGAGAATGGGGTACGCGGCAACATCCTTAGATGATATCAGTGATCAATACGGCGCGACAAAAGGGATTATTTACTATCACTTTCGTAACAAAGTGACGCTGTTTTTTGCTGTTCTTCGCAGAGCAATGGAGTTGACCCGGGCAGCGATTGAACCACATGCCTTAACTGAAGATTCAGCTCGTATACGTCTAATGAAGATGGCAGAGGCGCACACTTTGCTAATGATGGAACACTTGCCGTATTTACGGGTTTCCGGGCTTGGAGCTCAAATGCATATGAGTGGGAGAACCAGTGAAAGTGAGCGAGAAGAAATGAAGATTATCACGCAAATGCGCGATGCAAATGAAAACCTTTATATCCAGGTTCTGGAAGACGGGTTGAAAAATAAAGAGTTCCGAGAAATGGATGTACGCGTTTCGGTCAAGCCCCTACTCGGTGCACTGAATTGGACTTCACGCTGGTATCAGCCTCGTGAGGGCGAGACACGCAGTCAACGTGAAAAATTAGCCAGAGAAATATCGCTGTTTGCGGTTCACGCTTTCCTTCCCAATCCAACCTTGAATAAATCCGATGAAAAATAAAATTATTGTAGAAAAAAATCAGTACGTAACCACAATTATTATCAATCGGCCAGAGGTGAAAAACGCTCTGGACAAGGAAGCGACTGCGGCGCTCGGGAAGGCAATTGCCGAGTTTGAAAGTGATGATGAGGCGCGTGTGGCCGTTTTATGTGGCGCTGGCGGCGCATTCTGCTCGGGCGCGGATCTAAAAGAGCTATCTCAAGGAATTGAGTATGACGCATGGGCAGGTGCAAGCGGGCCGCTTGCACGTCCTGCGTCAAAACCAGTCATTGCCGCGATTGCCGGACATGCATGCGCGGGCGGATTAGGGGTTGCTTTGTGGTGTGATTTGCGCGTCGCTGAGCAATCGGCATCGTTTGCCGTACTGTCCAGACGCTGGGGTGTTCCGATGAGCGATGGTACTACCGTTCGACTTCCAAGAATTGTCGGTATGGGACATGCCATAGATATGCTTCTGACTGCGAGAATTGTCTCTGCCCCGGAAGCGTTAACAATGGGCCTTGCCAATCGTGTCGTGGCTGATGGGACAGCGCGTACAGAAGCCGAAGCCCTTGCAAAAACAATTGCTCATTTTCCGCAGCTTGCGATGATTTCCGATCGTAGATCGACCTATGAACAAAGCAATCTGTCGTTGGAGCACGCGCTCAAATTAGAAGAGGAATTGGCTCAACAGGCAAAAAAAATAGAAGCTCAGTCGGGCGCTTCTGAATTTGCAAGCGGCGCAGGTCGACATGGGAGAATTCAATGAGAGCGGTAGTGTGTTCCGGTTTTGGCCTGGAAAATGCGTCGATTCAAGAGGTATCCAGTCCCGCGATGAGTTCTGAAGGCGTACGCATTTCTGTAAGGTCAATAGGAGTCAGTTTTGCAAATCTGCTGGTGATTGACGGGAAGCATCAAAATAAATGGGACCCTCCCTTTACGCCTGGTACGGAAGTGGCAGGGATTGCAACAGAGTGCGGCCCAAACACTCATCATATAAGGGTTGGAGACAGGGTCGTTGCGGGGATAAAAACCGGCGGATACGCTCAGGAGGTTGTCGCTCCCGAGAATACGGTATTCAAACTGCCTGATGCCGTTTCTTTTGAAGCTGCTGTTCATTTTCCAACCATCTACGCCACAGCGTATGCCGCTTTGAAATGGAAAGCAAATTTATTAAAAAATGAAGTGCTTTTAGTTCACGGCGCTGCCGGTGGCAGTGGACTGGCAGCTATCGAAATTGGCAAACAACTGGGGGCCAAAGTGATAGCGACAGCGGGAAGCGACGACAAAGCCCAGGTAGCAACGGAACACGGGGCTGATCTTGCAATTAACTATCGCAATGAAGATTTCAGGGACGTTGTACTTAAGGCGACACAAGGACGGGGCGCCAATGTCGTTTTCGATCCTGTGGGTGGCGCTATCTTTGACACCTCCTTACGATGCATTGCCCCCGAAGGTCGTATTATCCCGATGGGTTTTGCAAGCGGAAAAATACCTCAAATTCCAGCAAATATTTTGCTGGTAAAAAATATTACTGTAATAGGCCTTTACTGGGGATATTACATGGGGTGGGCCAGGCAGGAGCCAGAAAGCCACGTGAGTTTGCTGGTTCGAAATGGATTTCAGGAAATGCTGGAATGGACGGCTTTGGGAATACTTAGACCCAGAACATTCAAAACATTCAGTCTGGAAAATTTTCGCGAAGCCCTTGAGGCAATCTCCAGTAGAGAGGTCATCGGCCGGGTTGCAATGCACCCGTAAATACAAAATTTTTGAAAAATTCTCACATTTATCAAATTCAAAGGAGACATTGAAATGAAGAATGTATTGAAAAGTTGCATCCTGGGGGTTGCAGTGCTGGTATCTGCAGCGTCAACTGCACATGCAGCATATCCCGATAAGCCGATACGACTTGTGGTTCCTTATCCGCCGGGTTCAGGCACGGACACCGTTGCGAGATATATGGCATTGCAATTGGAAAAAAAACTCTCTCAAACCATCGTTGTAGAAAACAAAACGGGCGGGAATGCGATTATTGCAACTGAATCCGTAATTCGCAGCTCTCCAGATGGATATACGCTTTTATGGGCTGCGAATGGGCCGGTGACGACCAATGCTGCACTATACAAAAAGCTTTCATATGATCCCTTAAAGGACTTAAAGCCCGTTGCGCGAATCGCATACTCTCCTATGGGGCTCTATGTACCGAGTAGTTCCCCTTATCAATCAGTAACAGAACTCTTTGATGCAGGGAAAAAAGAGCCGAAATCGTTAAATTACGGTAGTGGTAGTGCAACTTACAATATTGCAACTGAATGGCTATTGTCGTTAGCCGGGGTTCAAGCTAACGCGATCAATTATCGCGGAAGCGCACCCACAGTCAGCGATGTGGCAGCAGGCAGAACCGATTTTACAACTGTGGAATATAGTGCCGCACTACCAATGGTACAAGCCGGAAAAGTCCGTCTGCTGGCCATGACCTCAGACAAACGTTTTCCCGCAGAGCCAGATACTCCGACTTTACAAGAATTAGGATATAAAGATTTCTTCCAGGTTGCCTGGTGGGGAATTTTTGCACCAAGCAACACGCCAGATAATATCGTTTCAAAATTGCAAGAAACGTCACTGGAGATTGTGAAAGAAAAAGAAACTGCCGAATGGTTAAAAAACAATAACTTTAGCGAGTTCCCTGGCGATGCAGATGAATTGAGAAAGTTCCAGGAGAGTGAAATTAATCGCGAATCGAGTTTGGTGAAAAAATTCGGGATCCCTCAATTGTAATTTGATGATTCGATGGATAGCGCTTAAATTCGCCTATCCATCAGTTTCAGTTGCGCTGCTGCATCCAGATGCCTGGCCGATCGGCCAGATCCCTTGATCATCTTCAGGTCTTCGAATCAATCTCAATGGGAGAGTATTTCGTGTCCATAGATTTTTATCTTGAAAAGAATGTGGCTACCATCACCATTAATAGGCCGGAGCGTATGAACGCGATGGACGCTGATCATTATTCGGGACTGTCGCAAGCCTGGACCCGGGTTAGAGACGATCCAGACGTGAGGGTGGCGATCATTACCGGGGCTGGTGACAAAGCGTTCTCAGCTGGGGCTGATCTGAAGTCATTTATAAGTCAGGAATCACCGCTGCCAGAACTGTTTTTAACACAAAAAGGACAACTACTTAATCGAGGGCTGGAGCTTTGGAAGCCAGTCGTTGCGGCAGTGAATGGATATTGTCTGGCAGGAGGGATGACTTTATTTTTGGCAACCGACCTGCGTGTGTGTGCTAAACATGCAACCTTTTCACTATCGGAAGTCAAGCGCGGTATTTTTCCTGCAAATGGCGGAACACAGCGCGTCGCTCAGCAATTGCCACATCCAATAGCGATGGAGTTGCTGTTGCTGGGTGATACCATCGATGCGGATACTGCGTTGCGCTGGGGACTGGTTAACAAAGTTGTCGAACCCGGCGATTTGATGAGCACTGCAATGGATTACGCGTTGCGACTCGCTGCCAATGCACCTCTGGCTGTCCAGGCGGCAAAAGAACTGGTGATTCGAAGTCGCGATATGGATTTGGCAACAGGCTTACGTTTAGAGCAAATGATGTTTCGTACATTGCAAGGGTCTCTGGATGCTGCTGAAGGACTGAACGCATTCGCCGAGAAGAGACAGCCTAGATTTAAAGGATGTTAGCGTTAGATTGCGCGTGTGATGAACGTGCCCGACCGCATGTTCCATGCTTTATGAGTCCTCGTTGATGCCGATTCATTGCAATAGTCCCGGGGCCCCCTTTCGTGTCGCTGATACCCCTTGCGCCGCATACCACTCAAGCGCATTCGGCCATTCAGGTGTCCAGCCGCTGGCTCGCAGCCGCGCGTTCGATAGCCGCTTGCCGCTGGGCGCCCGTAGTTGCCGGGTAGGTGAGGGCGCGCCCATCAGCTGCGCCAGCGCGTCGTATAACTGCGCTGTTGGCATGGGGCAATTATCCGTTCCTATGTAAAGTGGCTGGGGATTGGTCATCGTTAGCAAATGCGCACAGGCTCGTGCAGCATCGTCGATGTGAATCCGATTCGCCCAATGGCCAGGCCCGTCTGGCGCGGTGATTGTGCCAGCCTGCAGCCCTTTTAGCAATTGCAACCGCCCCGGGCCGTATAAGCCCGACAAACGCAGCGAGACCCCAGCGCCTGGCGATAACGACGCATGCAGCGCATCTTCGGCTTCCAGCAGCGAGATGGCCCGAAAGTTCGTGCGTTCAGCCGGAGTATTTTCGTCTACCCAATTATCGGACGGGCCCCAAACGGCAGAGGACGCCACTAATACACACCGTTGTAGCCGGTTCAGGCAACCGACGGGCAGGCTGTTTAGCAGCCTTGGCAGGCCAAGCGAGTACACCCCGGCGTAGTGTGCTTCGGTCCTGCTGTCTGGCGACGGGGCATACAGAATATGGGTGATCTCGGAGAATTCGCTCGCACTCAGGAAAGAGAGACTTTCCGGGTTCAGTAGATCGGCCTTGTGCCAGGAAATAGTGTCCTCGCGGGCAGGTGTCGCCGTGTTACGGCGCAGACCAATGCACTTCCAATGGGCCGGATCAAACAGCGTTGCTGTCCGTTCGCAGAGGTCACCACCTACCAGCAAAAGAGTATTCATATTGGTTACTTAATTACGTATGTGTTTAATTGTGGATGATTATTTTTCAGCAATTCAGATTTGATCAGAGTCACGCACTCAGGCCAGCCAGAGAATTGTTAACGTAGCAACTTTTGAGCAGTTCCACGTCCAGCTATTTTAACTGGCTTAAGTTAATAAGTAGGCGGCGTCACCCACTTGCGATAACCATATACATCATAAAAACATCATTACGAACCTTGCTTACGGGGCTAGGCCCTACTTTCTTGCTCCATAGATCAAACAGAAATAGTAAGCCACCATGCAACGTCTGTATTAGGGTAAATACTAGCTATACCTCTATACGTCTAGAAGTATAGACTATTAGTATATTAAGCCTTTGGCAGCTGGTTTTTGCAGAATCGTTGTATGGAAACGATCAAAATTGGAGACTATTTATGAAAGCGAACGTGGTTTTTTATGCAGCGGCAAACGTGCTTGCCCTTACCGGCCTGCTGTTTACACCTGCCGCGTCAGGCGCCGGCAAGAGCGATACCTACCCCGATAAACCGATTCAGCTCGTAGTGGGTTATGGCGCCGGTGGTGGAACCGACATGTGTTTCCGGGCGTTGGCGCAGGGCGCGGCAGAAAAGCTGGGCCAGTCCATCGTCGTGGAGAATAAGCCCGGGGCAGGTTCCTCACTATCCATTTCTTATATCGCACGGCAAAAGCCGGATGGCTATACATTGGCAGCGTTGTCTACCGGCGCAGTCCTGAACCAGTTTCTCGTCAAAAATATTTCATATGACGTACGCAAGGATTTGACGCCCATTGCGATGATGGCCCAATACCAGGTGGGCGTTTTGGTGCGCGCTGATTCTCCTTATCACAATATTGCGGATCTGATCGCGGCAGCGAAGAAAAAATCCATGACCTATAGCACCGCAGGGGTGGGTACGCCGCAACACCTGGCCATGGAAAAACTGGGTGCAACGACCGGTGGTCAGTGGATTCATACACCATATAAAAGCGGTATTGAAGCGTCAACCGGGCTGGTTCGTGGCGATGTCGATTTCATGACGCAGACGGCAGAATGGGCGCCGTATGTGCGCGATAAGCGTTTGCGGCTGCTCGCCGTTTTTACCAATAAACGCATAGACGAGTTCAATCAGGCGCCAACCATGCAGGAGGCGGGGTTCGATATTGTTGCGCCCAGCATTTTCGGACTGGTAGGCCCCAAAGGGATGGATCCGGCAATCGTGAGCAAACTTGATGATGCGTTTCATCATGCGATGTCCACTACCGCATTCAAAAATTGCGCAAATCAGTTCGGGCTTATGATCGACTATCGAAACGCAAGCGACTTCGCTCGCCATATTGACAATACCGCGGTTCAATGGGGGCCTGCAGCGGCAGAGCTCATGAAATAATTTATTTGATAAGACCAACTCGTAATGATTCAGAACGATATGTTTGACTGGCCGTTTTTTGATGACTCTCACCGGACACTGGGCCAGACGCTTGACCGCTGGTGTCAGGATAATTTACACGCGCTTGACCATGCCGATGACTTTACGGCCTGCCGCCAACGCGTGGCCGCTTTAGGCAAGGCCGGCTGGCTGCAATATTGTGTGCCCGCAGGAGAAAACGGCATGTGGGGCGGAGCCAGGCAGGACCTGGACTCCCGGTCCTTGTGCATCTTGCGTGAAACGCTGGCGCAATACGATGCCCTGGCCGATTTTTCGTTTGCCATGCAGGGGCTGGGGTCCGGTGCGATCAGTCTGGGTGGCAGTCGCGCCCTCCAGGATGCGTATCTACCTAAAGTGAGCAGCGGACAGGCTATTGCCGCGTTTGCCCTGTCGGAACCTGAGGCAGGGTCCGATGTGGCTGCGCTTTCGTGCCGGGCCGATGCCGATGGCAACGAGTATGTGTTAACGGGTCGTAAAACGTGGATATCCAACGGCGGTATTGCGGATTTTTACACGGTGTTTGCGCGAACGGGCCACGGATTGGGCGCTCGCGGGATTACCGCGTTCGTTGTGGATGCCGATACACCTGGCCTGCATATTGAAGAGAACATTCGCACGATCTCGCCGCATCCGCTGGCAACACTGCGTTTTGATGAGTGTCGGATTCCCGCGGACCGCATGTTGGGCAAACTCAATGAAGGGTTCAAGCTGGCCATGCGTACGCTGGATATTTTTCGCAGTTCGGTAGCCGCAGCTGCCAATGGTTTTGCGCGCCGTGCATTGCAAGAGGCGCTGAACTATGCCGGTGCGCGAAAAATGTTCAATCAGACACTGCTGGATTTTCAGCTCACTCAATCACATCTGGGAGAGATGGCAACTGAAATTGACAAAGCTGCGTTGCTCACTTATCGAGCCGCGTGGTTGCGAGATGTGAAGGGCGCTCGCACCACCAAGGAAACCGCGATGGCGAAAATGGCGGCGACTGAATCTGCGCAATGGGTGATTGATCGGGCGGTACAGATGCTGGGCGCCCGCGGTGTGGTCAGTGATAGTCCGGTTGAACGGCTCTATCGTGATATACGGGCACTGCGTATTTATGAAGGGGCTACAGAGGTTCAAAAGCTGATTATTGCGCGTGAGCTGATCAAGCAGCAGCAAACCGAAACACCATGAACTGATACGGAAAAAAGATGACGGAACAAAGAAAAGTCCTGGTTACAGGCGCAAGCAAAGGGATCGGCCGTGCGATCTGTCACCGGTTGCTCGACGATGGGTATGCCGTGACGGGCATTGCACGTACCAAGCCGTCAGACTGGCCGCAAGAAGCAGCGTTTGAACAGGTCGATCTTTCGGATCGCGCCCAGCTGTCAGATCTACTGGAAAAGCTGGCGCAAGAGCGCGCTTATTACGGGTTGGTCAACAATGTGGGTATCGTGCCAGCCGGTGACATCGAAAGCGTGAACTTTACCGACTTGCAGATGGCCGTGCAGCTTAATATTGAAGTGGCGATCGCGTGTACGCAGGCATTGCTGCCAGGAATGCGCGACCTGGGGGCAGGGCGTATTGTGAATATCAGTTCCCGGGCGGCGTTGGGCAAGACGAACCGCACGATTTACAGTTTGACCAAGGCCGGCTTGATTGGCGCGACACGAACCTGGGCGCTGGAGCTGGCAAACGCGGGGATCACGGTTAATGCGATTGCCCCTGGTCCGATCGCCACCGAATTTTTCAATAGCGTGAACAATGCCGACGATGCGGCAACGCGCAAGCTGTTGGCCGGCATTCCTGTGGGGCATATAGGCAAACCCGAGGATGTCGCGCATGCAGTCGCTTATTTTATTGACGAACGCTGCAGTTTTGTCACCGGGCAGACGCATTACGTTTGCGGCGGTGTGACGATTGGCGCTGCGTAGAGATACACCATAGGAGATGGGAATGCAACGATGGAAAAAGCGGCCGGAAGGCTCGAACTGGGGTGATTTCGGCCCAGATGATCAATTGGGACGAGTCAATTTACTGACTTCCGAGCAGGTGCTCAAAGGGGTAAAGGAAGTTCAGCAAGGCAAGGTTTTTTGCCTGTCGCTGCCGCTGGATATGCCTGGCGGGATGGTGCTGAACCCCAGACGCAAGCCGCCCCAATTGGCGGCGACCGAGAAAGATGGCGTTCCGTATATGAATTTCCCCATGGAAAATCTGGATTCAAGCGCCATTGATATTCTGAGCGATGACCAGGTCACGCTGTCGCTGCAATATTCAACGCAATGGGACGCACTTGCCCATGTGGGCGCCCAGTTCGACGTAGACGATACTGGCGCGCTGAGAAAAACCTACTATAACGGCTACCGTGGTGGCGAAGATATCCTGGATGCCGGCCATACCCACGAGGGCGACGACGGCGAAGGTGAATGCAATCACGGTATGGGCGCGTTGAAGCTGGGCGTAGAGAATTTTGCAGTCAAGGGCATGCAGGGGCGCGGCGTGCTGGTGGACTTTGTCAGGCATTACGGCCATGGACGCACCCTGATCGGCTACGAGCAGTTGATGGCGGTACTGGAAAAAGATGGTATCGAGATCGAACAGGGAGATATGCTGGTGTTGCGCACCGGTTTTGCCGAAACCGTCATGGAGATGGCCGGCGCGCCGGATGCGCAAGCGTTGCACGAGGCCGGCGCGGTGCTCAATGGTGCTGATTCACGGTTGCTGCAATGGATAACCGACAGCGGCATTGCATGTATTTGCGCAGACAATTATGCCGTCGAAGCGTATCCGGCGTTAAATGAGGGCGAGAAAAAATCGTTGCTGCCCTTGCACCACCATTGCCTGTTCAAGCTGGGCCTGCCATTGGCAGAGCTATGGTATCTGAAAGATCTGGCGCTCTGGCTGCAGGAACAGAATCGCTATCGCTTCCTGTTGACGGCTCCGCCACTGCGTCTGCCTGGCGCAGTCGGCTCTCCGGTGACCCCCATCGCGACGGTGTAGCATGACAATTGAAATGAAGACGTTTCATCAGTTGCTGGACCAACACCTGCGTGTGCGTCCCGCTTCAACGGCGTTATATGACGTAGACAAAGCGTTTAGCTTTCAGGATCTTCATGATGAGACCGACCGGGTTGCGCGGCTACTGGTGGCAAACGGCGCCCAGCCTGGCGAACGGCTGGCGCTATGGTTACCCACCTGCAGCGCCTGGGTGTCTGTGTTTTACGCCTGCGCGCGTCTGGGCATCACCGTGATTGCCATGAACACCCGGTTTCGCAGCCGGGAGGTGGCCGACCTGCTGTCCCGCGGGGAATGCCGCTGGCTCGTGCTCTGGCCTGGATTCAAGGACCTGGATTTTGGCGGAATTCTACAGGAAGTGGATACCGGTATTCTTGATACGCTCAAGGGCATTGTGGCTGTGGGCGATGCGGGCAAGCCCGACTGGCTGGGGGCGCCCGCGTGGCTGGACTATTCGGACGAGCCAGGTAAAGTCAGTCTTCCTGAACCCCCTGAAGGCACGGCGCCTGTGCTGGTCTACACCACCTCTGGAACGACTTCGCTACCCAAGCTCGTCTGGCATGACCAGCAGACGTTGCTCGGTCATGGCTACGAGGTGGCCAGGCGTTTTGATATGGCTGCCGGGGACATTTTGCTACTGGGGGCGCCGTTGTGCGGCGCATTCGGTTTCTCCAGCGCATTGGGCGCCATGTTCGCAGGGGCTGCCATGGTTTCCTCACCGGTTCTGGATCCCAAAGAATGTACAGAACAAATCAGGCAATTTAAGGTCACGCATACCTTTGCGAACAATGAATTGCTAAACAGGATTCTGGATTATGCGCAGCAGTCCGATGGCGATAACCCGCTTGCCAGCCTGAAGCTGGCCGGCTTTGCCAGTTTTGCGCCGTCCCTGGGCGACTTTCCGACGCGAGCGCAAAGTATGGGGATGACACTGGTCGGACTCTACGGTTCCAGCGAGATGCAGGCGCTGGTGGCCTCACAAGACGCCGACGCTTCCTTGGAGCAGCGCCAGTTGCCGGGTGGACGACTAACCAGTCCTGACGGCCGGGTGCGCGCCCGCGATACGCATACGGGCCAAGTGCTGCCACATGGTCAATTAGGCGAAATTGAAATCAAGGCGCCGAGCATGATGCGTGGTTATCTGAATAATCCCGAGGCGACGCGCGAGGCGATGGATAGCGACGGCTATTTTCGCACCGGTGACCTGGGTTATACCGTGAACGACCAGCATTTCATCTTTCAAGCCAGGAAGGGAGATTACTTGCGACTGGGTGGTTTTCTGGTGAATCCGCAGGAAGTGCAGGACTATATTGAATCCCTGGACGGCGTCAAATCGTGCCAGGTCGTTGGCGCCAGCTTACAGGGTAAGTCAGTGCCAGTGGCGTTTGTCATCGCGCATGAAGGGGCAAACCTGTCGGAGACCGGGATTATCGCGCATAGCCGACGTCAGCTTGCGGGTTTCAAAGTACCGAAGAAAGTTGTATTCGTGACGGACTTTCCTGTAGTTCAAAGCGCCAATTCCAATAAAATACAGCGAGGTGAACTGCAGAAGCAAGCACAGCAGCTCCTGGATACGCTGGCCTGACGGCGGCCGATCCGCAGACGCCAGGGTCAACCCGCGTCTGCGGCCTCCTTTTTTACCGGACTATGACAGATAAAACTTCCAATTACGCCGTACTGAGCCGTAGCAAGCAACCCATCTATCTCCAACTGGCCACTGAATTCCGACGCAGTATCGACGTCGGGCTCTGGCGTGTGGGTGACCAGATCCCGCCGTTGGAAGAGCTCATGCGTACCTATGAGGTATCTCGCATGACGATACGCAATGCCCTGGAGATTTTGGAGGCCGAACAATTGATCACTCGGAGCCGGGGTAGGGGAACTTTCGTTGAGCGGCGGCCGCCTCAGGTCAGTGAACTGCAGTTGCCCACCACCTGGCAGGAAGCCGTGGCGCTCAGCGATGTGCTGGGCACGCACAGCATTACAGAGTCTGAAGGGACTATCACACAATTGCCGGATATGGGCATGCAATGTCGCGCACAGCCGGCCAAGTCCTATAAACATTTGTGTCGGCTGCATAGCAGGAACAATGTGCCGTATTGCTATAGCGAAGTGTACGTTGACATGGCGCTGTTTCAGCAATATGAAGATAACTTCCTGAGTCATGCCGCCGCATCAGTCATTGCCCGTATTCCGGGTTTGCATGTCGATGAATCCCGACAGAGCCTGGCAATTATCAACGCCGGATTCGTCTCCGCCAATGCATTGCAACTGGCGGCGGGCGAGAGCGTTGCTGAGGTAAAGCGTCTGGCCTGCGCTAATGATGTGATTATTTACTATGCGCGGTTGGAGTTTCCGACCCGGTATGTCAAGCTTGAGTTGGATTTGCTTGCGGGCGAGCGCTGATTTTTATTGTTTTTTTATGCGTTTGCCAGCACAGTCTGAGCCATCCGGACAGGCACAATCAGAGCCTTCAGAACCACAAGGCAGGCCGGGGATCGGCAAACGCCGGCTGACCGGCGTTCGTTCTATCACGTTTATTGCGGCTCAACCCCAGCTGCGGTAATCACCTGTTTCCATCCCTTACGTTGTTTCTCAATGAATTTGCGCGCTTCGGGCAGCGTCATCGGCGGCACGGGGATCGAGGCGTTTTGTTCCATTAGTGTTGAAAACTCCGGTGTGCGGATCAGTTCATCGACCGCTGCATGCAGCTTTTCGACTACGGGTGGCGGTGTGCCTGCCGGTGCAAACAAGCCTTTCCAGGACCAGGGTGAAATTTGGTCGAACGCGCTGAAGCCCAGCTCGCTCAAGGTGGGCACGTCCGGTAAAAAAGCAAGGCGTCTTGCGGACAGTACGGCTAACGGTTTCAGCGTGCCGGCCTTGACCTGGGGATAGGCGGTGATTGCCGTGTCAAAGACGGTATCGACCTGTCCGCCGATAACGGCAGTCAGGGCCGGGCTGCTTCCGTTGAACGGGGCGTGAACCATGGTTGGCAAGCCCGCGGCCTTTTGAAAGGCGGCGCCGGCCAAATGGGTCGAATTACCCATCCCGGCCGAAGAATAACTGACTTTGTCCGGATTGGCTTTACCGTATGCGATGAAATCCTTGACCGAATTGATTTTGGCGTCTTTTTTTACCACCATCAGGAACGGAAATTCGGAAACAATCGCGACTGGCTGAAGCGACGTTGCCGGATCGTAGGGCAGGCTTTTGTATAGATACTGGCTTGCGGTAATGTCGGTACCGCCGATCAGTAATGTATATCCATCTGGCTTGGCGCGTGCAACATATGCATTTCCAATAGTGCCGGCCGCGCCCGGACGATTTTCCACAATCGCTGGCACAGAGAATTTTTTATGCAGATGTTGGGCGATCATGCGCCCGATCTGGTCGGTAGATCCGCCCGCAGCAAACGGCACGACGATCACAATTGGTTTATCTGGAAAGGTATTTGCTGATTCGGCTGCATGCAGTGCTGGGGCGGGGGTTGATAATGCACACACGACACCGAGTTGAACGATTTTGGTCAATTTCATACTTCAGGTCCTCCTGAGAGCGGCAATAAAAGGGCAGCGCACGTAAAGTGCGAGTTGAAAAGTTGCGGATGAAGCGTTGTGATGCTATTGAATCTTGATGTTTTGTTCTTTAACGATTTTTCCCCAGCGCGCCTGCTCGGCATCAAGGTATTGTTCCAGCCTGGCGGGGGAGCCGCCTTCGGCAAAGGCGCCAATCGTGGCGAAATGCGCTTTGATCTCGGGATCTTCCAAGGCGGTGGTGAAATCTTTGGAGATTTTCTGGATGGTCTGTTCTGGCGTTTCGCCCGCAGCAAAGATGCCGAACCATGCCGCTGCTTCGTAACCGGGCAGCCCCTGTTCCGCTATGGTCGGCACGTCGGGTAGCCAGGGAAGTCGCTTGGCCGACGTCACGCCAAGCGCACGAACACGACCGGACTGAATATGCGGCAAGGCGCCGTTATCGAACATCAGGTCAAGCCTGCCTGCAATCAAATCCTGGTGCGCGGCTGCACTCCCTTTGTAAGGCACATGCAGGAAATCGACGCCTGTCATACTACTGAATAGTTCGCCCGCCAGATGCGTAAAAGTGGCGGTGCCGGCTGAACCAAACACAAGCGGTTTAGGGGCGGCTTTGGCTTTGGCAAGGAATTCCTGCACATTATTGGCGCCGAAATCCGGGTACGTGATAAACACGCCGGGTACGGTCGATAGCAGCGTGACCGGAATCAGATCCTTGCGGGTGTCGTACGGCAACGAGGACAACAGCATCGGATTGAGCACATACGGCATGGCGGTAAGGAGCAGCGTATAGCCATCGGGTTTGGATTTTGCCACTTCACTACTGGCGATGACCGTATTGCCGCCCGGCTTGTTTTCTACCACTACCGGTTGTTCCCAAATTTCCGACAACTTTTTCGCGACAATTCGCGCTTGTGAATCGGTAGTCCCGCCTGGCGGGTAGGCAACAACAAGCGTCACCGGACGAGCCGGGAACGCCGCAGGCTGCGCGCTGGCGGTGGCTGCGCAAAATGCGGTGGCCAGCGCCAGAACAGACAACCTGAATCTGTTCTTTTTTAATTGCATACTTTGTCTCCTTAATATGTGTTGCTTCTTTTTTGTTTTTTAAATCAGCGCCTCAATCAACAAGGGGCCATCTTGCTGCAAACTCCGATTCAATGCGGCATTGAATCCCTCCATCGAGTCTGTCCGGAGCCCTTCCACGCCATGGCCCCGAGCCAGCGCGACCCAGTCCAGTTCAGGATGGTTCAGGTTGAGCATCCTCTGGGCGCTCGGTCCGGGCTCGCTTCCCTTCATCTGATCAAGCTCCCCTCGCAAAATCTGATACTTCCGATTTGCGCAGATGATGACGGTAATGTTCAGATTTTCGCGCGCCATCGACCATAATGCTTGCACGGTATACATGGCAGAGCCGTCTCCCACGATGGCGACGACTCGTCTGTCTGGGCAGGCAACGGCGGCGCCGACTGCGGCGGGCAAGCCATACCCAATGGATCCGCCAGGAATTTCCAGCCAGTCGTGTGGCTCCGCCTGTGGCATGCAGTCACGCAATTGCCGGCCTGTGGTGATCGCCTCGTCCACCACGATACAGTTGGCAGGAAGCTGCAAGGCAAGAGATTGGCTGATACCCAGCGATGTAATGGGGCCGGTTGGCAAATCAAAATCCGGCTTCAGGTCCGATAGTGGGGCGGGCTGCTGTGCGAGACCCAGGCGATCGGCCAGTTGCGTCAAAGCGTTCGACATGTCTTCGGAGGATTGCGCCAGCGTCATGATGGTGCAGTCGGGCCGGGTCAGGAAACGCGGCATATCTGGATAGGCGAAAAATGCAACGGGCGCTTGTGCACCCACAAGAATAAGCAATTGGATATCATGCAGGGACTCCAGCGCGCCCTTGATCGGATAGGGCATTTGCGGCACATTGACTCTCCCGCGGCCACATTCCGAACGGGCGTTCTTGGTCTCGGCCAATAAGCGGCAGCCCAGGTGTTGCGCAATTTTGCCTGCAATCTCGGTCGTTTGCGTTCGCATTGCCCGTCCGCCCAGCAAAATGGCGGTATTGGACGGGTTGATGTTTTTGTCGGCGAGCGCCTTGGCAATCGTTTCAATGACTTCGTCGGCAACGTATGGCTTGGGACGAGCCTGGGGCAATTGCGTGCGTGGCGCATGGGTGGTTTGCCACGCCACATCCGCCGGCAGGATCACGGATGCGATGCGGCCTGGTTGCTGTCGCGCCTGATCAATCGCCGCCGCCGTGTCCTGGCTGGCCCTGTCCAGGGCCGTAATGGTGCGGGTCCAGTGCGAAACGGGGCCGGCGACCCCTTCGATGTCGGAGGTAAGCGGGGCGTCGTTAGAAATATGATCCAGCGCGTGTTGCCCGATGATGTTGATGACGCCCGAACCGGCCCGGCGCGCATTATGCAGGTTTGCCCAACCGTTACCAAGACCCGGCCCCAGATGCAACAGCGTTGCAGCAGGTCGGTCGGCCATTCGATAATAGCCATCCGCAGCGCCGGTTGCCACCCCTTCGAACAGCCCCAGTACGCAACGCATGCGGGGCTGGGTATCGAGCGCAGCGACAAAATGCATTTCGGAAGTGCCTGGATTGGCAAAGCAGACATCAACGTCGTGATCCAGCAATGTATTTACGATAGCTTCAGAACCATTCATTTTCAACCTTTGTCAAAACGTCATCAATAACAGGGACCCCGGATAAGCGAGGGGCAGATGCGTGTCCGTATCGCGCAAAAGGGGAACCGTATTTATAAAAAATCAAATTTCTTGACACCGAATTATTCTTTCGAATAACATACCAGCCACATAGTATTCTTTGAAAAGAGGAAAGTCAACATGATTTTGAATGCGCTGGTAGCGAAGGTTAGCTCGTATATTTGTGCCCACCCGAATGAACGAGATTGTTGGCAAAAAGCGCCAGCTTTGTCGGCATTGATGCTCTGGGATCAGCCAGAATATCGCCCATTCTTGCAGCGGCAGGTGAAGCGGATAGCCGCGACCCAAAAGTCGGATGGCAATTTGAGTTATGGGGATTGGCATACTTCCTCCGGTGGTCATATCCGGACATTCACTCCCTTGGCTTCGGAAACGTCAGCGGTGGGTGTGCCCCTGTTGGATATGTATACGCGCACTCAAGATGTGCGTTTGCTGGAAGCGGCGCGCAAACAATATCAGTCCCTGCTGGAAGCACCGCGCACCCAGGCGGGCGGCATCTGGTCACGGGGCGAGGGACCTGAGCTATGGATTGATTTCACTTATCTGATGTGTCCGTTCATGGCTAAATTCGGATTGGCCACTCAGAATAACGATGCTATTGATCTGGCCTTTGATCAGGTGCTGATTCACGTGGATGCATTGGTTGATAAACGGAAACAGCTGGCGCGGCACGCATGGTGCGAAAAGCCGGACCATTTTCCGCAATCGGCTTTTTGGGCCAGGGGTAACGGCTGGCTGCTTGGTGCGTGTGTAGAGCTGCTCGTACTTGCTCCGCAACATCGCCACGCCGAGCGAATCCGTCGCATATTGAATGATGTGATGCAGGCGATGGCAGCATTGCAGGATGCATCCGGCTATTTCTATCACGTGCTGGATGACCCGCTGTCCAATCTTGAAGCGTCGGCAACGCTGATGTTTGCGTATGCGGCGGCGCTGACCATAAAGCACGAGCTGCTTGAACCGGAACATGATGCCAATGCGCTGATGGATCGCGCGTTACGCGCGTTCACGGTCGTGGCGGGCGCCGTCGAAGACAGCGGCAAGGTGCCAGGTGTGGCAATGGTGCCGGGCGGGCCGGGCGTCGCGTTCGACTGGACGCTGTTTGGCCAGGGCTTTTTCCTGCTGGCCGCGCATGCGTTGCGCGACCGCCTTGATGATGCTGCTTTTGAAGAGGTGATGTAATGACCTCGAAGGCTCCGTCTCAGACACAACCAGCGAAGAATGACCGACCCCTATCGGGCCTGCGGGTCATTGATATGTCACGCCTTGCGCCTGGCCCTTATTGCACCATGTTGCTGGCGGACCTGGGTGCAGAAGTGATATGCGTGGGCGGCGGGCGCGCCGGTAATCCGCTGTCCACCTTTGCGCGCGGCAAACAGTTCATCAAGCTGGACTTGAAAGCGCCCGAAGGAAAACAGGCCTTGCAGGCGCTTGCTCAAAGCGCTGATGTATTCGTTGAAAGCTTTCGTCCGGGCGTATCCGAACGGCTGGGCGCCGGTTATGAAGCGCTGGCGACACTGAATCCGGGTCTGATTTATTGTTCTGTCACTGGATACGGGCAAGACGGCCCGATGGCTCAGGACGCCGGGCACGATATCAGCTATCTCGCGTTAACCGGGGTGCTGGGCGCGCTGGGCCCGACGGATGGTCCGCCGGCCGTACCTTTGAATCTCATCGCGGATTTCGCCGGCGGCAGTTGCATGGCTGCATTCTCCATTATGAGCGCATTGTTTGAACGCAGCCGGACGGGCAAAGGAAAATACATTGATGTGGCCATGATTGATGGCGCAATGTCTCTCATGGCAATGCACTACCCGGTATGGGGTACAGCGATACTCCCGACGCGCGGGGAAGGTTTGCTCAACGGCGGCAACCCATACTACTGCTGCTACGAATGCAAGGACGGAAAATATATTTCGGTTGGTGCGCTGGAGACACAGTTTTTTCACAATCTTTGGCAGCGGCTCGTTGAATCGGAGGTGCCGGACCATATGGATGTGGCCAACTGGCCGATGATTCGTGCAACTTTTCAGGAAAAATTCATGGCATGCAGTCGGGATGAATGGAGCGACTTCTTTCAGGGGACAGAGGCCTGCGTTGTACCGGTGCTGGCGCCGGACGAAATCTGGTCGCATCCGCATATCAGGCACCGTCACCCAAATGCCCATGCGCAGCAGGTGCCCGTGCTGCCGAGGTTTGATCAGCAGCCGTATCCGGCGCCAGAGACCGATATTGAAGATCGCACAGATGTGATTCTGAGCGCACTCGGGCTTTCCCAGGAACAGATCGATAAAGCGTGTCCCGAGACGGAACGCAATCGCATTCCGTCGCGCAGCTGGCCGCCAGCCATCGTAGACACCTCTGCATAGCAATCGGCCGGTCTCTCGCAAAGTACAGAAAGCATTAAAACATTTGACATTAAAAACAGATCAGGAGAACAAGGTGGAATTGACGCATTATGACGAAACTTATCAAGCCTTTCGCGAGACGGTTCGCAAGTTTGCACGAGAGCAGGTCAGTCCGCACGCTGCTGCAGTCGACGAGGAGGCACGGCCACCCCTCGAAGCGTATAACGCCAGCCTGGCGCTGGGGTTGCCTGGGCTGCCGTTTCCGGAACGGTTCGGCGGACAAGAGGGGGATCTTATTACGCAACTGGTGGCGATTGAAGAGATTGCACGGGTTTGCGCCGCCTCGGCCACGACCATTTCTACCTGCTGGATCATGATGATTCTGAATCGTTTTGGCAGCGAAGAACAAAAGCAGATGATTATTCCACCCGTGGTACAGGGAAAGGAGCGAAGCGCGTGGGGACTCACTGAGCCTAAAGGCGGATCGGATCTGATGGGCGTGAAGACGCGTGCCGTCAAAACAGAGGCGGGATGGGTGCTCAATGGCACGAAGCGTTTTATCACAAACGGTGGTTGGGCCGACTGGTATCTGATTTTTGCGAGAACCGAAAATGAACGCTTCGGCATCTTTCTGGTGCACAAAGACGACAAGGGTATATCGTTTGGCGCGCCAGAAAAAAAAATGGGCTTGCGCGGCAGTCCCACTTCCGATGTCATCCTGGAAGATTGCGAAATACCGCAAGACAGAGTTGTGGGGGATCCCGCAGAAGGTGAAAAGTATATCAAAGCGGGTCTGCTGGCATCGCGATTGAAATATGCAGCACATGGTTTGGGAATAGCGCAAGGCGCCCTGGACGAGGCGGTGAATTACACCCGGACGCGTGAACAGTTCGGAAAGCCGATTTATCAATTTCAGATGCTCAAAGGCATGATGGCCGACATGGCCATCAAGGTGGAAAGTGCCCGTGCGACCATGTTGCACGCTGCAACGCTGGTGGTGAACGGGGATCCGCAAGCCAAGTTCCTGGCCTGCATCGCCAAAACCGCCTGCACCGATGCCGCAATGGCCGTGACGACCGATGCGGTTCAATTGCACGGGGGATATGGCTACTTGAAAGACTACGCTGTCGAACGCATGATGCGTGACGCCAAGATCACCCAGATATGGGAAGGGACAAATCAGATCCAGCGATTGATGATCGCCAAGGAATTATTCTCAAAATAAGGAAGGGCCGGGATGTCAGCGCTCAAAAATATCAAAGTTCTGGAAATGTGCGAGATCATGCAAGGCCCGATTGCCGGGCAGGTATTGGGTGATTTCGGTGCGGATGTGATCAAAATTGAACGGCCGCCTCGTGGCGATTCATTGCGTTATAGCGACCTGGTGGCCAATGATCGGGGCGAAATGGGCAGCTATTTCGCCGCGGTCAATCGCAACAAGCGTTCTGTATGTCTGGATTTAAAGGACCCGGAAGATCGGCGCCTGTTTTTTTGCTTGCTTGAAGAAACGGATGTGCTACTACATAATTATCGACCCGGTGCGATGGAAAAGCTGGGTTTGGGCTTTGCTGAAATAAGCGCGCAGTTCCCGAGCCTCATTTATGCATGCGCCAGTGGATTCGGAGAGTCGGGACCCTATGCAGAGATGGCAGGCCAGGATCTGCTGCTGCAATCGATTAGCGGCATTGGCTGGAAAACCACCAGCGGCGGCGACGAGCCTGTATTTTTGAACGTGCCGATTGCGGATTTCACGTCAGGTAATTTGTTGGTGCAAGGAATCTTGCTGGCGCTGTTGGAGCGTCAGCAAACAGGGCAGGGCCAGAAGGTAAGCACCTCGTTGCTGGAAACCATCACTGCCATGCAATGCCTTGAAGCGGCCACAGCACTCAATTACGATTATGAAACCCGATGGTTTGATCGGGCGTTAAATTTCACGGGCCAGTGCACGGATGGCTGGATTACGGTTCTGGGATTTTTCAGAGATAATCCTTTAAAACTCATTTGTGATGCGCTTGGCTTGCCCGACTATTCGGTGCAATATGAGCTGCCTGACAAACAAAGTCAGATTCGATGCCGGGAGCAGATTGTAGAGTGGGTGCGGCCTGCGCTGCGAGTACTAGACACCGCTCAAGCCGTGGCGGCACTGCAATCTAAAGGCGTGCTGGCCGCGCCCATCATGCGCATGGAAGCGATGCTGGCGCACCCGCAAACGGCGGCAAACAGGACAATTGTCGAACTCCCGGTAGAAGGACAACCCTCGAAACGGGTGCTTGGCAACCCGGTCAAATTGTCGCGTACACCGGCTTTGATTCGCCGGGGACCCCCTCATCTAAATTCCGATCGGGAGGAAATTAGCCAACAATATTCGGAGCATTCCCGGTAGACTGAGCACATTAAAAATTCATTGCTGAAAGAACAGGAGTGCGCCTTCATGTTTCCGAGTATCCCTCACGCGACCGTGCCGGATCTAATAAATCATGTTTGTGATCAGTTTGCTCAACGACCCTGTCTGGCCATGTACGGTTCGTCTACGCAAACGTATGCGCAGCTGCACGCCAATGTACGCCGGATGGCGGGGCAGCTTGACGCGTTGGGCGTGCAAAGTCAAAGCCGTGTTCTGATTATGCTGGAGAATAGTCCGCAAGTCATCCACACCTGGCTAGCCGTCAATTTTATCAATGCCATAGATGTTGGCATCAACACGGGGTATCGCGGCCAAACGCTGGAGCATGCCGTGACCGTGAGCGAGGCAAAGCTGTTGGTGACTTTTTCTCATCATCTGGATGTGATCGCGGGCAGCGCCCAGAAACTTGGACAGCTGCAGACAATACTGGTGCTGGACGCCGATGCGGATGCGCGTGGTTCATCACCTGCGGTAGCGCTACTCGTTGACGCCGGCATTAAGGTGGTGGTATCTGACGAACTGCCCGTCGATGCTGCTTGTCCTAAAGTGCCCGTTGGACCCGCTGATATTGCATCTGTTATTTTTACATCAGGCACGACCGGTAGCGCCAAAGGGGTGCAGATGCCGCATGCGCAGGTGAGTCTGCTGGCCCAGCGCTCGGCCCAGAAAACCGGCCTGACCCAGGACGACATTTTTTACAGTTTTTATCCCATGTATCACATGGCGGGTAAATTCATGTCCGTATTGGCCACCTTTTCGGTGGGCGGAACGGTTGTCATGGATACCTCATTCCGTCCTGAATGCTGGCTGAGCCGGATTCGCGAAACGGGTGCGACGGCCACCGCTGCGCATGGCCCCATGCTGGAAATGGTATTTGCGCAACCGCCTGCAAGCGGCGATCGCGACCATGCATTGAGAGTGGTGCGCACGGCACCCTTTCCCAAGCGCATTGCTACCCAATTTGAAGCGCGTTTTGGGGTCCGGGGCCTGGAGGTGTGGGGCATGACGGAAATCGGCATTGCCAGCTGGTCCGATATATCGAAACCGCTTGTGGTTGGCAGTTGCGGGCGCATAGATACAGAATTTTTCGAATTTTCCGTCGTTGATCCTGCCACCGACGTGCCTGTGCCAACCGGTACGATGGGCGAGTTTGTGATCAGGCCGCGCTATCCGTGGACCATTATGCAGGGGTACCTGGGCATGCCCGACAAGACGGTTGAAGCCTGGCGCAACCTGTGGTTTCATACCGGAGACTGCGGGTGGACCAATGAAGACGGTCAGGTGTTTTTTGGCGATCGTCGATCCGAAAGAATTCGCCGGCGCGCAGAAAACATTTCGGCTAGCGACATTGAAGCGGTCGCTTTGGAGCACCCGTCGATTGCCGAAGCCATGGCGCTCGGCGTCGATTCGGGGTTTGAAAGCGACGACGATATCCTGCTGTGCATCGTACCGGGTGACGGGCACGCGGTAGAATACGAGACAGTGCTGAGTTATCTGGCTCAGCACCTGCCTCATTACATGGTGCCACGTTACCTTGTTTTTAGGGAAAGCCTGCCACGCACGGCAACCGGAAAATTGCAGCGTGGCGCCATGCGAGCAAAGTTGCCTGACTTGTCCCTGTGGGATCGAAAGGCGAATAACGTATCAGTGCGCGCACTTCGCGCGTAATGGACTGACGGTGCTGTGAATATTTTGGGCGATAAGCTTGGGGCGATAAACTGCCTGCGCTTGTTCCAAATAAAATAATTTTTATTTACGGGAGTTTTTTGTATGGGCCGACGTCAATCAAGCGAAGCCAGTATTGAAAAAATAGAATTGGCAGCGCTTAGATTATTCTCAGATAAAGGATATTCCAATACAAGCCTGGAAGAGGTCGCCACATCTGCAGGATTCACCAAAGGCGCGGTTTACTATTATTTCAAGACCAAAGAAGCCGTTCTGGTGCATCTGCTCAAAGTGATCCGGGCTCGTTCCATTGAGCGCACCGCCGAAACCGTGCTGGTGACGGACGAAACCGCCGTTGAAAAACTGGTTCGGTTCGTGAACATGCAGACCAAATGGGGGCAGGAATACCCTGACGATCTGGCGGTTATCATTCTGAGCAGCATCCAATCGATGAATATTGGTGCGGCCATTAAGGAGGAGGTTAATAAGTACTATTCAGTCATGCAAAACATGCTTGAGCAGATTTTTAAAGAAGGCATGAAAAGCGGCGAATTGCCACGCGACTTCGATGTGCGATCGGCCGTATTGACGAATATGGCACGCCATGACGGAAATATGCTGTTGTGGCATCGTAGTGGTCGCGACCCAGTGGTTGGCCGTGTACTGGCCAAAGCCGCAAAAAATTCCGTTTTGCGATTCACTAACCCGGGCGCCTGATGCAGGTATTGCCCAATGATTGGCAAAGGTTATTCTCGTAAAAGGTCCAGACTGCCTGAGGCCGGAATCCGGCCGACACGCGTTGTGAAGAGGGCGTCAGCCTGCGTTGCTAAGCGGTGCAAGCGATTCCGAGAGGCCGGTACCGAAGCTGGTTTTCATTATCGAATGGTATGCATCTTAAGGGGCTAATTCTGAACGACGAATGAACCACTTGGGAACTGCTGACAAATAAACTGCACAAAGGCTCGAACTTTGGGGCTTTGCAAACGGCGAGATGTGTTTAGCACCCAAAGCTCAACTTCGTCGCCAGCGGTGTCCCAAATCACCAGCTCGCCTTTTGCCAGCTGACCCCCAATGATAGACCGAGGCAGCATTGCTGCCCCTACACCGGCTGCAATGGCGTCGCGGACCATCAGAAGCGATGACAGGCGTAGAACAGGTTGTGGTTTTATGATGCATTGACCATTGCCGGTGTACCAAAGATCTCCGTCGCGAAAGGTTGGCATGACGACCGCCGGGACAGGAAAAGGCTTCTTACCGGACCCCTTTGGCATTTCAATGGATGGTGCGGCCGCAAGGACCAGTTGGTCTTTGGCAAAGCATCTGCCGACCAATGCGCTGTCGTGGCTTGGATTGATGCGAATGGCGACATCGAAGTATTCGTCAACGAGGTCGACCAGGCGATCCTCTGCCACGACTTCGATCTGCACTTCAGGATAGATTGCTAAAAACTGAGCGGCAAGTCGTCCCAGTGCTAACTGTGAAAACAGGAGCGGTGCCGCGATACGGAGATGGCCCTGCGGTTTCGCAAGACCATCTCGTGCTGCGGCTACTGCTTCGGAGACCTCGTGCATCGGCCCCTCTGTCCTAGCCCGCAACAATTGGCCGGCTTCGGTCAACTTCAGGCTATGAGTGCCTCGCTCGATGAGCCGAACGCCCAGTGCTTCTTCCAGATCGGCGACACGACGCGACAATGTTGCTTTGGATCTGCCGCTGGCGCGACTGGCTTTTCCAAAGCCTCCGTGGGCGGCTACCAGCTGAAAATCTTTTAGGGCGTTAAAATCCATGATGTCTCATTTTTGATACGCAGAGTCTCTATTTTAGGGGCTTTGTTTTGAATGTGAAACCCTTTATTATTTAGTCGTACGCAACCAAAGCATAGCGGGGTTGTTGATGCACAACGTGCCATTAGTGCTTACCTCGATACGCGCGAACCAAATATTGCAAACGAAGTAGCCTAAATTAAGGAGTTATCCTCATGATCTATTCTACCGCCGCCGTCCCTGTGAATCCCGACGGTGTGGCAGCGCTAACCCGCGCCCAGGTCTGGGATGGCCTCGTCCTCAAAGCCCGCGACGCTCGCCTGTTTCTCCCGCCTGGCCTGTGCACACGTTGCGACATCATAGAGGAGGGCGCAACTCACATCGTGCGTCAGGCCACGATCGCCGGCGATGACCTGCGCGAGATCATCACGTTGGAGCCGCAGAGCAAGGTTACGTTCTTTCAGGCCACTGGCCCGCGCGAGGGCGCGATCATCAACGAGTTATTCGAAGCTCCAGACGGCTCGCTCCACCTTCGCTTCTACTGTTATCTCGGCTTGCGGAGCAAAGAGGCCAACGGCCCCGAAGAGCAAGCAGAGCAGGCGTGGATGAACGGCGACAACGGCTACAGGAAAGCCTTGCTGACGACCCTGAGTCGGACCCGCGAACTGGTCGCGAGCGGCCAGCTGTGATCAGCACAAGGCGCAGCAATGAGCATGGAATGGGAAGTCGTAATGTTTACATACTCATTCATCTCCTGCCTACAAGGTGGCACTTCCCCCGAGAAGAACGGTATGTTGAGAAGACAGCACGCCGCCGTTACCGTGCACCAAGGCGACGTTAGCATGATTAATCTGCCTTTGCTCACACTCCCCTCGCAATTGGCGTACTGCTTCGATCAGAAGAAATATGCCATACATACCGGGATGACAATAGGACAGCCCGCCACCATTAGTGTTGACAGGAAGCGTTCCACCAGGCGCAATATTTCCATTGCTCACGAAATCGCCTCCTTCTCCTTTTTTACAGAAGCCTAAATCCTCAAGAAAAAGTATCGTGTTTATCGTAAATGCATCGTATACGCCTACGACATCGACTTCCGATGTGGTGAGGCCAGATTGGGAGAACGCTTTGGCCCCCGATATTTGCGCTCCCGTTGTAACCAGATCTGGCATGCTGGAAATTGTATGATGTGTTGTGCAATGCCCTGATCCAAGTAAATAGACAGCGGGTTTCTTACAATGACGAGCACGAGACGGTGTCGTTAACACCAACGCGCCGCCTCCATCCGAAACCAGACAGCAGTCTCTGATAGTCAAAGGGTAGCTAATCATTTTTGATTGCAGCACATCAGAAATGGATAGATCTTCCCGTTGGGCCGCTTTTGGATTCAACTGCGCCCATTTTCGGGCTGCTACAGCGACTTCAGCCAACTGCTCGCGTGTTGTACCAAATTGATGCATATGTCGTGCAGCAGCCAAAGCATAAGCAGTGGGAGGCAAGAAAGGCTTGAAAGGTGTCTCATACGGATTCCACTCGGGCTTGCTTGTATTGTTGCGGCCCTGCGATCTTTGAGTACTTCCATAAGCGACGACCGCAACGTTACAAAGGCCAGCTGCAATCGCCGCTTCTGCCCGAACCAGATGACCCATAAAAGATGAGCCCCCCGTTGACGACGAATCCAAGTAAGCTTGCGGTAAATTTAAATACTCTGCCAGTGCCAGTCCGGCCAGGCGGCTCTGGGACGTGGCACAAAACAGCCCGTCAACGTCCTTAATGGAAATTCCACAATCCTCAAGCGCCCTGTACACACCTTGCGCCATGAGATCCATGGCGGAGAACCCTTCACCAACCTGTCCCAAATCAGACTCTGCAACCCCGACTAGTGCAGCACGACCATGACGAAACTCATTGTTCATGACTGTTCATCCACTATGTCGAAAACGGGAATAGGATCTTCAAGACCGGCTTCTGAGACGACCCGAAGTGCGACACGCTGCCCAATCCTGACAGATTCGGGTTCATTCGTCATTACTTTACTCATCATTCTAAATCCTTCGTCAATGTCGATAAGCGCTACGTTATAGGCCGCCTCTTTTCGAGGATAGACAACAGAAATGCTATAAATGGTGCCCAATCCCATGCTGATACGCCATTCCAAGCAATCATCGCCGGTGAACGGACATCGAACTCGCGGATAAAACACCGCACGCTGTGCGACTGTACTGAATTGATAAGCCAGCTTTCCATCGCGCAGATGATCGACATAAATGCGGCGAGGAGAAATAGTTTCTCCATTGTTGACATCCGTCATTACTGTCCTTCCTCGTATATTAAGTTGAGTGACTCCGCTATCATGACGGGACGTTCCTGACCTTTCCTGAACATTACATTCGAATAAGTCAATCGGACTCCGCCGTCGATACGCTCAAATTTCTCGAGACTGCGTTTTAATTGAATTGACGAACCCACTGGTACCGGCGAGGTAAATCTAACTTTGTTAGATCCGTAATTAATTCCGCGTCCTCTTTTCCTAATGTTCACGATTTTGCTGCCCATGCCTGACATCAGAGATAACGTCAACATGCCATGTGCAATCGTTTTTCCACCGGGGAGCTCATTTCGAGCCCTGTCGACATCGACATGAATCCAATTGTCATCACCCGAGATACGAGCAAAATCGTCTATCATTTCCTGCGTAATTTCTTTCCATTCCGTTGTGCCAAGCTCCTTTCCTATATGTGTTTCCAAATCGTAAGGCGTTTCAACATTTATCATTTCCATATCCCAGTTTGAAGATCAGAGTGCCGACGAGACTCTGAAAATTAATATTTAAGCAACTGAGGCAAGCGTATTGATATCATTGTTTGCGCATCTTCCATTATTCCGGAAATAAGATCTGCGCAGGATGGAATATCTTTAATCAGGCCTTGCACCAGCCCGACAGTCCATATTCCGCTTTCGACATCTCCTGTCTCATAGACTCCTTTGCCTTTTGCTCCTGTTACCAATGGACCAATTTTGTCTATACCGGCGCCTTCGCGCTCGAGTTCTGCCACTTCCTTTGAAACTGTATTTCTCCAGACTCTACTTGTGTTACGCAGACTGCGTAAAATGAGCTGAGTATCGTTTTCGCTACTTTTTTGAATGGCGTGTTTGATATACGCATGTACGGGTGCTTCCTTGGTGCACATAAAGCGCGTACCCATATTGATTCCAGATGCCCCCAGGGCCAGTGCTGCAACCAGGCCTCGCGCATCGCAGAAACCTCCGGACGCAATGACGGGGATCGTGACCTTTTCTACCGTAGCAGGGATCAACACCAGTCCGGGAATATCGCTCTCGCCAACGTGTCCAGCACATTCAAACCCGTCAATTGAAACGATGTCGACGCCGATTTCCTGCGCTTTCAGCGCGTGCCGTGGTGACGTGCACTTATGGATAACACGGATATCAGCGGCCTTCATTGCTGCCATATAGTCCACCGGGTTATTACCGGCAGTCTCCACGATCCTGACATTTGATTCAATAATAGAATCCAAATACTCAGAATAGGGTATGGGCTTTAAAGTCGGCAAAAAGGTAAGGTTGACGCCGAAAGGCTTGTCAGTTAACTCTCTAACCTTTTTAATTTCACGGCGCAGAGCCTCCGGGCTTGGCTGAGTCAGTGCTGTCAGAATGCCCAGGCCACCAGCGTTCGATACCGCAGCAACCAATTCTGCCCGGGAAACCCACTGCATGCCACCCTGGACAATCGGGTACTTAATTTGCAGAATTTGTGTAAGCGCTGTCTGCATCTGTTTTTCCTATACGTAATTATCGGGGCTGTATATAGCGATATTTTTTGCCGCCATTAGCTTCGCTCCAGTAAACGATTGCAAGCTTTCAATCGTCCAGCCTTCGGCGAGACGTGCGACCACCAAACCGGAATCGGTCACATCCAAAACGGCTATATCTGTGTAAATCCGGTCAACACACGCGGGAGCAGTCAAGGGGTAAGTACAAGATTGAAGGATTCGGGGGTGTCCCTCTTTCGTTGTGTGTTCCATGAGCACCCACACATGACTTGCTCCGGAAGCCAAGTCCATGGCTCCCCCAACGCCCGGGATTTGCCCCGGCGCATCAACTGTCCAGTTCGCAAGATCACCATTTTCAGCGACCTGAAAGGCGCCCAAACAGGCAATGTCGATATGCCCACCACGAATCATCAAAAAAGAGTCACTGTGGCTGAAAACCGAAGCCCCCGGCACCAGCGTTACTGGGGATTTCCCGGCGTTCACAACATCTGGATCGTCATGCCCGTTTTCCGGAGCGGGCCCCAGCCCCAAAAGGCCCTGTTCGCTTTGAAGCATCAGTTCCTTATCAGATGGAACATAATCTGCTATGGTCGTGGGAAGCCCTATACCCAGATTGACGCAGCTACCGTTGGGAATGTCCTGAGCAACGACGCGTGCCATCTCTTGCCGGCTAAGCTTGACGTTCATGACGTACCTCCACAATTCGATCGACAAAAACCCCGGGTGTAATAACGTGCTCCGGATCAAATGCTCCCAGGGGGACTATTTCCTTCACTTGAGCAATCACCAGCCTGGCAGCGCCTGCCATGACCGGGTTATTAATACGTGCGCCTCGGTGATATACAAGATTCCCCCAACGATCCCCTTTTGCACCTTTTATTAATGCCACATCACCTTTGATTGGTTTTTCCAGTACGTAAAGCTCGCCTTCAATGTCACGCGTCTCTTTACCCTCTGCCAAACGGGTTCCCGCGCCGGTTTTAGTGTAAAAACCTCCAATACCTGCAGCGCCAGCTCTTATTCTCTCTGCTAGAGTTCCTTGCGGAACCAGTTCCAATTCAATTTTTCCGGATCCATACAGCTCGTCGAAGATGGTCTTCCCTTTAAGACCTCGTGGAAATGAGCAAACCACTTTGCGTATTCGGTGTGCCGCCATGAGCTCCGAGACAATGTCGTCTCCTACAGTCGCGTTGTTGGCAACAACGGTCAGATCACGTACACCCAAGTCTAATAATGCTTCCATCAAATCGGCAGGACGGCCGGAAGTGCCGAATCCGCCAACCAATATGACTGCCCCGTCCTCAATGTCACTTACGGCTGCATGAACCGATTGCACTTGTTTATCAATCAACACGTTGCTCCTTCAATTCAATCCAGATCAAATCCTTTCATGTCGGCATTGCGACGGGCACTGCGGGCAAGATCCTCAATTACCGGTCCAATGGCATTTACATTGTCCATAGGTTCGGCTTGCGGCCCTCTATGCCAGCCTTCCATTGCAGCAAGATGGCCACCTCCAAGCTCAAATACCCGACCAGTGATTTCGGTGCTGTAGATGGAAGCCAGCCAAATGACTGCAGGTGAAATCCATTTGGGATCCCTTGCGGCAATTTCCTGGGCAGTGCGCTGGCGAATACCCTCAGTCATGCGCGTCTGGGCATGAGGATTAATCGCATTGACGGTGACACCGTAACGCCCTAACTCGCGAGAGGCGATGATCGTCATTGCGGCGATACCGGCCTTGGCAGCCCCGTAGTTAATCTGGCCGACATTTCCGTATAAACCAGAACTTGAAGAGGTATTGATAATTCGCGCGTTGACAGGCTGGCCTGTTTTTTTAAACCGATCTCGCCAGTACGCGGCGGCATGTCTGGAAGTCGCAAAAGTCCCTTTCATGTGGACCCGTACAACTACATCCCATTCCTCTTCGCTCATATTGCACAACATCCTGTCTCGCAATATTCCCGCATTATTAATTAATACATCCAGCTTTCCAAAATGGGCCACTGTTTCGTCTATCATGTTTTTCGCGCCGGCAAAATCGGCGATATCATCATAGTTCGCGATGGCTTGGCCGCCATTTGCCGTGATATCATCCACGACAGATTGTGCCGGACTTTCGCTGGGCTGCTCTCCGGATCTGGAAACGCCAAGATCATTAACAACGACCTTTGCTCCGTTATCCGCAAGCTGCAAAGCATATTCTCTGCCAATTCCGCGTCCTGCGCCTGTCACGATCACAACTCTTCCATCACATACCTGTGGCATAGCTTCTTCTTGCATAAATTTTTCTCCGTTTCGTTAATCAGGATAGGTTTCTCTTTACCGTCTTTTTCTTCAGAAACGCATGCACTGCTGCTGTATGGTCCTGGCTTTCTGTGCATTCAATATGTCGCTCGCATTCGATATCAAGCATTTCAGACAGCGTCATTGAAGAGGATTGACTCAGGTTTTGCTTGATAAATCCGAGAGCGGGCTGTGGCGCGCAGGCCAACGTCGAAGCAATGTGAATAACTTGCTCCTCCAGCATGTCGTCGTTCACCATCTGGTTCAATAACCCTAAGGCAAGCGCTTCCGGAGCAGCGATTGTTCGAGATAATAGAAATATTTCCCTTGCCTTGGCTTCGCCCACAATTCTTGGTAAGAAGTAATGAATACCGTAATCACCAGATAAGCCCAACGATAAAAAACCGGTACGCATTTTCGTTGTTGCATCGCCAATCCTGAGATCACATGCAAGAGCCAATGACATTCCGGCCCCAACTGAATTTCCTTTCATCATTGCAATCGTGGGTTTATCCATGAGATGCAAGCGCTCAATGACGCGTGTTCGCTTACGCATTGCGTCTATCCTTTCGGCACATGATGTGTCGCCGGACTTACTCATCCCACCAACATCGCCTCCGGCGCAAAACTCCGTTCCGTTGCCAGACAAGACAACACATCCGATATCAGTGTTTCTTTCCATTTCCAGCAAGGTTAAGTAAAGAGACTCATACATCTCGTGTGTAATTGCATTGCGCTTCATCGGGCGATTTAAAAGGATCCACCCAATGCCGTCGCGTTGACGAACCAGTAACTGCTCGCTCTTACTTTCCATTTCCGCTCTCGTTGGTATTGAATGCAACGATGGTAGAGGCAATTTGCTGCTTCATTACCTATTTATCTCACGAGTGCGGTTAATAGATGTCCAACATATGAACTAGCCGTTTATAAGTCGTATATTGGGAAAAATTTAGTCCACAATATAGACAAACTATTCTGTTTTCTGGAGGAGCCATGAACACAACTTTGTCGGAGTCGAAAAAAAAGGCGATGGGGACGCAATCCTTGCAACGGGCGCTGGTATTGTTAAGAGTCGTTGCTGCAAATAATCGCCAGGGCAGCCGATTAGCCGATCTATATCGACGGACTGGGCTGGAGCGACCCACGGCGCATCGTTTACTTCAGGCCCTAGTTGCCGAGCGGCTGGTGCGTCAGGATATAGAGAGCAAGCGATATTTTTTGAGTAGTTTTGCCTACGAGCTTGGTCTGGCTGCCGCACCAAAAGTTGCATTGCGAGATATTTGCCTGCCCTATCTCGAATCAATTGCGGACTATACTGGTGATACCATTTTTATGTCCGTGCGATCAGGATTTGACAGTGTCTGTGTCGCACGTCTTGATGGCTCGTTTCCCATCAAAATGTTTGTACACGACGTGGGCAGGCACAGGCCATTGAATGTCGGCGCCAGTGGCCTCGCTATATTAAGCGCCTTACCGGACGACGAGATAAATCGAATTCTCAGGATTAATATAGAAAGAACACAAAAGAAAAACCCACGGGTAACGGAGGCGTCAGTACGCGCAAGCATTGCAAGCACGAGAAATCGCGGTTTTTCCTACAATAAAGTCATGGAAGATCCGCCAGTTCATTCTGTTGGTGTTGTTATCATGTCACCAGACGGCAGTCCGGCAGCCGGCATTTGTTTATCAACGCTGGCTTCCCGTTTAAACAACGGGCGCCTGGAAAAGATCGTGCAATGCCTGACTGATACCGCTCAGTCCATAGAAGCCGATCTCAAAAAAAAAGTGGATCGTGACAGAATCCCGTATTCCATGCCTTTTGAAGCACTTCACGCCCGAAGTGATACTCCCAGCCGTATCGACTATCTGGATTCAAAAACTCAAGCTATCCCGTATTACCTGAAGCAAATCCGAAAGGCAGATTGGATCACAAGTGAAAGCGTGACGTGAGCATGCTCGACATTTTCCAAGTAGAAAATCAAAGGCGTATGTCGCAACCATGAAATCAGTCCATATTCTGGTCTCAAATAGAAGATTTCGTATAAAGAATCATCGATGTACCATGATATGGACTTGTTTTTTCGGATACCGCATTCCAACACAGATAAATGGACCTACTCCTTCATAGACTACATGCATGCATCCCGCTTAACAGTCTGATAGACAATTTGCATGAACTGAAGGAGACATCATGTTTGGAATACATCGCTCGACTATATTCTGTCGATTTTTAATGGCTATCCTGGGAGGCGTCCTTACCGGAACTTCGTTTGCTGCCTACCCGGAAAAACCGATTACCTTTGTTTCGCCGTATGCAGTTGGCGGTGCAAACGATTTTCTCACCCGACTGATGGCCAAATACATGGGTGACGAACTGAAATCGAGAACTGTAGTTGACAACAAAACAGGTGCAAATGGCATCGTGGGTGCTGCGTTTGTCGCAAAATCTGCAGCCGACGGCTACACGTTATTAATGGGAAATAGTGCCACTCACGGTACCAATTCAACACTATATAAAAAACTACCTTACGATGCTAAAAATGACTTCAAACCAGTAGCCATGGTGGGTTCCGTGCCGATTGTCCTGGTGGTTAGCACGAAATTAAACATTAGCACTGTAAAAGAACTTATCCAATATGGAACAAGCCACAAACTGTCATTCGGCAGCAGCGGCCAGGGCGGAACGGGGCACCTCACCGGCGAAGCATTTAAAGCTGCGACAGGACTGGATGCTGTTCATATCCCTTATAAAGGAGACAGCCCTGCGGTTACTGACACGATGGGTGGGCAAGTCGATATGGCATTTGTCGGTACGGCATCTGCAATTTCACAGCAAAATTCTGGAAAAATAAAAATAATTGCCGTCGCAAGCAAGGCCAGGGCCAGCTCTCTGCCAGACGTACCTACTTTCGCAGAACAAGGCATTTCCAATATGGACTTTTCTCAATGGTATGCGCTTTTTGTACCCGCAGCGACTCCCGACGACATTATTCAGAAACTGAGCGACGCCAACAAAGTTTCCTTGAAAAACCCGGAAGTGAAAAAGAGCCTGGCCATACAGGGAGCTGACGCGATATTTCGTACTCCCGAAGAGCTCAATCACTTCTATCAATCTGAAATTGAACGATTTGGTAAAATTATCAAAAAACTTGATATCACGCTGGATTAGGCGTGCAGCCTGCAATAAGGAGTACAAGGCACTGCTAGCGTAGGAGGTCGGGCGGTAGCGTGCATCCGGAGTTTGGCGTCGTGCTGCAACACCATTTCATGCCAAAACCGTGTGCTCACTTTCACCTTCGAAGAACACCGCCATCTACAGGTGGCGGCGTTCTTCTCATCAGGGTTTCGTGATGGAAATCCCGTTGCCGGCCAGATCAAGGGGAACTGACGAGTGTCAATATGCATTACTCTGACTCCAGTCAACTAGTGAGATTGCGCGCAGTCGGTGCGAATATGCTGACACGAGCCAGCGATCAGTAGCTCCAGCCCGATCACGAAGCGGTGATCGAAATTTTCAGAAAATATTGCTTCGCTCGCAGCCAGACTATACGGATATTTTTCATGTGTGGATGCCAAGAACTGGCGCTTGCGCTCAGCCAAATCCAGCGTACTGCCCGGCCCCAGCGCCTGCTCTTCCATGACGAAACCAAGAACGTAATAGGTAGTACTGAAACTGTAAACTGCGGCAAGCTCCGCATTCGCACCGGCCTGCACGAATGCCGAGATCATGGCCTCGCTGGTTCGTAAAACGTTATCGGTCACCACATACGTGCCCGCAAATACTCGGGCGCCATCGCGATGGCGCAGTAATGCCTGACGAAGTTCTCCGGCTACCTGCAGGATACGATCCTCCCATGACGCAGCTTTAGAAAGATCTCTTGCCACAGTATCCACCAGGGCATCTGCCATGCCGTCGATCAGCGCCTGCTTACTATCGAAGTGCCAGTATAGCGAAGGCGCCTGGACCTTCAAAGACTGGGCAAGTTTACGCATCGTCAACCCTTCCAGGCCGTCCTGGTCCAGCAACGCGAGCGCCGCCTGGACCACTTGTTCTCGCTGAATTTTCGGGACTCTCATATCGCACCTTGGCTTGATGACTTGAAATCTAACGCTGTTAGTGTATCATTTAACAAAACTAACGATGTTAGATTTATTGGAAACCATGATTTTGGCGCTGTTCGCAAGCGCCATGCACGAGGGTTGCATCCACACAAAGATGAAATTTGCAAGGACGCTTAATGACTATTCAGCCTGAAGAAACGACAAACCGTCGCCCGCTGGCATTGCGCCTGGCTCCCTGGGTAGGGTGCGCAGCCATCATTGCTCTGCTTATCCTGGCAACAACCCAATGGCGCGAATGGACCAGTAGCCGGACTATTCAAACGACCCAAAATGCGTTCGTGAAATCGGACTTTGCGGTGCTGAGCACCAAAGTCTCCGGCTATATCAAGGCATTGCCGGCAGAAGATTACCAAACAGTGCACGCTGGCCAGTTGATTGTGCAGATCGATGACAGCGATTATGTCCTGAAAGTGGCATCCGCATTGGCCAAACTGAGCAAAGCTCAGGCCAATCTGGACAATCTCGGCAGGGAAATCTCGGAACAGCGCGCTCGCATCAAGGGTGAGCAGGCCAACGCCCGCGCGGCCCAGGTTCGGGTTCGTCAATACAAGAGCAATCCGGAACGCAAGGAAAAGCTGGTCCGGCAAGGAGCTGTATCGCGGCAATTGTTTGAAAATGCCCAGGCGGACCTGGATCATGCGGTGGGCCTGCACGAAGCTGCCATCGCCCAGGCTGACCTGGCCAGTAAATCGCTGGCTGTCCTCGAAGGCCAGCGTGGGCTGCGCGCAGCCGATGTAAACGCCGCTGCTGCCGAACTTGAAGGTGCCAGGCGCGACCTTGACTATACGCGCATTGTCGCTCCCTTCGATGGCGTGCTAAACAAACGCCATGTTCAACTCGGCAGCCTGGTCAGCACCGGCACTCAGATCGTATCTATTGTGCCTTCCGATCAGTCCTACGTTATCGCCAATTACAAGGAAACGCAGCTAGCCCATGTCCAGCCTGGTCAGCCAGTTGTCGTGAGTGTTGATGGCCTTCCCGGCCGGCAGTTTCGTGGCCGGGTCAGAGAAATCGCGCCTATGAGTGGTGCCGAATCGGCGTTGCTACCGGCAGACAATGCATCAGGCAATTTCACCAAAGTTGTGCAGCGCATCCCTGTACGTATCGAATTGGCCCCTGGGCAGCGGGAATTAAACAGGCTACAGCCTGGAATGTCTGTCGAAGCCAGAATCAATACAAAAGGAGAAAATATCCCTCCCTACACGAAAGAAGCGCATCATGTCGCGTACAAAACCCAGGCGGAATCGGGTTGATCATGGCGCTCCGATCTCTTTTCGCTAATGCGACCCATGCCCGCCCTGCACTCACCGTAGTGGCCATTTTTCTGGGCGCGGTTCTCACGACTTTGCAAGGACGGCTGTTTTCTTCGGCATTACCAGATCTGCGCGGCCAATTCGGTCTAGATATTCTGGAAGCCGCGTGGCTGGGCACCGCGCTAAATGGCGCACAGCTTGCTACCATGTCTGTTGTCCCCTGGCTTGCCACCATTATCGGGCCGACACGGATTCTCGTTATGCCCAGTCTGTGTCTTGGTTTCGCAACTCTGCTCATTCCCGCTTTCGCACACAATTATCCGATGCTGGTCCTTCTGCATACTATTGCAGGCTTGTGTATGGGCATCTACCTGCCATTGACTATTAGCTTAGGGTTACGCAGCGTGCACCCGCGACTCTGGCTGGTTGTTATGGCCGCCTATAGCTTGCGCGTGTCTACCGGCATGGATGCGGGGTATGGCGCGTCGGGCTTTCTGGTGGAAAAAGTCAGTTGGCACTGGGTCTACTGGATGACGGCATTTATCGGGCCGCTCATTGCCCTGCTTACCTGGAAAGCAATGCCGCTAACGCCTGTCAACCAAGAGCAACTGCGGCAGGCTGATTGGGCCGGCATGACCTTGTACTGCACAGGCTTGGTATTGATATTTATCGGTATCGAATCGGCCGAACGGTTGGGCTGGCTAGATTCGGGCCTGGTGGTTACCGCAGTCGCGGGAGGGGCTATTCTGTTTTTCGCAGCTGTTGTTCGCGCAGCGTTACAGCCAAATGCATTTGGAGATCTTGCAGCGTTTGGCAATCGAAACATCCTCATTTGCCTGGTGATTGCGTGTCTGTTCGGTGTGCTGATGACGCCTACTTCCTTGCTGATCCCAACATTTCTCGCACAAATGGGCGATCTCAAGCCGCTGCAGACGGGCTCGGCCACTCTGATTGCATTCGCTGCTTATCTCGTCGCTACGCCTTTGGCCGTTTATCTGGCCAGACGCGCTGAGCCCAGGCTGCTCATCGTATGCGGACTGACTGTCATCGCGATCACAGCATGGCTAGGCACGCATATCAGTCACAACTGGCGAGTGGATCAATTCATCACGATCCTGATTATGCAGTCGCTTGGCGAGAGTATTATGCTCATCGGATTAATTGTCGCATTCGTAACCAATCTCAATCCGCAGCATGGCGTGGCGCTCGGTGCGTATGTCTCAATAGCACGCGTATTGATGCCGGTAATGGCCGGTACCATCATGTCAACTTGGCTCCGTATGGCCGCAGACACCAGTTATGTATCATTGAGCGCCTATGTGCAGGCCGGTGAGCCGCTGGTCGTGGAACGCACACGTTCTGGGTTAAATGGTATCGCAAGTATCATTGCACGTGAATCTCAAGTGATTGCCCATATTGACGGCTTTCATCTTGTTTTCTGGACAAGCCTGCTTAGCCTGGTGCTAGCGGTGCTATTGCGCTCTTCTCCCGCAAATCCGATAGCTCCTCCTATCCAAGCCTCACCCGGCTAACACTATCAACGCTGTCTACTATGACAAGTATTCTGATTACGCTCAGTGTAGCGACAACAAAGCCCAATGCTCGTAAAGCCATTTAGGTCTGTTGAGTGTACCCAACCGGCACTTAGCGGGTAGTACCAACACTTGGGTCAGCACGCTGCTGCCCAAAGTCTAGATGGCCAATCGGTTTCTAGGCCAACGGCCTCTAATACCAGATATCACAAGTCGGCCGATACATAACAGGCCGGTTAACGAGTATTACCGAAATACTTCACCCGCAGATCTCGAATGCGCCCTTGCTCGCGCAACCCTAACAGTTCAAGTGTGACTGGCCGTAATAAATCGCTTTGCAGGGCAAAACCAAACCCATACTTATCTGGGTGAAACACGTTACCGACAACACGAACCGGCTGTGTTGGATGCGAATGGGTGAAGTATTCCAGTACCGGCGCATCGCCTACAAGCGCATCGACCTCCTCTGACATCAATCCCTGCACCGATGCGTCCATGTCTGTATAACTGCGCGTTTGAATGTTCAGCTCCTGAATATAGTCCTCGGCCACGCTGCCCCCCAGCACTCCAACCGTTTTACCTGACAGATCCGACAAAGAATGAATTTGATTGGTCAGTGAGGTGGTTGTCATAACACTGGTGATAGAGGAGGTCACGTAGGCAATAATGCCTACACCGATCACCATCCAGATTGCTGACCATATTCGGCCAACCCAGCCAAATAAATTCTTATGAGTGGTTTTCCCAGTGGTCAGGATCGATACGGTATGAAAAAAGTTATCCGCCAGACCTTCTCGCCACCTTCGTGGAAATTCGCTATCGAGCTTGCGATCTATAAGCGTAATAATTGCGGTTGCAAAGAGCGCAAGAATCAACAGCCAGACAAAGGTTGCTAAGTGTCCACTATCTATCAGACCATCAAATACGGTTTGGAACGACCCCGATCCTTTATTCCTAGTCATGATTCTCAGCCCCGAGTCATACCAGGGCTGGGTAAAGGCAATGGATTGTGCTCGTTGTCTGGTAATCGTCAGATTCGATACGGCAGCGTCGATTTCACCGCGTTGAACCGCTTCAATCAATTTATGGAATGAGGGATAGCTTTGATAGGTAGACGACAGCCCCACTTTTCTCTCAAGCTCTTCCCAAAGCTCTATTGCCATACCGGAATATTGCCCATTTTCCCGTACGACAAAGGGCGCGCTCTCGTATATTCCAACCTTTACCGTCTTGCTAGCAGTAGGCGCAGCTTGCGCCAGGGTTGGCGATGAGAACAGTACCGAGACGAATATAAAGCCGGCGGCGAAAATAAAACGTGTAATGATTGGATATATAAATCTAAACAAACCGTTGAAATTCCTTAAAAAGAAAATCCCGACATTTATCGAAAATAGGTTTTAAGTAAGTCGTCCATTGCAAACTCGTTCACTAAATTAACAATATTCGGACCGTTAAGCATGTCTTCCCGTCTAAAACGGGATCAAAAACAATCTGTTGCGGCTCGACCACACGCAGGCGTTCATAAATGGCTCTTTCCGTACGAAGCAAGGCTCGTTCCTCAGCCGATTTGAACATAGGCATTTGCTTTGGCGACCAATACAGCCGTCCGTCGAGCACCCAAAACCAATAAAAAGCAAGGCCGCCGAAAAGGGTCATGACTGACAGAATCCATTTTTTCAGATGAGAAATGACATAATCTTGTATGAAATATAACGCCAAAACCTCTACAAGCGCCAACAGAGGCACCAGTATCTTATCAAACCAGGAAAACACCCGAACCTGTGTCTGATTAAAAAAACCGTCCTCTGCCTCGTACAACGCCGATAAGTTCACGCCTTCAGTACCCAATCTCATATCAATCGACCCTCAATTGCCGGAAAGGACGCAAGTCGTATCGACTGCCTTACAGTGCAGCAATGCCGCGAGCTCTTTGGTACGAGCGGATGTTTTATCCTCAAGACAACTGGCAAGTGCAGCTGCGTACATGGAGCCGCCTTCTACGGCCGATGTCTGAAACGCACAATCTGTGTCACGAAATTTTATTCAGGCATTCTGCGCCGCTTTCAACGCAGTCTGCTGGGCTGCTTCTGCGTTGCCAAATATTTCCTTGTAAGTCTTGTTCAGCTGTCAATCCGCCTTTTTGTAGTCGGCTGCGGCGCACTGGTTGATATCTGATTGCGTCATCGCATTAGCGCAGTCCATTAGCTGCGCTTTATTATTTGCTTTATACTCCACTGAGGTTATGGGCACGCCAACTTTCTGCGCGAGTAGCGCACCTGGAGCCAACAGTGTCAACGTTGAAATATATATCTTCAATCTCAAAAAGCGCTGCATTCTTTTCTATCCCATCCCGTTTTTATTCCAAGTTTAATAGGCAGTATATATGTCATATTTTCTGTTGAATCAAATCTACAGCACTATTGACCAACTTAAAAACAATCAGGCCCGGTTTTAAAAGGGGAAATGACCAACGGACTCAATCGGGTCGATCCTTTGCTCAACAACGTGCGTATCCATGCTGAAAATTCGGCCCCTTCCGATGCGTTTGCTGCGGTATCACACAGGACACTGGTACTGGATAGACCAGGATGATGTCGATACCATAGAGTTGATTTCGTTTGTCATGCTATTGCTGAATGTTGCCGATACGACCAATAGCACGCAACTGCCCATTATTACAATTGCGTCCAGCTAAGGAGTGCTATATCTATGAAATACCGTCTCTTTAAGACCATTTGTTTATGCTCTCTAAGCCTATTGGGGTTTCAAGGATTAGCCCAAACCGTTGGAACTCAGTCAACGCAGGCTGGAAGCAGGGCAATAACGACTACTAGTGCCAAACCCGAGGCAACGTTTCCACCCGGCACATTCGGCGGTGACGACATTCGTCTGAAACTGGACAATCAAGGTAAATATTTACTGACGGGAGGGGCTGTAGAGAAGCCCGAACATGGTGCCTGGACGACAGAAATAAAAGGCAAACATACCCTTATACGCCTGATTTCAAAGAATAAAAAGGATGACGATTGGCTCTTTGGTGTCAGATCAAAAGACACCCTGCAATCTGTGGATGAGGACAAATTAAACGTATTGGACAAACCACTGAACATCAACGAGGATGTTGGGATTCTGACACGGGAAAAATAAACAGTGGCATGGCAGGGGACGCAAATAGCCGGAATTCTGGTTCCAGAACCCCGGCGATCATGGCTTTGGCAAAGTCTAGGGAAGTTTTGAAGCTATGAACGCGGCTTCAGATTCATGATTTGGGTATTTGCTGTTAATTCGATGGGTCAGTTCATTCTTCGTGATCTGTTTGCGGTATGCCGCATGTAACCAGCCCAAAAATTCATTTTGCTGCGCTTGCGTTTCAATCGGTATCCGTTTATAGGTTGGATCAGCCTTTATTTGACTCGTTAAATTGTCGAACCAGGCCATAAATTGTTTATCATCGACTGCGGCCGATACACGTGTTTCATCTGACTGTGACGCGCATCCTTGGATAAAGGGAACACTAAAGGCAAATCCAAGCACAATTGCGGAACTGACTTTTTTTAAACGCTTATTCATTTCAAACCCTTTATATGACTTTAGAGAGATTTGGCCAATAACATGACCCTAAAGCTTACACGGGCCAAATGAAACCTTGCCAAAGTGTGCCATATATCTATTTCTAAAAACGACATGACCCTTGCGCTGTATTCAGAAAAGATGTAAGTAAAGATAAATGTCAGGCCTGAACAAATTTATCTTAGTAAGATGATCATATATTGCTCATCTATTGCCATAGTCGCCAATAATGAAGTAATACCAGTTACCAATTTTCAAAGGAATAAGAAATGATTCATCGGCTCCTTCCCACAAAAACGACTTTATTTGTAGGCTTGATTGTTATGGGCGCTCTGAGCGGATGCCAGGCCTTAGACGAAATGGAAGCAGAGGGATATCGCAAACAATGCGCAAATCTTGGTATCCAGCCTGGATCAGCAAATTTTGATCAATGCATGATGCAACAACAATCTCTCAGCGAAAATGAAACTGAGCACTCGTTGGATCGCATGGAGCGAGAAGACGAAGCTAAACACAAAAGAAAATGAGTTAAATTTCCAGGCTTTTCCCCGCGCAGCGGACGCCCACTCTAAAAAACGAGAAGGAAATCATCCATGAGTATGTGGTTTGTCGTTTCGCAGTCTACTTACTGGGTGCTGGTCAATTGCTGCTCGCGGCGCATCCGCGCCTCTTCTTCCAGGCGACTATCTTCCAGCTCCAGCAGCAGGCTGTCCATATCGACGGGGCTGGCGTCGGGCTCGACATAGCCGGTCAGTTCGACATCCACGTTAAGTTCGCCTGCTTCATAAAGTGCCCAGATTTCCTTGCCATAGCTGGCCGACAGAACCTCTGGAGCAAAGCGCCCGAAATACGCCGCGAGGTTGTTTACGTCGCGAACCAGCATCGCGCACGCTTCTGTGTTCGCGGCAGCGTCAACGGCTTGGGGAAGATCAATAATGACCGGGCCATCGGCGGCAAGCAGGATATTGTATTCGGACAGATCGCCGTGTATGACGCCTGCGCAAAGCATGCGTACCACCTGGTTGAGCAGCATGGCGTGCAGCTGCAGGGCGCGTTCCTGGGTCAGGTCCACGTCGTTCAGTCGCGGCGCGACATCGCCCTCTGCATCAACGACCAGTTCCATCAGCAACACGCCGTCGGTGCATATATAGGGCTGAGGCACGCGCACGCCGGCATTGGCCAGTTGAAATAATGCATTTACTTCGGCGTTCTGCCAGACTTCTTCCTGCATCTGGCGACCGTAGCGGCTGCCTTTTTCCATGGCGCGGGCCTGCCTGGAATTTTGTACCTTGCGGCCGTCCCGGTACGACGCAGCCTGCCGGAAGCTGCGCTGTTTGGCGTCTTTGTACACTTTTGCGCAACGGGTGGCGTCGCCGCTGCGTACGACATACACGGTGGCTTCTTTGCCGCTCATGAGCTGGCTGAGCACTTCGTCGATAAGGCCTTCTTCAAGAAGCGGCATAAGCCGCTTGGGCACTTTCATGCAACCGCCGATAGAGGGAGGGACCAAATGTGCTGAATGCGGGGGTGAAACGGAAAGAGGAGCGAAAGAAAGGAATTCATGCGCTATTGTAAGGGAGGTGGTAACCCGTGGAGCGACAATTTCTATATTTGGCTATTGAAATCAACGACAAAACCCTGGTCGCATAGTCATACATGGCTTCTAAAGCAGCGTGTTTGGTGAGTACTCATCCCCATTTATGGGGCAGAACCGAGCCTTGAACACTAGGAAATTTAAGCTGGTACCCGGGCCAGAATCGAAGCGGCAGCCCTTGCGGCGGGAGATTACCTGCACTGCACCGGCATTCCTCTGGCCTTTGGCCCTGCCTGTCGCATTGATATTGGCAAGGCAAGTTAAGCTTAAAAAACTGAGTCATTACACCTTCTTGCACAATGAGTGCGCCGTGGGGCAATGAAAAGATAGCGAATAGGAGAGGGGCACATTGACGTGCCGATCGGCGCGCTCGCCATTGTATGAATGAAGCCAACAAGAGAATGAATTTAATTCACTTTAAATATGACTAATGCAATATAGACTGCCTCCTTTGCATCACAAATGTCTAGATTGCTGAAATTGAAAAAGAAAATTTGAGCTGCGTTAAATAGATAAATGTGGGTTTTATCCTGGGAATTAAGGCAGCACCATAATGAGTACAGAGTTTACATTTGCCATTAAGAGCACTTGTTTCGATGAAGACTATCGTCCTTCAGACAATACGCGCATCACTACCAACTTTGCCAATCTCGCCAGAGGCGAGAGCCGGCAAGAGAATCTGCGCAATACCCTTAAGATGATTGACAATCGTTTTAATGCCCTGGCGCATTGGGACAACCCCACTGGCGATCGCTATAGCGTCAACCTTGACATTATCTCAGTTGAAATGCGCTTTGAAGGGCAAAGCAATGATCGCGACCTGCCTGTGATTGAAATATTAAAGACAAGCGTAGTTGATCGAAAAACCAACGAATGCATTGAGGGCATGGTAGGAAACAATTTTTCTTCTTACGTGCGAGATTATGACTTTAGTGTGTTGCTGCCGGAATACGCCAAGCATCAGCCCGAATTTGGTGCGCCCGAGGATTTTGGACAATTGCATGGCAAGTTGTTCAAGTGCTTTGTAAACTCAAAGACTTACAAGGATAATTTCGCCAAAGCGCCAGTTATATGCCTAAGCGTGTCGAGCAGCAAGACCTATCATCGTTCTGAAAACCAGCACCCCGTGTTGGGCGTGGAATACCACCAAGATGAATATTCATTGACTGACGAGTACTTCAAAAAAATGGGGATGAAGGCCCGCTATTTCATGCCTGCCAATAGTGCGGCGCCGTTGGCCTTTTATTTTTCCGGCGATTTGCTGCGTGATTATACGGACCTTGAGCTTATTAGCACCATCAGCACGATGGACACCTTCCAGAAAATTTATCGGCCAGAGATTTACAACGCAAATTCTACCGCAGGCAAATCTTATCAGCCGAGTTTGAAGCACCAGGATTATTCGCTAACCCGGATTGTTTATGATCGGGAGGAACGTAGCCGCCTGGCTGCCGAGCAGGGAAGGTATGCCGAGGAGCATTTCATCAAACCATACCGGGCGATTCTTGAGCAATGGTCCGCGCATTCCCATCTTTAAAAACTCAAACACACCATGACTACTATTGTGAAAAAATTATTACCCACATCAACGGCTGGCAGCCTGCCTAAACCCGCCTGGCTTGCCGAACCCGAAAAACTCTGGTCCCCCTGGAAACTGCAGGATGAGGGATTGATCGAGGGCAAGCAAGATGCGTTGCGTCTTTCTTTACAGGAACAACAGCACGCGGGGATTGATATCGTTAGCGATGGTGAACAAACGCGCCAGCATTTCGTGACAACATTCATTGAACACCTGGAAGGTGTGGATTTCGAGAACCGCAAGACCGTTAGAATTCGTGCTCGCTATGATGCGAGCGTGCCAACGGTCGTGGGTGCCGTCGCCCGGCGCAAGCCCGTGTTTGTTGACGACGCCCGGTTTTTGCGACAACAGACTAATCAACCGATCAAATGGGCCTTACCGGGCCCCATGACGATGATCGATACTCTGTATGATGCCCATTACCAAAGTCGCGAAAAACTGGCTTGGGAATTTGCCAAGATTCTTAATCAGGAAGCCAAAGAGCTGGAGGCTGCGGGTGTCGATATCATCCAATTTGACGAACCCGCGTTCAATGTGTTCTTTGATGAGGTGAATGATTGGGGCGTCGCTACGCTGGAAAGAGCCATTGAAGGACTAAAGTGTGAAACCGCGGTTCATATTTGCTATGGCTACGGCATCAAAGCGAATACGGATTGGAAAAAGACGCTGGGATCCGAGTGGCGGCAGTATGAAGAAGCGTTCCCCAAGTTGCAGAAGTCCAGTATCGACATCGTTTCGCTGGAATGCCAAAACTCGCACGTTCCCATGGATCTGATCGAACTGATTCGCGGTAAAAAAGTGATGGTGGGCGCCATTGATGTGGCCACAAACACCATTGAAACACCCGATGAAGTGGCCGATACGCTGCGAAAAGCACTGCAGTTCGTTGATGCCGATAAGCTCTATCCGTGCACCAATTGCGGCATGGCACCATTGTCTCGTAGCGTTGCAAGAGGCAAGCTGAATGCGTTGAGTGCCGGAGCGGACATCGTTCGCAGGGAACTGGCAAACTGATTTTCTGTCGGGGCCTGGTCGTTGCGAACCGCTAGTGACAACCAGGCACAGGCTAAGGACGCGCGTCTGGCAACCCGCCCGGACTGCCTTTCTTTAGCACTTTCAAGCTACATCCAGTATTTCAATTGCATCATGTCACTTTCCACTACTGCGATTGAGCCTTTGCGTTTTCGCGAAGCGCTCGGGCACTACGCTTCCGGCATCACGGTGATCACATCGCACTTCGAAGACGAGCCCATTGGCTTTACCTGCCAGTCGTTCCATAGCGTGTCTATGGACCCGCCGCTGGTGTCGTTCAACGTGATGACACGTTCGGCCAGTTATCCCAAAATTCGCCAGGCAGGTCGCTTCGTTGTCAATATTCTGTCCGACGAGCAAGTGGCGATTTCCAATCAGTTTGCCCAGAGCGGCTCGGACAAGTGGCGCGACGTCCAGTGGCAGACGTCGCCCCTGGGTAGCCCGATCCTTGCCGGCAGCCTTCACTGGCTTGATTGCGAAATATACGCTGAATACGCCGCCGGCGATCACTTGATTGTTATTGGGCAAGTGAAAGCGTTGAAGCTGCAGGAGGGCGCTTGCTTACAGCCGTTGCTGTATTTCAAAGGACAGTATCGGAACATCGCCACGCCTTACGCAGTTTGACAATATTAGCGAGCAGTCTATGTTACGGCGTAACCCCCTCTATCTGCGCCAGGATAGGTTCGACCTGTTGACGCAGCCATTCGGGCGTTGGCTCCCGATCAGAATGCGCCGCCCAAACCATCGAAATGGGCGTGACGGCAATAGTGTGCCGTCGGAGAGCTGGCTCATTCAGCGTTTTTGCTGCCCGTGCGCAGGGCATATCCCCTGAATACAATTCGCAGCGTCTGGATTTGCGGGTCGATGAATAATGATGTCGTTACCAGTGTCAGCTGCGGCTAGCCGTTGCGTATAGCATTCGCTTTGCGTCTGTTGTGCCATGCTTCTTGATCCCCACGGTTCAAGAAGGTCCAGGCAACGAAGCGGCTTTTTTTCTGGCCTTGCGCCATGTCGACTGTGCGCACATCGAGTGCGCCGGCGTTTTTGATACTGCGATAGACCTCGGACAGGTTTGATTCTTTCGAGACCAGGGTGGAGAACCAAAGCACCTGTTTCTGGACGGTGGTGCTTTCTTCAGCCATGCGGTTGATGAACAGGACCTCGCCACCTTCGCACCACAGCTCGGTATCGCGACCACCAAAATTAAGTAATGAGCGCTTGTGCCGGGCTCCTGCTCGGCCCAGACCGCGCCATTTGCGTTCCGAATTGTTTGTCGCCTCTTCCGGTGAGCTATAGAAGGGGGGATTGCACAGTGTCAGGTCAAAGCGATCATTGACGCCGACCAGGCCTTTGAATATATGCGCTGGGGATTTCTGCCGGCGTACTTCGGCTGCGCCCCTGATGCGTGGATTGGCCTGGATAATCGCTTGTGCTGATTTGACGGCACCCGGATCGATGTCCGATCCCGTGAAACGCCATCCATAGTCGAAATGGCCGATTATCGGATAGATCGCGCTGGCGTCTGTGCCGATGTCCAGCACATGCACCGCCGGACCACGGGGTATGACGCCTGCATTGCGTTCTGCAAGCAGGTCGGCCAGATGGTGCACATAATCGCCCCGGCCCGGAATGGGAGGGCATAAATAGCCTTCCGGGATATCCCAGTGAGTCACACCGTACCAGGTTTTGAGCAGGGCGGCGTTAAGCGCCTGAACCGCGGCGCGATTGGCAAAATCAATGCTTTGGTCGCCATAGGGATTGGCCCGGACGAAGGCGCCGAGTTCCGGCGTGCCTTTGATCAACGCTGGGAAATCGTAGCGGCCCTGATGGCGATTGCGGGGATGGAACGAGGATAGGGTGGGCATTGGGTTCTGGGGCTACTTTGAAGTGGACGATCTGGCCATGATATCAATGAGTTCGGGAAACGTGGTTAAAAATGGCTTGAAATTCAATCAGGGCTCGCCCGCAGTGCCGGCGATAAGGTTGAGCTCAGCGTCACGAAAATGACGCCCGTTGTGCAAGCCGAAAGGGCTTGGGCAGGCGGCCAGTGCAGCCGCTCGTCAGTGCGTCAGGCTTTGTATAATGGCGCACATGTCTGAGTTGAAAAAGCTGCCCCGTCCTCGTTGCGAGCATTGCCAGCGGCCTGCATCGCATTGCCTGTGTGCGTATATAAGTCGCATTCCTAACCGCACGCAGGTACTGGTGCTACAACACCCGGATGAAGCGAACCATCCCCTGAATACCGCCCGCCTGGCGGTAATGGGGCTGCTTAATGCACAGTTGCTGGTGGGCGAGCATTTTCCGCAATTGGATGACATCGTTGCCTTATCGGGCCGCGTGTTACTGCTCTTTCCCGAGCGGGAAGCAAGCAGCGCGCAGGTTGCTGCCGTTTCCACTTCCTCTTGCGGTGAGCCTGCCGCGTCGCTGCTCATCGTGCCGGACGGCACCTGGCGCAAGGCACGCAAAATAGTGGGCGCGAACCCGGTGCTGGACACGCTGCCTCGGCTGAGCCTGCCCCCTGGCATGCCGTCGGAATACCGGATACGCAAGACGAGTCAGCCTGCTGCAGTGTCCACCATTGAAGCGATTGCGCGTAGTCTGTCGCTGCTTGAACCTGAGCAAAGTTTCGACCGTTTATTGGCGCCCTTCAGGGCACAGGTCGCGCAGCAGGTGCAGGCTATGGGGGAAGAGGTATATAGGCGAAATTATACGAATAGATGAGGGGCGTAATGTGGTACGGCTGCCTACAGTGGCTTGCGCTCAGCGGGTGAGGATATTGGTGATGATCTGATGCGAATGCCCATTGCAGGATGGTATCGCCAGCCTTTATCAACAAAGATGTACTGGATGAGGTCATGCTGCCTACGCCGGTTCTACATCATAATCGGGGGCAAGCGGAATCCATTAAGCTTGTTGTACCAAGTACGCAGTCTAATGGAAGTAATACAGATGTCCCCCGTAAATTTATAGGCGTCGATGCAATGAGATGCCGGTGATAAATTAGTCACATCAATTTGATTAACATCATATACAAATCTTTTGTAACTATCCCCTAAAATAATACAGCTGAAGCGTAGAATTTTTCTTACACTAAGAAAAAAGGATTTTTACGATGAGCAAACGGATGACAGAAAGCCAAATTGTGGCGATGTTGAAAGAAGCGGAAGCTGGGATACCGATTAAAGAGCTGTGCCGCAAGCATCATGTAGGTAACTCCACATTTTATAAATGGCGAGCCAAATATGGCGGCATGGAGCTCTCCGACGTAAAACGACTCAAAGAGCTCGAGGAGGAGAATCGTCGCTTAAAGCAGATGTATGCTGATTTAAGTTTGAAGTCTCAGTTGCAGGAAGAAATCATAAAAAAGCTGTAGTGCCTGTTGCGACGCGTAAAGACTGGGCAAAAGCGCTACAGGCACAGCATGACATCAGCGTTGTTTTAAGCTGCATGATTACGGGGATGAGTCGCACCGCGTTTTACTATCAGCCTAAACGTTGTGATGATAGCGAGGTAATTACAGTGCTAAACACGCTGGTTGAAAGACATCAACGTTGGGGGTTCCCCAAGTGTTTTAAGCGCATACGCGCTTTAGGTTACCGCTGGAATCATAAGCGTGTACAGCGTGTTTATAATGCATTGCGACTCAACATAAAGACAAAGCGCAAGCAACGCGTGCCTGCTCGCCAACCCGAACCACTCGTCGTACCTAAAAGTACGGGTCAGTGTTGGTCGATGGATTTTATGTCGGACCGCTTAGAAAATAACGTGCGATTTCGTACATTTAATGTGATTGACGATTGCAATCGCGAGTTGCTAGGAATCGATATTGGCACGGGCTTGCCGTCTGCTCGTGTCACCCGTTACCTAGATGGGCTGGCCTCTTGGCACGGCTACCCACGTAGAGTTCGTGTCGATAATGGCCCCGAGTTCACCTCCGCGGAGTTCGTTCAGTGGGCACATCAACATGGCGTTTATATTGATTATACGCAGCCCGGTTGCCCCTATCAAAACGCCTATATTGAGCGCTTCAATCGTACGTACCGCCAAGAGGTATTAGATTTATATCTTTTTACGTCGTTGAAGCAAGTTCAACACATCACGGAACACTGGACAACGATTTACAACACCGAAAGACCGCACGATTCACTCAATGACATGACACCCATTGACTATAAATTAACATTATAAATTCTATGTGTGTGGTGTATTAAAGATGGGGTATTTACACCGGTTATCAGAAGATTTCTGACCAGTCCGGTTTGTCGATAAAGATCCAGCGCCATTTCCATTTCCTTGATGATATGGCCGAAAGCAGCAAAATTGACATACTCGGTATCAAAGGCCTGCAGAGCGTTAAAGAATTGTTTCCGATCCATCATACTATCCCCGGTTTGCGCATTTTGAAGGTAGAAAGTGGAGATCGCTCCTGCAGACCAGATAGAGGTTTACCCAGAAAGTGCGATATATCGACTGTTTGCCTGCTATTTTTGTGATGATGCGGCCTGGAGACCTTATTCGCTGTGGCTTCTTTTTGCGCCCCACGAAGTCGCGCAGCGTAACGCCGCTTAGAATGTTTTTTACTGATTGAAAGTTCCTTGACTTTGTCACGAATCGCCTGCTTCTCTTGAGACAACGCTATTGAATCGCTTACACACTGCCCCTGGCGAATCAGCTCGCGTCTGATAAGCCGGTGCTGATCGAGTGTCAATCCGTTAGCGTATTCAAAGTTTTTCGCATACGCAAAATAAGATTTTTCATTTGAATCTGGATCAAAAACGCGAATTGTGCCCAAATCATTGGGATCGTAAGTGACTGTTACCTGTACGCCTGGCCCAAATCGGCGAAGAATGGGGGCCAGGTCGTCATGACTATAGTGCAATCCAAGTAGCATGATCCCGTCGTTTCGCAGTCTCCTTGTACATGGTATTACCATCTCAGTCGTGAGTTGACTGAGGGATCTTGGTAGCCTGGGAGTGTAGGATTTCGCACTACTATTCCACTTTTCCAATGGTGTGGTATTGAGAGCTCGATGTACTTTCTTCGCATACACATCAATTATCCATTTTTCGAAGATCTCTCGAAACTCTCTGAGTGTCAAAACCGCGTGCTCCTGTGGATCATAGTCGCCTCGCTGGTAATACTTAGCATACGATGTCCCTGGAAGCATGTGTACAAATGAATAGTTGATGGTTTTTAAATAGCGTTCAACGACACCTTTAAACTGCGGCTCTTTTTTCGGGCAAAATTGAATCTGAATTCCCAAATTAAATGCCACCTGCTCTAATGCTTTTCCATGAAATTCCAGTCCGTTATCCACCACTATGCTCTCTGGAATTCCGTAGCATGGCCAGTCGCCATGTATCTCTAGCCCAATGGTCGATTTGTGTTTTTCTTTTGGAAGAATCGCGTGGCGAAGCGCGGCTAGAACAGCCGATGTAGACGGAGCGTTAAACCCCAGGTGATAACCTAGGGGCATGCGGCTATTGTGATCTAGAACTATAGTCAGCGTCGGTCTACCTAGTGGTAACGAGGTCTTTTCATCAATGAGAAATAGATCAAGAGGTGTGTGATCAATTTCAACTCGCTCCAGTATGCGTGTCGTTACTGCTCCTGCGCCAGCCAATTTGAATTTTCGCATCGCGATTCTTTTTCCTTCACGCAAAACCGTCTGTTCATATTGATCTAACTGCGCAAACATTCGATAACATGTTGCATCACTAGGAATCTTGTACAGACCAGAAGCCGGGCGCAACGCATTTTCTTCTGTTATAAGTGTTCTGGCTACTTCGATCACCATTCCTATGGTTGCTTGAGGGCTTTGTGAAAATGCCCTTTGAGCTGCCTCTTCGAATAACTCAGTGATCCTTGTATCCTGGCGTCGGTGCCGTGGACCTCGGCGATCATATCTAGGAACCAACGCCCTAAATTCACCGTGTAGTGCGGCCTTTCTTACCCACCTATAGAGCGTTGTGAATGACGGAGGACGTGGATCTCCTATCCGTTGAGCCACAGCATTAAGTATCGGTATAAACGTCTCTGGTGTATTAACGCTAGGAGCCGCTTTCCGAATAGCAACTACATAAATTTTCCTTCGCTCTAGTTCACTCTTAATATCTTCATTCAAATCATTTATTGGCCGTTGATAATACGAGCCTAATTCAACGTTTGTGACTGAATCGAGAAACTTTAGAGTGCCTTCAGTAAACGCTTTAAGTAACTCATCACTAGCCCAGCAGCTAACTTGTCCATCGCCGATGCGCTCTGCGACGATGCTCTTATCAGGATTTATTCTCATGACCAGATATGCCATTCCATCGTGTTCAAATCGACAATTCTTCTGAAATTCGAAACCATTCATGACGGTTCTCCTTGTTAATGGAAGTCTGAGTAGATTCCTGTACTGGTAGTGTTAAATCGCAAACAAGATGACCACTTGCTAGTAGGTCAAATGCGGAAACACCGTACGGCTTCAACAGCGAGTTAACGGTTTTGATGCTTGCGTTCTTCAAGAACGCGGAATGAGAGGCGAGATCGGATGCTATGGTATCCAGTTGAATTTGGGTCGGTACTTGCCTCAATAGTTGCCCATAGACATAACGCAACGAGCTGAGTCGCGGTTCCTGTCGAATAATAGTGTCCGTGACAATGCAGTACGCCTGATCTATCCGTTGCATGTGAGCTGAAATTTCACGATATTTGTGATGTATCTCTATGCGAGCCAGAATCGTCGAGTGTTTAATCTCTACTAGTACGATTTCACCAGTTTTGAGCGTCACTTTGAAATCAGGGATATATCGACGTAGCCGATTTCCGTCTGCGTACTGAATTTTCAGCGGTTGTTCACGATACGCAATGATATTTGATGACATTTCGAACATATAGCAGGCCGACAACTCCAAGAGGCCTTCGTAATGAATCATGCGCTGGTTTTTTCTGCTGGAAAATTTACCGCGTACGATGGCCCCTGATCGCGTGATAACCGTACGCGCACGGTCGATGTGTGGGGTGTTTGCAGATCGATTGGGGTTGGTTTGAACCACGTTAGTACTCCTTTTTTTGGCAAAAAAATCCCCTGTACCTATGCCCAGCATGATGGGTAGAGGCGCGAACGTGCCCACCCAGCGCTTGGGCGCAAGGTAAAAATTGTTACGCTTTAGGGGAAAACGGCTTGACTTAAGCCCTCAAAAGAAGGAATACTATGCTTGCGAAGACGTAATATTCATTCTTTGAAGACAAAAGCCGAGCAGCGTAAAAGTTGTTCGGTTTTTTTATTTCTGTCGCATATTCTCCTTTTGTTGAGATCGATTGTTTATTGGATGGTGGCCTAACGATTCTTGCCGATAACGACCTGGCCAGAGTACGTGAACGTCAACTCCAACGGCGTCAGCGACACGGGACGCTACCCGAAAGGCCGATTTGCGGCCATGAACGACATCATTGACGACTCCGCGAGTCACACCCAATTCACGTGCCAAACTCACCTGAGTGTGCCCCGCACGTTTCAATCGATAGTTCAGTTCGATCGCATCCATGTACCCAACCGTCCCATTGAATTTTGTATATTTTTAGTCTAATGAATATAGGCCAGGAGAACAAGTTAGAAGCTATCAACAAAAAACAATCAATAGTTAATATGAATTAATTTAACTCATAGCATATATTGAATATTTTATAATTTCTTATTATTAATCATATAGTTAAAGAACGAAATCAAGATTTTTTAAATTGACTGAAATCAAGATCCACAAGACAAAAAATTACGACTAAATATTTAATTTGATACTTTTTGTTTCTCAGCATCATATGATCTATCACTCATTCCCGACCGCAGCGATGCCAACTAGTCGTCTGTCGGTGATCTACCTCCCAAACCCCCGCACAAATAAAAACAGGCTCCGATAAAACATCGGAGCCTGTTTGGCGATCTGTATAGCTACAAATTTTTTCACTAATTGTGAGAATCGATTTTCATTAATTGTGAGAATTTTTCACTAATTATGAGAACCGACAGACACCTACACATCCAGATTCCCCGCCATCAATGCATTGCGCTCAATAAACGCGCGACGCGGTTCGACTTGGTCGCCCATGAGCGTGGTGAACATTTCATCGGCAGCAATGGCGTCTTCAATTTGTACGCGCAGCAGGCGACGCACGTTTGGATTCATGGTGGTTTCCCAAAGCTGCTCAGGATTCATCTCGCCCAGACCTTTGTAGCGCTGTTTGCTGACCACGCGATCGGCTTCGCTGCGCAACCACTGGATAGCCTCGCGAAAGTCGCTGACGAACTTTTCCTTGCGCTTGTCGCCTTCTCCACGATAGACGCGTGCGCCTTTGTCGATCAGACCGTTGAAGGTATGCGCTGCGCGTGACATGACGCCGTAGTCGGTACCTTCAACAAAGCGGCTATCGAATATCGTCACCTTGATATTGCCATGATGCATGCGACGCAGGACCAGGCGATACTTTTCAGTTTCCTGGTCGAATTCTGCAGTGACAGTAACGGCCTGCGGATGTAATGGATCCTGCAGCGCAGCCTGCATCTGCTCTGCAGACGCCTTGGCAGAAGCATCGTCGTCCAGGTTAATAACGACGCCTTCGGCGATGGCCGACAGAGCTTCCACATCCATGATTTTGGACAGCCGATGAATCACACTGTCGGAAATCACATACTGACGCGCCAGTTCGGCCAGGGCATCTCCTGCGATTGGCTCGGCCCCATTCTGCGGCTCCAGCCCTGCATCCTTAAGCGCGACCTGCATCATGAACTGCGCCTCTTCCGTATGATCCTTCAGATAGCGTTCTTCACGGCCCCACTTGACGCGATACAGCGGCGGCTGCGCAATATAAACATAACCACGCTCGACCAGTTCCGGCATCTGACGATACAGCAGCGTCAGCAACAGTGTGCGGATGTGCGCGCCGTCAACGTCGGCGTCGGTCATGATAATGATGCGGTGGTAGCGTAACTTTTCTACATTGAAATCGGGCCCGATACTGGTGCCCAGCGCGGTAATCAAAGTTGTGATTTGTTCGCTGGCAATCAGTTTGTCAAAGCGTGCCTTTTCTACGTTCAGCACTTTTCCGCGCAGTGGCAAAATAGCCTGGAATTTGCGATCGCGCCCCTGTTTGGCCGAACCGCCCGCAGAGTCGCCCTCCACAATATAAATTTCAGATTTGGCGGGGTCTTTTTCTTGGCAGTCGGCCAGTTTACCGGGCAGGCCTGCGCCTTCGAGCACGCTTTTGCGACGAGTCATCTCGCGGGCACGGCGCGCGGCTTCGCGGGCTCGTGCTGCGTCCACAATTTTGGCGCAAATGGCTTTGGCATCGGTCGGATTTTCAAGCAGCCAGGTTTCCAGCGTACGCGCAACGGCCTCTTCCACCGCCGGACGCACTTCACTGGAGACCAGTTTTTCCTTGGTCTGCGAACTGAACTTGGGCTCGGGCACCTTGACCGACAGCACGCAGCTTAAGCCTTCCCGCATGTCGTCGCCCGTTGTATCGACTTTGGCCTTTTTAGCCATGTCATTGTCGCCAATATACTTATTGATGATGCGTGTCATCGCAGCGCGCAGGCCAGTCAGGTGGGTGCCACCATCTCGTTGCGGGATGTTATTGGTAAAGCACAATACGCTTTCGCCATAACTGTCATTCCATTGCATGGCAACGTCCACTGTAATGCTTGGGCCATCGCTGTTGGACTGTGTGGATACGGCAAAGACATTCGGATGCAGGACGGTTTTGGTGCGGTTGATGTATTCGACAAACCCTTTGACCCCACCGGAGAATGCAAAGTTTTCTTCCTTGCCCTGGCGCTCGTCAATCAGACGCACCTTGACGCCATTGTTCAGGAACGATAGCTCGCGCAGTCGCTTGGACAGTATCTCGTAATGGTACTCAATGTTCTCGAAAATTTGCCCATCGGCCAAGTAGCGCACCTCGGTACCTGTCTTGTCACTGGTGCCGACAACCTTCAGCGGCTCTACCCGCTCGCCGCGCTGAAATTCCATGTGATGGACTTGGCCGTTGCGGCGAATCGTCAGGCGCAGCCATTCGGACAGGGCGTTGACGCAGGAGACACCCACGCCGTGCAGACCGCCAGATACCTTATAGGAGTTCTGGTCGAACTTGCCACCGGCGTGCAGCTCAGTCATGACGATTTCGGCCGCGCTGCGGTGGAATTCGTCACCCTTGTGTATGTCAGTTGGAATACCACGACCGTTATCTGTCACGGAAATCGAGTTATCGGTATGGATTGTCACGACGATGTCATCGCAATATCCCGCCAGCGCTTCGTCGATCGCGTTGTCCACCACTTCGAAAATCATGTGGTGCAGACCGGTGCCGTCCGACGTATCACCAATGTACATGCCGGGGCGCTTGCGCACGGCCTCAAGGCCCTTGAGCATTCTGATTGACTCGGCGCCGTATCCGTTTTCCTGAACTGGCTGGGTATTTTCTGACATAGTTTTGATAACTCTTCGATTAAATAACTGCTTTCGGGGAAGCGAATGCAAAACGCAGCGGCAATATTTCAATTGAAATTTAGAGTAATTTGCCGGTACGTTTCGCCCCACGCACCCCGCTGTGAACAATAACCGGCCACCCCTTTGCTGGGCAAAGGCTTAGCCGGCTGTCACGATTTTAGATACGCATTGGCATAACAACGTATTTGAAGTGCTTTTCTTCTGGCAGGGTAATCAGCGCCGAGGCGTTGACATCCGGCTTGACGGACCAGATCACTTCTTCGGTCTTGGCCATGGCCAGCACGTCCTGCAGATACGTCACGTTAAACCCCACACTTAACGGCTCAAAGCTGTAATCGATCTCGATTTCATCCTGGGCATTTTCCTGGTCTGCATTGATATACTTCATTTGCAGCAGATTGTTTTCCAGATTCAGCTTGATGCCTTTGAGCTTGTCTGTCATGAGAATGGATGCAATATGCAGACTGCTTTGCAGCGCTTCGCGATTAACATTGAAATGACGAGTGTAATCGCTCGGAATAACACGCTTGAAATCGGGGAACTTGCCTTCGACCAGTTTGGATATCAACTCGATGTCGCCGAAGGTAAAACGGATTTGGCTGGCCGATACGTCGATATTGACGGGCTCGTCGCTGTCGTCCAGCAGGCGCTGCACTTCCAGGACGGTTTTGCGCGGCAGAATGACTTCGCTGGAAGACTGGATGCCTTCGATGTCTTCAGCGGCATGGGCCAGACGGTGACCGTCTGTGGCCACGGCGCGCACCATGCCCGGCTCAAAGACCATCAGTGTGCCGTTCAGGTAATAACGGATGTCCTGCTGCGCCATGGAAAAATGGACCATGCCAAACAGTTTGCGCAAGGCCCGTTGCGGCATCGTGAAAGACACGTTCCAGCTATCGGGCACAGACACCGTCGGATACTCGGACCCATTAAGCGTTTGCAGCTCCAGACGGCTTCTGCCGGATTGGATGCCCAGCTTGCCATCCTGCAGTTTGAGTTTGACTTCATTGGCTGCAGGCAGCGCACGTACAAAGTCAAGCAGCTTGCGTGCGGCAACCGTTGTAGACTCCACATCGTCACCCACGCCGAAGTCGGCATGCGTGGTGATCTGAACCTCTAGGTCGGTAGCCACGAACGCAATTTTGTTCCCCTCTTTCCGCAGCAAAATATTTGCCAGAATCGGCATCGTGTGCCGGCGCTCTACAATCCCGGCGACCGTTTGCAGCGGTTTGAGCAGCGCATCGCGATTCGCTTGTAACAGTTGCATGATTATCCTTTTAAGGTTTGTTCCAATACGTGTAACTGGTGATTCAACTCGGCGTTCTTGGCACGCTGTTCGGTAATTTTGCGAACCGCGTGCAGCACCGTTGTGTGATCTCTACCGCCGAACGAATCTCCAATTTCCGGCAGGCTTTTCTGCGTTAATTCCTTGGCCAGGTACATGGCGATCTGCCTGGCCATGGCAATATTGGCCGGCCGGCGTTTCGAGTACATCTCCTGAACCTTCAACTTGTAAAAATCGGCCACTGTTTTCTGGATATTCTCGATGGTAATCTGACCGATAGATACCGACAGCAAATCCTTGAGGGCTTCCTTACAAAATTCGACCGTAATAATCTTGACGCCATGGAAACCGGCATAAGCCGATACTCGCGACAACGCCCCCTCCAGCTCTCTTACGTTACTGCGCAAATGCTTCGCTATGAAGAAAGCCGCTTCTTCCTTAAGGACGATGGCGGTTTTCTCTTCGGCCTTGCGCAGCAGAATGGCCACACGCATTTCCAGCTCGGGCGGCTCAATCTGCACGGTGAGACCCGAATCGAAACGCGACGTTAGCCGGCTGTTAATGTCCTGCAATTCGCGCGGGTATGTATCGGAAGTAATCACGATTTGGCGCCCGCGCTGCACCATGGTTTCATACAGCAGGAAAAACTCTTCCTGGGTGCGTTCCTTCTTGCGGAAAAACTGGATGTCATCGATCAACAGCAGGTCCAGCGAATGATAGTAACGCTTCAGGTCATCAAAGGTATTGGTCTGGAACGATTTGACCATATCGGAATAGTACTGATCGGCGTGGATGTAGCGAACGCGACTGACTTTGCCAGCCTTAAATAGCGCATTGCCGATGGCGTGCATCAGGTGAGTCTTGCCCAGGCCCGTGCTTCCGTACAGGAAAAACGGGTTATACGAAGAGACACCGGGATTCTCAACAATTTGTGCCGACGCCGCGTTAGCCAGCTGGTTCGACTTACCAATGACCAGGCTTTCAAACGTCAGGTTCGCATTCATGTGCGACCGCTTGTACACGTGGTCTTCGGGCGCCTGCCCGAGTGTTTCGATAATGACTACCGGTTCCTTGGTCGATGTTGCTGCATCGGCTGCCGTCGCTTGTGCCGTGGAGCGTGACGCACCGTGGCCCCCATGGCCGTTAAGCGGGACCGAAACGCCGTCGGTATGTTCGCGGGGTGCCGAGACGCCATTGGCCCCAGCGCCCGGCATGCCAGCCGGCGGAGACACGGCGGGCCCGTGCACCTGGGATACCTGCTGATCGCGCCGCGCTACCTGAAAAATGACCCGTATACCTGGTCGATTGAACCAGTTGCTGGCCAACTCCTGGATGCGCTGCGTATAGTTGGTGCGAGCCCAGTTCTGCTTGATGGCATTTGGCGCGGACACGCGAACTTCGCCCAGTTCTTCATCAAAACTGAGAAAAGACAGGGGATGCACCCATGCCTTCATCTGTTCGGGAGGGAGTTCCTGGGCCAGGGAATGCACGCAGGATTGCCAAAACTCTTGCATATCGACGTCAATCTGAAAACATCCTATTTTACCCTGATTCGGACAAAGTTATCCACAGGCAGCCCGCCTGTTTCAAAGTTTCCACCGATACCGCCAATCCGCAACAAAATTGAGCAACTATCCGGGGAATTCGCTTTACTTCGCGTATTTTCCAGCTCAAATGTGGGCGGTGCCGGCATAAACCGGCCGCAAATGAGCCGAGGCTTGACAACAGAAACGCAAATATTATTGAAAAACCCGTCTAAACCATTGACTAACCACAAAAAATTTGATGAAATATAAGGCTTTACAAAATTGCGATACGCGCCTGCTGTGCATTTTGGTGTACTTTGGGCTTTGCAATAGGTAAAAAGACGCTGGGCCGACTTCAAACAGGTTCGAAAATATCCTTGGTAGTTATCCAAAACACCCTTGGTTATAAAGGTACCTTGGCAGGTACATGGGCCGGGTGCCCCGAGCCCGTCACGCCTTGATTGGCAGCCAGAGTCCAGCAGCAAGCCAGCGCACGGGCAACACAGGTGGCAACACCCGTACCCGGAGCGGCGCAGAACAAAGTGATGAGTCGCCAATGACTTTGCCCCTTACGGCATGCACTGCGGCACAACACAACCAGACAGCCTGCGGTCAGCCTTTGCGGTAACCCGTCATCAGTCAGAACGCCACCAGTGTGGGGTTTGGCGGCCCGGGCAGAGTCACCGTATCAATGTTTTTGTCTTGAAAACGGCGGCGGACAACCGTTCGGCATTAGCCGTATTTAACTTTAGCTCTTTATTTTTGGTGGAATTTCCATGAAACGTACTTACCAACCCTCCGTAACTCGTCGCAAACGCACACATGGCTTTCGTGTCCGCATGAAAACACGTGGTGGCCGCGCCGTGATCAACGCTCGTCGCGCCAAAGGCCGTAAACGTCTGGCCGTCTGAGTGCGATCCGGACTTCGATCCGATCGCGCCTGACCAGGCTGATGACGGTTCCCGTCCGTTTCATGCAAAGCGCCACCTATCCCAAAGCGGCGCGACTGCACCGCCCCTCTGAATTCACGAATGTCCTGAAAGGACGGCGTGTGTCCCGGGGGGCGTTGTTCACTTTGAACCACGCGCAGCCCACGCCCCCATTGCCCGAACCTGCGGCAAGGCTGGGCATGATTGTTGCCAAGCGATTCGCTGTGCGGGCTACAACCCGCAATACCATCAAGCGGGTGATTCGCGAGTCTTTTCGTCATTATCGTCTTCAGCTACCCGCCGCCGACTACCTGGTGCGCCTGCATGGCAAGATAGAGCCGTGTTCGCTCACCATCCTGCGCCAGCGTGTACGCCAGGAAGTGGATGGTCATTTCGCGCGGGCTGTTGCCGGTCCTGCTGTCAGGAATACGCAGCCATGATCCGCCAGCTTCTGATTGCACCCATTCGTTTTTACCGCTATTTTATTAGTCCGTGGGTTGGTCAGTCCTGCCGGTTTACGCCAAGCTGTTCGGCTTATATGGAGCAGGCCATCCATACCCATGGCGCCGGAAAAGGTCTGTGGCTGGGGACTAAACGGCTTTGCCGCTGTCATCCTTTCAGCCAGGGTGGCTACGATCCGGTACCGCCCGCAAGGGCGTGCCCTGACACTACCAGCACAGCAAATCGTGAATAATTTCAGTAGACTGCCTGCAAAACCGCATCCCCGCGATAGGCACTAGGTTACACTAGTGCGTTTTTCCAACCGCTTTTCACTTGTAATTAGGTTACATGGATATCCGACGCACCATACTCTGGATGATATTTGTTTTCTCGGCATTTATGCTGTGGAACAACTGGCAAACCTACACCGGTCATCCCTCTCTTCTTGGCGAACAGCCCAAGGTCGCGCAGCAGGATAACACTGCACCGGCTTCGGAAACGCCGCAAGCCGATACGCCATCTGCACCAGCGGTGCCAGGTGCGTCAACCACGCCGGCTCAGGCCCAGGCAGCGACAAGTGCGCCATCTGAAATCGTTGATATCGAAACCGACGAATTCCGTATCCAGTTTGATACGATGGGTGCACAACTGGTTCATGCCGAGTTGCGCAAGCACCGCGATACTGCGGACGAATCCAAGTCTGCCGTACTGCTGGAGAACAATGAGATCTCGCGCTACACGGTACAAAGCGGTATTGTTGCACCGGCCGGTCAAAAGAAAAACTATCCGGATCAGTACAAGCCGTTCAAGCTGGTGTCCTCCGAGACAACCATGACCGGCGATACGTTGCCGGTTATATTTGAATCCGAATCCGGTGGTCTGAAAGTGACACGTACCTATACGTTCAACAAGGGTACGTATCGCGTCGACGTCCGGGACGAAATCACCAACACCAGTCAGGAGCCGCAACAGCCGTCGCAGTATCTGCAAATTACCCGCGACAGCAACGACCCGCCAGGCGCATCCAGTTTCTACCATACCTTTACCGGTCCTGCTATTTACACCGAAGAAGGACGCTTCCAGAAGTTTTCGTTTTCTGACATAGACAAAAACAGCGCTGAGTACGTCAAGCAGGCCCAAGACGGCTGGGTCGCCATGATCGAGCATTATTTTGTCACCGCCTGGGTGCCGCCCGAAGGCAAGGATCGGCTTTATAACCTGCGCAAGACCCCCGAAGGGCTATACGCAGTCAGCACCGTCGAGCCACTGGGCACGCTGGAGCCCGGCGCCAGCATCACGACGAATGCTGAACTTTGGGTAGGTCCGCAGGACCAGGATGCCCTGGCTTCTGTCGCCCCCGGCCTGGATGTCGTGGTCGATTACGGCTGGCTCACGATCATTGCCAAGCCCATGTTTGCGGTCATGCAGTGGATCCATTCTATTGTTGGCAACTGGGGCTGGACGATTGTTCTACTTACCGTCCTGATCAAACTGATTTTCTTCCCGCTATCGGCGGCCAGCTACAAATCCATGGCGAAGATGAAAAACGTCGCGCCGCGGATGCAGGCCATGAAGGAGAAGTTCGGGAATGACCGTCAGGCGCTCAATGCCGCCATGATGGAAATGTACCGCAAGGAAAAAATCAACCCGCTGGGCGGATGTCTGCCGATCCTGGTGCAGATCCCCGTCTTCCTGACCCTGTATCGGGTGCTGCTGGCCAGCGTAGAAATGCGCGGCGCCCCCTGGTTAGGCTGGATCCATGACCTGTCGGTGCATGATCCCTACTTCATTTTGCCAATCTTTATGATGGCCAGTATGTTCCTGCAAATGCGCCTGAATCCGAAACCACCGGATCCGATGCAGGCCAAGATCATGATGTTCATGCCGCTTGTCTTCGGCGCCATGATGTTCATGTTCCCGGCCGGCCTAGTACTGTACTGGTGCGTCAATAACGTGCTCTCCATTGCCCAGCAGTGGTTCATCACGCGCAATATGAACAAGGCCGCCAACGACGCCAACATAGGTTGACCATAAGCCAGGCCCTCGGCCTGGCGGTTAGTCACCCGGAAACACTGAACCGCTATTGCCTCTGCCATAGCGGTTTTTTTGTGCCCGATCGTTCATGGTATGATTTTGCGCAACTGTCACGGGCCGGCCTGCTACCCGGGAACATACAAGAGAGACGCATGAAAAAACTGGATATCCCCTCGTTGGAAGCCTTTGTTGCTGCGGTAGAAGAAAAAAGTCTGTCCAGGGCGGCGCAGCGCGAGAATCTGGTGACATCTGCTGTCAGTAAGCGCATTACTGATCTGGAACAGCACCTGAACAAAACCCTGCTGTCGCGGCATGGTCGCGGGGTTGAGCCGACGCCCGCTGGCATGTTGCTGTACCAGCATGCAAAGTCCATTTTGCGTAACTTGCGGCTGACAGAGAGACTGATTCACGAATTTGCCAATGACGGTAAAGCCCAGTTGAGACTGCTGGCCAACCCGTCAACCATTTTGCAATTTCTGCCGCAACAGATGGCGACGTACCTGAAAACCCATAGCCGCCTGCGGATTGATCTGGTCGAATGCCACAGTTACGACGTGCCACGACTGGTAGCGCAAGATTCGGGCGACATCGGCATTTATCACGCAGACCAGCCCGCTACGGGCGTCGTTTCGTATCCTTATAAACAGGATCGGGTAGGTCTGGTCGTGCCCACTGGGCATCCGCTGGCGCAGCGCAAGTCCTTGTTCCTTGAGGAGGCGCTGGACTACGATCTGCTCGGTTACTTTCCCCGCCATTCGCTGGACTCTTTTCTGGCCTATGTCGAGCCTTCCCTGTCGCGCCCTCCCAATGTGAACCTGCAGGTATCCAATTTCGAAGCCCGATGTCGGATGATCAGGGAAGGATTGGGTATCGGCGTAGTCCCAGAGAAAATCGCTGCCAATTATTTGCAGCCCATGGGGCTGCAGCTGCTGCGTCTGGAAGACAGCTGGGCGCAACGGCAATTTTATGTGTGCGTTAAAGCCATTGACGCGCAGCAGCCGGCGATTCGCGAACTGCTGGATGCTCTGATGCTCTGATGCTCTGATGCTCTGATGCTCTGATGCTCTGATGCTCTGATGCTCTGATGCTCTGATGCTCTGATGCTCTGATGCTCTGATGGGCTGATGGGCTGATCAACTAATTTACTACCGCCATGGCGCCTGTCATTGCACGAACACACTGCATTGGCTAAAGCCATTACCAGCGACGTAGCTCCTTCATAGTGCAACAGCGTATACGTGTTAACGCGCAAGATTTCTCAATGGCAGCCCCTTGACCCAGTTGTTCAGGTTTTCCGCAAAAATGTCAGCCACACGTGCTTCATTGCCGGTCGAATGGCCGGCAGTGTGCGGAGATATCATGACATTTGGCATATCCCATAGCGGCGACTCCGGCTGCAGCGGCTCTTTATCTACCACATCCAGGTAGGCACCTGCTATACTGCCGGTGCGCAACGCCTCTATCAGCTCAGACTCTACAATCACTTCGCCGCGCGACACGTTCACGATATGAGCGCCGGGCTTCATCGCATTGAGCGCATTGCGGCCAACGAGCCCCCGGGTTGTATCCGTTAGCGGGCAAGCCAGGACGAGCCAATCGCTCTCGGGCAAGATTCGCAGGAAGTCGTCATACGACGCCATGGGAACGTCTGTATGGCCCGTCACCGTACTATTGCGCAGCACCGTTACCTTCATGCCAAGCATGGCCAGATAGCGCTGTGTCGTCTGTGCTATAGGGCCCCACCCTGCCAGCAACACATGCTGCCCTTCCAGGTCCGCCGGCATCAGATCATCCAGCAGCGGCGCCCAGACATGCTCGCGCTGTGCCGCTTCCAGGAAGCGAAAGCGCCGATTCAGCGCCAGTACGGCTGCCAGGACGCTTTGCGCCACTATACCCGAGAGCGCTCCGGTAGAGCTGGTTACATTCAGGCCCTTGTCCCGCAAACGGACATAAACCGGACGATCGACACCTGCAGAATGAACATGCACCCATTGCAAATTGGGCGCGTCTTCCATCATCTGGTAATAAGTGTCCGTTTTTGCTTCCAGCACATACTTGGTTGAGCGCCCCGTGATATCGCGGGACACAAATGCAATATCAATCTGCGCCAGTGTCTGGTCGTCCAGTCGATGGCCGCTGTACGGTATGAAATGAATATGCGCCAGGTCATATCGCGAGCTGATCGTCTCGCGTACATACTCAAGAATCCTTGCCGAAATCAGTACGTTCAATGCCCGTGTTGCCATGATGTCTTTACCGCAATCGATGATAAAAATGGGCAAGCAGGAGCGCTTCCCCATTTAAGAGATAATGAATGAAATCAGCGAGATTCGGTACAACAACCCGCTATTTTGCAGAAATATTCATCTCGGTAGTAAACGCTTTCCACTTTGCATTTTCCGCTTTCACAAACTGAGTGAATGATTCGGCCGACCCTCCCACCGGCTCGGCACCTTCATTGGATAGTTTAGTTTTGATCGTTGGATTTTGCAGCACCGCATTGATATCTTTGTTCAGTTTCTCGATGACATTGTCAGGCGTTTTTGCCGGCGCGAAATATCCGAACCAGGAGCCCATGGCAAAGTCTTTGTAGCCGGCTTCCTGCATCGTCGGTACATCTTTGAGCGCGGGCGAACGCTTGTCGGTAGATACCGCCAGCGGTATGAGTTTTCCGCCCTTGATACTTCCTATGACAGAAGGCAAGGTGGCGAACATGAACTGTACACGCCCCGACATGACGTCATTCAAGGCGTCCGCACCTTTATAGGGAATATGCGTCACGCGCAGATCGCGGGTTTTTGCCATCATGGCACATGATAAATGGGCGGCTGTACCGACACCGGTAGACGCACAATTGAATGTCTCGGGCTTGGCCTCGATCTGTTTGGTCAGTTCCTGCACTGATTTGATATTCAGCGACGGCGCCACTACCAGCACATTTGGAACATCCGCGACCAATGCAACCGCGCGCAAATCGGTCATTGTGTTAAAGGTGCTTTTAGAGTAAATGTATGGATTAACAGCGATGGGGCCGATCGAATTCATCAGGATCGTATAGCCATCGGGCTTGGCGCTGACCACTGCGCCCGTACCAATGTTGCCGGCTGCTCCTGGCTTGTTTTCTACGACAACGCTCTGGTCCCACATCTTGCCCAGCTCGTTGCTTATTTCGCGCGCAATAATATCGGTGGTGCCACCCGCAGTGAAGGCAACCACTGTTTTGACCGGCTTGGCCGGCCATTCCTCTTGCGCCTGGGCTGTCGAGGCGGCCGCATAGATGGCCAAAATAGTGGCCAGAATCACGGTCTGCCCGATCTTTGGATAACGCCTGTGCATTGTTCTGTCTCCTCGTATTCATTGAAGTAATTACATCTGTAATGGCGATTTTTCCGGCGTACAGGTGCAGACAAACATGCAAGTCCATGGATCGCCGCAATGGCGTTCTCGTCACTTGCATGGGAGATTCAACTCTGATTCTTCTGCCCTGACTCTCTACCGGCCCGGATAAGCGCAGCGGCCGCGCCAAAGCCGACCGCAATGCTCAGACTGCGCAACGCACAAGCGTTGACTCAGTCCATAAAGCTGGCATCCAGCTTTTCCATTTTTCTCAACAATGCCGGCCACTCCATCTGCCCGTAAGGACGCCGTGTGCCAGGCTGGTAATTCTTGTAGGTTTGTTCAAGCACAGCTGGACTGACCTGGTTCAGCGGCGTGTTGCAGGACATGGCGGCGATCTGAGCGCGACAGGCCAGTTCCAGACGATGCATCCAGTTGAAAGCCTCGCCTATCGTATTGCCCGTGGTAAGCAAGCCATGGTTGCGCAGGATCATGGCTTCGGAGGTGCCCAGATCCTTCACCAGAGATTCCTGCTCACTCAGATCCAGGACGACACCCTGGTAGTCGTGATAAGCGATACGCAAAAAGCGCATTGCAGTCTGATTCAACGGCAGCAGACCGCATTTGAGAGAAGACACCGCCATCCCGGCCCAGGTGTGGGTATGAATGACACAGGCGACCTCGGGGCGGGCCTCGTGGATCGCGCTGTGAATCACAAAGCCTGCCTTGTTTACGCCGTAATTGAGGTCTCCAAAATCGGGCGAACTCAATATATTGCCCTTGTGGTCGATCTTGAGCAGGCTGGATGCCGTGATTTCTTCGTACAGCAGTCCATAGGCGTTAATCAGGAACGCATCTTCCTCGTCCGGCACGCGTAGCGAAATGTGGTTGGCAATCATATCCGACATGCCATAGTGCGCCACCAGCCGGTAGCAGGCGGCCAGATCGACACGCGCCTGCCACTCGGCCTGGCTGCATGTCTGTTGTGCACTGGCTATGTGAATCTGGCTCATTATTTCGTCCTCTCTAAAATATGTATTCTATTGCATTCTTTAGTATACATATTAAAACACTGTTGAGCGAAGCGCTCATTGGAGATAACCCTATATCGCGATTGAAATAGGCATTCTTGTAGCAATGGCCGCCCTAGAGTGCGCGCTGTGAAAATGTGCGATCAAAAACGCCCTCGGCAATCCGGTTCTTCAGTATTTCGATAGAGCCGCCCGCGATCATCCATCCGCGACAGCGGCGCACACAATATTCCACCAGCGATTCCCGGCTGTAGCCCATGCCTCCCATTACCTGCAATGCGTCATTGGCCACATCAAAGCCAACCTGGTTACAGTACGCTTTGGCGATGGCAGTCTCTGTCGGCGACGGAAACCCGTTATCGGCACCCGAGGCCGCCTTGTACAGCAGTAATTGCGCAGCATCCAGCTTGATTCTCATATCAGCAAACTTCCACTGGATGCCCTGGAATTCGCACAGCAGTTTGCCAAATTGTCGTCGTTGCATCGCCCACTGCCTGGCCTCTTCATACGCGTATCGTCCCAGCGCCAGGGATCGTGACGTATTGCCAAGGCGCTCCACATTGAAGCCTGCAATCTGTTTTTTGAACCCTCCTTCTCCCAGCACGACTTGCTCATCGGGCACATAGACGTTATCCATAAAGATCTCGACCCATTCCTCGTCCGACATGAAAGCGGAACGTTTACCCAGTTTCATGCCCTCGGCGCTGGTCTCAATCATGACCGAGCCGATACCTTTGGTGCCCGGGCCGAAACGCACATAAGCAAGGATGAAGTCGGCATGTGGCCCGTGAGTCGTGAAGATTTTTGTTCCATTAATGCGCCAGCCGTTGCCGTCGCGGGTGGCCGTGGTCTTGAGCTCGGTCACAGCGGAGCCGGCATCGGGTTCTGTCATGCCAACTGCAATCAGCGCTTTGCCGGCCAATAATGGCTTTAAATACTTCTCTTTCTGAAAGTTCGAGCCATATTCCGCCAATACACGAATCGCCCCGAAGTTACCAGCCTGCACCACGTCCGCGCTGCGTGGGCATACAGACGCCACTGTCTGTATCGCGATGACTGCGTCCATCAATGTTCCGCCCAGCCCTCCATCGGCTTGGGCAATCGTAATTCCCAGCAGGCCCTGATCAGCCATGCGACTGGATATGTCCCACGGATAGTCCTGGCTATGCGCTCGTGCAACAGCACCATCGCGCAATTGATCTTCAGCAAAACGGCGCACCGCCGACTCAAATCCTTTTTGTTCTGTATTCAGCTCAAAGTCCATATCTATTATTACTCCTGATTTGATTGGCTAGATTGTTATTACGTCTGTGATATTTCATGCAAGCGGATCACGGCATCAACCGCAACAACGCCATCATCACGAACAAACAGGGGGTTGATCTCTGCTTCGGTCACCGGCTGCGATTCAATCAGCGCTAGCCGGGAAAAGGCCACAATGGCGCGCGCGAGCGCTTGGCAATCGCCTTGCGGAAGTTTTCGATAGCCGCGGATCAATTGCGTATGCTTCACCTCACGAATCATTTCCCAAGCCACCGGCTCTGACACCGGCGCAAGGCGCAAAGAGAAGTCTGGCTTGAGTTCGGCTGTGATGCCGCCGGCGCCAAGCATCACGGTCGGACCAACCAGCGGGTCATGCCGATAGCCCAGCATCAGTTCGATCAGGCGATCTTCCTTTTTCTGCACCATGTAGCCGTCAATCGCCGCTTGCGGGCAATGAGTCTTGACTTGATCAGCCATCGCGTTCAACGCGGCGGCCAGGGATTCGTCAGAGTCAATGCCAACCTTCACACCACCGGCGTCCGTTTTATGAAGAATGTCTCGCGAGACAACCTTCAGTACCACTGGATACTCAATTGAATGGTCTGTGGCATGCGGCTGCACCATGGCAGACGAAACGACATCGATACCCAGTGCGCCAAAGACCGACATCGCCTCGGGCTCGCTCAAATTGCCGCTGACCGGGCAGCCATCAGGTAACAGCACAGGCGGCAATTGCTCTGGCAGTCGCTGCCCTAGCGGTACAAAAAATGCTGCCAAGGCGTCGGCGCATGATTCGGGCGTACGAAAGGCCGCAATGGCGTTTTTTTGCAGCAACAGCAATGATGCCTGCGCTTCAGGAGACAAGAATGCCACCAGTGGTTTGCTGCTGCCGTGCGCTGTTGCAACGGCATTCAGTATGGGCTGGACCGCATATTGCGGATGAAATTGTGCCGAGGAGCCGGCGATGCATAACACCGCGTCACACCAGTCGGTCTGCATTATTTCAGTCAACAGATCCTGATACTGTTCACTACTTGCCGCCAGCGTCAGATCAATGACCGGCGTCTGGCGTATGCTCAAGCCGCGCGAGGCCATATGCGAAATGAACGGTGCAGGCGGCGCCACCGCAACAAACTCGCGCAGTCCCAGGTTGTCAACAACAGTGGCGGCACCCCCGCCGGTAGTAGTAATCACAGCCACACGAGCAGGCGTATCGCGCCGGGCTTTTGGGCGCAAATGTGCATACCGGGAGGCTAGCGGCGCGATTTCAAAAAGGGTTTCCAGCATATTGACGCGTATGACGCCATGCGCACGGAAATAAGCGTCCATGGCGGCATCATTGCCGGCGATAGCGCCGGTGTGCGATTGCGACAGTGCATCGCCTTGTTCCGAGCGCCCCAGCTTGTATGCAATCACCGGCTTGCCGGCGCTGCACGCTCGTTCTAGCGCGTAACTTAATGTGTGCACATCCCGCAAGGTTTCCAGAAACAGCAATATCACGCCGGTTGCATCATCGTCCACCATGGCATCCAGTACTTCGCCAACTGAAATATCGCTCTCGTTGCCGACGGACACCAGCTGGGAGAAACCAAAGCCGCGCGCAGCGGCCCGGGACATGAGCGAGCCCATCATTGAGCCGCTTTGCGAAATAATGCCGATATCGCCGGCGGTCAGATTGTCCATTTCGAATGCGGCATTAACGGAAATGACAGCACCGCTGTGGACATTGGCCAGGCCGATACTATTAGGTCCGAGCACCCGCACGCCCAGGCGCCTTGCAGTCGCGCGCAGTTCCTGTTGCCTTTGAATGCCCTCATCACCCGCTTCTGCAAACCCATCAGAGTAGATCGTAACGATGCCGATACCCTTGCGGGCGCATTGCTCCACCACACCGGAGACGCCGGCACTCTCGATCATCACGAATGCATGATCTACGTTACCGGGAAGCTGATCAATGCTGCTCCAGGCTTTGACGCCATCGATCTGCATGGCCGACGGATTGACCGGATAAATGTCGCCGGAAAAACCGTGTTTCTGCATAAACCGCAAGGGACGGGCGGTATTTTTGTTCGGGTTGCTGGAAGCGCCTATCAGTGCAACCGATGTTGGCTTGAGCAACGCATTGTTAAACGCGCGGCGGTTGCTGGATGGGGCGCCACTGTATTTTGAATCATCATGGGTCATGGTTTTATCAATGCTTTATTGTGAAATTGCCATTGTCCTGGGCGTCAGCGTAGCGATAACTGCCGTACCTGCCAGTCTTCAAGACTCCAGACCTGAGACTTGAGTTCAACGGCGTGAGCTGAGCCCAGTACCGGCGTCACCAGCTCATCATATTTATCATTAAGTTCCTGGTCGCTTAGCGGGCATTCCGGATCGCCTTTGCGGTCCTGCGCATAATGCTCATGACGCTTGCCGTTGTTCATCTCGATCGTCACACGCGCAGAGCGGTGACGTGGAAACGCGGCGGTCAGCGAGTCATCGGCAGCCACATTGATTTTTTTCATGAGAGCACGCGTGGCTTTGTCATTGAGCCGTTCGCTATTGAAGGCGTCCAGTCTGACAGACCCTTGACGCAAGGCATGAGCAACCACATAGGGCAAGCTGAATTTGCCTTCGAATGCTGTCCGCGGGTCGGCATTGCCGGTAACGTTGATAGCGGTTTGATAGGTTGCAATCTTGATCGATGCGATATCATCCGCCCGTATCCCGTGCGCCTGCTGCAGGGCAAGGGCAGCATCAATGGAAGCAAAGGTATGCCCGCAACAGCCATGATTTTTCTGGGTGATGCGCGTAATGTTATAGTCCGTGCCAAGACCGGCGGTTACGAGTGACAAGTTCAGAGAACCGCCCAATGCCGCGGCAAAGCCTGTCTCGCCTTCCAGAATATCAGCCACACCGGTAACGCCAGCTGCTGCCGCTGTACCCGACCGTATACCCACGGCAGCAGCGTGGCCGGCATGCAAAGCCTTGGTCATGGCATCCGAGCGAAACGCCTGTTGCAATCCGGCAGCAAAAGTGGCGGCAGTGGCGATGGCGTGTTGCATCACGCTCTGATCGCCGGGCGCATACAATGCTGCCACAGCTGCTGCCGCCCCAATGCTGCCTACCGTTCCGGTGGTATGAAAATAGCGATAGTGCGCCGGCTGAACCGCCGCGCTCAGTCTAGTGGATATTTCATAGCCCACCACAATGGCTGTCATAAAATCCAGCCCACTACAGTCTCGCGTATCCGCCGCCGCGAGCGCTGCCGAGATAACAGGGCAACCCGGGTGATAGACGCCATCACGGAAAATATCGTCAAACTCGACTGTATGCGACACGCTGCCATTAATCCACGCCGCTGTTGCCGGAAACGTGGTGGTGCCAAACCCCGGCAGGCGGGCATGGCCGGCTCCGACTTCATCGGCATGCGCCCTGACCAGTTCTACACCGGGGGACATTCGCGCGCCGGGATACAGGGCTGCCAGCCAGTCAAGTACTGCACGTTTCGTATGATGACGTACCGGAGCGGTTAGCGTACGTTCTCCGCTTTCTCGGGCACCGTATTGAGCAAGTTCGTGTATGAGCATGGATCGCTTTGTATGTGAAGGCAGCCATTGGGCCGCGAACAAATGTAAGCATCCATTCTAGGCATACCCGGCAACTGCGCTTTGAAAGATTGTGAACGCTGCTATCTCATCTTGTGCAAGGAGCACCTCCGACAGTCGGGAGACATGAGTTGGCCGCGTTGCGTATGAAGAATTCCAATCGCGCAACCGGCGATGCGCCATGGGAAGCGCTGTGCGAAATTCTCCAGCGGCCCGATCTTTATCTTGATCCGCGTCTGAAAACCAATAATGACCGTGTGCTCGCGCGTAAATTGGCTGATTCCTCAATTGGGAGCAACGCTCAAAGGTATGCAGGCCGAATCGCTTGCTCCTGTTTTTGAGGCGCGGCAAATCCCGTTCGCCTACATCACTAAGCCTGAAGAGTTGTTCGACGACCCGCACTTGCAGCAAAGCGTTGGGCTCGGCCGCCAGGTACTGGAAGACGGATCAGAAACGCCCATGCCGCTACTGCCGATTAGTATTGACGGCGAGCGTTTGTAGCCTCGGCTTCCAATTGCGCGCATAGGCGAACACACCGAGAACGTACTGCGTGATCTGGGATGCGAGGCCGCCGAGATTGCGCGCCTGGCAGCGGCCGGGGTGCTAAAAGTCTCGTGATAGACAGAGCCTGTATGGCAAAGGTGGTCATATCGTCATTGTCATCAAATAGCCAGTCCTGCTGATTTCGCCAGAGACAGGCCACCAAGAGGACATCAGGCGCAAGGGCAGCACTTATGCACTTATACACTTATGCAAACAGGCATTGCGCCGATTCATTGCTTGCCTGCTTTATCCTGGATGTCTGCAGCGTAGCCAGCCTGTCGCGCTATTGCCTGCAATCCGGCAATCGTAAACGTGTGCATGTGACGGGCCATGTCCTGGACGGTATGCATATAGAGTGGCTGTATCGGGGTCGTGATGCGCCGGTCCAGCATCAGCAGCGTGATGACCGGTCCGATGACACTCAATACGGAGCGCAGCAACTGCGGATCAGTCAACTGCATGCCGGTCAATTCCATGATGACGTCCCGCAAGACCTCGAACTTGGGCAGCGTATCTTCTTCCATTATTTGCGACAACAGCGGCGATGGCGCCAGCAACTCTCGCGCCCATAAGCGTATATGCCAGCTTTTGGCATCATAGGTCGCGCGCAACAGTCCTTCTATCAACAGATAGAGTTTGTCCGAAGGCGGCGCCGCGCTATGGCCGATCTGCCGCACAAAATCCAGGCTCATGACTTCGCGATGCACTTCCTTGAGCAGGACCAGATACAGGCCGTCCCGACTGCCGAAATGATAGTTCACAGCTGCCATGTTGACGCCAGCGGCCTCGCAGATCGCCTTGCTGGTCGTATCGGCGTAGCCACGTTCGGCAAACAGCGTGCCGGCCTGCGCGATGATATGCCGTACTGTTGCATCGCCGTCGCTGCGGCTGGCGCGGCCACTGCGAACGCTGGAAGAGGCAAAGGTCGAGGAAGCGGCCGATTCGGGGCTTTTGCTGCGGTAGCGGTTTTTTGCAATCATGATATCTGTAAGAAATATTACAACTGTGCTTTACATAGAATTCAAATTTGAATTAGAATTATAACTCATTTGCTCTTGCCCAACACTGGGTGTGGACGGATTATTTCAATCATGAATAAAAAAATTGCAGTTGTAGTCGTTCTTGCCGTAAGCGCCATTGCAGCAGGCGCATGGTGGTTTTATGGGCGCCCATCCCCGACAGCCGATCATTTGACGCTCTATGGCAATGTCGATATCCGGCAGATCTCACTGGCTTTTGAAAACAGCGACCGGGTACGTGAAATGCGGGTTGAGGAAGGCGACAGCGTGAAGGCAGGTCAGATACTGGCTACGCTGGACACCCGCCGGTTGGCGCTACAAGCCGATCAGGCCAAGGCGCAGGTTGGCGCACAGGAGCAGGCTTTATTGCGACTGAAAAACGGCACCCGCCCCGAGGAAGTAGACCAGTTGCAAGCCCAGGTGAGGGCTGCGCAGGCCGAAGCCAGGCAAGCGCAGATCCGCCACAACCGTTTGAAAGACATTGCGAAGCGCTCCGGTGGTCAGGCGATCAGTAAACAGGAAGTGGACGATACGCTGGCCTCGGCCCAGGTCGCCCAGGCTCAGCTTGAAAATCAGCGCAAGGCCCTCAAGCTGGCCCAGATCGGGCCTCGTGATGAGGATATCGCCCAGGCACAGGCGCAGTTGGCGGCGGCAAAAGCCAATCTTGCGCTGCTGGAACATCAATTGACACTGGCTGTCCTGAAATCCCCCACCAATGCAATTGTCCGCGCACGGTTGCTGGAACCTGGCGATATGGCCTCCCCGGTCAAGCCCGCCTATACCCTGGCGTTGACCTCGCCTAAATGGGTTCGGGCGTATGTGAACGAAGTGCAGCTCGGGCATGTCAAGCCCGATATGCCAGCTGCAATCATAACTGACAGCCATCCGGATGAAACCATCTCCGGGCGCGTTGGATATATTTCACCTGTGGCAGAATTTACGCCAAAGAATGTACAGACTGAAGAACTTCGCACCAGCCTGGTCTACGAAGTGCGTATTTTAGTTGACGATCCGCAGAACCGGCTGCGCCTTGGCATGCCGGCTACCGTCAATATTGCACTTGACAAGGCGGTACCGGATACTCAAAACCGGCTGTCGTCCGGAGCTAACAAGTGACCAGCCGCGATCCCGCAACTGACGTCAACGCTATCGCAGCACCGGATGGTCGCTTTACCGAAACGACAGACGATCTGGCACACAATGCTAATCTTGCCGTTAGCGCCGACGGGATCAGCAAGCGTTTCAAGGTAAAGGAAACAGGTTCCACGGTACAGGCATTGAACAACGTGGATGTGCAGGTGGCGACGGGCCAGCTTACGGCGATTGTCGGTCCCGATGGAGCTGGCAAAACCACGTTTCTCAGGCTGGTGTCGGGATTGATGCGCCCTGATACCGGCGCCTTGCAGGTATTGGGTATTGACGTTATTCGCAATCCGCAGGCAGTGCAGGATCGCATTAGCTATATGCCGCAAAAATTCGGCCTGTATGAAGACCTGAGTGTGCAGGAAAACCTTGATCTGTATGCCGATCTGCATGGCGTTGCGCATGACGTGCGCCGGGATCGTTTTGCCAATCTGCTGGACATGACGGATTTGAAGCGGTTTACCGCGCGCCTGGCCGGCAAACTGTCAGGCGGCATGAAACAAAAACTGGGCCTGGCCTGCACGCTGGTCCGATCGCCCCAGTTGTTGCTATTGGACGAGCCAACTGTTGGCGTGGACCCGCTGTCGCGTCGCGAATTATGGGAAATCGTGCAGCAATTGCGTGAGCGGGAAAATCTGTCGGTACTGTTGACGACAGCGTATCTGGATGAAGCAGAACGCTGCGCCCGAGTATATGTGCTGCATGAAGGCCAGCTGCTTTCCAGCGGTCCACCTGAAAAGACCAGTGAACACGCTCATGACCTGTGCTATCTGGTGACGCCGGCCGACAATGAGCATCCGCGCCAGTTGCAGGCACAGCTGTTGGATAACACGGCCGCAGTCATTGACGCCGTGCCCGAAGCGGGCGATGTCCGCGTCATTCGGCGCCCCGGATCCGAACTATCGCAACTGCAATTGAACGGACGAAAGCTGGAGCCGGCACAGGCAAGACTGGAAGACGGCTTCATGGTCTTACTGCGCACCGGCGCCAACGAGGATGTCGACACCGCGCCCATCACGCATTCCGAAAATCCGAATACAGCCCCTGGTAAAGCTGATAGTGCCGGCAACACAGAAGCTGTCCAGCAGACAAACCGGGAGGCACCTGCGGGCGCGGTCGGTCAAACACAGATGGCGCAGTCCCCTCATACTGGGCACGCCGGTCATAGGGAGCAACCTTCTCACAGGGACGAGACCTCTTACCGGGAAGATATCTCCAATAAAGAGCATGCCGCTTACAGAGAGAAAGCCATGCATACGGAGCCAGGAACAACATCCGCTGAAGCAGACAACAGTATCGTGATTGACGTCAAAGATCTGGTCAGAAAATTCGGGGATTTCACAGCCGTGGATAGCACGACCTTCAATGTCAAACGTGGTGAGATTTTTGGTTTGCTTGGCCCCAACGGCGCCGGCAAAACCACGACCTTTCGCATGCTTTGCGGGCTGCTGCCAGCCAGCAGTGGTCATGCCGAAGTGGCCGGTATGGACATGCGCAAGGTGCGCGCCGTCGCCCGGCAGCGTATTGGTTATGTTTCACAGAAGTTCGCCCTGTATGGCAACCTGTCAGTGATGGAGAATCTGCGTTTTTTCGGTCGCGCCTATGGACTGATGGGCAAGCGGCTGTCCCAGCGCATTGCCGCGGTCACCAGGCAGTTCGAACTGCAAAGTTACGAGAAAATGCCGGCAGGCCAATTGCCGGGTGGCATCAAGCAACGCCTGGCCATGGCCGTCGGGCTGCTGCATGAGCCCGATGTGCTGTTTCTGGATGAGCCAACCAGTGGTACCGACCCCCTGGCTCGTCGAGGCTTCTGGCAGCGCATTACCCGGCTTGCCGGTGGCGGAACCACAATTGTGATTACAACGCATTTTATGGAAGAAGCCGAATATTGCGACCGTATTGTTATTCAGGATGCCGGCAAACTCGTTGCCTATGGCACACCTGATCAAGTGCGTGCGCAGGCAGGCGGGACTGACAGAATGACCATGGAGGCTGCCTTCATCCGTATCGTCGAGCAGGGACGCAGCGAACGCAGCAACAGCAAGAAGGTGGCGGCATGAACAGAAAGTCGCAATCTGCAGCTACCGCACAACCCGGGCGCACTGGGGGCTTCTGGCTGCGCCTGGTGTCATTGACACGGAAGGAGTTTCGGCAGTTGTGGCGTGACGCCAGCAACCTGATGATTGGTATCGGCCTGCCGATAGCGCTGATTCTTATTTTTGGATATGCGCTAACCTTTGACGTACGCGACGCGCGTGTGGCGATCGTGCAGGAAGACGCCTCGCCCGTGGCGCAAAGCCTGGTGTCCAGTCTGGAGTTATCCGAGTATTTTTTGCCGCTCAGAGTGACATCCATGCACGAAGCCACCGAGATGATGAAAGCGCATGAAACCGACGCCATCCTCAGAATTCCGTCCGATTTCGCACGCCGTCTTTCTGTCGGCGATGCCCAGGTACAAACCCTGCTGCTTGGGTCAGATCCGACGCGCGCCAGCGCCATCAGAAGCTATCTGGACGGTGCGGTAGCCATATGGGGGCAAAAGCAGGCCTCGCGCAGCCTTAGCCCCGCAACACAAGGTTCGGTGCTCATCGTCGATCGCATGTGGTTCAACGCCGCCAACAACAGTACGTGGTATCTGGTGCCAGGTCTTATTGCACTTATCATGACGCTGGTCGGAACCTTTTTGACTGCGCTGGTCATGGCTCGTGAATGGGAGCGCGGTACGATTGAGGCCCTGTTTGTCACCCCGGTGCATCCTGTCGAAATTCTTATCGCAAAAATCATCCCCTATTTTTTTATCGGCCTGCTGGGGCTGGTCATGTGCGTGGTCACGGCCCGCGTCCTGTTCGATGTACCAATTTACGGATCAATGTGGGTGTTGGTACTGGCCTCCATGTTGTACATGTTTGTCTCCCTGGGCATCGGCCTGTTGATCTCTGCCATGACCAAAAACCAGTTTTTGGCCAGTCAGGTTGCCCTGCTGGCGAGCTTTCTTCCGGCCATGATGCTGACCGGATTTATCTTCGATCTGCGCAATGTGCCCACAGCGGTTTACGTGATCGGCCAACTGGTTCCGGCAACCTATTTTCTTGAGCTGGTCAAATCGCTTTTCCTTGCCGGTAATTACTGGCCCATGATCATCAAAAACTGCAGTGTGTTGGCGGTCTATGCCGTCGTCCTGCTCGGGCTGGCGCGTTTTGTCACCCGCAAGAGACTGGATTGAACCCTATGCTGGCCTTTTTTTACTATCTGCTACGCTTGGCCAATCTCTGCCAAAAGGAATTCGTTGCAGTGCTCAAGGATCCGGCCAATCGGGTCATTCTGATCGTGCCGCCCATCCTGCAAAGTCTGCTGTTTGGCTATGCTGCCAATTTCGATCTGACCAACGTTCCCTATGCCGTGCTGGATGAAAGCCGCGGTGGTGCATCAACGGAGTTGATTGCACGTTTTGACGGTACCGGGGTTTTCCATCGGGTAGCGACACTTGATTCTGCCAGCCAGATTTCAGATGTGATCGATACCGGTTCAGCCCTGCTGGTGGTGCATTTCAGTCCTGACTTCGAACGCCTGCTGTCGGCCGGCCATACCACACCTTTGCAGGTCATTCTGGATGGCCGTAACTCAACGACAGCGGGAACTGCGGCCGGGCAGTTGCAGGCCATCATATCGGCGTATAACCAGCGCGACGGGCACGACCAGGCCAAGCCGGCAGTGACTGTCATGTCACGCGCCTGGTACAACCCGAATCTGGAGTCACGCTGGAATATTGTGCCGGCGCTAATCGCCTCACTCAGCATGATACAGACCATTATGCTGGCGGCACTTTCCGTGGCGCGAGAGCGCGAGCAAGGCACGTTCGATCAATTGCTAGTCACTCCGTATACCCCGCTGCAGATCATGATCGGCAAGGCGCTGCCGTCCATTGCCATCGGACTCTCGCAAGCGATGCTGGTGCTGACGATTTCACTATACTGGTTTGATATTCCCATGGCCGGCAGTTTTTGGGCGCTTTTTCTGGCTATGCTGATGTTCATGATCACCATCGTCGGGATAGGCCTGTCGATCTCAGCCTTGTCTGCGAATATGCAACAGGCTATGCTTTACACGTTTGTACTGATCATGCCACTGACTCTGCTGTCGGGACTGGCGACGCCGATTAGCAATATGCCGCATTTCATGCAAATGGCCACATATGCCAATCCGCTTCGTTTTGCCATAGACCTGGTGCGAAGAATTTATCTGGAAGGCGCTCCACTGACACTGTTGTGGCATGACTTTATTCCATTTGTGGCAATCACACTGGTGACCATGCCGCTTGCCGCGTGGCTATTTCGCAATAAGCTGTAAGCAGGATAATGAACGCGAGCACACCACCCACTGTCAGCCGGCTATCCGGCAATGGCGCGCTCTTGATGGTGCATGCTGATAGTCTGAAAACTGCACCTTGAAATGGGCATCGTGAACCTGATAAGCGGTGGCTGCCGCCACGCGGACCTTTCCAGAATTTTTCAGGCGCTGACTGAAAATTGTTGACTGGAAATCGCTGCGCTGACACCGCCGGCCGGAAGCCGTTTATCCGAGACCGTTTATCCGAAACGAGTGACCGCAAGCCGTTAAGTGGCAATAAGAATGGCGTGGCCAGCCATCGCTGATCCACGCCAATAACATCCTGCTATTGATGATACTCAATGCAGGCGGTTCGCAATCAGGCAGTTGCCACGGCAGCAGCAGTTGCGTCCGTACTTTCAGCGGCAGTGGCATCCACCGGATGCACAGTTCTGGCGGTCAGCACCAGGCGATTCCAGCCATTGATTGCCACCAGCGCCAGTGTATAGCCGGCAATTTGTGCCTCGGTAAAAAACTCACGCATGGCATTGTAGTTTTCGTCGGGAGCACCCGTTTGCGAGACAAGCGTAATCGCTTCGGCCCAGGCAATAACCGCAAGCTCTTTCGGACTGAAAACCTGCGCTTCGCGCCAGACGCACAGCAAATCCAATTGTTGCGAATTGAGCCCATCCGCGCGCGCTTCCTGCAAGTGCATATTGACGCAGAATGTGCAGCCGTTGAGCTGGGAGGCGCGAATTTTAATCAAATGAATGAGCGATTTATCCAGATCAGGATTTTGCATGACGGCGCTTTCCAGCGCGCACATGGCTTTGTAAACAGCAGGAGCGGTTTTGGGAAAATCGTAACGGGCTTGCATTGTGAACTCCGAGAATGAGTATGACAGTTGATATATACAGAATTGGCAAATGGTATGTCCATCTGAGCTGACCATGGCATTCGGCATAATCGGCGTGGCGCCGCTAACGTTGCCTGTAATTCATGCCTTGACCACTATGGATGCATAGTAAAACAGCAAGCGGCCAGCCAAAAGGGCCAAGATTGATGATTTGCTATAGGCCATGACCGATCAGCCGGCTGCACTCCATGCCGATACCTTGGCACGCTCAAACGAACCAATATCCGCCACAAGCCGTGTCGAGCCCAGCAAACGGATTTGTCCTGAACCACCTATGATTCACAAGCCTGCCCGCAACAACGGCAGAATACGTTCACCCAATTGGCGAGCCGCGTCGCGCGAGGCGACATTAGTGAAACTCACGATCAGGCCATGCGTGACAGGCGGCTGCAAATACCAGCCCGAAAGACCATGCGCAAACATGCCCTGCTCGCAAATGCTCTGCGCAATCGCCACGTCGTGCATACCCGCACTGTCCCGTGGGCGCAGAATCAGGTGCATGCCGCCCGGCTGCAGCTCCACGCGCAATTGATCTCCCAATACGTCCATTAAACCGGCGGCCACCACTTCACGGCGCTCTGCATACAAGCGGCGCATACGTTGAATATGCCGACTGAAATGGCCCTCTTTCATGAAGGCAGTAACAATCGCCTGCACCAATGCCGGTGCGCCGCTTCCCAGTATCTGCACTGCGTTGTCAAACCGCGTCACCAATCCTTGCGGGACAACACAGTAAGCCAGACGAAGACCGGGAAACATGACCTTGCTGAATGTGCCCGAATAAATCACCCTGCCCTCGCCATCCAGGCTTTTGAGCGCGGGCAATGGGCGACTCAGATAACGGTACTCGCCGTCATAATCATCTTCGATAATCCAGGCATCATTTTGCGCGGCCCAGTCCAGCAAGGCCAGGCGCCGCGCCAGCGATAGCGACACACTCAAGGGGCTCTGGTGCGCAGGCGTGACCACTGCCAGACGGGCATCGGCCGCAAGCTGTTTACCGCGTTCTACACAGATACCTTCATCATCAACAGGGACCGGGACCAGCGAGATGCCCGCATTTCTGAGTAAATCTTTTGTCGGTCCATAACCCGGATCTTCGACCCACGCCTTGTCCCCCGCCACCAGCAACGTGCGCGAGACCAGATCGATGGTATCCCGATATCCCGAGGTAATAAATACTTGTTGCGGAACGCAATCGATGCCGCGCGACACTCGCAGATAGCCGGCAATGGCCTCGCGTAGTGTTGTGGCGCCGCCTAAGGATGGATAAACCATGTCCTCTGTCTGCGTGCTACGTGCACAGCGAGCGGCCAGACGGGCCCAGATTTTGCGCGGAAAGGCGTCCAGCGCTGGCAGTCCCATCTGAAATGGCGCAATTGGTGGATACTGTGGCAGGGCGGCCAGCGATATAGAAACTGGCTTGCCAGGCAACGGTGTGCCGCCAAGATGTTCGAGCCCGGGCATGACCACCGTTCCGGCCTGCCCGCGCGCCTGCACATAACCTTCAGAGGCCAGCAAACTATAGGCAGACTCAATCGTGCCACGCGCCAGGCCCAATTCTTTTGCCAGCGCACGCGCCGCAGGGATCCGCTGGCCCGGCGATATCAATCCATCTGCGATGGCATTGCGCAAACGCAGATAAATCTGCTGGTACAAAGGCATACTGGCCTGAGGATCCAGGGACGATAAACCATAGCGCTGTGTCTGATTCATGGACTAGTCCGTATTTTAATTCTTGGCTCTTTAGATTATGGCATAACAGTATTACGATTCCTTCCAAGACATCTATCACATTTGAAAAGGAATTCGTAAATGACACAAGCAGTTCAAAGCACCGTCGCTAACCCGAAGTCGGACACCACTGAGACGCCTGGCAAATTGGATACCACCCGCTTGGCGCACTTGGAAAACGAAAACCAGATTCTTGCGGCCTTTACTGTCGTACAACAATTGCGTCCACATCTGACAGATGCGCAAGATATGCTTGAACGCGTGCAACGGATGCAGCAAAATGGCTACCGCATGCTTGCCATCTGGGATAACACAGATGTGATTGCGCTTGCAGGCTATCGCATGCAGGAAAACCTCATCTACGGTCCATTTCTGTATGTCGACGACCTGGTTACCCTGGACACAGCCAGAGGCCAGCGCTGTGGCGCTAGGCTGCTGCACGCGCTGCAGACCATAGGCATTGATGCGGGGTGTGCTCGTCTTGTTCTTGATACCGGCCTGGCCAATTCGCTTGCACAGCGATTTTATTTCCGCCAGGGTTTGTTGAGCACCGGCATGCATTTTGGCATGGCGCTATCGGCCGTCGGCTAAGTCATTTCGGTCTATATGTCTCATGAAGAAAATAGCTCTGGATTACAATAATCACAATTGTGATAACGATTTATTATTACTATCTTCCAAGCCATCTGTTTAACAAGCATCGAACACGGAACGCTTATGAAATTATTGCATTTAACGTTCAGCCCGCGTGGCGAAGAATCGGAAAGCACTCAGCTATCCCAGGCCATTGTGGATCGGCTCTGCAGCCAGCACCTGGTAAGCCGCATCATCCGGCGCGATTGGCGCTTGCACGCCGCATCCGCCATCGACGCCGACTATGCCAACGCACTGGCCAATGCCGCCGGCAACAACGGCGAGCGTTCGTCATCTGAAGGATCGATGGAAGAATCAGAAAGACTGATATGCGAACTTGAAGAAGCTGATCTGGTTGTCATTGGCACGCCGATGCACAACTTTACAGTCCCTGCCTCGCTCAAGACCTGGATAGACCTTGTGGTGCGCATCAATCGCAGTTTCACTATCACGCCAGCTGGAAAAGTGGGTACGTTGAAGAGCAAGCCGGTATATATTGCGATTGCATCCGGCGGATTTTTTGGCAGCGACCGCAGCCGCCAGCCGGATTTTCTGACGCCCTATCTGAAAGCCATTCTGGCAACGATCGGATTGCACGATCTGCGATTTTTTTCAGCGCAGGGAATGGCGCTGGAGATAAATATCGTTAAAGCACAACGGCAGGCTGCGCACGATCAGGCCACCAATATCGACACTACCATAGCCGCATCTAGAGTGGCATGAAGACAGTAATGAAGATTAACTTGCGCTCGCCATACGCAAGGCCGAGATTCTTATGACCGCCCATGGAGTCATCTCATGACTGGATTGAATCGTCTTGGGATACATCCCAATCATTCGGACGTGCATCGCCAGTCTCGTAGAACTCGGGCTCGCTGCTTGATGTCAGCCAATAGCGCTGGATCATCGGCCGTTAGGGCGCATTCATGCCTCTCCCCCGCTGGTGCTCTTGAGCGCAGCCGGCTCTGTCAGGGATTTAGGTTGCTTGTCATCAATGTCCGTCGCAAAGGAAAAGACATGAAGGCGACGTCCAAGGAACAACGGCCTTATCCAGAAAAGAAAAGGCCACCTACTTGGAACCAAGCCTGCGCGTCATAAGTGGGTGACATAGTCTGTATCTCCAAATTCGCCAGTAAACAGAGATCCCTTTTATTATTTTTCGAGGATTCTTGCCAAATCAGCAGACGTCGATGAATTCCCATCGACCCCACCTTACTTCCCAATACAAAAATTCGAAAAGATTTCACCCAGCAAATCATCGCTGGAAAATTGGCCCGTAATACTCCACAGCGACTCATGCGCCAGCCGCAATTCCTCGGCGAACAGATCCAGCACACGGTCGTTTTGTGCCGCATGCTCCTTGGCATTAAGCAAATGTTGCGCGGCATTTTGCAGCGCTTGCAGATGCCGCTCGCGTGCCAGCCAGGGTGATTCGGCACCCGGGTTCCAGCCGGCAATCTGTAGCAGTTTGCTGCGCAGCACGTCCAGGCCGGTTTCATGGACGGCAGAGATCAGAATACGCGAAACTTCGTGTGTACTGGCTGTGTTGCCATTTGCTGAAGGACGGGCTATCAGCGCTTTTAGCGCCGCGTCATCAAGCAGGTCGATCTTATTGAAGACTTCCAGCACAGGGGTGCGTTGCGGCAGCCTGCGTGTAATACCGACATCCAATTCGTCGTTTGGTGTGCGCGCATCCTGCAGGTGAATAATCACATTTGCCTTTTCTATCTCTGCCCAACTGCGCGCGATGCCAATACTTTCCACGGTGTCGTCAGTGTCGCGAAGGCCTGCCGTATCGACAATATGGATGGGCACGCCTTCAATATGGATCTGCTGCGTGACCTTGTCGCGCGTGGTGCCGGCAATCGGCGTGACAATGGCTATATCGTCGCCTGCCAGGGTATTCAGCAGGCTGGATTTGCCGACATTCGGCTGGCCCGCCAGCACAACGTGCAAGCCTTCGCGCAGAATCATGCCCTGGCGCGCCTGCCGCACCAGTTCTGCCATGTCGCCAATAATACCGCCCAGGGTTTCGCGCGCCTGGTATTTTTCCAGAAATTCGATTTCTTCTTCGGGAAAGTCGAGCGTCGCCTCTACCAACATGCGCAAATGAATGATTTGATCCGCCAGACTGTTGACCTGTGCAGAAAAGGAACCGCTCAAAGAAGCCATGGCGCTGCGCGCTGCAGCCTCTGAGGAAGCGTCAATCAGGTCGGCCACGGCTTCGGCCTGTGCCAGATCCAGGCGGTTGTTCAGAAAAGCGCGCTGCGTAAATTCGCCGGGCTCGGCGTGGCGCATGCGCAGCGACGCGCCCACCTGCAGGCAACGATCGAGTATGCGTTTCAAAACCGCCGGACCACCGTGCCCTTGCAATTCCAGCACATCCTCGCCGGTATAGGAATGCGGGGCACGGAAATACAGGGCGATGCCTTCGTCAATGGGCTCGCCTTTGCTGTCGCGAAATGGCAGAAAATAGGCATGGCGCGCCGCCAGCTCGCGCCCAAATAGTTGCGAGATCAGCCCGGTCAAATCGGGTCCTGAAATACGGATGACGCCTATACCGCCGCGTCCTGGCGCGGTTGCGATAGCGGCAATAGGATCGTTGGCAGGTGCAGACATAGGCGAAATATCAGTGAAGTTGGCCTATTATATCGGTTATTTGAAGGGCCGATCCTCAAACCTGGCGGGCAAATCAGGCATGTTGGGCAAAGAAAAATGCCTTGCAAAGGTAATAGGCGATCAGCGGTTCATTCTCATCCCGGCAATGGGCGGCTTTCACCTCTGAAACAGGTTTATACCTGCGAACCATAGACTTTTCTGTAAATAGTGATAGAATTAAATCTCAGCCACTTGCCCGCACGTTGTGCGGGCATTTTTTTCGCCTGTATTCTGGTCTGTGTCGTGCGCCCTACCCTACAGCGCTGTCACGCGCGCCCGAACCGCTTTACATCATAGGGCGCTGCGTCAAATCCCGGATCTTGACCAGTCATCAAATCTGCCACCAGTTTGCCAGTCACAGGCCCTAGCGTAAATCCATGATGGGCATGGCCAAAAGCCATCCACAAACCACGATGGCGATATGCCGCCCCAATGACAGGCAGCATATCTGGAAGACAGGGTCTGGCGCCCATCCAGGGCGTCTTTTCGACCGGCTCTCCAAGATTGAGCATCTGTGCTGCCTGGATCCGAGCTTTTGTCATTTGTACCGGAGAGGCGCGTCCATCCCTGCGTGCAAGCTCGACACCGGTCGTCAATCGAATGCCGTTTGTCATTGGAGATAACACAAAGCCGTTTTCCACATCGACAACAGGATGCGTCAGCGTAGCGCTATCGTGCGCCTTGAAGTGCTGATGGTAGCCTCGCTTTACCGCAACCGGGACTCGATATCCCAATGGTTTGAGCAAATCGCCCGACCACGGACCCAATGCAATGACAGCCTCACGCGCCTGCAATTGGCCGGCTTCCGTGTCGACAGTCCAAGACGTCTCACGTTTGGCAAGCGTGAGCGCATCGCCCCGCAGCAATCGGCCACCGCGCTGTACGAAAAGCGCCGCATAACCGCTGACCACGGCGCCGGGATCGCTGACCGTTACCGGATCCAGCCAGTGAATCGCGCCGGCCATGATCGGCTTCAGATGCGGCTCTTGAGCCGCCAGATCTTGCTGGTCAAGCACGCGATAACGCAAGCCATAGGGTTTCAGTTTGTCGGCGTCCGCTTGCGCTCGCGCGAGCCACGCCGGGCTGCGCAGGCACTCGATCCAGCCGGTACGACGAAACAGATGATCCACTTGCGCAACTTGTGCCAGTTCGTCGTGCTCCACGACACTGCGTTCAATCAAGGGCAACATATGCGCTGCAGCCTGTGCAAGCCGTTGCGGCGACGAATGCCACCAGTAACGTGCAAGCCATGCTGCAATTTGCGGCAGAAATAGCGGCTGATAGCGAACTTCGGTCCTCCGGTTAAAAGCATAGGACAGCAGCAGACGGATATCCCGTGGAAACGCATACGGTATAACACTGGATCGCTCTATCAGACCGGCGTTGCCAAAGCTCGTTTCCATACCCGGCTCGCGCCTGTCCAGCAGCACAACATCGCGCCCCCTGGCCTGCAGATGCAGGGCAATAGACACGCCGACAATGCCGGCGCCTAGTACAACGACATCCGCTTTCAAACGTGCTGCTCCCTGCCCGCTTGCGAGCGATAGTGGATCGGGCAGGTTCTGAGTTTGCGGGTTATTGTCATCATCATTTCCTGAAATCTTTATTCCTCGTGCAATTGCAGTTGCTATTAACATACCGCGACGATACCGCGTTCTGACGACCCGGGTCACCGGGCATCGTCCCGTCTTCGTTGTGCGGTCAATCGGCCTGGAATCTCCATCGTGTTTTTACACCGCCGGCGGGCGTAATTTCCAGCAGTGGAATTGCTGACAGCAACTCACGCGTATAGGCGTGCCTGGGAGCGTCAAAGATGTCGTCGCGACTGCCTTGCTCAACAATCCTTCCTTTTTGCATCACGGCTACGCGATCGGCAACCTGCTCCACGACAGCCAGGTCATGGCTGATAAACAGGCAAGAGAAGCCGTAATGCTTTTGCAGTTCCGAAAACAGGCTCAGTATCTGGGCACGCACGGTCACGTCCAGTGCTGACACCGGTTCGTCGGCAATCACAAATTTTGGCCGTCTGGACAATGCACGCGCAATGGCGATTCGTTGTCGCTGTCCGCCCGATAGTGCATTCGGATAGCGATCGGCATATTCCCGGGCAGGCAGGCCAACCTCTTCCAGCACCTCGTCAATCCGCCGGTTTCTGGCTCGATCATTCATGTCTGGCATAGTACGCAACGACTCTTCGAGCAGCTTGCGCACCGTCATTCTTGGATCCAGCGAAGAATAGGGATCCTGAAATACCATCTGGCAATCGTGTCGGTAGCGCTGCCAGGTTGCACTGGCCCGATCAACAGGATCACCGTCAAATGCGAGCTGACCACTGGTTTTTTTGAGCAGGCCTGCAATGGTCCAGCCCAATGTCGTTTTGCCGGATCCGGAACCGCCAACCAGTGCCAGTACCTCGCGAGGATGAATCTCCAGATCAATCCCGTGCAAGGCCCTGACACTCGGATTTTTTCTGAATAGAGCGCCGCGACCGGGATAATCGACCACGATTTGCTTTGCCTTTACGATGGGCGTCAGGCCCCGGTCAATCTGCCTGGCCGGGACGCGGCTAGGCAGGGAAGACAGCAGTTTTCGGGTGTAAGGGTGCTTCGGCGTGGCGATAATCTCGGCAGTGGAACCCTGTTCAACGATGCGGCCCCGTTCCATCACAATGATCTTGTCGGTGTAGCGGGCAACCATGGGCAAGTCATGGCTGATCAGCAAGACTGCTGTCTGTTGCTCGCGCGTGAGCTCGACCATCAATTCCAGAACATCACGCTGAACAATCGCATCCAGTGCGGTGGTCGGTTCGTCTGCGATCAGCAGTGCCGGTCTGACCAGCATGACAGCCGCCAGCATGATGCGCTGTCGCATGCCTCCGGAGAAATGATGCGGATAGGCCGTGAGTGATTTTTCGGGATCCTGGATTCCGATGCGCGTGAGCATCTGCAATGTCAGTTCATGGCGTCTGGCGGCTGTATAGTCGCTGTGAAGCGCCAGCCCTTCGTCCAGTTGACGGCCAATGGTCATGGATGGATTCAGCGACGTCATGGGTTCCTGAAATACCATTCCCACCTTGGCACCGCGCATCTGACGCAATTGTTTTGGCGGCATCGTCGTCACGTCGTGGCCATCAAACAGTATGCGACCCGCAATCCGCTGGATTGCCGGCGGCTCCAGGCGCATGATGGCACGCGCCGTCATGCTCTTGCCCGAGCCCGATTCGCCAACGATGCCGACAATCTGGCCGCGCATCATAGAAAAACCAATATCGTCAACCACCCGTTTCGCACCATGACGGGTTTCAAGCTGCAGGTGATTCACCTCCAAAAGCGGCGCCGCGTTCATGATTTCCCCTTAGAGTATGGATCAAGCTTGTCCTGCAATGCATCGCCCAGCAAATTAATACCAAGTAAGGTCAAGGATATACACACGCCAGGAAAGATGCCTAGCCAGGCGGCTTGCATCATAAACGGGCGGCTCCCGGCCAGCATATTGCCCCAGGTAGGCGCCGGCGGTGGCACACCCAATCCCAGGAAACTTAACGAGCTTTCGGCCAGCAGTACCCAGCCAAACATTGATGTGGCCAGCACCATCATGGGACCAAAGCAGTTGGGCAGAATATGGCGAAACAGGATGAAAATTTCGGAGTTACCCATAATGCGGGACGCGTGGACGAATTCCCTTTCCCGCAAGGGCAGCACGCTGCCGCGCACCAGCCGCAGAACCGAAGGCAGGTAGGCAATACCCAGTGCCACGATAATCCCGTATTTGTTGGCGCCCACGACCGCCAGCAGACCCAGTGCCAGCAAGATACCCGGAAATGCGAGCAAGGCGTCGGTAAAACACATCATGATGCGATCGACCCATCCCCGCATGTAACCGGCAATTAGCCCGAGCACGGTTCCTGCGACCATGGCGATCAATACGGTCATGAAACTGATGCCAACACTGGTGGTCGCGCCATACAGGATACGACTGAATGTGTCGCGACCGAACTCATCGGTGCCCAGCCAGTAAGTGCTGTCCGGGGCATGCAGTCGATGGGCGAAATCGGGCGTCATAGGATCAAACGGAGTCCAGACCGCACCCAGCAGGGCGGCCACCAGAATCGTTCCGCAAAGCAGGGAACCGAGCAATAGATTGGTGTTGGCGTTTAATTTCATGACACGGTAACTCGCGGATCGAAAATGGGGTAACACAGATCGACCAGAAGGTTGACCAGAACGTAGATCAGGGCAATGAACAACATACAGCCTTGGATCACTGGATAGTCGCGCGCGAAAATCGCATCAACCAGTAGGCGTCCCAGTCCGGGGATGGTGAACACCGTCTCGACCACCGCCACGCCACCCAGCAGATTACCCAGCACCAGACCGATCAGCGTCCAGGTGGGGCCGAAAGCGTTCTTGAACGTGTGGCGCCAAAGCACCACGCGTTCCGACAACCCCTTGGCCCTTGCGTGAGTCACATAATCAAGCCGCAAGACATCGAGTGTCGAGGCCCGCGCCATCCTGAGAACGACCCCGATCTCGTGCAGGAACAAGGTAGTAATCGGCATGATCAGATACAGTAATCCGCCGCGCCAGTCTTCCATGGGAGAGACGTAGCCAACTACCGGCAACCAGCCAAGATGAAGTCCAAAAAAAAGCAGAAACAACAGGCCCAACCAGAAAGTCGGAATCGAAAGCAGAAGCGTTGCGGTGCTAACGAGCACCGTGTCGGTCAGTTTGTTCTGGCGCCAGGCGGCAATCATCCCGGCGGGCACAGCAACCAGGCTGGCAAATACCACGGCACATAACACAATCGGTGCGCTGATGGTAAACCGCTGTAACACCAGCGATGTGACCGATTCGCCTGTCGAGATGGAGACGCCCAGGTCTCCGCTGAGCACATTGCCGAACCAGATCGCCATCTGCTCGGGCAGGCTACGGTCCAGGCCCAATTGCTTGTGTAACTCTTCCAGGCTGGCCGGATCGGCCATGTCGCCAAGCATAAGCGCTGCAGGGTCGCCCGGAATCAGGCGAATCAGCATGAATACTGTGACGCCGACAATCAATAGCGTGGGAATCGACATCGCCACACGGGCACATATAAACCGAAACATGGTGTCCTACCCTATGTCAAACGGACAGCGTAAACCGCTGAAAGGCTGGCTGGACTGCCGGCAGAATAGCCACTTCCATGACCCCTTCAGCAGGACGCATCAGCACAGTGGCGGCAGTCGCACTCAAATGATCGCCCGACGTGGCTTTTTGGGGAGGCCGGCAAACGGCATAGGGGTAGCCGAACCGGTCCATGAAGGCCTGCCTGAACGTCTCGAAATCGATTTTCCCGCCATCTTTGGTCAGATGCCGCAGGACGCGCCGTCCCCGGTACACCGAATCGGGGCTGGGCAGCAGCTCCCGCAGTTTGACAAGCGCTACCTGGCTTTCCCAGTGGTTGGCATGGATCAACAGGCCATTTTCAGGATGCAGCAGAAAACTCTCATCCGGGGCGCACTCGATATCGATGGCCTCGCCCTCACAGTGGCTGAGCATCATATTGTTGGCCACCGATTTGGGACTGTGATATACGGCCCGGATGGCATGGGCATAGTGTGATGTTTCCAGCGCCTTGCGCCGAATCAGAGGCAACGGGATTCCGTTGCGCATGCCAGCGCGATCCGATTCAAGGTTATTACCCGTAATCGCGATACCCGCCGCATTGAATCCTGAGCGCGCAAGCTGCCCCGCCTCGGTAAATACCAGGATATCGGGCCCGTCATCCCGAACAATGTGCATCACGATACAAGTCTGTGCACATTCGACCCGCCAGTCCCAGTTCTGCCCGTGCATCAACACCCCGTCGGCGCTCATCTCCGGCAAGACCACCGCTGCCGTGCATCCGTCCGGCGCCAGTGTATCAGGCTGCATACGGGCGTACATCAGCAATTCACGCCTGGCGTTGATTACTACGATGTGCTCGAACGGTACGTCTGCGCCTTCGGCAATGCCACGCATCTCTTCAACATAACTGGCGTCAAAGGCCTCGATGGCTGGCAGAAACGCCTGTGTCAGCGTTTGCAGGCGAGCCGGACTGATATCACGTTTTTCCAGCAAGCCAACATAAAACTCTGCCGCTTGCCGGATACGATCCTTCGCCTGCTCACCATGCTGGCGCCCTCTTTCACGTGGACCGCCGCTGATCCTGACAAACGGCAATATATTATCGTTATGCATATCTCAATCTCACTACGTGCTGATCGGTTTTGTTCAATAAAGCGCCATGATTGCGCGCTTGCGGTATTTACTTTTTACTTACCTGCCACAAGCGGGCCGCCGAACCTGGCCAGCTTGTATAACCTTGCACGTTGTTGGAGGTCGCATCAATCGTAATGCCGTTATAGAGCATCACCATAGGCACGTCTTCCAGAAAGTCTTTGTGCAATTGGTCAAGTAAGGGCTGTCGTTTGGCTCTGTCGCCGGTAGCCAGTGCCTGTGCGAGAAGCTCCAGATCGGCGGGGTTATCCCACACCTTGCGTTTCTGGACCTTTTTGTCACCCATGAAATGTTCGTACAGCAAGGCATCGTCAAAACGTGGCGAGTATGAGAACGCCATCATTTGGTATTTTCCAGAGTTATAGCGGTCCAGCTGAGTCGCCCAATCCATCACGTCCAGTTTCACATTGATGCCCGCCTGCTGCAGCATGGCCTGAGTCAGAATGGCCGCGTTATACATGGATGGATAATCCTTGTTCGTAATCAGGGAGATTTGTTGTCCCCGATATCCGGCTTCCTGGAGCAATTTTTTGGCTTCATTCAGATCATACTTCCAGCCTGTCTGCTGCACGGATGTATAGGACGGCGTGCCTGTGGGAATGACAGAATTATTCGGTTTGCCCAGTCCATTGGTCACCATCTCGACCAGCGATTTGATGTCTATTGCAGATGCAATAGCACGACGCATCGGCTTTGTCATCAAAGGATCGGCAGTCTGGATCAGAAGCGTATTGCGCCTTGCCGTATAACTATGTGATATTTGCAGATTGGTATTTTGCTTGAGCTCTTCATAATCGGAACTGGTAATGTCCGGAATCAGGTCCAGATCACCACGCACCAGTGCTGCCTTTGCCGCAGAAGCATCTGGCACCACCAGGAACTTGACGCGTTCGACCAATGACTGCTTGTTGCCGACATAGCCATCCGCGGCGCCATCCATGCTTGCGTAATCCTTGAAGCTGAGCAGCTCAACATAGGACCCTTTGCTCCAGGTTCCGAGCTTGAATGGTCCGGTGCCTACGGGCTTGTCCCAGCTGCCGTCTTCCTTGACCGAGGCCTTGTTCAAAATCCCGGTCATGCCGCAATCGGGACGCGCCAGTGTGCTCAGGAACATGGGATCGGCCTTGTCAATGACGACTTTCACCGTCATGTCGTCCGGTGCCGACACGTCGGTGACCTTGGTGCCATTGCGACCGCTGAATTCGGCCCGGCAGCGCCAGCCCACATCAGGATCCATATAATGTTTCCAGCTCCACAGAACGTCCTGCGCCGTCAACGGCTCACCATTATGGAACTTGACGCCCTTGCGCAGGAAGAACGTATAAGTGAGGCCGTCGTCGGATTCCTGGACGCGTTCGGCCAGTAACGGTTTTACCGTGCCCACATTATCGAACGCGACCAGTCCCTCGACCATGTGCGAGACAACCATATCAGCCGTGCTGTCACGATTGACGCCAGGTTGTGAACTGCGTAGATCGGCCGGTATCTGGACATTCAAAGTCTGGGCGCTGGCGCCCGCGACAAAGAAGCCAGCCAGGGAAAAAAGGGAAAGCAGATATTTTTTCATATTATGCACAGCTCCATTTTCACGAAAGAAAAGACAGGCTTACAACTTCTGGCCCGATTTGTTGTCAACCTATTTGAGCGCGGGCCGATGCGCGGCGCTGCACCAATACGTCGGAAAAAAAGTCAGTAATCTGATCGATGCAGTCCTCCCAGCGATGGGAAACGCCTGGCACGACATCGAACCTGACCTTGACGCCTGCGGCTTCGAAAGAGCGACGCAGCGTATCCAGGCGCTCGGGACGCGTGCGTCCCGCATCATTGGCGCCTTCCATCCAATGTCGGCCACCTGGTTTATGCGTTATTTCCCAGGTTTCAGTATCTGCATCACCAACAATCATTTGCACCGGCACACGCGCCAGCGCATCCAGGTCAATTTCAATGCCGAACAGTTCCGCTACATTGCCAGTACCGACCCACCAGTCCTGTTTTGGATCCAGCAACGTGACGGAGCCCGGCGCACCCACAGAGGCTGCCCAGACCCGGGACGGATGCAGCATCGTGAATCGATGAGTAAAGTGGCCGCCGCCTGAAAATCCGAAAAGTCCGAAATCCTTGAAATTGAAGCCGTAGCGTTGGTTGATTTGCTCGACGATATCGAGCACCACCAGATCATATCGAATATCGCCTTCACTGATATATTTGTAGCCATTACGATTGTCATCGCCCTGCACGCCGACAGGAAACAATGGACACAAGATGACGCAATTGTTCCACCGCGCAAAATGGCTGAAAGCATCGCGATATTCTGTAATAGTTCGCCCGGTTCCATGCACCGCGACAACCAGTTCAGGCGCCGGACCGGCCTGCTGAACCGAGCGTGGCACATACATACAGAAGCTGAAACGAGGATCCTTGTGGCAGGAAAAAATCGTCGTGTGCCCCAAATCATACATATTTTCCCCGCGTAATTCCGGGGTCGCTTCTGCGGTTGCTACAGACATATTTACTGCTCCTCATATTTATGCGCATAAACTATATGCACAAAGTATACGCACAAAAATGCGTCCATACAAGGTATAATGTAATCACACAACAACAGATTGCGGCTCTTGTTAGCGCAGAAGGAAAACAGCCATATGGCAAAAGTACGAGGTAAAGTGCCCCGTATGCTGGGTGACGAAATTGCACTGGAAATACGTAATGGCGGCTTTCGGCCCGGTGAGTGGATACGCCTGAGCGATATCGAAGAGCGCTTCAAAGCCTCGCGTTTCGACGCACGTCGCGCCTTGTCCGAACTCGTGCTGCGTCAGGTTCTTGAACATGCGCCCAACCGCGGCTATCGCGTCTATGCGCCCGATGCCGAAACTATCCGCCATGTCCGCGAAGCCCGTGTTTTTTTAGAAAAAGAAAGCATTCGCAACGTCGTCAAGAACATTGATCAGGACACATTACATCAGCTCAAAATGCTGGCCGAAGAATTTCGTCATGCCGCCGATCACGGCACGCGCAGTGAACAAAATGAAATCAACAACCGGTTTCATATTTTGCTCTTTTCCTGCAGCGGCAACCCGGTCATTGAAGGGATGATCGAAGATTTAAGACAACGCCTTGGCGGCTCTTCTCAGGCCGTATGGCAATCACGCGATGCCCTGCTGCAGAGCGCGCTGGATCATATGGATATTGTCGCGGCACTTGAAGCGCGCGATGCCGAGCTGTCCGTCAAACTGATAGAACGGCACATCAGCCGCCTCAACACCTAAGATCGCGTCAGAAAGCGGCCGGATATGCACGGATGCGGGTTTCTTCCAGGCACCAAATAGTGCGTGGTGCAGCGGTTGATGGTCGCAGTGGTTAATAATCGCGGTGTAGACCAGTCACTCCGGTAGCGGGTCATCTTACGCTTGTTTGAACACGTCCATTGGCAAGCACGCCCTTTCCCGCCGGACGTGGCTCACGCTGGATGGCGCGGCGCTCTCAGCCTTCGCTGAACGGCCCTGCAAGGCCGGGACTTGCGTCAATACAAGAGCGGCTGATTCATGAAATATCAGCGCTCTTGCTTGCGGCCGCGGCCAGACCTATCGCGGGACTCGATTCTTTTTACTTCGCAAACAACTGGTTCATGTCTCGGAACGCCTTGAATTCCAACGCGTTTCCACAGGGATCAAACAGAAACATGGTGGCCTGTTCACCCACTTGACCTTTAAAGCGGATGCCAGGTTCTATTACAAACTTGGTATTAAGCGCTTTGAGGCGTTCCGATAGCGCTTCCCACTGACCCCATTCAAGCACGATGCCAAAGTGCGGCACCGGCACGTTGTGGCCGTCTACGGCATTGGTGTGCGCTTGTTGCTGGCTCGCCGTTTGCGGATGTTCGTGAATGACCAGTTGGTGTCCGTAAAAATCGAAATCGACCCATTGCTCGCTTGAACGTCCTTCGGACAGGCCGAACACCTCGCCATAAAAATGGCGGGCAGCCGCCAGGTCATAGACGGGGATAGCTAAATGAAAAGGTGACAAGCTCATTGGTTTTCCTGAAAAATGTAAGGTTGGCTGCGTCGGTATTGGTAACGTTTATTGCAATGCCATCGCACTTTGGATGATCCAGCGTGCGAGAGCCGGGACCGAATTTTTATTGTAGGCTCAGTGTTGAAAAACTAAAATCAATATATATTTGTAATATATACAAATATTATTGATGTATTGGGAATACGATGATCCGGGAACTCAAAACGTTTGTCGCGGTATCGCGCGAGGGTACGTTTGCCGCCGCCGCGCAGAAAATCGGCCTTACCCAGGCGGCAGTCAGTGCCCAGATGCAGCGTCTGGAGGCTGAATTGGGATTTTTACTGTTTGACCGGCAGGGACGTTCGGCGAAAATCAATGCAAAGGGACAACAGTTACTTTTGCAGGCACAAGAACTAATTCAACTTTACAGCAATCTGGGTGCTGCGCCTGTCGCCAACGCTAAAGCCATGCATATCAACGTCGGCGCCATTGCAACGCTACAACGGACGGTATTGCCTTATGCGCTGGCCGACTTTCACAAAGCCTGCCCGGGCTGCCATACCCGCATCATTCCTGGTGTATCCATGGACATGGTGAATCTGGTGGACGCGGGTGATGTAGACATGGCAGCCATTGTTCGCCCGCCTTTTCAATTGCAAAGTGAACTGCAATGGCAAACGCTGGCACGCGAACCCTTCAGGCTTATCGTTCCTTCTCATATCACCGGAAGCGACTGGGCCCCCTTGCTGTCTGAGCAGCCGTTCATCCGCTACGACCGCGCCTCGTTCGGTGGGCGGCTGGTTGATCGTTTCCTGCGCAAGATGCATGTGAGCCTGCAGGAAATTTGCGAATGTGATGAACTTGAAACAATTGTCAAGCTTGTGGCTAATGGTGCAGGAGTCGCGCTCTTTCCGCAAACCGCCGCTTTCGCGCGCTGGCCTGCGAAAGTTCGCGCCATTGATTTAGGCGCTCATACATTCTATCGTGAGACAGGATTGCTTCACAGGCAGGAACAAGCCCTGGCCCAACCGGTGCGCCAGCTTATTCAATTTATCGTTCAGTGCTCACAACATCAGCACATCAACGATGCCGCCTCGCCGGCAGGACGATGATCGATGTGATCGGCCACCGCGGCGCTTGCGGCCGTCACAGATGCGATGCGAGCCGCACTTGCAGTGCGACACGACCCCCGCAGTTGTATTGGGTTTCGAAGGGCCCGCTTCATGGCATGTAAACGACGTTATGACACAAGTCTTATATAAGACTTTCAAATATAAACAGTTTTCCTTCGCATTTTTTCATTTGAAAACGTACAATGAACGCTTAAATTATGTCAATTGTCTTGGAATATGATGCAGCGTTATTTAGCCGGATTTCTGTTCGCACTTGCTGGTGCTCTAATGGCAAACTGGCTGCATCTACCCTTACCTTGGATGATCGGGCCGCTGCTTATCACCGCTATAAGCAAGTTGCGCGGGGCCCGCACGCAATCGCATGTGGCATTCCGAAGCATGGGCCAATGGGTGATTGGTACATCCCTGGGACTCTATTTCACCGAAGAAGTACTGCATATTGTCCTGGATAACACATTTGCTATTGTGCTGGGCATGCTGTTCGCCTTGTTTCTGGGCGGCGCAGGGGCTTTTGTCCTGCGCCGCTGGGCAGATGTGGACTTCAAAACTGCCTGGTTCGCCTCGGCTATCGGTGGCGCGAGCGAAATGGCCAATCTTGCCGAACGCAATAATGCCCGGATAGATCGGGTGGCCTCTGCCCATAGCCTGCGTGTTTTGCTTGTCGTAGTAACGGTTCCCTTTGTCTATAAGTTTCTTGGATTGCATGGCCTGACCGTAAACACAACGGCTGCTATCGCGTTCTCCTACAGCGGCTTTTTTCAGATGATTGCCCTTACCTGCGCATTTGGCTTTGTTTTCGGCAAACTGCGTATTCCAAACCCCTGGGTGCTTGGCCCGCTATTTATTATGACGGTGCTGACGAGCAACCATATAGCGCTATCTATCATTCCTCCGGAAGTACAGCACGCCGGGCAAATGTTTATTGGCTGGTCGCTTGGTGACAAATTTGGACCGGATTTTTTCAGGCGTGCACCAAAATATCTGGGCGTGGTGGCGCTAGTCTGCATCGGATCCCTGTGTCTGGCCCTGATTTTTTGCGGCCTGCTGTCGCTGATTTCCGATATCCCGCTGGCAACTCTGTATCTGGCAAACAGTCCCGGCGGCATCGCGGAAATGACCATTACGGCAAAAGTGCTGCAATTGAGTCCCCCTGTTGTTACCGCCTTCCATGTATCACGAATGGTATTTGTGTTGCTCGTTACCGGACCGCTATACCGACTACTCTCAAAAAGATATCAACTGACATGAAAAGTCGCGATCCCGTCCAGCAAGATATTGCCGTCAAATTAATACCATTTATCGTCGGGTGCGCATTGTTCATGCAAATGCTCGACGCCACTGTGGTGGCAACCGCCCTTCCGATGATGGCAGTTTCTTTGCAATCTACCCCGGTTCGCATGAACGTGGCTATCACCTCGTATTTGCTGGCAGTGGCGGTGTTTGTCCCGATCTGCGGCTGGGCCGCCGATCGCTTCGGGGCCAAACGCCTGTTTCTCTTTGCCATTGCCCTGTTTGCTTTAACGTCGCTCACCTGCGCGTTATCGTGGGATCTGACTTCCCTGACGGTGTCCCGATTCATCCAGGGTATTGCAGGTGCAATGATGGTTCCGGTAGGCCGTATTATCATGTTGCGAACAATACCGCGTAACCAGATTCTGAAAGCCACATCATTTCTTTCCATTCCCGCCCTGCTCGGCCCGATTTTGGGCCCGCCCCTGGGCGGGTTTCTGGTGACCTATGCCTCGTGGCACTGGATATTTCTCATCAATATCCCAATCGCTATTATCGGCATTGCATTGGTGCTCCGATATGTACTTGAGTATCGCAGCGAGAGAAAACCTCGGCTTGACTGGCTCGGTTTTCTGCTCATTGGCGTGGGCATGGCGACGTTTGTTATTGGTATTGAAGCCATCGGCAACCATACCCATGGGTATCGGTATCCGCTGCTGCTTTTGACCACCGGACTGGTATGCACATTGCTGTACAAGCGCCATGCCAGGCGTCACCCAGAACCCATTATCGATCTGTCGCTGCTTAAAATTCCCACCTTTTCAGCTGCTGTCATTGGCGGCAATATGACGCGGCTGTCGGTTGGGGCAATGCCGTTTCTACTTACCCTGCTGTTTCAGGTTGGGTTTGGCTACTCGCCGCTAGCCAGCGGCATGATCACCTTTTCGATGGCCATCGGATCGCTGATGATGAAATTCATTGCAACTGCGGTATTCGGCCGGTGGGGCTTTCGCACGGTACTTCTGGTAAATGGCACACTTACCGGCCTAATGACAATCACAAATGCATTTTTCATCCAGAGTACGCCGATACTGCTTATGGGCACCGTACTGCTGATGGGGGGCTTTTTCCGCTCATTGCAGTTCACCGGTGTAAATAGCCTGGCATTCGCGGATATCGAGCCGGAACAAATGAGTCAGGCAAGCTCTTTTTCTGCCACCGCGCAACAGATCGGCATCAGCCTGGGCATGGGTATTGCCACAGTCACGCTGGATCTGAGCATGCAACTGAGAGGCGCCAGCCACGTTTCAATTGGGGATATTCATACCGGGTTCTGGGTAATCGGACTCTTGTCCATCGTCGCCGCTTACTGGTTTTATAAACTTGATCCCAAAGCTGGCGAAGGAATTACCGTACACAAGGAACGAAAAAACCGGATCAGATTCAAACGTCGTCGCAAATCGGGCAGCCGATCCGACCGCAAGTCACAAGCGACGCCAACGCCGACGGATAATGCAAGGACATAAAGGCGTGTGCCCTTCCAACTATGCCCTTGAACCGACCATGTCGTGCAGCCGACAAACCGGCATGGGATGCCTGCAAATACTATTGATCTCCCGATGCGCATTACTTTATCTGACGCAATTTCACGACAGATAAGATTATAGACTGAGGTGTAAATAGTTTGAAGAAAACCGTGATAACTGTGATAGCTGACGTTGGCTGAGATAGCACCGGCACGTGAAATAGGCCAGCCATTTGCCGAAATTGGGTGTGTACGCTCAGCAAATAGCTGAAGCCGTAAATGCGCTTTGCCGTCTGATCCTCCAGGCCACCGTGGTCGCCGGCCGGTTCAGTGCGCCACGGAAACGTTCCAAGCCGTCATCACGGGCGATAAGCGAAATTCGTATGCCAGTCGATAACATCACATGACAGCACATACAACATAACCGCCCTTCACTGCCCTTCACAACCTTGAACCAATTTAATAATATTTCAATTGAAATATTATTAAATTTTTCTCTGTCGCCGAAACATCTCAATCCCCCTGATCTTCTTCTGAAGACCAGCTACAAAAATAAAGGACCCAAACCGACTCGCCCGCCAGGTCGCCCAAGATCAGCCAGTGCCAACATGATCCTGTCTGGATTCTGTCGGCGCTGTCAGTAACGGGGTAGTTTCGGTTAGCGCAGTCGTCAGATGTTGCAGGTTTGTTTGATAAGAAACACACCCGATGGGTTTTGTTGGGCGGCTGTTATGCCGGACTGCCCTCGGACGGCGATTCTATTGGGCAGTTGCTGTGTTGGGAAACGCTTTTTATGGGCCTTGTCGACCTTATTGCGCCGAACGTATAGCGCCGACAGTTCAATTGCATGTCGGGGTGAAATAGATTATTGAATTGCCGCAGCAATTTGCCGGCCAAGCTCAGCAATCTCGTCCATATCCCCCTTTACCCGACCATGGCGCTCTACTTTTTGGCCAATATACCGGGGAACCAGATGAAAATGCACATGATGAACGGTTTGTCCGGCAATCTCGTTATTGAACTGTGACAGGATAAATCCATCGGCTTTGGTCACTTCCAGCAGCGCTGGCGCGATTTTTTTTGCAGTCGCCATACACGCCTGGGCACCTTCCACCGACAAATCGAGCAACGTTTCTGCCTCTTCCTTGGTCAGAATAAGCAAATGGCCTTTGGTCTGCGGCATGATGTCCATCATGGCATACGTCTTGTCATCTTCATATATCTTGAAGGACGGCGCTTCTGCGCGGAGAATCTTTGCGAAAATATTCTGATTATCGTAGGCCATGTTTGCTCCTCTATCGCCTGATTGAAAACGGATGTGGTCCCATAAACGGAGGTGGTCCCATTATAGGCGCTTCAATATTGCTGCAATGCAGCACAATAAAGATCGCCGCTACCATGAGCGCCACCGCTGGGTTATCCCGAATTATAAGGGGTATGCAGATTTATTGGTTGATGGGACACTCTCACGCCATCAATCTGATACCACCCTCAGATGGTTAACAGATCAATCCCATCGTTGAATTTTTCTGCGAAGTCCGGCACCCGTAACAGGCACTCAGCGCCGGCGTTGAAGATGTCCCGTACCGTCTTCTCCACCACCGCATTCCTCTCAAGCAACGGAATCGTGCGCGTCCGCCTGAAAGTGTATTTCATCGTCGGTGGCTTTTCAGCCCGGCACCTGCTATTCGCGCAGGTGCCGAATGTTGTCGGGCATTTCGGTCATGAGTTTGGAAGTTCAATTAGTTGAAATTACTGCATTGTCCATTTCTACAAGGGCTTGTACAATATTTGGCCTATCCATTCCAATATGAGGTGTTTGTCCAATGCGCCATTGATGCCGCCGTTGTTATGACGGCCAGTCTCCACCAGCCCCCAGTACAGGGGAGTTCTTGGCATCTTTGGAATAGAGCATGACGAATACCCATCTCGTACTAAAAGACGTGTCCTACGTTCTGCCAGACGGCAGAACTCTTTTCTCCGACCTTCACAAGCAGTTCGATATGCGCTCAACGGGACTGGTCGGACGCAATGGTGTCGGCAAAACTTTGCTAGCACGCATCCTGGCTGGGTCGTTACAACCAACCACCGGCCGTTGCCAGCGTTCCGGCAGCGTGCATTACCTCGCCCAGCAAGTGGTTCATCCTGAGGGTTCTACAGTGGCCGACTTGGCGGGGGTAAATCACACGCTAGATGCGCTGGCACGTATTGAGTCAGGCAGTACAGCACCGGCGGATTTCGATACCGTGGGAGATCACTGGGACATACACCAGCGACTCCGTTATGAACTTGAGCGCAATAACTTGAGCCACCTTGAAGCAGATACACCTGCCAGCATTCTGAGCGGCGGTGAGGTGATGCGAGTTTCCCTGATTGGTGCCATGCTCTCGGATGCAGACTTCTTGATTCTTGATGAGCCCAGCAACCATCTCGACCGACCGAACCGACAGGCTCAGATCGAACAACTACAACGCTGGCCACGTGGGCTGATTGTGGTCAGTCATGATAGGCAATTGTTGGAGTCCATGGAATGTATCGTGGAATTGTCTTCCCAGGGACTGCACAGCTACGGGGGCAATTACTCATTTTATGCCGAGACTAAGGCACACGAACGGCAGAACGCCCTACAAAACCTCGGTGAGCGCAAGCTTGAACGTCAGCGCCAGGAACAGGGCATGCGCAAGCAGCGTGTACGGCAGGAGCGACGGCAGGCACGCGGCAATCGGCAAGGCAAGGAGGCCAATCAAGCTAAGATTCTGCTGGGTCGTCAGAAAGAGCGCAGCGAAACATCGTGGGGTACGCTGCGCCAGAAACAGGCCGCCAGTCGGGCACAACTCAACCAACGCGTGCGTGAAGCCGCGCAGCAAGTTGAAGACGAGTCGCAAATAACCCTGCATGAAATACCAATCACGCAGTCTGTAAAGCGTCAAGTGGCAGATTTGAATGGCGTGGAGTTGCCGTACGTAGGGGGCGCAACCCGTACCATAAGCCTGTTCGTGGGTGGACAACAGCGTATAGGTGTTGTGGGCCCTAACGGTTGTGGTAAATCCACGTTGCTTCGAGTGCTTGCAGGCCAAGTTGCGCCTTTGGCCGGGGTATCCAAGGTGACGCCCGAGAACGCATATCTCGATCAGCGATTAGAAAATCTGGATCCGGAGAAGACGATACTAGAACAGTTACAATTAGCCAATCGCACCGCTACCGAAGGGGATCTACGCATGCGCTTGGCTCAACTCGGGCTTGACGCGCGGAAGATAGTGACACCCAGCGGGTCGCTGAGCGGCGGTGAGCGTATAAAGGGAGCTCTCGCTTGCATACTCTACGCCGATTCACCACCGCAACTGTTGTTACTTGATGAGCCAAACAACCACCTTGACTTGCCCTCAGTACAGGCATTGGAAAGCATGTTGCGTAGTTATCAAGGCGCGTTGATCGTGGTGTCGCATGATGACTCATTTCTGGAAAACCTCGGACTTACAGATCGCTTACTTGCTACTGAGCACGGCTGGAGCTTGGAGCCACTTTGACGCGAATGTCTAAAATCCTGCCCATCAAAGACGCATCAGCGATCTACGTCTGGTCTGTAATCATTGCCGGTCCCGTGCCTATCTGCCCTCTTTCGACCTTCTCCTGACGGTTTTCGCTGCGTCATGCTTGATAAAGCCGGCTAAATCGACCCCTGCCCGGCTTAACTCTCGGCAACCATGAAAGTTGCGCGCCTCGCGTTTCCGGGAATGTTGGGAAATCTACAGATAGATTTCCCAACATTCCCGATCTCGCATTCAATATATGACCAAACGAATATTCAAATAATCTGTCAACCAAGAGCGTAAAAAAGCCCCAAAAACGCATTCAAAACGATGCTTTTTGTCGATTTGTGCCTGTGGATAAGCACTGGGCGGGCTATTGTGAATAACTTCTGTATCAAAACTTGATAAGCATCTGGAAACTCCCAAGGGCTAAAGTTGTTCATTTTTATACACCGGTCAAAAGCCAGGTATTCACCAACCCGATTTGCCCCTAATTATCTGAATATTCACGTAAATTCATCCGTTTCAACATATCCACAGAGTATCTATCTCTTAATCTTTTATATATTCAAATAGATTAATAACTAGAGGTGCTTTAGCACCGAAAGTGCCTGCTCCAGGGTCTCCTGTTTTTTTGCAAAACAGAAACGGACCAGGTTATGGTTAGATTCGACATCACCCGGATTACGATAAAATGCAGAGACTGGAATCAGAGTGACTTTCTTTTCTTGAGTCAACCACTTGGCGAAAGTAAGCTCGTCATCCTGGGAAATTTCTGCGTAATTGGCCAGTAGAAAAAAGGTTCCCTGGCTACGTATCGGTTTAAAGCGGGTATTTTTCAGACCTTCGTAGAGAAAATCGTGTTTTTCCTGGTAAAAAGCAGGCAACGAGAGGTAAGTTGATGGGTCCTCGGTATAGATCCCCAGCGCGACTTGCATTGGCGAACTGACTGTGAACACCATAAACTGATGTACTTTGCGTAATTCCGCAGTCATGCCTGCAGGCGCGCAGCAATACCCTATTTTCCAGCCGGTTGTGTGGTAGGTTTTTCCAAATGAAGAAATATGAAAGGTTCGCGCCGCCAATGTCGGGCGACAGCAGAGGCTCAGAAACGGTTTTTCGTCAAAAACAATGTGTTCATAGACTTCGTCGGCAAGCAAAAGTACATTGGTATCGGCAATAATAGTTTCCAAGGCGTCCAGATCGCTGTCGGCCAGCGTGATACCAGTAGGATTATGGGGAAAGTTCAGTATCACTAGCCTGGTTTTGGGCGTAATCGCCTCCCCTACCCTGTCCCAGTCCACTGAATAACGGCTTTGTTGATCTGCAGGTGCTAATAGTGGGACAAAAACTGGAACACCGCCAGCAAGACGAATGGCCGGAACGTAGGAGTCGTAACACGGTTCCAGCACGATTACTTCGTCTCCGGGATTGACCACAGCAAGAATGGCTGCCATTAGCGCTTCGGTCGCCCCACTGGTGACAGTCACCTCGGTATCCTCGTTATATTGGTGGCCGTACAGTGTTTCCACCTTTTTGGCGATGTTGCTACGCAACCGTTGATCGCCTGGCATGTAGGGGTACTGATTGTGCCCGGTTTTCATCGCCTGAGTCACCAGGTTGACTAGTTTTGGATCAGGATCGAAGTCCGGAAAGCCTTGACCCAGGTTCGTTGCCTTGAAATCAGCTGCCATTTTGGTCATAACGGTAAAAATTGTGGTACCAACGGCAGGAAGTTTGGAGGAAATGCTTGTAATCACTTTTTGCGTCTCTTACTGTATTAATTTTATCAACAGGGCTATAATTCTTATTATGCCTGAATGTTGATGATCTTATGCACAAATAATACCTATATATTCACTGCATATTCACAGCGTTATTAACATGCTTATCCACAATTGTTCCACGTGGAACAATTTAGATTGTGCCTTTTATTTGCTATTGCATTTAAAATAGCATTTCACAGAATTTCCTTTTAATGTTCCACGTGGAACATCTCGCTATTCCTATCATTGAAAGAACAGAATGAACTACCCAGACGAATTTGACGTCATTATTGTTGGTGGAGGTCACGCCGGTACTGAAGCGGCGCTTGCTGCTGCGCGTTCCGGATCCAAAACCCTCTTATTGACCCATAATATTGAAACCTTGGGGCAGATGTCCTGCAATCCGTCCATAGGCGGAATAGGGAAGGGACATTTGGTTAAAGAAATTGACGCTTTGGGCGGCGCGATGGCTATCGCTGCAGACGAGGCGGGTATTCAGTTTCGAATGTTAAACAGTTCCAAGGGCCCGGCGGTAAGAGCGACACGCGTGCAGGCGGATCGGGTTCTTTATAAACAGGCTATTCGCTCGCGGCTGGAAAATCAGCAGAATTTGTGGTTGTTTCAACAAGCGGTCGATGATCTTGTTCTTGAAGGGGATAGGGTGGTTGGTGCTACAACCCAGATTGGGGTGGTGTTTCGCTCTAAGACCGTTGTTCTAACAGCGGGCACCTTTTTGAACGGTTTAATCCACGTGGGTTTGAATAATTACTCTGCCGGGCGGGCGGGCGATCCTCCCGCAATCAGTCTTGGTCAACGTCTGAAAGAAATGAAATTGTCACAAGGGCGGCTGAAGACGGGTACGCCACCCCGTATTGATGCTCGCAGTATTGATTTCAGTAAATTGGAAGAGCAACCGGGCGATACAAACCCTGTGCCGGTGTTTTCTTATATGGGATCGGCGCAAATGCATCCGCGTCAGGTGTCATGCTGGATTACACATACCAATAGTCGGACACACGATATTATCAGGAATGGTCTTGATCGTTCGCCTATGTATACGGGGGTTATCGATGGGGTAGGGCCCAGGTATTGTCCTTCTATAGAAGATAAAATAAACCGTTTTGCCGATAAGGATTCTCATCAGATTTTTCTGGAACCAGAGGGCCTGCTTACCAACGAGATTTATCCCAATGGAATTTCTACCAGCTTGCCTTTTGATGTGCAACTGGAACTGATCCACACCTTACCGGGCCTGGAGCACGCGCATGTGCTGCGACCAGGCTATGCCATTGAATATGACTACTTTGATCCACGTGGACTGAAACGCAGTCTTGAAACAAAAGTCATATCTGGTCTGTTTTTTGCAGGACAAATTAATGGCACCACGGGTTATGAAGAGGCGGCGGCCCAAGGTTTACTTGCCGGGCTTAATGCGTCCCGACAGTCAAAAGGGCTTGAGCCTTGGACGCCGAAGCGTGATGAGGCTTATTTAGGTGTGTTGGTCGATGATCTGATTACGCGCGGCGTGACGGAACCGTATCGAATGTTTACTTCGCGTGCAGAATACAGACTTAGCCTGCGCGAAGATAATGCTGATTTCCGGCTGACGGAAATAGGGCGGCAGTTGGGTCTGGTTGACGACGCGCGTTGGGACTTCTTCAGCAAAAAACGTGATGCAGTCCAGTTGGAAATTTCCAGGCTGTCTGGTACTCGCGTCTCGCCCAGGACATTCAACGCAGATATTTCGGAAAAACTCCTGGGCAAGGTTCTGGAGCGCGACTATTCGCTCGCTGAGCTGTTGAAACGACCGTCTGTAACTTATGAAACCTTGACCAATGCTGCCACCGAAGACGGTTTGATGCTCCGGCCGGCAGATATCTTGTCCGACACAGTGAAAGAACAGGTTGAAATTCAGGTCAAGTATGCCGGTTATATTGCCCGTCAACAGGAAGAAGTCAGGCGCCAGAGCCATCTTGAAGAACAGAAAATCCCCGCGGATTTGGACTACGATACCGTGGCCAGTCTCTCATTCGAAGTGCGTCAAAAACTGAAGGACGCACGCCCCGAGACTGTGGGGCAGGCGCGCAGGATATCGGGTGTGACGCCTGCTGCCATTTCCATTCTGTTGATCCATCTGAAACGGTTGCAGCTTTCGACGAAAATGCTGAAGAAGACTGCGCCGTTAGTCGTTGAAGAATGAGCGGATGGGCATGAACGAGCATGAGATAGCACAGCGGCATGACCGCATTGCTGGTGCAGCTGCCACCCTTGGGTTGGATATCACTGACGCCCAGGTCCAGCAGTTGAGCGTCTATCAGGATCAGTTATTGCGCTGGAATAAAGTGTATAACCTGACCGCCTTGAGAGATCCGGATAAAGTGCTGATTCAGCATGTTTTTGATAGTTTGTCAGTGATCGGTCCCCTGAGTGATATCTTTGCCCCGGGTCGCAAAATTTCTGTGCTGGATGTGGGCTCTGGTGGTGGTCTGCCAGGGGCAGTCATGGCTATAATGAGGCCTGACTGGCAGGTATGCTGTGTAGACGCTGTTGAAAAGAAAACGGCATTTATCCGGCAGGCTGCGGGCGTACTCAATCTTTCGAATCTGGTATCCGAGCATATCCGTATTGAGCGAAAGCCGCCGGCCCAGGCCGACCTGGTTATTTCGCGCGCGTTTGCCTCACTGGTTGACTTTAGCGACTGGTCTGGCAGGCATGTGGGGAGTGAAGGGTATCTGGTCGCAATGAAAGGGCGCCTGGCATCAGAAGAAGTATCACAACTGAAAGAAAAGGGCGCGTGGACAGTTGCGCAGGTTCAGAAACTGAATGTGCCGGAGCTGGACGCTGAGCGTTGTCTTGTATGGTTGCAGCAAGTAGGAAAATATGACAAATGAAATAAAATCCCCTCGCGTATTCTGTCTCGCAAACCAGAAGGGTGGGGTAGGGAAGACGACGACGGCAATTAATCTGGCGGCCAGTCTGGCGTTACACAAAAAACGGGTGTTGCTGGTGGATCTGGATCCGCAAGGCAATGCGACCATGGGCAGCGGCATTGATAAAAATAGTTTAAGTTTAAACATTTATCAGGTACTAATCGGCGAAGCCGGAATTGAGGATGTACGGGTCCGTTCGGAAACGGGTGGGTATGACGTATTGCCAGGCAACCGCGAGCTGTCAGGTGCAGACTTTGATCTGTTCGAACTGGAAAATCGCGAGCATCGGTTGAAAAACGCTATTGCCCAGGTAGCCGGCGATTACGATTTCGTGCTGATCGATTGCCCGCCAACACTGTCGCTGCTGACCCTTAACGGGCTGGCATGTTCAAACGGCGTAATCATTCCCATGCAGTGCGAGTACTTCGCACTGGAAGGACTCTCTGATCTGGTAAACACGATCAAACGGGTCCACAAGAACATCAATCCAGATCTGAAGATGATCTGGTTGCTGCGCGTGATGTACGATTCCCGGATCACGTTGCAGCAGCAGGTATCGGAGCAACTGATGGAGCATTTCGGCGACAACGTGTTCAAAGCGGTCGTACCCCGCAATGTGCGGCTGGCCGAGGCACCCAGTCATGGCATCCCTGGCGTGCTGTACGATAAGTCGTCGCGCGGCGCCAAAGCCTATCGGGAATTCGGGGCTGAAGTCATCAAGCGCGTCAAAGCAATGGATAAGGAATAACAGAGGAAATCATGGCAACAGCGTCATCGAAAACTGCCGGTAAAACCGCAGCAAAAAGCAGTACCAAAACGCCCGCAAAATCCGCGACAAAAACCGCGGCGCGCGTCGCGCCTGCAGCGGTCAAGAAGGCCAAGGGCCTGGGGCGCGGATTGTCTGCGCTTTTAGGCAATGACATCAATGTCATCGAGGATTTGTCCCGAGACGAGAAAACAGCCGAGCAGTTGCCTTCGAGCGTGCCGTTGAGCCAGATCCGCGCCGGTAAATACCAGCCGCGGACACAGATGGACGAGGCCGCATTGAATGAACTGGCCGAATCGGTACGCAGTCAGGGCATTATGCAGCCGATCCTGATCCGGCCGATTGCTGGCGACCAGACAGAGAAATACGAAATTATTGCCGGGGAACGTCGATTCCGTGCGGCCAAGCTGGCAGGTCTTGCAGAAGTGCCGGTGCTCGTGCGCGAAGTGGCTGACGAGAACGCCGCTGTGATGGCCTTGATCGAGAATATTCAGCGCGAAGACCTCAATCCCCTTGAAGAGGCGCAAGGGGTAAAACGGTTGATTGACGAATTCCAGTTTACGCATGAGCAGGCCGCCCAAGCCATTGGTCGCTCGCGCTCATTGACCAGCAACCTGCTGCGCCTGTTGAATCTGGCTCAGCCGGTCCAGAATTTTCTGCTACAGGGGCAGCTGGATATGGGCCATGCGCGCGCCCTGCTGGCCGTGGATTCGGCGACACAGATCATTCTGGCCAATCAGGTCGTGGCGCGCAAGTTGTCGGTGCGTGAGACCGAGAAGCTGGTCAATAGCGCAGGGCAGAGCAAGAGTCAACCCAAGCCCAGGGCCGCAAACCGGGATGTGGAGCGCCTGGAGGAGGCCCTGTCAGACCATTTGGGCACCCGTGTCAGCCTTAAAATGGGCAGCAAGGACAAAGGTCAGCTGATGATTGATTTTCACGGCTGGGAGCACCTGAATGCGTTGCTGGAAAAGCAGGGGTTGGGCAATATTCTGGAAAGCTGACATATGGGCTGCGCCGTGGTTCAATTGCGACGATTTTTCGACTGTAGAGGAAAAAGTTGTCACAAATCAGGATATTTACTAGCAGTGTCATAATTAGTACTTGACAGCGTATCGCAAGTACTACATAATCCGTAGTTCTCTTGGTGGAGTGCCCGAGTGGCTAAAGGGGGCAGACTGTAAATCTGTTGGCTTACGCCTACGTTGGTTCGAATCCAACCTCCACCACCAGCCGAATTTGTTCTTTGTGAAGGCTTTTGTTAGTCATTGGCTGCCGGAGTGAGTGATTTGCCCAGATTTTACGTCTGCAGCAACTCGTCATCCTCTTGCAGAGACAGTGGCGATACTGGTATACGAATAGTACCGCCTCAACAATAACAAATTGCGAATGCAGGAACGTTTCAGGATCCTGCGGGTGTAGCACAATGGTAGTGCAACAGCCTTCCAAGCTGATGATGAGGGTTCGATTCCCTTCACCCGCTCCATCCCGCACCGGTTTCCTATTGTCCAGGCCATATGTACGTTAATTTTTATATGGCCGGGACAAGTTGTTAGAAAGAATTTGCCCATGTGGCTCAGTGGTAGAGCACTCCCTTGGTAAGGGAGAGGTCGCGGGTCCGATTCCCGCCATGGGCACCACGAGCGTTTTAATTATTTATCCAGCCCCAATCTTCAGGAGTCGGTAATGGCAAAAGGTAAGTTTGAACGTACCAAACCACACGTAAACGTAGGTACGATTGGTCACGTTGACCATGGCAAAACAACGCTGACAGCGGCGATTACAACGGTATTGTCCAAGCACTTTGGCGGCGAAGCCAAAGGCTACGACCAGATTGACGCGGCGCCTGAAGAAAAAGCGCGTGGTATCACGATCAACACGTCTCACGTTGAGTACGAGACCGACACCCGCCACTACGCCCACGTAGACTGCCCGGGCCACGCCGACTATGTTAAAAACATGATCACGGGTGCTGCGCAGATGGACGGCGCGATCCTGGTATGTTCGGCCGCTGACGGCCCAATGCCCCAGACGCGTGAGCACATCCTGCTGTCACGTCAGGTTGGCGTGCCGTACATTGTTGTGTTCCTGAACAAAGCGGACATGGTTGACGATGAGGAGCTGCTGGAGCTGGTCGAAATGGAAGTGCGCGAGCTGCTGTCCAAATACGACTTCCCCGGCGACGACACACCGGTCATCAAGGGTTCAGCCAAACTGGCACTGGAAGGCGACGAAGGCCCACTGGGCAAGCAAGCCATCCTGCAGCTGGCCGAAGCACTCGATAGCTACATCCCGACGCCAGAGCGTGCCGTAGACGGTACATTCCTGATGCCCGTAGAAGACGTATTCTCGATCTCTGGTCGTGGTACGGTGGTCACAGGCCGTATTGAGCGCGGTATTGTTAAGGTTGGCGAAGAGATTGAAATCGTCGGTATCAAGGACACCGTCAAAACCACTTGCACGGGCGTGGAAATGTTCCGCAAGCTGCTGGACGAAGGTCAGGCGGGCGATAACGTGGGTATTTTGCTGCGTGGTACGAAGCGTGAAGACGTTGAGCGTGGTCAGGTTCTGGCCAAGCCCGGTTCGATCAAGCCGCACACCGGCTTTGCCGCCGAGGTGTATATTCTGTCCAAAGAGGAAGGCGGTCGTCACACCCCCTTCTTCCAGGGCTATCGTCCGCAGTTTTACTTCCGTACAACGGACGTAACTGGCACGATCAAGCTGCCAGAGGACAAAGAAATGGTTCTGCCTGGCGATAACGTATCAATGGACGTTGAGCTGATTGCCCCGATCGCCATGGAAGAAGGTCTGCGTTTCGCGATTCGCGAAGGCGGCCGTACCGTTGGCGCCGGCGTGGTTGCCAAAATCACGAAGTAATAGCAGTAGTTGCCATTGCAGTACAACGCGGTGCTTGGGTAGTGTATAGTTATATATGCACTACCCTCCGCTTCTGAACCGCGCAGAAGACAGGTTTACAGGGGTATAGCTCAATTGGCAGAGCGTCGGTCTCCAAAACCGAAGGTTGTAGGTTCGATTCCTACTGCCCCTGCCACCCATTTGTGGGGCTGTAAACAGCTCAATTTAACATGTCAAATAGCAGTGTAGAAACCGTAACAACACCGTCAGACAAGTATAAGATCGTACTGGCGGTGATTATTATTGCCGCCGGCATTTTTGCGTATTCATATTTTTCCGATATGAATATCTATGCGCGTGTGGGCATGTTTGTCGGTAGTCTGGTTGTTGCTGCTTTAATTTTCTGGTTCAGCGAGGCAGGACGTCGCCTGGTCGATTTCGGGACAGGCGCCTATTCGGAACTGAAGCGAGTGGTTTGGCCAACACGTGCCGAAACGATTCAGATGACCGGGATTGTGTTTGCCTTTGTCATTGTCATGGCCATTTTCCTGTGGCTTGTTGACAAACTGATTGAGTGGATTATTTACGGCGTGTTTTTAGGCTGGAATTAAAGGACAGGCGATGAGTAAACGTTGGTACGTTGTGCATGTCTTTTCTGGCATGGAAAAAAGTGTTCATAAAGCCCTTCTCGAGCGTATCGAGCGGGCTGGCCTGCAGACGTCATTTGGCCGCATTCTGGTTCCTTCCGAAGAAGTGATCGAGATGCGCGGCGGGCAGAAGGCCATTACTGAACGTCGGATCTTTCCTGGCTATGTGCTGGTTGAAATGGATCTGACAGACGAGACCTGGCACCTGGTCAAGAACACGAGTCGTGTGACTGGGTTTTTGGGTGGATCGGGTAACCGTCCGGCACCAATTTCCGAGAAAGAAGTAGAAAAGATTCTTTCCCAGATGGAAGAAGGTGTTGAGAAACCCCGTCCGAAAATCCTCTTTGAAGTGGGCGAAATGCTGCGCGTCAAGGAAGGTCCGTTTGCCGACTTTAACGGCAACGTGGAAGAAGTCAATTACGAGAAAAGCAAGGTGCGTGTCAATGTGACCATTTTTGGTCGTGCCACCCCTGTAGAACTGGATTTCAGTCAGGTCGAAAAAACCTGAACAATACCCTTTCATTAACCCCGGGGAGCGGCGCCAAGCCGCGATTGAACCCGTAAGGAGCATAGCATGGCGAAGAAAATCGTCGGCTTTATTAAACTGCAGGTGCCTGCAGGGAAAGCCAACCCATCACCCCCAATCGGTCCTGCGCTGGGTCAGCGTGGTCTGAATATCATGGAGTTTTGCAAGGCATTCAATGCCAAGACTCAAGGCGTGGAGCCCGGTCTGCCAATTCCAGTTGTGATCACTGCGTTTGCTGATAAATCTTTTACATTTATCATGAAAACGCCGCCGGCCACGATTCTGATCAAGAAAGCTGCCGGCATCCAGAAAGGTTCAGCACGTCCGCACGCGGACAAAGTTGGCACGCTGACACGTGCTCAGGCTGAAGAGATCGCAAAATCAAAAGAACCAGACCTGACCGCTGCCGATCTTGATGCAGCAGTACGTACGATTGCCGGCAGTGCCCGCAGCATGGGTATTACGGTTGAAGGAGTGAACTAATGGCTAAAGTATCCAAACGCGCGGCAGCTATTGCTTCCAAAATCGATCGCACCAAGCTGTATCCTGTTGCTGAAGCCCTGACGTTGGTCAAGGAAACAGCAACGGCCAAGTTCGATGAGTCTATCGACGTGGCCGTTCAGCTGGGTATTGATCCCAAGAAATCCGACCAATTGGTTCGCGGTTCTGTTGTACTGCCTGCGGGTACCGGTAAATCCGTTCGTGTGGCTGTATTTGCCCAGGGCGAGAAAGCCGAAGCCGCCAAGGCGGCCGGCGCCGATATCGTTGGCATGGAAGACCTCGCAGAGCAGATCAAGGCTGGCCAGTTCAACTTTGATATTGTCATCGCGTCTCCCGACACAATGCGTATCGTCGGTACACTGGGTCAGATTCTGGGCCCTCGTGGCCTGATGCCTAACCCTAAAGTGGGTACCGTGACACCAGACGTGGTCACGGCAGTGAAAAACGCCAAGGCCGGTCAGGTTCAGTACCGTACCGACAAGGCAGGTATCATTCACGCCACTATCGGTCGTGCGTCTTTCGACGTTGAAAAGCTACAGTCAAACCTGGCTGCGCTGGTTGAAGCCCTGAACAAAGCCCGTCCGGCTACGTCAAAAGGCGTTTACCTGCGCAAGCTGGCCGTTTCATCCACAATGGGTGGTGGAGCGAAAATCGAGGTTGCCTCTCTGGCAGCCTGATAACAGAACTTTGGGCTGTGCCTGATCGCGCATCAGGCATTGCTGTCAAAGACCGCTGGAGCGGCCCTTTTTGTTACGTTGTGACAGAGGAGGGCGGCTTAAAACCGGAGAGGTTCTTCCGGATCCTGCGTAGACGGCGTCCCATGGAAGAATTCTTAGCAGAGCTCGACCAGAGGTACGCCGCATATGGTTGACGCAATTGGGAACTGTTCCCAGCCGCGTCTTTAGATGGAGTGATCAAACCGTGAGTCTCAATCGTAATGAGAAAGCGGCAGTAATCGAGGAAGTATCCGCTCAAGTAGCGAATGCACAATCCATTATTGTTGCTGAGTACCGTGGTATTGACGTTGCTTCTGTCACCGTATTGCGCAAATCTGCACGTGAATCAGGTGTTTATCTGCGTGTTCTCAAGAACACGCTGGTCCGTCGTGCGATCGATGGCACGCCTTTCGAAGGCTTGTCTGATCAACTGACGGGTCCATTGATCTATGCGATCAGTGAAGATCCTGTTTCTGCATCAAAAGTACTGTCTACATTTGCCAAAACGAATGACAAGATCGTACTCAAGGGCGGCTCCCTTCCCGGCAGCCTCCTTGATTCCAACGGCGTTAAAGCCCTGGCCACCATGCCTTCTCGCGAAGAGCTGTTGTCCAAACTGTTGGGTACCATGCAGGCACCTGTTACACAATTTGTGCGTACGCTTAATGAAGTTCCAACCAAGTTCGTTCGTGGCCTTGCTGCCGTGCGCGATCAGAAGGAAGCCGCTTAAGGCACCTGTTGGTTCTTTTTTAAAGACTAAGCGATACAAAACCCTGGCAATTATTTAAATTTATTCGGAGTTCTAAAATGGCTTTAAACAAAGCAGAAATCCTCGACGCTATCGCCGGCATGTCTGTGCTGGAACTGTCTGAGCTGATCAAAGAAATGGAAGAAAAATTCGGTGTGTCAGCTGCTGCTGCCGCTGTTGCTGTTGCTGCTCCTGCAGCCGGTGGCGAAGCTGCTGCTGCCGCTGAACAAACTGAGTTCTCAGTCGTTCTGACTGAAACCGGTGCTCAGAAAGTGAACGTCATTAAAGCCGTTCGCGAACTGACAGGTCTTGGCCTGAAAGAAGCGAAAGATCTGGTTGACGGTGCACCAAAACCAGTTAAAGAAGGTGTTTCTAAAGCTGAAGCTGAAGAAGCGCAGAAAAAACTTGAAGACGCCGGCGCTAAAGCTGAACTCAAGTAATCATCTTACGATGATACCCGGAGTGGCTTTTGCCACCTCCGGGTTTTTGCGTTTCTAGGAAAGACGACCTTTTCACTGTCTTAGCGACAGAATAAATTGAAAGAAGGCGTTTTTCGTGGAGTCGTAAAACCCCATGGATTATGGACAACCCCATAATTCTTACAACCCTCTCGAGTCGGAGTGCTCATGCCTTACTCGTACACAGAACGAAAGCGTATCCGTAAAAGCTTCGCAAAACGCGAAGATGTCCAGGACGTACCTTATCTGTTAGCTACACAATTACATTCCTACCGTACTTTTCTGCAACAGTCGGTTTTTTCAAACCAGCGCAAAGACGAAGGTCTGCAGGCGGCGTTTAAATCCATTTTTCCGATCGTCAGCCACAATGGCATGGCGAGGCTGGAGTTCGACAGCTACGCGCTGGGCGAACCCGTGTTTGACGTCAAAGAGTGCCAGTTGCGTGGACTGACCTTTGCCTCACCGCTACGCGCCAAAGTCAAACTGGTTCTGATGGACCGTGAAGTCAGCAAACCTACCGTGAAAGAAATCAAGGAACAGGAAGTCTACATGGGTGAAATTCCCCTGATGACAGACACCGGTTCTTTCGTTATCAACGGTACTGAGCGTGTAATCGTATCACAACTGCATCGTTCTCCCGGCGTGTTCTTCGAACACGATCGTGGTAAAACGCACAGCTCGGGCAAACTGTTGTTTTCTGCCCGCGTAATTCCCTATCGCGGCTCGTGGCTTGACTTTGAGTTCGATCCGAAGGACGTGTTGTTCTTCCGTATTGACCGTCGCCGCAAGATGCCAGTTACCATTTTGCTCAAGGCTATTGGCCTGACACCGGAAACCATTCTGGCGCATTTCTACGAATTTGATCATTTCGATGTCAAATCCGAAGGCGCGCTGATGCAAATGGTGCCCGAACGCTGGAAGGGCGAAGTTGCCCGTTTCGATATTGCTGACAAGAACGGCAATGTGCTGGTCGAAAAAGACAAGCGTATCAACAGCAAGCACCTGCGCGAACTGGCCAATGCCAAGATCGAACGCATTTCCGTGCCTGAAGATTATCTGATTGGCCGCGTACTGGCCAAGAACGTGATCAGTGCGGACACAGGCGAAGTGATTGCCAATGCCAATGATGAGATCACCGAATCGCTGCTGACCAAGATCCGTGATGCGAACGTGCGTGAGATCCAGACCATTTTCACCAATGAACTGGATCGTGGTGCGTTTATTTCACTGACTCTGCGCACAGACGAAACGGCTGACCAGATGGCTGCGCGTGTCGCGATTTACCGGATGATGCGTCCGGGCGAGCCACCAACCGAAGAAGCGGTCGAAGCATTGTTCCAGCGTCTGTTCTACAGCGAAGAATCCTATGATCTGTCGCGTGTTGGTCGTATGAAGGTCAACAGCCGTTTGGGTCGTGGCGACGATATCACTGGCCCGATGACGCTGACCGACGAAGACATTCTTGAAACCATCAAAGTACTGGTGGGGCTGCGTAACGGCCAGGGTGTGATTGACGATATCGATCACCTGGGTAACCGTCGCGTGCGCTGCGTAGGCGAACTGGCCGAGAATCAATTCCGTGCCGGCCTGGTGCGCGTTGAGCGTGCTGTCAAGGAGCGTCTGGGTCAGGCTGAAGCCGATAACCTGATGCCGCATGACTTGATCAACTCCAAGCCGATTTCGGCTGCCATCAAGGAGTTTTTCGGTTCCAGCCAGTTGTCGCAGTTCATGGATCAGACCAATCCGCTGTCCGAGATTACGCACAAGCGTCGTGTATCTGCATTGGGCCCGGGTGGTCTGACGCGTGAGCGAGCCGGCTTTGAGGTTCGGGATGTGCATCCGACGCACTATGGTCGTGTGTGTCCGATCGAAACGCCAGAGGGTCCGAACATTGGTCTGATCAACTCCATGGCGCTGTATGCCCGTCTGAACGATTACGGTTTCCTGGAAACCCCTTACCGCAAGATTATAGACGGTAAGGTCAGTGACCAGATCGAGTATTTGTCAGCCATTGAGGAAAGCCACTATGTGATCGCCCAGGCCAACGCGGTGCTGGACGAAGAAGGTCGCTTCCAGGATGATCTGATCGCTTGCCGTGAAGCCGGTGAAACCATGCTGACTGCGCCTGAAAATGTGCATTACATGGACGTGGCGCCATCCCAGATTGTTTCTGTTGCCGCCTCGCTGATTCCGTTCCTGGAACACGATGACGCCAACCGGGCACTGATGGGCGCCAACATGCAACGCCAGGCCGTACCGTGTCTGCGTCCTGAAAAACCGCTGGTGGGTACGGGTATTGAACGTACTGTGGCGGTTGACTCCGGTACGACAGTGCAGGCAAAACGGGGTGGTATCGTCGATCATGTTGATGCCGATCGCGTGGTGATTCGTGTCAATGACGACGAAAACCAGGCCGGTGAAGTGGGTGTGGACATCTACAACCTGATCAAGTACACGCGTTCGAACCAGAACACCAACATCAACCAGCGTCCTATCGTCAAGCGTGGTGATCACGTTGCTCGCGGCGACGTACTGGCCGATGGTGCGTCCACTGACCTGGGCGAACTGGCACTGGGCCAGAACATGCTGATCGCGTTCATGCCGTGGAATGGCTACAACTTTGAGGATTCGATCCTGATTTCCGAAAAAGTGGTGGCGGATGATCGTTATACGTCTATCCATATCGAAGAGCTGACCGTGGTTGCCCGTGATACCAAACTGGGTAACGAGGAAATCACACGCGACATCAGCAATCTGGCAGAAACCCAGCTGAACCGTCTTGACGAGTCTGGTATTGTGCATATTGGTGCAGAAGTGCGCGCCGATGATGTTCTGGTCGGTAAAGTCACGCCAAAAGGCGAGACCCAACTGACGCCGGAAGAAAAACTGCTGCGTGCGATTTTCGGTGAAAAAGCCTCAGACGTAAAAGACACGTCGCTGCGCGTGCCTTCGGGCATGGTCGGTACCGTGATTGATGTTCAGGTCTTTACCCGTGAAGGCGTGCCTCGCGACAAGCGTGCCGAATCCATCATTAATGATGAACTGAGCCGCTACCGTCAAGATCTGAATGACCAGTTGCGTATTGTTGAGAACGACACCTTTGATCGTATCCGCAAGCTGCTGATCGGTAAGACGGTCAATGGTGGTCCGAACCGCCTGCCAAAAGGCTCTGTGATTACCGAGGAATACCTGGACGGCGTAGAGCGCTGGCACTGGTTCGATATCCGCCTGTCTGACGAAGGTGCTGCAGTGGCCCTGGAACAGACCAAGGAATCGGTCGAGCAGAAACGCCATGAGTTTGATCTGGCCTTCGAAGAGAAGCGCAAGAAACTGACGCAGGGCGATGAGCTGCCTCCAGGCGTGCTCAAAATGATCAAGGTCTACCTGGCCGTGAAGCGTCGTTTGCAGCCTGGTGACAAAATGGCCGGCCGTCACGGTAACAAAGGTGTGGTATCGCGTATTACACCCGTGGAAGACATGCCTCACATGGCTGACGGCACGCCCGCAGACATCGTACTGAACCCGCTGGGCGTTCCGTCACGGATGAACGTGGGTCAGGTGCTGGAAGTGCATTTGGGCTGGGCTGCCAAAGGTGTGGGCCACCGGATTGCCGATCTGATGAAAGATGAGCGTGCGGTCCAGGCGAGTCAAATCCGCGAGTACCTGAACAAGGTGTACAACACGACTGGCGCCAAGGCGCAGATTGATGTGTTGACCGACGATCAGATCATTGAAATGGCACGCAATCTGCAAAACGGTGTGCCGCTGGCAACGCCTGTGTTCGATGGCGCTACCGAAGAAGAGATTACCAGTATGCTGGAACTGGCCTATCCTGATGATGTGAAAGAAAGTCTGCAACTGACCGACTCTCGCACCCAGGCTTACCTGTTCGATGGCCGTACTGGCGAGCGCTTCGAGCGTCCCGTCACGATCGGCTATATGCATTATCTGAAACTGCATCACCTGGTGGACGATAAGATGCATGCGCGTTCTACGGGTCCGTACTCTCTTGTGACGCAGCAGCCATTGGGTGGTAAAGCCCAGTTTGGTGGCCAGCGCTTCGGTGAGATGGAGGTGTGGGCACTTGAGGCCTATGGTGCTTCGTATACGCTGCAGGAAATGCTGACCGTTAAATCGGATGACATTGCCGGACGTACCAAAGTGTATGAGAACATTGTTAAAGGCGATCACGTCATCGACGCAGGTATGCCTGAGTCGTTCAACGTGCTGGTGAAAGAGATTCGCTCTCTGTCACTGGACATGGATTTGGAGCGTAAAGAATGAAGGGATTATTAGGTTTATTCAAACAGATTTCCCAGGATGAGCAGTTCGATGCCATCAAGATTGGGATTGCCTCTCCTGAAAAAATCCGTTCATGGTCCTATGGCGAAGTCAAAAAGCCAGAAACCATCAACTATCGGACATTCAAGCCGGAACGTGATGGTCTGTTCTGCGCCAAGATCTTTGGCCCGATCAAAGATTACGAATGTCTTTGCGGTAAATACAAGCGCCTGAAACATCGTGGCGTGATCTGCGAAAAATGCGGCGTCGAAGTGACAGTGACTAAAGTGCGTCGTGAACGCATGGGTCACATTGAACTGGCCAGCCCGGTTGCGCATATCTGGTTCCTGAAAAGCCTGCCATCCCGTCTGGGCATGGTGCTGGACATGACCCTGCGCGATATCGAACGCGTACTGTACTTTGAAGCATGGTGCGTGATCGAACCAGGCATGACGCCGCTCAAGCGTGGTCAGATCATGTCCGACGACGATTTCCTGGCCAAGACCGAAGAGTACGGCGACGACTTCACAGCCCTGATGGGTGCTGAAGCCGTGCGTGAGCTGCTGCGCACGATCGACATCGATCGCGAGGCGGAGTCTTTGCGCGCCGAACTGAAGGCGACCAGTTCCGATGCCAAGATCAAAAAGATCTCCAAGCGTCTGAAAGTGATTGAAGGCTTCCAGAAATCCGGCATCAAGCCGGACTGGATGGTCATGGAAGTGCTGCCCGTGCTGCCACCGGATTTGCGTCCGCTGGTGCCGCTGGATGGCGGCCGCTTTGCGACCTCTGACCTGAATGATCTGTACCGTCGCGTGATCAACCGTAATAACCGTCTTAAGCGCCTGATTGAACTGAAGGCGCCGGACATTATCCTGCGCAACGAAAAACGTATGTTGCAGGAATCGGTCGATTCGCTGCTGGATAACGGTCGTCGCGGCAAGGCCATGACGGGCGCCAACAAGCGCCAGCTCAAATCCCTGGCCGATATGATCAAGGGTAAAAGCGGTCGTTTCCGTCAGAACCTGCTAGGTAAACGGGTGGACTACTCCGGTCGTTCAGTGATTGTGGTGGGCCCTCAGCTCAAACTGCATCAATGCGGTCTGCCCAAACTGATGGCGCTGGAGCTGTTCAAGCCATTTATTTTCAATCGTCTTGAGATTATGGGTCTGGCGACCACGATCAAGGCCGCGAAAAAACTGGTTGAAGCCCACGAGCCTGTAGTCTGGGATATTCTGGAAGAAGTGATTCGTGAACACCCTGTGATGCTCAACCGTGCGCCTACGCTGCACCGTTTGGGTATTCAGGCTTTCGAACCGGTCCTGATCGAAGGCAAGGCGATTCAGCTGCATCCACTGGTATGTGCCGCCTTTAACGCCGACTTTGACGGTGACCAGATGGCTGTTCACGTACCGCTGTCGCTCGAAGCACAGCTGGAAGCGCGTACGCTGATGCTGGCATCCAACAACGTATTGTTCCCTGCCAGCGGCGAGCCTTCCATCGTACCTTCCCAGGATATCGTGCTGGGTCTGTACTATGCGACTCGTGAACGCATCAACGGCAAGGGCGAAGGCCTGTTCTTTGCCGATCTGGCCGAGCTGATCCGTGCTTATGACAATCGTGAAGTTGAGCTGCAGTCACGCGTGACTGTGCGCCTGAACGAGTACGAGAAAGACGATCAGGGTGAATGGCAGCCTGTGCTGCGCCGCTTTGAAACCACTGCCGGCCGTGCGATTCTGTCGGAAATTCTGCCTAATGGACTGCCGTTCAGCGTGCTCAATCGTGCGCTGAAAAAGAAAGAAATTTCACGCCTGATTAACCAGTCGTTCCGTCGCTGCGGTCTGCGCGATACCGTGATTTTTGCTGACAAGTTGATGCAAGCCGGTTTCCGCCTGGCCACCCGTGCCGGTATTTCGATTGCCATGGGTGATATGGTCATTCCGACTGTGAAGCAGGAAATCCTGACGCAGGCCAGCAACGAAGTCAAAGAGATCGACAAGCAGTATTCGTCAGGTCTGGTGACTTCGCAGGAGCGCTATAACAACGTGGTGGATATCTGGGGCAAGGCTGGCGATAAAGTGGGCAAGGCCATGATGGAGCAGCTGGCGACAGAGCCGGTTGTCACCCGTCTGGGCGAAAATGCCCGCCAGGAATCGTTCAACTCCATTTACATGATGGCCGACTCGGGCGCCCGTGGTTCAGCGGCGCAGATCCGTCAGTTGGCCGGTATGCGGGGCCTGATGGCCAAGCCCGATGGTTCGATCATCGAGACGCCGATTACCGCCAACTTCCGTGAAGGTCTGAACGTACTGCAGTACTTTATTTCCACGCACGGTGCACGTAAAGGCCTGGCCGATACCGCGCTGAAAACGGCGAACTCCGGTTACCTGACTCGTCGTCTGGTGGACGTGACCCAGGATCTGGTCATCACCGAAACCGATTGCGGCACAACCAACGGCTATCTGATGAAAGCCCTGGTAGAAGGTGGTGAGATTATCGAACCATTGCATGACCGTATTCTGGGTCGTGTTGCGGCTGCCGATATCGTCAATCCTGATACGCAGGAAACCGCTATTGCGGCCGGCACTCTGCTGGATGAGGATGCCGTGGAACTGATCGATCGTATCGGTGTGGACGAGGTCAAGATCCGTACGCCGCTGACCTGCGAGACCCGCCACGGGCTTTGCGCGCACTGCTATGGTCGTGACCTGGGTCGCGGCAATATGGTCAACACCGGTGAAGCCGTTGGTGTGATTGCGGCCCAGTCTATTGGTGAACCGGGTACCCAGCTGACCATGCGGACGTTCCACATTGGTGGCGCAGCCTCGCGTGCGGCCATGGCCTCTTCGGTTGATACCAAGTCTGCCGGTACCGTTGGCTTTGCCGGTTCGATGCGGTATGTGACCAACGCCAAGAACGAACGCGTGGCTATTTCCCGTTCCGGTGAAATCGTGATTTTTGACGATAGCAACCGCGAACGCGAACGTCACAAGATCCCTTATGGCGCAACCGTGCTGGTTGGCGATAACGATAGTGTCAAAGCCGGCACCCGTCTGGCTACATGGGATCCGCTGACCCGTCCGATCGTATCCGAGTACTCGGGTGAGGTCCGCTTCGAGAATATCGAAGAGGGTCAAACCGTTGCCAGACAGCTCGATGAAGTGACCGGCCTGTCAACGCTGGTGGTCATTACACCGAAATCGCGTAGCGGCAAGACGCTGATGCGTCCGCAGATCAAGCTGGTTAATGAGGCTGGTGAAGAGGTCAAAATCGCCGGTACCGATCACTCCGTGAATATTTCATTCCCGGTCGGTGCGTTGATTACCGTACGCGATGGTCAGCAGGTCAATATCGGGGAAATCCTGGCTCGTATCCCGCAGGAATCACAGAAAACCCGCGATATTACCGGGGGTCTGCCGCGTGTGGCCGAGCTGTTTGAAGCTCGTTCGCCCAAAGACGCCGGTATGCTGGCAGACGTCACAGGTACTGTGTCGTTTGGTAAGGATACCAAGGGCAAGCAGCGTCTGGTCATTACCGAGACCGATGGCACCGTGCATGAATTCCTGATTCCGAAAGAGAAGCAGGTGCTGGTGCATGATGGCCAGGTGGTGAACCAGGGTGAGATGATTGTAGATGGTCCGGCTGATCCTCACGATATTCTGCGTCTGCAGGGTATCGAGAAGCTGGCGACATACATCGTCAACGAAGTGCAGGACGTGTACCGTCTGCAGGGCGTGAAAATCAATGACAAGCACATTGAAGTGATCGTTCGTCAGATGCTGCGTCGTGTGAACATCGTGGATGCGGGTGATACCTCGTTCATCACCGGTGAACAGGTTGAGCGTGCCGAACTGCTTAACGAGAATGATCGCGTGGTTGCCGATAATAAGATCCCGGCTACCTATGAGAACATTCTGTTGGGTATTACCAAGGCGTCGCTGTCCACCGATTCGTTCATCTCTGCGGCTTCCTTCCAGGAAACCACAAGAGTTCTGACCGAAGCGGCCATCATGGGTAAACGTGATGAACTGCGCGGTCTGAAAGAGAACGTGATCGTGGGTCGCCTGATCCCCGCCGGAACCGGTATGTCGTTCCACCAGGCCCGCAAGGCCAAAGAGGAAAACGAACGTGCCGAACGTGCTGCCGTGCGTGCCCAGGAGAATCCTTTCGAGGAGTCTGCTCCGGTTACGCTGGACAATGTGTTTGCACCTTTGGGTTCCAACTCCGACGACGAGCCGCCCACTGCCGAATAAGCAGACAGGTAGCCAGATGTCATCCCGGTTTCGGCCGGGAGCCCAAAGCGCCTTGCGTCACTGATGCAAGGCGCTTTTTTATGCCGACAATTCATGACGACATGAGAAAATTCACCTCTGTTTAAGCCGGCAAGCAGTACATTTGAAATGTTCGGTGGGTTTGCAAGACGCCACCAGCACATTTCGATACAATAAATCTCCCCACACCCAACTGTCTAAGCGAAGAAACCCATGGAAAAAGTGTCCCTTGATAAAAACAAAATCAAAATTGTATTGCTCGAAGGCGTTCACCAGAATGCGCTGGATGTGCTGCACGCATCGGGCTACAGCAATATCGAATATCACAAAAAAGCACTGGAAGGCGATCAGCTCAAGCAAGCCGTCTCCGATGCTCATTTCTTGGGGATTCGTTCGCGCACGCAACTGACCGCAGACGTACTGCAGTCGGCCAGGAAACTGGTCGGCGTCGGCTGTTTCTGTATCGGTACCAACCAGGTAGACTTGCAGGAAGCCAAGCGTCTGGGCGTCCCGGTATTTAATGCGCCATTTTCCAATACGCGCTCTGTCGCCGAATTGGTTCTGGCCGAGCTGATTTTGCTGATGCGTCGCGTGCCGGCGGCCAATGCCGAAGTGCATCGTGGCGAATGGGTCAAATCGGCCACGGGCAGCCATGAGGTCCGTGGCAAGAAGCTGGGGATTGTCGGCTATGGTCATATCGGCACTCAGTTGTCGGTTCTTGCCGAAGCGCTGGGTATGGAAATTTATTTCTATGATGTCGAAAGCAAGCTGCCGCTGGGCAATGCGCGCATGGTCAGTTCGCTGACCGACCTGCTGAATATTTCAGATGTGGTTTCGCTGCATGTACCGGAAAATGACAGCACCAAAAATTTGATGAGTGCAGAACGCATTGCGCAAATGAAAGTGGGCGCGCATCTTATCAACGCATCGCGTGGAACGGTAGTCGATATTGACGCGCTGGCCCAGGCGCTGGAAGAAAAGCGGCTCGCCGGCGCGGCCATTGACGTGTTTCCGTCCGAGCCCAAGTCCAACAACGAAGAGTTTGTCTCTCCACTGCGCAAGTTCGATAACGTGATCCTGACGCCGCATATCGGTGGTTCGACTTCCGAAGCCCAGGAAAACATTGGCATCGAAGTAGCCAGCAAGCTGGTCAAATACTCCGACAATGGCTCTACGCTGTCTGCGGTGAACTTCCCTGAAGTCTCGCTGCCAGAGAACAAGAGCGCTCGCCGTTTCCTGCATATTCACGAAAACCGCCCCGGCGTGCTCACGGCAATCAACCAGGTATTCCAGCAAGATGGCGTCAACATTGTCGGCCAGTACCTGCAGACCGATCCGCAGAACGGGTATGTGGTGATCGACGTGGAAACGCCTGAAGTGGACAAGGCGCTGGTTCAGCTCAGGGCAATCCCAGGCACCATCAAGACACGCGTCCTGTATTGATCAATCGGTATGCCGGCCTGATGCAGGCTGGCAAAGGGCCCGGCACAGCACCAAGCTGCACCGGGCCCTGAATTTTTCCAGGCCGGTGTGTTCAGGCGTTTATCTCATGGTGCGCTAGTTTTTATTCCAGAGTGCCCGAGTTTTTATTTCTGAGTACGCCGGTCTTTATTCCTTCATGCCCAGTCGTATCAGCTTGCCATCGCCGGTGTCGGTCAGGACATAAACATAACCGTCTGGGCTGACTTTCACATCACGAATGCGCTCGCCTTCGAATATGACCTGCTCATCTTTCAGCGCATCGCCTTCCACCTTCAGATTCAGCAAACGCTGTTGCGCCAGGGCGCCAATGAAAACCGTTTGCTTCCATGACGGGAAACGGTCATGGTCGTAAAAGGCCATGCCGCTGATCGCAGGCGAGACTTTCCACGCGTAAATGGGCTGCGTGAGGCCAGCGCCTTCAGTCCCCTTGGCTTCCGGAATCGGTTGCCCGGAATAGTTGATGCCGAAAGTAGCCAGCGGCCAGCCGTAGTTCTTGCCTGGCTCGGGGATATTGACTTCATCGCCCCCGCGAGGGCCGTGTTCATTGGTCCATAGTGCGCCGCTCCAGGGATTGAGCGCCGCTCCCTGTTGATTGCGATGTCCATACGACCAGATCTCGGGCCGTACTCCTTGTTTGCCCACGAATGGGTTGTCCTGGGGAATACGGCCGTCAGCAAACAAGCGAACAATTTTCCCTTGCAGCTTGTCCAGATCCTGGGACGTGGGGCGCTGGTCATTTTCGCCCAGCGCGATGAACATATAGCCCTTGCGATCGAAGATGATGCGCGAGCCAAAGTGGTTGCCCACAGACAGTTTGGGTTCCTGGCGGAAAACCACCTGGAAATTTTCAAGCCGGGTATTGTCAGGGGTCAGTTGACCGAATCCGACGGCAGTTCCCGCTTTTCCATCTTTGCCTTCTTCGGCATAACTGAGGTAAACGTTGCGGGTTTCGGCAAAATCAGGGGCAAGAACCACGTCAAGCAAACCGCCCTGGCCTTTGGCCCAGACCTTGGGGCTGCCGTCCACGACAACGGGCTTGTCGCTGTCGGGTTTCAGGTAATTAAGGTTGCCGCTGCGCTCGGTAATAAGCATGCCGGCATCTTTCGGCAAAAATGCCATGGACCAGGGGTGATCCAGTCCTGTCAGCAGTGTTTCTGTCGTGATGTTTTCGGCAACGGGCGCTTTGTCGCCGACAGACAGGGTCGTCTGCGCTTTTGCCGTAGCAGCATAAAAGCCGGTCACAACGGCGGCTGCCATCACCATATTGGTAATCGTTCTGCGCAATAGCGCCACGCTGGTCGTCCGAGGCGTGATCGACACTGAGTTGGATGGCAAGTGCAAAGATACAGGTACGGCTGACTTCATACGGATCTCCTGGTGGCTATTGGCAATAGGCGCTCACTTGCGCACGTTGAGGTTCGGCGCGATGCCCAGCGCATGCAATGACGGATTCAACTTGAAGTTGACAACTGGCTGAATGAGTAGATGATTAGAATATAAACGAATATACCTGCAACTGGCAGAAGATGCTTATCACAAATGAAAATCAGTGTTCTGTGCGACCGTGGCAGAGAACTGCTTTGCCGGCGTGTAAAACAAATGCAATGCGAGGCATCACTAGCCCACTCATGCCATTGGGTAGAGCAGCTCAGCGGTTAACTTGTCTTTTCACTGTCAGGCCTCCATATTCGCCAATCCGCAAAATCCATCGGCAACGGGGCAGCGGCGATTGCAATTGCAACTGTAATTGTCGCGGTAATGGCAATAGCAACAGCAACAACAGCAACAAAGCGCATGTCGTTATCGAAAGCTCTTCAGGTGGATGCTGGTTTCCGAATTGCTGATGTTGCGGATCAGTCTGATACGCTCCAGTGCCTGGCCCAGTTCAGCCAGCGACCCGGCCTCCAGTTCGGCCAGCAGGTCCCAGCGGCCATTGGTGTCGTGCAGGGCCACAATGCAGGGTTCACCAAGCAGGCTGGCGATCACCTGGCGGCTCATGTTCCCTTCAATGGCGATGCTCATCCATGCACGAATGGTCTGCACTTGCGTGTCCGGACGCAGTTGCACCGTGTAGCCGATAATGACGCCGCTGTCTTCCAGGCGCAACATGCGGTTGCGTATGGTACCGCGGGACAATCCCAGTTTTTTGGCCAGATCGGCGATCGCGTAGCGGGCATTCTGGCGCAATAAAGAAATAAGCGCTTGGTCTGTGGAATCCATATTTTGCTCATTCAGTCATTTTGAACTGCCATTATGGCAAAAGAATCACCAAAAGTGTTCAATATTGCCGATATGCTTTGCCGTCACTTTGCGGCACACTAGAAGAAACGAAACTTTGGCAGTAACCAACACAGTCGGCACACGAGGCCCGTTGCAGTCAATGGCCAGGGGCTGACCCCGGCGTCATGTTTCAGGCGGCATCGCCTCGGTGCTATGGCCCAGGTGTCATTGGACAGGCTTCATCGCCTCCGGCGTCATGGAACAGCCGCCATGGATCAGCCGGTCATGGCGAGGGCACTATGACCGGAAAAACGGACAGGCGCGCACGGAAGGATACGGGCCAAGTCCGCTAGCAGCGGCAAGAGCCGGTACATGGCCCGTCACCGTGGGGCACGCGATAGAAAAGGCGCGCGGGCGTAATCGGACACTGGCATCGGAACCGATATCGGAACCGACAAAACATAAATGGAGATAATATGAGCAATCTGAAACAGCTAAATCTGACAACCGGGCTGATCCGTCCGCAGGACGTGGCGCGCATCGTGCAGCAGCAGGGCATGAAGCAGACCCTGGATGGCGTGATGAACTCTATCCTTTCTGACTACCTGCGCTGGGACGAGTTTGACAAGTCGTCGCGGGTTGCCAAGTATGTACAGGATGGTGTGATGGAGCTGATGCCCATCGCTGATAAACAGAATTATTCATTCAAGTATGTCAATTGTCATCCGCATAACCCTGCGGAAGGGCTCTCCACGGTGCTGGCTTTTGGCGCATTGGTAGACAACAGCACGGGCAAGCCCGATGTGCTGTGCGAACTGACGCTGACGACCGCGCTGCGCACTGCCGCCATGTCGGCGCTGGCCGCAAAATATCTGGCGCGCAGCGATAGCCGTCGCATGGCCCTGATTGGCAATGGATGCCAGAGCGAATTTCAGGCGCTGGCCTTTCATTATCTGCTGGGTATCCAGGAACTGAGCGTCTACGATATTGATCGCGCAGCCTCCGAAAAGCTGGCTGATAACCTGCGCCATACTGGAATGACGGTTGAAATTGCCGACAGTGTGGCTGATGCTGTGCAGGGTGCAGACATTGTGACCACGGTAACTGCTGAATATTCGCGCGCGCACATTTTGACACCAGAAATGATCAAACCCGGCATGCATATCAATGCGGTGGGCGGCGATTGCCCGGGCAAAACCGAGCTGCACCCGGACATTCTGTCGCTGGCAACCGTGTTCGTAGAGTTCGAACCACAAACGCGCGTGGAAGGGGAACTGCAAAATGCGGCCCCCGATTTTCCCGTCAGCCATTTGTGGCAGGTGTTCCAAGGCCAGGCCAAGGGTCGTGAAGCCGACACACAGATCACTTTGTTCGATTCTGTCGGTTTCGCGCTGGAAGACTTCTCGGCGCTGGTCTACATGCGGGACACTGCTCGCAAACTGGGGCAGATGCAGCCTATTTCGCTGGTGCCTGAACTTGCCGATGCCAAGGACCTGTTCTCCTATCTAGGCGTCGGGCAGGTTCAACGCGACGTCGAAACCGTTGCCGCGCTGCCCTAAGTGTCAGGGGGCCGGCTAATGCGCCGACTGTCACGCCAAATAAGTCGAATATGAGGCAGCCAGCCTTTAAAATCAGACTTCAAAGAAGTACCTGCAAATGGCATGAATACGTACAATGGCGTCATTGCCATTTCGTTTGCGATATTCATGCCATTTTCCGTTTCAGATAGGCCCGCGCTGCTGCAACTGTGGTTTGCCGGCCCGGCGTTGCAGGTCGAGTACGACCCGCAGGCGCTGACCGCCGAGGACCGTGCCCGCCAGGCGGCACGTCTGGCCGCGCGCAAGGCTAATGAGTGGCGTGTCAGCCGGGCCCTGCAGCGCCGTTTGCGTGGCCCCTGCCAATCATCAAGCCTGTCGCATAGTGCCGGCCATGCCCTGTGGGCGGCCTCCGCGCTGCATGGGCAGATTGGTGTTGACCTGGAGCGGTTGCGGCCCCTTGATGAACTGGCGCTGGCCAAACTCATTGCCCATGACGATGAGAAGTTGCTGTTGCACCGTCTGCAGGGACAGGATCGGACCCGATTTTTCTTCCGGCTGTGGACGCTCAAGGAAGCATTAGTGAAGGCGGTCGGCGGCGACTTTCCGGCAGACATGCTGCGGGTGGGGCTGCGCCAGGGGTCATCACGCCATGCAGAGCCAGTAAAAGCCACGGCTATGGTCGACGGGGCGTTGCCGATGGATGTTGCACGCGCCGTGGGTGGCAGAGGTGTCGCCCCGTCTGGAGCACCTGCCAGGCAGGACCCGTCCTGGCACCTGACGGGGCTGGGTGAGTGGCAGTGGCACGGACTGTCGGCCATGATCGGTCCAAGCTGGATGATGGCGGTAGTATGGTCCGGTGAGAGCCGGTCAACACAGGCGCCACCCCTCCGAATCCTTGCGACAGAGGCAGTGCCCGGTGAAGCTCGCCCGCTCAGGCTTGAGCAGCCTGTCGCTTTTGGCGTTATGCCGACAATCGAGACCTGACACCTGGCATCAAGCGTCGTTTCGTTTCGAGCAAATGCTGGCGTCTTCAATGGCCAGGCTCATGGCCCGGTGCATGGTGTCGGACTGGGGGCGCGTAATATGCGCGCCGTCCGAATTGCTGTCGAAACCGACGATTTCTGCGTAAATACGCGTTCCGCGTGCCAGGGTGCGTTCGGCCGCATCCACGCACAGTTGCGATACCCGGCCAAGGCTGCGCAGTTGCTTGCGCTCCCAGTGGGCCGGGTGCTGATAGTCTGCCACAGGGGCGGCCAGCCGCGTGTTCAGTTCGGTATAGCGATCCCATTGCGGCATCGTGCATATGGCGCTGCGTTTCTGGGCAAAGGCCTACCGGATCCGGAGCCAGTCGCTGCCCAGTGCTGTGATGCCGCCAATCCCTGTGACAACCACACGTTTCATCAGCAAAGGCCCCCATTTACCGATAGCACCTGGCGAGTGATATAGCCGGCTTTGTCCGACATCAGGAAGGTGACGGCCGCTGCCACTTCGTCGGGGCTGCCGGCACGCTGGGCCGGTATCAATTTCAGGATCTCGTCTACGGGCACCTGCACATCCAGCATGTCGGTGTCAATCAGGCCGGGCGCCACGCAATTGACGGTGATGCGGCGTTTTGCCAGCTCCACGGCGAGCGCCTTGGCCGCACCGATCAGGCCTGCCTTGGACGCGCTGTAGTTGACCTGCCCGCGGTTGCCAATCAGTCCCGAGACCGAGGCCATGCAGACAATGCGGCCGGGCTTGCGCCGACGGATCATGGGCATGATGAGCGGGTGAAGCACGTTATAGAAGCCGCCCAGGTTAGTGTCCAGCACCTGGTCCCAGTCTTCATCGGTGAAGGCCGGGAAGGCATTGTCTCGCGTCAAACCCGCATTCAGAACAACGCCATAGAAGGCATCATGGTTTTCCAGGTAAGTCTGCAGCGTTTGTCGGCAGGTCTGGCGATCAGACACGTCAAATTGCAGGATGTCGGCGTCACGGCCCAGGGCGCGGATTTGCCCGGCCACTTCCTGCGCGTCCTGCCAACGCTGGCGGCAGTGCAGCGTGATATCAAAGCCGGCTTGCGCCAGGTCCAGGGCGATGGCCTTGCCAATCCCCCGGCTGGAGCCGGTAACGAGAATACGAGCGGTGGTCATGCCGTTTGCTCCTGCATGTATTGTTCAATATCTGGCGGGCTGAAAACGCTCAGCCGGCCCGTGGCCACCGTTTGCGCGGCGGCCCGATCGGTGTTGTCTGGTTGCTCAAGCAACGACAGACGGCAATCGAAGACCCCGAAGCCTGTGGTCTCATCGCGCGTGGAGGCTTGCACCTGGACATGCAGCAGGCTGCCCTGTGCGACAGAGGAACGCAATATATCAAACTGGCGGCTTCCGAGCAAAAAGCCCAGGCTTGGCGGGCGGCCCGCATCGCGGGCGTGGCAACCGGCCAGTGCGGCAATGCCCTGCGCCATGATTTCAATGCCGCAGTACATCGGCAGTCGCCCGTCCGCATCCAGGAACAGATGATCGGGGCCAATGCGGGCCAGAGCGTGTAGCTGCGTGTCGGAATACGAGATGATCTCATCGAGCAGGATCATGTTGCCGGCGTGCGGCAGCAAAGGCGCAAGATGGCGAATGGGAGTGTGCATCAGGACGCCTCTCCCAGTATCAGCACGGCATTATTGCCGCCAAAGGCAAAGGACAGGCTCATACCAATACGCGGCTCCTTTTTCCATCGCGAGCGGTGGTCTGTCAGCTCGATCGCGGGCAATGCGGGATCGACCTGGCCATCCCACAATTGCGCCGGCAACCGGCCTGTGGGGTTGGTCTCTGAATGGATCACGCCCCACAGCAGCGCGGCTTCCAGCGCGCCTGCCGCGCCCAGCGTATGCCCGGTCAGCGGCTTGGTGCTGGTGCAGGGCACGCCACGCTCAAAGCAGCGGGCCAGGGCGAGGCTTTCCATGCTGTCGTTCAGTTCCGTCGCCGTACCATGCAGATTGATCCAGCCGATGTCCTGGGCCTGCAGCTGCGCATTTGCCAGGGCCTGGCGGATGGCCAGGATGGCGCCTTTGGCCTGCGGATCGGGCGAAGACATATGCCAGGCGTCGGCGCTGTTGCCAAAGCCCAGCAGGGGCAGGCCGTCGCCGTCCTCGCGCGTCATGACAAAGAGGGCCGCAGCCTCGCCGATATTGATCCCTTCGCGGTTAAGGGAAAACGGGTTGGCAATGCCGGCCGATAAGGCCTGCAGGGAATCGAAGCCGTTGATGGTCAGATGGGCCAGGGAATCGACGCCGCCGCAGATGACCGCATCGCATAAACCGCTGGCAAGCAGCCGGTGCGCCGTGATAATGGCTCTTGCGCCTGAGGTGCAGGCGGTGGAAATGCTGTAGACCGGCCCGCCCAGGCCGAAATGGTGGGCCAGGAAATCGGCGGGTGCCGACAATAGCTGGCGTTCGTGCCGGTATAGTTGCCGATCCCACTGCCCATCGCGGGCAAAGGCCTGGAAGGCGGGGTAGTTGTCGTCCACGCCTGTGGTGGTCGTGCCAATGATGACGCCGATGCGTTCGACGTCATACTTTGCGCGAACGCGCTCGATCGTGTCCTGCATCTGGCTCGCCGCATGCCACAGCAGACGGTTGTTGTATGTGTCGAAGTACGCCGGTGTGCCGGCGGGCAGGGCAGGCGGGGCAGCTGCCGGGCGACCGGTATAAAGTGTTTTGCCGGGGACCCACTGGGTTTCCGGAGCCAGTGGCGATACGCAGGCGTCAAACAGTGTCTGCATTGTCTCGGCGAAGGTCAGCCCCAAAGCGCTGACAGTGGCGGGCGGGCTCAGGTAACTTCTCATGGGCTTGTGGCTATCGGTGTCAGTTGCCATTGGCTGTCATCCGGCAAGGTAATATGGATGACGGAATCTGAAACAGGCGGGGCGGTTTGCCGGCGACCCTGGTCATGGGGCGTTGCGGGCAGTTGCAGCGACCACAGCGTGCGCCCATGACGACTGAATGTATAGGCATTCCGCATGCCGCCGGTTTTGACCGGGGTGATGTCGACTTCGGGATAGGCGTTGGCCCATTGCTTCTTGCCGATCTGTGCCGCAATGATGGCTTCGAACAGCTGGCGGGCCCTCGGATTGGGCGGGGCAAAGCCGTCGTTCGTCCAGTCGCCGTCGCGCAGCAACAGGCGGGCCAGTGGCGCCCCTAGCGGATTGGTCTGGATCCAGCGGCTGGCGCCCCCCGCGTCAGGCTGCACGACCAGCAGGCTGTCCTCGGTCTGTCCGGGCGCCGTGACCAGACCGAGTTTGTAGGATTGAACCTGTGCGGGCTCGTGATAGTGGCGGGGCAATATCGACGTGGCGGCGCAGCCGGTGAGCAACAGCACCAGCAGCAGGCACAGCCAGCCGCCCGCAAGCTTGCGTTCAGGTATCCAGTTGTGCTTCACCACATATCTCCGCCAGCGCCCGCAGGCGCCGTTCTGATTTTTCAACATAAGGGTTGCTTGTGTCCCATGCATACCCGGCCAGGATGGCAGCGATCATGCGCCGAATATCCTGATTAATTTGTGTGGAGTATATAACATCCTGAAAGCGGCAGTCATACCAACCGGCCACGTAGGTCCTGAAGGTGTCTATACCCACGCGCAGGGCATCGGAAAAATCCCGTTGCCAGTCTGCAGCCTGCCCGCGCAGCGTCTTGTCTACCAGCGTGGTAGCCAGTTTGGCTGAGTGCATGGCGATGGTAACGCCGGAGGAAAATACCGGGTCGAGAAATTCGGCGGCGTTGCCCAACAGGGCAAAACGCTGACCATACAGGGTTGTGACGTTGGCCGAATAGCCACGCAGCGGATTGACCGGCGTATCCCATTTGGCATCGGCCAGCAGGTGTCGCAAGCGGGGTATTTCATTGACCATATCCTGCAAAAACGGCAACGGCTCGCGTCCGTTCATGGCCAAGCGGTCGGGTTCGCCCACCACGCCGATGGAGCAGCGGCCATGACTGAATGGAATGAGCCACATCCAGATGGCGCGGTCGTGGGGGTGGGTGGCGATGACGATTTTTTCACGGTCGAAATCGGGATCGCTGATATTGTCCTGAATGTGGGTAAACCAGGCTTCTCGCATGGGGAACGGCGATGGCTGTTCCAGATTCAGCAGGCGTGGCAGCACCCGGCCATAGCCACTGGCATCCAGCACGAAACGGGCCTGTAGCGTATAAGACTGGCCCTGGTCGGTAGAAACCGACAGCGTAGCGTGCTCCTGTGTGCTCGTCATCTGAGTGACGGTGTGGCCGAAATAGACCTGGGCGCCTTTGTTGGCCGCTTCCTGGATGAGAATCTGGTCAAATTTGGCGCGTTCTACCTGAAAGGTGGTTCCCGGTCCTGCAGTGAATTTGTCACGAAAATCAATCACGGCCTGTCGTTCGCCCCAGGTGAAGGCGGCACCGTTTTTGATCTGAAAGCCAGCTTCATTGACCACTTGCAGCAGACCGGCTTCCTTGAGGATTTCCATACAATAGGGCAGCAGGCTCTCGCCGATAGAAAAGCGCGGAAAATGCTGGCGCTCAAGCACGCACACCTGCCAGCCCTGCTGGCGTAACAAGGCGGCGGCAACGGATCCGGACGGCCCGGCGCCGATAATGGCGATGTCTGTCGTCGCGGGTAAGTGGTGTGATTCCATAAGTGTAGGCTCCGTCAGGGTTCGGATCGGGATGGGGGCGTCAGGAACGATCGCATATACCAGAAAGTATATATGACGTTGCAAAGCACCCCCAGCACCACGCTCAGGCCAAAGGTAGAGACGGCGGGCGTGGCGCTAAAGTAAAGCAGGCCAAAGGTGATCATGGTGGTCACCGAAGTCATGAATATACCGGCCGTCTTTTCCTCTGGCGGCAGCGTAGGGGTATACGCGTAGACCGCATAGTCGATACCGATTGCCGTCACCAGCAGCAGTCCGAAAATGCAAAACAGGTTCAGGGGCATGCCGATGAGGCCAGACAGGCTCATGACGGTGACGGATGCCGACAGCGGCACCAGCAGAATGCGCAGGGCCGGGCGAGTGCCGAAGACGCGATACAGAATGAGGAATCCGACGGTATAGGACAGCAGCTTCAGGATGATCGCTTCCAGGCGAGTCTGGGCAAAGAGGGCGTTGATGTGACTGCGCTGGTCGACCAATGTCACCCCCGGCATGTCCTGGGCGATCGCCGGCAAGACGGCCGGGTCATGCAGCCCGTTCATCGTGACCATGCTGCTGGGGCGGCCCTGCTCGTCGCGTCCCAGCCACAGGGCCTGCCAGGGTTCAGCCAGGGGGCCGCTAAGCGACTGCGCTATGGTTAGCACGGGGCGGGCTTGTCGCTGATCCAGTTCTGCCCGCAAGGCACTGTCGGGCACACCCAGGGCGCGCAGCGCTGCCCAGACCTGGGGTTGCCGTGACAGGGAGTCAAGGGTCACAGCCAGCGCCTGTTGTTCGCTGGCCGGATTGACCCATTGGATCAGGGCGCTGTAATTGCGCAGTTTGCCTTGCGCGACCAGGGTGTCCAGCCCGGCGGCAAGGTGTTTTTCGGCTTGCAGCAAACGCTCTTCATCGGTGGCCTGCACAATGAAATACTGGCTGGTGGGCTCCAGTCCGGTCAGGCGGGCCACCTCGATCGCTTCGCTAAGCAAGGACTCGGGTGTGCCCACCCAGTGACGGATGTCGTCCTGCCAGTTGCTCAGATATAAACCACTGCCGACGATGACCAGCACCAAAGCGGCCAGTACACGGGAATGCCGGATGCGGTCGCCGGTACTGCGCACGCCGTGGCGCAGACCCGCCAGTAGCGGCGGCAGACCGGGCGTGGGGCGCGGCCGCCAGCGATGAAACAGCGCCGGCAGCCATAGCCGCGTAAACAAAAATGTGCTGATTACAGCTGCGGAAGAAAAAACTGCTGTTTGCTGCAGGATCGGCAGGGGCGTTAGCAGCAGGAACAGGTAACCGGTTACGGTCACGGCCAGGCTGACGATAAACGGACGCGATACGCGGCGGACCGCCTGCCACGGTTGCCAGCGCGTATCAAGCGTGGCGTGGCTGAGCCAGTGCAGCGGAAAATCCACGACCAGTCCGACCAGGCTGGTGCCGATAATCAGCGTGAGAATATGAACCGAACCGAGCAAGGCAATGCTAGCGGCAAAACCGGCACCAATACCTGCGGCCACCGGCAGCGCCAGCAAAAGAATGCGCGGCGAACGAAACATCAGCAGCAGAAACAGGATAGTAAGCGTACTGCCGACCGCGCTCATCCAGGTGCTTTCCTTGCCGCCTTCGGTTTTACCCTGGGCGCTGTAAATAGCGCCACCGGCTGTCAGCACCCGAACGTCCTCTTGCGCTGCCTGTTGCCGGGTGCGGTCGATCAGCGCGAGCAACTGTTCGTCACGTCCGGCGCCATCGGCCGGATCCAGTTGCGCACGCATCACGTACCAGAGGCGCCCGTCAGCGTTGATCTGCATGGTGTTGCTGGTGATATCGTAGTGAACGGCAGAAGCCGATTGCAGTTTGTCTGACAGTCGGGAAGTGAACCCCAGCCAGTCCTGGTCGGGCGGCACCAGAGCCTGGTCCCCCAGCGGAGACATAATTTGGCGGGCGCGCTCACTGAACCAGGCCTGCGGATCGCGGGCCAGTTGCTCGCGCAATTGCGGTGGCAGGCCAGCCTGATCCATATGGCGCAATTGGGCTCGCAACTGGGCCAGGTCGCCGCCGACATGCAGATCCACCCGCTGGAACAGCGCGCTGGCGCGCCATTGTTGCGCCTGCCGTTGGGCAGTGGCCAGGCCCGTGGCCGGGTCGGCAGCGCCGGTCAGCACGATAATCTGGCGGTTCAGCGCCTGCCGGATATTGTCCTGTGCTTTGGCCTGAACCTCGCTTTGTTTGCCATCCGGCGGCAGCAGCGTCAGCAGATCGGTGTGTATCGGTTGCCTGAACGCCAATTGCCAGGCGGCGAACAACAACAGCCCGAGCAAGCCGAGGGCATAAATCCAGGCCCAGGCGCGTTCAGGGTTCAAGCGCATGCTGGGCATCGGCGGGCAGCGGCTGGTTGATACGCAGATTCGAAAACGTGATCTCGGTCCGGTCGCCTTGCGTTTCTGCCAGCGTGACCTGATTGATCGATTGGCCGCCCATAATGGTAATGTGTCGGAAAATTTGCTTGAGCACGGCCGACGATGGCTCCAGCGTCAGCGTCCAGTTCCCGGGCTCGCCCTGCAGCCGCTGCGTAAATTGTCCCGAAAGCGCGCGCGTATTGCCCGAGAGCACATCCATGAAAAGGCGGATCTGGGCCTGACTGCCGGCTCCTTGCTGACGCATGGGTTGCCAATGCCCGGCCCCATCTTGTTGCATCATTCCCTGCGGCGTAATGCGTATCAGGCTGGCGATGGGGCTTAGCGTTTCCCACAGCAGCCCCTTGTCTGCCGCCATGACAAATGTACCCCGGCTCAATAGCGGCTGTTCCAGTGAGCGCAGAAACCGCTTTTGCTGCACGTCGCCCTGTACGGTCTGGTGGGCCGACAGCTGCTTTTCCAGATCCGGCAGGGTGAAGGCATGTGCGGCGCTGCACAGCAAACTGAAGGTCAGCACAAGAGATAAGCGTGAGACACATAACAGGGACCGGATGATAGACATAGAGTTACTCGCTAAAAATTTACAGTTCGGACTGCAGCGTTCGTCGGATCATGTCCTGCCAGTCCTGCGGGGTTTCGAACTGCATTTCACGGTTTTCCAGAAGCACGGCCACCTGGGTAGTTTCAGCCTGGGTCAGGCGCTCGCCCGAGGCGGCATCAGTTATGACATACGCAATACGCAAGCGTGATTGCCATTCCTGTATATGGGCCCGCACCAGCACCTGCTGGCCAAATACCGCGGGGCGCACATACTTGAGCTGCATGGTCACCACCGGCCAGACATAGCCGGCCTCGCGCATGGTGTCGTAGTTGTAGCCCAGTTTGTCGAGCAGCGCGCAACGCGCCACTTCCAGGTATTTCACATAATGACCATGCCAGACAATATGCATCGCGTCGACATCGAAGAACGGAATCGTCATGGGCACGCAAATACTCAGGGCGGGATGCTTAGTCATTGCGCTTCCAGAAATCATAGAAATTGAACCATTGCAGGGGTGCCCGGACACAGACCTGTTCCAGCCGTTGGGCGTAACGCTGCACCCATGTGCCGATCACCTGGTCACGATCCTGGCGAGACCACTGGATGCGATCGCTCATGCGTTCGATGTGCAGGGCATAGCGGTCACGCTGACGCGTGCAGAACAGCGTATTGACGCTGGCCTTGAGCAAGCCGGCCATCAGCCAGGGGCCTTGCGGGAACAAAACGGTATTGCCCAGGAATGAGACCGGCACCACCTTTTCGCCGCGCACCGGTTCGCGATCTGCCGCGATGGCGATCCATTCGCCGTTATCGACGCGCTGCTGCAGCATCATCATGGTATCGATATCCAGATCAGTGACCTGCAACAGGCGAATGTCATTGTCGGCGCCCAGGTCTGCCATGACTTCGTTGTACATCTGAGCATGCTTGCTGTGAATCAGGATATTGAGTACCAGCCCCTTGTGATGGGACACCAGTGCACGACTGATTTCTGTATTGCCCAGGTGCGAACAAATCAGTATCTGGCCGCGGCCCTGTGCATAGAGCATTTCCTTGTGCACACAATCGGGGTCGTCAATGACAATGTGTTCGTAGCGCAGGCGTCCCTGCCAGACGGCAAAGCGGTCAATCAGCGCCTGCCCGAAAGCCAGAAATTGCCGGTAAACCGGGGCAAAGCCAGGTAACAGGTCCGGCCTGCCTGACCAGTTGCGTAAATGTCGCTGATAGTCGGCGATATTGCGGCGCTCCGACGGCGAGGTGAGGTAGAAGTACAGCACGACGATACGCGACAGCACACCTAACAGCCACATGGGACAGTAACGGATCAGGCGCGCAACCAGCCTGAGCATAAAGCGATTGCCGCGTTCCTGTTTGCTGGCCCAGTGCTCGCTCATGGTTTGTTCCGGCCAAAGGCGCGCCGCAGCAGTGAGGGCAGAAACGGCAATAAGTGCAGGCAGCTGCGCACGTGCATACGGGAAATCAGCAGGTTATCCCGCACCATGCGGTAGTGCGAGACTCCGTCGGCAGCGTAGGAGACGCGGGTCGGGATCCAGCGCAGCGGGGTCTGTCGCCAGTACAAGTGCATCAGGATCTCGGGGTCAAAGTCCATCCAGTTGCCCAGATAGGGCGTATCTTGCACGAACCGGACTGCTGCCAGCGGATACAGCCGAAAGCCGCAAAGGGCATCCGGAATGGAGCGCGACAGGGTTTGCAGATGCACCCAGAACAGGTTCAGCTTGCGTCCGTGCAGGCGGGCTGCCGGAATGTCGTCGCCATAGACTGGTCGTCCGCAAATGGCCGCATCAGGATGCCTTTCGGACTGGTCCAGAAAGGCGGGCACGTCATCCAGATGATGCTGGCCGTCGGCGTCAACCTGTAGCGCGTGGGAGTAGCCCATTGCGTCGGCCAGTTCAAAACCGACCTTCACGGCACTGCCCTTGCCCCCGTTAGCGGGCTTATGATGGATATGCACTTCTTGCCAGTTCTTGAGCGTGTCCAGCACCTGCCGTGAGGGCGCATCGGATCCATCGTCGATGATGAGCACCGGCAGATCATGACGGCGCAGCTGTTGCACCACCGATTCGATGGTGTCCGGGTGGTTGTAGAAGGGAATCAGGGCAATGGTGCGATTCATAGTTATTATTTACCGTAGCACGTCTGTAGTGGCAGTTAACCGGATTGTCATGGCAGGCAATGAAACTCTGGGCAAGGCGTCAGGCCGAAACGGCAAAGGCAATGCGTCCCGATGCCGTCATGGTCGCTCCGGTACGCATGGAAAAGTAAAGTTTGCGTTTGTCATTGTCCCATTTTAACGTCATTGAGCACGGATCGGCAGGACGCAAAAAATGCTGGAACTTCAGGTTCTCAATTCCTTGCGGTTCTCCGCGACACAAGTTGCGCGCTCTGGCCTGTTCCAATGCCCAGCCCAGTTGCACCACCCCCGGCACTAGCGGAAAAGTGGGGAAATGCCCCGAAAAATACACCAAATCAATCGGAACAGTGGCAGTCAGGTCGTATTGGACGCAGGCTTGTGCCTGTAGCGACTGTGCGGTTGAATCGGCATGGTCAATGTCCCATTGGGGACTGCGCAGCGGTTGGGTGAAGCAATCGTGAACCTGTTGCCGGGTGATCTTCGATTGCGCATTGCGCGGCAGCACTGTCGGAAAACGCCAGTGCCGCGGAATGGCCAGTGTATCGATCGATTCGCGTAACAGATCGGATATGGCCAGTATCAGATGGCGACGCCCGTGCTGGCGGAATGCCTGGACACCGGCTGGCGACAGCTCTACCATTGCACATAGTCGGCCGCCCAGCGGACTCGGGGCGCAATGGATATCGCGGACGTAGGAATGGGACAAGGCAGACTGTTCAATCCGGTTCAGGGAAATCCGCTTGTCTTCCAGTTTCAGAATACGGTCGGCCCGGCCCAGCAGCGTAAAGCTGTTTTCGTCGCTGCGACTGATGACATCGGCCGTTTGTTCAATACCGTCTGTCCATGGCGAGGACACGGCAAGCCGGTCCTGCGTATCGGTTTGCAGCGCAACACCCGGCAGCGGGGTCCAGGATGGGTGTACATGCCGGGTCGCAATCACGCCGGTTTCCGTACTTCCGTAAATTTCGTGCAACGGCCAATGCCGTTGCAGCAGCGTAGCGCGGGTCTGCTCAGCCAGTGCACCGCCGGCAGACACAACGCGTGCCAGACGCGGCAGCAGCGCCGGCCATGGCAGGCTGTCGGGCAGCCGCTGCAACAAAGCGGGGCTGGTGATCCAGATGCACTGATCGTACATGAGCGTTTGTTCGGCCAGCGTTTCGGGGTAACGGGACTGCATCCGGTCCAGCGTCAGGCCGGCATGTAGCGGCACCATGATCCGGAATGTGAGCCCGTACATATGCTGGTGACCGACGCTGGCGATGAGCGTGGCAGGCAGGGCATGCAAGGACCAGGTGTCGATCAGCGTAAGTGCCTCGGCCTGCAACTGCCCGAATGTCTTGCGGATGATACGGGGTACGCCGCTGGAGCCAGAGGTTCGCAAAAAGGCCTGGGCATTAGCGGGCAGCGGCAAAAATAACCCCTGTGCATGATCCCGGAATACACGCGGCGGTGTATCGAGCGCTTCGCGCCGGTCAGTTTCCGACCGGGCGCCAGCCGGGGCAGCGGGCTCGCTTACCGCAACGTCAACGGCATCCAGACGCAAGACGGGTATGGCGGCGTGGGCCAGCGCCTGGTCACTGATCCACAATTGCGCATCGGTTTGGACCCAGCTGCAGGTATCGCCCAGCAGGTCTGGCGCCAGCAATACGCGAACGCCGGCAGCCCAGCAGCCAAGCAGGGCGCAACTAAATAGCGCGCTGTCATCAAACCACAAGGCGGCATGTGTGCAGCCGCGGGCCTGCAACTGGGCGACCAGTTGATTGATGATTGCTTCAAATCGGGCGCGTTGCATGGCTGGCCGCAAGGCGATGAACGAATCGGCATGGGGAAAAGGCAGGACAATGCCTGCGGTCGCCTCGCTCATGGCTGATGCTTCCGTTTGTAACGCTTACGGTAAATCCATTCCCCGACAAACAGCAGTGCCATCAGGACATAGGAAATAAAGCCGGTGTACAGCGACCAGGCCTTGAAATAACCTGCTTGCCACAACAGGTAAGTGGTGCCGCCGTTCAAAATAAAAAAGACAATCCAGACTTTGGTGACTGACCGGGTGTATCGTACGGCGGACTGCGGAAGATCGGGCTGTTGGCTACGTGCGATCCGCTCGACGACGCTCATTGAGGTGAACAGGCTGCCGGCAAACACCGCCAGCAACACCAGATTGATGACAACCGGATAAAAGTACAGGAAATCGGGGCTGTCGGTCAGTTGAAACAGCAGCACGCACAGCAGCAGGGCCAGTGCGACAAATTGTTGCCAGCGCTGCCGGCTGATCAGGCTTCTGATACCCCACAGTAGCAGCAGGCCACCGGTAACCCATAGGGTGCCGACCCGTTCCTTGCTGTAATACACAAGAAACGGATAGGCTGCCAGCGTTAATATGACCAGCAGATTGAACAGGCGCAGCACGCCGCGCGGCAATCGAAACGACACCAGCCGGCTCCCCTTATGCCGGTGTGAGCTTGCGGCTTACGGCATCAACGACATCCTGCCCCGTACATACGCTGCGGAAGTCTTCTGCCATCAGCTTGTGACCGGTGACGCGTTTTATATGGTCGATCAGGTCGATTGCATCGATACTGTCGATATTCAGGTCGTTGTACAGATCTGCATCAGGCCGAATACGTTCCGGGTCAATTTCAAACAGATCAACCAAGGCTGTCTTGAGCGTCTGATAAATGTGGTCTGATGGATTCATGGTAGCCCTCAGGGATGTGGATTGTTTTTCAGTTCGTTAACAAACGCAGCAAGCGTATTAATGTCCTTGAAATGGTCACGTAAATTCTGAGTCTTGGTATTGAACTGGATGCCGAAGTGTTTTTGGAGGGCCAGGCCCAGTTCAAGGGCATCAACCGAATCGAGGCCGAGTCCTTCGCCAAAAAGCGGGGCGCCATCTTCGATATCGTCCGGCCCGATATCTTCGAGTCCAAGGCTGGAGATAATCAATTCTTTAATTTCCAGATTGAGCGCTGTGGTCATTTCTGTAGTTCTCGTTCAAAATAAGTCTGTAGATAGGCATTCAGTTGCCGGGTTGCCACGGGCATAGGTTTTCCCGACCTCCATTGGGTCGGATCAATGTCATCGCCGATGATGAATTCATAATTAACTTTTTCATGCGGGATGTGATACCACGGCTGATTCCGTTTGAAACAGCGGGGGCGCATCCGAATTATAACAGGGGTGATCACAGTAGCACCGCGCAGAGCAACGGCGCATGCGCCGCGATGAAAGCGGATGACATTATCGTCCCCGGTACGCGTTCCCTCGGGAAATACAAGAACCGACTGCCCGCCTTGCAATGCGGCAACGGCACGGTCAATCACTTCGGCCGAGCCATCGTTGGGAATGAAACCACAAGCGCGGATGGCGCTATTTAAAAAGGGATTGTCCAGCAGACTTTGCTTGACGATGCAATTGGACTGCCGGGCATACCCCCGCATGAAAACCACGTCGAGCAGCGAGGGATGGTTGGCGATAATGAGCTGGCCGGGCAGGCCCAGCCGATCCTGCCCGGCAAATCGATAATTGATACCGCCCATCAGGCGGATGTAGCGCAGGAACTGCCGCCACAGAAACTGGATAATGCTGCGCGTCCGCTTGTGGTTCTGCGGCAGGGACGGGTCTAGCAGGCCGCTGGTATAGGGCAGCAGGACGATTTTCACGACCACGCCGAATAAACCGAAAACCACATAGCCGCTGGCAATGACCAGCAAGCGCCATTTATGCCAGAAGGCCGCGGTAAACCGGTTCATGTGTGGCGCGTCCATATCCAGCGGGCCGGTCGGTCAGCCGCCGGTGTTGCCCATTGCGAATGCCCGGCCAGCAAACGCGCGCATACCCCCGCGCTGCCGTCGGCATTAAGCGGCGCGCTGCTCGAGTTGTCGCAGCTGATGCGCCAGTCTGAGCCTTTATGCACCAGAAGCGCACAGGCCAGCGGGAAAGGCCCCCGCTCAATGTCAACCTCATACTGGGTATCTAGCGGGTCGCTGGCATAAAGCACTAATACTTTTTCGGCACCGTCCTGCAACATGAGCCAGGCGTCGAGCATGGCGTTTTCCAGGCCGTTGCTGTGGGCACTGATGGCAGACTGCTCGGCATAATTGCCATGATGGATAGCCAGTTGTCCGGCAATGGCATTGTGTACCGACAGTCCAAAAGACGTGGGAGAAACACCGTTGCCTTTGGCCAGTTCGATCAGAAGTTGAAAACTGCGATTGATTTCGCCATTGCTTGAAGAAAATACCAAGGGACATTGGGGATTTTTTTCCAGGATGGGCCAGGCGGCGGCAAAGACCAGCCGGGAAAGCGCACTGAGCCGACGGCGCTGCATGGCCGGCAGCAAATCGAGTGCCGGTGGCGCCTGTTCCTGCTGCGCGCGCATATGTTCCCTGGCCTGCGCGTTGCCAGCCTGCAGCCAGTTCGCCCATTGCGAAGCCGTAGACAGCCCTGGCGCGAAGGCGTGTTGTTCGGAGATAGTCAAGTCAAAGGCGAACATGTGCAGTCAGGATTTCCCAGAATGTCGGCAGTTAGAAAAATCATTGTAATATGTTTCTGGTTGTGACAATAGTTAGCATATTTTTGTGTAAAAACGAATAACGGCAGGTATGGCGTTATCCGATAGCAGTCTGTGCCTGTGCAAACGGGCACGCTGGCTGCATCGGGCACCGGGACAACCCCCTTTGGCGGTTAACGTATCCCTGTTTCCGGTTCTGCCGGGTTACAGAAATATAGTACACATTTGCCAGCTTGCGGACCTGTACAGCACATACATGTCGCAGTTGAATTCAGATCGTGTCAAGCCCAGGCGCCGTTGTCATATCCTGCCTGACGGCAGTGTAGTGGTTTCTAATATTTTGCTCAGGAGAAATGCAATGCCAGGTAAAATTTTAACCGCATGTTTGACCGGCCTGCTGGCAGTGGCGAGTACGCAGGCGCATGCCCGCGACACGCGCTATGATCTGTCGATCGCCCAGGCGCTTGCCACCCCCGAGGCGGCAGGCATTGTCGACCCTTCCATCAAAATGACTTTCGGACGCAAGGGACCGGGAAAAATCATCCAGGCCGATGCCGTAACCAACAAGAAAACCAGTCGGGTGGGCAAGGGAACAGACGAAAAAGCGTGCATCTGGGCATTTCTGTCGGCGTATAAACAACTGCAACAGCGGGCCAGCGAACTGGGCGGCACAGGCGTGAGCAATATCGTCAGTTATTACAAAAAAATGTGAATGCCAGCACGGAAAATTACGAATGTCATGCGGGGGCTTTCGTGACGGGCGTCGCGCTCAAGGGTGATATTGTTCGCTAAATTGCGGGCATGCCGTCTTCGGGGTAATGGACAGGCCAGGCGCGTCGCCAGCGTTTGCGCTGATCGAGTTCAATTCTGAGCTGACTTCCCGTTGATGTTGCAATTTGACGCTTCGCAGGCGCGACGGTGGCGACGATGGGCCGCCACCGCCCCGGTATCAATGTCTACAGCGCAATGGTAAACCCGCCGTCCACGGCCAGTGTCTGGCCGGTGATAAACGAGGCTTCGCGTGAAGCCAGATAGCAGACGGCATTGGCAATATCGTCAGGGCTGCCCCATTTTTTCTGGGGGACACGGTCAAACAGCCACTGATTGAAGCGGTCATCAGTTTGCAGCGCATCGTTAAACTCCGTGGCAATGTAGCCGGGAGCGACCGCATTGACGGTGATATTGTGTGGGCTCAGTTCCACGGCCCATTGGCGGGCCAACGCATGCAGGCCGGCTTTGGCCACGGTATAGGCAGTGATGTTCTTGCGTCCCTGCAGCGCCGTCACCGATCCGGTCACAATCACGCGACCATATTGTTGCTGTGTCATATGAGCGGCCAGATGGCGGCCTAGTGCCCATTGCGCAGTCAGGTTGAGCCATAGCACCTCTTCAAATTTTTCCTGGGGGAAAGTCAGCAGGCTTTCCCGGTGTTGCATGGCGGCGTTCGCCATGAAAATCTGAATCGGGCCATGCTCATGTATGAGGCGGTCAACGGTGGCGACAGACTGTTCGATATCGGCTGCATCGAACGGCGCCTCAACAATATCCAGACCAGCCTGTCGCAAGGTTTGCGCGGCCTGCGACACGGTCGCGGCAGTTCTGCCATTGATAATAACTTTGGCGCCCTGTTCGGCCAGCGCGCGCGCAGTGGCCAGACCGATGCCCCGGCTGGAGCCGGTGACCAGCGCGGTCTGGCCGGCCAGCGAAAATCGCGTGTGATGGTTGTCCTCAGAAGTCGACATTGGCGGCTCCTTTCAACTGCAGGATCTCGCGTGCCTCGTCGGGGCTGGCAATCTGCAGATTCAGCCCTTCGAGCACCTGGCGTATTTGTGATACCTGATCGGCGTTGGATTCGGCCAGGCGTTTCGGTCCGATCCACAGGGAGTCTTCCAGGCCCACGCGTACATTGGATCCCATGCTTGCGCCCATGGTGGCCAGCGGAATCTGATTGCGACCTGCGCCCAGAATGGACCACTGGTAGTCCTGTCCGAACAGGCGGTCGGCGGTACGTCGCATATGCATCAAGTCTTCGGGATGCGGGCCGATGCCGCCCAGCAGGCCGAATACAGACTGGATGAAGGGCGGTGACTTGACCAGACCGCGGTCCATGAAGTGAGCCAGGTTATACAGGTGGCTGATGTCATAGCACTCGAATTCAAAACGCGTGCCGTTCTCATTGCCCAGGCGCAGAATGGTTTCAATATCCTGGAACGTGTTTTTGAATACCAGGTCGCGGCTTTTCTCCAGATGTTCGCGCTCCCATTCGTGCTCGAATTGCTTGAAGCGATCCAGCATGGTGTAGAGGCCAAAATTCATGGAACCCATGTTAAGGGACGCCAGCTCGGGCTTGAAGGTGGTGGCCGGACGCATGCGCTCTTGCACCGTCATATGCGGACTGCCGCCTGTGGTGATATTGACGACGGCGTCAGTCTCCGCTTTGATGCGGGCCAGAAAAGGCTTGAAAAATTCCGGGTCTTGCGTGGGGCGGCCGTCTTTGGGATTGCGCGCGTGCAAATGCAGAATGGCTGCGCCCGCTTTGGCGGCGGCGATGGCGTCATCGGCGATCTGGTCGGCGGTGACCGGCAGATGGGCCGACATGCTGGGGGTGTGGATCGCGCCGGTGACGGCGCAGGTGATAATGACTTTATGCGGCTTTTTGCTTGTGCTCATAACGTGTTGTCCAAGTTCAGAAAATAAGTGGCCGTGCAGGCGATGTACGCAGGTGCAAGCGGTTCAGGGTGGTAAACGATCAGAGTTCGCGCTGTTGGCATCCTGCGTATCCTTGATATTGTCTTAGTTTTTGTCCTTCTCTTTATCCTTGTCTTGCGTGTTGTTGTTGGCATGCTGTCGCTTGTGGGCGGCCAGTGCCATCAGCCGCTGGTCGCGCCAGGCACGGCGCGCGGCCAGCTCGCTTTCTGGAAGATCAGCCCGTCTTGCCGTGGTGACGCTGTCTATCAGCTCGCCAGACCAGGCGCCGGTATCGACTTGGGTTTTGGCCAAGGCCTGATATAAGGGGCCATAGCGATGGGCGTAGTCACTGATACCCTGGGGGGCGTTCAGGTCAATGGTCTCGAACGGTCCCATGAACGACCAGCGCAGACCCAGGCCGTCACTGACCGTCGTATCCAGATCTTGTACCGAGACATACCCCTGTTCCACCAGCCTGAAGGCTTCGCGCAGCAGCGCCCCTTGCAAGCGGTTCAGAATGAATCCGTCGATTTCGGCACGTACAGTGACCGGCTTCTGTTTTACCACATTCATGATATCGCGCGCGCGCTTGAGCGTTTGCTCGCTGGTCCACCGGGCGCCGCACAGTTCCACTACCGGAATCAGCGACGGTGGGTTGACCGGATGGGCAACCAGGCAGCGCTCACGACCGGGCAGGCCTTCGGTAAAGGCCGACGCCGGAAAACCCGAGGTGGAACTGGCCAGAATCGCTTGTGGCGGGGCGGCCGCATCAAGCCGGGCAAAAACATCCAGCTTGATCTCCAGTACTTCAGGCAGATTTTCCTGCACATAGTCAGCTTGGGCGACCGCCGCTTCAAGACTGTCTGCGACCTGGATGCGCGCCATGGCGCCGGGAACATCGTCGACCAGGCCATAATGCGCCAGCGTCTGCATCTGTTGGTCAATCAATGCCACAGCCTGCCGGGCAGCGTCGGCATTGCCGTCCCAGATCGTGGTGGCGCAGCCGGCGCGGGCAAAGACCACCGCCCAGGCCTGGCCGATCAGGCCGGTGCCGATAATACTGACTGAAGGTAGAAAAGTTGCATTCACAATAACAGGGTTCCCGAAAGACATGGGGCGGGGGATAAAATCAGGGGCACGCTCCCGAGATAAATGCCGGGCGCAGCTTTGACGCTACTGACGGCAGCGATCACGGGCCTGTCTCAAAGCTTGCACGACGAAGCTTCAGACTCGGGGCCGTAGGCTTGCTCGCCAGGAATGGTGGCCGACACCTTGAAGTAATCCCACTCCCCTTTGGACTCTGACGGCTTTTTTACTTCGTACAGGAACATGTCATGCACCAGCAGGCCGTTGGCGCGCATTTTGCCGTTCTTGATATAGAAGTCTGATATCGGGTTCGACCTGAACCAGTCCATGACGCTCTTGCCGTCGTCGGTGCCGCTGGCGGACACGGCCTTCAGATACGTTTTGACGGCCGAATAGTCCCCGCCCTGGTTGAAGGTAGGCATGGCGCCGTGCTTTTTCATGAAGGCCTGCGACCAGGTCCGGGAGTCTTCGTCCTGATCCCAGTACCAGGGAGCGGTACGGTACATACCTTGGGTCGGCTCCAGTCCCAGCGCATGAATGTCGCTGATGTATACTTGCAGGCCGGCCAGCCGCATGCTCTCGGTCACGCCGAAGTCGTTGGCTGCCTTGACCGCCGAGATAAAGTCATTGCCCGAATTAGCCAGGCCCAAGATTTTGGCGCCCGACGATTGGGCCTGCAGCATGTATGACGAGAAGTCGGCCGTGCTCAAAGGCACTTTGACGCTGCCCATCACTTTGCCGCCAGACTGACTGACCACCTCGGACGCCGTTTGTTGCAACGCGTGTCCGAACGCATAGTCGGCTGTAATAAAGAACCAGTCCTTGCCGCCCTGCTTGAGCACGGCCGATGCGACGCCGTAGGCTGTTGCCCGGGTATTGTAGGCATAGTGCACCGTATAAGGCGTGCAGTATTCGTTGGTGATGGCCGTGGCGCCGGCACCCACGGAAATTAACGGGACATGCTTTTCGGCCGCCACGGTGGCGATGGCCAGTGTGGTGGCCGAATTGGTGCCGCCGATAATGACGTCGATTTTATTCTGGTCGATCCAGGCGCGTGCCTTGGAGGCGGCCAGATCCGCCCGGTTCTGATGATCGGCTGTCACAAGCGTGATCTTGTTGCCATTGATGGCGCCGCCGGCCTCGTCGATCGCCATCTGTATAGCCACGGTACCGCCAGGGCCATCGGTATCGGCATACACGCCCGACATATCGGTAATAAAGCCGATCCGGATTTCCTTGTCAGATATGGCATCGGCGCCCTGGGCCAGCGGGGCGACAGCCAGCGCGCAGCATCCGGCAAGCAGTACTGTTGTTGATTTCATCCTGTCTCCTATACACTGCGGTTGCAGAAGTATGTTGTAGTTGGTATAAGTCAACTATAACAACTGTGATCACAGAAAAAACCTTGGTAATTACCCTTACATGAAAAAAGATAGCGAAGCGGGCTCCAGCCGACAAACACTCAGTGCATCCGTTCTGGCCCAGATCAAACAGATGCTGTGGAGCGGCCGAGTCATGCCCGGAGAACAGCTCTCGATCCGTAAAACGGCCGAGGCGCTGGGCGTGAGCATGATGCCGGTGCGCGATGCCTTTTCCAGGCTGGTGGCCGACCATGCGCTGGAGGTGACGCCGAACCGCTCGGTGCGGGTGCCGGTATTGAGTGTAGAAACCTTTACGGAAATTACGCGCATCCGTTTTGAAATTGAAGGGATGGCGGTTGCCGAAGCGGCCCGCAACGCCAGTGAGGGGCTACTGACAGAGATCAGCCGGATCAATGCGAGGCTGTCGCAGGAAATGGCCAAACCGCTGGCCGATACGCAGCAGCTGGTCAGCCTGAACCAGCAGTTTCATTTTGCCATCTACGAGGCAGCCGCCATGCCGGTGCTGTTGCTGATGGTCGAGAGTTTGTGGCTGCGCATCGGCCCGATTCTGAACTACGATCTGCGCCAGGGTTCGCCCCGTACCCGGGAACAGGTTGCCGTTGCGCATCATCGGGCCATGATCGAGGCACTGCAGCAGGGTGATGCCGCCGCCGCCCGGCGGGCCGTGGTCGCCGACATCCGCGAAGCGTTTGAGTACATGACAACACGCACGCCCAGCCTGTTTCAGCCGCCAGAGCGCCGCGCCGTGGCCAGGGCGGCCGATTCAGGAAAGTAAGCGATGTGTCGGCACGCGTAACACGGGCGGGCAGCGCAAGAGGCCAGCGCTACCCGCCCGCGCCCGGTCTGACAGGCGGGCCTCAGAATAGCTTTTCCGTATGACCATCCACGGCCAGGGCCTGCCCGGAAATATTGAGAGCCAGGTCGCTGCACACGAACAGCGCCTGATTGGCGATATCTTGCGCAGTGACCATGGTGTGCATGGCTGACTGGGCCTTGTATGTATCTTCTACCTCGGCATGGGGTTTGCCCAGCATTTTGGCTTTGGCGCTGATGACCTGCTGAATGCGCGGGCCGTCTACCGCGCCCGGACAAATGGCATTGACGCGAATGCCGTCGGGCCCCAGTTCATTGGCCAGCGACCGCGTAAAGCCAATGACCGCCCATTTTGACGCCGAATAGGGCGTGCGTCCCGCAAAGCCGAGGCGGCCCGCCGCCGATGACAAATTGACGATGGCCGGGTGGGTTCCCTTGCGCAGGTGCGGCAGGGCATTCTGCACGTAAAGAAACTGGCCCGTGATGTTGATGCGCAGCGTGTTTTCCCATTCGGCCAGGGTAATGTCCTCTACCGGGCCGGTAGGACCGGCAATCCCGGCATTGTTGATCAAAATATCCAGGCCACCGAGCGCCTCAACAGCCTGCTTCACACTACGCACGACATCCGCTTCGGTGCCCGCATCTGCAGTGACAGCATGCACTTGCGGCAGTTCCGACTTCAATATTCTGAGTGCAGACTCATTGATGTCGGTGACGAACACCGATGCACCTGCCTTGCTGAAAACATGCGCCATGGCCAGCCCGATTCCGCCGCCGCCGGCCGTAATCAATACTCGTCGTCCCTGCAAGTCCATTTGTCTCTCCTGGTTGTGATAATCGTCATTTGCTGACAAGTATCATAACTGGCGCAATGAAAAGATTAAAGTGTGATCACAGAATAGGTGCGTAAATGATGGTTCAGCGTTGTGCGGATCCGTCGGTGACCATGCTTGAGAGCCGGTATCGGGCAAGGCGGCCCGGTCAAAAGCGCGTCTCGGTTTTGACGCCTTTTGCGGTTACAATAGCCGTGAGTCTTAAACGCCCGATCAGAGGGTTGCAGCTGTCAGGCCAGTGAACCGTCGCGGCGCCAGTGCAATCTTCAGGAGAAACAGTCAAGTGCAGGACATACGCAAGCAAGTCAGCCTGGTCGGCGTGCCGACCGATGTCGGTGCGGGCCACCGCGGCTCCAGCATGGGGCCCGAGGCCATCCGCGTTGCCGGTATCACCCAAACATTGGAGCAACTGGGTATCGAGGTGCGAGATTGCGGTAACCTGAACGGGCCGCCCAACCCGTGGCAGCCGCCGCTAGACGGCTACCGGCATCTGGAACAGGTGATCGCCTGGAACCAGCTGGCTCACGATGCACTTTATGCGCAATTGGCCGAAGGACGGTTTCCCATCATGCTGGGGGGCGATCATTGCCTGGGCGTGGGCTCGATTTCCGCCGTGTCGCGCTATTGCCGCGAGCAAGGACGCAGGCTGCGGGTTTTGTGGCTGGACGCTCATACTGATTTCAATACGGCTGACCTGACCCCGAGTGGCAATATTCATGGCATGCCCGTTGCCTGCCTGTTCGGACATGGGCCGCGCGAACTGGTTGAAATGGCGGGACAGGTGCCTGCGTTGCAGGCCGACATGCTGCGCCAAATCGGTATCCGCAGTGTCGACACAGGTGAAAAAACCTTCATTCACCAGCAAGGCATCGAAGTGTATGACATGCGCTTTATTGACGAATATGGCATGCGTCATACCATGGAACAGGCCTTGCACGGCCTGGACGAAAATACGCACCTGCATGTCAGCTTTGATGTCGACTTCCTGGACCCGGATATTGCGCCAGGGGTTGGCACAACGGTGCGTGGCGGCCCCAATTATCGCGAAGCGCAGCTGTGCATGGAAATGATTGCTGATACCGAATGCATGGCTTCGCTCGATATCGTGGAGTTAAATCCCGCGCTGGACGTACGCAACCAGACCGCTGAGGTGGCGCTGGACCTGGTACGCAGCCTGTTCGGAGAAAGCACGCTGGTGCGCCCAAAACCGAAAACCCGAACTAGCGAATGACAATGCAGCAAACCCAGACAAGCCAGGAAAAGAACAAGACGATTCTTGAACGATTCCTGCACGCCTTAATCTTTGAAGTTCTGGCCATTGGGCTGTCGGCACCGCTGGCCGCCATTTTGTCGGGGCATTCCATGACCGACATGGGCGTCGTGACGGTGGTCATCGCCATTATGGCGCTGATCTGGAACATGGTTTACAACGCCTTATTTGATCGCTTCCTGACGGCCACCGGCAAAAGCAAGACGCTGATCATGCGCATCTGGCACAGCTTCGGTTTCGAGCTGGGTTTGTTGTTCATGGCAATTCCGTTTGTGATGTGGTGGCTGAGCATCGGCTTATGGGAAGCGCTGGTGCTGGATATTGGACTGATTTTGTTCTATCTGCCGTACGCGTATATCTACAATCTGGTCTACGACACACTGCGCAGCCGTTACTGGGGGCGGCCCGTGCAGGAATGCTGAGGCGGCGCTACAAGGATTTGCGGCCGGCGCCGGGATAGCTTGCGGCGTACCCGATTTGCCTCGCAATCGGAGGGCGCCGGTGCTGCGCTCCGGCCGGGGGACAGACGGTTGCCGTCATGCAGTTACCTCAGACTGAATGCGCCTCTTGCCCGCTTGTCTGGCAGGGTTCATTGGCATGCATGCACGCCGGCCGGCTGTTATTTTGCCATTGGAGCCTGCTGCCACACGGCGCCGGCTTTGAGGGCGCGATGATAGATGGGGCAATTCTCGTCGTGTGCGCCAGGCAAATAACCGATACTCATCAGAAAAGACCCCACAATTTCGCCGCCGGTAAACTTGAATGTTTTGCGAAAAAGGCGTACCCATTCGTCCTTGCTCATGGGGTGATGCCGTTGCAGCCAGGCTCGGAAGGAGCCATGCTCCTTTTGCAGTGACTGCACGACCCGGGCGTTGTGAATCGCTGCATCTATCTTGAGCCGGTTGCGGATAATGCCAGCGTCACTGAGCAGGCGCTCGCGGTCGGCATCCGCGTAGGCCGCGACAACGTCAATATGGAAATTGTCATAGGCTTTAAGAAAGCCGGCTTCCTTGTTCAGAATGGTCGACCACGACAGCCCCGCCTGATTGATTTCCAGCACCAGACGACCGAACAACTCGTTATCATCATCTACAGGAAAGCCGTAGCGCTCATCGTGATACTGTTTATGGGCAGAAGCGGTCTGGGGAGGCAATTGGGCAACGAACACACAGTAGCTCATGATGTTTCCTGATGAAGCAAAAAAAGGGGAGCGGCAAACCGCGATGGTCTGCTACCATTCTGCATTATTTTACCTCCTGGATAAACTGCAGCGCTCGGCCATCGCCCGGCTTGCGACAGACCCTCAACATGAGCCTTCCTGACACCCGCACTATGCTTGGGTTTAACCGCTACGAGATCGCACTTGTCGTCATCACGGTTTTCTGGGGCGCCACTTTTCTGATCGTACAAAATGCGCTGGCGCACAGTGATCCGTTCCTGTTTGTCTGCATGCGCTTTGGCTGTGCCGCGCTGGCCATGATGCTGTGTTCGCTGCGTATCCTGCGCGGCCTGACCGCGCTGGAAGTGCGAGCGGGCATGCTGATCGGGTTGTGTATTTTCCTGGGTTACAGCTTTCAGACGGTCGGCCTGCAAACCATTGCCAGCAGCAAGTCGGCGTTTATTACTGCGCTGTATGTGCCGCTGGTGCCGCTGATGCAATGGCTGTTCCTGAGGCGCCCACCCACGTTTATGAACTGGGTGGGCGCAGGCTTGGCGTTTACCGGGCTGGTATTGCTGGCCAATCCGCAAAGCATGGAGGGCGGGGCCGGTACGGGCGAATGGCTGACGGTATTGAGCGCCATTGCGATTGCCGTGGAAGTCATACTGATTAGCCGGTTTGCGGGCACCGTGGATTTGCGGCGGGTCACCATCGTGCAACTGGCCACTGCCGCGCTGATGGCGGGCCTGACGGGGGCGATGCGTGGAGAAAACATGCCTGCGCTGACTTCGCCGGTGCTGATTATCAGCATCCTGGTTTTAGGTCTGGCCAGTGCGGTAATCCAGATCACCATGAACTGGGCCCAAAACCATATTTCTGCAACGCGCGCGACGGTCATCTATGCGGGCGAACCAGTATGGGCCGGTATTATCGGACGCGTATTTGCCGATGAGCGTCATTCGGCGCTGGCGCTTTTCGGCGCCATACTGATTATCGTGAGCGTAGCGGTCAGCGAAATGAAGGTGCGACTGCGGCGGCGACCGCCGGCAGCGCTGCCCTGACGGACACCCCCGTCCGCAGTTATCGTTAATTTAGCGCTGTAATTGGGCGGTGGCCTGTTCCATGATTTTCACGCTGCGCTGATAGGCCGCACGTTGTGTCAGGCGGTCCACATAAGCCTTGAACGCAGGCCGGCCCTGCAGTACACCGAATTGCATGTAAAAGCGGATGGCTGAACCCACATATACGTCGGCGGCGGTGAACTGCTCGCCACAGATCCAGGTGGTGCTCGATATTGCCTGCTCCAGGACATCTACCGTGCGTTCAAGCGTGCCAAAGCCCAGCATCGCGCTTTTATCGGCCGGTATCGGCATGTCCAGGGATTTCATGGTCACCGCTTCTTCCAGCGGGCCGGCAGCAAAAAACAGCCAGCGGTAATAAGTGCCGCGCATGGGGCTGTCGATCGCGGGCGCCAGGTTTTTCTGTGGGTACTGGTCGGCCAGGAACGCGCAGATGGCGGCGCCTTCGGTGACGACATGGCCATCATGCACAATGGCAGGTACCTTGCCCATGGGGTTGATTGCCAGGTACTCTGGCGTTTTCATGTCGCCCTGGTAGTTCAGATAGACGGTCTCATAGGGTTCGCCCAGCTCTTCAAGCATCCAGTGAATAACGGCGGCACGGGACTGGGGGTTGGAATAAAAAGTCAGGCGGCTGGCGGACATGGTCGAATCCTTACAGGAAAAAGGGGGATGTGGAAAAATGGGGCGATTCGCACCTATCATAGAGCGCAGCTGCGTGATTGTGCAAATCCGGGCGATGCCGGGCTTTGCTTTCCTGCGCCGCCAGCCGGTGCTTATAATGGGGTCGCGGGCCAGGACGCCGCATCGCAGGATTTCATATTTTGAACTGACGAGGTTAAGCAATGAAAACACGGATCGAGAAAGACAGCATGGGCCAATTGCAGGTCCCCGCGCAGGCGCTCTATGGCGCTCAAACCCAGCGCGCCATCAATAATTTCCCGATCAGCGGGCAGCGCCTGCCTGCGGCCTTTATCCGTTCTCTGCTGCTGGCCAAGGCGGCTGCGGCAAAAGCCAATGTCAAACTCAAACAGATCCCGCCCGAAATGGGCCAGGCCATTGTGACGTCTGTGGATACGCTGCTCGAAGGCGATTTCATGGTTCATTTCCCCATTGATATCTACCAGACCGGATCGGGAACCAGCACCAATATGAACGCCAACGAGGTGCTGGCGACACTGGCTTCCAAACTCTATGGCGAGCCGGTCAGCGCTAACGATCACGTCAACTACGGACAAAGCAGTAACGACATGATTCCGGGCACGATTCATATCAGCGCTGCCGTACAACTGCACAAGGAGCTTTTGCCGGCGCTCACACATCTGGCCAAAGTGATTCGCAAGAAAGCGCGCGCCGTTGATCGCTATGTGAAAACCGGCAGGACCCATTTGATGGACGCCATGCCCGTGCGGATGAGCCAGTCGCTCGAAGGCTGGGCCGTGCAGGTCGAACAGAACATCCAGATGCTCAAGGCGCAGCAGCCGTTGCTGCAGACGCTGGCTCAGGGCGGCACCGCTGTGGGCACCGGCATCAACGCCCACCCACGCTTTGCCAAGGAATTTGCGCGCCAGATCAGTACGGTGACGGGTGTGCGCTTTGCCCCGGCCGACAATTTTTTTGCCCACATCGGTTCGCAGGATATTGCCGTGGCGCTCTCAGGACAGCTTAAGACCACCGCAGTTTCCCTGATGAAAATCGCCAATGATTTGCGCTGGATGAACTCGGGACCACTGGCGGGACTGGCCGAAATTGAACTGGAGGCATTGCAGCCGGGCTCTTCGATCATGCCGGGCAAGGTCAATCCGGTAATTCCGGAAGCCACGGCCATGGTGGCGGCACAGGTGATCGGTAACGATGCAGCCATTACCGTGGGCGGGCAGTCGGGCAATTTCGAATTGAATGTGATGCTGCCCATGATTGCGCATAACCTGCTCAACAGTATTGAGCTGCTGGCCAATGTCTCGCGTCTGCTGGCGGACAAGGCCATTGCCAGCTTCAAGGTGAATGAAGCACGCCTGCAGGAAGCGCTGGACAGGAACCCGATCCTGGTCACTGCGCTCAATCCGGTGGTGGGCTATCTGAAGGCTGCTGAAATTGCCAAACAGGCTTACAAGGAAAAGCGGCCGGTGATCGACGTGGCCACCGAAAACACCGATCTGACCGAGGCGCAATTGCGCAAGCTGCTGGATCCGAAAAAACTGACCGAGGGCGGGTTGTAAACGCAATGACGCTTATGACTATGACTGACCACAATGCAGTCTGAATTATTCATGGAACAGCTCGAGTTTTTCGACATTCCCAGCCCCTGCCGGGGGATATGCGAGGTCAACAGCCGCGGCCTTTGCCGGGGCTGTCTGCGCAACCGGGAAGAGCGTTTTCAATGGCAGACTTTTTCCGACACCCGCAAACGTGAAGTACTGCGCCTGTGTACCCAGCGCAGGCACAAGCTGATTCTGGAAACACTGGCGGCAAGAGCGCAGGCCGTCACCGGTCAGGCCGCAGACAGCCAGACCGATATCGAAGACGACGAACCGCGCCTGCCAGGCACCTGACCGATGCGCGCTAGAATTTTTCCTGTCATACCCAAGGCTGATGCCCGGCAGAGGTGAGAAAAGTGAAAGTAGCTAGCGGTATTGCCTTTTGCTACCGGAGGTCGAACATGGCCGCAGCGACTTCAATCAAACTAGATGACGAACTGACAAAACGCATACGGTAGCGCTAGGCGGCTGTATTGTCGGTCTTTGCCGCGGCATCATTGCCTGGAAACTGCGCCATATCCATCCACATGATTTCCCAGATATGGCCATCCAGGTCGTTCACGCTGCGGCCGTACATGAAGCCGTGCTCCTGAGGTTCGCGCACTTCGGTCGCGCCAAGCGACAGGGCACGGTTGGTCAGCTCATCCACCTGTTCTCTGGAACCGCGACTGATGCACAGCAGCACTTCGCTGCTGTTGTGCGCATCGGCAATCGGCTTGGGTGTGAAGTCGGAAAAACGCTTTTGCTGAAGAAACATCACACTTGCCATCGGGCTGATTTGCATGCATAGCGTGTCTTCACCGCAGAACATGGCGTTGAAGGTAAAGCCAAGTCCCGAGAAAAAGGCTTTGGTCGCTTCAATGGAGGCGACCGGCAGATTGACGTAAAGCAGGGTGGGGTTGTCTGTATTCACTGTGAACTCCAGTCGGATTATTGGGGTGGGCGTCTTCAGTAGCGCCGCTATTGACATGCTGACACTATAGAGGGGAGCGTAGTTCGTGGAAAGTGCAAATAACGGCAATTGCACGGGTTGTTTGCGACATCATTCTGCCGTATAGTGTGCCCGTGTCCGGTTGCGTTCGCTGCCGGAAATCCGCAAGCGGAGCGAGCCATGAAGCATATTGTTTTTCTTGTACCCGAAGGTGTCAATCTTGCCGGGCTGGAACAGGCCAGGCTGGGACTTGCCGAAGCCTGCAGCTACCGCAAGCAGCACAACCTGCCCACGCCATTTACGGTGTCGCTGGCCGGGGCGAAAAGCGAGATACGGGCTGGCAACGGTCATTACACGATTCATCCTGACCATTTGCTGCCGGATATCCCGCAAGCGGATTTATACATTGTGCCGCCAACCACACCATCGCCGGCAGCGTTAAGCGATAACGCCGCCCTGATCGGCTGGATCGCCGCCCAATTTGCACAAGGTGCGCCGGTAGCCAGCTTGTGTATGGGCAGCGCCCTGCTGGCCGCAGCGGGTATTCTTGACGGATTGCGGGCGGTGACGCACTGGCAGGCACTGGAGGCCATGCAGCAGGCATTTCCTCGGGTGCGCTGGAATGCCGACAAAACCATGGATTTTGATGGAGGTGTATTTACCAGTGGCGGCGCGATTTCGGCCAGCCGCCTGATTCTGCACCTGATCGAAATGCATTCGGATCGGGCCACTGCCATCTATTGCGCCAAGGTATTCCAGCTGGATTACGAACGTCATTCACAGTTGCCATTTTCTATTTTTAATGGCTGGAAGGCGCATGGCGATCCCACCATTATGCCGGTGCAGTCGTTCCTGGAGCGGCACTACTCTGAAAAAGTAACGGTTCAACAGCTTTGTCATTCTTTTGCCATGGGGCGACGCACGCTGGAGCGGCGCTTTCGCAAGGCCACCGGCCAGTCTGTACTGGAGTATCAACAGCGGATCAGGGTGGAAGCGGCCAAACGGCAACTTGAAATGACCTCCAGTACTATTTCAGACGTGATGTACGGCGTAGGCTACAACGACGCAAAGGCATTTCGCGATACCTTCCGCAAATACAGCGGCTTGTCGCCGCTGGCCTATCGCGAGCGGTATCAATAGCAGACGGGCGGCACAATATTGTGTCGGGCCGCCAGGCCGCCCGGTTTAGTAAATAGCTTGAACGCGCGGCATCTTGCGGATGTTTTCGATCGCCCGCATGCCCGACTGAACCTGACTGTCGGAAAGGCAATTGCCGTATTGCGCCAGGCCAAGCACTTTCTGATGAATTTCCTCTCGTGACAGGGTATTGCCCGGATCGCCTTTCGGTTCGTCGACCCGGCCCTGCAGGGTTCGTCCGTCCTGCGTGATCACCGACACCTTGCCGATCCAGCGTTGCGGGTAAGCGGTATCGACTTCTTCGTCCAGTTCCATGGTGACACGGTCACGAAACTGCGCAACCGCCTGATCGTTCAGGGCCGCATCGAAATCCGGCATGCCGGCACGCTGGCGCAGCGCAATCAGCGCCAGCACTGTACCCATGGAGAATTTGGACTGGTGTACGGTCTCGGGACGAGTGACTGTGCCCAGCACGTCGATGGCGCCCTGATGGACATGGGTTATTACACGGCTGATATCGGAAGCGGCCAGCCCGTGATCTTGCATGACACGGGCCAGCGCATCGGCGGCAGGATGCGTATGGCGGCAGGAAGCGTGATATTTGAACGACGTTTCGGCCAGTGCCCAGCGTGAGCCCAACCTGTCGGTCAGGCGGGCAGGATCGGCATCGCTGGACATACCCGCGCCCATGCCCTGAGCCCCTTCCAGAATTTGCCGCGCGCCAGTAAAGCCATCGCGCGCCAGCCAGGCTGCAGTCAGTCCATTGGCTGCCGCCTTGGCAGTATGCAGTTGCTTGGAGTCGGCAGCGGTACGCAAAAATTCCCACAAGCCGGCGGCCTGGGTGCCCGCCGAGCCGATGGCATCGAGCATTTGCGCAGGCGAGAGCGACATCAGGCGAGCCGCAGCCACGGCAGCGGCAATGGTGCCGGCCGTACCGGTTGTGTGAAAAATGCGATAGTGGGAACGGCCAAGAAACTCGCCCACCCGGATACCGGCTTCGTAGCCCGCCACGCAAGCGGTCAGCAGGTCTTTGCCAGAGGCCCCGATATCCTGGGCGACGGCCAGCGCTGCCGGGAACACCACAGCCGCCGGATGAAATACCGAGCCATTATGCACGTCGTCCTGTTCCACCATATGCGCGGCCGCGCCGTTGACCAGGGCAGCAAACAGCGGTGAGGTGGTTTGCGCAGAGCCGATAATTTGCGCGCTGCCCCGGGCCGGACCCATGGCCAGAGCAAAATCGCGGATGGATTTGACCGGTCGCGCCGGATAACCGGCCACCATGGAGCCGAAGGTATCTAACAGAAAATCCTCACAGCGGGCAATGACCGCTTCAGGGATCGTGTCATAGCTGAGCGTGGCGGTAAACTCGGCAAGAGTGGCGCTGGGTGTTTGCGTCATAACAGGCTTCCTGGACAAAATAGCGGGTAATAATCAGTTAGCTTAGAACGAACGGGGCAGGCCCAGAACGTGCTCGGCGACATAGGAATAAATCAGGTTGGTCGAAATGGGGGCGACCTGGTAGAGTCGGGTTTCCCGGAACTTGCGCTCGACATCGTATTCGTTAGCGAAGCCGAAACCGCCATGAAACTGCAAACACGCATTGGCCGCTTCCCACGAGGCTTCTGCGGCCAGCAGTTTGGCCATGTTGGCCTGCGTGCCACACGCCTGCTTGGCGTCAAAGCGGCGGGCGGCTTCATAGCGCATCAGGCTGGCTGCCTCGATATTGATAAAGGCCTTGGCAATGGGGAACTGCACGCCCTGGTTCTGACCTATCGGGCGGCCGAACACCTTGCGTTCCTTGACGTAGGCGCTCACTTTATCGATAAACCAGTATCCGTCGCCAATACATTCTGCCGCAATCAGGGTGCGTTCGGCATTCAAGCCGTCCAGAATATATTTGAAGCCCTTGCCTTCTTCGCCGATCAGGCTTTCTTCAGGCAGTTCGAGATTGTCAAAAAACAGCTCGTTGGTTTCGTGGTTAACCATGTTCGGAATCGGCTGCAGGCTCATACCACCCTTGAGGGCGGCGTGAATGTCGACCAGGAAAATGGACATGCCTTCGGACTTGCGGGTAACCTGCTCCAGGGGGGTGGTGCGGGCCAGCAAAATCATCAGATCCGAATGCTGAACCCGGGAAATCCAGACTTTCTGGCCATTGATCACGTAACGGCCCTCTTTTTTGACGGCGGTCGTTTTGATCTTGGTGGTGTCGGTGCCGGTAGTCGGCTCTGTCACGGCCATGGACTGCAAACGTAGCTGACCGGTGGCGATTTTGGGCAGGTAATGCTTTTTCTGCTCGTCCGAACCATGGCGCAGCAGCGTTCCCATGTTGTACATCTGGCCGTGGCAGGCTCCGGAATTACCCCCGCAACGGTTGATCTCTTCCATGATGACGCTCGCTTCAGTTAGACTGAGGCCCGAACCACCATATTCCTGGGGAATCAGGGCGGCCAGCCAGCCGGCTTCGGTCAGGGCATTGACAAATGCTTCGGGGTAGCCGCGCTTCTCGTCAATATCACGAAAATACTCAGCAGGAAATTGGGCGCACAAATCACGAATGGCATCGCGAATGTCCTGGTAGTCGTCAGCTTGATGTTGCATGATGGAAGTCTCGGAAAGGTTAACAGTAACAACCTGTACTTTGACAGATTGCACCGGTTCTGGATATTGATGTTTGCTTAACAAAGACTTTAGTGTTTATTAAGGAGCACCGCAGATGGCGATGCATTTTGACCTCACTGACATGCAGTTGATGGTGCATATTAGTGAAGTGAACAGTCTGACCAAGGGAGCAGAGCGCTCCTGTCTGTCGCTGCCGGCAGCCAGCAACCGGGTGAAGAATCTGGAAAACAACCTGGGAACTGCGTTGTTGTATCGTAACAGCCAGGGCGTCACGCTCACGCCCTCGGGTGAGGCGTTTGTCCGCCATGCCCACATTGTTTTGCGTCAGCTTGAGCATCTGCGAGGCGATATCCGGGAATTTGCCGAAGGCATCAAGGGCAAAGTGCGCGTGTATGCCAATACGACCGCCATGAACGAATTTATGCCCGACATTCTGAGCCGCTATCTTGCCCTGCACCCGGATGTCAGTGTCGAACTGCGCGAGCGCCTCAGTTATCGGATTATCAAGCTGGTAGCCGAAGGGCTAGCCGACATTGGCGTGGTCGCGGGCATCGACCAAGAGCAGATTGCCTCGGAAGATGGCTTGCGCTTTATCCCGTATCGATCCGACAATCTGGTGCTGGTGACTTCGCAGAATCATCCGCTGGCGGCCTGCGATGAGCTGGCTTTTGCAGAAACCTTGTCCTATGAGTTTGTCGGCCTGTCCGAATGGAGTGCCATTCATGCGTTCCTCAAGCAAGCCGCCGAGACGCTGGGCAGTCCCTTGCGTTTTCGTGTGGAAGTGGGCGGGTTCGAAGCGGCCTGCCGGATGATTGCCGCCAATGCGGGTATTGGCGTGATCCCCGAAACAGCTGCGGCGCGCTATGTGGCGAACATGCCGCTAAAAATTATCCGTCTGAGCGATCGCTGGGCCTTGCGCCGCCTGTACGTTTGCGTGCAAAGCCTGGTCGACCTTCCGCCTTTCGCGCAGGAACTGGTGGCGCTTATGCAGGCAGATGCCGGGTTGACCGCGCAAGCCGATTCTGCGCAAGAGGACCGCAGCCTGCGCAATCGTAAGCGCGACAAGCGCTAAGAGGCGGTAAACTGGTCCTTTGTGATGCATCTGCGCTTGGGCGGTCGGGACGGTGCAACCGCATATAACGGCACGCGACGGGTCCATAGCGCTGACATCTGGCCACGCCTCAGGGCCCCGCGTGTCCATTTGCCGCTTGCGGCCAATCCGGCACGCCATAGGATCAGGTAAAGTCTGCCTTTCAGGATTAAGAATTCCCCTGTCAGCGGCCTAGCGGTTATGCTGATGCTTTATCTATTGCCAGGAAACAGTGCGAATGACTCAGGATGCTCAGCAGTCCGACCTTTCCGACTGGATCGGTCGCCAGCAGATGGCACAGGATTTTATCAATCCGTCCCATGTAAGAAAAATTGCCGCGACGCTGCAGACAGCGGCGCCCGAGGCCGGGCAGGCGCTCCCGCCGCTATGGCAGTGGGCGCTGTTCATTGAGCCCGCAGCGCAGGATGAGCTGGGTACTGACGGCCACCCCAAGCGCGGCGGATTTCTGCCCGCTGCCGATAATCGTAATCGCATGTGGGCCGGCGGACGCCTGCAATTTCATAGGCCCTTACTGGTCGGGCGCGATGGCCAATGTGTGTCCACCATTTCCGCCATCCGGGAAAAACAGGGCAGCACCGGCAAGCTGCTTTTCGTGACGGTCACGCATGAATACAAGCAGGATGGTCAAGTCTGCATCCACGAGGAGCAGGATATCGTTTATCGCGAACCGTCTGCACCCAAACTGGGCGGGACTGAGGCCGCGCCTGCCGGCGACTGGTCCGAAAGCATTATCCCCACCAGTACAATGTTGTTTCGCTATTCGGCGGTCACCTTCAATGGTCATCGCATCCATTATGATCATCCCTACGTGACGCAGGCCGAAGGCTATCCCGGCCTGGTGGTGCATGGTCCGATGATCGCAACGCGTCTGCTGCAGGCGTTTTGCCAGGCCAACCCCGCTAAAACCGTGACCGGGTTTTCATTTCGCGGGCATCGGCCCCTGATTGCGCCGGACGAGTTCCGCGCTCAGGGCGCGATCGTCGAAGCCGGCCGGGCCCGTGTATGGGCAGAGCAGCAGGGCACCGTTGTCCAGACTGGAGAGGTACATTTCAAATGAAAAAAACACAATCTACGGGCGTTCGCCCTCTTGACGGCATCACCGTCCTGAGCCTGGAACATGCGATTGCAGCGCCATTCTGCACACGCCAGCTGGCTGACCTGGGCGCGCGCGTCATCAAGGTCGAGCGTCCGCGTGTGGGCGATTTCGCACGCAATTATGATGAACGCGTCAACGGCATGGCGTCTCATTTTGTCTGGACCAATCGCTCCAAGGAAAGTCTCACACTGGATTTGAAAAGTCCGCAGGCCAAAGAAGTGCTGGCGCGGCTGCTGCCTCAGGTAGACGTGCTGGTGCAGAACCTGGCGCCAGGGGCCGCAGCCCGCCTGGGGCTGTCGTTCGATGCACTGCACGAACAATATCCGGGGCTGATTGTTTGTGATATTTCCGGCTATGGCGCCGGCGGCCCGTATGAGCACAAGAAAGCCTATGATTTGCTGATCCAGAGTGAGAGCGGTTTTGTTTCGGTCACCGGCAGCGCTAATGAGCCGGCCAAGGCAGGCTGTTCCATCGCCGATATTGCAGCCGGCATGTACGCGTACAGCCATATTCTGTCGGCGCTGCTGCAACGGGGCAAGACCGGCGAAGGCAGCCATATCGACCTGACCATGCTGGAAAGCATGGTCGAGTGGATGGGTTTCCCGATGTATTACGCCTATGAGGGCGCGCCGCCACCGGTCAGAGCGGGCGCCGCGCATGCGTCCATCTACCCCTATGGGCCGTTTCTGGCCGGCAACGGCAAAACGATTATGCTGGGGCTGCAGAACGAACGCGAATGGAAAGTGTTTTGTGAACAGGTGCTGGAAAAGCCCGAACTGGCCACCGACCCCCGTTTTGCCTCCAACACGATGCGCACTGCCAATCGCGATGCCTTGCGTGACCTGATCATCCAGTCCTTTGCGGCCTACGACGATGAACAGATCATCGAGCGCCTGGAGAAAGCCGCCATTGCCAACGCGCGGGTCAACGACATGAAGGCGGTGTGGGACCATCCACAGTTAAAGGCGCGCAACCGCTGGACGCAAATGGACAGCCCCGTGGGCACATTACCGGCCATTTTGCCGCCGGGCGTGAACAACAGCTACGACTTTCGCATCGATGCTGTCCCCGATCTCGGAGAGCATTCGGCCGCGATTCTGGATGAACTGGGATATGATGAGGTCACGATCGGTCAGTGGCAGTCTGCCGGTATTGTCTGACGCGTTGCCCCAAAAGGCGGAATCGCCAGCCCGCCGACATCTGCAATACCAACTGCAATAATCAAGGAGTTTGCCAGTCATGAAAATGCGATCCGCGCTGTTTGTCCCTGCCACCCGGGTTGACAGAATTCCCAAGGCGCTGGCCAGTGGCGCCGATATCGTCATCGTTGACCTGGAAGATGCGGTGGAACACGACGCCAAGCAAAGCGCTCGCGAGGCGTTGCGCGACTTTGCCAACGCCAGTCCCGAGTCGCAATTTCTGTTGCGCGTCAATGATGCGGGCAGCCGCTGGTTCAACGACGATATTGCGCTTTGCGCCAAAGTGGCAAACATTACAGGCGTGATGTTGCCCAAGGCTGAGAGCGAATCACAGATCAAGGCCGCCGGCATGGCCAGAAAGCCGGTATATCCGATTATTGAAAGCGCCATGGGCATCATGCGCATGCCGGAACTATGCCAGGCCCCCGGGGTGACGCGGCTCTCGTTTGGCGCGCTGGACCTGGCGCTGGACCTGAACATGGATGGCGGCTCGCCAGGCGCGCAGCAGTTGCTCGCTAGCGTGCGCCCGCAACTGGTGATCCAGAGCCGTGCGGCTGGTATTGAGGCGCCGCTGGATGGCGTTTTTCCTGACATTGCCGATACCGACGGGCTCAGGCAGTCGGTATCTTTGGCCAGGGGTATGGGTTTTGCAGGCGCGCTGTGCATCCATCCGTCGCAACTGGCCGTGATTCACGCCGTATTCGAGCCCACTGCGCAGGAAAAAGACTGGGCGCAACGCGTGCTGGATGAATATCAGAAAAGTGGTCGTGCTGCGTTCAAGCTGGACGGCCAGATGGTGGACATGCCTGTTATAGAGAAAGCTCGACGGATTCTTCAGTCACATCCTTAGGCAAACGGACAATAAAGGTGGTGCCGCGTCCGGGAGCAGACTGCACGCGAATATCACCGTGATGGCGCGTGACAACCGTTTTGACGAAAATCAGACCAAGCCCCAGGCCGCCTGGGTCTTGCTGGTTGCCGGAGCCCACGCGCGTAAATGGCGTGAACAGATGCTGCTGGTCTTCAGCGCTGATGCCGCAACCTTCATCCTGAATGCTCAGTTCCCAGAACTCGCCTGCCGCTGTCACGCTGCATGTGACGGTCGTATTGTCCGGGCTGTACTTGAAGGCATTTTCCAGCAGATTGCCCAGGCAGCGCATCAGCAGTGACTGATCTCCCTTGATGAAGGCGCATAGCGGCTCGATGTTGCTCACAATCGGAATATTACGGGCGCGGCTGTCGACCCATAGCTCATTGATCGCATCCTGCAGCAAATCGCTCAGGTTCAACGGCACAAAATCGATGTCGGCTTTTTCGGCACGCGTGAACTGGATGAAGTCTTCCACCAGGCCGATCGTCCTTTCCGACAGATGTCCCACGCGTTGCAACAGCTCAGACGCGGGCAGTGCGCGATCGGGATCGGATTGCAGGTTGATCAGGGCAAGAATGGAGTTCTGGGGCGCCCGCATATCGTGCGAGATGAATCGCAGAGTCTCGTCCCGCTTGCGTTCGGCCTGGCGCAGCGCACTAATGTCGATCAGGTTCAGAATGTATCCCGAGCGGCGACGGCCTGCGGTGTAGGTGGGCATGGACTTGAGCAGCAGATCATTGCCGGCGCGGTCGCGCACTTCGAATCCCTCTTCGGTGTGGATCGCCGCTGCTGCGTTATAGGTTTGCGCCAGCTGGCTGCAAGTTGCGCGCTCCGGGTGCTCGATGGCCGTCACGAGCTCGCGGCACACTAGCGGGTCGTCGATGATGGCGTGAAGCAAAGACTGAATACCCAGTCCTTCGGTAAGGGTCTGCGTGCCCAGGCCCGCCATATAACGGCTGGCGCTGCGCGTCCATAACGTCAACTGATGGCTGGCATCGAATACAACGGCCGGGTCCGGAATCGCATTGAAGCTGTCGCTGATGAACTGGCGCAGCGAACGCACGCGATCCAGTGCGAAGCGCAACTCCATGATTCGTTCATTCAATGACAAATGAAAATTGCGGGGCGCCTCTGCCAGCGCTTTTTCTGCGCGCAGCAAAGGATATTCGCGATTCAGTTCGCTCATTTCCCAGCTCATCTGATTCAGGGCGATCTCCTGCGTGCGCCAGCTCCACACCGGATAAGTCAGGGCGATGCCGACCATGGCCGCAACCGGGGAGATCCAGTCGTTGTGCAGCCAGAGCATCAGCAATGATCCGCTTAACGTCAGCAGCAGCGCCACCAGCGTGGCCAGCAGAACGCGCCGGGGTGACAGTTGCCGCACTGCGACCAGCAGCAGCAAAACGGGAACCAACGACACCAGGGTGTGGGTCATGGGCGCCGGGCTCACAATCCAGTTTCCTTCGCGTGCCGATTGCAGCACATTGGCCAGCACTTCCACGCCCGACATATTGTCGACAATACCGGAGGAAACCGGTGTCGGGAAGCGGTCGCCCATGCCGGTGCCCCATGCGCCGATCAGCACAAACTTGTTCTCGAAATAACTGGCCGGCACGCGCCCAAACAGTATGTCGCTGTACGAGATCATGGGGAAACTCATTGGCGCGCCGACAAATGGAAGCAGATAGGGCTGTTGCCGGTCTGCTGCGGCAGCCGGTCTGACCGATGCGTTCACGCCGCCAACAGCGAGCATAGAAAGGGCAAAGTGTTTCTGCGCACTGTCATGCGGCGCTGTCAGATGGATACGCCTGACCATGCCGTCGGTATCGGGGACAATATTGATAAAACCCAGGCTGCGGGCGGCTTCTGTCAGTTTGGGAATGGGATTGACAGACAGCCGTCGGCCCGGGTCGGAGAGAAAGTTGGCCAGCACCGTATGCCCGTTTTGACCGATGGCATCGGCGAACTGTTGGTCCTCTAGCGGAAAGCGCGGATCGGCATCGGCAAAAAGAATATCGAATCCGACGGCGCGCGCATGGCGCAGCCGCTCCAGCAAATCGGCGTGAACGCTGCGGCTCCAGGGCCAGAAACCGATTTGAGCCAGACTTTTGTCGTCGATCACGACAATGACAATATCAGAGTCCGGCTGACGCGCATGCGTGTAGCTGAGCGCGACATCGTACAGCCCGAAGCTGACACGCGAAAGAACCGAGAACTGGCTGCATAGCGTAGTCACGCTGAGCATTAGCAGCGCCACCAGGATCCACTCCCGATTGTAGCGCCGGCCAAGTGCCCCTCGCATCGCGCTGCCGCCGATTAAAACAACGGCCGCAGCAGATTGCTGCCGTTGCCAACGCGAACCGGCAAGCCCTGACCATCGTTGACGGTATTGAGGGTTTGCTGGATTTGCAGAATCGCGTCGCTACCGGTGAGCATCGCCTGGTCCACAGAACGAACCAGTACATAGACCGTCCCATCGCGTACCGCCGGCAGTTCGGTTGTGGTCTCGGTCATTTGCTGGCGCCACAGCAAGTCGTAGCCGTCGCGGTCCTCGGCAAGAATCACTTCATAGGCTGTCGCACCGGGCACCGGGTCAAAACTGAGCGTATGACTTTGCGAATGCGACTCCATGGGGTGCAGCTTCGGGGGCGGCAGCAAGGAATGCGGCCCTGCCGATTGTCCGGTTGCGGAGGTGACTACCCCCTGGTTGCTGGTCAGTGTGGCGGGCGCGACATCATTGGCGGGCGCGAAGTCAGCCTGTCCCTTGACGATGACGCTGTATGCGCCCTGGTCCTGGCGCCTTCCGGCGCGCAAAACGGTGCCGCGAACCCCGGTTACGCTGATCGGCGTGCGAATTTCAAAGCGACCGACGCCCTGGCCGCCCGGGTTGACATGACTGTGGATCTCGCCCTGGTCGATGGTGAATATGGCATCAATATATTCGGTGCCCGAAAAGCGCTGCAGCCGCTTGGCGGTCACCGTGCTATTAGCCGGCACCAGTACTTTGCTCTGGTCAGGCAGCGTCAACGTGACGTTGCTGTCGGCTACCGTGGTAATGACGGCGCCTTCGGCAATTTGCTCACCGGTTTGCCGGATCGGACGCCCGTTCAGAAAGGCCTGCCCGCGCAAATGCGAGATGGTGGCGCTGGCGGGCACCTCGTCTATCATGGAAAACGGGATTTTAAGCTCGAATCCGACGGGAATTTTGTACTGATCGGAAATGCCGTTGATCTGGCGGATGGCTTTCCAGTTTTCCGGATTACGGGTAAAACGCTGGGACAGGGTCAGAAGAATGTCGCCGGGAACCAAGCGATAGGTGAAGTACTCGCCGCGAGCGCCGGTTGCCTGGGCGAGCGCGGGGGCGCTAACCAATGGACCGGCGACCAGCAGGACCGCCAGACAGACAACAGCGAAGCAGCGTGTTCTCATGTCGTGCCGTTGGCGCGGGTTTGCCCAGGTTGTGCCTGCGCATCGGCGGCAGAGGGTTCGGCAACGGTTTCCAGTCGGTAGCCCAGTGCATATGATGAAACAATACGCAGGCCGTTTTCGGGACGGATTTGCAATTTTTGCCTGACGTTGGACAAATGCGTGTCAAGCGTGCGAGAGGTTGCCGGAATCTCGCGATTCCAAATGGACGCACTGAGCGCGTCCCGGGAAAATAGCCGCCCCATGTTGCGAAAAAACAGGACAGCCAGGTCAAATTCCTTGGGTGCCAGTGACACCGGCTCGTTGTGCAAGCGCACCGATCGCAGTCGGGTATCGATCACATACGGACCCACTTCAATCATGGTGTTGTCAATGTCGGACGGATTGGCGCGCCGCAGCAGCGACAGCATGCGAACGCGCAAGACTTGCGCGGTGTAGGGTTTGACAAGGTAATCGTCGGCGCCGGCCTCGATGGCTTCGACCAGGTCTTCTTCGCTGGTACGGCTGGTCAGAAACAGCACCGGCAGGGAATAGCCGATATTGTTGCGAACCCAGGTTAGCACGTCTTTGCCGGTAATCTCGGGCAGTTCCCAGTCAAGAATGAGCAGGTCGAACATGTCCGGATCGCGCAGGGCAGACATCAATTCCTTGCCAGAGCTATAGTGCGTACACCCATACCCCATTTTTTCTACGGCCTGTACCATTTGCGCCGCCTGGGCAAGATCATCTTCTAGTATGGCAATCTTCATGTGATTATTCCTAGTATGGCGAGGCTCAGGATGACTGACCAGGCGCATGATCCCCGCAAAAGGGAAAGAGTGTCACGAATTATAGCAAAACCGTTGTTTTTTATGGACTATTTCGCCGCGAGCCGCACATGCTGGTCTTTTCCGGGGGATGCCCGCAAAGCGCCCCCTGTGATTTGCAACGTGCTGTTTTCTTGACGTTTTGTTGTCATTGTGTTAATGTGACGGGCTACCTAGTGTTAATAGCGGTAGGTAATAGCAGTAAGACTTGTTGCTCTTTGGTTGTTTGACGGTCTCTGTTATATGGTCGTTTCGCCGGCTGGCGCTTTGTAAAAGGCGCCTTTTGACGCTTCAGTTGCAAGCCTGACAGGCAGTCGCAGCTATTGTATCTGGCGAAATGGCGCGGGTTCCGGGCGGTGGTGCTTTGCAGCAGTATCAGCAAAGCGCAAGCCGGCAAGCGGAACCAGAACATATGGCAGGCCGGCCCCGGTAATTGTGGCAAAGCAATATCCCTGAACGTTTCACGCAAACTTTCCTGGTATTTTCTTTCACAGTCCGGCGCGAAGGCATCTTCGGGAGCACAATTTTAAAAGCAGTATCCTGGTCAGAATGTCGTGTCAAAGCAACATGCACTCGGGCAACACAGCATGCATACGCAAATATGCATAAATGCAACAACGTGTTGGTCCTCCATGCAGGGCACAAGCCTGTACAGGTTTTTTCAGCAAGAGAAGAATCCTGTCCGAACAAGTCCCGACACGTTCCGGTCATATGCCGGCGCTACTATCGCGACTTTGCTGTCCATTCTTTCACCAGGCGTACATTAACGTCAGTACGTAAAACAGACGCAAATATAAATCGGTACAGGTTTTCTGTACATGAAATAGGATAGAAGGTCATGCCAACCATCAGCCAGCTCGTGCGTAAACCGCGCGTAAGCAGCCATGAGAGCAGCAAAAGTCCTGCACTTGAAAACTGCCCTCAGCGTCGTGGCGTATGCACTCGCGTGTATACCACCACACCTAAAAAACCTAACTCTGCGATGCGTAAAGTTGCCAAAGTGCGCTTGACCAACGGTTTCGAAGTCATTTCGTATATCGGTGGTGAAGGTCACAACCTGCAGGAACACTCTGTGGTTCTTGTTCGTGGCGGTCGTGTAAAAGACCTCCCGGGTGTGCGCTATCACATCGTGCGCGGTTCTCTTGACCTGCAAGGTGTCAAGGACCGTAAACAGTCGCGTTCCAAATACGGTGCAAAACGTCCGAAGAAAGCGTAATCCGCTTTTAACGGTTTTAGCCGGATTGGTGCCCACGCACACAATGCTTCCTTCCCACCGGTTGGTAAGCGTGCAGCCGCAGCTGCGAGAAAAAATTATCTGCGGTACGTAAGGGGCTGACCTCTCATATAGGCAGCCACGGCCACGCAAGTGGTTCAACTGAAACAGACACTCTAAGGAAGTACAATGCCACGTCGTCGCGAAGTACCAAAACGCGAGATCCTGCCTGATCCAAAATTCGGCAGTGTTGATCTTGCAAAATTCATGAACGTTGTCATGCTGGCAGGCAAAAAAGCCGTCGCAGAACGTATCATTTATGGCGCGCTTGATCATGTTCAGGCCAAAACAGGTAAAGAACCTATTGAAGTGTTCAACCTGGCAATCAGCAACATCAAACCCATCGTCGAGGTAAAAAGCCGTCGCGTGGGTGGTGCCAACTATCAGGTACCCGTCGAAGTCCGTCCTGTTCGTCGCCTCGCGCTGGCAATGCGCTGGCTGCGTGAAGCCGCTAAAAAACGCGGTGAAAAATCCATGGACCTTCGTCTTGCCGGGGAACTGATGGATGCGGCCGAAGGCCGTGGCTCTGCAATGAAAAAGCGTGAAGACACACACAAAATGGCAGAGGCTAACAAAGCCTTCTCCCATTTCCGCTGGTAAATTAAGGACACAACCATGGCCCGCAAAACCCCGCTCGAACGATACCGCAACATCGGTATTTCTGCCCATATTGACGCTGGTAAAACCACAACGACAGAACGTATTCTGTTTTATACCGGTGTGAGCCACAAAATTGGTGAAGTGCACGATGGTGCAGCCACCATGGACTGGATGGAGCAGGAACAGGAACGCGGTATTACCATTACTTCAGCCGCGACCACCGCTTTCTGGCGGGGCATGGCGGGTAACTATCCGGAACACCGCATCAATATTATTGACACCCCGGGACACGTTGACTTCACGATTGAAGTTGAACGTTCCATGCGTGTGCTCGATGGTGCCTGCATGGTCTACTGCGCAGTAGGCGGCGTTCAGCCGCAATCTGAAACTGTATGGCGTCAGGCTAACAAGTACAAAGTGCCTCGTCTGGCCTTTGTGAACAAAATGGACCGCACCGGCGCCAATTTCTTCAAGGTCTATGACCAGCTGAAAAACCGCTTGCGCGCCCATCCTGTGCCTATCGTTCTGCCTATCGGCGCAGAAGACGGCTTCAAAGGCGTGGTCGATCTGATCAAGATGAAAGCCATCGTCTGGGACGACGCCAGCCAGGGTACCAAGTTTGAATACCTGGATATTCCTGCTGAACTGGTGGATACAGCCAATGAATGGCGCGAAAAACTGGTTGAAACGGCTGCCGAAGCTTCCGAAGAACTCATGGACAAATACCTTGAGAGCGGCGAGCTGACCGAAGCTGAAATCAACAAGGCGATTCGCGACCGTACCATTGCATGTGAAATTCAGCCAATGCTTTGCGGTACTGCCTTCAAGAACAAAGGCGTGCAGCGCATGCTGGATGCAGTGATTGACTATCTGCCGTCTCCGGCCGATATTCCTCCTGTTACCGGCGAAGACGATGCAGGTAATCCTGTTACCCGCAAGGCCGAAGACAAGGAAAAATTCTCAGCGCTGGCATTCAAGCTGATGACCGATCCTTTCGTTGGTCAGCTGACTTTCGTGCGCGTGTACTCCGGCGTGCTGAGCTCTGGAGATACGGTCTATAACCCCATCAAGGGCAAAAAAGAGCGTATCGGCCGGATTCTGCAGATGCATGCGAATAACCGCGAAGAAATCAAGGAAGTTCTGGCTGGCGACATCGCCGCTGTGGTCGGTCTGAAAGACGTGACAACAGGCGAAACGCTGTGTGACCTGGATTCTCATATCATGCTCGAGCGCATGGAGTTTCCAGAGCCCGTGATTTCACAGGCAGTTGAGCCAAAAACCAAGGCTGACCAGGAAAGAATGGGTATGGCCCTGTCTCGTCTGGCCGCAGAGGATCCTTCCTTCCGCGTGCGCAGTGACGAAGAATCAGGCCAAACCATTATTTCCGGTATGGGCGAGCTGCACCTGGAAATTCTGGTAGATCGCATGAGGCGCGAGTTTAACGTAGACGCCAACGTGGGTAAACCACAAGTGGCCTACCGTGAAACCATTCGCAAGGTATGTGAAGAAGTTGAAGGCAAGTTCGTTAAACAGTCCGGTGGTCGTGGTCAGTATGGTCACGTTGTACTGAAACTGGAGCCGCTGCCTCCTGGTGGCGCCGGTTACGAATTCGTTGACGCGATCAAGGGCGGTGTGGTTCCTCGTGAATACATCCCTGCTGTTGACAAAGGTATTCAGGAAACCCTGTCTGCCGGTGTCGTCGCCGGATACCCGGTTGTTGATATCAAGGTAACGCTGTTCTTCGGTTCTTACCATGACGTTGACTCGAACGAAAATGCCTTCCGCATGGCCGCATCCATGGCCTTCAAGGAAGGGATGCGCAAGGCCCAGGCGGTTCTGCTGGAGCCGATGATGGCAGTGGAAGTGGAAACACCTGAAGATTACGCCGGTACTGTGATGGGCGATCTGTCCTCACGCCGAGGTATGGTTCAGGGCATGGACGACATGGTTGGCGGCGGCAAAGTGATTAAAGCCGAAGTGCCGCTGGCAGAAATGTTTGGTTATGCAACCAATCTGCGTTCTCTGACACAGGGTCGCGCAACGTACACGATGGAATTCAAGCAATACGCTGAAGCGCCTAAGAACGTTGCCGAAGAAGTCATCAGCGCCCGCAGCAAATAAACACAACAGGTGTTGCGCCTGCTCTGCAAAAGATTCAGACAGGCGCAACGTTTTCATATTCAGATAGATTAAGTATTGGATAGATATTATGGCAAAAGGTAAGTTTGAACGTACCAAACCACACGTAAACGTAGGTACGATTGGTCACGTTGACCATGGCAAAACAACGCTGACAGCGGCGATTACAACGGTATTGTCCAAGCACTTTGGCGGCGAAGCCAAAGGCTACGACCAGATTGACGCGGCGCCTGAAGAAAAAGCGCGTGGTATCACGATCAACACGTCTCACGTTGAGTACGAGACCGACACCCGCCACTACGCCCACGTAGACTGCCCGGGCCACGCCGACTATGTTAAAAACATGATCACGGGTGCTGCGCAGATGGACGGCGCGATCCTGGTATGTTCGGCCGCTGACGGCCCAATGCCCCAGACGCGTGAGCACATCCTGCTGTCACGTCAGGTTGGCGTGCCGTACATTGTTGTGTTCCTGAACAAAGCGGACATGGTTGACGATGAGGAGCTGCTGGAGCTGGTCGAAATGGAAGTGCGCGAGCTGCTGTCCAAATACGACTTCCCCGGCGACGACACACCGGTCATCAAGGGTTCAGCCAAACTGGCACTGGAAGGCGACGAAGGCCCACTGGGCAAGCAAGCCATCCTGCAGCTGGCCGAAGCACTCGATAGCTACATCCCGACGCCAGAGCGTGCCGTAGACGGTACATTCCTGATGCCCGTAGAAGACGTATTCTCGATCTCTGGTCGTGGTACGGTGGTCACAGGCCGTATTGAGCGCGGTATTGTTAAGGTTGGCGAAGAGATTGAAATCGTCGGTATCAAGGACACCGTCAAAACCACTTGCACGGGCGTGGAAATGTTCCGCAAGCTGCTGGACGAAGGTCAGGCGGGCGATAACGTGGGTATTTTGCTGCGTGGTACGAAGCGTGAAGACGTTGAGCGTGGTCAGGTTCTGGCCAAGCCCGGTTCGATCAAGCCGCACACCGGCTTTGCCGCCGAGGTGTATATTCTGTCCAAAGAGGAAGGCGGTCGTCACACCCCCTTCTTCCAGGGCTATCGTCCGCAGTTTTACTTCCGTACAACGGACGTAACTGGCACGATCAAGCTGCCAGAGGACAAAGAAATGGTTCTGCCTGGCGATAACGTATCAATGGACGTTGAGCTGATTGCCCCGATCGCCATGGAAGAAGGTCTGCGTTTCGCGATTCGCGAAGGCGGCCGTACCGTTGGCGCCGGCGTGGTTGCCAAAATCACGAAGTAATATTTACAGATGCAACCGGCAGTCTTCGGACTGTCGGTCATCTTTGTCGCTGCCCCGATCAGGTAGTTCGTTCTTTATAATTGTTCTTTAGGAATTCCCATGAAAAACCAGAAAATCCGTATTCGCCTTAAAGCATTTGACTACAAACTTATCGACCAGTCAGCTGCCGAGATCGTGGATACTGCAAAGCGCACCGGTGCTGTTGTCCGTGGTCCCGTACCACTGCCAACCCGCATTAAACGCTACGACGTACTGCGTTCACCTCACGTGAACAAAACATCACGTGACCAGTTCGAAATCCGTACGCACCAACGTCTGATGGACATCGTTGATCCAACAGATAAAACCGTTGACGCGCTGATGCGCCTGGATTTGCCTGCTGGTGTTGATGTAGAAATCGCACTGCAATAAGACAAATGGTTGTTCATTGGCCGGTCTGATCTGCCGCCCTGGCGATGGCTCGCTGGCCATAAAATACCGTGCCCTGGCACGGTATTTTCTTTTGCGGGCAAGCAAGGCAAAACATAATGCCGCAGCGTCAGCCGTGCACGATTGTGGCAGAATAGCGCAATAGACGGTAGAGACGACACTGCGATTAATGCGGTCAATGTGGCTAATGTGGCTAATGTGGCTAATGTGGCTAATGTGGCTAATGTGGTCATGCGCAGAAAGCGCGCCAAGCTATCCTGTACGCAGCGCTTACGATGGCATCGTGAATGCTGACGGACGGTCCGGGGCTTACAAGGCCGCAGGGGCGTTGATCGATTGGGGCATTTACCGCACTTGATTTTTTATCCATTCTATATTTCCATAAGAAATATTCAAATAAAAACAAATTTGTACTGGTAATATAAAATTCGTTACAACAACACCGCTTTCAGAGTATGCACGTTGATTGAGCTAAAAAATATTTATAAATCCTACGCGTCCGGCGACAAAGTCATCGAGGCGCTGTCTGGCGTCAGCCTAGACATCGCGCAGGGTGAAATTTTCGGCATTATTGGTCGCTCTGGTGCAGGCAAAAGCACCCTTATCCGCATGCTCAATCTGCTGGAGCGTCCCAGTAGCGGCAGTGTGCTGCTGCACGGACAGGACATTACCAAAATCAGTGAAGCGTCACTGCGCACCCTGCGTCATAAAATCGGCATGGTATTTCAGCACTTCAATCTGCTTACCAGCCGCACTGTTCTGCAGAATGTGGCCTTTCCGCTGCGTCTTGCAGGCATGGACAGCAAGGAAAGAACAAAGCGGGCCATGGCGTTGTTGCAGCTGGTCGGCTTGGAAGGACATGCGTACAAGTACCCCAGACAGCTTTCGGGCGGGCAACAACAGCGCGTAGGCATCGCCCGGGCACTGGCCAACGAGCCAGAGCTGCTGCTTTGTGACGAAGCCACCAGCGCCCTGGATCCGGAAACGACCCAATCCATATTGAACCTGCTGCTGGATATCAACCAGCGCTTTGGGATAACGGTGGTATTGATTACCCATAGCATGGATGTGATCCGCAGCGTCTGCGATCGCGTAGCGATCATCGACCACGGCCGCATCGCGGAATCGGGCGAGGTGCTGGACGTATTTTTGCACCCGCAACATGCGACGACTTTGTCGCTGCTTTCCGAAAGCGGAGTGGATGCCGATGGCTGGAAAGCGCTAACCGAAGGCGTGCCAGGTCATATCGTGCGCCTGACATACCGGGGCCACAGTACGGCGCAGCCTTTGCTGAGTCAGGCTAGCCGCGACCTGAACGTGAACCTGAGCATCCTGCAGGGCGCGGTCGGAAAAATCAAGGATACGCCCTACGGCCAATTGGTGCTGGCCGTCGATGCCGATCCAGCCAGCTATGCGCCGCTGGAAGCCTTTTTCCGGGCCAATCAGGTCCATTATGAGGTGTTGAGAGTATGAACTGGAGTACGCTGGACTGGCCCCTGATTGGCGAGGCCACAATCGATACACTTTTGATGACCGGCTGGTCGCTGTTGTGGACCATTGCTATCGGCCTGCCACTGGGCGTTTACCTGTTTCTGACCAGCGATCGGCAACTGCTGGCTAACAAACCCATTTACCAGTCCGTGTCACTGGTTGTAAATGTACTGCGTTCGGTGCCGTTTCTGATTCTGCTGATCGTGCTGATTCCGTTTACACGGCTCATTATGGGCAGTGCGCTCGGCGTAGGCGGGGCGATACCTCCGCTGGTGGTTGGCGCAGCCCCCTTTTTCGCGCGGCTGGTTGAGAACGTGCTGCGTGAGCTGGACCCGGGCATTTCCGAAGCGTGCCGTGCCATGGGCGCCGATTCGCGACAAACCGTGTTGTGGGCGTTGTTGCCCGAGGCCACCACAGGCATCATCAGTGCGGTGGTGGTGACCACGATCATGCTCATCAGTTATTCGGCGATGTCAGGCGTGATTGGCGGCGGCGGCCTGGGCGATCTGGCCATCCGTTTCGGGTATCAGCGCTATCAAACTGAAGTGATGATTATTACTGTGGTAATTCTGATCCTCATGGTCCAGTTGGTGCAGACCGTAGGGGATTATCTGGTTCAACATTTCAACCGAAAATAGCAATAAGGAGTATTGCAAATGAACTTAAAACGCATTCTGGGCGGCCTGCTTGTGGCCAGTTCTCTGGTCAGCTTGTCAGTCATGGCCAATGAAAAACTGAGCATTGCCGCCACGCCGGTGCCACATGCCGAACTGCTTGAGCACATCAAGCCGGCACTGGCCAAGGAAGGGGTCGATCTGACGGTTAAGGTGTTTACCGATTATGTTCAGCCCAACCAGCAGGTTGCAGATAAACAGCTGGACGCCAATTTTTTTCAGCATAAGCCTTACCTGGACACCTTCAATAAGGAAAAGGGCACAAACCTGGTTCCTGTGGGCCTGATCCATGTAGAGCCCTTTGGCGCGTACTCCAAAAAAATCAAGGCGATTTCCGAACTCAAAGACGGCGCGACTGTCGCCATCCCGAACGATCCTTCCAATGGCGCTCGCGCATTGCTGCTGCTGCAAAAGCAGGGTCTGCTCAAGCTGAAAGATCCCGCCAATTTGCTGGCAACCGCAAGGGATGTAACGGATAACACCAAGAACCTGAAATTCAAGGAACTGGAAGCGGCCACATTGCCACGCGTACTGGACGACGTCGATCTGGCGCTGATCAACACTAACTACGCGCTGGAAGCGGGATTGAATCCGACCAAAGACGCCTTGTTTATTGAAGGCGCTGATTCTCCTTATGCGAACCTGGTGGCCACCACAGAAGACAAAGCCAAGTCACCGGCTATCCAGAAGTTGATCCAGGTGCTGCAGACAGAAGATGTGAAAAAATTCATTGAAGAAAAATACAAGGGTGCGATCGTCCCTGCATTCTGATAAGCGCGCTCTACCTGTTTGAAGGACGGGGGGCTGCAGCGATGCAGCCCCGATGCGTTTGTGCGCGGTCTTTCGCGCCGGGCCAGACGCCTGTAGTAATCCGCTGTTACCCCTGCCGGAGCGCTTTGTTGCATAATCGACGTACCGCGACGGCGGCGGCCACGGCCGCTTGGCCGCCAGACGCGAGCCTCGGGTTATCAAAGGTTATAGGGAGACCCACGATTTGGCAAAAGTCATACACATCATGTTGCGCTGTCTTGATTTGGCAGCATGACGGCCTTTCTTCCGGTCGTGCCACCGTGGTGCGTTTGCGCTAGAATGCATGACATGCCTGATTGTCAGGCAGGTTTCCAGGGTCTTGCCGTTATGTGTTTGTCTGTTCTGTCTTTTCATCACCATTGTCATGTCAACGAGTGCCATCCGTCGGCTGATAATGCCGGGGCATGTCTGCCATCGGTCCATGCCGGAGTGCGCGCATGAATGACATGGTAAGTGCATTACAGGCCCTGCCCCTGCTGTGGCTTCTTGTCGTGGCCGGTGGGCTGGCGGGCGTTTTGCTATGCGCCTTGTTCATGAATTATCGACTTGCCACGGCACGGGCTCGTGCCGCCGGCCTGCAGGAGTTGCTGGCCGAGCGTGATCGCTTGCATGAGCAGGAGCAGCTGCGTCACGAACAATTGCAAACGCAATATCGAGGGCTGGATGCGCAGAAGGACGAACTGGCCAGTCAGCTGGCGGCTACGCGCAGCGATGCGATGCACGCCCAACAGCACAATGCGGTGCAGGCCGACAAGCTGGCCCGGCTGGAAACGCAATTGCGTGATCTGGAGGCGGACCGCAATGCGCTTGAAAAACAGCATATTTCGCTACAGGCAGATTACGCCTACAAGGCGCAAAGCCTGGATGCCATGCGCGCGCAGTTTGAAGCGTCCCGGGAACAGCTGAGCACCGAGTTTCGCAATTTGGCTTCACGCATCTTCGAGGAAAAGGAACAGGCGTTCTCGCGTAACAGCCGCCAGTCTATCGAAGGGCTGCTGCAACCTTTGCGTGAGCAGATTGACCGGTTTCAGACCCGCGTCAATGAAGTGCATGACCAGTCGCTGCAGGGGCATAGCCTGTTACGCTCGCAAATTGGCCAGTTGATGGATATGGGCATGAAAATGACCCACGATGCGCAGGCGCTGGCGCGTGCGCTCAAGGGCGATAAAAAGGCCCTTGGCAATTGGGGCGAGATGCAATTGGAAAGCGCGCTGGAGGCGGCCGGCCTGCACAAGGGCGCCCATTTCGATACCCAGGTGCTGTTTCGCAGCGAGGACGGTCGCGCCAACTACCCGGATTTCATCGTCTTGTTGCCCGATGGCAAGAAAATCGTGCTCGACAGCAAAGTCTCGCTGGTGTCCTATGAACAGGCCGTCAACGCCACCGAAGAGCAGGCGCGGCAAACGTTCCTGGATGCGCATTTGCGCGCCGTGCGCTCGCATATCGATCAGCTTGCCGCCAAGGATTATACGGCGCTGGAAGGAATGAAGAGTCCGGGTTTTGTACTGATGTTCATGCCGATTGAAGGCGCCTATATCGAGGCCCTGCGACATGCCCAGAATATTTTCCAATACGGGTACGAGCGCGGCGTGATTCTGGTATCACATACGACATTGATGCCGATTTTGCGTACCGTGTCTTACTTATGGATGATGGCCGATAGTAATGAACAGGCGCAGGCAATTGGGGAGCGGGCCAGCGATGTCTACAACCAGGTGGCCAGGGTGGCCGAGCACCTGAGTAAACTGGGTGGCACCATTGGCACGCTAAGCACGCATTACAACGCCGTTGTCCGCAGTTTTGCAGGCAACCAGGGACTAACGGGCAAGGTGGATCGCTTCCAGAGTCTATCGGCCAAGGCCAGCAAGACAATGCCGGCATTGCAGCCGATCAACACCGAAGTCGACGTGCACCGCCTTTCCGGCATGTCCGAAAAGGCGTCAGCTGCAACTGCTGATGCTGCTGCTGCCCAAAAGCCCCGGATGCCGTCTGACGCATCGGGCAATGATGATCACAGCGACAACGGCGACAACAGCGATAACAATGGCAATAGCGGCAACGCGGATCACACCGATAATATCGATAACGTCGTTAGCAACCCCAGCAACCCCAGCAACCCCAGCAACCCCAGCAATACCGACAGCACCGACAATACCAGCAGCACCAGCAGCAGCACCAGCAGCAAAACCGACGGTCCGGGCGCGATCGTGATGTCTGCCGCGTTACCCGAAAACGAATTGCCTGCTTCGGCAACGGCTAAGCCGGCGACCGCTACGCCACCAATCACACGCAACTGAATGGCTTGGGGGCCGGCAGGCCTGGTCCGCGAATAAAACGCCTGAGCCTGGAAAAGCGTTCATTCTGGCCGGCAAAAACTGGGCCCTAGCGGGCAGCTTGCTCCCGTGCAAGTCGCTGCACGGCGCGAAACAGTCTCTCGCACCCTTGTACAATCTGCTGTGGCGAGCTCATGGTAAAGCTTAAGCGAAACGCCTGGGGGTCAGGCTGTTCTGCATAAAAGGCGCTACCCGGAACAAACATGACGTTCTCCTCGATGGCCAGCGGCAGAAGCGCAGTGGCATCCAGGCCATCGTGCAGGCGTCCCCAAAGGAACATGCCGCCTTCGGGTTCGAGCAGCGTCAGGTGACTGCCGAAGTGTTGCCGTAGCGAATCAATCATCAGCCGTGCGCGTTCGCCATAAGACGAGGAAATGGTTGGCAGATGGGCGCCGTACCGGCCAGAGTCCAGGTAATGGGCGGCCACTGCCTGCAGATAGGGCGCGGAACACAGGTCATCCACCTGCTTGGCCAGCACACAACGTCGCAGAATATCGGCATGCGCCCGCATCCAGCCCAGACGCAGGCCCGGCGCAATAATTTTTGACAGGCTGGACAGATACACGATCTGGTCGGCCACGGCGGTATCCTGAGCCAGCCCGGCAAGCGTGGGAACGGGCGTCCCGCCAAAGCGCAGCTCTCCATAAGGGTCGTCCTCTATCAGTACGCAGGACGAGCCCAGAAGAAGATCCAGCAATTGGCGTCTACCTTGCAGATTGATGGTCGCGCCGGTGGGATTGGCAAAGGTCGGAACCAGATAGAGCAGTTTTGGCTGATGTTGCTTTAACACGGTAGTCAGTTCCGCCAGATCCGGACCTTGGGTGCCGCTGGCAACGGTGACAATCTGCGCGCCTGCCAGGCGTAGCCCCTGCAAAGCCGCAGGGTAAGTGGGGCGCTCTACGACTACCGTATCGCCGGGCTCAATGAAGGCGCGCAACAGCAGGTCAAAGCCTTGTTGAGAACCACTGGTCACCATCACCTGTTCGGCATCGGTCGCAATCTCACGCTCGGTACTCAGCCTGGCAAACGATTCACGCAGCGCGGGCCAGCCTTCGGTTGCGCCGTATGACAGCGTCGTGCCAGGATTGCGGGCGATAGCTTCCAGTGAGTTTTGCAGGCCGGCCACATCGAACAGCTCGGGTGCGGGATAGCCGCCGGCAAACGAAATCATGCCCGGTTGCGACAGATAGCGAAACAGTTCGCGGATGGGCGAGCCTTTGACCTGCGCAAAGGGTTCAGCAAAGCGGAAGGTAAATGCCATAAGATTAGAATGCCTTGGCCGTCACTCTTCGCCGAAGCGGATGCCCTGTGCCAGCGGCAATTCGCGTGAATAGTTCACAGTGTTAGTGGCACGCCGCATATATACTTTCCATGCATCGGAGCCAGACTCGCGGCCGCCCCCGGTTTCTTTCTCGCCACCGAAGGCGCCGCCGATCTCTGCACCGGAGGTGCCGATGTTCACATTTGCAATACCGCAATCGGAACCTGATGCAGACATAAACTGCTCCGCCTCGCGCAGGTCGGTGGTAAATACGGCAGAAGACAGACCCTGGGGTACGTCATTTTGCATCTCAATCGCCTCTTCGAACTTGTCGTAGCTCATGATGTACAGGATAGGCGCAAAGGTTTCATGGCGTACCACCTCGGTCTGCTTGGGCATTTGCACGATGGCCGGATTCACGTAGAACGCATCGGGGAAACGGTCGTCAAGCGCGCGCGTGCCGCCCGTTACCGTGCCACCCTGTTCAGCAGCCTGGACCAGCGCCTGTTGCATGGCGTCGAAGGCCGCTTTGTCAATCAGAGGGCCGACCAGCGTGCCCGAATCTAGCGGATTGCCGATGGTGGCCGACGCATAGGCTTTTTTCAGGCGATTGGTCAGCTCCTGTACAACCTCGCGATGTGCGATGATGCGGCGGGTAGACGTGCACCGCTGGCCGCAAGTGCCAATAGCGCCGAACAGAATGCCGCGCACCGCCAGATCCAGGTCGGCAGACTGGCTGACGATAATGGCATTGTTGCCGCCCAGCTCCAGCAGGCTGCGCCCAAAGCGTGCCGCGACTCGCGGACCGACCTCGCGGCCCATGCGGGTGGAACCGGTGGCCGATACCAGTGCGACCTTGGGGCTGTCTACCAGCACCTGGCCAACATCGCGTTGGCCGATAACCAACTGGGCCAGATGGGCCGGCGCGTCACCAAAGCGTTTGAGGGCGCGTTCGAACAGTGCCTGGGTTGCCATCGCCGTCAATGGTGTTTTTTCCGAAGGCTTCCAGATCACCGCATTGCCGCAAACCAGTGCCAGAGCGGTATTCCAGGACCAAACGGCGACCGGAAAGTTGAAGGCTGTAATCACGCCGACCACGCCGACTGGATGCCAGGTTTCCATCATGCGGTGTCCGGGCCGTTCGGAGGCGATCGTCAGGCCATACAACTGACGTGAAAGACCGACTGCGAAATCACAAATGTCGATCATCTCCTGGACTTCGCCTTCGCCTTCCGCAGTGATTTTGCCCGCTTCCACCGACACCAGACGGCCCAGGGCCGCCTTGTGCTCGCGCAGCTCTTGACCCAGCAGCCGGATCAGCTCGCCGCGTCGCGGTGCCGGCACATTGCGCCATGCCTTCTGGGCGGCCACCGCCTGGTCAATGGCTTGCGTTGTCTGCTGTGCCGTGTGCTGCGTGACATCGGCGATGCGCGCACCGTCTATGGGCGAGTGAACCGGCAGTGAGCCACCGGTGACCGATTCCTGGGCGATGCCCAACGCGCTGAGTAATTCCTTGACTGAGTCCATTTTCAGTTTCCTTTTTGCCGGCCGGACCGGGGTAGTGATATGGTAACGATTCACACCTTGATGGCAGAATCGAAAATGTTAATAATTGCCAACATACGCCAAGCAGACTGTGTTGGCGAAAATTCTGTCTTATATGCTATTGTTAACACAACAAAAAATATTGCAAATGAAACTTCAAGCACCGTTCACTATTACGTGTGAAAAAGGGTGCGGAATGATTGCACTATGCCAGCAGTATGCCTGTAATAGTGCTTGCGGTAACGCCCGCGGTAATGCCTGCAATGCTTAAAGTCACGCCCGCCCGATGCTTGCAATGCATACAGTAATGCCTGTTATACACCCTGTTGTGCTCGCTATACTTGCGTAGCGTACCGCTATCTTTTCTTAAAGTCAAAAAATTTCTTAAAGGAAATTTAACACTAAAGGAGGCTCCGTCCCATTCGTATTTTCCCTGTTGATCTGCGCGGATAATCGCCGGCCCCCTGTTGCCGCCGCAGGCGATAGCACGACAGTGGCATAAATGTTGCTCTGAAACCCTGCACAATCAGTTAACAAAGGAAACAGTTTTATGGCTCCCAAGTTTTATAACGAGATATGGCTGCAAGAGGCAAACAACAAGCCAGTTGCGCGCAAGCATTATGAAGAATACCTGGCGTGGCTGGACCAGCAGGAAGAAGATCTGCTGACCAACAAGCGCGAAGAGGCCGAGGCGCTGTTTCAGCAGGTGGGGATTACGTTCTCGGTATACGGCGATGGCGATGCCACGGAACGGACGATACCGTTCGATATCATTCCCCGCGTGTTTCCTGCTGCTGAGTGGAATGACCTGCAACGCGGCGTCGAGCAGCGCGTACGCGCCCTGAACATGTTTCTGCATGACGTCTATCACGACAAAGACATGATTCGCGCAGGGCTTATTCCTGCCGACCTGATTATCAACAATTCCCAGTACCGTCCCGAAATGGTCGGGCTAGACGTGCCGCAGCGCACGTATGCGCACATCGCGGGCATCGATATCGTACGCGCCGGCGAGGGCGAACTGTACGTGCTTGAGGACAATCTGCGGGTGCCTTCCGGTGTGAGTTATATGCTGGAAAACCGCAAGATGATGATGCGGCTGTTCCCGGATTTGTTCAGCAAAATCAAGGTGACGCCCATCGCGCACTATCCCGATCTGCTGCTGGAAACGCTCATCGAGTCTGCGCCCGAGGGCATAGATAAGCCCACCATCGTGGTGCTCACGCCTGGCATGTACAACTCGGCGTATTTTGAACATACATTCCTTGCCCAGCAAATGGGGATAGAGCTGGTCGAAGGCAAGGATTTGTTCGTCAAGGATGATTATGTCTATATGCGAACCACACAGGGCCCGCAGCGCGTGGACGTGATGTATCGACGCCTGGATGACGATTTTCTGGATCCCGAAGTCTTCCGTAAGGACTCGTCGCTGGGCGTGGCCGGACTGATGCGGGCATATAAGGCGGGTAATCTGACACTGTGCAATGCCATAGGAACCGGCATTGCCGATGACAAGTCGGTCTATCCGTATGTCACCGAAATGATCCGCTTTTATCTTGGGGAGAAGCCGCTGCTGGACAATGTCCCCACCTATATGTGCCGCAACGAGCAAGACAAGGCTTACGTGCTTGCCAATATGAAAGAGCTGGTTATCAAGGAAACACATGGCGCCGGCGGATACGGCATGCTGATCGGGCCGGCGGCAAGCCGCGCGGAACTGGCCAGGTTCGAGCAACTCATCAAGGAAGACCCGGCCAAATATATTGCTCAGCCCACCCTGGCGTTGTCGACCTGCCAGACCTTCGTGGACGCGGGAGTGGCTCCGCGCCATGTGGACCTGCGCCCGTTTGTGCTCTCGGGCAAGACGATCCGCATGACTGCGGGCGGGCTGACCCGTGTGGCATTGAAGGAGGGTTCACTGGTGGTCAATTCGTCGCAAGGGGGCGGCACCAAGGATACCTGGGTGATCAACCGGCGCGACTAGAAGAATGTGGCGGACCAGCCGGGGGCACCGGTGGTCGTGGTTGATGCCATGATACCAGGACGCGGTGCAGCCAGGCAATATCGTTGAATGAAAAATAAGGAACACGCATGTTAAGTCGTACTGCCGATCATATTTACTGGATGTCCCGTTATCTGGAACGGGCGGAAAATACCGTGCGCCTACTTGAAGTGTGTTACCAGACCACGCTGATGACCAATGATGAAGAACATTCGGACTATAGCTGGCGCAGTGTGCTGGCGACGCTGGAAACGCTGGACAAGTACGAAGAAGAATATGGCGCAATCAGTGCCGGCCATGTGATCGATTTTGTGGTCAACAGCAAGCGCTATACATCGTCCATCGCCTCGTGCATCCGGCAGGCGCGCGAAAACGTGCGAGCGATCCGCGGCACAGTGACTTCAGAACTCTGGGAGACAATCAACTTCACCTGGCTGGAGATGAACAGGTTGCTCAAAACGCCGGTGTTGGCGACCAATCCGACCCGGTTTTTTGAGTGGATCAAGACCCGTTCCCTGCAAACCCTGGGAGCGCAGGAAGGCACCATGCTGCGCAATGAAACGTACAATTTCATGCGTCTGGGCACCTACCTGGAGCGCGCGGACAATACGGCGCGCATGCTGGAAATCCGTTTTTACCTGGAAAATGCGGCCGACGATAAGCGCAAGCTGGTCACGCAGCTTTATCACTGGACTGCTGTGCTGCGCTCGCTCTCGGGACTGGAAATCTATCGCCAGGTATTTCGCGAAACCGTCGACCCCAAGCGCGTGATTGAACTGATCGTGCTGCACCCGGACATGCCGCATTCCCTGGCTCACTCCTCGCGCGAGTTGCTGGCCCATTTGCAACACGTGCGCAATGCCAAGTCCAATGAAACCTTGCGCCTTGCCGGGCGTCTGGATGCGGACCTGCGCTATACGACCATCGATGAAATTTTCAAGGCCGGACTGCACGACTGGCTGACCCGGTATCTGGAGAAAATGGAGGTGATCGGGCAGGGCATCACCGATGACTTTCTGTGGCAGCCGGTGCAGTAAGATCTGCGAAAAACCGGAGCGAGTCCAGCAGCCGCCGGTCTGTGTGGTGCAAGTACATCGTTGCCGGTGTATAGTGAAAGCAATCGTAGGCGTTCTATCGAAATTGCGTACAATGACCTATTGTAAAGTCATCCACAATGGTTGCATGGACGTTTCCCTTGATCAATTACTAGGCCCCTCCCCGGACGGCGCTTTTTCCGAACTGCGCGACTCGTCTGCACGCCTGGCGCCCGAGTGGGATTATGTGCTCTCGGCGCTCAAAAACCTGGCCCCCGATGACCTCAAGGGCTTTCTGGCGTACATCACCGAAAATATTCAGAACCGCGGCAGCATCTACAATGCCTATAGCGAAGACGGTACAGCCGTGCCCTGGGAATCGCTTAGTGTTATTCCATATGTGATATCAGCGCAGGAATGGGACTTTATCGAGCAGGCGGTGGTGCAGCGCGCGACCGTGATCAACGATACGCTGCGCGATATTTATGGCCCCCAGAAACTGATTCGCCACGGGCTGGTCCCGCCCTCGCTCATATTCGGCCAGCGCGGCTTTCTATGGCCCTGCATCAATGCCCAGGACCCCGGCAAGCACCATCTTCATATGTATGCTGTGGACATTGCCCGCGACGAGACAGGACAGTGGCGGGTGCTGAAGGACCGGACACAGGGTCCGCTAGGCGCCGGCTATGCGCTGCAGAACCGCCAGATCATGAGTACGGCGCTACCTGCGCTGTTCAACCAGTTGCGGGTCAGCCCGCAAGCCGATTATTTCCGTGTCCTGCGCCAGACGCTGCTGACCGGTGTGGCAGTCGATGCCGACGATACCGTCACGGTGCTGCTCTCGCCCGGCCCCAAGCATCCCGCGTATTTTGAACATGTGTTTCTGGCCCGGCAGATGGGCGTGCCGATTACCGAGAGTCTTGACCTGACGGTACGCAACGATGTCCTTTACCTGAAAACCCTGCGCGGGCTGCAGCGAGTGCATGTGGTATTGCGTCGCCTGGAAGATAGCGAATGTGATCCCATGGAGCTTTTCGGCTGCGATTACCCGGGTATCCCTGGGCTGTTGCAGGCGATCCGCTCGGGCAACGTGGCCGTATGCAACGCACTGGGTTCCGGCGTGCTGGAATCGGCGGGCATTCTGGAGTTTCTTCCCGGCATTTGTGAGCATCTGCGCGGCGAGCCTTTGCTCATGAATTCGCTACGCAGCTGGTGGTGCGGCAACGAGGCCAATCTGTCCTATGCCCGCGAACACTTTGATTCACTCATGTTTAAATCCAGTTTTTCTTCGATGCGCGCTAGCCCGCAATACGCGCCCGATCTGGATGCGGCGCAGCGCCAGGCCCTGCTGGAGCGATTGCAAATCAGCCCGCGATCGCTGGTTGCGCACGAGGTGATCCCGCTGGCGGGTATCCCGGAAATAGATCTTGAATCCGGGCAACTGCAGATGCGCCGCTTCACCATGCGGGTATTTGCTGCGCTCACGCCTGATGGCTCGTACGAGGTCATGCGCGGCGGTGTGGTGCGAGTGGAAGATAGAAGCAATACACCCGTGCTGTCTTCACGTAACCGGCAGATCAACAAGGATTTATGGGTATGTAGCGTGGCCCGCGCTGCGGCGCCCTCGGTCGTGACCGTGCCGCCGGCGCGTGGCACGGCCCGGGTTGCCCCACGCGCCGTAGAGGCGAGGCCGCTGACACTTGAGCAATTGCTGGCGGCGCATACGACCACGCCGGCACGCATCGGAGAAAATCTGTTCTGGATGGGGCGCTATGGCATCCGCACCGAGCATTCGGTACTCTTGTTGCGCACCATCATCCGCAACCTGACCGAGCGCATGACCGAAAAAGAGACGCTGATTACGCTGCTATACAAACTTGGCGCACATCTGCATATACTGGCTGCGCCTTCGGAACAAGACATCGGCGCCGATGACACCTACGATCTTAATTTCATTCGTCGTCAGCTTGGACTATCCCTCGCGCCGTCATCGCGCGCTGGCGCCCTGAGCAATAATGTGAACTATCTGCATCAGTGCGCATTCAATATACGGGAAAAGCTCTCCCTGGATGTCTGGTGGGTGGTCAATAACATGCCTGCCTATCTGGGGGCCACTGAACTGGATCTGACTGTGGTGCAGCAACGCATACAGGAGCTGTTTGCCAGCTGTTCCATTCTGTCCGGCTTCACGCACGAGCAAATGACCCGAGATGAGGGCTGGAGCTTTTTGCTGCTTGGACGCCTGATCGAAAAACTGGGTCGCATGAACGATACGCTTGGCTTTTTCTTGCGGCAAAGCGAACACGACAAAACCATTATGCTCGAATCGCTGCTGGAAATCGCATATAGCATTGTCACCTATCGCGCGCGCTATCATCGGGAAGAAGAAATGCTGGCGGTACTGTATCTGCTGGTGTTCGATCGCAGCAATCCGTATTCGCTTCGTTACCTTTGCCAGAGCCTGCTGGATAACAGCGCAGCATTCAATGTCCACGAAGCGCAAAGCAGACAGATCCTGCAGACGGTTGTGAGCGATATGGATGCGATTGACCTTGCCCCATTTGTCGTCGGCACGCCGGCAGCCGAGCAGATTTACACGCAGCTGTCCCAGGTGTGTGCGGATATTTCTTACGGGCTGTCGATCTATGCCAACAGCATCAGCCATCAATATTTCCTTGTTACCGACACCATATCGAGCGATACCGGTCTTGAGACGGTGAACAAGGACTTCCTGTGATGGTGACGTATCACATTCAGCATGATACGAAATACGACTACCATTCGTCGGTGACCCAGTCACGCCAGATCCTGCGTCTGTCGCCCCGTATCCTGCCGTGGCAGGTGCCTGAGTCGCACGTTATCGATATTGATCCGTATCCGGACAGGATCGATTTTCTGGTGGACTGCTTTGGCAATCCTCTGCAATATTTCACGCTGATGAGTGATCACAACAGGCTGTCGGTGCGCGCGCATTCGGTGGTCAATCTGAGCCACCGCCGCTTGCCGGATGCTGACAATACGCCTGCCTGGGAAGAGGTGGTCAGCCATTTGAGCTATGTGCCCGGCAAGACGTTTCTGCCCTATGATTTCGAAGCCACGCAGTTTCGCTTTGAATCCAATCACATCCGACTGCTGCCGGACATTGCTCATTGGGCGCGCCAGGTTATCACGCCAGGCATGCCGGTGCTGGCCGCGGTGCAGGCGTTGCAAACCCGCATCTTCAACGAATTTGCTTTTGACCCACAAGCGACAACGATTTCCACGCCGGTTGCCGAGGTATTCCAGAAGCGCCGCGGCGTTTGTCAGGATTTTGCGCACTTTATGATTTCCTGCCTGCGCGCCATTGGCCTGGCGGCGCGGTACGTGAGCGGATACTTGCTGACCCATCCGCCGGCCGGTCAGCCGCGCCTGATCGGGGCCGATGCGTCGCACGCCTGGGTCTCTGTCTATATTCCGGGTCATGGCTGGATTGATTCGGATCCAACCAATAACGTATTTCCGAATCTGGAACACATCACCCTTTGCTGGGGCCGTGACTTTTCTGACGTATCGCCCATTCGGGGCATGATGTACGGAAGTAGTGCACACGATCTGCAAACCTCCGTGACTGTGATGCCCCAAAGCGAGATGCCGCGATAATTCTTGTGCGATGGCGGCGCTATTTCAATTGTGGTAATCAGGTTTTTCCTGTCGGAATGATTGCACTAAGGGTTTTCCATAGGCAAAAAGGTGGCGCGCTTTACGCTGCAAGCTATTGATTTAAAAAATAAAAAAATAGACCTCAAAAATTTCATGTTTAAAGTAAAAATACTTATTGACGAATTTTTTTTCTTATGAGAATTTAGATATATGTCTGGATTTCTCGTGGAAAATTTGGTGTGAATAGTCAATATGATGTCGTGATCGTTGGTGGTGCAGCCACAGGCAGCTCGCTCGCCTATTTCCTGAGTGCATCGGCTTCTTTCGACGGGTCAATCCTGGTTATTGAAAAAGACGCCAGTTATCAGAAGTGTGCCACGGCGTTGTCGGCCGCTTCCATTCGGCATCAGTTTTCCACGCCCGAAAATATCCAGCTATCACAGTTTGGTACCCAATTTTTGCGCAACATCGGCAACACATTGGCGGTCGATGGGGAACGACCAGACGTGGGCTTTCAGGAAAAAGGCTATCTGTTTCTCTCAACGCCGGGCGGCGAAGCTGTCATGCGGCAGAACAATGCGCTGCAGCGCGGTCTGGGGTCCGACATTGTTTTGAAAACGCCTGCGCAGCTCACGGCCAGGTGGCCCTGGCTGAACGTCAGCGATCTGGCGCTTGGCTCGTATGGCGTGACAGGCGAGGGCTGGCTTGATGCCTATGGCATGATGCGCGCCTTCCGTCGCAAGGCCATCGCCCAGGGCGTCACTTATCTTGAAGATGAAGTTGTAGCCATCAATAAAAGCGGCAGCAAGATTGCCGGCGTCTCGCTCAAAAGCGGCCGGCAAATCGCTTGCGACACGCTGGTCAATGCGGCCGGCACGGGGGCGGCGGCGCTCTCGGCGCAAGTGGGCGTCACGCTGCCGCAAGAGAGCCGCAAGCGCTGCGTCTTTTATTTCACCTGTCCCGAAAAAATCGTCGACTGCCCCATGGTTATCGATCCGAGCGGCGCCTATTTTCATCCTGAAGGCGCCGGCTTTATCGGTGGCATCCAGCCGCCTGCCGAACAGGATCCCGAATGCTTCGACTACGACGTGACGCACAATCTGTTCGATGAACTGCTGTGGCCGACCCTGGCTGCGCGCGTGCCTGCGTTCGAGGCGCTGCGCTGCGAGCACGCATGGGCGGGGCATTACGATTACAACACCTTCGACCAGAACGTGATTCTTGGGTACCATCCCGATGTTGAAAATATGGTTTACGCTAATGGTTTCAGCGGACATGGTATGCAACAATCACCCGCTGTTGGTCGCGGGCTAGCCGAGCTTATCGAGTTTGGAAAGTATCGAAGTCTGGATCTCTCACGCATGGGATGGGAGCGTGTCTTAAACAATCAGCCCATTGTGGAACAAAATGTTTGGTAGTGGTGGTAAGTCGTGTGGCCGGCGTGTGCCTGTCGCAAATTCATAATTGGTTTTGCTTCGTGCAGGACCCATGCTAGTCGATCAGGAGAAAAGCATGAATAAAATGTTGAACAGAATTATTCTGGCCTCCGCGCTTACCGCTGCCTTCGGCACGCCGGCGCTGGCCGCAGATGAAATCAAAATCGGCCTGGGTGCGCCCATGACCGGCGGTAGCGCGGCATTCGGCAAGCAATTGCAGACGGGCGCGCAAGCAGCCATAGACGCAATCAATGCCAAGGGTGGAGTCAACGGCAAGCAGCTCAAACTGGTGACGGTTGATGACGCTTGTGATCCCAAGCAGGCTGTTGCGGCTGCCAACCGCCTGGTCGATCAGGAAAAAGTGACTGCCGTGGTAGGACACTTCTGCTCGTCCAGCACGATTCCTGCGTCAGAAATCTATGACGAAGCCAATATTCTGAATGTGACGCCGGCCTCTACCAACCCACGCGTTACAGAGCGCGAATTGACCACCATCCTGCGTACCTGCGGTCGCGATGATCAGCAGGGCGAAGTGGATGCGCAGTTCATGAAAGAGGTACTCAAGGTCAAGCGCGTTGCGATCATCAATGACAAGGACACTTACGGTGTGGGCCTTGCCAATGCCACGCGCGATGCGGCCAAGAAGCTCGATATCGAGGTGGTGCTTGAAGATGGTGTGACACGCGGCGAACGCGACTATAACGCGCTGGTCACCAAGATCAAGGGCGCCAACGTAGATGCCGTCTTCTTCGGCGGCCTGTATGCCGAGGCTGGTGTACTGGTCAAGCAAATGCGTCAGCAGGGCCTGAAAATTCCCTTCATTTCTGATGATGGTATTGCCGACCCGGCCTTTATCACGGCAGCCGGCGGCATGCAGAATGCCGAAGGCGTGTATATGAGCTTTCTGAAAGATCCACGTAATGATCCGGCCTCCAAGGGTGTGGTCGATGAGCTGAAAAAATCCGGCAGTGATGCAGAAGGCTTTACGCTGTATTCCTATGCAGCGGTTCAAGCCGTGGCAGCGGCGCTGGCAGCCAATCAGGATGAAATCGATGGCACCAAGCTGGCCGACTGGCTCAAGAACAATCCGGTTGAAACGGTAACCGGCAATAAGGGCTGGGACGAAAAGGGTGATCTCAATTCCAACGATTTCGTCCTGTATGTATGGAACAAAGAAGGCAAGTACGTCGAGTACAAGCAATAAGTTCCCGAACATGACGGCGCACCTGACAGTGTGCCGTCCGCATTTGCCGCATTAACATTTCCCGGAAGCGATGGCCGTTTTCCTGCAAAACGCCAGGCCCTTGTATTCACCCTGAAAAGGTATAACACATGGATTGGTATATTCTGGGCCAGCAATTGGTAAATGGCGTCACGCTGGGCGCCATTTACGGCTTGATTGCAATTGGCTACACCATGGTTTATGGCATTATCGGCATGATCAACTTCGCCCATGGCGAAATTTATATGATCAGTGCCTATATCACTGCGATCGCATTTGCCGTATTCACATTTTTTGGTATAGATTCGCTGGCGATATCTTTGCTGCTGACTCTGATGGTCACCATGTTTATCACGGGGCTGTACGGCTGGTATATTGAACGCACCGTGTATCGGCCATTGCGAACAACCAATCGCCTGGCGCCGCTGATTACCGCTATCGGCGTTTCCCTGTTGCTGCAAAATTATGTGCAGGTCAGCCAGGGTCCATATGTGCAGGGCGTGCCGTCTGTCATCCAGGGCGGTTTTACCATCGGCTCCGACGGTGGTTTCTTTCAGATCCGCTACCTTGATTTGCTCATCGTGTTTGTGAGCTTTATCGCCATGATGACCCTGACCTGGGTGATTCAGAAAACCAGTCTTGGCCGGCAATGCCGGGCGGTAGAGCAGGACCGGAAAATGGCAACCATCCTGGGTATCAACACCACCAGGATTATTTCAACCGTGTTTGTGATTGGGTCTGTGATGGCGGCCGTGGCCGGCGAGCTGGTGACCTTCAACTACGGATCCTTTGATTTTTATATCGGTTTCATCCTGGGGATCAAGGCCTTCAGTGCGGCCGTTCTTGGCGGAATCGGTTCGCTGCCGGGCGCGATGCTGGGCGGGCTCATTCTGGGCGTGCTCGAATCGCTGTTTGCCGGCTTTGTCAGCAGCGATTATAAGGATGTCTTTTCCTTCAGTGTGCTGGTGCTGGTCCTGATCTTCAAGCCAAGTGGCCTGCTGGGTCGGCCTGCCGTGGAGAAAGTGTAATGAGTACCACGCAAACTTCAACGATCGATTTCGGACATTCCCTGCGCGATGCCGTGATAGCCGGCGTGCTGACCATGCTGGTATTTAGTCCCATTACCAACTTTGTACTCAAGCAGTATTCCTTTACGCTGGACTGGTTTCGCAGCCCGTTCTTTCTCAATGGCGTGGTTATCGGCCTGATCGTCGCGTTCGTACGCTTTTTCGTCTCGGTCGGCGCACAAACCCGCATCGGCCAGGATTTCATCCAGAACTTCATCAAGACAGAACATGGCGTTGAGGTCGAAGACGAGTATGCCGACGGCGGCAAGCGGCTGACGCGCGTGCTGCTTTGGGGCGGCGCACTGATAGTCGTGTTCCTGACGCTGGGCCTGACTGGTGTCATTTACCGTGGCGCCGGGATCGCGCTGGTGCTTGTCGTGCTGTTTGTCATGATTGCGATGGGAGTGCGTATCCCTAAGCGTCGCGGTAAAAAGCACCCCTGGAAGGGCGTGCTGCCGGTGCTGTTCCTGGTGGGGCTCATTCTGCCATTGCTGTTTTTTTACTTCGGCTGGTTTGGCAAGAGCTGGATGAACAATCTGACCCTGGCAATGGTGTACGTATTGCTGGGGCTGGGGCTGAACATTGTGGTCGGGTTAGCCGGTTTGCTGGACTTGGGTTTTGTGGCGTTTTATGCGGTAGGCGCCTATTTCCTGGCGCTTGGCGCAGAGTACCTGGGCATTGGCTTTTGGACCGCGCTGTTTCTTGCGCCGCTGCTGGCCGCATTATGCGGTGGTCTGCTGGGTTTCCCGGTGCTTAAGATGCACGGAGATTATCTGGCCATCGTGACACTGGGTTTTGGCGAAATCATTCGGCTGGTATTGGTTAACTGGATCAGTTTTACCGGCGGGCCAAATGGTGCATCGGTCCCGGCTCCCACGATTTTCAACCTGGAATTCGTGCGGCGGGCACGCGGCGATGCGGTGCCGTTCCACGAATTTTTTGGCCTGCCCTATAGTAGTGAATATCGCTATCTTTTTGTCTATTTGCTGCTGTTCGTCATTAGCATGATCGCGTTGCGGTTCTTCACCCAGTTGCGCGTCATGCCTATCGGCCGCTCGTGGGAAGCCCTGCGCGAAGATGAAATTGCCTGCCGCTCGCTGGGCATCAACCATGTGACGGTCAAGTTGTCGGCCTTCATGCTGGGCGCGATGATCGGTGGCCTGGCCGGTGTGTTCTTCGCGACGGCCCAGGGGTTTATCAGCCCGCAATCGTTTAACTTCTTCGAATCGGTCCTGATCCTGTCCATCGTAGTCCTGGGCGGGATGGGGTCTTCCATCGGCGTGATTATTGCCGCCTTTACGCTCACGCTCCTACCTGAATTCCTGCGTGAGTTTGCCGGCTATCGCGTATTGCTTTTCGGCCTGCTCATGATTTTGATGATGATCTGGCGCCCTAACGGGTTGTTGCGGCCCAAGCGTTCCGTATTCAGAAAAAGCGAGGTGGCATAATGGTTCAGCAAGTGGCACAGGACGCATTGCTATCGGTTCAGCACCTGACTCGTCGATTCGGCGGCATTATTGCCAACAATGATGTCAGTTTCGATGTCCGCAAGGGGTCCATCACGGCGCTTATCGGCCCCAACGGTGCAGGCAAGACCACGGTGTTCAACTGCATCACCGGCTTTTATGCCGCCTCTGAAGGTCATGTTTATCTGACGCAGGACGACGGGCAGGTAGAGGTCGGACAGCTGCTGCGTCGCAAGATTACCGGCGGTTCGTACCTGGTCGCCAGGGCCGGAATCGCACGTACTTTCCAGAATATCCGCCTGTTCAAGGATATGACCGTGCTGGAAAATCTGCTGGTTGCACAACATCGCAAGCAGAACCGGAATCTGTTTTCAGGGCTGCTGGTTACCGCCGATTTTTCAGACAAAGAAGAAGCCAGTCTGGCAAATGCGTTCCAGTGGCTAGAAATCGTGAACCTGTCCGAAGACGCCAATCGGCTGGCCGGAGAGCTGTCTTATGGCAGGCAGCGTCGCCTGGAAATTGCGCGCGCCATGTGTACCAATCCGGTGATTGTTTGCTTGGACGAGCCGGCCGCGGGCCTGAACCCGCGCGAGACGCGCGAGCTTTCGGCGCTCATTCGCAAGCTGCGCAGCGAGCATGGCGTGACGGTGCTGCTGATCGAGCATGATATGGGGCTGGTGATGGAGATTTCCGAGCACATCATTGTGATGGATCAGGGCAAGGTGATTGATGCCGGTACGCCGGATCACATCCGCAATTCCGAGGTCGTGATTGCGGCCTACCTGGGCACTGAAGTGGAGGACTAAGCATGACAGACACCCCAATTCTCGAGATCAAGGATGTGAGCTCTTATTACGGGCAAATTCAGGCGCTCAAAAACGTTTCCCTGCATATCAATCCGGGCGAAATCGTGACGCTGATCGGCGCCAATGGCGCAGGCAAGAGTACCCTGCTCATGACCATCTTCGGCACGCCCCGTGCGCGTACGGGAGAGATTCTGTATAAAGGCAGTAACCTGTTGCGGTTGCCACCGCACAAAATTGCCAGCCAGGGCATTGCCCAGGTGCCCGAAGGCCGCCGCATCTTTGCCAAGATGACGGTGGAAGAAAATATTATGATCGGTACGCTGCCCATCGGCGATGCGCATCTGGACGAAGACCGGCAACACATGTTTGAGCTGTTCCCGCGCCTGAAAGAGCGTCGCAATCAGCGCGCCGGCACGTTATCGGGCGGAGAGCAGCAAATGCTGGCCATCGCCCGCGCACTCATGAGCCGGCCGGACATGATCCTGCTGGATGAACCCAGCCTGGGCCTGGCGCCGCTTATTGTCCGGCAGATTTTCTCGGTGCTGCGTGAGCTGGGCAAGAATGGCAAGACCATTTTCCTGGTTGAACAGAACGCCAACCATGCCCTGAAACTGGCCGATAGGGCTTATGTCATGGTCACCGGCGAGATCCGGATGACCGGTACCGGCGCGGAACTGCTGGCAAACCCGGAAATCCGCGACGCTTATCTGGGAAGTCATTAGTATGGCAGCTCGTGAAGAAACGCCGCTGATGCAGCGTCTGCGCGCCGTGCGACTGGCCAATGACCTGACGCTAGAGCAGGCCGGCCGGGCCTGCGGTATTGCCGCCTCCACACTGTCGAAAATCGAAAACGGGCTGATGTCGCCCACCTATGATGTGTTGCAAAAGCTGGCCAGCGGCTTGTCGCTGGATGTGTCCGAGCTATTTACGCCGGCGCGCGAGCCCATGGGGGCAGGTCGTTGCGTGGTAGACCGCAGCGGACAGGGCAAGGTCCACAAAACACGTTACTATGAGCACTTACTGCTGTGCTCGCAGCTCTCGCATAAACGGATGATGCCGTTTCTGACTCGTATTACCGCCAGGGATCTGAGCGCATTCAGTGACTGGAATCGCCATGAGGGCGAAGAATTCGTGTATGTGATCAGTGGAAAGATCCAGTTGCATACGGAATTTTATGCCGAGGCAACGCTTGGGCCGGGCGACAGCTTCTATATTGACAGTCGCATGGGGCATCGCTGTATCAGTATCAGCGAAGAAGATGCGCAAGTGCTGTGGATGGCAACCCAGCGCCCCGATGCAGAAACAGGAGACACCAATGAGTAGTCCGGCCATACGCGTATTTAGCGCCGAAGAAACACGCCAGTTGACCCCTTTCGGGCCATTGCGCCAGCACATTCTGGATGCAGCCCTCGAATATGCCAGCGGCCAGATCCAGAGCCCGGATCGCCAAGTATTGACCGTGCCGGCAAGCAAAGATGGCGTTTTGCTCTCTATGCCCTGCACAGCACGGGATATTTGCGCGCATAAATTGATTTCTCTGCTGCCCGATAATCCGTCACAGAACCGTCCGACCATTCAAGGCATGGTGTCGGTGCTCGATAGCGCCACCGGCGTGCCGCTTTTTGTCCTGGATGGCCCCACTGTGACCGCAAGACGTACGGCTGCGCTGTCCATGGCGGGGCTGCAGCTTTTCCTGGCGCGTGAGCCCCAGCACATCGTCATCATTGGCGCTGGCACCCAGGCCGATGGTCACGTGCAGGCCATTGCCGAGCTGTATCCCGACGCCACCGTATATATTGCTGCGCGCGAGCAGTCCAGGGCAAAAGCACAGGCGTTTTGCGAGCGTCACGCAGGCCTGGGTATCGGGCTGCACGTGACGGATCTGAACCAATTGCCGGAACAGTTTGATGCGGTCATCACGCTGACCACAGCCGTGGAACCGGTTTATCATGCGCCCCCGCTTGCCGGACGCCTGATTATCGGCGTGGGCGCCTTTCGCTCGCATATGGTGGAAGTTGCGTCCGAGACCGTCATGAACAGCGTGTGTTATGTGGACGATCTGATCGGCGCGCAGCACGAGGCCGGCGATTACATTCGGGCGAAAAAGGACTGGAGCGATGTGACTACCCTGGCGCAGGCCATTGAAAGCGACATCGACTACTCGCGCCCCATCATGTTCAAAACCGTGGGCTGCGCTGCATGGGATCTGGCCGCAGCGCGTTGCGCGCGAGCTGCAGCAGGCCTGTAAAAGCGCGTCTGTCCTGGCCTGACCTTATTGCGGGTGTGATTGCGGCGATATGGCATAGGCGATATGCCATATCGGAATGCAAGATGTCATAGGCGAGATGCAAGCCGCAAGCCCGAGGTCCAGTCCCAGCTCCAGGCTACAGGCTACAGGGCCCCACAGGGCGTGAGAGATCATCCAGGCTTACCGGGTCGCGGCCAGTGTCAGGTTCATATGACGTTTGACATCCTTGTACAGCAGATAATGGAACTTGCCCGATCCCCCAGCGTAGCAGGCCTGCGGGCAGAAGGCGCGCAGCCACATGAAGTCACCCGCCTCAACTTCTATCCAGTCCTGGTTCAGTCGATAAGCGGCCTTGCCTTCAAGCACATACAGGCCATGCTCCATGCGTGCGTCTCGGCAAAGGGAATCACGCTATCGGGCAGGAAGGCCACGATGTTGACGTGCATGTCGTGGCTCATGTCAGCCGGGTCCACGAAGCGGGTTGTGGCCCAGCGGCCTTCGGTATCGGGCATGGGAGTGGGCGTAATCTGCTGCTCGTTGGTGACAAAGGCAGCGGGCGCAGCAATGCCCTGGACTGCCTGATGCGCTTGCGGATCCAATGAAAGCGCGCGGTCTAGCCACTGGTATTACGTACTGCCCAATCTGAAGCGGGCGGAATAAAGGTATAGCCGCCGGGAGTGAGCACATGCTCGCGGCCTGCAAGCGTCAGCGAAAGCTCGCCTTCGACCACAAATAGTACGGCTTCGGCCTGCGGGTCTTGCTCTGGTTGGTTGCTGCCCCCAGTGGGGCCGACTTTGACAATATATGGGGAGAAAGTTTGGGCAAAGCCCGAGAGCGGACGGGCCAGCACCCACAGGTGGTAAGCTTTTAACATCCGTGCCAACAACGGATAATAGGGTTGACACCGCCGCGTGAGGGGGTAACATCCTCAAAAGCATCATTCTCTTGATTTTTCAGATGGGCAGTTTAGTGATCGTTCCTGCCGAAGCAAATAAAGCGTTGTCAATTGTCCAGAAGCGGCTGGCAAGATCACTCGTGGCCGTCTATCTCCATGGCTCGGCTGTGGCTGGTGAGCTTCGTCCCCGCAGCGACGTAGATTTGCTTGTTGTCATTGACCAGCCGATGACGTCCGAGGTTCGAAGACGTCTTGTCTCGGAGTTCATGGAGATGTCGGGGCGATACCCTTTTGATCCGGATGGACGCCATCCTCTTGAAGTGATTGTCTTTTTGCGCTCAGATCTTGTTGATCCACCCTATCCTGCGCGGTGCGAGTTCATTTACGGCGAGTGGCTGCGTCACGAGTACGAGGCCGGTGAAAATCCCGAACCTGTCTGTGACCCAGAGCTTACCCTGGTGCTAGCCCAATCACGGCAGGAAGCGAAACCGCTAATCGGACCGAACGCAAACGAGCTTTTACCAGCTATTGCAAAATCAGAGATACGTCGTGCAATCAGAGATGTTCTGCCAGCTTTAGTCGGGACGCTACAGGGGGATGAGCGCAACGTCCTGCTAACTTTAGCGCGTATGTGGCGGACATCAGTTACCGGTGAGTTTGTCTCTAAGAATGTTGCTGCCGATTGGGCAGCGGCTTCGCTCCCGGCTGAACAAGCGGGTGTTTTAGTCGCTGCACGGGAGGCCTACCTGAGCGGATGTGAAAGCGACTGGCGAAATCGCCAGCAAGAACTCCAATACACGGTCAAATCCCTGCACGATTATGTCTTAGCGAATCTATGAAAAGCTCGTCCTGCGCGACGATGCGTTCATGCACGGCGTGCATCAACCGTCATGTCCGCTTACGCTTAATAATAATGTGAATTTTATAACAACCCATATTTTCCGCTGCTTGCGGCATGCTCTTGAACGATACATCATATTGGCTTATCCCAGAGAGACGGAACCATGGACAAATATATCATTGGCGTGGACATTGGCACGCAGAGCACAAAGGCGCTTGTCGTCGGAACCGACGGCAGGGTCCTTGCCCAGGACAGTGTCGCGTACCACCCGGACACGCCTGCGCCGCTGTGGGCACAACAGGATGCGAGCGTCTGGCTGGATGCGTTCCTGCGCAGTGTGCGCAGCTGCGTGGCGCATGCGCTGCACAAGGGCGTGTTGCAGGAACAGATCGCGGGTCTGTGCATCAGCAGCCTGTATGGCGGCGCCGGGATTCCTGTCGATGCCGACTGTCAGCCCTTGTACCCATGCCTGATCTGGATGGACCGGCGGGCAACGGCAGAAACCGATGCGATTCAAGAGCAGGTCAACCTGCAGCGTCTGTTTGAAATTACCGGCAATGGCGTGGACAGTTATTATGGCTTCACCAAAATGCTGTGGATTAAAAATCACGAACCGCAAGTCTGGGAAAAAACAGCGTGGTTCCTGCCCCCAATAGCTGGATCGCCCACTATCTGACGGGCCAGTTGGCGGTAGACCACAGTTCTGCTGGCAATATCGGCGGCGTCTATGATATGCAGCGCCATGTCTGGTCCGACGAGGCCATGCGCATGGTCGGGCTTGATCCGGAAAAAATGCCGCCCGTGCTGCTTGAGAGCACCGACGTGGTTGGCACCACGACAGCCGACAAGGCGGCGCAACTGGGGCTGACGCACGCAATCCCCATTGTGCTGGGCGGCATTGACGCGGCCGTTGCCACTTTCGCAGGCGGCGTACGCAAGCCCGGAAACCACGTGGCCATGCTTGGCACCAGCATGTGCTGGGGCTATTTGCAGACCGAAACGGAAAGTGGCCGCGACCTGGTCTGCATGCCTTACGTCTACAAGGGGCAGACTCAGCGCTATGTGTTTGGAGGGGCGGCAACGGCCGGCGGCGCCGTAACCTGGTTTGTCGAACAGTTTTGTCAGGCCGAACTGGCCCAGGCCACGCAGCAGGGCATCTCTGTCTATACGCTTTTGGAGCAGCAGGCGGCGCCGCTACCGCCCGGTGCACATGGCTTGGTGTTCCTGCCGTACCTCATGGGTGAGCGCAGCCCGGTATGGGATGCCCGCGCCAGCGGCGCCTTTGCCGGGCTGAATCTGACCCATACCCGGGCTCATCTGTATCGGGCGGTCATTGAGGGTATCGCCTTTGCCTTGTGGCACAACATGCGGGCGGTGGGCGAGCGCCGGCAGGCCCTGGATCAGCGCCTGGTGGTGGTCGGCGGTGCCGTCAACTCAGACCTGTGGATGCAGATAATTGCCGATGTCACCGGGTATCCGGTGTACACCATTGAAGAGGCCGTCGAAGCAGCCATGGGGGCGGCGCTACTGGGTGCTGTCGGACTTGGCCTGGTCAGCGAAGCCCAAGTAGAACAAGGCTGGGCCCATGTGGTGTGCCGCGCCACGCCAAATGAGCATGCGTGCGAGACGTACCAGCGGCTTTTTGCCATATACGAAGGTCTGTATCCGGCCATGCAATCGTCCATGCATGCGCTGGCGGGCGTGAGGGAGCTTGAACAGCGCAATTAAAACCTATTTGACGCTATGCAATACGTCGCCATCGGACAGCGACGCCAAGCAGGCTGTTGAGTCATTCCAATGACGATTGCCTCCAGGGTCGCACTCGATTTCAACAATGAACAGGCCACCTAACCCAAGGCGTAGCCGCGACAGCGACAGTCCCGGCTGGCTAGGATAGCGCCCTTGCGTTCGCGCCGTTGACCGTTAACCCGTACCATACCGCCCGCTTTTGGGATTTGGGAAAGTCGCATACAACAAGACAGCACGTGCCCCTGTCGCAAATTTCTAACATAAATGATTGATTCGGCGTGGCTTTTTTGCGCATTGCGACTAAGTTTTCTTGCCAAAAGGCTCGCGTAATGCTATAGTCGCAGGCTAACCACTGTAGTTGGGTTCACTGATTGACCGGCTTTTGAACTGGTTTTAGGCGCTACTCAGGTATCAAAGAAAGATTTTAAAGATTAATGAAGCGGGCACCGTGGGTGCGGCGCAACGTCATCTTTATGGCTCTTATACCTGTATGCGCCTTGCCTTGTTTGGTCAGTTGCTGGTTTTGCAATGCCGTTTTTTTTGGGTGTCGCAACACCGCTGACAGCACTTTGAATTGAACCTGCATGGGTATTGTTGTCCGGGAAGGCAAAGCGTTGCAGTCTTGAGTTTAACCGGATGAATCATATTAAATTTAGCCCCAGCCAATCGTAGCTGGGAATTGGAGAAAATGATGTCGAATACGACACCTACGCCTGCCGCTTATCGGCTGGGACTGGTTGGTCGCAAGGTTGGCATGATGCGTATCTTCACGGAAGAAGGCGAGTCAATCCCTGTCACCGTGCTGGACGTATCCAACAACCGTGTTACCCAGGTCAAGTCTCTGGACACAGACGGCTATGCTGCCGTTCAGGTCGCGTACGGCGAACGCCGTGCAAGCCGTGTTGTCAAGGCACAAGCAGGTCACTACGCAAAAGCCGGTACAGAAGCCGGTTCCATCCTTAAAGAATTCCGTCTCGATCCTGCAAAAGCCGCTGAGTTTTCAGCCGGCGCCGTTGTTGCTGTCGAAAGCGTATTCGAAGCCGGCCAGAAAGTCGACGTGCAAGGCACGACGATTGGTAAAGGTTTCGCAGGTACTATCAAGCGTCACAACTTTGGTTCCCAGCGCGCTTCTCATGGTAACTCGCGGTCGCATCGCGTACCCGGTTCTATCGGTCAGGCGCAGGATCCAGGTCGTATCTTTCCTGGTAAACGTATGTCCGGTCATATGGGCGATGTAACCCGTACCGTTCAAAATCTTGATGTAATCCGTGTTGACGCTGAACGTGGTCTTCTGATGGTCCGTGGCGCTGTGCCCGGTCACAAGAATGGCGATGTCGTGGTTCTGCCGGCCATCAAAATGTCTGCGAAAGGAGCCAAATAATGGATCTTAAGCTCCTGAACGATCAGGGTCAGTCTGACGCAACCGTCAGCGCACCTGACACAATCTTCGGTCGTGATTTCAACGAAGCGCTGGTTCACCAGGTCGTGATTGCCTATCAGGCAAACGCACGTTCCGGTAATCGCGCCCAGAAAGATCGCGAACAGGTCAAGCACAGCACGAAAAAACCATGGCGCCAGAAAGGCACTGGGCGCGCTCGTGCCGGTATGACGTCTTCCCCTATCTGGCGTGGAGGTGGTCGTGCATTCCCGAACTCTCCTGAAGAAAATTTCAGCCAGAAAGTCAACAAAAAAATGTATCGCGCGGGTATCCGTTCGATCCTGTCTCAATTGGCTCGCGAAGATCGCATCGCCGTTGTTGACACTTTCTCTTTCGACACGCCCAAGACAAAACTGGCTGCGTCCAAACTGAAAGCCATGGGTCTGGATTCCGTTCTGATCATCACCGACACCGTTGATGAAAACACCTACCTGGCAACTCGCAATCTGCCGAACGTAGCTGTTGTAGAACCGCGTTACGCTGATCCGCTGTCTCTGGTCCACTACAAAAAAGTGCTGATCACCAAAGCAGCTATCGCTCAATTCGAGGAGATGCTGGGATGAAAGCAGAACGTTTATTGCAAGTGATTTTGGCTCCCGTCATCACTGAAAAAGCGACATTCATCGCCGAATCTGGTGAGAAACCCCAAATCGCGCTGCGTGTTGCACCCGATGCAACCAAGCCCGAAGTGAAAGCAGCTGTTGAAATGCTGTTCAAAGTTGAAGTTGAGTCCGTCTCTGTACTGAACCGTAAGGGTAAGGTCAAGCGTTCAGGCCGTTTTACCGGTCGCCGCAAAGCCAACCGTATTGCCTACGTTTCACTGAAAAAAGGTCAGGAACTCGACTTTACGGAGGTAAACTGAGATGGCCTTAGTTAAAACAAAACCAACTTCTGCCGGCCGTCGTGGCATGATCAAGGTCGTACACGCTGGTTTGCATAAAGGCACGCCTTTTGCAGCCCTGGTAGAGCACCAGAAACGTGGTTCCGGCCGTAACCACAACGGTCATATCACGGTGCGGCATCGTGGCGGTGGTCATAAAAACCATTACCGTCTGGTCGATTTCCGTCGCAACAAAGATGGCATTCCTGCAAAAGTAGAGCGCCTGGAATACGATCCTAACCGTACTGCACACATTGCCCTGCTTTGCTATGCAGATGGTGAGCGTCGTTACATCATCGCTCCTCGTGGTCTGGAAGTGGGCGCCTCGCTGTTGTCCGGCAAGGAAGTGCCAATCCGCGTGGGTAACACCATGCCGATCCGCAACATCCCTATCGGGTCAACCATCCACTGCATCGAAATGCTGCCAGGCAAAGGCGCGCAAATCGCCCGTTCCGCCGGTGCATCCGCTGTACTGATGGCCCGTGAAGGCATTTACGCCCAGATCCGTCTGCGTTCCGGTGAAGTTCGCCGCGTGCATATTGATTGCCGCGCGACAATCGGTGAAGTCGGCAATGAAGAACACAGCCTGCGTCAATACGGTAAAGCCGGTGCGATGCGTTGGCGTGGTATTCGTCCGACCGTTCGTGGTGTTGCCATGAACCCGGTTGATCACCCACACGGTGGTGGTGAAGGCCGTACAGGCGAAGCTCGTGAGCCGGTCAGCCCATGGGGTACACCGTCCAAAGGCTTCAAAACCCGCCGCAACAAGCGTACTGACTCAATGATTGTGTCACGTCGCAAGCGTAAATAAGGGGCGAACTAAATGTCACGTTCTATTAAAAAAGGTCCTTTCGTAGACGCCCACTTGCTGAAAAAAGTGGATGCCGCCGTCGATGGGAAAGAGAAAAAACCGATCAAAACCTGGTCGCGTCGTTCAACCATCCTGCCTGATTTCATCGGCTTGACAATTGCTGTTCACAATGGCCGTCAGCACGTGCCTGTGTATGTGAACGAAAATATGGTTGGTCACAAGCTTGGCGAGTTTGCTCATACCCGTACGTACAAGGGCCATGCTGCAGACAAAAAGTCTAAGAGGTAAGCGATGGAAACTACAGCCATTATTCGTGGTGTACATATCTCTGCGCAAAAAACCCGTCTGGTTGCGGACATGATCCGTGGCAAGTCTGTGGCACATGCGTTGAATATCCTTACATTCACACCTAAAAAAGCCGCTGGCATCGTCAAAAAAGCCCTGGAATCCGCGATTGCGAATGCCGAGCACAATGATGGTGCCGATATTGACGAACTGAAAGTCACAACGATTTATGTCGACAAAGCTCAGTCAATGAAGCGATTCTCCGCAAGGGCCAAGGGCCGCGGTAACCGTATCGAGAAGCAGACTTGCCACATTGTGGTCAAAGTCGGCGCATAAGGAGTCACAATGGGTCAGAAAATTCACCCTACCGGGTTCCGTCTCGCAGTTAACCGTAACTGGAGCTCACGCTGGTACGCTGACGATAAAGACTACGGCGCCATGCTGGCCGAAGACGTCCGCGTTCGCGAGTACCTGAAACGGAAACTGAAAAACGCATCCGTCGGTCGCGTCCTTATCGAGCGTCCTGCAAAAAATGCACGGATCACTGTTTATTCAGCGCGTCCCGGTGTTGTCATCGGCAAGCGCGGCGAAGATATCGAGAGCCTCAAGTCAGACCTGCAACGCCTGATGGGCGTGCCGGTTCACGTTAACATCGAAGAAATTCGCAAGCCTGAAACCGATGCTCAGCTGATCGCTGATTCTATCGCTCAGCAGCTGGAAAAACGGATCATGTTCCGTCGCGCCATGAAACGCGCGATGCAGAACGCCATGCGCCTGGGTGCGCAGGGTATCAAGATCATGTCCGCCGGCCGTCTGAATGGTATCGAAATTGCGCGTACCGAATGGTATCGTGAAGGTCGTGTGCCTCTGCATACACTGCGCGCCATCATCGACTACGGCACCTCTGAAGCACAGACTACCTACGGTATCATTGGTATCAAAGTCTGGGTTTACAAAGGCGATCTGCTGCCTAACGGCGAAATGCCAGCTGAAGTGGCTGCTGCTCCTCGTGAAGATGAGCGTCGTCCACGTCGTCCTCGCGGTGACCGTCCTGATGGACAGCGTCGTCCAGGCGGTCGTGGTCGCAGCAGCGGCCGCAAAGCCGGCGATGCTGCTGCGCCAGCTGCAGCAACTGCGACAGAAGGAGAATAATCATGTTGTCACCAGCACGCAGGAAATACCGTAAAGAGCAAAAAGGCCGCAACACCGGCCTGGCCACTCGCGGTACCAATGTAAACTTTGGCGACTTCGGTCTGAAAGCTACTGGTCGCGGTCGCCTGACAGCGCGCCAGATTGAGGCAGCCCGTCGTGCCATGACCCGTCACATTAAACGTGGCGGTCGTATCTGGATCCGAATTTTCCCAGACAAACCAATCTCTCAGAAACCTGCAGAGGTTCGTATGGGTAACGGTAAAGGTAACCCGGAGTATTGGGTAGCCGAGATCCAGCCTGGTAAAGTTTTGTACGAAATGGACGGCGTCAGCGAAGAGCTGGCACGTGAAGCGTTCCGTCTGGCAGCTGCAAAACTGCCAATCGCGACAACGTTTGTCACACGTCACTTCGGCGCATAAGGAGAGATTCATGAAAGCAAGTGAACTCCGTTCCAAAGAGACGACCGAGCTGTCCAAAGAGCTCGAAAGCCTGTTGAGGGCGCAATTTAGCCTGCGTATGCAGCGCGCCACTCAGCAGCTGTCCAACACCAGTCAGTTATTGAAAGTGCGTCGCGACATTGCGCGTGTTCGCACCGTCATGACTGAAAAAGCTGCAGGTAAGTAATATGAGCGAAACAACGCAAACGACACCCGCAAAGCGTCAGCGTACCCTGATCGGTAAAGTGGTTAGCAACAAGATGGACAAGTCCGTGGTCGTTCTGGTAGAACGTCGCGTCAAGCACCCCATCTATGGCAAAATCGTGGTCCGTTCAAACAAGTACAAAGCGCATGACGAATCCAATGAGATCAACGAAGGCGACACAGTAGAAATTGCTGAAGGCCGTCCTATTTCACGCAGCAAATCGTGGAGTGTAGTTCGTCTTATTGAAGCAGCACGCGTCATCTGATGCTTGACCGGCGCTAGCCAAGTCAACAGCCTGTGCATCTTGCAGGTTTGCGACGGCACAGACTGCCGGCATGCGAAGAAGAAGTACCAAAGCCACCCTTTTGAAGGGTGGCTTTTTTTGTGGGCATCGCCAGCAAATCATGCGAGGGCGGCGTGCTTTTTTGGGGTAAGTCCACGGCTCGCGCAGAACGCCAGACCCACATGTCGATTTATCGTGTTGCAGCTCGCATTGTTTGACTACAATCACACTATTTTTATCAAAGGAGACGGCATGCGTCTGATACTAATCCCGATGGCCCTGGCCAGCATCGTTCTGGCCGGTTGTGCTACCGGGTCAGCGCAAGGCAACAAAGCGGGCAGCGATCCCAGTCACGCGCAGAAGTCCGTTTATACCTGCAAGAGTAAGCGGCAACTGGGCGTGGCCTATGAGTTCGTCAACGACAAGGCAAGCAAAGTGTTCGTGAGCGACAAGCGGGGGACGTATGAACTGACGCGTGCCGACCAGACCGATGGCGATGCTACGGCGTTTACCAACGGGACGGTCACCTGGATTGTCAGCGGCGAAGTCATCCGACAGTCTGCCCACACCAATCAGGGCAGCCGTCTGCTCAAAGTGGGACGCAACGGCAGGGCGGCTACCGTCGCCAGCGATTGCAAGCCGCGCTAAACTCACGTGCTATCAAAAATTGCCCCATCGTAGGAAGGCGGATGGCGATCAGTACTACTTCGTCAGAGGTCAGGTTGGCCGTCCGAGTAATCCAGGTTTTTCCTGCTCAGTTCCCTCGATCATGCGGGCCAAAGCGTGCTGATCCAAATAATATTCCGACGCCAGTCTGACTGTCCCATCGCATGGCTGCTGAGCTGGACTGCCTGCGGACTGATACGTCACAGGTCACACCGGCCTCTATTTTCCATCAGCGAGCGACTTGCTCACATGAACACAATGTCACTGCTCACCGCGACGTAAAAAAATGGCCACCGCCGAGCGTATGGCTCAGGCTTTGAGCGGCCTCCAGCAATACAGGTTTCCACTGCGCAACGTTCTCTTCAAGAAAACGGGTAGCCGGGCCGGAGATCGCCAATGCTCCCTTCAGGCCATCTTTGGTGAAAACAGGGGCCGCCAGCGCCGCGATTTCTTCCTCACGTTCGCCAATGGAAAACAACACCTTGGGGGCGGGCATCTGATCCAACGATTTCCTGTAGTCAAGCAAAATGCGCCCGGCCGCGCCCTTGTCCAGCGGCAACAGTTCGCCTTGCCTGACATGATCACGAATGCCTTTGTTCGAGTCTGCGCGGTACAGGCAAACGCGCAAGTCACCATCCTGGGTGAAGAATGACGCGCCTTCACCTGTGATGGAAACCAGTCGGTCCAGCGCCGGAGGAACATGCTGGTCCAGGTTCAGGGAAGTCGTGTAGACATGCGCCCAATTGAGCACTCGGGCGCCCAGTTGATACTGTCCGTTATCCAGACGAGTGACGCAATGATACTGGGTTAGTGTGACCAGTTGCCGCAATAAGGTGCTTTTGTATAGCCCGGTGCGGAGTGACAGTTCATGCAGGGAGACATAAGGCTCATCGGGCCTGAAAGCGTTAAGGATTGCCAGTGCGCGTTCAACGGCCGATACAGGTTCGCTTTTATTCATAGTTGGTAAATACCCTAGTTTTGAATTAGGTTCATATCGTGTTATAAATTCTATTAGACGTAAGTGCATTCTGTCAAGCAGAATTTTAGATAAAAAATTTAGGAGAGATAATGCGGACTTTGAAAATAGCCTTGATCTGGCTGGCTACGACCTGTACTGCGCTTTTGGGTTTGCCGGCGCATGCCGAATCAGTGGAGGCGTACCCAGACAAACTCATTAAAATAGTAGCTCCCTATCCGCCCGGCGGGGCAACGGATATGTTCGCCCGATTAGTTGCTTATAACCTGCAGAAGACTTGGGGCGAGAGCGTTGTAGTGGAAAACAAACCGGGCGCCTCGGGAGTGATAGGGGCCGACAATGTGGCACGCGCGGCGCCCGACGGTCATACACTGTTAGTCGGAGCGGTATCGCTGCATACTATCCTGCCCTCGTTGCTAGACAACATGCATAAAGCGCAAGAGCGGTTAACGCCTGTTTCTACGCTGGCCAACCTGCCTTCTTATGTAGTCGTGCCTGCATCAAGTCCGGCTAAAACAATTGATGATCTGATCAAGATGATCCGCGAAGCGCCTGGAAAATACACCTATGGTTCGGCAGGGCCCGGTACATCGCAGCACGTTTTCCCGGAGTTGTTCAAACAAGAGGCCAAACTTGATATTCTTCACGTCCCATACAAGGGCAGTGGCGGAATGGTGGTGGATCTGTTGGCCGGACGTATCGACATGGTCATAGAGCAGGGTCCGGCAGTGCTCAGTCATATTCGAGACGGCAAGTTGCGTGCGCTTGCTGCGACAACAAAAAAACGGACTGAAGAACTGCCCGACGTACCCACGCTGGATGAGGGTGCATTGCCTGGCTTTGAAGCCAATACCTGGTTCGCTATCTATGCGCCTAAGGGCACGCCAGAACCCGTGATCGAAAAACTGAACAAACAGGTCGGCGTGATGCTGAAAGATCCAGAGATCATCGCCAAGTTGCGAGCGCAAGGCGCTGTGCCCATGCATGAGAGTGTTGCACAACTGAAAGCACTGGAGATAGCCGATACCGCGAAGTGGTTGGCCGTGATCAAGGCTGGCGGAATCACAATTAATTAAATGCTATGCAAGTTGGAACCCAAATGAAGGCACAAAACAGAACTGAAACTCGCCCCGACTACATGGAAAAAGTATCGGGCGAAGCGCGCTATGTAACCGACATGGTTTTGCCTGATATGGCCTACGCCCGAATCATCAGGAGTCCTCATCCACATGCGCGGATTCTCTCCATTGAGTGCGGCCAAGCCAAAGCCCTTACTGGCGTGTTGGGCGTATTCAGCGGTCAGGATCTGACGCCGCAACTATGTGCGACGATCCATTGGGGCCTGTATTTCAACGACCGTCCTGTTATTGCCACCGAAATCGCCCGTTATGCAGGCGAACCCGTGGCCGTAGTCATTGCTGAGTCCGAGGCCATTGCGGAAGATGCGATTGAGCTTATCGACATCGACTACGAGGTGCTGCCCTTTGTGACGGAAGGCAAGGCGGCCCTAGAAGCCGATGCGCCGCTGGTCCATGAAAACTTCGACGTTCTGAACGACTTCTATTTTCGTGGTGGACCCAAACCGGTCGAAGGCACCAATATTTGCCACTTGTATGACTATGAGCAGGGCAAGGTCGATGAAGCATTTGAGAATGCCAGCAGAGTGCTAGAAGACGATTACGTTTTTCCTGGTATTTATCACTATGCCATGGAGCCGCACGCCGTTATTGCCAATTATCACGATCAGGGACTTGAACTCTGGAGCAACGGACAGACGCCGACAGCTATCCAGCGAGTCTGCTCGGAAGTATTCGGCCTGCCCATTACCAAGGTGCGTGTGCATACGCCGTATGTTGGCGGGGGTTTTGGAGGCAAGGCATCGGTAAAGCTGGATCCGCTGGCCGCCGCACTGTCCCGATTCGTCAAGCGTCCGGTCAAATTGCAGTTAAGCCTCATGGAGTCCATGCAAACCTGTCGTCGCGTCGACACGGTGATTACGATCAAAACCGCAGTGGACCACAATGGGAAGTTGACTGCGCGCAGTATTGACGTCGTGGCCAACTGTGGCGCTTATGCTGATACGGGCCCCGCCATCTCGACCAAGGCGGCGATTCGTGCGATCGGGCCGTATGTCTTCGAAAACCTGCGCCTGCGTTCTCGTGCGGTCTATACAAATACTGTGCCGGCAGCATCGTTCCGTTCAATCGGCGGACCTCAGGCAGTCTGGGCATGTGAATCTCAAATTGACGATATGGCACATGCCATCGGAATGGATCCCATTGAGTTTCGCCGGCACAATCTTGCGCCCCGACATGGCGTCATCAAGGCCGATCTGCGCCCCATCGACGTCGACGTAGGTGACGAACTGAAGCATGCGCTCGCGCTGATGGAATCGATGAGCGATTCCAGCGACGGGGCAAAGCTGCGCGGCGTAGCAGTTGCTGCAACCGACCCAGGCATCCTTCCCGTTGGGGGAGCCATTGTGCGGCTATCGGCCGATGGACATATCACTGTTGCAGCCACTACTGCAGAGATCGGCCAGGGCGCCCGCGGCGTGCAGCGGCTCATCGCGGCGCGTAACCTGAACCAGCCGCTGGAAAATGTAACGGTACTGGAACCGGACACGCAATCGGCGCCCTATGACTGGGGCACCGGCGCGAGTCGTTCCACTGTCATTATTGGACTGGCGATCGAAGACGCCACGCGGCAAATCCGCGAGCAGTTACAGGAGGCGGGCAGCCTTGCGATGGGTGTAGAGCTCCAAGATGTGCAGATCGTTGAAGGCGGCGTGCAAATCGCAAAGGAATTTCTTTCGTTCAAGGAGTTATTGCGCCGCTTCCAGGGGCTGACTGCTGGCGAGTTCTCGGCCATTGGCCGTGTCACGCCATACAGCAAGAACGGTACCTTGAAACAGGCCCCCTTGTTCTGGGAGACGGCGGCGGGCGTGTGCGAAATTTCGGTTGATGAAGATACCGGCCAAATCACAGTTGATAATCTGACGCTCTGTGCCGATGTCGGTAAAGTCCTGAATATGAAAAGCGCAGAAGGTCAGGACGAAGGCGCGGCGATGATGGGGCTTGGCCATACGTTAACTGAACAATATGTATACGAAGACGGCCAGATAATCAACGGCTCTGCCTTTGATTACAAGGTGCCCACGATCGAGCAGGCGCCTAATATGCATACCCATTTCATTGAAAACGAAGACGGCCCTGGTCCTTTTGGCTCCAGGGGAATGGGAGAAGGCTCGATTCTACCTATCGCGCCTGCAGTGGCTAACGCAATCCGGACAAAATATGGCGTACGCATACGATCTTTACCTCTGACTCCAGAAAAAGTCTGGCGCGCTATTCACTTACAAAAGGAAGATTGAAATGAAATTTGAAACAAAAACGAGCGTCGACACGAGCAGGGAGGCATTGTGGGCCTTATTGTTCGACGTGACGCGAATCGCCGGATTGATACCGGGTTGCAGCGATGTAGAAGAGCGCGAACCCTTGAAAGACTATACGGCCCTGATCAGACAAAAAGTGGGACCTTTCAAGTTCGAAATGCCATGCGAGATTGTCGTGGACGAATATGTCGAGAATGAGCGGGTTGGCATTACCGCTTCCGGCAAGGACAAGAAGACTGCGACCGGCGTTTCGGTCAAGCTGATCCTTATGCTTGGACAAGAAGAGGAGTTGGTCACTATCGACATTGATGCGGATATCCAGATATCTGGAAAACTTGCGACGTTGGGTTATCCCGTCGTCAAGAAAAAATGCGCGGATATATTTCGCGAGTTCGATGTGAATTTACATGAGGAGCTGGAGCAAATAGATGAAGCCAAGACGGTTTGAGTTCCATAGTCCACAGAGCATAGAGGATGCATTGAAACTGGCCAGTGATTTCGACGATGATTTCATCTTTTACGCGGGCGGCACAGAGGCGATCATCGGCATGAAGGAACGGGTGATCGAGGCCGGCCATGTCCTCAATCTGAAAAAAATTCCGCGTCTCAATCAAATCCAGATGCAGGACGGTTCATTGCATATTGGCGCGCTGGTGACTCATCAGGAAATCGCAGATTCGGAGATCGTAAAAAGGGTCCTTTCCGGTTATGCCGATTTGAGTCACAACATTGCCAATATTCGCGTGCGCAGTGCCGGCACGCTGGCTGGAAATCTGTGCTTTGCTGAACCGAATGCGGATCCTCCTGCCCTATTGGCGGCTCTGAACGCGCGCGTTGTCCTCATTGGACGGCAGGGTAAACGCGACGTTCCAGTGCGCGAATTTTTTGATGGTCCTTATTCGACCGTACGAGAAGAGGCTGAATTTATGACGGAAATTGTCGTTCCCCTGGGAGCGGAGGAGTGCCGTTGCGCCTATCGGAAAGTCGTGTACCTGAATCGGCCTTCGGCGGGCGTTGCATGTGTACGTAATCTAGTCGATGGAACGCCTGTGTGGGAGTCGTGGGCCGGGTCGATTACTGGCCTGCCCGAGCGACTCAACAATGTTTGTGCTGTCCTGAATGAACGCGATGCGGTGAGTGAGTTCGATGTCATGCAGGCTGCGGCGCGAGACATGGCCGGACTGGATGTGCTCGAAGGAGTGTACGGCTCCGAGTCTTATCGGAAGCATCTGGTCGCGGTGCTGGCCGTGCGCAGTGCGATGGAGTGTGTGAAATGAATGTGAATACTCAGTTGTCGGATATTTCAATTGTCGTAAATGGCGAGTGTAAAAACGCCACAATTTCGCATCGAGATTTGTTGATCGACGTTCTGCGCAATGAGTTCGGCCTGACGGGAACCAAACGGTCCTGTGACGCAGAAGTTTGTGGCGCCTGCACTGTCTTGGTGGATGGCAAGCCTGTATCCAGTTGCAGCACGCTCGCCATGGAATGTGAAGGCGCTTCGGTGCAGACAATTGAATCGGCGAAGAACGATGAGGTGATGTCCGCAATCCAGACGGCTTTCGTCAAGCATGGTGCCTTGCAATGCGGCTTCTGTACGCCAGGAATGATTGTGGCGATCCGCGCCCTGCTGACGCGTCATTCTGCACCTACGGTAGAGCAAATCAAGCATTATCTGCATGGAAATATTTGTCGTTGTACGGGATACCAGAAGATTATCGAGGCCGTACAGGATACGGCGCGCACACTGAATGAAAATTCTTAATTTGTGATGGAAAGTGGATATATAGGATGAACAAAATGGCAAATGCAGAAAAGAAAGTGGTGATTTCCGGCGCCGGAATGGGGGGATTGGCGACGGCGCTGGGCCTGGCCCGCAAGGGGGTGCAGGTAGCTGTGTACGAGCAGGCTCCTGCTCATCGAGAATTAGGCGCAGGCTTGTGGATTTCCATCAATGGCGCTCGGGTCCTGAACGATCTAGGTCTGGGGCCAGATCTTGAGAAAATCAATCTGCCGCCCATTGACCGGGTGGTACGCCTGTGGAATACCGCCCAGGCTTGGTCCGTGTATAACAAAGGCGCTGAAAACAGCAAGGAACATACCTTGTACATGGTGCTGCGCTATGAGTTGCATCGTATTCTGCTGAGCGCGCTGGAGAAAGCGCAGCCAGGATGCATTCATCTGGATCACAAATGTATTGGGTATGACGAGACTAATGACGGGGTCACGGTGCATTTTGAGGGCAAACCGTCGGTCAAAGCCGATGTCCTGATCGGTGCAGACGGCGTGCACTCAAAAGTGCGTCAACAGATGTTTGGTGAAGTGCGGCAGAACTTTACGAACGCTATCGCCTGGCGCGGACTGGTACCGATCGAACGCATTTCGGAAAAATACCGTACCCCGATGGCGACTACTTGGGTCGGCCCGACGGCGCACATCACCAGTTACCCGGTGCAGCATGACGGCAGGCAATTTATCAGTTTCTCCGGCCAGGTGGATAGTCAGCAATGGGAACAGGAATCTTGGTCAGAGCCTGGAGAACTTGAAGCATGCTTAGGCGATTTCGAGGGCTGGCATGAACAGGTCATAGAAATGATCAGTGGCGCCGACGTGCTCTACAAATGGGGCTTGTTTGTGCGCGACGAATTGCCCACCTGGGCGCGCGGTCATGTGGCGCTGGCAGGGGATGCTTGTCACTCCATGGTGCCGTACCTGGGCCAAGGCGTGAATCTGGCATTCGAGGATAGTTGCGTCCTGGTTAATGTACTTACTGGAGACCAAGGCATTGAATCTGCCCTGCAGCAATATGATGCCTTACGTCGGGAACGCGGATACAAGGTGGCCCGCGCTTCTATGGATATGCTTCGCGTCTTTCACCATGCCGACCTCGGCAAAGAGCAAAGGGCGCGCAGCTATATCGAAAAACAGTGGAGTAAAGAAAAAGTCCGAGAGCGCTACGACTGGATCGTAAGTTACAACGCGCTGACCGTCGGCGTTTGAATGAAAGTGAAAGGAAGGAAATGAAAGCATCAAATATCGATTCGACGCCAGAGATATATCTGCGCGAAGAAGAAAGCGGGGGTCCGGACCGTTCAGCGTCGCCGTGGCAACACGTTATCACTCCGGAGGAGCAGGAAATTTACCGAACAGCGGGGTTCGGCAAGCCGTTCGAAGGCGAGATTCGGCCCGCTTTACTGGTCATTGACGTCCAATACCGTTCCGTAGGACATGCGCGCCTGCCGATCCTGGAATCCATCAAGCGTGAATATCCGACCAGTTGCGGTGAATATGGCTGGAGAGCAGTCCCATACATCTCTCGGCTGATCGATGCTTTTCGCGCTCGTGGGTTTCCGGTAGTTTTCCCCCATGTGGCCTACAAAAAAAATCATGATGGACAGCGCTTCGCAGAAAAAGCCCCTGCAATCATGTCTATTCCGCCCAAAGGCTACGAAATGGTAAAGGAATGCGCACCTGGTGCAGGCGATATACTGTTACCGAAACATCACGCCAGCGCATTTTTTGGAACACCCCTGGTTAGCTATCTAACCACGTTCGATGTCAATTGTGTTGTCGTGACAGGCACGACAACCAGTGGCTGTGTGCGTGCCTCCACCGTGGACGCCTCATCTTATGGTTACCACGTGATTGTGCCGCATGATGCCGTCTTTGACCGGTCTCAGACCTCTCATGCCGTCAACTTGTTTGATATGCACAGCAAATATGCTGACGTCATGTCCACCGAAGAGGTCATCAACCTCATACCGCTCACTTCAGTACAAAAGGGTCCATTCCCTGCTGAATAAGTCCCGGCACAAGATGTTAGCGCCTTTTCGAGACGGGTCCGCACACGATGGAGCATCTTTCAGATGCGGCATCGCGTCCGGTCAGCGCAAGATGTTCTTGGTGCCGCAGTGGCATGCCTTTTGATGAGTATCATTCACGGAGTGACATCATGACAGAACCTCGCCAGGACGGCGGACACGTCCGGATCAACAGTATCCGGCAGCATTACCTTCATTATGTCGGAGCCAAGGGACCGGTGGTGATTGTGCCGGGTATCGTCAGTCCTGCGGCGTTATGGAGCCACATTGCCGAACCAATAGCGCAGGATGGTTATGATGTCTGGATCCTGGATGTCAGGGGACGCGGATTAAGTGAGCAAGGGCCGCATCTGGACTATGGGCTAGATGCATGTGCACACGATCTGGAGGCTTTCCTGATCGCAATGGATCTGAACGAGCCGATCGTCGTGGGCCATTCGATGGGCGCTCGCATTGGCGCAAGACTGGCGGCGCGTTCGCACCGGATCGGGCAACTGGTGATGCTGGATCCTCCTGCCTGCGCGCCCGGTACCCGGCCCTATCCTATCGGCAGCGAACGCACCCACGCAATGGTCGAATCGGCCCGCCGGGGTGAAGCCGACGCGTATTTGCAGCAGGCCGGGATCGCACCGTGGCCTGAACCGCTGCGCCGCCAGCGCGCGCAGTGGATGGCGGTTTGCGATCCGCGGGTCATTGATGTGGCTTATCGCGATTTTCACGAACAGGATATCTATCAGGACGTGGCGGCGACCAACTGTCCCGTCACGCTGGTCGTAGCAATGGCCAGCGGTGTGATCAACAGCGACGAAGTGGCCCGGTTTCAGCAGAGTCACCCAAGCCTTAAGGTGCTGCGGGCCGAAGGCGCCGCTCACCAATTGCAGGCGGAAAATACGGATCTATGTCTGTCGATACTAAGACAGGCTCTACAATATGGAGCGCAAAAGACAATATGACGACATCATCAGCAGTGGATTTCGACCTCGTTGAGTTGTTTCTGGAAGAGTTGCGGCTATGCAAGGTGCAAGAGGGCGAACGGATTGCCGTCTTGAACGCCGGAACAGAATGGACCGACTATGTACAGGCCCTATTGAAAGCAGCGCATCGCCTGGGCGCACAGGCGTTCAATGTGAATGTTCAGCGCGACCAGTCACTACAGACTGGCGTGCAGGGGCGCCACCCGTTCACGGGCCACGATTTGCTTCTGGATATGCTCAAGCGCTGCGATATGGTCATTGACCTGGTGGGCCTGCTTTTTTCGCGTGAACAGCTTGAGATGCAAAAGGCAGGCGTGCGGGTGCTGCGCATCATGGAACCGCCTCATGTATTGCGCGCCATGTTCCCGACTCCCGAATTGGCCAAACGAGTCGAACGTGCCCGTGAAATCCTGATCCCCGCCCGTCACATGCACATTACGTCCCGCTACGGTACCGATATCACATATGAATTGGGCCAATATCCCGTCATGTCTGAATATGGATTTACAGACGAGCCCGGCCGTTGGGACAATTTTCCTTCCGGTTTCGTGTTCACCCAGGCCACCGATGGCGCGGTCAACGGCACCGTCGTTTTACGAGCAGGCGATATCCTGACAGCGTTCAAGCGTTACCTGCAAAGCGATGTCGTCCTGACGGTAGAGCGTGGCTCAGTCACGAAGATTGAGGGGAGCGGCATGGATGCAGACCTGCTGCGCACCTACATGGCCGGGTTCGATGACAACCGCGCTTACGCCATTTCGCATATTGGCTGGGGCTTGAACGATGCGGCGCGCTGGTACCACTTTGAAGCGACGCGCCATTTGCATCAAGAGCACGTCATGAACGCCTTGTCATTTTACGGCAACGTCCTATTTTCGCTGGGCCCAAATGTGGAACTGGGCGGAGATAACGATACGGCATGCCATATGGACATTCCGATGCGCGGCTGCAGCCTCACCCTGGATGGCGTGGAGATTGTTCGCGATGGTGATGTGGTGCACCCGGAACTATCCGAAAAAGGGGCGGTGAATCCGCCGCGGACATCGTTGAGCAACTGGCCGCGCTAAGCTGTTGTTTTCGAGCGTTCTCCGGCAGATGCCCTGCATGATGGTTTGTCGGCCATGCGCGAAAGCATCAATCCGTGCGGGTGCTCGCCGTGGCACGGATATATCCATCAGGTACCTGACGATCGTATAGAATAAGTCTTCCTTCATTTTTTACGATCGTCTTTTTCATGTCAGACCCCTTTACTTCCCAATTGCCGCCAGAACTGAACGTTTTGACGGACCCGGCCTCGCTTGCCCGATACGGCAGTGACGCCAGTGGTCTGCAGGCAGGTGCCCCGCAACTGGTGGCCCGCCCTGCGACGGTCGAGCAGGTGGCTGCGCTGGTTGGGCTGTGCGCCAGGCATAACCGGAAAATCACCATCGCGGGTGGCGGCAGCGGGCTGGCCGGCGGGGCAGCGCCTGATGAAGGCGATGTGGTCATTTCGCTCGAACTGCTGAACCAGATTGAAGATATCGATGAAGCGGGTGGTACCGCGCTGGTGCAGGCCGGCGTTGTGCTGGAGACCCTGTGTGCTGCGGTGGAAGAAAAAGGCTGGTATTTTCCGCTGGACCTTGGCGCGCGCGGCTCCTGTCAGCTCGGGGGCAACGTGGCGACCAATGCCGGTGGCAACCGGGTCCTGCGTTACGGCACCACCCGGCAACTGGTGCTGGGTCTGGAGGTCGTGCTGCCCGATGGCACCATCATGACAATGCTGGATCGTACTCTCAAAAACAATACCGGCCTGGATTTGAAGCAGCTTTTTATCGGCACCGAGGGCACGCTGGGCATTATCACGCGTGTGGTTGTGCGCCTGTTCCCGCGTCCGCAGGCACGGCGCTCGGCGCTGGTCGGACTGGCTTCGTTCGCGCAGATCGCGCCCTTGCTGAAAGCGGCGCGCAGCGCGCTGCCGGAGTTGTCCAGTTTTGAAGTGATGTGGGCCGACTATGTGGCCCAGGCTGCGAGGGTTACTGGCAGGGCTCTTCCCTTTGATGGCGCATGGCCACTGACCGTGCTGCTCGAAACCGAAGGCGCCGATACGCCCATGTTCCATGCCGGTTTCGATGCTTTTCTGGAATCCATGCTTGAAAACGGCGCCGTCCAGGATGCCATCGTGCCGCAAAGCCTGGACCACGCTGCAGATCTGTGGGCGATTCGTGATGGCATCGGAGAACTATTCACGTCGCTGCGGCCATTCGTGGCCTTCGATATAGGCATTCCGCTAAAGGATATGGGCACCTTCATAGAACAGGCCATGGCCCAGATCAGCCAGCGCTGGCCACAGGCCTCCAACCTGCTTTTTGGTCATCTTGGCGATGGGAATTTGCACTTGACGACCGGCCATCTGCATCCGGACGACATTGTTCCGGTAGAAGAGGCGGTGTACGCACTTACCGGCAGGTTCAATGGCAGCATTTCGGCCGAGCATGGTATCGGCCGACTGAAGAAACCATTTCTTCATTACAGTCGTGATGATACCCAGCAGCAGGTGATGCGCCGCATCCGTGAGGCACTCAATCCGCAAGGGGTACTGAACGCGGCACGCATCCTTGACTGATATTATTCATCGACATTGCTATTGCCCTTTTTAATCCCGTTGTTATCCTGCTTTTATCCCATTTTTTATTGCCTTGTTTCTTCCGGTTTTTAATCTCGTTTATTTTTGCCTTTTTTATTGCCGTTTTATAAGGTCGCACACTCATGGCATACACTCCCGCCACTCCCGCTTCCGGCATGCCTCGCAGAGAATTTTCCGAGGCCGCCGTGGCGGCGTTTACTGCTCGTTTCGGCGAGCGCTTCACCACAACCCATGCCGTGCGCGAACATCACGCTCGTGATGAATCGGCTTATCCACCGGTACCGCCAGACGCCGTGCTCTTTCCCAAAGACACGGACGATGTGATCGCGGCGGTCCAGCTGTGCACCGAACACAATGTGCCGCTTATTCCATTTGGCATTGGTTCATCCATAGAAGGCCATGTGCTACCCATTGAAGGCGGCATCACGATCGATTTTCGCGACATGAATCAGGTGCTGGCCGTCCAGCCGGAAGATTTCACCGTAACCGTGCAGCCGGGAGTCATTCGCACACAGTTAAATGATGAGATTCGCCATACTGGTTTGTTCTTTCCCATTGACCCGGGCGCGCACGCATCTATTGGCGGCATGACGGCGACCCGCGCTTCCGGGACCAACGCGGTCCGCTACGGGACCATGCGCGACAATGTTCTGTCGCTCAAAGTGGTCACGGCAACTGGCGAAGTCATCCGTACCAGCAGCCGTGCTCGCAAATCATCGGCCGGCTATGATCTGACGCATTTATATGTGGGCAGCGAAGGCACGCTGGGCGTGATTGTGGAGATCACCCTGCGTGTGTATCCGCTGCCCGAGGCGGTGACTGCCGCGGTGTGTTCGTTCCCGACGTTGCGCCATGCTGTGCAGGCCGTGACCGACATTATGCAAAGCGGGGTGCCCATTGCCCGTGTCGAGTTCATGGATGAGCGTGCCGTGCGCGCTGTCAATGCCTACAGCAAAACCGCGCTGGCCGAACAGCCGCTGCTGCTATTCGAATTTCACGGATCTCCCGCCGGCATTGCGGAACAGGCCGTGATCGTGCAGGAACTGACCGCCGGGCAGGGGGGCACGGCATTCCAGTGGGCTGAAAAACCCGAGCAGCGCACCGTGCTGTGGACGGCCCGCCACAATTACTATTTCGCCTGCCTGCAGCAACGGCCTGGTGGACGCGCCATCACCACAGATGTGTGCGTGCCCATTTCGCGCCTGGCCGATTGCGTTACCGACACCGCGACCGATCTGCAAAGCGTCGCCTTTCCCTGGTCTATTGTCGGCCATGTCGGCGATGGCAATTTCCATGTGGTCATGATGATTGATGCCGATGATGAACAGGAATGGCATCAGGCAGAAGAGATCAACAACCGCCTGGTGCAGCGCGCCATACAAATGGACGGCACCTGCACCGGAGAGCACGGCGTGGGCATCCACAAGATGGGTTTTCTGAAAGCAGAACATGGCGAAGTCGCCCTGCAACTGATGCGCAGCATCAAGCATGCCTATGACCCCGACAATATCTTCAATCCGGGCAAAATCGTCAGCTGGTCGGCGTAGACCGACTAATGACGAACGTGATTGACGAGCAGCTCGAAAAGATCCGGCGCAGTGGCTGCGGTAATGAAACAAAGGTATTGCGCAGTCGGGTTGTCTGTTCATTTGTGATAAGCTGATCGCCGCCACTGCATGGCGCCTGTGCCGTTGAATGGCCGCAGGCGTCGGACCGAACACGGCATGCGTGGGCGCTATAACAGGAGAAGAAGACAACATGGTTTCGCGTTATCTTGCCGCAGACTGGGGTTCAACCAATCTGCGATTGTGGCTGGTTGAAGACGGCGTTGCCGTCAAAAGTGCGGTATCGCCTTTTGGCATTACACGGATGCAGAACCAGTCGTTTCCCGCTGTGCTGCAAGACCTGCTGCAACAAATGCAGATCGTGCAGGCCGATATTTCACGCATCTACATTGCCGGCATGGCGGGCAGCAATGTCGGTTGGCAACAGGCAAACTATCTGCCCTGCCCGGTATCGCTCAATACGCTGGGCACAAGCCTGACGTCGGTCGATCCAGGCTGGCCTGCCCAGGCTGGTATTATTCCGGGGGTGTGCGTGCCCGGCCCGGATGGCGCCGATGTAATGCGAGGCGAGGAAACCCAGTTGCTGGGCGCACTGCAAGAGACGGCATCTGCCCTGTTTATACTGCCTGGCACGCACAGCAAATGGGCGCGCGTCCACCACGATGTCATCCACAGCTTTACGACGGTCATGACCGGGGAGCTGTTCGACGTACTGCGCCATCATTCGCTGCTGGGCCGCGGCCTGCCGGCGACCGAACCACACCCCGAGTCCTTTGATCGCGGCGTGATGGCAGGACTTGCCGCCAGCGACACCATGAGCGAGCTGTTTACCGTCAGGGCGCGGTATATTTTGGGTCATCTGGCTGCCCAGCAGGTTGATGATTACCTCTCGGGGCTGCTGATCGGCTCTGAAGTGCGCGATATGCGCCAGCGTTTTTCGGTCTCGGCCGATACGCCAGTCACGCTAGTGGGCAGCGGTTCGCTCTTTACGCGCTATGACCGCGCCCTGCACCTGGCCGGTATTGCGTTTACCACCCAGGATGCCGATACGGCCATTTTGAACGGAATAAGGAAAATACATGAATCCCTGGACACCTGAGTTGCCGCTGATCGCCATTTTGCGCGGCATCGGTCCCGACGAAGTGCTCGATCACGTGCAAGCGTTGCATGAGGCGGGCTTTGACGCCATTGAAATCCCCACCAACTCGCCAGACTGGCAGGTCAGTGTGCAGCGGGTGAGCCAGGCCTTTGGCGAGAGCCTGATGATCGGGGCCGGAACGGTCCTGACTCCAGAGCACCTGACGCAGCTGTCTGCGGCTGGCGGCAGGCTGATGGTTACCCCCAACACCAGCCCGGCGCTGATCTCCGAGGCGGTCAGCACCTACGGTTTCCAGGTCTGCGCCGGGTTTGCCACCGCCAGTGAGGCCTTTGCCGCCTTGCAGGCGGGCGCCCAGGCTCTCAAACTGTTTCCGTCCAGCGTGTTCGGGCCGGATTACGTCAAGGCACTCAAGGCGGTTTTGCCCGCGCAAGTACCGGTGTATGCGGTCGGCGGCATCAATCCCGAAAACCTGGGCAGCTATGTCGGGGCGGGTTGCGCCGGCGCCGGGTTGGGGTCCGACCTGTATCGGCCGGGGCAGCCGGTGGCAGTGACACGTGAACGTGCACAGCGGTTTGTACAGGCTTGGCAGGCGGCGTGCCCGCAGACGCATTAGATCGCGTGCCTGCCCTTGGACTAACAAGCGTTTTGATATCGCCCGGCAACAACTGCTGCACGGGCACGTACAGAATCAGAAAACACAGATAATGACTGGAGAGTAAAGATATGGCGACATTTGATGTGGCGCTGTTTGGAGAAATGATGGTACTGCTGGTGGCTGCCGAACCGGGGCCGCTGGAAGCGGTGCATACCTTTCACAAAATGACGGCAGGCGCCGAAACCAATGTGGGCATAGCCCTGGCGCGGCTGAACGCAAAAGTCGCCTGGGCCAGCCGGCTTGGTGAGGATACCATGGGCAAGTACTTGAAAAATGTTATGGAGCAGGAAGCCATCGATTGCTCGCGCGTGCTGATGGTGCCGCGTGAGCGCACCGGTTTTATGCTCAAGGGCAAAGTCACCGAGGGCGACCCGCCAATTGAATATTATCGCTCGGGCTCTGCCGCCAGCGCCATGACGGCACATGATCTGGACCCGGACTGGCTGGGCCAGGCCCGGCATCTGCATGTCACCGGTATTTTCCCGGCCCTGAATGCTGGCACCTATGCGCTGACCGTCGCCGCCATGCAGCACATGCGCCGCGCGGGTGGAACGGTTTCCTTTGATCCCAATCTGCGCCCTGCCTTGTGGGGGTCCGTTGAACTGATGCGGACGCGCCTTAATGAGCTGGCCGGCCTGGCCGACTGGGTGCTGCCCGGCCTGGAAGAGGGCCGTATTCTCACAGGTGCCGACAGTGAAGAGGGGATTGCGGCATTTTATCGGGGCCTGGGCGCGCAGGCGGTAGTTGTCAAGCTGGGCGCCCGCGGCGCGTTCGGACAGGCTGGGGACCATCCGTTTCGGATTCCTGGCTATCCGGTGGAGAAAGTCGTGGATACTGTGGGCGCCGGGGATGGCTTTGCCGCCGGTCTGATCAGCGGTCGACTCGAAGGACTGGACTGGCAGGCCAGCGTGCGCCGTGCCACCATCATCGGGGCGTGTGCAGTACAGGTTGCAGGCGACACTGAAGGTTATCCCGACCGTGCCAGGCTGGCGGAACTGGACGCAGTTTGAAGTAACCCAACTTAGGGTTTCCTACAGTTGCGGCATGGCATTCAGTGGTCTTACCATTGAACGCGAACCCGAAATCCGTCGTGTAGTCTGGATGATTTCAGACGAACGGCCCAGCTGAAACAGAAAGCGTGAAAATAGAAAAGTGAAGTTCGAAGCCATCAAATCCCGCTCCGTGTCGGAACTGGTTGCCCAGCGATTGATCGATATGATCCGCAAGGGGCAACTGGTGGCTGGCCAGCAATTGCCGCCAGAGCGCGAGCTGGCGGTATTGTTTGATGTGGGCAGGCCTGCGGTTCGGGAAGCTATCCGGGGCCTGTCGCTGCTGGGGCTGGTCAAGATTCAGCAGGGCGAAGGCAACTTCATCAGTTCGCTTAATGTGGAAGACCTGATCGAGCCGCTCAGCCTGCTGATCGACCTACACTTTGACCAGATCAACGAGTTGTTCGATGCGCGCAAAATTATCGAAGGCGGCATTACGCGCCTGGCCTGCGAGCGGCTGACCGAAGCGGAAATTGAGCGCCTGCGCGTCAATGTCGAGGAAGCGCGCGCCGCGCTGGCCCGCAATGACCACGAAGCCATTCGGCATCTGGATATAGAACTGCACCAGACCATCATCAATGCCTGCGGCAACGTTTACCTGCAAAGGGTGGCGCAAAGCATCAGTCTGCTCAGCCGCAAGAGCCGTACGATCACAACCGTCATACCGTCGATTCTGCAATCGACGTTTGATGATCACGAACATATTGTGCGAGCCCTGGCCGAACGCAACCCGGCCAAGGCTTCCGAAGCCATGTACCGGCACCTGGATCATGTGCAAAAGCACTACAACGACTATCAGCAAGCCGGCGCAGCGACATCGGCATACACAAACCAACAGGAGTCAGTATGAAACTCATCCGTTATGGGGAAAGCAAGCAAGAAAAACCAGGCATCGTCGACAGCGACGGCCGCATCCGAGACCTGTCTGGCGTCATCGGCGACATTGACGGCAGCACCATCAGCGCAGAAGGCCTGGCGCGCCTGCGCGAACTGGATCTGTCCACGCTGCCCGTTGTTGAAGGCAATCCGCGAATCGGACCATGTGTGGCCAACATTGGCAAATTCGTTTGCATCGGCCTGAATTATTCTGACCACGCGGCCGAGTCCGGCCTGCCTGAGCCCTCTGAGCCTGTCGTATTCAACAAGTGGACCAGCGCCATTGTGGGTCCCAATGATGACGTGGCGATCCCTCGCGGGTCGAAGAAAACAGACTGGGAAGTCGAGCTGGGCGTGGTTATCGGCAAAGAGGCCCGTTATATCAGCAAGGAAGACGCACTGTCCTATGTGGCCGGCTATTGCGTTATTAACGACGTGTCGGAACGCGAATATCAGATCGAAAGAGGCGGCACATGGGACAAGGGCAAGGGCTGCGACACGTTCGGCCCTATCGGACCCTGGCTGGTCACGGCCGATGACGTGCCTGACCCGCAAGCCCTGAATCTATGGCTGGAAGTGGACGGCAAACGCTATCAGGACGGGACCACCGCCAAAATGATTTTTGATGTGGCAACCATCGTTTCTTACCTGAGCAACTTCATGAGCCTGCAGCCATGCGATGTGATTTCCACAGGCACGCCACCGGGCGTGGGCATGGGTGTTAAACCCGAGCCTGTTTACCTGAAGGCTGGCCAGACCATGCGTCTGGGCATTGAAGGTCTGGGCGAACAGACGCAAAAGGTTGTGCAGGCGTAAAGCCGGCAAGGCGTGGCGCGAAGGAGGCGCCACGTTTGTTTGATCCTGAATCTCCTTGCGGAATTCAGGTTGTTGTTGAGGTCAGGCATCCGACCACCCGCCAAAGGGTGGCAGCCACCTGACCGCAGTGGTAAACGTGTAAAAACAGAATCGGCCGTCACGCAACCGGCGTGTATGGACAATATAGATCAGGAGCCCGGCTGCGCTGGAGTTGCCTGTAATCGGAGACAAATATGAACAAACGCAATACGCTTAAAGCATTGCTGGGGTTGACGATGGCAGTGAGCGCAGGCATGGCTCACGCAGCCTATCCCGAGCGCCCCATCACCATGATCGTGCCCTGGGGTGCAGGTGGAGGAACAGACGCCACGGCCCGCATGATCGCCACGCTGCTTGAAAAAGAACTGGATAACCCGGTCAATGTTGTCAACCGCACCGGCGGCAATGGTGTGGTGGGCCATATGGCTATCTCCAAAGCCAAACCCGACGGCTATACGCTGGGCATGCTCACGGTTGAAATCGCGACCATGAAACATCTGGGCCTGACGACGATTACGCCTGCCGACTACACCCCGCTGGCGCTGATGAATGAGGACCCTGCCGGTGTGACGGTGAGTGCGACTTCAGACTACAAAGACATGAAAGGGCTGATGGAGGCCATCAAGGCTAATCCGGGCAAACTGAAGGCATCGGGAACCGGGCAGGGCGGCATCTGGCATATTGCTATCGCCGGGCTGGTGAACAATGCGGGTTTGCCGCCTAATTCAGTGCCTTTTGTGCCGTCCAACGGCTCAGCACCAGCCATGCTGGAACTGGTGGCCGGCGGCATTGATATCGTGCCCACCTCGCTGCCGGAAGCGCGCTCGATGATTGACGCGGGCAAAGCCAAGCCGCTGGCCATTATGTCCAAAGAGCGCTCGCCCATGTATCCCGATGTGCCGACACTGAAGGAAACGACCGGCAATGACTGGACGGTGGGCGTCTGGCGCGGCATTGCCGGTCCCAAGGGGTTGCCGGATGATATAACCGCCAAACTGGAAGCCGCACTCAAGAACGTTAATGAGAGCAAGGAATTCCGCGATTTCATGTCCAAGCGCGGCTTTGGGGCAGCGTATGCCAACAGCAAGGATTACGGCGAGTACATGGCCAAATCCACGGAAGATTTCGGCGAGGTTCTCAAAGCCATCGGTATGGCCAAATAAATTGATATGAACCGGGTAGTCGGTCCGGTGCGCCTGGCGCGCCGGACCACGCTGCCGACCCTGTGGAAAATTCCCATGAAGATCAGTGATACCCTTTCCGGCATTATCATCGGCATTTTTGCCATTATCGTTTTTGTCATGGCGCTGTCGTTTCCGCCCACGCCCGGCCAGGAGTTTGGATCGGGGCTGTTCCCGCGCCTGATTGCTATCGGCTTGCTCATCTGTTCAGTCTGTCTGCTTGTGCAAAGCCGACGCAGCCAGGATAATCAGCGGTGGCTGGCCTGGCCGGGCTTGAATATGGTTACGTTTTTGCGCTTCTGCATGATTCCGGCGGCGCTTGTTTTCTATTTTCTGACCGCGGAATGGCTGGGCTTTTTTATTGCATCCGGCATTATCCTGATGATCACCTTCCTGGTGTTCGGCGTCAAGCCCCTGCGCAGTGCGATTCTGACTGTGATCGGCGTGCTGCTGATCCACTTTTCTTTCTACAATATTCTGGAAGTTCCGCTGCCCTGGGGACTGCTGGAATCCTTCGCATGGTGACCCTATGTTCATGAGCAACTTTACCGCTGCGCTTGGTCTGGTCGCCGACCCATTCGTACTGGGCGTCATTCTGGTGGCCGCCATTTTCGGCCTGTTTGTCGGCGCCATACCTGGCCTGAGCGCCACCATGGCGGTCGCGCTTCTGGTGCCGGTCACTTTCTTTATGGACCCGGTGCCCGCCATTGCCATGATGGTGACCTCCACGGCCATGGCCATCACGTCGGGCGACGTGCCCGGATGTCTGCTACGAATCCCCGGTACGCCGTCATCGGCGGCCTACACGGATGAAGCCTACAACATGACCCGCAAGGGCCTGGCCGATCAGGCGCTGGGAGCCAGTATTGTGTTCTCGTTTGTTGGCGGCCTGTTTGGCACGCTCGTGCTCATCACATGCGCGCCCATGCTGGCCAACTTTGCGCTCAATTTTTCTTCGTATGAGTTTTTCTGGCTCGTTGTGCTGGGGCTGTCCTGCTCGATCGTGATTACCCCGGCCAGCCAGCTCAAGGGCTTTGTGTCGCTGCTGATCGGCCTGTTGCTGGCCTGCGTGGGCATGAATAATCCGGCGGCCTATCCGCGCTTTACCTTCGGCAATGAAGATCTGATGAATGGCGTCACCTTGCTGCCCATGATGGTCGGCATGTTTGCGATTGCCGAAGTCTTGCGTTACGCCGTCAATTCCCAGGATCGACTGGGCGAGGTCAAGGCGCAGATCGGCAATATCTTTACCGGCATGTGGACGCTGACCAAAAAGTATCCGCTATCCATTCTGCGCGGCAGCGTGCTGGGTACCGTGGTAGGCGCATTGCCGGGGGCTGGCGCCGACATTGCCGCCTGGATGTCATATGGCATGAGCAAGAAGTTTTCCAAAGAACCTGAAAAATTCGGCACCGGGCATGTGGAAGGCATTGTCGAGGCCGGCGCCTCGAACAACTCTGCGCTGGCCGGTGCATGGATCCCGGCGCTGGTTTTTGGGATACCGGGCGACTCCATCACGGCGATTGTGGTCGGTGTGCTGTATATGAAAAATCTGACGCCGGGCCCCATGATCTTTACCAACAATGCGGTCGAAATGTATTCGATTTTCCTGGTGTTTATTATTGCCAATATCATTATGCTGCCGCTGGGTTATGCCCTGGTCAAGATTGCCCGCAATGTATTGCGGGTGCCCCGTTCTATGCTCATGCCCATCATTTTGCTGTTCAGTATTGTGGGTACGTTCGCCATCAACAATAGTCCTTTTGACGTGATCATCATGATGATGATGGGCCTGCTTGCCTATGTCATGGAAGAAAACGAGTTCCCTATTGCACCGGCCGTGCTGGGCGTCGTGCTGGGTGGCATGCTTGAAGAAAACTTTATTTCGTCCATGATTAAGGCAGACGGAGATTTTTCCATGTTCTTCAGTCGTCCCATCGCCGCTGTGCTGGGCGTGGTGGCGATTCTGATCTGGTCCGTTCCCTTTATCAAACTGTTCCTCGGGAAATCCAAACCGCCATCCGGCGGTAATGAGGACCCGGTCAACAAACCAGGAATCAACACATGAACCAGACTGCAAACCACGCTGTGCAACAGGACGGCGACCGATATGATGCCGAGACATTGCGCGAATTTGCGCGCGCGTTACTGGCGGCCGCCGGCACCTCGGACGCTATTGCGCGAACGGTCGCAGATGTCCTGCTTGATGGGGATTTGCTGGGCCACACCACCCACGGCCTGGCGTTGCTCAATCCCTACCTGAAGCAGGTTGAACAGGGGCAGATGACCCGGCAAGGCAGCGCCGATATTGTCAGCGACAAAGGGGCATCGCTGCTGCTGGACGGACGCCGCCTGCCCGGGCCTTGGCTGGTAAACCAGACAATAGACATGCTCGTGCCGCGCGCGCGGCAATATGGCACTGCCACGGCTGTCATCAGGCAGAGCCATCACATTGCCTGCCTGGCCAGTTACCTGTTACGCGCGATTCGTCAAAATATGCTGATCGTGCTCAGTTGCTCGGATCCTGCCGGCCAGAGCGTGGCGCCATTCGGTGGGACCCGCGCCGTATTTACGCCCAATCCTATTGCCGTTGGCATACCGTCGGCAAAGCCCTTTCTGGTTGATATTTCCGCCTCTATTACCACAAACGGCATGAGCGGCCGTCTGGCCAGGGAAGGCAGGCAATTCGAGGAAGAGTGGCTGCTTGACAGTACTGGCAAACCAACGCGCGACCCCGCTGTACTGAACCAGGACCCGCCCGGCACGATTTTGCCACTGGGCGGCCTGTCGGTGGGGCATAAGGGATTTGGCCTGGCATTGCTGATAGAAGCGCTGACCGGCGGTCTGGCCGGTCATGGCCGGGCCGACAACATCAAGGGATGGGGCGCGACGGTTTTCGTCAGCCTGTATGATCCGGGCGCCTTTGGCGGCAACGAGGCGTTCCTGCGTCAGATGGACTGGATTGCCGACGCCTGCCGCAACAATCCGCCTCGGCCAGGCTTTGACAATGTCCGCATGCCCGGGGATCGCGGGCTGGCATTGTATGAGCGGCAAAAGAAAAACGGCGTCGTTCTGCATCCGTCCATTACGCCCCTGCTGCAGGATTCTGCGCAGCACTATGGTATCGGCATGCCGGCAACACTTTAATTTACGACAAGGATAGACAATGAGTCAGAACAGTTTACAGAACCGGGTAGCCGTCATTACGGGGGGCGCGCGTGGTATTGGCCTGGCTGCTGCAAAACGCATGCTGCAATCGGGCGCGTCAGTCGCGCTGTGGGATCTGGATGCGGACCGTCTGGAGCAAACGCGCCAGCAACTGAGCGCATTGGGCAAGGTCACTGCGCATGCACTGGATCTGACCGATCTGGCCGCCGTGCAAAACGCGGCCGACGATACGTTGAAGCAATATGGCAAGGTCGATATTCTGGTGAACAACGCCGGCATCACCGGCGGCAACGGGGTGACCTGGGAACTGGATCCTGCCGTATGGCAGCAGGTGGTGCAAACTAACCTGATGGCCCCTTACTATACCTGCCGCGTGCTGGTGCCGGCCATGCTGGAAAACGGCTATGGCCGCATCGTGAACATCGCTTCTATTGCCGGCAAAGAGGGCAATCCGAATGCATCGCATTACAGCGCTTCCAAGGCCGGGCTGATCGGACTGACCAAATCGCTGGGCAAGGAGCTGGCAGAACGCAATATTCTGGTCAACGCCATTACCCCCGCGGCAGCAAAGACTGAGATTTTCGATTCGATGTCACAGGAACATATCGACTATATGTTGTCGCGGATTCCGATGAAGCGGTTTCTTGCTGTGGACGAGGCTGCCTCCATGATCTGCTGGCTGGCCTCTGAAGAGTGTGCCTTCAGCACAGGCGCGGTATTCGACTTGTCCGGCGGGCGGGCAACCTATTGACGACACCGTAGCGTCACAAACCCGTGCGACTGTGTCCCATACATGGGATGCAACGCAGAAAAAAAAATGATGCATGCAGCCAGAAGCCGCATCGCGTCTTAGCAAAAGGAGATATTCATGACGATACTGGAAAGTCCTGTTTTCCAATCGGTGGCAGCGATTACGCGAACGGTGGAAAAAACACTGACCTATGTACTGGGGCTTTGCGTACTGGTGATGCTGCTGCTGGTGTTTGGCAACGTCGTCCTCAGGTACGGCTTTAACTCGGGCATTACCATTTCCGAGGAGGTCGCCCGGATGTCGTTTGTCTGGCTGATTTTCCTGGGCACGGTCATTGCGTTTCGGACCAAGCAGCATCTGGGCGTGAACATGCTGCTTGACCGACTGCCTGTCATGTTGCAAAAAATCATACACATTTTGCGCCAGTTGATCATCATGTGGATCCTTTGGCTGTTGATGGATGGCGGATGGGATCAGATGGTCATTGGTGTGAATACCTCGCTGCCCGTCACGGGGTGGCCGCAGGCCCTGTTCAGCGGCATGGTATGGTTCAGCGCCGCGGCCATGTTTGTTCTTGCCATTGGCGATATTGCGATTGCCATCATGACGCCGACAGACCGCGCCTATCGGTATCGCTTCAGAACCGCTGTCGACAACAGCGACGAGATTGAATAACGAGTACCAGGGGAAAACAATATGACTGTCACCATCTTTCTTTCCGTGCTGCTCGGTTTTATGGCATTTGGCATGCCAATCGCATTTGCGTTACTGCTTTCCGCTGTCGGGCTGATGTTCTATCTGGATTTTTTCGATGTCCAGATTCTTGCGCAAAATATGCTTGCCGGCGCCGACAATTTTTCACTCATGGCTGTCCCGCTGTTCATGCTGGCTGGCGAGGCCATGAACGCCGGCGGGATGTCGCGCCGCATGGTCGCGCTGGCAAGTTCCCTGGTGGGGCATGTACACGGCGGGCTGGGTTATGTGGCCATTATGGCAAGTGTGTTGCTGGCGGCACTCTCCGGTTCTGCTGTTGCCGACTCAGCGGCGCTTGCCGCCATGCTGGTGCCCATGCTGCGCGACCGCGGCTATGACATGAAACAATCCACCGGCCTGATCGCTGCCGGCGGCATTATTGCACCCATCATTCCACCGTCCATTTCATTCATTATTTTCGGCGTGGCCACCAATATTTCGGTTACCAAGCTGTTCATGGCCGGGATTGTACCGGGCCTGCTGATGGGGCTGACCCTGGCGCTGGTATGGACCTGGGTGGCGCGCCGCTCCACCAGCTTCAAGCCATTTCCCAAGGAACCCTGGCCTGTCAGGGCCAAGGCGCTGCGTGATTCGGGTTGGGCGCTGGTGCTACCGGTTATCATTATCGGCGGCTTGCGCTTCGGCATTTTTACGCCGACCGAAGCGGCAGCCGTGGCCGCTGTTTATGCGCTGTTCGTGGGCATGGTGATATATCGCGAAATTAAACCACGCGACTTGATGAAACTGCTGGTGAACTCCGCAACAACCACCAGCGTGGTCATGTTCCTCGTGGCGGCGGCCCTGGTCACCTCTTATATGATCACGCTGGCCGATCTGCCCAGGGAGCTGATTGCAATGCTTGGCCCTCTGGTTGACTCGCCCGTACTGCTGATGCTTGTTCTTGTGGTGCTTCTGATTTTGGTAGGCACTGCCATGGACCTGACGCCCACTATCCTGATCCTGGCGCCGGTGCTCATGCCTGTGATCAAGGAAGCGGGCATCGATCCCACTTATTTCGGCGTGATATTCATCATGGTCGGTTGCGCCGGCCTGCTGACGCCACCGGTGGGAACCGTACTGAATGTGGTCTGCGGTGTGGCCCGCATCCGTATGGAAGATATTATCAAAGGTGTGTGGCCTTATGTGGCGGCTTACACACTGTTGATTATGCTGCTTGTGATTTTTCCGCAGATCGTCATTGTACCGATGAACTGGTTCTACTGATTTGCATTCAATACCAATACTCTGGAGACGAAAATGAAAACTTTGAAAAAGACGATTGTAGGCATGACAGCGGTAGCACTGCTGGGCATGGGTTCCGCGGCGGTGTGGGCCAAGGACATCAAGCCACGCATCATCCGCTTTGGCTACGGCCTTGCCGATGACAGTCCTACAGGCAAGGCCTCTGCCCACTTTGCCGAAGTGGTCAGCAAGCTGAGCGATGGCAAAATGAAGGTCAGGACCTTCGGCAATGGCGCGCTGGGCCCCGATGAACAGCTAATCAACTCCCTGATCAGCGGTTCCGGTGAAATCACCTTTGTGTCCACGGCACCGATTGCCAGCCTGATTCCGGAATTCGGTGTCTTTGACCTGCCGTTCCTGTTCGATAACGAAAAAGTGGCCGATACGGTACTGGATGGTCCTGAAGGCAAAAAGCTGCTGGACAAACTGCCTGCCAAGGGCCTGATCGGATTGAACTACTGGGAAAATGGATTTCGCAATATCACCAATTCCCGTCACGAAATTTCCAAGATGGATGACATCAACGGCATCAAGCTGCGTGTGATGCAAAACCAGGTCGCCCTGAGCGTGTTCAAGGGGCTGGGCGCCAATGCGATTCCCATGCCGTTTACAGAGTTGTTCACCGCGCTGGAAACCAAAACAGTGGACGGTCAGGAGAACCCATTGTCTACCATCCAGACCAGTAAATTCTATGAAGTGCAGCCTTACCTGACGCTTTCCAACCACGTCTATACCCCATTTGTTTTCCTGGCATCGAAAAAATGGTTCGACCAGTTATCACAGGACGAAAAAGATGTGATCACCGAAGCAGCAAAAGAGAGTCAGCAATTTCAGCGCAAGGCCAGTCGGCAGGGCAATGAGGATGCACTCAAGTATCTGAAAGAGAACAACGTGAAGGTGGCCGAGTTTTCTACCGAGGAAAAAGAGAAAATCCGTGAGAAAGTTGCCCCGATTGTGGAAAGCCTGAAGGCCAAAATTGGCAAGGAAACCGTTGAAGGCGTACTGGAAGCGGCCAAAGAGGCCTCCGACGCCTGAGTATTATTACAATTGAAATAGAAGGAACCCGTTATGTCTACGTCAGAACAAAAGCCTTTGCGCAGCCGCCGGTGGTTTGACAATCCGGCCAATCCAGGCATGACTGCCCTGTATATCGAGCGCTATATGAATTACGGTATTACCCGGGAAGAACTGCAATCGGGAAAGCCCATTATCGGCATTGCGCAGACGGGTTCCGATCTATCTCCATGCAACCGTCATCATGTGCAGCTGGCTACACGGGTACGTGATGGCATTCGTGATATGGGCGGGATTCCGCTGGAGTTTCCGGTGCATCCGATACAGGAAACGGGCAAGCGCCCGACCGCCGCCCTTGACCGCAATCTGGCCTATCTGGGTCTGGTCGAAATCCTGCACGGCTATCCACTGGACGGCGTCGTGCTGACCACAGGTTGTGACAAAACGACGCCGGCCTGCCTGATGGCTGCTGCCACTGTCAATATCCCCGCTATTGTGCTTTCCGGCGGACCCATGCTAGACGGTTGGTGGAAGGGCAAGCTGGCCGGCTCGGGCACTGTGGTCTGGGACGCGCGCAAGCGTCTGTCTGCCGGTGAAATCGACTATGAAGAATTTATGAACAACGTTGCGTCGTCGGCGCCGTCGGTGGGGCACTGCAATACCATGGGCACGGCATTGTCCATGAATTCGCTGGCCGAAGCGCTTGGCATGTCGCTGCCCGGTTGTGCAGCCATCCCGGGTCCGCACCGGGAACGCGGCTGGATGGCCTATGAGACCGGGCGTCGTATTGTCGAGATGGTTGGGGAAAATTTGCGTCCGTCCGATATCATGACCCGCGCCGCCTTTGAAAATGCCGTGGTCGCAGCGGCCGCGCTAGGCGGTTCATCCAATTGTCCGATACACATGGTAGCCATTGCTCGCCATATGGGCGTCGATCACACGCTGGCAGACTGGCAGCGCCTGGGCCCGGAAATTCCGTTGCTGGTCGATTGCCAGCCGGCGGGGCGTTTTCTTGGTGAAGCGTTTCACCGTGCGGGCGGCGTGCCGGCAGTCATGAAAGAACTGCTGGATGCCGGTAAAATAGACGGCACGGCCATGACCGTGACCGGCAAGACACTGGCCGACAATCTGGCCCAGGTGCCGGCGCCGGACCGGGAAGTGATTCGGGCCTACGATACGCCGCTTAAAGAGGCTGCCGGCTATGTTGTACTTACCGGCAATCTGTTCGACAATGCTGTCATTAAGACAAGTGTGATTGACGACAAATTCCGTGCCCGTTTCCTGTCCGACCCGGCGCACCCGAACGTCATGGATCTGAAGGCAGTGGTTTTTGAAGGCCCGGAAGATTATCATGATCGTATTGAGGATCTTGCTTTGGGAATTGACGATAAATCAATACTTGTCATTCGCAACAGCGGCCCGGTGGGCTACCCGGGGGGCGCCGAAGTGGTCAATATGCAGCCGCCTGCCTATCTGCTTAACAAGGGAATTGATACGCTGCCTACCATGGGCGATGGTCGCCAGAGTGGAACCTCGGCCAGCCCGTCCATTCTGAACGTCTCGCCCGAGTCGGCCGTCGGTGGCGGACTTGCCTTGCTGTGCACCGGTGATATCGTCAGGGTTGACCTGAACGCCTGTCGCGTTGATGTCTTGCTTTCCGACGAGGAACTGCGGGCGCGACGCGAGGCCTGGGTTAAACCAGAATTGCTGAACATGACGCCGTGGGAGGAGATCTACCGTGGCATGGTGGGTCAGCAGGGCGATGGCGCCTGTCTGGAAGCGGCGACCGCTTATGTGGATATTATCCAAACGCGGGGCGAGTCGCGCGATAATCACTGATCGGCTTGTTTACATGACCGGTGGTCAGCGTTGCATGATATGTGGTCTTTGGCACCGGAACTGCGCATGGCGACCTGCATTGTGAAGGACGTGGTGCTGGTGGGTATGGGTAAACGCCCGGACCATGGCAAAATGGCAGGGCAGCCGGGTTATTTCGGGCTGCCATGCAACGCTTGCTGCGGTGCCGGGCAGCATGCCCTCGCAGGCGGCCAGTATATGGCCCGCGATTGTGGGTTATCACGCCGGATTTTTTATTATTATTGAGGCTTTGCTGATGTCAAACGAAATACACGACAGCAGGGCAGTGAGCATACTATGACAGTTCTGGAAAAAAAAGCCACCCGCCGCCTTCCGGATGCCGCCGTCGCGGCATTCCAGGCGCGGTTCGGCGAACGTTTTATTACCTCCATGGCCGTGCGCGAGCACCACGGTACCGACGAATCTCCGTATCCGGTATGCCCGCCCGATGCCGTCATCTTCCCGCGCGACACCGAAGAAGTGGTCGATGCGGTCAAAATCTGCAATCAGTACAACGTGCCGGTGATCCCGTTTGGCATTGGCTCATCACTGGAAGGGCACGTCCTGCCCATTGAAGGCGGCGTCACCCTGGACTTTGCCGAGATGAACAGGGTGCTGGCCGTCAATGCCGAAGACTTCACCGTTACCGTGCAACCCGGCGTCATCCGCACTCAGCTCAATGAGGAAATTCGTCACACGGGCCTGTTTTTTCCCATCGATCCGGGCGCGCATGCGTCCATTGGCGGCATGACCAGCACCAGGGCCTCGGGCACGAATGCGGTGCGCTACGGCACCATGCGCGAGAATGTGGTTTCCATGAAAGTGGTCACGGCGGCCGGCAAAGTGATTCGTACCAGCAGCCGTGCCCGCAAATCGTCTTCGGGCTATGACCTGACCCGGCTGTTTGTTGGCAGCGAAGGCACGCTGGGTATTATTGTCGAAGTTACCGTGCGGGTGTACCCGCAACCGGAAGCCGTCACCGCAGCCATATGCAACTTTCCGACGCTGGAATCTGCCGTGCAGTCCGTCATTGAAGTGATGCAGTCGGGCGTGGCAATAGCCCGGGTGGAGTTCATGGACACGCGCGCAGTGAAGGCCGTCAATGCCTACAGCAAGCTGACCCTGAAGGAAACACCGCTATTGCTGTTCGAATTTCACGGCAGCGAGACCGGCGTGCGGGAACAGGCGGAAATCGTGCAGGAAATTGCCCGGGACAATGGCGGCATGGATTTTGAATGGGCTGAAAAGCCCGAGGACCGCAAGCGCTTGTGGACAGCCCGTCACAATTCGCACTATTCAGGCTTGCAGTTGCGTCCGGGTTCACGTTCGGTCGCCACCGATGTGTGCGTCCCGATTTCCCGGCTTGCCGAATGCGTGAGCGAAACGGCTCAGGAGCTTGAAGGGATGCCGTTTCCCTATACGATCGTGGGCCATGTGGGCGATGGCAACTTCCATGTGCAGATGCTGATCGACCCTGACAGCCGCGAAGAATGGGAGATGTCTGAAGGCATCAACCGTCGTCTGGTATCGCGCGCTATTCGTATGGATGGCACATGCTCGGGCGAGCATGGTGTGGGCATTCACAAAATGGCATTCCTGAAGGAAGAGCACGGAGACGATGCGCTGGAGCTGATGCGGCTCATCAAGCATGCCTATGATCCGAATAATATTCTCAATCCGGGTAAACTGGTATCCTGGAATGCGTAAATCACAATTGAACTGAGGTCAACATCAACAAGGACAGTATTTGCTGTAAAGCCGGTAATGCAATCGGCTGCGCAGATACTGCTGTCTTGCCTGAACCGGGGGACCAGTTCTGTTGTCGCAGTGAGAACTTAAATTAGAAAGGAAATACCGTCGTGGATACACTTGCCATTCTCAAGCGCGGACCGGTCATGCCGGTCATGGTCATTCAGTCGGTTGACGAGGCGCTGCAGGTCACCCGTGCATTGCTGGACGGGGGCATTAACACATTTGAAATCACATTGCGTACACCCGCCGCACTCGATGGCGTGCGCGAGTTGGTGAATGCATTTCCGCAAGCCTTGATCGGCGTAGGTACGGTGCGGGACGCAGGCCAGCTGGAAGCGGCGCTGCAGGCCGGTGCGCGTTTTGCGATATCGCCGGGCCTGCCCGCCGCCCTGCTGCCGGCATTGGCCGCCAACCAGGTGCCGTTTTTGCCGGGGGTCGCCACGCCGACCGAGGCCATGAACGCCTTTGATGCCGGTTTTTCGGCCCAAAAGCTATTTCCGGCAGAAGCCGTAGGCGGCGTGTCACTGCTCAAGTCGCTACACAGCCCCTTGCCCGATATCGTCTTTTGCCCGACTGGCGGGATTGACGCGACAAACGCAGCGGCCTATCTGGCCCTGCCTAACGTGGCCTGCGTTGGCGGTTCCTGGCTGGCGCCGGGGCACTTGGTGCAGGCAAAAGACTGGGCCGGCATCACGGCCCTGGCCGCGGCGGCGATCGCGTAAGCAGGGCCATTGATTTGCGGCACTGCTTTTTCTGCTCGCGCCCCGGTCCGCAACTCCGGGTGCGCGTCTCTTGCGGCTCGTGCCTTCCGACCATCTCCTCTCCCGGATAGCACCTCCCGGATAGCGTCGGCCTTTTAGGGTCACTTTGTCAGCGCCTTCCCGCCACGCCTTTCAGCCACCACCTGCCCGATAGCCCTCCTGACCAACGCCCCGCCAGCGCCGTTTCATGGCGTTCGGAAAATTTGACAAACACAGTCCCGAGCAAGATACCGCGGCCCGAGCGCCAAGCAATCTTTTTTCAGACTTCGAGGCAACGTCGGTCTGTTTGTATTCGTCGGTCTAATTTGAGAACACAACAAATTAGCCGCTGCCACGGCGATCCCCGGCAGGCGGCGGTTTCCTGAATTATCATTAGGTAGAAGCAGGTTGTGCTGCGAATTGAGCTCACAGCACAACCATGAATGACACACAAACAATATGGACGAGGCAGCATGAGCACAATTTCACTTTCTTCCCTGATCACCCTGGCACAGGACACGCTGGCGGCCGCCGGGGCGAACCCGGTCATGGCCGAGACAACCGCCAAGGCGCTGGTCTTTGCAGATGCGCACGGCATTGCCACGCATGGCGTATCGCGCGTACCCAGTTATGCGCTGCATCTGTCTTCGGGACGGGCCGATGGGGCCGCAGAGCCGGAAATTGTTCAGGAAAAAGCCTCGGCGCTACTGGTGGACGCCCGCACCGGCCTGGCCTTTCCGGGCTGCGAACTGGCAATTACAAAAGCGATAGAAAAGGCCAGGCAAACCGGCATCTGTATTGCGGGCGTGACCAACAGTCATCATTTCGGCATGGCAGCCTATCATCTGGAGCCAGTGGCCCAGGCCGGACTGATCGGCCTGGCCTTCAGCAATTCGCCTTCGGCCATTACGGCGTGGGGCGGCAAACGGCCGCTGTTTGGCACCAATCCCATTGCCGCGGCGTTTCCACGCGAGCAGGCCGAGCCGGTGGTCATTGACTTGTCTTTATCGCAGGTGGCTCGGGGCAAGGTGATTCTGGCGGCACGCGATGATAAACCGATTCCCGATGGCTGGGCGCTCGATAGCGAAGGCCGACCCACCAATGACGCGAAGGCAGCCCTCAAAGGCAGTATGCAGGCCGCTGGCGGGGTCAAAGGATCAATGCTGGCGCTCATGGTCGAAGTGCTGTGCGTTGCGCTTACCGGGGCCAACTTTGGCTATGAGGCCGATCCGCTTTATGATGACACCGGCAACGAACCTCGCCTGGGCCAGGCGTTCATCCTCATTGACCCTCAGGCCCTGGCCGGCCAGCAAACGTATTTCAATCGTCTTGAAGACCTGATCGCCGCCATGCTGGAAGACGACGGGGTACGCCTGCCCGGCGCGCGCCGTCATAATCTGGCCAATACGGCGCGAGAAGAAGGCATCACCGTGCCCGATACCCTGCTGGCGCAGATGGGGTATCAGTAATGCTGAAGTTTGCTGCAAACCTGTCCTTGTTGTACACCGAGGTTCCCTTTCTGGACCGCTATGCCATGGCGGCACAGGATGGTTTTGCGGGGGTCGAATGCCTGTTTCCGTATGACGAAGAGGCGGATCAGATCCGCCGCCGGTTGCAGGACCATGGATTGCACCAGGTCCTTATCAACGCGCCGCCCGGCGTCGCGCAGGCCGGTGAAAGGGGTCTGGCGTGCCTGCCCGGTCGCCAGACCGAGTGCCTGGACGGCGTAAAAAAGGCGATAGACTATGCGCTAATCCTGGGCGTGCCACGCATTCACGTGATGGCCGGCATCGTAAGCGATCAGGCTGCGCGCGCCGCTGCGCACGAACAGTACCTGGACACCTTGTCAAAAGCGGCAAGCCTGCTGCAGGGCGCCGGTCTGGAGCTGATGATAGAACCGATCAATCCGACAGACATGCCCGGCTATTTTCTGTCGGGCCAGGCCCAGGCCCGCGACGTGTTGGCGCAGGTCAATATGGAAAACCTGCGCCTTCAAATGGATCTTTACCACTGCCAGCGAACGGAAGGCGATGTCACCCGTCATATCCGGGAATCGTTTGGCGCTGGTCTGATCGGCCATATGCAGATTGCCGGCGCGCCAGACAGGCATGAGCCCGACACCGGAGAGCTCAATTATGTCTATGTCTTCGAGCAGCTCGAATCTCTTGGTTACGACGGTTGGATCGGCTGCGAATACCGGCCTGCCAATGGGACCCGGCAAGGGTTGGGGTGGTTGCAGCGCTATTGGCACGCCGCTTCACAGACGGCGCTTGACGCCTGAACCGGAGCGACACGGGTAGAACTTGCCACTGCACCGATCGGATATCAAACTGCAAGGATAGGACTTGGAACTAGACAGCTACGACTTGAACTGCACAGAAAGGACACGGAATGAGTAAAACGAAACTGATTACCCTGCGCGCCGAGCAGGCCGAACTCATTGTTGCTCCCCACATCGGGGGCGCAATTTGCGGTTACCGGCACCACATCGACAACGTTATTTGCCCGTGGCTGCGCGATGCCTCGCGGCAGGCTATCGACGATGGCCTGGTTTCGGAAATGTCCAGCTTTCCACTGCTGCCCTGGTTCGGACGGCTGCGTAATGGCACCTTCGAGTTTGAAGGGCAGCGGGTGACGTACCCTTCGGCCAAGCCCGATTCGCCGCACAGCATCCATGGCATTGTGCGCAACAAGCCCTGGACCGTGGAGTCACAACAGGAAAACGAGCTTGTCATACGTTATACACATACGCCGGATGCCTGGCCCTATGCGTTTGTTGCCGCGCAGCGTTTTGTCCTGGAGCCGCTAAGACTGAAGGTGCACCTGACGGTCACCAATACCGGACACCGGGCCATGCCGGTGGGCATGGGACACCATCCGTATTTCGTTCGTCATCCCAACACCACGTTGACGGCGGGCGTGGGGCAGGCCTGGATCAGCGATGAGGAAGTCATGCCCCTGGAACTGGCAATGCATCCGGATACCGATGCACTCAAACAAGGCATTGCGATTGATCGGCATGTGTTTGATCATCCCTTCACGGGCTGGGATCACGTGGCAGACATTCACTGGCCCCACGAGCGGCGGACCCTGCGCATGACGGCCACCCAGCCCCTGGATTTCCTGGTAGTCTATAGCCCGCCTGGCAAAGACTGGTTCTGCGTTGAACCGGTCAGCAATACGTCCGATGCGTTTAACCTGAATGCCACCTACGACCCGACTCAGGTTGGCGGCCAACCGCTGGAGCCGGGACAATCGCTGACGTCGGTGATGACCTTTGATGTCGCTTTCAGTGAATAGTATTGCTAGAGGCGGCGCGTATTGGCATTTGCAGCCGGCGCGCTGATTCGATCACCGCTGCCATTGCCAGTTGCAATACTGTGCTTGGCAAATATCGCTGGCCAACGTGTAATGTCATTATTGCAATAGCACCTGACATACCGGCCAGCCAGCCGTGATGCGGGGTTATATGCCCGGGGCGCAGGTTTGCAGGTTTGTATTCTGCACGCCCTTGCGGTTTTATTCATGTCCCAGCCGACGCGAGATGTGTGCTGCGGTATCCAGCAGCATCGGGCGTATGGCGTCTGCTGAAGGCGTGTGCAAGGCATCGATACGGGCGATATGAGGCACATTGATGGCGGCAATGACCTGGCCGTGCTCGTTGCGTACGGGTGCTGCAATATTGGTCACGCCCTGGATCTGTCGACTTTTCATGACTGAATATCCTGCTTTTCTGACTTTGGCCAGTTGTCGGCGCAACTGAACTTCGGACAGGAGGAGTTCACCGTCTGTGGGCACATGCGTCTGAAGCATGCGCGCGCGTTCCTCGTCATCGCAAAAGGCCAGCAGAACCTGACCCGATGAGGTATCGCCCAGTCCCATTTCTGTGCCCAGTTTCAGGCTAAGCGACCACCTGGCCGGGCTGTCTACCTGTGCGATGATCACCAGTCTGCCCTGACGGTAAATACTCAGATGACAGGACTGCTGGATGCGCACGGCCAGTTCCTGCAGCAGCGGCAGGGCGCATTCGGTCAATTGGCGGACCGGATAATGCCGGTGGGCCAGATGGAATAGCCGCAGCGTCAGTGCGTAGCGGTCGCTGGAATCTGCGGCAATATAGCCGAGTTTCTCCAGCACAATCACCATGCGGAAAATTTCGCTGACCGAGCGTCCGAGCCTGGCGCTCAGTTCATTCATGGTGCAGCCGTGGGCGCTCTCGCTCAGGACTTCAAGAATAGCCATCCCTTTTTCCAGCGCGGGTGCCGAATAACGCGATTGGGCAGCAGTGGCGGTTTTTCCAATCATAAAATTGAGGTTTTACTGATAAAAGTGATGTCAGAGTATACGAGTTTTTTCCACGCTCGGCCCGGTATTGGGGTAAATCCCCCGTGACAGAAAGAAAGCGGTGATTGAAGCGCCCCAACTATTCCGGTAAGATACCTTTGTTTATATATCAAAGCAACTTTTATTAATGAAAACACAAGGAGAATCCCCATGGGACAGCGTCTGGCAGGAAAAACCGTACTTATCACTGCAGCAGGTCAGGGCATAGGCAGGGCGACAGCAGAATTGTTCGTCAGCGAAGGCGCCAAAGTATACGCCACCGATATTAACGAAGCGCTGCTGGCCGAACTCAAGGGCTGCGAGACGCGCAAGCTGGACGTGACCAAACCCGAGCAAATTGCAGCGCTGTACCAGGAAATCGGCGCCGTCGATGCCTTGTTCAATTGCGCCGGATATGTGCATGACGGCAATATTATGGGATGCGAACCCAAAGACTGGGAGTTCTCCTTCGATTTGAATGTGACCTCCATGTATTACATGATCCGCACCTTCCTGCCGGGCATGCTGGAGAAACAACAGGGGTCCATCATCAATATGGCCTCTGCGGCCTCAAGTGTCAAAGGCGTGGCTAACCGTTTTGTCTACGGGACGACCAAGGCCGCTGTAATCGGGCTGACCAAGGCGGTGGCTGCCGACTATGTTGGCCAGGGCATTCGCTGCAACGCAATTTGCCCTGGTACCGTCGAGTCGCCTTCGCTTAAAGACCGGATTGCTGGCCAAGCCAAAAAATATGGGACGTCTGAAGACGAGATGCGGGCCAATTTTGTATCGCGCCAGCCCATCGGCCGTGTCGGTCGCCCTGAAGAGATCGCCTACCTTGCCTTGTACCTGGCATCGGACGAGTCTGTATATACGACTGGCACGACACAGATTATTGATGGCGGCTGGTCACTTTAATACGCAGGATGGCGCTGTAGTAGCGCTTGGTTACGGTAGCGCAGAGCGGATCGCGGTAGCGATGCAGGCCGATTTTGACACGCTGGCATTCGGTGCGCTGCTATCGCGTAATTAGGGGTGTTCGGCAGGCAGTCGTCAGGCCGGCGAGTGCATCATGACAATGCCAAGCGACCGCACTCCTTTGCCAGCCGGTCCGTCAGATAAAGAAGCAAGCGTGCATACCCATAGGTTTGCACGCTTGCTTCTTTCCGATCAGGCTTGGCTACTGGGCGAAATCAATGACGATATGGCAACCGAAATCAATTCCGTGATGGCGTTATGGAACAATTTCGAGATAGAGAGAGCGATTCAAAGACAGTGCCAGAGAGCAGTTCCAAGGTAGACCGAAACCGATTCCAGGATCGCGACGGAACAATTCCGATAATGACAGACAAAAAAATCCCCGCCTGATCGGATCCTCTTGTTTTTAATCACAGATCCGGGCGGGGATTATTCTTTCAGAACGCGGGTCAGTCTTCTTCGACGAAGGTTTCCTCGCGTTTCTTGCGGATGGACGGGATGGCCACGATCACCACAAGAATGGCTGCTGCGATCAGCAATGACATGGACAGCGGCCGGGTCACAAAGGTGGTGAAATCACCTCGCGATAGCAGCAGTGCGCGACGGAAGTTTTCTTCCATCATCGGACCCAGTACCAGTCCGAGCAACAGCGGCGCGCCCTCGCATTTGAGTTTGCTCCAGAAGTAGCCAATAATGCCGAAGATAGCCATCACATAGATGTCGAACACGTTGTAGTTCAACGAGTACACACCGACAGAGCAGAACAGCACAATAGCCGGAAACAGCATGCGGTAAGGCACTTTGAGCAGTTTGACCCATAGACCGATCAGTGGCAGGTTCAGGATCACCAGCATCATGTTACCGATCCACATGGACACGATCAGACCCCAGAACAGATCTGGGTTGCTGCTCATGACCTGCGGGCCAGGCTGAATGTTGTGGATGGTCATCGCACCCACCATCAGCGCCGTTACCGCGTTACCCGGAATACCCAGTGTAAGCAGAGGGATGAACGAAGTTTGCGCCGCCGCGTTGTTGGCAGACTCAGGGCCGGCCAGACCGGCAGGGTGGCCCTTACCGAAACGTTCCGGATTTTTGGAAAGCTTTTTCTCCATGGTATAGGACGCGAACGAAGAGAGCACGGCGCCACCACCGGGTAAAATACCCAGAGCAGAACCCAGCAGCGTGCCGCGGAGAACGGCTGGTGCCGCTTCCCTGAACTCTTGCTTGTTCGGATACAGACTACCGATTTTGTCGGTAATGTTGACCCTATTTTCCTTTTGTGCCAGGTTATTCATGATTTCGGCCAGACCGAAAACGCCCATGGCAACCACGGCAAAGTCGATACCGTCCTGCAGTTCCGGTACACCGAAGTCAAAGCGGGCCACACCCGAGTTCACATCGGTACCCACCATACCCAGCAGCAGACCCAGCAGAATCATACAGATGGCTTTGGGCAACGAGCCTGAAGCCAGCACCACAGCGCCGATCAGACCCAGCACCATCAGCGAGAAATACTCTGCCGGCCCGAATTTGAAGGCCACCTCAGCCAGTGGTGGAGCGAACGCGGCCAGCAGTACTGTCGCAAAGCAGCCAGCAAAGAACGAGCCTAGTGCGGCGATGGCAAGTGCCGCACCCGCTCGCCCGTTCTTGGCCATCTGGTGACCATCGAGCACCGTGACCACCGCCGAGGTTTCCCCCGGAAGCGCCACCAGAATAGCCGTGGTTGACCCCCCGTACTGGGAGCCATAGTAAATACCGGCAAGCATAATCAAACCGGCAACAGGAGGCAGAACGTAGGTAAGCGGCAGCAGCATCGCAATGGTAGGCACAGGGCCGATACCGGGCAGTACGCCGATCAATGTTCCGAGAATACATCCGAGCAGCGCATAAAGCAGATTTTCAGGCGTAAACGCGACCGAAAACCCCAGCGCCAAGTGTTCAAGTAGTTCCATAATGTTATTTTCCTTTGAGACGACGTGCCAGCGTCACAACAGCAATGATGAGTGACAGAGGGACGAAGATCTGCGCGAGCAGAGACCATTCACCGAAAGGGACTGGCAGCAAGGGGAAAATCAGACCAAGTCCCTTGATGAATGCCAGCCAAGTGAACAGCGTGAGGAAAATGGCATTGAATATCGCGATCTTGATGCTGAATTCATGGCTGGCCAGGCTGCTGAAGATGATCAGCAAGGGAACCGAAATGTACAGTCCCAGATGGTCCAGCATGAGAGCGAATACAGCGATCGAACCGATGATCAGAAAAAGAATGTCCCAGTCGAAATGGCCGATATCGGTGTCTTCTTTAGGCTCGCCTCGCAACGAGGACATAAAGACGATAGCGCCAAGAAGAGCCAGGCTGACGCCCAGCCAGAACGGAAAATAACCCGGACCCATGCGGGCTGGAGTGCCCATGTCATAGGATTCGGCAAACAGGGCAAAGCCTGCGCCGATCGCGATGAACATGATTCCTGCCCAAAAATCCTGTTGATTTTTGATGTGCATATACTAAACCTTCGTTTTTAATTTACCTTGCGCAAGGACATGCTGCGGTCAAAGTGCAACCGGGATGCCCAGTCCCGGGTGCACTTTGACAGTCAGCCTGTTGCGTCAGTCGAGCTTGATATCGCCTTTCTTGACAACGTCCTTGGCCCAATCGTATTGTTGCTGGATTTCCTGGCCAAATTCTTCTGGCGTGTTACCGGAAACAAATGCGCCCTGTTTTTCAAGCGCATCAACAACTTTGGGATCTTTCAGTGCTTCTACAGCCACACTGTTGAGTTTATCGATCACTTCCTTGGGTGTGTTGGCAGGGGCCAGCAGGCCATACCAGACAGGCTGATTCAGGTTTTCGTAACCAAGCTCAGCGAAAGTGGGTACATCTTTGAGGGCTGGCAAGCGCTCTTTCCAGGCGATTGCCACAGGCCGCAGTTTGCCACCTTGGATCTGGGGTAATGATGAAGGCAGGTTGTCGAACATGATTTGTATCTGTCCGCCGACAGTGTCGGTTACGGCTGGGCCCGCGCCACGGTAAGGCACGTGCACAATGTCGCTTTGGGTAGTTTGTTTGAAAGCTTCTCCGGCCAGGTGCAGCACGCTGCATGTGCCCGATGAGCCATAGGAATATTTGCCCGGGTTGGCCTTGATCTCTTCAAGGAAAGCCTTGAAATCCTGTCCCGGGAACTTCGGATTGACTTCAACAACGTTTGGTACATTGGCGAAGTTGACCACGGGCGCGAAATCTTTCAGCGCATCGTAACCCAGTCCTGTAGGTTTACACGCGGGGTTGACAGCCATGGTGGAGACAGTGGCGATAGACAATGTATAGCCGTCGGGTTTGGCGCGAGCGGCTTCAATTGCACCAATCGCACCACCGGCGCCTCCCTTGTTTTCGATGACCATGGGTTTGCCCAGGATATCGCTCATTTTGGCTGTGACGACCCGTGCGACGATATCGGTTGAGCCGCCTGGTGCAAACGGCACAATGACGCGGATAGGTTTACTTGGATAATCCGCTGCCTGTGCAGAGCCCATGGCTACGGCGCTCAGACAAATGGCGGATGTAACAACTGAAAAAAGGGTACGCTTTTTCATTGACATTCCTTCGTTATAGAATTCTCGGAGATGCATCATTACAGATGAGATCCTGGCGGATTTAATTCAAACACTGTGGCGGGTCACGCGCAACTTGGCTTCAATTAAAACAAGATAGTATTAAGGAACATGCACTGGAAGCAAGCCCTATTATTTGAACCTAGGGTAATTGCGGAGACTTGATGCAATATAATCGTGCACGGTTGTGCTGCCGTGGCGCGCCGCATTTGGCTATATACGACATGCGTGATATTACAACCGATATGAAGACAGGTCCCCATGTTGTCCGCAATACTTCACGGGAAAAGCCGACATGCGTGCACATATGTGAAATTACAGTCCCTGCGCGCCGGATGCGTCGCATATCTTGTCCGATATCAGATCAGACTAAGCCATTGATGGTATAGCGCGCACTTGACGACTGTGATTCGCAAGGCATGGATTGGCAATTATGGCGACAGCATGCCACACGGCAGGTTGGCAAACGCTTGCAATGCGGTCGCGGCTATCGTTGAGTCAATAAAAACAGCCCGCTGAGGCGTTCTCAGGCGGGCTGCTGGCGCTTGCGGCCATGCCGCGGGGGGGCCGTCAGTATTTCTTGCGATTGGCCGGCAGCCGGGCCACCAGCTCTCCGACGATACCTTTGCGAAATGCCATCACGCACAGAATAAAGATCAGCCCCATCACAATGGTGACCGATTCGCCCAGCGTCTGGAACCATTGAACGCCCGTAGCGCTGGCTAGCATTCTTCCGATTTCGCCGATTTTGTTCTCAATGAAGACAACGATCAGTGCGCCGATCACCGGGCCCGTAAAGGTGCCCACGCCACCGATCAGTGTCATCAGCACGACAGTGCCGGACATCTGCCACATGGCGTCCGACAGCGTTGCAGATACAAACACCAGTGTTTTGGTGGCGCCTGCCAGGCCAGCCAGGGCGGCGGAGAGCACAAATGCCAGCAGTTTGAACTTGTCAACGTCATAGCCCAGCGAAACCGTACGGGGCTCATTATCCTTGATGGCATGCAGTACCTGGCCAAATGGCGACTTCACGGTGCGCCAGCAGATGAAATAGCCAATCAGGAAAACGACAATGACCAGATAGTAAAGGTTCACGTCGTTGCCCAGGTCGATCAGGCCAAACAGCTTGCCGCGGGGTACGCCCTGCAGGCCGTCTTCGCCGCCGGTAAACGGTGCCTGCAGAAAATAGAAAAATACCATCTGCGACATGGCAAGCGTGATCATGGTGAAATAGATGCCGCTGCGTCGTATGGCCAGCCAGCCCACGATCAGTCCCAGCAGCGCTGCAATCACCACACCAAAAAGAATGCCCAGTTCAGGCGAAATACCCCAGACCTTGATAGCGTGGCCGGTAGCATAGGCCGCACCGCCAAAGAACGCGGCATGGCCAAACGACAGCAGGCCCACATAGCCCAGCAGCAGATTGAAGGCGCAGGCGAACAGTGCGTAACACAGGATTTTCATGACGAAAATCGGATAGACGCCCAATGCAGGCAGAAAGGCCAGTGCCAGGGTAAATATCAGCAGGGCAAGCAGTTGGCGGTTCATTTCACTTTCCCGAAGAGTCCGGCAGGACGCAATAACAAGACAATTGCCATAATAATGAAGACCACCGTACTGGACGCTTCTGGCCAGAATACTTTGGTCAGCCCTTCAATAACGCCCAGCCCGAGGCCGGTGACAATAGAACCCATGATGGACCCCATGCCGCCGATCACCACCACAGCGAATACGACAATAATAAGATTCGATCCCATTAGCGGAGACACTTGCAGTACCGGCGCGGCAAGCACACCGGCAAAACCGGCAAGCGCAACGCCAAAGCCATAGGTCAGCGTGACCATGAGCGGCACATTAATGCCGAAAGCCTCCACCAGTTTCGAGTTTTCGGTACCGGCGCGCAGCAATGCACCCAGGCGGGTTCGTTCAATGACATACCAGGTCACCAGGCAGGCGACGATCGAGGCGAGCACGACCCAGCCACGGTAAATGGGCAATACCATGAATCCCAGGTTGACGGCGCCACGTAGCGATTCAGGGGTGGGGTAGGGTTGTCCGGATACGCCGTACATGCTGCGGAAAATGCCTTCAATGAGCAGTGTCAGGCCAAAGGTGAGCAACAGACCGTATAAATGGTCGAGTTTGTACAGATGACGCAGCAGCAGTCGCTCGATAATAATGCCGAGCAGACCCACAATGATTGGCGCGACAATCAGCATGACCCAGTAGTTTAGGCCCAGAAACTGCAGGCCCATCCACGCGACGAACGCCCCCAGCATATACAGTGCACCGTGGGCAAAATTGATCACATTGAGCAGGCCGAAAATCACGGCAAGGCCCAGCGATAGCACCGCGTAAAAGGAGCCGTTGACCAGGCCAAGCAGAATCTGGCCCAGAAAAGCAGCAAGGGGTATGCCAAAAATGGTAATCATATTTCAATGACTGCGTCAGTTTAAATAACATTCGTGAATCCGGCAGGTGTCCGGCTGGAGCGCCTGCCAGGACAGGTCTGCAAATCAGAGCTTGCAGGTTGATTCGCTTTCCGCGCCGTAGGCGACTTCACCCGGGACTTTTTCCACAACCTTGTAATAATCCCAAGGCCCTTTGGATTCTTCCGGTGTTTTCACCTGCATCAGATACATGTCATGCACCACCAGGCCGTCCTTGCGGGTTACGCCGTTTTTCATGAACATATTGTCGATCTTGTTGGATTTGAACCATTTGATGATCTCATCGCCGTTATCGGTCTTGGTTTCCGCCACGGCTTTCAGATAGGTGCCAACGGCGGCATAGTCGCCCGCCTGAAGAAACGACGGCTTGCGCTTGACTTTGTCTTCGAACTTCTTGGCCCAGGCGCGCGACTCATCGTCCTGATCCCAGTACCAGGAGGCCGTCAGATACAGGCCCTGCGTGGTTTGCAGGCCCAGCGAGTGCACGTCGTTGATGAACACCAGCAGACCAGCAGGCTTGATGGCCGGGAAAACGCCAAACTCGGCGCCTGCCTTCATCGAGTTGATGAAATCACCGCCGGCATTGGCCAGACCCATAATCTGTGCGCCTGAAGACTGTGCCTGCAGCATGTAGGAGGAGAAATCCGTTGTGCCCAGCGGCACCTTGACCGAACCCACGACTTCGCCCTTGGCCTGCTTGACGACCGTGGTGGTGTCAGCCTCAAGCGAATGGCCGAAAGCGTAGTCGGCAGTCAGAAAGAACCATTTTGAGCCGCCTTGCTTGACCACGGCGCCACCGGTCACGTTGGCCAGCGCCTTGGTGTTATAGGCGTAGTGGATGGTATAGGGCGTGCAGTTGGCGTTGGTCAGCGCCGTGGTGCCCGGGCCAATGGCGATATAGGGCACTTTCTTGCCGGCGGCAACCGCTGCCGAGGCCAGGGCGGTAGCCGAGTTGGTGCCGCCAATGATCATGTCTACCTTGTCCTGGTCGATCCATTGGCGTACGCGGGCCGAAGCCACATCGGCCTTGTTCTGGTGATCGGCGCTCAGCAGTTCAATTTTCTTGCCGTCAATCGCGCCGCCGGCGTCTTCGATCGCCATTTTGATGGCTTCCACACCAGCCTTGCCGTCAATATCGGAATAGACGCCCGACATATCGGTAATAAAGCCGATTCGGATCACGTCGTCGGAAATGCCAGCGGCCATGGCTTGGGTGCCGAGCGACGCCATGGCAAGCGCAAAAAGGGTTTTTGTGAGTCTCATCGTTACTCTCCAATAGATAGGATTAATTGTTGTTGGTTGATCCGTTAAACGCCCAGCAGTTCGTTCAACGTTTCCTGTTTTGCTGTCAGCTGTGCAGCAGGAAATGCTTCTACGATTTCACCGTGCTCCATGACATAGAAATGATCTGCCAGTGGCGCAGCAAAGTGAAAATTCTGTTCGACCATGATGATCGTCAACCCCTTCTGTTTGAGCGCCTTAATCATGCCGGCCAGGGCCTGCACAATAACCGGGGCCAGGCCTTCCGAAATTTCGTCAAGCAACAGAATATCGGCGCCGGTACGCAGAATGCGGGCGACCGCCAGCATCTGCTGCTCGCCGCCCGATAGCCGGGTGCCGGGTGAATTGCGACGTTCTTTCAGATTCGGGAACATGGCATAGATTTCATCCAGCGACATGGCGTTGGCCTCTGCTTTGTCATTCTTCAGCGTGGGCGGCAGAAGCAGGTTCTCCTCGCAGCTGAGACTGGCAAAAATTCCCCGCTCTTCGGGGCAGTAGCCAATGCCCAAATGGGCGATCTTGTGCGTCGGCAGGCCAATGGCTTGTGTGCCATGAATTTGCACCGAGCCCTTGCGGCTGCCGGTCAGGCCCAGCATGGCGCGCATTGTCGTGGTGCGCCCGGCGCCGTTGCGTCCCAGCAGGGTCACCACACTGCCTTTGGGTACGGTCATATTCACGCCATGCAGGATATGCGATTCTCCATACCATGCATGCAAGTCTTTTATTTCAAGGGCGATGACGCTCATGCGTGTGCTCCCTGCAGTGCGCCGTCGGCAGTGCCCATATAGGCTTGCATAACCGCAGGGTTGGTGGACACCGTGGCGTAATCGCCTTCGGCCAGGACTGTCCCCCGGGCCAGAACGGTAATACGGTCGGCAATAGAGGCTATGACATTCATATTGTGTTCGACCATCAGGATGGTGCGCCCGGCACTGACCTTCTTGATCAGTTGCGTTACCCGGTCTACGTCTTCATGTCCCATGCCCTGCGTGGGTTCGTCAAGCAGCATCAATTCGGGTTCCATCGCCAGCGTGGTGGCGATCTCCAGCGCGCGCTTGCGGCCGTACGGCAGGCTTGCGGTGATATGGTCCTCAAACTCCAGCAGGTCGACTTCTGCCAAAAGCGCGCGGGCGCGATCATTCAGTTTTTGCAGAGACACATCGCTTTTCCAGAAATGAAACGACGTGCCTTCTTCGCGCTGCAGTCCGATGCGTACATTTTCAAGGACCGTCATATCCGGAAACACAGCGGAAATCTGGAACGACCGAATGATTCCCTTGCGTGCAATTTGGGAGGGTTTTTCAGATGTTATATTCTGGCCGTTGAAAAAAATTTCGCCGGATGTGGGTGTGATAAATTTTGTAAGCAGGTTAAAGCAGGTTGTTTTGCCCGCACCATTGGGGCCGATAAGCGCGTGAATGGAACCCCTTTTTACCTGCAAGTCCACGGCATTCACTGCCACAAAACCAAGAAATTCCTTGGTCAGTTTCTTTGTCTCTAATATTAGATCTGTCATATTCTTGTCTTGTGAAACCCGCAAGAGAGCAGGCGATACACCCGCTACTAGTTGTAGCGGACAGTATGCTTACGAACACGTCAATTTGCTATTAGTGCTAACCATAGGTGAATCTGAAGCGGGAGGATGTGATGTCAGAACGCCGCAAGAACGGGCAGATCAGATACAAAAAGGCGAGGTCGAATCAGGGTCTCGTGATGGACGGAATGAGCACCGTCGGGGCGGGCCGGGCGGCAAAAAGGGCGGCAAAAAGGGCGTCAAGAAAGGCCTGAAGAAAGGCATTGGCGCGTCGCGCGGAGTCGCCTCAGCGAACTGGATTGTCGCAGTAGATTGCCCCGAGCGCATGGCGCGTATTAGGCGCCACTGTCCGGGGCCATGTCGTCCCTGCCTTGCGACTTTGTCGTCATTGCCTTCGAGCTATGTCGGCGCTTGCCTTGGATCTTTGTTGCCATTGTGTTAAGGCTATGTCGTCACTGTCGTGAGCCTATGTCGATATAGCCTCGGGGCTATGTGGCCACTGCCTTGGGCTATGTGGCATCTGCGCTGGGTCTATGTCGTCGCTGCCCTGGCACATGGCAACGCGCCGCTTAATGCGCAGAGGGATCAGTTTGGACCATATCCTGCAGGCGCCCGATGGCTCGATCCCATCCGGCCGAGATGCCGCTAAGGAATGCGTTGGCCTGGTCCAGCCGTTGCGGGTTCAGCGCATACAAGACCTCGCGACCGCGGCGCTCATGCACGACCAGCCGTGCACCTTCAAGTACCTGCAAATGCTTGAAGATGGCCTGGCGGGTGATATGGGCATTGCGTGACAGCCCTGTTGCCGATTGCGCCCCTTCTGTCACCAGTTGTTGCACCAACGCAAGCCGGTTACCGTCGCCAAGCGCAAAGAACACATCTGCAATGGTCTGATCAATCACGTTCGACATATTTTTTCACATTTTCAACCTGGCCGCTCCAGCCGCCGGTGTTCATCAAAAAAGCGCGGGCGCGGCGATGTGCCGGCACATTGTCGAACCCGGATTCCGTCACGGTCAGTTGGGTGCCGTCTGCCACAGGAGCCAGCCGGAACTCAACCAGCGTGGTAGGTTCGTTCTGCGGGTCCGCGGCGGCGTCGATGCCAAACGGAATCCAGCGAAAGCTGAAGTAGTGTTCGGGCTCTATACGCTGCACTGTGCAAAATGTCGTGTTCTCTTGCGGCTGCCTGATTGGTGATGGCGTCAGACCTGCCTGGCTTTGATATTGCCGAATTACTTCTTCGTCCAGGCGACCAATGTACTTGCCCTTAACGGGCTCGCCCTCAGTAAAGGGCCCTTCCAGCGCCACTTCGAACCATTCTCCGAATTCCCGTGCATCGGTCAGAGCGCGCCACACCCGGGCAACGGGCGCCTTGATAATGACGCTTTTTTCAATCTGATTTGAAGACATATATTCCTCCTGTTAATATGCAACCATATGGTTGCACTAAGTGTAAAACAGGGAAACGGAATAGGCAACAGGCAGCAGGCAAAAAACAGCAGGCAATTGTTTTTATCACACGCCGGTCATCTCGGCGCAATATCGAGTGTGGACTAGTTCAAGCGCACTATCGAGCGGGAAATATCCCAAGTGCAATATCGAGCGCCCTCGATCAAGCCCGGCCTATCGATCCCGCTACATGACAATACGGATTGAACGCTATCGACAATATTGCGGTGTTGGTGAGCAGTATGACAGGCCAATGCCAAGCCCCATGCTCGGGCGCTGTGCGGGTCGCAAGCTAGGGGCGGAATGGACCTGGCGGGAACGACGCTCTGGAGACGATCTTGCTGTAACAACGGTATATAAAAAAAGACTCTGCCTCACATCAGGTGCGAGGCAGAGTCCCGGTCTTGCTGGTTTGTTATTGCGCCAGCTTGTAGGCCATGACGTAATCTCCCAGCTTGGTGCCGACCGATCCATGGCCGCCGACTACCAGTACGACCATCTGCTCGTTCTTGCTGTTCAGATAAGTCATTGGGGTTGCCTGCCCGCCAGCCGGCAGTCTGGCGTTCCACAATACCTCGCCGCTGGTCAGATCATAGGCGCGCAGGTAATTGTCCACGGCCGCAGCCATGAAGACGACGCCCGCGCCGGTAACCATCGGGCCGCCAATACCGGGCACACCCATTTTGATGGGCAGCGGCAGCGGAGTCAGGTCGCGAACCGTACCGTTCTTATGTTTCCATGCGGTCTGGCCGGTGCGCAGGTCCACGCCGGCCACAAAGCCCCATGGCGGTTGCTGGCAAGGCACACCCATTGGCGACAGGAACGGGTACATATTGACGGCATACGGCGCGCCTTCATTGCTGTTGACGCCTTGTTCCCCGACGTTCATCTGTACATCTTTGCCCAGTTCCTCTTTGGGGACAAGCTGGGACACGAACGCCAGTTGCAACGGCATGCCGAACATGACCTGGCGTTTCGGGTCCACCGCAATGCCACCCCAGTTGAAGACGCCGAAGTTGCCCGGATACACAATGGTTCCCTGCAAAGAGGGTGGCGTGTACTGGCCTTCGTAGCGCAGAGATTTGAACTGGATACGGCACCAGAGCTGGTCAAATGGCGTGCCGCCCCACATTTTGCCTTCTGTCAGCGGATCTGGCTTGAAGTTCAATGCCGATTCTGGCTGGGTAGGGGCGCTGTGTTCGCCTTCGATGGTGCCCTGTGGCGCCTTGAGTTCCCGCACCGGCAACACGGCTTGTCCCGTGCGTCGGTCCAGCACAAAAATATCACCCTGTTTGGTGGGCACAACCATGGATGGAACCACGCCCTGGGCCGTACTGATGTCCATGAGGGTCGGCTGTGCGGGCGAATCCATGTCCCACAGATCGTGGTGGATGAATTGGTGGACCCATTGGGCCTGGCCGTTATTCAGATCCAGCGCGACGACGGAACTTGCATATTTTTCTTCGTGCTCGTTGCGGTACTGGCCAAGTTGATCCGGAGTGCGGTTGCCCATGGGGAAATACACCAGTCCCAATTCTTCGTCGACACTGCCCACAGACCAGCTATTGGGCGAGCTCACCGTGTATTTCTGGTCTGGATTATTCGGATCAAAGGGGGCGGTATCGTCCGGGTTGCCCGAGTCCCAGTTCCACAACAGCTTGCCGCTGCGAACATCATAGGCCCGGATCACGCCGGAAGGCGAGTTGACATCATAGTTATCATTGACTGCGCCAGCCACAACGATCTTGCCATTGGCAACAACCGGTGGAGAGGTGGAATAATAATACCCGCGTTGTTTGAATGGCATGTTGTGGGTCAGATCCAGTTCGCCATTATCGGCAAAGTCCTTACACACTTCACCGGTTTCCGGATCAAGGGCAATCAGTTTGGCCGTGGCCGTAGGCAGAAACAAACGCGTGCTGCAAGCGGCGCCGGATTCGGATGCGGTCGCAGGCGCAGCAGCAGGGGTCGTGCTTGTCGCATCTGCCTGGCTATTGTCGGCGGTTGTCGTTTCGGTGTCGCTATTTGTGGACGCTGCAGCGCCCGAGGCGGCTGCATCACCGGCCCAGTAGGACAGGCCGCGGCAAGTCTGGTGCTGCCGCTGTCCATCGGCTACCACATCTGCCTTGTATTCCCATTTTTTCTCGCCGGTATCGGCATCAAGTGCAATCGCCCAGTTGTGAGGTGTGCACAAATAAAGCGTATTGCCGATTTTGATGGGGGTCGCCTGATAAGTAAACTCATTGGTATCGCCTTCGAGCTTGACGTCCCCCGTCTGATAGGACCATGCCAGTTTCAGCTTGCTGACATTGTCGGGCGTGATCTGATCCAGCGGCGAATAGCGTTGTCCATAACCGGTGCGACCGTAGGCGTGCCAGTCATTATCGCCTGTGTGGGCGTCGTTGCCCATATCGGGCTCCGCACTGACCACGGCATCGGGCAGCGCGCCATCGATTTCATGCGTTGGATTGAAGATGCTGCCCAGTGTTCCAATCGCGATTACGACTGTAATAACGGCCAGCACGGCCTTGGAGTTGGTGGCCTCGTTGGCCGCCATGCGACGATCAGATTCAAGACGGCTGCGCAGCGGGCGCGCAACGCCAGGCAGCAGCAGGATGAGACCAAGTACCAGGAAAAATCCCAGACGGGCTGCCAGTGGCCACCAGTCATAGCCCGATTCAAAGAACGCCCAGACGGCCGTACCGATCAGAAAGGCGGCATATAGTACGAGCGCGAAAGGCCGGCGCCGGAACAATAGCAATGCCGTGATCAGCAGGACGATACCCGCAGCCACGTAATAGATACTGCCGCCCAGTGATAACAGCCAGCCGCCGCCGATGGCAAGCGCCAGTCCGGATAGTAGCGTGAGTAATGCCGCGATGGCGTTCATGATCTGCTCCATTCGTTGAGAATTCATTTGTCACAGACACCTTGGTGGCTTACCACATGTCCTTAAATACAAAGCAGCCAGTCAGCCAGCAGTGCGTCAGATCCGATTTTGTCATTCTAGCACTGCTGTGCATCAAATAACCGGGTCGCTGACCGGGGCATTTCGTTCCCATCTGTTAATCGGCATGGCGCACAGCGCAGCGCGATAAAAAAACCGGCGCCCCTTGCGGTGGCGCCGGTCATACCTGAAATCAAATTGACGACGCCGCCAGGGCATCGCCAGGCATCATCAAACCTGCGTAATAAATTTGGTTACCAGATAACCGTCGAAGGTTTCGGTACCGCCTTCGCTGCCGATGCCGCTATCCTTGACGCCGCCAAACGGTGTTTCGGGCAGGGCCACGCCGAAGTGGTTGATGTTGACCATGCCCGCTTCAATTTCATTGGATGCCTTGGTTGCGGTTTGCAGTGATGTGGTGAACACATAGGAAGACAGGCCAAAAGGCAGGCTATTGGCGCGCTTGATGACTTCGTCGGTATCTGAAAAACGCACCACCGGCGCGATCGGGCCAAAGGGCTCTTCGGTCATCAGGCGCGACTCGTCGCTGATATTGGTGACAACGGTCGGCGGGAAGAAGTATCCCTGGCCGCCCAGCGGATCGCCGCCCAGTTCAATGGTCGCGCCTCCCTTGCGGGCATCTTCCACGAAAGAGGAGATGGCGCCAACGCGACGCTCGTGAGCCAGCGGTCCCATTTCCGTCTCTTTGGCGGTACCGTCGCCCACTTTGACGCCTTTGAGCGTCTCAACGAATACAGAAAGAAACTGATCGTAGGCCTTGTCCTGCACGTAAAAGCGGGTCGGGGAAATGCAAACCTGCCCGGCGTTGCGGATCTTGAACTTGGCCAGCATTTTGGCCGCCTTGGGAATATCGGCATCGTCAAAGACCAGGACGGGTGAGTGTCCGCCAAGCTCCATGGTAATGCGTTTCATATGGGCGCCGGCCAGCGCGGCCAGTTGCTTGCCCACGGGAACCGAGCCGGTAAATGACACTTTGCGCACGATAGGCGAGCGGATCAGGTAATCAGAAACTTTTGGCGGATCGCCCCACACGATGTTCAGAATGCCCTTGGGCAGGCCGGCGTCATGAAAAATACGGGCAATGGCCATTACCGCGCTGGGTGCGTCTTCCGGCCCTTTCAGGATGATCGTGCAACCTGCGCCGATGGCTGCAGAGATTTTGCGAATGGCCTGGTTGAACGGGAAATTCCATGGCGTAAAGGCAGCGCACACGCCAATGGGCTCGCGCACGACTAGCTGGCGCACAGCCGGATTGCGGGGCGGCACGATACGGCCGTAAATGCGGCGGCACTCTTCGGCATGCCAGTCGCAGTGGTCGGCACAACTGATGATTTCACCGACTGACTCGGCCAGCGGCTTGCCCTGGTCACGCGTCAGGTTCAGGCCAATGTCCTGCGCCCGTTCGCGCGCCAGTTCAGCGGCCTTGCGTAAAATCGCCGAGCGATCCATGGGGGAACTGTGCCGCCAGGTCTGGAAGGCCCGATCCGCTGCTTTCAGCGCCCGGTCCAGGTCTGCTTCGCTGGCGTGTGGCAATTGTGCCAGCACCTCGCCGGTAGCGGGGTTAACGACATCCTGCGTGGTACGACCGTCTCCTGAAAGAAACTCACCATCAATGTAAAGACTGAGTGCTTCATACTGGCTCATTACTTATCCTTTCTTTGTCTATGGTATTTATACGAAAACTTGCCGATCGTCGCGTGCGACGCTTCGGCATACGGGTGGTTTTTTTAATTTTTGTTGTGCCTGACCTGATAATAAACGGACTGGCGCAATTTTGCATGCGCAGCACAGGGTAATGAAATATTTTTCAACGATCCGGTCAGCCTGCGCCAGATCCAGCTTGTATCTACGTTGCCGTGCAAAACCGGGCAATGCGGTTGCAGTCTGTGATCCCAGAGGTCATAATCGCCCCATCCGATTTGCTTGGGCCCTAATAGCTTATCACCCTTGCCATAGTGCAATAATGAGAATATTACTTGTAGAAGATGAACCCTCGCTGGCAAAATGGCTCGCCAAAAGTCTGGCCAGGTATGCCGGATTTATTGTCGAGTGGGCCGATGACGGTCTGCTGGCGGTGCGGCGGCTGGAGCTTGAAGAATACGATGCGGTAATTCTGGACCTGGGTCTGCCGGGACTGGACGGGGCAGGCGTGCTGGCGCGCATGCGGGCACGCGATGACCGCACGCCCGTGCTGGTGCTCACTGCGCGCGATTCGCTCAATCAGCGTATTGATTTGCTGCACCAGGGCGCCGACGATTTTCTGGCCAAGCCTTTTGAGGTGGGCGAGCTCGAAGCGCGCCTGACGGCGTTGATCCGTCGCAGTCGCGGCAAAAGCCGTCCACGGCTGATATTGGGCAACCTGTCGCTGGATACGGCGTTGCAGCAGTTTTATCTGGGAGATCAGCCTTTGGCTTTGTCGCCCCGGGAAACCGCTGTGTTGCGTGTGCTCATGCAACGCAGCGGCGAGCCAGTGAGCAAGCAGTCAATTCTGGATCGTGTGGTAGCTGACGACAAGGAGGTCAACCTGGAGGCCATTGAAGTTATTGTGCATCGGCTACGCAAGAAACTGACCGACAGCGGTGCGCAAATCGTGACAGTGCGCGGCGTGGGCTATAGCCTGGAAGTGCTGGCGACACCGGCATGAATCTGTTCTCGCGCAGCCTCAAGTCCATTCTGCTGTGGTTGCTGGTACCCGCCCTTTTGCTTACCATGCTCACCGCCCTGGGATTGTCGAATAAAGATCTGCGCAAGCAGATTACAGTTGCCTATGATCGCTCGCTGGTGGGGGCGCTGAACTCTCTGAACCACAATATTTCTACACAAAGCGGCGGTCTCTCGCTTGAGCAGCCCTATACGCTGCTTGAGTTTTACGAACTGACTGCCAATGCCAACGTGTTTTTCAAGATCGCCGCCGACGATGGCCTGTCGGTGATCGGTAATGCCGACCTGCCGATGCCGGATATGGCGCTGGAATCGGGCAAAGCTTATTTTTTCGATACCGATTACCTGGGCGAGCCGGTACGCTCTGTCGTGATGGCCCGCGAAGCGGTGCCTCCCCTTTATGGCGACAACAGTGTACGCATCATCATTCAGGTAGCCGAAGGAATAGAGGGCCGGGAATCCTTTATTAACCGCATGCTGTGGCGGTCGGTGTGGCGCGACCTGCTGCTGATCACCGTGGTGATGGTCATCGTGATTGTCGGTATTGTTTTCGCGGTGCGTCCGCTTGAGCGTCTGCGCCATGAGATGCGTTCGCGCACCATCAATGACTTGCGTGCGGTGAGCACGGATGGCATGCCCAAAGAAGTCATGCCGCTGGTCAATGCGATCAACGTGCATATGCAGCGCTATACCGAGCAGGCGGACCGCCAGCGCCAGTTCCTGGACGATGCTTCACACCAGTTGAAAACGCCGTTGTCGGTGCTGAAGATGCAACTGGATTATGCCTTGCGTGAGTCCGATCCGCAGGAATTGCGCGAAGTGCTGCTGTCCATGAACGAAGGCGTTGATCGGGCCATCCGCATGACCAGCCAGATGCTGGCGCTGGCCAGAGTGCGCGATTCGCTCGATACTCAGGTCTGGCAGCAAAGCGTATCGGTGGATCTGGGCGAGCTGGTCAATGGACTGGTGCGCGATCTATGGCCGGTCATACGCGAGCGACGCATTGACCTGGAAGTGATCCGGCCTGAAACACCGCTGTGCGTGCTGGGTGTTTCCTGGCTCTTGCAGGAAGCCCTGCGCAATGTGCTGGACAACGCCATTCGCTATTGTCCGCGCGACGGCAAGGTCGCGGTATCGCTTGATCGCCTGAACGCGACGACGGCACAGGTCGTGGTCGAAGATAGCGGTCCGGGGATGACCGAAGAAGACAGGCAGAAGGCAGGCACGCGGTTTCGGCGGGGCAAGGCGGGCAAGCATCTGCCTGGTGCCGGCCTGGGGCTTGCCATTGTTACTACCATCCTGCAGATGCATCAGGGGCATATGCTGCTGGAACCCGGACAGGCGCTCAAGGGACTGCGTGTGCGCCTAGTGTTTACCCTTAGTTCTGGACAATAAACGGCCGTGCGCGGCGATTTGAAAGGCAATCGAAAGGTTCCATCTGTAATGTACGCAAAGTTCCTGTGGTCCTGTGAGCTGTGGCATTGTCCGGCGCGCAGGGTAGCTTCGCCAAAGGCCGGATGCATGCGTGTGTGCCGGCGCGTAAGCTGCAGCCGCAAGGAACGGCGGCAAGGCTGCAAGCCTGCCATTTCCTGCCATTTAATTATAAAGATGAGACTAATCATGCGTTCTTCTTTCCTGTCCCGAGTTTTCGGTGCCTCTGTCATTGCGGCTCAGCTTGTGATTGCACCGGCCGCGTTTGCCGACGAACCCCGTCGCCCCGAATGTATCGCCCCGGCCCAGCCGGGTGGTGGTTTTGACCTGACCTGCCGTCTGGCGCAGGAAGGCCTTAAACAAAGTGGCGCGCTCAAGGCGCCGATGCGTATCGTTTATATGCCCGGTGGCATCGGTGCGGTTGCCTACAACAACGTTGTTGCGCAAAAACCGGCGGAAGGCGGCAATATCGTGGCGTTTTCCGGCGGCTCGCTACTGAATCTGGCCCAGGGCAAATTCGGCAAGTACAACGAAAAGGACGTACGCTGGCTGGCTGCCGTGGGTACAGACTACGGCGTGGCTGTCGTGCGCGACGACTCTCCCTACAAAGACCTCAAATCGCTGATGCAGGCGTTCAAAGAGGATCCGACCAAGGTTGTGCTTGGGGCCGGCGGCACTGTGGGCAGCCAGGACTGGATGAAAGCGGCACTCACGGCCAAGGCGGCAGGCGTAGATTACAAGAAAATGCGCTTCGTGGCCTTTGAAGGCGGTGGCGAGTCTGTCACCGCACTGCGCGGCGGCCATATCCAGGCTTATATGGGTGACGCGGCAGAAGCCTTCACCATGCTCGAAGGCGGCGCGCCCATCCGTGTGCTGGCCGTATTTAACGATAAGCGTCTGGAGGGTAAATTCAAGGATGTACCTACCGCCAAGGAACAGGGCTTTGATATCGAGTGGCCGATTATTCGCGGCTATTACGTTGGCCCCAAAGTGTCTGACGAAGATTACAACTTCTGGCTTGATGCATTCAAGAAAATGACCGCAGATCCTGGCTTTGCCAAACTGCGTGAGCAACAGGGGCTGTTTCCCTTTGACAAGACCGGTGCCGAGCTGGATGCCTATGTCAAGGAACGCGTTGCGGCTTATCGCGAGCTGGCTGACTCGTTTGGCCTGATGAAAAAATAACGGTGCCCCTTGCCGCTGCCGCCTTTTGTGCGGGCAGCGGCAAGCGCTGCGGCGCTGTGACAATTTCTGTCTGGAACTACCACTATGAATGATCGCATTTTGGGGATTGTATCCCTGGGCGTTGCCCTATTCCTGACCGTCTTCGGCTGGAATCTGCAGGCCCCCGTTTCTTACGAACCCGTGGGCCCTCGCGCCTTTCCCTTGCTGATAGCGCTGGTCATCGGCCTGTGCGGGTTGTGGCTGATCTACAAAAACGAATTTACCGCCCAGGCCAATCCCCCGGGCGCGAACGGCCGTATTTTTATGATGGTACTGGTCGCGCTAGGGTATGCCTTCCTGTTCCAGTGGCTCGGCTTCATTATCGCGACGGCTGCGATGACCGTGCTGGTCGGACGCCTGTTCGGCGGCAGCTGGATCAAGTGCCTGATCGGCGGTGTTGTCATGGGCGTTTTGTTTTTTCTCCTGTTTGATCGTGCGCTTGATGTCGTGCTGCCAACAGGTATTCTGGAGGGCCTGCTATGAGCGGCTTGCTTGATCATCTGTCTATTGGTTTTGGCGTTGCGCTCACATGGAGTAATCTGCTGATCGCCGCCGTTGGCGCTTTTCTGGGAACGCTGGTTGGCGTGTTGCCAGGGCTTGGTCCGATCAATGGCGTAGCCATGCTGATCCCACTGGCCTTTGCCATGAATTTCCCGCCTGAGTCAGCCCTGATTCTGCTGGCGGCGGTTTACGTGGGCGCCGAATACGGCGGGCGCATTACCTCAATTCTGCTGAATGTGCCCGGCGAAGCCAGCGCGATCATGACCACGCTTGACGGTTATCCGCTGGCGCGTCAGGGTCTGGCCAATGTCGCGCTCTCGTTATCCGCCTGGTCGGCGTTCTTCGGGGCGATGGTGTCGGTGATTGGCATTATGCTGCTGGCGCCTTTGCTGGCTCGCTGGGCACTGGCCTTTGGCCCGCCCGAATATTTTGTCCTGATGATTTTCTCGTTCTGCTGCCTGACCAGTCTGCTGGGTAAAAAGCCGGTGAAGGGAACGCTGGCAGCGATGCTGGGTTTGGCCATTGCCGTGGTTGGCGTGGATGCAAACTCGGGGGTCTATCGCTATACCTTTGATTCTGTGCACCTGGCCGATGGCATCGAATTTGTGGTGGTCGTGATCGCGCTGTTTGCAGTAGCCGAACTGCTGGAGATGCTGGAGAAGGTCATGGGCGGGCAGCATGTGGAAGTCGACTCCAGCGGTCGCAAAATATTCAATCTGAAAGAGCTGGCCTTTACGTGGTGGAGCGTCGTGCGCAGCGCCTTTGTCGGCTTTTTCGTTGGCGTACTGCCCGGTGCGGGCGCCAGCGTGGCTGCAGCGGTAGCGTATTCGCAGGAAAAACGCATTATCGAAGGCAAGGACCCCAATGCCAAGTTTGGCAAGGGCGATATGCGAGGCCTGGTCGCGCCCGAAGCGGCTGCCACCGGCTCGGCCATCGGTTCCTTTGTGCCCATGCTTACGCTTGGCGTACCGGGCTCGGGCACCACGGCGGTCATGATGGGTGCGCTGACGCTGTATAACATCACGCCAGGACCTGTGCTGTTCGAGTCCAAGCCTGAACTGGTCTGGGGCCTGATCGCCTCGCTGTTCATTGCCAACGTCATGTTATTTGTCATGAACGTGCCGATGGTTCGCGTGTTTTCCAAAGTGCTCGCCGTGCCGGGCTGGCTGTTGGTTCCTGGCATTTTGTGCATCAGCTTTATTGGTGTGTATGCCATCAACGCGGGCAGCTTTGATTTGCTGATGGTCGTTATCGTTGGCGTTATCGGCTACTGGTTGCGCAAGATGGAGATTCCGATGGCACCGCTGGTGCTGGGCGTCGTGCTTGGCAATATGATGGAGCAAAATTTGCGGCGTGCCCTGTCTATTACCAATGGCGACGTCAGCATCCTGGTCCAAAGCAATATTTCCGTCGGACTGTGGGTGGCCTCGGCTGCCGTGGTGCTGTTGCCTTTACTGTTGCGCAAATTCAGCCGTAAAGGCAAGAAGTTGCTGGCGCAGGCGGCAGATGATGGCGAGTAAAGGACGACGAGTAGACGCAACTGATAGTATTGTTTTGTGAGGAACAAAAAGGGGGAGCACGAGCGGTGCTCCCCCTTTTATTTGGAGCAGACAAGTTGCACGTCTGCTTTTCGATTATTTCAAGTGAAATGGATGGCAACCCGATTTTACCTGCGAGGCAGGTATCAGTAGCATGCCCAAACGCTTCATAAGCTGGCTGCGGCGGACAAGTCCATTACCTGCGCGCATACTGCAGCGCTGTCTCCAGGGCTTGTTCCAGCAGCGGTGTGACCTTGTCCGCTTTGTCGGGGTCATAGGCAAAGGGCCGGGTCTCTTGCATATAGGCGATCTGGGTTAGTTCCAGTTGCACGGCATGAATGTGTTCGGCCGGCTTGCCGTACTGGCGGGTAATATAGCCGCCCTTGAAGCGTCCATTGGCCGCAGCGGTAAATTGCCCATCTTGTTCAATTTGGCTGGCCAGCGCTGTGCATAGTTGTGGATGAGCACTGGTGTCGTTGGCGGTGCCAAAATTGAAGTCGGTCAGCCTGCCAGGGAAAAAACGACTGATTTGGGAGCGGATGGAATGGGCTTCCCAAAGTACGGCGTAGCCATGCTTGTCTTTAATGCGTTGCAGCTCAGCTTCAAGCGCACTGTGGTAGGGTTCCCAGAATATCTTTCGGCGTCGCGCCTTTTCCTGTGCCGACGGTTCCCGCCCCGCCAGATACAGGGGCTCTTTATTAAAGGTATCCACGGGGCACAAGCCCGTGGTGTCCTGGCCCGGATACAGGTTTTCGTCGTCGGGGGGGCGATTCAGATCAATCACATAGCGCGAATACACGGGCGTCAGGAACGAGGCGCCCGCGTCCCGGGCGAATGCGTAAAGCCGATCCAGATGCCAGTCGGTGTCGTCTACGAAACCGGCCACTTGCGTAAAGTTTGCGGCAATCTGCGGATCCAGCCGGGTGCCCATATGGGGGATAGAGATAAGCAGGGGAGTTGAGCCCTGCTGCAGCGAAAAAATGGGGTTCGGCATAGGTCCTCCGTTCGTCAGGCAATTGACTGGTGTTTCAGAAGCCAACGGCCTGGCCATCACGACGGGAATCGGAAGCCGCATAATAGCCGTGTTCGGCTTTATAAATCAGTTGTGCTGATCCGAATTCAAGGCTGTCGGCACGTGCCACGTCCACCTTGTGTCCGCGCGCCGTCAGAGTCTGGATAACGGCCTGCGGCGTATGAGCTTCCAGGTTGACAACCGGCCCGTTCTCGACACGGAAACGCGGCGCGTCACTCATGGCTTGGGGGTTCTGCCCGAACGCGCCCAGGCGCGCCACCATTTGCGCATGACCCTGTGCCTGCATGCTGCCGCCCATCACGCCGAAAGACATCAGCGGCTCGCCGTTACGCGTAATAAAGCCCGGGATAATGGTATGCATGGGTTTTTTCTTCGGGCCGACACAGTTGGCATGGCCTTCACGAACGTTGAATCCGCAACCACGGTTATGAAGGGCAATGCCGGTGCCCGGCACAACAACACCGGAACCGAAACCATGATAATTGGACTGGATAAACGAGACCATGGTGCCGTCCTGGTCGGCCGAGGTCAGATACACGGTACCGCCACGGGCAGGCATGCCGGCAGCCGGTGTGGATGCCCGCTCCATGCTGATCAGCCTGGCGCGCTCTTGCAGATAGGCCGGCGAGAGCAGGTCTGCTGTCGTCATGGTCATGTGTTCCGGGTCGGCGATATGATCGTGCAGATCGGCAAACGCCAGCTTCATGGCCTCGATACCGACATGATAGAAATCGGGGCTGTCCAGGCCCATGGACTCAAGGTCGAACTGATCCAGGATGCCAACGCCCATCAGGGCAGCAATGCCCTGGCCGTTGGGAGGAATCTCGTGTAGCGTCAGATCGCGGAAACGGGCGCTGATGGGTTCGACCCATTCGGCAGCGGCGCCGGCCATATCGGCAGCACTCAGGTAGCCGCCGGTTTTATCTGAAAATGCGACAATTTTTTCGGCAAGGGCGCCGCGATAAAAACTTTCACCCCGTGTCTGGGCAATATCTTTGAGTGTGGCGGCCTGCTCGGGAAATGTCCACAATTGGCCGGCTGTGGGGAAACGACCATCGCGCATAAAGGCCTCGGCAAAACCGGGTTGATCTTTGCAGGTCTTACCCTGTGCTTCCCAGATACGGGCAATCGTCGGGGAGACCATGAAGCCTTCTTCTGCGTAGCGGATAGCAGGTTCAAAAAGATCCTCGAACGGCAGCTTGCCGAATCGTTCCGACAGGGCGCGCCAGCCAGCCACCTGTGTTGGCACGGTAACTGTGCCCCAGCCCTTGTCGTCCATGCTTGAGCGGCCCTTGAACACATCGTAAGTCCATTTTTCGGGAGAGCGCCCGCAGGCACTCAGACCGTAAAGCTTGCCTTCATGCCAGAGCTGCACGAAAAGGTCGCCCCCAATACCGTTCATCACCGGTTCCACCACGGTCAGCGCGATTGCCGTAGCCAGCGCGCTGTCAACCGCGTTGCCGCCGCGGTAAAGCATGGCCAGGCCGGCCTGCGCGGCCAGCGGCTGCGATGTGCTGACAACGTTGCGGGCAAAAACGGGCATTTTCTGGGACGGATAGGGGAAGGACCAGTTCAAATCAGACATGGGAGATAGTTTCACTTCGAGTTTTGGTTAAGGGAAAATGGCTCTCGCAGGAAGATGCCAATTGTATTATTGCACCACCAATATGATAATCATAGCTTATTATCCTCGCGGATCTGCAACGACGCGACGAGGACATTGCATTTCCAATTGCAATTGCATTATTGCTGCTGTCCTGGCGCTCGGCATGGTTTGTTGCCACGCGCGGCAATCGTCGTGGCCGGGGCTGCCACGATTGTTCGGTGATTTCCCGCACAATTGGCCCTGCGCTCGCCAAGGAACCAGTTAGCATGGATAATAACGAAGAACCAGACGCAACCTTACGAAGAACCAGACGCAACCGATATTGGAGACACAATGAGCAATTCAATTTCACAGCAGGGCAGTGACGACATCGCGTTTCACATGCACCCATATACCAATGCGATTACGCATGCATCGCAAGGGCCATTGGTCATCACGCGCGGTGATGGCATTTATGTGGAAGATGAACATGGAAAAAAATACATCGAAGCGATGGCCGGGTTGTGGAGTGTCGCGGTCGGGTTCAGCGAGCAGCGACTGGTGGACGCAGCCATGCGCCAGATGCAGACCCTGCCGTTCTATCATTTGTTTACCCACAAAACGCACGAAGCTGCTGTTCGTTTTGCCAAAACCCTGGTTGATCTTGCGCCGGTACCCATGAGCAAGGTGTTCTTCACCAATTCGGGTTCGGAAGCAAATGATACGGTCATGAAATTGCTCTGGTATCGGTCCAATGCATTGGGCCAGCCGAACAAGAAAAAATTCATTTCCCGCCATAAGGGCTACCATGGCGTCACGATCGCCTCGGCCAGCCTGACCGGCTTGCCGGGCAATCACAAAGGCTTTGACCTGCCCATTGAGCGTGTATTGCATACGACATGCCCTCATTACTGGCGCGAAGGCCGGGACGGCGAAACGGAAGATGAATTTGCCACCCGCATGGCGGCAGACCTTGAGGCGCTGATCCAGAAGGAAGGTCCGGACACCATTGCGGCATTCTTTGCCGAACCGGTGATGGGCGCGGGCGGCGTGATTGTGCCGCCGAAAACCTATTGGGAAAAAATCCAGGCGGTGCTGAACAAATACGACGTGCTGCTGGTGGCCGACGAGGTCATTTGCGGCTTTGGCCGCACCGGCAAGATGTTCGCCAGCGAAACCTATGACATCAAACCCGATGTGATGGTACTGTCCAAGCAGATTTCCTCGTCCTACCAGCCGCTGTCGGCCATTTTGCTTAACAGTCGCATGTTCGACCCGATTGCAGATGAAAGTAACAAGCTGGGCGTGCTGGGCCACGGCTTTACCGCTGGCGGGCATCCGGTCGCAGTCGCGGTAGGTCAGGAAAACGTGAATATCATCCGTGAAAGAAATCTTGTACAAAATGCGTCTGTGACAGGTGCGCATCTGCAGCAACGGCTTGCCGGCCTGCGCGACCACCCGCTGGTAGGCGAAGTGCGGGGCGTCGGGCTGATTGCAGGCGTGGAACTTGTGACGGACAAGGCAGCGAAAACGGCGCTGGCCAACCCGGGGCAGCTGGGAACTGCGGTGGGTCGCAAGCTGCAGGAACTGGGCGTGATCACGCGCAATATCGGCGATACCCTGGCCTTCTGCCCGCCGTTGATTATCACGGCAGAGCAGGTGGATACGCTGGTCGATGCTGTCACGCAGGCGCTGGACGCCACGCAGCAGTCGCTCAAGTCTTGAAGCTGATTCATCGGAGGTCCAAACCTCACGGGATACGGCTGGCAATCACATTTGGAATAATTCAGATGTGATTGCCGCATGCGATGCAATGATTTGATTGCGCCGTTTGGTGGCAGGCACGTCGTCGGCGCGACCCGTCGTTGCATGAGTGATACTGGGAGAAGCAAGGTTTATGTCTGCAGCAAATGCGAATAACAACAACCCTCTGGTGCGTTTCAAGAACGTGCGCAAGAGTTACGATGGCAAGAACCAGGTTGTCCGGCATCTGAACCTGGATATCCGGCGGGGGGAATTTCTGACCCTGCTGGGTCCCTCGGGTTCAGGCAAGACCACCACGCTCATGATGCTGGCCGGTTTCGAGACACCCACATCGGGCACCATTGAACTGGCCGGAGAGCAAATAGATAACCTGCCTCCTCACAAACGCAATATCGGCATGGTCTTTCAGAATTACGCCCTGTTTCCGCATATCACGGTACAGGAGAATGTGGCGTTTCCACTGAAGGTTCGCAAGGTCGATGCCGCCACCCGGCAGCAGAAAGTCAGCAAGGCACTGGCCATGGTGCAGCTCAATGGCATGGAAAAACGATACCCCTCGCAGTTGTCAGGCGGCCAGCAGCAGCGCGTGGCATTGGCGCGGGCGCTGGTATTCGAGCCTGAACTGGTGCTAATGGATGAACCGTTGGGAGCGCTGGACAAACAGTTGCGCGAACATATGCAACTGGAGATCAAACGGCTGCATGGCGAACTGGGCGTGACGGTTGTCTACGTGACGCACGATCAGGACGAGGCCCTGACCATGTCGGACCGCGTCGCCGTCTTTCATGACGGTATGGTCCAGCAGATCGGCTCTCCCCAGGATATATACGAGGCGCCCGACACCGCATTTGTTGCCGGTTTCATCGGCGAAAACAACCGTACGCATGGCACCATTGCGCATGCGGGCGCGCGTCAGGCCACGGTTGATTTGGACAGCGGTATGCAAATCCAGGGTACGCCGCAATTGGGAATGAAAGCGGGTGATCGCGTATCGGTATCGATTCGTCCCGAAAGAATTGCGATCAATCCGGCGCAAAACGCTACCGATGTGCGTTGCCAGGGCAAGGTCCGGGAAGTCATTTATCTGGGCGATCATGTTCGTGTTCGGCTGGTTATCAATGGCGATCCCGACTTTGTGGTGAAGCAGCCGGTGTCCCAGGTTCAACAGAAAATCGCGGTGGGCGATACCGTCGATCTGGGCTGGAATCACGAATTTGTGCGGCTTCTGGACCCGATAGAGGTGACGGCGGCGATTTAGCACGGATAGTGACGGAACAAGGCCGGCGGTTTAGCGAGGTAGTCGGATTAAGACGGACGGCGTAGGAAGAACGGCAGTATACGAAGGACGGCGGTTTAATGAGGGCGCCGGTATAAGAAGTACAGCGGTAAGACGGATACCGGCAGAAAGCGTACACAGGCCGAAAGACGGCAGCGGTAGATCAAGCTCAGCGGTAGAGCCAGCACAGTGGTATCACAACCTTAATGTGGAGAGAGACAAATGAAAAGTACAACAATCAAGGGCGTCGTATTGCGCGCCGCAGTAGCGACCTGCCTGGGGTTGGGCGCAGCGGGTGCCCATGCGGCCGATAGCCTGACGCTGGTTTCCTTTGGCGGAGACAATAAAACGGCGCAGGAAAAGGCGTATTACGGACCCTATGAAAAAGAAACGGGCATCAAGATCACTGCAGCCGAATACAACGGGGAGCAGGCCAAGATCAAGGCGATGGTAGACACCAGCAGTGTGAGCTGGGATGCCGTGGAAGTGGAAAGCCCAGAACTGGTGCGTGGCTGCGAAGAGGGATTGTTCGAGCCGATTGACTGGGGCGGCATTGGCGACAAAGCCGATTTTATCGAGGCGGCGACCGACAAAGACTGCGGCGTCGGCATGTTTGTATGGTCGGTTGCGCTGGCCTATCATGGCGACAAACTCAAGGACAATGCGCCCACCAGCTGGGCCGATTTCTGGGATGTCAAAAAATACCCGGGCAAGCGCGGTCTGCGCAAGGGCGCAAAATACACGCTGGAAATCGCCTTGATGGCCGATGGCGTATCGCCTAAAGACGTTTACAATGTGCTGGCCACGCCCGAGGGCGTGGATCGTGCCTTTGCCAAGCTGGATGAGCTCAAGCCCCATATCCAGTGGTGGGAGTCGGGCGCGCAGCCAGCCCAGTATCTGGTATCAGGCGACGTGGTCATGACCTCGGCCTATAACGGCAGGATTTCCCAGGCGGCCCGCGAAGGGACAAATCTGAAAGTTGTCTGGGATCAAAGTGTTTACGATCTGGATTACTGGGCCATTCCCAAAGGCAGTAAGAACATAGCCGAGACAATGAAGTTCATCGCCTTTGCCAGCAAACCCGAAACCCAGAAAGTCTATGCCGAAAATATCGCTTACGGTGTCGTCAATAAAAAAGCGATCCCGCTGATAGACAAGAAATATCTGGCCGATATGCCAACGGCACCCGAAAACGAGAAGAACGCCATTGCACTGGATGTGGATTTCTGGATCGACAATGGTGTTTCCCTGGAGCAGCGGTATAACGCCTGGGTTGCCAAATAATGACGGGACCACGCAAGGCGCTCTGGCTGGTGGTGCCGTTGCTGCTATTTCTGCTGCTGACCTTTGTGGCGCCTATCGCGTCATTCCTGGGCAAAAGCGTGGCTAATCCTGAAGTGGTCACTATTTTGCCCGCCACCGTTAAAACCCTGCACAAGTGGGAACCCGGTACGCCGGTGAGCGAAGCCATGTACCGTGCCCTGGCCGATGACCTGGCCCGGGCGCGCGCCGAACAGGCAATGGGGCCGCTGATGCAGCGCCTCAATTTCGAACAGGCGGGGTTTCGTACGCTGATTGCCAAAACGGCCCGCAAGCTGCCCTTCAAGATTGATCCGCCCAGCTTCCAGGAAGCATTTGACCAGATTGATCCGCGCTGGTCCGACCAGACCTATTGGGGCATATTGAAAAACAATGCCCGGGCGCAAACGCCATACTATCTGCTGACTGCTCTGGATCTGAAACAGGCGCCCGACGGCAGCATTGCTGCGGCGCCGCCGAACCAGGGCATTTTCAAGGCCATTTACCTGCGCACCTTCTGGATGGCAACTGTGGTAACGCTGGTGGCGCTGGTGCTGGCCTACCCGCTGGCGTATCTGCTCGCCAGGCTGCCCGCGCGCAGCAGTAATCTGCTCATGATTCTGGTGTTGCTACCCTTCTGGACGTCTTTACTGGTGCGCACGGCGGCCTGGATCGTGCTATTGCAAAATGGCGGTCTGATCAATCGCCTGCTATTGCATATCGGGCTGATTGATGCGCCCATGCAATTGGTATTTAACCGGCTGGGCGTCTATATTGCCATGGTGCATATCATGCTTCCGTTTATGATCCTGCCTTTGTACAGTGTGATGAAAGGTATCTCGCCCACCTACATGCGTGCCGCCGTTTCCCTGGGCTGTCATCCCTTGCGCAGTTTCTGGGCGGTGTATTTTCCACAGACCCTGCCCGGCATTGGCGCGGGCTGCCTGCTGGTCTTCATTACGGCAATCGGGTATTACATTACACCGGCACTGCTGGGCGGCCCGAAGGATCAGATGATCAGCTACTTTATCGCCTTCTATACCAATGGCACCATCAACTGGGGCCTGGCCGGGGCATTGGCTGCCATGCTGCTGCTGGCAACCTTGATTTTGTATGCGGTCTACAGCCGGCTTAGCGGCTCGACCCGCCTGGGGGTAGCGTAAATGGCGCAGCAAAAGACCATTCTTACGCCTTCCGAACGTATCTGGCGCGTGGTTCACTGGCTGCTGGCTCTGCTGGTGCTATTGTTTCTGATTGTGCCGGTGCTGGTCATTGTGCCGCTGTCGTTCAATGACAGTTCATTCCTGGTCTACCCCCTAAGTGGCTTTTCCCTGCGCTGGTACGAAAACTTCTTCCAATCGCCCGAGTGGATGCTGGGACTGAAAAATACGCTGATTGTTGCGCCGCTGGCGACCGCGATTGCCACGGTGCTGGGAACGGCTGCGGCGTTGTCGCTGTATCGGGCGCGCTTTCCCGGCAAAGGGCTGTTGCTGGCGCTGCTGATTTCCCCCATGGTCGTGCCGGTCGTTATTCTGGGCGTGGCCGCCTATCTGTTCTTTGCGCCCCTGGGTCTGGCCAACAATCTGGGCCTGCTGGTTGTCATGCATGCCGTGCTTGGCGCGCCGTTCGTGCTGATCACAGTGATGGCCACGCTCGAAGGTTACGACACCAATCTGGGCAGGGCGGCGGCCAGTCTTGGCGCACCGCCATTGTACGCATTCCGTAAAGTCACGCTTCCCCTTATCGCACCGGGCGTGATCTCGGGGGCGCTGTTCGCCTTTGGCACGTCGTTCGATGAAGTGGTCATGACGCTGTTTATCGCGGGGCCCGACCAGTACACCCTGCCGCGTGTCATGTTCAGTGGGATCCGTGAGAATCTGAATCCGACCATCGCTGCCGCTGCGACATTGCTGATTCTATTTTCCGTTGTCATGCTACTCACGCTCGAATGGCTGCGGCGACGCGCCGAACGCCTGCGTATGTCGATACTACAGACGTAAGCCGCATCGCTGAACATGTACGCCTTCGTAGTATGGCAAATCTGCTGCGGGCAGGTGGCCCGGATCTCCTGCCTATGACGATGCCACAGGCGTAAGCCACGTCGCGGAACATGTATACCTTCGCAGTAAAGTAAATCTACTGCGGGCAGGCGATGCACGTGCAGATTGAATTTGCGTCCGCTTAAATTAGCGTAAGCGATGAGATCGGGTCAGTCCTGTAACCTGCCGAGCAGTCAAATCGGGTTAGTCCTTTCATGGGACTGATGAACAGTCCTTGCGTAAATCAAGCTGCCACGTGACAATTGCCCGCGTTTGCATCTCCGTCTGGAACGCCGGTTTACACTTTTCACCGGCTCTCATCCTGTGCCAGATATTGCATCCGGCATCATGAAAACAACACTCTTATGCATTTTTTCCCCCAGATTCCGCTTCTGAAGAATATTGTTGCAATTAAATGAATGGAATGCGAATCGTTTGCATTACAATTTGCCGTCTCGTAATCATTTGAAATAATCCAGAAGGACACAGTGTCATGCGCCAGCATTTGAGTCGTTGCCCGGTTACCCGTCAGTGCGATAAGTCTATAACCGTGTCGCGTCTGACCCCATGGGTAGCGGGGACGCTGGCCATGACAATACATGGCGCGTCATTTGCACAGGTGGCTGCAAGCGGGTCGGATAAGGTCGACCCTGCCGCGCCGGTCACGACGCTGCAGGCCATTGCCGCCCGTTCCGCAACAGACGAGGTCACCACGGAAGGCACGCGCTCATATACGCCTCGTGCCACTCGTGCCAGCACCGGTTTGTCGCTGTCCTTGCGTGAGACGCCGCAGTCCGTCACTGTGGTTACCCGCCAGCGCATTGAGGACCAGAACATGCAGTCTGTCAAAGATGTGCTGGCAAGTACACCCGGTATTTCCGTCCAGAATTATGACACCGAGCGCTACAGTTTCAATTCACGCGGTTTTTCCATCAATACGTACTTGTATGATGGTATTCCGACTGCTGTGACAGGCGGCAGCGGATGGGCGGCCGGGGAATCGGCTATTGATCCGATCATTTATGATCGTATTGAGGTAGTGCGCGGCGCCACGGGCTTGATGACCGGGGCTGGTAATCCTTCTGCTGCCGTCAATTTCGTACGCAAACGCGCCAGCAGCAGGGACTTTGCGGCAGACCTGTCGCTGGGCGCCGGCTCCCATGACACCTACCGGGCTTCTGCAGATTTGCAGACACCCTTGACAGAAGACGGCAGGGTGCGCGGCAGAATTGTGGGCGCACACCAGCAGGGGCACTCCTATCTGGATCGCTACAGCACACGCAAATCGATTTTTTACGGCACCGTCGAAGCCGATCTGACAGACCGCACGGTGTTACGCCTGGGCTATCACTACCAGGAGAACGCGCCCAAGGCAAGCGCATGGGGTGGCTTCCCCCTGTGGTATGCAGACGGCAGCCGTACCGACTGGGACCGTGGACTGAATATCGGCACGGACTGGAGTAAATGGGCCAGCACGACCCAGGGCGCGTTTCTGAATCTGGAGCACGAGTTCGACAATGGCTGGCGGGTGGATGCGCTACTGAATTACAGCAAAAACGAATCTGATGAAAAGTTGCTGTTTACCGGCGGCTGGCCTGACAGGGAAACCGGGTTGGGAATGACTGCCAGCCCAGCTCGTTATTATGGCGATCGCACGCAAAAGAGCGCGGACATCAAAGTGTCCGGACCCCTTGAGCTGTTCGGGCGCCAGCATGAGCTTGTTTTCGGAGCCAGTCATAGCCGGCAAAAAGAGCTGTTTTACGGCCGCTCGCCAATCAATGTCGCGCCCATAGGCAACTTTTTTGAGTGGGATGGCTCATATGCGCAGCCGCAATGGGCAGACGAATCTGTCTCGCTGCTGGGCCGCACCTGGCAGACCGGGCTGTACGCCGCTGCCCGCCTGAACCTGACCGACTCGCTCAAGGTGATCCTGGGCGGTCGCTATAGTGAATGGAAAACGGAACAAGAGGGCGACTCTCCGTACAAATTCAGCAAGTCAGCCTTTACGCCATATGCAGGCATTCTTTATGATCTGAATGACAACCTGACTGCCTACGTCAGCTATACCAGCATTTTCAACCCCCAGAATTATCAGGATCGGGACGGACGCTGGCTGGATCCGCTCGAAGGCGATAGCTATGAAGTGGGTGTAAAGGGAAGTTTTCTGCAGGGCCGCTTGAATGCAAGCGCAGCGCTGTTTCAGATTAACCAGGACAATCTGGCCCAGACCGACGTGGGTTACCTGGTTCCCGGGACCGTTAACCAGGCTTATTATGCTGCAAAAGGCACGCGCAGCAGGGGCTACGACCTGGAGATCTCGGGCGAGCCACTGGATGGATGGAACATTATGGCGGGCCTGACGCATTGGACGGCGCATGATGCAGAGCGAAACGCGATTCAGACCGACCAGCCGCGAACACTATTCAAATTGTTTACGACCTATCAGCTATCCGGCGCGCTTGGTGGGCTGACCGTAGGCGGCGGCGTCAACTGGCAAAGCAAACTGTATGCGACAGCCGATGGCCCGAATGGCCAGGAAGAGGTTTCCCAGCAATCCTATGCCCTGGTTGACTTGATGGCCCGCTATCAAGTCAACGATCGTGTGTCGGTGCAGTTGAACCTGAATAACCTGTTGAACAAAAAATATTATCAGCAAGTCGGTTTTTACAGTCAGGGAGCATGGGGGGCGTCGCGCAACGTCATGGCCACGTTAAATTACAAGTACTAATTACCAATACTTAAGCCATGGCAGACACCTAGTACCGTACGATGTGTTTGCCTCTTCTGTATTGGTGCCTGGCGGCCCAATTATCGCGTGGGGAGAGCCGGCGCTGTTCGCATCTGTATCTCAATTACAAACCCGACCAACGGGAACGGATCTGTTTTATTCAAAAATAAGATACATCGACGTACTTTGACAAGCCCCGGGGATTGTCTTTAAGATTCTTTCACGAACCTTAAATCCAAGTTTTAATTGCCCTGGAGCCAGCATGAAGCGTGCCGTTCAAACCCATGGATATGTACAAGCTTATTTACCCCCGACTATACGGCCCAGAATCCTGTTGGCTTTATTAAGCCTGCCAGCAGCGGCTGCTCACGCCGCCGACGGCGATCATCTGACACTTGGCCTGGGCGTAGCCGTTGCGCCGCGTTATGAGGGTGCGGATGAATATCGGTTGCGGCCGTTTCCCGTGGTGGATGCCCGGTATGGGCGTTTTTTTGCCCGCTCGGGCGATGGCCTGGGATTAACTATTTGGCAGTCCCCGCAATTGACCGTCGGAGCCGGGGTGAACATGATGGAGGGGTATAGCAAAAGCGACGTGCCCGAGGGTATCGGCAAACTGTCCCATGCGTTGGGTGCACGTGTTTTCGTATCGACGAATGCCTGGGGAGCCATCTTCACAGTGTCGGCCACCCAGGCAATAAGCAAAAGCGAGCGAGGACTCATCGCAAATGCACGCGTCTCTTATCCGTATTCAATATCGGAACGCTTCAGAGTCATTCCCAGTGTCTCGGTCAACTGGGCAAACGCTAAGTACATGAACAGCTACTTCGGCATCAATACGCAGCAGGCAGCCGACTCCGGCTTGTCGAAATACCGGCCGTCGGCCGGATTCAAGGATGTGTCCCTGCGGGTTGGCTTCAATTATGACCTGACCAAAACATGGAGCATCACTGGCGCTGCCGGTGTCAGTCGGCTCATGGGGGACGCAGCCGACAGCCCGCTGGTCCGTCGCAAATCGCAGGCAGTAGGTGCCCTTGGCGTTGCCTATCGGTTCTAGTATTCGCTGGCCAATGGCCTCAGGGTGAGGTGCGTCGCACCAGTGGCAGAAAAATTGAATCGACCCAGGCCACCAGCAGCTGCTCCGGCGGCGCGGCCCGGTGCATCATGACATGCTGACGCAGCAGATCCCGCACAAGGGTCTTGATGGGCGGCGTTAACTTGTCCGGGTCGATTTCGTTGCGCGCCACTGCACGATCCAGAATCACGCTCAAATAATCCGTTCTGCCCGCGCTTAGCGCCCGCCTGACCTCTTCCGGCGTGGCAAAAGCCTTGCGAAACATCTCGTTCGACAGCAAGGCGTTGATCGTTGTAAAGATGGGTGCAAAACTGCCAAGGCGCTGCAGATACTCCAGCAGCTCAGCCCGCACATCGCCCTGATCGGGCACTTGCGGAGGATGCTTGGAAAGCTGGTATTTAATGGCCGCCAGCACCAGCGATGCTTTACTGTTCCAGCGTCGTGCGAGCACCGAGCGGCTGGTGTGGGCTGCGCGGGCAACCATCTCCATGGTCAACGAGGTGTAGCCGTGTTCAACGAGCCTGTCCCAGGCCACTTCAATAATAGCCTGTTCAAGCGTGGCGCCGCGCCGCCGTGTTTTTACCGATTTCGCTATGATCATATTTCGGGGGAGCACCATTCGAAGTCAATTTAACATTTTGTTATCATTATTTATAAGATAGTATCATGTATCTTATTTTTGCACTTCAGAAGGCTTTTTTGTGTTGTACAGAATACATGCATGGCGCCATGTGTCGGCGTTGCGCAGTCTTCATGTCCGACGCTTTGCGCTCTTGCCGTCGTCAATCAACGCGCTCTTTACTGCGTACGCTAAATCAACGGTCAATAAAACCGGTCGCATGTTCAGGATGCACCAAAATGCGCTGAATTTCTAAAAAAGTTGTTGTTTTTCAAGTAGTAATTGGTGTTTTTGCTGTGTTTTTTACTTGCATCCGGTGTACAGATAGGATATATTAGAGGACTTCGTTCGTTTACGAGCGGGGAAACTATTTAAACAGATTTCAACCCAGGGTGGCGCACGCAATACTAACGGGCGCGGCCTGACGGGACCAAAACTGGTTATATGAATAGCATCTGGTGCTTGCTGCCCTGCCTAATGTACTGATTTTCCTTGGTTTTAATAAACCGGGCGTCAATTGGAAAAGAACGGGTTGAGATACCAGAAATGGCAAACGGGCTGCCGGGAAACCGGCAGTGTATGTAACTAAGTTGGAACAGGAATAATCATGATCCAAATGCAAAGCACGCTAGACGTGGCTGATAACACTGGTGCGCGCCGTATTATGTGCATCAAGGTGTTGGGCGGCTCAAAGCGCCGTTACGCAGCCATCGGTGACATCATCAAAGTGACTGTCAAGGATGCAGCTCCGCGCGGGCGCGTCAAAAAAGGCGAAATCTATAATGCGGTCGTCGTACGTACCGCCAAGGGCGTTCGTCGTAAAGACGGTTCGCTGATCCGTTTTGGTGGAAATGCAGCCGTGCTGCTGAACGCCAAACTTGAACCTATCGGTACACGTATTTTTGGGCCTGTGACGCGTGAACTGCGTACCGAGCGCTTCATGAAAATCGTGTCACTGGCACCTGAAGTGCTGTAAGGGGCAGATAGATGGAAAACATTCGTAAAGGTGACGAGGTTATCGTCCTTACCGGTCGTGATAAAAAGCGCCGCGGTGTCGTACTGGCCCGTGTTGACGCTAATTACGTACTGGTTGAAGGCGTGAACGTTGTCAAGAAACACACAAAACCTAATCCGATGAACAACAACCCAGGCGGCATCATTGACAAAACAATGCCTATCCACATTTCCAATGTGGCATTGTTCAATCCTGCTACTGGCAAGGGTGATCGTGTAGGCGTCAAAGAAGTCGATGGACGCAACGTCCGTATTTACCGTTCTAACGGCGAAGTCGTTGGCGCGAAAGCGAAAGGGGCGTAATCATGGCTCGTTTGCAAGATTTATATAACAGCAAGATTGCTGGCGAAATGAAAAAACAGTTCGGTTACAAAAGTGACATGGAAGTGCCTCGCATTACCAAGATCACACTGAACATGGGCGTTTCCGAGGCTGTTGCTGACAAAAAAGTCATTGAGCATGCGGTATCAGACCTGACAAAAATCTCTGGTCAGAGACCTGTGGTCACGAAAACAAAAAAGGCAATTGCCGGTTTTAAAATTCGTGAAAATTATCCTATCGGCTGCATGGTGACATTGCGCGGTCAGCGTATGTACGAGTTTCTGGATCGTCTGGTGACGATTGCATTGCCTCGCGTACGCGACTTCCGTGGTATCTCTGGTCGCGCGTTCGATGGTCGTGGTAATTACAACGTTGGGGTGAAAGAGCAAATCATTTTCCCTGAAATTGAATACGACAAAATCGACGCACTGCGGGGCCTGAATATCAGTATCACAACCACAGCTAAGACAGACGAAGAAGCCAAAGCGCTGCTAACAGCCTTCAGCTTCCCGTTTCGTAACTAAGGGGCGATGACGTGGCAAAACTTTCACTCATCAATCGCGATATCAAGCGCGCCAAACTGGTTGAGAAATTCGCAGCCAAACGTGCAGCACTGACAGCGATCATTAACGACACATCGAAATCCGACGAAGAGCGCTACGACGCACGTTTGAAATTACAGCAATTACCGCGTAATGCAAACCCAACCCGTATGCGTAACCGTTGCGTTATTACCGGACGCCCACGTGGCGTGTTCAGCAAATTTGGTTTGACCCGTCACAAACTGCGCGAGATGGCAATGCGCGGAGAAGTGCCCGGTATGACCAAGGCTAGCTGGTAGGAGAATAAATTATGAGCATGAGCGATCCAATCGCCGATATGCTGACGCGTATCCGTAACGCGCAGCAGGTCGAGAAAGTCTCGGTATCGATGCCCTCCTCTAAGCTGAAAGTGGCTATTGCCGCCGTGCTGAAAGAAGAAGGTTATATCGAGAGCTTTGAAATCAAAGGTGAAAAAGCCAAGCCCGAGCTTGAAATTTCACTGAAATATTACGCGGGACGTCCCGTGATTGAACGCATTGACCGCGTATCACGACCTGGACTGCGCATCTACAAAGGCCGTACTGCCATCCCTCAGGTGATGAACGGTCTGGGTGTAGCCATCGTCTCCACTTCGCGTGGCGTCATGACAGACCGCAAGGCCCGTCATGAAGGCGTAGGCGGCGAAGTTCTGTGTTACGTGGCATAAGGAGAAGAATATGTCACGTATAGCAAAATATCCTGTTGAAGTCCCTAAAGGTGTTGAAGTTAACATCACGGACAACAACATTCATGTTAAAGGCCCTTTGGGTGAACTGAACCAGCAACTGGGCGGCGAAGTCGCACTCAAGCTGGACGACGGCAAGATCTCTTTCACCGTGGCTGATGATTCACGTCACGCAAAAGAAATGTCCGGCACTCTGCGTGCTCTGGTAAACAATATGGTTACCGGCGTCAGCAAGGGTTTCGAACGTCGTCTGAATCTGATCGGCGTGGGTTACCGTGCCCAGGTTCAGGGAGATTCACTCAAGCTTCAACTTGGTTTCTCGCATGACATCATGCACCCGCTGCCAAAAAGCGTGAAAGCCGAATGCCCTACCCAGACCGAAATCGTTCTGAAGAGCTTCGACAAGCAGGCTGTTGGCCAGGTTGCCGCGAAAGTCCGCGCCTATCGTCCACCAGAGCCTTACAAAGGCAAAGGTGTTCGTTATGCTGACGAACGCGTCGTCATGAAAGAAACCAAGAAGAAATAATAGCGCAGGCAAGGATATATCATGGACAAAAAATTATCCCGTTTGCGTCGTGCAGTGGCGACTCGTCGGAAAATTGCAGAACTCGGTACATACCGTCTGGCAGTTCACCGTTCGAATCTTCACATTTACGCAAACGTTATTTCGCCGGAAGGCGACAAGGTGTTGTTAACCGCTTCTACGCTCGAGCCTGAAGTCCGCAAGGAACTGGCCGAAGGCAAGAAAAATGGTGGCAACGTTGAGGCAGCCGTCATTGTTGGAAAACGGGTTGCCGAGAAAGCCAAGGCAGCGGGTATCGAATCTGTAGCATTCGACCGTGCCGGTTTCCGTTACCATGGCCGCGTCAAGGCGCTGGCCGAAGCCGCGCGTGAAGCCGGCCTCAAGATCTAATCGAGGAATTGTCAAATGGCAAAAGCACAAGGCAAAAACGCCCCTGAGCAAGAACGCGATGACGGTTTTCGCGAGAAGATGATTGCGGTTAATCGTGTGACCAAGGTTGTTAAAGGTGGTCGCACAATGAGCTTCGCAGCGCTGACAGTCGTTGGTGATGGCGATGGCCGCATCGGCATGGGTAAAGGTAAAGCACGCGAAGTGCCCGTCGCAGTTCAGAAAGCAATGGAACAGGCCCGTCGCGGCATGGTTCGTGTTGCCCTGAATGACGGTACACTGCACCACACCGTCGTGGGTAAGCATGGCGCATCTACCGTTCTGATTTCACCGGCTGCCGAAGGTACCGGGGTGATCGCCGGCGGTCCAATGCGCGCCATCTTCGAAGTGATGGGTGTACGTAACGTGGTTGCCAAGAGCCTGGGTTCAAGCAATCCGTACAACCTGGTACGCGCAACACTGAACGGTCTGAACGCCTGCCTGACACCGTCCGAGGTGGCAGCCAAGCGCGGCAAGTCCGTCGAAGAGATTCTGGGGTAAATGATGGCACAGAAGAAGCAAATTAAAGTCACGCTTGTTCGGTCCGTTATCGGCACCAAACAAAGTCACCGCGATACAGTGCGCGGTTTGGGTTTGGGTAAAGTAAACAGCAGCCGTGTGCTGGTGGATACACCGGAAGTTCGCGGGATGATTCGCACAGTCGATTATCTCGTGTCCGTTTCGGAAGCCTGAAGCCTATCGTAAAGGAATAGAGATGTCCGAAATGCAACTCAACTCATTGTCCCCCGCTGAAGGTAGCAAGCACACCAAGCGTCGTGTAGGTCGCGGCATTGGTTCAGGCTTTGGTAAAACCGCCGGCCGTGGACACAAAGGTCAGAAATCACGCTCAGGCGGCTTTCATAAAGTCGGCTTCGAGGGTGGTCAGATGCCCCTGCAACGTCGTTTGCCAAAACGCGGCTTTACGCCTCTGGGTCAGCACCTGCATGCAGAAGTACGTTTGTCTGATCTGCAGAAGCTGACAGGCGACGAGGTCGACGTTCAGGTGCTCAAGCAGCAAGGTTTTATTGGTCAGCAGGTACGTTACGTGAAAGTCATCAAGTCTGGTGAGCTTTCCCGCAAAGTATCCGTAAAAGGCCTGACAGCAACAGCCGGTGCCCGCGCAGCGATCGAAGCCGCTGGTGGTTCACTCGCTGAGTAAAAGGGGCAAAAGTGGCTAAAGCACAGGCAGCAGGAAAAGCAGGTAGCGGTAAAAAATACGGCGACCTCAGGCAGCGTCTTGTGTTCCTGATTCTCGCTCTGGTCGTGTATCGGCTGGGTACGCATATTCCGGTGCCGGGTATTAATCCCGACGCCATGCGCCAGCTGTTCAATTCACAGTCAGGCGGGATTCTGGGCCTCTTTAACATGTTCTCGGGTGGCGCGCTGTCGCGCTTCTCGGTATTTGCTCTGGGGATCATGCCGTATATTTCGGCATCGATCATCATGCAACTGGTCAGCTCCGTTGTGCCTTCTCTTGAAGCGATCAAGAAAGAGGGCGAGGCTGGCCGGCGCAAGATTACCCAGTACACACGCTACGGCACGGTCGTGCTCGCACTGGCGCAATCCTTTGGTATTGCCGCCACGCTGCAGGCTCAGCCGGATCTGGTCAATTCACCTGGCGCCATGTTCGTTTTCACGACTGTGGTCACCCTGGTAACCGGAACCATGTTCGTGATGTGGCTGGGTGAGCAGATTACCGAGCGCGGTCTTGGCAATGGTATTTCAATCCTGATTTTTGCAGGTATTGTGGCCGGTCTGCCAACCGCTCTGGCAAGCATGTTCGAGCTGGTCAGCCAGAATCAGATCGGAACGGTGTCCGCACTGTTTATTCTGGTGCTGGTGGTAGCGATTACAGCGCTGGTGGTGTTTGTTGAGCGTGGTCAACGCCGGATTACGGTGAACTACGCCAAGCGTCAGGTCGGCAACAAGGTTTATGGCGGTCAGAGCTCGCATCTGCCCCTGAAGCTGAATATGGCAGGTGTGATTCCTCCCATTTTTGCTTCATCCATCATCCTGTTTCCGGCAACCATTGCCAGCTGGTTTTCGCAGTCAAGTAACATGCGCTGGTTAAGCGACACGGCAGCAGCATTGCAGCCTGGTCAGCCGTTGTATGTGACGGTATTCACCGCCTTGATTGTGTTTTTCTGCTTTTTCTATACTGCGCTGGTATTTAACAGTCGGGAAACAGCAGACAATCTGAAGAAAAGCGGCGCATTTGTTCCGGGTATTCGTCCGGGGCTGCAGACATCAAAATACATCGACAAAATTTTGATGCGCCTGACACTGGTTGGTGCCATTTACATCACATTGGTGTGTCTGGTTCCCGAATTCCTTCGAATGCAGTGGCAGAACGTACCGTTTTATTTTGGCGGCACTTCGCTGTTGATTATCGTGGTGGTAACTATGGACTTCATGGCGCAGGTACAGGCCTATATGATGTCCCACCAGTATGATTCGCTGCTCAAGAAGACAAGTTTTAAGGGTTCGAGCTTACCTATGAGATAGATCATGGCCAAGGATGACGTCATACAAATGCAGGGTGAGGTTGTCGAGAACCTCCCGAACGCAACATTTCGTGTAAAGCTCGAAAACGGACATGTGGTTCTTGGCCACATATCCGGCAAGATGCGAATGCACTATATTCGGATTCTTCCGGGTGACAAGGTAACCGTGGAACTCACGCCCTATGACCTTTCACGCGCAAGAATCGTCTTCCGCTCTAAATAAGTGGAAACAAAACTAGGAGTCAACCATGAAGGTAATGGCATCGGTAAAAAAGATCTGCCGTCATTGCAAGATCATTAAACGACACGGAGTTGTACGAGTAATTTGTACAGATCCACGTCACAAGCAGCGTCAGGGTTAATCCCGGCGCATCGATTTAACGAGGAACAGACATGGCCCGTATAGCTGGCATTAACATTCCGCCGCATCAGCATGCTGAAATCGGTCTGACCGCTATTTTTGGCATCGGACGCACTCGCTCTCGCAAAATCTGCGAATCAGCCGGTGTGGCCTTTGACAAGAAAGTGAAAGACCTGACAGATGCAGAACTCGAAAAAATCCGTGAACAGATTGGTTTGTTCACAGTCGAGGGTGATTTGCGTCGTGAAGTACAACTTTCGATTAAACGTCTGATTGACCTGGGTACCTACCGTGGTCTGCGTCACAAACGTGGTCTGCCCGTTCGCGGCCAGCGCACACGTACAAACGCACGTACACGCAAGGGCCCACGTCGTTCAGCACAATCACTGAAGAAATAATCGGGGTAGATTATGGCGAAAGCTTCTGGCGGCGCTGCACGCGCACGCAAAAAAATCAGAAAGGTCGTATCGGACGGTATTGCACACGTTCATGCGTCTTTCAACAATACAATCATCACTATTACTGACCGTCAAGGCAATGCCTTGTCATGGGCGACGTCGGGTGGCGCGGGCTTTAAGGGCTCACGTAAATCGACGCCTTTTGCAGCGCAGGTTGCAGCCGAGTCAGCGGGCCGTGTAGCATTGGAATATGGTATCAAAACACTGGAAGTACGTATCAAGGGCCCAGGTCCTGGTCGTGAATCTTCAGTGCGTGCATTGAATGCACTGGGTATCAAAATCTCCAGTATCTCAGACATCACGCCAGTCCCGCATAACGGTTGCCGCCCTCCTAAACGTCGTCGTATTTAATTTAGCAAGGGAAAATAATGGCACGATATACTGGACCAAAATGCAAACTTTCGCGTCGCGAAGGCATTGATCTGTTCCTGAAGAGCGCACGTCGTTCACTTGACTCCAAATGCAAGCTTGATTCCAAACCTGGTCAGCACGGCCGCACCTCCGGTGCCCGTACTTCAGACTACGGCCTGCAATTGCGTGAGAAGCAAAAACTGAAACGTATGTACGGTGTGCTTGAAAAGCAATTCCGTAAATACTTCGCTGAAGCTGAGCGTCGCCGTGGCAACACTGGCGAGACCCTGATTCAGTTGCTGGAGTCACGTCTGGACAACGTCGTGTACCGTATGGGTTACGGTTCTACACGCGCAGAAGCCCGTCAGCTGGTTGCCCACGGTGCAATCGAACTGAATGGCCACAAGGCAGACATTCCATCTATGCTGGTTAGCAGCGGTGATGTTGTCTCTGTTCGTGAGAAATCCAAAACACAGGCTCGTATCAAAGAGTCTATGGATCTGGCATCCGGCAACGGTCTGCCGCAGTGGGTCGAAGTGGACACCAGCAAACTGACTGGTACGTTCAAACAGGCTCCGGATCGCGCTGATGTCGCTCGTGATATCAACGAATCCATGATCGTCGAGCTGTACTCACGTTAATGCGTGATGAAAACAGGAAACCGTGACGGTTTCCTGTTTTTTGCAATCCCGGTTTTATCCAAGCAATATTTATCTTATCCATCAGCCTTATCGGTGTAACGAGCCGAGGGTATTGAAAAGGACACAGAGTTATGTCTCAAGGTTTTTTGAAACCCCGTTCCATTGAAGTGACACCGGTTACCGAGAACCACGCCAAAGTGGTTATGGAACCGTTTGAACGTGGTTATGGCCACACACTGGGCAACGCGCTGCGTCGCATTCTGCTGTCTTCCATGACAGGCTTTGCGCCAACCGAAGTGCAGATCACAGGTGTGGTTCACGAGTACTCTACGCTGACAGGCGTGCGTGAAGATGTCGTAGACATCGTTCTGAACCTGAAGGGCATTGTATTCAAACTGAACAATCGTGAAGAAGTGACAGTCACGCTGCGTAAATCCGGCTCTGGCCCGGTACTGGCCAGCGATATTGATCTGCCTCATGACGTAGAAATCATCAATCCGAATCACGTGATTGCCACGCTGACAGATAACGGCAAGCTTGAGATGCAAATCAAGATCGAGCAGGGTCGTGGGTATGTCGCCGGCAATATGCGCGCACTGAGCGATGAGCGTTCACACACCATCGGCCGTATCCAGATGGATGCGTCTTTCAGCCCGGTCCGCCGCGTCAGCTACGCTGTCGAAAGCGCCCGTGTTGAACAGCGTACCGACCTGGACAAGCTGATTCTGGATATCGAAACCAACGGCGTGATTTCTCCTGAAGAAGCCGTGCGTCAGTCTGCCCGCATCCTGATGGACCAGATTTCCGTCTTTGCTGCACTGGAAGGCGCCAGCGATACGTTTGAAACACCGGTGCGCGGCGTACCGCAAATCGACCCTGTCCTGCTGCGTCCTGTTGACGATCTCGAACTGACCGTTCGCTCGGCCAACTGCCTCAAGGCAGAAAATATCTATTACATTGGTGATTTGATCCAGCGTACAGAAAACGAGCTGCTCAAAACACCTAACCTGGGCCGTAAATCCTTGAATGAAATCAAGGAAGTACTGGCTGCACGCGGCTTGACTCTGGGCATGAAGCTGGAAAGCTGGCCGCCACTGGGACTTGAGCGTCCTTAAGGTTCAATACTGTTGGCGGCAGATCTCAAACGCTGCCGCCAACATGAGCTTGAGTTTGTATTTGCTGTAAAATTGCCGGTTCCTGCAAGGGACCAAAAGAACCGGATGGTTTCGGGTTTATCCTATTTCAAATAGGGTATTCCGATTCTGTTCCTATACCAACCGGACCGCCAGTTATGACAACTGTCATGGCAGGATAGAAGAACCGGTCAAACAGATGGCATAAGCCGTCTTTAACTTAGATTCAAAGGAAATTATCATGCGTCACCGTAGTGGTCTACGTAAGCTGAACCGTACCAGCAGCCATCGCCTGGCGATGTTCCGCAACATGTCTGTCTCTCTGATTCAGCACGAAGCGATCAAAACGACATTGCCTAAAGCCAAAGAGCTGCGCCGTGTCATCGAGCCCCTTATCACCTTGGCCAAAGAGCCGACCCTGGCCAACAAACGCCTGGCATTCGCCCGTCTGCGCGACCGCGATGCTGTGGTTAAACTGTTTGCCGAAATCGGTCCTCGCTATAAAGAGCGTAACGGTGGTTACACCCGCGTTCTGAAAATGGGTTTCCGTCAGGGCGACAATGCGCCAATGGCATTTATGGAACTGGTTGACCGTCCTGAAGTTGCCGACGAAGTGGTTGACGCCGAGTAAGGCGTAAATTCCATCGTCGACAGTCGGTGTGCATGCACCGGCGGGCGTCGTAGTATTCCTTTGCCGGGGGTCTTGCATCACCGGTAGCAAAAAGGCATCTGTTTCGGCAGATGCTTTTTTGCGTTTTGTCCTGCCGTCACCTGTGCCAGGCAAAGGTATTCCGTATACCCGGTATGTCAGAATGCTGATCGAACACGATCTTGCGCAATAAGTTTAAAAAAGGGGCCCAGTCAGTCCCGGAAACAATAGGCGCCAAATCGTGGCGCAGTCGGTCCCTTTCCTAGTAGGCACCGAAGCGGCGCGTAATCAGCCGGACACTTTCGCAACAAACGTGGTGTACCGTGGAATGGGCCTTTGATAGCTGGCCGAATCCAAAACCGCCTGGGACTAAAAAAATACCGTTCTAAAAAGACAGTACTTTTCGCTCTGAACTGCGCTCTTTTCCGCTTAAGTGATTTTTTCAGATTCATGGCAGTCGCCGCCGCGCTACAATAAGGCCTGCAAAATTCCCCCCCTTTTCTTTCCCCCCAACAGGAACGAACAATGCGTGCTTCGTCTGTGTCAGGTCTTGCTGCGCCCGCAGAACGTGACTATCAAAAAAATGCCAGAAAAGCCATCTGGGCTTCATCCATCGGTTATGCGCTGGATGGATTCGACCTGCTGATTCTGGGTTTTATCCTGTCTGCGGTCAGTGCGGGCCTGGGCCTGACCAGTACCGAAGCCGGTTCGTTGGTCACCTGGACGTTGGTTGGAGCCGTGGTCGGTGGCGTGGGCTTTGGCCTGCTTAGCGACATTTACGGGCGCGTCCGGGTTCTGACCTGGACGATTCTGCTATTTGCCGTCTTTACGGGCATGTGCGCCCTGGCGCAGGGCTACTGGGATCTGCTGGTCTATCGCACCGTCGCCGGGCTGGGCCTGGGAGGGGAGTTCGGTATCGGCATGGCGCTGGCAACCGAAGCCTGTCGTCCTTCGCAGCGCGCCCGTGTGTCGTCATATGTCGGCCTGGGCTGGCAGGCCGGTGTACTGGCCGCTGCGTTGCTCACGCCGCTATTGCTACCCATTATCGGTTGGCGCGGTATGTTTGCCGTGGGGGTGCTGCCGGCCATTGTCTCGTTTTTTGTGCGCGCATACATCGGAGAGCCTGAACACTTTGTCAAATCTGCCCCGGTTGCACGTTCATTTTCGCTTGCGCCATTGCGATTGCTGGTGGCAGACGTGGAAACCGTAAGACGCAGCATCGGGGTGATCATCCTGTGTTCTGTACAGAATTTTGGTTATTACGGCCTGATGATCTGGATGCCTTCATACCTGTCCACGCAGTTCGGATACTCGCTCACCAAATCAGCCAGCTGGACAGCAATGACCGTATTGGGCATGAGCCTGGGCATTTGGCTGTTCGGACAACTGGCCGACCGCATTGGTCGCCGCCCGAGTTTTCTGCTCTATCAGGCGGGCGCCGTCATTATGGTTTACGTCTATTCCCAACTCACGACGCCGACCGCGTTGTTGTGGGGCGGCGCGCTGATGGGCGTTTTTGTCAATGGTATGATTGGCGGTTATGGGGCATTGATTTCCGAGCTGTACCCCCGGGCAGCCCGGGCCACCGCACAGAATGTGCTGTTCAATATCGGCCGGGCTATTGGCGGCTTCGGACCGGTCGTGGTCGGCGCGCTGGCGGCAGCGTACTCCTTTGAAGTGGCCCTGGCGTTACTGGCGTCCTTGTATATACTGGATATTATCGCGACCCTGTTCCTGATTCCCGAACGCAAGGGGATGGAACTGGAGTAATTTCACCCTACCCAGGAGAGCTTCCAATGACAACTGAATGCGTGGTCATGTACACCACCGTCCCCGATACGCTGCTGGCAAAACGTATCGCGCATGTGCTGGTAGAAGAACATCTGGCAGCTTGTGTGAACTTAAGTCCGGCCAGTCTGTCTATTTATTTGTGGGAAGAGAACGTCGAAGGGACAGAGGAAATTACCCTTACCATCAAGACCTCCAGTCAGGCCAGTGTGCGCTGTCAGGAGCGGATTGTGCAATTGCATCCTTACGATGTTCCTGAAATTATTATCCTGCCCGTCCTAGGCGGGCACGTGCCGTATCTGGATTGGGTGCGGGCACAAACATCGGTGTAGAGAGGTCGCGTGTTCACGTTGTCGGATTTGAAGGGCCGCATTATGTGGCTGTTGGGGCTTATGGCCATGTTGTTGCTGGTGGCCGGCCCTACTGTACATGCAGAAGAAGAGTTTCTGGATCCAGAGCAGGCTTTTGTTTTTTCTGCGCAAATGCAGGCCCCGTCCGAATTGCGGATTGATTATCGCATTGCGCCCAAATACTACATGTATCGTGAGCGCTTTGAATTCCATATCAAAGACGATGCCGCCGGCACCCAAGCCGCTGCGCTGCTGGGGACACCGGTGTTTCCGAAGGGCGAGGTCAAGCACGATCCGACCTTCGACAAGGACATGGAAGTGTTCCACGATCAGGTCAGCATCCGCTTGCCGCTATTGAAGCAGACCGAGCCCTTCACGCTGCAGGTGGTGGGGCAGGGATGCGCCGATGCCGGTCTGTGCTATCCCCCCATAACTTATGATATCGCGCTGGAGCCTGCGCCGGGCGGCGGACTGAGCATTGTGGGCGGCACCAGTGGCATCAAAAACGGGGCTGCGCCGGTTGGCACGGTTAGCACGCCACTTTCCGACAATAAAGCATCTGACACGGTGCAGGGGCAGGCGTCTTCAAACGCAGCCGATGTCACCGATGCCGTTGCCGGCCAGGATGGCGCCGGCAAAGCTGCAGATCAGGCCGGCCAGCAGCCTACCGGTGACGCTTCTGCTTCGGCGGCCGCTTCAGCCAAGTCCGGCACCGCCTCGCTGTTCGATGCCGGCGATACCACCATCGCCCAATGGCTATCAGAGGCCGGGCTGGCGCGTATTCTTCTGATCTGTTTCGCCCTGGGCGTGGTGCTCTCGTTTACGCCTTGCGTACTGCCCATGCTGCCTATTTTGTTGTCAGTCATCGTGGGAGATCAGAAGGCGCGTGGCGGTGCTCCCTCCAAAGGACGCGGCTTCGCACTGACCTTGATGTATGTGCTGGGCACTGCCGTGGTGTACACCATGCTGGGCATTGCGGCAGCGTCAGTCGGTTCCGTGCTGGCCGCCTGGATACAAAACCCGTGGGTGCTCTCCGCTTTCTCGCTGGTGCTTATCGTTCTGGCTATTGGCATGTTCGGCGCCTTTACCATACAGATGCCGGTCTCGCTGCAAACATCATTGAATAACAAAGTGTCGCGCATGCCCGGCGGGCGATACGGCGGCGCATTCGGCATGGGCATGTTGTCGGCGCTTATTTGCGGCCCCTGCGTTGCTGCGCCGCTGGCCGGTATCCTGCTGTTTATTTCTCAAACCGGCAATTTGCTGCTGGGCGGCCTGGCCCTGTTTGTGCTGGCCTGGGGGCAGGGTGCGTCGTTGCTGATCCTTGGTGCGACATCGGGCGCGCTTATGCCCAAGGCCGGGCCCTGGATGGAAGCCATCAAGTATTTCTGCGGTTTGCTGCTGTTGGCTACGGCGTTGTGGATGATGATGCCCGTGTTGCCTTTATGGGCGCAAATGTTGGGATGGGCCTTTCTGAGTATGTGCCTGGCGGTATTGCTGGGCGCTTTCCGCAGTGACACAGGTCCTGTCTCCAGCGCCGGCCCGTGGCGGCTTATGTTGCGCGCGCTTGGCTTATTGGCCGCTGCGTGGGCATTGCTGTTGCTGGTGGGCCTGGCAACCGGCAGCCGGGATCCGCTGTCCCCGCTCAAAGGGATTGCGCAGGTAAACGGTGCGGTGCAGCAGAGCACCGTTGCCAAAGTCCGGTTCGAAAGGGTGCGATCACTGGACGAGCTTGAGGCGCGCATCGCCGCAGCTGGCAAACCGGTCATGCTGGACTTCTACGCCGACTGGTGCATCTCCTGCCACGAGATGGAAAAGTTTACCTTTTCCGATGGCCGGGTAGCCGGGGCCATAAATTCCATGCTGGTATTACAGGCTGACGTCACCGCCAACAATGAACAGGATCGCGAGCTGCTCAAGCGTTTTCGCCTGTTCGGCCCGCCGGGCATTATTTTCTTTGATCGCAACGGTCAGGAAATGACGGACAATCGCGTGGTCGGTTTCCAAAAAGCGGACAAGTTTATGGAAAAATTACAACTGGCGCTGCGCTAACGACAAGGCGCCACTGGGAGCCAGGCATTCAAGCCTGCTGTTGCCGTCTGCGGCCATGCGTGCAGTGTGTGCTTTCGATAAACAGGGGACATATCCTGGCAAGAGACAGATCGCAGGAGAAGACGCGAATGGTATTGCTCTCCGGGTGTGGCAGCACACCGGATGTGGATGCAGCAAGAGAAGAGGGTTCAGTCCAGATCAAGCCAGCTTCGGTTCTTTTCCGAAAGACCGATCCCAGCCCATTTATTTCCCAGTTCGATCACCAGGAGACTGTCGTTGGTATCAAGGGCAGGCAGCAAAAGCTCGCGTACCTGTGTAACACCCAAATCGGTCGACACAATATAGCTTGAATCAAAGCAGTGCCAGCGGCTGGGGAAGTGTTCGTCTATCCGCTGTTTTAACTTGGTAAATCGGGTACCCAGCAGACGACGGTCATACGTGATCAGCACTTTCATCTCATTTCCCCTGACTATGAAAAACCATTCCCGATATAGTAATACAAATCCGCGGCCATGGGCCAGATAGTTGCGAGGCGGTGCTGACGCTTCAACAAGCATCAGTGGCTGCTCCTTGCCGCATCAAAGGCGCAGCAGGTACCGCAAGACGCGTGGCTATGATGTTGGTGGTGATACGGCCGCACGCCACCATCGTTCATTATCCAGGAACCAGTCGACGGTTTTGGCAATGCCTGCGTCAAACGGCTCGACTGCGACAAAGCCCAGTTCCTGTTCAATTTTTGTGGAGTCTATGGCGTAGCGCCGATCATGGCCGGGCCGATCCTGCACGTAGCGAATGAGCGAAGCTGAGCGACCCGCGTGCGCCGCTGTTGCCTGCGCAAATTGCTGGCGTACTTGCGGCCGCGTGGCAAACATGTGGTCCATGATCCGGCACAGTTTATGAATCAATTGTAGATTCGTCATCTCGCAACGGGCACCGATATTCCAGGTCTCGCCTGCCTTGCCTTGCGTCAGTATCGCCTCGATCGCGCGAACATGGTCCAGTACGTAAAGCCAGTCGCGGATTTGCTGGCCATCGCCAAAAACCGGAATGGCTTTATTGTGCAGAATATTCGTCAATGTCAGCGGGATCAGCTTTTCCGGATAGTGGTAGGGTCCGTAATTGTTTGAGCAGCGACTGACGGTGGTGGTCAGGCCGTAAGTTTGATGGTAGGAGCGCACCAGATGGTCAGCAGCGGCTTTGCTGGCCGAATATGGTGAGTTCGGCGCATACGGGGTGTCTTCGGTAAACGCTGGCTGATCAGGTGTCAGGCTGCCGAAAACTTCGTCGGTACTGACGTGATGAAAGCGGTGTGGCTGGGGCGCTTTTTGTTGCAGCGCCGGTGCCTCTATCCATACCTGGCGCGCTGCCTTGAGCAAGCTGTGGGTGCCGGTGATGTTAGTCCGGATAAATGTGTCAGGCCCCTGGATTGAGCGGTCCACATGGCTTTCCGCGGCAAAATGCACGATGGTATCGACGCGATGCTGTTGCAGCAAGGCGATCACGGTATCCGTATTGCAGATATTGCCGTGTACAAACGTGAAATTGGCGTGGTCTTCCAGCCCGGCAAGACTGCTGCGGTTGCCCGCGTAGGTTAGTGCATCCAGCACTACCAGCGTGTCGTCTGGATGCTGTCCGAGCCAGTAATGAACAAAGTTGGCGCCGATAAACCCGGCGCCTCCGGTAACAAGCAAAGATGCCATTGTGTTCGGGGTCGTAATATAAAAGTTGCAATCACTCATCATAACAGGGCAGGTGTAAACCGCGAAGCCCGCCAGGGATGGGCAAGGTGACCGATCCGCTATAATCAGCGCTGACGCAATAGATTGGGATTGTCCCTGATTCGCATGAAAACAGAACGCCTGGTTATTCCCGATGTCCTGCTCATCACCCCCACGGTGCATCACGACGAGCGCGGTTATTTCCTGGAGGCCTGGCGCCAGCAGGTGCTCGATGATGCGCTGGGACGCGAGTTGCGCTTTATTCAGGATAACGAATCGCAGTCGTCCTACGGTGTAGTGCGGGGCCTGCATTATCAGTTGCCACCCTATGCCCAGAATAAACTGGCGCGCGTCGTGGTGGGGCGTGTGCTGGATGTGATTGTCGACCTGCGCAAAAGCAGCACCACGTTCGGACAAACATTGCAAATTGAACTGGATGCAGCGCGCAAGCAGACCTTGTTTATCCCTGCCGGGTTTGCACATGGGTTTGCGGTGCTAAGCGAGCAGGCGATTTTTACCTATAAGACCGACGCCGCTTATGCACCCGATTACGAGCGCGGCCTGGCCTTCGATGACCCGCAACTGAATATCAATTGGCAGGTGCCGCGCGAGCACATGATACTGTCGGACAGAGACCGCCATTTTCCTGTGTTTGCTTGCCTGCAAGACTTATACCTCTGAGCGCCAGGCGTTTTGTCATAAAATGGCGTCATCCGATACATCAACGAGGTTTACATGAATCCGATCCGTAAAGCTGTATTTCCTGTCGCGGGTCTGGGCACCCGCTTTTTGCCGGCGACCAAGGCCATGCCCAAAGAAATGCTGCCTGTTGTGGACAAACCGCTAATTCAATACGCGGTCGAAGAGGCGGTCAAGGCGGGAATTACCGATCTGATTTTCATTACCGGACGACACAAGCGTGCCATTGAAGACCATTTCGATTCCATGCCGGAGCTGGAGTCCGAACTGGAAGAAAAGGGCAAGCAGGAAATGCTGGAGCAGGTCCGCCAGGTCATTCCGTCCAACGTCAACTGTATTTACATCCGCCAGTCGGCGCCGCTAGGCCTGGGCCACGCGGTTCTGTGCGCCGAACCGGTAGTCGGAAACGAGCCGTTTGCGGTGCTGCTGGCCGATGACTTGATCGATTCAGACGTTCCGGTTACCCAACAACTGATCCAGGCTGCGCATGCCAACAATGGCAGCGTACTTGGCATTCAGACTATTGCCCGCGAAGACGCGAACAAATACGGAATCATCGCAGGCAAGTCGGTATCATCCAACACGATTCAGGTGAGCCATGTCGTGGAAAAACCGGCGCCGGCCGATGCGCCTTCGGACAAGGCCGTGGTCGGGCGATATATTCTTGAGCCGGAAATTTTTGAATACTTGCGCCATATTGGCAAAGGCGCCGGCGGCGAGATACAGTTGACCGACGGCATTGCTGCGCTGCTGGAAAGCCGCAATGTGTTCGGTTTTGCGTACGAAGGCACGCGCTATGATTGCGGCAGCAAGGCCGGGTTTTTTGCAGCCACGGTGGCGCTGGGCCAGAAGTATCACGGCTTCAAGCTGTAATACTGTCTGTATAAAGGCATTCACGGCGGATATCAATCCGCCGTATGTGTTGCCAGGTAATGGATCGGCCCCGCTAGGGAACCGCTCATGCCCGCCGGACTGCGGACCGCTTACCGACGAGCAGCAAGAATGCGCGCCGCTTCAATGGAAAAATACGTCAAAATCCCGTCAGCGCCAGCGCGCTTGAAGCACATCAGTGACTCCATCATGACCTTGTCGTGGTCCAGCCAGCCGTTTTGAGCAGCAGCCTTGATCATGGCATATTCGCCGCTAACCTGATAGGCGTAGGTGGGTACGCGGAAGGTCTCTTTTACATCACGCACAATATCCAGATAGGGCATGCCAGGCTTGACCATGACCATGTCGGCGCCTTCGCGGATATCGGCGGCGATTTCGCGCAGTGCCTCGTCGCGATTGGCCGGATCCATCTGATAAGTCATTTTGTTGGATTTGCCCAGATTGGTGGCCGAACCCACGGCATCGCGAAACGGACCGTAGAAGGCGCTGGCGTACTTGGCTGAATAGGCCATGATGCGCGTGTAAATCAAATTTTCCTGTTCCAGCGCGCGACGGATCGCGCCGATTCGACCGTCCATCATATCGCTGGGGGCCACGTAGTCTGCACCGGCGCGCGCCTGCGTCAGAGCCTGCTGCAACAGGATTTTTGTGGTCTCATCATTGAGTACATAACCGTTTTCGTCCAGCACGCCGTCCTGCCCGTGGCTGGTATAGGGGTCAAGCGCGACATCGCACAAAATGCCCAGTTCCGGGAATTCTTTCTTGAGCAAGGCAATGGTGCGCGGAATCAAGCCGTCTTCACGCGTGGCGGCGATGCCGTCGGGGGTTTTCAATTCCGGATCTATGGACGGGAACAGCGCCATCACGGGAATGCCCAGCGAAACACAGATCTCGGCCACGGGCAGCAGTGTGTCCGGGCTGTACCGGTGTACGCCCGGCATGGAAGCCACTGCCTCGGTTACGCCTTTGCCTTCCTTGAGAAATACCGGGTAAATCAGGTCATTGACGGTCAGCACATTTTCCTGGACCAGTCGGCGCGAGAAGTCGTCACGACGGTTGCGGCGGGGGCGGGATGCGGGAAAATCGGCGGTAATAATAGCAGTCATGGCAGTGTCCGTAAGGCAATGCGCACCCGTTGGGTGCATGAAAAAGAGAAACTGTTCGTGCAAGTGCGTCGTTGCTCGATTGAGTGATCAGAGTGTTCGTTGTCCGGAAAGTTCAGTCCAGCCTGGCCGGGTTGAGCGCAAAAGCGGGCAATTTAAGGGACCACCTGTGGCGAAATCCAGTTGACGATGCTGTGGTCGGCTTCTTCCAGTCCGATGCGCTGGGTCGCGGAAAAAGGCACGGCATTGAGTGCCCCAATATCGGCCAGTTCTTTCTTGACGTTAAAGACCGCCTTGATTCGCTGTCCGTAAGGCAGCTTGTCCGCCTTGGTCAGCAAGGCCAGAACCGGCTTGCCCGAAGGGGCGATCCAGTTGGCCAGGCGCCGATCCAGGTCGGTCACGCCGCGGCGGATATCGATCAGCAACACAACACCGGCCAACGATGTTCTCTGGCGCAAATACGCGCCCAGCACCTCAGCCCATTCCTCGCGCGCGTCTCGCGCCACAGAGGCATAACCGTAACCGGGCAGATCGGTCAGAAAGCCAAGCGGCTGCTCCGGTTCCAGTGGATCCGGAATACCGAACAGGTTGATCAGCCGGGTACGTCCAGGCGTTTTGCTCGAAAACGCCAGCCGCTTCTGGTTCGTTAGCACATTGATGGCGGACGATTTGCCGGCGTTGGAGCGACCCACAAAACAGACTTCAGGAGCCCCCGGCGGCGGCAACTGATCGAGCCGGGCGGCTGAAGTGTAAAACGAGGCGCGATGTAATATTGACACAAAGGGTTCCGGCAAAAAAAAATTCGTCCTCTATTGTATAATTGCTAGGCCAAAAAATGCCTAAATTCACGTTTGCGGTTTATACTTCCGTGTTTAGATGCATTTATCTTTTAAAATACGGGCCGTGGCTGCTAAAGTGCGCCCCAGATCCATGGGATCACAGAGGATATTCATGAAGCGAGTTTTAACAAACATTCTGGTTGCCGGCAGCGTTATGGCTGGCATTGCCTTCGGTACAGCAGCTTTTGGCGCAGAGGCTGCAGATGCACCCGCTGTTCCTGACGCCGAAAAAGGCGCTGCCCTTTATACGAAAGGCGATACTTCTCGCGGGATTCTTGCCTGTGTCGCCTGTCATGGCGCCAACGGAAACAGTGGCGTTGCCATGTATCCGAATCTGGCCGGCATGTCACACGAATATCTCACGCTTCAGCTTGAACACTTCAAGGCGCCTGCCGATAAAGTTATTCGCGCGACCCCTGATGGCAAACCGACTGCCATGGCGCCTATCGTGGCACAAATGACCAAGGAAGACATGCAGAATCTCTCGGTCTTTCTCAGTAAACAGCAACTAACACAGCCGGCCAAGGCCAAGCAGGGCGAGAACCTGAAAGTAGTGGAACGTGGCCGCCAGATCTGGCGCGCTGGTATCCCCGAGCGTAACGTTCCTGCCTGTGCGGCCTGCCACGGCGCGACCGGCCAGGGCATTCCTTCTGCATTTCCGCGTCTGTCCGGCCAGCATCCTGAGTACCTGGAAGCCCAATTGCATGCATTTGCAGACGGCTACCGCCAGCAGGGCGGCGCCGAGAACATGATGGGCAAAATTGCCAACCGCATGAACAAGGCAGACATTCAGGCCGTTGCTGATTACGCAGCCGGCATTCGCTGATTCAACAGCTCAGTGGTCAGGCGGCAAATTCATAATTTGCCGCGGCCGCCAATTTCTGACTCGCATTATGGAACTTTTCCGCGATAACGGGTCAAAGAAGGGGTAACGCGTATCGTGTGCCCCTTTTTCTTATGACAAACTCAGTATCAAGATCAAATGCCAGAGCCTGGGGCGCCCAGCTCGTAGAATTGCTTGGCTCTATGCGTTTCGCGGTGAGCCTGCTCATGTTCATCTGCGTGGCCAGCATTATCGGCACCGTGTTGCAGCAAAACCAGCCAGACCTGACCTACACCGACCAGTTCGGCATGTACTGGTACGCTGTCTTCAGCAAATTCGGCGTGGCAAAAATTTACAACACATGGTGGTTCCTGCTCATCATGACCTTTCTGGTGGTCTCCACCAGCATTTGCCTGATACGCAATGCGCCCAAAATGCTCAAGGATATGCGCTCGTTTCGCGAATATATTCGCGAAGGCAGCTTGCGCGCCTTCCCTCATCGCATTGACGTTCAAACCGGTCTTGGCGCCACTGCCTCGCTGGAGCAGGCCCGGGGCTGGCTTAAGAAGCACGGGTATGCGATCAAGGAAAAGACAGACGCTACGGGGACGCTGCTGGCTGCGAAGAAAGGCAGCGCCAATCGATTGGGCTATATTTTCGCGCACGGTGCCATTGTCATTGTCTGTATTGGCGGGCTGCTCGATAGTGAGTTGCCCAATCGGCTACAAATCTGGCTGGGCGGCAAACAGCCTATTCCCGAGACGGCCCGGTATGTTTCCGAGGTGCCTCCCGAGGCCCGCTTTTCGCCGGGTAATCCAAGTTTTCGCGGCAATATCTCAATTGCAGAGGGCAATACGTCCAATACCGGGATATTGGCGCTAAGCGGCGGGCAGTATTTGCAAATGCTGCCGTTTGACATCAAACTCAATAAATTCATCATTGAGTATTACGAAACCAACGGCATGCCTAAGCGCTTTGCCAGCGAAGTCACGATCACAGACAAGCAAACCGGCCAGGTTTCCGACGAAACCATCGAGGTGAACCATCCATTTCAAATGCATGGCATCACGCTTTATCAGTCCAGTTTCCACGACGGCGGCTCCAAGGTCTCCCTGACGGGTTATCCATTGGCTGGCAGCGGCAGTGCGCCCTTTGAACTGGCCGGTGCCGTGGGTGAACAGACGCGTGTCACCACGACCGTTAATGGACAGGCCAAGAACTACACAGTGACGTTCGACGACTTCAAACCCATCAACGTTGAAGATTTGTCTGCCCCCAGTCCGGGCGCGGCCCAGCCCAGCACATTTCAGGAAGACATTCTGGCTGTGACCGGCAGTGCTGCGGGCAGAAACGAGAAAAAACTGCATAACATCGGGCCCAGCGTGTCCTATACATTGACCGATGACCGTAACCAGTCGATCAAATTCAACAACTACATGCTCCCGGTCATGCTGGAAGACGCTCCCGTCTTTCTGATTGGCATGCAGTTGCCCGGCGATACGATGTTCCGCTATGTCCGGATTCCAGCCGATGGTAAAAGTTCCGTCAACGAATTTCTCGCCATGCGCGCCGCTTTCAATGACCAGGCCATGCGTCTGAAAGCGGCCACTGCCTATGCAGAAAAGAACCAGGATCCTCGCATCGACAAGGCGGTCATTGTCCAGTTGGCCGAGCGCGCGCTTAGCGTGTTTGCCGCCGATGGCTTTGCCGGAATCGACAAATATGTCGAAGGCGTTGGCGTACCTGAAAAGGACCGGGTTCCGGCGGAACTGCGCGAGCCCATGAAGAAAATCCTGCGTGAGTATCTGTTGTTCGGCGCCATTGAGCTGCGCAATCTGGCGCGAGAGCAGTCTGGACTTGCACCCATCGTATTCGAAGGCCCTGACGCCCAAGCGCAGGCGCGCTGGTTCGATCTGTCCTTGCGGGCCGTTTCTGACCTGGCAAATTATCCGGCGCCCGTGTTCCTTCAGTTGAAAACCTTCCAGCATATTCAGGCCAGTGTTTTGCAGGCGACTCGCTCCCCGGGTAAACTATTGGTTTATGGGGGCTCCATCCTGCTAATGCTCGGTGTGTTTTCCATGTTTTACATCCGCGATCGCCGTATCTGGATCTGGATCAAGCCCGGACAGGGCGATAACGACAGCCGCATGATGGCAGCCATGACCTCTCAAAAGCGTACACTCGACTTCAATCGTGAATTCGAGCGCTTCCGCCATCACTTTACCGGCAATCAAAAAGCCTAGGGGCATTTATATGTCAAATACCATTGTGACCGCATCAGGAACCGCCGACCATCTGGCCGATTGGGAAAAGAATATCTCCGAGTCTGGCGACGGTCGTGTGCTGCGCGGCAAACCGGATCTCTCGGATCTCGTGTTTTTGCTCGTGCTGCTGGCCGGGGCAATTTATGCGATTTTCCGGTATTCGGATTCGATGGATATCTACGAAAAAGCCATTCTGGTCGGAATGACGTTTGCTGCCACCTGGATCGGCTGGCTCTGGCGCCCGGCTCGCAAGCTCATGATTGCATGCGCGCTGGCCGCGGGCCTGGCACTATGGCTGTACGACGGGCAACTGGCCCATGCAGAAACCAACTTTCTGTTGAAGTATCTGTTGTCGTCGCAATCGGCCATTTTGTGGATGTGCGCACTGTTTTTCATGGCTACCGTGTGTTACTGGATCGGCTTTGTCAGTACAACGGGTGCCTGGATGGGTTCGGCATTCACCTGGGCCGGTGTCTTTGCCGGCTTTACCGGCTTGCTGGTGCGCTGGCGCGAGGGTCACCTGATTGCCCCTGATATGGGACACATCCCGGTCAGCAACCTGTATGAAGTCTTCGTGCTGTTCTGTCTGATCACCGCCCTGTTCTACCTGTATTACGAGAGGCGCTATAACACGCGTGCCCTGGGCGGCTTTGTGCTGCTCATCATTTCCTCGGCGGTCATTTTCCTACTCTGGTACACGTTCGAACGTGATGCAGCAGTCATTACCCCTCTGAACAATGCATTGCGCAGCTGGTGGATGAAGCTGCATGTGCCGGCCAACTTCATCGGGTATGGATCCTTTTCGCTGTCAGCGATGGTGGGTTTTGCTTATCTGGTGAAACAGCATGGCGCCACCACCAGTTGGAAACCCATGATTCCGCTGCTGCTCATTGGCGGCGCGATGGTGTCCGAGCTCTTCATCTTCAGTGACAGAGACAATATGGGCTTCTGGTTTGTCTATTTCCTGGCCAGCCTGATCATCGTCGCTGCCATCCTGCTCGGACGTCGTGTCATTGCCGCCAAGCTGCCGCCGCTGGAGGTTCTGGACGATATCATGTACCGCTCCATCTCCATCGGCTTCGCGTTCTTTACCGTGGCCACCATTCTGGGCGCCTTCTGGGCTGCCGATGCCTGGGGTACCTATTGGCAATGGGACCCGAAAGAAACGTGGGCCTTCATCGTCTGGCTCAATTACGCCGCCTGGCTGCACCTGCGTCTTATGAAGGGCATGCGAGGCACCTTTGCTGCCTACTGGTCGCTGGTCGGCTTGGTTATCACCAGCTTTGCCTTCCTGGGCGTCAACATCTTCCTGTCGGGTTTGCACTCCTACGGAGAGCTGTAGCAGGACATGGACACAAATGCCGGCCTGCCTAAAAAGGCAATAGCCGATTATAGTGCCGAAAGCACCAAAAAAAAGGGGATACCAGGTTATACAGCAACCGGGTATCCCAACAGGGAAATCGTCAATTTATCTTTCTGCGCTAGCGGCGACCTGCACGGTAACAACCGTCACCCTGGTCGGCCGATGGCTTCACAATATCTCTTGGTCGGATGGCTGCGCCGCCCCATTTTCCGGTCAAACGATGCGCCAAAAAACCATCGCCCTGGCAGGACGATGGACCAAAACACGATTTCTGCCGCAGTCAGGAAACACCAAAAACGTAAACGCCTAACGAATACCACTACTGTATATAAGAAAACTTTATACGTAAAATAGAGAATTCTTATTTGTATATTGCGTACAAGCTATTGACTCGACCGACTAGGCTAGAACCGTTAAATCGCGGGCGTTTCGGGCGGATGAGGGTAACAGCCGGTCTGTTGTCGCGTTACCGCTGGGCATTGGCTGCGGCCAGCAAAGCCCGGCGCCATGGGCGCGACAGCAACAAGGCACCGCGGTCGCGCGCTGTCAGCACGATTGGCCACATTGACCAGGTCAATCTGGCGAAGAGGCCCTCACTGAGTGGGCCCATCGGCCCAGGGAACGCAGCCTGTCGGATAAGCGAGCAGACCCGTTTGGCAAGACAACGCAGCATCGCAGGCAGGCATAGGCCATTGCAGTCCCTCCGCTGTGCATTCTCTGCGGGTTTAACGGAAAAAGCGAATGCCCCACCGCTGCATTCGCTCCATTGAATCGGTTCAAGACAAGGTTCAGCCCGGCAACATCTGCTCCGAAGCAAAGAGCTCTTCCACGGTTTCGCGTGGGCGGATCAGATAGCTTTGGTCGCCGTCGACCATGACTTCGGCACAGCGTGGCCGGCTATTGTACTGGCAGGACATGACAAACCCATAGGCCCCGGCCGATTCGATCACAAGCAGATCGTTTTGCGACAATTGCAATTCCCTGTCGCGCGCGAGCCAGTCGCCACTTTCGCAAATCGGCCCCACAATGTCGTACACCCTGGGTTGAGCCTCGCTGCTGTGGCCAGACCGGCTGACGGCCGGCAGAACGCCATGCCAGGCGTCATACAGGGTGGGCCGCAGCAGATCGTTCATGGCTGCGTCCACAATGGCAAAATTCTTGCTTTGGTGATGCTTCAGATACTGCACGCGCGTCACCAGGATGCCGGCATTGCCCACCAGCGAACGTCCCGGCTCCATTATCAGTTGCAGATGGCCATAGCCGCGCGCCTGCAGCATAGCAAACACTTCGTCCAACAGCATGGCCGGGGCAATAGGGGTCTCGTCCTGATAGCGGATACCCAAACCTCCGCCAATATCCAGATGCTCCAGCGCGATATCGATGCCCGCCAGCGTATCCAGCAAATTGAGCAAGCGCTCCAGCGCATCCAGATAGGGTTCGATTTGCGTGATCTGAGACCCGATATGGCAATCGACGCCAACAATTCTGATTCCTGGCAATACGGCAGCCCGTTGGTACACCTGCGCAGCTATTTCAATCGCAATACCAAATTTGTTATCTTTCAGGCCGGTGGAAATATAGGGATGAGTTTTGGCATCCACGTCCGGGTTCACACGAAGAGACACGGGCGCGACACATCCGAGCTGGCTCGCAATTGACGAGATACGTTCCAGCTCGTCGGTCGATTCCACATTGAAGCATTTGACGCCTGCCTGCAGTGCCGCCTTGATTTCCCAATCCTGCTTGCCCACGCCCGAAAAAACAATGGTGTCGGCCTGCGCACCGGCCTTAAGGGCGCGGGCCAGTTCGCCGCCGGAAACAATATCGAAACCGCTCCCCCATTGAGCGAACTGTTGTAACACAGCCAAATTGGAGTTGGCCTTCATGCCAAAACAGACCAACGCATTCCGATTCGTCAGCGGCTGTGCGTAAGATTCCCAGGCGGCTTTCAGGGCGGCGCGGGAATACACGTACAACGGCGTGCCGTAGCGTTCGGCCAGTTCGGCAATAGAGACAGACTCGGCCATCAATTGCGAGTTGTCGTAATGAAAAAAAGGTGTACCCGCCGGGGCATTTAGTTCAGACATGATAAACAGTAGTTATTAAGACGATTAAAAGATTGGTATTGGGCAACGTAGCACCACAATACCGTAATAATTGAGGCCATCGTGACCAATACAAGGTATCACTTCATGCGACCGGAGGCTTCATGCCGGGGCTGACGTTGGCGTTCATCGAGTGAACTCACTTTACCAGGCTTGCTGTCGCGTACGACCCTTTTGCTAGGCATTGCGAGCCATAAACTGCAAGCTGCGGACTTGCGATTGTGGGGATTGGCCATGCGCCATCACGGTACGGCGTTCGAATCTGCATGGTGAACCGGATGATCGGCGGCGGCATTGACATCGCTGACCGCATCGCGCTTTGCCTTTTTCTCTGCGGCTGCCTTGGCCTTGCGAGCCTCGATGCGCGCCTCCCGCTCCTGCAGTTTCTGTTTCTGTTCTGGCGTAGGAATATACAGTGGTGCTTTATAGCCACAAGCCGTTAAACCCACACTGCCGACAAGGAGGGTTACAATAATGGCTACACGGCGTTTTATACTTAACCCAGACACGGTACACCCTTAAATTTTTTACAGAACCATATTATGACTGAATCAGAATTTCTTGCACGCGCAGATGCCATCCTGGACAAGATCCACGAGCAGGTCGACAATTGGTTTGAAACCCTGGATATCGATCTTGATGCCAGTCGCAGCGGCCAGGTGCTCACCATTGTATTCGATCAGAAATCCCACGTCGTAGTCAACAGTCAGGCGCCGCTACAGGAAATGTGGGTCGCAGCGCCATCAGGCGGATTCCATTACAAATTTGATAATAACAACTGGGTTGACACACGTGACGGTACGGGTCTTGCAGACAATCTAAGCCGCATTTTTTCCGACATCACTGGCCAGACGCTCACAGTAACGCTCTGACATTGGCGGCACCAGCCGCCTGCACCCCTGCGCCCATAGAAAAAGGACTCATGCTTTGCAGTGCATGAGTCCTTTTTCTATGACAATCGTAGCGGTGGTTGTCAGGCCGTTTGGTATCCGAGTCACTCGGAAGCCGGCGGCCAGGGGGCTTAGAACCGTATCGGCGGCCCGCCCATGGGATTGAACGACTCCAGGGCCTTGCCGATCGCATCGCCCGATTGCGAGCCTGCCGGTTTGGCGGCGTTCGGGTCGCGCACGCCGCTGCCAGAGACACCGATGTTGGCCAGTGCCTTGCCCAGAGGAAATTCTGTAAAATAGTAGTTATCACCCACCTTGGTCAGCCCTTCGGGCATGGGGCCAGATGCGGTGACAGGCACTTTCTTGAGAGCTACCTGCATGTAATTGAGCCAGATCGGCATGGCTGCGCCACCGCCGGTTTCCCGGTCGCCCAGCGATCTAGGCTGATCAAAGCCCAGCCAGGAGATGCCTACCAGTTTTGGGGTGAAACCGGCAAACCAGGCATCGAACGACTGATTGGTCGTACCGGTTTTGCCGGCGATGTCGCTGCGTTTCAGTGTTGCCTGCGTTCTGGCCGCCGTACCCGATTTGGCAACCCCGCGCAGCATTTCGTTCATGACGTAGGCTGTGCGCGGATCCAGGACCCGGTTGGCTTCATCGCCCGCTTTTGCTGGCTGGGCCTTCATAATGACCCGTCCTGTGGAAATGTCGACGACAGAGTCAATGATAAACGGATTGACGCGATAGCCGCCATTGGCAAAAACTGAATACGCACTGGCCATTTGCAGCGGCGTCACGCTTCCGGCGCCCAATGCCATGGTCAGGTAGGCACTTTTGGGCGGCTGGCGGGCCGGATCAAAGCCGAAGCGGGATATAAATTCGCTGGAAAATTCAGGGCCCACCGTTTGCAGGATGCGGATGGAGACCATGTTTTTCGATTTGTACAGGCCTTGGCGCATAGTCTGGCTGTAAGAGTATGAATTGCCGTAGTTTTTCGGGCTCCACGGCTTGTTGCGTGTCTGGGCTGCGCTCAGATGGAAAGGCTGGTCTGAAATGTTGGTGCCTGGGGTAATGCCGCGCTCAAGCCCGGCTGCATACACAAAAGGCTTGAAGGTAGAGCCGGGCTGGCGCCAGGCCTGAGTGACGCGATTGAAGTCGCCACGGTTAAAGTCAAAGCCGCCGATCATGGATTCGATGGCGCCGTTTTGTGGGTTCAGCGAAACGAAAGCGCCCTCGACACCGGGCATATTAATAATGGTCCAGACGTTGTCGACCTTCTGCAGATAAATAACGGAACCGCGCTGAATCCGGCGCGCAACCGGACCGGTCTTGACCAGGGCCCGCTTTACATAGCCCAGCGACTTGCCGCTTAACTCATAGATCTGCTCGGGGGTGCGCGCCGCGACCACTTTGGTGGCGCTGGAGGACAGCACCACGGCCGTCACCAGATCATCGCTATCGCGATATTTGTTGCGGATCTCCTCCAGGGCAAGATCAAACCGTTCCGTATCGTTTTCAATGCCTTCGGGCAGATCCACCTGCGCGGCCGGTCCGGGGTAGGGCTTTCTGCGCGTATACGACATAATGCCTTCACGAACCGCCTGGTAGGCTGCTTCCTGGTCTTCCGAACGAATCGTCGTGTATACGCTCAAACCACGTCCGTACACATTATCCTTATAGACGTTGTACATCAGTTGCCGGGCCAGTTCTGCTACGTATTGGCCGTGGCGCGCAATGTTGGTTTCAGGGGTTTCCAGCGTCACGTCGCGCAGTACAATTTTTTGCGCAAGGGCCTGCTGATGTTGTTCTGGTGTGATATAGCCCAGCAGTTGCATACGGCCCAGCACATAGTGCTGGCGCGCAATGGCGCGTTTCATATTGGCGCGCGGATTAAAACGGGAAGGTGCCTTGGGAATGCCGGCCAGCAATGCCGCTTCAGCGATGGTGACTTCGGATAGCGGTTTGCCGTAATAGGTGCGCGAGGCAGCGGCAAAACCGTAGGAACGGTGTCCCAGGTAGATCTGGTTCAGATACAGCTCAAGAATTTGTTCCTTGCTCAGGTTTTGTTCGATTTTGTAGGTGAGCATCAATTCGTAGAATTTACGAATAAAGGATTTTTCCGAGGACAGGTAAAAATTACGTGCTACCTGCATGGTGATGGTACTGGCTCCCTGGGACTTGGCGCCCGAGACGATATTGGCCAGGACGGCACGACCAACACCAGACCAGTCTACCCCCCCGTGATCATAGAAATTGTCATCTTCTGCCGCCAGCAATGCCTGTTTCATCACATCGGGAATTTCATTGAAGCGCAACACATTACGCCGCTCTTCGCCGTATTCCGCCAGCAGCACCTTGTCTGCCGTATAAACCCGCAACGGCACCCGTGGACGATAATCGGTCATCGCCTTCAGATCGGGCAGGTTTGGCCAGGTCAGCGCAACGGCCAGGGTGCCCAGCAACAAGCCGCAAAGCCCGAGGCCGATGCAGAAGATGACGGATTGAAAAAGGAACCGGCCTATGCGCGAGCCTGCGCTCGAGCGCTGCGGGGTTTTACGAGGGGAGTTGGGTTTACGTGTACTCATCGCAGGCAATTTTAATCCCTTCCAGCGCGAAAAGCTGGAATTTTCGGCTGTTTCTGTAACTGAATTGTGCAGTATGGCGAACATGTGCTATGTTGCAACAAATAAACGACAAATCCTTGAAAACATGGTGTCATTTCTTTGACAACGTCAAAAGAACAGCTGTATTTTCACGCCCCGGCGTAACCGGGAGAAAAACCTTTCACGCACATGCAGCACACAGAACAGGGCGGTACCCATGTCCGCCGAACCGATCAGGCGCCCATTTTCCTCATTGGAATGATGGGCGCCGGCAAAACAACCATAGGCCGAGGTCTTGCCCGTTCCCTGGGCAGAGAGTTCCTGGACCTGGACCACGAGCTGGAATCCCGCTGCGGGGTCAGTATCCCTACCATTTTCGATATCGAGGGCGAGGCCGGCTTTCGGCGCCGTGAAACGCAGGTGCTGCAAGAGATCACCCTGCGCCGCGACGTCGTGCTGGCCACCGGCGGCGGCGCCGTCGTGGCCCCAGAAAATCAGCAACTGCTGCGTACGCGCGGTATCGTGCTGTACCTGAAGGCGGGCAGCGATGAGCTCTTTCGGAGAGTCGCAAAGGACAAAAACCGCCCAATGCTGCTGACGGCCAACCCCAAAGCGCGTATCGTTGAGTTGTTAAGGCAGCGCGAACCCATTTATGAGAGCCTGGCCGATTTCACGGTAGAAACCAGCCACGGCTCCATCAACACGGTGCTCGAGGCCATTGACCGTTTATTGAAAGATTATCAACAACGAGGTGAAAGAATCTGATGGCTTCCATGGCTCCCGTTAACGTCGTTACGTCCGCTGGACAATACCCCATTCACATTGCGCCGGGACGCCTGCAGCACATCGCTGATTCTGTCCCGGAAAACGCCACACGGCTGGTCGTCATCAGCAATCCGGTGGTCGACGGCTTTTATGGCGATATGCTGCGTCAGGCGCTGGCCAGCCTGAACAAGCCGGTACTCACCATCATTGTTGCCGATGGCGAATCTTTCAAGTCGCTCGACACCCTTAACATCATCTACGACCGCATGCTGGGCGAAAAACTGGATCGCCGCGCCGTCGTTCTGGCACTTGGCGGCGGTGTGATCGGTGACATGGCCGGTTTTGCGGCAGCCACTTATATGCGCGGCATCCGCTATATGCAGATACCCACCACGCTGCTGGCCCAGGTCGATTCCTCGGTCGGGGGCAAAACGGCGGTCAATCACCCGCTGGGCAAAAATATGATCGGTGCGTTCTATCAGCCGGTCAGTGTCGACATCGACATCAATGTACTGCGTACGCTGCCAGCCCGTGAGGTTTCTGCCGGGCTGGCCGAAGTTATTAAATACGGGCTGATCCTGGATCGCGAATTTTTTGAATGGTGCGAGAACAATGTGAAGCAGCTGGTGGCGCTTGATGCCGATGCACTGGCGTACGCCATTGGACGATGCTGTGAACTCAAGGCTCAGGTGGTGTCCGAAGACGAAAAGGAAACCGGCCTGCGCGCCATCCTTAATCTGGGCCACACCTTTGGACACGCGATAGAAGCGGGCCTGGGGTTTGGCACATGGTTGCACGGCGAGGCCGTCGCCTGCGGTCTGGTGCAGGCCGCGGTGCTGTCGGGCAAGGTACTTGGCCTTCCTTCCACCGACATCAAGCGGGTGCGCGCCCTGGTGCGGGCCATCGGTTGCCCCGATATCGCGCCCGATTTCGGCGAAAGTACCTGGCTTGATCTGATGCAGGGAGATAAAAAAACCGAAGGCGGCGAAATACGATATGTCCTGATGTCTGCCATCGGCAAGGCACAGGTTCGCGCAGCGCCCCTGAAGCTGGTTCAGGAAACCCTGAGCCTGACCGTTGGCGACATTGCCATTGACCGAGATTTCCAACAGGGCCAGGCAATGGCGCAAAACCAGGCGTAAGGCATGACAGGAACCACGCTCGCTCCCTATGCCACGCATCCGGCTCAATCCAAAGGCCGGCAGCATTCAGAAGCGATAGATCCCGCGCGCGACCCGTTCCAGCGGGACCGCGACCGTATTATTCACAGCGGCGCGTTTCGGCGGCTGGAATATAAAACGCAGGTCTTTGTGAATCACGAAGGTGATTTATTTCGCACCCGGCTAACCCATAGTCTGGAGGTGGCGCAAATTGCGCGCGCAGTGGCACGCAACCTTGGCTTGCATGAAGACCTGACCGAGGCGATCTCGCTTGCGCATGATCTGGGCCATACGCCGTTTGGCCATGCCGGGCAGGACGCGCTTCATGAATCCATGCAGACATTGCGTCCCGATGCCGGCGGCTTTGAGCACAATCTGCAAAGCTTGCGCGTTGTTGATGAGCTGGAAGAACGCTATGCGTCGTTTAACGGCCTGAACCTGACTTTCGAAACCCGTGAGGGAATCCTCAAGCATTGTTCACTGTCTCATGCGCGCCAACTGGGCGAAGTCGGACAGCGCTTTATTGCCAAGAAACGACCGGGCCTGGAAGCGCAACTGGCCAACCTGGCCGATGAAATTGCCTATAACAATCATGATATTGATGACGGCCTGCGTTCGGGTCTGATTACAATTGAGCAGATGCGTCAGGTGCAGCTTTTTGCCACCTATCACGATGAAGTGAGTCGCTTGTTTCCCGACGTTGCCGGGCGTCGGCTGATTGCCGAAATTATCCGTCGCATGATAAACGCGCTGATCGTCGATCTGACCCAGACAGCACGTCAAAACCTGCAGGCGCACCGGATTCAGACGCGAGAGGACGTAACTCACGCCCCGCCGTTGCTGCAATTTTCCAAACCCATGCGCGCGCAGGCCGATGAGCTCAAATCCTTTCTGATGCACAATCTGTATCGTCACTACAAGGTCATGCGCATGGCCAACAAGGCCACCACGATTGTGCAATCGCTGTTCAAGGCATTTGTGGATGATCCGCGGCTCATGCCGGCGAGCTACCGTCATGAAGACGAGCGCAGGCAGGCACGGGCCGTTGCCGACTATATCGCAGGCATGACCGATCGTTATGCAATCAAGGAATACAAGCGTCTGTTTGTCGTATAAACATCCCTGTTGTCGTGTCAGTCGGATTGACTGACGTTAAAAATTTTCGATAAAAGCGGGTTTCATTCTTTTTTTTAAAACCATCTAGGATTAATTTCAAAATAGGAACTTTGCATCTTGTTGGAAAATGATTTCGCCTTTTAAATTTGATAGTCAAGCGAAATCCTATGGACAGTCCGGCCTCATCCTCGCGCAGCCCCCATACGCTGTTTGTCGACGGCAATATGCAAAACCTGCAAGGCATACTTGCTGCTTTGCGTAGCGCTGGCTTTCGAATCACAGTTGCATTTGACGGACTGCAGGGATACGAAAAAGCCATTACGTCGCAACCCGATGTCATTGTCTCCGAGTTGAATCTGCCCCGGCTGGACGGCATTCCGCTATGCCGTCGCCTCAAGGCCAATACACTTACTACAGACATCCCCGTACTTTTCTACAGCAACCAGGATGATCCGCAATCACGCATCCAGGCGCTGGAATACGGTGCCTCTGATTTCATCTCCAAGTCTCGTCCACATGACGAAGTTGTCGCACGCATTCGTATCCACACCGGTATTTCGCAGCGGCTGCACAGCGTTCGCCAGCAACAACCATCAATGCTCATCCCAGACCGGCCGTCGCAATACAGTGCCATTGACAGCGATGACGAGGTCGCGGTACGCATCGTCATGCAATATGCCCAGGATAACCTGGCCGAAGACCTGAGCCTGCCCAAACTGTCGGCGCTGGTATCCATGAATAAAAAGCGGTTAAATCGTGCGTTCTACAATGTTTGCGGTTGCAGTGCGTTTGAATACATTCGTGATTTACGCATGCGAACCGCAAAACATTTGCTGGCTACTACATCGCTACGCACTTTTACCATTGCTGAGGATGTCGGGTTTTCCAACTCGGCCAATTTCGCAACGGCATTTCTGAACAAGCAGGGCATGACTCCATCGGAATACCGCCGGAAAATGAAGCAATTACGGGTTTCCGAGAGTATGAAAAACACCAATGACGTATAAGGCAAGGCAGCGAAACGGGCTACAATTTAGAAAAAGGAGACCCATCGTGCTAACACGCCATGCTACCTATGCCGAAACGGTTTCGGCCACTCACTGGAATGTGCCGCAACATTACAATATTGGTGTTGACGTATGTGATAAATGGGCCGATGGCACGGGTCGTCTGGCTATCATTCATGAAAAATCGCCGGCTGATATTCAGTATTACACCTTCGATCAGTTGAAAGCCTATTCCAACCAGTTTGCGCGTGTGCTGCAAAAGTCGGGCGCAGCACGCGGCGACCGGGTGGGTATCCTGCTCGCGCAGGGTATTGAAACCGCCATTGCGCATATTGCCTGCTACAAGCTGGGGCTTATTGCGATTCCCCTGTTTTCATTATTCGGCTCTGATGCGCTGGCCTATCGTCTTACCAATTCCGGGACGCGGGTGTTGGTAACCAATACCGAAGGTATCGCCAAACTGGCGACAATTTCAGATCCATTGCCGCAGTTAACGACGGTCATAGATATCGATGCCACGCGAAACGTAGCAGATACGCTGGCGTTCTGGACATCGCTGCAGCAAGAGCCAGACACGCTTGAGCCCGTGCGTACGCTTGCAGATGATCCTGCCGTTATCATTTACACCTCGGGCACCACTGGCAAGCCCAAAGGGGCCCTGCATGCACACCGGATTCTACTCGGGCATTTGCCTGGTGTTGAAATCTCGCATAACTTTTTTCCCGAGAATGCCAAAGTCATGTGGACACCCGCAGACTGGGCATGGATTGGCGGCCTGTTCGATGTGCTCATGCCGTCCCTGCATCATGGCATTCCCGTGCTCGCATGCCGATTCTCCAAATTTACAGCGGAAGCGGCCTTTGACATCATGTCGCGGCATCAGGTAACGCATACCTTTTTGCCGCCCACAGCGCTAAAAATGCTGCGCCGGCTGGAAAGCCCGCGCGAGCGCTGGCCGCTGGCACTCCGTTCCATTGCCAGTGGCGGTGAAAGCCTGGGGCTGGAGCTGATCGAATGGGGGCGGCGCAACCTGAACATTACTATCAATGAGTTCTACGGACAGACCGAATGCAATATGCTGGTGTCATCCTGCGCCGACTTGTTCGAACCCAAAATAGGCAGCATGGGCAAAGCCGCCCCGGGTCACGACGTACAAATAGTCAATGATCTTGGACAGCCGTTACCCGATGGTACCGAAGGCAATATCGGCGTCAAGTCTCCGGATCCGGTCATGTTTCTGGGCTACTGGAACAACCCCGAGGCCACCAGGGAAAAGTTCGCTGGCCAGTTCCTGGTTACGGGCGATGTGGGCGTTCGTGACGAAGAAGGTTTTTTCCGCTTCGTCGGCCGCAATGACGACGTGATCACCAGCGCAGGTTATCGCATCGGCCCAGGTCCCATCGAAGACTGCATACTAGGGCATCCGCAGGTCAGCATGGTCGCCGTGGTCGGTTTGCCCGACGAAGAGCGCACCGAAGCGGTCACCGCTTTTATCGTCCTGAACGAGAACGTGACGCCATCAGAGGCGCTGAAAAAGGAAATTCAGGAACATGTGAAAACGCGTGTGGCTGCGCATGAATATCCGCGCCGAATTTATTTTGTCAACGAGCTGCCCATGACCACAACCGGAAAAATCATCCGCAAGGAACTGCGCAACTACACTGGCGCAGCCAGCTAGCCGCAGGCAAGGCGACGGTCCCCGCCTCTACCTCTTTTCTCTTTCCAACAGAGGCCTCAGGTATCGTCCCGTATGGCTTTTCGGATTAGCGGCAATGTCTGCTGGCGTGCCGGTCGCCACGATTTGCCCGCCACCCTGGCCGCCTTCGGGGCCCATATCAATAATCCAGTCGGCGGTTTTGATCACATCCAGATTGTGCTCAATGACCACAACTGTGTTACCAGCATCAACCAACTGGTTAATGACCTTGAGCAATAGTGCGATGTCAGCAAAGTGAAGACCTGTTGTTGGCTCATCCAGAATGTACATGGTCTTGCCCGTGCTGCGCTTTGATAGCTCCAGCGAGAGCTTGATACGTTGCGCTTCGCCGCCCGAGAGCGTCGTGGCAGACTGGCCCAGCCGGATATAGCTCAGGCCCACATCCATCAGGGTCTGCAGTTTGCGATTGATGACCGGAACCGCGCTGAAATATTCCAGCGCCTGTTCTACCGTCAGGTCCAGCACGTCACTGATGGTGCGCCCCCGATAGCGTATCTCCAGGGTTTCGCGGTTATAGCGTTTGCCGTGACAGGTATCACAAGGGACATACATATCAGGCAGAAAATGCATTTCCACCTTGATGACGCCATCGCCCTGGCAGCTCTCGCAACGGCCACCCTTGACGTTGAAGGAAAACCGTCCCGGATCATAGCCACGCGTGCGCGCTTCCGGAGTACCGGCAAACAGTTCACGGATTGGCGTAAACAGACCCGTATACGTGGCAGGATTACTGCGTGGCGTTCGTCCGATGGGGCTCTGGTCCACATTGATAATCTTGTCAAAGTGATCCAGCCCTTCTACAGAAGTAAATGGCGCCGGCTCAGTCTGGGCGCGGTGCAATTCATGCGCCATCAGGGTAGCCAGCGTGTCGTTGATCAGCGTGGATTTGCCCGAACCCGACACCCCGGTGACGCACACCAGTTTGCCGGCCGGCACGTTCAGATCAACGTTCTTCAGGTTATTGCCGGAACAGCCGCGTATTTGCAGCCACGCCTGGTCCTGGTCCAGCTTGCGATGGTTAAGGGTCTTGATCCGCAGGCGTCCGCTCAGGTAGGCGCCTGTCAGCGACGCTTCATCGCTGGCAATCTGATCCGGCGTGCCGGAGGCAATAATCTGGCCGCCGTGCTCACCGGCGCCGGGGCCCATATCGACTACCCAGTCTGCCGAGCGGATCATGTCTTCATCATGCTCGACCACAATCACGCTATTGCCCAGGTCGCGCAAATGCGCCAGGGTCTGGATCAGGCGGTCATTGTCGCGCTGATGTAGACCGATAGACGGCTCATCCAGCACATACATCACGCCCGTCAGCCCAGATCCGATCTGGCTGGCCAACCGGATACGCTGCGCTTCGCCGCCGGAAATCGTATCGGCACTGCGATCGAGCGACAGGTAATTGAGGCCGACATTATTCAGGAACTCAAGCCGGGCGCGTATCTCGCGCACAATCCTGTCGGCAATTTCCTGCTTGGATCCGCTCAGGTTCAGGTTTTCAAACCAGTGCAGGCATTCGGACAGCGCCATGGCTTCGACTTCATAGATCGCCATGCCCACGCGCGAGCCACCACGCGACTCATTGCCAATCAGCACATGCCGGGCGTCTTCGCGCAAGCGCGAGCCGCCGCAGTCAGGGCACTCCTGCAGGCTGCGATACTTGCCCAGTTCTTCACGCACGGTATTGGAATCGGTTTCTTTCCAGCGCCGCTCCAGATTGGGAATAATGCCTTCGAACGGATGCTTCTTGACCGAGCCGCGTCCCTTGTCATTCAGGTACACAAATGAAATTTCTTCCGTGCCCGAGCCATACAGCACCGTCTTCTGGATTGCCGGTGGCAACTCTTCAAACGGCACATCCATATCGAATTCGTAATGCGCTGCCAGGCTCGTAAGCAGGGAATGGGTAAACGCGTTGCGCTTGTCCCATCCCTTAATGGCGCCGCTGGACAGGCTCAGGGTTGGAAACGCCACCACCCGCTTGGGATCGAAGAACCAGGTATGGCCCAGTCCGTCACAGGTCGGGCATGCGCCCACCGGATTGTTAAAGCTGAACAGGCGCGGCTCCAGCTCAGCCAGGGCGTGATTGCATATCGGACAGGCGTAGCGGATGGAAAACGGCTGCTCGTGTCCCTGATCCATATCCAGCACCAGCACCCGGCCGTCTGCCAGCTTGAGCGCGGTTTCTATACTTTCGGCCAGCCGCTGCTTGCTTTCCTCACGCACGCGCAGGCGGTCAATGACCACGTCAATGGAGTGCTTTTCGTTTTTATTGAGAACGGGCGGCGGCTCCAGCTCGGTCATCTGGCCGTCGATGCGCACCCGCACGAACCCCTGCGCCTGCAATTGAGCAAAATCGTCTTCGTAGCTGCCCTTGCGTTCGCGGGCGATGGGCGCCAGGATCGCGATGCGCGTATCGGCAGTCATGGCCAGGATATGGTCCACCATATGGGCAACCGATTGCGCCTGCAGAGGTTCGCCGTGTACCGGACAGTAGGGCGTGCCCACGCGGGCGTACAGCAGTCGCAAATAATCGTGAATCTCGGTAATGGTGCCCACGGTGGAGCGCGGGTTATGCCCCGCCGCTTTCTGTTCGATGGAAATGGCCGGCGACAGGCCTTCGATCAGGTCTACGTCCGGCTTGTCCATCAGTTGCAGGAACTGTCTGGCATAGGCCGACAGGCTTTCCACATAGCGTCGCTGCCCTTCGGCGTACAATGTGTCAAAGGCAAGCGAAGACTTGCCTGAACCGGATAAACCGGTCAGGACGACCAGTTTATGGCGGGGAAGGTCGAGCGACACATTTTTTAAATTATGCGTACGGGCACCGCGAATGCGGATGGCATCCATGAAATTATCTTTTCCTGTTGAACGAACTGGGTTTTTCTCGGACTAATCCATTACTATAACGCAGGTGTCAACACCAGTTATCCCTTCCTTTCACTTTGTCTCTTTATTTGCTGAATGAACTCTGCTGCGTCAATTCAACCCGCTGAAGCAGGTGCCGCCAAACCGGCCAAACTCAAACTTACCCCCACTGAACGCCGTGCCAGCACGACGCTTGCGTTGCTTTTTGCGGTTCGCATGCTGGGCCTGTTCCTGTTGACCCCGGTTTTTGCTGATGCGGCCAAAACCCTGACCGGTGGCGGCAATGCGGCCCTGGTAGGGGCGGCCATTGGTGCTTATGGCCTGACTCAGGCAATTTTGCAGATCCCGCTGGGCATGGCGTCCGACCGGTTCGGACGCCGCCCGGTGATTATCGCCGGAATGGTGCTGTTTATCATCGGCGGCATCGTCTGCGCGCTCAGCGATTCGGTTACCGGCGTGGTCATTGGCCGATCCATCCAGGGGCTGGGCGCCATTTCCGCGGCCATTACCGCCTGGGTGGCCGACGCGACGCGCCCCGAAGTACGCACCCGCGCCATGGCCATGGTGGGCGGCTCCATCGGCATTTCTTTTGCACTGGCGCTGGTGCTCTCGCCCCTGCTTGTTGAATATGGTGGCCTGTCGGGCCTGTTCTGGGTCATTTCGCTGCTGGGCTTTATCAGTCTGCTGCTGGCCACTTTTATTGTGCCGGTCGCGCCCTTGCAGACGCCCGCTATCCAGTCGCGCCCGCGCGATGTTCTTAAAAACGGCGACTTGTTGCGCCTCAATTTCGGTGTATTCTGCCTGCACTGCATCCTCATGTCCCTGTTCGTGGTGGCGCCGCCCTTGCTGATCGGACTGGGCGGATTCACCACCGGTACGCTGTGGAAGGTTTACCTGCCGGTGATTCTGGCGTCTTTTGTGGCCATGGTGCCTGTGGTTTTCTACACGGAAACGCGGCACGTGCACAAGCAAAGCCTGGAGTGGAGCGTGGCCGGCCTGGCCATTGTCATGGCCATCATGGCTTTTGCCACCCATTCATTCGCGGCCATTGTGGTGCTCTTCGTGGGCTATTTCGTGGCGTTCAATATTCTGGAAGCCTTGCAGCCGTCACTGGTATCGCGCGTCGCCCCGGCAGAGCACAAGGGACTGGCCCTGGGGTTCTATAATATGTCGCAGGCACTGGGCGTAGCGGCAGGGGGCGCGGCAGGCGGTCTGCTGGCCCGCTACACGGGTGTACCCGCCGTTTTCCTCATGGGCGCGGCACTGGCCGCTGTCTGGTTCTTTACCGCCAGAAGCTTCAAATCTCCTACGTAAAGCCCGCGGTGGCTATAATGACCCAATTGTGCAAGCCGGTAAGGGCAGTTAACATACTGTCCTGATTACCACCTACAGTCAGGATTTAACCATGGCATCAGTCAATAAAGTCATACTCGTCGGCAATCTGGGACGCGACCCCGAAGTGCGCTACTCTCCAGACGGCGCCGCCATCTGTAACGTATCCATTGCCACGACATCAACCTGGAAAGACAAGAATTCGGGCGAGCGCCGTGAAGAAACCGAATGGCACCGCGTGGTGTTCTACAACCGCCTGGCCGAAATCGTCGGTGAATACCTTAAGAAGGGCCGCTCGATCTATGTCGAAGGTCGCCTGAAAACGCGCAAGTGGCAGGACAAGGACACCGGCGCAGACCGTTATTCAACGGAAATCGTGGCAGACCAGATGCAAATGCTGGGGGGCCGTGAAAGTACAGGTACAGGCGGCATGGACGACGGCGGCTTCGGCGGCGATGATTCTTACTCATCCTCGCAACGCCAGGCGCCCCAGCAGCGCAGCCAGGCACCGCAACAGCAACGCCCCGCGCAAAAGCCTGCCGCCAATATCATGGATATGGACGACGATATTCCGTTCTAGAGAGTCCTTTTTAAAAACTGGAATAATGTTGTTTTCTGATAAGTTGTAAACGATAAGTTTTTATATCACGATTTAGATAACTCACTGAGTTATCTAAATCGTTGTTAAATCAAGGTCTTTCCAGTTTGTAAATATTGGAGAGGCCTTTTCGTTTGTGGCACTTGATTCTGGAGGTCGGTTCAACGCCGCTGCGCTCAATCATATGGGAGAAGTATGAAAGCAGAAAAATATTTTTGCTTAGCGTTGGGTGCGCTTTTTTTCCGGAGGGCGTCTGATGCTTTTTAAATAAAACATAACTTGATCATGCAGTCCATGCAGATCAATATTTTCATCATTAATTCTAAGCAGCGTTGCTCCGCGAAATACAGAGAGTAAAAATGTTGCAACTTCGGCACTATTACAGTCTGCTTTGAGATCTTTCATCGCAACTGCACTATCAATGTTTTTACTGATATATGAGAGAACTATACGATTGTATTGCGCCATATAATCGGAGACATTATTGTCGAGCAGGTGAGCTTCAGTAGTCAGCATGATTAGGGCTCTGGCCGGAAGCCAATCTTTTTCATCACGCAATAAATAGGCATCCGCGAGTAGTTCCAGCCGGCGAATACCGAGCTTCGGTGCTCTATCATCGCGAGAGAAGACCGAAAAATTTTCGGCAATAAATTGCGCAAGCGACTTGAGAAGATTGGACTTGTTTCCAAATTTGTGCGCTGGCAAACCTCTACTAAAACCCGCTCTCTCTCCAATTTCTGCCAAAGTGACGGCGTAGGCGCCTTTTTCGGCGACCAGTTCCATTGCTGCCATTAATATTTTCTGTTCTGACAGCTCTCGCCTTTCAGCCTGCGTGCGCCGATTAGAGGCGGACTGATTTTGACTGGCGGCGGTATTATCAATGCGCAGGCTATCTTTTGTTGTCATAAGGGAGTGATTAATGTTAAAGGCTAATGATCAGCCGATTCTACAATTTTCTTAAACCTTTCGTATTCAAGCCTTTGAAAATTACCTAATTCGTCCAGGGAAAGCGCTAGTGGCTTACCGGCACGCTGTTGAGCGAACTTTTTCCCTTCTGGAGAGTTTTGGACCTCTGTAATTGCCTGGGCTAGCTCGGCTTTGATCGGTGCGGGGGTACCGTGCTTTACAGAGAATGCTGACCATACATAAGATTCCATACCGTCAAACCCCAATTCCTTCATTGTGGGGATGTCGGGCATTTTCGGTTCTCGGGCGCTGGCCGTGATTGCCAGCGCTCGGATTTTCCCCGCGGATAGCAGAGGCAGAATACCAGTTTGGTCATTCAGTCCAAAATCAAGTCGGCCCCCTATGAGATCCGTCACCATCTGTGAGCCTCCTTTATAAGGTACATTTGTCACCTTGGTATCTGTTTCCTGTTCGATCCATTTTCCGACAAGCTTGTATCCATCTGAATACGTTCCCACCAGTAATGGGTTACTGTTTTCTCTATAGGTTGCAACCAAGTCACTTATGCTCTTATAAGGTGAGTCAGCCGAAACGATGATTGCGGGACTTGAAATCATTAATCCATGTAATGGCTCGAGATCCTTGAACGGATCATACGAAATATCCTTGACAGTTAACGGATTAACAGCGATGAGCGAGTTGCTTCCAAGTAGTATAGTATTGCCATCTGCCGGTTCGTTTAGTACGGTTTGAACCGCAATCACGCCGCTGGCTCCCGGTTTGTTTTCTACAATCACGGTTCTGTGCAGGCGTTTGCTTATGAGGTCTGCGTAGAATCTTGATCCATCATCAGATCCACTTCCAGCGGTAAAGGGCACAATGATTCTGATTGGTTTGTTATCCTGAGCATACGCCAACGGTAGGGCGAGGGAAATAATTGCTCCAGCCATGACGGAAAGTATTCTTCGGGGTTGCATGTCTTCTCCTTTAGTAAGTGTTATTGATTCAGATAGTCATCGTTATGTTCGCCAAGCGTTGGCGCGCCTCCCTGGATACCTAAAGGCGTCTTCTCAAACAACGACGTAGGTCTTATGCACAGAATTTCGCCCTCTTTTTTGTGATTGAATTTCTCAAATAAATTCACACTTTTTATGTGAGGATGTTCGGTGATGTTATGGATAGAATAAAACTGGGTTGCAGGGATATCCAGTTGTCTACAGATGTGAACGAGTTCTTCTGTGGAATAATTGACGGTTAACGACTGCAAATCACTGTAGAGTTCTGAAATGCGTTTATTGCGTTCATGGCGATCGTTCAATTCGTATTTTTCAAGCAAATCGTCCCGCCCGCAATACGAAAAAAAAGCTTTCCAGTGGGAGGCCGTGTATGGCAGCATAGCGGCATATCCGTTGGAAGTCGGTACAGGCTTTCTCCCGTTTTTCAAGAGTCTCTTGTAGCCGGCCTCTCCCAGCGGAGGGATAAAGGTGTCGCCGCCAAGATGTTCTGTCATGCTAAATGCAACTAGGGTTTCAAACATCGGTACTTCAATATACTGCCCTTCGCCGGTTTTGAGTTGGTGGATAATGCCAGCCAGAACTGCGTTCGCTGTATATACACCAGCAATCTTGTCCGCCAGAAGCATCGGTGCATATTCAGGTATCCCCCTTTCATGGCCGGATAGACTCGCTAAACCACACCCTGCCTGGATAATGTCATCAAAGGCAGGCTGTCCGTTGAAATCACCATGATCGCCATAGCCCGTCGCTGCGCAGTACACCAATTTCGGATTTGCCTCTTTTATCGTATCGTAATCAAGTCCAAGTCGTTTGATTGCCGTAGTTCGCATGTTATGTACGAGTACATCTGCCGTCTTGATCAGTTCTAGAAGTTGCTCTTTTTCTTTTAGGTCTTTCAGATTTAGAGAAACGGACTTTTTGTTTCTGTTAATTGCCAAGAAAATAGAACTCATCCCTTTGGATTTGACTACGCCATTTGCACGCATGAGATCTCCTTCTGGACTTTCAATTTTTATGACTTCTGCGCCAAAATCTGCAAGTGTCTGTGTCGCGACTGGCCCCAGCACTACGGCAGTAAGATCGATCACCCTGATACCATCCAACGGGCCTACATTTTTCATTAACTAGCTCCAAATTTATATTGACCTGTAGGGACTCAGTATATATACTTGTTTATTAACAAGCAAGTATATATTTAAAAATGAGGGAAGGAAATTGGCGATAAAAGATATACATATTTCACCAGGGAAATTGCCTCCGGAATGCGAGGCGTTGCGGCAGGAAGTACGTGAGTTTTTGGCAAAGGAACTTGCTGATTATCCTGCGGTGAATCGTATGCGCAGCTGGCAGGGGCGCGATAAAGCATTCTCAAAAAAACTGGGAGCGGCTGGCTGGCTGGGTATGACGTGGCCCAAGAAATACGGCGGCCATGAGAAATCGTTGCTTGAGCGATACGTCGTACTGGAAGAGTTGCTGGCTGCTGGAGCGCCTGTTGGTGCCCATTGGGTTGCCGATCGCCAGAGCGGACCCTTGCTAATCCGTCATTCTCCGGATGAGCTAGCCCCAAAAATCGCTCCTTTGATCGCTAAGGGAGAAGCTTATTTTTGCATTGGAATGAGCGAGCCGGATTCCGGCTCGGATTTGGCATCAATTCGCACTAAAGCGACGCGGGTCGACGGTGGCTGGCTCATTAACGGGCGCAAAGTATGGACCTCAGGAGCCAACCATGCAACACATATGATCGCTTTGGTTAGGACACGTCCAAAGGATGATACTAATAGACATGTGGGTATGTCGCAGTTTCTGGTACAAATGAATAACCCGGACGTATCGCTCAGACCGATTACTACACAGTTGGGCATGGCCGACTTTTTTGAAATCACTTTTGACGATGCCTTTGTCCCGGATGAGAATCTCATTGGAATAGAGGGTGAGGGATGGCAACAGGTTATCGGTGAGTTGAAATTCGAAAGGTCCGGTCCGGAGCGTTTTCTCAGTAGTCACCAATTGATGCTGGAAATGATTGCGGCCGCAGATACGACAAATCGTGATCAAACGAATGCAATCGGAAGACTGGTCGTACAGTACTTTGCATTGAGGAACATGTCACAAGGCATTGCCGTAATGATGTCCAGAAATGAAGACCCTGCCATGGCAGCGTCTTTGTTAAAGGATCAGGGAGCATTGCTCGAACAGTCCATGCCAGAAATAGCATACAGCCATTTTTACGACGACTCGGACATGGACAGCGATTTTTATAACGTCATGTCCTACCTGACCGTAGCCGCGCCCAGTTTTTCACTGCGGGGCGGAACGCGAGAAATTTTGCGAGGCATCATTGCGAAAGGAGTGGGACTGAAATGAGCTACGAGATGATACAGGACAGTGCAAGGCACTTGTTTTCTAAGGAAGTGAACAGAGCACTGATAGAAAAGGTGGAGTCAGGCGTTTTTCCTGAACAGCTATGGAACACCATCGAAAATAGTGGTTTTCATCGGATTATGTGCCGCGAGGCCGATGGTGGGATGCAGGAGTCTTGGGAGGTTGCGTTTCCGATTCTTCACGCAATAGGGTATCACCAGGCTCCCGTTCCTCTCGCAGAAACCATAATTGCTGCCTTCGTCCTTTCAATGGCTGAAGTAGACATTCCCGAAGGTCCAATGACATTTGTGACTGAAGGTAAAACTGTCGGCTTGCAGGTACAACACTCAGAAAATGCGATTCATATCAGCGGCACCGTTAGCAAGGTGCCCTGGGCCCGCTGCTGCCGTCATATTATTCTGCCTTCGCCGCAAAACAACCAGATGCTGCTTGTACCGCTTGGCCAGGATACAGTAAGCATTGGTCAACAATGCGATAAGGCCAAAATGCCACTGGATACAGTGACATTTAATAATACCAAAGCTGCTCTTGCCATCAAGTGGGATTATGAGTCCAGTGGTGAGTCGTTGATGCAGTTGGGGGCATTGTGCAAAAGCATTATGATTGTGGGTGCCTTGGATTTTGCATTTGAGCTGTCAGTCACTTACGCAAGCGAGAGAAGGCAATTCGGTAAAGTTATCGGTAAGAACCAGGCTATTCAGCAACAACTTGCATTAATGGCAGGTAATTTGTCAAGCGCGAGAATCGCATCTTTACTTGCGGCTCAAGACGCTATTTTTTCGGGTTGCTCAAAGTCAGCTACCTTTGCTTTCACATCAGCCGCAGCCAAGCTACGGGCCAGCGAAGCCGTTTCCGTTTGTGCCGGGATCGCACACCAAGTGCACGGAGCGATTGGGTTTACCTACGAATATAAATTAAATTTCGCGACTCGACGTGCCTGGTCCTGGAGGGAGCAGTATGGGACTGATTCATATTGGGCAAATCGGATAGGAAAAGCAACGATTGCCGCAGGGAAAGACGATTTCTGGAAGCAGCTAATTGCCAAGACCTTATTGGACTAGATGGAGAGTAACATGAGTAATATCGATAAATACCCCGACCTGATATGTAACGTCAAAGACTACATCGCCGTGGTAGAAATTGATCGCGCCCCGCACAACTTCTTTGACTTAAGTCTGATAACTCAAATTGCAAATATATACAACCAGCTTGAGGCGATGGAAAAATGCCGTGTCATCATTCTGGCATCCAAAGGAAAGTCATTTTGCGCGGGTGCCGACTTTAACAACGCAGGTCGGAAAAACGCCAAGAAAGAGTCAGGAACCAATCCTATTTATGCTGAAGCGCTTCGCTTATTTGCTTGCTCAAAGCCAAGTATTGTCGTCGTGCAAGGCGCAGCCATCGGTGGAGGTTTAGGACTCGCATTGACGGCCGATTTCCGAATTGGGTGTCCAGAAAGTCGATTTTCAGCAAATTTTTCCCGGCTTGGCTTCCACCCGGGATTCGCATTGTCGTACACCTTGCCCACGCTAATAGGGCATCAAAAAGCCAGTGAACTATTTTTCACAGGTAGAAGAATCAACGGAACAGAAGCCTTTGAATACGGACTTCTGGATCGCCTCGTTAAGAGCGATGATTTAATGGATAATGCAAAATCCCTTGCAACAGAGATCGCTTTGTCCTCTCCAACGGCTGTCGTATCCATAAGAAAAACTTTACGTAAAGGCCTGACTGAAAAACTTGAGGCTGCCGTCATCAAGGAAAGCCAGGAGCAGTTTGTTCAAATGCAAAGTGATGATTTCAAAGAGGGTGTTGCTGCAATGACGGAACGGCGTCATCCCAGCTTTAAGTGATCTATAGGTGTAGTTATAAATTGTGTTTAGGGTTCCTTGCCTGAAAAATAGCGGAGCGCCAATCCATTCATTTAAGTCTAACGGATCTATTGGCAGAAACGAAAACATCTCGCATCAGTGGATGGCTGAAAAATACCATTTATTCTTCAGATACCTATTTCAATTGGGGTTGCAGGTATTTTGTCAATGTCTTGACGGTTGCCGGTGCCATACGCGATCTGATCGTTGACATGATATACAGTGTGGCGTCGATGCCACTGATCCGGTATTGAGCAAGATCAACTGCAAGTTTTCGTCAGAACATCATGTGCGCTAACGTAGCTTCATCGGGACGAGCGGGCACGCGCTTCAAGTTATTTCCTACCGATGTGATCTTTCTATACTCTGTCAGAATTAGTGCTAGACGGTTTACACAGCTTTATTTACGAGCTCGGTGAGCATCATCCTGCCCAAAACCCCTGAGTAACTTCTGGATTAGACTGAAAGGGGCTTGCAAGCTCTGTGCTGTGTCTCATGGCGCTTACCTTGGGTTGAATATATCGGGTGCGAATCCGCAATACGTGAATTGGTACGATTGGTCCTGAAGTGGAGGGCAGTGCTCGGATAAGCTCTCGTGTTTGCAGATGAACACTGATCAGCCTGAGGGGAAGTAGGGCCAGTCCGGCACCGCTTCGAGCTGCATCGAGCATCATCCCTAAGTTCGAATCGACCACCCACGTCATAGGCTCTTACCGAGCCTTGGCCGTCACGTAGCATCCAATGTAATCCATATGAGTGGGAATTGAGTGCGTGAAGCTTGCCATGTACTCTATTCAGGATGGCATTATCCTCTTTGCTCAGAACGCAAGATGCCGCGACTTTCTTATCAATAAAGAATAATAAAGGCACATGAGTCGTGCTCAGGTCGTCAAAACTCGCGGCAACTGAGGGAGATCTCATACCCATCCGCTGTATTTTTATGCCATATAAGAGCGCGTAACGAACTGCATACTTGCAATCCCCCAGACGTGATGAATACCAATTCTTATTAAAAAATGTGCATTTGATTAAAAAATATGATTTAATATAATCAATCGAATAATAATATATGACATAACTATTCAATTGAGTTTCTTTGATAAAAAATATACCGGTCTTTGTTGTTTTTGAGAGTGTTTTGAGGAGAAAGTGATGAAGCGGCGACAATTTATACAAATAATGAGTGGCGCACTGGGAGGATCTCTGCTGCATCCAAATCAATCTTGGGCAAACACCGATTATCCAAATAAGCCAATCAACTTGGTCGCTTCCTTTGCGGGTATGACTGATGGCATGGGCCACGTGCTGGCCGAGGCCATAGAAACTCAGACGAAGCATCATGTAGTGGTATCAGTCAAGCCTGGTGCGAGTGGAATCGTAGCGACTGAGTTTGTCCGAAAGTCTAAGCCGGACGGGTATACCTTACTTCATACAACAAACACTACACATGCCGCTAATCAGTCACTTTTCAAATCATTGCCATATGACTTTGTCAATGACTTCGTGCCTGTTTCGGGAGTTGTGGAAGGCGCATTGATATTTGTGGTTAACTCATCTTCCTCTTTTAAGTCTATTGATCAGGTAACTGACTCCGCTCGCCAGAATCCAGGAAAATTATCTTTCGGCTGGGGCGCCTCAACTGTATTGGCCGCGGTAGAGCTATACAGTCAGATGGTCGGAATCAATTTGTTGCGCGTTTCCTACAAGACTAATGCACAGGCCACCATTGACTTGGTAGGTGGAAGACTAGATTTGATGGCGCTCGATATTCTCTCTGCAGCTCCATATATCGCGTCTGGTCGATTGCGAGCACTTGCCGTGACCGGCACAGAACGCATGCAAAGCTTTCCAAATGTGCCGACGATGCGTGAAGCCGGTTTGCCGAATTATTCAATGACCTTTTGGCAAGGAATTTATGCGCCGCGTGGTACACCTATGTCTGTTGTTCAACGCGCAGCGGCATTGATACAAGACGCAATTAAAAGCAGCCGCGCTTCCGAATTTATTTCTACTGCCAATGTGCAGCCTTTTCCACTCGATTCCGAACAATTGATGGTATTTCAGCAAGAGGAAGCCAAGAAATGGCATTCTATTGTGACTGCCGCTGGAATCCAGCCAGAGTAAACGACATGTACGATATTGATGATCCGCGCGCTACGCTTCCCACTGCCACCGAGGCTAGTTCTGTATCGAATCAGAATGAAGGCCCTTGGGGGCTTTTCTCTTGTATCCATTTTAAGCAATCGGAACCATTCGAAAGCGATGAACTAAGCAAACGGTGGTACGCAAGAGGAAATAATTTTGTGCTGTGTTACGCAGAGATGGAGCAAGGCGCGATCTTCCAGCGGGATATGCATCCGGACGAGTACGTGGTAATAGCGGTCGATCGCGATGCCGGTTTTTGCATCGACTGCAGCAGTGGTTGCGAAGACGTGCCGGGTTTCTCTATTGCCTTTGTGCCCCGGGGTGACAGTACGATGACCGCTACTGGGACGGGTCGCTTTATTTTTCTTTTTACGAGTGCATCTATCGATCTCGCCTCCAAGGCAATCAACTCGGAAACCTATAAGACGCCAAACTCCAGGGTGGCTCCATTCAAGCCTTGGCCCCAGCCTCATAGCCCGGCCAAGCTCCATTGGTACAACATGGATGTCGCCGATGAGCCAGGCAGATTTGGAAGAATCTGGCGTTGTTCGAGCTTCATGGTTAATTTGATTGTGGAGAGCGGGCCTCGAAATATAGAGAAAGTTTCCCCTCATCACCACGACGATTTCGAGCAAGCATCGCTACTTCTTGAGGGGACTATGACCCATCATATGCGCTGGCCTTGGACGAGTAATATGCGTCATTGGCTTCCTGATCAGCATTTAGATTGTGAGAGCCCGTCTTTGAATGTAATACCACCGCCGGCCATCCATACGTCCAATGCCACTTCGAGTAACGGAACTTTGCTTTTTGATATTTTCTGCCCTCCTCGAGTTGATTTCTCGCTTAAACCGGGATGGGTATTGAATGCGAACGACTACCCGATGCCCCAAAAAACAGAAAAGGCCGATATATGAGCATGCCCAATATACACAGCGCGGCGGAGGTTTTTCGGAATCGTGTGCTACGGCGCGAACCGGTTTATGGAACGTTCATAAAAACGCCTACATCTCATGCTACGGAGATACTGGGCGCGTTGGGTTTCGACTTTGTGGTCATCGATGCGGAACATGCGCCCTTCGGTCGTGCACAGATAGATCAATGCATTCTTGCTGCACGCGCCGCCGGCATCGCACCAATAGTCAGGGTCGCTTGTGCCCGATCTGAATTGATACTGGCGGCATTAGATGATGGAGCGTTCGGCGTGATGGTTCCACATATAACAGATGCAAAATGCGCCCACCAAGTTGTAGCGGCGTCGCGTTACGCCGGTCAGCGAGGCTTTTCTAATTCCCCTAGGTCGGGCGAGTACGGTCAGAGAAGTACCTGGGAGCATATTGAGCGTGCCGATCGTGAGGCACTCGTTATAGGAATGATTGAAGATCCAGAGGCGGTTGACAATATTGATGAAATTGCCAGTGTTGATGGGCTCGATTGTGTATTTGTAGGTCGAGGTGACTTGACCGCGGCATATAGAGATTGTGAGATAAACGCTCCTCGTGTACGAACGGCAGCCGAACGCGTTCTGGCAGCGGTGAACTCAGTGAAAAAACCAGCTTTCCTGCTCGCGGCCAATGCCCTCGATGCGCAGCACCATGCTGAGATGGGCGTAACGGGATTTTTAATCTCGTCAGATCAAGGTTTCTTGAAGGCCGCTGCAGGAACTGGACTTAATGATTGCAAACAGGCGATGAGGGGAATTTTTGATAGCGGGAAGAGTTAGTGAGTATGCTGGTACGAGTTCTATCTTAGCGATAGTCACCGGTTATGGCAAAATGTCAGTTATTTGAGATAAGGGAATTGACATGAGCAAACAGCCTAACCAGGAGGGATATGCAGAGGCGTATCCGCTTGACAATACCGATAAGCAAATTCTCTCGATTCTTGGTAAGGATGCTCGACTTTCGGTGCGTGCAATTGCAAGGGAGATGAACATATCGGCGGGCCAGGTGAATGAGAGGATTAAGAAGTTAGAGAAATGCGGAATAATTAGAGGTTATCGGGTTGAAGTTAATCCTGAGCTTGCGGGATTTGGAATTGGAGCATTTGTTACGATGCAAATCGATATTCAGCAGCCTGTCGATGAGGTTATGCGAGCGGCGATGGCAATACCAGAAATTGAAGTGGCGCATTGGACAACTGGATTGGAGCAACTGCTACTTACATTGCGGGTTAGGGACTACAAAAGTTTGCACGAACTAATGCTAGGCAAACTCAGACAAATTCCTGGGAACATATCAATGAAGCTGGCGGTTAGCATGGCCCATCAGCGACGTGTTGGTGGACAATTTGCATTCACTTGGCAGGACTGGACTTCTTGGGAACAATGAACAAGCAATTTACCAACTCGCTATGAATTCTAATGAATAAAATTTTAACCCACGGAGATAAATATGCGAGCTTACGTTGTGCAATGTTTCTGCAAACCGATCAATCTGTGTGATTATACAGATCCCGTACCGAGCGGCACCGAGGTTGTCATAAATGTTCAGCGCTGCGGTGTTTGCCATACTGATTTGCATTTACAGGATGGATATTATGACGTGGGAGGTGGGAAACGCCTTAATCTTGTGGATCGTGGCATTAAGCCGCCACTCGTCCTGGGACACGAGATAGTGGGCCGTCTCTCTGCAAAAGGGCCGGATGCGCCGATTTCGGACGTCGAAATCGGCAAATCGTTTTTGGTGTTCCCATGGCTAGGTTGTGGACATTGTGACGACTGTAACAGCGGACACGAGAATCTTTGTGCCAAACCAAATTCAATAGGCGTGGCACGGCCAGGAGGGTATGCTGAACAGTGCGTTATTCCGCATCCGAAATACTTGGTCGATATTGATGGAATTGATCCTTCGCTGGCCGCCACGTATGCTTGTTCTGGCTTGACAGCATTCAGCGCACTTAGAAAGGTGCAAATAGACAAAGAGAAAGATCTTTTGTTATTGTTTGGCCTCGGCGGTGTCGGCATGGCTGGCTTGCAATTGGCTATGACGATGGGCTTTAAGCGTATCGCTGTAGCGGACATCGACGATGCTAAGCGCCAATATGCACTTGATGCGGGCGCTATGTTGGCGCTGGACCCCCGAGACGACTCGGCTACGAACCAACTACTATTAACTGCTGGAGGCGTCGCTGCTTCAGTGGATTTTGTAGGGACCACCACCACCTCCCAATTGGCTGTCGCCTCCCTACGAAAGGGGGGGACGGCCGTGATAGTAGGCCTTTTTGGCGGGGACATTACATTGCAATTGCCCCCGCTTGTACAACGCTCTATCACCTTGAGGGGGTCTTATGTAGGTACCTTACAAGAACTGAAGGATTTGATCAATCTGATCAAATCGGGCACGGTCCGCCCACTTCCTGTAGAGGAGGTAGCCTTTGAACACTTGAACGCAACCTTAGAGCGCCTGCGAGAGGGGAACGTACAGGGTAGGGCGGTCCTCAGAGTCTGAATATTTCACACATAACGGCGATCCTTACTTATACCGATTCGATCTCGTGTTTGCTTGCCCAATCATCAAAGTGCTGCAGCACACACTGCCTTCGAGGCTATCACCCGAGCGTCGCCCACCGCTATTGATAAGCCACGGCGGTGCTTCAGCACCATATGATCGAGCGTTCATGCACCTGCGGAGAATATTTGTTTCGTTTCTTCATAGCTCCATTCTTTCATGCGTTGAAGCCCTATCAATCATTAGCCCGTTGACAACCGCTGTTAAAATTCCAACTATTGGATTTTCGAAATGCTGTTCAAAAATTCTCTCAAGACACCCGTCCAGCGATCGCTTAAATCTAGGTAGTGCTAAGCTAAACAGTTCATAAGATAATATTGCCTCTGCCCGATGATTAGTCAATCTTATGTAAATCGGCTCGCTTAGTCTTATATGAACCTTCATCTATTAAAGAAAAGTTGTGACTTTATGCCGAGAATTGCTCTCGCTTTTTTTCACTTAGCCTTTTTATTAGTGCTCTTAATAATTGGTCAATATCTTGCAGTTGGGAGACCAGTCGAGCCGAAATGATTTTATGGATTAAGTAATGTGTCACGGTATGACGGGGCGATTACAACACTAAACAGAAACAACTTTAGAGAATGGCGCCCAAATTTGACCATGAAAAGGGGTGCTCCCTTGGTTGGGGTTAATCCACACCGGGTACGGTTTTGACTGCCTTTTCGATTTGTTTTGCAGTATTTATCAGAATCGGAAGATGCCTTTCAATGGTTTCATTCGTCATGGCATTCCCAAAGGTGGTCATCGACAAAACGGCGAAAGCGCTTGCATCGGCCTGGACCGGCACTGCAAGCGTGGAACTGTCGCTCATAGCGTTAGCAAACCGCAAAGCGTAACCTGCTTGTATCACCTGGCGAAGATCGCAACGTATGAATCTCAAAGCATCTGTATCGTAAATCTTTGACACAATGTGATCAAATATAGCCTCTCTTTCAATGTCGCTACAGAACGCAAGATAAACTCTCCCCATCGCAGTATTCGTAAGCCCAAGCCGATACCCCAATGTCGTCGACGAAATTGCCAAAGGACTGTAGGGCATGGAGGAAAACCGTACTACGATAGCATCGCGATCCAAAAAGCCCAAAGCCAATGGCCATTTGATCTCGCGTGTCACTTTGAGTAAGATCGGCTTTGCCAAGTCAACAATGCGCGAATCCTCAGTGTAACCATCACTTAGTTCTTTAACTTTGGAAGTTAATCGATAGATACTGGCACCTTCTTCCCAAATTACATAACCTTCCTGCACAAGGGTCGCTAGCAGCCTGAAAATTGTCGATTTTGGCAGCGCCGTGTGATAGTGTAATTCATGGAGCGTGCTAACATTTTTGATGTTCATGGCACGAAGCACGCTCAACACTCGAGCAACAGAACGAATTTTATCCATAACTATAGTTATAATCTATTGATGCCGGATGAGGTCATCATCAATTATAATTCAACATATGGATGGGGTAGATAATTAACGACACCTTTCAGGGTGCCGGGCATGCCGTTCATCGCCCTATCGAGATGCCACTAGCTTGGATAAGACTCTATTAGTCCAATTGATTTGGGTGGGACGAACGCGGCCTAGCCTCCCCGTCGCAAGCAACTACGAAGCTCTGGACACATCCGAACGAAGTAATACTGCCTTCTTCGGTGAAGGTCGGTTTCGAATCAAAAAAATATTAAGCAGTCGGCCGGTTTGAATCGCTCAATTGGCTTGAATATTCTTTCTTTTGCAGCACAAAGGTTGGTTGATCGAAGTCACATGAGATATATGTCTCGCCGTTTCCTCTTTGATTGTTCAAAGTTTGAAGAGACGGCGCGCATTACCTTCAAAAATTAGATTGCGATCAATGTCGCTGAGCCATGACATGGCTTCGAACTGTGGTTTGAGATCATCCATCTGTCTATTGGTGATGGGGTCAATAACACCTCCAACCCCGGGACATTCCGCGGCAAAAAGACACCGTTCCACACCGACTGTTTTCACCAGTAGCTCAAGAGCATCGGATGTATACAAAACGGTATCAAAATGCAGCAAACGAAGGCGTTCACGAAAAGACTGACCGTGTTTCCGTTGGGATGCAGCTTCAAACCGACCAAGTTGATAGGGTATTGCTCCACCACCATGGGATAAAACGATCTTTAATTGCGGAAAATTCTCAAAAACATCGGAATCCAACAAACCCAAAACGGCGATTGTTTCTTCATTGATCATGTGTTCACTGTAGCCACAGCGGCACGATCGCGAGGTGCTGGAGTGAATGTGGGCGGGTATGTCCAGATTGCACAGCAACTCGTACAGCGGATACCAATAGCGGTCACCTAAAGGTGGCGCCTCTCCGCTTCCGGAGTTTTCGTAGGGATCGGGATTCAAAAGACATCCAACGAATCCCAGCTCCTCTACGCATCGACGAAGTTCTGGGAGAGATTGCTCTATCGGCTGTCCGGCCGACTGAGGTAATGCGGCCACTCCTCGGAAGCGCGAGGGGTACATTTGACATTGACGATAGATTATATTGTGCACTTCTTCCAAAAACCAGTGGATGATTTTCTCTGGTTTTTCGCTGTGCATCAGATGTGTTGGTCTCGGCGATATCAGCTGCATATCGGTTCCGTGATTATCAAGCAACTCTATCAAACCTTTCGTTCCCCAGTCGGGGGCATGTAATGCCTCGCAAATTTCATCGTCGGAAATGCGCAATTTGCCTCGACCGTCAGCCCCTCGATTGGCTAGCAGCAATGCGCGATATGCCCAAATTTTCTGTGGGGCAACTACATGTCCATGGCAATCAATAACCATCGTCCATCCTTTTTCAATCAATTTCTGTCCAGAAACGTTGCAAACCCTTAAGCCAATGTTGACAAAAATAAATGACAGTTACCTTGTCGTTTATCTGTTTGGAAGTTCGGTGTCGGGTTGTTTCGAGTTAAGTGCGGCGATCCCAATCAAACGCCCATAAGCTAGCCAGGGAGCTCGAAGCCATTGTCGGCAAGCGTTTGCCACATTGCAATGTCATCGTCCAAGACTTTGCGTGCTTCCGCCGGTGAACTCCCAATGGCTAACATCCCTGCTCTCTTAGCAATGGTCATATACTCGGGACTCTTGGCTGCATCAGCAAGCGTCGCGGCAATGGCCTCTATGATTTCCTGAGAAGTGCCAGCAGGGGCCAACAGCTGGGTCCACAGTTCTGCTGTCATGTCTGGAAAGCCTTGTTCACGCATAGTTGGCACCTCAAGCAGCTCCGACCACCTGTCCTCCGAGGTAACGGCTAAGGCATTTACCTTTCCTGTACGGATCATCTCGAGAGCGGTGACGGAATCGAATACAAGCTGTACTTCCCCTGCGAACAGGGCAAGATAGCTTCGGCCGCTATCTGGGTAGGGAATATGGGTCAAATCTAGGTTATTGCTCCGAGCAAAACGCTCTCCAAACAAATGCCCCGTAGAGCCCACACCGCTAGAGGCATAGTTAAGCTTTCCCGGGTTATTTTTCGCATAATCAATAAGCTCTGCTATATTAGAAAATGGGGTTTTCGTCGATGCCATTAATATGCAGGGCCCCTTACCCAAAAGAGATATGGGAACAAGATCTTTTTGGATATTGAAGTTCAGCTTCTTATTGAATACGGCATGGATTGCCAACACACTTGTATGCTCAAGAATTGTGTATCCGTCCGGTTTCGCGTGAGCTACACGATGTGCGCCTATCATACCTGCAGCGCCAGCTCGATTATCGACAACAAACGCTCCTCCTAATGCGCTTTGAAGGTTCGAGGCAGCCAAGCGCCCCATTGCATCGGATACTCCTCCGGGACCGTACGGCACCACAATGGTTACTGGACGGGTTGGATATTTCGCGGCTATGGTTGGCTTAGGAAGCCCTGAGAGAGCTCCTGAGACAATCAGGCCTGCGCCTGCTCGCAACATGTGCCTTCGCGATATCATGGATCGTCTCCTTGAGTTTACTGCGGTATATTTTTTATCTGAAATTGTCCGTCGCTTGGTTTTTCGACAGGATCAGCAATGCATGCTATACATGCACTTACGTCTGTTCAATAGGAAATCGTTCTGTTTTCGCCTGGCGGAAACCATCTTCATAGGGCGCACATATGAGATTGGATACTGAGGATCGGAAACTTCAGGCGACGATATCAGGGTCTGTTGAGGTATAGGAAAATATCGCGCGGGCAGACGAAACTAGTCCCACCCGCCATACAGAATTAGCTTCAGAAACAGCCGCTTTCCGGCGTTGGTGACACCGACCTGGGTGCGAGAAGCCCTACGGTTGACGCGTCGCGCTCCGCCTTCACTGGCTACTGACTCGCATCCATCGGGCTGCGCTTGCGCATTTAGTCGATGATCTGTTAGGGTCGCAGTCGACGCCACACACTCAAGAACAATATTGGTGTGATTCTGTCCATATGCAATTGGCCCATCGGTGACGTTGCCTCGATGCCTTTGCCAACACGTAAGGAGGCTGCGTGCGCGCGGATTGCTCGGAAAAGTTTCTCGCAAACGTCTTTTTGCGCAAGCAAACGAGTCGGCGCGATACAGAACTACTATTCTAATTGCGCAAGTGCGTGATCGGTTTAACATTCGATCTGTCCAAAAAGCCTTCAATGACGACCAGTTGCTTGTAGGCTTTCGTAAATGTCCTTACTCCAGCCTGCATGAATCCTTGACCATCTGTCTGGTGATCAAACATGTATTTGGCAATAACACAATTTGACGAGGAGCCATACGTGCTTAAGCGGCTGTCTACCGCTTCGGGATCTGGGCATCAGCCTTGCTTTGTAATCTCTTCCATCAGAATCGGAATCGCCAGATTGCATGAATGAATTCCCATTACCGTGGTCAGCTGAATCACTTCCAGGATCTCTGCACGTGTAGCTCCGTGCTTGAACGCATTCTGCATGTGGCGGCGTACCCCCGGGCCGTACAGATGGGTCGTGGCAGCATTGATGGCGATCATGACCAGTTCCTTGTATTTCTGTGGAAGAGGTCCATTTTTATGAGGAATACTTCGGAACGCTAAATAAGCCTCCATAAATTGCGGATCCAGTTCCCTCAATTGATCCCACAGGGGATTCCAGTCACCTTTCGCAATATGCTCTTCGCACTGTGGCGTTGGAATAGCCTGATTAGTAACCATATTTATTTCCTTAATATTTATCGGCGTCGTTCAGGATGAACTCAGCTGCCCTTTCTCCGATCATCATTGCAGGAGCATTGGTATTTGAAGATGCGATGGTAGGCATGATCGATATATCTGCAACACGCAGACCGGTCAGGCCATGAACCCGCAACTTTGAATCCACGACAGATGCACCAGATCTGCCCATGCTGCATGAACCCACGGTGTGCCAGGCAGTCTGTCCCGATTCTTTTATATAGTCCAGTAGGGCTTCGTCCGACATTGCCTCCATACCGGGTCGCTCTTCGGTTACGATCACTTTTCGCATTGCCTCCTGCGCCGCAACGCGACGGATCAGCCGCAGCAAATTAACCGCAGTCCTGCGATCTTCTTCGTGTTCAAGATAATTGGGTTGGATACGCGGCGCTGCCAAAGGGTCGGCGGAACTGCAGTGAATCGAGCCTCGAGACTTGGGGTAGAGCATGAATCCGCCCAGAGAAAATCCGGAGTATGGGTCGATGCCGCCTACGCCAGACCTTGAGTACCGATCCTTGCCACTGATGTGATAAATACGCATCATAACGTCCGGTCGAGTGCATTCCGGTACGGTACGGGTAATCGCATGAGCCGTTGACGAGGTACTTGCCAGCAAGCCTTTACGTTGTGTCATGTATTTCCAGCCGGCCCTGAGTTTATGCAAGGGGCTGTGCATCACATCATTGATCGTCTCGGGCACAGAGGTGCGAAATGTACACCTGACCTGCAAGTGGTCGCTGACATTTTCGCCGACGGCAGGAAGATGATGCGTTACTGGAATGCCGAGTTCACCTAGCAAAGCTGAATTTCCAATACCTGACAGTTCCAGTAACTGAGGCGACTGGATGGCACCGGCACTCAGTATGGTTTCTTTTGCGGCATGGGCGATTTGTATTTGCCCTTGCCAATCATACTCAACTCCCACGCATCGCCCTTGTTCTATCAGTACCTTTCTGACCAGCGCGCGGGTGCGCACGCTCAGATTCTTGCGCGATCTGGCCGGTTTCAGATACCCTTGCGCGGTACTCCAACGTCGGCCATTACTGGCACTTTGCTCCAGATAGCGCACGCCTTCGTAATTCTCGGCATTGTAGTCGTCTGTGCACTCAATGCCAGCCTGTATGCATGCTGCTATATATGCATCTGACAATGTATCGGGTTCGCGTTTGGCCCTGTCGGTAATCTTGATAGGGCCGTGGTTACCCCGCAAAGGGTGGTCGCTATAAGGGTTGCTTTCGATCTTTGCAAAATACGGCAGCAGTGCCTGGTAATTCCAACCGTCGACGCCGAGCGATTGCCAACTATCGAACTCTTTCGGGTCTCCCCACACATAGGCCATGCCATTCAAACAGCTCGAACCACCTAGGACCTTCCCACGAGGAGAATAAATCTGCTTTCCGTCCATGTGCTGCTGCGGCTCGGTTCTGAATGGCCAGACATATTTTTCATTCGTCAGTAACTTGCCTACGCCCAGAGGGATGTGAATCCATATGTTGTTGTCTTCTCCACCACCCTCCAGCAGTAAAACATTGAATTTTCCATTGTCGCTGAGTCGATTGGCCAGCACGCAGCCGGCAGAGCCGGCCCCAACAACAATGTAATCAAACGATTCCGTATCCATTTATTTGCCAGCCCTGTTTTTGAACGAATCCTTGCGGAAACTGAACAGTGCGGCTGGGTCGACGCGCACATCTACCACTGCCGGGCGGCCGCACTCAATAGCGGCGGTGACGACTTCTGCCAGCTCGGCAGCATGAGTTACCTTGAAACCTTTGGCTCCCCACAGTTCTGCAAGCTTGTCAAACGGCGGGTTTGTCACATCGGCACCAATATAACGCCGTCCGAAAAAATCGCGCTGATACGCTTTTTCGGCCCCCCAGCATCCGTTATTCATAACAATACAAACAGTATTGATGCCGTTCTCAACCGCGGTTCCGAGTTCGCTGCATGCCATGCCAAAACCACCGTCGCCCATCAGGCTGATTACCGTGCGATCAGGTTGTCCGATTTTTGCCCCAAGGCCGCAAGCATAGGAGAAACCCACCAGTCCAAAGTCCAGCGGTGTGAACAAAGACGGCGTCTGCATGTAACGCAGTTGATCGGTAGCCTGAAGACAAAGGGTGCCCGCATCCATGGTATAAATGGCATCGTCCGGGGCGACGTCGCGCAACGTTTTGAACAGGAAGCCCGGCTGGATGGGATCCGTACCAGTAGCATTTTCCTCGTCGCGAATTTTTAGCAGTGCTTCACGTCGTTCGGCAAAGGCCTCTGTCCAGCGATGAGTTTCCGCGCCCGCCTTATGGTCAACCAATTCGCTGATTAATCCTTCCGATATGCAACCGGCGTTTCCTTGAATGCCGATAGCGATAGGGCAAAACCGTCCGATGGCCGTCGCTTCAGTATCTGTCTGGATGATTTTTGCAGCCGGGTTCAGACTTCCACGTAAATAGAACGTGGTGTTAAAGCCCAATCGGGTACCTAGCGCAAGGATAACATCAGCCTGTTTGGCCAGATCGGAAGCGACTGCGTTGCCACGCGGGCCGACCTGACCGGCATATAACGGATGTGAATAGGGAAAGGCATCACCATGCCCGGGCGACATGGCAACCGGGACGTTGAGCAGCTCCGCCAGTCGAATAACTTCAGCCTGGTGCCGGCCGTTTTTTACGCCTCCGCCTATAATGATCAAGGGACGCTGTGCGTTGCGCAGTAGGTCCGCTGCCGCCGCGATCGTTTGAGGTGACCCAGTGGAAGAGTCGGTGATATATGCCGCGCCCGCCTCTGCATAGTTTTCTTCAGGCAGCGATTCGGCCAGCAGGTCCCGGGGCAGGTTAAGCAGTACCGGGCCTTGCCTTGGCGATAGCGCTGCACGAAAGCATTCACCAATCATCTCGGGGATACGCGCAGTCTGGGTCAGTGTGATCGTTTTCTTAGTAATGGGTTTGAAAAGGGATTGCTGATCTACTTCCTGGAACGCATCACGATAAACATGGCCGGTAGAAAGGGAACCGGCAAGCGCAATCACCGGCGAGTAAGCCGCGTGGGCCTGAGCCAGTCCGGTAACCAAATTTGTCGCGCCCGGTCCATTCTGACCAGCCAGAAACACGCCTGCCTTGCCCGTTGCCCTGGCGTAACCGTCTGCCATGTGCACGCCCGTTCGTTCATCGCGTACACCGATGAAACGTATATCCGGCGCATCGTAAAGGGCATCGAAAATCTCCATGCCCGCAGAACCAATGAGGCCAAAGACAACGTCCGATCTCTGAGTCTGCAATGCTTTGACAACGGCCTGCCCGCCTGTAAGTTCATTCATTTCACAATTCCTTCTGTTGTACGGTAATTCAATGGGTTGGTTTAAGGATTTTTCGGAATTTTTCTATTTCCTGCTTGATATAAGCGTCGAATTCGTCGAGTGAGACGGTTCGACTAATCAGGCCTTGCTGTTCAAGTTTGCGCTTGACGTCGGGGTTACTGTTTACAGCGCTAATCTGCTCTGCCATGTAAGCTTTCATTGGGTCGGGTGTTTTCGCGTTCATAATGACGCCATACCAAATCGCATAATCAAAGTCGGCAACGCCTTGTTCGCTAACAGTCGGTACGTCGGGCAGTATGTCTGACCGGTGTTCACTGGTTATTCCTATTGCCTTGAGCCTGCCATCCTTGATATAGGGCATGGCGAGCGCGATCGGCGCAAAGGACACATCGATGCGGCCGGCGACTACCTCGGCTACGCCCTCCTGCACACCCTTATAGGGAATGTGCTCAAGTTGTATTCCCGCTTCTTGATTGAAGTATCGACCAACCAGATCGGTCGCGGAATTTACTCCTGCGGATCCGTAAGTCAGGTATGCATCTTTCTTTTTTGCTGCCGCGATCAAGTCTTGCAAAGTTTTGTAGGGACTCTTGGGATTAACAACGACTAGCGTTGGAGAATAGGCAATGGATGCAACGCCCGACAGATCCCGGAGCGTGTCGAACGGCAGTTTTTCCTGCACAGAAGGATTGACAGCATAGGACGAAGATACAAATAACAAAGTATTACGAGCGACATCTTCAGACAGCAGACGCTGTGTTCCTACCATGCCCCCGGCGCCCGGGCGGTTCTCTACTACAACGGGCTGGCCAATTTGCTTGGATAACGTTTCGGAATAAATCCTGGCAATGATGTCTATCAATGCCCCAGGGCTGAAAGGCACTATGGCCATTACGGGTGTTTTCAATACAGGTTTTTCCTGAGCCAACGCATGGTTATTGGATAAGACCAGTGCGACACTCGTGAAAAGTAGCTTGAATAGCCTATTCATTCCCATCACCATCTCCTTTAATGTATTCTACATTTATAATGTCGACATTTAAGCACAGGCTAGTATTTTTATCAACAATTTAAATAAGTCTTAAATTTCGTCACTCGCCAGGGAAGACAGTTTTTGCCCTTCCTGGAGTGCCTTAAGTGCGCCATCCCTGTTCTCGAGGGCTAGCCGGCGATGCTCTTCCGCAGCATTCGGTCCATCTCCTTGCACAATAAAATCCACAAGTCGACGCCATGTGCGCAGAGATGCTTGTCGGCGTTCTTCGCTTTGAAGACCCATTCGCACATATCGCCCAATCCGCTGAGCGAAGTCACTGATATAGTGGGCTAGTATTTCGTTTTCAGAAATGGCTGCAATGAGAGAGACCATTTCCCCGCTAATTGCTGAGTACCGGGCAGAATCATCAGTGTTTTCTTCAAGACGAGCAAGATACGAATTTAATGCTCTGACATTGTCTGGGTGTATACGCTCTGCGGCAAGTCGCGAGGCGCTCGAGAGCAAGGACGCCCGCACTTCGAAGAGATCTTCAAGTTCCTTTAATGAAAGCTGGGTGACATGCGCGCCGCGTTGCGGCTTGATCTGGACTAAACCACGCTGCTCCAACAAACGCAGGGCTTCTCGGATGGTTGCGCGGCTTACGCCAAATGATTCCGCCAATTCAACCTCGCGCAAACGCTCGCCCGATTCGAAGCTGCCATCAATAATCCGTTCAGAAATTTGATCCGAAATTTGTATTGGTAATGTGCGCAGTGTACTGGAGGGAGTAAATTGTCTGTTCATTTAATTTTTGCAATGTTGTTCGCGAAAATATTCTTCAGTTTTAACGCGTCAGGGATCCGCCCTGCTCAGAAAGTAAGGGTGCTTTTTTAGCTGCCCATTTGCGACAAGCTTCCTTTTCATACTTTAGGGCATGATCGTATATCGTGGGACGAATGAATGCATTAGCATGGCGTATCGCTTCTAGCTCAGGCGCGATTAACTTTTAGTGTCGACATTATTACATAATGCAAATAATTAGCAACCGGTTTATTGTGCTTCAGTAGAGGCGGAAATTTCACGCTGCTACGGCCGATGATCCGTAGACGATATTGCGCGTACTATTCTTGTGCTACGCTTTTGTATGGTGCATTAAGGCACCGTTCATTCGCTGAACACGGTTTTGAGCTGCGCCTGCAAGTATTGCGTCAAAGTCTTGATGGCGGCCGATGCCAAATGCGGCCTGGCTGTAGTCAGGATATAAAGCGTCGCATCAATGCCGCCTATCCGATATTGTGGCAATACCAACTGCAGGTGGCCGTCAGTCACATCGCGTGAAACAACGTAACTGGGCAATAGCGCTACGCCGAGATCATTTTTGGCGGCCGTGAGCAAAAAGCGGAAGTTCTCCGACTGCAGGCCAGGCTTGAGCTTCAGCTCTGTTGAAGCCTTACCGTTTACCAGCAGGATCTGCTCATGGAAACGACGGTTTGATGAGCAAATGAATTGCAGTTGAGCAATACCTTGCGGATCCTGCGCTGCAGTACCATGCGTAGCCAGATAGCGGGGAGAGGCGCAAAGACGCCACTGCACATCGCATACTTTCTTTGCGACATAATTCTGAGGAGGTTCAGCCACGACCCGCAAGGCAACATCCACCTGGGATTCAATCAGATCGTTTACGCGATTCGAAAACATGATGTGCAGATTAAGCTGCGGATAGGCCTTCTTGAAATCGATCAAAATCGGCTGCAAAACAAGTTCGCCCAGCCCGGTTGGGACACTGAGTCTGACGGTGCCAGTCGGCTCTGCGCCCAACATTAGCATCTGATTCGTTGCCGCTTCCAGTTCACGCAATATCCCCAACCCGTGCTGGTACAGCACCTCACCCTGTTGGGTCAGCTCCAGGCGCCGGGTTGAGCGTCGGATCAGCTGGGTATTCAACTGGGCTTCCAGTCGCTTCAGGCTTTTGCTTACGTGTGACTTGGTAATGTGATGGCGTTTGGCGGCCTCGCTGAGCGTGCCGGTGTCAATGATCGTCACGAACAGGCGGATCAGGTTCAGGTCCAGCTCACTGTAGTTGTCCATCAAGCTCCCCCTTTGCTTGGTCGTTAACTTACAAAAGGTATATATCCTTGCTTTTATTGTCAACTAGCAGGAAACATATATTATCGATTTATTCGCATTGTTGCCAGCAGAGGGCGTTGTTACACTCGTCTGCACAAGGAGACAACCATGCGGAACCAAATTTTTTCAGAAAATATTTTTCAGGATCAGCGCGTACTGGTGACCGGGGGCGGAACCGGTCTGGGGCTGGCCATGGCCGAAAAGCTGGTTAGCCTTGGTGCTCAGGTACATCTTTGCGGACGCAGAATGAACGTTCTGGAACAGGCTGCTGCGAATCTGCAAGCGAGCGTTCCAGACAGCCGTGTCTTTGTACATTCTGTTGATATCAGGGATTCAGACAAGGTCGACCAAATGGTCCAGCATATCTGGGACGAACACGGCGGAGTAGACGCTTTAATCAACAATGCGGCCGGAAACTTTATTTGTCCGACAGAGGATATTTCGGTCAATGGTTTCAAGGCGATTACCGAGACCGTGCTTAATGGCACTTTTTATGTCACCCAGGCGGTCGGCAAACGCTGGATTGCTACACAACATCCTGGCTCCGTCGTATCAATCGTCGTCACTTGGGTCTGGACCGGATCGCCCTTTGTCGTACCTTCGGCTATGTCCAAATCTGCAGTCGATACCATGACCAAATCGCTCGCTATCGAATGGGGGCGGCATGGCATTCGATTCAATGCGATCGCTCCCGGCGTCATTCCAACAGAGGGAGCGTCGGCAAGGCTACGTCCTACCGAGAGCAACACCGATGCCCTGGCAAGTCAGAATCCGATGCAGCGGCTTGGTCAGTTCAGCGATATTGCTAACTTAGCCACTTTTTTGCTATGCCCGGAAAACAGCTGGCTCAATGGCCAAACAGTCGCGCTGGACGTGGGCGACTGGCTGGCTAACGGTGCTTACTTCAAGCAGTATTTCGAATGGGATAAAAATGACTGGCAGGTTGCCCGCGAACGCATTCAGGCGCGGACGGAACCAATCGCGCAAAGCTAAGGAGTAGCGATGGAACCGATAGTTGTTGTCCAGAACAGAAAGACCAGCAAGGCAGTGCATCAGTCGCGGGCCCGCCGATTAGCATTTGGTCTGCGTACACTTGGCATAAAGCCAGGCGACACGTTTGCGATCATGTTGCGCAATAGCGAAGCTTTTCTGGAGGCCATTGACGCCAGCCGGCAAGTCGGTACAACGTACTGTCCCATCAATTGGCATTTTACCGCAGCGGAAGTCGATTTTTTGCTCAACGATAGTGGAGCGCGACTGCTCATTGTGCATGCTGATTTCTGGGACCGTATACAAGCGGTGGTGCCGCCTTCCATGCCGGTGCTGATTGTGGACGAACATCCCGCTTGCAATGGTCAGGCGAATGCGCCATTGTCCTATGCGAGCTGGCGCGATGCCTTCCCGGAAAGCGGCGAATACGCTGACGCGCCACGTGGTCACATGGCCTATACGTCAGGCACGACCGGTAAGCCAAAAGGTGTGGTTAGGCACATGTTTCCGCCCGAAATTGCTGCCGATCGCAAAGTGGCAGCGCAAAAGCTGCTACGGCAAACACTCGGCCTGGTTCCGGGATGCAGGGCGTTGCTACCAGCGCCCATTTACCACAGCGCGCCCAGTCTGTTTGCTCAGAATGCGTTGCAAATGTGCGAAGTCTTTGTATTAACAGACCGGTTCGATCCTTTGGAAGTGCTGCAACTGGTTCAAACTTACCGCATTGAAGTCCTTTATCTTGTGCCAATTATGTATGTCCGCATGCTCAAGCTTGACCCACAGTCACGTCAACGCTATGACCTCGGATCTCTGCGATTTGTCGCTTCCACTGGCGCCCCTTGTGCGCCAGAAATTAAGCGGGCAATGATTGATTGGTTAGGTCCTATTGTCTATGAAACCTATGCGTCCAGCGAGGCAGGCCTAATTACTTTGCTGGACTCACATCAGGCACTGGCAAAACCGGGCAGCGCAGGCAAACCGGCGGGTGAGGCAGTGATCAGAATTTACGACGAAGAGGGCGCCCGGTGCGGCCCAGGGGTGGCCGGTTACATCTATGTCCGGCAACCGGCATATGCGGATTTTCATTACCGCAATAATCCACAGGCGCGCAATGACATCGACAAAGAGGGTCTGATCAGTCTGGGCGATATCGGCTACCTGGATAAAGATGGCTTTTTATTTGTCTGCGACCGAAAATCCGACATGGTAATCTCCGGTGGAGTCAATATTTATCCAGCAGAAGTCGAACATCAACTGCTGCAATATGACGGCATCGCCGATTGCGCCGTTATTGGTGTTCCTGATGCTGAATTTGGCGAGTCGCTTCTTGCGTTTGTACAACCGCAAGCCGGTCAAACGTTGGACACCGAGGCGATCGGGCGCTGGCTGCAGGCACGCATGGCCAAATTTAAGGTTCCGCGCCAATTCATTATCGACTCTGCCTTGCCAAGGGATGATTCCGGAAAAATATATAAGCGCTTACTACGCGATAAATACTGGGCTGGTCACAGCCGTAAAGTCTAATACGAATGTCATCGTGTGATTGAAAAAAAGCCCGTTCAGGGGCGAAACGAATAATCAAGGAGACTCATCATGAACCAACGCATTGCAAGTGTCATTATTGCCGCTACCTTCGGCTTTGCAGTCGTTGCGCCAGCCTGCGCCGCTTATCCAGAGAAGCCCATCAGGCTGGTGGTACCATATACGCCGGCGGGCGCTGCAGACCAGCTGGCGCGAGCGCTGGCGCAAAACATGGGTCAGGCGCTCGGACAAGCGGTGGTGGTCGAAAACAAGCCAGGGGCCAGCACGAAAATAGGCGCCACTCAAGTGGCGCGCTCGCCAGCCGACGGCTATACCCTTTTTCTTGCAAGCAATTCCAGCATGGTGCTCAATCCTTTGCTTTACAAGAATTTTCCCTACGATCCCGAGCGCGATTACCGTATCGTTTCCATTGTTGCTGACATTCCGCTGGTTGTAATCACAAATGAAAAATCAGGCCTGGATAGCATGCAGAAATTTGTAGACTACGCCAAGCAGCATCCGGGAAAGCTTAACTATGCATCAGTGGGTAACGGCAATCCCTTGCATCTGGCCACCGAATTATTGCTCGGCCAATACGGCATCAAGGCGACCCATGTTCCCTATAATGGCAGTGCGCCGGCATTGACGTCACTCATGAGCAATGACACGCAATTGATGATTGACGTTATCAGTACTTCGCTGCCGCTCATCAAGGATGGAAAAATCAAAGCGCTCGCTGTAACTTCATCCAGTCGCCTTAAGGTGCTACCCGATGTGCCGAGCGTATCAGAAATCGGCAACACTAATTATCAGGCTTCAACCTGGTTCGGTCTTGCCGTACCCAAAAGCACGCCTGACGCTGTTGTAAACGCTCTGCGAACCGCAATCGATACCACGCTTAAGAATGAATCGTTCCAGAAACGATTTGAGACGCTGGGCCTTTATGTGCAGCAACCACGCAGTCAGCAACAGATCGATCACTTTGTTGACGAAGATCGTATCAAGTGGAAAGCAGTAATAGAAAACAACCGGATTTCGCTGGATTAAATATCCTCATATCAGACACACGCAACTGTGTAACCGCAGGCCACACTAATGGAGGCCTATGTAAAGCCCCTAAGGTGTCCGGTCCCTGACAGGCGCATTCCGCAAGCCGTGTAAAATGGTTTCTTCTTCAAAGATAATGCGCCGGGAAATCATTCCAGTTCAATTCAATTGACATATGCACACGACTCAAGCCCAGACTCTTTCCTCTATGGACCCCACCGCGCCTGACGCGGATGTTTTGCGTGTTTTGAAAGCCTTGAGTCTGCAGCGTGTCGTCGGCTGGCACCTGCCTGCCTACTTTTTGGGAATTACATACGAATCTGTCGGCTACGATGAGGCAACGTTGACAATGGGTCTGGACAACAATGTTGCCCACAACGGCCAGCCGCTACCGGTTGCCCTGTGTATCCTGGCCGATGTTGCGCTGGCGGCCGCAATCCGTGGAGAAGTCGGATTTGAGACCAGGCTGGCGACAGTCAGCGCCCGGCTCACATTTACTGGTAAATCTGCAACGCAGCGTCTTTCGGCCAAAAGCCATACCCGGTTTCGATCGGATGCAACCGCAATCGCGATTCGCAACAGCAGTGTGGCTCTCCTTTCGGGGGATACGGAAATCTGTTTTGCGGAAGCCAATTTTGCGGTCCTGAACCGTCCTGCAGATAAGCCGGCGCAAGCGCTGCCAAGTCCGACCACGGTGGAACAGGTGCAATGGCTTGATATCAATGATCTTACCGACCAGGAGAAAGACGTTTACCTCAAAGCGCAGAAAGCAAGCGCTCATGGAAGAGACAGTGATGGCGGCAGCGCTAGCGGTAGGGATACAACAACGACATTTACAGAGAGATTTTGGGGCCTGTTGCCGGTGGCGCACGCAAAGGCAGCTACATGCGAGGTCGAATGCGGATTGCATATCGGCAATCGGGTTGGTCATGTACAGGGCGGGATATTGCTCGGCCTGGCGATCAGCACCAGCCTTGCCACTGTAGAGCAGGACTGGCGTATGCTTGAAATAAGCGCAAACTTCATTCGTCCGGGAACCGAGGGCTTATTGAAAGCAAGCAGTCGCATCGTTAACCAGGGACGCAACCTGGCTCATGTCACATGTGATATTACGACTGACTCGGGTCGATTGGTGCTCCAGACCCAATCGACCTTGATCAGACAATGAATAAGCCAAAAGCCGCCCGCTCGATATAATTCAAGACGGGCGGCAATCAAGTTATAACCGAATCAAGTTATCACCGGATCAGGTAAACACCGGATCAGGCCATCGCCGCATCATAGCGACGCGCCACTTCGGGCCAGTTCACTACGTTGTAGAATGCAGCAATGTATTCCGGTCGGCGGTTCTGGTATTGCAGATAGTAGGCGTGTTCCCATACGTCCAGCCCCAAAACGGGCGTATTGCCGGTCATTAACGGGCTGTCCTGGTTTGCGGTGCTTTCAACAACGAGCTTTTTGTCAGGTGTCACGCTCAACCATGCCCAGCCGCTGCCAAAACGCGAAATAGCCGCTTTGGTGAAGGCTTCTTTGAACTTGTCCAATCCGCCCAGGTCTGCATCAATGGCTGCAGCCAGCTTTCCGTCCGGCTGGCCGCCGCCTTGGGGAGACATCACTTGCCAGAACAAGCTGTGATTGGCATGTCCGCCGCCATTATTGCGCACCGCCGCTTGTACAGACTCTGGAAGTTTGTCGATATCCGAAATCAGCTCCTCGACGGCAGGCGTGGGCAGGTTCTCGCCTTCCAATGCCGCGTTCAGATTGTTAATGTATGTTTGATGATGCTTGGTGTAATGGATTTCCATTGTCCGTGCATCGATATTGGGCTCAAGCGCATCGTATGCGTAAGGCAGAGCGGGAAGGGTATAAGACATAAACTGCTCCTCATGTAATTCATTTAAGAATGGATCCGAACGCGCGATCAATGGCAAGACGCTGGTCGAAATAAGCAAAGGCCAACGACAGGCCGATTACCGGCCAAATGAATGCCTCAAATAAGGGCTATTTACGGGCCAACAAGGACATCATTGCCCTTAGTGAATCGGCGTTTCAAATGTAATTCCGGCTGCGCCCTGGCTTACCGTGCGCTGTACCTGCTTATCGTCCGGATGCAAACTCAAAAACCGGGTAAGTTCGGTGTAGGTGCGTCTGCTGTGGTTCATAGCCGCGTCCTGCCACGATTGCGGCAGTGACCGGTCATTCATGGCTGCACACAGTCTCTCGTGAGCCAGGCACAGATGCAGGCGCTGCAGCGCCTTGCGACCTAGCTGTTCATAGGTATCGGCCAGGTTGTGATGGGCTATTACGTAGGCTGCAATGGCGGTGTCAGCATCATCGGCCACGCCAAAGCATTCCGAGGCCAGGGCCAGGGCAAAATCATAGTGACCGATTGCCTGTCTGTAACTACCGCTGTCAAAGGCATCGTTGCCGTCTGTCGTGGCCTGTCGCCAGCGCACCAGATAGTCTTGTCCGTTCACGGTCGACACCTGGGTCGATATTTCACTTAGCATGAAGCCTCCATGGCACATAATGTACCGCGTATGCAAATAATAATGATTTTTTATTATATATATCAACCAAAGCGAAACGTATTACATATGAATATTAAAAATGACGATTGAAATCAAGATGATGCAAGAATATTCGCATTATGCCCTTGGTTCAGTCATGGTTTTTTACGGCTGGAAGTTCCGATAGATAAGCAGAAAAATTATTAAATGTCGCATTTTTCACTTGACTAATAAGGTCATAAAATATATCGTACGATATATTAAATAAGGAATCAGACATGAAAGATATAAAGCAACCAGGGCGGCACCCGCGGGGGCCGGGCCGGCATCGCCACGATGCAAATTTCACTCGTGGTCGAAAATTTTCTTCCGATGATCTGCAGCTGATGCTTCTGGCCTTGCTTGAAACGCAGTCAAGCCACGGTTATGAGCTGGTCAAGGAGCTAGAACGTCGTTCAGGAGGATACTGGAAACCCAGTCCTGGCATGGTGTACCCGGCGTTAACCTATATTCATGAAATCGGTTATGCATCGGTGTCGGTCCACGCCAACAAGAAGTCTTATGCGCTGCTGCCTGAAGGGCATGCGTTTCTTGGCGAACATCGCGAGCATGCACAAGAGCTGTTGGCCACCCTGGTGCACCTGGGCAACAAAATGAAATATATCCAGGGCGCAATGGCAGCGGACAACGATGCCACTGACAATGACGGCTGGCTTGCCGAGTTTCTCCAAGCCCGTCTGGCGCTCAAGCGTGCGTTATTGCTCAAAAGCGATGCCGATCCGCAGGAACAAAAGCGCATTGCCCAGATCCTGCAAGCGGCCGTCTCGCAAATCAATGAATCCTGCACTCGGCCATGACAGGCCACATGCGCGCTGTCATGTCCGGACACGCGTATCCCCACACCCGATTGAATGCGGCCTCGACATATCTTGTCGTGCCGCCAGTTTTTCACGAGAATGACGATATGACTACCGAAATAAAGATGCAAGCTCCAATTTGCCCGCAGCTGGCTCCCCAGCGCGTGCGCCACCCGTTAAAGGCGCGGCTGTTACAGGTCAGAAAAATCACCTGCCTGACTCCACGCATGGTTCGCGTAACATTTCATGGTCGCGATCTTGGCGACTTCATTTCCGCTTCGTTTGACGATCACATGAAATTATTCTTTCCGCCAGATGGTCAACCCATCGTTCCGACCAACACGCCAGAAGGACCGCGCTTTGCTGAAGGCACGGTGCGTCCGCCTGCGCGCGATTACACGCCGCGCTACTACCGTGAGGCAACAAGGGAACTGGATATTGACTTCGTACTGCATGGTGACGGACCAGCCGCCAGTTGGGTGGCTGGCGCAACGGAAGGTGATGAGCTGGTTGTCGCCGGCCCGCGCGGCTCATTTGTCATGACACCTAACTTTGACTGGCAATTGATGATCGGCGACGAAACAGCATTGCCGGCCATTGGTCGACGTCTCGAAGAGCTGCCGGCAGCAGCCAAGGCCTATGTCATCGCGCTTGTGGAAAACGCGGCCGAAGAACAAGCGTTTCAAACCCAGGCGCAGGTGAACATCACCTGGCTGCATCGCGAGGGGTCCTCTGAGTCAGAGCAGGCGCTTGTGAATGCGGTGCGCACGTTCGCGTTGCCGGCAGGTGAAGGTTATATCTGGGGGGCAGGCCAGGCGGCGCATATGCGGGCAATCAGTCAGTACTTGCTTGAAGAAAAAGGAATAGACAAGTCACGAGTACGCATCAGCAATTACTGGAAGCCGGGCAGCCCACAGGAATAGAAGTCAACACTGTCGTGACGTGAATGACGACAACGTCATTCACGCGAACCGTTTGGATCCTGCGACGCAGGCAATGACAGCCACGGTGACGCCCACCATCAGCATGCTTACCGGCTCATGCAGCATTGTTGCAGCAAGCGCCAGGCCGAAAAATGGCTGCAATAACTGCAACTGGCCAACGGCCGCAATGCCGCCCTGGGCCAGGCCGCGGTACCAGAATACAAAACCGATAAGCATACTAAACAAGGACACATAGGCCAGGCCTGTCCAGGCCGGCCAGCTGATGTTGGCGAACGTATCAGGCAAGGTCAGTAGCGACAGTATCAGCATGGCGGGCAGCGACAGCAGCAAGGCCCAGCAGATTACCTGCCAGCCACCGAGTGTGCGCGAGAGCGCGGCACCTTCGGCATAGCCCAGTCCGCAGACAATGATGGCGGCAAGCATCAGCAAATCGCCTGTCAGAGAGGCACTCAACCCCTGTGACAGTGCAAAGCCGGCAACCAGCATGCTGCCCATTACCGAGAAGAACCAGAAAGCAGGGCGCGGATGCTCGCCGCCGCGCATGACGCCGAATATGGCCGTGGCCAGTGGCAGCAGACCGATAAACACAATTGAATGAGCTGAGGTCACATGTTGCAAGGCCAGTGCCGTCAGTAGCGGGAAGCCGAGAACCACGCCAATGGCGACGATAAACAGTGGCGCCAACTGCGGCCGCGTCGGACGTTTCTGCCGGAACACCAGCAACACCAGCAAGGCCAAAAGGCCGGCGATGGTCGCACGCGCGACGGTCAGGAAAATCGGGTCAAATTCAAGCACCGCCACGCGCGTTGCCGGCAGCGAGCCGCTGAAAATCAGCACGCCCAGAAATCCATTGAACCAGCCTGCTGTCTTGCTGGCCTGGCGATTTTCCTGTTTCATGGTTTTACTCGAATTAACATCCACACAATACCGCACGTACCATCACGGCAGACGCCAACACAGGATATGCTTCAGTTGTTTTCACTCCTGAGTCGGCCCGGGCCGAACGATCTTCTGAACTTGAGCCGAGAGCCAATTTCCAGTGCGATCACTCTGCTATTGACCCGAAATTCAATGTCGAACGCAATAGCAACACGCCATCTTAAAACTTATAATTATGACAATCAAATTATTGTCATGGATACATATTCATATGGCCCGCCTCAGATACAAAACATTTGTCGATCGGTTTGCACACCAGATCCGAACCGGCCAGCTAACCCCCGGGACGCGCCTGCCTACCCATAGGCAATTGGCCGCACGCGAAGGTATGTCCCTGGTCACCGCAACCCGTGTATATGCAGAACTCGAAGTCATGGGACTGGTTAGCGGTGAAACCGGCCGTGGCACTTTTGTTCGTGCTATTACGCAGGCGCCGGGCCAGGGAGTCGACCAGCATGTGGTGGCCGCGGACATGATCGATCTGAATTTCAATTACCCTTCGTTGCCTCAGCAAACGGAATTGCTGCGTAATGCACTCCGGCAATTGTCCACTTCGGGTGACCTGGCCTCGTTGTTGCGTTATCAGCCCTATGGCGGCAGACAGCACGACCGGGAGGCACTGGCGCAGTATCTTGAGAGTCGCGGACTTACCGTGAGCGCTGAACAAATTTTAATCGTGAATGGCGCGCAGGATGGGCTGGCCGTGACCGCCATGGCATGCCTCAATCCTGGCGACGTGATTGCGGTCGATGCGTTGACCTATCCCGGCTTTCGGGTACTGGCCGATATGTTGCACCTGGAGCTGGTGCCCGTCCCGGCAGACAATTACGGTCCTGATATTGCTGCGCTGGAAAAATTGAGTTGTGCGCGTCGCATACGAGCCGTCTACACCATGCCCACAATGAATAACCCGCTGGGCTGGGTGATGAGCGAGGAACGCAGGCTGCAACTGGTGGCTGTTGCACGCAATCACAATCTGCTTATTATCGAAGATGCGGCCTATGCCTTTCTGGTGGAAGAGGCGCCTGCGCCCATCGCCCAGTTGGCGCCGGATATCACAATTTATGTCACCGGATTTTCAAAAAACGTTGCCGCTGGTTTGCGCGTGGGACTAATCGCGGCACCCCTTGCCCATATTCAGTCGCTGGAGCGGGCAATACGGGCCACCACCTGGAGCACGCCGGGTGTGATGAGTGCCATGACAATTGAATGGATTCGCGATGGCACCGTATTGCAGCTCGAAGTGGAAAAACGCGAAGATGCACGACGCCGCCAGGCCATGGCTCGCGAAATTCTGTCGGGTATATCGTGCGTTGGCCATCCCTCATCTTACTTTCTCTGGATCCCGCTGACTGAAGACGTACGGGCAGATCAGATTGCGAAAATTCTCATGCAGGAGCGGATTTCCGTGTCGACGGCCGAGCCTTTCGCCACTACGGTGCATGTACCTCATGCCATTCGGCTGGCGCTGGGGTCCGTAACGCTTGACGTATTGCAACTGGCATTGGAGCGGGTCAGGCGTTGCTTGACGGAGTATGCGTAACGCGGAGCCTGATCGCCGACGGCCCGACATTTTATGGACAAAAGCGATCGCCAGATGGCACTAGCAACATGCCTGAAAATTGCCGGACGTTCGCGACCGGCAAAGACGTTTTTTCAACCACACTTAAGTTTTACTTATAGAGTCAATAATTATAAGCGTAGCCATTGGTATCAACTTCTGCAACACTGGCCAGACTTTCCCCATTCTGAGTTTTGACTACCATGAAGAAGTATTACCAAGCAAACGAAGCATTTGCAGGCCTGTCGGCCCCGGTCTGGCGCGCCTCTACCGTTGTTTTTGACGATGTTGAATCCTTCATCCACAGAAAGTCGCGGCAACCGGACGGCTTCAGCTATGGCATCACGGGCACCCCAACCGCCCGTCTGCTGGAGCAGGAGATTGCTCGCCTTGAAGGCGGCCGGCACTGCGCCGTGACGCCATCGGGACAGGCAGCATTATGTCTTGCCGTGATGGCATTCGTGCAAGGTGGAGATCATCTGCTTATTTCGGCAGCGAGCTATGGCGCCCTGAAAACCTATGCAGAAAAATGGCTGGCCCGCCTGGGGGTCGAGGTTGAATATTATCCCCCAGCTATTGCGCATGAAATATCACGTTTTATCAGACCCAATACAAAGATGATTTGTGTCGAGGCGCCGGGGACGGTCACCATGGAAATGCCCGACATCCCGGCAATTGTGACCGAAGCCAAAAAACAGGGTGTCATGACCATGATGGACAATACCTGGGCCTCGCCACTGGGCTTTCGCCCGCTTGAACACGGCGTTGATTTGTGTGTCGAGGCCGCAACCAAGTTTTTCGGTGGCCACTCCGATTTGCTGCTTGGTGCCGTCATCACCAATGATGCCCAGCAGTTCGCACAGTTGCGCGAGACGCAAAGCATCATGGGGTTGCAGACCAGTCCGGATGATTGTTTTCTCGTGTTGCGTGGGCTAGAAACCTTCGAGATCAGATACCGTCGGCAGAGCGAGAACGCCATGACCATTGCCACATGGTTGCAGCAACAGCCCGAAGTGAGGGACATGCTGTTTCCCTGCCTGCCCGGCGATCAGGGGCATGAAGTATGGAAACGTGATTTCGGACCGGGCGGTTGCCTGTTTTCGTTTACGCTCAAGCAGGACAATGAACACGCATATCGCGCGTTTTTTGCGGCGCTGGAGCACCTTGTGCTTGGCGCCAGTTGGGGCGGCGTACACAGTCTGATCGCGTTCTATCCAGCGCACATGCAGCGCGACAGGATGTTTTCGAGAACGGACCAGGCCATCATCAGGTTATCGGCAGGATTGGAGGATCCCGAACTGATTATCCAGGATTTAAAAAACGCCTTGCACGCCTATGTCCAGGCTTGCAAATAGACCGGGTAGGACGACAGGCGGTAAGCGGTAAATCTGCTGTAAAGACAGAGAGGTTGCATCCGGTATGCGCCCGTAACTGGCGCACCGGATGCGAATGGAACGCAACATCAAATCTATGTGGAGACATAATATGAAAACAATGAGATGGGTACGTGGATCACGGCAGCTGGCAAGCATGCTGATTTTGGCCATAGGGGGAATGAGCGTTGCTGCGCCTGCACTTGCACAGCAAACGGATCTGCTGGAAAAAATCAAAAGCGCTGGCGTCATACGCATTGCCAATACTCAGGCCAGCCCACCCTGGAGCATGCTTGACGAAAAAAATCAATTGACCGGCTACGATGTTGCCATTGCCAAAGAAGTGGCGCAACGCATGGGAACGCTGAAAATAAAATTTGTTGGCGATACTTATAAGAACTTTGTCGAAGGATTGAAGACAGATAAATACGATCTGGTCATGAACGATATGACGCCTACCGAGACGCGTCGCAAGCAGGTTGATTTTTCCATCCCCTATGGGGTTGAAGTGTTTCGCATTTTCGTTCGTAATGACAATACCGATATTACAGATAAAGCAACACTGGCTGGCAAGAAAGTCGGAGTGTCAACCGGTTCATCCAACGAAAGCTGGGCGCGCGAGCATCTGACTGATTCGGATATCCGGGGCTACGATAACGGCGCGCTCATTTTCAATGATATCGCCAATGGCAGGATCGATGCTGTCATTATTTCGCATTTCGGCGGTATGAAGTATGCGCACGCCAAGGGGATCCCGGTCAAGGAGGTTGGCGAGCCTTTAACATACCAGTTGGCGGCGGCGGCACTGCCAAAAGGACAGGACGCCTTGCGTGAAGCCGTCAATAGCGCATTGGATAGCATGCTCAAGGACGGCACTGTCGAACGCATAAGCAATGAGTTTGTCGGCAAGGACTACAACATGCTGGATTCAATAGCGGCAGCCAAAGAAGAAATCGCAGCAGAGGGGAAATAACCATGCTAGAGCTGTTCATGCGGGCGTTGCCGCTGCTGCAAAACGCATTACTCTTGACTTTGTTGTTGTCGGCCAGCTCTTTTATACTGGGTTGCATACTCGGTTTGTTTATTGCGCTGGCCCGGATCTCGTCATTCAGGTTGCTGCGCTACACGGCATTTGTTTACGTGTCCATCTTTCGCGGCACGCCGTTATTGGTGCAGTTGCTGCTCATTTATTTTGGCCTGCCGCGCATAGGCATTGTTCTTGAGCCCGTACCCTCTGCCATTATTGCCCTGACGCTGTTTTCCGCTTCCTATCTGAGTGAAAACTTCCGCTCCGGCATCAATGCCGTGGACGAAGGTCAGTGGGAAGCAGGACTGTCCATGGGACTGAGTTATCGCAAACTGATGCAGCGGATCATCCTGCCCCAGGGCCTGGTCATTGCCATTCCGACGGTAGGCAGCCGTCTGATCGCGCTGGTCAAGGATACTTCGCTCGCATCCACTGTCACAGTGGTGGAATTGACTCGCGTGGCTGACCAGGTCGGGGCGGCTACGTTTCGCTACATGGAGATGTTTCTCATGGTCGGCGCCATCTACTGGATCATCAACCAAATATTGACAATTCTTCAGACTTATCTGGAGCAACGGTGTGCGAGGCATATTCGATGACATCTGAAATCACAAGCGCAGTACAGGCTCGCGGTATTTGCAAAAGCTACGCGGGAACCCGCGTTTTGCATAGCGTCGATCTGGATGTAGACAAAGGAGAAGTGGTCGTTATCATGGGGCCGTCGGGTTCCGGAAAGACCACTCTGCTGAGATCCCTCAATTTCCTGGAGCAGCCGGACAGTGGCATGGTCGAAATCGGCGGAATCCGCGTCACGGTGCAGCCCAAGCAGCAATATACAGGCAGGCAAAAGCAAGAGATCCAGCAGATACGCAGAAAATCGGCCATGGTTTTCCAGTCATTCAACCTGTTCCCGCACATGACTGCAATCGCAAATGTGATTGAGGGATTGATCAGTGTTCAAGGTATGAGCAAAGGGCCTGCGACAGAGAAGGGCATGCAGTTGCTTGAGCGCGTGGGCCTTGCGCAAAAGGCAAATGAGTATCCGGCCCATTTGTCGGGCGGGCAAAAGCAGCGGGTGGCAATTGCTAGAGGGTTGGCGATGGATCCCGAAGTCATCCTGTTTGATGAGCCGACCTCTGCGCTTGATCCCGAATTGCGTGACGACGTGCTCAAGGTTATGCGGGCACTGGCGCGTGACGGTATGACCATGATCGTTGTCACCCACGAGGTCCGGTTTGCCAAAAGTGTCGCAAACCGTATAATCTTCATGGAGCGCGGTTCCATCCTGGAAAATACGTCGGCAGAGCACTTTTTCAGCGATCAGGGCAATTTGCGCATTACCCAGTTTCTGGGGCAGGTGGACTAGCCTTACCATTGGCAATTGGTCATGGATGGTCGGCCTTGTCTGCGTGAACTGGCCATTCATGCCTGTGTGATTACCGCCGCTGGCGATCAATAGCCTTCCAGGAGCCGCATATGAACGCCCGGGACATCGAAATTTTCCGCTCGGTCATGGTGTCCGGGACGGCCAGCAAGACGGCGGCTTTGCTAGGCATTTCGCAATCGGCTGTCAGCCAATCCCTGCGCAAGCTGGAAACCTCGGCCGATCTGTGTTTGTTCGAACGAATCCGCGGCCGACTGGTCCCCACCCGCGAGGCGCAAATATTGCTCAATGATATTGAGCGTCATTTTGTTGGTATGCAGGCAATAGAACATCGCGTTCGCAGCCTGAAGTCCGGTGGTTCGGACAGATTGACTGCTGCCGTGTACCCTGCGCTGGGCTTTAGCTTTTTGCCGCATGTCGTGGCGTCCTTTCGCCAGCGTTTTCCGGAAACCTATATCTCTTTACAAATCATGAGTTCCAAGGACGTGCATGCGCATGTGACCTCGGGCCAAGCCGATTTTGGTTTAATGGCAGACGAAATGTCACTGGCCGGGCTGGAACACTCGCTGTTTTACAGAACACAATGCGTGGTCGTCATGCGTCAAGACCATCCATTGCGCAATAAGTCGGTTATCGCGCTCACAGATCTTCAGGATATGGACTTCATCGCACTTAATGCCGAAGACAGTAGTCGCATTCGCCTGGATGCCCTGCTGCAGAACGCCAACGTGGTGCCCAGACGTATCGTTGAAACGCCTTATTCGCAAACCGTATGTGAGCTGGCCAGGCAAGGGGTGGGCATCGGCGTTGCCAATCCTGTGACCGCAATAGGTTATGCCGACAGTGGACTGCTGCTGAAGCGAGCGCTATTTGATGTCGAGTTTCGCGCGATTCTGCTGTTTCGGTCAGATAAACTATTTTCGGAAAGTTCCAAGCAGTTTCTTAAGTTCATGCGAATTCAAATGAGCGAAGTACAAACCCAAATCGATGATTTTCTGGGAGCAAGACCGGTCAAATCGCGTGATCGAAAGTCAGGGTAGCTGAATACACAACCGAATACACATAGGGGGTGAGCGCAGCAACATACCATTGCGCTCACCGGATACTGAATCAGATCACCGCTTCGATCAGAAACGGCCCCTTGCGCGCCATGGCGCTTCGCAGCACATCGGACAAGTCAGCGGTTGTGGTGACCCGGGCGGCTTCAACGCCGGCTGCATTGGCCATGTGAACCCAGTCGAAGGCGGGGCTGTCCAGATCCAGCATACGGTGGGCATTGTGACCGGGCGCGCCGGCGCCGACCTGCTTAAATTCGTTATGCAATATGGCATAACTGCGATTTGCAAAAATGATGGTGACAACATCCAATTGTTCGCGGGCCTGTGTCCACAGGGCTTGCAGCGTGTACATGCCGCTGCCGTCGGCCTGCATCAGCACCACTTTGCGATCCGGACATGCGACCGCAGCGCCTGTGGCCATCGGAATGCCGATACCAATGGCGCCGCCCGTAATCTGCAGAAAATCGTGGGGTGCCGAGCTAAAAGTGGATTTGAATGCGTCTCGTCCCGAGGTCAACGACTCATCGCAAATGATTGCGTTCTCTGGCAATAGGCTGCCAATGGCCTGAATCACTGCGGCGGCATCCAGTTTGCCGGATGGCAGGCCAATATCGCTACGCTCGGCAAGCAGCGTAATAGGGGTGCTGGTGGCGCCAACGGCGCCAACGGCATCAGCCAAAGCCTCCAGTGCGCCGGGCAGATCATCATCCGGTTGGGTCAATTCAATACGTTTGCAATTTTCCGGAACCAGCTCGCCTGGCTTGCCTGGGTAAGCAAAAAACGCCACCGGGGTCTTCGCACCCACCAGAATTAACTGCTCGGTGTCTTGCAACGCGTTGAGCGCCAGGTCAACGCTAAAAGGTACGCGTTCAATCCGGACACGGCCGGCGCCACGTTCGATGCGTCCATTGGACTGTTGCGCCATCAGTCGGGCGCCGGTGCGTTCGGCAATCCTGGCTGCTGTCTCCAGCGCCTTGCTGCGCAGTGCTTTGCCCGAAAGCAGAATCACCGTATTGCGACCGTTATTAAGCGCTTCGGTTGCGGCGCGCAAGGCATCAGGAGCAACATGGGTGCGTTGGACGGGCGGCGCTTTCTGTATGGGGGTCGCGGTTTCAGTCCATGCTGCGTCAGCCGGCAGGATCAGCGTAGCGACAGCGCCGTAGCCACTGTTGGCCGCGCTTATGGCCGCTGCCGCTGCACCAGACACGTCGTCAGCAGACTGAATCCGTCTTACCCAATCGGACATGGGGGTAGCCAGGCTTTCGATATCGCTGGTCAGTGGCGCGTCGTATTGCAGATGATAACTGGCGTGATCGCCAACCACATTGACCATGGGGGTGTGAGCGCGCCTCGCGTTATGCATATTGGCAAGGCCGTTTGCCATGCCCGGTCCGCAATGCAGCAGCGTTGCCGCCGGCTTGTCGGCCATTCGAGCATAACCGTCGGCCGCGCCGGTCACAACGCCCTCAAATAATCCCAGCACGCAACGCATTTGCGGCTTGCGATCCAGCGCTGCTACAAAATGCATTTCCGATGTACCCGGGTTGGCAAAACACACATCAATGTCGTTTTCCAGCAAGGTATCGCAAAGACTGTCTGCTCCGTTCATGAATCTATAAACCTTTTAAACTGTGTTCCGCGCGCGGAACGGGTTAATAATAAAATTATCTGGGACTGAATATGTTTATCTACAGTGAATACGCTTCTCTACAATGACTGTGTCGCTCTAGAAGGAATCTGCTCATCTAAGATCAATCTGCTTATCGAGGATGAAATATGCCTATCTGGAACGAACAGGTTTACCCTGACGAAAAATGTGTATCGGAACTGCATAAAGGTCTATCAGAAACGCATCAATTTGAATATATTTATTTGGATTCAATGTGCTTGTCCTGGATAAGCTTGTTCCAACGCTGTCGTTCCCTGTCCTCGAATGCGGTCATGTCCGTGCCAAAAATGGTGCCCGGCTGGGTGCTGGTTTGCTCCAACTTCTGTTTCAAGTCTTTTGATGCCAGCGCTTGTCTTGCGGCTTCCACCAGTGTGTTGACTGCCTCGGGCGGCGTGCCTGCCGGCGCGTAAAGGGCGAACCAGGCGTTGACGTCAAATCCGGGCAGGCCGGATTCGGCTACGGTCGGAATATCGGGAATGGCAGGATCGCGTTGCGCGCCCGTCACCGCAATCCCGCGCACTTTTTTGCCATCTTTCACTTGGGATAGCGTGCTGGGCAGGTTATCCATCAGAATGTCGACCTGGCCGCCGATCAGCGCGGGCATGGATCCCGACACGCCTTTGAATGGAACGTGAAGCATGCTGATGCCGGCGGCATCCTCCAGATAGGCGCCGGTCAGGTGCACCGACGAACCCACGCCGGGAGACGCATAACTGAGTTTCTTGTCTTTTGCTGCTTTGGCCTTTTCAATAAGGTCCTTCAGCGATTTGATATCCGAGTTGGCGTTAACAGCGATCACGTTTGGCGTGGTGCCTGTCTGCGCAATAGGCACCAAATCCTTTTGCGGATCAAATGGCATATCTTTATACAGAAACTGATTGATGGTTTGTGTGCCGATCGTTCCCATGCCAATGGTGTAGCCATCGGCCTTGGCGCGGGCCAGTGCTCCCATGCCGACATTGCCGCCGGCCCCGGCACGATTTTCAACCACAATGGTCTGACCCAGCTCTTTTTCCAGCGCCTGGGCAATATGCCGGGCAATCAAGTCTGTTGTGCCTGCTGGCGGGAAGGGCACAATCAAGGTTACAGGGCGTTCAGGATAAGCGGCGTATGCGGTGTTCGCGACACAGCAGGCGGCAAGGGCGGCCAGCATTAGCGAGCGGATTGGCGCGGCAGGATGATAAACGAATGTCATATTGTCTCCGTCGGGTGACTGTTTCTTATCGTTGTCTCAAATTACTATGGGGCAATGGACGTTAGCGGTACCCCTGTGCATAGTGTATCCGCTTCGATGAGCAATACAAACGAAATATCGATCATTGCTTTCATCTGACACGTTTGCCTGATTGCCGCAGGTTTGCATGGCAGAATACAAGCGACAATGCCATGCCCCATGGAACCTGTCCGGCCCCCGTCAATCCCTAAGTCAATCGCTGCGTTAATTTCCCCCATTGGAGGTTATGCGCTGCAAGGCCGGGTCCCGGTGGCCACTAGCCTGCAGCGGTATGCCTTGCACCACATTCAGCAAAGGCTGACCCCACAGGGACACACGATTTTTATAACCTGGGGACGGCGGGCCGATCACCGCCGATTCAGTTCATTCTGCCCGTCCGTAGCCGCCGCCTCCCGGTGTTTCAATCACAAATACATCGCCCGGCTGCAGATCGGCGCTGTCCTGCGGACCCAATTCTGTCACCGTACCGTCAAGGCGCTCGATAAAGTTTTTACCAGTTTGCCCCGGCTCGCCGCCTTTTAGGCCAAAAGGTGCGTATATCCGGTTATTGGAAAGAATTGCCGCGGTCATCGATTCCAGAAAGCGCATACGTCGCACGCCGCCATCGCCACCATGCCACTTGCCCTTGCCGCCCGAGCCATGGCGAATGCCATACGATTCAAGACGAACAGGAAAACGCAGTTCCAGCACCTCAGGATCAGTCAGCCGCGAGTTGGTCATGTGCGCCTGCACCAGCGATGTGCCGTCAAAGCCTTCTTCGTCGGAGTCCAGGCGCACCGGTCCGGCCCCGGTGCCGCCGGATACCGTTTCATAATATTGGTAGAGCGCATTGCCGAACGTGAAGTTGTTCATGGTGCCCTGGCTGGCAGCCAGCACGCCCAACGCGCCGTAAAGCGCATTCACAATGCACATTGACGTTTCCACATTCCCGGCGACAACGGCAGCGGGTGGCTCGGGGTTAAGCATGGAAGCCGGCGGTATTACAATATTGATTGGCTTGAGGCATCCGGCATTAAGTGGGATTTCGTCGTTTACCAGCGTGCGAAACACATACAGGACGGCCGCCACGGCAATGGAAGCCGGTGCATTGAAGTTATTGGTCAGTTGTGCAGACGAGCCGGTAAAGTCAACCGTTACCGATTCGCGATCATCATGAATCCGGATTGCAACCTGTATGACCGCGCCGTTGTCCAGCTTATAGGTATAGCGGCCGTCACACAGCAACGGAATCACACGGCGCACCGACGCTTCTGCATTGTCCTGCACATGCTGCATGTAGGCCTGGACAACCTCAAGTCCAAAATTATCACACATGGCATGCAATTCCCTGACCCCCTTTTGATTGGCAGCAATTTGTGCCTGCAGGTCAGCCATGTTCTGATCGGGATTACGAGCTGGATATTTGCCACTGGCCAGGATCTCACGCGCTTCCCTTTCGCGGAACTGACCGTTGCGCACCAACTGGAAATTGGTAAAGAGCACGCCTTCTTCTTCAATAGTTGTCGAATCCGGAGGCATTGACCCGGGCGTAAGCCCGCCCACATCGGCATGGTGACCACGCGAGCCGACGTAAAAAATTATCTGCTTGTTATCCCGATCAAACACTGGTGTAATAACTGTAATATCCGGCAGATGCGTGCCGCCATGATATGGATCGTTCACCACATAAGCGTCGCCCGGATACATATTCCCGGCATTCTCCCGCATAACGGTTTTGATCGATTCGCTCATGGAGCCCAGATGCACCGGCATATGCGGCGCATTGGCAATCAGGTTTCCCTCGGCATCGAAAATCGCGCAGGAAAAATCCAGCCGCTCCTTGATATTGACCGAATAGGCGGTGTTCTGCAGACTCAATCCCATCTGGTCGGCAATCGACATAAACAGGTTGTTGAACACTTCGAGCATGACCGGGTCGGCATCGGTCGATACCGCCAGCGCATTGCGCAGCGGTACTGAACGCGTCAGGATCAAGTGATCCTTGCTATTGAGACTGGCAGACCAGCCCGCTTCCACAATCGTAGTCTGGTTGGTTTCTGAAATGATGGCCGGGCCGGCAACGATATCGCCTGCCTGCAGGTTTTCTCGTCGAAATACCGGCGTATCGTGCCAGTTGCCATTGCTGTACATCTGGCGTCGCGCGTCTACAACCGGTGCGCTGTCATCGCGTCGCGTGACCGTGTTCTCTTCAATCCTGCTACCGGCAATCACGGCTTCTACCAGCAAAGACTCCACAACCAGCGGACGGTTTTCGATCAAAAATGAATAGCGCTGGCGGTACTGCTCATTGAACGCCTCAAGCATTTTTTCTGCGTCGCCAAAATCGACCTCCAGCGCGCTATCGGTACCTTGGTATTTCAACTGAACGCGGGTATTCAGAATGATCTGCACCCCCGGCGTCAGACGTGTGGTCAGCTCTGCGCTGGCCTGCTCTCCCAATTGGTCGCGCACCAGTTCCAGTTCGGCAATCAGGCTGTCGGCCAGTGGTTTTTCCACGGTTTGCTGGCGAATGGCCACCTGGTCGGCCAGGCCCATGCCATACGCCGACAGTACGCCGCCCAGTGGATGGGCAAACACGGTTGTCATCCCCAAGGCATCTGCAACGAGGCAGGCATGCTGTCCACCAGCGCCGCCAAATGTGGTCAACGTATAGCGTGTAACATCATGACCTTGCTGTACGGAAATACGCTTGATCGCCTCTGCCATGTTTTGTACGCCAATGGCAAGAAAGCCGGCTGCCACATCTTCCGCATTCACTCGGCGGCCCGTGGTTTTGCTTACCTGCTCGCTAAGCAATTCGAATTTGTCCTTCACAATCTGCGCATCCAGCGGCTGGTCGCCATTGGGGCCGAAGACTGCGGGGAAATAATCAGGCTGAATCTTGCCCAGCATGACGTTGCAATCGGTAATGGTGAGCGGCCCCTGCTTGCGGTAACACGCAGGACCCGGATTGGCGCCTGCCGAATCGGGCCCTACCCGCAGGCGAGCGCCATCAAAATGCAAAATGGAACCGCCGCCGGCGGCTACCGTATGGATTCGCATCATTGGTGTACGCATCCTTACGCCTGCCACAGCTGTCTCGTAATCGCGTTCGTACGCACCGGAAAAATGCGATACATCAGTGGATGTTCCGCCCATATCGAAACCGATGATTTTTTCGTACCCAGCCTGTTGACTGCTTCGCGCCATCCCGACAATACCGCCGGCGGGGCCTGACAAGATGGCGTCCTTGCCCCGAAAGCGGTGGGCGTCGGACAGGCCGCCAGACGACTGCATGAACATCAGATTGACGCCAGGCAATTGCGCCGCGACGCGATCCACGTAACGCCGCAGGATTGGCGACAGATACGCGTCGACCACTGTGGTGTCTCCTCGGGATACGAACTTGATCAGCGGACTCACTTCATGGGAGGCTGAAATTTGTGTGAAACCGATGCGCTGCGCCAGTTCGGCTGCCCGTTTTTCGTGCGCTGCGTTACGCCAGGCGTGCATGAATACAATTGCAATACTGCGTAAGCCCTGGTCGTAAGCCGATTGCAACATTGTCTGCAACGCCGCTTCGTCCAGTTCGGTGATTATCTGGCCGGATGCGGCGATTCGTTCGTCCGCTTCCAATACCTGCTCATATAGCATTTCGGGCAGCACGATGTGCCGGTCAAATAGCCGCGGACGATTCTGATATGCAATTCGCAGCCCATCGGCAAAGCCACGGGTTGTCAAAAAAACCACCCGTTCACCCTTGCGTTCTAGTAGTGCATTGGTGGCAACGGTGGTTCCCATCTTTACGCCATCAATGACGTCTACCGGAATCGGATCGCCGGCGGCAACCTCAAGCAGCTCGCGTATCCCTTCGATCGCTGCGTCCTCGTATTGGCTTGGGTTTTCAGAGAGCAGTTTTCTGGTAAGTAATTTTTTTTGCGGAGTAATTGCCACGATGTCGGTGAAGGTACCTCCACGGTCTACCCAGAATTGCCACTTGCTCATGTTTTATGTCCCTGCCTGTATTGAATAAGAAATTTGAATCTGAAAATCGTGCTTGCTATCGCGCCTGTCATATTACTGACCGGTATCGTGCAAGTGTATCAGCACAAATCATGCCAATGGCTTCGCCGGTCTTTTTCGAGAGGCACAAGCCTGACTTGTCTGAAATAAGTCATCCCCGGTAACAAACCGACGATTTGATTCCGATCAGCAGCACCCGCTTTGCCCGATTTCGGTGCGAACCTTATCAGTGTTTTCCCTTTCTGTGAAATTCTTCTCGTATCCGGTAGCAAAAATCTTATATTCTTTCGAATATGACAACCATCATGCTGATATAACCAAATTTGCCAGTCCGACTACACTGCTTCTCTTTTGGCAGTGCTGCGGCTTCGTAAACCCTGACATTGAAGGATGTACCCATGAAAAAAAATGCCCTGGTTCTGACCGCGTTTGCTGCCGCTCTGTTAAGCATGAATGCTTCAGCCGCCACACAGTGGGATCTGCCTACCGCTTACCCGGATTCCAATTTCCACACTGAAATTGCCATGAAGTTCGTCAAGGCCGTGGCCGATGCGACCGACGGCGAGTTCAAGATCACCGTCCACTCGAACGCCTCGCTATACAAGGCACCCGAAATCAAGCGCGCTGTACAGGGTAATCAGGCTCAGGTCGGCGAAATTCTGCTGAGCAACTTTGCCAACGAAGATCCGATCTACGAACTGGACGGTCTGCCGTTCCTGGCTACCGGCTACGAGCAGGCATGGAAGCTGTATCAGGCCCAGAAGCCCTTCCTGGAAAAGAAACTGGAATCGCAGGGCATGAAGTTGCTGTACTCGGTTGCCTGGCCGCCTCAGGGCATCTTTACCAACAAGCCGCTCAATACGGTTGACGATATGAAAGGCCTTAAATGGCGCGCATACAGCCCGGTGACTTCGAAAATTGCACAGGAAGTGGGCGCGCATCCGGTCACGATTCAACAGGCCGAATTGTCGCAGGCACTGGCTACGGGTGTGGTCGACTCCTATATGTCCTCGGGCTCTACGGGTTACGACACCAAGACCTATGAGTATTTGAAAAAACTGTACGATACACAGGCCTGGCTGCCCAAAAATACGGTAATTGTAAACAAAAAAGCGTTTGACGCGCTGGACGAAAAAGAGCGCAAAGCGTTGCTGGATGCGGCAGCCGAAGCGGAAAAAACCGGCTGGGAATTGTCGCAGGAAAAAACCAACTGGTATAACGAACAGTTGGCTAAAAATGGCGTGGAAATCATCAAGCCGTCCAGCGAATTGTTAAGCGGGCTGACAAAAATTGGTGAAAGCATGATCGCCGACTGGACCAAGAAGGCCGGCGCAGATGGTGAAAAACTGTTGAACGACTACAAAGCAAAATGAGACGCCTGCTCAATTGTATCTATGAGGTTGCAGCCTGGCTTGCCGGGCTGTTCATGATCGGCATTCTGGTGTTCGTGCTTTGGTCCATCATTATTCGCCAGATGGGAAGCAATTTCCCGGGCCTGGATGCCTACGCCGGTTATTCCATGGCTGCGGCCGGCTTTCTGGCGCTGGCCAGCACGTTTCGAAAAAACGAACATATCCGGGTCACGCTCCTTTTGTCTGCACTCAAGCCGCGCGCCCGTCATTATCTGAACTTGTTTGCCCTGATTGTGGCTGTCGTGCTGTCCGGTGCGCTGGCCTGGTTCAGCATTAAGCTGGTGATGGATTCATACACTTACCATGATCTGTCTACCGGAGAAGACGCGACGCCCTTGTGGATTCCACAGTCGGGTATGGCAACGGGCTGCGTACTTTTTTGTATTGCAATTGTGGATGAACTGATCAGTTCCCTGAAAAAAGGCTATTCCCGCACAGAGGAAGAACCTGTTTCCATGCAGACCTGATCGCTCCTGAGGGCGACCTCCTTTCGGTAATCCGTGCCGGGCGATCAGCTTGGACAAATCATGCGCGATACTGCGCGGAAAGTATTATGAATGAGTCACTTGTCATAGTTGTATTGATGGTCGCCATATTCGGCTTTCTGGGGGCGGGAGTCTGGGTCGGGTTGACGCTTTCGGGCTGCGCCTGGCTGACCATGGCGCTGTTTTCATCCAGGCCGGCAGGCGACGCCATGTCGCTAACAATCTGGGGCGCGTCTTCCAGCTGGACGCTTACTGCGTTACCCTTATTTTTATGGATGGGCGAAATCCTGTTTCGCTCCCGGCTTTCTACCGATTTGTTCCGCGGCCTGGCGCCGTGGCTTAATCGTCTTCCCGGGAAACTGTTGCATACCAATATCATTGGCTGCGCCATCTTTGCTGCTGTTTCGGGCTCGTCAGCGGCAACCTGTGCCACGATAGGCAAAATGACCATTCCTGAACTGAAGCGTCGCGGCTATCCCGACGACCAGGTGCTTGGCACACTGTCGGGCGCCGGTACCTTGGGTCTGCTGATTCCGCCTTCCATTATCATGATCGTATACGGCGTTGCCGCCAATGTTTCGATCTCTCGTCTGTTTATCGCAGGTGTGATACCCGGTATTTTGCTGGCCGGTCTCTTCATGGGTTACATTATTGTCTGGTCATTGCTTCACCCCGGCGCCATCCCGTCGGAAGAAAACAAGATGACCTTCGCCCAGAAAATCGCCGAGTCTCGCTACTTGATACCCGTGGTGCTGCTGATTGTCGCCGTGCTCGGTTCCATCTATACCGGCATCGCGACGGCCACCGAAGCGGCGGCGGTGGGCGTGGTGGGCGCGTTCATTCTTTCCCTGCTTCAGGGCTCCATGAACTGGACGACATTTAAGGAATCACTGTTGGGCGCGACACGGCTGTATTGCATGATCGCACTCATTCTGGCCGGTGCCCAGTTTCTTACCCTGGCGATGGGCTATATCGGTTTGCCGCGAGCCCTGGCAGAATGGATCGCCTCGCTGGGCCTGTCGCAGTTCGGCCTGGTACTAACGCTCATGGTGTTTTTCGTCATCCTGGGCTGCTTTTTGGATGGTATTTCGATGGTGGTGCTCACCATCGGTGTGCTATTACCGACCGTGCAGGCTGCCGGACTTGATCTGGTGTGGTTCGGTATTTTCCTGATCTTCGTGATTGAAATGGCGCAGATCACTCCCCCGGTTGGATTTAACCTGTTTGTGCTATCGGGGATGACCAAAAAGGAATTGCCCTATATCGCCCGGGTCTCGCTGCCCATGTTTTTTCTGATGATCGTTGGAGTGCTGATTATTTACTGGATGCCCGAGCTGGTATTGTGGCTGCCACAGAACGTGCGCTAATGTGAGCTAACACCGCTGCGAGCAGTCTGTTTGTGCACTGTAAACAACGTAAGCATGTTTTGCGCATGCTGATAACTGTGTCGCAAAATGCGTGATCATCGGCAAAAGTGCCTCAAATTGCCACAAAATAGTTTGTATTCAAATGTAATAAAGTGTTTTTATGTTTGATTGAAATAATTCTATCAAGAATGGAATTTTATGATGTTGGATAAACTTTGTAAGATTTCAAATGCAATTTATTGTTATCGCTAGGGTTTTTCCTAGTCTCAATCTGAATTTTAATGTGTAACGTGTGGCAATATGCGCAAGTTGTTTGACGGCGAAACGTCACACGCGTTTCACAAAGCATGTTTAGGATAGCCGGGGTACATGAAAACATTTGATGAATTGTTCTCAGCATTCAGCGAAGACAACGGTGGCGAGAACCTGGAATATGACGCCGCCTTTTTGGCATTACAACAGGCAGTTGTAGAAAAACCAGAACAACAGTTTGGCGAAACGATCATAGATGCCCAGGCGCCTGACTGGAACCAGGTTGAAAAGCAGGCACTCGCGCTGTGTAGCAGGACTTGCGATTTGCGCGTGATCCATGCGCTGACCTGTGCCTGGACATCCCAGAATGGTCTGGTCGGTTATGCTAGCGGAATTCGGCTGGCGCAGGATGCACTGCAACAATGCTGGGACGGCGTTTATCCGCAACTGGTTGAAGACGATTATGAAGATCCATTGCCACGCATCAACGCACTCAATTCTTATGCCGACATGCTGGGCGTAGGCAGAAGCGTACGTAGTGCCAATGTGCTGACCGGTGCGCATGGCCAGTTGGCATTACGTGACGCTGAGTCCATTATGGAAGGTTCGCGCGCCGATCTTTTCCCGGGTGGCCGGGCTCGTCTGGTGGAAACGCTGAACCAGGCAGCCATCGCGGGGGCCCCCGAAATCGGTGGACTGGCCAATGCAGCCAAAAGCCTGCAGGATATTGTGGATCTGGTAACGCAAAGGCTTGGCACAGAATGGGCGCCGTCGGTATCGTCGCTGCAGCGAAGTTTTGAGCTGATCACAAACGTATTGGGTGCGTCAACAGCCGCGTCTGCGAGTTCGCCCGACGAGGCGGCATCAAACAGCAATGGCAGTGGCGACCCCCTTGAATCATCGGCAGGCGATGTCGTAACATCATCGCAGCAGCACATGACAGAAAGATCAGTGTCGTGGACCGAAGTACAAATCAAGACGCGTGACGAAGCAATGGTTGCGCTGGAGAAAGTCAGCAGTTATTTTGAAATTCATGAACCGAGTCATCCGGCTCCTTTCCTGATTCGTCGGGTGCAGCAAACCATCCCGCTTAATTTTCATGAAATGCTGAAAAATCTCACCCCGGGTAATGCCGAGCAGTTTGAAACTTGGCTGCCACGCGAAGAGTAAACGAATTTAGATAAATATGATCCGCCGGTTCAACCGGCCACGAGTTGGAGATTAAAAGAATGGCTACACGAATGTCGTCACGCAGAAGCGGGCAGAAGTTCATTGCACGGAACCGCGCCCCGCGTGTGCAGATCGAATATGACGTTGAAATTTATGGTGCCGAAAGAACCATTCAGTTGCCATTCGTCATGGGCGTTATGGCCGATCTTGCCGGTAAGTCTGAAGTGCCACAGGCAGATATCAATGACCGCAAGTTCCTTGAAGTAGATATCGATAATTTCGATGAACGCATGAAAGCCATCAAGCCGCGCGTGACGTTTCAAGTGCCCAATACCCTGACCGGAGACGGTGTACTTAGCGTGGACATGAGCTTTGACAGCATCGACGACTTTTCACCGGCACAGGTGGCGCGCAAGGTGGACGCGCTTAATGAACTGCTGGAGGCGCGTACTGAGCTGGCCAATCTGCTGACCTACATGGATGGCAAGACTGGCGCAGAAGAACTGATCAGCAAAGTGCTGAAAAATCCCGCCTTGATGAAAACGCTGGCTGCCGCGCCGAACAAGGATACGTCTGCCCCTGAGGCAGACAACCCGGCCTCCGACGCAGACGATACCAGCAAGTAACAGGAAGAGTTAAATGAGCACGAGCGTACAGAAAGAAGCGGTACAGTTGGAAGGACTGGAGTCCGATGGGCTGGCTTCCTTACTGAAAAAAGAATTCAAACCCAAGACTGATCAGGCCCGCGAAGCCGTTGAAAATGCGGTGCGCACGCTGGCCGAACAGGCATTGGCCAATACAGTTACCATGTCTTCGGACGCCTATTCAACGATTCAGGCAATTATCGCGGAGATCGATCACAAGTTGTCCGAACAGATCAACCTGATCATGCACCATGAAGAGTTCCAGAAGCTGGAAGGCGCCTGGCGCGGCCTGCATTACCTGGTGAACAATTCGGAGACCGATGAACTGCTGAAAATCCGGGTGATGTGCATCACCAAGAAAGAGCTCGGTCGCACGCTGAAGCGCTATAAGGGCGTTGGCTGGGACCAAAGCCCGATTTTCAAGCGTGTTTACGAAGAAGAGTACGGCCAGTTCGGTGGCGAACCTATAGGTTGTATTGTCGGCGACTATCACTTTGATCACAGTCCGCCTGACGTCGAGCTGCTGGGTGAAATGGCCCGCATCTCTTCGGCCGCCCATTGCCCGTTCATCTCTGGCGCCTCGCCTGAAGTGATGCAGATGGACTCTTGGCAGGAACTGGCTAACCCACGTGATCTGACCAAGATTTTCACCAACTCCGAATATGCTGCCTGGCGCAGTCTGCGCGAGTCTGAAGATTCCCGTTATATCGGCCTGGCAATGCCGCGTTTCCTGGCGCGCCTGCCTTACGGTTCACGTACCAACCCGGTGGACGAATTCGATTTTGAAGAAGACACCGATGGCGCAACACACGAGCGCTATACCTGGGCCAACTCGGCCTATGCAATGGCGTCCAATATTAACCGCTCCTTCAAGGAATACGGCTGGTGCACTTCGATTCGCGGTGTCGAGTCCGGCGGGGCAGTCGAAGATCTGCCTTGCCATACCTTCCCGACCGATGATGGCGGAGTCGATATGAAGTGCCCGACAGAAATCGCAATCAGCGACCGTCGCGAAGCCGAGCTGGCCAAGAACGGCTTCATGCCACTGGTACATCGCAAGAACTCTGATTTTGCCGCTTTCATTGGCGCGCAATCTCTGCAAAAACCCCACGAGTATAACGATCCGGACGCAACGGCCAATGCCCGGCTTTCTGCGCGCCTGCCATATCTGTTCGCATGCTGCCGCTTTGCGCACTATCTCAAGTGTATTGTGCGCGACAAAATCGGTTCCTTCCGCGAACGTGACGATATGGAACGCTGGCTCAATGACTGGATCATGAATTATGTTGACGGTGATCCTGCCAACTCGTCACAGGAAACAAAGGCGCGCAAGCCGCTGGCCGCCGCCGAGGTTCAGGTGACAGAGATCGAAGACAACCCAGGTTATTACGCAGCCAAGTTTTTCCTGCGTCCGCATTACCAGCTCGAAGGACTGACCGTCTCTTTGCGTCTTGTTTCGAAATTACCGTCTTTGAAGCAAAACGATAACTAAAGGCTCCGGAACAATACTGCCCTGGGCAGGGCAATCACGATTGACCGGCACATCCAAACGATGTGTCGGACAAAACCAGATATCCGCAAGTCTGGGATATCTCTGTAGTAAGTAGTATGTGAAGCAAAGACGGGCCCACAAGGCCTGATCGCAAATCAAATTAATTAGCTCACTAGGAGAAAATTGTGGCTGTTGATATGTTTATGAAAATTGAAGGTGCAAACGGGGAATCGAAGGATTCCAACCACAAGGACTGGAGCGATATTCAGTCTTTTGCATGGGGTGCAACACAACCTGGTTCCATGTCTACCGGCGGTGGCGGCGGTACAGGAAAAGCCAGCTTTAACGACCTGAACGTTGTTGCCCGTGTAGACCGTGCTGCACCTGCAGTGATGAAACACTGCGCTACCGGCAAACACCTGACCAAAGTGGAAGTGTCCGTTTGCAAGGCCGGTGGTACACAGGTTGAATACTCCAAAATCACACTGGAAGACGTTCTGGTGACTTCGGTCCAATACACAGGCGCCCACGACGGTGATGCGATGATGGTCAGCTTTGCATTCCAGGCAGCCAAAGTCAAGCAGCAGTACTGGGAGCAAACAGAGCAGGGTGGCAAAGGCGCTGAATCTATTGTTGCCTATGACGTCAAACAGAACCGAGTCGTCGGTTAATCGGGTTGTTTCTCTTTGACTAGTTAGGGGGTCTTCTTGCAAGACTCCACAAGAGCTAACAGGTATGCCCCGGCTGGGTATCTGTTAGCTCATTGCATTTTTTAAAACGGAACGAATATGACAGGCATCATAAAGGCACTGGACGGCAAAAGCGTCGATGAAAAGCTGGACCAGGTGAAGGCTGAAATAAGAAAAAAACCGGCAGACGCCGATCTGCGTGCCCGGCTTTTCCAGTTGCTGGCTGTCAAGGGACTGTGGGACAAGGCATTTGAGCAACTGAAACTGAGTTCGGAAATGAATGCCCAGGCCCAACCTGTTGCCGTGTTGTATACCGGCGCGATCACGGCCGAGCAGGAACGCGCCGCCGTCTTTCGTGGCGAGAAAACACCCGCCGTATTTGAGCAGCCGCCCGAGTGGATGGCCATGTTGCTCGAAGCACTGCGCAGCGATGGCGAGACCGCCCAGGCCCTGCGTGAACAGGCCCTGGAAGCGGCTCCTACGCTATCGGGAACCGTGCTGGTCAATGGGCAAGAGCAAGGACAGCCATTTGAATGGCTGTGTGATGGCGACAGCCGGCTCGGGCCCGTGTGCGAGGTCATTGCAAACGGACGCTATGGCTGGGTTCCCATGGATATGATCCAGTCATTGCGGCTGATTCCTCCGGAAGGCCTGACCGATCTGATCTGGGTCCAGGCCGAGATCACGCTTGTGAGCGGACGTTCGCAAATCGGCTTGATCCCGGCGCGTTATCCGGCGCCTGCAGATAAAAACTACGCAGATCTGGACGATGCAAGCAACTTGTCACGTCGGACCGACTGGCAGGAAATCAGCCAGGATATCTATTTCGGAACGGGGCAGAAAATGTGGATGACCGACGCGGCCGAATATGCGCTGCTCGATATGCGCAGTGTCACGTTCCATCACGGGCAGTTAAACTGATTCGCCTGCCTGTATTGCCAGGAAACTGAACTAAAACAAAAGCAAGATAGTCACAGGTGTGTCGTATATGGATATGGAAGACATTTCAGGAAAACGGACTGCATTCGGCATGCGCGAGCGTCGCGCTGCCAAGGATCGCCTGCAGCCCGCGTTGCTGGATCGGCTCACCGATAATGAGCCGCTGAAAAAAAAGGAAAGCCGCGACAGCGTCATGATTACCTATGATACGCTGCGTCACGCTGTGCTCAGAGACCTGCGCTGGGTATTGAATACCGTGAATATCGAAACGGTGGATGACCTGCAGGCCTATCCCCAGGTTCGCAGTTCCACCGTCAATTTCGGGGTAGAGGCCCTGGCCGGCAGGCGCATGTCGGAAATAGACTGGGTCGATATGGAGCAATCGATCAAGACCGCCATTATTCATTTCGAGCCACGTATCCTGGCCGATTCGCTTGAGGTAGCCTGTGTCAGTGAAGTGACTTCGCTTGAACACCATAATGTGCTGAGCCTGGAGATCCGTGGCAAGCTATGGTGCAATCCCTATCCACGCGAATTTTTGTTCCGCACCGATATTGACCTGGAAAGCGGCCACATGGACCTGCAGGAACAAGGAGCCGCCTGATGGAACAGCGTTTCCTTGACTATTACAACCGTGAACTTGCCTACATTCGCGAGATGGGCAAGGAATTTGCGGATCACTACCCGAAGATTGCCGGTCGTCTGGGAATGAACGGGATCGAGGTGGCAGACCCGTATGTCGAACGTTTGCTTGAGGGCTTCAGCTTTCTGACCGCCCGCATCCACATGAAAATGGATGCCGAGTTTCCGCAATTTTCCCAACGGCTGCTGGAAGTTGTTTATCCGAATTATCTGGCGCCGACTCCGTCCATGGCGGTGGTGCAAGTCTCGCCCAGCATGAATGAGGGCAGTCTGGCCAAGGGCTTTACTCTGCCCAAGGGAACCGTGATGCGCGGGCGCATCCCAAAAACGGAGCAGACGCCCTGCGAATTTGTGACTGGGCACGCCTTGACCCTGTGGCCATTGCAAGTGGTCTCCGCTGAGCTGTCCGGCGTTCCTCCCGATCTGCCGCTGAAGCGGATGAATTTGAATACCCGCAACCAGCCCGTGCGCAGTTCGCTTAGAATCACGCTGGAAATAAAGGGTGGGGTCAAGCTGCACGAATTCAAACTGGACCAGTTGGTATTTCATTTGAACGGCCAGGATATTCATATGCAGCGCTTGCTGGAGTTGATCATGGGACACACCATTACGGTGTTGTGTCATGACGCCGAAAAGCCGGTCAAATGGATCAACCGCATCAATGTCAATGACGTGCGTCATGAAGGATTTGACAGTGATCAGGCCCTGCTGCCGGCCGAAGCTCGCATCTTTCAGGGCTATCGCATCATTCAGGAATATTTCGCCTTTCCAACGCGGTTCATGTTCTTTAGCGTCAACAATATGCAAAAGGCGCTCAAGCTGCCGTCCGCCCTTGCCGCAGCCAGCGCCAATGCACCAGGTGGGCAACAGAGCCGATGCTTCGAGCTGACATTTCTGTTTGACAAGGATATGCCAGAGCTGGAAGGTAATGTTACCGCAGAGAATCTGGCCCTGCACTGCACACCTGTGATTAATCTGTTTCCCAAAAAGGCAGACCGCATTACGATCTCGCCCAGCACGCACGAATATCACCTGGTGGTGGATCGAACCCGACCCCTGGACTTCGAGGTATACAACACGGCACGGGTCGCCGGCTACTCGAACATATCCGATTTGACAGAGAAGGAATTTCGCCCGTTTTTTGGCTCGCTGGGCAGCGATACTGATGACTATGGCGCTTACTATTCCATGCGGCGTGAGCCACGCCTGATGTCCGATACCGCGGCGCGTAATGGCGCGCGTACCGGTTACATTGGCAGTGAGGTTTTTATTTCACTTGTGGACAAACATCAGGCGCCGTTTTCCGAGGATCTACGCCATCTTAGCCTGGACGTGCTGTGCACCAATCGTGATTTGCCCATGCTGATGCCAGTCGGCCAGAAGAATGACCTGGCTCTGCGCGTGTCGGCGCCCATCGAGGGGATCAGGGTATTGCGCGGTCCCTCACGCCCGCGGCCTGCCCTGGCCCAGGGCGCTTATGCCTGGCACCTGATCAGCCATCTAGGTCTCAATTACTTGAGCCTGATTGATTTGGATACAGAAAAAGGTGCACAAACGCTGCGCGAGATGTTAAAAATATACGCAAATATTGCGGATCCGGCCATTGCCAAGCAAATCAATGGCGTGCGGCATGTGCGAGTCGAGGCCGTGCACCATCGCTTGCCCGTACCGGGGCCGATCGTATTTGGCAGAGGGGCGCGTATCCATCTGGAAGTGGATGAAGGGGCGTTCTCTGGTGTCAGTCCTTATTTATTCGGGGCCGTGCTGGAGCAATTCTTTGCCCGTCACGTTTCCATCAATATGATGTCCGAACTCGTGCTGTCTACCATGCAGCACGGCGAACTGGCTCGCTGGAAACCGCGCATGGGCGCCCGGCCCGCCGTCTGAATTGCTGTACGTTGTGATCAACCGCCAAAGGAATAAATATGTCTTCAGTTGTCCAGCCTAAAACCTATCCCGTCTACGATCCAGTGCATTTGATCGGCACTGTGAAAAAGCAGCAAGCGCAGGAGTTTGTTGTCGAGTGCGATGGCTACGAATGGGTCTGCCGCCGGGCCGCCAGTTGTCTGTTGCAACCACAGATCGGCGACACCGTGCTCATCAGCGGCCCGGAACGCGAACGGGTTTATCTGATTGCCGTCATAGAACAGGCGCAGCAGAACGAATCAACTGTCAACGTCCCGGGCCGGCTCAATATCTCGGCTGATTCGGTCAATATTCAAAGCGCCGCCGCCATGCAATTGCACGGGGGCACCGCCCTGGACCTGACGACTGCGCAACTGAAGCTGAGCGCGAAAACCGGACAGTGCGTCGTCGAGGATATGACCTATGCCGGTCGCGAAGTGAAAACAACAGTCGGCATGATGCGCGTGATCGGCAAAGTCTATGAGTCGATCATGGACCGCCTGTCATTCATGAGCCGCACGTCGTTCAAACTGACCGAAGAGGTGGAGCACCTGCGCGCCGGCACCATTGATTACCAGGCCGAACAATCGGCCCGTCTGCATTCGAAGTACACCGTCGTCACGGCCAAGGACCTGGTCAAGGTCGACGGCAAGCAGATTCATATGGGCTGATTCGACACATTGCCTGCTGCCCAGCAAATAGCCTCAGTGCCCGCCTGCCGGCGGCGCACCCGGTTTGGCCATAAACGGTGGTCGCGTCAGCCAGACCAGACCCACCAGCAACAGAAACAGCCAGCCCAGCCCCCAGAATACTTCGTTGAATGATAGCTGCAGGGCTTGCTGGTTGATCAGGTTATTGATATTGTAGGCAGCAATCTCGGTGGTTTCTCCATACTGTTTCAAGGCCTCCACGGCTGTCGGATTATAGACATTAATATTTTCTGCCAAGTGGGCATGATGGACGACAGTGCGATGGTCCCATAAAAACGTGGTAATCGAGGCGGAAAAACTGCCGCCCAGCACCCGCAGAAAGGCAGCCAGACCGGAGCCGGCGGCGATTTCGTCGGCACGCAGATCGGACAGTAAAATCGTCAATACCGGCATGAAGAAAAAGGCCACACCCAGGCCCAGTACCAGCTGGGTCATGGCAATATGCATGTAGTCCAGGTCGGTGGTGAAGTCAGCACGCCAGAACGAGGTAAACGACATCACAATGAAAGACAGGCACGCCAAAACCCGCAAATCAATACGGTTGGCATATTTGCCTACTACGGGCGCGAGAAAGACCGGTAAAATACCGATAGGCGCAGACACAATGCCCGACCACATCGAGTCATAGTTCAGAGTGCGCTGCAGCCACAGCGGGATCAGCAAGCTGATAGCAAAGAATGCAGAGTAGCCGAAAATAAGGGCGATGGTGCCAAAGGCGAAATTGCGATGCCGAAATAGCGTCAGATTCACAATGGGATTAGGGTGAGTCAGTTCCCAGATCAGGAACGCAAGCGTGCCAACAACCGCCACAATCGTCAGTGTTACGATAAAGTCAGATTCGAACCAGTCTTTTTCATTGCCCAGGTCCAGCACTACCTGCAGTGAACCCACAGCCAGGATCAGCAGAATCAGGCCCATATAGTCGACGCCGGATTTGATGATCGATATCGGACGGGCTCGCATCTGGATAAAGACAATAAAGCTGGCAAGCAGTCCTACCGGAATATTGATAAAGAAAATCCATTCCCAGGAATAGCTGCTGGTTATCCAGCCGCCCAGGATGGGGCCGGCGACCGGCGCCACGACCGTGACCATGGACAGGATGGAAAGCGCCATTCCCCGGCGAGCCGCAGGGTAAATGGAAATCAGCAGGCTTTGCGTGATCGGGTACATCGGGCCGGCCACGGCGCCCTGCAAAGCCCGGAAAATAATCAGTTCCGTCATATTGGTGGAAATGCCGCAAAGAAACGACGTAATCACAAACAGTACGGTACAAATATTGAACAAGCGCACCTCGCCAAAGCGTCGGCTCAGAAAGCCAGTGAGCGGCAGGGTAATGGCGTTGCTGACGGCAAAGGAAGTAATGATCCAGGTGCTTTGGGATGAGCTGACGCCAAGATTGCCGGCAATGGTCGGTAATGACACATTGGCAATCGTGGTATCGAGCACCTGCATAAACGTCGCGAGGCACAGGCCCAGCGTGGTCAGCCACAAGCTGGCCGGAGCGAAAGGCTGGGCGGGTGAACCCGCAGGCGCCGTCCCGGATTTCTCGTTACTCATCAGCGCTTATATTGTCTGTATCGTTGCTGAGCAGATTCTGCTGCACAATGTCCGAAATTAACCGGTCCGCCGCAGCTACCTGCTGGTCGTAAATCGTCGTCAGCAACTTGCTGTTCGGGTTGACGCCGCTGGCCAGCACGGCGCCATCGGTGTTGTGCAGATCGGCTTGGACAAACATTGACATGCCAATGCGCAACGGATGCTTTTGCAATTGCTCGGGCTTGGCAAACTCTACGCGCACCGGAATCCGCTGCACAATCTTGATCCAGTTGCCGGTGGCATTCTGGGCCGGCAAAAGGGCGAAGGCGCTGCCGGTGCCGATGCCCAGACTGCTGATGACGCCGTCATACACCACATCGTCACCATAAAGGTCAGAGGTAACCGACACAGGCTGGCCGATACGCATGTTTTTCATTTGTGTTTCTTTGAAGTTGGCGTAGACCCAGGCGTTTTTCAGTGGCACCACGGCCATCAGTGCGCTGCCTGCCGACACGCGCTGGCCGACTTGTGCGGCGCGTTTTGCCACATAGCCATCGGTCGGCGCCGTGATGGTGCTGCGAACAAAGTCCAGATAGGCTGCCTTCAATCGGGATTCGGCAACCAGGATATCGGGATGCTGGTTAATCAGCGTACCGGCGACGAGGGCATTGCTAACTTCGGCGTTCTGCTGGGATGCCGTCAACTGGCTGCGGGTCGCTTCCAGTTGGCTGATAGATGACTGATACTGGCTTTGTGCCTGCAGAAAGACATCCCTGGCATGTGCGCTTTCCTCCTGGGAAATGGCGCCGGATTTGACCAGTTTCTGCCTACGGTTGTAGTCGGCCCTGGCCTTTTCCAGTGCTGTTTTAGCACCCTTGACCGCCGATTCCTGGGCTTGCACCAGCGCCTGCTGGGCACCTGAATTGGCCTTGGCGCCGCTGGCCTGGCTGTACAGACTGCGCACTTCGCGTACGGTTTTGGCCAATGTCGCCTTGGCCGCGTTCAGCGCAACTTCGGCTTCCGTGTGGTCCAGACGGATCAGCGTATCGCCGGCATGAACAAAGTCTCCGTCGTCGGCAAAAATGCCCACGACGGTTCCCTGCACTTGCGGCGTGATCTGAATAATATTGCCCTGGACATAGGCGTCATCAGTGCTCTCATACCAGCGACCATGCAGGTAATACATGACGCCTGCAATAATGGCAATAAGCACGATTGCCAGAAACAGCAGCCTGAACAGAAAACTGCGCCTGGTGCGTGCGGGCTTGTTCTTTTGCTTATCTTTGGGCGGTTTACCAGAAGAGACGGGAACGGCGGACGGCGCGCCGGCGGTGGCCGTCGATGTACTTGGATTGGAGCTCATGAAAGTTGACAACCGTGAAGATCAGCCAGAAAAACAAGGGGATTGGGCAATACCTGCGGCAAAGCCCATCTCCGAGTGAACCGGATCCATTGAGATATTTGATTGGGTAAGCAATATTTGCTTGGTCAATTAATGATAATCACAGAAAAAATCACGGTCAAATATTTTCTGAAAACCAAACCGCAAACCGCCTGATTCTGTTGTGAATCTTCGGAAAATTCAGTGCGGCGTAAGCCTTGACGTTTTTTATTTCATGAGAGCAGCAACGCCGGCAACCATGCCGAGGCAGGCGGGCCGGCCAGCGATGGCAGTCAAGCGCGATTAAGAACCGGTAAAGGCCGGCCCTCGTCAGAAGGATGAGCCGGGCTGCTTCAGGAAGGCAATTTCCTCGGGCGTAGAGGCACGGCCCAGAATCTCGTTGCGATGAGGGTAACGACCGAAGGCGTCGATAATGGCCTTGTGCTTGAGCTCGAATTGGTACGACTCATCAGAGCCATATTTGCGAAACAGGCATTCGGCCGCCTGATGAATAATAGTCGACTCCGAGTGCATCATGGGCATCAGCAGAAAATTGTTCTCCTGCTGGGTCAGGTCAGCAAATTCGCTGGTGCGCGTGGCTTCCTGGGCCAGAACCAGAGCCATGGGATCCTGGGCAAAAGCGACGGGCGTGCCACGGCCGATGTTTCGGGAAAACTGGTCCAGTACAATAATTTCTGCCAGACGTCCGCGAATGGCGCCGCGCCATCCGCTTAGTTCACCACGAGCTGCCTGCTGCCATATCTCGGAAAAGCGCTCGCGAATGGTTTCGTCAAATGCCGGATCGCTGGTAAACCAGTGCTGAGAAGGAGTTTCAACAAACCAGAAGTCAAGAATATCCTGTGGTGACATACGCGATCCTTATATGAATAAAGCGAAGGGCGGGGCAACAGCAGAATGCAATAGTGTAGATCCGGCCGAATGCTTCAACTGTGCCAGGTGCGCTGTTGGCCAGTCAAGCCGGTTGAGCAGCGCTATAATATATCCGTGATATTACGCGATTCGTCGTCATCTGCGACGTTATATCTCGCCATAAAAACTGCATCGTATTACGGGATTTTTCATGAGATTACTACTGGCCATTTTTCTGCCCTTCATTGTGTTCTTTACTATTGGCCGCCCCATTGCCGGCATTATCTGCCTGATTTTGCAGATCACGCTGATCGGCTGGCTTCCCGCCGCCTTGTGGGCGGTCTATGCACTGAGCCAATACAACACTGATAAAAAAATAGCAGCGTCGCGCCAACTATAAACCGAAACCACGCCATGTCGCACAGCCGTTACATGGCATTGCAAAAGGCAAACTATGCAAGCCGTTAATCTGCCGTCGTTCCCCGTTTTTGGCGTTCAGACGCGCACCAGTAATGCCGATGAACAAACATTAAAGACGGCACGGCTGCCGCTGCTCTGGCATGATGTGCATACGGAACTTGTGCCAGAATTGCCCGCAGATGCACCCGTTTATGGCGTTTATGCGGGATACGAATCAGATCAGGATGGTCCGTATACCGTTACGGCAGGGGCCGACCAGAAACCGGAAAAATGCACGCTGGATCTAGTCGAGGTCACGATTCCTGCGGGAAAGTACCTGGTCTTTAGCGGCAAGGGAAAAATGCCCGAAACGGTGATCCGTGTGTGGCTGGATATCTGCGATTATTTCAAGCATGACGATACGCCGCAAGAGCGCGCCTATACTACCGATTTCGAAGTGTACCGCGGACGCGTGGAAACCGAGATTGAAGTCAGCATATATATTGCCATCAAATAAATCGTAACGATGGGCACGTTACATGCCAGGCATCCGGTATTCCAGATGTCATAAGTGTTGTAAGTGTCATTAGGTGAGCAATACACGTGGTGTCATGTTGCGGATAGATTACACATTTGCCCCCGTTTTGGTGCCGAAGCGACAAAACAATTGAAAATTATGGCCGGCCACTTATGATGGAAAACTATTTGGTTCTACTGTCCTGAAGTCGATACGCGTGAAAAATCCCTATTTACCCCACTATACCAGCCGTTCCGGCTGGAACGCCCTGCTGCCCGCGCGCACGCCCATTACCGAACCACAAGGCCCGCGTGCCTTCGACTTTATTGTGATCGGCGCCGGTTTTACCGGGCTGTCGGCGGCGCGCCGGCTCGCAGAACTGGCGCCCGACAAAACTGTACTCATTCTGGAAGGCAGCATTGTCGGCGAGGGCTCATCCAGCCGCAATTCGGGCTTCATGTCGACCTTTCCCCGGTCCGGCATCGTGAAGGACCCGGCACGGGATGATCTGCTGGGACGCATGCAAATCCGGGTTTATGAACAAGGGTTGCAGTGGCTCAAGCGCACTTTGCAACAGAATAATATTGATTGCGACTGGGACGAGCATAGCGGTAAATATAATGCGTCGGCCACGCCTGCAGGCAGGGCGTCGTTGCTATCGGGCATTGAAAAAAACGCCCGACTGGGCATCGATAGCGAAATCCTGGACCAGGACCAACTGGCACAGCGACTGGGGACGCGATATTACGATTTTGGTTACTACACGACCAATAACGTTTTCGTTCAGCCTGCTGCCATGCATCGGGGCCTGGCCGACACAATGCCAAACAATGTCTCGCTGCTGGAGGAAACGTTCGCGCAGCGGATTTCCGGTGTAGCGGGGCGCTTTACCGTGTCGACCAGCAAGGGCGATTTCTCAGCCGGGCAGCTGGTGCTTGCCAATAACGCATTTGCCCGCAAACTGGGGTTCCTGAAAGACCGTCTGATTGCGATTTACACCTACGCAGGGCTGACCCCGGCACTCTCGGATGAGCAGGCCGCAGCGCTGGGGCCCGCCCCGCAATGGGGTTTGCTGCCGGCTCACCGCCTTGGCACGACGTTGCGCAAGATTTCGGGCAACCGATTCATGGTGCGTAGCGCTTACTCCTACGAGTCCGAGCGCAGTGCAACCGCTTATACCACGATGCTGACGAATTACTATAAAAGGCGCTTTCCCCAGATGGCATCTCATGAATTCGAGTTCGTCTGGGGCGGCACGACAGCGCTGACGCGCAATGGCGGGATCTTTTTCGGCAAACTGGCCGACGGGATCTTTGGTTCCCTGGGATGCAACGGATCGGGTGTGCTGCGCGGAACGGTAAACGGTCGCCTGCTGGCCGAGCTTATGCTAAACCGCAAGTCTGATGAACTGGATGCCGTATTAAGCCTGGGCGGGCCCTCGTGGCTGCCTCCCGAACCGCTGCGGGCATTGGGGGTCAAAAGCGCGATTTTCTACCAGGGGATCCGGGCCAGCGCCGAACGCTGACAAGCCAATGCGCCGTGCGCCTGTCGGCAGGGTGCTTGGCACTATGAAATACGCGCATCGGATGCGCATTACGAGTACGAGAAATTAGTTCGACAACGCCATGTGCGGACTGCCAAGTGCAGGATCAAAGGGGCTCAGATTGCTGCTGATTGCGGCCGCTTCTCGCTGCAAAATATCAACAATGAAGGGCAGACGATCCTGGGTCAGTCTCTCGGTGAGTACGCTCAGGCCGATTGCGCCCACCGGATAGCCGGCGGTATCGGTAAACGCAACGGCAATACCGCCAATCCCCGTCAGTTTGCCAGGACCGGTATTGAGCACATAACCATCTTGCTGCGCTTGTCTGATTCTGGCGCGCAGCTGCGGTTCGTCAATCCCGTCTTCCTGGTAAAACCTTGGGATGTTAAAGGCCAGAATGGCATTTTGTTCACTTTCAGGCAGGGCCGCGAGAATGGCTATGCTTCCCTGACCCAGCCCGATGGGGATACGCCCGCCGATCCCACCGGTCAGGGACTGTGTGATATAGCTGCCTTCCATTTTATCAATGCACACGACATCGTAGCGGTCGCGCAAAAGCACAAACGCAGAGTCCTGCAAGGTGCCCACGATCCTGAGAATGGAACTGCGGCAGATGGTGCGTAACGCAGATTCCTGATGGTGCGCTCGGGCTACCAGTGAAAACAACGCCAGCGTGAGTGCATAAGATTTGCTTCCCTGTCGCTGCAACACGAAGCCTTCGGCAATAAGCGTTTGCAGAAGACGATGTACCGTTGCCTGCGACAATTCAAGCTGGCGGGCAATGTCGGTCACGCGCAGCCCTTGCGGGCCCGCCTCGCTAAGTAAGCGCAAAATACCCAAGCCCTTGGTAAGCACGCCTTGTGTGCCTGATGATTGCTGTTCCATACTGTTATTCTGTTTAATGAAATTAATTATTTAATATTACATCTAATTTTCCGAATATTGAAATATAAATCAAAATAATTTTATTAGTAGAAATACCAATATATAAATCAGCTCATGCAAGGGACAATAAGCGGGCTTGAACACAGCTGTCATAAACAATGCCATAACCAGCATGGCAGTTGTCATTTCCATTCCGCGCTTGTTGCTGCCGTATCCATTCATTGGTCTGGATGCTTCTTAAACAGCTGCAGCCGGCGGAACACTACCCAATATGAACGAAGTGAGGACGTATGTCTTTTTTGCAGTTGCATGGCCTGACCAAAACGTTTGCGGACATAACTGCTGTCGATAAACTGTCTCTTGATGTCGATAAAGGCGAGTTTGTGTCGCTGCTTGGCCCTTCCGGCTGTGGCAAAACCACCACCTTGCAAATGATTGCCGGATTCGTTGATGTAACGGCGGGCAGCATCATTCTGGATGGCAAAGACATCACATTTGCAAAGCCCAATGAAAGAGGGCTGGGCATCGTATTTCAGACATACGCCCTTTTTCCGCATATGACGGTGGAAAAAAACGTGGCCTTTGGGCTGGAAATGCGCAAAGTGCCCGGCAGCGAAATCGCCACACGGGTAAAAAGTGCGCTTGCCATGGCGCAATTGGAAAAATTTGCTCAACGCTATCCACGCGAGTTGTCGGGCGGCCAGCGTCAGCGCGTCGCCCTGGCTCGTGCCCTGGTAATACAGCCGCCCGTACTCTTGCTGGACGAGCCGTTATCGAATCTGGACGCCAATCTGCGTGAAGAGATGCAGTTCGAATTACGCCGGATTCAGCAGCAGGCGGGCACCACCACCATCATGGTGACACACGATCAGGCTGAAGCGCTGTCGGTAAGCGATCGCGTGGTTGTCATGCGCGAAGGCAAAGTCATACAAATTGATGAGCCTTACGCCATGTATGAGAATCCGGCCACCCCTTTTATATCCCGGTTTGTGGGCAAGACCAACGCCTTTGCTGTCACGCTGACCACCACTGCGCAGGGCCGCCAGTTCGATTTGGACGGTCACCGCATTACGCTGGCAGCCGAGACGGACTTGGCGGCAAGTGACGGCGCACACGAGGCGCTGGTTTGCGTACGTCCTGAAAAAATAGTGATTCGCCCGCAAGGCCAGGGACGGTTCGCCGGTTCGATAAAGAACAGTTTCTTTCTTGGCAATATGTGGATGTACGAAGTCCAGGCGGCTTTTGGACTGGTTATTGTTTCTGTCATCAACAACCATGAGCCGGTTTATAAAATTGGCGAAAACGTGAGCCTGGACTGGCACGAAGGCGCGCTCAAAGTGCTGGCTGCAGAATCTGTCGGGGACTCGTGATCATGAGCCGACCGGACACTATTGCCGCGCCGGCCCGCAAGCCGCGCATGAGCTTTCTTGGCGCCATGCCGCTAACCCTGCTGTTCATTGGTTTGCTGATCGTGCCGCTGGTGCTTACCATCGTGCTTTCCTTGAGGCCTTACGATTATGACCTGGGCGTGCAGGCGGGCTGGACGCTGGATCAGTATATTGAAATATTCACCAGTAACTATACGCTGACCGTCTTCTGGCGCACCTTGTGGATATCGGGCCTGGTGACGATCATTTGTGTACTGATCGGAGTGCCGGAGTCGTATATCCTGAGTCGCATGAAAGCGCCGTGGAACTCTGTGTTCCTGCTTGTCATTCTGTCGCCGCTGCTTATTTCACTTGTCGTACGGGCGTTCGGTTGGAGCATGCTGCTCAACCCGATGTCGCCCATCGGCAAGCTGACCCAGATGATGGGACTGGGTTCATTGCTGTATACCTCGTCTGCCGTAGTGATTGGCCTGGTGCATGTCATGTTGCCTTTCATGATCATTCCGGTGTGGACTTCGCTCAATAAAATTGATCCGCAAACCATCAAGGCGGCGTATTCGCTGAACGCCTCCAAATGGCAGACCATCAAACGGGTCATTCTGCCGCAAGCGACCCCCGGCATTCTATCGGGCAGTCTGATCGTGTTCGGCCTTTCCACAAGCGCGTTTGCCATTCCTGTTTTGCTGGGCGGAGGCCGCTCGCGCATGGTCTCCAACAGCATCTATGAGCAGTTCATGATTGATCTGAACTGGCCCATGGGGGCGGCGCTGGCCATGATGCTGCTCATTATGAACCTGATCATCATGATGTCCTACAATCAAATTCTTGAGCGCTCCTATAAGCGCAGTCTGGGGTAAGCAATGAAAAACGGACCGCTCTCGCTGCTGTTCAACGCGCTGGTCACCATCTTCATTCTTGCGCCGCTGGTCATCGTGTGTCTGGTCGCATTCACGCCACAAGATGTGCTGTCCATTCCAACCACCAGTTTTTCGCTGCGCTGGTTCAAGGCCGTCTTTAATGAATCGGGTTTTATTGGCGCGTTCCAGACCAGTCTGTGGGTCGCTTTTGCCAGTGCGTCTATCAGCGCTGCGTTGGCGCTGCCCGCCGCCTTCGCCATTGCCCGCGGTCAGTTTCGTTTGCGTCATGCAGTCAATGGCCTGTTTCTATCTCCATTGATGATCCCCAGTCTGGTCATGGGCGTGGCGTTGTTACGGCTTTTCGCCATGCTCGGCGTTCGCGGCAGCCTACTGTGGCTCATCCTGGGTCATGTGATTATTGTGACCCCGTATGTGATACGGCTGGTGCTCGGTTCCCTGGTCGGTTTCGATAAAAGTATCGAACATGCTGCGGAGTCGCTGGGTGCCGGCCGGTGGACCGTATTCCGGCGAATTACCTTTCCCCTAATTATGCCGGGCATCTTTGGCGGCTGGATCCTGGCGTTCATCAACAGTTTCGATGAGCTGACCATGTCTGTTTTCCTGACCTCGCCCACCACGATTACGCTGCCCGTCAAGATGTACATGTATGCGACCGAATCCATCAACCCGATGCTGTCGGCCGTATCGGCGATGATCATCCTGCTGACGGCCATTACCATGTTTGTACTGGATCGCGTATACGGTCTGGACAAAATTTTGATCGGAAAGCAGTGACAATGACCACCGAATCAGCGTCAGAAAGGGTAGGGTAATGTCCGGGCTTTTCATGCGCCTGGTTGACCAGGACCGCAAGCGGTGTCCGTTTTTCGTCAATGGTGTTGCCTGCTCGGCGCGCCACGGCGATACGATCATGACGGCGCTGCTTACGCTCAATTCGCATTTGCGTCTGACCGAGTTTACCGGCTCGCCCCGCGCCGGCTTTTGCCTGATGGGGGCCTGCCAGGATTGCGTGGTCTTGCAGGAAAATGGCGAGCGAGTGCGTGCCTGCTCCACGCTGCTGCAGGAAAACATGCGGTTTGTGATACCGGAGCAGACAAGATGATGGCGCAGGTTCCTGTCATTGTGGGCGCGGGGCCGGCAGGCATTCGCGCGGCCCAGGTGCTGGTACAGGCGGGTTTGCGGTCTATCGTCATTGACGAAGCCCCCAAACCCGGTGGACAAATTTACCGCCAGCAGCCCGAGGGTTTCACGCGGGATGCACGCAAGCTATACGGATTTGAACATCGCAAAGCCAGCGCGCTGCACGATACCGCAAGAGACCTGATCGCGTCCGGCCAGATCGACTATCGGCCCAATACCTTGGCGTGGGATGCGGACGAGCAGCAGCTCTATGTCACTTGCCATGGCCAGCATGACGCAATCCCATACCAGAAAGTGATTCTCGCTACCGGTGCGACAGACAGGGTCCTGCCGTTCGAAGGCTGGACCTTGCCGGGCGTTTATACCCTGGGTGGCGCGCAAATCGCGCTCAAATATCAGGGGTGCGCAATCGGCCAGCGGATGGTGCTTGCCGGCACCGGGCCCTTGCTGTATCTGGTTGCCTACCAATATTGCAAGGCAGGCGCACAGGTGCTGGCGGTGCTCGATACCAGTCCTTTTCCCAAGCTGCGGCAAGGGCTGCAGGCATTTAGCGCAGATGCGGGGCTCATCGCCAAGGGTATTTATTACATGGCCTGGTTGCGGACTCGCGGTATACCACTGATGCATGGCGTGGCAACCTTCTGCGTCAACGGCAATGAAGCGGTCGAATCTATCAGTTGGCAAACGCCGCAGGCTGCCATGCAAACGCTGGAGTGTGATGCCGTTGCTTGTGGCTTCGGTCTGCGATCTGAAAACCAGCTTGCCAGCCTGCTGGGCTGCGACTTTGTGTTTGATCAACAGGATCAGGGCTGGCAGCCGCAAGTGCAGGCAGGCGGACGAAGCAGCCTGCCCAACGTGTATCTGGCCGGCGACGGGATGCGAATTGGCGGGGCCGATATGGCAGAGCTGACCGGCATGGAATGCGCCTACAGCGTATTGCAGGACCTGGGCATCGCTTGCGAAAAAAAACAGGTGGCGCAACTGGCCAGGCGCATCACGCGCGGTCGGAAAACGCGCCAGTGCATCGATACCATGTTCGCACCGCCCGCACACTGGCTCGATGCTGCAGCGGATACGCTCACGTTGTGTCGGTGCGAAGAAATCTGCGTGGGCGACGTTCGACAGATGCTGCGCGACGATCCGCTTTCTGGCTTAAACAGAATGAAGGCCCTGTCCCGTGTCGGCATGGGACGTTGCCAAGGAAGAATGTGCGCTGCGGGCGCTTCCATGCTGCTGGCTCATGAACAGGGCATTGCCCTGTCTGCCGTCGAGCGTTTGCGCAACCAGCCACCAATCAAACCGATCCAGATAGGAAGGGCGGCATGCAAACCCTGAATGCCGATGTGTTGATCGTCGGCGCGGGCATTATCGGCGCCAGCACTGCTTATTTCCTGTCAAAGCATGGCTGGCAGGTATTGCTGTGCGACGCGGGGCAAAGTGGCACCAAGGCCAGTGGCGTCAACTTCGGCGGTGTCCGGCGCCAGGGGCGGCCGCTGTCGCAAATGCCGCTGGCGGCGCGTTCCCATCAGCTGTGGGGGCAGTTGTCCGAGCTGATTGGTATCGATGGCGAGTACATTCGTTGCGGCCATCTGAAAATTGCATTCACCGCGCAGGACATGGACCGTCTGCAGGAATATAACCGCAAGGTCCAATCCTGTGGACTGGATTTGCAATTGCTTGACGCCCGGCAGGTGCACAGCCGCTATCCATGGATAAGCACCGATATTGCGGGGGCGTCGCTGTGTCCTGCCGATGGCCATGCCAATCCGCGGCTGGTGTCTCCGGCACTGTCCTGGGCGGCGCAGCAGGGCGGCGCAAGGTTGATGGAGCACAGTCCCGTTACACAGAGTCGTTATGACGGACGGCATTTTGAGTCGATAACAGCAAACGGACACCGCATCCGGTCCCGCTTTCTGGTGAACGCAGCAGGAGCCTGGGCTGGCCGCATCGCGGCGATGTTTGGGGACGCGGTACCGCTGACGGAAATTTATCCGCAAATGGGCGTGACCGAACCGTTGCCGCCCATCATGGATGTAGTGCTCGGTGTACAGGGCGGGGGCATTTACGCGCGACAGGTCGCACGCGGCAATATTGTTTTTGGCGGCAGTCGCGCGCTGTCGGTGGCAGCCGGCTATGCCCGTCCGTCGCATCAGAGCGTGAGCATGCTGCTTGGCCGACTGTCCGGGCTTATTCCGGGTATTGCCACGGCCAGTGTTATCCGGTTCTGGAGCGGCGTCGAAGGCGCCACGCCGGACCTGAATCCGTTTCTTGGCGCAAGCAGCAAGACGCCAGGCCTTTTTCATGGCTTTGGCTATAGTGGCGCCGGATTCCAGGTGGGCCTGGCGTCCGGAGAAGTCTTGGCGCAGCTTGTGGTGAGTGGTAAGAGCGACATTGAGATCGAGGATTTTCGAATTGACAGATTTACAGCTGATTCCGGCAAGCTGTAGATCTCTTCATGCAATGCCGGCAAAAGGAACACAGATGAAATCAGTATCAGTAAAAAAACGTCCAGTCGTTATGGCTTGCATGCTGGCTGTGGCCGGAATGCTGACGGGCGCCAACGCGAGCGCGGAACAGAAAACGCTTTATGTCGGCATGAACGGCGGCGACATGCAGCGCGGTTTCGAAGAGCACGTTTTTCCAGCCTTTGAAAAAGCCAACAATGTGAAAATCGTGGTAGTGCCAGGGACGTCAACAGACGTTCTGGCCAAGGCACAGGCGTTCAAGGACAAGCCGCAAATGCATATCATGTTTCTGGATGATGGCATCATGAATCGCGCAACCAGAATGGGACTGTGCGAACCCATCAAAGACGACAAGGCCTTATCCGAGTTGTACCCGGAAACGCTGATCGGCAAGAACATGGCAGCCGGCGTGATGACCACGATGACCGGGCTGGCCTACAACACCAAACTGTTCAAGGAAAACAACTGGGCGCCGCCTACCTCGTGGAAAGATCTGGCCGATCCCAAGTACAAGGGTAAAGTGGTCTTCCAGTCTGTCGCCAGCAGCACTTATGGTCTGCATGCCTTCCTGATGCTCAATCGTATTGACGGCGGCGACGACAACAATTACCAGGACGCATTGAGCAAATTTAAAGACACCGTTGCCAAGAATGTGGTCGCCTATATTCCGAGCTCTGCCAAAATTTCGGAGATGACGCAAACCGGGGAAGCGGCCTTGTTCCCGCTGACGCCTACGGCCATTTATTCGCTACAGGAAAAAAACCTGCCGGTGGAGTATGTTGACCCGAAAGAAGGTTCAGTGCTGCTGGCCGTGGCCCAGTGCGTGATCGCCAAAAACAGTGAACCAGAGTTGTCACAGAAGCTGGCTTCATATCTGTTGTCGGTCCCGGCACAGGAAGGCGCGCTTAAATTCGGACAATACCCGTCCAACAAAAATGTCGCCGCCAAAACCGAACACAAGGAAATGCTGGGCGACTTTGAACAATATATGAAGCACGTCGTGGTTGTGGACTGGGGCGGCATCAATAAAGTTCGTCCCAAGCTTAACCGTGACTGGAAAGAACAGATCGAACGATAAACGGATCGGTTAAAGCTGACCGGTACAAGCTGACCGGTCAGTGCCTTTCTGACAATGCGCGCCGGTTACACCAGATTGGATAATGCAGCCTTTGAGGCCGACTGGATAATACAGGCGTAATGGGATACACCGGTCAGGACAGCGGCAGATTGGCGCTGGCAAAGGATGAAAATCAACTGCCGGTCATCGCCGCCTCTTGAGGACTTCACGTCGATCGGCTGCCGTCAAGATGAGCCTGAGCGGTATATATGCGGCCCTTTCCATTTTCTTCAAAAGCATTTAGTATCTGGTAAAAATTCAATTACAGATGCAATAGAGGAAAGAGGAGAGGCCATGTCCGCTATACCTTCGCGTTTTGTCGCTGTGCTGGGCGCCGTGTGCGGCCCGGCCATTCTCGCCGGTTGTGTCGCGACCGCTGATCCTGATCAGGTTATCGGCTCTTGCAGTGAACTGAAGGGCGGCACTGTTGCGGCTTCCTCTATCGGTCTGCCTACCCGAGGCGCCACGGTCACCGCTACCGAGTATGTGCCGCCGGTATCGGACTCGCCCAAATCCCATCAAGGCTATTGCAAGGTATTGGGTGATATTGCGCCGGTGGACCCCACGGCGCCAGCCATCAAATTCCAGCTGAACCTGCCTGCACACTGGAACGACAAATCGCTGATGATTGGTGGCGGGGGATATAATGGTGTGCCAGCCAAAACCACAGACCTGTTGCCGGCCGGTCCGGTGGACAAGCCCGATCCGATTGGTCTTGGTTATGCCACTTATGGCAGCGATTCAGGCCATCAACTGGCCGACGACCCGGCCAACCCCGGCATATTTGCGCTCAATCGCGAAGCGCTAAGAAACTTCTCCTATGAAGCACTTAAGAAAACCCATGATACTGCCCAGCAACTGATTGCGAAATATTATGGCAAGCCGGCACAAGTGAAATATTTCGCAGGCGGCTCTACCGGCGGGCGCGAGGGGCTGGCCGTTGTTCAAAAGTGGCCGCAGGATTTCAATGGCGTCATCGCCCTTTACCCGGCTTTTGCAGCCGCATCGCTGGATTTGCAATTCGGTCGAATCACGCGCGCACTGGCAGCGCCCGGCGCCTACCCCGATCCGGAAAAGCGGGCTGTTTTGTACAAAGCGGGCATGCAGGCATGCGATGCGCTCGATGGCATTCGTGATGGGGTGATCAGCAACCAGCGGCAGTGCAACCGGATGTTCGATCCTGCGACTGTCTCGGTGGATGGCCGGCCCTTACGCTGCGAGAATGGGCGCGACACCGGCAACCAATGCCTGTCGGATGCACAGATCAAGGCCATGAAGGTGTTGGCCTCTGATATCGTGTTTCGGCCTGCGGTGGGCAGTGGAGAAGTACGCCATGCGGGCTTTAACGTCTGGGGCGTGGACCTGGGGCGCCCCGCAGGCGACAGCAAACTGCAGGCAACCGTCAATTATCTGACCCTGGGGTCTATTGCGCCCGCTTATCCGATGCCGCCCAACCCGGCCGGCAGCCAAAGCGTGCCTTACCATGCCGGTTTCTGGGACCAATGGGTCAAGTATTTCATTACACAGGACCCCGCTTTCAACAGTCTGTCGCTGGACCCGGAGCGGCCGGGCAAATGGCGCAAACGTATTGATGAGCTGACCCGGCTGCAGGATATCAACCAGACCGACTTGTCAGCCTTTGCCGATCACGGCGGCAAGCTACTGATTACCCACGGTGTTGCTGACGGTCTGGTGCCCACCCGGGCGACCGAAGATTACGTGCGACGTGTGCGTGCAACTATGGGCAAACAGAAAGCCGATCAGTTCCTGCGATACTACGAGATCCCAGGATATGGCCATGCCGTGAGCACGGTATTCAATGCCAGCTGGGATTCCCTAAGTGCACTGGAGGATTGGGTGGAAAAGGGCATTGAGCCGGGACCACAAGTTGTTGCGGACACGGCTGGCGTACCAGGCAGAACCCGTCCGCTTTGTGAATACCCGGCATGGCCAAGATACACGGGTAGTGGCGATATCAATCGTGCCGCGTCTTTTGAATGCGTCGCTCATTGAACGAAAAATATTCCATTAATGAGGCGTAATGCTATTTCGCGCTCTATCGATGGCACATAGCCGTTGTTGCACTGCCGTCATAAGAAGGAGAGCCAAGCGCGGCGACATGGGCGTTGGCGCGCCTTCGCCCTCCCATTTCGCGGTTGGCAGATTGCCCGGACCATCCCTGGCATACTCACACCAAACTAAGGGTTAATACTAATGCGATAACTCTTGTGCTGTCCTGCCATATTCAATCCCTATAATGGCTGCCAATCTTTCAATGAACTGGAAAAATCAACTAATTCGGCGCATGGCCTGACTCAGTGTGCCGCACTGGCCGGTTGCTTTTTTCCAGTACTGAAAACGTATCACCGCTTCCTTTCAACAAGGGGATTATTTTGTTCAGTATGATATCTATCATGATATCTCTGGTTCTGCTGATGTACTTGGCGTACCGGGGATATTCCGTTCTGATCCTGGCACCACTTATGGCGGCTCTGGCCGTTTTGCTCTCTGGCGACGTTGCGGCGCTTTTGCCGATCTACACCGAAACCTTTATGCCTGCGCTGGGTAAATACCTGCTGCAGTTCTTCCCGGTATTCCTGCTGGGCGCGCTGTTTGGCCAGCTTATGGCCGACTCGGGCGCAGCCGCCTCTATTGCCAACTGGATCATGCGGGTACTGGGCCCGCGCCACGCCATCCTTACGGTTGTGCTGGCCTGCGGCATCCTGACTTACGGTGGCGTCTCACTGTTCGTGGTTGCCTTTGCCATCTATCCGATCTCAAAAGTCATGTTCTACATGGCAGATATCCCCAAACGACTGGTGCCTGCTGCCATTGCGCTGGGCGCTTTTACTTTTACCATGACGGCATTACCCGGCACGCCGGCCATTCAAAATACCATCCCGATTCCCTATTACGGCACCAACGCCTTTGCAGCGCCTGGCCTGGGTATTATTGGAGGCCTGATTATGTTTGGACTGGGCATGTTGTGGCTAGTGAGTCGCGCCCGCAAGGCAAAAGCGGCTGGAGAAGGCTATGGCAATCATGACGATGGCGTTGCCGACGAGGTCATCAGCACAGACCACAATATTTCATTTGTCAGCAGTATCATTCCGCTGGTCCTGGTTATCGGCATCAATGCCCTGTTTACCTACGGCATCTTCGAAGGGATGGACCTGGCCTTTCTCAAGGAGAAGTTCCCCGCAATGAATGTGAAAGGCGCGGTGGGACTGTGGGCCATCATTATTTCGCTTGTCGTTGCCTGCCTGTGGCTCATTATTACGCGGCTGCGCCACTGGACAGACCTGCAAGGGACCATCAACAAAGGGGCTTACGGTTCCATGCTGCCCATCTTCAATACGGCATCCGAAGTCGGCTATGGTGCGGTGATCGCCAGCCTGGCCGGCTTTGCCATCATCAAGGAATTCGTGCTGGGCGTAGCGCCTGGCAATCCTCTTATTTCCGAGAACATTGCCATGACGTCGCTGGCCGGTATTACCGGCTCATCTTCGGGTGGCCTGAGCATTGCCTTGCAAACGCTTGGGGCAGACTACCTGCGCCTGGCGCAGGAAAACAATATCAGCCCCGAACTGCTGCACCGCGTGGCGGTCATGTCTGCGGGCGGCTTTGACACCTTGCCGCATTGCGGCGCCATTATCACGTTGCTGGCTATTTGCGGGCTGACGCACCGCCAGTCTTATCTGAACATTGCAGCCGTCACAATTGTGATACCGCTAATTGCCGTAGTCACGGTGATCACCCTGGGTACTGTGTTCGGATCTTTTTAAGTCGTCACGCCTGGCTGCGGCGAATGCCCGGGCGGTACGAGAAAAAGTCCCGTCCGGTGATCAACGCCTCAGAGGCAGACCACAGCGCATCCGCAACCGCGGGTTGTTGCACGTCCCTGGCGTATTGCATCAGGGTGGCGGCGAGCGTATTGGGCTCTTCGGTAAAGGTGTTCAGTTGCGCGTCCAGGTCTTGCAGAATGTCCCGAGTATGTGGGGTCCAGGTGTCTCGCAAACTGTGCAGCTGCGCAATACTGTGTCCAAAATTCAAAGCCGACACAATATGTGCGGGCGCCAGGCTATGCCGCTGCCCTGACTGGGCCAGGTGCGCCGTCAGCCGCAATGTCTGTCGAACCGATCGTGCCATCCAGCGTTGCTCGCCAAGCTTGCCGCTGTGATTGATCAGCCTGAATAAATCCTTATTAATCGTGCGCGTGGCTTCATGAACATGCCGGTCACTGCGCCGTGGCAGCAAAATAAAGCCGCCGGCCACAATGCATGCTGCCAGAATCATAGATCCCGACTCTGCCATCACTTGCAGCGGCGTCACCACGCGTGCCGGCAACATGGCCTGGCTGCCCAGCAGGAACGCCATCGTAGCATCCAGCGCCGGAAAGCCGAACATTTTGCTGGCCCTGGCCACCCCGCCAATGAGCAGGAAGGGCAGAAGCGATATCACAACCAGTTCCGTGCTATGGATATGCGGGAAAATCACAAGCCGATAGCCAACAGCGATAACCGAGCCGGCAATAATGCCCTTAAGCAGAAAAGGCGCGACGATCTGCGGCTTGATCATGGAACCGAGCACCAGAGAAAACATGGCGGTGGCCAGCGCGGTCATCTCTCCAATAAAAGAGCCGCCCGCATAGGCGAGCGAGGCCGACACCAGCGTAATCAGCCCACACAGCAGACCGGTCTGGCGCGCCAGCCCCCAATGTGTCGCGGGCGCAAGCATGGGTGTATCCGTGCCTAACACAAAGCGCGCTGCCTCCTGGTCCGAGGCCAGCAACTGCTTGGCCCCTTTGAGCAGGCGTTGCATGTGCTGCGCCAACGTCGGGTCCGTTGCCTGGGCCAACGCCAGCATTTGCTGTACAGGCTCAGGGCGCAAAACCTGCGGCGCGTTGTCCTTGGTCAGCGTCGATAGCATCAGCAGATGATCGCCCAGCTCCGGAGCCAGCGGCTTGCCTGGTCTATTTCGAGTGTGTAGCCGGCGCGAGGTAGCTAGCAGGCCGATGGTCGAGACGATCACGGCATTGATCACCCGCTTTTGTTTTGCGGCGATGGGGGAGCCGGCCATGATCGCAATGCCCGATGCTTCCAGGCGACTGATCTTGTCCAGAATCTCGGCTTCCTGCGCCGCGCCGTCTTTTGTCGTGCCTTTAAGTGTTGTACCCAGAAGATGACAGGCACTTGCCGCAACTTCGCACACAGACAGATAAAACCGATCACGATCGGCATTGGGCGTGAATAGAGCAGAAGACAAGGTAATCATGATCACCCCAATAAATGTGCATTCCACCCGGGCCAGCGCCAGTTGCATATAGTTCTCGGGCGCGAACAGGCACGGAATGACCACGACCACAGCCGTAATCCCCGCCATCAGCATCGCGTAAGATTGCACGCCGTAAAGCAGATGGGTCAAGGCGCCGAACACGGCGACCCATAGCGCCAACATTAATAGCGCAGCATAGGGTGCGTCCTGAATGAAATGAATCATGCCAAAGCCGGCCAAGGCACCCAGCGCCGTGCCTACAAACCGATACAGCCCGCGTTCGAACGCCAGTCCGCGGGTTGCCTGGGCGACAACGAACACCGGCATGGCGGCCCAGAACGGATTGGGAATATGCAGAAACGACGCAACGGCAAACGCCAGCCAGGCACTAAGGGCAAGTTGCAGACCGTAAACGACTCCTGGTTTGTCCAGCCCGATAACCTGGGCGAGGCGCAAGGGCAGCATGTTATTCGTCATGGGGGCGGGTAACTTAAAGCTGGGCGTTAAAGCAGTCAGCCATGGATATGGCTATCGGAACGAAACTTGTTGGGCTGGACAGAGCCAGCGCCATTTGCGAGGGCCATCCAGGACAAACCCGTAGCCGCCTTTTCGCCCTTGATACGTTTATAAAAATTGCCGTTGATCTGCGTTGTGGCAATTAAATAGTTTCGGAACGCCTCGAAAAGGCTGGTGTCCACCTTTTCATCGGCGGCCTCCCGCCAAAACTCATCCAGCGTTCCCTGAAACGTTAGCCCTTTGAAGTCATACATGGCCCGGCCACAAACCTTGAGCGGCGATCCATGCAGCAATGCAGACAGACCAACCGTACTGTTTACCACGACCGTGCCAATGGCGTGATCCAGCAACGACGGTAAATGCTGATCATGAATGTAATGAACCCGCCCCGATAGATCGTAAAGAAACTCCAGCTGCTGCAACCAGTTGGAATAATCGTTATAGCCACGATCCATGGGATGGTGCTTGATAACCAGGTGCGTACCCAGCGGCGCATGCTTGGAAAACGATGTAACCACATGACGAATAAAGGTTTCTACCGTGGCAAAGTCCGAGTGGGTATGGATCTGTGCGTCGTTATAAACCTGTAGCGGCAGCAGAAAATATTGTTTGGACAGGTTTGTGGTCAGATTTTTTTCCATATTCCGCTCCGTGATGCGGTAATAGGCCTTGCGCAGGAAACTGCGGGTCCAGATATACCCCTCAATGATATGCAGCCGCCGGTGATGACGGTAATGCCAGAAGAACGGCTTGAGCATCAAACTGCACACGTAATATAGAAACGCCCATAGCATCATATGCGGGAAGGCATAACCAACCTGTTTTTCTTTTGGCGTGGGAATGGTTTTCTGGCTGAAATAAAACTGAGCCTCCCGAGCTGCGCTGGAGTGGTTATTTACTCCATTTTTTTCAAGCGTGATAAAGTTGGGCCGCACATAGCCTTCTTCGAAAACGCCTATTTGCACCCCGTACTGGGTGGCAATTTGGTGAGCCACAATGTGAATGGGGCGGCAGTCGCCGAATAAAAAGACAATGTCAATGTCCAGGTCGTTCAGGATGTTTTCGAAGAAGTTGCGCCATTCCCTGGGGTGCTTGCGAAAGTTGATCGCGTTTTTACGATTGAACAGCCAGTCACCGCCATTGAAATTGATCGCATGCACATTGGCGCCACGCCTGCGAAGATCGGTTGCAAAGCGACGAAAAAAAGGACCAACTGGCCCCTGCAATAGCAAAATATTTTTGCCGCTGAACGCTTCGATTCCTTCAATTATCACAATTGTTTAAACGTCCTTATCCATAAATACGCTTTCCTGTAGGAATCTCACGTACATAGTTGCTAGAATACCGCGAAAATGCACAGGAAATATTGTATCATGCAGTAACATACATGAAACTATATTTCAAGGCAAATAAAAATTCACATATAAATCAACAAGTTATTTGTGATAGATAAAATTCGCTTTAAGTTAAAACCGTTGTTCGTATCCAAATCCGTTATCTGAATGGAGTTTTCATTTTACAATCCATGCACGATTAAACTATCAGCGACTTGTAGATGTCAAATTCATCCTCGAAAAACCGGCTCCTATTTATTGGCATAGTTCTGATTCCCATGATCGTGGCAATCGTATATTACGCCCTATTTGCCACGAACAGATATGTTAGTGTGGCTGAGGTTGCCGTCAGACAAACTGACAATGCCAATCCGGCTATTAGTAATGCACCCGGGCTTGCTTTATTGCTGGGAGCGACGAATCCAACCTCGCGGGAAGAGACGTTGTTCTTAAGGCAGTATATTATGTCAAATGATATGCTGACTGTTTTAAAGAAAGAACTTAAATGGACTGAGCACTATACATCTGTTTATAGTGACCCATTTTACTGGCTTAGCGGTGACGCTTCTCAATCGGACACTATCGAGTTCTATCGTAAATTGGTCAAGGTCCATTTCGATGACGAGACGGGGTTGCTGCAAATACAGGTTGAAGCATTTGATCCGGATATGTCGCAGCGCGTGTTGGATGTAATTCTGAGAGAAAGCGAGCATTTTGTTAATGAGCTATCGCATAAGCTGACGCGAGATCAATTGACATTCGTAGAGCGAGAGCTTGCTACTGCACGTACTGCGTATGAAGTAAAACGCGACGAATTGTTACAATTTCAGGCCCAAAATAATTTGCTCGATGCGGAAGCGACAGTCACTTCACGCTCTTCCATGATCGCTGGAATGGAGGCTGAACTTGCGACAGAAAAAGCCAAATTAAGTGCCCTCACATCGTCCTTGACTTCAGGAGCTCCACAGGTTCAGCAGCAGCGTCGAAAAATCAGTGCAATCGAGAAGCAGTTGCAGGTGGAAACTCAGCGGCTTATCGCACAGGACGGAGGTGGGAGCAAGCTCAATACAGTTGCTGCAAAGTTCCGTGATTTAAGCATACAAGCAGGAATAGCAGAGGAAGCTTATAAAATCAGCTTGGCTTCTTTGCAGAACACGCGTATAGAGATTAACAAAAAATTTCGCAGCTTAGCGGTGGTTGTAAGCCCGAATTTGCCAGATAGTGCAGTATATCCAAATCGAACCTATAACCTAGTTACGATTCTTATTGGCTTATTGGCGCTTCTGGGCATTGTGCGTTTTATTGTTGCCACTATTGAAGATCACATGGATTGAGTTACGCATGAATAACATCAAACACACAACCTTTCTTTTGTGAACAAATACTATGCAATCACTCTCATTTAGCTTTGGTTCTACTAATCAGCGTTTATTTTTCAAAACCTTGAGCGCAATTGGTGTTTTGGTAATGTTGGCAGGGTGTGGATCTATCTTATCCGGAACTGGACCGTATTCCAGTGCTATTACATCGTCGTCAGCGGGACAAGATCCAGCTTTGCCGTATTCACTTATTGACTTGGCTCCTGATAATATAGCGGAATACTCACGTAAAGCCCCTCCGCCGGCATCCGCAAAAGTTTCTAAGACAGGAACAACTTCTATTCAGTTGATCCCTGGAGATGTGATCAAAATTATGATTTCCGATTCTGCTGAAGGTGGTGTTTTTGCTCCATTGTCAGCAGGGGGGACTATTTTTAATAACGTCCGGGTCTCGTCTGATGGAACAATTTCGTTGCCTTATGTCGGTACTGTCAATGTACGTGGGTTTACACTAACTCAAGTTGATAATTCTGTCAGAAAAAAATTAAAAGGTGCGGCAGCTACTGATCCGCAAGTGCACAGTGAGATGGTAGGAGATTTATCAGGCTCTGTTTTGGTAGCAGGTGCTGTTAAGACACCCGGACGGTTTTCTAGTCTCCAGGGGCCACTCACTATTTTAGATGCGGTGAATATGGCTGGTGGACCAGTGCTTGAGCCACATCTTATCAATGTTGTAGTAAGAAACGGGAAAAGCGCATACTCGGTTAACTATGACGACGTGCTTGGTGGCAAGAATCGGCAGGTGTCACCGCGATCAGAGATCATTCTGGAAAGGGCTCGGCAGCGTTTTGTTGCAATGGGTTCTGTAAAAGAACCGGGGTTAAAAGATTTACCTGCAAGGAATCCAAGCTTATTAGAGGTTCTAGGTTCTGTAGGTGGGCTTGATGAACAAAAAGCTGATCCTCAAGGCGTATTTGTGTTTAGGATTAACCAGGAGCCGAAAGAAGGTCAGCCGGCTGCTGAAGTATTCAAACTTGATATGCGCCGTCCAGAGGCAATTTTCCTGGCACGGGCATTTCAAGTGTTTCCCGACGACGCTGTATATGTGACTAACGCACCAGTATACGAATGGCAGAAAATCATTTCGCCAATTGTTCAAACGTTAGTATTGGGTAGAACTCTTTCCAGATTATAACTTCGACTATGACCCTTGAAAAACGTTCTTCGTTGCGCATAACGACCTCGGTGCTCTTTGCTCTTATTTTAAGGGAACTACAAGGGCGGTTTGGTGCGAGAAGGTTTGGTGCATTTTGGGTGTTTTTTGAACCGGCTGCCCAGATAGCGTTGTATATGATGGTATTTTCTTTTAGGAACATCTCCGTCCGGAGTGGGATCGATTTTCCGCTTTTTTTAGTCTCGGGGATGGTTCCTTTTTTTCTGATGCGAAATATTGCGCTTCAGTCTATGTCTGCCGTCGACGCGAACAAAGCGCTCTTTGCTTATAGACAAATAAAGCCACTCGATACCATCATTGCTCGTGCCGTTATTGCAATCATAATTTCTATTAGCGTATACCTAATATTTATGTTTTTATTGGGATTTATATTTGGTTATAAAGTTAGCATGGTGGACCCATTGCGTTGGGCCGCGGTGCTGGCTATTGGTGTGGTATTTTCTTTCGCGCTCGGTCTTTTACTGTGCATGATTGTTGATGTGTTTCCTGATTCAAAAGTTTTTATCAGACTTCTCTTTTTTCCAGTTTATATCTTGTCTGGTGTGTTATTTCCGATTTGGGTACTACCGGCAGATGCGCTAAATTTGCTTTTGTGGAATCCATTTGTGCATATTATTGATGAGCTGCGTTTGGCTACCTTTCCTTATTATCCTGATCACGTGGATGTGACCATTGTCTATCCTTTCAAAGTGTCAGTATTCTTGTTATTAATTTCTTTAGGTCTCTACCGAATTCGCCGATTCAAACTGGTGGCCTCATGATCGAGGTTCGAAATATAACCAAATCGTATATGACGCCTACCGGGCGCGTTGTGATTTTTCGTGATCTCTCCTTTTATGCGCCTGACAATAGAAATATCGCTTTAATTGGTAGAAATGGTGCTGGAAAGTCTACGCTTATGCGGATGATTGCTGGTCTTGATATGCCCGACAGAGGAAAGATTATAACGAGAGGCTCTGTTTCGTGGCCAGTAGGGCTGTCAGGAGGGTTTCAAGGTTCACTTACGGCCAGAGATAACGTGAAATTTGTTGGCCGTGTGTATGGAGCCGATGGAGAGAAGCTTCGTCAGATTGTGGAATACGTCGAGCGGTTTGCGGAGATAGGAGACTACTTCGATCGACCAGTGAAGACTTTTTCATCAGGTATGCGGTCCAGAGTAGCGTTTGGTCTTAGTCTTGCATTCGATTTTGATTACTACTTAATTGATGAAGCGATGTCAACGGGCGATGCTCATTTTAGGAATAAGGCTCAAATGGCTTTTAAGAATAGGATCAGCAAGTCTAAGGTTATTTTAATTTCCCACAGTATGTCTCAGGTTCGGGCAATGTGCGATTATGTTCTTTTAGTCCAAAATGGCATGGTGCTGCAATTCGAAGATATTGAAGAAGGCATACATATGTACGAAACAATTTGTTAATTCATTGTTTGTACGTTTCATAAATATGCCACCCTGACTAACTACAATTACAATGTGGTGGGATTATGAATGTTGGGTAGAGTTCTACGGAGATTACATGAAAAATACGAAGAGGAATAAATGAAAGTTCTAACTGTGTTTGGAACACGGCCAGAGGCGATTAAGATGGCGCCGCTGGTAAAATTGCTCGAGAAACAGAACGATATAAGAAGTGTTGTCTGCGTAACAGCGCAACACAGGCAGATGCTGGATCAGGTATTGGAGCTGTTTGAGATAGCCCCTGATTATGATTTAAATATAATGAAGCCTGGGCAGACGTTGGCGGGTATTACTACTGAAATATTGAACCGGATAGAGATAGTTTTAGAGAAAGAACAACCTGATTTAGTTCTCGTGCATGGCGATACATCTACTACATTCGCTACCGCGCTAGCAGCCTATTATCATAAGGTACCCGTTGGGCATGTTGAAGCTGGTCTGCGGACGGGAGATATCTACTCTCCATGGCCTGAAGAGGCGAATCGGAAGTTAACAGGAGCGTTGGCTAAATTTCATTTTGCGCCGACTGACCAATCCAAAGAAAATTTGCTGAAAGAGCGGGTTTCCGCGGAAGAAATACTGGTCACTGGTAATACGGTTATAGATGCTTTGCTTTGGGTTAAAGAGAAGTTAGAGTCTGACAAGGGTTTATTAGAACGGTTTGAGGGAAAATTTCCTTTCTTACGTGTGGACAGCAAGTTGGTGTTGATCACCGGACATCGTCGCGAGAATTTTGGTACAGGCTTTATCAATATCTGCGCTGCTATTAAGGCATTAGCAGTTCGGTTTCCCGATGTCGATTTTTTATATCCTGTGCATTTGAACCCTAACGTGAGAGAGCCCGTTGGGCGTATTTTAGACAAGGTCTTAAACGTACACTTGATCGAGCCTCAGGATTATCTTCCCTTTGTTTATCTTATGAGGCGGGCCTCGATTATCTTGACAGATTCTGGCGGGATCCAAGAAGAAGCTCCTTCTTTGGGGAAGCCAGTGTTAGTTATGCGTAATACGACGGAAAGACCTGAGGCAGTTGCGGCAGGCACAGTGAGATTGGTTGGTACTGATCCAAGCGTAATAGAACGGGAGGTTAGCATACTCCTGACTAACGATGATGCATATAACACTATGAGCATTTCCCACAACCCTTACGGTGACGGGAAAGCATGTGAACGAATAATTAATGAGATTCGGAAGCGCTTGTAATGTACGACCGTAAATATTATCAACAGGTGAATTAATGACAACACAACGATCTGCTAGTACTACAATTTCTGTAATTGGATTAGGATATATTGGCTTGCCAGCAGCGGCGATGTTTGCGTCGCGCAAAGTCAAGGTTATTGGTGTCGATGTAAATCAACACGCGATAGACACTATTAATCAAGGCAAGATTCATATCGTAGAGCCTGAATTGGATATGATTGTGCACGCCGCTGTCTCAGAAGGATTTCTACGGGCTACCAATATGCCTGAGCCTGCTGATGCTTTTCTGATAGCAGTGCCCACTCCGTTTAAAGCTGACCATGAACCAGATGAGTCGTATGTACTGGCAGCATCTCAATCAATAGCGCCTGTGTTGAAAAAGGGGGATGTTGTTATTTTGGAATCGACCTCTCCCGTCGGTACCACCGAGAAGATGGTGGAAATGTTAGCTGCAGCTAGGCCTGATCTTAAATTTCCGACTAGTGCGCAAAGTACTGACATGGATGTTCATATCGCTTATTGTCCTGAACGCGTATTGCCTGGCCACGTGGTACGAGAGTTGGTTCAGAACGATAGAATTATTGGCGGTATTACTCAAGATTGTTCACAAAAAGCGATCGATGTTTATCGAATTTTTGTTGAAGGAGAGTTGCTTGTTACTGATGCGCGAACTGCGGAAATGAGCAAACTGACGGAAAACTCATTTCGAGATGTGAATATTGCATTTGCAAACGAACTATCGTTAATTTGCGATAAGCTTGGCATTAATGTTTGGGAATTGATTAAACTTGCCAACCATCATCCACGGGTAAATATACTGCAGCCGGGTTGTGGGGTAGGTGGGCATTGTATCGCTGTTGATCCATGGTTTATAGTTAATAAGACGCCAGCGGAGGCGCGTATCGTAAAAATGGCGAGGGAAGTGAATGACCACAAACCTGAGTGGGTCCAGCAAAAAGTGCATGAAGCCGTTGAAGAGTTAGTGACGGCAGATAAGAGCCTTGAACAAATAAAAATAGGTTGCCTCGGTTTGGCTTTCAAACCAAATATTGACGATCTACGAGAAAGCCCAGCCCTTGAAATTACACTAGCCTTAGGGAAAAAATACAGAGGACAAGTGACCGCTGTGGAACCTAATATACAAGAGCTGCCAAGCAGATTTGAGGGTACGCAAATTAAGTTGGGACAACTGGCAAATACCGTTAAAAATTCAGATGTACTTGTCGTTTTAGTCGATCACAAAGAGTTTATTGAAATACAGCCCGAAATACAGGCCACGCAACGTTTGGTGGATACGAAAGGGATCTGGTAGTTTTGTGAGTAGTTGAACGGTGATTGCGTCTTCTAGAGCGGTTCGTAGAAGGCGTGGCATCGGCTAATAGCTTCTTTATGGCCGTATGAAATGGCTTACCATATTAAATACGGTCTGACACCAGTTGATAGAGTGGTACGAGTTGTACTGTAGCGCTTACTGGCTACGTGAGCAGTAAATGTCTACGAACAAATTAGCTTGTTGGGAATTGGGAATGAGTACGTCAAAGTCAAATGAAGAGCGTCCAGAAAGTGTGATTAAGGATGCGATTGAAAACACACAAAATCGAACTAGAACGGACGAGTTTTTATTGCTGCTTGATAAGTATTCTGCTGTAGAAAGTAGGTTAGCGAAAGAGTTGGAATATGGGCGTTTGGTTCGTGGAAAAGTCAAAAAAATAAAGACGGAACTTGCTGAGGTAAAAAAGGACCATGCTACGGCAGTAGAATTAACCAGAAAGCAAAAAATCCGTCTCGAATCGTTAGATAAAAAAATTATTAATCTCCAAAACCAAGTTGAAATGGTGAGAAATACTGTCTCATTTCGACTCGGATATGCGCTGATACACGGATTCAAATCGTGGAGTGCATTTGTTAACCTACCTAAAACATTGCTAGCCATTCGTCGCGATTCGAAGCGGAGAAGGAAAGGCGATCTTGATACGGCAAACAGTAATAAACCTCTTTCACAAAAAGCATTGAGTGAGAATAACCAAAGCGTAAACACCAATCACCCGCATATAACAAGTGAGGAACAACCGCTGCGCAGTGAGAGCAGAGAAATTGCTGAGCCTGCATTGAAGACAGACCAGATCTCTAATTTGGATAGCAGTACCGAATTTGTTTCGGATCGGAGCAAGTCGGATGATATCGTACTGGAAAAAATAAATTACGATTCCGAACCTCATGCCAATACTGACAAAATCGATCGTGAAAACAATGCGTCTGATCTTGAATCATTAGTCGAAAATTTAAAAAATTTACGCATGGCTTGCATTATGGACGAATTTACTTATCATTCGTTTAAAGATGAGTGTGATTTGTTCCAAATTCGTCCAGATACATGGAAAGCTGAATTAGCCGAAAAAAAGCCCGATATCTTATTTTTGGAGTCAGCATGGAAGGGCATTGAGGAAGTTTGGGCAAAAAAAATCAGCGATATCTCTCAAGAAGCAATAGAGTTGATCGACTATTGTAAGCAAAACCAAATACCTGTCGTGTTTTGGAATAAGGAAGATCCATTCCACTTCGGACGATTTTTGCCAATTGCAAAGCGAGTAGATATCGTATTCACCACTGACGTGGATTGTATTGAGAAATACAAGTTCGAGGTAGGTCATGGCCGAGTATATCTTTTACCGTTTGCTGCTCAGCCTGCGAGTCATAACCCGATTGAGTACTTTGATCGAAAAGACGCCTTCAGCTTCGCGGGATCGTTCTATCTACGATATCCGGAGCGGCAACGAGACTTTGATAACATTTACGATGTTGGGCAAGAGTTAAAGTCTGTCGATATTTATGACCGTAATTTCGAAAATCCTCATCCTCATTTAAAGTTTCCAGAAAAGTACGACGCCAGTATTGTTGGATGTTTGCCTGTCGAAGAAATAGATAAGGCATATAAAGGCTACAAGTTTGGCATCAATATGAATACAATCAAGTATTCTCAAACTATGTTTGCCAGGCGCGTATATGAGCTTATGGCTTCAAACACAATAGTTGTGAGTAATTTCTCTCGAGGTCTTCGGACACTGTTTGGTGATCTGGTGGTCTCTTCAGATGCGCGCTCTGAACTAATGGAGAGACTCAAAAGACTATGTGAGGATGAAGTTTATTATAGAAAATTTCGCCTATTAGGACTGAGGAAGGTTTTAAGTGAACATACGTATAGCCATCGATTAGCTTTTGTATTGTCTAAAATAACGAGAAAGAATTTAGCTTTACCGGATCCCAGTATTGCGGTGGTCGGGTTTGCAGCAACACGCGGTGATATGAAAATACTGGTTAATTCCTTTGATCAACAAAATTATCCAAACAAAAAACTTTATATCGTCACCAACTTGCCCGTGTCGGGAACTGAACAACAAGGCCTCGCTACCGTGGTAACGGACGCGTCGGAACTCATGCCTGCGCTAAGACGGGATGGTGCTCAGTTTGTTGCACCAATCAGCAAAAAGGACTATTACGGTATTAATTATTTGACTGATCTGGCCTTAGCTAGATTATATGCTACCGATTTTCCCGTAATAGGGAAGGCTGCGTACTACAACTGCGCAAAAAAAGGCGCTTTAAGCTTAGTAAATGATGGGGCTCAGTATCACTCAGTTAATTCGTTGAGTATAAGGGCTTCTCTATTTCGATTGTCTGCGTTTGCGGCTGCAAATATTCATTCCGAAGAGCAGCTGGAAAAAAATGTTAAAGGAGAATTCTTTAGTACAGACGAATTCAACTATTGTAGGGACGCAGACTTATTAGATTTAGCACGTATACTTTCGATGGTAAGCGACATTGAAATAGATAACCAAGGTTTAGATTTGGAAAATACGGTTTATCGTATCGTTGATACGATAAACCCTAGTTCGAGAGGTGGGCTGGTAGATTCTGCTGAAAAACTTCCTGGGATTTCGGCCAAGGAGCTTTATTCGTACCTGCCGAAGAAAATTGCAAATACATTGAGATTTTCGCTTACGAATTCGAAACTAGTCGTCAAATCGTCATTACAAGCGGATCAGCATAAATATATATATCTAACCAAGCTATTCACTCGGGCCGAGTTAAATTTTGAAACTAATAATAGGTTCCAGCTTTTATGCGATGGGGAGGTCGCTGGTGATGCCAGGACCATATATGTATTTCTTGACGCAAAGGGAGAAAAGATAGAGCACGCAATGAATAAAGTTGGCGCTGCTTACTCAATTACCATACCCAAAAATTGTCATATGATTAAGCTTGGTTTCAGGTTTCAGGGACCAGGAGAAGCAGCTTTTGAACGATTGATTTTGGGAGATCTCCGTGAGAAGCCAAGTGTTCTTTTATCTAGCTCTGAGAATCTGGTGTTGACAAAGCAATATCCGGATTACAGCGATTTGTATAAATATGGTTTCTTACATTCTCGGATTAAAGAATATAAGAAACAAAATTTGGATTTCGAGGTTTTTAGAGTATCTGAACATGTAAATATTGAGTACCGTGAATTTGAAGGTATTGACGTTCTAAGTTCCGATTATCAGTTTTTAGATAATCTTCTTCAGCAAGGTACGGTGAAGAAGATTATAGTGCATTTCATCGATTCAAAAATTTGGAATGTACTCAAGAAATACCTGGGAAAAATCAGTATATACATTTGGATCCACGGAGCGGAGATTCAACCTTGGTATCGTCGCGCTGTTCGGTTTGACACCGCTAGCTCGCTCCAGAAGGCTAGGATTGCTAGCGATCGCGCGCAAGAAATGTGGCTTGATATATTCGAAAATGTAGGCGAGAAATTATTGCTAGTGTTCGTATCGGATTATCTCGCAAACGAAGTTCAGAGTGATTTCGGGTGCCGATTAGAGAAGAGTTCTTATAGCGTTATTCCCAATTATGTCAACAACGAGTTTTTCCCATATATAGCCAAAGACTCATCTTCCAGAGCGAAGATATTGTCAATTCGCCCTTATGCGTCGGCAATTTACGGAAACGATCTTTCTGTGGAGGCAGTAAAAGAGCTTTCTCAGGAACCGTTCTTTAATGAACTACAGTTTAAGTTCGTGGGAGATGGTCCTTTGTTTGAAAGTACATTGGAACCAATCAAAGATTTCGCGAACGTTTCTTTGCATAAGGGCTTTGTTACTCAAAGCGAGATTGCATCACTGCACAAAGAATATGGGTTATTTTTAGTACCCTCACGGATGGATACTCAGGGCGTATCTAGAGACGAAGCAATGTCGTCTGGGCTTGTTCCCATCACTAATCGGGTTGCTGCAATTCCGGAATTCGTTGACGAAAATTGCGGCATTCTGGCTGACCCAGAAAGCCCTAAGGAGTTAGCTGAAGGAATAAAGAAACTATATTTAAATGCAGAACTCTTTAGTAAAATGTCGAAATCAGCATCGGAAAAAGTAAGATCAATTTCCGGCTTTGAGAATACGATTCGACATGAAATTGAATTAATAAAAAATGGAAAAACTTATCACCTTAAACAGGATGATAAAGAAGCAGACCGAACTAACATTAACATAGCCATTTATGGCGATGTTAACCTAAACTTAACAGATGGATCGGCAATTTGGGCTGTGTCGTTGGCTGAAACGTTAGCCGGCATTAAAGGAGTATATGTAACTTTATTTCTCAAATCACGAATCAAAAGTGTACATATTATTGCGCCACTATTAAATTTGTCAGGAAAGGTTCGGTTGGTGGAGCCAAGAATAGCCGATAATGCCAATTTAACTACGCTAGAAGCGTTAATCGCAATTGAACAAGAAGACGCGCATTATGGTTTTAGCGCAGTCATTTTACGAGGAATGGACTTATGCGATAATGCAACGAAGTTTCCGTATTTAAAAAATAAGATTTGGACTTACATAACAGATTTGCCTCAGCAAAAGAATCTGTTTAAGGCTGATCAGCTTGCAGTAATAAACAGAATTTTCGATTATTCGAATAGAGTACTGTGCCAAACAGAGCAATTCAAACGATATGTGGAAGAGCTGTTTCCTCAGACAGTAGGAAGGACGGCGATTTTATCTCCGATGATACCCGACCCGAAGGCCGGAAAGCAGGGCCATCTTAAGTTCCGGAACGAGCAACCGTTAAAAATTATTTACGCCGGAAAATTTGCCCCATTGTGGGGTATACGAGAGATGTTTGAGGTATTTGAACGATTATATGCTTTCGATAAAAATGTGGAATTCCATATCTTTGGGGATAAGATACATAATCCTCCAGACGATCCTGCATTTAAAAAATTTGTTGCTGACAGGCTAAAGAACGGTGCCGGTATAGTCTGGCACAAAGCAGTGGCTCGAGAGACAGTTATGTCTTCTTTGCCAGAAATGCATATTGGATGGGCTTTCCGCCATAAAGAGCTTGAACAGAATACTAGAGAACTTTCAACAAAAATCCTGGAGTATGCGTCGGCTGGAGTTCCTGTTATTTTGTCTCGTAATGAAATTAATGAAGAGGTCTTTGGTAAGCAGTATCCGCTATTTGCAGATACAGTTGACGAAGCTGTGCAGCTATTGATGCAGTATTCAAGGGACAAAAGCCAAATTGAAAAATTGGTAGACGATGTGTTAACTGTCAGTCAAAAGTTTACTTTTACTGAGGCGAGAAGAAATTTTCTGCGCCAGGGAGTTATCACCTATGGGGCGAAATCACACGGATGAAATCAAAGTTTTCTATGGTGATGTCGCCCATAGAAACACGATAGAGAAAGCGTTGACGAACACGAAACAGTTGCTTTATCTTAAGCACAATTATGTTTGGATATTTTGCGAGTGAGAATACCTCTTACAGATACTCTAGGCAGGTCATTTTAAGATGCTCATCGAAGAAGTGCTGAATCATATCTCAGAGCAACAGCGGCTGATTATTTTTTACTCATCCCCTCCAACTATTGACGATGGCTTTAGTGGGGGGAGGGTTTGCTCTTTGGGAGCGGAGATCGCCCGTACTGGAGCGGCAGTCATAATTCTTGTTTCAGCAAAGGACCAGCGCGTTAAATTGCAAATTCTCTTCAAGAAATATGTGATTCACGAGTATTGTTCTCACTTTTCAGATGTGTTGACGCAGCTGGCGCGTCGCTGCGGAAATCTTAATATCTTCGTATCTAGTTGTTCCGCAGATATCCATGCGTTTAGTGCTATACAGCGCCTGCAGTCTTGCGGCTGGTGTACTTTATATGATATGGGCCACGACTTAGAAGATATGCATCGATTGAAGCTCTTAAAATCATATAGTTTTCAGGTTGAAGCTACGATAGCAAGATCCGTGGAAGGTGTAATAGCGGTTAGTACGGAATTGCGTGAGAAAGCCAGATCCTTTGGCGTCGATCGGAAAATAGCGCTTATCCCAAACGCAACGGCGTTGCTTGGTGAAGGAAGCACTTTACAAACAAAACAGAGTTGCAATGGCAAGCCGATCGGGCCTCATATTGTTGGTTACTTTGGAAGCTTGGATCCTGTATGGTTGGACTGGCCATCAGTGGTGAGCGTTGCGCAAGAGTTTCCCGCGGTACAGTTTGAAATCATAGGTGACGATATTCCTGAGGGTCTTTGTTTGCCTGACAATATAAGAATATTCGAGGGAGGAAAATATAAAAACTATAAAAAAATTATTTCTAATTGGTCAATTGGCCTAGTTCCGTTGAGGAAAAACCCATTAAGCATGTCAATTGATCCAATAATAGTTTACGATTATTTGTCGATGGGGTTGTCGGTTTTGGCCAGCCCAGATGGGCCGATGAGGGGTAAATCAAATGTTTTGATATATGACGGGAGTGCAGCTGGTCTACGTGATGCTGTAGAGATGACATTGAATGGGGATCTGAATTGCGAGGGGTTTTGGGCTAGCAAAAAAACTATGGCATGGAGTTATCGAGCTGCAGCTTTAATAGGGTTTATCGATGAGATTACCTCGTAGACGTGTACTGACTATTTATCCGAATTGCAGTTTGGGTGGGATGACAACGGTTTATAGGAACAGAGCTATTGCTGAGCCAAGCGTTGACTTTGATTTTATTTTTCTTAGAAATTTCGGAGGAATAACATCCTTTAATGTATTGAACAATGTTAATGTCACAGTGATAGATCACGACAATATCTCGGAATATTTGGCTACTGAAATTCGCAAAGTAGAATATGATGAAATACGGATTACAACTTTGCATGAATTAGTAAAAAAAATATCAAGCAGTAAACTGATTTATGAGATTCATACCTCAGATTTCGCCACCATAGGGAAAGAATTTTGCCAATTAGATCTTTCCCATTTGGACGAAATATGGGTTCCAAGTCAATATTCTTTGAATTTAGTTCTGCCATTTGTTCCTGGACAATGGGCAGAAAAGCTAAAGATTGTGCCAAATATTGTGGATACATCCATTTTTTGTCCTGAAGGAACATCTCTTGAATTTCCTCAATTTGGGAGCGTTGTAAGACCGCTGATATGGGTTGGGAGATTTGATAGAACAAAAAATTTTAGAGATTTTTTGACTGTGGTGGCAGAACTTCCCACAGAATACGTAGGAGTTATGGTTGCAAGTTTGGAAAACGATGTGAACCGACTAGCTCATGTACTATATCAAATCCAAAGCATGCGCTTAGAAAGACGTATCAGGATTTTTTTCAATGTTTCACAAGCCGATATGGCGGGCTTATATCGCTTTGCAGTTAATAGAAAAGGTTTTTTTTGTAGTACCTCATTGTCCGAGTCCTTTGGTTATGGAGTGTTGGAGGCCGCGCTCACCGGATTACCGGTGATCGCCTACGATGTCGGGGCGTTGCCTGAACATTCAAAGCATAACTTTAGTATTCAATTTGTATCACCTGGTGATCAATTTCGTTTTTCCAAACTGATTTGTGAAAGCGATTGGGAATTTGAGCATAAGAAAAATCGCTTAGGAATAATTGCATACGATGCGGGCTCATTTATGTAGTAAGCATAAGTATTTTTATAAGCCCTGCAAAATTCTTACCACAGTTAATTGAGTTTTTTATCTACCGTGATTGAATGCGGTACACTAATTACATCCGTAATAATTAGATGTAAGCATGAAAAAACGTCTTATCCGTCTAAAAGAGCAGGAACCACTGACCCGTCGAGTGCATACTCCGACAGAGTCGTATAAGTTGATCCGACCTACTCTAGATCGCTATTTATCGTATGCGAGCTCGGTAAACGATGATGGTTTCATGATATCTGGGAATTATATTGAATCCTCTCAAAAGATATTTTTATTGGGAGGATCTTTTATTGAGAATATGTATACTTCGCAAAATCAGCGTATACATTCAGAGCTAGAGAAAATTTTACTTAACCGTGGCTATCTTGTCGAAGTATTAAACAGTGGGGTTTCCGGGTCAACGAGCTTAAATTTGCTAAATGTTGTACTCAATAAGATCGTTCCGTATGCGCCATGTACGATCCTTTTTTGTATTTCTATTAATGACACCCACGCTTTGAGCTTCAAGGCGGGGTTCTGGAATAAATACAAATTATTCTCTACACTAAATCAGGCGTCGGCCAGTGAGCGCACTCAACCGGACATTGCAAAAGAAAATCTTTCGCAACTTAAAAATGTCTATCGAACGCTGAAGGAGCTTTGCAAATTTTTCAACATAAATCTGTTAGTGGCTAATACACCGTTTATCAATGAAATTGATGACTCATTTTATGTATTAGATAATAACTATTACAGAAAAATGTGCGAAAAGAGAAGCCTTATATATGACACGCTGTATTCAATGTTCCGATCAGAGGGATTCGACTCGCTCGATTTGCATGAGGCGATGGGTGGGAACAAGAAATTATTTTTTGATGACGTGCATACTAATGCGGAAGGGTCCTGCGTGGTTGCGAGTGTCTTAGCCTCTCGTCTAGAAAAGTATTTAAAAAAATCGGATGATCCTCCTAGATTATCGGTTTATCGCTCAGACCTGAATAGTATCAATTTGACGGTAGATATGTCGTGGTCAAGTAAGGTAGTTATTCCAAGTGATATGTCAAAATTTTCGCACGCGATCCTTGAGTATGAATTAGATTGTGGTGCAGATGCTATCGAGAACAATGCGTTACTTTGTTTAAAATTTGAACATGAGAATTACTCTTTTACGGATGTCGGGTTAAAGTATTCCGATAATGTGGGGTTATTTTCTTATTTGTCTACAGGCCCTAGATTGCTTATCCAGGATACCGTGAAGTTCAATATCCCTGCTGGTGCGAAAGAATTACAGTTGGGATTTCGGCTATGGCGTAAAAGAACAGAAGTCAAACTCCTGAAGGCAAACTTGAACTTATTCTTCTTTTGATTCTAGAGCATAGTTTTAGGAACCCAAATCCTTCAGGTTTAATCAGTATCAAGTTGAGATTTTGATGGAATAGTTATGAAGAAATCCTCGTTATATTCGTTGTTCACCTCAGTGATACTATTGTTGCCTGTGATCGCATATGCGGCTACCCCGATCAATATTTATGTAATTCCTGACTATCTAAAGACTTCAGAATCTACTGAAAAAGCGTTGGTAGTTACTTCATTAGAAGAGGCAAGGAAATTGCTAAATAAAAGAGATGACCTGACTTCAAAATCTATCATAAATATCCTATTTGCTTCGGGGGTTCACAGGGGCGATGCTGTTGCTTGGAACTTGGATCTTAATGGAGCACAAGTAAATTTTTCTCCGATCGAAAATTCCGCTGGAGCAGTAATATTTGATGGAAAAGGTAGTCGGTTGGCAACTTTTTTTACGGTTCGGATTCCTAAGAAAAATGGTGAGTCGTTAACCAATAGTAATCTGCATTTTAAGAATTTTACGATCCGAAATTATTGTCAAGGGATTAATTTGGCTGGAAATTCTCATACGTCACGTTTCGCGGATCTAGAGAATAACTCAATAAAACAGATCAAGTTTTTAAATATAGGCAGCAAGTTTGATCCGCTTGTAGAAGAAAATAAACC
>NZ_NEXS01000008.1 GCF_002810445.1 Advenella sp. S44 | reverse complement strand
CAACTAGCTTGTGCTTCTTCCAAATTGCTAACGCATAGCAACCAGCTAGCGCTAAGCCATACCAGCTTACGCTTGACGACCATAGCAAGGTGGACCCACTCCTTCCCTTCCCGAACAGGATAGTGAAACGCCTTTGCGCCGATGATAGTGGATGGACATCTGTGAAAGTAGGTCATCGTCAGGCTTTTTATTCCTTCAAACGCCCCGCAATGTCGCCATTGCGGGGCGTTTGTGCGTTGGTCTCCAATTCGCGGTAGACCGCATGCTTGTAGACCGCATATCGTAAGCATCCGGTAAAACCACCTTGCGAGCTCTTATCAAGGATGCCAGGATAGCGTCCACGAATATAAGCGGACACGATGACAAACGAATAATTCTTATTAAACGCATTCGGCGCGCTTACTCAGCGACCTTCAAGGCTGGTTCCTCTTGAATGTAAGCGGTAAATCCGAGATCATAGGGGCTTCAGCAAATTCTTGGTGGACTAATTCATCCCAGACGGTGGAGTAAATGCGTCCTGACGAGTTTGGTGCTCAAAAAGCGCAGCGTGATCGCCGCAAAGTTCAGTCGGCAATTTAAAGTAGATCTTCAATCAGTGCCACAAGCGCGGCGTTTCAGTAACAGCATTGGCTCGCCAATACGATTTGCATCGCAACTGACTTCGTGGGCCTGCTCCTGTAATACAGAACAGAAAACGTAGAGCCGAGAAGGTAGAGCCGAAATCACAGGGCCGGAAGTATGAGTTATTTGCCGGCTATTACTTTTGCCGGGCCCATCAGGGCCGGGCTGTTCCGTCTCTGATCTTGTCGGACTTTTTTTCATGACTATTTTTTGACTTTCACTATGTTGATCCATTCCGATTTTTCACAGCGGGCAGCGTTGCGGTCACAACACTACCATTGGATTGCCTCGCCGCAGCCCGGTGTGGAGCGTGTGATGCTCGATCGTATCGGTCAAGAAAAAGCCCGTGCAACCAGCATCGTTCGCTATGCGCCGGCATCCCGTTTTCCTGGGCATCAACATCCGGGGGGTGAAGAAATTCTGGTGCTCTTCGGAACGTTTTCGGACGAGGGCGGTGATTACCCGGCTGGCTGGTACTTGCGTAATCCGCCCGGATCCCGCCATCAGCCTTTTACCAATGAGGGCGCCACTATATTTGTGAAGCTGCGACAAATGCTCGAAGGTGAGCACCGCAGCGTGCGTATCAACACACATGAACCGTCCGCGTGGATCCGGCACAGTGAGGGAGCGTCTTGCCCCTTGTTCACCGACGAACGTGAACGGGTGTCGCTTGAGAAGCCAGACGCCGGCGCACGGCTCTTCAGTCATTTCGTTGACGGGGCGGAAATGCTTGTGCTCGAAGGAAGCCTGCACGAGACCGTGCATGAGTATGGGCAGGGCAGTTGGCTGCGTTTGCCACCAGGCGAGCATCCTGAATTTGTCGCTGGTCCGGACGGTGCACTCTTCTATCTGAAAACGGGGCATCTCGGGAAATACCTGACCGGGGCGCGATAGTCCGTTTCGGGGCAATCGTTTTATTTATACCGATTATTTTATAGAATTGACAGACCGGCTATTGTGTGAAAAATGAAGCAAGCCGTTAGCGATCGAGATACACAGGACGATTAACATGCCGCCGAAGGGGGTGGAAGGCCCGGGTACTTCATGCAAGAAAACGAACGCGATAAGCGCAGCAAAAATGGGCTCGCTCAGTTCAAGAATTTGCACTTGTGATGGGCTAAGGTACTCGATGGCTTTGGTGTTGCAGTAAAACCCAAAGATGGTTGGAAATATCGCCAATCCAGGCAGGCATCCAATGACTGCATAATTTAATTCAAAAGCGGTGGGTTGTTCCATCACGACAGGTAGAACCAGAAATACACTTCCATATACCAGCATTTGCCGGGTAAGGGCTAAACCGCCTTCCAATTTAAAAACCATAGCGAAGTGCATTAACCTCTATCAAGTAAAGAGCGTATGCGTATGTTGCGCCGCTCATGCGAGCGCGGCTTGGCCCGGGCGCGCAGCCAGCCCGCCAGTGGGTGCAAAAACGTACGACCCGATGAAAGGCAAGGATGGCAGGGACAAACGCTGTCTGATGCAGCCATGCGGTGTTGCGTGCAAGCGGGTGCGTTGAACATAGCATAGACCCTGACAAAGGTCGTCCAGCATCGCTGACTGTTGGTCTGGTGCGCCCGCGACCTGGAATGACAGTGTGTGAATGACGGCACGCTGCGCATTGCGGCAACACACCCTGTGGTCGTCAATGACTCGTGCTGGCACTTGCTAAACAATGTGCTTTGCATTTCATGACGATTAAGCCCTTAGTAACGCGTGTCTTTTGGCTTTTTCCCATTAGGCCCGTCGTTCATTTTTCCGGCAAAATCAGGACGCTCCTGGTGGTGAAGAACTCGGCGGCGTCGATTGCCTGCTGGTTATATTCAGGCGCTTGTTTATAGAGCAATAGCTGCGAGCCTGTATAACCCACAGCTAACATTAATAAGAAAAACAAGAGTAGAGATTTCAATACTTTCATGGCGTTGACTTCACGACTATGATCGAACCAATTCAATCCCGTTTCACATACATGGTACTTCGATCACTTTGGTTTGTATTCCTTGCCGTTGTTTTGACTGACCGCAAACGCGGCTGCTCGTTGTGGTACTACGCCCATAATTGGCCGTCAGTGGCTCACCAGGCCGCTAACGCTTTCGGTTACATTCGACAGCAATTGGTAGGCATCCCTCATGACATGAAGGCCATGGATCGTTACAATGTCCGATTCAACAGAGGATGATACATGCAGCGTAACGCGGGAACAGATGGCCTGAAAATAGCATTGGCAATGATGGTGGTCGCTCTGCATGCGTCGTTGTTTACCGAAACCGCCGAGTATCTTAATTACATATTCGTAAACGGACTGCTGCGCATTGCCGTGCCGATTTTCTTTATCATCAATGGTTTTTATTTCTATCCTCTGATCGCGCGAAATCGTTCTTTTGGCAGTTGGGCCAAACGCCTGGCTGTGTTGTATGGCATCTGGATGTTGCTGTATTTGCCTTTCTACTGGCCAGTCCATTGGGAACTGGCCCGCGATCAGATCGGGCTGCTGGAAAAGCTGGTGTTTGGCTATCACCACCTGTGGTATCTGGTCGGCACCCTGGGCGCCGGGGCGGTATTGTATTTAATGCGCAGGCGTAGTGATAAACATATTCTTGTTGCCGCCGTCGCGCTCTTTGTGGCGGGCTACGTGCTGCAGGCACTCGGCAATTATGCGCCCATCGAAGAGGGGCTGGCGGGATACCTGTTGAATTCGGGCTGGATTTTTCGCAACTTTCTTTTCTTTGGTTTTCCCCTGTTTGCCATAGGCTACCAGATTGCCAAACACCGCTTGCACAAATTGCCGCGTCGGGATCCGCAATTGCTGGGCGCGATATTGGTGGCAGCCCTGTTGCTGGTACTGGAGAGCTCTGTCCATTATTTTCTGCATCCGGCCAAGGCGGGCGTGGATATGTATCTGTCGCTGCTGTTGCTTTGTCCGCTCATTTTTATTTTCTTTCACAGCCGCTCGGCAAGATTAAATACCGACTTTCTTTCCAAACTTTCGACTGCCATTTACCTGACCCATGTATTCTTTATCAATATTTTGCTAAACACAGGCTGGATGGAGCAGGGTACGCCATTGTTTGTCATGGTGATGTTTACCAGTACCATCGTGTCGGCTGTGCTGGTCTGGTCAGATCGCAAATGGAATATTTTGTTCTGAGCCAAATGTCGCGCTCGCCAATGGCATTTGTGATGTGCGGCTAATCTCTGAGCACCAACGCTTTTGCTCGTAGCACCTTGACGAGTTGCAGATGCCACCCACAACGCGAATGATGGCGGTGGCCGCAGCGACGCGGGAGTTACCGGATTAACTTGACAGCCGGCGACGTATCCGCCGCGCGCTGACGTATCGCAGCTGCTGCACGCCCAATGCCTGGCCCGCAACAACGACTGCGCGGAGTGGTTCGCCCGGCAACACTTCACCGCGAGCTAGTCGGTGAGCGGCGTGCAACGGGAGAATCGCGGCAGCATTCAAAAGCGGGTAGTAATGTAGGATAGCGCCTGGCCGTTTTCATCGATAATGGGCATCCATTTCCACTTATCGAATGTCGTGCAGGGATGGGAGATGCCCAAAATTACCCTGTCGCCCACAACCGGCGCAGGGCTGGTGGCATCAAAATGTAAATAGGCGTGCTGGTCGTTGAGCGCGGCAATCTGCCAGCTCGGTTGCGGCACGCTGCGAGCCTGCTCGCCTATCGGTGCGTAGCCAGTGACAAACGGCAGGGTCAGGTCATAGGAAATGTCCCGTTTACCGCAAGTGAGTAGTGCCAGCCCCGGCTCGGGTACCGATTGCACCATGGTCCACACTTCGAGGCCGGGCAGTAAACTTTCCTGCAGGCCTTCGCGCTCTTGAACTTTAGCCAGATGACGGTGATAGACACCATGATCGTGTGTAATATAGCATCCCGAACGAAGGACGCCGCGCACGGGCCGGCCCAGCTCGATTTTAAGACCGGGCACGACCAGATCAAAAATGGCCGAGCCGCCGGCCGAGATAATAATCTCCTCGGTATCAAACAGCTGTTGTTGATCGCAGGCGCGTGCGACTGCTTCGCAACGGCCCATGAGCGCGTCAACGGCAGGCTTGTCCTTTTCTGTATCAGTCGCCAGGTTGCCTTCATAGCATTCGATGCCACCCAGCGCAAGTATGGGTGATTGATGTATGCAGCGGGCCAGCGCCAGTGCCTGTTCAAATTGGCGACAGCCTGTGCGCTGGCCTGCGATACCAATTTCCAGCAAGCATTCAAAACGTAGGCTTTGTTGTTGATTGTTGTCCCTGTAACGTCTGGCCCAGGCTTCAATATAACGGACCTGTTCAATGGAATCGACCAGAAACCAGATCCGCAGGTCGGGATGCGTTTGCAATAGCGACTGCAATTGGTGCAGATCGGCATCACAAATAACCTGATTGGCAATAATAATACGCTTTGCACCGGCCCGGATCCCGGTCCGGGCCTGAAACACGGTAGCAAAGGTCAGTCCCCAGGCGCCGGCGGCAAGTTGTAGTTCAAACAGTTCAGGTGACATGGTGGTTTTGCCATGTGGTGCCAGGCTGACTCCCTTGTCCCGCGCAAAACGCTGCATCCATTGCACGTTGTGTTCCAGGGCGGACTGATTGAGCACCGCCAACGGGAAGGCAAAGGCGTTTTCGTAGACGTTAAGCCGGGCTGCGGCAAAGGTGTTGTGCTCGGTCGTGCCAAGTTCCGCCGGAAAATGCTTTAGTGTGCAAGCCTGGAACGCAAGGGAATCGCTCATTTTTGTCCTGCTTAAATTGACTGCAACGTTTGGTGTTGAATTTTATTCAGATTTTTGACTGTCGTTATTGCTATCCGACGGTAAACCAGGTTCATCGGCGGCGTCGTCAGGGATCTCGATCTGGCTCAGTTTTTGCCAGAGTGCACCCATTTCATCAAAATACTGGTAAATATCCACGGGCGTGAGTTCGTCAGTGTCGTACGACCCTCCCAGGACCGGCGGTGTGGCAAGTGCAAAAACGGCATTGTCAGGTAACTGCGTTTCCAGCAACGGTGCCATTACCAGCAGCGAAAAGTAGTCGGTAATGAATTCGGGATCGGCAAGCACGGCGCGAAATTCGTCAAAGTCAGCGGCAATGTGCTCCAGTTCACCGTCGTTGGTGTCCAGAAACAGAATATGACCGGTTTCAGGCTCAAGTAAAAAGCAGTCGGCCGTTTTGGTGACAAGCAGAATTTCGACCTGGGCGGGCAGCAGCCATTGCCAGTGATTCAGCAGCCGCGGCTGATTAAGATTATCAGTGGCTATGGTCAGGTCATTCAGATTCACGGGCGCTCCTTGCGTCGTTCAGGCGGGCAGAAGGGCCGGGCCGTCTGCACCCTTGCCGCGTGGGTTGTTATGACGATTGAATGCGCAGACGGTATTCTTCGTCGTTCATAAAAATGTATCTTACCGCATCAATCAGGCCCAGAAAGACTGAGAGCGGCAACCAGATGAAACTGATGATCAGATACAGTAATCCCATCCCGATCTGGCCGTTGTAGAAGCGGTGTGCACCCAGCCAGCCCAGGAAAATCGCCAGAAAAATGGCGATTTTGCGGGAACTGGCCTGGCGCGTCAGTTCTTCATCCTTGTTCTTGTATATCCAGATGCACACGATGGCCGTCACAACCAGGGCAACCAGGATTTTGACGGGATGCCGCGAGACGTATTCCGAAACGGTGTAATACAGATCGGAAAAGTTATAAATGACCAGACCGGTGATGTCATGCAGCCACACAGCCAGGGCGGTGAACACGCCTTCGCCGAAGGTCAGGCCGATCAGGACAATGATAAAGACGATAATGGGCAGGAGGATTCTCTGGAGCATGGCGGCAGGTCTCGGTGGGCTTAAAGCGAGCGTCAGGCATTTGCGTTACAAGATCGGTTGACGGACGCGGGTTATTCGGGCAATAAATCTGGGTCAGTAAATCTAAAATGAGCGTAATATTTGTATCAGATTACCGTCAAATCAGCGTTAAGTCAGTCAGCATTAAATCGGCATCAACTCAGCGTTATATTGGCATTAAATCAGCATTAAACAAATGTACGACAAATACGATATAGTCGCATAAAAACAAGGCCGAGCCACGGCGGTTGGGCGCCCGGTTGCTTCATTTCGTTTCGGGAGCCCTCTGTGCCGCGTGCTCAGGCATCGGCCAGCGTAAACACGTTTTTACCAAATGGCAGAGCCTGGCCGCGCAGCAAATGGCTGATCACGCTGGCTGACCCGGGCGCCAGGGTAAAGCCCAGGGCGCCCTGGCCAATATTGAGCCACAGGTTACCATAGCGGGTAGCATCAATAATGGGTTTGCCTTTAGGCGTTGCCGGACGCAGTCCGGCCCAGAGCGTGGCCAGATCATAATTGCCCGCATCGGGAAACAGATTGCGTGCTTCCTGCTTCAGCGCATCGATACGCGCCGTATCAATGCGACGGTTTAAGCCCACCATGTCGGCCATGCCGGCGATGCGCAAGCGTTCTCCCAGCCTTGCATAAACGACCTTGCGTTCATAATCGGTAATACTGACCATCGGCGCGTCGGCGGCTTGCTCAATGGGCACGGTCAGGCTGTAGCCTTTGAGCGGACTGACCGGTACCGCAATACCCAGCGGCTTGAGCAGCGCTGTGCTCTCGCAGGCCAGTGCCACCACGATATGATCGGGGGTAAGGTGTTCTCCCGCAGTGGTTTGCACGCTTACTTTGCGATTGCTGTCGGCCACAAGGCGGCTGACGGTGGTATTGAACCGGAAGGCGACGCCGCGCTGCTGCAAAATGTTTTTCAGGGCAACGGCAAGCTGGAAGCAGTCTGCACTTTCTTCGCTTTCGGTAAAGATACCGCCGCTCAGATGATCGCGCATACGTTGCAGCGCCGGCTCCAGCGAAATACATTCTTCGACCGACATGGCGCGTTGTTCGCAACCCAGTGAACGTTGATAGTCCAGTTGTTCGACGGCATGATCAAAAGAATTACGACTGCGATGCACCACCAGCTTGCCCGCCCGTTTATGATCAAAGGAGATGGCCTCCTGTTGCATCATTTCATGATACAGGTCACGGCTCAGAAAGGACAGGGCAAGCAATTGGCGCGTTGTCTGGTTGCTTTGAGCCGCATTGCAGGCTTTGACAAAACGCATGTTCCAGCACAGGGTGGCGGGGTCCAGGCTGGGACGAAAACGCAGGGGCGAGTTGCGATCCAGCAACCATTTGGGTACGTGACTCATGACGCCCGGACCGGCCAGAGGCGCAACATAACTGTATGACAGTTGTGCCCCGTTGGCAAAACTGGTCTCCAGCGCAACATCGTTGTTTCTCTCGACCACAGTGACGTTGAATCCGTCCCGGTTGAGATAATAAGCAGTTGTCAGCCCAATGATGCCGGCCCCAAGTACCAGAACGTCCATAATATTTCCGTTAGTATGAAAAGGCATTGGTTCTATTGCCAGGTTCCGGATCAAGCCGGCCTGTGAAGACCAATAGTGCAATTATAAGGAATTGAGCCAATCAATATCGGTCTGGGTGAATCCGGCCGCCATTCTGGCCTGCACATTAAAGGGCCCGCGAGGCTTACTGACGCGATAGATATCGATCAGCGTCGCATAAGCGGCAACGGGATCCTGGTTTTGCTGCTCGCAGCAGTACAGGTACCAGCGATTGCCGGTTTTGACATGTCCGATTTCATCGCGCAGGATAATATCCAGAATCTCAACGCCGCGGTTGTCTTTGGCTGCGCGCAGCTTGTTCTGGATGGCCGGGGATACATCCAGGCCGCGCGCCTCCAGCGTGCGCGGCACCAGTGCAAGCCGGGCCAGAATGTCGTTGGCGGTTTTTTCCGCCATATCCCATAAGCCATTATGGGCTGCAAAGTCGCCATACTGATAGCCCGACGCAGCCAGGTGCCCTCGCACGAGGGAAAAGTGATAGGCCTCTTCGCGAGCCACTTGCAGCCAGTCGTAGTAGAAATCGTCGGGCATGCCGGGAAAGCGCCAAATAATATCCAGTGCCAGGTTGATGGCATTGAATTCAATATGGGCAATGGCGTGCAAGAGTGCGGCTTTTCCCTGTTGCGTCTGTGTCGAGCGTACCGATACCTCGCGCGGGTCTACCAATTGTGGCCGTTGCGGACGCCCCGGCAGCGGCTGCGTGGCGTGCAGGACCAGGTCGGCGCAGAGGGGCAGCGTCGCTACCATGCGGTCAACAGCCGCGATTTTTTTACACGGATCGGGCTCGGCCAGGGCATCCAGTGCCGCCTGACGAAGCGATGGCGGCACGGAAGACGTGTCAGGAGAGGGAGTGACGGCAGAGGAGGTGGCCGCAGGCGGCGTGACAGGAGAGGTCATCTTCAGTTTACAAACAACGGGTTTACCAAGACCTCTATTTTAGTCACTGGCAGGCGGTGGTATAGTCGTGTTTTCACTTTCACAGGAAAACTCATGTCTTCGATAGCACGTATCGTTTTTCTTGACCGGGCCACGCTGCCAGACTTTATTACGCTCAAGGCATTCGAGTTCGGCCACGAAGTGGTTGCCTATGACCAGACCGCGCCGGCTGAGGTGGCCGACCGAATCCGTGACGCAACAATCGTTATCACCAACAAGGTGCCGGTATCGGCCCGGGACGTGGCGCAGGCCGGTGCCCTCAAACTGGTGGCCGTGGCCGCTACCGGAACCAATATCATCGACATCAAGGCATGCCGCGAAAAAGGCATTGTGGTATCCAATATTCGTAACTATGCCGTTAACACCGTGCCCGAGCATACCCTGGCGCTGATTTTTGCCTTGCGTCGCAGTTTGGTACCTTATCATCTTTCGGTCGGCCAGGGACGCTGGGCGCAAAGCGGCCAGTTTTGCTATTTTGACTATCCGGTCAGCGATCTGGCCAATAGCACCATCGGGATTTTCGGTTCGGGCACGTTGGGAACCGCCGTAGCCAAGCGTGCCCAGGCGCTGGGCATGAATGTGCTGTTCGCGGCCCGCAAGGGGGAAACGGCAGTCAGGCAGACCCACACGCCATTTGATGAGGTGATCGAGCAGGCCGATATCCTCACCTTGCATCTGCCCTTGACGCCGGCGACCCATCATATGATCGGCGCCGCCGAGCTGGCGCGTATGAAGCCGACTGCGATCCTGATCAATACGGCCAGGGGCGGTCTGGTAGACGAAGCCGCGCTGGCAGACGCGCTGGAAAACAAAAAGATCGGCGGCGCAGGTTTTGATGTGGTCACCCAGGAGCCCATGCCCGATACGCACCCGTTCATGCGCCTGATGAATCGATCCGACTTTATCCTGACGCCGCATGTGGCCTGGGCCAGCCGCCAGGCGATCCAGGCACTGTCAGACCAATTGGTGGACAACATCAATGCGTTCATGCGAAATGATATTCGTAACCAAGTCGGATCCTGATGCAACCGTGTCGGGTGCTGACAGCGAATGGCGCTGAATAGGTAGAAATACGCGTTGTCATAACGCCGGTTTTTTTCAATAATGATTACTAGGCGGACATATCCGGATAACAAATAATAATAAGCAGAGTGGGGAGCATGGCAGAAACAACAACGCTGTATGGAGACTTTGACTACATCATTGCGGGTGCCGGTTCGGCTGGCTGCCTGCTGGCCAACCGCCTGTCTGCCGATCCCGCATGCAAGGTCCTGCTTCTGGAGGCCGGCGGCGATGACAAATGGCGCTGGTTGCATATACCCGTAGGCTATCTGTATTGCATCGGCAATCCCAATACCGACTGGTGCTTCACCACGCACCCAGACGCCGGGCTCAACGGCCGCAGTATTGCCTATCCGCGCGGACGCGTGCTGGGCGGCAGTTCGGCCATCAACGGCATGATCTACATGCGTGGGCAAACAGAAGATTACGATGGCTGGCGCAACGCCGGCAACCCGGGCTGGGGCTGGAGCGATGTGCTGCCCCTGTTTAAGAAATTCGAGCATCATTATGCAGGTGAGACCGAATTTCATGGTGCCGGCGGCGAGCTGCGTGTCGAACAGCAACGTTTGCGTTGGGATATCCTTGATGCCTTTCGGCAGGCTGCCGAGCAGGCAGGTATTGCGCAAATTGAAGATTTCAATTGTGGCAATAATGAAGGCTCGTCCTATTTCCAGGTAACGCAGAAAAAAGGCGTGCGTTTCAGTGCCTCCACGGCGTTCTTGCGCCCGGTCCGGGAGCGCAGCAATTTAACGGTTATCACAAATGCAATGATCGACCGGATCAACTTTACAGGCCGTATCGCCCAGGGTTTGCGCTTTCGGCATAACGATCATTTTTTTCATGCCAATGCCAAACGGGAAGTCATCCTTAGCGCGGGCGCTGTCGGTTCTGTACAGATTCTTCAGCGCTCGGGCGTGGGCGCCGGCGATCTGTTGAAGGCACTGGGCATTCCGCTGATTCATCATTTGCCTGGGGTAGGCCGCAATTTACAGGACCATTTGCAATTGCGCATGATATACAAGGTGAATAATGTGCGCACGCTTAACACTATGATGCAGTCGTGGCTTGCCAAAGCGGCAATGGGGCTGCAGTACGCTTTCATGAAAAAGGGCCCGCTGACAATGGCGCCGTCGCAACTGGGTATTTTCGCCCGATCCTCGGCAAGGCAGGCACGCGCCAACGTGGAGTACCATGTACAGCCACTGTCGCTTGAAAAATTCGGCGACGGTCTGCATCCGTTCCCGGCCTTCACGGCTTCCGTTTGCAATATCCGGCCCACCAGTCGCGGCATGGTGAAAATTGTGTCGCCATCGCTGGAAGACCGGCCCGATATCCTGTGCAATTACCTGAGCACCGACGACGATGTTCAGGTTGCACTAGAGAGTATTCGGCTGACACGACGTATTGCCGAGCAGGCTGCACTGGAAAAATACTCACCGCAGGAGTTTCGGCCAGGCCCCCTGGCCAAGTCCGACGACGACCTGATACGGGCGGCCAGCGATATCGGAACGACGATATTTCATCCGGTGGGCACCTGCAAAATGGGAAACGACGACATGGCCGTGGTTGATGCCGCGTTGCGCGTGCATGGGATAGACCGGTTGCGCGTTATCGATGCCTCTGTCATGCCCACCATCACGTCGGGCAACACTAACGCCCCGACCATGCTGATCGCGGAAAAAGGCGCGCAATTGATATTGGCGTCTGGCTGAAAGGCGCAGCAGGCACGGCAGATCCGCAGTGGCTTCACCGTGTAAAGCAGGCATCCGAAGTGGTGCAGAAAAGCCGGTATTTCAGGTCTTGCGGCAAAACCGGCATCAGAAGCGAAGCAGTATAGCGGGCATCCCAAATTGTGCAGCAAGGCTGGTATCCCGTGTCGTGCAACAAAACCGGCATCAGAAATCGGGCAGAGTACCGCACACCGATTTTATGCTTGGCATCCTGATGGCAGCGGTGAGCTCACCCGAGTTTGCGCCGGCGTGGGCAGCCGTGAATCCGGTGTCGTTATATCGTTTTTCTATATTGACATGTCCGGCTGAAATAACAAACAGCTGTGATTTGTTGCGCGTGCTTCAGTCATAATGTCGCAGTCCGACATCAATGCGCCGTTCTTACACGTTGGGCGGCCAGGGCGCATGTCGGTTTATATCCGCCGTCTATTAATAAAGACATATTTCTTCGTTCTTAATCCTGTAGTGAGCCGATAAGATTAAGCCTTCAGTGAAGTAGGCCAGCCCGGATGTCGGGAGCTGGCCTGAGCAAGGGACGAATTCATTATGGCTTTTCAGTCTGCGTCAACGCAAGCGGCCCCGGTTTTTGAGCGCCCGATCTTGTGGTCGCCGCCAACCCGCGCGATCGCGCCGATCGCGCTGGAAGAAAAAAGCCGCCAGTTACGCGAGCGTTTGCTTGCCATTGCAAAACAGCATCAGCGCTCGCGACTGGCCTCCAGTCTGTCGGCGGAAGATATGGTTATCACAGATGTGATACTACGAGATGTACAAACAACACAGCAGGATATTTGCACGCATATCGATATTTTCACGCTGGAAACCGGTAGGCTGCCCACAGAAACCCTCGCGCTGCTCGATCAGATCCAGACACGCTACGGATCTGGTCTGGCTGTTTACACACCCGATCAGCAAGCCGTGCAGGCGTATATCGAGCAGAACGGGTTAAACGGCTTTTATGAAAGTCTCAAGGCGCGCAAGCAGTGTTGTGATATACGCAAGGTCGCGCCACTGGCGGCCGCGCTAGCCGACGCTGATGCCTGGATTACCGGGCAGCGTCGCGAACAGTCGGTCACGCGCAGCGCACTGGATTTGCATGAACGGGATACCGCCCGGGGAATCAGCAAATATAACCCCTTATTCGACTGGTCTGAACAGGACGTCTGGGCCTATATAGAGCGCTACTCCGTACCCGTGAACGCGCTGCACTACCAGGGTTATCCGAGTATTGGCTGCGACCCCTGTACCAAGGCGGTCCGTGCCGGCGAAGATCCGCGCGCCGGCCGCTGGTGGTGGGAAAACCAGGATAGCCGCGAATGTGGTCTGCACGTTCACAACTGACATTATTCCATCTGTCGCATCGACACAAATACATCATCAGGAAAACTTATTGACTATGGACACCTTATCCGGTTCGATCAATTCACATCCGGCCCAGCTGCACACGGGGCATCTGAAGCGGCTGGAAGCCGAATCCATTTATATTATCCGGGAGGTCTATGCGCAAAGCCGGTCGCCCGCGTTGCTGTTTTCGGGCGGCAAGGATTCGGTCGTGTTGCTGCATTTGGCACGCAAGGCATTTCGCCTGGGAAACCGACCTTCGTCATTGCCGTTTGCGTTGGTGCATATTGATACCGGTCATAACTATCCGGAAGTCATTCGCTTTCGCGATGAACTGGTTGCAGAGCACGGATTTAAACTGGTGGTGGGACACGTCGAAGACTCCATTCGCAAGGGAACGGTCAAGCTGCGCCGCGCAACCGATTCGCGCAACGCCGCGCAGGCAGTCACCCTGCTTGAAACGATCGAGGCGCATGGCTTTGATGCACTCATGGGCGGCGCGCGCCGCGATGAAGAAAAAGCACGGGCCAAGGAGCGCATTTTTTCTTTCCGTGATGAGTTTGGCCAATGGGATCCGAAGGCGCAGCGCCCCGAGCTGTGGGAACTGTATAACGCCCGTGTTCACCCCGGGGAGCAGATTCGCGTGTTTCCCATTTCCAACTGGACCGAATTGGACATCTGGCAGTACATCGAACAGGAGAATCTTGCTTTGCCCGACATTTATTACGCTCACGCGCGGCAAATCGTGCGCCGTCAGGGCCTGCTGGTTCCGGTCACGCCTTTGACGCCCATGCAGGAGGATGAGCACAGCGAGGTGGTAAGCGTGCGCTTTCGGACTGTCGGTGATATCAGTTGTACCTGCCCGGTAGCCAGTATCGCGGCAACGCCGGCGGACATTATCCGGGAGACGGCTATCGCCGAAATTACCGAAAGGGGCGCCACACGCATGGATGACCAGGTAAGCGAAGCGTCCATGGAAAAGCGCAAGAAAGAAGGCTATTTCTGAACATTCAGGAACAATATGATGACAACTGAAAAAACAAACGGACTTTTGCGCTTTATTACCGCTGGCTCGGTCGATGATGGAAAAAGCACACTTATCGGACGGCTGCTGTTTGACAGTAAGGCGGTGCTTAGCGATCAGCTGCTGGCGGTACGCAATGCCAAACACAAGCGCACGGCGGGCGAGCAGATTGATTTTTCGCTGCTGACTGACGGGCTTGAAGCGGAGCGGGAGCAGGGCATCACGATTGATGTGGCTTATCGCTATTTTTCGACGGCCAGCCGCAAGTTCATAATCGCCGATACGCCGGGACACGAACAATACACCCGAAATATGGTCACTGGCGCTTCCACTGCCGATGCCGCCGTTGTCCTGATTGATCCGGTGCGTGCGCTGGATGCCCAGGACAATGTGAGCTTGCTTGACCAGACCCGTCGGCACAGCGCCTTGTTGCGTCTGCTGGGGATCCGCCATATTGTGGTCGCCGTTAACAAAATGGATCTGATCGGTTTCGACCAGAGCCGGTTCGACAAGATTTGCGCTGCCTATGCACAACTGGCCACACAACTGGGCCTGGGTCACGTTCACTATATACCAGTGTCGGCACTGGGCGGGGATAATGTGGTCGTGCGCAGTGACCGCATGCCCTGGTATCAGGGGCAGCCGCTGCTGTCAATCTTGGAGTCGATAGAGCTGGCTCAGCCTGGTGAAAACGATGCTGCGAGCCTGCGGTTTCCGGTGCAACTGGTGGTGCGTCAGGACGGAGACCAGGCAGATGATTTTCGCGGCTATATGGGAAAAGTGGCCGGCGGCCAACTGTATGTTGGCCAGCGCCTTCGGGTGTTGCCAAGCAACCAGACCGGTATTGTGAAGGAAATTCTGGGCCCCGACGGTGACGTTGAAACCGCGGTGCCGGGCGATGTTCTGACAATCAGCCTGGATCGGGATATCGACGTGTCGCGCGGCGATATTTTTGTGGCAGCAGACGCGCAGATTGAGCCGACGCGGGATATTCAGGCCGATATCTGCTGGTTTGATGCTGATCCGCTGGAACTGAAACGCAAGTATCTATTGCGTCACACCTTTGCCAGCATACCGGTCAGAATCAGCCAGATCAATAAAGTGCTCGATGTCAGGACGCTGCTGAGCGAGACGGGGAGTGATCAATTGCGCCTGAACGATATCGGGCAGGTGCAGCTCCGGCTGCAAAAGCCGCTGGTCAGCGACAGTTATGATGTCAACAGCGTCACCGGTTCGTTTATCCTGATTGATGAGGTAAGCAACAATACGGTGGCCGCCGGGATCATCAAGGCTGTGCCGGCGACGACATAACGTTCTTCGCCGATTTGCGTGTACGAACCGGCCGCTGCCTGAAGCGGCCGGTGTTTTATGCAGTGGTCGACCGACGTATCAAGCAACGGTCGGCATATCAAGCAACGATGGACGTAATACGCAGCGGTTGGCGAATCGCGACCGACTGTCCTCTCTGAACAGTGGCTGGCAATCCGTAACATGCAGCAGTCGGCGTATCGAGCCGCAGCCGCCGCACCCTGCAGCGGCCACCGCATCACGCAGCGGCCGGTTCCTTGCTGCGGGCGAAAACGGCCATCTTGCGAGGTTTGACGTAAACCGTGTCGCCCAGGTTCAGCCCAAGCCGCCGATAACGTTCGCGCGTCATGACAACGTCGATAGGGTCTGCAGATCCGGCCCGGCCCAGCTCCAGTCGCACGACCGGCCCGACAGCGTGAACATGTTCTATGGTGCCACGCTCCAGTGCATTACTGGCATCCTGGGTCAGTTCGATATCGTGAGGGCGGATATATGCGGTCACTTCATCATTGGCCGTTCCATGAAGATTGTCCGGTGTCAGCGGCTGCATATAATTGCCACGAGTAAATTGTTCGTTCTGGATCCGGCCATGGAACAAATTGACGTCGCCCAGAAATTGGGTAACAAACGCGCTTGCGGGGTGTTCATAGATCTGGTCCGGTGTGCCGATCTGCTCGATATGTCCATGATTCATGACAACGACGCGATCTGCCACTTCCAGCGCTTCTTCCTGGTCATGCGTCACAAAAATGCTGGTCAAGTGGATTTCGTCATGCAGCTGGCGCAGCCAGCGCCGCAGATCCTTGCGCACCTGCGCATCCAGCGCACCAAACGGTTCGTCCAGTAGCAACACCTGCGGCTCCACGGCCAGCGAGCGGGCCAGCGCGATTCGCTGACGCTGGCCGCCCGATAATTGGCTGGGATAGGCGTCGGCCAGCCAGTCAAGCTGCACCATTTTCAGCAGACGGTGTACTTTGTCATGAATTTGCGCCTTCGATGGCCGGATGCGCCTTGGCTTGACCGTCAGGCCGAAAGCAATATTGTCGAACACCGTCATATGGCGGAACAGGGCGTAATGCTGGAATACAAAACCAATTCCACGTTCAGTGACGTGCTTGTCGGTTGCATCTACGCCTTCAAACAGCAACTGGCCTGAGTCGGGTTGTTCCAGGCCGGCGACAATCTTGAGTAACGTGGTTTTGCCGCAGCCTGATGGGCCCAGCAATGCCAGCAATTGACCACTCTGGATCTGCAGGTTGATGTCCGCCAGTGCGGTAAAGTCACCAAATTTCTTTGTGATATGACGAACTTCAATACTCACAATACGTTCCTTTTTCTGATTGCGGTTGTCGTTGCCGCTGCATATTGATTGATCCGGCAATGGCAACGCAAGTGAACGCCGGCGCCGGTGTCCTGTCTCAGCCCGGATTCATCGCGGCGCGAGCGCCGATCTGCGGATCGGCGGTCCGAGATTTCAGTGGGTCGCTGCTGCGCCGCAGCGATTGCTGGTGTGAGCGATACTGACGCCACTCGATGAAAGACTTCAGGACCAAGGTCACGACTGCCAGTAGCGCAAGCACTGATGCGCATACAAACGCCCCGGCAATATTGAATTCGTTATAAAGAATTTCCACATGCAGCGGGATCGTGTTCGTGACGCCGCGAATGTGGCCCGAAATGACGCTGACTGCGCCAAATTCCCCCATGGCCCGGGCGTTGGTCAAAATGACGCCATACAACAGGCCCCATTTGATGTTCGGCAAAGTCACATGCCATAATGTCTGCAAACCACTTGCGCCCAGTACCAGCGCCGCCTGTTCCTCGTCAGCGCCTTGCGACTGCATCAGTGGAATAAGCTCGCGGGCAACGAAAGGGAAGGTGACAAAAGTGGTAGCCAGCACAATGCCTGGGACGGCAAAAATAATTTTCAGATCATGGGCGTCCAGCCATATCCCCAGCGCGGTCTGGTTGCCAAAGAGCAGCAGGTACATCAGTCCGGCCACAACGGGCGAAACCGAGAAAGGCAGGTCAATGAGCGTAATCAAAAAGCTTTTGCCGCGGAAATTGAAGCGGGCAATGGCCCAGGCGGCGGCGACACCAAAAATGACATTCAAGGGGACAGCAATGGTGGCGGTCAGTATCGTCAGGAAAATGGCAGACCGCGCGTCGGGCTCACTCAATGTCTGCCGGTAAAATGCCCAGCCTTTGCTGAACGCTTCTGTAAAGACCAGGAACATGGGCAGGGCGATAAACAGGCCGATAAAGACAAGCGTAATTGCTGTTAGCAGATAACGCAGCCATGATTTTTCGGTGCGGGTAAAATTTGTGTTCATGTTTGCGTCTTCAGTTCATGCCGTTACGCTTGTTATTCCAGCGCTGGATCAGATTGATCAGCAGCAGGACCAGAAAGGAAATCATCAGCATCAGCACGGCGAGCGCTGTGGCGCCTGCGTAATCAGACTGCTCCAGTTTGGCGGTAATCAGCAAGGGTGTAATTTCCGAGACCAGGGGAATGTTACCCGCAATGAAAATCACTGAACCATATTCACCAGCGGCCCGGGCAAAGGCCATGGCCGCGCCGGTGAGCAGGGCCGGCGCGATGGCCGGGAAAATAACCCGGGCAAAAATTTGCCAGCGGCTGGCACCAAGGCAGGTAGCCGCATCTTCCAGTTCCGGCTCCAGATCTTCCAGGACAGGCTGTACGGTGCGCACGATGAAGGGAAGACTGATAAAAATCAGGGCAATAACAATGCCGGTTGGCGTGTAGGCTACCCGGATGCCCAGTGAGGCCAGCAAGCTGCCCAGCATGCCATTGGGCGCATACAGCGTGGTCAGCGCAATGCCGGCAACCGCAGTGGGCAGGGCAAAGGGCAGATCGATGAACGCGTCAACGATTTTTTTGCCCGGGAACGTATATCTGACCAGCACCCAGGCAGTGACCAGGCCAAAGACCACGTTAATCAGCACGGCAATCAGCGACGAGCCGAAGGTCACGTACAGCGAGTGGATCACCCGTTCGCTCCAGATCGCATTGATAAAGCCGCCAACGCCCAGTTGCGCAGTCCAGCCGAACAGAACCGCAAACGGAATCATGACGACCAGACTGAGCCAGAGAAGCGTAATGCCCAGCGTCATACCAAAGCCGGGCAGGACTGAATATTGTTTTTGAAGAAGCGTCATTGCAGCATTAGAGTAATAATGGACATTATTTCTTCAGATAAATCTGATCAAAAATGGCACCATCGGCAAAGTGCTTTTGGTTGACCGCGTCCCAGCCGCCCAACTGACCAATTGAGATGGTTTTCAGTGGGGGAAAAAGTTTGCCGGCTTCGTCGGCCAGGCTCGCATCAGTCGGGCGGTAGAAGTTCTTGATCGCGATGCGCTGGGCTTGGGGGGTATACAGGAAATTCAAATAGGCCTTGGCCACCTCACGGGTCCCGCGCTTGTCGACGACCTTGTCTACGAGAGCTACGGGCGGCTCGGCCAGTACCGAAAGCGACGGTACGACAATATCAAACTGACCCTGGCCCAGTTCGCGTTGCGCCAGGAATGCCTCGTTTTCCCAGGCCAGCAAGACGTCACCTATCTGCCTCTGCACAAACGTCAAGGTGGATCCTCGGGCGCCTGAATCCAGTACGGGGACGTGGCTGTATAGCTCCTTCAGATACTGTTTTGCCGATGCGTCTGTCGCGCCGGGCTGCGCCTTGGCCCAGGCATAGGCGGCCAGATAGTTCCAGCGCGCGCCCCCAGAGGTCTTGGGATTGGGCGTGATAACTTGAACGTCAGGCTTGATCAAGTCGCCCCAGTCTTTGATGCCTTTGGGATTGTCCTTGCGCACCAGAAACACAATGGTCGAGGTAAAGGGGGTGCTATTGTGAGGAAATTGTTTTTCCCAGTCTGCATTGATACGCTTGCTCTTGCGAGCGATGGTATTGATATCGATGGCCAGCGCCAGGGTGACCACATCAGCGTCCAGTCCGTTGTCCACGGAACGCGCCTGGGACCCGGAGCCGCCGTGCGACTGCTTGATGATCAGCCTGTCGCCGGTTTTCTCTTGCCATTGCCTGGCAAAAGCAGCATCAATTTCCTGATACAGCTCCCGAGTGGGATCATAGGACACATTCAGCAAGGTGATGTCCTTCGCATACGTCGCATGACACAGGCCGGTGAGCGCAAGGGCAGCAATGGAAAGAGTGCGAAGCAGTTTTGAACGTGGAATCATGGGCGGGCCTGTATCTATCGGGATTAAGAGAGCGCAATATTGCAAGTGGGTTCAGTGTAGAGAACCGGGCCGCCGCGGTGAACGATTAAATTCTGATAATGATATGCGTCTGAACAATATAAAGGACGCCGCAATAAATAAATTGCGCGCAACGAATGCAGGACAAATCCTGCGGCCACTCCAGACAAGGCGCGTCTCCTGAGTTTATTTCATTTGTGATGGGAGATGAGCGCGCAAAAAGTTAAGGCCCGCAGCAGCGGGCCTGGTATATCGGGTAATAAGTTTATAAAACAATTGGCTAACGTCGACAGCCACCGCGGCCTGTACCAAGCCTAGGCATCGAGCATTTCCTCGGGATCTCTTTCACGATGCTGCTCCACGCTGACCTGGCCAATGCGCCGGCCGTCCAGAGCCACCACCTTGAATATGGTTTTGATTGGACCACGGTCCAGCTCGAAGACATCGCCCGGTTCGGCAAGCCGGTCAAACTGCCGCAACAGATAACCGGCCAGTGTGGCTGTTTCTTCATTGTCGTCGTATAGGCCATCGATGTTCAGGATCTGTTCCAGATGACGCAGGTCGGCTGCACCGTCGATCATCCAGCGACCCTCTCCCAGTTCCACAATATCGGGCGTTTCATCTTCATCGGGGAACTCCCCGGCAATGGCTTCGAACACATCCATGGGGGTGACCAGGCCCTCGATCGCGCCGAACTCGTCAGTAATAACCACCAGCTGGCCACGGCTTTCCTTAAGCGTTTGTATCAGCGTCAGGATATTGATGGATTCGGGCACAACCAGCGGCTTGCGCAGTTTTTTGACGTTGATCCGGCGTTCGGTCAGGATGTCTGCAATCAGGTCGCGTGCCCGTCCGACGCCGATGATCTCGTCCAGCGCCCCGCGACAAATCGGAAAGAAGGTATGGGGCGTGTTGATGATTTCATCACGTATTTTTTCAATATCATCGTCGATATTGATCCATGAAATATCCGAACGGGGTGTCATGATCGAATGGATGCTGCGATCGGCAAGCGTGAGCACGCCGCTGACCATATAGCGTTCTTCGTCTTCGAATACCACAGGCAATTCGGCTTCCATGCTGGGGTTTTCCATATGCGCTTCGTCGGGTGGACGTTTGCCCAGCATGCGCAGAATCCCTTCGGCCGTGCGCTCACGCATGGGGCGGGTGGCTTCTGAGCGCTTGAGGCTGTGGCGCGCGATCTGGTTGAATATTTCGATCATGACCGAGAAGCCAATAGCGGCGTACAAATATCCCTTAGGCACTTTGGCGCCAAACCCTTCTGCCAGCAGCGAAAAGCCAATCATCAGCAGAAAGCCCAGACACAGCACCACCACAGTCGGATGTTGGTTGACAAAACTGGTCAAAGGCTTGGACGCCACCAGCATGACGGCCATTGCAATGATCACCGCGGCAAACATGACGGGCAGGTGATCGACCATACCGACGGCGGTAATAATAGAATCGAGAGAAAAAATGGCGTCCAGGGCGATAATCTGAGTGACGATCACGCCAAAGCTGGCATACACGCGCGGGCCGGAGGAGGGCCGGGCTTTGCCTTCAAGCCGTTCGTGCAATTCCAGCGTGCCCTTAAAGAGCAGGAAAAAGCCGCCGGCAATCAGAATCAGGTCACGCCCGGAGAACGACAGCGTGTATATGGAAAACAGCGGCGCTGTCAGTTTAATGAGCCACGACATGACCGATAGCAACAGCAGTCGCATGATCAGCGCAAGCGCCAGTCCCGTAATGCGAGCTTTGTCACGTTGCCTGGGTGGGAGTTTATCTACCAGGATGGCAATAAAGACAAGGTTGTCTATGCCTAGCACCAGTTCCAATACAATCAGCGTGATCAAGCCTACCCATATATTTGGGTCAAGCAACAGCTCCATTAAGGGGCTCCAGTTATTGAGATCCTTAAATAGTAGCAGATAAAATCTGCAGGGTTTCGGGCCGCTGCCAGCGTGACAATTATTACATTAATGTACTGACAGATTGACAGTATCCCCGCCAGTTAAGGTAAAGTGACTCTTTTTTGCAGAATGCTGCGCTCAATGGTTGCGCACTGTGGTGCACGAACCAGGATACAGGAGTGTGAATGGACTGGGGTCAGGAATTAAGAGACAGCGCCTTCTGGCTTATACAGGCGTACGTTATTTCGTTTTTGGCTATTGTTGTGGCCGGCTGGCTGCTGACCCGCTATACCCATTGGGGCCGACAATTCTGGAAGCTGGCCGGCGATTATTTCAACCCCCGGCGCTCTATACGACCCATTCTCATGTTCAGCGTCATTTTGCTGCTCAGCCTGTCGGGCGTGCGTGTCAGCGTGCTATTTTCCAATTGGTATAACAGCATGTATACCGCGCTGCAGAAGCTGGATGAGCCCAATTTCTGGATACAGATGGGGGTGTTTACCATCCTGGCGGCCATTCATATTGTGCGATCCCTGGTCACCTTTTATCTGCAGCAGGCGTTTACCATCAACTGGCGCGAATCGCTCAATAACGTCTTCCTGACCAAATGGCTTACGCATACCAGCTACTACCGTTCCCATTACCTGAGCACGCCGGCCGATAACCCGGATCAGCGGATTCAGCAGGACATTACCAGTTTTGTGACGGTGTCGCTGGATCTTTGCCTGGGCGTGGTCAGTTCGCTGGTCTCGGCTGTGGCCTTTACTATTATCCTGTGGACGCTATCCGGCGATATCACGCTGGCGGGCGTCACCATTCCGCGCGGGATGGTCTTTGCCCTGTTTATCTATATCCTAATCGCCACCGTGTTTGCGTTTCGCATTGGGCGCCCGCTCATCCTGCTGAACTTTCTTGACGAAAAGTTCAACGCGGATTATCGGTATTCCCTGGTGCGCGTCAGAGAGTACGCCGAGAGCATTGCGTTCTACAAAGGCGAAAGGATTGAAATGGGCAAGCTGATGGGCCGTTTTCGGCAGATTATCAGCAATGTATGGGCGATTGTGCATCGCAGCGTCAAATTCCAGGGGTTTAACTTTTTTGTTTCGCAGACGGCGGTCATTTTTCCGTTTATTATTCAGGCGCCGCGGTTTTTTTCTGAGCAGATTACGCTTGGCGCGATGACCCAGAGTGCCCAGGCCTTTGGCACGCTGCATGATAATTTGTCGTTCTTTCGTAACGCCTACGATACCTTCGCTGGTTACCGCGCCACGCTGAACCGTTTGCACGGTTTTCTGACCAATATTGAAAACGCCGATTCTCTGCCATTGCCTGACGTCAAGCAAGAGGGAGAAACCGTCCTGCTGGAGGGCGTGAGCATTCGCACGCCGCTGGGTCAGGAACTGGTCAACGATCTTGATATGCGCGTGGAAAAAGGCCAGTCATGGCTATTGCAGGGCCCCTCGGGTTCAGGCAAAACCACTATTTTGCGTGCGGTAGCAGGCCTTTGGCCGTACTCCAGCGGCAGGATTGTCCGTCCGCAAGACGATATTCTGTTCCTGTCGCAAAAACCTTATGTACCGGAAGGAACGCTGCTCGAAGCGCTTTATTATCCGCATGCCGTGCCTGCGGATGGCCTGGAAAAAGGTCGCCAGGCGCTGCTGGATGTCCATCTGGCTCACCTGCAGCCGCGAATAGAGGAAACGGTTAGCTGGTCGCATACGTTGTCCCTGGGTGAGCAGCAGCGGGTTGCCTTTGCCCGTTTGCTGCTGGCCGCGCCTTGCGCTGCATTCATTGATGAAGCCACTTCGGCCATGGACGAGGGCCTGGAAGACGCCATGTACCGCCTGGTTCACGAGCGGTTGCCCGATCTGAAACTGATCAGTGTCGGCCATCGCAGTACGCTGATCCCTCAGCACACGCATCTGCTGCACTTGAATGGTGATGGCACTTGGTACAGTAAGCCGATAGACACGGCGCCGGCGCAGTCCTGATTTTGGAGCTAATGATGACATCGCAAGAACACAATGAGCCAAAAGAGGTCCCCGATGCAGGAACCCCTGTCCTGCGGGTCGGCAATTGGGATTTACTCAGCGATCATGCGTACATTATCCGCCACGAAGTGTTCGTGATCGAGCAGCAGGTGCCCCCGGAGCTGGAAATGGACGAGATGGATGTGCAATGCATTCACGCCGTTGCCTATGATGCGAACCAGACGCCTGTTGCCACTGGACGGTTGCTGCCCGACGGGCATATCGGCCGCATGGCGGTGCGCAAAATGGCAAGAGGCACCGGCCTTGGCGGGCAGGTGCTACAGCGGCTGATCCAGGCCGCGCGCGAGCGGGGCGACGCAGAGGTGGTTCTGAGCGCCCAGGTTCACGCGCTGGGGTTTTATGCGCGTTACGGTTTCGTGGCTGAAGGCGATGTTTACATGGATGCAGGTATCCCGCATCGTACGATGAGCCTGCAATTAGGCTAGACCGCCTTCACGATCCAGAAGGGCCGCCGGCCGCTCATGCCGGCCCTGTCTTCGTTATCCAATCCACGCCAGCCAATTCAAGCACTGCGTCCATTCACTGCTCTGAACGTGTGACTTTCAAGGCTGCCTATCGGTTTTGCAATTGTCTGGATCGGCTCAGGTGCCCAGCGTGGCACTGAACCAGGACCAGGGACTATGCCGGATGGCTGCACCCATGATATAGGCAAACGTTAGCACGGCAAGCACGGCGTACACGGCTCGCTGTCGCGCAGTGGGTGCGCGTTTGATGGCCATTGTACCCAGCACGATATACAGTACCAGTCCGATCAGCTTGGCTACAACGAACGGCTGCATGCCGATAAAAAATACCAGGTAGAGGCCACAGGCCACCAGCAAGGTATCAATGACATGGGGGGCGATGCGAACGAAGGGTCGGGTCAGCAGCCCCGAACCCGAGATCGCCCAGCCTGCGCGCAAGATAAAAAACAACAGACTCAGAACGGCGAGTGTCATGTGAGAATGTTTGACCATCATATAACCGGACATACGGCAAGTTCCTGGTAAATGCCTGGCTTGAAGCAGGCAAGTTGAAAAAAACGGCAGGCAGGCGGGCAACACGGTGCTCGCCGGCGCGTCCCGTCAAAAGTGTTGCGCACATTTTACATTGGATGAGCGCGTTTTCCGGTATAGTTTCAGACGCCGGCCTGATCATGTTCCATCCCCGCCAGTCCGGTGTGTACGAACAAGGGTGGACGGGATATGCAAGATGGAAGTAGAGCTGGGCTGGAATGTTGTTCTCATTCTGTTTTTTGTGGCCATGCTGGCTGGTTTTGTCGATGCGCTGGCCGGAGGCGGCGGGCTTATCGTCATCCCGGTCATGATGCTCATGGGTTTTCCTGTCCTTAATGTGTTGGCTACCAACAAGCTGCAAGGCAGTATTGGCACCCTTCACTTCTTCGTTGACAATGATGCGCAGGGGCGTCATCAATTTACGCCAGTTGCGTGTGGCCGCCCTCATGTCGTTTGCCGGTGCGTGTCTTGGCACCGCACTGATCCAGATGATCGACCCCAGTGTGCTTGATTTCCTGGTCCCCATTGTGCTGCTGGCCATTGGCCTGTATTTTTTGTTTACGCCATCGGCCGGTCAAACCGAAAGGGCGGCGCGTGTTGGTCAAAAGCCTTTTGACTTCGGCGTCGTGCCGGCTATTGGCTTTTATGACGGTTTTTTTGGTCCGGGCACTGGTTCCTTCTTTTCCCTGGCCAATATCACGCTACGCGGCATGCACATCGTCAAGGCCTCGGGAGCAGCACGACTTTTTAACTTTGCCAGCAATGTGGCCTCGGTAGCGGTTTTCGTCGTGGGCGGACAAGTCCTGTGGCTTGTGGGGGCGGTCATGATCTGCGGCCAGGTCGTGGGTTCGGTGTCCGGTTCGCTGGTCGCCGTCAAACACGGTTCCCGCCTGATCCGCCCGCTGATTGTGGTGGTCTGTTTTGTCATGGTCATCCGATTCCTGATGCAGCGCTTCTGGGCGTGATACAGCGGCAGACAGCGATGTTGCGATTGTTTTGTGTTATCGGTCATTGACCGGTATTTGCACAAAGACGCCGGATTAATGTAATAGAATGGTGATAACCTAAAGCGCAACGCCCCCACGCGGGCCGGTGTGCAAATCTTCCAATTTTAAAGAAACTACGCATGGCAACGAGAAAAAAATCAGCTAATACCCAGCAGTCGTCGCTGCCGCTGCCCGAGCCCCGTCAGGATTATGATCCGGACGTCCCTTCGCGGGAAAATATCCTCAATTTGCTGCGTGGCGCCGACAAGCCTTTAGCGCTGCAGCAGCTTATCAATCACTTCAATCTGACCCGGCAAGCGGGTGTCGACGGCCTGGAAAAACGCCTGACCGCGATGCAGCGTGACGGGCAGCTAGACAATACGGCACAAGGCTGGCAGGTCACGACCAAGCCCAAAGACTACGTGATTGGTCGTGTTCAGGGACATCGTGATGGCTTTGGCTTTCTGATTCCGGAAGATGGCGGTCAGGATCTGTTTTTGTCTGCGCGCGAAATGCTGAAAGTGCTGCACGGAGATCGGGTGCAGGTCAAGCCTACCGGAGAGTATCGCGGCAAGCCCGAGGGCACGATTGTCGAGGTGCTGGAACGAAGCACAAACCGGCTCGTCGGTCGCCTGCTGCAGGAGCAGGGCATTTATGTGGTTGCGCCCGAAGATCAGCGCATCAAGCACGATATCCTGGTGCCCGCATCGGATATTGGCGGCGCCCAGCACGGGCAGGTTGTCACGGTCGAGATCGTGCAGCAGCCAACCCGTCATACCCAGCCGCTAGGACGCATTATTGAAGTGCTTGGCGAAATCGACGACCCGGGTATGGAAATTGAAATCGCGGTACGCAAATTTGACGTGCCCGTGGGCTTTTCCGAGGCGACACTGGCCCAGGCCGACGCACTGCCTGAGACTGTGACGCAGCGGGACATGAATGGCCGCGTGGATTTGCGCGATGTGCCGTTTATCACGATTGACGGAGAGGACGCGCGCGATTTTGACGATGCCGTGTACTGTGAGCCGGTCAATATGGGTACCGAACAACGGCGTCGCAAGGGATGGCGCCTGCTGGTGGCGATTGCCGATGTCAGTCATTATGTTCAGCCTGAAGATGCGCTCGATACCGATGCGCTGGCGCGTGGCACCAGTGTGTATTTTCCACGGCGAGTGATCCCCATGCTGCCCGAGAAACTATCCAACGGCTTATGTTCGCTCAATCCGCAGGTCGACAGGCTGGTACTGGTATGCGACATGGTGATCCCGGCCACCGGCGCAAAGGCGGGCACGGTGGCTGCCTATCAGTTCTACAACGCCGTCATCCATTCGCATGAACGCACGACCTATACCCAGATCTGGACCTCGCTGCAGCAGATTGACGGACCGACGGCGCGTGCGCTCAAGCACGTCTTGCCGCATATCCAGGACCTTTACACGCTGTATCAACTGCTCGAGAGCACCCGCAAGCGACGCGGCGCGATGGATTTTGACACGATCGAAACCAAAATCATCAGCAACGAGCTTGGCAAGATCGAGCAGATCGTCCCGCACGTGCGCAACGATGCCCATAAGCTGATCGAAGAATGCATGCTTGCCGCCAATACCTGCGCGGCTGAATTTATGAAGGCTAACAAGCGTCATGGCCTGTATCGCGTGCACGAAGGCCCGACACCGGAAAAACTGAAAAACCTGCGCGAGTATCTGCGCACACTGGGCCTGTCCCTGGGCGGCGGCGATGAACCCAGCGGCAAGGACTATGCCGCATTGCTGGATTCGGCGCGGCCCCGTCCCGACTTTCAAATTGTCCAGTCGATGGCGCTGCGTTCCATGCAGCAGGCCATCTATAGTCCCGACGATGCCGGTCACTTTGGCCTGGCTTACCCTAGCTATACGCACTTTACGTCACCGATCCGGCGTTATCCAGACCTGTTGACCCATCGGGTTATCAAGGCAATCCTGGCCAAGCGCGCCTACGTTCCTGAAACGGCGGGCGTCGCCTGGGTGGAAGGCGAATCGCGCCAGCAGCATGAGCATGCGCTGTGGGAGAAACTGGGCGTTGTCCTGTCGGCCTATGAACGTCGTGCCGACGACGCCTCGCGCGATGTTGAAGCCTGGCTCAAATGCTGGTTTGTGCGCGAACATGTGGGCGAAGTCTACAGCGGCAAGGTGACGGGGGTCACTTCCTTTGGCCTGTTCATTACACTGGATACGCTTTATGTCGAAGGCCTGGTGCACGTGTCCGAGCTGGGCACCGATTATTTCCAGTTCAACGAAAGCCTGAACGAATTGCGCGGCGAACGTACCGGCAAGAAATACCGACTGACAGACAGCGTGCAGGTGCAGGTCACCCGTGTGGACCTGGAGGCGCGGCGCATTGAGTTTGCCTTGGTCAAAGGCATCACCTACGATTCATTGCGAAAAGAAGCCCGACGCCAGGATACACCGCCGCGACAACCCAAACGGGCGGCCAAGCCAAAGCCTGCCGGGGTCAAGAGCCGCGAACAGCAGGCCAACGAGCAACGTGCTGCGGCAAAAAAAGCCGGCAAAAAGGCGGTCAAGTCCGCCGGCAAAAAAACGTCCCGCCGTCGCTGACCGATTACGGTATCAGCGACCCGGACATCATGCGCCCGATGTGGCAGTCCCCTTGAGGATAAGGCGTCGGGCGGATCGTATATACAGTTCAGGAACCTATTATGTCTAGCCGTCAGATCCTGGCAGGATTCCATGCCGTGACCGCAAGAATGCGTCATGCGTCCGATTCCATCCGGGAAATTTATATTGAAGCCTCGCGCAGTGACAAGCGAATGCAAAGCCTGGTCGATCTGGCCAAGCAACATGAAATCAAAGTGATACCGGTTGCGCCGGACCGACTCGAAGGCTTGGCCAGGGGCGTGCGCCATCAGGGCGTGGTCGCCGTCGCAGATCCCAAACAGCTGGCTGTGACGGTAGATGATGTGCTTGATGTGATTACCGAACCGGCGCATTTGCTGATACTGGATGGTGTCACCGATCCGCACAACCTGGGTGCTTGCCTGCGCACGGCCGATGCGGCCGGCGTGCACGCCGTGATCGCGCCCAAGGACCGCGCCGTCGGGCTCAATGCGACGGTACAGCGGGTCGCCTGCGGCGCTGCCGACACAGTGCCTTACATTATGGTGACGAATCTGGCCAGAACCATGCGCGCGCTCAAGCAGCGGGATATCTGGCTGGTGGGGACCGATGATGAGGCCGGCACCGATATGCATGGCGTTGATGCCAGGCAGGCGGTGGCATGGGTAATGGGTGCGGAAGGTGAAGGTCTCAGACGGTTGACCCGTGAAACGTGCGATCAACTGGTCCGGATCCCGATGTTGGGCTCGGTCGAGAGCCTGAATGTAAGTGTTGCCAGTGCGGTCTGTCTGTTTGAGACGGTTCGTCAGAGAAAGTAATTTTTATCAGAGATGCAATATGAAGGATAAACAGCTGACCACAAGTGTTTTGCATGCCGACAGGCGTGACCGGATAGAGCACGGCGCTATCCACAAGCCCATTCACGTTTCGACCGAGTACGCCTATGATGACGCGCGCGAGCTGGCGGCGGTGTTTCAGGGCAAGCCGGGCTACACCTATGCGCGTCAGGGCACACCGACGACGGCGGCACTCGAAAATAAAATCACCTTACTGGAGCAGGGCAAGGCAACCGTCACGTTTGCCACCGGCATGGCCGCGCTCAGTGCCATATTCCTGACGCTATTGCGCAAGGGCGACCACCTGATATCCAGCAGCTACATCTTTGGCAACACCAATAGCTTGCTGGGAACGCTAACGCAATTCGGGATCGATATCACATTTGTCGATCCTTCCGATGCAGGCAGCGTCAAGTCGGCCATCCGGCCGGAAACCCGCATGGTATTTGTGGAAACGATTGCTAACCCGGGCACCCAGATCGCCGATCTGGAGAGCATCGGGCTGCTGTGTCGCAACCACAATCTCGTGTATGTTGTTGACAACACGCTGACTACGCCGTATCTGCTTAAAGGTCGCGATGTACATGCCGCCTTGGTTATGAACTCCTTATCCAAATATATTTGCGGCCATGGAAACGCCCTGGGCGGTGCTGTCACCAACACTGGCCTGTATGATTGGTCGACATTTGCAAATATTTACGATGATTACAAGAAGGGCAGTCCTGACAGTTGGGGGTTGACGCAGATCAAGAAGAAAGGGCTGCGCGATATGGGTGGTACCTTGTCCGCCGAGGCGGCCCATAAAATCGCCGTTGGCACTGAAACCCTTGCCTTGCGGATGAATCAGGCGTGTTCCAATGCCTGGGCGCTGGCCAAATTCCTGCAATCTCATCCCGGCATTGCCAGCGTGCGTTATCCCGGGCTGGCTGATCATCCGCAGCATGAACGGGCCACCAGGCTTTTCGGCGGCCGTTACGGCGCGCTGCTGGGCGTGGAGTTGATCGACAGAATCGACTGTTTTGATTTTCTGAATCTGCTGGAGGTTGTTATACTGGCAACGCATTTGGGAGACTCGCGAACCCTTTCGCTGCCCGTGGCGCATACCATTTATTATGAAATGGGTGCAGAGCGCCGCGCGCAAATGGGGATAGGCGACAACCTGTTGCGGATCTCGGTAGGCATTGAGGATGAAGCGGATCTGATCAACGATTTTGCGCAGGCGCTGGATCGTTGCATGGAAAAGTAGCCCACGCCTAATCGGATTTTTCACGGTACCGGGGTGTATGAAAAAAAACACAATATTTCAGTTTTGATTGAAATTTGTTAAAAAGCTAATAGATATGCGGCTGTTGCTAGGTTTTTTTCTTGACAGCCATTGATTTAGAGGCGATTATATTCCGGATGAATTAACCATCATAATTTACTCACTTGGGGTTGTCTGAATGAACAAAACAGAACTCGTTGAATACATCGCTACCAAAGCAGATATCTCTAAAGCTGCTGCAGGTCGCTCTCTTGACGCCGTTATCGCTGCTGTTAAACAACAGCTGAAAAAAGGCGGTACCGTGACACTGGTTGGCTTCGGCACTTTTGCCGTTTCCACTCGCGCTGCTCGTACTGGTCGTAATCCACGTACTGGCGAAGCCATCAAAATCAAGAAAGCCAAAGTGCCTAAGTTCCGTCCAGGCAAGGCACTGAAAGATGCTGTCAACTAATTCTTATTAGACAGCTGATCGCCGTTGTTTTACGACAGCAGGTCGGTCATCACCATACAAAAAGCCGGTTGCTTGAAGAAGCGGCCGGCTTTTTGTATGTGCGCGGTCGCGGCCTAATTGTCAATTCAAGCGCGCCAGCGTCAGTAGCGCTGGAGTGGATTTAGGTCGTGCTGGGCCGAGTATGAGTAGCGCACGAGCGAATATGAGTCGTGCAGGAGCGGGTTTCGGCACGGCGGGAGCGGATGTGGCAGTCCGGCAATGGCAAAACGACGATTCGTCAAAAAATGTCTTTATTATTTTTATCAGTCTCAAGTATGATTCGCTTAGATTGCATTGGCAATGTCGAGCGATATCAGGCAATGGCATGAGCATCGGCTTCGCAAGCTTCAATGGGGAACGTAATGGCCGCAGCAAGCTTATTGGCGTTACTGGACGATATTGCAAGTGTGCTGGACGATGTGGCGCTGATGAGCAAGGCAGCGGTCAAAGGATCCGCCGCGACATTCGATGATGTTGCCGTCTTGGGTAAAGCCGCAATGAAAAAAACCTCGGGCGTGCTGGGCGATGACCTGGCATTGAATGCACAACAGGTCACCGGCGTTAATCCGGATCGGGAGTTACCAGTAGTTTGGGCGGTCGCCAAAGGATCGCTGATCAATAAAGTGATTCTCGTGCCGGCAGCACTGCTGATCAGCTATTTCATCCCGTGGCTGATTCTGCCCTTGCTCATGCTCGGTGGCGCGTTTCTCGCGTATGAAGGCGCAGAGAAGGTGATGCATATGTTTTTTCACAAGGACGACCAAACAGCAACGGCATCGGACAGGCCGGTTGTGATTAACGAAAAAACGAAAATAAGCGGTGCGATTCGAACCGATTTTATTCTGTCTGCGGAAATTATTGTCATCTCGCTGGGCGTGGTCTCCAGCGAACCCATTCTGACCCAGGTGATCATTCTCAGTGCGATTGCCGTGCTACTTACCGTCTTTGTATACGGACTGGTTGCCGGTATTGTCAAGCTTGACGATCTTGGCCTTTATCTGTCGGGTTGCGCAAGCAACATGGCCAAAAGCGCAGGGCAGGGCATTATCTGGCTCGCTCCGTATTTAATGAAACTGCTGTCCATTGTTGGAACGCTCGCGATGTTCCTGGTAGGCGGCAGTATCATCCTGCACGGCATTCCTGGTGCCGAGCATTGGCTACAGTCGGTGTTGCCTGGAAACGGTAAGGGCATCCTGGCTTTTGTCATTACGTTGCTAGCTCATTTTGTCGTCGGGCTGATCGTGGGACAGATTATTGTGGCTGTGATGTCGCTTTTCCACAAAAAAGAGTATGTGGTGTAAAAAATACTTGCTTTCTCTTTCGGACATCCTTATAATCTAATGCTTAGTTGATCGACGGGTGCTTAGCTCAGTTGGTAGAGCGGCGCCCTTACAAGGCGTAGGTCACAGGTTCGACCCCTGTAGCACCCACCAATCCGAAGGTCAATGATCAATACGCATCAAGGGTTTACGAGTTTATCGTAAGCCCTTTTTTGTGTCTGTTCCGTATGGAGCGCGCACCTGCGAGTGCACGTGGCTACATCATCTATTTCAGGGAGAAAGTCCACGGGAGCGACAGAAGGTTATGCCCGGCAATGGCGGGTTCTGCCCCATAATCGGGGGATGGCGGCGTTTCTGTTGAATCTTCTTTTGTAATGGAAAAACTCAACTACCGCTTTCGCGGACGTGCCAGGTAAAAGCGCATAAGCGCCGCGCCCGCATCAGACCTCATCAAACCAGCTTTTGAGCAGTTGCAAGGACTCGGCGTCGCCGCTTTGAGTATCGGGTCCCTGAATGTCCATCACCGCATTCTGGTCTACCGCAAAAGATTGATTCGCAATTTCTTCGGCGCGAACCATGAAGGCATCACGGGCTGTTCCTGTTTTGGCAACGGCATCCAGAAAGGTGTTGAGCGATTCGCGACCGTGGTCATTGAGCTTGTACATAAATCTATCCTTGTATAAAGATAATAATGTACTTAGAGTCTAACATTAACCGACCTATCATTAACCACGTATCAATGAATCGTGTATCAATGAATCGCGTGTCGTTTAACCAGGTATCGCTTAACGGCGCGTTACGTTCTTTTGCAGGATGTTCAGCAGCGAGGTGGCTACGTTTTTCAAATCCTGGCTAAGCGGCGTGGCATCCAGTTCGAAGCGTCCAGCCTTGCGGATGTGCCGGCGCAATTGCTGCAAAAATTCGATATCGAATATGTAGGCGCTTGAATCTGGCGCGCACTGTATGGCGCAATCATGAGGATTGACATAACAGTTGCCGGTGGCGTCAATATGGGAAGCCTTATTGCTGTCTACAATGATTTTAACAGCGCGGCTGGTATTGCTTGAGGATGATAGGGAAGAGGAAGAAGAGGGTGCGGCAGAGATATTCATTGAACGCTCCTGTTTAGCTGGTTTGACCGAATGTCGGGGCAGCAAGTTGGACTAAATTCCCCCATACTGGTCTTCGTCGGAAGGCAGCAATCAATTTATATTATTGCAGTGAGTGTGCGTCTGTCAACCCATTGAGCCCTGATCAGTAAAATTGTCGGCGTATAAATGTCAGGTGATAAAGATCCAATGACGAGATAAGATAGAGCCTGGGTCCGGTTTTCAGGCGTCTTTCTGCCCTGACCCGGGCGTCGCTCGCGGCCGCTTTTCCTGCCCGGCGGGTTGTCGGGTTCGTTCGCCCGTCGTAATCGGCCCGCCATACGATTCATCCGCTGTGTGATTCATTCGCCGTGTGATCCATTCGTCGTGTGATTCGCCTGCTATATGTCGCCCGGCACCTCGGGCCATTTTTCTTTTTTGCGTTGTTGTGTTTCATGAAATTCCTCCATACCTCCGACTGGCACCTGGGTCGTTCACTATGCAATCATTCATTGCTGGATGACCAGGCCCATATTCTGCATCAAATTGCCGACTGTGCACGACAGCATCAGGTAGATGCATTGGTCATTGCCGGCGATGTGTACGATCGTGCGGTGCCTCCGGCTGCGGCAGTCAGGTTGCTCAATGAGTTTCTGAACCGCATGCACGAACTGCATATCCCGGTTGTCATTATCCCGGGAAATCATGATAGCGCCGACCGGCTCGGCTTTGCCGCCACCCCACTGAATGGGTCGGGCGTGCATATCATTGCAGACTATGAACAAATGCAGCAGCCGGTTGTTGTTCACACGCAGGCCGGGCCGCTGTATTTTCACGGTATTCCCTATACAGACCCGGAGCAGGTGCGGGTATTTGCGCAAGAGCCCATTGCCGGCTATGAACAGGCACATCGCTATCTGCTGCAGCGTATTGCCGATAACAAACCTGCCGACGGGGTCCATGTCCTGATCTGCCACTGCTTTGTTGCCGGAAGCCTGGAAAGCGAATCGGAACGTCCGCTGGCTGTCGGGGGCGCCGACCAGGTGCCAGCCGATCTGTTTGAGGGCTTTTCCTATGTCGCCCTGGGCCATCTGCACGGCCCCCAGGCATTTCGTCAAGGGCGTATCCGCTACAGCGGCTCGCCTTTGAAATACAGCTTTTCTGAAGAAAAACACAACAAGGGCGTGCTGCTCGTGCAGATCGACCATGTCGGTGTTGCCACTGCGACGGCGCTGCCGCTGCATCCATTGCATGATGTGCGCACCATTGAGGGCAAGCTGGACGAATTGATCGACGCAGCAAGTGCAGACCCAAACTCTGAAGACTATTTGCTTGCCAGACTGACAGATGATCACGCTATCCTGGACCCCGTGGGCAAGCTGCGGGCGGTGTATCCCAATCTGTTGCAGATGGAAAAGCCGCGGCTTTATCAGGACGAGAGCCAGCCGGTCATGGCCGCGACAAGACTGCGTCGCGATGAATTTTCCCTGTTCTGCGATTTTTTCGAACAGGTCAGTGGACAAACCATGACGCCGGCGCAAAGCGCAGCAGTCAAGGATGTTGTCGATTCCGTCCTGAAAAGGGAAGCGTAAATGATCCCCTTGTATTTGCGCCTGCAGGCGTTTGGCCCATTTGCCAGCGAACAGGAACTTGATTTCACGCAGTTGGGAACGCATCCGCTCTTTCTGATCAACGGCCCGACCGGCGCCGGCAAAAGTACCTTGCTTGATGCCATTTGTTTTGCCCTGTATGGGGAAACCACGGGCGATGAAAAGGATCCGCGATCGTTACGTTCTGATCTGGCCGATCCGGCGATGGTCGCGCGCGTGGTTTTCGGTTTTCGACTTGGCCCGAAGCGCTATGAGATTCAGCGCCAGCCGGCGCAACGGGTGCCCAAGTTGCGGGGGACCGGCTTTCGGGACATTGGCACAGAAGGCGTCATGCTGGATCTGACGGAGGAAACGCCAAAGGTCCTGGTCGCGAAAAAGGCTGGACAGATCACCGCCTATGTAGAAAGCCTGACCGGCCTGAAAGCCGAGCAGTTTCGCAAGGTGATGGTATCGCCACAGGGCAAGTTCCGCGAACTGTTGCTGGAAACGTCCCTGAAGCGCGAAGCGCTGTTTGCGCAGTTGTTCCAGACCGATATTTTTCGGCAGATTGAATTGCAACTGCAGGAGCGGGCAAAGGATATTCGCGCACGGCGCGAGGCCAATGAGCTACAGATAGCCGGACTGCTGGAGCAAGCAGACATCAAGGAAGAGAACCGGCTTGCCCAAGACATTGCCGATCTGGCCGATGCAGAAGCGCTGGCAAAAACGCGCCGACAGGAAACGACCGATCAGTACATGCGGGCACAGCGCAACATGGATGAGGCACAGCGAATACGAACACAATTTGAACAGCGTGACGAGCTGGCCGGGCAACTGGTGCGGCTTGAACAGCGCCAAGTCGTGATTGCCGGGCACGAAAGCGCGTTGCGCCTGGCTGCGGCAGCGGCTGATCTGCGCCAGCTTTACGATCATGCCGAGCAGACAAGCCAGCGGCTGGCCCAGACACAGAGGCGTCTTGCAGACAGTCAGTCGCGGCTTGAGGCGTTTAACCAGCAACTGGTGCTGGATAAAGCGAGTCACGCGACCCACGCCAGCGCCTATGAAGCGGTTGCCCAATTGAACATTGATCGTAGTCGCTTACAGGCGCTGTTTCCCAAGGTTCAGGCGTGGCGCCGGCAACAGCAGCGCCTGGCTGCGCTGGATACAGAGCTGGCCCAGGCCAGGCACGCGCTTGAGACCCGGACCGCCGAACAGCATGCACGACTGGAGCGTGCCGCGGGCATGAAACAAGAGCATACGGTATTGCAGGCGGCCGTGGCGGCGCTTCCCGATCTGAGCGTGGCGGTGGCGCGCAACAAGTTGCGTCTGCAGGAGCGCCGCGCGTACGACGAGATGGCCAGGCGACTGCATGCCTTGCGCGACGAACAGAGCGAGGGCATGAAGGCGCTTGAGCAGAAGAAAGAAGCGCTGCGGATCGCCCAGCGGGATCAGGATCGGCAGGAGCTGGCCTGGCATCAAAATCAGGCGGGCAGACTCGCTGCCCGGTTGCAGGAAGGGCTGCCGTGCCCGGTTTGCGGCAGCCTGTCTCATCCGGCGCCCGCGCCGGCGGATGAGCATGCAATCAGCGAACAAACGTTGCGCCACGCCAGACAACAGGCGCAGGCAGCAGGGCAGCAACTTGCCGCGCATGAAGCCCGCATGGAACAACTGGCTCGCCAGTGCAGCGAGCAGCAGGTTGAGCTGGATCGACGTGGGCAGGAACTGGGGCAGGATGCCATCGACGATCTGAAATTATTGCAGACGAAATTCAACGAACAGGAGCAGCAACTGCAGGCCAGCCAGGCGGCGCGTCGCAAGCTGGACGACGGCATGCGTGCATTGGCATTGCTGGAACAGGAGCATGGGGCAGGGGAGCAGGCGGTCGCGCAGTTGCGAGCCCGCTTGCAGGAGCTGGACGTAGCGCATGGCAGTCAGCATGCTACGTTGCAGATGCTGGAGCAGGAATTGCCGGCGAACAGCCGCGTCCAGGCGCAGCTGGAAGGGCAAATTGACGACTTGAGCAGACGGATTGAAGCCCTGACCCAGGCGCGGCAGCAGGCCGAGGAAACGGTTCGGCAATGCCAGGACCAGATTTTGGCTTTGCAATCGACCATCGCGGCGCTCGGCGAGCAACTGGCCCAGGAGACGCGGCTTCACGGTGATGCGATGCACAGTTATGAGCGTGCCCTCGAGCAGAGTGAGTTTGCCGATACGCAGGGCTGGCAGGCTGCACAACGGGACCCGGCGCAACGTGCCGACCTGCAGGGTATGATCAGCCAATACTATGAGCAGCTTCACCAGGCCAACGGCCGGTATGCCGAACTGAGCAAGGCGCTAGATGGTCGGTTGCTGCCTGATCTGGCGCAGTGCCTGTCCGAGCAACAAGCGGCCGAGGCACAGGCGCGAGAAGCCGAGCACGCCTGGCAACAAGTACGGGATCGCCTGCTTGCCCTAACCACGCTGCAGGAGCGTCTCGCAAATATCAAGACAAACAGCGCTGCGCTGGATGAAGAGTATGCTGTCTATGGCACGCTTAGTGATGTTGCATCGGGCCGGCAGGGAAGTAAAGTCAGCCTGCAGCGCTTTATTCTAAGCGTCTTGCTGGATGATGTGTTGATTGGCGCATCAGTGCGCCTGCGTAAAATGAGCCGTGGACGCTATCAGTTGATCCGTCGCGAACACGCCGGCCGTGGCGCGTCGGGGCTGGATCTGGACGTCATGGACGAATACACTGGACAGCAGCGCGCCGTCGCGACACTTTCAGGCGGCGAGTCTTTCATGGCAGCGCTGGCGCTGGCGCTGGGTTTGTCCGATGTTGTACAGGCTTATGCCGGCGGTATTCGACTAGAGACGTTGTTCATTGACGAGGGGTTCGGCAGTCTGGATGCCGAGTCGCTTGAACTGGCTATACGAACACTCATTGATCTGCAGGCAGGCGGGCGTACTATTGGTATTATCTCTCACGTCAGCGAACTCAGGGAGCAGATGGCATTGCGGGTCGATGTGTTGCCGGATGTGGCGGGCAGCCGTCTTCGCGTGCAGGCGCCGGGTATCAGCCATTAACCCGTGTTGCAAAGCAGCATGGCAGGCATGGCCGGCTTATGGGGGCAGGAGCCAGCGCAAGCAAGCCAGCATCGGGCCTATCGCTCGGTGCTGGCCGTGCGGCGGCAGTCTGTGTGACAGGTGCGAGCGGTTCACTTGTCGCGGGTGCACAAAAAAAATTAAAGGATTACGGTGAAATTGAGTAGAATAATGGTCTGGTTCAAATTTAAGTGCTTGAAATTTCAGATTTTTGTAAGAAATCCGGCTACCGTGGGCCATTAAACTACAGGCAAGATCAACATGCGAATTTTAGTAATCGAAGATGACAATATCCTGGGTTCTGCATTGCAGGAATTTCTGCGCGAGCAGGGCTTTGCAGTCGATTGGGTATCCAACGGGAGTCAGGTCTTTGGCGCTGTATCGGGCCAGGTATACCAATTGCTTATCCTTGACCTGAATCTGCCGGATATGAACGGGCTGGAAGTACTCAAGCAACTGCGGGCGCAGGGCCACCAGGAGGCGACACTTATTCTGACTGCCCGGGACGACGTCGAAGACCGGGTTGCCGGCCTGGATGCCGGTGCCGACGATTACGTGACCAAGCCGTTTGAATTGTCCGAGCTGGCGGCGCGGGTGCGATCCTTTGCGCGACGTCAGTCCGGGCAGTCCAGTCCTGTCATCGAAGTGGGGCCGCTGCAGTTCGATACAGTTGGGCGCGAAGTTCGCGTGCACGGCGAGCGACTTGCCCTGTCGGTGCGTGAATTGTCTGTGCTTGAAATGCTGATGGCGCGCCCGGGACGGGTCGTAACCAAGCGCCAGATCGTCAATTCACTATCGGCCTGGGATGCCGACTTCAGCGAGAATGCCGTTGAAGTGTACGTGTACCGGCTGCGCAAGCGTCTGGAGGGTACAGGTACCTCAATTCAGACCGTTCGCGGATTTGGCTATCTTCTTGAAATTGATGATGCGACTGCCGCAGCAGACTGAGAACGCATTGAACCTGCCGGGGCGAGGTTCTAGAATCGCTGGCAGGACATCCTATTGTCTTATTTCATGACCAATTCCAAACAGGGTAGCGCCAGGCGCAGCAGTTCTTTTCTACAGAAAGGTTCGCTGTTTCGTCATCTGATCATCCGCCTGCTACCGGCGCTTCTGGTGCTCATTATTCTTGATTTCAGTGCGACACTGTTGATCATGCAGGATGCGCTCGACTGGGTCGTCAAGGACATTTTTATCGTCATTATCATCGGGCAATTGCTGCTGGTGGTTCTGTTTGCCTGGCTGGTTTTCTATGGCGTGCGCTCGGGGCTGCGTTCGGTCAATTTGCTGGCGGGCGAAATCGCGCAGCGTTCCGAAGAGGATCTGCAACCTATCGAACTGAGCAATGTGCCAACCGAGCTATTGCCGTTGCTGGATCGCCTCAATGATCTACTACGCAAACTGGATGAATCCCTGGTCGCGCAGCGCCGCTTTATCGGGCACGCGGCACATCAGTTTCGCACGCCGCTGGCCGGTCTGCGGCTGGAATCGGAGCTGATGCTGGCGCGTACGCTTCCTGATGATGTCAGGGAGCGTGCCGAGAGGATTAAAACGATCAGCAATCGCCTTATTCATCTGGGGCAGCAACTCCTGGTGCTGGCCAGGGCCGATCCGGGAATCCGCCCGCAGGATGTGTTTACAAAAATCAATTTGTGCGAATGGGTGCAGAACGCCGGTCTTGAATGGGTCCCCAAAACACGGCAGCATGGTGTTGACTTGTTTTTGGATGCGCCTGAGACACCGGTGTGGATAGACGGCGACGTACTGTTGCTCGAAGAGTTGCTTGGTAATTTGATCGACAATGCGCTCAAATATGCACAGGGAGCAAGCAATATCACACTGACCGTCGGTTCCAACCCGCCATCGCTGACGATCCGCGACAATGGCTGCGGCATTGACCCAGAAGATGCGGCACAAATTTTTGATGCGTTCTACCGATCGCCCGAGGCATCTACCGCAGGAACGGGCCTGGGGCTGACCATTGTGCGCGAGATTACCCGCGCGCATGGCGCCTGGTGGAGTCTGTTGAGTCGCCCGCAAATCCAGGGAACGCAGATCACGGTCATTTTTCCAGGGCCGCGTATCGGTACGCGGCTTACCCGCTCAAAGGTTGACAAATAATGTCGTCCGATTCAAAGACATCTCCTGCCGCCGGCGTGCTGCTGGGTGCGCTGGGCGTTGTGTATGGAGATATCGGGACCAGCCCACTGTACACCATTGGGGCCAGCTTAAACGGCGCTGGCGTTGGCGTGGGACAGGATTCGGTGCTCGGTATTCTTTCTATCTTGTTCTGGCTCGTCATGATCGTGGTGTCGATCAAATATGTCATTCTGGTGCTGCGTGCCGACAACAAGGGCGAAGGCGGCGTGCTTGCATTAATGGAACTGGCAATTCGCAATATCAGGCCCGGATATCGGCCTGTTTTGCTGGCGTTGGGTATATTCGGCGCCTGCCTGTTCTACGGCGACAGTGTTATTACACCTGCCATTTCCGTATTGTCGGCGCTGGAAGGCATCAGTGTCGTTTCCGACCGGCTTGATCACTGGATTCTACCATTGTCTGTCGTCATCATGATCGCATTGTTTGCGATCCAGTCTCACGGTGCGGGGCTGGTCGGCCGGCTGTTTGGGCCGATCATGTTTGTCTGGTTTCTGACGCTAGGCATGCTGGGAATCTACAATATCATTGATAATCCGGTGGTATTGCTGGCGCTCGAACCGATATATGCATGGCGCTTTATCCTGAACGATCCGTTGCACAGCTTTCTGTTGCTCGGTTATGTGGTGCTTGCCCTGACTGGCGCCGAGGCACTCTATGCCGATATGGGACATTTCGGACGTGCGGCCATCAGTCGTGCCTGGTTCTGGTTTGTCCTGCCGGCCCTGTTGCTCTGTTATTTCGGGCAGGGAGCGATGGTTGTTCAGAATCCGGCCGCAGCCAAGAACCCGTTTTTTATGTCCGTTCCGGTATGGGGGCAAATTCCCATGGTCATACTGGCCACAATGGCTACCATCATTGCTTCGCAGGCTGTGATATCGGGTGCATTTTCGGTCACACGACAGGCGGTCCAGATCGGTCTGTGGCCGCGTATGGAGATCCTGCACACCTCAAGTGAGACCGAAGGGCAAATTTACATGCCACGCGTTAACGGGCTGTTGTTCGTTGCTGTGATCGTGCTGGTGCTGGTTTTTCAAAGCTCCGAGAAGCTTGCCCACGCCTATGGTTTTGCGGTCACCGGCACGATGCTGATTACGTCGGTTCTGGCGTTCAGTGTGATGCCCGGTATGTATCGCGGTTTTCGCCGAACGCTCATTTATGCGCTGCTTTGTCTCTTTTTGATTATCGATGTGCTGCTGTTTTCCGCCAATGCCGTCAAGATAGAAGAGGGAGGCTGGCTGCCATTGCTGATTGCATTGTTCCTTTTTACGTTGATGATGACCTGGCGCAAGGGAAGGGAAAGACTCGATCGAATCGATATTGATCAGGCGCAGCAACTGAAGCCATTTCTGCGCATGTTATTACGCGATACCGTGCCGCGCGTGCCGGGCACCGCCGTTTTTATGCATTCGAATCCCCAGCGGGTGCCGTCTGCGCTATTGCATAATTTGAAACACAATAAGGTATTGCATGAGCAGCTGGTCTTTCTGTCTGTGAAAGGGGCGGATGTCCCCTTTATTTCGCCCGAGCAAAGGTTTGTGATTTCCGAGGTCGAGGACAATGCATGGCAAGTGACAGCAACCTATGGCTTCAAGCAGGAGCCCAATGTCCCTGAAGTGCTTGAGCAGGTTCAGGCCGCGCATCCGCAGATTGATCTGTCGCCGATGGTGGTGTCTTATTTCATGTCCAGGCAGACCATCATGGTGTCAAATCGTGCGCCGTTTATCAAGCGCTATCGTCGCAGACTGTTTGCCTTCATGTCGCGTAATGCAGCGCGCAGTACGCGGTTCTACAGAATCCCGCCCAATCGGGTTATTGAAATGGGCATTCAGGTGGAGTTGTAGGAAGTTGTCGTCGGGCGGCAGGGGGGGCCGGGCAATTTACTTGCCTATCCTGGAATCACCTGCTATGCAGGCCATGGGTCGGGCCGTGCGGCATGGGTAATGCACCACTGTCGCGGGCCGTCTGAATGCGTTCAGGACGATCAAGCAGGAAAGAAGCGGTTCAAAACGACTAAGTGGAAAAAGACGCATACCTGCACGTTTACAATCACAAACGAATCAAGCTGAAACGAAAAAGGACTGAGTCCTGCTCAATACAGAATTCAGTCCTTAAGCCCAATGTGAGGGGCCCGTCTAGCGTTAAGAGATCGGTCCCAAGCTTGAAGGGATCGCTTCCAAGCCCTGAAGGGTCAATTCAAAGCTTTAAAGGTCCGGTGGTTGCTCAATAACACGTAGTCACCGCTTACTAATTACTTGCGGCCAGCCGTGGTCTCGATTCGCATGCGCAGTGCGTTCAGCTTGATAAATCCGCCCGCATCGGCCTGGTCATAGGCGCCGCCGTCGTCATCGAAAGTGGCAATGGTTTTATCAAAGAGTGTGTCTTTGGAGTCGCGCGCCACTGTGTAGACATTACCCTTGTACAGTTTCAGGCGCACCCAGCCATTGACAAACTGTTGTGAGTGGTCAATTAGCACTTGCAGTGCCTTGCGTTCGGGAGACCACCAGTAGCCGTTATAGATCAGTGCGGCATAGCGGGGCATCAAGTCGTCCTTCAGGTGCGCGACTTCACGGTCTAGCGTGATGGATTCGATGGCGCGATGACCGCGCAGCATAATCGTTCCACCCGGTGTTTCGTAGCATCCGCGAGATTTCATACCCACATAGCGGTTCTCCACCAGGTCAAGCCGGCCAACGCCATGCTTGCCGCCAAGCTCGTTCAGTTTGGTCAGCACTTGGGCTGGTGTGAGTTTTTCGCCGTTAATGCCGACAATATCGCCTCGTTCGTATTCCAGATCGACATATTCGGGCGTATCGGGTGCCTGCTCGGGCGAGACCGTCCAGCGCCACATGCTTTCTTCTGCTTCGGCCTTGGGGTCTTCCAGGTGGCGGCCCTCGAAGCTGATATGCAGCAAATTGGCGTCCATGGAATAGGGCGCGCCGCCGTTCTTGTGCTTCATGTCGATTTCAATGCCGGCTTTTTCTGCGTAGGACAGCAACTTTTCGCGGGACAGCAGATCCCACTCGCGCCATGGCGCGATAACCTTGATAGCCGGGTTCAGTGCGTAGTAACCCAGTTCAAAGCGAACCTGATCGTTTCCTTTGCCGGTTGCCCCGTGCGAGACGGAATCGGCGCCTACCTGATTGGCAATTTCAATCTGGCGTTTGGCGATCAGCGGACGGGCAATGGAGGTGCCCAGCAGGTATTCGCCTTCGTAAACGGCGTTGGCGCGAAACATGGGGAACACGAAATCTCGCACGAACTCTTCGCGCAGATCGTCAATAAAGATGTTCTCGGGTTTAATGCCGAATTTCTCGGCCTTGCGACGTGCGGGCTCAAGCTCTTCGCCTTGTCCAATGTCGGCGGTGAATGTAATGACTTCGCACTGATAGGTGTCTTGCAGCCATTTCAGAATGACAGAGGTATCAAGGCCGCCGGAGTAGGCGAGAACAACTTTTTTGACTTCGCTCATTGGGAACTCGTATATTTAGCAGGTTGTAATAGGAATAGCGCTATGGTCTGGACTGACGCCCGCTGCCAAAAGTCGGGCAGCTCGTGACATTGCACCAGGCAGTTGTGGCAGACGAGGCCGTCTTTGCCTGGTGCAGTGGGTGTTCAGATGCGACGCATAGGCGGTATTTTAACGCGTTTAACGGGCGCTGGCAGGTTCAGGCCTGTGCGTCGGGCAATCGCCCCAACAGCAAAAACTCCATGAGGGCTTTTTGCGCGTGCAAACGGTTTTCTGCCTCGTCCCAGACCACACTTTGCGGGCCGTCAATCACATCGCCGGTGACCTCTTCACCACGATGGGCTGGCAGGCAGTGCATGAACAGGGCATCGGGTTGCGCGGCCTGCATGATGGCGGTATTGACCTGCCAGTTCTTGAAGGCGCGTTTGCGTTTTTCGTTCTCTTCTTCATATCCCATGCTGGTCCAGACATCGGTTGTCACCAGACTCGCGCCGCCGCATGCAGCTGCGGGATCGTCAAATTGTTCCAGGACATCGCTGCCAATCCCGGCAATCCGGTCTTGTTCCAGACGATAACCTTTAGGTGCCGAGACATGCATTTTAAATCCGAGCAATTGCGCTGCCTGAATCCAGGTATAGGCCATATTGTTGGCGTCGCCAATCCACGCCACGGTTTTCCCCTGGATCGAGCCGCGATGCTCCATATAGGTCAGAATATCGGCCAGGATCTGGCAGGGATGAAATTCGTTGGTCAGGCCGTTGATCACGGGCACGCGCGAGTGAGCGGCAAAGCGTTCAATGCGAGTTTGCTCGAAGGTGCGAATCATAACAATGTCCACCATCCGGGAAATCACGCGTGCCGTATCTTCTATCGGTTCGGCGCGTCCCAATTGTGAATCGGTGGTGGTCAGGTGAATGACCGATCCGCCCATTTGGTACATACCGGCCTCGAACGAGACGCGGGTACGTGTGCTGGCTTTCTCGAAAACCATGGCAAGCGTGCGGTCGTGTAGCGGCATATGTGGTTCATATCGCTTGAATTTGCTTTTGATGATCAGCGCGCGGTTAAGCACGTAGAGAAGTTCGTCAGAAGTAAAATCTTTGATCTGCAGGAAATGCCGCATCGGGCCGGTCGATTGCAAGGTTGTCATGGCAGGATGGTTCAGTTGCTAACGTAAACGGTAAACAATAGTAAAAAGAAAAAATAGCAAAAATAAGCGGTCCGGCGGCATTCCGTCAGGGATATGCCAAGAGCTTGTCTTGAAATGGATTTGCAGGGGTCCTGTGCCGGGATATATCTGTGATTTCTTTCATATAACCCGGTGAATTTCGGGTGACGCCAGACGCTATCATATACAATTCTGTCTTTAGTATATCTTTGTTCTCTGGCGGTTTTTATTGCAAGAGACTTTTTCTTGAAGATAATTGAAGTGCAACAGTTAATTATCCACGGAGTGACCGAAGAGGGCCAGCGCTTTCGTCCAAGCGACTGGGCAGAAAGGCTCGCCGGCGTGATGTCGCACTTTCGCCCCGGCGGTGTTGCTGGTCCGGGACAGCACATTACCTACTCGCCCTACGTTGTGCCCAATAACATCGACGGCGTCAAATGTGTCATTGTCGACTGTCGCCTGCGCGAACTCGAGCCGCTGGCCTGGAAGTTTGTGGTTGATTTTGCAAAAGATAACAAACTCAAGACGTCCGAGCGGACGCGCTGATTGTCCTCAGCGTTTCTCTTTCTACCCAACCATTTATTGAATCACTGCTACGTTGTCTGTCGCGGAACGCTCCTCGATCTTGTTCGTTGTCGGAATGCGCGCTAACGGTATCCCGATGCGCGGATACGTCCGATGCAGGCGTTATAGTGTTAAAGACACGTCAACCCGAACGTGAACAGAGATTGACGCGCAAGGGTTAGAAGCGGCATGGAGAACAGCGTAGAGGCGGTGGGGAAATAAGGGGGTTCTGGTGCGGCCAGCCTGTGCCAATGCTCGCCAACGTTCTGCCAAAGGCCTGGCGAACAGGATTGCGGTGGATTGGTTAGGCCGTCTATGAGCCGAAATCGACAAAACACAAAGCGCGGCCAAAAGCCACGCTTTGTGATTACCATTGACTCAAACCGTAATGCTTGCCGGTATTTGCGGTACGTAGCGGCATACCCGCACTATCGTTGGCTACCGGCAAGGTATTGCCAGTGCAGCAGATCAGGCGCCGATTGCGCGGATAGCAGCAGACAGGCGGCTTTTATGACGGGCAGCCTTGTTTTTATGGATGATTTTTTTGTCGGCAATGCGGTCAATAACGCTGGTTGTTTTGGCAAACACTTCGTTCGCCTGAGCCTGGTCGCCGGCGGCGATTGCCTGACGTACGCGTTTAACGGACGTGCGCAGCAGTGAACGCAGGCTGGAATTGTGTTTGTTACGAGCAACGGATTGACGTGCACGTTTGCGTGCTTGTGCAGTATTGGCCATGGTAGTTCTTCAATTAAGTTAATTCAGCAAAGTCTGGTAGTTTAGCATATTCGTTGTGTTATGCAAGAAATCTGTGCAAAAACACCGGTTTACGCGGCAATTTTACACAATTGTGCGCTCAAGGCAACAGCGAGCCTGCTTCACTGGCTCGTCATGCCGTGGGTGCGGGCCGTCATGAGCGTTGACCGGATCAGCGACGCCGTGTGAAATCGACAGACCGAAATCCGACCAGCAAGAGCGCGGCAAAGTAAACAAAGGCGCAGGAAATTAGCAACAAGAGCAGGGTGAGCAGGCGTGAAACAGTGAATGTCATCTGCGCCGGTAGCCATTGAACCAGCCCGCTATTGATCCATGCGTTGATGGTGCCCGGCGTCAGCGTAGTCCAGCTCATATGCTGTTGCAGAAACAGGATCCACAACGCCAGTGCGATCACGGCGGGTGTGAGCCTGGCAAAAAAGACCAGCCAACCGGCGCGCGGCTGGTAAATGTTTTTGCGGCGCAGTCCCACCAGCAGGCACAGTGCATTGACCGTTGCGCCCAGTCCAATGGACAGGGCAAGGCCGGCATGCTGGAGGAATGGGACAAAAACCAGGTTCATCATCTGGGTAAAAATCAGTACGCCAACGGCGATTTTTACCGGGGTGCGGATATCCTGCTTTGCGTAGAAACCAGGGGCCAGGATTTTGACTGCCAGAATGCCGATCAGGCCGACAGCATAGGCCATGACCGACAGCCGGGTCTGTTGCACGTCGGCCGCGTTGAAGGCTCCGTAATTGAACAGGGTTGCCACCAGGGCATCGGATGCCAGCGCCAGCCCGAGCGCAGCGGGCAAGCCGAGTAACAGCACCAGTTTTAGCCCCCAATCGAGCAGGTGGCTATATGCCTGTGTGTCCTGCTTGCCATGCGCGGCCGACAGGCTGGGCAACAGCACGGTACCCAGCGCAACGCCCAATAAGGCCGTGGGAAATTCCATCAGCCGATCGGCGAAAGACAGCCATGTCACGCTGCCGGCAGGCAGCCAGGTCGCAATATTGGTATTGATCAGAATGGATATCTGCGCTACCGAAACGCCAAGTGTTGCCGGCCCCATTTGGCGAATAACCCTGCGTACTACCGGATCAGCCCAGGCGCCTTTTATGTTGAGTGAAAGGCGGGGCGTTAAACCCAGTTTGGCCAGGGCCAGCCATTGCACCGACAGTTGCGCAAGGCCGCCAAACATGACGCCCGCCGCCAGTGCGTAAATGGGCGTCGAAAACAGGTCGGTGAGCAACAGGCAGGCGCCAATCATGGATAGATTGAGCAGAATCGGCGTAAATGCCGGAATCGCAAAACGACTCCAGGTATTGAGCACGGCCGAGGCAAACGCAACCAGTGACATGCAGACAATATAGGGAAACATGACCCGGGTCATCCATACCGCCGACTCAAAGGCGGTATCGGTAGAAGCATGGGACATGCCGGTGGCCATCGCAGTGACAACCCAGGGCGCGGCAATAATGCCCAGGACAGTAATCAGCATGACGGCGTAAAGCAGCACAATGAATACGTGATCCAGCAGCGCCTTAACCTTGTCCTGCTCGTGCCGGTTGCGTGCTTCGCCAAGAATCGGCACGAACGCCTGGGAAAAAGCGCCTTCGGCAAACAGGCGACGCAACAGGTTGGGAATCCGGAACGCAACCCAGAACGCGTCGGTAAGCGGACTGGCGCCGAAGGTTCGGGCGACCAGAATATCCCGGGCCAGGCCCGAAATGCGCGAAAGCAACGTAAGGCCGCTGATGGTGGCGGCAGACCGTAAAAGGCTCATGGGCTCGTCAGAAAAAAACAAGGCACGTGAATATTACGCTTTTGGCGAACTCACGTGCCTGTGACGGGGAATAGTCGCAGAAATTATTTTGGTGCGAGCCGGATAGCCCCGTCAAGGCGAATAGTCTCGCCGTTGATCATTTCATTCGTGATAATGCTGTAAACCAGCTTGGCGTAGTCTTGCGGCGTTCCCAGGCGTGATGGAAAGGGGATGCTCTCGGCCAGGGAATCCTGCACTTGCTGGGGCATGCCGAAAATCATGGGCGTGCCGAAAATACCGGGAGCAATGGTATTGCAGCGGATGCCTGAACGGGCCAGGTCGCGGGCGACTGGCAATGTCATGCCAACCACGCCGGCTTTCGAGGCTGCGTACGCAGCTTGACCGATTTGTCCTTCGTAGGCAGCCACGGATGCCGTATTGATGATAACTCCACGCTCGCCAGTGGGCTCCGGCTCGTTGTCGTTCATGGCCGCAGCAGCCAGGCGCAACATATTGAACGAACCAATCAGGTTCACGCCAATGACTTTCTGAAAAAGATCCAGGGGATGCGCGCCGGTTTTGCCAACGGTGCGCGAGGCGGGAGCGATGCCGGCGCAATTGATCAGGCCAGCCAGTTTGCCTGCAGCAGTGGCTGCGTCGATGACGGCACTGGCATCTTCTTCGCGGGTCACGTCGCAGTGCAGGTATTGTAGACCCAGTTCGCTGGCAAGTTGCTGGCCGGGTTCATCCTGCACATCGGCAATAATGACCTGCGCGCCATACTCGACCAGCATACGCGCCGTGCCGGCGCCCAGACCGGATGCGCCGCCAGTGACAATAAAAACTTTACCCTTGATTTCCATGACTGTTCCTTGCGACCTTAGGATTGGCTTAACGCATCTTCGATGCGGCGGGTGATTTCCTCAACCTTGCCTACCCCGGAAATATGGACATATTGCGGTGCTTTGGGATCATGCTGGGCAGCCCAGTCAGAGTAGTACTTGACCAGCGGCCGGGTCTGATTCCGATACACTTCCAGACGCTTTCTGACAGTGTCTTCCTGATCGTCATCACGTTGCACCAGCGTTTCGCCGGTCAGGTCGTCCTTGCCTTCTACCTTGGGCGGATTGAACCGCAGGTGATAGGTGCGACCGCTGGCCGGGTGTACACGACGCCCGCTCATGCGCTCGATGATGTCCTCTTCGGGAACATCAATTTCTATGACGTAGTCCAGACCGATATCAGCGTTCTTCAGGGCATCGGCCTGCGGGATCGTGCGTGGAAAGCCATCAAACAGGTAGCCTTTTTTGCAGTCATCTTCGCGCAGGCGGTCCTTGACCAGCCGGATGATAATGTCATCGGACACCAGTCCGCCATTATCCATCACTGTTTTCGCCTCAATGCCTACAGGAGTTTGGGCTTTGACAGCCGCACGCAACATGTCTCCCGTGGAAATTTGCGGAATACCGTATTTCCGGGTGATGAATGTTGCCTGAGTGCCTTTGCCTGCGCCTGGTGGCCCTAACAAAATGAGACGCATGGATCCCTCCTGGATGTTGTTATGAGTTACTAGTGGAATGCTATTTTATATGATGCATTGCAAAATTAAACCGAGTTGCGATAAAAAAGACGAACTCGTTCGAGATCTTCCTGAGTGTCTACCCCCGGTATAGGCGCGCTGGCGGTAACCAGTACATGGATTCGGAACCCATGCTCCAGGGCCCGGAGCTGCTCGAGCGACTCGAAACTCTCTAGCGGCCCTTGTGTGAGGGACGGGAAAATTTTCAGGAACTCGCTACGATAAGCGTATAAGCCAATATGATGCAATGCGGGAAAACCTGTAGGTAAAGCGGATTGACTCTTGCCCGGTTCCGCGCTGTGCCCTTCAAAATGATTGCGGGCCCACGGGATGGGGGCTCGCGAAAAATACAGGGCGTATTGGTCCGATGAGCAAACTACCTTGACAATATTGGGATTGAAAAAATCCTGGGGATTGGCCAGCGGGTAGGCGCAGGTGGAGATGACCGCGGCGCTGTTTTCAAGCAGATCGCGTGCAGCCAGGTTGATGATTTCCGGTTCGATCATGGGCTCATCGCCCTGAACATTCACGATCACCTGGTCGTCGGGCAAGTCAAGTTGCGCCACGACCTCGGCCAGCCTGTCGGTTCCCGACGGGTGATCCGCCCGTGTGAGCAGCGGGCTGCAGCCGTGCGCCTGTGCAACCTGGGCAATTTGCGGATCGTCGGTGGCAATATAGACTCGGGTGGCGTCCGAGCGGGCTGCCTGCCTGGCAGTACGAACAACCATGGGCAGGCCGCCGATATCGGCCAGCATTTTGCCGGGCAGCCGGGTTGATGCGGCGCGTGCCGGCACAATAACGATAAAGCCTGCCATATTAGGGTCTGCTGCCGGACGTGGAGTCGGAAGCTGAGTCGGAATTTGAGTCGGAATTTGATCCTGACTCGGAACCTGGGCCTGAATCAGTATCGGTATCGGTATCAGTATCGGGAATGGCAGGCTTAGCCTGCCCGGATGCCGTTGCATCACTGTGTCCCCGGTCAGAAGCGGGGGTCGCAGGCGATTCGGGGGAACCGCTGGCCAGAGGGCGTTGTGGCGATGTCGCTGCCTGATTCTGGCGTAGCGACCGCGCCTCTTCCTTCAGCATGACCGGGATGCCGTTTCTGATAGGGTAGGCAAGCTGGTCATGCTGGCAGATCAGTTCTTGCTCGCTCCGGTCATGGCGCAAGGGGATGTTGCACAATGGGCAGACGAGGAGCTTGAGAAATTGCGTGTCCATAATATGAGTCGTGTAATCTGTCGAATGAATCAGTATACCGGTAATGATTTGAGTTTTTTCGCGATATCGTCAAAAAAATCTGGATCGGAAAACCGAGGCGTCACCTCCAGGCTCCACAAACGATCATCCTGCATGGTCAGGCATTTGGCAGCATCCTTTGCTGTCATCAGGATCAGGTCTGCATCAATCGCCTGGATCTCGTCACGGGAATAGGCATGGTGGTCGGCAAATGCGATGGTTTGCTGCGCCACAATGCCGGTATACGCCAGTGTCCTGAAAAATCGAGGCGGATGGCCGATGCCGGCAATTGCTGCGATGCGTTTGCCCCGATATTGCGCCCGCCACTGGTCTGGCGACAGGGATTGTCCGGAAAGCAGATGAACGACCCGGGCAGGAAGCAACTGCATGGTTACCCGCCGCGCTTCGCGCTGCCCCTGGCTTGCACGGGTATGCGCCTGCTGGTCGATCACCGGTTCGTCGGCAGGAATATTGCTGACCAGATAATCAACCGAGTTCAGTCTTGAGGCGGGCTCGCGCAAAGGGCCCGCCGGCAACAGACGACCGTTGCCGATGCCGCGACTGTCCTGCACCGCAATCTCGATATCGCGCCCCAGGGCTCGATGCTGCAGGCCATCGTCCGCGATGATGACGGTGATTTCGGGATATTGCTGTAGCAGGCAACGGGCGGCTCGCGTGCGGTCTGGATGAATCGCAATGGGAGCAGCGCTTGCCAGCATCGAGGGTTCATCACCCAGATAAGCAGCCTGCGCCTGCGCACCATAGCCGTGTCGAGGCTCGTGACCTACGGTGACCCCGTAACCGCGGCTGACAATGCCCGGTTGCCAGCCTCGTTCGCGCAATGCTGCGACCAGGCTCAGGACGAACGGCGTTTTGCCGGTGCCGCCCACAAAGATATTGCCTACGACGATAACCGGAACCGGCATGCGGTTCGGTTGTTTAAGACCTAGCAAGTAGAGTGCTGCGCGCGCGGCCACGACCAGGCGGGTCACCCATGACAGCGGCAACAGTGCGTCGGACAGCAGCCCACCGCTTTGCCATTGGCTCAGCAGGGTGTTGGTCAGAGTAGCGTGTTTATTTTGTACCATTGGCGAAAATGCGCGGCGGCTTACGGTAAAATCCAGACGGTTAGTTTACTTGTTTATTGCATGGCATGATGAGCCAGTCGCCTGAGAGCGGATCGTTATTCAAATGTTGTTGGGCATCAAACCTGCGTTGTTCGGCTAAATTCCCAGACCCCGATAGCCGCCGGGCAGGTATTATTGCAGCAAATGAAGCCTTGGCGTGTTGTTGGCCGGCAGGCTGGCCAATGGCTTTGGACGAGGGCCAATCGCTAGCGTTGAGGTGGGGTCTTGCGGATGTCGCTCTGCACAAGTTCAGCTTAAATTGAAGTGGCAGATCGGGCAAATGTAACTACTCACATTTTCTGTGGATAATTCTGTGAATAAGATGCTGTAATGGCGTATCTACACAAGTGCTGGCCTCGTTTGCTTAATCATTGTGCAATTTAATTGAAATATTTCTTTTTGTTTTAAATCAATAACTTACGGCTTGTTTCTCACAAAGCAATTCAGGAAGTCATTGTAATGGGCCGTAAAAATGCCCAGGCTATTGATTTTTTATTTTTGTGGACAGTTTGGAATTGGAAATTTGGAAAATCTCGAAAATAACGGTGTCTTGTCAAGCGAAAAAATGTTATCGGTCGGGCAGTTGAACCGACGGGTCGGGCGGCTGCTTGAAGAAGGTGTGCCGATGCTCTGGGTGACCGGCGAAATCTCCAATTTTGTCAGGGCCTCGTCAGGCCACTGGTATTTCACGCTGAAAGACGAGCGCGCAGCCGTACGCGCCGTCATGTTCAGGGGTAAAACGGCAATGCTCGATTTTGTGCCGGCTTCAGGCGACCGGATTGACGTGCGAGCCCGTGTGACGTTGTATGAACCCCGTGGAGATTACCAATTGCAGGTGGAGTCGCTGCGCCGGGCCGGGCAGGGCAATCTGTACGAACAGTTTCTCGCTATTCGCGCCCGACTTCAGCAAGAAGGACTGCTGGATGCGTCGCGCAAGCTTCCCCTGCCGGCATTTGCGCATCGCGTTGGCGTCATCACCTCGCTCGGGGCAGCGGCATTACATGATGTGTTAAGTGCGCTCACCCGAAGGGCGCCGCATGTCAGTATTGTGATATATCCGACAGCGGTACAAGGTAGGGATGCGGCCACGGAAATCATGAGCGCGCTGGCGCAGGCTCAGATGCGCAATGAAGTGGATGCGCTACTGTTGGTCCGTGGTGGCGGCAGTATGGAAGACTTGTGGAGCTTTAATGATGAGTCGCTGGCCCGCCTGATTGCCGCCAGTCGAATCCCCATCGTTTCGGGCGTTGGTCACGAGACCGATTTCACGATCGCCGACTTCGTTGCCGACTTGCGTGCGCCTACGCCGACCGCGGCCGCTGAACTGGTGTGTCGGCCCAGGCAGGAGATCATCAATGATATCGTTGGCCTGACGGACCGGCTGTCCCGGCATCAGCAACGCATGCTGGAAAATTACAGCCTGCGACTGGATCGCTTGACCGGCAGGCTTGTGTCTCCGGCGCAGAAAATCCGTAGTGATCGCGTGCGTGTCATCCATGCGTTGCGACAACTTGACAGCAGTATGAACACCGAACTGGCGCATAAAAAAAACCGCGTTGCCCTGCTGAATCAGTCGCTCGAACATGCCGCACCCCAAGTGGCTCACGCCAGAAGTCGGATCGCCGCTGTGCTGGCCCGGCTGGACCGTGCAGCGGACCGTTTTATGAATCAAACGCAGCGTCGTTTCGAGCGCGCACATACACAATTTGAAACCATAAACCCGCGGGCGGTGTTGGGGCGAGGCTACGCCATCGTCTATGATGAAACAGGGCGTGTGCAGCGCGACCCCGCGATTCTGCAGGAAGGACAAGCCCTGACGGTGGAGCTGGAGAAAGGTACGCAGCAAGTCAGGGTCATTCCGAATCGCAGCTAGAATTTAAGGTATCATCGGAGAACCTTTTTTACTTAGACAAGGAGATCTACATGGCACACAGCTTACCGCCGCTTCCCTATGAAATGGATGCACTTGCTCCCACAATATCCAAAGAAACGCTTGAATACCATTATGGCAAACATCATAAGGCCTATGTCGACAAGCTGAACGAACTGATCCCGGGCACCGAGTTTGAAAATGCCAGCCTGGAAGAAATCGTGAAAAAGTCAGACGGCGTGATGTTCAATCAGGCAGCCCAGGTGTGGAATCACACGTTCTACTGGAACTGTTTGACTCCCGGCGGCAGCGAGCCAAAAGGCGCTGTGCTTGAAGGCATCAATAAAAAATGGGGCAGTGTTGACAAATTCAAGGAAGAATTCAACAAATCCGCCGCAGGCAACTTTGGCTCAGGCTGGACCTGGCTGGTGAAAAAGACTGACGGTTCATTCGATATCGTCAACACCAGTAATGCCAAAACACCATTGACGACAGACGACGTTCCACTGCTTACCTGTGACGTCTGGGAGCACGCTTACTATATTGACTATCGTAATGCGCGCCCTAAATATCTGGAATCTTTCTGGAAACTGGCCAACTGGGATTTCGCAAGCAAAAATCTCGGTTGATCACGCCACCGCAAGGACCCGTTCTTGCAAAAAAACCGCCAGTCCACGTTCTGTGGCTGGCGGTTTTTTTGGATATATGCCTTACCAACTCGCAAGTGCAGGGCGCCTGGCGTTGCCCCAATCTGGGGGATGATATCGTGCAAGACTAGAGCTGTCCGGTCAGCGCTTGGCGCCCGGGTAGTACGGCGCTAGCGCATGCATTGCTCAACGATTGTCACGATATCTGCCTGCGTGTCTGGCGCGACCCTCAAGGTCACGCGTGAGCCTGAATTGCCATCAAGCGAGCGCGGCGCGACGCTGATTTTTGCTTTGGGCTCATCCGGCCCCGGTATGCCGCCAAAGTAGTAGTCTGCATCGGACTGCCGCAAGTGGGCTGCGGGATAGGGACCTTTCCAGCCGGTCAGGATGCAGTTGGCCAATTGCTTGGGTTGTACGTCAGAGTTGCGCTCGATAGCGGGTTTGTGATATTCGGGCAGGGTAATGCCTGAGCATCCTGCGAGCAAGCCGATGCAGCTTCCCAGCAGGGTGGTCCAGATTGCTTTCATAAATAACCTTTACTGTTGTGTTGCCGGCAAGCCGTCCCGTGCGATGGGCAGCGAGTCCGGTAGGACGGCCCTGATATTATCACCGACACGGATGCTGTGGCGATGAAACCATCCACGATTGACCTCCAGCGCATAGCGTGCCTGCGCGCCTGAACAGTGAGAGGCTTCGCTCAACGGCTGCATGTCATCCAGCGCGACAATCGTGCCATGCTTATCGATAAAGGCAATGGAAAGCGGAATCAGTGTATTTTTCATCCAGAAACAACGCTGCTGATCGTCTGGAAAGACAAAAAGCATGCCGTGGTCGGGCGCCAGTGTCCGACGGTGCATCAGGCCGCTGGCGCGCAGTGGATCCGTGTCGGCCACTTCAGCCGTGAGTGCGTGTCCCCGGATTTGCAATGCAACATTGGCGACAGCCGAACCGGGCACGGAAACGCGGGCCGCAGTCATTCGTGGGGCCAGCAATAGGCCTGCCAGAATGGTGCAGCCCGCAAGAAATGCTATCCGCAAGAACCTTGATGCGGGCAGGGACATGGACACGCTCTTTCGATATAGGGGCTATGCTGCAGTTATGTTAAGCGCCTGTTGTCCTTTGGGGCCTTGTGCTATCTCAAAAGAGACGCGCTGGCCTTCTTTCAGTGTCTTGAATCCGTTCATCTGGATTGAAGAAAAGTGGGCAAAAAGATCTTCGCCGCCGCCATCGGGTGTAATAAAGCCGAACCCTTTGGCATCGTTAAACCATTTGACGGTCCCGGTCTGCTTGTTGCCGCTTTCCTCGGGGACGGGTGTTTCTGTTGTTTCTGACATTCTTACAGCCTCTGCTCAAGATTTTACCAACCCAAGGCAACAGGCCGATGATGGCCTCTTGCCGAAAAGATACTGAAACAGTTTTGTGGATACTATTTTGCAGTATAAATAAATGATGCGGATTAATATTATGTGAGTCAATAGTGGAAATTACCGATAATTCTGGGGTTCATAAACAACACCACTTGAAATATCGTATAAAGTATCAATATAAAGACTTTCTTAAGCAGGTTCGGTATGGCTCAGCAGTCAGGCATTGTCACTGAAGCGCAAAAGGCGAAATTGGCGCCCCCACCCATGTATCAGGTGTTGCTGTTAAACGATGATTACACCCCGATGGACTTTGTGGTTTCAGTTTTAGAAAAAATATTTTCGAAAACAGAAGAAGAGGCCACGGTGATCATGTTAAAAGTACATCATGATGGCAAGGGCGTTTGTGGTGTTTACACCAGAGACATTGCCGCCACAAAAGTGGCAACGGTTGCGCAGTATGCGCGCGCTCATCAGCACCCACTGCAGTGCGTGATGGAGCCCGTGGATTTGTAATGGTCCTGGCATTTCCAGGGCAGTTGTTTAGACGGAGGAAATTGTGATTTCTCAAGAACTCGAAGTGACACTACATATGGCGTTTGTGGATGCACGTTCGGCACGCCACGAATTTATTACCGTCGAACATCTGTTGCTGGTATTGTTGGATAACGCGGCTGCCAGGGAGGTGCTGACCGCCTGCGATGCCGATATTGAACAGTTGCGCACCAAGCTGCGTACCTTTATTGATGCCAATACGCCGATTGTTGGCGGCTCCGATGAAGTCGATACGCAGCCGACCCTGGGTTTTCAGCGTGTAATCCAACGGGCCATCATGCATGTCTCGTCCAACGGCAACGCCAAAAGCCCTGCAACGGGCGCCAATGTGCTGGTTGCAATCTTCAGCGAGAAAGATTCCCACGCTGTGTTTTATCTGCAAGAGCAGAATGTCACGCGTCTAGATGTGGTCAATTATATTTCCCATGGCATCACCAAATCGGCCGCCCCCTCGCCAGACGAGGGTACAGCCCCGTCCGAGCCGCAGCCTGGCGAGCCCGAAGAGAATAAGTCGCCCCTTGCCCTGTACGCGTCCGATCTGAACGCACTGGCCAAGGCGGGCAAAATTGACCCGCTTATCGGGCGGGACAATGAAATTGAACGCGTGGTACAGATTCTGTGCCGCCGTCGCAAAAACAACCCGCTGTTGGTAGGCGAAGCCGGTGTGGGCAAAACGGCCATCGCTGAAGGCCTGGCGCTGCGGATCTCCACCGGTAACGTTCCCGATATTCTGTCCAAGGCCCGCGTTTATGCGTTGGATATGGGTTCATTGCTTGCAGGAACCAAGTACCGAGGCGATTTCGAGCAGCGGCTCAAGGCCGTGCTCAAGCAGTTGGCCAGTCAGCCCGACGCCGTGCTTTTCATTGATGAAATTCACACCCTGATTGGTGCCGGCTCGGCTTCGGGCGGCACCATGGACGCCTCCAATCTGCTCAAACCCGCCTTGTCTTCCGGGGCGCTGCGCTGCATGGGAGCGACCACCTACAAGGAATACCGCGGCATTTTTGAAAAAGATCACGCGCTATCGCGTCGGTTCCAGAAAATCGATGTCAGCGAGCCAACGGTGGAACAAACCATTCTTATCCTGCGTGGCTTGAAATCCAAATTCGAAGAACATCACCATGTTCGCTATTCGGCGGCGGCCATTACCGCCGCTGCGGAATTGTCTGCCAAACATATCAATGATCGTCACCTGCCTGACAAAGCCATTGACGTTCTCGATGAGAGCGGAGCCGCACAGCGACTGCTGCCCAAATCTCGCCAGAAAAAGGTTATCGGCAAGACCGACATCGAAAACGTGGTGTCCAAAATGGCGCGCATTCCGCCGCAATCGGTCAGCACCGACGATCGCAACAAGCTGGCAACACTGGATCGAGACCTGAAAACTGTCGTTTTCGGTCAGGATGCCGCCATTACGGCATTGGCCTCCGCGATCAAGATGTCGCGTTCAGGCCTTGGCAAGCCCGACAAGCCGATAGGCTCTTTCCTGTTTTCCGGCCCGACCGGCGTGGGCAAGACCGAGGTCGCCAGACAACTGGCCTTCATTCTTGGCGTTGAGTTGATCCGCTTCGATATGTCCGAATATATGGAGCGACACGCGGTCTCGCGTCTCATTGGCGCCCCTCCGGGCTATGTGGGTTTCGACCAGGGCGGCCTGCTGACCGAGGCAGTCAATAAACAGCCGCACAGTGTGTTGCTGCTCGATGAAATTGAAAAGGCCCATCCGGATATTTTCAACATCCTGCTGCAGGTTATGGACCATGGCGTGCTGACAGATAACAACGGGCGCAAGTCTGATTTTCGCAATGTGGTCATTATCATGACCACCAATGCGGGGGCGGAGCTGCTCAATCGCCGCTCCATCGGTTTTGCCGACAGCCGCCAGAGCGGCGACGAGATGGCAGAGATCAAGCGCATGTTCTCGCCTGAATTCCGCAATCGTCTTGATGCCATCATTCCATTTGCTTCGTTGTCGGAAGACATCATTATGCGCGTGGTCGACAAGTTCCTGATCGAACTGGAGCACCAGTTGCAGGCCAAACGGGTGGATGCCACCTTTACCGATGGCCTGCGCCAGCACCTGGCCAAAAAAGGGTTCGATCCTCTGATGGGTGCCCGACCCATGCAACGGCTGATTCAAGACGTTATTCGCCGTGCGCTGGCCGACGAGCTGTTATTTGGCAGACTGGCCAGCGGTGGTTCGGTCTATGTCGATATTGATGACAAGGACGAAGTCACGCTCACTTTCAATGATTCGGATCCGAAGGAAAAAAAGGATTCTGAGGAAGAAGCGCTGGTTTCTTGAGCATGACGGGCATCTACATCGCCTGCCATCATTGCGGGCAACTGCATGAACGAAGCGCGCTGGTCTCGGGCCAGCGCGCTTCTTGCGTTCGATGCGGTACGGTGTTGTGGTCCCAGGGTGTGCTCAACAGTTCTGCCTGGCTGGCAATTGCTCTGACCTCGCTGATCGCGTTCGCAGTGGCCAGCTTTATGCCGGTAGGAACAATCAGCGCAGTCGGCCTCAAAAGCAGTTCGACTTTCCTGGACGCCGTCGCGGCAACCTGGCGGGCTGGCTATCCCAGCGTTGCCATCATGTGCTTTGCCACCGGTTTTCTAATGCCCTTGCTTGACGTCCTCATTCTCATCTGGCTGCTGGCGTTTTCCCGCCAGAGCCGGCGGGCGCCGGGACTGAACCAACTGAGCCGATGGCTGCATCTGGTGCGTCCATGGGCGATGATTCCGGTATTTATGCTGGGAGCGCTGGTGGCCATCGTAAAACTGGCCGATATGGCCTCGCTTACGCCAGGCGCGGGCCTGTGGGCTTATGCGGCGCTTACCTTCCTGCTTACCGGCCTGAGCAAGCTCAATTCCGAACGCGTGTGGTTGCTGGCAGAACAGGATGGCGCCGTCAAGCCCCTGCCGGTTACCCTTGACCAGGAACATGTGCCGCTAGATTGCGAGATCTGCGGCCAGGTCACCATGAGTCGGGAGCATGAGGGAACATGCCAGCGCTGCCATAATCATGTGCATTTTCGCAAACCGGCGCACAAAACACGGGCCCTGGCCATTTTGCTTGCCGCCGTTATTCTGTATCTTCCGGCCAATCTCTATCCGGTCATGATCAATACCACCGTCCTTGGTGGCACCGCTGCCCATACCATTCTGGGAGGAATCCTGGAGTTGTGGAATCTGGGCTCCTGGGATCTGGCCCTGATTGTCTTTGTGGCCAGCTTTGTCGTGCCGCTAACTAAAATTGTCATTCTGGCCATTTTGATCGGTCGTTCGGCAAAAGGCCGTCGTGATACGATGATGCATTACACGAGGATGTATCAGACAGTGGAACTGATTGGCCAATGGTCAATGCTGGATGTTTTCGTGGTGATCCTGCTCACTTCCCTGGTCAACTTCGGATCATTGATGTCGGTGCGACCCGATATTGGCGCCGCTGCCTTTGGTATGGTAGTTGTGGTCACTATGTTTGCCACTATGAATTTTGATATACGCAAAGGTTGGGATGAGGTGGACGACGATATCGAGCAGCCTGATTACCAGCCAGCGCCCACTGCGCCCACCTTTTCTTAGTGGGCCCAGGCCCAGGACAACAGGGACGGATTACCGTTTAATCGATAGTATGTATAGTTTACTGAATCAGCAGTCGGCAGGAGCGTCATATGTCTGAAAACGATCGGCCACCAGCGGACCCATCCAAGCGCGCTCCCGAAGACGGGACGGCGCCGGAGCGGCATTCTTCTGCGTCCGGCGACACGGAAAATACGGCAGCGCAAAGTGGGGGTGCAGATACGAAAGACACCGCTGCCAACCAGCCCAATCCGGTCATCGCCAAGACACCGGTCATTACCCAGAAGAAAAACAAAAATATCTCCTGGATCTGGCTTGTACCGGTGATTGCAGCCATCATCGGGCTCTCGTTGCTGGTGCGCGACTATATGCAACAGGGGCCGGTGGCTACGGTCACCTTCAAAACGGCAGAAGGACTGGAAATCGACAAGACCCAGGTGCGCTACAAGGATGTCGTGGTCGGCACTGTCTCCGATATTACATTGACCGAAGATCATAATTCAGTGCTGGTGAAGGTATCCTTCAAGCAGGGCGTTGACTTTCTCTTGCACGAGGGCGCCCGGTTTTGGGTCGTCAAGCCGCGACTGGCGGCCAGTGGCGTCTCGGGTCTGGGCACATTGGTATCGGGCGCCTATATCGGCGTAGATATCGACGACTCTCAGCAAAACAAAGGCAAGTACCGCGATGAATTCGTCGGGCTGGAAAAACCGCCGGAATTGATCAGTGGCCGGCCTGGCAAGCGATTTACTATTACCGCGCCCAGCCTGAACTCGCTGGATCTTGGCTCGCCGGTTCTGTACCGGCGCCTTGAGGTTGGACAGGTCATCAATTACAACCTGAGCAAGGACGGCAAGGGGGTCGAGGTCCAAATATTCATTGACGCCCCATACGACCGCTTTGTCACCGAAAACAGCCGCTTCTGGAATGCCAGCGGCGTCGACCTGTCGCTGAATGCGGGCGGCCTGAATTTGAAAACACAGTCGCTGGTTTCGGTGTTGGCGGGAGGGATTTCTTTCGGGCAATTGCCGCTGAACAATGAATCCCCACCGCCCAAGCCGGCGCCTGACGGGACGCGATTCGTTCTGAACCCCTCGGAAGACAAGGCTCTGGCCAAACCCGACGGCCTGGCGTTTCCAATCCGCATGAAGTTCGACAAATCGGTCAGGGGATTGCAGACCGGTTCGGCCATTGATTTCAAGGGCATTCTTCTGGGCGAAGTCAAAGACATTTCCATGGAGTTTGATATTGCCACGAAGAAAACCACGGTGATTGTCGATGGCGTGATTTACGAAAACCGGCTGGGCGCGGCCATACCTGCGGCGCAGCGGGCCAACAGCAACGACGAGGCGCTTCATGACGTGGCACTCAAGGAGTTTGTCACCAGTGGCATTCGGGCCCAATTGCGTTTTGCCAACATTTTTACCGGGCAGCTTTATGTGGCGTTGGACTATTTCCCGGAAATCGCCGGCAAGCCGCCCACGCCTGACGTCAGTAAGCAGCCGGTGCTAATCGCGACGGTGCCGGGCAGCTTTGATGAGCTGCAGCAACAGCTCAATGTCATTGTCGAAAAACTGAAAAACCTGCCGATAGATTCGATTGGCCATTCGCTTGACGACACCCTGCAAAGCATCTCGAAACTGGCCAGGACACTGGATACGACCATGGTTCCTGCGCTGACGACAACGGTGCGACAGGCCGGGCGCTCGCTCGACGGCGTCAATAAAACCATGGGCACGGTTCGCGGCGTTGTGGGCGACGAGAGTCCTGTTATGCTGCAGCTTAACGGCATGATCAAGGAAATGTCGCGGGCTGCCAAATCAATCCGCAGCCTGGGCGACTATCTGCAGGCCGAGCCCAGCTCGCTGATACGAGGCCGCTCCAAAGACAATATCCCGTTCAAGGAAAGTCAATGATTACGCGTAAATTGTCCAAAGCCTTGCGTCCGATGGCGCTGACGGCCGTGGCCGCCATACTCAGTGCCTGCGCCTCGGCACCCACGCAATATTACACGCTGGCAGCCAGCGACCCGGCCAGCGTGCAGGGCACTGCCCGCTTCGGTGTCAATCTGCACGATGTGACGGTCCCTGACGTTGTCGACAAGCCGCAGCTGATGATTCGCAGTTCTGCTGATTCATCCGCCGTGGTGCCGCTCAACGGATCGCGCTGGGCGGGCTCTTTACAGGACGAAATCCAGAAAACCTTGTCCGCCAATCTGGTTAGTCGTCTGGGCGCGATTAATATTCAGGGCATCAGCGGCAGTGAGCAGAAACTGCCGATCTGGTTGATAGAGACCACTTTTCATCGCTTTGACATGATTCTGAATAAGGCTGCCGTCATTGACGCTACCTGGCGCATTAAGCCAGTACGCATGACAGGCCAGTCCGGACGCGTTTGCCAGACCAGGATTGAAGTGGCGGCCGGCACCGGCGTAGATGCCTTGGTGCAAAGTCAGTCGCAGGCGCTGGCCCTGTTATCGGATGTGATTGCCGGTGCCATTGACGGTCGCACCCAGGCGCGCACCGCTGAAGGAGCGAGCATTCAGTCGCTCGGATGTCATTCGGGTTAGAATGCGCCTCTTGCGTTGCCTACCGGGGTTTGTTGCACGAACCCCGACACCGCAGGACATATTGTTTCTCCAGAGGGGCTTATCCATGCTATTTAAGAACACCTTTCTCGCCGGCCTGCTTGCCGCGATTTTGACACCACCGGCTTTTGCGGACGTGACGGTGGGTGTTGTGCTTTCCAGTACAGGGCCGGCGGCAGCCATTGGCATCCAGTCGCGCAACGCGATTGACTTGTGGCCCAAAACGCTGGGGGGCGAGCCTGCCAGATACATTGTGCTGGACGATGGCACGGATGTCAGCAAGGCGGTGCGTAATGCCCGCAAGCTGACTTCGGAAGACAAGATCGATATCCTGGTCGGACCCAACACGACGGCGGCGGCATTGGCGATTCTGGATGTGCTCAAAGAAACGAAAACGCCAATGATCGCGCTGGCGGCCTCGGCAGCCATAGTGACGCCACCGAATGATCCGGGCCGCCACTGGGCCTTCAAAATGCCGCAGAATGACAGTCTGATGGCCCAGGTTCTGGTCGAGGACATGGTAAAAAAAGGATTCAAGAAAATCGCCTTTATTGGCTATGCGGATTCTTACGGCGAAAACTGGTGGAAGGAATTTTCCAGCCTGGCGGCAGGAAAAGTGGATGTGGTTGCCCGCGAATCATACCAGCGGACAGACTCCTCAGTAACCGGCCAGGTTCTCAAGCTGATGGCCGCCAGGCCCGACGCTATTCTGATCGCCGGATCGGGCACGCCCGCCGTCTTGCCTGGCAAGACCCTCAAGCAACGTGGCTACAAAGGCGTGATCTACCAAACCCACGGTATTGGTACACTGGAGGTGTTGCAGGTGGGTGGGAAAGATGTCGAGGGCACGCTGTTCCCGACGGGCCCGGGTGTTGTGGCCAAGGGGTTACCGGATTCCAACCCGGTCAAGAAAATCGCCAGCGAATTTACAGAAAAGTATGAAGCCAAATACGGCGCCAATTCGGCCACTCAGTTTGCCGGCGATGCCTGGGGCGCCTATATGGTTATGGACAACGCCGTCAGCCAGGCATTGCAGAAAGACGCCCGGCCCGGTACGCCGGCGTTTCGCAGCGCCTTGCGTGATGCCATTGAATCAACACGGGAGCTGATCGTGCCCAATGGCGTGCTCAATATCTCCGCAAAGGACCACCAGGGTTTTGATGAGCGCGCCCGTGTCATGGGAAAAATTGAGGACGGCCGCTTTCAGTACGCACCTGAAAAATAAATCATGGGCGTTTAAACGGAACTCGGCCTCACAGATGCCTGAATGGCAGGTGTGAGGCCGGATTTGGAATTGCGATGGCGATTGCCGAATAGGAACTGCCTTAGCGATGTCGAATAGAAACGGTCGAGCGATGGAGAATCGGCATAGCATTTGCGATTGTCGGATCGCAGTTGCATTGGCGATTGCTCCAAGTGACTGGCAAAATGCTAACGGGCTTTACTGGGCCGATGCACCCGAGATTTTGACAATGTCTTTGTATTTTGCCATTTCGGTTTTGACCTTTGCCGCAAATTCCTCGGAAGAGGACGGTTTGGTGTCCGAACCCATGTTCAGCAGTTGTTTCTTGACCGCTTCGTCCTGCATGGCGGCTGCAAAGGCCTCATGCAAGGTGTTGACTACCTCGTTGGGCGTGCCGCCAGTTGCGAAGATGCCAAACCAGGTGCTGATATCAAAATCCGGGATGCCGGCAGACTCCATGGTGGGCACGTCTTTCATGATGTCAGATGTTGCTTTGGTCGTCAGCGCCAGGGCACGCACCTTGCCATCTTTGACCATGGGCAGGGCAGAGGCCAGATTATCAAACATGAACTGGGTTTGGTCTGACAACAGCGACAGCTTTGCCGGGCTGGCGCCCTGGTAGGGGACGTGCACGGCGTCAATGCCGGTGCGCTGCTTGATCAGTTCGCCGGCAAGATGGCCGGCGCTGCCATTGCCCCCCGAGGCATAATTCAGCTTGCCGGGATTGCTTTTGGCATATTCGATCAACGACGCAACATCCGTGATTTTATTTTTATCTGAGAATGCGGTGCTGACCACCAGAACATTGGGCACTTCCGATACCAGCAGAATGGGTTCAAAATCCTTGACTGGATCGTAATTCAGATTTTTGTATAGCCACGGGTTGATGGCATGTGTGGCGACTGCGCCCATGACGATTGAATAACCGTCAGGCTTGGCGCGGGCGACCATGCCTGCGCCGATATTGCCGCCAGCACCGGGTTTGTTTTCCACAATAATGGTTTGTTTCAGCGTTTTTCCAGCGTGTTCGGCCAGCAAACGCGCTACGCCGTCCAGTGGGCCGCCTGGAGAATAGGGCACGACAAAGGTAATCGGTTTGGTCGGATATGATGCTTCCTGAGCCATGACCGGTTGCAGCAGGGCGGCGCCCATTAGGGTGGCCAGTGCGCTTTTTAGCAGCGTTCGTTTTGTCTGATTCATTACTTTTTCCTGAATAATTAAAAATATCGGCGTGGGCCCACCCTATGGGGCCAGCATGTTCACGGGCAGTCTGCATTCGTACTTTGAAAACGATGGTCGTCCCCGGTGCAGGCCGTTGCCGAAGCCGTATCAGCGGCTGCCGGTACTGCCAAAACCGCCTACGCCGCGCTCGCTCTGTGTAAACTCCTCAACCACATTGAACGCGACCTGCATGACGGGTACAACGACCAGTTGCGCAATGCGCTCCATGGGTGTTAAAACAAAAGGCGTCTGACTGCGATTCCAGACGGAAACCATTAGCGGCCCCTGATAGTCGGCGTCAATCAGGCCGACCAGATTTCCCAATACGATTCCATTCTTGTGTCCTAGGCCTGAGCGTGGCAGGATCATGGCGGCATAACGCGGGTCCTGCAGATAAATGGAAATACCGGTTGGCACCAGCAGCGATGCGCCAGGGGCCAGTGTCTGTTCCTGTTCAAGGCAGGCGCGCAAGTCCAGCCCGGCCGATCCGCTAGTGGCATAGGTAGGCAGTTGGTCGCGCATGCGTTCGTCTAGAATTTTGACATCAAGTTTCATATTTGTTTCTTAGTGGTAACCGAAGTGGGAAATCGTTTTGCGGCGTTCCGAATCCGCTTGTAAATGATGAACAGGACCACCAGAATAAAGATCAGTGGACCGCCCATCCCGTCAAGATCGAGCCTGCGGCCATTGGTCTCGAATGCATTGATCAATATAAAAAGGACAACGGCAACGAGTCCGAGCACAAGAGAAACCGGGAAAGACCGCGGTTTTTTCTGACTCTGCGCGACAGGCCGTGTTTCAAACCCGGTGTGCTGTTTGCCGCTGGGTGGCACCGGAAAGCCAATATCGGCTGTCGGTTGATTCGCTGCCTGCTTTTGTTTGCTGCTTGCCGGCGCGCCGGAGGCCGCCGTCGCACGATTGCCTTGGCTCGTTGTGTCGATCAGCTTTGATGGAAAACCCGAGGAAAAATCCGGGTTCACTGCCTGTTCCTTCATATCAAAATGACGACTCAGTTCTTCTACATAACTGGCAAAATCGCCGTTTCTGGGTTCGCGGTAGTCCATATTCATTGTTGAGCTCCATTGGGCGTCACTGCGCGGATCGCGGTATGCGTATCCACAGTCGTCAGCGTTTTTTTTGCGCCTGACGCAGCGCACGCCTTCGTCTAGCCAAGATAACGATAATACATACCACGGCCAATGCTGCTAATATGGCCAGGCTTGCTGTTGGCCCCAATGCGTCGGCGCCGTGTACGCCGAGATAGCCCGGCATCAGAAGCCAGGGGAACCAAATCATGCCCGAGAGCACATTGGCAAGCTGAAATTTCCCCTGCGGCATGTTCATTATGCCAGCCATGCCCGGGATAAGCGAGCGGAAAGCGCCCATGAAGCGCCCCGCGAAAACGGACAGAAAGCCGTAACGGTAAAATAATAGTCGGGCACGCGCCACGCTGCGCCGGCGTTTCTGCAGCATATCGGTTTTAAGCAGCGCCGGGCCATAGGCGCTGCCTATCCAATAGGAAACGGCGTCGCCCGCGATGGCGCCGGCTATGCCCCACAGCAGCACGCTGGTCAGTTCCAGCGTTCCGTTGGCAATTAATACGCCGGTCAGCGGCAACAGCACGGTGGCAGGCACAAACAGCCCCACGATCAACAAAGACTCGCCAAAGGAAATCAGGCCGATAACCGGCCCTGCCCAGTGTTGGTGCTGGGTAATAAATGCAAGAATTTGATCAATATAAATTTGCATCGGAGGTTGGAATTACGCAGCCGTGGCCGCAGATCAATTACCTCTGGACGCGTTCGGTTTGTCGCTGCGTTTGACGATCTCGGTAATCAGCCGGCGCGCCGCCGCCAGCTTATCCTGAACGGGCAGGGGATGACTGCCTTGCTCGTCAAATAGCACCATCCGCGACTGGTCCGCCTCCATCGTTTCCTGGGCCAGATTGCCTACCAGCAGGGGGATTTTTTTTCGCTTGCGCTTGGCTTCGGCAAAGTCGTGCAAATGCTCTGTTTCTGCGGCAAATCCCACGCACCAGGGGCCCTTGTCCAGGGCAGCCACGTCGGCCAGAATATCCGGATTTTCTGTCAACGCCAGATCCAGGCCGCCTTGCGTGCCGGTTTTCTTGACTTTCTGCTCTTGTGCGTTACTCACCCGCCAGTCGGCCACGGCAGCTACAGCGATGAATATGTCCTGTTCAGGCGCCAATTGCATCACATGAGCATGCATTTGGCGCGCCGTTTTGACGTTGATTCTGTCAACGCCGTAAGGGGCATCCAGCGCGGTGGGCCCAGACACGAGCGTAACCCGCGCACCGGCCTCCCAGGCTGCGCGAGCAATCGCGTAACCCATTTTTCCCGAAGAGCGATTGCTGATAAAACGCACCGGGTCAATGTCTTCCTGCGTCGGCCCGGCAGTGACCAGAACGCTTTTGCCGGCCAGCGCTTTGCCCTGGAAAAAAGCAAGGGCTTCGAAGATGATTTGCTCCGGCTCCAGCATGCGACCCTCGCCCACCTCGTTGCAGGCCTGCGAGCCGCTTGCCGGACCCCAGAGCCTGACGCCGTCATTGCGCAATTGCGCCGCGTTGCGTTGGGTAGCAGGATGTCCCCACATCTCACGATTCATGGCCGGCACCACCACCAGGGGGCACAGGCCGCGGGCGAGGCACACCGTGGAAAGCAGATCGTCGGCCAGGCCGTGCGTCAGCTTGGCCATGAAATCGGCGCTGGCCGGCACGATCAGGATCAGGTCGGCCTGGCGACTTAAATTGATATGTGCCATGCTGTTGTCCATCCGATCGTCCAGCGTTTCAGTGTAGACCGGATTGCCCGAGAGCGCCTGGAACGTGGTGGGGGTAACAAACTGGGTCGCTGCGTGCGTCATGGCAACGGTAATGACTGCGCCATGATCCTGCAGGCGCCGTACCAGCTCGGCCGTCTTGTAGCAGGCAATGCCTCCGGTGAGGCCAATCAGGATGCGTTTGCCGCAAAGCGGACTCATGTCTGTTGCTCCCTTTTCCTGTCGCGCAGATAGCGCCGCAGCTCATCAAGTATCAGCAAAATAGCGCCGATGGTAATGAAAGTGTCGGCCAGATTAAAGGCCGGAAAATAAGCGTCGTTCCAGTAAAACAGCAAAAAATCGATCACATGCCCATATAACGTTCTGTCGATCACGTTGCCGATGGCACCGGCAAGAATGAGCGCCAACGCCAGGCAGAAAAGCGGTTGCTCGCGGTGCTTGCGCAGCAGATACAGAATAAATGCAGAAGCGGCCAGGCCCAGCGCCAGGAAAAACCATCGCTGCCATCCGGCGCCGTCGGCCAGCAGGCTGAAGGCTGCACCCTGATTGTAGATCAGAATAAAATCGAAGACGGGCAGCACATTCACGCGTTGCAAATACTCGAAATTCTGTTCAAAGTACTGTTTGCTAAGCTGGTCTGCGCCGATCAGCAGCAGGGCCAGCGCGAGCCACGTCATGTACGGAATAACGCGTGTTGCCGGCGTCACCCCTTTATGCATAGTGCCTGTCCTCGCCACCGTGGTGCAGATTATCATCGCAGCGTGAGCAGATATCCGGGTGGTCCGCGATGCTGCCCACTTCTTCACGGTAATGCCAGCAGCGTTCACATTTGCGATGTTCGGATGGCGTGATGGTGAAATTGACGCCTTCGCCGGGCGCGCCTGCGTGTACTGCGGCACGCGAGACAATAAATACAAAACGCAGGTCATCGTTCAGGCTCTGCAGGTAGGCCAGATCCAGTCCGTCGGCGAAAACATCCACCTCGGCCTGCAACGCAGAGCCGATCCGCCCCGCACTGCGTACGTCTTCCAGTTGCTTGTTCAGGTCGGCGCGAATCTGCAGAATGCGTTCCCATTTTTTACTGAGGGCGGCGTGATCGGCGACCTCGGGCAGGCTGTGGAACACTTCGGTAAAAATCGTGACCGTGTCTGCGCTGTCCGTGTTTTTCAGCGTTGATTTCTGAAGTTCCTGCCAGGCTTCTTCGGCAGTAAAAGACAACACCGGCGCCAGCAGTTTGATCAGGCTTAGCGTGATGTGCAGCAGGGCCGTTTGCGCCGAACGCCTTGCCAGGCTGTCGCGCCCTGTTACGTAGAGGCGGTCCTTGAGTATATCCAGATAGAACGAGCCCAGATCTTCTGAGCAGAAAATCTGCAGGCGTGCCATGGCCGGATGAAAATTGAATTCGTCATAGTAGGCCATCACTTCATTTTGCATGTCCCGCGTCAATGCAAGCGCGTACTGGTCAACTTCGAACAGTTCGCCGGTTTGCACCATATCGGTTGCGGCATCAAAGTCATTCAGATTGCCCAGCAGGAAGCACAAGGTATTGCGGATACGACGATACCCCTCAACGACGCGCTTGAGAATCTGGTCCGAAATGGACAGTTCACCCGAATAATCGGTTGAGGCAGTCCAGAGCCGGATGATTTCTGCGCCCAGCGAGTCGGATACCTTCTGTGGCGCAATCACGTTGCCCATCGACTTGCTCATCTTGCGTCCCTGGCCATCGACCACAAAGCCGTGGGTCAGCAGATTGCGGTAGGGCGGCTCTCCGAACAGCATGGACGAAGTCAGCAGCGACGAATGGAACCAGCCGCGGTGTTGATCCGATCCTTCCAGATACAGATCTGCGGGCCAGCGCAGCGTATCTGAATGCGAGCCGGTGGTTGCCTGCTCTTTGCCGCCCAGCACGGTAAAATGCGTGGTTCCCGAGTCGAACCAGACATCCAGTGTGTCGCGGTTTTTCTCGTATTGTGCGGCTTCGTCACCCAGCAGTTCTGCCGGGTCCAACGCCTGCCAGGCTTCAATGCCCTGTTTCTCAACGCGTTGCGCAATCTGTTCAAGCAGTTGAACGGTGCGCGGATGCAACTGACCTGTTTCTTTGTGTACAAAAAATGCCATGGGCACGCCCCATTGGCGCTGGCGCGACAAGGTCCAGTCAGGACGATTGGCAATCATGGCATGCAGGCGAGCTCGCCCCCAGGTCGGATAAAAGCCGGTGGCGTCAATGCCGGTCAGCGCTTTTTCACGCAAGGTACCGGTTTGATCTTCGGGCTGGCGATCCATGCCGGCGAACCACTGGCTGGTGGCGCGATAAATAATGGGCGTTTTATGGCGCCAGCAATGCATATAACTGTGCTTGTAGCTTTCCACATGCACCAGCGTGCCAGCTTGCTGCATGGCCTTGACAATGTCGGGGTTCGCTTCCCAGATTGTCTTGCCGCCGAACAATGGTAGAGAGGGCACATATTTGCCGTCTGCCATCACCGGGCTGATGATGTCGGTGTCTGCCATGCCATTGGCCTTGCAGGACTGGAAGTCTTCTACACCATACGCGGGCGCCGAGTGAACAATACCGGTTCCGGTATCGACCGTGACATAGTCGCCCAGGTAGACCGGTGACAGCCGGTCGTAGCCCGCATCGGCAGCTGCCAGCGGATGGCGGAACGCAATGTGGTCCAGCGCCTGTCCGGTACATTCGGCAATCACAGTGCCTTCCAGCTGCCAGTGTTCAAGACAGGCCTGTACCCGATCCTTGGCCAGCAACAGCAATGGGCCGGTAGGTAGCGGCTCGCTCAGGCGCACCAGGGCATAAACGACCTCCGGGTGCACGTTCAGGGCCTGGTTCGACGGAATCGTCCAGGGTGTTGTGGTCCAGATAACGACTGCACCGTCCTGCACGCTGTCTACGCCGAAGGCGGCTGCCAGCTTGTCTTTCTGGGCAAAGGTAAAGGCCACGTCAATGGCCGGGTCCTTGCGGTCCGCATATTCCACTTCGGCTTCGGCCAGCGCAGAGCCGCAATCGAAACACCAGTTCACCGGTTTGAGGCCGCGGAACACGTAGCCTTTTTCCATGATGCGCGCCAGCGCGCGCAACTCATTGGCCTCATTGCCATAATTCATGGTCAGATACGGGTTTTCCCAATCGCCCAGTACGCCCAGGCGTTTGAAGTCGGCACGCTGACGGTCAATCTGCTCCAGTGCGTAGGCGCGGGCCTTGGACTGGACCTCTGCCACCGGCAGGTTCTTGCCGTATTTCTTTTCGATCTGGATTTCAATGGGCATGCCGTGACAGTCCCAGCCAGGCACGTAGGGCGCGTCAAAGCCCGCCATTGTGCGACTTTTGAGGATAATGTCCTTGAGAATCTTGTTGACCGCATGGCCAATATGAATATCACCGTTTGCATAGGGCGGGCCATCATGCAGGATATACGTGGGGCGACCGGCGCAGGCCTTGCGGATCGCCTGGTAGACTTTTTTTTGCTCCCACTCTTGAACCCAGCCGGGTTCGCGTTTTGGCAAATTTCCCCGCATCGGGAAGGGGGTTTCAGGCAGATTCAGGGTGTTCTTATAATCCATGGACAGCAAAGTAGTTGCGAGCAACGTCCGCATCGTGGCGGATGGCGTCAGTCAGAGTTTGTAAATCGGGGAATTTTTCTTCGTCCCGCACGGCGTGCAAAAAGCTTATTGTAATAAGTTTACCGTATGCCGATACGTTTTTATCGAGAATATGCACTTCCAGCAGGACTTGTCCGTCCTCTTCAACAGTTGGGCGAACGCCAAGGCTGGCGATTGCCGGCAGCGGCCCGGCCTGCAGTCCATCGACCTTGACCACATAAATACCCGAGCGCAACGCGCAGCGCGGCATGGCGCGGAGGTTGAGTGTCGGAAAGCCGATGGTCCGGCCCAGTTTTCGCCCGTGTATCACATGTCCGCTGATTTGATAGGCGTGGCCAAGAAATTCGCGGGCCCGCTCAATGTCTGCGTAGGCCAGTGCTTGGCGCAATTCGGAACTGGAGTATCGGACGCCGCTCGTGTCCAGCACGTCATGCAAGGTCTCTACTTCAAAGCCAAACCGAGCGCCCGCTTCGCGCAATAGGGCGATATCGCCGCGCCGTTTGCTGCCGAAACGAAAGTCTTCACCAACATAAAGCCACTTGACGGCCAACTGGCGCACCAGAATGTCTTCGATGAATTGCTCCGGCGACTGCTGGGCAAAGGCCTGGTCAAAGCGACGGATATGAATGTGCCGGATGCCGCAACAGGACAGTGCACGGACTTTGTCGCGCAGGGTTGAAATCCGGGTCGGGGCCAGTTCGGGACGTTGTTCACGAAGGGCAAAGTATTCACGCGGATGTGGTACGAATGTCATAACCGACGGCACCAGCGCTTTGGCTGCGGCGGTTCGGACAACGTGCGAGAGCAATTGCTGGTGGCCCAGGTGGACGCCATCGAAATTGCCAATGGTAAGGGCGCTGCCGGTTTGGGCAGCCGAGGCAAAAGCCTGACGGGAGATTTGGAGAGGATTTTTCACGCCATACAGTTTACAATTTTAAACTTGCAAGTAATACGGAAGTGTTCAGTTGAAACCAACAAATCCTGCGGCAGCCCGGGTCGTCATTCTCATTTCCGGGCGCGGCTCGAATATGCAAGCCTTAGTGCGTGCTGCAAGTCAAATTACAAATGTCAATATCACGGCAGTCATTTCGCACAGTCCGTGCAGTGAAGGATTGGCCTGGGCGCAAGCTCAGGGAATAACAACAGAGCAACTGGTGTATGATGCGGCTGGCGGCCAGACTCGCGCGCAATATGACCAGGCGCTGGCCGAGCGCATTGATCGCTATCGGCCCGATCTGGTGTTGCTTGCCGGTTTCATGCGCATTCTGAGCGATGACTTCGTGCGGCATTACACCGGCAGACTGGTCAATATCCATCCGTCGCTATTGCCGCTGTTTCCCGGCCTGCATACTCATCAGCAGGCACTGGATGCCGGTGTGCGGGTTCATGGCTGTAGTGTGCATTTTGTCATTCCCGCGCTGGATCAGGGGCCGATTATCGCCCAGGCTGTCGTACCCGTCGTTGCAGGTGATACTGCGCAAAGCCTCGCCCAGCGGGTGCTCGTAATGGAGCACCGGCTTTATCCCCAGGTATTGCAATGGCTGGTGGAAAAAGATGTTTATCTGGACGAGCATGGCAAAGTCGGCTTAACAAGAGCGCTGCCGTTACAGCAGTTTTACGCAGATACGGAATATGTCAGCTGATCCGTCGCATATAGCGTCTATGGATTACGCTTATATCAGCGCCGGATATTTCAATATCGATAACCACATTTGACATAACGTTCAATCAGCCATAACGTTCAATCAGGCCAAAATTATGACAATCAAATCCGCTAGAAAAGATACAGGGCGCCGTTCTGCGAAACCCGATTTTACCCGTCGCACGCCCCGGCCCGCCGCGGCCGGCGCACGCCAACGTGGCGTCTATACAGTACGCCTGGGCCAGATCCGCGATGTATTGAACGAAGTGCTAAAGTGGAAACACCCAGCCGACGCCGTGCTTTCGGCCTGGTTCCGGGCCAATAAATCTCTGGGCGGGCGCGACCGCAATGAAGTGGCCGAGGCCGTTTTCGATGTGCTGCGCCACCTGCGTCGTTATCGTCAATACGCTGAAAGCGGAACCGGACCGGCGCTGGAGCGCCTGGCCATTCTGGGACTTGCCTCGGTGGTAGGTAAGGACACGGTTGCGGCTCAGCTTTCCGAAGAAGAAAAAAGCTGGCTGGTGCGTGTCGAGGCCATTGACCTGGCTTCGCTGGCTCCGGAAATACGTGGCAGCCTGCCCGACTGGCTGTATGAGCACATGAGCCAGATGGACGAGTTTGAAAGCCTGATCGCAGCGCTCAATACGAAGGCGCCGCTCGATCTGCGTGTGAACCCTTTCAAAATCGACAGAGATACGGTGTTGGCCCAAATGCAGGATAGTCCGGTCGCCGAGTTCGATCCGCAGCCCACGCCTTATTCTCCGTGGGGCATTCGGCTTAACGGTAAACCGGCAATTTCCCGCTGGACCCTGTTTGAAAACGGCTCGCTGGAAGTGCAGGATGAAGGCAGCCAGTTGCTGGCGTTGCTGGTAGGGCCAAAACGCACCGACATGGTGATTGATTTTTGCGCTGGGGCTGGCGGTAAAACCCTGTTGCTTGGCGCTCTTATGCGCTCGGCCGGGCGTCTGTATGCCTTCGATGTATCGGCCGCTCGTCTGGCCAAGGCCAAGCCCCGAATCGCCCGTAGCGGACTGTCGAATGTGACACCCATTGCCATATCAAACGAAAACGATGCCCGTGTGAAACGACTTGCCGGCAAAGCCGACAAGGTGCTGGTTGATGCGCCATGTACCGGTGTCGGCACACTGCGCCGCAATCCAGATCTCAAGTGGCGCCAGTCTCTGGCCAGCGTGCAGGAGTTAACTCAGTTGCAGACGCGTATTCTGAACAGTGCCGCGCGCTGTGTGGCGCCGGGCGGCCGTCTGGTGTATTCCACCTGCAGCGTACTGCCGCAGGAAAACGAACAACAGGTCGATGCCTTCCTGGCAGCCCATCCCGAGTTCACTCTGCTCAATTCCCAGGAAGTTTTGGGCGACCGATGTCCGGAATTGGGCATGAAGACGCCTTATCTGAAGTTGCGCCCCGATGTTCATGGCACCGACGGTTTTTTTGCCGCAGTGCTGGAGCGCAGCAAATAAATTTACCGGAAAAAATTCCTATTAAAAGGAACCACCTGTTGCCAAAATGGTCTTAAAATAGAGAAATAAGCGGCTAAAACCCGTTAATCTGTCCAGGAATGTGCGTTTGTAACCTTGCGCAACACAATACGGGTAACAATACGCATGGCGTCCAGGCAATAGGGCTATATTCAAGAAAAGAGCAGGTACTGTGTCAGAATAATGACATTCTGCTCACGACTTGACTAAAATCAAGAAAAAACACCGCTAAATTTTTTCTTAGTGAAATCATGGTGTTATAATTCCTGCGCGATTTGATATCGTTCAGCATCCGGCCCGAATTAGGGCACACTGTCCGCCGCAGCGGGCCAATGCCCGGCAACCAAGGGCATCTCAGGAGACCTTAAAGGGTATATGGATACAATTCTCAGTTTTATTACCGGTGGCTTTTTGCAACTTGCCTGGTGGCAGGTCGTTCTTGTCACGCTGGTGCTTACGCACATCACCATTGCGGCAGTTACTATTTATCTGCACCGCAGTCAGGCTCACCGGGGGCTGGATCTGCATCCAGCCGTTTCGCATTTCTTTCGCTTCTGGCTTTGGCTGACCACAGGCATGGTCACGCGCGAGTGGGTGGCTATCCACCGCAAGCATCATGCCAAATGCGAACGTGAAGGCGATCCCCACTCGCCCGTGATTTACGGTATCGACCGGGTCTTGTGGAAAGGCGCAGAACTGTATCGTGAAGAGGCCGCCAACGAAGAAACCGTCAAGCGTTTCAGCCACGGTACGCCCGACGACTGGATGGAGCGCAACGTTTACTCCCGCCACACCACGCTGGGTATTTTTACTATGCTCGCGATCGACCTGCTGTTGTTCGGCGCACTGGGTCTGACCGTGTGGGCGGTGCAAATGGCATGGATTCCATTCTGGGCGGCCGGCGTGGTCAACGGTCTGGGTCACTATATCGGCTACCGTAATTTTTCCAGTCCCGACACCAGTACCAATTTGTTTCCCATTGGCATCATCATCGGCGGCGAAGAGTTGCACAACAATCACCATGCTTATGGCACATCGGCCAAGTTCTCCAGCAAGTGGTATGAGTTTGATATTGGGTGGGGCTATATCCGGATTTTGCAGGCATTGCGCCTGGCCCAGGTCAAGAAGGTTGCACCCAAGCTCAAGCTGGTCCGCGAAAAGTCCGATTCTGTGACCGAGCAGACCCTGCAAGGCGTGATTACGCACCGTTATGAAATCATGGCACGTTACGCCAGTATGCTGCGCCAGTCAGTCCAGTCTGAAATAAAACGCCTGACGCAGGCTGGCGTCAATGACCAGGAACGTGAACTGCTGCAAAAAGTGCAGTCCCGGCTTGGTCAGGCTGATCTGGCCCTGAACCCGCAGGAAAAACTGGAGCTGGATAACATGCTGTCTCAGAACACCGTGCTGGCCAAACTGGTGCACATGCGGGACGAGCTCTATCGCGTTTGGACCAGCTCCACCGCCAGTAGTGAGCAATTGCTCAGCGACCTGCAGCAGTGGTGCCAGCATGCCCAGCAAAGCGGCATCCAGAGCCTCGAACAGTTCGCCATGCGTCTGCGCCGCTATGCCGCATGATCCAGCAGTTAAATCCTGAGCAACTGGCGGCAGTTACCACAGCAAGTCAGCATACGCTTGTGCTGGCTGGCGCAGGCAGCGGCAAAACGAAGGTTCTGACCACACGTATGGCCTGGCTAATCCAGAACGGAAAAGTCAGTCCTTACGGTGTGCTTGCGGTCACCTTTACCAATAAAGCGGCGCGTGAAATGCTCACGCGCCTGACCGCCATGCTACCTGTGGATACACGGGGCATGTGGGTCGGTACGTTTCATGGTCTGTGCAACCGGCTTTTGCGCGCGCATTATCGCGATGCCGGTTTGCCTCAGAATTTCCAGATCCTTGATATCGCCGATCAACTAGCCGCCATCAAGCGCCTGATCAAGTCCAACGATATCGACGACGAAAAATTCCCGCCCAGGGATGTGCAGCGTTTCATCAATAACGCCAAGGAAAATGGCGAGCGGCCCGAACATATTGAAATCTGGGACGCCCATCGCAAGCGTCTGGCGGAAATTTATCAGCTATACCAGGAGCAATGCCAGCGTGAGGGCGTCGTGGATTTCGCCGAACTGTTGTTGCGCGCTTATGAATTGTTATCGCGTAATACACCGGTGCGCGAGCATTACCAGCGACGCTTTCGCTATATCCTGATCGACGAATTCCAGGACACCAATACATTGCAGTATAAATGGCTGTGTCTGCTGGCGGGCGGCGATGCGTCGCTGTTTGCCGTGGGTGACGATGACCAGTCCATCTACGCCTTTCGTGGCGCCAATGTCGGCAATATGTCAGCATTCGAACGCGACTATGCCGGCGACAATATTATCCGCCTGGAACAGAACTACCGCTCTTTCGGTCATATCCTGGATGCGGCCAACGCACTGATTGAACACAATACCGAGCGACTTGGCAAAAATCTGTGGACCGACAGGGGCGAGGGGGAGCTGCTGCGGGTTGTTGAACAGCCTAGCGACCTGCTTGAGGCCCAGTGGGTGGTCGATGAGATTCGCGCGCAAATCAACGAGGGTCGCATGCGCAGCGAAATTGCCGTCCTGTATCGCAGCAATGCACAGTCCCGGCCTATCGAGCACGCTTTGTTTTCCGCGCACATCCCTTACAAAGTCTATGGTGGTCTGCGCTTTTTCGAGCGCCAGGAAATCAAACATGTATTGGCCTACCTTCGGTTGGTGGCCAGCGGCGACGATGACACATCGTTCATGCGCGTGGTTAATTTTCCGACTCGCGGTATTGGCGCCAGAACGCTGGAAAATCTTACCGACTCGGCGCGTCAGATCGGTTGCAATCTGATCCATGCCGTCGGTGCAGTATCCGGGCGCAGCGGCGGCAAGCTGCTGGCTTTCGCCAAATTAATTGAAACCTTGCGTGAAGCTGCGCAAACCCTTAGCCTGCCTGAGCTGATCAAGCATGTCAATGATATTTCCGGCCTGACAACGCATTACGAAGCGGAGCGTGAAGGTGCCGAGCGCCTGGAGAACCTGGGCGAACTGATCAATGCGGCCACGGCGTTCTGTGTCGAAGAAAATTTGGAAGGCAAGGCTGCAATGGCGCTGGTAGAACGCTCTGTCGCGCCTGATGATCCGGACGCGCCGTTTGCCCGGGAGCAAACCACACCGCTGGCCCTTTTTCTGTCTCACGCTTCGCTTGAAGCAGGAGATAATCAGGCGCAAGCGGGCGAAGACGCGATTCAGCTCATGACGATTCATGCTGCCAAGGGACTGGAGTTTGACTCGGTCTTTATCACCGGTGTGGAAGAAGGCCTGTTTCCCCATGAAAACAGTATGATGGCCGAAGACGGATTGCAGGAAGAGCGTCGTCTCATGTATGTCGCTATTACGCGCGCCAAGGAAAGGCTGACCATCAGCCTGGCACATTCACGCATGCTGCATGGCCAAACGCGTTACTCCATGCGTTCGCGCTTTTTGGATGAATTGCCCGAGGATCACCTTAAGTGGCTGACCCCGCGCGCCCGTGAACAGGCCGAGCCTTCCTGGGGTATGCGGCTGCACGTTGATGCACATGCGCGTCCCTCCACAGGCAAGATTGAGCCGCGCGCACCGCGCAGCACCAGTTCGGGTGTGAGTGTCAGCGGCAAACAATATCGGATAGGCCAGGGTGTGCATCATGCGCGCTTCGGAGATGGTACGATTATCCGATTAAGCGGGCAGGGTGCAGATGCCCAGGCCGAAATCGTATTTAGGGACGCAGGCGCGAAAACCCTGGCACTGGCGGTCGCCAAACTGGACATCATTGCAGCCTGAACGCACAGACCCATTTTTTCGAAACCGGGCAGACCAAGGAAATGTTATGAAAGCGCTCATGTATACTCTCGCCCTTATCGTAGGGGCCGGTTTATTCAGTGGTTGTGCCGGCAATGCGGACAATAGCCGTAGCGGCAGCAAAGTCCAGGTTTATGGCACCATGGACACCGGCATCGGCTATCAATCCAGACGCATTTCCCGTGATTGAGACAAACAGAAGAAATTGTTTTACTTTGCTATTGAAGTGGTAGACAAATCAGACGATACAGTGGTAGAATTCTTTTCTTTCCTGAAGGCGGTTAGCTCAGTTGGTTAGAGCGCTACGTTGACATCGTAGAGGTCGCTGGTTCGAATCCAGTACTGCCTACCAGTTCTCATACTGGTTATTGAACTGATTTTATCGGTTTCAGACTATCGATATTTTCTTATCGATTCTTCTCTTCCTAGTGCTCTCCTTCTGGTATTTTTCCTCCAGTATTTTCTCCTTAAGATCCCCCTCATTTAGTATTTACTTCCAGTATTTCCTCTCTGGTATTTGCCTTCTGGTATTTCCCAACTGGTATGCCTTGTGCAGAATCCCTTCTCCAGAATCCCCGCTCTGGCATTCATTCGCCTGTATTCGTTCCCCAGGACTCCCTCTTTACTGTCCTGACTCGCACTTCTTCTCTAGAATTTTTCGCTCGCTAAATTTTTGTTATTCGTCGCGTTTTGGACTATGGCATTGCAATACTCGTTATTGCTACACCTTTATGTTGCGGTCCCGCCGGTACCCGCGAGGGTTAGACAGACATCGGCTTGGCACGAGGGCAACGCCCGTGCCGCAGATGTCAAGGCTGAAAATGAAGAAGCGACAAGAGTGGGAGCGGCAGCACACCCATCTTAGATGCAGTAGCGGCCAGCCACGCGTGCAACGATAAAGGAGGCTTATCTGCCTGCTCGGAATGCGCGAATTAAGTCACGGGCCTGGAGCATGTAACCTTTTGCCACGTTTCGATTGCCACTGGAACGGGCGTCTTTGTACTTGCTGACCGCCTTTCGGATCAGGCCGATGTGGACCTGCTGGTATGCTGCGTTCATAGACATCTCCAAGCGAATTTACACTGAGTTTACAGTTCTATTACAAGTTGATGCATTCAGTGAAAACCACTATGTTGCTGTATGTCCACAGCAGGGGTAGGCCAGTAATGCAGCAGGCAAAAAAAAAGCCAGCTGTAATAGCTGGCGAGTTCACCCAAAAGCAAGACGTTTTAGCGATTATAGGCGGCGGTGCTTGCAATCACAATTTAAGAAGTGTCAAGATTTTCCGGCATTGAATTTGCATCAGCTTCGCGCGGACTCCGTATCGTGTGTTGTCAGTAAAGCAGCAGCAAGCCCAGTCTGGCCACTGCATAGAATCCGATTGCGGCAGCAAAAATGCAGACTATGTATGGTGGCACGCTGAGCCAGGGTCGTCGGCCGACAATAAAGCGGCTGATACCACCAGCAAACGCCAAGCTATAGAGCACGCAGGCAATATGCAGCACTGTCGAGTTCGATTGTGAAAACCCAAGCATGAACAGCGCGGTGCCTATCATGAACGAGGGCAGCGCGACCGCAAAGCTGGCAGCGCGGTACATGGCTGCACCGTCAATTTCCCAGTCGGGATTATCTTCTTGCGGCTTTGATTCCGGTGAATCAGTAGGTGGTCGTTTCGTACCGGTCATTTTCGGTCTACTTTTCGAAGGGGTGTATCAATCATTGTCATCGTTGTCGGTCCCATATCCAGAATATGTCGCATCAGCGCAAGCACATAGGCCGGCAACTGTTCGCTGTCGCGCACGCATAGCATCAGGTTGCGACGGGCCCAGTCGTTCGAAAGTGCAATGATGTTCAGTCGCAGCGCCTGCTGATGGCGCGTGGCGGCTGTCAGCGGGACAATCGCAATGCCGACTCCGTTGCCTACCATTTTGCATACCGCGTCAATACTGCGCACGCGAACACGATAGTGCAGATGCTTGCCTGCCTGGCGACTATGGGTCGCAATATGTTCCTGCAGGGCGCTGCCGGCCATCAGTCCGACAAAATCCAGGTGGCTGATTTGAACCAGACTGACCGGATTCGGGATAGCTTGCGCAAAGTCGGCACAAGTGATGACGACCAGGGGGTCTGCCGCTATCGGAAATGCCTGTAGCGCGTCCAGCTCCGCCGAGTCCGCAACCAGCCCGATATCTGCCATGCCCTGACGGATCAGCTCGGTAATGGCGGTACTGGTGCGTTCTTCCAAATCGATTGAAATATCCGGATGCTGCTGCAGAAACGTACCCAGCAGCGCTGGCAGATATTCGTTGCAGGCCGAGGTGTTGCCCAGTAGCCTGACATGTCCTTTGACGCCGCTGCCGTACTGTCCAAGGTCACTATGCATGCGCGCCATTTGCTGTACCACAACACTGGCGTGATGCAGCAGCGTGCGGCCGGCGGGCGTCACTTGGACGCCTTTGTGGCGGCGATTGAGCAAAAGCACGCCCAGCACGGCTTCCATGCCTTTTATGCGCTCGCTGGCCGAAGCTGTCGTGATATGACAGCGGCGCGCAGCTTCGGTGATCGTGCCCGATTCGTGCACGTTCAAAAACAGGCGAAGGTCGGTAAGGTCAAATCGCATTTGCGCAGTATAGCAGCCTGCTTAAGGAAATTCCTTAAGATGTAGCCACTATTTCCCGATTTTCAAATAAAAACCAAGTGCCTACAATCGGACTATCAATACGCACAAGCCAGTTGTTTTTATTGAACGTAGCGATATTGCCTGGTTTGTGACGTCCGCCTTCGCCGCTATGATCGAGTCAGTGCTTGGTATCAGGTATTTCCTGATGCATCGCGATAATTTTTTGATCTTTATGACTTATCTGCTTGTGAAATTCGCCACTGCGGGGAGGGCGCAAAGATTGCGCATCAGGTATGTCGTGATTCATGGCGATATTGCTGCTGTTTTCGTTGACCTTTTCTATGTGCAAATCATGAATTTACTGACTGAATATTTCTCCTTTTTTGAGCCATTGCCAGCAAATACCTTCGGTCTGCTGGCGCTGATCACGGCGATTTTCGTTCTCGCTGGCGCCGTCAAGGGCGTGGTAGGGCTGGGGCTGCCAACTATCTCCATGGCGTTGCTGGCGCTGCTGATGTCGCCAGCGCAGGCGGCCGCGCTGTTGGTCATCCCGTCGTTGCTGACCAATGTTTGGCAAATGCGACCTTTTTGGACTTTGCCAGACCTGCTACGCAGCATCGGTCCAATGCAGATTGGCATATTCATCGGTACGCTCCTGGGAGCATGGCTATGGGGCGCGCCCGCAGGCCGTGCGGCGGGTGCGGCACTGGGTATGGCGTTGGTCGTCTATGCGTGCTGGGGCTTACTTGGCCATCCGGTCAATATATCGCCCCAAGTGCGGGCCTGGCTGGGTCCGCTTGCCGGGTTTACGACCGGGCTTGTCACGGCGGCGACCGGTGTTTTTGTGGTGCCGGCTGTTCCTTATTTGCAGGCGCTACAGCTGTCTCGTGATGCCCTTATCCAGACGATGGGGGTATGTTTTACCGTTTCAACGATCGCATTGGCGCTGGGCTTGTGGTTGAATCAAAGCTATTCGATTGAAGCGGCCGGTGTCTCGCTGCTGATGCTGGTTCCCGCACTTGTTGGTATGTCACTGGGTCAGTCGCTCAGGCAACGACTGCCGGTGCCTTTGTTCAGAAAAGTTTTCTTTTTCAGTCTGATTGTATTGGGCGTTTATCAATTGGCCGCCAGCATTTGAGTGGATGAGCCGTAAGCCTTCACAGATTTGTGCCACGTTTTTCAAACGGCCTATAATACGTAGGCATATAATAGGTAAAAACCATAAATCATACGACTCCTTTTCATGCATGCCCAAAGCAACGGGCTGCCTCACATATGCCGCTTAGATACACCCGGACGTTGACCGATTCGGTCAGAACTCAGAAAGCCGACAAACAGGTTGGCACGCTACTGGCCTTTGTCGCCGGCGCCATCAATGCAGGCGGGTTCCTCGCAGTTCATCAATATACTTCGCATATGACCGGCATTGTGTCATCCATGGCCGATCAGCTCATTCTTGGCGCTTTCGATCTGGTGCTGGCTGGCGTCGCAGCATTGATTTGTTTTCTTTGTGGCAGCATCTGCACCACCATGATGGTCAATTATGCCAGGATACATCGATTGCGCAGTGAGTACGCGCTGCCACTCCTGCTCGAAGCGGTGCTGCTTTTGTGTTTTGGCATGTTGGGCGCGCAAATTGCCCAGTTGCATGGGCTTTTCGTGCCCATCACCGTCATGATTCTGGCCTTTCTGATGGGGCTGCAAAACGCCTTGATTACCAAACTGTCGCGGTCGGTCATCCGTACCACCCATGTGACGGGGATTGTTACCGATATTGGTATTGAGCTGGGCAAACTGTTTTATTGGAATCGGGGCCGCGCGCGCGAGCACAGGCAATTTGTCGTGGCTGATCGCAGCCGTCTGCGCCTGCATTGCGCGCTGCTGCTTGCTTTCTTTTCCGGCGGGACAATGGGCGCCTGGGGCTTCAGTCATATCGGCTATGCTGCAACGGTTCCGCTGGCTTGTCTGCTGGTATTGATCTCCAGTATTCCCGCTTTTGATGATATCCGCGCCTGGCTGGTTAACCGCAAGCATCGGCCGGCCGAATAAGCAAACTGCTGCGAAAGCGGTAGTATACCCTTGGCGGCTGCCGGGCCGCCATGCCTGCGCAATTGCAACATCGGGTGGACGTTGGCGACACGGCACCCCAGAATAGTGTATAAATGCTGTATAAATTTACAGTAATCTAATCGCCCCATGTCCACTTCCGCTTATATCCCAGAGAAGCCTTTCACCCTAGAGAAGCCTTTCGCTTTTGTCGATGTCGAAACCACCGGCGGATCCGCGTCGACCGATAGACTGACGGAAATTGCCATCATTCGCTATGACGGACACACCGTCAGCGCATGGCAGAGCCTGATCAATCCGGAATGCCGAATTCCGGGCTACATCGAGAGCCTGACCGGGATTACGAGCGACATGGTGGCCGATGCGCCCACTTTCGCCGAACTGGCAGAGCATGTTCAGCAACTGCTGGCGGGCCATATCTTCGTTGCCCATAACGCCCGGTTTGATTACGGGTTTATCAAGAATGCATTTCGGCGGCTGGGGCAGGATCTGAAGGCAAGTATGCTTTGCACCGTCAAGCTTTCCCGCAGGCTGTATCCGCAACACAGGCGTCACGGCCTGGATCAGCTGATTGCCCGGCACGGCCTGAAGATGCAGGACCGGCACCGTGCTTATGATGACGCCTACGCATTGCTGCAGTTCTGGCAGAGAGTCTGTGATGATCATGATCATCAAACCGTTCATGATACCGTTAGGGCGCTGGTGGCGCGGCCATCGCTGTCGGCGCATATTGACCCGGCCGTCATCGATGCGCTGCCCAATAGTTTCGGTGTCTATGTGTTTTATGGTGAGAACGAGTTGCCGATCTACATCGGCAAAAGCAATCGCTTGCGTCAGCGGGTTCTGTCGCATTTTGCCAGTGACCACACCGCGCCCAGGGAGATGAAAATTTCCATGCAAATCCGGCGAATCGAACACATTTGTTGTGCGGGCGAGGTCGATGCGCTACTGACAGAATCGCGATTGATTAAAGCCCGCATGCCCACGTTGAATCGCCAATTGCGCAGACAGAAAGATATTTTCACCTGGCAATTGGTCGAAAAATCTCCCGGGCTCTGGCTTCCGGTGCTCTTGGGCGGCAACGATATTGCAATCGGACAGGGCCGGCATTTATACGGCCTGTTCTCATCGGCGCGTGATGCGCGCGAATCCTTGCTGGCCATCATTAAAAGCGAAAAGCTTTGCAAGGCCACGCTCGGTCTGGAAAAAGTCAACAAAGGCAGCCCGTGTTTTGCCCGCCAACTGAAATCCTGCGCCGGTGCATGTACCGGCGAAGAATCTCCTATTGTCCATTCGGCACGCCTGATGACCGCATTATCCGCATTGAAACTGCGTGACTGGCCATTCGAAGGCGCTGCACTGCTGCGTGAAGGCGGTCTGGTGCATGTCATTCATCATTGGTGCTACCTGGGCACGGCCAGGGATGACGATGAGCTTGACGCGTTGATTGCCAGTGGCACCGGCGATTTCTCCAGAGATACGTACCGCATACTGGTCAAGCATCGGGATAAATTGCTGGATGCCAGAGAAGCCAGCCTGAGGCTGGAGTAAAGGCTAAAGCGCCGTATAATCGGACCCAGCCGGCGCAATGGTGTGCAGTGGCGATAGAATGAACGCAGCAATCGGGACCGGACAGCCACAGGGCAGCTCATCAGGTTGCCTGCGCCGGGAGCAGAAAGAACATGGAAATTTGGGTGGATGCCGATGCGTGCCCGGTCGTAATAAAGAATATTCTGTTCAGAGCCGCTGTGCGATGGCAAGTGAAAACAACGTTGGTAGCCAATCAGATGTTGCATGTGCCCCCGTCGGTCTATATTCAGTCACGGCAGGTACCACGCGGCTTTGACATCGCTGATGCCTATATCAGCCAGCATGCCCGGCCAGGCGACCTGGTGATCACTGCGGATATCCCGCTGGTTGCCGAAGTGCTGGAAAAGGGCGTACAGGCTTTGAACCCGCGTGGCGAGCTGTATTCGAAAGAAACGATACGTGAGCGGCTGGCGATTCGCGACATGATGGAGGAGCTGCGTAGCGCCGGTATCGAGACCGGCGGCCCCAAGGCTTTTGATCAGGCAGACACGCGTGCGTTCGCCGGCCAACTGGACAAACTGCTGGCGCGCTACGCCAGCACGCCATGAGCGGGTGCCGGCGCCGTATTTGCTGTTAGCAGATACTGAATGGTGTCATAAACGCTGCGAATTTGCGGACCAAACGGCAGCGGATCCTTGCCCCGAAAAAACAGGCCCTTGCGTACATCGCCATTGAAGGCGTCGGTCAGGCGCTGGTCAATGCAAAACTGGCCGATCTTCGATATGCCGTCGCGCAGCCCGCATACTTGCAGACAATTCATGCTTTGAACGCAGCGCCGAGGATCGGCCTTGGCCGATGCCTGAAGTTTTTGCTCGTTTTGCAGATATTTGCGCAAATAGGGCGTCATGACCGCTCTTGCCGGAAGCCCGGCCACGGATATGAATTCAACGATATCCTCGTCATGGGCACCAGCCAGCACCTGCTTGAAATTCTCATGTGCGTCGCCTTCGCGGGTAACGGCGAAAGCCGTGCCGATTTGCACAGCAGCCGCTCCCCATTCCAGAAGTGCCGTTCTGATTTTTCGGAAATTGGCCATGCCACCGGCCAGAATGAGTGGGATTTTTTCGCTCTCCAGCTCCAATTGCCGGAATACCTGTGCAGTCTCTTGCAGTACCCGGGAAAAAGAGAAGCGGGCGCTACCCAAATCGTCTATTGTTACTGCGCCCAAATGGCCGCCGGCATGGTTGGGATGCTCAATCACAATCGCATCGGGCAAACGGTTTTTTTTCATCCAGCGCTTGAGCACAATCTGTATGCCACGAGACTCGGACAAAATGGGAATAAGCGCGATATCGGGATGATCTTTTGTCAGGTCGGGCAATTCCAGTGGTAAGCCGGCCCCCATGACAATGGCCTGGGCACCTGATTCGCAGGCCTGCCGCACGAGCGCCGCGTGGTCACTGACCGCCTTCATGACGTTGACGGCAATCATCCCGCGGCCATCAGCCTGTTTCAACGCCTTTTTGATTTCCCGATCCAGGGCGATCCGGTTCAGTCTGTCATAGTGTTCCTGGCTGGCCAGTTTTTTGGACTCTTCCAGCAGATCGGGGTATAGATGACGCAAATCAATGCTGGCAATGGTTCCCAGGGCGTTTTCCCGTGCGACCGCAGCAGACAGTCTGCTGGCGGAAATGCCGACTCCCATGCCACCCTGTACAATGGGCAAGAGCGTGTGATCCTTAATTCGTAGGGGCGGGTAGGAATGCATGTGAAAGTCCAGGTTCGATTGTGCACCAAAGCACCGCGGCCCGCATTCGATATATTGATCGATGTGTGCCGGGGTTTGCGAATTTGTCATTGTGCGTGGTCTGCGCGCTGTCGCCGTTGACAAAAATCAATATCAATTGAAATAAACCATGGGCCGCAGGGCAAAACTGGCGGACAGCATTTACAACATTGCCTGCTAGCATTTACACGAGTACTGGGCAGCACTTACATCATTGCAGCCAGCATTGATAACAATAAATCGAATGGCCTGCTATTGCGGTAGAAAGTCCCTGGCAGGGTGTACCGACAGAGAAATCATCCTTTTGAAACTGATCGAAATCGAGCCAGCGGCGACTGGAAATCCCGCGAAACCCCAGTCATATTTGGTAATAGCAATTGCGATGGCAGGTCATTAATATCGAACCATGTTTTTAGTTTTTCATACACAAGGTTCCGGCATCAACAGGGATGTCGTCAAAAAGGAGTATGACTATGGTCTCCATCAAAAAACGGCTTGCCATCGTGCTTGTCACGCTGACTTTGGGTGTAGCAGGTTCTGCCAGCGCAAGTGATCGTTCGCATGAGGCTCGCTACAGCAGCCATCCCAATTCAATACAGGTTGACCACCGCCATCACGCAGACCGTCATTTACGCAGGGGCCATCCGCGCTACCGTCATCCTGGCTGGCGTAAAAAGCCGCATTATTACAGTGATCATCGCAGGTATGGCAGCCATCATCGCTGGAACCGCCGCCACGACTCGCAGCGACGGTATTATCGTCATCGCGACGTGTGGTAATATTGAATCGCAGTGTTTATCAGGCAAATGGTCAATACCGGCAGTGCCCGATTTCAGTTGAATTACAGATCGCTATACGCAAATGAAGATGCACTACGGGCCTGCGGTTTAAATATCAAGAACTAACAATTTAGCGGGAGAAGCCTATGTTGCACTATGCTGTTGTTTTTTTCATTATTGCCATCATCGCCGCTGTTCTGGGCTTTGGCGGTATCGCGGCCGGCGCCGCGTCCATTGCCAAAATCCTCTTCGTCGTCTTTATTGTCCTGGCCATTTTATCGCTGGTTTTCGGCGGTAGATTCAAGTGAAGCTGTAATGCGGCTTTAACTGGCTACGAGCGGGTGGCATCAGGTTCGGCGGTCTTGCTCATTTGTCGCAAAAGCAATGCTGCGGCAACCAGCATGACCATCCCGGTCATCACGAAGACCGCCGTAAAGCCGGCCTGATTGGCGACCCATCCGCCGGCCAATGGACCTAATACGAGGCCGGCATATTGGGTTGACGTGGCATAGCCGAGCACACCGCCGGCGGTATCGGCCGGCACATTATGCCGGATCATGGCAGTAAGCGCAGGCATAATGCCGCAAAGCGTCATGCCCATCAGAAAACGCAAGGCGATAAATTGCCAGTCTGTCTGGGCAAACCCTTGTAACAGCAACAAAACAGCCGTGGCGACAAAGCTTGCCATGAGCATTTTAAGATGTCCGTGCCTGTCTCCCCAGCGTCCCGCCCTTGACGAAAACAACATGCTGCCAAAGGCCGTAGCCGACATGGCAATGCCGGCCAAGAGCGGAATCTGGTCGGTCAGCGTGTGCAGCGAGGCGAGATACAGCGTGATAATGGGTTCTACCGACATATTGGCAAACATCAATAAAGTCCCGGCCAGCAGCATAAGCAATACCAAATTGCGTTGCGCGCCTGATCGCCAAAAGGAGTAAGTTGTCTCGTTCTTTTGTGCGGGTTTGCGTGGCTTGTGAGTTTCGCTGATCATGAACGCCGTGCAGAAAAACGCGATCAGAATAAAGCCGGCGGCAACAAAAAAGGTTAGGCGGATTCCCAATAGCGCAGGCACGATGCCGCCCACCAGCGGGCCCAGCAGGTTACCGGCAAGGGTGCCCGAGGCCAGCACGCCCACCGCCCAGCCGGTATGCTCGCGCGGCGTCTGGGTGGCCACCAGAATGGTGGCGCCCGATGCGTAGCCTCCCAACAGCCCCACCAGCAGGCGCAACCAGAACAGTTGCCATACTGTTTGAGCGCAACCGATCAGCGCAATGCCAATCGCCATGCCCAGACTGGCGCGAATCAGGATGAGTTTTCTGCCATACCGGTCGGCAAACCGCCCCCATAGCGGCGCCATAATGCCCGCCGCCAGAAAGGTAATGCTGAAAATCCAACCGGACCAGCTCACCACGGCTTGCGGATCGGTCACGCCCAGGTTTTGTATGTATACCGGCAGGATGGGCAGGATCAGCGTCATCGCCAATATGGTCGTGAAGGAGCCGAAAAGACAGACATACAGATTTTTTTTCCAGGCTGCGTGCGGGGCAAGATCTTCGGGCGTATTTGGCAGGGTTGTCATAAAAGGCACATCGTCAGGGATGCAGCGTGTGAACGGTCGGGTGCATGACTCAGTCCAGACTAGCATGCGTATTGTCGCAGGATGCCCCGGGCATAACGCAAACTGGGCGCGCATACCTGGTGCACAGGGGCAAGAGTCACACTTTAAACACAAATACGATAATGCGGCTTAAAAATCTCTGAAAAATAGCGGTTTATGGCAAATATGTGAAGAACCGGTATAGAAGCGGCAGCGTGTACTGATCAGATGTCTTATTTTTACGACGTCGTTTTATTCATCCGAGATCAAAATTCCGGAGCTCCATTTTCCTTGCTGGTCAAAAGCATGCGCGTTGTCCGGTAAATCGGAATCCCCATTTCCCGCTATTTCGCAATCCGCTATGGTGGGGATTTCAAAAGCGATTTTGCGTGGAATGTCGAAATCCGTATTCCCGGGGAATTCGAAACGTCGATTGCCCACTATTTTTCTGTGGATGCTCACAGGCCACAGAAGCCACAGAAGCCACAGAAGCCATAGAAGCAACGGCAGCAGCCGGTGCGTCACCATTTGCTGTTGGCGGCTGACGGCCCGGCAATCGTTGGTACAATTCATTTTTTCATTGACCAATACGGCGCCTGGCGCCGACAAACCATATGACTGAAGACGTCCAGAGCTGGGCCGACGCTATCGGAGCAGAAAAGCAGAAGCCTTATTTCATCTCATTGCGAGAGCGTGTCCTGCAGGCGCGGCAAAGCGGGCAGACGATTTATCCCGTCGAGCGAGATACCTTCAGCGCCTTGCGCCTGACACCCCTGGATAAAGTCAAGGTTGTCATTCTGGGGCAGGATCCCTATCATGGGCCGGACCAGGCCCACGGTCTGGCATTTTCAGTCAAGCCGTCCGTACGCATTCCGCCATCGCTTTTGAATATCTACAAAGAGCTCAAAACCGATATTCCGGGCTTTACCATGCCGGACCATGGTTATCTGGAAAAATGGGCGCAGCAGGGCGTGCTGCTTCTGAACACGGTTTTGACCGTTCAGGCCGGCATGGCCCACTCACATGCTTCGTGGGGTTGGGAAACATTTACGGACCAGGTGATTCAAGCACTGAACGACAAGCGCGAGCACTTGGTGTTTATGCTATGGGGCAACCACGCCAAAAAGAAAGGTCAATTTATAGACAAAAAGCGACACTTGGTTCTGACTGGCGTGCACCCCTCGCCCTTGTCCGCAAGCCGCGGATTTTTCGGGTGTCGGCATTTTTCTAAAGCTAATGAATATCTGGTAGCCCACGGTCAATCGCCAATTGATTGGCAAATCTAAACAAAAATTGATCGAAATGATACGAATTTCTTGACTTGTATCAAAATATTTTTCTGCTAATACTCTCAAAATAGCGCTTATTCGTATTAAAAGGATTAAGCCAATGGTCGGAGGTTGTCTATCTGTTTATGATTTCCTGGCTCGCTTGCCCATGTTCGATGGCTTGTCACCAACAGCAATCAAGACGATAGCGTTGTCAGTCACCCAGCGTTCTTTTTACAAGGGTGCACTAATCCATGACATCGTAGAAAAAGGCGCCGCCCGCAAAGGATTTCATATCGTAGTCAACGGCAGCGCTAAGCTGCTGTTCGTCGCACCCAACGGCGGCGAAAAAGTGGTACGCACGCTGGGACCCGGCGACAGCTTCGGGGAAGAGAGCGTCTTTCTGGACAACATGGAAAGCCTCGTGTCGGCGCAGGCCACCAGCAATATATTCCTGCTGCATATCTCAAAAGAAAGCATGCTGGATCTGATCGAACGTGAGCCGGCGTTTGCCATGCGCATGCTCAGCAACATGAGCCGGCGCGTGTATTCATTGCTCAAGGATGTTGAATCATACACGCTCAAATCGGCCACGCAGCGGGTGGTCGATTACTTTCTCAAACACGCAAACGGCCAGGGCGGCCAATATCGTTTTAATACCAACAAGGCGCTTGTCGCTTCACTGCTGAACATCACGCCAGAGCATTTTTCACGTATTTTGCGAGAGCTGTGCGCGCAACAACTGATAGCGGTAGAGGGCAAAGACGTCTACATTCCTGATCCGGCAAGACTGGAAACCTACGAAAGCTAAAAAATCCTTCGGTGCCTATTTTGGTCGTGTAACCGCGAACGCCGCCAGGAACCGGCGATCTGTCTATTTGCGGCTGTGAGTCTGCGTGGCACTTGGGTGTTTTTGCTGTCGCGCTGCCGGGCAGTTGTGAAACAGGCAAAACCATTGACAAAAAAACCATATATTTTTCTCTTGATATATACGCTGATGGTCGTGAAAAAGCAATATCTGCAACATAGGGCTTTTCTTCGGGAGAAAGTGCAATCCCATGATATTTACCCCTATGATCTGACGATTCTCAGAACGCTATGCTCATATCCCGAATTCTTCAAAGCCATTGAGCTCGCGCTCCATCAACTGAGGTCCCACGCCGATCCACGACAGCGTTGCGTAAATGTCGCGCGGTTTTAGCCTATCTTCCATCGTCCTGCGCATTTGAAATTTTGCTGGTTATCACACAAGCGGGTTGTAGCCGGGTTAATGTCACTGAAAGCGTTGTGGCCAATATCGTTGCGGACTTTTTGGTGGTTTTTTTCTGCAATGCAGACTCTCGTCTGGAACAAGGTTGTGACAGGTCTTTTCCCGTCAGGGAATCTCAACTGAAATTATCGTCGCTTATCGCTCATGTTGTATCACCCATGTCGATAGGGTGTTGCATCAAGTGTCATGGGGCGGCTTTCGCCGTGGGTTATACGCGAACGTGAGTCTGGCCATGGCTTGGCTCAAAGACAAGATATCGAGCATGCAATTGTCGCCGTCGGAATCTGCGAATTGCCGCTGTTGCCGGAGCGCGGCACACTGTCTGCCTCATTAATCACGCGAGGGACAGTTATGAAAGACCATATAAAAATGCAGCAAGGGCGCAATTTGAAATTCCAGCAAGGGCAGGGCATGACGGAGTACATTATTGTGGTTGCCCTGGTAGCTATTTCTGCGATAGCCGTGTTTCAGTTATTTGGCCAGACCCTGCGCTCGCAGACCGCGGCCATTGCCAGGGAACTGGCCGGAGAAGACGGCTCGACCGAATCCCAGGCGGCACGCACCGCGTCTGAACTGGCAGCGGGTCAGACCGCCGCCAAATCACTGAAAAGCTTTACCGGCAACGCAGAGGCTGCGGGCGGCGGCTCAACCGGGCAGTAAGTGCATTTGTCATGAATCGGGCGTATTTGATGAAACACCGCCAGTACCGCCAATGCACGCCGCTTGGTACCCAGCGGGGCCAGGCATTGGTCTTGGGACTTTTCCTGGCCATGCTGCTTGCGGTGGCGCTTATTTATCAGTTTGGCGTGGGGCAGGTCGTAGGACGCAAAGCGAGGCTGATGCATGCCACAGATGCCGCTGCCTATTCGGGTGCGCTGATCCAGGCGCGGGCGCTTAATATGCAGGCCTACATTAATCTGACCCAGACCGCGCATCAGGTGGCGATGGCACACTTGGTGACACTCGGCTCCTGGAGTCTTTTTGCGGCGGCACAAGGGCAGCAACTGGCAAAATTCAATCCGCCCGCTCATGTGATTGGCATGATGTTCGGCGCGCGTCACCTGACTGGGTATACAGCCTCTTCCAGTGCCATGGCGCTACGCAACATGGCCCGGTCAGGGGGTAAGCTGCCGCGTCTGTTCGCCGAACATGATCGAATCGTTCGCCATGTGCTGCAGTCGGCATCTCATGCCATACATCAAAGCATGCAAAGCACACGGGATCGTGCAATTACACAAGTGCTCGAGCAGAACTTTCCCGACAGTACTGTGACGCAACTGTTGCTCCCACGACAGGACACCACCGCCCACGGCCAGACAAGAACTGCCGTGCCAGTCAGTTACCCGCCGGACCGTTCCGCGCCAGTGTCCTGGTCGGCCCGTAACCATCTTGAAAAGTCGTATACGGCGCTTCACAAGCCTGGCGCAGGATACCGCCGCTTTCTTGAAGACGTGGTGGCGCTTTATGACTTTCTTGGTGTGCGCGACCACGTGACGCGCAACGGCTGGATGGTGCATTATCAATGCCCGCATCTGCGTCACGAACTACGCAGGCGTGGACGAACCGTGTTGGATAGCAATGGCAACTGGCAGTCTACCGATACCCTGTCGTATCACGCACTTAGAAGCAATCAATATATTGGTTGTTACTACCGTGAATATCCCATGGGCTGGGGCTGGATAACGGCCCGTGAGGGCAAACCCGGTGCAGATATGCCGTACTCGGAAGAGGCGCCCGGGAATTTCGGTGACATCGATTTCTGGCGTTGGGTAACTCAGGCCACAAGCTGGGACATTTTTACCGGTCGCGCCAATCCGCTGGCAAATTCATATGCAGTGGCCGGCACGCCGCAATGGAAGGGTGGCGGTCTGATTCCGTATTACGATTTGCGTCAAGAACATCGTCATCGCCCATTGGGTTTCACGATCAATGTCACTCAACATTTTTCTGACCAGCCTGCGCTGACTGTAGTCGCATCGGCCGAAACGTTTTACGAGCTGGCCAGCCAGAACAGGCAGTATCGCACTGAACTTGCCGGTATGTGGCATCCGTTCTGGCAGGCGCATCTTGTTGCTAATCCGCCAGCCAGGGAGAACTAATATGCGAAACCAGCAGGGACAGGCAATGGCCGAAGGATTGGTGGTGCTTCTATGCCTGCTTACTTTTTTCTCAGCCATCACATGGCTTGGGCGACTGCAGGATATTGCGCTTTATGAACAGCATGCCAGCCGGTTTGGCGCGTTCGAACTTGCCAGGGCGGCCAATCTGGACCATGCAAAGTTCTCATCACGATTTGTCCACGGACATCATGCGACATGGCGCAATAGGCAAGGTAATGCGCTGGTCGCTGACGAATCGGTTCACGTGACGCTCAACAGGCAAGCCCGGCTGGATTCGGCCGGTCAGCCTGGCGCAACAGAGCGCAATGCGACCCAATTGCGAAAAGAATGGAAGGTGCAAGATAACGGCATCGCTAACGTAGCCATGACGATTCGTCCACTGGTTGTTCCGCAAGCGGCACACGCTCAAAACGCTTCCGGTCTGGCAGCTCATGCTGTGAGCTTTACCGAGAATCTGGCGTTGTTTTTGCGCAGGCATACCGCGATTCTGATCGGGGCGAGCCATGCCACAGATGCCCGTTCCGCACATGATCGCGCCGCCGGCTCAGACACCGCCTGGCGTCGGGTCGCGCGGGCGTCGTATGCCGCCGGAAAACAAATCTCTGCAGTCGCTTCTCGTGTAGATGCGCCGTGGCAGCGGACTGATCCCGTCTTTGACTGGTTCATGCCCTGGGCCGGAAAAAAGCCATAACGTCTGTTTTTTGCATGAAATTTCTCTGGATCATTGTATGCAGATTCTTGTATTCAAACTTATTTTTGTTCTTGTGTCGTTGGTGCTGTATGCCAATGCGGCAGCAACAATGACTGAAAAAAATTTGGCCGCGGCAGCATTGCATGAGGTATGCCGGCAGTTGAAGGTGTGCACGGGCGAGCCGGCGGTATCCTTTGAGCTATTCGGTATGTCCTCAGCCTTCATGATACTGAAACTACAGGAGCCACCCAGGCGATTCATGCAGCGCCTGCACGACATGGCTTCCCCGTTTTCGCAGTTTACACGCGTGGGCAAACAGGTGTTCTACAGTGCTGCGCGGGAGCAAATCAGCCTGCAACTGGTTGTCGATGTTCTCGGAAAGAACACGACCGAGGCACTGCTCAGTGCAATCATTTTTGATCTTGCGCAGATAGGGACAAGCCTCAAAACAGGCGCCTTTCCGCCATCGGAATATCGAGTGCTGCCGCTGTTGCCTGGTGGCGCCAGGCTGCTCATGGACATCTGTTATCCGAATGGTGATCAAACCTGCCATCAGGTCTATGTCTACAGAAACTTGAATGAGCATCAACTTGCCTCTGCAGTGAAAGCGGAACTGGCGGCTGCCAAATGGGTGCCCCAAGGCACAGAGCAGGGTATTGCCACGTGGAATCGGCAAGGCAGAACACTTCGGTATTTCCTGGTCAATGCTCATGGCAACACCATGCTCTATATAATCGCGCCCGCAATATTGTGGTAGGAAAAGGAGCACAAAAATGCAGATTTTCAGACCAAGTCGTCACGCTTTTCTGCTGCTTGCTGCCATCCTGGCAGGTCTGGTCGCTGCCTGGTTTGCACGACGTTATATTCAGGATCATATTCGTGCGCTGGATGAACAGGCCAAAGTGCGTACCGTCAGCCGCATTGTTGCCGACTTCGATCTGCCCGAGGGCTTGAGGCTTGAGCGCCTGCACCTGGCTGTCATGCAGGTACCGGCAAGCTGGGTTCCCAGCGGCAGCATTGCGCCCGAAGATGTGACAAGCATTGAAGGCAAAGTGGTTACTACGGCGCTGCGCAAAGGAGATATTGTGCTACGGGCGAACCTGGCGTCGGCGCAACATCAGGCATTCTCGCAGAAGGTGCGGCCCGGCAGGCGGGCCGTGACTATGCCGGTAGACGCGATCAATTCAGTCTCAGGCATGCTGGTCCCTGGCGACCTGATCGATCTTTATGTGTCGTTCGAGTATCGCAGAAAGCGCATAACGGCGCCGCTATTGCAGGGTGTGCTGGTGCTGGCCACTGGCGGTGAAAGCCAGCCGGGTAACCCGGACAACGAACCCGTTCAGAGCTCGAATTTTTCAACAGTAACGCTCGATACGTCGCCCGAAGAAGCGGCCCGTCTGGTCGCTGCCCGGCAGGCAGGCACTATTACCGCCTTATTGCGACATCCGGACGACGCAAAGGCAACCAACAAGGGCGTACAGGGCGACCTGGCCACAATGCTGGGTATTGCAAAACCGCAGCCGGTTTCGCGTTCCCGACCTTCCGTCATATACGGCAATCAGCCACAACACCGGCTGCCGGCGCTAATCAGCGAGTCCAGATCACAAGTGCGTGATCAATCCAAAGGGATGTTCGAATTGCCCGAGAGCGAAGACATTGTCAGTGCATGGATCAATTCCCTTCCCCGGGGTGCAAGATCGGGTGGTGCCGATCAATTTGAACCAACCAGGGCAAACAATGAGCATCCGATCTCAGTGGATACCGCTTCCGAGAGCAGATCCGACAGTTCCGACACAGGCCCCACCGGTCCTCAAACGGGGCCCGGGCAGGCCATTGCCGCACCTCTCAATTTGCAGGAGACACCATGAAGTTTAATCAGGCTTTTTCCTTTCTGGCTGCGCTCGGATTGGGAATCACGCAATCTTGCGCGTATGCACAGGCTGCCTCGCAAATCACCTTGCAGGTTGGAGACGTCAAGGTATTGCCGTTGTCCGGCCTGGCCCGCGTGGCCGTTGGTAATGGAAACATCCTCAATGCCGTGACCGATGCCGAGAATGAGCTGGTGCTCTTTGCCCGGGAACCGGGTCAGACCGTGCTGAACGTCTGGGATAAAACGAATCAGAGCCAGCAGTTCCACATCCATGTGCGCGCTGCAGGCGAGCAGAAACTCCAACATGAAATACAACGCATGCTTGGCACGATCGGGCATGTTAAGACAACGCAGATCGGAGACAAAATTATTGTCGAAGGCGACAATCTGAGCGATGCCGATCGCGAACGCCTGTTGGTGCTTGTCCGGCATTTTCCGCAAATTGTCGATATGACCAGCCAGATCGGCTGGGATCAAATGGTGTTGCTCGATGTCCAGATTCTGGAGTTACCCCGTAATGTTCTGCAAGAGCTTGGCGTTAAATGGGGCGTTCATACCGGCGGTCTCTCCATGGGCGCCGTCTGGGACACAGGTTCCTCGCGCCTGCAAGCCAGACCGGGCGAGAGCGTGTTGCAGATTCCCTTCAAAGCAGTGGCACCTGTGGGCTATTTTGGTCTGAATGCGCTGCTGTCGGCCTCACTGCAGACGCTTGCCCAGGAAGGGCATGCCGTCGTATTGGCTCAGCCGCAACTGATGGCGCGCAGCGGAGCCACTGCCGAGTTTCTTGCCGGTGGCGAGGTTCCCTATGTGACAACCGACAAGAACGGGCAAAACCAGACGGTATTCAAGCCTTATGGGGTGAGTCTGCACATTACGCCACGCATTCAGAAAAATGGCAACGTACGGTCAAAAATTGAAGTAGAAGTCAGTTCGGTCGATTCGTCAATGGCGCTCAACGGCGGTCCCGCCCTGAAAACACGACGTACTTCGACGGAGTTTAATGTGCAGTCGGGCCAGACCCTGGTATTGGCTGGTTTTATCTCCCGCGACCAATTTCGCAATGCTGATAAATTGCCAGGGATCGGCGATTTGCCCATTCTTGGCGCGCTTTTTCGATCAAACCGGTTTCAGCGCAACGAAACGGAGCTGGCAATCTTCGTGCGACCGGTGGTCGTCTCTGCCGACAATCGCGACTTGCAGACGCGTGCGGCGCGTTCCCGCGCCATTATTAACAATACTTTCCGGGCCGATCCGATACTGAATACACCGGTCGCCGCCGATGAGTCCCACGAAACCCAGCCGGCATCTCCAACAACAAAACGTCACTATCCCATTTGGATACCAGCAGGTCAGCCATGGCGATATTCGCGCACATTGCCAGCGGCACCGCGGTCCGAAGAAGTAGCGGGAGCATACCGGACAGATCGAGAAAAGCGAGCAGATCGCGCAAAATGGGTAGACCGAGCCGACCGAGAAAGTCGAGAAAGGCGAGAAAGGCGAGAAAAAGAGGCCGACAAAGTAAATCGCTCAAAGCGTGATGCCGGGCGCTTGCGAGAACAACGTAGCGCGCCTATACAGGTGCGAAAGTCGCGGTGGAAACCGGTTCTGCGCTTGCGCCGACCCGCAGTAGAGCAACGTTTCTGAAGGTGGAACCGATGATTGTCATCGATATGCATTTTGAAGACGGAACAGTGGTAAAACGTCAATACGTCTTGCCAGCCATTGTCGGGAGGCACAAGGATTGCCCAATCAGCTTGCGCAGTTGGCGGGTGGCCCGTCAGCATGCGCGCCTGGTGCGCCGACAGGCGGGTGTGTTTGTTGAAGACCTGGGAACGCTTGCTGGTACGCTGGTCAATGGCTTGCGCATAACCGAGTACGGACCCCTGGCCATTGCAGATGAAATATTAATCGGCCCCTGCCGCATGGTGGTCATTGACTTGTCCATGGTGGGTCCTCTGCATGGAAATGGGCATGGAAATGCGGGTGCGAACCCGGACCTGAAACCCGATGCGGAGATCGGACACGATTGCGCGCAACCGGCAACAGATAGCGTTTCTTTAAATTTTCAACCAGGGCACGGCGTGTCGGATACACGTAGTGTTCAGGAGCCCCGTATAGATAGGCCTGTGCTCGTCCCTCGGTCCGAATCGGAGGGCCAGTCGGATCACAAACGCGATAGAAAATACCCAAGTACAGATCAAACCAATTGCACACGTTATCAGCAGTGGCAATTGCAACTGCATTCGAGTCTGCTGCAGGCGCTCGACCTGCGCCGCAAGGATGTATCGCAAATGACAGATGCGGCGCTGCGTCTGGAGGCTGCCGGTATGCTTGACCGAATTGTGGCAGAAAACCTCACCTTGCCCGCCGACGTGGACCGTGAACGACTAAAGCGAGATGTGCTCGACGAGGCGATCGGGCTCGGACCGCTGGAACCGTTATTGGCGGATCCGGCCATCACTGAAATCATGGTCAACCGTTATGACGAGGTGTTTGTCGAGAAAGCGGGGCGACTGTTTCGTTATGACGGTGCATTCAGCAGTGAGAAATCCGTGCTTGGGGTGATTGAGCGCATTGTCACACCGTTAGGGCGTCGGGTCGATGAAAGCTCGCCAATGGTAGATGCGCGTCTGAAAGACGGTTCGCGGGTCAATGCCGTCATTCCGCCCATCGCCTTGCGCGGCGCAAGCCTGACAATTCGCAAATTCCCCGACTTTCGACCGGGTATGCAGGATTTGCTTCGGCTGGGCTCGCTTGATACCGCCATGCAGCAATTTCTCGCCCTGTGTGTGCGGCATCGCAGAAACATGATTGTTTCGGGCGGCACCGGTTCTGGTAAAACCACGCTGCTCAATATTCTGTCCAACTGCATTCCCGAGCATGAACGGATTATCACGATCGAAGATGCCGCAGAGTTGCGGCTGGATCATGACCATCTGGTATCACTGGAAGCCCGCCCGGCCAACCTTGAGGGCAAAGGTCAGGTGCTGATACGCGATCTGGTCAGAAACGCGCTACGCATGCGTCCGGACAGAATCGTGGTCGGCGAGTGCCGGGGCGCGGAGGCATTTGATATGCTCGCAGCCATGAACACGGGCCACGAAGGATCTTTGACCACCTTACACGCAAATACGCCAAGGGATGCACTGGTGCGGCTGGAAACCATGATTCTGATGGCAGGAATGGACCTGCCGCTAGCCGCGGTGCGCGAACATATCGCCGGTAGTATCGACTTCATTGTTCAGCAAAGTCGCCTGCCTTGTGGTCGACGCGTCATCACTTCAATCACAGAAGTATGTGGACTGGAAAGTGGCATCATCAAGTCACAGGAAATTTTTCGCTTTGATCGCAAGGGCACCGGCGCGTTTATGGGCATGGGTATTGCGCCCGATTGCTTTGATGCTTTGCGTGCTCAGGGCGTGTCTATTGATATGCAAATGTTTAGCCAATATACTCCAGCCCCGTCCGGCGCCAAGGCGTTTGTTGCGAGGGGCAGGCAATGTGCATCGCAGCGGGAGCAGTTGCAGGAGCGTGCCTGATGATCTGGATATTTCTGCTGTTTGTCGTTATTTTTATTGCACTTGCATTTGTTCTGCTACAGCGCTTACTTGGTCAGGTATTGAAAATCTGGGAAGTTCGCATGAAGTCAGATACAAGCCGCAGGCTACAGGATTTTTTTCTATTTATCGATCCGTCAGCACTGTGGTCCGGCAACATCGTGCTGTCGGTCTCACTGGCGCTGATCACCTGGTTGCTAAGCGGCTTGTGGTGGATTGCCATGATCGTGGGTTTACTGGTTTTTCTGGCGCCCGGCTGGATTGTCGCCAGATTGCGCCAGCGACGCCTCGCTCAATTTGACAGGCAGTTGCCCGCGATGCTGCTGGCGCTGGCCGGTGCATTGCGGGCCGGAGCGGGGGTCCATGCAGCAATCGGCCAAGTCACGGCAGAAATGGCGCCGCCGCTATCGCAGGAGTTCGGTCTGATGCAACGCCAGCAACGACTTGGGGTCTCGTTCGAACAGAGCCTTGACGATCTGTTTGTCCGTATGCCTTCAGAATCCGCGGGCCTACTGGTTTCGGCGCTGAAAATCGCGACGCAAAGCGGCGGAAATCTTGCCGAGGCCCTCGAACGCATCGCACAAACGTTACAGTCCCGCCTGCAGGTACAAGATCGGATTCGGGCGCTGACCTCACAGGGAAAAATGCAGGCCTGGGTGATGGCGGGATTGCCGTTGCTTTTGCTGGTGGTACTCAATATGCTGGATCCGGAGGCGATGCACCTGATGTGGTTTCATCCGGCAGGATGGGTTGTACTGACCGTGGTCTTGTTCCTGGAAGCATTGGGTATCTGGCTGATTCGCAAGATTGTGAATATCGATATTTAGGTGTCACTATGTCATTCTGGATCAGTTGTGTACTCACCGGCATTTCCATTTGTCTTTGTCTTTATCTGTTTCTGTCGCCGGCAAGCAACCGGACTATCGTGCCGCAAGCCTATCGAAAGAACAGAGTACTGGTCTTGCTGTGGCCATGGATCTATGCCCTGGGGCATGCCGTGCTGCCGTTCATGTCGTGGAAGTATCGTGCGCGTTTATGGTCATTGCTACGCAGCGCAGGATTCGATCGTATGGCACAGATCGATCATGTTGCGGGAATCCAGTCGCTAGCCGCCTGCGCGCTGGGCGCCAGTGGCGTCATTCTGCAAATGCCGCAATTGATCGCAAACCCGTTTACAGTGATGGCGACAGCGCTGTTCATGACGTTGGTCGGTTTTTTCCTGCCGCTACTATGGCTACGGGACCGTGCAGCCAGACGCAAGCATAAAATCCTGCGTGAGTTGCCTTTTCTTCTGGATATGACTACGTTGTGCGTAGAGGCAGGCCAGAATCTACAAGGCGCACTGTATTGCACTGCCAATCTGTGCTCACCGGGTATCCTGCGCGATGAATTAAGCTATTGCTTGGGTGAAATACGCACCGGCAAACCGCGCATTGAAGCACTTAGGGCCATGGCCGAACGAACCGGCATCGAAGAGGTCATGCTGTGGGTGGCATCCATCGCCCAGGCAGAAAGCATGGGAATGGCGCTAGGCCCATTATTGCGATCGCAATCGGATCAGCGCCGGCAGGAGCGTTTTAATCGTGCTGAAAAACTCGCTTTGGAGGCGCCGGTCAAAATGCTGATGCCGCTGGTTTTCTGTATTTTTCCGTGCACATTTATCGTACTGGCATTTCCCATCGCGATGAAAATCCTGCAGTCAGGAGTGTAAATGCGTGCCTATTCTTTGATCACCTTCGATCGCTATTTTCAGCGGCTGATCGGCCTCATGGGAAAGCGAAGCATTAACCCGCACCATGTCTTCCATTTTGTTCCTTGCAATAGCGTCCATACCTTTGGAATGGCGATCCCGTTGACCATCATTTTTCTGGACAGGCAAATGCATGTGCTGCATGTGATCGCTGAGCTTGTGCCTTGCCGGGTAGCGTGGCAGCGGCATGCCAGCTCAGTGCTTGAGATGCGGGCCGGCGCCATTGCGTCGATTGAGCAGGCAAGCGCGCTGGTTGAATTTTTATTCTTCAAATGCAAGGGATGAGAAGAGGGGCGCTATCGCCTTACGGCAAGGGCGAAGTTGGCCTTGAGCGTTACAACCGCCCCTGAGCAGTCAGCACCCACGGTATCGATAAAGAAGCCTTCAATCAACAAGGGCTACCCCAGGTCAGCAAGCACGCCTCCCATCAGCAAATAACGGGCCCTTCAGCCAGCGACATAATTCTCAAAGACTACCGGGCAGTCATGGCGTGCCATAGAACGCAAGAATAGTTCGGATAGCATGGTTGATTACGGCGTCATCTCTTTTTCTGGACCAGATCACAGACGTTATAGAGCGCTGAGTATGCGCAAATTCCAGAAAATGCAGATTAGGCAGGCCACAATGGCGCATGCAGGCAGGCACCAGCGAGACTCCCATGTTGTGCGATACCAAACTCAGGATACTCAGCCAGTGGCGCGTTTCATCCACGGCCTTGGGAAAGAACCCAGCGCTGATACACATCGATAGAAGGATTTCGTAATAAACCGGCGATACATGGCGGGAAAAAAAGATAAACCGCTGCGCACTGAAGTGCGTCAAGGTAAGCGCACTTTCTTGAAGTATCGGATTATCCTTGTGAACGCATAACAGAAACGGCTCAGTGACAATGATTTTGTCTTGTAGCTCGGCGGGCAGGCGGTTGCTGTGGATAAACCCCACATCGACATGTCCCATTGCGACTTTATCGATAATATCACTCGAGTTGGACTCGGCCAGTTCAATCTCGATTGTGCCGTCCTCAGGAGCAAGCTGGCCCAATAGCCTGGGCAGCCCCCGGTAGACCATCGAGCCTACAAACCCGATCCGCAAACGGCCACGTTCGGTCGTATGCTGCAGGCGGTTTTTGATCGAACTGGCGTGTCCGAGCAGGAAAAGCGCTTCCTTATAAAGTATGGCGCCAGCAGGTGTCAGACTGACATGCCGACTGTTACGCTCGAACAATTGCACCCCCATCTTGGCTTCAAGCTGGCGGATGGCCAGACTCAAGGGGGGCTGTGAAATGTTCAGGCGAGCCGCCGCCTTGCTGAAATTGAGTGTTTCGGCAACGGCAACAAAATATCGGAGAGCACGTAGTTCCAGATCCATATCTATCTTTATTTTTATCTATATATTATAAGTATAGATCCAAACAGAAATAGTATTTCCGAATATACCTGGTTTTATTTACGCTGTGAACATTCATTGCGTTCAGAAAGGCCGGAATCATGGAGACCAATAATATTCCCGATAGTCGTGGCAGTAATTTCTTTACGCTGGACCCGTACTCCAGTGCATTGTTGAAAACCTATTTGCCACCGCCGCTGTTTGCCCATCTATTGCCTGTTTTCGAGGAACTGGGCGCAGCCGTGGGCGGGCGACTGGACGAGTTGGCCGATACCGCAGACAAAAATCCGCCGCACTTGTTGGTACGAAACCGGCAGGGTCAGGATGCCTGCACCGTTACCCGGCATCCGGCTTACGTCGAACTGGAAAAAGTTGCCTATGAAAAGCTCGGGCTGGCCGCTATGGCGCATCGCCCTGGGGTTTTGGGCTGGAGCCAGCCTTTTCCACCCGTTGCCAAGTATGCCCTGACGCATTTATTCGTGCAGGCAGAATTTGGACTGTGTTGCCCGGTGAGCATGACCGATTCCCTGGCAAGAACACTGAAAAAATTCGGTGATCCTGCCTTGGTCGAACAGGTCTTGCCGCAGGTGACAGCCATTGAGTTTGCCGACTTGCAGCAAGGCGCCATGTTCATGACTGAACAGGCCGCCGGATCCGATGTGAGTGCCACTCAGGTTGTGGCCGAGCTCCAGGGCGATGGGCACTGGCGCCTGACCGGTGATAAGTGGTTTTGTTCGAATCCGGACGCCGGCTTTGCCATGGTGTTGGCGCGCAGTGAAGAAACAGCGGGACTCAAGGGAGTCTCGTTGTTCCTGTTGCCCAAAATCTGCCCTGATGGCACGGCCAATCCGTATCGAATATTACGTTTGAAAGACAAGCTCGGTACACGGTCAATGGCCAGTGGTGAGATCAGGCTGGAAGGGGCTTTTGCATGGCTCGTTGGCGAGCGAGGCAAAGGCTTTCAGCAAATGGCCGATATGATCAATAACTCCCGGCTTTCTAACGGAATGCGTGCCGCCGGCCTGATGCGGCGGGCGGTGAGCGAGGCAGTGTATTTTTGCAGTCACAGGAAAGCATTTGGCAAGCGGCTAATAGAAATGCCATTGATGCAGCGGCAACTGGTCAAGATGATGACCCGGGCAGAGCAGGCGCGCACGGTGATGTTTCAAACCGCAATGGCGCTGGAAAAGGCCGATGGCGGCGATGCGTTTTCCAAGGATCTACTTCGGATTCTCACCCCGCTAATCAAATTTCGTGCTTGTCGCGATGCCCGCGTTGTTACTGGCGATGCCATGGAAGTGCGTGGCGGTTGTGGTTATATCGAAGAGTGGGTTGAGTCGCGTCTGATGCGCGATGCACATTTGGGCTCTATCTGGGAAGGCACCAGTAATATTGTGGCGCTGGACGTGTTGCGGGCGATACGCAAGAGTAACGGGCTGCAGGCGTTGCAGAGCCATGTGCAGTCCCTGTTGCAAACTGGCACGCCATGCATTCAATCGATGAACGCACTGCAAGACGAGTGCATCGACAGGGCATTTGTATTGGCGCGTCGTGTCGCGGACTGTGATGACGCAGTCATGGCGCGCCAGGTCGCATCGGCACTGTATCACGTGATATCGCTCGCCGGCATGCGCTGGGAAGCATCGCAAGCCGGACTTCAAACACGGGCCGTACTGGCTGACCAGGTCTTGCTGCATCGGCTGGCGCCGCGCGATCCGTTATCACAATTGAAATCTGAGGCCGATATGCAGGTGTTGCTGGCTTACGCCTTGTAATTGAAACACATCATATTTTCACAAGATGCATAACGGGCAAGGCTGCCACAGTTGTGCGCACAGGAGCAGACTCATGAATCGATTAAAAATGTATGGCCTGGCCGCGCTGTTGGCGTGTCTGGCGATCCCAGGCGCGGCGATTGCCGCTGATAAATTTCCCGCAGAGGTGGTAAAACTCGTGGTGCCATACCCGCCGGGCGGTCCCACCGATGCACTGGCTCGCCGGCTCGCTCAGGGAGCAGGCGAGAAGCTGGGCACGACCATCGTGGTTGAAAATAAGGCCGGTGCCAACGGCAATATCGGCGCCGAATACGTGGCGCGCGCCAAGCCGGACGGCTACACCATCATGTTCGGCACTTCCGGTCCGCTGGCAATCAACAGCAGCATGTATAAAAAGCTCGGATACCAGCCGGAAACCAGTTTCACACCGATCATGAAAATCGGACACTTGCCCAATATCCTCGTGGTCAACCCAAGGGTTCCGGTAAAGAATGTGCAGGAGCTAATCAGCTACGCCAAGGCCAATCCTGAGAAAGTTACTTATGCCTCATCCGGCACGGGTGCGTCGTCACATCTGGCAGGCGTGTTGTTCAATACGATGGCCGGCACCAGCATATTGCATGTGCCCTATAAGGGAACCGGTCCTGCGCTTAATGACCTGCTGGGCGGACAGGTTGCTATGGCGTTTACCGATGTACTCACCGCATTACCTCACATTCGCGACCATAAATTGAACGCGCTGGGCTTGGCGGCGGCCGAGCGCTCAAAAGCCCTTCCCGAATTGCCGACGATTGCGCAGCAGGGACTCGACGGTTACGACGTCAGTGTCTTTTTCGGCATTGTCGGTCCGGCGGGTATGCCGGACGCGGTTGTCTCGTCATTGAACGACGCGTTCCGAACTGCCATGACCGAACCCGATATCCAGGCCACGCTGGCCAGTCAGGGCATTGTCGAGGCGGAGCAGAAAACACCAGAGGAATTGGCTGGGTTTATTCGCAGCGAAGTGAAAAAATGGCATGACGTAATGAGTAACGCATCTATTGAGCTTAATTAATGATGACCACGACACGACCTCATACGCAGGCCGGTTCTCTGAACGGACTCTGCATTGTCGATCTGACCCGCGTGCTCGGCGGACCCTACTGTACGCAAATTCTGGCTGATCACGGCGCTGAAGTGCTCAAGATAGAGCCGCCTGCGGGCGATGAGACACGAGGCTGGGGGCCGCCCTTTATTGACGACACCGCAGCTTACTTCATGGGCGTCAACCGTAATAAAAAAGGCCTTGTCGCTGATCTGTCTACAGAGAGCGGGCAGCACTTTCTGCGCGGCTTATTGCAGCATGCCGATGTTCTGATCGAAAACTTCAAGCCGGGAACGCTGGAAAAATGGGGGCTGGGCAAGGATACGCTGCACGAGGCATTTCCGCGGTTGATCCATTGCTGTATCAGCGGCTTTGGCGCCGATGGGCCGCTGGGCGGCCTGCCTGGCTATGATGCTTGCGCCCAAGCATTGTGCGGGCTGATGAGTGTAAATGGAGAAAAGGGCGGCGACCCGACGCGCGTGGGACTGCCGGTCGTCGATATGGTGACCGGATTGAATGCGGCAATTGGCGTATTGCTTGCTGTTAACGAGCGCAGAGCTAGCGGAAAAGGGCAATATCTGGACATTTCGCTCTTTGACTGCGCGGTATCGCTGCTGCATCCGCATGCGCCGAACTATTTTGCCAGCGGCAAGGTGCCGGGCCTGACCGGCAATGCGCATCCCAATATTGCGCCTTATGAAAGTTTTCCAACGGCCAATGGAGAGCTGTTTCTGGCAGTCGGCAATAACCGGCAGTTTGCCACGCTGTGCCGCGTGCTGGCGCACCCGCAGATTGCCCAGGATTCGCGCTTTATTGATAATGCGCAACGTCTGGCTAATCGGCAGGCCTTGCATGAACAACTGGTTCAAGTGCTGGCCGCATACCAGGCGTCCGAGCTGGCAGATGAACTGATGCAGGCAGGCGTGCCCGCATCACCCGTCAATAATGTGGCCCAGCTGCTGGCGCATCCGCACACCAGTCATCGGAACATGGTGATCGAGCATGGCAACTATCGCGCCATTAATTCACCAATCAAACTGTCGCGCACACCCGCGCGCTTTCGGTCGCTGCCGCCGGGCTTTGGTGAGCACAATAGTGAATACGCTAAAGAATGATTTGTTCAAACGCCGTTTAAATCGGACCGTCTGGTTCCGTTTTTACGGATGGTGTAATATTGATTTGACAGGCTTTATCTGGAAATTCGCCCAGGGCGTGCCAGCTCGCAACGCCGCCATTATTCATTCTAATACGACACCATGAGACAGACATGACATACAAAACCCCACTGGATGATATTTTTTTCAACCTTAAGGACATGGGGCTGCTTGAGCAGGTATTAGCCCTGCCGGGATACGAGGAAATCGGCGACGACATCGTCGAGGCCGTCTTGCATGAAAACGCAAAATTCGTTCAAGAGGTGGTGGCCCCCACCAACAAGGAGGGCGATAATCACGGTGCCAAATGGGATAATGGTAAAGTGACCACGCCGGCTTCCTTTGCCAACGCATTCAAGGCGTTTGCCGAGGGTGGCTGGCAGGGATTACAGCATACGCCAGATCTGGGTGGTCAAGGTTTCCCGAAGCTGATTTCGGCCATCGTGTCCGAGAACCTGAATGCAGCGAACCTGTCTTTTGCCCTGTGTCCGTTGCTCACCGACGGCTGCATTGAAGCCATCACCCAGGCAGGCAGCGAAACGCTTAAAAAGACGTTTGTGCCACCGATGCTTGAAGGGCGCTGGACCGGCACCATGAATCTGACCGAGCCTCAGGCGGGATCGGACCTGGCCCTGCTCAACACCAGGGCGATTGCCCAGGATGACGGGACTTACCGTATCAGCGGCCAGAAAATCTTTATCACTTACGGTGATCATGACCTGGCGGAAAATATTGTGCATCTGGTGCTGGCCCGCACGCCTGATGCGCCCAAAGGCGTCAAGGGCATCTCCCTGTTTGTGGTGCCCAAGTTTCTGGTCAACGAGAACGGCTCTCTGGGCAAGCGCAATGACGTCTGGTGCGCCTCCATTGAAGAAAAACTGGGGATCCACGGCAGTCCCACCGCCGTTCTTTTATACGGCGCCGGCAAAGGCGAAGTGGGCGAGGGGGCGATCGGCTATCTGGTTGGCCAGGAAAATTTCGGGCTGCAATATATGTTCATCATGATGAATGCCGCCAGGTATAACGTGGGCATTCAGGGCATTTCCGTTTCCGAACGCGCGCTGCAGCAGGCAACTGCCTATGCTGCAGATCGAGTGCAGGGCAATCTGCTGGAGGGCTCAGCCGGGCCGGTCACCATTGACCACCATCCTGATGTCCAGCGTCTTTTGATGACCATGCGCGGACTGACCGAAGGCGGTCGCGCCGTGGCGCTGTATGCTGCCATGTGCAATGACGTCGCCCACCAGCATACCGATGAAAAGACCCGTGATTTGCACCGTGCCCAGTATGAGTACCTCGTTCCTATCGTAAAAGCCTTTTCTACCGAAAATGCGGTTGAAGTCGCCTCGTTGGGCATGCAGGTACATGGAGGCATGGGATATATTGAAGAAACAGGCGCGGCCCAGTATTATCGCGATGCGCGTATTTTGCCGATCTATGAAGGCACGACCGCTATCCAGGCTAATGATTTCATCGGGCGCAAGATTCTGCGCGATGGCGGCGCGGTCAGTCGCGGCTTTCTTGCCGCGATGTGTGATACGGTCAATGCACTGAACCAGCATCCGGAAGATGCGGCGCTGGCCTTTATCGGCGCGCAATTGCAAGTTAGCGTGCAGGCGTACGAGAACGCCCTGGATGCAACACTGGCATTTGCCACCAAGGGTGCCATGCGCAGTGCTTTTGCTGGCAGTGTTCCCTTTCTGATGCTCGCCGGTTATGTTCATGCAGGCTGGCATCTGGCTAACGCGGCTCTCAAAAGCCGGGAACGGCAGTCTGATGTGCACAAGCAAAAAACGGCGACAGCGGTATTTTATGCCGCTCACTTATTACCAAGGGCGCTGGCATTGTCATCTGCCATCAAGGCCGGCGACAATGTGCAGGAAGCATTCGCAGCAGTATTTTCCTAAAGCGCGCAAGCGCAGTGAATATGTTTTAATATGCAAATTGGGTATATCAAAATTATTATTTATTCTTTTAAGGTATAAACATTTTTTGACATAATCCCGGTATACAGTGCGAGGCCATTGGCTTCGCACATTCCCCAAGCTTACAAGGAGATACCATGAGCACAACACTGCGTTTGGGCGATACCGCCCCCGATTTTGAACAGAATTCGTCCACCGGCCCTATCAAGCTTCACGAGTTTCTGGGCGACAGCTGGGGTGTTCTGTTTTCTCACCCGGCCGACTTTACGCCTGTCTGCACGACTGAACTGGGCTATACAGCAAAGCTGGCCGACGAATTTGCCAAGCGTAATGTGAAAGTGCTGGCTGTATCAGTAGATGATGCCGACTCACATAATAAATGGATCGAAGATATCAACGATACGCAAAGCACAACGGTGAATTTCCCCATTCTTGCCGACGATGATCGCAAAGTGTCCACGCTTTACGACATGATTCATCCGAATGCGAGCGCCACTGTCACCGTGCGCTCAGTATTTATTATTGATCCGGCCAAGAAAATTCGCCTGATTATTACCTATCCGGCAAGTACAGGTCGTAATTTCAATGAAATCCTGCGCGTCATCGATTCGCTGCAGTTGACCGACTCTCACAGTGTGGCAACGCCAGTCAACTGGGAAGATGGTCAAGACGTGATCATCGTTCCGTCATTGAAAGATCCTGAAGTGTTGAAACAGAAGTTCCCGAAAGGCTTCACAGAAGTCCGTCCATACTTGCGTACCACGCCGCAGCCTAACAAGTAAGACACGGCCAGATCAGACACGGCCACATAAACCAGAGCCGTTGTTCCGTCCTGATGTTGCCTTCAGGGCCGCTGCTTTTGGGCTGCCCTGAACCTGTCGGCTGTCCAGACATTTCGGCAGTTGCAATAAAAAGCCATGACATAGAACCGTCATGGCTTTTTTATTTGCGGTATCCGTAGTTCTTACGGCAGCAACGGGATTGCTGGGCGCAAAAACGTACGACCCGATGAAAGGCAAGGACGCCAGGGACAAACGCTGTCTGATGCAGCCATGCGGTGGCAACAGCATATCTTCAGGATGTTGATTTAAAAGAAAAATATCAGTCTGGGAGGGTTGGAAACGAAGTGTGAATGCAACATACGCGTGCGAAGTCACAAAATTGCGCTTGCAAAAAATACTGTATGGATATACAGTATTACTTATCGCAATGCATAGTCGCGATATAACTAGATTAGGGTCCTAGTTATCGCTTGCCCGTCGTCGAATGTAGTTTCAATTTGGTGTTTTCCAGCATTCAAATTGTAATTCGACCCCGGGCAGGCACCTCTTAACTTTTGGAGAATTCATCATGACAACCCCAACTCGCAAGCCCGATGCCACTGTCACTTCAACTATATCAGCCTGCCGTCAGTTCGACCAGTCTTTTGCCACGCTTTATCGCAGAAAAAGCAGCAAAGTGAGTCGCAGCAGCCATCTTTTGGCCGACGTCTGCATGGTAGCAGCGTGGTTTGCGTTGATTCCGGTCATGAATCTTTTAGGTACCGCTGCTGGCCTGGCCTGACCTGCCTCACAGAACGGTTCTTTTGTAGGCTATCGCAAGTCAAATAACGCCGCCTTGTGCCGCTCGTATTGGTAAGCCCGCCTAGAACAAGCTGGCCGACTCGGCATGGCGGTGGCAAGGGTCAATTTGTTGTGTTTTTGCCGCTTTTTGATTGAATTCAACAACTTAAGCCTGTTTGTTCCGTGGTAAAAGGCTAGATCGCTGGTGTGCCTGAGCCAAATAAGCTATACTTTCGAGTTCTATTTATCCTCTGTCGGCAAACGCACCTGAATGGGTCGGTGCAATCACAAATAATGTGACGTTACTCTAAACAGCCGTTCATGATGAACCGGAGTCTATTATGAATCTTATCGAAAAACTCGAGCAGGAAGAAATTCAGCGTCTGACTGGTGGCAATCCCGTGACTGAATTTGCGCCTGGCGACACCGTGATCGTCAGCGTGAATGTGGTCGAAGGCACCCGCAAGCGTGCACAGGCATATGAGGGCGTGGTTATTGCCAAACGCAATCGTGGTCTGAACTCTTCCTTTATTGTCCGCAAAATTTCTTCAGGCGAAGCCGTTGAAAGGACATTCCAGTTGTATTCTCCGCAAATCGCATCTATCGTCGTTAAACGTCGTGGTGATGTGCGTCGCGCGAAACTGTACTATCTGCGCAACCGTTCTGGTAAAGCTGCGCGTATCAAAGAAAAATTGGTACGTAAGGCCGACAAGAAGGCAGCTGCGTAAGCAGGTCTTGCAGCGACTGACTGCTTTACAGTGTTATCGCGTTACCGCTGCCTGGTTTATCGCAGCGCTGTAACGGGGAAAAGGGCCGGCTTTGCCGGCTCTTTTTTTATTGGTCGCTTGCCATTCCTTCTGGTTTCATTTCATTCCGATTGGACCGAAATAATATTGCGTGCCTTAAAATGCGCATATTAAGAACGATCATTTATTGCACAGGACACTGTTTTGACTGAACCACTAAGAAAGCCTATTACGCCCGGGTTTGACGTGCAGGCACAAAAATGGACGGTGGCCAATGAAAATTTGCACGCGATATCTCCTGACTTACTTACATCCGCTTTGATCGAGGGCGCCTTTGATCATAGTCTTGTCTGGTCGGCTGATGCGCTGGTTCAACAATGGAACGAAGCCAAAATCGTCCAATATCAGTCTGAGTCCTATATTGACTCTGCCGTGCTGATGCCGCTGGTAAAGCGCGATGGGGAAATCTTCGTGCTGTTGACCAAGCGTTCCGAAAAGCTATATCACCATCCGGGGCAGGTCAGCTTCCCTGGAGGACGGGTCGAGGAAAGCGACATCAACCCTCAACATACGGCGTTGCGGGAAACGTTTGAGGAAATCGGTGTGCCTACACAGGCGGTGACGGTGCTGGGACAATTGCCGGAATTTTACACAGGAACGGGCTTTTTGTTGCGACCCTACGTTGGCTGGCTCGCCAATACGGTTGAAATAAAAACAGACCAGGTGGAGGTGGCAGAAGTTTTCCAGGTGCCGCTGGCGTTTCTGATGGATCCGGCCAACCATCGTCTGCATCATGCAATTGCCCCCGATGGCAACGAAAGATATTATTATTCCATGCCCTGGAATGGTTATTTCATTTGGGGTGCCACGGCAAACGTGATCAGGAATTTCTACCATCGCCTGTTGGCCGTAGTTCAGGCCTGATCTGTCCAGTTTCGCCTACAGTGAAAATATTCCCTAATGAGTGAGAATGGAGAATGCAATTTCATTGTTTGAGTCAAGGTGTCATAAACGAAACATACCGATTTGCATGGCGCTGATGACCATCTCAAGCGTTTCCTGTCGGGTTTTGCCGTCAACAGACAGAACATGGTGTTCCAGTTCACCCAGCAAAGAAAACTGTTGATGCAGGGCAGCGATAGGTTCTGGGTCTGTCAAGGTGTCGTTACCGCGTTGCTGACAGTGAGCGATTGCCAGCGCTAATGAAGGGCGCAGGACAAGGTAATGCACTGGCGTGGCAATTGTCTGGAAAGACGGTAAAAACCATGGGCCGACTATGCAGAAGTCGTCGGTATGCAGGTGAACCTTTGCGGACCCAGGTTGCTCGGTCAGGGCCAGTGCAGCGGTTGTTTTTCCGGAGCCGGGTGGGCCGGTAAGAATAAGAATTTCGCCAGCGTGTTCCATAACAATTCCGTGTGCATGCAACCGTTTCCGATTTTCGATGACGGGTGATGGTTGTTTTATTGCTTTGAAAAATAGTCAGGCCAATTGTGAAACAAAATCGAGATATTTGCATTCATTGTGCAATTTCGACAGAATACGAATTCCCAATTGATAAAAAATGTCAAATCAAGATAGCCATTTTTACTGAATTTTCAGCAGGGCATAATGACCGGGATACGGGGTAACGCCGTTCGGAGCCAGCGCCCCGATGTCTCTGGCTACGCTGAGCCCACTGTCCACGCGCAAACCCGGAGACGGCAGGGTGGTTTCAATATTTCTGCGGCGCGGTCGACTCGGCTAAGATGCGCAAGTAAAGTTCATGCCGCTTGACGCTGATTAAACCCTGCTCTTTGGCAGCCAGCACGCCACAACCGGGCTCATGTCGATGCGCGCAGTTGTAGAACCGGCAGTTTTGGCTGTAGGGCGCGAATTCTGGAAATCCCTGTTCCACTTCAGTTTGTCCCAGATGTTTGAGGCCAAACGCCTGAAAACCGGGCGAATCGATTAACTGCCCACCATTGTCGGGCAAATGATATAGGCGCGACGATGTCGTTGTATGTTTGCCAGTGCCCAGAGCAATGGAATGCGCTTGGGTGTCGGCGCGAGCTTCGGGCACCAGGATATTCAAAATGCTGGATTTGCCCATACCGCTTTGACCAAGCAGCAGGCTGGTTTTGTTTTTCAATAGGGGCAACAGGGCATTGCGCAATGCCTCGGGCTGCAGGGTGCTGGTTTCGATGATTTGCACGCCCAGCTCTTTTATGTCTGACAGAAGGGCGCGTGCACGCGGCAATCCTTCGGCCAGGTCACACTTGTTCAGAATGATTACGGGTGTGATATCGGCGCTGAATGCGCCGGCCAGCGCCCGGCCGGTCAGATCCTCGGAAAACAGTGGTTCAACTGCAATCACAATCAGCAACTGGTCAACATTAGCCGCAAATTGCTTGGCCCGCATTTCGTCTGAACGGTACAGTAAGTTACGGCGTTCGTGTATTCGTTCGATTCGGCCTTCGTCCTGCCCCTGGGGTTCAATGTCGACATAGTCGCCAACACAAATCCCGCTTTTTTTCCCGCGCGTATAGCATTGGCGCAATTGCCCATCGCCCATTTCGACCTGATAGTGACGGCCGTGAGCGGCTACGACACGCCCGGCGATCATCCGTTTGTTGCCTGCAGCTCTTGGAGTCGTCGGATACGCAGCGATGCTGGTGGATGGCTGTCATAAAAAGCCGAGTGCACCGGGTCTGGCGTCAGGGTGGAGGCATTGTCGTTGTATAGCTTGACCAGCGCAGAAATCAGCGCTTCAGAGCTGGCTTGCGTGTGGGCGTAATGGTCAGCTTCAAACTCGTCCTTGCGAGAAAAGAAGCTGAATATCGGCGCAAAGAAGAACGTGAACACAGGCATGGCCATAAAGAACAGCAGCAGAGCCATAGCATCGTTAGAACCATTGATGACAGGTGAAACCCCCAGGCCTTGGTAAAACCAGATCTGATTTTTCAGAAATCCCAGTACGGCGAAAAACACGAGCGCCAGCAAAAAGCTGAAAATCATGCGTTTTTGTACGTGCTTATGACTGAAATGCCCCAGCTCATGGGCCAGCACAGCTTCAATCTCGTCAGGGTTCAGTTTGCCCAGCAGCGTATCGAAAAAAACAATCCGGCGCGATTTGCCGAACCCGGTGAAATAGGCATTGCCGTGGGCCGAACGCTTGGAGCCGTCCATGACGAACAACCCCTTGAGGGCAAAATGGCAGCGCTGTGCCAGATTGTTGATGCGATCGGCCAGCTCGGGATTATCCAGCGGCGTAAACTTGTTGAAAAGCGGGGCAATCCAGGTTGGGAAGACAAACAGAAGGAATGCGTTGAACGCGACCCAGACCATCCATGCCCACAGCCACCACAGGGGACCGGATGCGGCCATCAGCCAGAGCGTGACAGCGGCCAGCGGCAGGCCCAGAACCACGCTGACCACCAAGCCCTTGATCGTGTCGCTGACAAACAGCCCGAAGGTCATACGGTTAAATCCGAATTTCTGTTCCAGTTTGAATTGCTTCCACAGGCTAAATGGCAGATGCAGCGCGCCGGAAATCAACAGGACAGTGCCAAGCAGCAGAATCTGGCGCCAGAAATCGCCAGGGACGGTGTTAATCAGAAACTCATTGATCAATTGCAAACCGCCAAGCAGTGTAAACGCAATGAGCACCATTGCGTCGAAAACGCGCCGGGTCATAGACAGCTTCATGCGCTCGACCGTGTAGTCAGCGGCACGCTGATGGCTATGCAACCCGATTTTTTCAGCAAATTCGTCCGGCACCCTGGCGCGATGGCGAGTAACATGGCGCGCCTGCCGGCTTGCCAGCCACAAATGCGTTACAGTCTCGAGAAGAAGGAAAAGGACAAATAAAAGCGTAAATGGGGTTGGGGACATTTCTGTTGTGTGCTCTGTGCGAAAATAATGTTTCTGAACTATAAGGATCGAAAATGGCGGTAAATGATCTGCGACTGGTATGGCTGGACATGGAAATGAGCGGCCTGGATCCCGAAAAAGAACGTATTCTGGAGGTGGCGGTTGTGGTAACCGAACCTGACCTCAGCTTGGTGGCGGAAGGCCCGGTTCTGGTGATTAATCAGTCCGATGAGGTTCTGGCAGGCATGGATAAATGGAACACGTCTACCCATGGCCGCAGTGGCCTGACCGAAAAGGTCCGCACCTCTGTGCTCACTGAAGAGCAGGCAGAAGACATTCTGCTTGAATTTCTCGCTCCCTTGGTGCCAAAAGGCGCATCACCACTTTGCGGCAACACAATAAGCCAGGACCGGCGCTTCATGTACAAGTACATGCCGCGGTTCGAGAGCTACTTTCATTACCGCAATCTGGATGTAAGCACGCTCAAGGAACTGTCCCGCCGCTGGAAACCAGAGGTATACAAAGGATTCGATAAGAAAAGCCGCCACGAGGCACTGGCCGATATTTACGAATCCATTGAAGAACTCAAGCACTACCGAGAACATTTTATCAAGGTTTAGCACTTCACGGTGAAATGCCCATGGCTAACGAAGTCACGCCGCCGGCAGCGATTGCCGGTATCGGTACGGACCTGATCCATATACATCGAATCCGCCATGCGTACGAGCGCTTTGGCGATCGATTTGTCGCGCGTATCCTGGGCCCGCAAGAGCGGGAGAAATTCTTGCGCAGACAGGCACGTGACCCGGAGCGCGGCCTTCGCTTCCTGGCTACCCGCTTTGCCGCCAAAGAGGCGTTTTCCAAGGCGATCGGGCTGGGCATGCGCACGCCCATGACCTGGTCGCGCATGCAAACGCTCAATGCGACTAGCGGGCAGCCGCTAGTCGTGCTGGCTTCACCCTTGAAAGACTGGTACGAATCCCGCTACGGGCTGGCCCATATTACCCTGACCGATGAATCTGATCTGGCCATGGCCTTTGTCATTGTCGAGCGTAAACCCGTTTAATCATTCATTTTATTGTTCACAGCCAAAAGGAGTCCCGGTGTCTGCTTCCCCATCCCGCCCCGCCCGCCAATCTGCCCAATCGGCCGCCACTGCAGCAGCTGGCCGACAAATGCCCGGTCCGGTGATGCTGGACGTTGCCGGCCACCGCCTGACCAGTCAGGAGCGGGATCGCCTGGCGCACCCGCTGACCGGTGCGGTGATTCTCTTTGCGCGTAATTACGACAATCCTGAACAACTGGCAGAACTGACAGCGCAAATTCATGAAGCCCGCGACGAACCGCTACTTATTGCGGTGGACCATGAGGGCGGGCGTGTACAGCGCTTTCGCGACAAGGGTTTTACCCACCTGCCATCAATGCAGCAGCTTGGCCGCTATTGGGAGCGCAACCCGTTGCAGGCCATGCGAGCTGCGACCGAGATCGGTTATGTGCTGGCGGCCGAACTGCGCGCCTGTGGCGTGGATTTCAGCTTTACGCCTGTACTGGACTTGGACTATGGTGTCAGCGCGGTGGTAGGCAGTCGCGCCTTTCATCGCGACCCGCGCGTCGTTGCCATGCTTGCTCGTGCCCTCATTCAGGGCTTGAGTCTGGCGGGTATGCGCTCCTGCGGCAAGCATTTTCCTGGTCATGGCTTTGTCGATGCCGATTCGCATGTGGCCATTCCGGTCGACGAGCGTGAACTTGAACAAATCATGGCAGACGATGCCATGCCTTATGACTGGCTGGGCGCGCCGGTGCTCTCTGCGGTGATGCCGGCACATGTGATCTACCCCAAGGTAGATGCCTCGCCTGCCGGCTTTTCCAAAGTATGGGTGCAACAGATTCTGCGCGAGCGCCTGAAGTATGATGGCGTGGTGTTTTCCGACGATCTGACCATGGAAGGGGCCTCGGTCGCCGGCGACATCACGGCGCGTGCCCAAGCAGCGCTTTCTGCCGGGTGTGATATGGTATTGGTATGCAACCGTCCCGATCTGGCCGATACCTTGCTCGATTCACTGCAAATAGCCCCTTCGCCGGCATCGCTTGGCCGGATCCGCGCCCTGAAGCCGGCGGCGTCGTTCATGGACTGGAATACTTTGCAATCAGACTCACGGTATCAGTATGCCCGAGACTTTCGATCTCAAATCCTTTCTGAGTGATCTGCCGCATCTGCCCGGGGTGTATCGCCACCTGGATGCGCAAGACACGGTTTTATATGTAGGCAAGGCCCGCGATCTGAAAAAACGCGTCTCGTCCTATTTCCAGAAAACGCCTGACAGTCCGCGCATTGCGATGATGGTGGCGCGGGTCTGGCGCGTGGAAGTGACCGTCACCCGTTCGGAAGCCGAGGCGCTGATTCTGGAAAACAACCTGATCAAAAGTCTGCGGCCGCGTTACAACATCCTGTTTCGTGACGACAAGTCATATCCGTACCTGATGATCAGTGCGCACGACTATCCTCGCATTGCTTACTATCGCGGCATTACCAGTCGCAAGGGGCGTTTTTTCGGGCCTTATCCCAATTCCTGGGCCGTGCGCGAAACCATACAGATTCTGCAAAAGGTCTTTCGGCTGCGCACCTGTGAAGACACCGTGTTTTCGAATCGCTCCCGTCCTTGTCTGCAATATCAGATCGGACGCTGTACTGCGCCTTGCGTCAATTTCATCAGCGAGGACGAATACCAGCGTGATGTGCAGCAAGCTGTGCGTTTTTTGGACGGCGAGGCCGATGACGTGGTCAACGATCTGCAGTCTCGCATGCAGCGGGCCTCAGACCAATTGCAGTTTGAACAGGCTGCGGCGCTGCGGGACCAGATGCACGCGCTGGCCACTGTGTTGCATCAGCAGTCCATGGAAGAGGTGGACAAGACCGATGTCGATATCATTGCCGTGGCACAGGCGGCCGACAAGGCTTGCGTCAATCTGGCCATGGTGCGGGGTGGCCGCCACCTTGGCGATCGCTCGTTTTTTCCGACACAAGCCGATGGTGAAAGCCGTTCCGACGTCATGACCGCATTCATCGCCCAGCATTATGTAGAAAATCCGCTGCCTCCGGTGCTGGTGTGCTCCGAGACGCTGGCCGATGAGGATCTGCTGGCATTGCTCAATGAACAACAGCCGTCCCGGATCAAGACCCGGCTGCAGACCCGTCCTCAGGGGGTGCGCCGGACCTGGCTGGATCAGGCCTTGCGCAATGCCGAGTCTTCCCTGGCGCGAGCTCTATCAGAGTCGACATCGCGTGCGGCGCGCACGCGTGCGCTGGCCGAACTGCTGCAACTGGATACCGATGATGAAGCGCTGGATGCGCTGCGTATCGAATGCTTTGACATCAGCCATACCGCAGGCGAGGCGACGCAGGCCTCCTGTGTGGTTTATCATCATCATGATATGCAGCCTTCGTTATATCGCCGTTATAACATCGCCGGTATTAACGAAGGCGATGACTATGCGGCCATGCGCCAAGTCTTGATTCGCCGCTTCTCCAAAGTCGCCGATGGCGAGGCGCCGTTGCCGGAAGTCGTTTTGATTGATGGCGGCAAGGGACAGGTTGAAATCGCCAGGCAGGTGTTTGTGGAGTTTGGTCTGGACACCCGTGTTATTGTCGGGGTGGCCAAGGGAGAAGGGCGCAAGGTCGGGTTGGAAACCCTGGTCTTTACAGACGATCGCCCGCCTGTCGCGCTTGGCCTGGGCTCGGCGGCATTAATGCTTGTTGCTCAGGTGCGCGATGAAGCGCACCGGTTTGCCATCACGGGTATGCGGGCGCGCCGCGCCAAAGCCCGGAATGTGTCGCGACTGGAAGAAATTGAAGGCGTTGGCGCCAAGCGCAGGCAGAAACTGCTGGCGCGTTTCGGCGGGTTCTCGGGCGTGGCGGCTGCAAGCATCGATGATTTGCGTTCAGTAGAAGGTATTTCCAGAGAACTTGCAGAACGCATCTATGAGTCATTGCGTTAATGGTAGGATTACACATGATGCCCCGCCGTATTTTGTGTATTAAAGTCCTATGCCACTGAACATACCTATTATCCTGACCTGGATGCGGATCGCCATGATTCCGCTGGTCATTGCGCTTTATTATCTGCCGCTGAACTGGATGGGCGTCCCGTTGCGCGATACTATCGGTGCGCTGGCCTTTGTTTTTGCGGCGCTGACAGATTGGTTCGATGGCTGGCTGGCGCGGCGCTGGAACCAGACGTCATCGTTTGGTGCCTTTCTGGATCCGGTCGCAGACAAGCTAATGGTTTGCGCGGCCCTGTTGATTCTGCTCGACTTGAACCGGCTTGATTCCTTTATTGCACTTATCATTATCGGGCGTGAAATAACCATTTCGGCACTGCGCGAGTGGATGGCAACCATTGGCGCGCGCAATAGCGTTGCCGTGCATTGGGTGGGCAAATTCAAAACCGCCGCACAAATGACCGCAATCCCATGTCTGCTGTTTTACCAGGACTGGCATTCCATTCCGTTTGCCCCCGTTGGCACGGTATTGGTGTACATTGCCGCTGTCCTGACAATCTGGTCCATGTTTTACTATTTGAAGAAAGCGTGGCCCATTATCAAACAACAGCAGAACTGACGTTTTTCTCAGATTTATTCAACCGGTTATCACAGGTATAAACCGGTTATCACAGGTATCATATGACTTCGCAGGTTGTGACTTCTTCTGTCCGCGCTCCCAACGCTGACGGCGACCCAAGAGATTGGAAGGTAATTGCGCTGATCGGACTATTGCATGGCGGTTCGCATTTCTATCAGCTGGTATTGCCGTCACTGTATCTGTCTTTGAATCGGGAGTTTGGCTATAGTTTTGCCGAGCTGGGGTTTGTGGCTACGGTATTCTTTGTTGTTTCAGGTGTCGGACAAGCCTCCTCCGGCTTTGTCGTTGACCACAAGGGGGCGCGGCCTGTACTGCGTTTCGGCCTGGCCTGCATGGTGGTTTCCGCTATGCTGATCTCCATTGCCGACGCCTATTGGGTATTTATCCTCGCCGCGTTCATCGGTGGCGCCGGAAACTCTGTGTTTCATCCGGTTGATTTTTCCATTATTAACCAAAACGTGAGCCAGCGGCGCCTGGGCCACGCCTTTAGTATTCACGGTCTCTCCGGGAATCTGGGCTGGGCACTGGCGCCTATTTTCATTACCTTTTTTATTGTCCAGACCGGATCCTGGCGCGTTGCCGCGGGCGCGGCTGCGGTTGCGCTATTGTGCCTCTTTTTGGCAACATTTATTGGTGCGTCGCTGCTGGCCACGCCGGCAGCCGAGGCCGATAAGCCGGCGCCTGAACAAGTTCGCGCCGCAGAACCGGGATTTATCCACAAATTGCGCATGCTTCTGAAGAATCCGGCGTTGTGGGGGGCATTCCTGTTCTTTGCCTTTACATCAGGCTCCATGTCATCGGTGCAAAATTTCACCATTCCGATCCTGGGATCCTTATACGGCATTGGCAAGGAATGGGCCAGTTCGGCGTTGTCTCTATATATGATTTCAGCGGGCGTTGGCCTGCTCATCGGCGGTTTTCTGGCGGGCAGTACCGACAGGACGGAACGTATTGTGGCCGGCTCGCTGGCTACCTCGGGTGTTGTCTTTATTCTGCTTGCTATGGGGGTGCTACCTTCCGGGCTGGCCATAGCCGGACTCTGTATGGCCGGATTTCTGAGCGGCATGGCCGGCCCTTCTCGCGATATGCTGGTTCGGCGTGTCACGCCCAAGGGCGCGCTGGGCTCAGTTTACGGTCTTGTCTATTCGGGAATGGACGTGGGCTCGGCCCTTGGACCGGTCATGTATGGCTTTATGCTAGATCATCAGGCCGTTCGCGGTCCGTGGCTGGCCGCTGGCGTGGCGTTGTTCGGCGCCGTACTGGCTGCATTCTGGGTGGCATACTGCGCGCGCAGACAACAGGACAGTCGCCCGCTCGCACAGGGCAGTACCGCCTGATGCGGTAAAGTGGCTGTCCAGGCGCTTGCCAATCGCTTGAGTCCGCCGTGTCCGCCGATTGCCAGCCCTTGGGTAGCGGGTCTTGACCGCCCATCGTGGTGAGGTATACTGGTTTCATCGCCTTCAGGCTTGTAAGCACAGCGAATCCAGTCCGATCGTCCTTTATCCGGTCTGGGGCCGCAAGAGTGCATTGCACTTATCATTCAGGGAGGAACCACTTATGACAACCGTCAAGCGACTGGCCGCTTACAGCGTAGTGATGGCCATCCTTCTTCTTGTGTTTTCCCTGTACACTAATCCAGAGCTGTACGTGTCCGTATCCAATCTCTTTTGGTCCTGCTTCGGGGGATTCTAGTCGATCCCCGCGCGGCACGATCTCACCGTTCACGGGCGGGACTGGACGCATCGCGCAGTCGCAGGGCAGTGCCTGTCACTTTCGCGGTGCTATTGCCCAATGCGCGGATGACGGATCGTCGGATGGCAACAGGCGCGATCACATCTGTATTTAAACCCATTCGTGTGCCACCGCATTTTTGATTGATGCTATCTGTGTTCGATCACATCCGTGTTCTTCCTCATTGCCGGTGCTTTTGCGGCATGCACTGTCGTCATGAAACAGGGTTCGATATTGAACAATTAATCAGACGGTCTGGCTATTCTTGCTTACGGATCACCACTCTATCGCTTTTGACGGCATTGCCCTTTAGCCTGGCATCCAGACTGGCCTGTTCACAGTAATTTTCAATTCCCAATTCCGAGTATTTCACATTATGAGATGCTAATTTCACAACATGAATTTTGCATGCTGCGCTCGCAAAAATAGCATTTCATTATCGCAAATACTATTTCATAATATAAAATATAAATCATAATATATTGATTTATATGGCGATAATTTTTAGTCTTATATAAGATATAAGTCTATATTGCAGTGCGGTCTTCAGATAGAATTTTCTCCATAGCATCTTTCTTTTTTTATACAGGAGTCAATCATGTCAAAACGCGAAACCGCTATCCGTAACCTTCAAAAAGATTGGGCCGAAAACCCACGCTGGCAGGGGATCAAACGCGGCTATGGGGCTGAAGAGGTTATCAAGCTGCGAGGCTCACGTCAAAACGAGTACACCCTGGCGCGCACCGGTTCCGAAAAACTCTGGAACCTGCTCAATAACGAACCTTTCGTCAATACGCTGGGGGCGCTTACCGGCAACCAGGCAATGCAGCAGATCAAGGCCGGTCTCAAGGCGATTTATCTGTCGGGCTGGCAGGTTGCAGGCGATGCCAATATTGCTGGTGAAATGTATCCCGACCAGTCGCTGTATCCCGCAAACTCGGTTCCAAACGTGGTGCGTCGTATCAATAACTCGCTGACTCGCTGTGACCAAGTTCAGTGGATGGAAGGCAAGGAAGAGGGCGATGCAGGGTATATCGACTACTTTGCGCCGATCATTGCCGATGCTGAAGCCGGGTTTGGCGGCGTACTGAACGCGTTTGAGCTGATGAAAGCCATGATTGATGCTGGCGCCTCAGGAGTTCACTTCGAGGATCAACTGGCGTCGGTGAAAAAATGCGGCCACATGGGTGGTAAGGTGCTGGTGCCAACGCGTGAAGCCGTTGCCAAACTGGTTTCGGCCCGGCTGGCTGCAGACGTGATGGGTGTGCCGACCGTGCTGCTGGCGCGTACCGATGCGGACGCTGCTGACCTGATAACCAGCGATGTCGACGATAACGATCAGCCATTTCTGACTGGCGAGCGCACGCCTGAAGGCTTTTTCCGCACCAAACCCGGTATGGACCAGGCTATTTCGCGCGGGCTGGCTTATGCACCGTATGCAGACTTGCTGTGGTGCGAGACATCGACCCCCAATCTGGATGATGCGAAAAAATTTGCGGAAGCCATTCACAAACAGTTCCCGGGCAAACTGCTGGCCTATAACTGCTCGCCATCGTTTAACTGGAAAAAGAACCTGGATGATGTCACCATCGCCAAATTCCAGCGCGAACTGGGCGCCATGGGTTACAAATTCCAGTTCATCACGCTTGCGGGATTCCATGCCCTGAATTATGGCATGTTCGAATTGGCCCATGGCTATGCTCGTAACCAGATGAGCGCATTCGTTGAGCTGCAGCAAAAAGAATTCGCCGCAGCAGAACTGGGCTTTACCGCCGTCAAACACCAGCGCGAAGTGGGTACCGGTTATTTTGATGCCGTCACCCAGACTATTGAAGGCGGACGTTCGTCAACAACGGCGCTGACCGGCTCTACCGAAGAAGCGCAGTTCTCTCACGGCTGATCGTGCAGCCGGTCCGGCAACGCTTCTGGCGTATCCGGGCCATGCACGGGTCAGTGTTGACGATGTGTAAAAGAAGCGGCCACCGGATTCAAAAAAGCCGGTGGCCGCTTTTGCTGATTGCTTCCGTTCACAACCCGCAGGGACAAGGTGCAGCCTGTCCGATATAGGGGCAGCCGGCAACCGCATTTTGCATCGGCACAACCGGCAGCAAGCTAGGGGCACCGGGCAGCCTGCGCGCTGGTGCCCCTATCCGCTATTGCTGCGCCGCGTTTCTCATTTCTCAATATGGCATGGTGACCTGATGACCATTGGCACGCTGGCGCTGCGCCAGTCCGTGAGCCAGCTCGGCCACAGAGGCGGCATAGAAGTAGCTGCGGTTGTATTTGGTAATGGCGAAAAAGTTGCGTGTGGCGGTACGATACTCATGTACGCCGCGAACCTCATCACGCAGGTCGATGACGCCGATTTCCTTGCCGTTCTGCCAGTTGCCGCCGCTAGCGCCGGCACGCAGCTTGGCGCCATGACTTTGCAACTGGCGCCAGCTCATGGACGGCTCCAGGCCACCGTCAACCAAGGATGCTGCATTTGCGGGCAATGTCACCGGCGCGAAAACCGGCGCATCGGCGCGCCAGCCATGTTTGGCGAGGTAGTTAGCCACGGAAAGGATGGCATCCTGAGCGCTGTAGCGCAGATCAATGTGTCCGTCATTGTCACCGTCTACTGCATAGTGCTCGATGCTGACTGGCATAAATTGCGGAAGGCCAATGGCGCCGGCAAAGGAGCCGGTAGCGGCATTGGCATCGACTTTGTCGCGATAGTCAAGATCCAGCAGGGCGGCCAGCTGATTGCGGAACATCTGGGCCTTCTCGGGGCGGTTCGCCTCGGGATGGTGAAAGCCCAGGGTATACAGGGTATCCAGCACGCGGAACGACCCGGTTTGTTCCCCGTAGACGGTTTCCACGCCGATGATCGCGGCAATAATCGCAGCAGGAACGCCGTAAGTTTTTTCTGCCCGGTTCAGGGTTTGCCGGTTGGCATCCCAGAAGGTCGTCCCTTTGCGCAGGCGAATGGGTTCGACAAAACGGCTGCGGTAGCTGAGCCAGGCGCGGGTTACCCGTCCGCCTGTGCCTTTGGGCGTCATCAGGCGGACGACCCGGTCGTCCACAGTGGCCGTGGCAAGTAGCTGTTCGATGTGCGAGCGCGGGATGGCATGGCGCTCAGAAACTTGGGCGACAAAAGTGTTCCGGTTCGCGCTCAGGCTTCGGTTTTCCGCTGCCCAGCCCGTCGGTCCACTGGTGCCGGACTGCGTTGACGAGCCTCTATCACTCGATTGCACCGATTGGCCGGTGGATGAACACGCCGATAAAGACAGCAGCAATACCGGTACAAGCAGTGCAAAAGATCGTTTCAAGAGGAACCCCGTGAAGTTGTGGTGACGTTGGAAGTATGGGAAATTAGCAGCATCATGCCATAATTTGCGGCAAAAACCGAGAGATTGAGTATGACGCCCAGGATTGCCCAGTGTCTCGTTGCGCTGCAAAATATGGTAGATTGTATGCAGATAAAATAAGATCAATCAATAGTCAATCAGTAAATTGAAAGCAGGACGAATATTGTGGAGACGCTATTCATAACGCATTCTTCGTGCCATCGCCACGAAATGCGCTCCTGGCATCCCGAGTCGCCGGCGCGTCTGGATGCCATCAATGACAGGCTGGTGGCAAGCGGTCTTGCCGATTTTCTGCAGCATATGCCGGCTCGGGAAGCACTGGAATCCGATCTGCTGCGCGTGCATACCGAAGAGCATGTCCGGTTTCTGCGTGAAAACGCGCCGCAGGACGGCTATTTTAATGTCGATACCGAAGAAACTTGCATGAACCCGCATACCCTGCAGGCGGCATTGCATGCGGCAGGAGCCGGCTTGCAAGCCATTGACCAGATCATGGCCGGCCACGCCCGTAATGCTTTTTGTGCCGTACGACCGCCAGGGCATCATGCCGAGCCGTCGCGAGCCAGTGGATTCTGTTTTTTGAATAATGTGGCTATCGGCGTTCGTTATGCGCAGCACCAATATGGCCTTCGGCGTATTGCCATTGTTGATTTTGACGTCCACCACGGCAATGGCAGCGAGGCAGCGTTTGCCAACGACGATTCGGTCATGATGTGCAGTTTTTTTCAATATCCGCTGTTTCCCAACAGCGGTGTAGATCATCCGGCGCCCAACATGCACAACAGCCCCGTGCCGGCTTACACGAAGGCGGAGCAGATTCGCGAACTGGTGGCGCGCCAGTGGCTGCCGGCGCTGGAACAATTCAAACCCGAGTTGATTTTTATTTCTGCCGGTTTTGACGCGCATCGCGAAGACGACATGGGGCAGCTTGACTTGGTAGAAAAGGATTACATCTGGCTTACCAAGCAGGTGAAGGATGTTGCTGATAAATATAGTCAAGGGCGTATTGTGAGCATGCTGGAGGGCGGTTACGCCTTGTCCGCGTTGGGACGCAGCACCGAAGCGCATATTCGGACTTTAGCAGGGCTTTAAGTCGGTCCGGCGCCGGATTTGCGGACAAATGTGGCATTTTCTGCGGCAAAGCGGTCCACAGTGACCACCGGAGCGCGTTTCTGTTGCGCTGTGCAAAACGGAAATCTGCAAAATTCATGCGATTGAATGAATTAGTCAAATCGCTGCAAGCAAGCATGTAAAATAATCGGGTTCAGTAATAAGTTCGGGGCGGCTGCCCCGTAAACCTAGGAGATTGTTGGATGAAGGTATTGGTGCCTGTAAAACGTGTTGTTGACTATAACGTCAAAGTACGCGTGAAGTCAGATCAGTCTGGCGTAGATATTGCAAATGTGAAAATGTCTATGAATCCGTTTGATGAAATCGCCGTCGAGGAAGCAACACGACTCAAGGAAGCAGGTACGGCCACAGAAATCATTGCGGTCTCTTGCGGTGTGGCGCAATGCCAGGAAACCTTGCGTACGGCCATGGCCATTGGCGCTGACCGCGCTGCGCTTGTGCAAACCGATGTCGAGTTGCAGCCCCTGGCTGTGGCCAAGCTGCTCAAAGCTGTTGCCGAGAAAGAGCAGGTTAACCTGGTCATTCTGGGTAAGCAGGCCATTGACGACGATGCCAACCAGACCGGACAAATGCTGGCAGCATTGCTGGGCTGGCCACAGGCCACGTTCGCCAGCAAGGTTGTGATTGAAGGCGAAAACGCCAAAGTCACGCGCGAGGTAGACGGTGGTCTTGAAACCATCAGCGTCAAACTGCCTGCGATCATCACGACCGACCTGCGCCTGAACGAGCCTCGCTATGTGACGTTACCCAACATCATGAAAGCGAAGAAAAAGCAGCTGGATACACTCACGCCAGAAGAGCTGGGTGTAGACGTGACGCCGCGTATCAAAACGCTGAAAGTCAGCGAGCCGCCTTCACGCAAGGCCGGCATCAAGGTTGATGATGTTGCTGCGCTGGTAGACAAACTCAAGAATGAAGCGAAGGTGATTTAATATGACGACTCTAGTTATTGCAGAACATGATAACCAGCAGTTAAAACCGGCAACATTGAATGCGGTTGCTGCTGCACAGAAAATCGGCGGCGATATTCATATTCTGGTTGCCGGCAGTGGAGCACAGGAGGTCGCGGCACAGGCTGCCAAAGTCGAGGGCATTACCAGCGTACTGCTGGCCGATGCCGATCATCTGAAGGACTCCCTGGCGGAAAACGTGGCCGAGCAGGTGCTTGCCGTTGCCGGTGACTACAGCCATATTGTGTTTCCGGCCACAGCATCCGGCAAAAATATCGCGCCGCGCGTGGCTGCGAAGCTGGACGTAGCCCAGATTTCCGATATCACCGCTGTCGAGTCAGCCGATACATTCGAGCGTCCCATTTACGCCGGTAACGCGATCGCAACCGTCCAGTCTTCCGATGATAAGAAAGTGATCACCGTTCGCGTCACTTCTTTTGACGCCGTAGCGGCCGAGGGCGGCAGCGCCGAAGTCAACACTCTGGAAGCGATTGGCGATTCAGGCCTGTCATCTTTTGTGGGCCGCGAAATGGCCAAGAATGATCGCCCCGAGTTGACTGCGGCTACGGTTGTGGTATCGGGTGGTCGCGGTATGGGCAGTGCAGATAACTTCAAGTTGCTCGAGCCGCTGGCCGACAAGCTTGGCGCTGCGCTTGGCGCTTCCCGCGCTGCGGTTGACGCCGGTTATGCGCCGAACGACTGGCAAGTGGGTCAAACCGGAAAAATCGTTGCGCCGCAGTTGTACGTGGCCATTGGTATTTCAGGTGCAATCCAGCATCTGGCCGGCATGAAAGATTCCAAAGTCATCGTTGCCGTCAATAAAGATCCGGAAGCGCCGATTTTTGGTGTTGCCGATTACGGCCTGGTTGCAGATTTGTTTACTGCCGTACCAGAGTTGGAAAAAGCAATCTGACCCTGCTCAATGGCTTTTGCTGGGGCGCGACACACGCATCCACCCGCAGGCAAACCCTAAAAGAGGCATTGCGTTAAAATTTCACCCGCGACATCAGTCCAACAGGTCTGGTATCACGGGTGAAATGCTTTTGGATTCAGCGACTGTTTTTAGGTTCAGTGATTGCTGTTGCGGACAACTCGCAGTTTGCCCCAACCAGATACCGATAAGTGCAATCGATAGCCAGCCTGATCCGGCAAGCGTGTGGAATTGCGCGTCGGGCGCCATATCGGGTTTCGAAACTGTTTTCACATCGATCTTCGTATCGAGCTTTCGCAACGGACCTTCGCATCGACCAGTGAGATAAGCCAGTTCCTGTGAAGGAAAGCGCTTATTCAACCCGGATATTGGCTTGCTTGATAGTTGCGCGGATACGACTGTCGTAATTGACGACCCATTGTTGCGCTTCCTGCGATGATCCGCTAACGCTGCGCAAATTCAGCTTGTCAAACTGTGCTTTGACTTTTTCTGATTGCATCGCGCGTGCAATCGCAGCATTCCATTTTTCGGAGATATTTTTGTCCAGTCCCTTGGGCGCCATCAGCAGGAACGCAAAGTGCATATCAAAATTCTTCAAGACTTCAATGCCACTCTCGGGATAGTTTGCCAATGCTGCGCCGCCAAAGACGAGGGCCAGGCCGCAGGCGATGGCCTTTTTGGCGATAGTATTCAATGTATACACAGTTGTCTTCTGTCTTGAGTACCGGGTGTTATCTAGGGTAGTTTCTGCTCACGCCAGTGCGCTTGGGTACGGGCTTTTGTCCACCAGCTCGAGATTGGTGTATGCCAGTTTTTCCATCATCATTGCTCGAACGACCGCTGCCTCCTGGCTATCCCATAGATTGTTCATCTCGTTAGGATCGTTTTGCAGGTCATAGAGTTCTCCCCAGGAGGCTGCATCGTAAATTGTCATTCGGTAACGCCGCGTCAAAAGGGTACGGCAGCGTACACGGGTGTCGATGCTGAGGATGACGCGCTGGCCTTCTTCTTCAATCAGCAATGAATCGCGCAGATCCGAACTGGCGCCGTCAATCAAGGGTTGCATGTCTTGGCCCTGAATGCCATTGAAGGCGCGTACGCCGGCGCGATTCAGAATGGTGGGTGCAATATCGATCGTGCTGGCAAGCGCATCCGATTGTTTGCCAGCTGCTTGTGGCAAATGTGGATCAGCCCAAATGAAGGGAACGCGCGTCAGACCTCGGTAGTGGATTGGACCTTTGAGCATAAGTTGGTGATCGCCCAAGAAATCGCCGTGGTCGCTGGTGAATATGACGACCGTGTTTTCCTGCAATCCGAGCTGTTCCAATTGATCTATCACGCGGCCGATCTGCGCATCGATATTGCTGATAGAGCCATAGTTCAGTGCCAGCGCTTCCTTTGCTTCGCGCTCATCGCACGCAAAAACGGCAGTACCTTTCTTTGTGGCTACGCCGGAGTCACGACGCTGATAAAGCCATTTGACATGTTGCGGCGGCTCGTGATTGGAGTAAAACGATGCCGGCAGTGTCATGTCCTCGGGCTTGTACATGTCCCAATACTTGCCCGGCGGGGTAAAGGGATGATGGGGGTCAGGAAAAGATACCTGCAGAAAAAACGGCTGTTCGCTGCCTGCATACTCATTGAGCAGGTCAATGCTGCGATCGGCAATATAGGCTGATGGGTATTGTTGCTCGGTCAGACGCGTGCGCCAAGCCTGTCCGATCTGCGTTAACTTGTAGTCTGGGGAGGGTATTGCGTTGTCGGGGCCGATCAGCGATTCCCCATCGGGCACTTCGCGACGCAGCCAATACCGATAATGCCCATGAACGATATCGGCATGGTCGTCCACCAGATAGACTTGTTCGAATCCGTAGTATGGATAATCAAGATCGTAATTATCGCAAGCGAGCCACTTGCCGCGCTTTTCCTGCTCATAGTTGCCGTCATCTGTTTCGAACGCTTCCTCGCATAATCGTTGCGTCGGATCTTCGGGCCAGATCGGTGCATGCGCCGTCATGTTTTGCAGATGGATTTTGCCTACCTGTGCAGTCTGATAGCCGGCAATGCGCAAAGTCTCGACAAAGGTACGTGCCTTGAGCGATAGCGGTATCCCATTATGGCGCGCTCCGTGCACCGAAGGATAACGGCCAGTCATCATGCTGGCCCGGTTTGGCATGCAAATAGGTGTAGCTACGTGCATATTTTCCAGCCGGAACCCTTTTTTTGAAAGCGCGTCAATAATAGGCGTTTTCACCACGTCGTTACCATAGCAGCCCAGGTGATCGGCACGTAACTGGTCTGTAATAAACATAAGAAAATTGACTGGTCGGGTCATATCTGACATTACCTTATTGTTTGGCGGATGTTGTCGAAGAAATGGAATTCTTCCAGCGTTGCACATTGGCGTTCACTTTATCGGCAAACGTATTGCGGCTGGAAATGTTGGGAACCATTCCCAGGGGAATGAGCTCGCGGGCAAATGCATCAGAGGCAATCACCTTGTTGAATGCCAAGTGCATTCTGTCGGCCAGCGCAGGATCCAGGTTTGCCGGAGCAAACAGACCGATCCAGGACTGGATCGATGTACCTTTCTGGATATCGGAAAAATATTGTGTTTGTGCGACTTCCTTGACGCCACCGAACATGTCATCCTGGGGATTGGCGATACCCAGGATCTTGATCCGTTTGTCAGCCAGAAACGGCTTGGCCGGCACCACCCCCGCCATGACAAGTGGAATGTTGCCAGCAACCGTGTCTGTCATTGCCGGACCGGCTCCCTTGTATGCGATATGCGTGACATCAAGATTCAGCTTTTGCGCAAATTGCTCCATGGCCAGCGCATGTACGCTGCCCATTCCTGGCGACCCAAAGCTGTATTTGCCGGGTGAGTTGCGAATAAGCTGTACTGCTTCAGTAAGGGTATTGGCCGGGAAGTCCTTGTTGGCAGCCAGGATGACGATGTTCTCGGCGACATCGGCGATGGGCGTAAAGTCTTTGACGGGGTCATAATTGAGGTCGGGCATTATCACGCTATTGACGCCGTGGGTGTTTGAGGTGCCCATCAGCAGAGTGCGTCCGTTTGGTTTGCTGCGTGCCGCCTGCTGAGCAGCGATAGCGCCCGCGGCCCCCGACTTGTTCTCCACCACGAGATTGAGACCATCATTGGCCGACATGTGCTTTGCCAAAATTCTGGTCAGCGCATCCACTGCACCTCCCGGCGCATAGGGGACGATGATCGTGATTTGTTCCGGCATGGCGGTCGAAGCCACGGCTGCCGGGGAAACACAACAGGTCAACAGCACGGGTAGAACGCGTTTCCATAGACGACGCATGACATTGTCTCCTTATATGTTTGTTCGCTTAAGTGTTCCATAGTTACCGGAACTCTGTAAAATTCATTTATCGACTCACCGCATAACCAATTTGGCATAACCCCATGTTTCACCTGAAAAAACGCCAGGCTGATTTGCTCGTAGCGCTGGCCGAGACGCAGAACCTGCACAAGGCGTCGCTACAACTGCATATGACCCAGCCAGCGGCCTCTAAAGCGTTGTCTCAGCTTGAGCAGGAAATTGGCTATCCGTTATTTGAACGCAGTGCACAAGGAACTGCCCCGACCGCGTACGGCAACACGATGATCGAGTATGCGCGTCAGATACTGCAGTCGACTCGCCGTATTCAATCCGAGCTGCGGCAATTCGAACGCGGACAGCGCTGTTCGCTCGCTATCGGGGCGTTACCGTCGGCCACTTTGTCCGTAGTGCCCGACTTGCTTAGCGAACTGATTGCACAGATGCCGGGCCTGCAGGTGAGCATAGAGGACGGCATCATCGAGCCGCTGCTGGAAAAGCTCGGTGTCGGTCGCCTGGATATTGTCATTGGCCGCAGAACGGAACTGATCGACCTGAGCGCCTTTGATCGTATTGTTCTGGATTACGAACCCATGGTTTTGGTCTGTGGATTGCAGCATCCCCTGGCGCAAACCAATGAGCTGAATCCCGAACAACTGCACGGCTGCAACTGGATTTTCCCGCCAGTGGGTACCTATGCGAATGCCAAACTGATCGAACTGTGCGATTCATTTGGGCTGGTAAGTCCGACCATAATCATTCGCTCCAGCACGACAATGACGAATGTTATTATGCTGGGGCGCGAGAACCTGGTAGCGGCCTTGCCTCTGGGAATTGCTCGGTACTTTGAACGGCAGAATATGTTGCGCATTCTGCCCTTGGAGAAAACGGTAAATTTTGGAGAAGTCCTGTTGTTTACGAGTAAACAGATGGTGTATTCGCCGAATGCAGCGCTGGTAGCGCAAGCGTGTGCGATGATGCAACAAAAGATGGCGGAAAAGGGCGCAGCGCCAGAGCAGATGTCGTCGGAAAATCAATCAAACACACCGTGAAGCGTCGCCAGTATGGCCGTGTCGCTTGGTGGCTGCAACCCGGGTTGGTGGTCCAACTTATATAAAGACTGAGTCCAAGCCAAGTCAGTGCAATTACGCCAAGCGATGGATGTCCCGCGAGATACAGGCCTCGGCTTGAAGCGATCCCCGGCATAAACCGGCGCTAGCGTAAAGAAGCCCGAGCGTTGGGGAGTCCCGGCGTAACGAAGCTCGGGCGTGAAGAGGCACCGGCTTGAAGAGACTCCAACGTAATAAGCCGCAGCAAAAAGAAGCTGCGGCATAAACGAGTCTAAGTGCAGAGAAACCCCAGCATAAAGAAGGGGCCGCTGTCGGCGTGTATCACATCGCTGCGATGCGATCGGCCCGGCTGCCCGAATCGGGGTGGCTGGAAAAGACGCTGGCGCTGCCCTGGGACAGCGATTCCAGTTTCCGCAGGGCCGATACGGCGGAAGATTTATCGCGTCCTTGTTCCCTGAGTATTTTCAGGCCAAAGCCGTCTGCGGCGTATTCATGCGACTGGGAATACTGGGCGTTGACCAGGCCGTTGGCGAGTGCGCCCAGTTCACTGCCTGAGAGCGTGGACAGAATGGGCACGCCACTGGCTGCGCCGGCTTGCTGCGCTGCGAGGGTCAGCATGCTGGAGCGGGCTTGGGCCTTGGAGTGACCTTCTATGACATGCCCAACTTCGTGGCCCAGCACAAACAACAATTCATCGTCTGTCATTTTGTCCATCAGGCCGGAGTAGACGCGGATACTGCCATTTGGCAAGGCAAAGGCATTCACTTCGGGATTCAGATACGCCTTGAATTGCAACGGCACGCCCTGGTAGGTTTGCAGATTGCGTGTGACGCGCGCCAGCCGGGTCGCGTACTTGCTATTGGCGGGAGCGATCTGATTTTGCGCGTCCAGTTTCTGCTGGGAACTGACGGCCAGCGCCTGAATCTGCTCATCGGATACCGTGGCTGCCTGAAACAAAGAAGAGGCGGCGCCCACCATGCCGGCGACATTCATGTTTTGGCAGGCAGTCAGGGTGCTTACAGCGAGCGCGGCAAGGGCAAAGTGTCTGAACATGTATTTTCCTTTGATAAGGCCTGGCTGGAATACGGCTTCCCGGGCATGTTCGGCAACGCAGGTAGCGTGTTGCTGCAAGGCGCTGACGCCGGAAAGACGAAAAAAAACAAAAAGCGGCGTTAAATTCTTGCTGATTATATTTAGATTGCCGGCTTTTGACTATTGGGAAGATCAACAAGTTCGTCGCCTGTCAGATTTGCGAGCCCCGTCCCGATTGCCAATTTACCATGCGCCCAAATCACGCCTGCCTTCAAATGTCGCAACCCGGCGCGACGCCTGTCACAATACTGTAGGTTGTTGCGTGCCGAAAATGGCCGCGTAGCTGGAATAGAATCCACAATATATCGTAGCCACCATGATCATCAATATCACCTGCATGACAAATGCAATCAGCAGGGCTGGCAGTCCCAGCAACACCATTAAGGGCACGAGAATAAACTGCAGAAAGACGAACAGCAGGAACCAGCACAGGAAATACGTCAGAAAGGCGGTCTTGTTCCGCCAAGACGCGACAAAGGAATAGAAGATGGCCTTGCTGATCGTGAGTCCTTCCCAGCCGATCAGTTGCGGCACATGCCAGAACATCAGGGTCACAACAAAAAGCAGAATTGCCCAGCTGAGCAGCAACACGATGGTGCCGCCGTCGGGCAGGGCTTGGGCCGAGGCGTCGGCGCCGGCCTGGACGCCATAGAGGATGCTGCTGATCTGCGAGATGGTCTGCTCATCCAGCAGCGGATACAACAAAGCCACGCTCAGCAGCAGAAGAAGGCCGGCATAAACGAAACCGGACAGCGCCAGACGAGATATGACTTTGGGCTTTTGCAGGCTGAACACCCAGGCCTTGGGGTCAAGGTGACTGAAGCCTGGTGGTTTTCCCTGGATATCCCGGCACGCACTGACCACAATCAGGCTGGCGATGGGCATGGTAATAATGAACAGTCCCACCCCGATCACCGGTATCTGCATCAGGATCTGGCTAATCATATTGATAACAAACAGCAGCGCGAGTAGCGCAAAAGGCTGCTTTCGGAAAATCAGGAAGGCGTCTTTGAGCCATTGCCAGCCGGATAAGGCCGGAAGTTTTGCAGCAATCATGTTTTTTACGGTAGTGGCGGTGCCGGTTGTTGGACGCGTAACGTCAGGATGCGCTCGAAGTGGGTCGGGTCATGGGGCTTGAGCGTCTGGGCAGGACGCGGACGAAAATAGTCGTTCAGGCGCGAGGTCCAAAAACGCAGGGCAGCAGCGCGCAGTGCAACCGGCCACAACGCTTTTTCCGTTTCTGTGAACGGGCGCTCCTGAGCATAGGCGTTGACCCACGCCTGAACCAGCCATGGCTGCAGGGCACCGGTGCTGCGCTCAATGCACCAGTCGTTTACCGCGACCGCGACATCGAACAACCAGGCATCATGTCCGGCAAAATAAAAATCAATGATGCCGCCCATGCGTGGCTCATCATAGGTGCCATCGAACAGCACATTATCGCGAAAGAGGTCGCAATGGCAGGCGCCGGCAGGAATTGCCCTCCAGTCGCTACCGGACTGAATCCGGCGCTGTTCGTTCAGGCAGGATACAAACAGTGCATCTTGCTGTTCAGTCAGAAACGGGCGGATGGCCGGATAGGTTTCTTCCCACCAGGGCAGGCCGCGCAAATTCGGTTGGTGCAGGGTAAAGTCCCGGGCTGCCAGGTGCGCCTTTGCCTGCGTGCGCGCAGCAATCATGCAATGCTGTACGCCGGGGTCGGATTCGTACCCCCCGGGCAGGCGATCAACAATGGCTGCCGGTTTGCCCTTCAGGGTACCGATCCGTTTGCCGTCCCGCAACGTCTGTGGCATGGGCACCTTGACGTTTTGGCTCGCCAGCGAGTGCATCAGCTCAATGTAAAAATTCAGTTGCTCATGATTGAGCACTTCGAATACGGTCAGCACGTATTCGCCCTGTGTGGTGTTCAGGAAGAAATTGGTGTTTTCAATGCCGGCGGTAATGCCGCGCAGGGAAACAAATTCGCCCAGCGCATAGAGGTCCAGATAGTCGGCTGCTTCCTGGTTGGTGACGGGAGTAAATACGGCCATGAGAAAATACGTTACACAGAATCATTTGAATGCCGATCATTTTAGTGCAGGTTGAGCAGGATAAGCGTGCGTGGCGCTCGGTGCGCAAAAGAATCACAATCGAGTTTTGCTACAATGGAGCACTTTTGCAGTTTGCCGCAATTTGTTTGCGCGCCTGTTATTTCTCCGAGACCGATAAATGGCCATGTTTTCTCCTTTTGAGGCACGCAACAAGCTGACTCAGTTTGCCTGGCTGACAAACCGGCCGGCGTTCTTTGTCTGGGCCATCGTCGTGGGCGTGGCCGGGGCGGGCATGACCGTTCTGTTTCATATGGCCATCCACTGGGGACAGTTGCTGACTGGCTCGGTACCGGGTGAAATCGAAATCGTGGCGAGCCGCTGGAACAGTACCGAGCGTATCCTTTTTCCTGCCGTGGGCGGACTGCTGGCAGGAACCTTGCTGTGGCTCTCGTCCAAAGTCCGCAAGGATATGAACGCGGATTATATGGAAGCGGTAGCGCTGTCGGACGGGCGACTGTCGCTGCGCCAGGGTGCACTGCGGGTTCTGTCTTCTCTGTCTACCATCGTCACCGGCGGCTCTATCGGCCGGGAAGGGGCGATGGTGCACCTGGGCGCCATGGTCGCCTCGGCCATCGGACGTTTCCTGGCCTTCAATTCTAATGATATCCGGCTGCTGGTGGCCTGCGGCGCCGCCGCCGGGGTGTCTGCTGCCTATAATGCGCCGCTTGCGGCTGCCTTATTCGTGGCTGAGATCGTCCTCGGAACCCTGTCGGTCGCCACGCTGGGCCCGCTGGTCATCTCGGCGGGTGTTGCCAATGTCACCATGCATCTTACCGGTTACTACCGTGTCACCTATGACGTCAAACCTATCTCGCTAGCGATTGACTCCACTTTACTACTGCTGTGCGTGCTGGCGGTGGTGGCCGGGCTGCTGGCGCCGCTGTTCCTGCGTTTTCTGGATGCGATCCGCCAGTTGTTTCGCAAGACCCGATTGCCCCTCCCATTGAGCCTGGCGTTAGGCGGTGCATTACTTGGCGGGATTCTGGTGCTGCAGCCCAACGCTGCCGGCAATGGCTACGGACCGATCGAAGACATGCTGACTCAGTCCTGGACGCTCCCGGCAGTATTGCTGATGCTTGCCTACAAAGTGCTTGCCACGGGCGCAACGGTGGGCTCAGGCGCAACCGGCGGTGTCTTTACACCCATGTTGATGGTGGGCGCTAGTGTCGGCTTGCTGTTTTTCCAGGTGATTTCATTCGTGGTGCCCGAGCTGGCAGGGCAGCCTACCCTGTATATACTTATCGGAATGGGCGCGTTTCTGGCGGCTGGCACGCATGCGCCGTTAATGGCGATCCTGATGATATTTGAAATGACGCACCGGATTGACCTGGTGTTGCCGCTGATGTTTGCCTGCGTGATTGCAAATGTGGTCAGTAGTCTGTTTAGCACGCCGGCCATGTATGGGGTCACGTTATCGCGCGAGCAGACGGCAAGGCTTCGGCAGCAGATAAGCAGTATGACGCTCAAGGGACTTGTGATAGATGCGCAAACGGTGCTGCGCCAGGACCAGACACTGGAGCAGGCGGTGACCATGTTTCAGGACCACCCCGTGCGCTATCTCTACGTGATAGATGAAAATGACCATTACCTGGGCGTGCTGTCCAACCAGGAAGTGACGCGCTGGCTGCTGTCACAAGCGCCCATGACGACGCCGATATCGGAATTGATGGTGCAGCCGCATTTTATCCCGGTCCTGCACCCGGACATGACGCTGGGGCAGGGGCTGGAACTGTTTCTGAGCTTTATGGGCGAGCGCTTGCCGGTGCTGCTGTCCAAAGACGAACCGATACTGCTGGGCGTGGTGCGCAAGTCTGCCATCTTGGAGCAACTGGAAGAGCAGCGCGAACTTCAGGACCGGCATCGGCCTCCCCATATTGATTTTCGCATTTCTGGCGATAAACGATAATGACGCATTCAGTGATCGATGACAATACCGCGAAAAACCATGCCGCCGCTGCGCTGGCGAACGCTGGGGTAAGTGCACGTTTGGCGGGCACGCCTTTGCTTGACTATACCGATGCCGATGGCTTGCGACCCTGGCGGCTGAGTGTTGCCCCCATGATCGATGTGACTGACCGGCATTGTCGTTATTTTCACCGCTTGCTGGCACCCAATGCCTTGCTTTATACCGAGATGATTACCACTGGCGCGCTGATTTTTGGAGATGTGGCACGACATTTGAGTTTTAGCGGTCAGGAGCACCCGGTAGCGTTGCAACTGGGCGGCAGCGAACCGGCTGCGCTGGCCCATTGCGCCAGGCTGGGGCAAAGCTGGGGGTATGACGAAATCAATCTTAATTGCGGCTGCCCCTCAGAACGGGTGCAAAAGGGCGCGTTTGGCGCGTGTCTGATGGCCGAACCGGCTTTGGTTGCCGATTGCGTCAAGGCCATGCAGGATGCGGTGACGGTGCCCGTTACGGTAAAGCACCGGCTCGGACTGGATTACGAAGAGTCGTATAGTTTCGTGCGCGATTTTGTCGGGCACTTGTATGACGCCGGGTGCCGGGTATTTATTGCACATGCGCGCAATGCGGTGCTCAAGGGGCTGTCGCCCAAAGACAATCGGGAGATTCCACCGTTGCGCTACGACGTGGTGACCCAGCTCAAACGCGATTTTTCCGATGCGCTGTTTGTGCTCAATGGCGGATTGAACACGACCGAGCTGATCAGTCAGGCCGCCACGATGTTTGACGGCGCCATGGTCGGCAGGGCGGCATGGCATGAACCGTATGTATTGCGCCAAAGCAGTCAACAGTTGTGGCCTGACACGCCGGTCAATGACGACGCCGCCATTGTCGAGCAAATGGCCCGCTATGCGAAATCGCAGCTCGCCCACGACGTTCCGTTGCGGGTCGTCGTCAAACCCATGCTTGGTCTGTTCAATGGGCGTAAGGGCGCGCGCCAGTGGCGGCGTCATTTGTCTGACCCCGTCCAACTGTCAAGGCAGGATCCGGCCGTTTTGCTGGAGGCGTTTGCGTTTGTCGATTCGCGGCGATAAAGCGGCTGCGCGGCATCAGCTGCACAAGCCGTAGTCGCCGCCACGTGCAGAGGGCCGTGCCGGATATCGCATATAATCAACATCGTTACATTTTTTCTAGCGCGTAGAAATAGCCATATTAATCAAAGCGTTGTGTTGTTTTTCAAGGTTTTGCACCAGATCCTGATCACTTGAAATATGCGGCTTAATACTATATATTGTGTCAAACATAAAATAAAACACTATATATAGATAATAGTCGGTCCGGCTCCGAACCGTTCCATCAACCATCATGGAAATGCATACGCAATGAACAGCACACTCTTGGTCACCAAACGTGACGGCAGAAAAGAACCTATTGATCTGGATAAAATTCACCGCGTTATCACGTGGGCCGCAGAAGGTCTGGATCATGTTTCCGTGTCGCAAGTTGAGCTCAAGTCCCATATTCAGTTCTATGACGGCATTAAGACGGAAGATATCCATGAAACCATCATCAAGGCAGCAGCGGACCTGATCTCGCAGGCCACGCCAGATTATCAGTACCTGGCCGCACGTCTGGCCATTTTCCATTTGCGCAAGAAAGCCTTCCAGCAATTCGATCCGCCGTCGCTGTACGATCATGTCACCCGGCTGACCGAAATGGGCAAATACGACGAACATATCCTGCAGGACTATACGCGGGAAGAGTTCGACGAGCTGAACAGCTATATCGATCACAGTCGCGATATGCGGTTTTCATATGGCGCGGTCAAGCAGCTTGAAGGCAAGTACCTGGTGCAAAATCGTGTCAACCACGAAATCTATGAAAGCCCCCAGTTTCTGTATATTCTGGTTGCGGCATGCCTGTTCTCAAAGTATCCGAAGGACACGCGACTGTCTTATGTCAAAGGGTTCTACGACGCCACGTCGCAGTTCAAAATATCCCTGCCTACACCGATCATGTCTGGCGTTCGTACGCCCACGCGCCAGTTCAGCTCTTGCGTGCTGATCGAGTGCGGCGATAGTCTGGATTCCATCAACGCCACGACCAGCGCAATCGTGCGCTATGTATCGCAACGCGCCGGCATCGGCATCAATGCGGGTCGCATTCGTGCGGTTGGCAGCCCCATTCGCGGCGGCGAAGCCCAGCATACGGGCTGCATTCCCTTTTACAAGCACTTTCAGACAGCGGTCAAATGCTGCTCGCAGGGTGGGGTTCGCGGCGGCGCAGCGACCTTGTTCTATCCCATGTGGCATCTGGAAATTGAATCGCTGCTGGTGCTCAAGAACAATCGTGGCGTTGAGGAAAATCGCGTACGTCATATGGATTATGGGGTGCAAATCAATCGGTTGTTGTACCAGCGCCTGATCAGAAACGGCGACATCACGCTGTTTTCTCCTTCGGATGTGCCTGGTTTATACGATGCGTTTTTTGAGGACCAGAACCGGTTCGAGGAACTGTACGCACAATATGAGAAGGACCCAACCATTCGCAAGCGCGCTGTTAAGGCGACAGAACTATTTTCCCTGATGATGCAGGAGCGGGCCGGCACAGGTCGCATCTACATTCAAAACGTTGATCACTGCAATACGCACAGCCCGTTTGATCCGGCCGTGGCGCCCGTGCGCCAGAGCAATCTGTGCCTGGAAATCGCGCTGCCGACCAAGCCGCTGGAAGACATAAACGACGAGAACGGCGAAATTGCCTTGTGCACGCTGTCTGCATTCAACCTGGGTGCCATCGAATCGCTGGACGAGCTCGAAGGCCTGGCCGATCTGGCGGTGCGCGCGCTCGATGCCTTGCTTGATTATCAAGACTATCCGATAAAAGCCGCGTATATTGGTTCCATGAAACGCCGTACTCTGGGTATCGGTGTCATCAATTACGCCTACTATCTGGCCAAGAATAACGCCAAATATTCGGACGGCAGTGGCAATGCCCTGACGCACCGCACCTTTGAAGCGATCCAGTATTATCTGCTTAAGGCTTCTGTAGGCCTGGCCAAGGAATTCGGTCCGTGCACGGCTTTTGACGAGACAACCTATTCCAAGGGCATTTTGCCAACTGATACCTACAAGAAGGATCTTGATGGCGTTTGCGATGAGCCGCTGCATCTGGATTGGGAAACGCTGCGCAAGGACATTACCACGCATGGTCTGCGCAATTCGACCCTGACGGCGCTGATGCCTTCAGAGACCTCTTCGCAGATCTCCAATGCCACCAACGGTATTGAACCGCCGCGCGGCCTGGTGACGGTCAAGGCTTCCAAAGACGGAATTCTGAAACAGGTGGTGCCTGAGTACGAACGTCTTAAAGACAAGTACGAATTGCTGTGGAACATGCCTAACAATGAAGGTTATCTGCAGATTGTGGGCATCATGCAGAAATTTGTGGACCAGTCTATTTCGGCCAATACGAATTACGATCCGGCCCGTTTCGAAGGCGGTCGTGTCCCGATGAACCAGATGATCAAGGATCTGCTTACGGCGTACAAGTTCGGTGTCAAGACACTGTATTACCAGAATACCCGTGACGGCGCGGAAGACAAACAGGATGATCAGGCACAAGATGACTGCGAAAGCGGCGCGTGCAAGATTTGACCAGGCAGCAATTGAGTAAGAGAAAAAACAATGGCATATAGTACCTTTTGTCAGACTCCGAATGACCAGATGAAAGAACCCATGTTCTTTGGTCAGTCGGTCAATGTGGCGCGATATGATCAGCAGAAATACGAAATTTTTGAAAAACTGATTGAAAAGCAGCTGTCCTTCTTCTGGCGTCCCGAAGAAGTAGACGTGTCCCAGGACAGAATCGATTATCAAACATTGCCGGAACACGAAAAGCATATTTTCATCAGCAATCTGAAATATCAGACACTGCTCGATTCCATTCAGGGTCGCAGCCCGAACGTGGCGCTGCTGCCGCTGGTGTCCATTCCGGAGCTGGAAACGTGGATCGAGACGTGGTCGTTTTCCGAGACTATCCATTCGCGCTCGTACACGCATATCATCCGCAATATCGTGAACAATCCATCGGTGGTATTTGACGATATCGTTGCCAATGAATACATTCTGAAGCGCGCCAGCGATATTGCCTTCTATTATGATGACGTAATCTCGTATACGCAGCTATATAACCAGTTTGGCGAAGGCACGCATATGCTTGCCGGCAAGCAAGTGGTCCTCTCCCTGCGCGAGCTCAAGAAAAAGCTGTATCTGTGCCTGATGGTCGTCAATGTGCTTGAGGCCATTCGCTTTTATGTCAGTTTTGCGTGCTCCTTCGCCTTTGCAGAGCGCGAGCTGATGGAAGGCAACGCCAAGATTATTAAATTGATTGCTCGCGACGAGGCCTTGCACCTGACGGGCACGCAGCATATGCTCAATATTTTGCGCAGCGGCGAAGACGATCTGGAAATGGCCGAGATTGCCAAGGAAACTCGCGAAGAGTGCTTTGAAATCTTCAAGCAGGCAGCGCTGCAGGAAAAAGAATGGGCAGAATACCTGTTCAAAGGCGGTTCCATGATCGGCTTGAACAAGGACATTCTGTGCCAGTACGTCGAATATATTACCAATCTGCGCATGCAGGCAGTAGGACTGCAAGTTGCATTTCCAGGAGTGCGTCAAAATCCGATTCCATGGATTAACGCCTGGCTGTCTTCCGATAATGTCCAGGTTGCGCCGCAGGAAGTGGAAATCAGTTCCTATCTGATCGGACAGATTGATTCACAGATGAATACCGACGATTTGCAGCATTTCGAACTATGACATCTGTCATAACGACCGATAGCCGGTTTGAATTGCTGGAAGGAGAAACACTGCTAGAAGGACTGGAACGCACCAGTCATGAAGTAGAGTACCAGTGCCGTGCGGGGTACTGTGGCTCATGCAGGACGCATTTGGTCAACGGTAGCGTACGGTATTTATCCGAGCCGCTGGCCTATATCGCCAAAGACGAAATATTGCCGTGTTGCTGCGTGCCTGACGGGCCGGTGCAAATAGAGGCTTGTCTTATGCATGAGCCCGAGCAGCCCTTGCTGGGCGAAGAGTTCAATATTCAGACGTCGCTGGATTTTGGGACTGACGGGCGGAAGTAGCGGGTACGCCGTCGCGCCCGCTTGCCTTGCGCCTGGGCTGCAAGGCGTATTTGAGGGCGAATATCGTCGCGACTGACCATAGCAGCAGCCAGATCACGTGCATGACCATCACGAAGATATCACGGCCGGCCAGCGGCACCGCTTGCGACATGAAATCGTTCAATACCGATAGCGATAATCCGATCATCATGCCTGCAAAAAGCAGAACCGTTAATACAAAAGACCACTTCGGATCTGATTTCATCGATTTTCCCGGTTAGACGATGTCGCTGCCGATATTATTATGTGACGGGCGGGGCAGCCCAACGGCAGTATTCTCATTAGTCTAGGCCAACCGCGTTCCCTTGTGAAATACCGAATACTTATGTCTATATTGCCGGGTTTCAGATCATCAATTGGCCTTTATTGTCGGAACAGTGCAAGGCATTTTCAACGACCTCATATACAATATCCATTCTCGGCCGTCATCTCTGGCTTGCCCAGTACGACCGGCACCGGCACAGGAGTGGTGAAAATATGAAGTGTTACTGCATTACCGGTTTCAAGTCCCCCCTGCAAATGATGGAAAAAGAGGATTTTATCCCGCAGGGCACCCAGGTCGTGCTGGACGTCACGGCGGCGGGCGTCTGTCACAGTGACTTGCATCTATGGGAGGGCGGTTACGATCTTGGGCAGGGAAAGCGGCTGCAGCTGAAGGACCGCGGCGTCAGCCTGCCGCTGACGCCCGGCCACGAAACGGTCGGCAAGGTGCGCGCGATAGGCCCCGACGCGGGTGACCTGGATACGGATAAACATTATCTGATCTATCCCTGGATTGGCTGCGGAAAATGCGTGGTCTGCCAGCGCGGCGACGAAAACCTGTGCGCAGCGCCCGCATGCCTTGGGATCCATCGTGATGGCGGCTACGCCACGCAAATTGTCGTGCCGCACCCAAAATATCTGGTGGATATTGCAGATGTGGATCCGGTGCAGGCAGCGCCTTACGCTTGCTCAGGCCTGACAACCTATTCGGCGCTTAAGAAATTTGACCAGACCGTTCTGCAAAACGAACCGGTTATTATCTTTGGTGCCGGCGGCTTGGGCCTAATGTGCCTGCAATGGCTGCATGCCATGGGGGGCAAGGGCGCGGTCGTTGTTGACCTGGATCCGGCCAAACGCCAGGCGGCTGTGCAAGCCGGCGCACTGGCGGCAGTCGATGGCAACAGTGAAACGCTGGTCGAGGACATTTATGCCGCAGCCGGAACGCGTACCATCTGGTCTGCGATCGATTATGTGGGGGCGCCGTCTACGGCCAGTCACGCCTTCAATCTGCTGGCCAAGGGCGGCAAGTTGGTGATTATCGGCTTGTTCGGCGGACAAAGCGAGTGGCCACTGGCCTTGTTTCCGTTGAAGGCTGCCACGGTACAGGGGTCATATGTGGGCAACCTGGCCGAACTGAAGGAGTTGATGGTGCTGGTCAGGCAGGGCGCAATCCGTCCTATCCCGGTAAGTCGTCATCCGCTGCAAGAGGCTGACCAGACACTCATGGCGCTGCACGCCGGAAAAGTGATCGGCAGGGCCGTCTTGACGCCATAAAGGAACCCATATGACAACGCCTAGCAACCCATTGCAGCGCCCTGACAACGACCTCGCCCGCCACGCGGATGTCCAACAGCAGGCGCCGCTACCAACCGATGCGGCCACGCGTTCTTTTGTGTTCTTTACCAACGCCAGTTCCGGCAACCAGGACACAGAGCAGTTTCTGGAAAAAATTGCCACGGTAATGCATGGCCGCCAGTACCACATTGTCTGCGTCTACCCGGAAGATGATCATGAGCAAAAACAGAAAGAAGCGGTGGAACTGGTAAAAGCGCATCACGCCATACTGGTTGTGGCCGGGGGCGATGGCACCATCAGCGCCATGGCCAATCACGCGATTGCCAATCAGTTTCCGATGGCGATCGTGCCGTTTGGCACATTCAATATGTTTGCACGCGACCATGGTTTGTCGCTGGACACGGACATTGCGTTGCGAGACCTGCTGACCGGCCAGATTCGTGCGGTCCAGACAGGAGAAATCGGCGGCGTGCATTTTATCGTGAATGCCACGCTGGGCCTATACTCCCAATTGCTGGCCGACCGGGAGCAATGGAAGGTCCAGTTCGGCCGGCGCCGGGGTATTGCTATTTTTGCTGCTTTTTCCACCATCATGAAGTACGGTCGTTCCTACACTCTTCAATTTAATAAGGGCGAAGGGCGGCAGATGGTAAAAACGGTGAGCTTTATGGCCTGCAATAACAATATGCAGGCCCAGCAGGCGGGCGTGCAGTATGATGAAAAAATGGGAGAGGGATATCTTTACGGTATTGTGCTCAAGCCATCAAGTCGCAAGCGCATGCTGCTGCTGGCCTTAAAGCTGATGTTCAAGCGATTGGATCAGGATCGCCAGATCATGAGTTTTCCGTTTGAACAGCTGGATATCGATAAAAAGAAAGGAGGGCGCAGTATCGAGATTGCCATGGACGGCGAAGTCCATACGCTGCAGGCGCCGTTTACCGTCAAGGCTAACAAGGACCTGCTCAAGATAGTGATGCCCGCATCGGTAACGCAGCCGCAATCACAGGAATAATATCGAGCATGTATCGGATCATCCAGCTTTCAGATGTTCACTTTGGCACGGTCAATGCAAACGTTCTGAATGCACTGGTCCATGCCGTCAGGCACTTGTCTCCTGCATTGTGTGTTGTCTCGGGGGACATCACCCAGCGCGCTACGCGTCGCGAATTTCAGGCGGCCAGTGCTTATTTCAATACCCTGCCATCGCCCGTGTTTTGCATTCCCGGCAACCATGATATTCCGCTGTTTGCGCTCTGGACGCGTTTTACGAATCCTTACGGGCGTTACCGTCGATATCTTCACAAGGAAGTGGAGCCGTTATTCGAAACCGAGCAAGCCATTGTCATTGGCGTCAATACCACCACGCCATTTCGACATAAGCGCGGTATCGTGACCGATGCGCAGATCCGACGGGTGGCGCAGCTGGCAGCAAAGAATGCAGCAAAAAAAAGCGTGCTCGTGGTCGCCCACCATCCATTTCATGTGCTGGAGCAGGCGGATCACGACCAATTGGTGGAAAACCATGAGGCTGCCATTCGCGCGTGGTCGGCGGCCGGCGTGGATTTGATCATGGGGGGGCATGTTCACGTTCCGTTTGTTTACCCGCTGACCCAATGCTACCCGGACCTGCCTAATCCGATGCTGGTTGTACAGGGCGGAACCACCACCTCCTTGCGGGTTCGTCGCCATATTCCCAACTCATTGAATGTCGTGGACTTGTATCCGGAAAAGAAGATTCACATTACGACTTGGACCTATCAACCCAAAGACGATAGTCACCCGAATCGGTTCATGTGCGTAGAAAAAGATATGTGGAAAACGAATTAGGCCTGAAGGCCTGGGCAAGGGCGGCTACTGGCGGGACGGTATCGGTGAATGTCAGATAGACGTTGGCCAGGCGTCGGATAGAATCGGGCAGATGTCGGTAGAAGCCGGGCCTGCATCGGACAGAAGGGATTGACCTTGGGTAGACGCCGAGCGGGGGCGGCGGCCTTGTCGGGAAGGCGCGGCGCCGGGCAACCGTTCGCGCGCCCAGGGTTGCCTAGTCTTTATCGTTTTCGGTGTCCTCCGGCCAGTCGCGGATATAGGCCTTGAGCATTTTGTTTTCGAATTTGGACGCTTCCAGCATGGCGCGCGCCATATCGTAGAACGAAATGACGCCCATCAGCACAGGTCCGTCCATGACCGGAACATAGCGTGCGTGGTGTTCCAGCATGAGCCGTCGGACTTCCTCTGCGTCGGTGTTTGGCGATACGCTGACCGGAGCATCATCCATGATTTTGCGGATAGTGGTATTTTCGGTAGAGCCCTCATGGATGTGGCGAATAATTTCGCGGAAGGTGAGCATGCCCGTCAATTGTCCCTGTTCCATGATGACGAGCGAACCGATGTCGCGCTCACTCATGGTGGCAATGGCTTCTGCCACGGACTGGTCCGGTGTGGCGGTGTAAAGGATATTGCCCTTGACCCGCAAGACTTCACTGATTTTCAACATGGCAATCCTCCTGTAGCCCTTTTCTGCAATCCGATGTTCTGATCGGAAACTGTTCCTGGTTAAATGGGAATGTACCCGAAATCGACCGCCATGCAAAGCTATTCAGATGCAATCGCCGGCCGCGGCGCCCGGTCCCGGATGCCTGGCGCTTGAGCACCAGGCGCCGGTGGCCGCAACGTCTGGCCGATTCGCGACAAGGCAATGTCCTTGCAATCCCGCTTTTGATTTGCCGGTCTTACGGGGCGTTTACGGTGGTATTGGTGGCAGCGGCCAGCACGGCTGCCGTCTTGCCGTCGTCGGTATCTGTGTCCGCTATAGGCGGTGTAGCGGAACCCGAGTCTGCTTCATCCAGATACAGAATGTCACGCAGCTTAACGGTATTGTCTTCAGTCATCAGCCGTGCAATCACCTGGCGCAATGCCGGATCATGGCTGATCTCGATCACCTTGCTGTCGAACAGGAAGCAATCGGCCAGCGGATCCAGGCTAGCACTCAGGCTGCTGGCCAGTACCCAACGCTCAGAGCGTTTGCCGGCCGTGTTGACGATGTAACCCAGGGATACCAGCGGCTCAAGGATATCCAGGGTTTCGCTGTAATTCATCTTTATCTGGCCGGCAATATAGCTTGTGCCATAGCCGGGCGGATTGCGATCGCGTGCGCTATGCAACAGGCGCAACACAAACAGTGCGGTCACGAAATGTACGCCAGGCGACATCTTGTCGTGCATTTGGCCGCTGCGAATCTGTGGCGCCAATGCGGCGACCGTCGCTCCGAAAAGTACGACCAGCCATGACAAGTAAATCCATAACAGAAAAATCGGAATCGTGGCAAACGCGCCATAGATCAGGGTGTAAGAGGGGAACTGGGTAATATAGTATGCGAAGGCGGCCTTCATGATCTCCAGCAAAATGGCCGTGGTATAGCCGCCGATCATCGCATCTTTCCATGCCACTTTCCGGTTAGGCACCAGATAATAGAGCAGGGCGAAAATCAGGCCGGAAACAATAACCGGCACCAGTGTGAATAACACACTTTTGATCACCGAAAACTGGGTCACCAGTCCGAGCTGTTCCTGTGCGATATAAGAGGAAGTCCACAGACTGGCACCCAAAAAAATGGGTCCCAGCGACAAAATGGCCCAGTACACAAGAATCCGCTGTCCGATAGGACGGCGACGGGTCACGTTCCAGATATCATTGAGCACTTCGTCGATGGTCATCATCAGCATAATAGAAGTGACAATCAGAAAGCCCACACCGATGGCCGTCAGCTTTGAGGCCTGCTGGGCAAACATGTTCAGATAACTCATGATGGTTTCGGACACGGTCTCCGGCATGAGATTGTGGGTCAGAAACTCTTCGAGCGAGACTTTGAAATCAGTAAATAGCGGGAAAGCGGTAAACAGGGAAAGAATGACGGCCAGCATCGGCACAATCGCCAGAACCGTAGTAAAGGTCAGGCTGGAGGCCACTTGAGTGAGCTTGTCGCGTAGCAGCCGCTGAATGCCGAACATGACTGCTTTTTTATAGAACTGGAACCCCAGTTCCGAGTCTCCCATATTTAGCCGCAATTCCTCTTGCGCTTCTATTGCTTCCTGCGTTTCCTGTTTTTTTTGTTGTTCCAAATCGAAATCGTGATGTTTTGTCATGGTCAGATGCTGGTTTACCGCGTCGGAAAGGCCAACACGATGATACTCGGTTCAGGATTGTTTCAGTATAACAAACCGGACCGCCCCTGCCGCTGCGCTGTTTGGTCGCTTGTTCCAAATTGTAAATCCGCAACGGCAGTCAGCGTTAAAGCAATTGCCAGCGAGACAGCGAATATAATGAGGACATTGATTAGCCAGACTTGGAACCATTTTGACAAAGCCTTCTTCTGCGCCTGCTGCCAATATGCAGCAGGCCGATCCCTCCGGTTCACGTTCGTCGTCAGTCACCTCCGACGCGGTAGGTGCACCGGAACCCACATCGGCATCGGTGCACAGACCGCAACAAATAGCGTTGGATTCGCGCTATCGTGTGGCTGCGTTTGCTTCTCTTTTATTGTTGTTTCTGTTATGCATCGCCTGGGAACTGTTTCTTGATCCACTGGTGCCAGGCGGCAGTTTATATGTATTGAAGGCTTTGCCGCTACTGTTTCCTTTATACGGGGTATACAAAGGTAATCTGTATACGCTGCAATGGGCGTCCATGCTTGTCCTGCTGTATTTTACCGAAGGCGTCGTACGATGGTACTCGGATATCAGCACGACGTCTTCCATGCTCGGGGCAGTTGAGACCGTATTGTCGGTTGTGTTTTTTCTCGCTGCCATTTTTTATGTCCGGCCTGCGAAGCGAGCAGCCAAACAGGCCAAAAAGCAGGGGAAATAATGAAGCAATCAAACCTGACAGTCAGCAACGAATTTGCCGCACTGTCACCGGCGTTTTATACGCGACTCAAGATGCAGGGCCTGACAGACCCGACGCTGCTGCATGTCAACCCCGATGTGCTGGCACAACTGGGTTTGACGATGGATGATGCGCGTTCGCCGCAATTTCTGTCTATCATGTCCGGTAATGCCGATTTGCCAGGAGGCATTACGCTGTCCGCGGTGTATAGTGGGCACCAGTTTGGTGTCTGGGCCGGCCAGTTGGGGGACGGCCGCGCACACCTGTTGGGTGCGATTCGCGGCACCGATGTCGATGGCAAACCCACAGACTGGGAAATTCAACTGAAGGGATCGGGCAAAACGCCGTATTCACGGATGGGAGATGGCCGTGCTGTGCTGCGTTCATCCATTCGCGAGTATCTGGCCAGTGCTGCCATGACCGGGCTGGGCATTCCGACTACGCAGGCCTTATGCCTGGTCGGGTCCGATGATCCGGTCTATCGCGAAACCGTTGAAACGGCAGCCATTGTGGCGCGTGTCGCGCCGTCTTTTGTGCGATTCGGTTCCTTCGAACACTGGTATGCAGCCAAGGACACAACCCGGCTGCGAGAATTGCTCGATTATGTGATCAGTCACTTTTTCGCACAAGAGGTGCCACGCCAGGACAGTGAACATACCCTGAATGATGTCATCGAGCGCTTTGTCGATGTGGTGATTGAACGCACGGCCACGCTGATGGCCGACTGGCAATCTGTCGGATTCAATCATGGCGTTATGAACACCGATAATATGTCGGTGCTGGGTCTGACGATCGATTACGGGCCCTTTGGCTTTATGGATGGCTTCCAAATCAATCACGTTTGCAATCATACGGATACGCAGGGCCGCTACGCGTGGAACGCGCAACCGTCAGTGGGTCTTTGGAATTTGTATCGATTTGCCAATTGCTTTGTTGCCCTGGGCGCAGACCCCGAACGGCTCAAGGGGCGGCTTGAACGCTACGAGGGGCTGTTCATTGCCGCCTATCGTCAGCGCATGGTCGCCAAATTGGGGCTGGACGTCTGGAAGGAGGGCGATGACGAGCTTATTGACGGCTGGTGGCGAGTGCTGCATGAACAGTCGGCAGACTTTACGCTCAGTTTTCGCTATCTGTCTCAGATTGACGACGATGAAGGCGGGTTGCGCAGTCTTTTTGCGGATACGACCGCCCTGGAACAATGGCTGGTAACGTACCGGACGCGCCTGCAGGACAACGATAGTGATGCGCAGACACGTGCTCGCCTCATGGACCAGGTCAATCCGCTATATGTGTTGCGTAATTACCTGGCGCAGGAAGCGATAGAGGCCGCTGAAAAAGGCGATATGAGCGTGACCGATGCATTGCTGCAGGTCTTGCACGATCCTTACACTGCACATCCTGGCATGGAGCATTATGCGCAGCAGCCACCGGCGTGGGGACGTGAGCTTGAAGTCAGTTGCTCATCATAATAAGTAATTGCGGTCAATCTGGTGCTGCATTGGCTGCCCGGGCGGGGCAGCGGCCAAATAAGTGCGTCGGGCTGCTGGCGCTTGCGCTTGGGTACGGTCAGTTTCTGGTATTCTTCAGTACTTTCCTTGATCAGCAACAGACGCGCCAACCAATTCTAGTGGATAAGATATGTCGGGTAACACATTAGGCAAGCTTTTTTCAGTCACCAATTTTGGTGAATCCCATGGACCGGCTATCGGCTGCGTTGTCGACGGCTGTCCGGCAGGCATGGACTTGTCTGCCCAGGATATCCAAATGGAGCTTGACCGTAGACGGCCTGGAACATCGCGCCACGTTACCCAAAGGCAGGAGCCTGATACCGTCGAGGTTTTGTCGGGCGTCTATGAAGGCAAGACCACGGGTACGGCAATCGGCTTGCTGATCCGCAATCAGGATCAGCGCAGCAAAGATTATTCGGCAATTGCCGATACCTTTCGTCCCGGTCATGCCGATCGTACCTACTGGGAAAAATATGGCATTCGTGATCCTCGCGGGGGCGGCCGTTCCTCTGCGCGGTTAACGGCGCCTACGGTCGCGGCCGGAGCCATTGCCAAAAAATGGTTGAAAGAAAAATTTGGCACCGTCATCCGGGGGTATATGAGTCAGCTTGGCCCCATACAGATTCCCTTCAAATCGTGGGACGCGGTTGCCACCAACCCGTTTTATGCAGCCGATGCCGCTGTTGTCGCCGAACTGGAGGCGTTTATGGATCGGTTGCGCAAGGATGGCGATTCAATTGGCGCTCGCATCGAGGTGGTGGCCCAAGGTCTGCCGGCGGGCTGGGGCGAACCGTTGTACGACAGGCTTGACGCCGATATTGCACATGCAATGATGGGCCTGAACGCGGTAAAAGGCGTGTCTATCGGAGCGGGGTTCGAGTGCATTGCCCAGCGCGGTTCCGAGCATGGGGACGAGCTGACGCCCGACGGTTATCTGAGCAATCATGCGGGCGGCGTACTGGGTGGCATTTCCACGGGCCAGGATATTACGGTTTCGCTTGCCATCAAGCCTACCTCCAGTATTCGTATCGAGCGCAAGTCGATCAACCGGGCCGGTGAACCGGTCATGGTGCAGACGCTGGGCCGTCACGACCCCTGCGTAGGCATTCGCGCTACGCCGATTGCCGAAGCCCTGCTGGCGTTGATCCTGATTGATCATGCTTTGCGCCAGCAAGCCTATCGCTAATTTTTGCGTTGTAGCGTCAGGCGCATCATGCTTTGACGCGTGTCAGTGGTGAGCCAATGGCTGTATGGTAAATTCGTGGTGAAATCGCGATCTTGCGAAACAGGAGAAACCGATGATGAAACTCTATGGATTTGGCCCTACGCGCTCGCTTCGTGTGCTTTGGGCGCTCCAGGAACTTGACGTTCCCTTTGAATTTGTATCTGTTAACCTGGCAGCGGGGGAGAACAAAGATCCGGATTTCTTGCGGCTGAACCCGACCGGCAAAATACCCGTGCTGGTAGACGGAGATCTGATTCTCACCGAATCGGCGGCCATCGTTATGTACCTGGCAGAAAAGTATGCGGCCAAGGGACTGATGCCGGCTGATTTAAAACAGCGTGCGCTGGCATACTCGTGGTCCATGTTTGCCGTCACGGAGCTGGAGCAGCCGCTGTGGCGGATTGCCAGGCATTCCTTTGTGTATCCCGAAAGCAAACGTCTTCCCCAGGATGCGGCGCTCGCCAGGGAGGAGTTCCTGCAGATGGCCGCGATACTGGCCCACCACATACAGGGACGCGAGTTCATCGTTGGCGATAGCATCACCATTGCGGATTGCGTGACCGCCTATGTGCTGGACTGGGGCGACCACATCGGATTGCTGGAGAACTATCCGAACCTGAAGGCCTATCTTGCGCGCATGTATACGAGGCCCCATGCGCCGCAGCGACTTGCGCAGGCGATGGCCAAATGAACAAAGAATCATGAAACGGACAGCACAGCCAAGTTTTGTACGGTCCGTTTTTGCATAGCCAGCTGCTTAGTGCGTGCGTATTGTACCTATCACACGCTTATTGCGACTTGAAATTCGCTTTGAGGACGGTGCCCGATACCATGCCAAACGAGATGTCGGGGTAGCCATCTTTTTTACATACGGCTTTCATGATGATTTCATCGCCATCTTCCAGGAAGCTGCGACTTTCACCCCAAGGTAATGTGATGGGTTTTTTGCCAGCAGCCGTCAGCTCCAGCAGTGAGCCGGCCTGTGAGGCGTCCGGGCCGGAAAGCGTACCGGTACCAAGCAGGTCGCCCGGCTGCAGGTTGCAGCCGTTTACCGTGTGATGCGTAATGAGCTGCGAGGCAGTCCAGTAGGCATCCTTGAAGTTGCTGGTGGCCAGGGTATATGGCTGCTGACCACTATCGCGTGACTGCTGCGTGGTAATTTGCACTTCGACTTCGATATCATAGGCACCGCCTTCCGCATTGGCTTGCGATTGCAGGTAGGGCAGTGGTTGCGGATCGCTTGCCGGATGAGAGAATGTCGTGCGGAATGGCTCGAGCGCTTCGGTAGTGATAATCCACGGAGATATAGTAGAGGCAAAATTTTTGGAAAGAAATGGGCCCAAGGGCACGTATTCCCACGCTTGCAGATCCCGCGCGGACCAGTCGTTCAGAATGCAGAAGCCAAAAATGTGTTTTTCGGCTTGTTCAATTTCAATGCGCTGTCCCTGTTCGTTGCTTTCACCCACGAAAATGCCCAGCTCAAGTTCATAGTCAAGCCGCTTGCAAGGACCGAAATCGGGCGCATCGCCTTCATTTTGCGGCTTTGTCTGGCCCACGGGGCGAGGAAAAGCCTGACCGGAGACGCCGATGCTGGAGGCCCGGCCGTGGTAGCCGATGGGCACCCATTTGTAGTTTGGCAACAGCGGGTTATCAGGCCGGAATTGTTTGCCGACGGCCGTTGCGTGATGCACAGAAATATAGAAATCGGTGTAGTCGCCGATGCGTGACGGCGTAATGAATTCTGCGTCTTCCTGTGCGACAAGCAAGGGCCGGATGGCGTCTTCATGGGCCGATCCGGTGCGCAGCGCTTCTGATAATGCTTGTCGCAACGCAGACCAGTAGGGCTGGCCAAGCGCCATCAGGCCATTGAGCTGTATGGCCTGGCAGGCTTCCAGGGCCTGCTGCGCCTTGTCGGTAAACAGATTCAGGTCATACAGGCGGGACAGATCGACTATCTGGTTGCCGATGCCCACGCCGGGACGAAATGCTTCGCCGGATCCGTGCCGGCGAAACGACGCAAAAGGCAGATTCTGGATGGGAAAACCGTTGCCCGTTATGTTGGCACTGTCTACCCAACTGGTCAGATCTGCCTGGTGTGTTGCGTTTAATGTAATCATGATTCGATAGTTAACAATAGATTGCGGTTGTCAAGTGTACCCAATATTGTGCTCCTGGCCCATTCGCAGAATCCCGCAGATAACGGCTTGAGGTCTGCGGAGCACGAAGGCCGGTTATGCGGTCTGGGAGATGGCCTTGCCCAGCACATCAAACAGAGTAGCGATCTGTTCTTCGCTAATAATCAGCGGCGGCGAGATGGCAATGGTATCGCCCGTGTAGCGTAACAGTACGCCTGCTTCATAGCAACGCTGAAAGACTTCGGCGGCGCGTGCGCCGGGGGCGTTTTCCCGTGGTGCCAGCTCTACACCGGCGACGATGCCCAAATTACGCACATCGATGACATTGGGCACGCCGTTGAGTGCATGAGCAGCCGCTTCGAAAACGGGAGAGAGCTTTCTGGCATTGTCGAAAATACGTTCGGACTGATAAAGCGCCAGCGTGGCGCCAATGGCCGCCATGGCCAGTGGGTGGCCCGAGTAAGTATAGCCATGGAACAACTCGATGCCATTGTCGCTGGCGTTGACCACGGCATCGTACAGGGTATTTTTGACAGCGACCGCACCCACGGGCACTGCTGCGTTGCTGATTCCCTTTGCCATGGTGATGATGTCGGGCGTGACGCCAAAATACTGGCTGGCCGTATTGGCGCCCAAACGGCCAAAGCCGGTAATGACTTCATCGAAAATCAGCAGGATTCCGTGTCGGCTGGTAATGTCGCGCAGCCGTTCCAGGTAGCCTTTGGGCGGAACCAATACGCCGGTCGAGCCGGCCATGGGCTCGACAATGACGGCCGCAATGGTTGAGGCGTCATGCAAGGCAACGATCCGCTCCAGTTCGTCGGCCAGATGCGATCCCCAGGTGGGCTGTCCTTTGCTGAAGGCATTCTGTTGCAGATTATGCGTGTGGGGCAGGTGATCGACGTTGGGAATCAGCGAATTGGCAAAAGCCTTGCGGTTCGGGCTGATGCCGCCCACCGAGATGCCGCCAAAGCCCACGCCATGATAGCCGCGTTCGCGTCCAATCAGGCGGGTGCGCTGCGGCTGGCCATTTGCCCGGTGGTAGGCCAGTGCTATCTTGAGCGCCGTGTCTACCGATTCGGAGCCGGAATTGGTAAAGAAAATGCGCTGCATCTCTTGCGGCATGAGCGCGGCCACGGCTGTGGCAGTCTCGAAGGCCAGGGGATGACCCATCTGGAAACTGGGCGCGTAATCGAGCGTGGTCGCCTGTGCGGCAATCGCCTGGGCGATTTCATCACGGCAATGACCGGCGTTGACGCACCATAGTCCGGCGCATCCATCAAGTATCTGGCGTCCGTCGGTGTTTTTGTAGTACATGCCTTTAGCCGAAGACAGCAGGCGAGGCGCTTCCTTGAAGCTTCGATTCGCGGTAAAGGGCATCCATAAATGGGAAAGGTCGGGTGTCTGCGGTGTCATTTGTCTCTCCGGGTATTTGCTCTCTATTCTACTCACAATACTGTTAATTTTCTGTTTCCGATACGGCTTTTGCGGGGAAGCGACACTTGGCTCAGCCGAACGCACGCCCATTAAATATAGTAGTATTCATACCAGTATATTGTATTGACTTGTTAACGCTGACGAATCGGCCATAATACAGCTATCGTACATGCTTGCGTCTGGCGCGTTCTGCCCAGCGCATTGCCCAATTCATGTGCAGTCCGGCAGGTGTTGTCGCATCATGCCGGGCGGCAGCATAAACGGGTACGCACGGCAGCGCTTGCGCTTTGACGCATTAACCCGCATACCAGCATTATCAGGAGAACATTTTGGCTCAGACCCTTTACGATAAACTCTGGGACGCCCATGTGGTGCACCAGGAAGATGATGGCACCTGTCTTTTATATATTGACCGTCATTTGCTGCATGAAGTGACCAGTCCTCAGGCATTTGAAGGCCTGGCACTGGCCGAACGCAAGCCATGGCGTCTGTCGGCCAACCTGGCGGTGGCCGACCACAATGTGCCGACCATGGGTCGCGCCCAGGGTATCAGTGATCCCATCTCCAAACTGCAGGTCGATACGCTGGACAAAAACTGCGAGACTTATGGCGTAACAGAATTTCGCATGAACGATCTGCGCCAGGGCATTGTGCATGTGATCGGTCCGGAACAGGGTGCAACCTTGCCTGGCATGACCGTGGTTTGTGGTGATTCGCACACCAGTACCCATGGCGCGATGGGCGCACTGGCTTTTGGCATCGGCACCTCGGAAGTGGAACATGTACTGGCCACGCAGACCCTGTTGATGAAAAAGAACAAGAATATGCTTGTTCGCGTGAATGGCGATCTGCCTTTTGGCTGCACCGCCAAGGACCTGGTTCTGTACGTTATCGGTATTATCGGCACCGCTGGCGGCACGGGCCACGCCATTGAATTTGCCGGCAAAGCCATCAGCGATTTGTCCATGGAAGGCCGCATGACCGTCTGTAATATGGCGATCGAAGCCGGCGCGCGTTCGGGTATGGTCGCCGTAGACGATAAAACTATTCAGTATTTCAAGAACCGTCCTTATTCACCCACGGGCGTCTTGTGGGATCAGGCGGTTAGCTACTGGAAGACATTGCATTCGGATGCCGATGCCAAGTTTGACAAAATCGTTGACATCGATGCCCGTCAGGTGCGCCCGCAAGTGACTTGGGGAACCTCGCCCGAGATGGTTCTTTCCATTGAAGACCGTGTTCCTGATCCCGATCGTGAAAAGGATGATGTCCGGCGCAACGGCATGGAGCGTGCGCTGCAGTATATGGGCCTGGAGCCCAATACGCCCATTGCTGACATCCGTGTAGACCGCGTATTCATTGGCTCCTGTACCAATTCCCGAATTGAAGACCTGCGTGCCGCCGCCCAGGTGGCGCGTGGCCGCCGCGTGGCCGCCAATGTCATCCAGGCCATGGTGGTGCCCGGATCCGGTCTGGTCAAGCAGCAGGCCGAAAAAGAAGGGCTGGACAAAATTTTTGTGCAAGCCGGCTTCGAATGGCGTGAACCGGGCTGCTCCATGTGCTTGGCCATGAATGCCGACAGGCTGGAGCCGGGAGAGCGTTGCGCCTCCACCTCCAATCGCAACTTCGAAGGCCGTCAGGGGCAGGGCGGCAGAACCCATCTGGTGAGCCCCGCCATGGCAGCCGCGGCCGCTATTGCCGGCCATTTCGTCGACGTCAGAAAATTAGGATAACAGCATGGAAGCATTTACCCTTCATGAAGGTCTCGTTGCACCCCTGGATCGCGAGAACGTGGATACAGACCTGATCATCCCCAAGCAGTTTTTGAAATCCATCAAACGTTCGGGCTTTGGCCCCAATTTGTTCGATGAGCTGCGTTATCTGGATCATGGCGAACCGGGCATGGACAACAGCAAGCGGCCGCTGAACCCCGATTTTGTATTGAACCAGCCGCGCTATCAGGGCGCCAGTGTCCTGCTCGCGCGCAAAAATTTCGGGTGTGGTTCAAGCCGCGAACATGCGCCGTGGGCGCTTACCCAGTACGGATTCAAGGCGATCATTGCGCCTTCGTATGCCGATATTTTCTTCAACAACAGCTTCAAGAACGGCCTGCTGCCCATTGTGCTTTCCGAATTGGAAGTGGCCCGATTGTTTGACGAAGTGCGTGCATTCAGCGGCTACAAGTTGCGGATTGACCTCGAACGCCAGGTGGTCATTACTGCTGACGGGCGGGAACTGGGCTTTGAGGTCGACGCCTTTCGCAAATACTGCCTGCTTAACGGCTTTGACGACATAGGCCTGACATTGCGGCGCTCGGACAAGATCCGCGCATTCGAAGCCGAGCGGCTGGCGCGTCATCCCTGGCTGGAAGGCAGTGCCGGAATCAGCGGATAAGTCTGAGCCGATAAACCTATATCAAATCAAGAGAAATACGCGTTATGACACACACAATTGCAGTTCTTCCCGGTGATGGCATCGGTCATGAAATCGTTGAACAGGCCCAGCGGGTGCTCGGCGCACTGGGGCTGGACCTGACGATGGAACAGGCGCCGGTCGGCGGCACGGCTTATGATTTGCATGGCCATCCCCTGCCGGAAGCGACGCTGGCGCTGGCCAAACGCAGCCAGGCCATCCTTTTTGGCGCTGTAGGCGGATGGAATTACGATTCGCTGCCGCGCGAGCATCGTCCTGAACAGGCCATTCTGGGCCTGCGCAAGAACCTGGGCTTGTTTGCTAATTTGCGGCCGGCCATTCTTTATCCGCAGCTGGCCAATGCCTCATCCCTCAAGCCCGAAATTGTATCTGGCCTGGATATCCTGATCATCCGCGAGTTGACAGGAGACATTTACTTCGGCCAGCCCAGGGGCATGCGTGTGGTTCAAGAGGGCCAATTCAAGGGTGAGCAGGAAGGCTTTGATACCATGCGCTATGCCGAGTCCGAAGTTCGGCGCATCGCACGCATCGGTTTTGAAGCCGCGCAAAAACGCAGCAAGAAACTGTGCAGTGTAGACAAGGCCAACGTGCTGGAAACCTCGCAGTTCTGGCGCGATATCGTGATAGACGTGTCCAAGGACTATCCCGATGTCCAACTGTCTCATATGTATATCGATAATGCCGCCATGCAGTTGGTGCGTGCGCCCAAGGAATTCGATGTCATCGTGACCGGCAATATCTTCGGCGATATTCTGTCGGATGAGGCGGCCATGCTTACCGGCTCAATCGGCATGTTGCCGTCGGCCTCCCTGAACGCCTCCAACCAGGGCTTGTATGAGCCGAGCCACGGTTCAGCACCGGATATTGCCGGCAAAAATATGGCCAATCCGCTGGCGACCATCTTGTCGGCCGCCATGATGCTGCGCTATTCGCTGAACGAAGCAAGCGCGGCCGCTCGCGTGGAAGATGCCGTCAAGGCAGTGCTTGAGCAAGGGTTGCGTACAGCCGACATTTATGAGGCGGGCACCACAAAAGTTTCCACTTCTCAAATGGGTGATGCCGTATTGAAAGCGTTAAACTGATATAGTTATAAGATTCAGTTACTTATCAGGGCGGATGGCGCGCATGGCTGCGCACATCCGCTATCGCGATTATATTTCAGCACGTATATCTCAGCGGTTAGATCGCAGTGGGTATTTCTGATTGGTATATTACTAGTTAGTATATTACTGGTCGGTATATTACCGATTGGTATATTACTGGTTGATATATTTCTATCGGAGATAGTCCGACGGGTATACCAGTCTGGAATATTTTAGCCAGTTATTTTGGCTACCGTTATCAGTAAATCAATTTTTCAGTTTCACAGAATCAGGTAAAGAATTATGTCACAGTCAGTGGGTTTTGTCGGGTGGCGCGGAATGGTCGGTTCCGTGCTTATGCAGCGCATGCGCGATGAAGGCGATTTTGCCTTTATCAATCCGGTCTTTTTTTCAACGAGCAATGCCGGCGGCAAGGCGCCCGCCTGGGCAGAGGGCGCCGCGCCTTTGCAGGACGCGCATGACATTGACGCACTGAAGAAATTGCCCATTATTGTGACGGCCCAGGGCGGCGACTACACCACGCAGGTGCATGGCAAATTGCGAGACGCCGGCTGGGATGGTATCTGGATCGATGCGGCTAGCACACTGCGCATGAAAGACAATTCCATTATTGTGCTGGACCCGGTGAACCGTAACGTGATCGATACGGCCATTAGCAAAGGCGTGCGCGATTTTGTTGGTGGCAACTGTACCGTCAGCTGCATGCTGATGGGCTTGGCCGGCCTGTTCAAGCACGATTTGGTCGACTGGATGACCAGCATGACATACCAGGCAGCCTCTGGCGGTGGTGCCCAGCACATGCGTGAACTGCTGACCCAGTTTGGGCAGCTCAATGCAGCCGTCAAGCCGTTGCTGGACGACCCGGCCTCTGCGATTCTTGAAATAGACCGCCAGGTGCTGGCAAAACAGCAAGATCCGAATCTGCCGCGCGACATGTTCGGCGTGCCGCTGGGTGGCAGCTTGATCCCGTGGATAGACAAAGAGCTCGACAATGGTCAGTCCCGTGAAGAGTGGAAGGCCGAGGCAGAAACCAATAAAATCCTGGGTCGTGGCGAAGGCTTTGGTACGTCTCCCATTCCTATCGATGGCCTGTGTGTCCGTATCGGCGCCATGCGCTGTCACAGCCAGGCACTGACGATCAAGTTGAAAAAAGACGTTTCTATTGACGAAATCACCGACATGCTCAAGGAAGGCACAGAGTGGGCCAAAGTCGTCCCCAATACGCGTGAGCAAACGATGCAGGATCTGACGCCTGTCGCGACAACAGGCACACTGGATATTCCTGTGGGTCGTTTGCGCAAGATGTCCATGGGGCCCGAGTATCTGAGTGCATTCACTGTCGGAGACCAGCTGTTGTGGGGTGCGGCAGAGCCGCTGCGTCGCATGTTGCGCATCAGCGTCGGAGAGCTGTAACCATGGAACTGCCCACCTGGATCGGCAACTATGTTGCGCTATGGCTGCTTGGTGTATTAGGCGTCATCGTCGTGGGCCTGTTCATCATGCAACGTCATGATCAGCGCCGTAAGGCGCGGCTGCCGGCAGGGCCGGGCTACGACGCCTTCCAGCAGAAACTCAAATCCATCAATCTGGATCTGGATGCACCTGACTCCGACGCTTCAAGCCGATCCTGACCTGACGCCTTCGCTGGCGGGCGAATCTGCGTCCCGGCGCATCGCACTGGGCATCGCCTACAATGGCAAGCCCTATCTGGGTTGGCAGACTCAGCCGGGCGGGCGTACGGTTCAGGACACCCTGGAAAAGGCGCTGGCCGCTTTCACGTGCGAGGCGACGCCAACCATTTGCGCGGGACGTACCGATACCGGCGTGCACGCTCGTGCGCAGGTGGTGCATATCAATACCGCCATCGACAGGCGCATGGAGTCGTGGGTAAGAGGGGTTAATGCCCATTTGCCACCGGATATTACAGTGCGATGGGCTCGCCAAATGCCCGACGATTTTCACTCGCGCTTCTCGGCCACCTCTCGCACGTATGTCTACCTGTTGCGCAATGAACGCATTTTGTCCCCGCATTGGCATGGCAGGGCGGGTTGGGACTTTCATCCGCTCGACTTGGACGCGATGCAAATGGCGGCACGACATTTGATCGGGCAACATGATTTCAGCAGCTTTCGCTCCTCGCAATGCCAGGCGGCCAGCCCGGTGCGTATCATCGAGCATCTGAGCATTGTGCAGCAGGGGACGTTTTTTATCTTTACCCTCAAAGCCAACGCTTTTTTACATCACATGGTGCGCAATATTCTGGGCTGTCTTCTATATGTCGGCAAAGGCCGCTATCGGCCCGACTGGATCGTGCAGGTGCTGGCAGAACGCGACCGCAAGGTGGCGGCGCCCACATTCATGGCCGACGGACTGTATTTCGCCCAAGCCCATTATCCTGCTCATTTTGGCCTTGAGCCGCTGGACGCCTTCGATATAAGCAATCCCTTGCAGGCGCTGCTCATTGAATCCTGAGCCGGCCATTGCATGTGCAATAAAAACAACAAGTTAGACATGCATCAGTCGTAGACCTCTTGGGTAAATCGCCAAATCTATTGCAATTGCAATGGAGCGTGAAATATGCCGTGCATGATTCCTGTCACAAGAACGTATTGCAAGTGAAATTGCATTGCGGCACCGCAAATAAGGGTAATTCTTAAGGGTAAAAAGAAACTGATTCCTGTACCATCCTCCCGGTAACCAAAAGTTCGCTCCCTTTCTACTCACAATACCCATTGGAGACATAAACGATGAAACGTCGTTCCTTCCTCAAGCAGGCGACTGCTGGTGTTGCTGCAACGGGTGGTGCTGTATTGGCATCACCCGTTTTTGCGCAGGACGCACCAAGTATCAGCTGGCGCCTGGCTTCCAGCTTCCCTACCAGTGCCGACGCCATTTACAACGGCAGCGTCAATTTTGCCAAGCATCTATCGGAAGCGACCGATGGCAAGTTCAAAGTCAGTGTCCATCATGCAGGGGAAGTGGTCCCGGCGTTGCAGGTGCTGGATGCCGTTCAGAACAATACCGTGCAATGTGGTCACAGTGCGGCTTATTACTATTACGGAAAGGATCCGGCGCTCAGCTTCGATGCCGCAGTACCGTTTGGCCTCAATACCCGCCAGTACAACGCATGGATGCGTGCCGGCAACGGACTGGCCCTGACCCGCGAAGTATATAAAAAATTCAATATTGTTAACTTCCCTTGCGGCCATACCGGCACGCAAATGGGTGGCTGGTTCCGTAAGGAAATCAATAGCGTAGAGGATCTCAAGGGTCTGAAAATGCGCTGCAGCGCTTTTGCCGGCGCGGTGCTTTCACGACTGGGCGTCATCCCGCAACAGGTTGCCGGGGGCGATATCTATCCGTCGCTGGAGAAAGGCACGATTGATGCTGCTGAATGGATCGGTCCGTACGACGATGAGAAACTCGGCTTCAATAAAGTGGCCAAGTACTATTATTATCCAGGCTGGTGGGAAGGTGGCTTTCAGGTATCCCTGTACGTGAATGATGGCGAATACGAAAAACTGCCCAAGCACTACCAGGCTGCCATCATGCAGGCCAGCGCACTGGCAACCGAAGAAATGATCGGCACTTATGATGCCAAAAACCCGGGCGCACTGCGTCGTCTGATCGCCGGTGGCGGTGTTTTGAAGCGTTTTCCCAAGGCGGTGCTTGATGCCTCTTTTGCCGAAGCGACCAAAATTTTTGAAGAGCTATCCGCAAAAGATCCGCTGTTCAAGAAAATTCATGACGACTACATGGCGTTCCGCGATGATGTCTACCCGTGGTTCGGCGTTGCCGAGTTCAGCTACGATGCATTCATGCTGGACGCATTGAGAAACAAAAAATAAAAACAACGGGTAAAATTCCTGTTTTGCTGGCACCATTTTCTCAAAGGAAAAAGGGACCGGCAAAACAGGCATGTACTGGTTTTCTCTTTCTTTTCCCTATTTTTGGTGCGAAAGCAAATGAAGTTTCTCTTCACCCTTTCCCGGGCTATTGATGCGCTCATGAATGCGGTTGGCCGGGCGGTAATCTGGCTAACGCTGGTCGTGGTGCTCATCAGCGCGGCAAACGCCGTTGTGCGTAAAGTATTCCATTACAGCTCCAATGGCTGGCTGGAAATCCAATGGTACCTTTTCGGCGCGATCTTCCTGCTCGCGGCCGGTTATACCTTTCTCAAGAACGAACATGTGCGTGTAGACATCATCTCGCAGCACCTGCCTAAGCGCACCCAGATTATTATCGAGACGGTCGCTGTTCTGTTTTTTATGCTGCCGGCTTGCATGTTGCTGATTTACCTGTCCTGGCCCTTTTTCATGCTGTCATTTGAAACCAATGAACAGTCCTCCAATGCCGGCGGCCTGGTGCGATGGCCGGTCAAATTGCTTATTCCGCTGGGCTTCTCGTTGCTGGTGCTGGCGGGAGTCTCTCACCTGATCAAGTGCGTCGCGTTCCTCTGTGGGAAAGGTCCGGATCCTCTGGCGCCGATGGGGGGCAAAACCGCGGAAGAGCTGCTGGCCGAAGAAATCGCGGCCGAAGCCGAATTGAAACGACAACAATCACTGCAGGCGGGTAACTAAGCATGGAGTTCTTAATACAAAATATGCCGCCGATCATGTTCCTGACATTGATCTGCTTTTTGCTGCTGGGCTTCCCAGTTGCTTTTTCGCTTGCAGCCAACGGTATTCTGTACGCGCTGCTGGGTATCGCCTTTGGCGAATTTACGTTCCCGTTCCTGCAGGCGCTGCCTGACCGCGTTTTCGGTATTGTGCAGAACGACTCCCTGCTGGCCGTGCCGTTCTTTACGCTGATGGGCCTGATTCTGGAGCGATCGGGTATGGCAGAAGATCTGCTGGAGACCATCGGCCAGTTATTCGGTCCGATTCGTGGCGGCCTGGCCATTGCCGTTGTATTCGTCGGCGCCATGCTGGCCGCCACGACTGGCGTGGTTTCGGCGTCGGTCATTTCCATGGGTCTTATCTCGTTGCCTATCATGCTGCGTTATGGCTATGATCGCAAACTGGCCACGGGCGTGATTGCGGCCTCGGGCACCTTGTCACAAATCGTTCCGCCATCGCTGGTGCTCATTATCCTGGCGGACCAGCTGGGTCGTTCCATTGGCGATATGTATCGCGGCGCCATGATTCCCGGCTTTATTCTGGCCAGCGCCTATATTGCGTATGTCATCCTGGCTTCGTTGATCAAGCCTTCCTATGCGCCGGCGCTGCCGCCCGAAGCGCGTGTTTATCGCGAACCTAACGGTAGTAACGGCCTGCCGTCGCTGGTTGTGCTGGTCGTCATTGCCAGCGTTGGTGCCTGGCTGCTGGGCAGGGTGTTTTTATCAGAAAAAAGCGCAGCCGATGAGACCATCGTGCTCAATCTCTTGCTTTGGGGCGTTATCGCGTTTGTCATCGCTGGCCTGAACAAGGCGCTGGGGCTGGGCATGCTGTCCAAGATCGCCGAACGCGTGGTATTTGTGATGGTGCCGCCGCTGTTCCTGATCTTTCTGGTATTGGGCACGATCTTTATCGGTGTTGCCACTCCCACAGAAGGCGGGGCGATGGGGGCAGTAGGGGCGATCATCATGGCGCTCATTCGCCGTCGCCTGACGCTGTCCCTGCTTAAACAGGCCATGGACACCACGACCAAGCTGACCAGCTTTGTGGTATTCATCCTGGTTGGGTCCACGATCTTTACGCTAACTTTTACCGGCTTTGGCGGACAGCACTGGGTAGAGGCGCTGTTTGCGTCACTGCCGGGTGGAGAAATCGGCTTTCTGGTTGTGGTCAGCATTGCCACATTCCTGCTGGCGTTCTTCCTGGATTTCTTTGAGCTGGCCTTTATTATTGTGCCACTGCTGGGTCCGGTTGCAGACAAAATGGGGATTGATCTGATCTGGTTCGGCGTCTTGCTGGCGGTGAACATGCAGACCTCGTTCATGCATCCGCCGTTTGGCTTTGCCCTGTTCTATCTGCGTTCGGTAGCGCCCAAGCAGGACTATACCGACAAGGTCACCGGCAAAGTGATCAAACGGGTGACCACGGGCGAAATCTACAAGGGTTCAATTCCGTTCATCATTATTCAGTTGTTCATGGTGGCCGCAGTGATGACGTTTCCCGGTATGGTCATGCATTACAAGGGAGCGGGCACGGGCATTGACCCAAGCCAGGTCACCTTCGATACCGGCAACTCCTATGACTCCGATCCTTACGGATCTGATAGTGGCAGTGGCAGCAGCGACAGTGGCAGCGACAGTGGTGGACAGGACAATGCCTACGATGATCCGGCCAACGCCTTTAAATAGCCGATTTTCCTGGGCCGGGACGTTTTTTTTTCCAGCCCAGGTGAAGCGATAGCGGGGTTTTTGCAGGCATGACCCCGAAAATTTCGGTAAACTCGAAACCCTGGCATATGCTTTTGCCGGGGTTTTTTATGGAATAGAAAATGAGAATCCGCGTTAAGTTCTGTGGACTGACATCAGAAAAAGACATCCACGATGCCGTTCATGCCGGTGCCGATGCGATTGGGCTGGTGCTGTATGAAAGGAGCAAACGCTATGTGCCATTGGTGCAGGCGGCGGCGCTGCGTCGCCAGGTTCCGGCCTTTGTCAATGCTATCACCCTGACAGTCAATGCCGATGCGCAAGAGATTGAACAGATCATGCACCGGGTGCAGCCGGATTTTATCCAGTTCCACGGCGATGAAACGGCCGATTTCTGTGAACAGTTCTCTTATCCCTATATCCGCGCGCTGCGAGTGGGTGCGCCGGGGCTGGAGTCGCCCGGGCAAATTGCCGCGGCGGTCGGCAGCTATCCGAATGCCCATGCTTTTCTGTTTGATGCCTATTCGCCGGCCTATGGTGGCGCCGGTATTTCATTTGATATTGCCATGCTGGCTCAGGTAAGCGAGGCTCTACCGGCACACAAAATAATGATCGCCGGCGGCCTGAACGCTTCCAATATTGCCGCGCTGGTGAACAGCTATCATCCCTATGCGGTTGATCTGAGTAGCGGCATTGAAATTGCTCCGGGCGAAAAAAGCGCAGGCAAAATGCGATCGTTTATGCTGGCACTGTGCGAAGCCGACAAACTGCATCGGCCCACAGAGCTTTAACCAGCGCAAGACAGGACAGCCGGGGACACGGCAAAAATTTTTTATTCAGGCTGGTTTTCATCCAGTCAGGTATTGCTGCAATCAGGCCTTGGTCCGATCAGCACTTAATTTGAACTCGTCTTGATTCGAGCGCATCTTGCTTCGAGCCCATTTTGATTCGGTCTGGCCTTGCTCCAATCTGACCATGGTTCGTGCTGCTCTGGATTCGATCTGGTTCTTATTCGACCTGGCTCTGCACCGATAGGGCGTCGATGGACTCATGCAATTGCAGCCATTCTTCTTCCAGGCTTTCTGCCTTGCCGGTCAGTTCGCCGTGCTCGGCCAGCACCTTGACTCGTTCGTCGCGCCGTGCATCTGAATAAAAACTCTCGTCGGCAATCAGGGTATTGATTTGCGCGATCCTGGCCTGGGCTGCCTCCATCGCTTTTTCCACCTGCACCAGACGCTTGTCCAGCGGCTTGCGCAAGTGAGCAATGCGCTGGCGTTCTTCGGCCTGCTGGCGCCGCACTGCCTTGCGATCGGGCGCAGCGCTCAATCCATCGGCCGTAAGCAAGGCATCACGTTCCTGCTGACGCAGCGAAAGCGTACGCTGATTGAGCCAGTCGCGATAGTCGTCCAAATCACCGTCGAACTCCATCACCTGTCCATCTGCGACAATCCAGAAGCTGTCTACGGTGGTACGCAGAAGATGCCGGTCATGCGAGACCATCAGCATGCTGCCGTCGAACTCGGCCAGGGCAGTGGCCAGCGCTTCACGGGTATCCACGTCCAGGTGGTTGCTGGGTTCATCCAGCAAAAGCAGATTCGGTTTTTGCCAAACGATAAGCGAGAGGGCCAGCCGCGCTTTTTCCCCGCCGGAAAAGGGCGCCACTTTGTCATTGACCTTGTCGCCGCCAAACCCGAAGCCACCCAGATAATTGCGCAGCTCCTGTTCCCGCGCATCAGGTGCGATACGTTGCAGGTGCTGTAGCGGACTGGCGTTCACGTCCAACATATCCAGCTGGTGCTGAGCAAAATAGCCGATTTCCAGGCCTTTAGAGGGCTTGTAATGGCCGGCCAACGGGGCAAGTTCACGCGCGATGGTTTTGATCAGGGTACTTTTACCGGCGCCATTGACGCCCAGCACACCGATGCGTGCACCCGAGCGAATCATTAGCTCAATGTTGCTCAGAATCGGAGTCTGATTGCCTTGCGCGTCAATGTAACCGGTAGATACTTTATCCAGGCGAAGCAGCGGATCCGGCATGGACGGAGGTGAGGGGATATGAATATAAATGCCCGACTCGGCCTGTAGCGGCGCCAGTTTCTCCATGCGAGCCAATGCCTTGACGCGGCTTTGCGCCTGCTTGGCCTTGGTGGCTTTTGCTTTGAAACGGTCAATGAATGACTGCAGCCTGGCCGATTCGCGGCTTTGGCGCTCAATGGCCACTTGAAGTTGCCGCACGCGTTCGGCGCGCTGCGTCAGAAAATCATCGTATCCACCCTTGTAGCGCACCAGTTTTTGCTGGTCCACATGCAGGATCGTTCTGGCTACCGCATTCAGGAATTCAGTATCGTGAGAAATCAGGATGACCGTGCCTTCGTACGCGGCCAGCCATCGTTCGAGCCACAACATGGCGTCCAGATCGAGGTGATTGGTCGGTTCGTCAAGCAGCAGCAGTTCAGAGGGGGCCATCAGCGCGCGAGCTAGCGCCAGGCGCATTTGCCAGCCACCCGAAAAACTGTTGACCGGCTGCATCCACTGTTCTGGTTTGAAGCCCAGGCCCGCCAGCAATTGCTCGGCCCGCGACGGTGCGCTCCAGGCGTTCGCCTCGGTGAGCGCAGCTTCCAGTTCACCAATTCGGGTCCCATCAATATCAGGCGTATCAGCACGGACACGCTGCAGCTGTCGCAAATGCTTGTCGCCATCAATGACAAACTCCCGCGCCGGCTGATCGGTGGCGTGAATTTCCTGTTCTACCGTGGCAATTCGCCACGATTCGGGAATAAACAGATCCCCGGCATCGGCGTCCATTTGGCCTTGAAGCATGGCAAACAGCGTGGTCTTGCCCGAGCCGTTTTTACCGACAACGCCAACGCGTTCCTTGGGATGAACCACAAAGTCGGTATTTTCCAGCAGCACCTTGGTGCCGCGACGTAATGTAAGGCCAGAAGAACGAATCAAAGCAAATAACCTGAAAATAACGAATTATAAAAAAACGATGTACAAAGGCACATTGTAAAAAACGCGCCGGACTAGACGCGATGTATAAGAGACTTTGTACAAAATACCTTTGTACAAAAATACGAAGCATAGGCTTCAAAGCACAAACCTCAAAGCAAAAGTCATCAAGGGCGCCGACCATAACGATGACGGACAGCATATCCGGTTAAACAAGCGTTATGCCACCTGAAAATCGGGCACAAGCTGCGCCGTGACCGCGCGCCGGTGCGCTCATCTGGCCGTGTCATCGGGCACACGCCAGGCGCTCCATCACTGGATTTAACCTCAGGCGGCCAGCTATGGTCAGCGCGTTTGCAGCTGTTCCCGCGTCAGCAATAACAGCGAATCATCGGAATGCGCGGTTTCCAGAAACACCGGATTCAGTGTCGGGAACGCGTTGATGAAATTCTCGTATTCATTGCCGATTTCAAGAATGATAAAGCCGTCGTCCTTCAGATGAACGCAAGCCTGGTCAAGGATATGGCGAACGATATCCATGCCATCGTCGCCACCGGCCAGCGCCAGTACCGGCTCCTGCTGATATTCGCTGGGCAGCTGGGCCATGGCGGTGCTGTTCACATAGGGCGGATTGCAGACAATCACATCATACCGGCGCCCCTCCAGCGGCGCGTACAGGTCGCCCTGCAGTACGTTGACCTGCGCCTGCAATTTGTACATTTCCACATTTCTCTGTGCCAGACGGACGGCATGGTCAGACAAGTCCACTGCATCCACGTGTGCGTTCGGAAAGGCCAGCGCGGCAAGAATGGCCAGGCAACCCGATCCGGTACACAGATCCAGTACATCCTGCACGCTGTCGGGTTCATCAATCCAGGGTTCAAGCTGCTCGGCCAGCAGTTCCGAGATCGGCGAGCGCGGCACAATGACCCGCTTGTCGACCAGAAAACGCTGGCCTTGCAGCCAGGCCTCGCCGGTCAGGTATGCCAATGGCACCCGTTTTTTTACGCGCAGCTCGATCAGACTGATGCATTTCTTTTTCTCGTCGTCCAGCAATCTGGCATCCAGAAACGGATCCAGTGTATCGAGCGGCAGATGCAATGTGGACAGAACCAGATAGACGGCTTCGTCCCAGGCATTGTCACTGCCGTGGCCGAAGGCCAGCTGCGCATCGTTGAAGCGCGATACGGCGTAACGGATCACATCGCGGACCGTTTTCAGTTCATTGTGGATTTTCGAAGCCATGAGATATCCGATATTGATTGAATAATATGCAACCGCTCAATGGCAGTTTAAAGCAAAAGGTTTTCAAGCGTTTTACGGTAAATGGCGGCCAGTGGTTCCAGGCTGTCTACGTCGATATGCTCATTGATCTGATGGATAGTGGCGTTGATCGGCCCAAATTCAATCACTTGCGGACAAATTTTTGCAATGAAGCGTCCGTCCGAGGTCCCGCCTGTCGTGGACAATGCTGTTTGTACACCGGTAACGTCCCGAATGGCTGCCGACAAGGCGTCGGACAGCTCGCCCCGGGGCGTCAGAAACGGTTCACCTCCAAGTGTCCATTCAATGGTGCTTTCCAGCTGGTGTGCGTCCAGAATGGCCTGTACACGGGATTTGAGCGATTCAACGGTACTGGCAGTGGAAAACCGGATATTGAATAGAAATTCCGCTGTGCCCGGCACCACATTGGTCGCGCCCGTACCCGCATGGAAATTGGAAATCTGAAAGGTCGTTGGCGGAAAGTATTCATTACCCTGGTCCCATTCGGTGCCGGCCAGATCATGCAAAGCCGGTGCGCATAAATGGATAGGGTTGCGGGCAAGGTGCGGATAAGCGACATGACCCTGCAGTCCCTTGATGGTGACCTTGCCTGACAGCGAGCCCCTGCGTCCATTTTTGATGACGTCTCCCAATGTTGCTGTCGAGGTGGGTTCGCCTACAATACAGTAATCGGGCTGTATTCCCTGTTGCTTGAGGTACTCGCAGACCTTGACGGTGCCATTGATTGACGGGCCTTCTTCGTCCGAGGTGATCAGCATGGCGATGGAGCCGCGGTGATCAGGGTGGTCCTGTACAAACGCTTTGGCCGCGACCGTGAACGCTGCGATTGAGCTTTTCATATCCGCAGCGCCACGGCCATACAACTTGCCATCGCGAATTGTCGGCACAAAAGGATCGCTTTGCCATTGCTCCAGCGGACCGGTTGGCACCACGTCAGTATGACCGGCAAAAATGAGCAGCGGCGCCGCTTCATTGCGCCGCAGCCACAGATTTTGCACCTCTTCGAACGGCAAGTGCTCTGCCACAAAACCTGATTCGGCCAGCTCTGCAGCCAGCATCTGCTGACAATCTTTATCGTCAGGCGTGATGGACTGGCGCGCGATCAGCGTCTGGGTCAGGTCCAGGACCGGTGAAGAAACGGCGTTATTCATGATCAGGCACGCAGCAAATCGTTAATGCTGGTCTTGGCGCGGGTTTTGGCGTCCACGCGCTTGACAATCACTGCGCAGGCCAGGCTGTACGAGCCGTCGGCGGCGGGCAGGGTGCCGGGAACAACGACCGAACCGGAAGGTACGCGACCATATGTCACTTCGCCGGTTTCGCGGTTATAAATCTTGGTGCTCTGCGAAATAAAGACACCCATGGCCAGTACCGAGTTTTCTTCAATAATCACGCCTTCGACGACTTCGGAGCGTGCGCCGATAAAACAGTTATCTTCAATGATGGTGGGGTTCGCCTGCAGTGGTTCCAGCACGCCGCCAATACCCACGCCGCCCGACAAGTGGACATTCTTGCCGATCTGAGCGCAGGATCCCACGGTTGCCCACGTATCGACCATTGTGTTTTCGTCCACATAGGCGCCGATGTTCACGTAAGAAGGCATCAGGACCACATTTTTCCCGATAAAAGCGCCACGGCGCGCCACGGCGTTGGGAACCACGCGGTAGCCGCCTGCTTTGAAGTCCTCGTCGGTAAAGTCCTGGAATTTCAGTGGCACTTTGTCGAAAAACTGCATCGGTGAAGTGTTCATGACCACATTGTCATTCAGGCGGAAGGACAGCAGCACGGCTTTTTTCAGCCACTGGTTCACGATCCAGTCGCCATCTTTTTTCTCGGCAACGCGTAGTGTGCCAGCATCCAGGCCGGCCAGGGCGGTGTTCACGGCATCACGCACTTCGGCAGAAACAGTAGACGAAGACAAATTGGCGCGGTCGTCCCACGCTTTTTCCAGGACGGCTTGAAGATCAGTATTCATAATATTTAAATAGTTTGAAAAAATGATTAATACAATTGTGTAAGGTCTTGGCGCTCGGGTGTGCCGGCTCTTGGCCGATCCATGCGCTTTTGCCTTTCAGGATACCGAAGCTTAACAAAATCCCCGGCCTTGCAGTGAAACTGGCCGCTTGCGCGCCCCTTTATGTAGACACCAGCCGCAGGCCTGCCCGCTGTGGCTTCGGCTCAGTTCAACTGGCGTAGCGCTCACGGACAAACCGGGCAATACGCTGGGCGCCTTCCACACATTGATCCAGCGGTGCGACCAGCGCCAATCGGATACGATTTGAACCGGGGTTGACACCATGGGCTTGCCGCGCCAGATAGCTACCGGGCAGCACAGTGACATGCTGTGCGCCAAATAAATCACGAACGAAATCGGGATCGGCCACCGGTGTTCCCGCCCAAAGGTAGAACGAGGCGTCGGGCATGTTGACGTCCAGCGCCTCCGCCAGAATCGGGTAAACCGCATCGAATTTGGCTTTATACAGCTCGCGATTGTGCACAACATGCGTTTCGTCATTCCATGCAGCAGCACTTGCGGCGCTATATACCGGGCTCATGGCGCTGCCATGGTAGGTGCGGTACAGAAGAAACGATTCGAGCAGGCTTGCATCGCCCGCGACAAAACCGGAGCGCATGCCGGGGACATTCGAGCGTTTGGACAGGCTGGAGAAGCAGACGCAATTTTTAAAATCGGTACGACCCAGCTTGTACGCGGCCTGCAAAACGCCTACCGGGCGCCGCGCGTCGTCAAAATAAATCTCCGAGTAGCATTCATCGGAGGCAATGACAAAACCGTAGCGGTCCGACAGTTCGAACAGCAATTGCCATTCAGACTCCGGCATGACGTTGCCTGCGGGATTGCCCGGAGAACAGACAAATAGCAATTGTGTTTTTTCCCAAATATCCGCGGGCACTGCCGACCAATCGGGGCTGAAATTGCGCTCCGGTACTGCATTGACGTAATAGGGCTGCGCGCCTCCGAGCAGTGCTGCACCTTCATAAATCTGATAGAACGGATTCGGGCAGATGACCAGGCTGTCGCTGGCGCCGTCCAGCACGGTTTGCGCAAAGGCAAACAGCGCTTCGCGGGAGCCCAGGCAAGGCAGAACCTGGCTTTGTGGGTCTGGGGCAGGTATGCCATAGCGACGGCCAATCCACGCAGCGACGGTTTCACGAAGCAGCGCATCCCCTTTGGTGGGAGGATACGCTGACAGCCCGGACAGGTGATGGGTAATGGCTTCATTGACCAGTTCCGGCGTGGCATGTTTGGGCTCGCCAATCGACAGATTGACATGGGACAGCCCGGCCGGCGGTGTTGGCGCGGTTGCGAGCAGGGCCCGAAGTTTCTCAAAGGGATAGGGTTGCAGCAGACGTAATTTCGGATTCATGACAGACCTTGCGTAGATGTGCAAGTTTACCATTTATGGCTTGGTTTCTCTCCTGCTGGCAGGCGTTTAGCCTCTATGGCGCGCCGCTTTTGTCCGGCCTGCATAAAATCGGCGGCAATGGGCCAGCCTGTGGGTTTTTTATCGTCAATTGCGGCGATTTGTTGACAGAAAAGAGCGGAAACGACATATTTCCTTTACGCGCGAGGCCAAACCCTACTATAATCCCCGTTCTTTGATGCGAGCGTGGCGGAATTGGTAGACGCACTGGATTTAGGTTCCAGCGCCGAAAGGTGTAAGAGTTCGAGTCTCTTCGCTCGCACCACAATATTTAAACCTGTGGGACCCAGTAAACAATAAATAATTCAGTGGGTTATTGCCTTTTTTCACTGCCTCTTTGCGGCTAATAGCTAATTTGTCTGTTAATTAAATAAAGATGACTGCCGTCTTACCATGTGAAGACCTCAGGCCGCTTCGATGACCTAATTACCTAATGACGAAAGGCCCGGATTGGCAAGCATTCGTTGCTCAGACCTGAGCCAGCAATATCTCTGCCAAAGTCTCGGGATTATGACGCGCTACATTGTGCCCGCAATCGAGGGAAAAGGTCTTCCACTCAGGCTCGTTGCTCAAGCGCTCATAAAGGTCTAGAAATGGACTGCCTTCCCACCCGTGTGCGCCTATGTAGGTCTTACGCGGCACTTTACGCCAGCGTCCGTCCAGAGTAATCGATTGGAGAAACGTTCCAATCGGATGTGGTCGGCATCGAGGATCAAGATTGGGAGGCGGCGCGCAGTTTAGTCCATCAATTGTTGCACCGGCGACGAACATGTCTCGAAAGTAAGGTGTTGTCAGTGACCAGACCGAGTCACCCGAATCTGGCACATACGCATCTACATAGATCAATGCCCGTATTTGCGACGGTTCTGCGTCAGCCACGCCGCTCACGACCATCCCTCCATAGGATTGCCCGACAATGACCAAGTCTTCGTGCTGTGATCTCACAACGTTAATGACCTCGTTAATGTGAGCGTCAAGGTTGGCCGTAGGGGCGGGAGCATCGCCCAGCCCTGACAGAGTGATCATTAACGCTTTGTGCCCATGTTCCGAAAGTATATCTGCGACTTTCTGGTAGACCCAGCCACCTTGCCAACCGCCGGGTATCAGTATAAAGGTGGCCATATTGTTCATCCTTAAAATTAATGTTCTGAATCACCCGTCAATGACTTGCCCGTCATTGACAGGTGATTCAGAAAGCGAAATTACGCTAATTGGCAGGATTGCTGCAAACCACTTCAATGTTGTGTCCGTCCGGACCGATGACAAAAGCGGCATAATAATTCGCATGATACTCTGGGCGTAGACCGGGAGCGCCATTGTCTTTCCCACCCGCCTGCAACGCTTTTTGATAGAAAGCGTCCACTTGCTCGCGATTTTCTGCGGCGAAGGCCAAGTGCAGGTGCGCGGGTTTTTCTTCGGTCTGGAACAAGCACAATGAAACGTTGCTTTTTGAGCTAAGTTCGACGCCGTATGTCGGCGTTCCCTCGGACGCAACCTTTACGCCGATGGGCTCCAGTGCTTGCAGAAAGAAAGACTTGCTTGCTGCATAGTCGCTGACCCCGAATTTCACATGATCAAACACGGTATACCCCCATGCGTTTAAAATTACGTATTGCCGTAGTGTTGGAAATTATCAATAATTTACTACCCGATATTTCTGTAATCCTATCACTGCCTGGTCACAAAGTCATGCGTCACCCAGCACTTCTGAAGATGGGTGTCGTTTCAGCATAATTTACCCGTCGCTTGCATTTATTGCATTGCTTGCTAAAAAAATCCGCCGTACAAATATCACAGTCGTTATACTCGAAGGCAATAACGCTCAAACCAGAATGTCGTTCAAATAACAGAATGGCCTTTTTATACTGGGCTATTTGGAGAAGCCATGTTCAAACGTTCGCCGCTCATTGCCTTGACCTTGTCTCTTGCCTGTCCATCGGCACTGGCCGCTTACCCGGAACGACCGATTACCTGGGTTATTCCCAGCCCGCCCGGTGATGGTTCAGATTCCATTGGTCGATTGCTTGCCGACAAGGTGGGCAGGGCGCTAGGGCAGACAATCGTGATACAGAACAGACCCGGGGCAGGTGGCGTGATCGGTTCGGAAGCCGTGGCCAATGCCAAGCCCGACGGCTACACCATGATTGTGGGCAATGCGGGCTCACACGGTATTAATGCGGCGATTTATAGCAAGTTGCGCTACGACGTCGTCAAAAGCTTTGAACCTGTTGGGCTGTTCTGTACCGCCGCCAATGTGCTGGCGGTTCGGCAGGATCTGCCGGTCAGCAATGTCGAGGAATTTGTTGCCTACGTGAAAAACAGCAAAATCTCGCTCAACTATGCCTCGGGCGGCATCGGCAGTTCGGCTCACCTGTCTGCTGAGTTGTTCAAAAGTCTGGCCGACTTACCACTGGTGCATATTCCATACCGGGGAGCGACACCCGCCGTGCAGGCGGTACTGTCCGATGAAGTGGTGACCATGATCGGCAATTTGCCGCCCTGGCTCGGCCAGATCAAGTCAGGCAAGGCAAAGGCGCTGGCGGTAACCACACGCGAGCGTGTACCTGAGTTGCCCGATGTACCGACACTGGCCGAAACCTATCCTGAATTTGAGACGGTAGCGTGGTTTGGCTTGCTGGCGCCAGCCGGAACACCGCGGCAGATTATAGAGCGCGTTAACAAGGAAGTGAATCTCGCGCTGGCGTCGACCGAAATTGAGCAACGTCTCAAGGCCGTCAGTTGCGAACCAGCTCGCGCTACGCCGCAGGATTTTGCCGCGCGGATCCTTAGTGACGTTAATCGCTGGAAAAAACTGGCTCAGGAAAAGAACATCAAAGCCGATTGACAGGTTGTCTGCGCCGGCCGACGGATGGAACTTAAACCGCAAGCAGGCTTTCTATCCCGAAAGGGACGGGTTTGTAGGGATGGGCACTCATCAGTTGCCTGTCGAGCTCCACGCCTAGGCCGTTGCGGTTGGTGACTTGATACTTGCCATTTTCCAGGGACGGATGCTGATGGCGTATGAGCGCGTCATAGAGCGGACTTTCAGCAAATTGCAGCTCTAGCATATGTGCCTTGCGGGCAACGCACGCCACATGCAGGGAAGTGAGGGTGCACACCGGACCTGTCGGGTTGTGAGGGGCAAATAAAATATCATGGTCTGCCGCCATTTCTGCAATGGCCAGCATATGCGCCGGGCCGCCGCAATACTTGATATCGGGCATGACGACATCGAGCAATTTTTCACGGATTTGCATCTCGAAGGCCGCAACGCCCACCTGAGTTTCTGCCGCTGCGATTAACACGTTCTGTTCATTGGCCTGTTCCTTGACTCGGCGCAGCGAGTCCCAGTTGTTGTAGTTTTCCGCCATGGGACATTCAAACCAGTGCAGATGCGCGTCCTCCAATTGACGCAACACCTCCAGGGCGCGCATTTCGTCAAAACGCCAGTGACAATCTACCATCAACCTGGCCTGCGGTCCGACGGCCTCGCGGATGGCATACAGGCATTCAATACCGTGCCGGATCCGTTCGTCTGCCTGCCCGGCCGCGCACAGCGCAGGCGTGACACCATCAAACGGTGCAGCCTTGAAGGCCCCAAATCCAACGGCGGCAGCGCTTTTAGCCGTTTGCGCAAACCCCGACGGCGTGCGATCAACAGTCGCGCGATTGATGTTTGCGTAGACGCTGATTGCTTTTCGCTGCAGCGGAGCGAGTGCCGCATGCAAGGGGATTGCTTCCTGTTGTGCGTGAATAGTCCACAGCGCCTGGGCCAGCGCGCTCAGTACCGCATTGGATACCAGCCCGCCGGCAAGTACCGGGGACGGATGCAATTGCGTTATGGCGTCTTGTGCGCTCAGCCCCACGAGTGGCTGACCATGCAGGCCGGTTGCCGTTTGCAGGCAGACTTCCCATCCGTTTAGCGAGGCCTCTCCCCAGCCGCAGGTGCCATCACTCATTTGAACTAGAATGAAAAACCAGTTTGTTTTTGGTGAAACATTAAATGGAACAGCGGTGACGGAGGTGATCGTGCTCATAGGTGCCTAGGGTTTCCGATAGCGTGGATGGTTTTTGAATGACTCCGCGGCCCAAGAGATCCGCAGAATATTATAATTACAGATGTGATCTATAAGGATATTCCGGATGTCATAATCATAATGCAGTTGGAAGTGAGCACAATGGTTTACAGCTGTGTCAGCGTGAAACATCAGGGTTATGATTTTCAGGTAAGCTGTTCTGCAGTGGCGTCGCACCGTGAGAATAGAAAGAAAGTATCCAATATCAAGGAGTATTTCAATGAAAGTGACAACATCTATCCTGGTGGCCTTATGTGCGCTTGGAACCGTGCCTTCCTGGTCGGCAGAGTCGGTTAAACCGGCACATCAGAATGCCGCCAAGGTATGCAAGCGGGTTCAGGAAACGGCGCAAACCACATTGGAGGCACGCAAATCCGGCCATAATGACAAAGCCGGGGACAAAGCCCGGCTCGGCAGCGATAGCACTGATCCCATGTTCATTTATGCCATTGACGTTGCTTACGACAGTGATGTCAACAAGACCGGGATAGGCCAGGAGGCCTATGACTATTGCATGCTGCATAAGGCCAGCAGTTGACCGGTCGCGCCGGTTTTGCCAGCCGCTCGTTTGCTGCCGTCGACAAAACACACGGGGTTTAAAGCGAGGGTGCGCCGGCAGTTCGCAGTGCCGTAGCCGCTACACTTCATGGCCCGCCGCGGCGGTATTCGATAGCGGGGTATTTGAACCGTATGTATTCGATAAAGTACGTAGTCGATTAGGTGCATAGTCGGCAGCTCGTGTACCGGCGGTTTGGATAAAGCGCGGGCTTATCCGAACATACTACGCTATATCTCGTTGCGTTTTGCGACACCAATAGCGATAAAGGCGGTGATAGCGTTCACTTGATGCGCTAGACGATAATTCGAACTTAAATCCTCAATGATTGCTGCATGAATGCAACATCACAACGGCGCAGATGCATTGAAGTGTCGTAAAAAAGCCTTATTGATGCGAAAAAGCGACATCCCGAGGATTGTCGTTTGTTTTTTATTGCGTCCTGCAAATAGAGCGTTTCTCCAAGCATTGCGGCCTCAGTAGCCGATTGCGCCTGATATGGCCGGTGTTGCCATATATCTTTTTTTTGCTCCTTTGTCCTTTACATGGATCAAGGCAGCAATATGCCCCTCAAAAATACAATACTTCTCAAGCTGCTTCCGTAACCCTTTGATTTGAAAAGATAAGCGGGCCCGTATGCAGTGGGTTGTCAACATGACTGGCGTGCTGATTCTGTACGTTTTCAGGCATCTTGCGTCAATCATGGTGTCGAGCTACCGGAGCAATCCGGCAAAGCTGGCCGGTGTCATACCGCTAGCCCAAAGGTGATGAAGTAATCCGGTACGCCGGAATAACATTGTAAATGGAGTATTCAATATGAAAAAGGCACTGCAATCTATCGTGCTACTCGGTGCGGCAACCGGGGCGGCGCAAGCTGCAACTTCTGTAACGCTGTACGGTCTGGTTGATGGCGGTATTGCTTATACCCAGACCAAGATCTCAAATGATAAAGGCTGGGAAAAAAATCGTAACGTTGGTTTTGTCAACGGTGTCAAGAACGGCAACCGCTGGGGGTTGAAAGGCACTGAAGACCTGGGAAATGGCACCAGCGCCATTTTCCAGATTGAAAGCGGCTTTGATCTGGGAACAGGAGAGGCCCGCCAAGGCGGCAAACTGTTCGGTCGCAAAGCGATTATCGGTCTGACTGGTGATAGCTGGGGTACGTTGACATTGGGTCGTCAGTACAACGTGGCCGACGACGTCGTTTCCGGCATCGATCCGTTTGGCACCGGTGTGCTTCAGGCCGGTATTGCAGATGGCGCATTCGGTGATGCGCCATCTGCCCGCATGGACAACTCCTTCAAATATATGTCGCCTGATTTTGCAGGCTTCAAATTTGGTATTGCTTATGCCGGCAAGAACGAAAAAAAGACCGAATTTGAGAAGTTCGATCGCAAAGGGAATTGGGTAGAGAATTTCGGTAAGAGGGATACCTCCAATTGGATTTCCACGGGCCTGGGCTACGATAACGGTCCGGTGTCTTTCGGCGTGTCTTATGATCGTTTCCGTACAAAGGACCGCTCTTGGAGTCAGAAGCGCTTCTACGGTAAAGTCGTGGATGAATCCGAACAACTCAAAAAAAGCACCACTCATGCATGGAACCTGTTCGGCGCCTATGATTTTGAGGTCGTCAAATTGCACCTGGGCTATGGAGAGGTTCGCGGTATTCCCGCAGCCGGTATTGGCATCGGTCTAAATAGCCAATTGGCGGATGAGTACGTAGGTTTGGTCAAAGACGAATTCGGGAACACGCATCGTCGCTTCTACACTGAAACCCCCGAATTCCGTCAAAAGTCCTGGATGGCTGGTCTGAGTGCTCCCGTGGGTGATACGGGTACCGTCCTGTTCTCATACCAGGGCAACAGATCCAGAAATAAAAACGAAGCATTTGACTCAGTCAAGGGCAAGTTGAACATCTTTAGCCTGGGCTATGTACAGAATCTGTCCAAGCGTACTAGCCTCTACGCCGCTGCTTCTTACGGTGTAGGCCGACTGAAGTACAAAGACGACGAAACTAAAGAGATGACAAGCAGCAAACTCAAATCTACGCTGGTTGGTCTTGGCCTGCAACACCGCTTCTAATGATAGGCATCGCCTGGCGATGTATTCATAAAGCAGAAAAAACCACCCTTCAGGGTGGTTTTTTCGCTTAGACTCAAGCGCGCTTAAATGGTGTGATGTCATAAAGGCGTTGAATGTGATCAGGCTTTGTTCAGGCTTTCGGCTTGTTTTGTGTTGCTGTGTCAGCCTTTTCCTTGTCGTCGTTAACTGACGGATTATCCGATTGGTTGCCGGCCGAATCCTTCAGTTGGGAGAACGCGTCGTCCAGCTTGCTATCCGCTTGCGCCAGTTTGTCGCGCGTGGTTTGCATCCAGGCCTGGTCGTCGTCCAGTCGCTTTTTCCTCTCGGCCAGCATGCGTTCAACTTCTGCCGGCTGCGGCCCACCCGTGCCAAGCCTGGTTTTTACCATAAATTGAGCAGAGAGCACTTCCCTGAAGTGAGCTTCATCGATAGGAAGCTTGCTATCGGGCAACTTGTATTTCTGTAGTGCTGCCGTATAAAGTTCAACTGCTTTTTCATAAGGAAAGTCTTTGGGTTTGAAGCCATTGGCCCGTGCTTCGGTCACAATTTGCGAGGCAAAGCTGTGACCCACGCGAAATGGAATTTTATGTTCTTTCTGCAAAGCCTCAGCCAGCTCCATAGATGTTGTCCAGTCGTCTTCCAGTTCCTCAAGAGAGCGCTTTGCATTCACATTCAGTGCCCGCAATACGGTATTGACATTACCGACCATTTTGATCGCCTGTGGAAACAAACCCAGGTCGTCCCACGATGACTTATAGTCCGTCATTCCCGTTGTCACGTTATGTGCGCGAAAAATGACCGTTTGCGCCAGTCCCACGACATTGGATGCCGCTTCGCGGGCACGCATGATGACGCCAGGATTGCGTTTTTGCGGCATGGCACTGCTGGTATAAGTGCTGCCTTCATCCAGCAACAGCCATGGCCGGGTCTGGTGATACTGCGTATGGATATCGCCAAGCAGCGCACCCAATCGGATCGCAGAAGAAGAGGGGATGGCCGCCGCCTCTAGAGAGACGTCTGAAGGCGCCACCTGGCTTGAATCCAGGGAGTTTTCAATAATGCCATCAAAGCCCAGTAGTTGCGCCATGCGCTCGCGATTCAAAGGCCAGCTCGAATTGGCCAGCACAGCGGTACCCATGGCAGACAAGTTCATGCGTTTGTATAATTCGTGGATGCGCTGCGCATCCCGTGCGAAAGAAGCCTCGTAGGCTAACAGATAATGCGCATAGCTAATGGGCATTGCCTGTACGCCGTTAGTGTAGGCCGGAACGATGGTGTCGACGTTTTTGGCTGCGACTGCAAGCAGCTCGGTACGCAGCTTGTTCAGTTCATCCGAATAGTCCAGCACCTGATTGCGCAGCTTTGCCATCCGGTAGGTTGCATACATGTCTTGACGGCTGCGTCCAGTATGAATCAGGGAAGCATCGGGACCGATTTCGTCGGTAATGATTTTTTCGATTTGCAGTACATCTTTGGGACGTTTCCCTTCGGGCGTTTCCGATTGCGCCAGGGAAAAGGCAACGCCACGGGCAAGCTTGGCGCCCATTTTCGGATCAACGATTTTCTCTTCGGTCAGCATGACAGCAGAGGCCTTGTTGATTTTCCCCAGCCAGTAAAACTGGTCCTCCTTTTCATCATTCTTGCTGGTGGCCTTGCTGGACGCCGGCTTGGCGATCGCGCCGGCTTTGGCTGCCTGCTGCTCGCATTCTGCCGTTGTCTTGCAGGGCATCTCACCGGTGTTGGCTGCCTGGGCTACCGTGGCAACCATGCTTAAGGCCAGGATTGCCAATACCTGGGGCTTGATACGAAATGTTTGTTCATTCATGCTGCAGTCTCCTCGTTGTCATATTGATTGTTACTGACTCTCCCGCCCGCAATGGACAGGCGCCAGCGTTGGCGCATGTCCAGCACCTTGGCACCGATGACTTAGCGCTCGTTATACGCCTGACCCCGGCTCTATAAATCCTGAGCCTTTAAGGGCGTCCTTATTCGGGTAAAAAATCTTTGACTGAAAGATATCGTTCACCTGTGTCGTAGTTGATCCCCAGGACCCTGGCGTCGGCAGGCAGAGTGGGTAGCGTTTTTGCGATGGCTGCCAGCGTTGCGCCGCTGCTGATGCCAACCAGCAGGCCTTCCTGCGTGGCCGCGCGACGGGCATAGTCGAGCGATTCGGGAACCTCGACAGAGATAGTGCCGTCAAGCAGGCTCATGTCCAGGTTGGCGGGAATGAAGCCGGCGCCGATTCCCTGAAGCACGTGGGGGCCAGGTTCACCGCCGGCAATCACGGCAGAGGCGGCCGGTTCCACGGCGAGCACTTTCAGTTGCGGCCATTGCGCTTTCAGGCTGCGCGCGATGCCGGTGATATGTCCGCCCGTGCCGACTGCCGTGATCAAAAAATCCAGGCCTTCGGGAAAGTCTTTGATAATTTCTTTCGCGGTGCGTTCGGCATGAACCTGCGGGTTGGCAGGATTGTCAAACTGTTGCGGGATCCACGCACCAGGCGTGCGTTCGGCCAGTTCTATGGCGCGGGCAATGGCGCCTTTCATGCCTTTTTCTTTGGGGGTAAGATCAAACTGAGCGCCGTAGGCAGTAATCAGACGGCGGCGTTCTATGCTCATGCTTTCGGGCATGACCAGAATAAGCTTATAGCCTTTGATCGCAGCGACCATGGCCAGGCCCACGCCTGTGTTACCGGAGGTCGGTTCAATAATCGTTGCGCCAGATTTGAGTTCGCCCGATTGTTCTGCGGCTTCAATCATCGAAAGCGCCGCGCGGTCCTTCAGAGAACCGCCGGGATTGAAACGTTCTGCCTTGATCCAGACTTGCTGCTGGCCGGGGAACATACGGGAAAAGCGGATATGGGGAGTGTCACCAATGGTATCGAGTACGGATTCTGCTTTCATGGAAAGGAATGATGCTTGAAGGAAAAAAATGAATATAGCATATTGTGTCGAGGACAGAATATATAGGTTAGCCCGGGTATGGCGGGGCGGTTTTGCGGGAGGGTTTTCGGCAGGCCCTAGTATGCCAGGCGGCTTTGCAACGGGGCACACCGGTGCCAAAGCCATCCATTGGACTGCGCCAGGGGGATCCGGGGTTCCTGCTATACTGAAAGCGATGTACAAAAAGAAAATATAAAAAGATAATCGTATCGTGCGCGTTGCTGATCGTCTTATGATAAATGACATAACGTATCACAATCGTTATCAAGGTATTGAGGCATCGGTGTACCACTATCTGTGTTGCGTAATAACGAAGGGTTGGTGAGGAACGAGGGGTAGGCAATGGCATCGGAACTGGAATTGGTTGGACGGCTGCTTATGGCCGCTGTGCTTGGAAGTCTGATTGGATTTGAACGGGAACGGCTGTCCTGGGCGGCTGGGCTGCGAACACACATGCTGGTATGTGTCGGGTCTGCGCTGATTATGATCGTGTCCATATATGGATTTTCTGACACGCTGGGCGATCATGTGACGCTTGATCCGTCTCGCGTGGCTGCACAGGTTGTATCCGGCATCGGTTTCCTGGGCGCGGGCGCCATTCTCGCACGCGGGCAGATCATCCGGGGACTAACAACGGCGGCCAGCGTCTGGTCTGTTGCCGGTATCGGGCTCGCTGTTGGCGGCGGTTTGTATGTGCCATCCATTGCGGCTACCGCGATTATTTTGCTTATCCTGGCGGGCATCAAGCCGCTGGAAAAGCGTTTTATTGCCTATCATCAGCGGCGGCATGTCACCATTAAGGTCAAACGGGGACAACTGACGCTAGGGGCGTTTAATAACGTACTGGGGGTCAGCGCGAACCGGGTCAAGCAGTTTATCGTGCAGCCTTCTGAAAATGGCGATTACGATGACGTGTATGTTGTCTTTTCACGAATGTCATGGCAGGAATACGGCATGATTCGTAAAAAGTTCAAGGACCTTCCCGGCCTGGAGTCAATTTCCGAAAAAGCTACAGACGAAGAGATCGATCCATACTCATGGTAACCAAGTCTAGTTATTTCAGATGTCATGAACTTCGGACTGCCACCGGAGCGGGGCGGGTGCGCAGCTCGTATAGCGTAATGCCGATGCCGCTGGCGCAGATCACACCAATGCCCAGCCAGGTAATGCCGTCGGGAAACTGATTCCATACCAACCAGCCCAGGGCGGTGGCGCTGATAATCTGTAAATAGACGAACGGCGACAGCAGCGAAGCGGGAGCCTGGCGATAAGCCTGAATCTGCAGCAAATGCCCCAGTCCTCCTGTAATGCCGGTAGACAATAGCAGCAGCCACTGTTTCGGCTCCAGCATTGCAAGCACCTGCAGTACCTGCTGAATATTAAACAGGGTGTATATGGTTAGCACTACAGTGCCAAACAAACCGCTCCAGATCAGTGTTGTGAACGGATTGTCGCCTGCCAGACGCCGGTTTGCGATAAATTGCATAGAGAAAATAACAGCGTTGGACAAGCCGAAAAATACGCCGGTCGGATCCAGACCGCCAGATGGCCGGATGACAATCAGAATACCCGCAAAGCCGACGATGGCGGCGATCCACCGCGAGAGCATCGCCTTTTCCTTAAGTATCCAGGGCGCGACGGCAAGTAGAATGAGCGGCGCAATAAAATTGATTGCGGTCGCTTGTGCCTGCGGCAAATAGCGTAGTGTGGTGAAGAACACCATAGTGGAAGTGAGCATGAAAACGCCGCGCAGCAACTGCTCTATGGGTTTTTTTGTTTTCAGAATCTGCCAGCCCCTGGCGGGTATCACAATGGATGCGACCAGAATCAGGTGTACCGAATAGCGTACCCAGCACAACAGCAATAGTGGAACACCGACAGACATCAGCCATTTGCCGGTCGCATCCAGCATTGACAGTACCGACATCGCGACCAACAAGGAAAAAATTCCGGGCAGGGGACTGAACTTGGGCGAAGTCGGCTGATTCATTGGTTTCCGAAGGTGACAGCCGGGGCTGACACAGGTGCAGTGTCCGGCAAAACGTACTGAGGTAAATCCCAAATCCTATGGTAGAGGATTTACCCGCACAACGCCAGCACCGGACATGGAAGTCTGAGCATTCTGTTCTCTGGTGTTGTCAATATCACAAATGTCGAATGCGGCGCGCCGTTACCTGGGATGCTGTCGGCTTGTCTTGCTCGGCTCAGGTTTGAGGCCGGGGTGATGAATAAAGAGCGACCATCGCAAGCCATCAAATATTGCCCCGAACAGCCACGCGTGCCTGGCTGCGTTGACGCAGGAAATACCATGTCGAGACGGCCATCAGCAGGGCCAGAAGGATTATTTCAAGCTGTACGCTGGCATGAATGGCCCGTTGATAATCATGCCCTTGCAACAGCGATTGAGAAAACACTGCACCCAGCAATGCCGGCCCCAAGCCCATTGACGCCTGCTGAATTGTGGACAGCATGGCGCTGCCCGAACCGGCCTGATCAGCCGGAATTTGCGACATGCCGATACGATAGAATGCGCCAACAATGAACGCCTGGCCAATCCCGATAAACAGCGACGGGATAGTCAGCGACAGCAGGTTTGGCGCAGGCCAGACCTGCTGTAATACCCACAGCAGCAAGAACAGGCCTGGAATCACCATGGCGCAACCCAGCAGCAGGGTGGGAAGCAGCCCGATACTTGCGGTCACTCGCGTGCTGAGCAGCGAACCGATAAAAAAGGCAACGCCCAGCGCGATAAACGAATTGCCCGACTGCAAAGGCGTCAGGCCTGCGCCGGCCTGCAGTGTGAGCGCCAGAACAAACATAAAGCCACTCCAGCACGCAAAAAAGACGACAGCAGTGAAAAAGCCGAAACGCACCGTAGGCAGTCGCAGCAGTGTTGGCGGCAACAAGGGCAGCACGCCACGGCGCTCCTGGCGAATTTCTGTTTTCCAAAGCGCGATAGCCAGCGGTAATGCACTGGCTAGTGTCAGCAGACAGAGCCAGTTCCAGCCAAACGATGGGCCAAGCGCGACCGGAACCAGAATGCTGATAATGAGCATCGCCAGCAGCACGGTACCCGGTCCGTCGATGCCTGCCGGGTTTTGCCTGCACGTCTCGGGCAGGTGGCGCGGCGACAGCGCCAGCACCAGCGCGCATACCGGCAGATTGATCAGAAAGATACTGCGCCATTCGGTTCCGGCAAGATTGGCATGAACGAGAAAGCCGCCAAGCACCTGACCGATGATGAACGACAGACCGCCAATGGAACTGTACAAGCCAATGGCGCGCGAATGCGCATGGCCTTTGAGGCAGACGTGGATGGTGGCCAGGATTTGCGGCACCAGCAGGGCGGCGGCAACCCCTTGCAGTGTGCGTGCCAGCAGCAGAAAATAAATGCCGGGCGCAATACCGCAAAGCAGCGATGAGATGCCAAAAAGCAATACGCCGATATTGAAAAGCCGTCGACGCCCGTACATATCACCCAGCCGGCCGCCCATGGCCAGCACGACGGCAAAAGCCACGCCGTATACGGCCACCATCAACTCGAGTTCATACTCGGTTGCGTGCAGGGAACGGGCCACTGAGTCGAGCGCCACGTTGATAATGGAAAAATCGATTTGCGGCAGAAACATGCCGGCCAACAGGACGCAGAGGCCGGCGTTGTCCAGGCGGGTGGTTTTTTGAGATACAGCGGACATCATAAAAATCCTGTAAAGGGCGATAATGCGGTATTATGAACTTGCATTTAGCATGGCACCAGATCTTGTTTAGCCTGGTATAAAAAGTGTAGGTCTGGGCGCATCATTTTTTCACCAGAGGCATCCAGCCGGCAGTAATACCCCCGCATGTTAGCGGGATACCGTAGCAGCAACGATCGCATGTTTGCGGATATCACGCCTGCAAAATTACGGCGGCAAAGATCTCATGCATCCCGCATGTGCGTCAGATCCCGGGTCGGCAAAGATTTCATGCACCTCGCATGTTAGCCGGATATTGCGCTGGCACGAGATCTCATGCACTAGCGAATCAAATTGCCGCGAAACTGGCAGGAGTAAAGATGGAATTAACCGACCGCAAGACGCCGTTTGTAATGCATGCAGGCAAAGTAATGCATGCCAGCAAAGACGAGACGAAAGCGCCTGTTGACGAAAAGGTAGATCGGGCGCAAGAGCTGGGCGCATTCTTGCGCGCTCGGCGAGAAAGCCTGGATCCGCAGCGCCTGGGATTGCCCAGATATGGTCGCACCCGTACGCCGGGGCTGCGCCGCGAGGAAGTTGCGCAGCTGGCTGAAATCGGCATTACCTGGTATACAAAACTGGAACAAGGACGCCCGATACGCGTATCTGCCAAGGTTCTTCAAGCCGTAGCATCGGCGCTACAATGCACCGATACAGAAACGCGCTATATCTTCACCCTTGCCGGCCTTGCCAGCCCCGCTTCAGGGGTTTCGAGACAAATCTGCCGGTTGATGCCAAATGCCGTACAGACTATTGTCAACCAGTTGCATCCATTACCAGCCGTCCTGCAAAATGAAAAATATGACATTGTTGCCTTCAATCATGCATTTTGTCGCCTGATTAATCGCGACCTGAACCTCGTGCCGCTCGAAGAGCGAAATTGCATTTATCTGGCGCTCACTGACCCGCAGATCAGGACAGTCTTGCAGGACCCGCAGCAGGTAATCGCGCACATGGCGGCCAGGCTACGAGCACAAATGGCTGCACATCTTGGCGATCCTGCATGGGAGCGCTATCTGCAACGCCTGCTTGCCTGCTCGCCTGAATTTTCCAATATCTGGCATCAAAACCGGGTCTGCGCGACAACGGATCATATCGTATGCTATCGCTATGCTGGCCTGGGTGCGCTAGAAGTCTTGCAGACCAATTGGTGGAGCCTGCCGGTAGCTGGCGAGCGGCTTCTGGTGTATGTACCCATTGACGATGCCAACCGGGAAATTCTACATAAAAGGATCTCAGCCAATGCTTCCTGAACCGGTCAATCTGTCGCGCTTTGACCCGCAAACGCTGCGGTTGTTCCTGCTCGCTGCCCGATCGCTGAACCTCACGCGGGCAGCGCAGGATGCGCATATGACGCTGTCGGCGCTTAGCAAACGGGTATCGGAGCTGGAAAAACAAATCGGTTGCGAATTGTTCATTCGGCGCGCGCGTGGGCTTGAGTTGACGCCAGCCGGTCATGCGCTGGTGGAGCATGCCCAGTTGGTCATCGCCGCAGTGACGCGATTGACATCAGATATGAATGCCTATTCGGCCGGATTGCGTGGCCAGGTGCGGATCTGGGCCAATACGTCATCTGTGATTCAGTTTCTGCCGGCAGACTTGTCCGCTTTCTCAAGAAGGCATCCGGCGATCAGGCTCAGCCTTGACGAAAAGCTAAGCCATGAGATTATTACCGCGCTGACGCAAGAAAGGATTGATATCGGCCTTTTTGCCGATAATATTCCTAGCGGGCAGATAGAAAAATATTTTTATCGTCATGATCAGCTGGTCGTGCTCGTCCCGCGCGGGCATCCGTTGGGAAAGCGTAAGCGGATTCATTTTTCGCAGGTGCTGGACAACGACTTTGTTGGTCTCTCGGACGGCAGTTCGCTGCAGGTACGTATGCAGGACGCAGCGCTGGCCGCCGGTAAAACGCTGCGTCTGCGGGTTCAGGTCAGCAGTTTTGACGGGATCTGCAGAATGATTGAAGCCGGCCTGGGAGTCGGTTTACTGCCGCTGCAAGCGGTACGCCCTGAAATTATTGGCAAGGGACTGCACGCCCTTGCGCTGAACGACGAGTGGGGCCAGCGGACCTTGTATGTTGGCGTGCGCAATGCCGCCGGCCTCAAGCCCGATGCTCGACGCTTACTCGATTTTCTGAAACAGGCCCACCAATCTGCATAACAATCAACAACCATGCTTGTCGGAGCAGCGGGCAGCGCGGCGCGCCTGTGTGCTCGTCCGTCGTGATCCAATGATGCACAGCACACCAATGTACAGTAGCTCATTAATGGTAAAGCGCTCATCAATGGTGAAGTGCTCACCTACAGCGCAGAGTCCGCCAATGCTGCAATAGCGGGTAGTCGATTATTGTCCTGCATGTAAATTCATCGCTTGTAAACTCGCTTGTCGCACCCAACAGGCTGGGGCAAACTTGGCTCAACCGGAATTCAAGCCTTGAATATATGGAAAGGGTGCTAAGAAAATAAATGATTTTCAAATCGGCATAATCAGGTCATGATGGTGCAACCTCATCGTGAATGAACAGGTAAGTGCATGTCAAAACCGCTGGATGGAATCAGAGTACTGGAGTTGGGACAACTCATAGCCGGCCCCTTTGCCACGAAAATGTTGGCTGAATTCGGGGCTGAAGTCATCAAGATAGAGCCCCCCGGCACGGGCGATCCGCTTAGAAAATGGCGCTTGCTGCATGAAGGTACGTCGGTCTGGTGGGCATCGCAGTCGCGTAACAAGAAATCGGTCACCCTCAATTTGCATGAACCGGAAGGGCAGGACGTCATCCGCCGGCTGGTCGCAGACGTTGATGTGATTGTGGAGAATTTTCGCCCCGGTACGCTGGAAAAATGGAATTTGGGGTTTGAAGCGCTCAGGCAAATCAATCCAAAGCTCATTATGCTGCGTGTTTCCGGATACGGCCAGACCGGACCTTATAAAGATCTGCCCGGCTTTGGGGTGGTGGGCGAGGCCATGGGTGGTTTGCGGCACTTGAGCGGGGAACCGGACAGGCCGCCGGTGCGTGTCGGGATTTCTATCGGCGATTCATTATCTGCCCTGCATGGGGTGATTGGCGTGTTGCTTGCATTGAGACATCGCGATCAGTTCAACGGTGCTGGTCAAATGATCGATGTGGCGCTGTATGAATCCGTATTCAATATGATGGAAAGCATGATTGCCGAATATTCGGTGTTTGGACAAGTACGTCAGCCCGCAGGCAGCAGTCTGCCAGGAATTACCCCCAGCAATGCCTATCGCTGCGCCGACGACAAATATGCGCTGATCGCCGGTAACGGGGACAGTATATTCAAGCGCCTGATGTCCTTGATTGGGCGCGATGATATCGGCAACGACCCGGCTTTCCAGTATAACGACGGTCGCTCAAAACAGGCCGATTATATTGACGGTGTGATTGGGCAGTGGACAGCGCAACACACACTTGACCAGGTGCTTGAGCAATTGCATACGCACCGCATACCGGGCGGACGTATTTATGATGCTGCCGATATTGCCAAAGATCCTCATTACCGTGCCAGGCACATGCTGGTTCAAGGAGAACTCGAAGATGGCACACCGGTAACGCTGCCGGGCGTGTTGCCCAAATTGAGCGAAACCCCGGGAGATGTGCGGCGCCGGGCGCCGGTGCTCGGCCAGGATACACACGAGATTCTGGATCAGTTGGGTATTGATGCCACAACCCGCGATGACTGGAAGGTGCGTGGCATTATCTGAGACCTGGGCTTTTATCCCGGCCCAATGATGATTTAATCGCAGCCGGCCGGCACGGGTATGTTGACGCGCAAGACATAGGAGCAACACATGAAAAAACGGTTTATTCAGGAAGTGGCCCCCAGGGATGGTTTCCAGAACGAAGCTCGGTTTATTGAAACGGACGACAAAATCGCGTTTATTGATCAACTTAGCGACTGCGGTTATGCAAAGATCGAGGTGACATCGTTTACTTCGCCAAAAGCCATTCCAGCCCTCAAAGACGCAGAAGCGGTCATGCACCAGATCCGCCGCAATCCGGACGTTGTATATACCGTGCTGGTGCCCAATTTGCGTGGCGCCGAACGGGCGCTGTCCTGCGGCGTGGACGAAGTCAATCTGGTGATGTCCGTAAGCGAGACCCATAATTTATCGAACCTGCGCATGAGCCGGGCGCGCTCCTTCGAGCAGCTGGCCGCCGTGATAAAAGAGCTCAGAAACACCAATACGGCCATCAATGTTTCTCTGTCTACGGTATTTGGCTGTCCAATGCAGGGCGATATCGCACAAGACGAAGTGCTTGAATGGGTAGACCGGTTCGCGCAGTTGGACGTGCATGGAGTAACGCTTTGTGATACCACCGGCATGGCCTATCCAACACAGGTCGGCGATTTGTTTGCCGCTGTATTGGACCGTTTCGCACAGCTGCAGGTAACCGCACACTTTCATAATACACGCGGGATGGCGCTGGCCAATACGGTCACGGCGTTGCAGGCTGGCGTGCTGCGATTTGACAGCTCTCTGGGTGGACTGGGCGGGTGTCCTTATGCGCCAGGCGCCTCGGGCAACGCCACCACAGAAGACCTGGTGCATATGCTCGAACTGATGGGATATGACACGGGTGTGAATCTGGATGGCATTCTGGCGATCAGCAGGACATTGGCGCCATTAATAGGGCACGACGTGAACAGTCAGACACTGGCCGCCGGCGCGCGTATGGCGCTGCACCCGATACCTGAATACGTGAGGCAGTTGCAGCAGGCGCAGTAATGCAGCAATAAATGCATTTGAGCTGCAAGAAATGCAATAAAGCTCTAGCGGATGCAGTGCAGCTGCAGCAGTTGCAGCGGAGCGATAGCAGATGCAATGCAGCCAGAGCATTGTCAGTAAAACTATAGCAGATGTACTGCATCCGCAGCAGATGAACTGAACGACTACAAACGCTGTGACGCTACAGCAAACGAAGTCAATGACCTGACGGCATTGTCCGTGGCAGTAAAGCGAACAAAGATATTTGCGATCGCATGGTAAGTAGCATCGTTATTAATGACAGAAAACAACTTGGAGACATTCATGAAACACAAATTATTAAAACAGTCGCTGCTGGTAGTGGCGATCGGCACGATTGCGGCAACAAATGCGATGGCGCAGGAATCGGGCTACCCGCAACGTCCCATTTCGCTGATCGTTTCAGCGGCGCCGGGTGGTACGACCGATCTGGCGGCCCGTATGATTGCCGATCCGCTTAGCAAGGAACTGGGTCAACCCGTGGTGGTGGAAAACAAACCGGGCGCCTCTGGTGGTATCGCAGCCCAACAGGTGTTGCGTGCCAAGCCCGACGGCTATAGTTTGTTGCTGCAATATTCAGGCTACCAGGTCATTACGCCAAGCATTGAAAAAGTAAGCTGGGATCCGGTCAAGGATTTCACGCCAATTGCAAATGTATTGTCTGCGCCGCAATTGCTGGTCGTCAAAAAAGCCCTGCCGGTCAACAGTCTGAAGGAGCTGGTACAGTACGCCAAGGATAACCCGGATAAACTCAATTATGCGTCTTCCGGAACCGGTGCGCTTCAGCATGTGGCGACCGAGCAATTGAACCAGATGGCCGGTATCAAGACCACACACGTTCCCTACAAAGGAACGGGCCCGGCCCTGACGGATCTGCTGGCTGGTGTGGTCGATATGACCATTACGACACCACCGCCGTTGCTGCCGCATGTCAAATCGGGTGCGCTCAAGGCGTTGGTGGTGACAAGCAAGGAGCCATTGGCATCGCTTCCTGACGTACCAACCGCCAGCGCAGCAGGGTATCCGGATCTACTAGTTTCTTCCTGGTTTGCCATGTATGGCCCCAAGGGAGTGCCCCAAGATGTGGTCGAGCGCTTAAATGCCGCGATCAAGAAGATCATGGCTACGCCTGAGTATAAAAAGAAAGCCGAAACATTGGGCGCTACCGCCGAGTATATGGGTCCGCAGCAACTGGGCGAATATACCGCAGAAGAACTGGTGCGCTGGAAGAAAGTCATTGATGCAGCGGGCATCAAGGGCGGCAACTGAGTTCTTTGGTCGGAGTGCATGTTGCAGGTTTGCCCTGCAGCAAGGAGAACATCACAGAGGCGATCTATCTTTGCCTGCAGGGGCGTGCATTTGTTGTCCCGGTCATTATTGCATATATGATATCGGCATATTTTTGACCAACCAGGAGAACACATTGAAAAAATCCCTACTGGGCTTGATGATTGCACTGACATCGGGCGGCGCGCTCGCAGCGTATCCCGAAAAACCAATCACAATGATCATTCCCTTTCCGCCCGGACAGGCGACAGACACCTTTGCCCGGGCCCTGGCTGACGAACTGGGCAAAGCGATGGGCAAGCCTGTTATCACAGAAAACAAGGCGGGTGCCGGAAGCAATATCGGCATGCAGCAAGCGGCAAGAGCCAAACCCGATGGCTATACGATTGTGGTAGGCGGCAGCGCCGCAGCTGTTAACCAGACACTTTATAAAAATCCCGGATTCAGCCTGGATAGTGATTTGCAGGCCGTCTCGGGCGTGTTTTCCGTACCCTTGATTTTCCTGGCCAATCCCCAGTCGGGCATTAAGTCGCTGCAGGATGTGGTGAGCAAATCCCGGGCAGAACCTGAGTCGCTGGCTTATGCCAGCGCCGGCATTGGCGGCACGCAACACCTGTCGGCAGAGATGTTCCAGGCGGGAACCGACATAAAGCTCAGGCATATTCCCTATAAAGGTAGCGGCCCGGCACAGACCGACTTTATCGGCAATCAGGTGCCATTGATGGTCGACTCGGTAACAGCGGCCTTGCCTTATATTAAAGACAATAAAGCCGTGCCGCTGGGCGTAACAACGGCAGACCGCCTCAAGGCTTTGCCGGATGTGCCAGCCGTGAGTGAGACGATACCTGGTTTCGAAGCGATCGGCTGGGCCACCGTCTTTGTGCCTCAGAAGACGCCGGCAGACGTTGTTGAAAAACTGAACACAGAAATCGTCAAGGCGCTTAACAGTCCTAAACTGTCTGCCTTTATTGCTGATCGTGGTGCGCTGCCAATGCCACAGACGACACAGCAGGCAGATAAATTTATCAAGACTGAAATTGCAAAATGGGGAAAAGCCGTTAAGGATTCGGGAGCAACCGTCGACTGATTAGCGTGTCTTGCGAAAGGTCAGGTTGATGCGATTGGATCCCAATAAAGGATGCGGATTGTCTTTTAGCGCCAATACGCCATGGTAGCGCAGACGATCGGGACCACCCCAGACGACCACGTCGCCATGAAACAGCGGGATTTTCTCGGGGCGGTCACTGCGCTTGTGACCGCCAAACTGAAATATGGCTGGCATGCCCAGTGAGACGGAAACGATGGGTGCGGAAAAGTCGGTCTCGTCCTTGTCCTGATGCAGACTAAGCCGGGCCCCGGGAACATAGCGATTGATCAGGCACGAATCCGGTGCAAAATCGGCGTAGCCACAATGATCGGCTGCTTGCCGAGCGAGCGCCAGGAATGCATCGGGCATGGCGGGCCATGGCTGCCCTGTGTCCGGGTCAGTGCCGGCATAACGGTAGCCTTTGCGATCAGCTGTCCAGCCTGCGGTGCCGCAACAGGTAAGGGCGACGGACATGGTGTAGCCGCCAGGCGTCACCATATGACGAAAGGGCGACTGCTTACGGATGTCGCGCAGCGACGCCAGTATTCTGTCCACAAATCCCAGCGCATATCCACGTAACACCCACGCGCCTTCTCCCAGTTGTTGCTCGGGCGGGCCAGAGGCTGGAGCGGGAAGGGCATCCGACGGGAAAAGAGGAATATTGCTCATTGCATTATCAATTTAATTACATACCGTTAAACAAATATGGGTTCGTTAACGTACCGCGACCGATCTCGTGCGCGCAGTGATCGATCTCCCGGGCACTCGCGCGCAGTGATCGATCGCGCGATCGCAGTGACCGGCTCGGAACGACGCCGTGACCGGATCACGCTGCTCAGCGATGTTGCTGGACGTCAGACTTTAACGTTTGCAGCAGGCGGCTTGACTGGAATATCTTACATTGACTTGCAGGTCCGGAGCAAAAGCGACGAAAGCCAGGTTGCAACTGGCAACGAGTCGCATTGCATGTTTCCTTGTCCCGATGCGTTCTGACTGTGGTTTAATGATCCAACTGCTTTGTCGCGCTAAACTGTGTCGCGCTAAACATTACTGCGTAAAGCAAAATGCAGGGAAAGCAAAAAAGGTATTTGGTGGCGGCAAAGCAGGGTGTGAACCAGAAAGCCGCAAGCCCGGCTTGACGCTGTTATTTTATAATAATACTGGTTAAATATATAGTATTTCGTATTTGGTTGCCCATGTCTGAAAAAGAATCTGAACAGTCTTACCTGACAACACCTGTGCTGTTATTAATGGCCATCGCTTGCGGCCTTTGCGCTGGCGGAAACTATTTTAACCAGCCGTTGCTCCATTCCATTGCCGTCAGTCTTGGCATCACCGAGGCGCATGCAGCCCTAACAGTTACCGTAGCCCAGGTCAGTTATGCACTCGGACTGCTTTTCATTGTGCCGCTGGGCGACAAATTCGAGCGCAGGCGGCTTGCGGTCGGCCTGATGGTGCTGGCTGCGGTCGGACAATTTATTAGCGGCTTTGCGCTCAACAGTGCCATGCTGTTTACCGGAGTCGGCATGGCAGGGCTGTTTTCCGTGGCGGCGCAGGTACTGGTGCCGATGGCGGCCATTCTGTCTGCGCCTTCCCGTAGCGGTCGTGCAGTGGGCATGGTCATGAGCGGGCTGCTCACTGGTATTTTGCTTGCCCGAAGCGTTGCCGGCTTGCTCTCGGGCATAGGCGGCTGGTCTACCGTATATCTGGTGTCAGGTGTCGTCATGCTTGGCATTGCAACTATTCTTTGGCTTAAGTTGCCGTCCTCCAGAAACCCTCAGGCCCAGGCGTATATGTCCATTCTTGCTTCAATGCTCACATTGTTGCGCGAGCAGCCGCGCCTGCGTACGCGTGCGCTCATGGGCGGGCTGGGGTTTGCATCGGTCAGCGCGCTGTTCTCGACAATGGCTTTGTTGCTGGCTGGACCAGCTCATGGTTTAAGCGACGTAGCCATTGGCCTGGTGGGACTGGCCGGCGTCATGGGCGCCCTGATGGCCTCTTTGGGCGGGCGTCTTGCCGACCGCGGGCTGGGCGATACAGTAACGGCGGTCAGCGTGGTATTGTTGCTGGTCAGTTGGGGATTGCTATGGCTGGGCCATAATAATCTTTGGTGGTTTCTCGCTGGCATGCTCGTTATCGATCTGGCGCTTCAGGGCATCCACATCAATAATCAAACCACCATATTTGCTTTGCTGCCGCAGGCGCGATCGCGTTTGAATGCAGTGTACATGACCAGTTACTTTGTTGGCGGCGCCTCGGGATCGACACTTGGCACGGTGGCCTGGACATATGGCGGCTGGGCTGGCACGTGCCTGCTCGGAGGCCTGCTGGCGATACTGACCGGGTTGGCTACATGGGCTGATCGCAAGGCCAAGGCAGATATTCAGCATGCCGGATCCGCGTCTACCCCTGTCATAGGGTCTTAGTATTTAATTTTGAATGATTTTTATCGAGGAGACATAAATGAAAATTTTTTATTCTGCCGCATCGCCTTTTGTGCGCAAGACAATGATCGTTGCCGACGAACTGGGAATCGTGGATCGAATTGAGCGTCTGCCGGCTGCCGCAAATCCTGTTAATCGCGATCGCAATATTATTCCGTTCAATCCACTGGGCCAGGTACCGACATTTATTACTGATGATGAGCAGGTACTGTTCGATAGCAGGGTCATTTGTGAATACCTGAACACCACCTTCAAAGGTAATCTGTTTGGCGATGAACATACGCGCTGGAAGATGCTTACGGATCACGCGGTCGCAGACGGCGCGATCGCGGCCTCCTTGCTGGTGCGCTACGAGCTGCTGGCACGACCACAAGCGTTACGCTGGGACGAGTGGGTGGAAGGGCAGACCGACAAGATCACAACGGCATTGCAGTACTTTGAAGGGAAGGCGCCGCAACTGTACGACCGAATCGATATCGTCACCATTACCCTGGCGTGTGCATTTGATTACCTGGATTTCCGGCTGCCAGAGTACAACTGGCAAAAGCGGTTCCCTGGTTTGAAAGAATGGTATGACAAATTCAGCGTGCGTGAAAGCATTGCCAAAACCAAGCCGCAGTAACCGTTTCTGGATTGCCGCTGATGGCCACTTGGGTGGCCATTGCTGCGTGCAAGCGCTTTGCCAGTGCCTGTTGCGAGCGCCGCAACGGACATTGAAGTCAAAACAGACTATCGTTGCAATCTGAGATCTTGCAGCGCGGATCGTTTTGCGATTTGTCGCCGGTCATTCCTGGACCTTATTATGCGATTCCTGCAGGGCCTTGTTCTTTGCCCGGGTGTCCCAGACAACCAGTCCAAATATAAAATTGCAGAGAACCCATATCAGAATGATGACTGTAACACCCATGCCTTCGGTGTCTTCCGTTCCCCGAGGTAGCGCACTGGACTGCGAGTCCTGGTCCAGCAGGCCCATGCCCACCACGACCCAGCAGATCATGGCCACGTTAAAGACGATAAAAAGCCACTTGACGACTTTACCCGTCAATGTACGCTGTGGTTTTTCCAATTGAAAACCACAAGAGACGCATTTTGTGGCCGCGTCTTCAAGTTCGGTGGTGCACTGGGGGCATATTTTCATTGGGGATTTTTCCTGTCAGCCGTGGTGCCAATAGTTTACTACCGCCACCTTTTACGGCGCCCGGTTCTGGCTTTTACGCAAGCTGACTACAGCCGGATAAGCCGCTTGCCCAGGTTTTCTCCACGGTATAGTTCGGCAATCGCACCGGGAGCCGTGTGTATGCCCTCGGTAATGTGCTCTCGATAAGTCAGTTTTTTTGTCCTGATTAATTCCTCAAGCTGAGAAACATAAGAGGCATAAGTATCCTTGTGGTCGAACAGGATGAACCCCTGCATGCGGGCCCGGCGGGTCAGAAGAATGCGGTTTACGCGAGGCCCCACTGGGGGCGGATCCCAGCTTTGGATTGACGCCGTACCGCATACAATTACACGGGCGCCGATAGCCAGATGCCGTATAACGGCGTCTGAAATCGTGCCTGCCGTGTTATCGAAATAGATGTCCACACCATCCGGGCAATGGGCTTTTATGGCCGAACCGATATCGTCGGTCTTATAGTTAATGACATGATCATACCCAAATGCTTCATAGCACGCACGCACCTTTTCCTCGGAACTGGTTAGGCCGACGGTACGGCAGCCCAGTGCTTTGGCAAGTTGTCCCACGCAGGAGCCAACACCTCCGGCAGCTGTGGACACGACAACCGTTTCCCCAGATTTGGGAGATCCCAGCTTGTCCAGTGCGGTCGCTGCTGTCACGCCGTTTAGGCCTAATACGCCCAGATACAACGACGGCGCCAGATCGCTGGCGCTGACGGTCTGAACAATTGCCTCAGGCTTGACAGCGGCATAGGTCTGCCAACCGAACCAGCCCATTACGCGTTCGCCCTTGTTAATTGTTGCTGCGTTCGATTCAATGACCGTGCCGACACATAGTGATCGCATGACGTCGCCGACGCGCACACTTGCGTAGTTGTTGGCGTCGGCCAGCCACCCGCGCATTGCCGGATCGACAGACAGCCATTCGTTGCGCACCAGAATCTGGTCGGCTTCAAGCTCAGGAACCGGAAGCGTTTCCAGTTTGAAGTTTTCAGCAGTCGGTATGCCCGAGGGCCTGGAGATGACACGGACGATTTCGTTTTCAAGCGCTTTCATAGATTCCTCTGTGTGCCGGCCATCGCCTGCCGGGCTATTTTATTCCGGTGCCGCTACGTTCAGACTCAAGTGTATCGCGAGTTGCTTGCGGCGTCTCGTGGACGAGCCCGCGCCCAAAAGACGACGGGACGCTTGTATGATATTGTTGAACTGTACGTATCCGGGACAGACCCTGATATCCCTATCCCGGGCGTGTCCATCCCGGGCGTGTCCATCCCGGGCGTGTCATATATCACGCGAGTCACCGAAACGCATCGAATTCCACGTCGCAATGCCGGATAAGGCGGCAGACCGAGCCTGGCTGTGGGGATAATGCATGATATGGACTGACGGCAATATCGACAGCCTTGCCAGTATCACCGACAAGCCGGTGCGATGCGTATACTTCGCGTCGATGCAAAGTACCTTTCACAATTTGTCGTTGTCCTTTAACAGTTGCTCATTGTTTTATTGCTTTACATTATTGAAATAAGGAATGTACATGAATACGACATCTGAAATGCGCCCGCCTGTGCCGCCTTTTACGCGGGAGACTGCGATCCAGAAGGTGCGGATGGCCGAAGACGGCTGGAATTCACGCGATCCGCAGCGTGTATCTCTTGCATATACCGTGGACAGCAAATGGCGAAACCGGGCCGAGTTTGTGAAGGGCAGGGAGCAGATTGTTGCTTTCCTGACGCGCAAATGGGTCAGGGAGCTGGACTATCGCCTGATCAAGGAATTGTGGACTTTTGAAGACGAGCGCATTGCCGTGCGATTCGCCTACGAATGGCATGACGACTCCGGACAATGGTTTCGATCTTATGGCAATGAAAACTGGGAATTCGACGGCAATGGCCTGATGTCGTGTCGACATGCTTCCATTAATGATTTGCCAATTGCTGAAAGCGAACGCAAATTCCGGTGGCCGCCAGGCAGGCGGCCTGATGACCATCCGGGACTGAGCGATCTGGGATTGTAAACAACAGCCTAGTCTTGAGGAATAATGGTCACCGGGCAGACTGCGGAGTGGATCATGGCATAGCTTACACTGCCGAGCAATCCGGAAAATAAGGGATTCGAGCCGCGTGAGCCCATCACGACCATATCCACCGGCCAGTTGCTGTTCTGCTGATCGTTGACCTCTTGCACAATGCACGTCTTGGGATCCCCGATCAGCAATTTGGTTTCATAGTCTACGCCGGCTTGTTGTAATCTGGCGTTTACCGGTTCCATCACTTCATTGAACAATTGCTGTTGGTACTGCTCGATATCCTCGTGCTTGAACAGCGTCTTGGCGTGAATGGTCTGAAAGCTCGGCTGGACATTGACCACAAGCAGTTTCATGGCGGCCGTTTTTGCCAGCGACGTGGCCCACTCCAGCGCCTTGGCTGCGTTTTTTGACCCGTCAATTGGGACTAAAATGGTTTTGCTCATTGTCTACCTCTCAAAACAGGTAAGAAGGGAGCCCCCATATATTGCGCCGGGGATGTTATTCAAGTGTATAACAACCACAACTGTAATGATCATAGGGATATCTGATTACGTTCAGATTAATGTAAGAAATCTTTTGTTACTTTACTGATTTACGGATCGCTGAATACGCAAATACAACCAGAGATTCTTGACTATCAGAGAGCATTGAGCATGAAGAAAAGCCTAATATTTACGACTTCCGGTTTGCTACTGCTGGCCTCAATTGGCGTTGCAACCATGACAAACACAGTAAACGCGCAATCGACATCCCGCGGCGCTGACGCGCATCGGGACAAAGTATCGAAATCGGAGGAGACGTTTCTTGCCGGTATATTCTCGGGAGACGATATTGAACTGAAGCTCGATTCCAAAGGCAGGTTTGTGCTCAGCGGAGACGCGCTGGAAAAAACGCTGCATGGGAACTGGACCCTTGAAAAATCGGGATTGCATACGCTATTGCGCCTGAAGGCGGATAACAACAGCGAACAAGACTGGCTATTTGGGCTGCGATCGAATAACACGTTGCAATCGGTGGATGGCGGAAAACTGAAACAGCTGGACAGGCCGCTCAATATCAACGAAGACGTGGGCGTACTGACTCGTGTCAAATAGGACAATGGCCGTGGCAAACCGGTGATTGTCATGTCGCATTCGTGCATTGGCGTTGCGTGTCCACTGGTCGGGCGCTACGCTGCATCTGTTATTCAGGCATCCTATAATCGATGAGTAATCGGACAAGATGGAGATTGCAATGGATTTATGGGCTCAGCTAATTGGAATACTTATGGTAGTCGCCACGATTGCGGCTTTCTTTTTTGCGCCATCAGGCCGAGAACAGGAACCGCTTTATGTCCGCCAGATAGTGGCAGCGGTATTTGCATTTTGTGCTGCGGTCGTGTGCGCCTCTCTTTTCTATTTTTCGCCGTCTGAGACAGAAGGCACAGAAATCGTGTTTGCCGTCATCAGCGCAGTTGTGATGGTGGCAATCCCCGTCTGGTATGCCTATCGACGTCGCAAGCGCAACAAATAGCCTTTTCTGGCCAACGGCCTTCGGAAAAAGACCAGGGCCTGATCCTGATCCTGATAAAGCGCGATGAAGGGAGAAGAAGATAAATGGCATATGTGCACAAGTTCGAGTTGAATCGAAAAGGACGTGATTTTGTTGTCGGCGACATCCACGGCCACTATACAAAACTGATGCAGGCATTGGCAACGGTGGTGTTCGATGGGGATAAAGACCGGCTTTTCTGCGTAGGTGATCTGGTCGATCGCGGCCCTGAAAATGAACAGGTCATTAAGCTGATCGACACCGGCTGGTTTTTTCCGGTTTGCGGCAACCATGACGATTATGCCATTCGTTACCATCGCATTGGTCGGATGGATGAGGATAATTACCGGCTCAACGGCGGAGGCTGGTTCATTGAGCAAGCCTCGCATGATCGAGAAATGCTGGTTGCCAGGCTGGAGCTGCTGCCCATGGCCATAGAAGTTGCGACGGCAAACGGACGAATTGGCATCGTTCATGCCGATGTGCCGTGTCGACACTGGAACGATCTGGAAAGCTATTTTGATTCCAAGTCACACCGCCAGCGCGCGATGTGGGCACGCGATCGATTTGAACGCCAAGACGTAACACGGGTAGCCGGGGTCGACCATGTTGTTGTCGGTCATAACTACCACCCCATGATTATGACACTTGGCAATGTCCATCATATTGATACAGGGGGGTGGCTACCGGTTGAGTACAAAGGGTATTTTACCTTGCTGGAAATCAGCAAGCCGGGGCTGCTGTGACCGCGATAGTTGGCCGGCGAGCAACGTTGGCAGCTATTATGCAAGTATTAGGAAAGGAGAATCCAATATCACTATTGGCCGGTATTGGGCTTGCGGTTGCGCGAAACGCACTAGGCAAAATCAGATTACGACTTAGGAGCCCTGCAACGCTTCCTCGAAAACAGATTGCACGATATCTGGCAGAGTTCTGATACATTCTTCAGGTGCAATAGACCATTTCTGGCTGAAAGGTGAACTGAAAATATCTGCACTTGAGCAGATTGCGTTCTTGCAACGCTTTTATTTTCAGCAGCTCGGAGTTGCCAGACGGAGCACCGAAATCGTAAAACGGGCGATCGTATTGGAAAAAACACCGTCATGGACCTTAAGCGGCAAAACCGGCATGGTCGGTTTTGGCGATGCAACTGGCGTCAAGCTGGGGTGGCTGGTGGGTTACGTGGAGACTGCCGATAACACCTATATCTACGCCATGAATATGGACATCACAAAAGCAGCGGGCGGGCAATTACGCCTGGAGGTGACCAAGTCTGTACTCAAGGAGCTTGGACTAATCTGATCGTGTAGTATGGAAGAATCCGGCGCGCGCATCTATCACTTATTTAAAGGTGTACGAGTGGCTACCAGTGCAATCGAAATTCCGGAAGAGGGAAAAATTACGCTGACCATTGAATGCCAAGCGCTGGATTATGAACGGTTTATAGACTTCTTTAACGCGGGATAGAGGCAGTCGGCCGCCAGGTCTGTGTTAGCGCTGTGCCAATGATCCAGCCGACCTCTGCAGATCATGGCACAGCAATGCACGCCTGACCTTATTCAGGATTTCCGAATTGCTTGTCCAGTGTTTCCTTGAGCGCATTCACAGCAATTTCGCTTGGATCATCAAACTGATGTGTATGCTTCCTATCGGCAATGACGTCTGTTGTTACACAGGATTCTGCGCCCCGAACCAAATTATTGGATGGCAATTCATACGCACGCCAAACCACTACATCGCCATCTGATTCTTGCCGAAGTGCAAATTGTCTGCCGTTCACTTCATGGATGATATCTGTCATGTTTAACCTCCGTTGTTGTACTAATTATTTAATGTTACGCCGGATTTGATATTCGATGCGGTATCGGACAGGTGTTTAATTGCAGGCGTTTCCAATTCCATCGTGATAAGCGCGTCTGCGTCAATGTCAGGGCCGGCGGATCGTGTCTTGAAACAGTAAGCCCGTCTTCTATCTCTTATTAGATCATTAATATATCAGATCGTCTGTCGTTTGCTGCGTGACGGCCTAAATACCGTTTATAACTGCCAAATCAATTTGCCGGCATTCCGACGCCAGTGGAGGGTCTTGGCTCCACGCGGTTGGAACGCAGGGGTATACCGGGTTTGGTGACTGTCCTCCCGACTGCGGACTAATAGGTATGTGGTTGTACACCGAGTTTTATAAGGCGTTGCTGCAGTCCTTTCCATCGACGTGAAACCGTAGGGTTTTTTAATGGATCCTTCTTAAACATACGTTGCATCCATCCATCCAACGTATTTCTCTGGGACCTGAACTGCTTCATTATGAGTTCGACCTGCTCCCTAGTCCAAAAATCAGTCTCTGGGCTTGAATTCAAAACGCTGAAGTTTCTTATGAAAAATGGGCCGATTTCGTTGACAATGATGTTTTTCAAGCTGTCGAGTGAATAACCCATTGGCGCAACGTTTCTTGCGACCATATCCATATGCTGGTCAAACTCTTCTTGTGTTTGTTCTACGTTAACGAAAATTTCACTTAGCGCGGTCCATATATCGAGCCGTTCTTCAATCTGTTGATCGGTAAAATCGACGGGATTCTTAACCATGTTAGAAAATTCCGTTTGCGTGGGCAAATCTTGGGGAGGTTTGTGTCAATTTGCGAGGGATACAGTATCGAAAATTAGTATCGAAAATTTCATTTCATCCCGATAAGCCATTGATTTTTATAGTTACTGACAATGTTTAATCAAGGGGTGTTTATGCAGTGGTGCCGATAATAGGAGTCGAACCTACGACCTTCGCATTACGAATGCGCTGCTCTACCAACTGAGCTATATCGGCAGTCTTACAGAGTCGAAAATTCTAACATATTTTTTACGCAAGGCTTGCGGCAGGATATTGCACGAATATCTGCCCGCAAGGCTGCCTGCGGTGGCTATCGGAAGCCGGTGCGCATCAACGGCGACGTGGGCGCGCTGGGCCTGGCGCACGGCCTGCGATGTGACGGAAGGTGATGCGACCTTTGCTCAGGTCATAAGGTGACATTTCAAGGGTGACTTTATCGCCAGCCAAAATACGAATATGGTGCTTGCGCATTTTGCCGCCGGTGTACGCAATAATGGGATGCCCATTGTCCAGCGTGACCCGGAAGCGGGAATCAGGCAATACTTCTGTAACAGATCCACTCATTTCAAGTAGTTCTTCTTTCGCCATATATTGTTCTCCTGTAAAGATTAATAATCAACGGCAGATGCGGGGCAAAGTGGTGCAACCCAAGAGGCGCGAACACACGAACCACGGCAAGATGCCGGAAAATGCAAATGCGGATGCCAGGCGCTTTCGCAGAAAGCTGGTTCTGCACTACCACTCACGAAAGCGGGTCGTACTGCAGTCTGAAAAATGATGTTTGTGCACAGAAAACGATGCTTCTGGTGCCATCAAGTGAGGGAAGTTATCCGTTTGATACTGGTATGGTTCACAAGGTCATACCGACGGTAGGCGTTGTGTCTGTTCGTGAAGGCGCCCGCCAGGGCATTGCCATCACGGCTTGTTGGATTCTGTTTTTATATAGGACCGTACGTTGTTTATTATACACTCAATTGTGATATTCCCTAAAATATGTTGTGTTTTTGGAACATAACAGGACTGTTTTTTTCCAATATACGGCAGATACGTCGCTTTTTGGTCAATCGGTCAGCTCTTTACCCTTTGTTTCCGGCAGCAGAAACGTTGTGAGTAGAACAAGTACATAGGCACCCGTCGCAAACGCCGCAATGGCGCCGGCCAGACCCATCGTCTGACTCAGATAGCCGACCAGCCCCGGGAAAAGGGCGCCCACACCGCGCCCGAAGTTATAGGAGAAGCCTTGACCATTGGCGCGAATCGCGGACGGATACAGCTCGGTCAGGTAGGCGCCAATGCCGCTGAAAATCCCTGAGGCTGCAAAACCCAGTGGAAAGCCTAATATCAGCATCTGCGTATTGCTAAGAGGGAGCGCGGTATATAGATAGATGCAGACTCCTGAAAATACCGAAAACAAGATCAGGTTGGCCTTGCGCCCGAATCGGTCGGCAAAGTACGCCCCAGCGATATAGCCGCAAAATGAGCCGGCGATTATGACCAGCAGATAACTGCCTGTACCGACAACAGACAGGTGTCTTTCCGTTTTCAGGAAGGTTGGCAGCCAGGTCGTAATGGCATAGTAGCCGCCTTGCACCCCGGTGCAGAGCAGGGCGGTAAGCAGGGTCGTCTTGATAACACCTGGCGCGAAGATTCCCCAGAGACTGGACACATTTTTTTGTTCGAGTACTTTTTTCTTGAAAATCTCAGGCTCAGGAACGTGGCGACGAATAAACAGCACCAGCAGTGCTGGCAAAACGCCGATCCAGAACAGACTGCGCCAGGCCCACTCGACCGGCAAGATGGAAAACATAAGCGTATAGATGAGCGCCGCGGCGCCCCAGCCAATGGCCCAGCCGCTTTGCACCGTGCCCACTGCCTTGCCCCGGTGTTCGGCCCGGATGATTTCGCCCATCAGCACCGAGCCCACGGCCCATTCGCCGCCAAAACCCAGCCCTTGCAGTGCCCGCAGGACAAAAAATTGTTCAAAATTTTGTGCGAAGCCAATCAGCACCGTGCATACCGAGAACCAGAGAATGGTGATCTGCAGGATACGTACCCGGCCATAGCGGTCGGCCAGGATGCCGGCGCCCCAGCCGCCGATTGCTGAAAAGAGCAATGTGATGGTGCCCAGGATACCTGCCTCGGCATTACTGATGCCCCAAAGCTGGATAATGGCGCTAATGACAAATGTGAACACCATGAAATCGAAGGCGTCGGTCGCCCAGCCGCCGAAAGCGGCGATAAAGGTGTTTTTCTCTTTCCGATTCAATTGCGTGTACCAGTTCATCTGGTGTCTCCTGTGACGTGTCTGGCTTGATTAGTTCCGGAGCGGTCTGTTTTCAGCTTGAGAATTCGTAAAGGACGGCCGGGTTGTCCACCAATATCTTCTTGCGTTGAGCGGGGCTTGGAGCCCACTGAGCCAGCTGGCTCAGCAGTAAACCGGTATCAGGCATGCGGGGAATGGACACATGAGGCCAGTCACTGCCCCAGACCATGCGGTCTTCATTAGTCGCAATCAGCGCCTGGGCCCAGGGCACGACGTTAGCAAATTCAGGGAAATCGTCACTGATGCGATATGCTCCGGACAGCTTGACCCACCAGCCATGGTGTTCGATCAATTCCTGCATTGCCCGAAATCCGGGATGGTTTATGCCTTCAGCCACAGGCATATGACCCATGTGATCAATGACGCCCGGTACAGGTAGTTGTTTCAGGCGCGGCAGCAGTTCAGGTAGCTGGCGTGCGTCCATCAGAAACTGCATATGCCAACCGTAATTAGCAATTTTTCGGGCGAGGTTCTCCATGGCCTCAAAGCCGGTGCCTCCGCCGAAAAGTACATTGATTCGCAGACCCCGAACCCCAGCCTCATGCATCTGCCTCAATTGGGCGTCTGTGACGTTGTCCCGGACTACGGCGATGCCACGCAACGTGTCCGGGTGGCGTTCAAGCACCTGCAGCATATAGCGATTGTCATCGCCATACACGCTGATCTGCACGAGGACACCGCGTTGCATGCCGGTGTGGTCAAGCATGGATAAATAGCGGGTTTCAGGCGCTGCGGGCGGGGTATAACTTCGATCGGCGACAAACGGGAACGCATTGGTATCGTCGGACACGACATGGGCATGGGTATCGCAGGCGTTGGCAGGAAGTTCAAAGCCAGGAGAGGCTATCTCCTGCAGTGGGGCAAGACATAACTGCATGATCACTCCATTTAAAAACAGGGCGTTTGCATGCGTTTTATAGTAGCAATGATGCGGGGCGCGTGTCCAATATTATGTTGGTTCAGGTCGGAGCTGAACGTGTTGGTGCTACGGATAGCGCAGGATTTGCTGTACCGACGTACACATCAATTTCGATGCGTGGCGCGCCAAGGTCGAAAGTGAGTTTTTGATTTAGCGGGCTTGCCGTCGAGTCATGACAACCGTTACAAAATGTCCATCATCAACATAGCGATCAATTTCCTGCAAAAATTCACGTTCCCTTTATGCCGGCTGTTTTGATTACCTGGCTCCATTTTTGCGTTTCGGCATCAATAAAGTCGCCGAACTGGGCGGCGTTACTTTGCCGGGATTCCAGCCCCAGTGCTGATAGTTTCTGCTGTATGTCCGGATCAGACAGAGCCCGATTGATCTGATCATCCAATCGTTTCACAATCTCTGCGGGCACGGCAGCCGGGGCCATGAATCCATACCAGCCGGATGCAACGACATCCGATAACCCCTGTTCACTCAACGGGGTTGCGTCGGGATAAATTGCACTAGGCGTGGTAGAGGCTACGCCAAGCACACGCAAGCTTCCGCGACGGATATGCGGCAATGCGGCCGTGATTGCGGTCAGCGTCGCGTCAATTCGTCCCCCCGCCAGTAAATCGGTATAGGCTGCAACATCGCCGCGATATTGAACGGTCAGTCCCTTTACTTTCGCATTGCGAAAGAGTAGTTCGCTGGCAAGGTGAGGCAATGAGCCATAGCCTGGGGAACCAAAAGTCAAACCTTTGGACTGTCCTCTTCCGTAGCTGATCAAATCCTTAACAGACCCTATCGGTGTTTTTGCATTAACAACCAAAAAAAGGGGCGCCACTGCGGTCATGGCGATGGGTTTCAGATCTTTGCGCGGATCATATTGAAGCGTGCCATACAGTGCTTCCAGCGTCGTGTAGGGCGCCGCAGCATACAAAATGGTATATCCGTCATTTGGTGCATGTGCGACGAAGCTATTGCCAACCCGCGTTCCGGCCCCGGTTTTGTTCTCGACGATAAAAGTCTGTCCCAGATGCCGTGCAAGATAGTCGCCAATCATTCGTGCGGACAGATCATTGGGGCCCCCCACTCCATAGGGTGAGACAATTTTAACCGGACGTGACGGCCAGTCTTCCCGGGAAAATGCCCGTGGAGCGAGGCCGCTGCAGATACCCGCAACAGCCGTTCCCAACAACATGCGTCGATTTATTCCCATCATTGTCTCCTGGTTATTTGAATCGTTGTACCGCTGACCGGTAGCCTGATAAGCAGGGCAGGCGTAGACCTGCTGATATAATAGGTCGCCCGCTCTATACGGACAAGCTTGATTTTCTTTTCAATTTAAAGGCCTGGGTTATAAATCCATGTATGATTCCGAACCGAAGCGACGCGCCTCTACGCCGGAAATCACGCTGCGTCAATTGCGTGCGTTTCTTGCTGTTCTTGAATCCGGCAGTTTCTCCGAAGCCGCCAGTACAATGCATTTGTCGCAGGCGGCGCTCAGCGGTCTGGTCAAGGAGCTGGAAAGCCGATTGGGCGTACGTCTGTTGGATCGTGATACGCGCAATGTCAGCGCATCGCCTGTAGGTGTCGCATTTGAACCTCTGGTGCGTCGACTGCTTGGTAATTTGGAAGAGGCGCTGGAGAGTGTGACTAACCTGAAGGAGTTGCGCAGGGGCGTGGTACGCGTTGCAGCGCCAGAGCCCTTATCGTGTACGTTGCTTCCTGAGCTCATCGCTCGCTATGAGAAGCAGAATCCTGGTATTGACGTTCGATTTGAAGATGTGCCCATCGAACAGGTATTGTCTCGTTTGCATAGCGGCAGCGCAGATATCGGATTTGGGCCGGAAGGCGTGCCGGTTGACGAGGCTATACAAGCTCATATGATCAGGGCCGATCCGCTATGGGTAGCTTTGCGAGGGGATGATCCTCTGGCGGAAAAAAAATCGGTATGCTGGAAGGAACTGAGTAACAGGCCACTCATCAACTACATGCCTAATCTGACCGTCAACGTATTGAGCAACGTACCACAACGACACCATCCTCCCAGAATTATTTCTGTGCATCGCGTCAATACTGCGCTTTCCATGTTGCGGGTTCGCCATGGCTATGTGGTCTGTCCATCAATGGCCCGAGATCTGGTAGAGGGATTTGGCTTGACGTTTCGTCCACTATCACAGCCTACTGTCACTTGGCGTATCGCAGTCTTCGCCCGGCACCGGTCATCATTGTCTCCGGCGGTGGAGAGCTTTCTTGATTTCACCCTGAATACACCATCTGTGTGATTGACTTTGCGCTTGTGCAAGATAGCACTCAATGCCTGGCTTTCGCCAGTTTTGCAGATCAAAACCTGACTATCAATTAATAATTAATTATTATTAAACTATCATAAATTACAGTTTGTCTTATAAAAAACGGATCGCTATCATGGCTCTGTCGTCTCTATGGGTTCAATAAACTGAATCTGTCGTGCATTCTGCAGAGACATATCACGCGAATTCGCAGACAAACTATGATCCAGACCAATCTCGACTCTTTTTTATCGCCAGCATCCATTGCAGTCGTAGGTGCATCCTCCAATCCGGACAAGATCGGTGCCGTTCCTGTACGTTATCTTGTCGAACACGGTTACGAAGGTGCGCTATATGCCATCAATCCCAACGGGGCACAGATTCACGGACGTCCTGCCTTTGCTTCGCTGCTTGCGGTTAATCAACCAATAGATCTGGCCATTTTTGCTATTCCGGCAAGCAGCGCCGAGGCGGCGCTGGAAGATGCAATTGCCAGCGGTGTAAAAAATATTGTCATGTTTTCTGCAGGGTTCGCAGAAGTGGGACAAGCAGGAAGCCTGGCGCAGGATCGGTTGTCTAGCAGAGCCCGGGCTGCCGGCATTCGGATACTTGGTCCTAATTGTCTGGGGTTCATGAACGTTGCCCGGTCTGTGTATGCTACCTTTTCCCCAGTATTGAGTGTCGGGTTGGCCAAACCAGGCCCCATTGGAATCGTCAGCCAGAGTGGGGCCTTCGGTGCCTATGCATATGCCATGGCACAGCGGCGCGGTGTCGGCCTGTCGAAGTGGATAACGACGGGAAACGAGTCGGATATTGATATTGCGGATTGCATAGCCTGGATGACATGTGATCCGGATACTAAAATTATCATGGCCTATCTTGAAGGTTGCCGCAACGGCGTCAAGTTACGACGGGCACTGGAGCTGGCACGCGCTTCAGGAAAGCCGGTGGTACTTGTCAAGGTCGGACGTACCAGACTGGGAGCGCAGGCAGCGGCTTCGCACACCGCAGCCTTGGCAGGTGACGATGCTGTCTATGACGCCATGTTTCGTCAATGTGGCGTCTGGCGAGCCCGCTCGATCGAGGAGTTTTTTGATATTGCCCAAGGCCTCGCCGTGGCTGGAACCCCAGTCAACGGGCGCCTGGGCTTGCTTACGGTATCTGGCGGCGTGGGCGCGATGATGGCGGATGACGCGGCTGATGCTTCAATTGATGTAGCGCCGTTATCCTCTGCAGTTCAAGCGTTGATTCGCAATAAGATACCTCTGGCCGTTACCGACAATCCTGTTGATCTGACCGGTCAGGTAACCACCGAACCGGAGCTGATCGAATTGGCTGCCCGAGCTATGTTGGGAGAAGCAGATTATGGTAGCCTTCTTATATTCCTTGCTGCCTATGGTAGCACTCCGATCATGCTGCGACTTCAGCGCAAGCTGGCCGAGGATTTGCGACGTGATTTCCCAGACCGAGTAATAATCTTCAGTGCACTCATCGGTACTGAACAACAGCAGATGCTCGAAGCACTAGGTTGTTTGTGTTTTTCGGATCCAGCAAGAGCCATTCGCGTCCTGGCCGCCATGAACTTTTTTGCAGCGCATTATGAACGGCCTTTAACACCAGACCAACCGAAGGGTGAGGCCGTTCATCTGCATCGCGAGATCTACAATGAGGCCGAGGCGATGGATCTATTGGCCGGTTTCGGTTTTTCTACCATCCCGCAGCGTCAAGCCCAATCTCGCGATGATGCAACTGCCTGCGCCCGTGATTTGGGTTTTCCCGTGGCCATGAAGGTATTGTCCGCTGACATTATTCACAAGAGCGATGCTGGCGGCGTTGTCTTGAATATACGCGATGAAAACGAAGCGGGTGCCGCTTATGACAGTATCGTGGCAGCGGTGGGCAGCGCAGAACCCACTGCTGAGTTGGACGGCGTGCTTATTGCACCAATGATCCGGGGAGGCATCGAATGCATTCTTGGCGTGCGTCACGATCCCTCACTGGGGGCTGTTGTCATGTTGGGTTCGGGCGGAACCAATGTCGAATTGATGGGCGATATTGCACTCAGGCTTGCGCCTGTCAATCGTGAGCTGGCTCAGGAGATGATCGGCGAATTGAAAATAGCGCCCCTGTTAACCGGTGCCCAAGGTTTATCAAGTGCGGACGTCAACGCCCTAACTGATGCCATCGTGCGCATCTCGCAATTCGCACTGTCGGCTGGCAACAGCCTCATTTCAATGGAAATAAATCCAATTATGGTGATGCCCAAAGGCCAAGGTGCAATCGCACTGGATGCCGTTTTATTGACTCGTTCCCCAATATCCGCGACACAACCAAATGCTTGTTCTGCCGTAATGGCCACGTTGCCGCTGTTTGAGATGGCACGTATGCGGGCTGCAACAACCCCACGGCGTCATTCCGTGCAGGGTTTTGCAGGAGACGCTCCCGACTCAAGCATGCGCTGGGTGAATCAATTTACGCATACACGCCGCTTGCGAAGTCCTGACGATAAGGAAGTTGTCACACCCAATAACGACACATTGTTTTCGAATGCCTGGCTTGATTTGTCTGGCGGTCCGTTGATAATCGACGTGCCGGCTTTCGGTTCTCGCTATTGGGTGTTGGGGTTCCTTGATGCCTGGACCAATCCGTGGGCCTATGCGGGTCGGCGAACCACAGGCGGTGAGGCGCAACGGCTGTTTGTCCATGGACCTGGCTGGGAAGGGGAAATCCCTGCGGGGATGCATGTAATCAGTTCGCCCAGTGAGGATGTATGGATCATTGGTCGTATCTTGGTGGACGCAGATTCGACAGATCTTGCGAAGGTGCATGCTCTGCAAGATCGCTTTGCTATCTACAGGCCGGACGGTGCGTCGGCGCTGTGCACCGTTGATTGTCTTATCGAAAATCGAGATACGGGGATACCGGATGCGAACGAATATTTGCGCGTGCTGGATGTGATGCTCAGACGTAATCCGCCTGCGGCGCCGGTGCCGGGATGGCCGCCTGCCATATGCGACCTTCATACAGCGCTGGCCGAGGTTTATACCAATCTGCGCGAAGTGGCCAATTCATCCGCACTGGGTGGCGGATGGACGACAGCTATCAATATACGCACCGGGTTCAAAGATGACATTGTGACGCGTGCAAGGGTAGCACGCAATTGGATCGGCACGCTCGGGGTCGACGAGGCGATGTACATCATGGCTGAAGTCGATGCAAGAGATGAGGCGCTGACAGGAGAACGACGCTATGTCTTGCGCTTTGCGCCCGGTGAAGGCCCGAAGGTCGATGCATTTTGGTCTATCACGTTATATCGCCGCAGCGACTGCCTGCTTGTTGCCAATCCTATCAATCGATATTCCATCGGTGACCGGACTCAAGGTTTGCGCCGTGATGCAGACGGTGGTCTGAGCATTGCTATTCAGACAGATAACCCTGGGTTAGGAAAAAACTGGTTGCCGGCGCCGTCAGGAGAAAACTTCTATCTGACCTTGCGCCTATACCAGCCGCAACGACCACATCTTGAAGGTACGTTCTGTTATCCGGCTATTGAGCGACTAGATTGAATACAGATAAGTCTATGACAAAAGAAATATCGTTAAACATCAGGTAAGTAAATTATTACTATTCGCATGGCGGAACCCGGTGATGGAGGTGCACGTAATGGGCGCAGTAGATGCCATCAAAGCCGTTTGGACGCAAATGCAATTGCAGCAATATGGTCGGATCACGGCTTGATGTAGGTAGATATAAAGGCGGTAGTTTAATGTACCTTATTACCGATTCCCAACACGCGCTACTCAACCTTAATATTCGACTCTCGGATCACATTCGACCATTTTTTGGTTTGGTCTTGCATAAACTTGCCAAATTCCGCCGGTGAAGAGGGTGCCGCCTGGATAGCCTGTTTGTTAAAAAAAGCAGCCATTTCTGGCGTGTCCAGAACATTTTTGACTTCTGTATTCAGTCGCGAAATGATGTCGTCGGGAGTGCCTGCCGGCGCCAGCACGCCGATCCAGGATTTGGCTTCAAAAGACGGATAGTACTGAGTGATGGACGGCACGTTCGGTAATTGAGGTATTGACTGCTTTGTTGTAACCGCAAGCGCTTTGAGCTTGCCTGCGCGGATGTGTGAAAGGACAGAGCTTGTGCTGACAAACATGACCTGAACGCGTGCGGCCAGTAAATCGGCAATGGCGGGCGCGCCGCCTTTGTATGGTATATGCGTGAGATTGATGCCTGTGGTCGACTTGAATAGTTCGGCAGCCAGCTGGTTTGAACTGCCTGCGCCTGTTGATGCATAGTTCAGGGCGGCGGGATCACGTTTTGCCATTGCAACGAGCTCCGGGACGCTATTGGCTGGTACGGAAGCCGGTACGGCAAGAACCAAGGCCGATGTGCCGAGCAACGATATCGGTGTCAGGTCCTTGTCGGAGTCGAATGGCAACTTGTACAGAAGCGGGTTGATGGCATGTGTGTCGAAAGCCATCAGCAATGTGTATCCGTCCGGCGCCGACCGGGCCACCTGTGCGGCACCAATCGAACCGCCAGCCCCCGCTTTGTTCACGACCACTAACGGTTGCTTTAATGCGTTACTTAACTGGCGAGCCATGGTTCTGGTCACGACATCGACAATGCCGCCCGGGGGAAACGGTACGACTAGCTCTATCGGCTTTTCTGGGTAAGCTGCAGTTGCCGGGTTGGCAATAAAGGAGAGCATGACGACGGCTAGTGTGATTCCGAAAAAACGTGCAGTGACGTGAGAGAATTTTTCTTTTGCAATTTGCTTGTATTGATAGAAAGGCATAATAAAACCATTGTCTCGGTGGTTATAAAGGAGTGGAGTAAGGCGTTGCTATTCCAGGATCGCCACTGTCCGACACCAGCCGGCCGAGGCATCTTTGATCTTTATGGGGAAACAACTGATCGTGAATCCATGAGAGGGCAGTTGATCCAGGTTTGTGAGCTTTTCCATCTGGAAGTAACCGATTTCACGGCCTGCTTTGTGTCCTTCCCAGAGGATGGCCGGATCTTTGCTTTTATTGAACCGCTCAATGACATACTTGAATGCGGGATCCCAGCTGTACGAATCGGTACCGACAATCCGGACGCCTTGCTCCAGCATCCACAGCGTTGCGTCGCGCCCGAAACCACAGGCACTTTCCCAATAATCCGGTTGCCCGAGCCTGGCTCCAGCGCGCGTGTTGGCGACCACGATATCCAGGGGTTTGAGTTCGTACCCGATGCGCGTGAGTTCGTCCTGTATATCTTGTGGCGTGACCACGTAGCCTGCTTCAAAGTGACGAAAATCCAGCTTGACGCCTGGCTTCAGGCACCAATCCAGGGGTACCTGATCGATGCCGGGCGCGGGCTCGCCTCCCGCCGTCAATGCATGATTGGTGGTAGGGTGGTAGTGCCAGGGGGCATCCATATGGGTGCCAGCATGGGTTGATAATGAAATTTTTTCCACGGCCCAGGCTTTTTGGTCGGGCATGTCCGCGGGAGTGACTCCCGGCAGAAGTTTGCCGAACAACTCCCACGAATCGTCGTGATTGACGTAATCTATTTTCGGTTGATGGTGGGCCGGAGAAGTGGGTTTGTCCTCAAGGGTAACTGATAAGTCGATAATTTTTCGAGTCATGTTTTTCCTTTTTTTCTGCGAGCAAGTAGGGTGACGTTTGGCGCCGCAAATCCGGCGACTACAAATGCAACCAGCTGGTTGATGATGACGGTGGGATCGTCAGTGTCGCAAAGCCCGGCCGATAGCCTGTTGAGACGATGATAGTTTTTATCACCATCGCTGATGATGTACATCATTGCACCAATGGTGAACGAGTAGCGCCAGAATGCTTCCGCTCGATTTAATCCCGGCGTAACTTTCATAAATGACTCCACGAAAAGCAGCGCCATGGCGTCGTATTGCTCAAAGATCGCGGCGTTGGTTGTTGCCTGGGGCAGTGCTCTGGCTTGCATCAGAAGCCTGACCAGAAGCCGGCTGTCGCCAGTGGTCCTCAGGCTGTGCATGATGGGCGGAGCGACCAGCGCATCCACAATTCGTTCCAGCGTCAGCGTCCCGTCTCCTGATAATTTTTCAAGCGCTTGCATACGCAAGGCGTTGATTGGCTGGGCGACCGATTCCAGTACGACCCGTATCAGATCATCCTTATTGCCGAAATGGTAGTGGATCGCAGCGACATTGACGTTGGCGTGCGTCGTAATATCTTTTAATGTAGTTGCATCAAAACCCCGTGTGGCAAAAAGGGTAAGGGCACTGGTGGTAATTTTTTCTTTGGTCGACATGCATCTGGATTTAAATATAAATTTCAAATAATAATTTGAAATTTATATTTAAATCTTGCCACTGTCAAGATGTTTACAAAAAATTTTGTCTACATGTTGAAATGACGGCAAGTTATTTTGTATTCCCATATAAAAAATAATTGCAGCTGGCAAATTCCCAACTGTGACATATAGCGTATTCAATTGTGTAAAAGCACATACCACTTTCCAACTCAAGTTTATTTTATGTAACTATCCCCTAAAATAATACAGCTGAAGCGTAGAATTTTTCTTACACTAAGAAAAAAGGATTTTTACGATGAGCAAACGGATGACAGAAAGCCAAATTGTGGCGATGTTGAAAGAAGCGGAAGCTGGGATACCGATTAAAGAGCTGTGCCGCAAGCATCATGTAGGTAACTCCACATTTTATAAATGGCGAGCCAAATATGGCGGCATGGAGCTCTCCGACGTAAAACGACTCAAA
>NZ_NEXS01000006.1 GCF_002810445.1 Advenella sp. S44 | reverse complement strand
GTTGCCCCTATCAAAACGCCTATATTGAGCGCTTCAATCGTACGTACCGCCAAGAGGTATTAGATTTATATCTTTTTACGTCGTTGAAGCAAGTTCAACACATCACGGAACACTGGACAACGATTTACAACACCGAAAGACCGCACGATTCACTCAATGACATGACACCCATTGACTATAAATTAACATTATAAATTCTATGTGTGTGGTGTATTAAAGATGGGGTATTTACACCGTCGCCGCCGATCACTGAAAGAACATGTAGACTGGCGGCTAGACCTAGCCCCGTGCCCATGAAGTGCAAATAACATTGGACATCGTGGGCATTGGCATAGCGAGCTATGCTTACGGCACCACTAATTCCTCCCCACTTAGCGACATCGGGCTGCACAATGTGCAAAGAGTGATCGTTTATGTGGTCTTCAAACCTGGATTGAGATGAAATGTTTTCACCTGCAGCAAGAGCAATTGGGCTGTATTCGGACAGACGCTTCCAAACACTCAAATCTTCACTGGCTAGTATCGGTTCTTCAATAAAGTCGATCTGGAACGGCTCTAGTGCAGAAATTTGTGCCTTTGCTTGTGAATAACTCCATGCTTGGTTGGCATCAACCATGATTGAAAACTCGCTTCCTAGTACTTCTCGGGCTGCACCTATTGCTGCTATGTCTCGGATAGGCTCGTACCCAATTTTCAGTTTGATCGCGGAATGCCCTGCATTTTTTATTTCGTTACACTGACTTTCAAGGTTGCCGCTGGAAGGGGTGCTGGCGTATGTACTTACAGAATCAATGCCCGATCCTCCCAAAAATTGAACCATGCTCACGTTGGCCCGACGTGCGCACAAATCGGCCACTGCCATGTCAATACCGGCGAAGCATTGAGAAAATACCCCTGATTCTCCTGTATGAATCATCATCCGCAACATTTTTTCTTCTAGCACGGCGCGCAGCTGCCTCCAATCCTGGAAAGTTTGCCCTTGCAAATATGGCGCGATGACATCTTGAACAAGAAAAGCCCGGGATTCCGCAGCGTGGGGTGGGAAATTACACCAAATTTCTCCCCAGCCGTAAGCCCCGTCGCTATCTTCCAATCGAAGCAAACACCCTTGTCTTACAGGCATGGGTCCCAGAGAGGATTCCGGGCCTTGCTTGACACGGACTCTTAGTGGATACGCTATAACTCGTGCTACCGTAATCGGCGCAACCTTACAGTTGGAATGGGTCATTTAATCCGTCTAATATATTAGTAATTAATCAGTAGTTAATCTAATATAAATTACTATCAAATCATTTGTCAACATGTGGTATGATTCGTTGCTATGAGCCGACTAGACGCATACGAAAGATTGAAATGTAGATTGATGAGCGGTGACCTTGAGCCAGGTCAATTTATTACGCAGCGAGAGTTCGCAGAGCTTGCGGGGGTTCCTCTGGGCGCCGCCCGGGAAGCGATTATGCAGCTCGAACATGAGCAACTGTTACGGGTTTATCCTCAGAGAGGCATTCAAATAGCCGATTGCACGATCAAAGCGTTAAATGATGCGTTCAATTATCGAAAAATTTTGGAGCGATATGCCATTGAGCATTATGTTGAAAATGCCAACCAGGAAAGCATATTGAATCTGGCGGAGGATACCAGGCGTGTTCTGGACGCGCTGAACTCTTGTGGATTTAATAGGGCTCTTCAGGAGCAGGCTGTGGAGATCGATTGGCGCTTACATGACGAGATTATTGCCAGTCTGCGCAATGACGTGGTCACGCGCGATTATCAAATTAATGCCGGCAGGATACGGTTGATGCGTGTGAGCAACCGGCTGGATTCTGATCGTGTTGTTGAAGCTTTGAATGAGCATTTGGAAATTCTGAATGCAGCGCTTGATCGGGACAAGAAGCGCGCAGCGGCGGCACTGGAGAGTCATTTGGCAACCGCTATGAAAAGAGCGTTAAGTGGAAGCTAAACTAATACGCTAGTTTATTGGTCGGGCCACTGGCCCCTCTAACTGCCGCTAGGGAGCGGTGCGGTCTGTCTGGCCTCGCTATCAGGCGTTTTCTACTGCCGGGAAAACCTTGCCGCCAAGAACAGTTCCCCAAATGCCGATTTTTGCCAGGTCTTCGGGTTGGATCGTTAATGGATCGGCCTCTAAGACTGCGAAGTCAGCAAGCTTGCCTATCTCTATGCTTCCGATAAGATGATCAAGCCTGAGCGTGTACGCGGCTCCCAACGTCATTGCGTGTAATGCCTCGTGGACCTGAATCTGCTCATGTTGCCCAAGGGTTCGTCCACTTGATGTAATCCGGTTGACAGCACACCACGCCGTGAACAATGGTCCGATGGGTGTGATAGGTGCATCTGAATGCAATGAGATTGGTACGCCGCAGGTCAATGCCGTTTTTGCCGCGTTCATTCTTTCGGCACGAGCGGGTCCTACTGTCGAAGTATAGTGGGCATCTCCCCAATAATATATGTGGTTGGCAAAAAGATTTGCACACATTCCCAGACGTGCCATACGCCGAAATTGAGCGGCACTGGCCATTTGGCAATGCTGCAGCGTATGTCTGTGGTCCCAACGGGGGTGCTCCATCAGTACTGACTCTACCGCATCGATGGCCACATCGGTAGCTTCATCACCATTGGCATGCATGTGTACAGACAACCCAGCGCGATGATATTCCAGCAAGAGTTCACGTACTTGCTGAGGGGCAATTACCCAAACACCATTTGGCGTCCCGTTGTGATATCCTGGCCAGCCCACGCGCGCGGTGTAGCCTTGGATCGAGCCATCGATCACTAGTTTGACCAAGCCGAAATGCAGTTTGTCGCTATTGTGCCGCATCGCACCCTTTACCCTCTGGACGCTACTGCCACTGCCATCACGCATGGGGGAGTAGGCAGCGGCAAGGCGCAACGGAAAATCTTCATTTGCAGTAACTTTTGCAAGACTGTCGACCGTCTCGTCCGCAAGCGCATGGGATAAGTCCGTTGCAGTGGTGACGCCAGCCAAGCGGGCCAGTTTCGCGAAATTCCAGATCCCTTCCTCACTCTGGCCCGCATCAAAAAATACATTGCCAATCTTTCTGAATATCATGAACATGGCAGCGAACTCTCGTAATTCGCCGGTTGGGAGGCCATCCTCGTCTGTGGTGACGCCTTCAATCACCGCCTTTGCGGTTATGCCTGCCTCTGTCAGCATGACACTATTGACATTGAGTAGATGCACGCTGGCATGGAGCACCACGACTGGCCTGGTAGTTGAGACCTGATCAAGGTGTTGGATAGACATCCGCTGAGTGCCAAAATAAATGGGATCGAATCCCCACGCCAATAGGGGGGTGTCTGAGTCTGCGAGTGCGGCTTCAGCCTGCTGTAGGCGGGATACGACTGCTTCGAAATTTTTCAGCCCTTTCCATAGGCGACCGTCGGGGCCGCGCCTATCGTAAAATCCGATGTACACAAATTTCCACATGCCGCCTTCCAGTAGATGACTGTGCGCTTCAATCAGTCCCGGCATGAGAACTTTTTCCTTGAACCGGTCATCTGTCTGGGCATCAGGCCATATATTAAATAGTGATGCATCCCCAACATCAAGAATCTTGCCGTCGCGTACTGCAACATGTGTCGCTTGCGGTTGCGAAGGGTTCATCGTCAGGATATTGCGGGCTGAAAAAATGATTGTGGCAGAAGATGTCATGGCAAAAATTCACAGAAAGCATGTAAAAGAAGACTGAGTGGCGTGCTCGATTATGAGTCAGCCGTAAAGCCGGACGCAGAAATGATGGGTTTCCAGTAATCGCGCTGCGTTTGAATGAACTGGCGCAACTGATTACCAGACCATCCAGTGGTTTCAAGACCTATATCGCCAAGCTTTTCACGAATCACTGGGTCTTTAGCGGCCGCCATAAAAGCTTTTTCAAGCTTATCTACGGTTTCTTTCGGTGTGCCGGCAGGCACAAACGCGGCAAACCAACCGGAAGCCATGTCAAATCCGTCTGCGCCAGCTTCCTTCATCGTGGGCAGGTCGGGCAGCAGCTTGCTTCGATGTGTGCCGGTAACTGCAAGAAAACGAATTTTGCCTGCCTTGTATAGTTCCGTCTGACCTGCAAGCGGGTTGATACTGGCTGGCAAGACACCACCGATGACATCGCTCAGCATAGGAGCTACTCCCTTGTATGACACCGGCATTAATGGAGTGTCAATGGCGTGCCCAAGTGTCAAGAGGCCGAAATGCGTCGGACTGCCAAGCGTTACCATGCCGACAGCCCCTGCATTGGGATTTTTTTTGACTGACGCGAGATATTCTTTCATCGATTTAATGGGACTGGTCGCATTGACAGCGAAAGCTTGTGGTGCATCGACCAAATGCGCGACGGGTATCAGATCTTTATCCGGATCGTATCCCAGCTTTTTGTAGGTTAACGGGAAAACGATGATCGGAGATGGCGATGTAATGAGAATTGTTTTGCCGTTAGGTGTCGAGCGCCTGGTATGATCCACTGCGATTTGGGCCGACGCACCGGGCCGGTTTTCTACGATATAGGTTTCGCCCAGATGCTCGTGCAGCCATTGGGCAAATGTCCGTGCCAGAATATCCGCAGCTCCTCCGGGGGCAAAGCCGACGACGATTCGAGTGGGCTGTTCGGCGGCATGGCTAGTATAAGGGACAGTGGCAAGGGTCATGGCCATGATAAAACCCAGGCTTTTGATAATGATGCGCTTTAACATTGTTGTTCCTCCATGTGCATATTGCAATTGTTTTATTTGAATGGTGACCCATCGTACGTTCGGAATTAATGTCGAACAAGCGAATAATTCTCATGGATTTATCTTGGAATGGAATAGGTAGGCGGCGAATGGCAAACAATACTGTATTTGTTATGCTTCGGCCAGCATTTGCAGTCGTGATATTGGTGTGCAGCACGAGTCGCAGACGTGTGTACATTCAAGGGGGACGCAACGCATAATTGTCACCGGATCTCTTTGACACCGGCTACACCTGACGCTGCAGTGTCGGCTGGTGGAAGAGCTATACGGGGAGCTTAGAGGCTTTTGTTTGCGCGGCAATCAACTAATTCCTTGAGCGACTTGTATTGCGCATCTCCTCGCAAACAACGTGCATCATTGGGATGGCGGCGACTCGGTTGATAATTAGAAGTCGTATGATACTTGCGGGATTTTTTTCTATAAAAGATGCGTTTTCATACATTTAACTCCGTCCTAAAGTGTATTCTCACGATCCTGGCGTTCTTGGAGATACGCTTCGGTGAGTCGTAGAAACTCTGTGGCGGCTAGCGTTAACCGCGTGCTGCGCCTGAGGATCAGCCATAGTTGATGATCAAGGTTGCGTTCGCCGTCAATGGGTAACACGCGCAGGCCAAGCTGGCGTGCCAACGTGCAGGCATAGCCCGGAATCACGGTAATTCCCAGGCCTGTTCCCACAAACTGCAGCGCTGAAGTGAGCATTCCGGCCTCAATATGGTAGCGAAATTGCAGGTTAAGTTCCGCGGCAACACGGTCCAGGCTGCGTCGCACGCTGTACACATTGCGCAGCATGATATGTTCATGTTCAGCCACATCGGACCAGGAAACAGCATCTCGATGGCCCAGGGGATGGTCGCAAGCGCACACTGCGTACATGGTGTCCCGGTAGATAACTCGTGTAGTCAGTTCATCGGCAGGAATTTCCAGTGAAACGATGCCAAAGTCGACGCGGCCGTTGCGCACATGTTCGATGGTGTCGTCGGTGGATAATTCAAAAAGATCCAGCGTTACGCAGGGATGGGCGCGATGGTAGTCGGCGATAATTTTCCCCATTAAACCTACCATCATAAGCGGCGATGTCGCCACTCCGACATTTCCGCGTTCAAGGGTACGTAACCCGCAAAGGCTGCGCTCGGCAGCACGCACGGTACCCAGAATTTCCTGTGCATAGGCATAAAAATCGGCCGCACCATCGCAAGGCGTAACACTGCGCGTGGAACGTTCGAACAACGGCTGACCCACTTCTGTTTCGAGATCGGAGCACAGCTTGCTGACGGCAGACTGTGTCAAGAATGATGCACGAGCGGCGGCAGTGAAACTGCGCAGTTCGTAGAGCGCACAGAAGACGCGTAATTGTTTGAGAGTGAAGTTCATTGTGTGCTCGTGCGCTACCGGGAACGATTGCCTTAGCGATTCGCTTACAGTATATCGCGATCGGCATCCTGACGTGGCGCGAGCGACCTGATTTGGCCCGGGGTGCGAGAGAAGCGAACTGGTATCGAGGTTGTGATCAGTGGTCCTTCACTGGGGTGTTGGACATGCTGGAAAAAGCCGGTGGCACTCAGATGCGGATCGTCCAGCAATGACTCAAGCGTGTTCACGCGCGCATGGGGAATGTCGGCGTCCGCCAGGAGTGCAATCCATTGGGCCGTGTCGCGCTGAACAACGATGTCGGCTAGATCTTTGTAAAGCTCGTTGAAGTGTCGTGCACGCGAAGATGCGTTGCTATAGCGGACGTCAGATGCTAGGTCGGCCCTGTCTGCGAGGGCAAAAAACCGTTGCCATTGCGCATCGGTGTATGGCAGCAGTGCCAGAAAACCATCGCGGGTAGGGTAGGGGCGACGTTGCGGGGAGAGTACCCGGTTATAGCCCATCGGCCCCTTCGGTGGCACATAGCTGTGACCACTCATATGCTCTAGCAGATTGAACGAAACTAATGTCTCGAACATAGGTACTTCGATCGACTGCCCCTGCCCGGAACGTTCTCGTTCAAATAGCGCCATTGGGATTGCATAGGCCAGCGTCAGGCCGGCTACCTTGTCGGCTAGAATCGTATTCACGTAGGCTGGAACGCCTGTATTGTGCCCTTGCAGATCTGCAAGACCACTCATCGCTTGTATGATATCGTCGAACGCCGGTTGCGCAGCGTAAGGCCCGTTCTGGCCAAAACCCACTGCCGCACAATGAATAAGCTTCGGGCTGCGTGCGCACAGCGTTGTCGCATCCAGGCCAAGTCGTTTGAGTGCAACCGGGCGCACATTGGAAATGAAGACATCAGCACCGTCGATAAGATGCATCAGTTGCTCTAGCTCGCCGGGTTTCTTTGCGTCCAGTGTGACGCTGTACTTATTGCGATTCAGGTTAAGATAAGCAGGCCCCATACCTTGGTTCGCGGCTGGCCCTGAAGCTCTGAAAACATCTCCTTCCGGCGCTTCGACCTTGATCACTTCTGCACCCATATCACCCAGGATCTGAGTGGCGTATGGGCCCATGGCAATGGAAGTCATGTCTATGACACGCACTCCCCTGAGTGGCCCTGCCATTATTTTGTCTCCCGATGTTGCTTACGTGTAAGAAAGGGTTCCATATAGCGACGTGGTTCGTCTGTGGTGAAGGTTTCGCCGAAAGTCTGTACGCTGCGATCAAGACCTGCCTCAATGCTCGATTTGGCCCAGTAGCTGAGCAGCGCTTTTTGCGAACGTACTGCGCATGGGCCACTGGCGGCAATGGGGGCGATCGTGCGTTCTATCAGCGCGTCAAGCGTTGCTGGTTCGCTTACAAATTGCAGAAACCCCCAACGCAATGCCTGCTCGGCATCAATGGTTTCGCCCGTGAGCAGTAGCCAATTGGTGGCGCCCTGGCCAATCAGTGAGGGTAGCAATACGGCGTGAATGACCGAGGGCATGCCAACGCGCACTTCAGGCATGCCGAATACTGCATCGGTCGAACCCAAGCGGATGTCGCATGCTGCGGCCAATTCTAATCCTGCGCCCAGACAGAATCCTGGAATGCGTGCGATCGTGGGTACAGGAATGGCTGCGACTGTCTCACACAACTGGCGCAGACGGGTAATGAAACTACGGGCTTCCTGTGGGTCAAGCTCTGCCATTTCATAGATATTGGCACCTCCAATAAACGCTTTTTCGCCCGATCCCCTGATGACAAGCGCAAGGGCATCCTGCTGTTGAGAAATCCAGCAGAAGGCTTCAGTCAAGCTCAGTGTGACTGGCGAAGCCAAAATGTTCAGGCTCTTGGCATCCGTGATTTGCAACGTATATATGCCACGCTCGTCGCGCGTCACATTGGCATGAGCAAAGGAGGGAATAGGATTCGTCATGATGGTTCCGGTTCAGATTTATCTTTTCCGATAATACCTGGGCCATTTAGTCACAACAAGCGAGTAATTTTCATAAATTAAGTAGACAATGGAATGAATTTAACGCCGAGATCCGGATAAGATTTATGGTTGATGCGATTATTATTACTGCTTTCGTTCTCGACACATTACATTGCAACGATACTTAAAGAATACATAAAGCAATAAGTCGGGTCGAGTTTACCGGTCGAGGGCCTCAGCCGATATGACGATCTCATAATAATATTGATGTTGCCATCCACACCCGAGCCTGCGAGTGCGGCATCCAGCGGGGCGATTTGGCAGGATCACCGTGAAGGGAGCCGGACAGCATCCCGGGCATTGTTGAGTCGACCAATCTTGTTGTACGTCTACTGAGTCAGAAGCATTGGATCGTTCATTTCGCGTGAGCAATCGCCTGAACTCTCATCGTATTGATAAATCTTTGAGCGAGCATTTAGACATTCTGAGTGCATCGCTTGAAGGAGATAAGAGACGAGCAGTGGCAACACTGAGAGGCTCAGTGAGCAATTGCTGTGAAAAGAGTGTTAAGCAGATGCTGAGTTTATTAAAGAATAATCAATTTACCAGCCGGCACATGCGCAAATACGACGCGCCATAGCGCCGGAAGCAAGCGGAATCAATGCACGCGGGCTACTATTCCACATACATTGATTCTCGATCGCTCAAATCCCGTTGCGACCATTCTTATTCGACACTGACCTCTGATGTTTCAACGACATTTCTCCATTTTTTTGTTTCGGACTCAATGTATTGTTGAAGGTCTTCGGGGTTCGTCGCCTTGATAGTAACAGCATTGGCTTCAAGCTTTTTTACGGTGTCGGGTGTTGCCAGTACCTTGCGCAGGGCAGTGCTTAGCACTTTTAATCTGTCTTGTGGAATATGAGCAGGGCCCATGACGCTAACCCAGGCGTCTACACTCATACCCGACACGCCAAGTTCATCGGCCGTCGGCACATCCGGCAACTCTTTGATGCGTTTTGTGCTGGTAATTGCAAGGGCTCTGATTTTTCCCGATTTCACCAAGCCGAGCGCGGCAGGCAGATTATCGAAGCCGACATCTACATGGTTACCCATAAGTGCAGTGAGCGCCGGGCCGCTGCCTGAGAAAGGAACATGCTGAATGCTTGTCTGTGTCAGCATCTTAAAATATTCGCCCGTCATATGCGGGGATGTGCCCGCGCCAGGGCTTGAGTAAGACATCGGCTTATTTTTGGCATCTGCGACCAATGCTTTCAGGTCCTGATACCGGGAATCGGCGTTGACAAGGATCAAATTGGTGTAATAACCCACCTCACCAATCATGGTGAAATCCTTGATCGGATCGAATTTAATGCTCTTGCGCAGCAAGGGGTTAATGACGTTTGTAGCGACGGTGCCCAGAAATAGTGTGTATCCGTCGGGTTTGGCTGCAGCGACAGAGGCCGCACCAATGGCTCCGCCGGCACCCACTTTATTATCCACGATGACCGTTTGCCCCAGTTCTTTGGATAAGCCGTCAGCGAGAATGCGCGTTACGATATCGGTAGATCCACCAGGGGGAAATCCCACAACGAACCGTATGGGCTGCTCAGGAAAAGCGGCCACTGCCGAACAACTTAATGTAACTGCTACCAGGCCGGCCAGTGCGGCGAACTTTGTCTTCATTTTCATCGTTAATCTCTCTCTTATCAGTTTTCGTCACGCAAGGAAGTCACAATGCGTCTTTTGTCGATTTTTCCCAACTCGTTTTTGGGAAAAGAATCCAAAATGTAAATTTTTTTGGGCGTCCGGATGGAACCCATTTCTTGTTTGCCAAAGTTAGTGAGCGCCTCCGGATCCAGAACGCCCGGCGTGGTCAGGACAACTGCCATTTCGACTCGCTCTCCCCACGTTTCGTCGGGTACTCCGAAAACGATACATTCATTGACGGCCTGGTGTCTTAAGTACGCTGCCTCCACATCCGACGGGTAAACATTAAAGCCGCCTGTGATAATGACGTCTTTCGATCTGCCCTTAATGAAAAGATAACCACGTTCATCGATGTAGCCGATATCGCCGGTATAAAACCAGCCATTTCTCATGACTGCGGAGGTTTGTTCGGGCATATTAAGATAGCCTGACATGAGCAGATCGCCGGTAACAACGATTTCCCCTGTCGTATTGGGCGTTTCGTTGGGAAATCCGTCGACGCCGACGACGGCGACGCGTGTCATCGGACCGCAATGGCCTGCGCTGCCGCGATTCTCCGGTAGTGAGCCCAACCTTCCTGGAAGTCCCGCAATGATGACTGGCGCTTCGGTGAGCCCGTAAGTCACCCCCAACACGGGGCCGAAGCAGTCGATTGCCTGATTCAGAAGCGGCAAAGGGCATGGGGCTCCCCCATAAAGCATGTTGCGCAGCGCCGGGAAGGGTACTGGCTGAGTATGTTGCTCATCGACCAGTCTTTTGAGCAATGTAGGAGGCAGCCAGGTCGAAGTGATCCGATATGTCGCCATGATTCGATGTAGTTGCGCCGCACTCGCTTTGTTGGCAATGACAAGGCATCCGCCCACGCCAAGGACTGGCAATACAAAAGTACCCGCTCCGTGAGTCATGGGAGGAGCCAGCAGAAAGCGCTCGTGGCTATCAAACTCATAAACCAACATGAGAGAGGCCACCATGGTGTTGATGCAACGGAATGATTGCTGCACAGCCTTTGGCGTACCAGATGATCCCCCTGTAAATTTAATTGCGATTATCTCTTCGAGTTCACACCAAGGCCTCTCAGGTACAGTGCCTGTGTACTTTTTTATCAATTGCGAAACCGAGTGCTTTGCTGTGGAGTTAGTGCAGAGTCGTTTACCCTTGTATGAATCGATCAGATGTGCATAATCCTTGTCGTACAGGATCAGATCCGGTCGAGCGCATTCCAGTTGTCGCGCAATATCTTTTTCCACTGCAGTGGGAGTGAGTGGTACCAGCACCCCTCCACAAGCATACGTTGCCAGTATGCCCAGTAGCATTTCGATCGAGTTTCCCGCAAGGGTTGCAACAACAGGACGTTTATTCTCAGATAACGCTTGGAGGGCAGCGGCCAGGGAAAATGCCTGCATCTTCAGCTCACCGTAACTTAACGTCAGGCCGGTGCCGACATCAATAACCGCTTGACGTTCTGGATGCAAGCGGGTGCCGCGAAGAAAGAAGTCGATTGGTTGCATCTTAGTCCTGCCGGTTACTAAGTACGGTTACTATCGCGGCGGCATCTTCGTATTTGAGAAAACCGCCCCCGTTTTCGGCCACAGCGGTTCTGGCTCCTCGTACCTGTCGATCACCCGCTTCATGGCGCAGTTGCGTGACCAGCTCGTGAATCTGTATAAGACCTGTGGCCGCGATAGGGTGCCCCTTTGATACCAAACCGCCTGACACGTTGACCGGCACCGAACCACCCAGGCTGCTGGATCCGCTTTCCGTATACGCGCCGCTTTCTCCCCGGGCACATAATCCAAGGTTTTCTATTTGCAGGAGCTCCGCAAAGCTCGAGGCGTCGTGCACTTCGACAACATCGATATTTTGCGGCGTGATATCGGCCATGGCATAAGCACGTTTGGCTGCCAGATGCACGCAGTGTTGTTCCATATCAGTGATCGGGCGATTGACGGTGCTAGAGGCACCCAAGCCGGCAATACGTATCGCGCGCGCTCGGTTCGAACCGGTCAATGCACGCGGGCTTGAAAGAATGACGGCCGACGCGCCGTCCGAAATCGGTGCACACATAGCGCGCGTCAGTGGCCAGGCAATCTCTGGACTCTCCAGCACCTGCGCGATGGACATGTCCTTCTGGTATTGCGCTAGCGGGTTCATGGTTGAGTGTGCATGATTTTTCGCTGCCACGGCTGCGATTTGTCTTTGTGTCGTCCCGTATGCGCGCATATGCTGGCGGGCCATTGCAGCATATATATCCATGAAGAAACTCTGGGTATTCCACGCGCCTGGTGTATTTAACCTGGCCCGGATTTCAGGATCTGTCTCCAAATCGCAGAAAAATCCCCAAGTATCCTGGAGTTTGTGGATATCGGTACCGCCAAAAAAGGCGGTCATCATCTCTGCTTTTTTTTCCGGATAAAACATTTTTTCTGTGCCGGCAACCAAGACGGTATCGAACATGCCGGATTCGATTGCCATGCAAGCGTTAAATAGGCCTGAACTGCTGCTCGCACATGCATTTTCGATATTGAAAATAGGAATGCCATTGAATCCCATTGCATTCAATGCGCATTGTCCGCGTATTGAGTTTTGGTTCTCCATCTGCCCTTGGCGAACGTTCGAGAACCAAGCCGCCTGAATGTCATCCAGCAGGTTTTCGCTATCTTTCAGTGCAAGATTGACCGCCAGTGCAGTTAGCTCCTTAACGGAAAGTTCGGGGTGTCGTCCAAGTTGGGTGTGGCCGATGCCGGTAATGTATACATTCATGGTGTTGCCTTGTGCCGTATTTGGTTGAGCTCAATCGTACGTTTGCGAAGCAGGAGCAACAACTCTGGCTAACCCGGCCAAATTGATGTAAAGTTTCAACATATGAAACTTTATGAATTTATCGTTAAATAACGTGATGACTCAATACACTAGCGTGCAAAAGGCGATCCACGTTCTCAAAACAGTAGAGGAACATCAGGAAAAAGGTCTGCGTCTGGTTGACGTTTGTAAACAACTGGCTCTTGGCAAACCCACCGCGTTACGTTTGCTGACTCAGTTGGCACAAGCAGGTCTACTTGAAAGAAGTTCGCGTAGTAAAAAATATTATCTTGGGAGTTATTGCAAAAAACTGGGGGAATCGCTTTCAAGACAGTCGTCGCTTTCTATGCGTTACGGTACGCTGTTAAGAGCCATATCTGCACGCACGGAAGATGCTTCTTTTCTCGTTATGTTGCAGGACCTTGACACGCTCTGTATTGCCCGCGAGGTGGGGTCTTACCCGATACAAGCCCTGGCCATTCCGGTAGGGAACAGGCAACCTATCGGCGTCGGGGCGGGCGGATTGGCTATGCTTGCTACTTTTGACGAAGAAAAAACTGAGTATTATTTGAATGCCAACCGTGCGCGGTTTCTCAAGTATCGGACCTTACGACTGGATGATCTCAGATCTCGCGTCGCTAAAGCGCGTAAACATGGTTATGCGGTCATCGGCAGCCACGCCGTTAAGCAAGTAACCGGGGTTGGCGTTACGTTACATGACAAGGAAGGACGGGTCGTGGGCGGCGTTAGTGTCGCTGCGCTTGATAACCGAATGACGCAGAAACGTCAGGTTGTTGTGGCCAGGATCATCAAAGAAGAAATTGAAATGTTTCTTGATACATAGTAATGGCGGAAGAACAAGAATGATTCTTGAATTATCGTTAGATACCGAAAATCAGTAATATATTCGCAGCAGCTTTGTAAGCGCCGACACATGTAAATGCCTGGCACATCCGGCCATACAAGTGCTCAGCATTATTCTGGAGGGCAAGGACGATGGGGTCGATCCTTCCATGCCAGTCGATTTAGATCGCCCACATTTTGTTGGAAGGTACGAGAAAATCCTTGTGAGTGATGCTGGGCAAAATCTCCCACAGGAAGTTCCTGAACACTATGCCGAAGTAGTCATGCGCTTGGCACCATAAGTCAAACGGTGATACGGCGGTAGCTGCTTCAGATGCAATTTTCCACGGCATCTCTGAAGCCTTCCATTAAGGGGGTCCAATGTGCGCCTTTTCGGGACAACAGGCAAAGTTTTCTGCGTTGCGGCAGTACGATCGGCAAGGGCGCAACACCGGAACCCAAGTCTGGCAGGAGTAATGATTCAGGCGCAAACGAGATAAAGTCTGTGCTCGCAACAATATCCAGAATACCTTTAGATACGAGTGGCACTTCCAAAGCGATCCGAGGTTCGTTCAACCCATGCTCGGTAAGCCAATGCATCAAGGCTTGCCGCGCGGAAGAACCCGCTAAGGGCGCGATCCAGCCATACGCCTGAAGCTCAGCTATGTGGAGCGTAGGCGTGCTAAATAAGCGATGGTGCTTGCTTGCAACGATTTTCATCGTATCTTGCATCAGCACTTTATGATCCAGTTCCGCGATGCTGTCGCCATAGATCGGTGCAATGACCAGGTCCAGATCACCGTGTTTTACCTGCTCAAATAGCGAATCCGATAATCCGGTTGTCAATGACACTTTGAGGGCAGGGCGCTTGGGCATAAGCCATCGCAATGCAGGAGCGACAATGTTATCGAGCGTAATTGCGGTGGCGCCAATTCTCAGCATTCCTGCTGCACCGGTCCGAAGTGCGCTCGTATTTTGCAAGGCATCCTGATATTGCGCGTAAAGAAGCTTTGCGTGGTCTACAAAAGCCCGGCCTGACGCATTTAGCCATATGCGGCGTGACGAACGTTCAAATAACGTCAGACCGGTTTCCTTTTCCAGCCTGCTCAACGACTTGGATAGTGCGGATTGCGTCACGCCGTGCGTAGCCGCGGCTCGCCCCATATGTCCCGACTCGGCCAGGGTTAAAAAGTACTCGATGTCACGGAAACTTAGATTCATGAATAGTATTCATTAATATGCGCATAATTGGAATCTAATTGTACGAGACTGGTCCTACACTTGGAAGATGTTTTTCACATAATCATTTTTTGAGGTACAGATGCCGGATTCGTCACCGAATATCATATTAATCGTTGCCGATAACCTCGGTTGGGGTGAGTTGGGCTGCTATGGCGGTGGTGCGTTGCGTGGAGCCCCCACCCCCAATATTGATCGCCTCGCGGCTCAGGGCATGCTGCTACATAACTTCAACGTTGAAAGCGATTGCGTACCGACACGTTCTGCATTGATGAGTGGACGTCACCCGATCAGAACTGGCTGCCTGCAGTCGGTTCCGGCTGGGCTGCCTCAAGGATTGAATCGGAATGAAATAACGCTGGCGCAATTACTGAGCAACCAGGGCTACGCCACAGCGCATTTTGGCAAGTGGCATTTGGGCGACTGCCCGGGACGCTATCCAAGTGACCGTGGCTTCGATGAGTGGTACGGTATTCCTCGCACGACCGATGAAAGTCAGTTTACCTCGACCGTTGGCTTTGATCCAACAGTCGTTGATTTACCCTACATTATGCAAGGAAAGAAAAACGGCGCTTCCGACAATGTCAAGGTATATGATCTGGAAACGAGACGAGAGATCGATGCAGAGCTGGTTGACAAGTCTATTCATTTTATGAGGCGCAACACAGAGCAGAACAAGGCTTTTTTTCTCTATCTTCCCATGGTCCATCTTCATTTTCCTACGCTGCCGCATCCCGATTTTGCGGGGCGCACGAATGCTGGGGATTTTGCAGATGCAATGGTTGAGATGGATCATCGCGTCGGACAAATTGATGCCGCTGTGCAGCAGCTCGGCATAGCAGACAATACCGTGTTCATTTTTTGTAGTGATAATGGTCCCGAATTTCGCCGTCCCTATCGCGGAACAGCGGGCCCATGGACAGGGACCTATCATACGGCAATGGAGGGCAGCCTGCGCGTGCCATTTATTATCCGCTGGCCTGGGCGCGTGAACGCGGGCTGTACAAGCAATGAAATCGTTCATGTGACTGATTTATATGCTACGTTAGCTGCAATTGCAGGCGCCGGTGTGCCGACAGATCGACCAATAGATGGAATAGATCAGACCGCGTTTTTTACGGGGAAACAAAAGACATCATGTCGGGAAGGTTTCTTATTTTATATAAAAAGCGAACTTCGCGCAGTGAAGTGGAGACATTGGAAATTGCATTTTTATTGGGAACCCGAAGTCAATAAAGGTCAAGGGAAACTGGAGTCGCCTTATTTGTTCAATCTGCTCTCAGACCCGAAGGAAGAAACGGACGTGCTGATCTTCAATACATGGGTGTTGGGGCCGGTATTAAAAATGGTCAATGTATTCAATGAAAGCGCAAAAACGTATCCTCATACCTTACCCGGTACGCCGGATTCACAATAACCATCCACCAAGTTGGATTCCATGAATATCCAAAAAAAATGTGTATTTTTAATGGCAGCAATGCTGGCGCAGTGCCATATCTCGTTTGCAGCTGCGTCAGAAGTTGAAGCAAATTGGCCGCAGCGGCCCGTCAGGTGGATCGTCGGCTTTGCGCCCGGCGGCACGGCCGATATTCTGACGCGTATTGCAGCAGAACAGCTGGCAAAAAAACTAGGAAAGAGCGTCGTCGTTGAAAATCGCCCTGGCGCGTCGGGTGCACTTGCATTGAATCTGGTCGCCAATAGCCGGCCGGCCGATACGCTGCTTATTACCGTTCCCGGCCCCATTATCTTTCCGCGTGAAGAGCCGGCCATCGGTAAAGGGCTGGACCCCGTAATCATGCTTGCAGAAGGTCCGATGATTATTGTGGGGCCTGCTTCCAACGCACAACATAGTTTCGCTGACGTTATCACAGACGCAAAACAAAACCCACACAAATGGAATTATGCAACATCAGGCACCGGCACTTCGCAACATCTGGCCGGGGAAATGATCAACCAGCTCGCTGGCACGCAAATGGTGCAGGTTCCCTACAAAGGGGGCGGGCAAGCGGTATCTGATGTTGTTGGCGCCCAGGTGCCGCTTGCGATACTTGGCCCTACGCCGGTGCTGCCTCACATTGCGTCCGGTGCGTTACAACCCTATGCAGTGACCACGACTTACCGCTTGCCATCGCTAAAGAACGTGCCGACAGTAGCCGAGGCGGGAATTGACGGGTATGATGCGAGCCAATGGTTTGCCCTGGCAACGACGAAAGGCGTACCACAGCAACGCATAGAACGGCTTAACGAATTTCTTTCTGATATTGTTAAGACCCAGAAGTTTAGAGAGGCTGTCACTGCCGCAGGAATGAAAATTGCGCCGGGGACGCCCGAAGGCTTGCTGAAGTTCATAGAGGAGGATCGCGATAAGTGGGAGAGTCTGGTAAAGCAGCGCAATTTGAAAATAGGGCAGTGATCATAATGCGTATGGCTGTCATATCGTTGCTATTTTTGTACCCACATCCGTCAATTCAAAAAAAAAGCGGAAATGCGGTGGGAGGCGCAAAAAAAAGTAACGCCAGTGACAGCGTTTTCAGGTAACGGCCCAACAGCTCAGTTTTTGCGACCTATCTGGAAGTATATCCTGAGATTCGGATATTGAATAATGCTGCCGCTGGCCCAAAGCGTGAGGCTTTGGGCTTCCATCTATTTACCGCTACGCAAATAGAAACGCTGTTTATTGCTGGCCCATACCCTTCGGGCTTACATGCTTTTCTGCCTTGGCTATTCCTTCTTCGATCAGAGCCGGAATCAGTTTTCTGACACGCTGCACCACCAGGCGCGCCGCAAGTGAAATCGGATGGTGCTTAGATATACTCAATGTGATGATTCGGGCGATACTTGGATCAATGAGCTTCACCGCCTTCAGGGTGCCTGCGACGACTTCTTTGTCTACCGCCAGAAATGGCGATATTGTGAACGCGTCACCGTTGGTGGCGATGGTACGCATCGTGGATAAAGAGCCGACTTCCAGAACAACATTTAAATTGAATCCGTTTTTGCTGGCGTTTTGCTCTAATACAGCGCGCAAACCATTAGGAGCAGCAGGCAGAACCAAAGGTACGTCCTTGAGATCCTTGAACGAAATGGAGTAATTGTCGAGCAGCGGCGAGTCAGGTTTGCCTACGACAAATGACTCGACCTGTCCGAGAACATCCTCAGATGGATTCACATCCTTTCTGTAGCGATTCAATATCGCCAGGTCTAGTCTGCCCGAAACAAGTAATTCGTCCAGTTGGCCGGAGAGCCCTTCCATGATCTGCAGGCGAACAGCGGGTGCAACGGCTCTGATATCCGAAAATATCGAAGTTACAAATTCGCGCGACAGCGAAGGCAAGATGCCTATGCAAACTGTACCTGTGGGGACGCCGGCCGCATTTTTAACTTCCTCATTCAAGCGCCTGGCCTGAACCAATAGCGACTGAACCTGGGGCCGGATCCGGCGACCGAAATCCGTTAGCGCGACACCGCGTCCAGTTCGGTGAAATAGCCGGTCTCCCCATTCGGATTCTATTTGGGCAAGCTTGCGGCTGATTAGCGGTTGAGCTACTTCACTCACCTTTGCTGCCTGAGACAGAGAACCCAGTTGGGCAACCAACTCAAAGATTTCCAATTGATCAAGAGTCATTGTTATCTATAAAGTAGATATCTGGTATAAGAAATATTACTCTATCGCATATGTAATTGCCACGTTAAAGTGTAAAAACGTTAGGTTTCTTAAAAAATAGTGACAACTTCGTTGTTCACAAAAATCATTAATGAGGCAATTTACATGCGAATTCGGGAAATAGAGAACATCTCCTCTGGAGATTCCACTTAAGAAAAATTTTGGCGGAAGCACGTACAACGTGCTGAAACGCTGCACTGTGATTACCAGAATAAAGACCGATGATGGTCTGGTAAGCCAGGTTTATAACGGCGACAATCGCGACCACACAAAAGATATTATCCAAATCATACAGAATGAACTGGCACCGCTGCTGATCGGCGAGGACGCATCCCAGATAGAAAAGTTGTGGGAGAAGATGTTTCTCAAGACCCTTTCGCACCAACAACGCAAGCTCGTGTTGGAGGCCATCGCATGTGTGGATACCGCTCTTTGGGACCTGCTGGGCAAGGCCTGCTCCAGTAATGTTTCAACACTGCTTGGAGGGTATCGTCAAAGCCTGCCGATCATTTCTATCGCCGGTTATTACGAAAAGGACAAAACGCTAAATGATCTGGCCAGAGAGATGGATTGGCTCAAAAACAATGGCATGGCAGGGTGCAAGGTCAAGGTTGGTGGGCTGTCTCCCAAGGAAGATGCGGCACGTGTTGCCGCCGCTCGCGACGGGGCCGGCGCCGATTTCATTCTTGCAGTCGATGCCAACCGGGGTTGGAATGTACAGGATGCGATCAAGTTTGCCCACCTGATTGAGGACCTCGATATCAGCTGGTTCGAAGAGCCATGCCACTGGTATGACGACGCCTTCATGATGGCGCAGGTCAGGAAGCAGACTCATATTCCTATCAATGCCGGCCAATCAGAAATGTCGGGTCACGGTGTACGCAGACTGCTGGCGGCCGATGCTGTTGATTATGTGAATTTGGATGCATCCGAAAGTGGCGGTATCACGGAGTGGCGCCGCGTAGCGGGAATGTGCGCGGTGCATGGTGTAAAAATGGCCCATCATGAGGAGCCTCAAATAGCTACGCATATGCTTGCCGCAGTTGCACATGGATCCTATGTAGAATGCTTTGCCAACCTGGAGCGTGACCCACTGTGGCCGCGACTGGTTGCGAACCGACCGTCTATCAAAGACGGAACAATAGAGGTACCACAAGGACCTGGCTTTGATCTCGAATTTGACGCAGATTTCATAAAGAAATATCGAGTTGATCAGTGATATAGAGTGCAGGAACCCAATACGAGACAAATCATACAAAATAAGGAGACAACATGTCCGTCAATAATCTGAATAAAAGCATCGGTTGTACATTGCTATGCGCCGCAGTAATTTCTGGAAGCGCCATGGCGCAAGCCAAACAGGAAATCCGTTTCTTGAATAATGAAACAGATCCGCCCAGCGTCACTTTTTATAAGAACGCCATTGTTGAATTTGAGAAACAGAACCCGGAAATAAAAGTTTCCATGGAGTTGACCAGCACCGACGGGAGATTGCAGAAGGTTGTCTCGTCGTTGAGCTCCAAATCAATGCCCGATGTTTTTAAGTTGCTCTCGGAAGAGCGATTCGAGTTCGCCAAAAAAGGCTACGTTGTACCGCTGGATGATCTCTATGGCGAAATTGGTGGCGATAACTTTGTCGATGGTTCGATAATGAGAATTGATGGACATGTCTACGATCTGCCGTACACCCTGGGCAATTTCAATGTGCTTTGGTACCGTAATGACCTTCTGAAGGAAGCCGGAAAACAGGTGCCCAAAAACTGGGAGGAAACCGAAGCCATTGCCCAGGAGATGACAAAAGACGGTTCGTACGGGTTCATTTTCCCTGCCGCAAAGACTCGCATGAACACCATGTTTTTTTCGACACTGATGTGGTCGGCAGGCGGAACCTATTTTGATAAGGATCTGAATGTGACATTCAATAATCCTGGGACCATCGCCGCGCTGAACTTTTTAAAGAAAATGGCAACCTATTCGCCAGCAGGAATTGCTTCGTATTCATACAGCGAGATGATCAACACGTATCTGACTGGAAAAGTGGCTCTGGACATTTATGCACCGCGGTTGATTGCAAACGTTGCGACAAATACGCCTGACCTGCTTGAAAAAACCTCGGCAGCGCAAATGCCGGCTGGTCCGTCTGGCGTCGGCGTCAAGTTTCTTAGCGTAAACAACTATGCAGTCGCAAGTCCCAAGGTTGGTGGAAAGAACCCCGAAGCGGCCAAGAAGTTTCTTAAGTACATATTGACAGCGGAACGCAGCCGCGATTTTTCATTGACCGCGTTCCCTCATTTGATCCCTCCGCTGAAGAATGTGCAGAAAACGGTGCTGGAAGAGGGTATTTCCCAACTCAAAGGCATCCGGAATCTGGCCGACATTCCCTTTGATACGTCAAACAGCCTGGATTTCGAAACTGAAGCCGGAGCAAAATTCGAGAACGGAAGGGTAGTCAAATCCGGTGTCGTCAATCCGTATATCGGTCCGATTATCGCCCGCAACATCCCTGCTGAAGTAGTACAGCGGGTTGTGTTGAACAACGAGAGTCCCGAAAAAGCAGCAGAATGGGGCCAGAAAAGAATGCAGGCACTGGTTGATAACCAGAAAAAATAACCGCTATATCTATTTACACAGAATAAAACAGGAATCCGTATGCAAGAAAAAGAAATCGTCTCTTTGAGAGAAAGAGTCAAGTCACCACCTGCAAAAACACTTGTGCAGTCCTATTACAAACCCGCGGTGGAAGCGGGTATCAAATATCTGTTCGAGCATGAAATGAATATTCACCTGGCGCATTCACTCATGCTTGAGCGTCAGGGTATTGTTGATTCGGATAGCGTGACGAAAATCCTGAAAACCTTGATTCTACTAAAGAAAAATGGTGCGGCTACGTTGGATATCGACTATCTGCAGGAAGATTTATATTCCTATGTGGAGTCTTATATCATCGGGCAACTTGGACCGGATACCGGCGGCAGAATGCACACCGGTCGCAGCCGAAACGACCTGAATACGACATCGTGGCGTATGGCGCTTCGTGAGAAGTTGATCGCCTTGATGGAGAATCTGAATCAGCTAAGACAGTCGGTGCTGACGCTTGCCGAACAAAACATAGGCACGATTATGCCCGGATATACGCACTCGCAGCACGCTCAGCCGATATCCCTTGGATACTATCTGCTGTCTGTCGCAGACTTGTTAAACCGTGATTATATACGGGTCAATCACGCATTGGAAACCAGCAATTGCTGTCCCTTGGGCTCTGGCGCACTAAGTACGACTGGTTTTCCCATCGATAGAGAATACGTCAGCAAACTATTGGGTTTTCCGAGTCTGATAGAAGTGGGGTACGACGGTGTCGCCAGCCGGGACGATGCGCACGAGGCCGCTGCCGCCATCGCCGTACTCATGACAGGTATTTCCCGGGTGGCTACTGACTTGCAGAACTGGAATACCATGGAATATGGAATGATTGAATTGGCCGATGAATTCTCCAGTGTCAGTAGTATTATGCCGCAAAAGAAGAATCCTCAGGCGCTCGAGCATGTCAAAGGTTCTGTTGCGTATGTCACCGGTTCACTGGTAACTGCTCTGGCATGCTCGAAAAATACCTCTTTTGCCGATGTCAACGATGGCGTAACCGCACCGAATGTGCCGCTTATGGAAGCAATAGCGAAAACGTCGCTTGCAAGTGAAATTATTTCAGGCGTACTTCAGACGTTAAAAATCAATCACGAGAGAATGAGCCACTTGGCAGAGGTTGGGTTTGGTACGGCTACTGAGCTAACAGATGTCATCGTTCGCGAGACCGGGCTGTCATTCAGAAAAGCGCATAATATTGTCGGAATGGTAGTGCGGGAGACCATTGAGTCATCTCGTACTGCGCTCAGTATTTCATCGGAAGACTTGGATGCAGCTGCGCAAAAGCTTTTCGGCATAACACTGAATATTGAGCCATTGGCGATCGAGAAGTCGCTCAATCCACAGCTGAATATAAAGTTGCGTACCGCAACCGGCGGACCTGCCCCGGAGACAATGGAAAAAATGATCGCGCGGCGCAAATCCGATTTGACAAAGCAATCCAATCAGCTTTCTCAGTTGCGATCCGTGCTGGAGCAAGCCAATAGTCATTTACTGGCCCTTGCAGAAAAATCAGCGGGGCGCAGCCTCGCGTGTTCGACGGGTGATTGACATCTGTCATATGAATTCACAGAAATAGGAGGAATTATGGCCAGTCTTGAAATAAGAAATATTAATAAAGTATTTGAAAAACATAAAGCAGTTGGAAATATCCAACTCAACGTGGCGGATGGGGAGTTTGTTGTTCTGCTTGGGCCTTCCGGCTGTGGAAAGTCAACTTTGCTGCGTATGATCGCCGGGCTTGAGATGCCTACGGAGGGCGACATTATCATAGGCAGCAGGGTGGTGACACAATTGCCGCCCAAGGATCGTGATATATCCATGGTCTTTCAGAATTACGCCTTGTACCCGCACCTTTCTGTTTATGAGAATATCGCATTTCCGCTACGCATGAGAGGGTGGAAGGGTTCCAAACTGGATGAAAAGGTTAAGTGGGCGGCAAACATGGTGGAAATAGCGCCCTTGTTCGAGAGAAAACCAAGGCAAATCTCCGGCGGTCAACGCCAACGTTGTGCATTGGCTCGATCCCTGGTCCGAGAACCTTCTGTCTTTCTTCTGGATGAGCCGTTATCGAATCTGGATGCAAAACTCAGGCAATCTGCACGGGAGCAACTCCGGGATTTTCAGGAGCGAGTCGGACTGACCTCAATTTACGTCACTCACGATCAAACCGAGGCAATGGCGCTAGGCGATCGAATCGTGATAATGGATAGTGGCAGCATTCGGCAGATCGGTACTCCTCAGGAGATCTACGAACAGCCTGCCGACACGTTTGTTGCGACATTTATCGGGACTCCCCCGATGAATCTTATACAGGGCGAAAACTTCATCACAGGGTTCAGGCCCGAGAATTTCATGCCTGAGTCCTTCTTTGATAACAATACGAGCTTGGTGAAAGTGCCATTCGAACCGTACCGGGCGGAGTATCTGGGCGACGAGAAAATCTATTATGGCGCGACACGCGGCCCATTTTTCTCTGATCGGGTCATTGCGAGGGTACCAAATACGTTCAAGGGATCGATTCCGTTAAACGAAGTGTCCACATTTGCCGTTCCCGAAACTGGATTGCATTATTTTGAGTCCGGGAACACCGGCAAGGCGGTCACTCGTCGAAAGTCAGGACCTAATGTTAACGCCAGGGAGCATTAACATGTCTGACTCTATCTCTGCCCTAAAAGGCGATCGCTTTATCGCGTACTGTACATTATTGCCCAGTGCCGTGATACTGCTTTTACTTGTGGCGATTCCCACAGTACTGGTTGCGATATTAAGTACTCAAGAGGTCGGACTCGGTGAGCATAGCGGCCCGTTTGTAGGGTTGTCGAACTTTATCGACGTCCTGACCAGTGATACTTTCTATCGTGCGCTAGTCAATACCATTATTTGGGTATTTGGCAGCGTGGGTTTGGATATGCTCATCGGAACAGCAATTGCGTTGTTGCTTAGCAAAACGTTTTTCGGACGCGGCATCGCACGGGCGATTGTGCTGGCGCCATATTTGATTCCCACCGTGGTGGCAGTATTGATCTGGAAGTACATGTTCCACGATATTGTGGGAGTGCTCAATTACCTGTTGCTAAAGGTGGGGCTCATTGAGAAGCCTTTGTTGTGGTTGACCAGTGCCAATACTGCAATGCTGTCCGTTATTCTGGTCGGCGCCTGGAAGTTTTTTCCCTTTGTCGTTCTGGCGTTGCTTGGAATATTGCAGGCGATCCCACAGGAGCAGTATGAAGCGGCCAAAATAGACGGGGCCAGCGCCTGGCAACAGTTTGTCAAAATCACACTTCCGCATGTGCTTCCGGTATTTTTGCTGACGGCAATGTTAAGAACAATATGGACCTTTCACAAGTTTGACATCATTTATCTTCTGACCGGTGGCGGACCGCTGGATTCGACGACGACGTTGCCTGTATTAGTGTACCAAAAGGCCTTTGTGGACTTTGAAACAGGAAACGCGGCAGCGATTGCCATTGTGACCGGCGTCATATTGGCATTCCTTCTGGGGATCTATTTTGTTTTGATCAAGCTGGCAGAGGATAGACAATGAATAAACAACTTACTTCCACATTCAACGGGTCGCCGCGACCCAAGGCCGGCGTCGACGCTCTGTTCGGCGAGGGTGCGATAGCAAAATTCCAGCGCCTGTCGAACCGGGCGATGATCTATATGCTTGCGCTTACCATGGTCACGGTAGTGGGATTTCCCTTGTTCTGGATGGTTATCTCCTCGTTTAAGTTGCCAAACGAGATGTATCTGTTTCCACCCAATTTTCTTCCGGCAGAATGGACGTTAGAGAACTATTCGGACCTCTTCACCCAGACCAGTTTTAGCCTTTATTTTTTAAACAGTCTGATCGTCAGCGTCGGCGCGACGTCTTTGTCCCTTGTTATCGGCGGACTGGGTGCATACAGCATCAGTCGCTTCCGGTTTTTCGGGATTGCGGGTTTTTCCAGAATTACCATGCTTTGTTATATGTTGCCAGAGGTGCTGATTGTGATTCCTCTCTACATATATGTCATAGAGCTGGGATTAGCCGACACTTTATTTGCACTTATTATTGGTAACACCGCTTTCACGTTGCCTCTTACGCTTTGGTATATGAAATCGTATTTCAATGCCATACCGGCAAGCCTTGAGGAAAGCGCCATGATAGATGGGTGTACCCGCTTGCAGGCTTTCCGGAAAATCACATTGCCTCTGGCACTGCCGGGACTCATTGCGACAGGGATGTTCAGTTTTAACCACGCCTGGAATGAATTTCTGTTTGCTCTGGTATTTACTTCGTCAGAAAGTAATAAGGTTCTGTCGCTAGGACTGGCGACCTGGATCGGGCAGGACAACATTTACTCTTGGGGAATGTTAATGGCCAGTGCCGTATTGGTCGCGATTCCGGTCATGTTGTTTTATCTCTTGGTACAGCGTAAGTTAGTAACAGGCTTGGCAGACGGTGGCGCTAAGGGCTAGCGTTCCTGCAGGCACCGGACTTGCACAGGAAGGTGCCGATGGATTGGCACCGCTTTTCTTCTTTGGTTGGGTTCATGTTTGTGCGTTTCAGAGTCTATGGTCGCGTAATCGCTACTGCGCCACAGGCCAAATTTGAATTTGTTTTTATGTGGTTATTTCAGAATCCAAAGGCATGAAACACCGGGATTCGAGCATCACGCTTCTGGCAATACTTACGAGCGCGGCAATGCCTTCTGAGCGGGTTGCCTTGGGATATGCCGCACAGATATGTAGTGGCGCGAATGGCGTTCTCTGTTTATAGCTCACAACCAAACCCTTTTGAATCTCATCTCTAAGTATGCAGGTTGGTAAAACTCCAATTCCTACACCGCCAGACACCAGGCGTGCGAGCATGGCAAGGCTGTTGCATGTGCTGGAAGTGGGTTCTCCGCCGCCTTCTTTTGCCCACCAGTCAAGCATCATTTCGTGTAATGGCGATGTCTTTGGCATGCAAAGAATGGTGATGTCAGCGAGTGTTTCCGGTTGAGCGATGCTTATCTGAATGGATGCCGTCCGGCTTCCCATCCATGCAACCGGAGCTGTTGCCAGCGGTTCGATATGTATGTGCGGCGGGTAGCCGGGGTCAGCAAGAAAAGCGACGTCTAGTTTATTGGTAGCTAGCTCTTCTGAAAGTACATAACTGTTACTTACCGTCAATTCAATTTTGACTCTTGGGTAACGCTCTCCGAAAAAAGAGATGATCTGCGGTAGTACCGCAATTGCAATCGTTTCTGATGATCCCACACGCAAGGTCCCCTGAAGCGGATCGTTCGTTCTTAAGCGTGTTTCCATTTCATCCAGAAGTCTGAGTAGCTGTTCAGCGTATTGAGTGGCCACAACGCCATCGGCATTGAGTTTTGCTGATCTGCCATCGCGTTCAAAGAAAGTCTTCCCCAGTGCCTCCTCCAAATCACGAATTCGAAGGGAAATGGTAGGTTGCGTGACATTGATATGCGCTGCGGCCGCCTGGAATGAACCGAGCCTGGCGATGGCAGCAAGTGCTTCAATCTGGGCCAGCGAATAATGACGCATTAAAATTTCCTATATAAATGCCATTAAAAGTTTAATTTGTCTAATGAATTTGGCCTTGTTAGGATACCCTAAACGACTGAAAGAGGAAATCAATGAGCAAGGCTAAACAACTACGCGATGCGATATACGGGCCCGAGATTCTGGTGCAGCCCGGTGTCTTTGACGGCTTCAGTACCAGGCTTGTCGAACATTCGGGTTACACAAGTGCATTTATCACGGGAAGTGGCGTCAGCGAATCTCGTATAGGCCAGGTTGATGTCGGTCTCATGGGGCTGGAAGAAAATGTTGCGGCCGTGCGTAGCATCGCCGCATGCTCCAATCTTGCATTGCTCGCCGATGGCGACACGGGGTACGGAAATGCAATCAATGCCTATCACACCGTCCGTCTTTTTGAACAGGCGGGAGCAGCGGGTGTGATGCTTGAGGATCAGGTCTGGCCCAAGCGCTGTGGACACATGCGAGGAAAGGAAGTCATTCCGGAAGATGAAATGGTTCAAAAGCTTCGGGCGGCCTGCGAGGCACGAACGGATAAGGACTTCATCATCAAGTCCCGCACTGATACGCTTGCTACACACGGACTTGACGAAGTCTTGCGGCGCCTGAATGCATACGCCGAAGCCGGGGCAGATCTGCTGTTTGCCGATGCGCTTCTTGATGCTGAACAAATCCGCACCGTTGCAGCAAACGTACCCAAGCCACTATGTGTCAATATGGGTTTCGGGATCCGCCAACGATCAACCACACCGTTATTATCTGCAGCGCAACTTCAGGACCTTGGCGTTGCAGTCGTGATCTATCCTCGGCTGTTGACTGCCTGCGCACTCGCCGGCATGAAGCAAGGCCTGGAAATTCTGGGTGAATCGATTGCCAACGGGCAGGCAGCAGATCGACCTGATGCCGCGTTAAGTTTTGAGGAGCTGAACGAAATAATGGGAATGGCTCAGATTGAGGCGCTGGAGCAGCGTTTTCTGACACCCTCCCAGAAAATTGCTAAATACGGTTCTGAACAACATGGCTCTATCAGTGGAGGGGCAGCTCATGACTGATCTGTCTGATATTGCAAGTCGAATACCGGCGGGTGCAGCCGATTGCCATGCACATGTCATAAAAAAAGATATGCCACTTGCCAGTAACCGCCACTCCCAGCCTGCGCGGGACGCAAGTGTGGAGGAGTACCTGCGGGTGCTGGATACCCACGACATCACATATGGGTTACTGACGGCGCCAAGTTTTTACGGAGCCAACAATGAAGTGCTTGTGCAAGCGCTGGCCCAGGCGGGTGGCCGCTTGCGGGGTACTGCGATTGTAGAACCGGGGATTACCGAGAATGAGCTGTCTTACCTACAGGAGAATGGCGTATGCGGAATCAGATTTAACTGGATCAGGCGCGATGTGTTACCCGATATCGAATCAGGTGAGTATCAGAGGCTACTGGCGAAGGCAAAGAATCTTGGGTTTCACATAGAGATCTATCTGGAAGGGGAATTTCTGCCACCCGTTCTCAAGGCGGTTAACAAAAGCGGCGTCCGTGTGGTGGTTGACCACTTTGGACACCCGGAAGGGAAGGACGGAGTAAATAGTCAAGGATTTCACGTACTCCTTGACGCCGTTGAAGCCGGTAACACGTGGGTCAAGCTTTCAGCACCTTTTCGTTTGCGGGGCAGTGATCCCGCGACACTGGTCAAAAAAATTCTTGCCCAATCCAATGGTGAGCGCGCAGTCTGGGCTACCGACTGGCCATGGGTGGGCCACGAGGACAATATCACCTATATCGATTGCCTAGACTGGCTGTTTGATTGGGTGCCAGACAAAACGGCAAGGGATCGCGTGCTGGCGGAGAACGCGCAGCGTCTTTTTGGATTCGGCGCACCCAAAACGTAGTTCCTATATTGCTTGTAATATTTTTCGATCTGCAGGGGACAACATGATGAACAAATATAAATATTTTAGTGCAGCGCTTTTAATGATTATGGCTCAGGTGGCTGCAGCTCAAGATGTGATTAAACTTATCATACCGACGTCGCCAGGCGGAGGCACTGACTCGCTATTTAGAGCTATTGCCCATCAGGCTGAGCCACATCTGGACGCAACGCTGGTCGTGCAGAATGCAGGTGGAGCGGGTGGCGCAATAGGCGTGAGCCAACTTGCGCGGTCGAAACCTGATGGTTTGACCGTCGCAGGCGTATGGATGGGGCCTATTACAGTGGCCCCGCACAGCATAAAAACCAACTACAGCATGAAGGATTATATTCCCGTGATCATGCTGGACAGTGCGCCTTATGTACTCTGCGTAAAACCGGAATTTCCGGCAAGCAACGGCAAGGAGCTTCTTGATGTACTCAAAAGCAAACCAAACACCTATACCTTTGGCACGGATGGCGTTGCCGGCCCGGGGCAGCTCGCGGCGGAGCGCATATTCCAACACTTCGGCGTAAAGGCGCGTGACGTTCCGTATCGCGGCGCAGGAGAAACCATGCCCGCGTTATTGGGCGGGGTAGTGGATGTATATGTTGGGTCCGTCCCGCCGGCGGTAACAATGGAAAAGGCCAAAACCGCCAAGTGTCTGCTGACCACATCCGCCAAGCCAGTGCCTGCGCTACCGAAGGCGACTACCCTGAGTGATATAGGAATCCCGGAGAACGAAACGCTTTTGTGGCACGGTATTGTCGCTCCGGCAGGAACACCGGATCAGGCAGTAAAACGTATCGAAGACGCATTTGAAAAGGCAGCGAGCTCACCGGAAATGGATAAGTTTTTTGAAACTGCGGGGGTTACCAAAACGATCCTCAAGCGCGATGAGTTCTCCAAGTACATTCAACGTGAATACGACACTATGGGGAAAATGGTGGACCAGTTGGGACTAAAGCAATAGTGATGCTGGTCAGCAGTTGGAGCAGGGGAGATGTTTGCCTGCGTTCAGCCTGGAACCTGAAGCGGCCAAGAGATCGAGAGCACGCAATGTGACGGCTTCGGCAGTAGGGGCGGGAGACAGTTGAATGCGGTCTGCGCTACGAAATTTCCCAGTTAGCAGGATAGGGAGTGAGAAGCTCTGACTTGTCCACACGCGAAACGCTGCGGGGCTCAATGTCGATTGGTAGGCAAACCGCCTCTATTTTTACAAACAAGAAATATATCGAATTTAACGTATCTTAATTACAATTAGTTCCAATTTCGATGAAGTTGGCGTGTAAATACCGGATTAATTCCCCGATTTAAACGACAAATTTTGTTTCAAAACACATCATTTCTTCATCGATGATTAGAATACAAACTGGTTTGACATCAATGGTTCTATCGCATATGATTAGGGCTGAAATGATTTTAAGGGAAGTGAATTCTCTATAAATAATTATGAGTAAAACAATTAATACGCAAGCTCAATACGACATACGTATCTTAAGCGCCCTGCGCCGCATTACCCGCGCAATCGCCGTGCATTCACGGCAACTTGCGGCCTACAGCAATGTGACCGCGCCGCAGCTAATCTGTTTGAATGCCATTGTTGAGAATGGCCCCATTACGGCCACGGCCATCAGCCGCAAAATCCATGTTAGTCCCAGTACAGTAGTTGGCATCCTTGACAGACTGGAAGATAAGGGCTGGATACGTCGTGAGCGCGGCCGCGAAGATCGCCGCATTGTGTTTATTACCGCAACGGATGCAGGCGCTGAACTCGTCCATGCGACGCCTTCACCCATTCAGACCCAGTTGTCGGATGCGCTGAAGGATTTACCAGAAACAGAGCAGGCGTCCATTACGACGTCGCTCGAAAAAATTGTCATGCTCATGGAGGTGCACAGCGTTGTGGCTCATGAGATTTCCAACGAACCGGCATCACCCCTTCTGGACGTTCCAGTCGCCGGTTCTTCGCACCCAGAATCCGGGATTTTAATTTGATTGACACGGCACCCACGACATCTCAAACGTATTCGCAGCAGTCCGATGCATCAGCAGTGCACACGGACCGGTATCTGCTAAGAACACCCGCCAGACGTGACGGCTATGACATCTGGCAACTGATTTCCGCGTGCCCACCGTTGGATTTGAATTCCGTTTACAGCTATCTGTTGCTGTGTGAGCACTTTGACAAGACCTGCGTCGTCGCCGAGACAGACGGCCAAATCGATGGATTTGTGTCCGCCTATCAACCTCCTGGCAGGGATGACGTATTGTTTATCTGGCAGGTTGCCGTCCACGAGCGTGGGCGCGGCCATGGACTGGGCCAGCGAATGCTGACAAGTCTGCTAGAGCGGCCAAATCTGGCGCATGTCCGTTCCCTTGAAACGACTGTGGGTCCGGACAACGCCGCATCTCGTCGCATGTTCGCTGCTGTCGCTCGCAACATGGGCGCCGGCATCGAAGAGAGCCCGCTATTTGAACCAGAATTATTCGGGCCTCAAGCGCATGACGATGAACGACTTTTAAAGATTGGGCCTCTCAGGCCAACGCCGGGCTAGGTTGCGTCACCAGGGCGTGTTCGGCGTCCGAATGCCTTACAGGCATTGACCTTTTAATATTAAATCAAATAGGAAAAAATCATGGATTTAGAAATTTTCGACCGCATGGAGTCTGAAGTACGTGGTTACGTACGTTCATTCCCCGTCATATTCACACAGGCCAAAGGTTCTGTACTGACTGACGAATCAGGAAAGGAATACATCGATTTTTTCAGTGGTGCAGGAACATTGAATTACGGGCATAACAATCCGATTCTCAAGAAAAAGCTGATTGAATATCTCGATACCGATGGCGTTGTCCATGGTCTGGATATGGCTACATCGGCAAAAAAATATTTCATGGAGACTTTCGAGCGCGTGTTGTTAAAACCGCGCAAAATGAATTACACGCTGCAGTTCACCGGCCCGACTGGCACTAACGCTGTCGAGGCTGCGCTTAAACTGGCGCGGCAGGTCAAGGGGCGTTCTAACATCGTTTCGTTTACCCATGGTTTTCATGGTGTAAGTGGCGGCTCCCTTGCCGTGACTGCCAATGAGAAATTCCGCAATGCCGCCGGTGTCTCTTTGCATAACACAGCCTTTATGCCGTTTGATGGTTATATCGGCCCCGATGTTGACACCATCGCTTATTTTGAACGCATGCTGGAAGACCCTAGCAGTGGTCTGGATCTGCCGGCTGCCGTTATTGTTGAGACAGTCCAGGGCGAGGGCGGCGTGAACGTGGCCAGCTGGCGCTGGATTCGCGAACTGGAAAAACTATGCCGCAAATACGACATGCTCTTGATTGTGGATGATATTCAGGTCGGTTGTGGTCGCACAGGCAGCTTTTTCAGTTTTGAAACGGCAGGCATCAAGCCCGACATTATTACATTGTCCAAATCTTTGTCCGGTTTTGGTTTACCCATGTCACTTGTGTTAATGAAACCCGAGTTGGACGTGTGGAAGCCCGGCCAGCACAGTGGCACGTTCCGTGGCAATAACCTGGCTTTTGTGACTGCCGCTCAGGCACTCGATAGCTACTGGACTGATGATCAATTCCAGAACGAAACACGTCGCAAAGAAAGTATTGTGCGCGACTGGCTTGAAAATCTTGTGCACAGCTTCCCTGAAGCCGGTTTCAGCGTGCGCGGACGAGGCCTGATTCAGGGCCTGGTCAGTAATGACAAGCCCGAACTGGCAAATAAAATTGCCCAGCAGGCATTCACTCACGGACTGGTGATCGAGACTTCGGGCGCCCAGGATGAGGTGCTTAAGATTCTTCCTGCGCTGACGATTGAAGACGAGCAACTGACTCGTGGCCTGGAGCTGATCGAGCGCAGCGTTGGTGAAGTGCTCAAGCAGGAAGGCAAAAAAACCAAAGTACTTAAATTTGGAGCATAAGTAATATGATAGTAAGAAATGTGAAAGATGTTATTGGTACCGACCTTGAAGTCAAAACCGACACCTGGCTTAGCCGCCGAGTATTGCTGGCCAAGGACGGAATGGGATTTTCCTTTCATGAAACCGTGATTTTTCCGGGTACGGAAACCCATATCCATTACCAGAATCATCTGGAAGCAGTGTGGTGCATAGAAGGGGACGGCGAGGTAGAAACCGTTGCCGATGGCAAAAAATATGCACTGGGCCCGGGCGTTGTGTATGCGTTGAATGAAAACGACGAACACTGGCTGCGGGGCGGGAAAGAACCATTGCGAGTTATTTGCGTGTTCAATCCCCCTGTTACCGGTCTTGAAGTTCATGACGAGGATGGCGTTTATCCGGCAATGACCGTGGAAACCGCCTGAACTGTAAATAGAGAAGGAGTGCAAGATGATCGTAACTGACATTTATGAATCACGTACTAGCGGCACTGCAGCAATTATCGCCAGACAGGAGCCTGTTGTATATGACAACGGCACATACGCAGACGCACTGTCTGCCGAGCAGCTCGCATCCTACGAGCGTGACGGCTTTCTGGTGATGGACAACCTGTTCAGCGAACAGGAAGTCAAGATGCTGATGGATGAAGTGCTCGCAATGACCAAAGACAGCAAAATTGCTGCCAGCGATGAAGCAATTACCGAACCGGGCAGCAATGCTGTGCGGTCCATTTTTCGGGTGCATGCGCTGAATAAGGCGATTGACCGTCTTTCCCGCGATCCGCGCCTGATTCATGTGGCGCGCCAGATACTGGGATCCGAGGTGTACCTGCATCAGTCGCGTGCCAATCTGAAACCCGGCTTCAAAGGCAAAGAGTTCTACTGGCACTCTGATTTCGAAACCTGGCATACAGAAGACGGCATGCCCAATATGCGCGCCTTGAGCTGCTCGGTGTTGTTGACCGACAACAACGCATGCAACGGTCCGCTTATGGTTGTGCCGGGTTCTCAACGTCAGTTTATTTCCTGCCGGGGTGTCACGCCCGATGAGAACTACAAGAAATCGCTGAAGGCTCAGGAGTATGGCGTACCCGATCCGCTAAGCCTGGAGCTGTTGGCAGAGCAGGGCGGCATTCAAGCCGTCACAGGCAAGGCCGGCTCAGTGGTGTTTTTCGATTGCAATACGATGCACGGATCCAATGGAAATATATCGCCATGGCCGCGTGCCAACGTATTCATGGTGTATAACAGTGTCGAAAATACACTGAATGCGCCCAAGTATGGATTGGCGCCACGTCCCGAATATATTGCGACGCGTGAGTTTACCGGGGCGCTAGAGCCACTGGATGCGCTGCAGGAAGTGGCCTGATGGACGATACGGAATGTTTTCATCACGGCTGAACGCATTCCGGATTGAACATCTTTGTTCGTTGTCCACATAGAAAGATGGTGTAAAAGAAGCGTTTGAAATGGCCCCGGCTATGTGTCGGGGCCATTTTTGCGTCTAATGCCTGTTACGCCCCGCGCGCTGGATATTGCGATCGTGGAAGATTTCGCTGACATTTTTCGTAGATTGCCTATAATCAGTCGATAGGATCAGAAACCGAATTTATCAGACAGTTGGGGATGGTGGTTATTGCCAAGTTTGGGCAAGGGCCATTATCCTGAAAATACGCAGGCGGCACGTTTTTGTGTGGCGAGGTAAAGTATGGAAATGAAGCTGGAAAATCTGCAGGCCATGACAGAAGTCGAAGAAAAAGTGTTCTGGAGAATGTTCGATGTCAGAATCGCCCGTGATGACGGAGCGGCAGCGCGTGCGCACCTTCAGGCGGGCCGCCCGGTATATTATCGTGAAGACAATACGCCGCCCGGTCTGGTCATCAAGGAGTTTCCCGATGGTCGACGCCAGCTCGTGCGCTTTGTGAATGGCATAGAGCAAACGATAGGCGATACTGCCGCGGCATGAGTGCCCCAAAACTATGGGTGGTAGCGGGCCCCAATGGGGCGGGAAAAACAACGCTGACCCGCTTGCACCTGACGGGCCATCTGCCGGTTGTCAATCCCGATGATCTTGCCGCCGAACTCGATATCCTTAATCGCAATAGTCCGTTGGTCCAAATGCGTGCTGGCCGACTGGCATTGCTTGCCCGAGAAAAGCTGCTCGCAAGTGGGCACAGTTTCGCGATAGAAACCACGCTTAGCGGCAATTCTGAAATTGAGCTCATGCAGCGCGCCAGGGGGCAGGGATATCAGGTTATTCTTGCCTTTGTTGGCGTGGACGATGTGGGGCTGCTTATTGCGCGGGTCAAATCGCGCGTGGATGACGGTGGACACGCAGTTCCCCTGGACGCCATTGAGCGGCGTTACCGGCGCAGCATGGACAACCTGGGCTATGCGCTGCAAATGGCTGATCGAGCCTGGGTGTTTGATAACAGAGGCAAAAGAGGACGCCGTACCTTGCTGATTCGCGAGGAAGGCCGGCTTAAATATGTCAGCAGCTCGCTTCCCATGTGGGCAAAACGGGCAATTCCCACCGCGCTTCGCCGACGCGACCGTGTGCACCGGCATAAACACGGGTTAAAGAATTTTGCGGCCGATATAAACGCGCCTGAACTCACGCGGTAAATCCAGACCGTTACCTTATTTACCAACTGGCAACTTGCTATTGCCAAGTTGTTGGCTGATTTGTCGTGCCTGTTCACGAACGGTAACGGCAATGGGCCCCGTCAGCGAGGTATCAAACCCGCCGCTGGCGCCCAGCGCAGTGAGCACCGCGGTAAGTTGACCTGCGTAATTGAATACCGGCGCTGCAACGGCGCTTATTCCTTTCAGATTGGTGTCGCTTACGCGGATGCAATGTGACGTGCTGATCTCCTCATGCATTTGCGAGACCAGATCGTCAAAAGACGCAGGCAGCTTCTGTGCTTTGCACAACAGATCGTACTCCTGCCTGGCCAGGGTGCGCACAGCAGGCTCATCATGCATCCCCAGAAAGACCCTGCCCGTGGCCGACCATAGAAAAGAGAGTACGGAACCGACGCGGACATTGACCGTAACCGGCAGGCTGGGTTCTTCCATCCGGACGATAGTCGGGCCCTTGTTGCCCATAACGGCAATAAAACTCGTAATGCCCAATTGTTCCCTCAGGCGTATCAGTGCGGGTTCCGATATCCTGATGGGGTCGGCTTGTCGTATGGCAGCCAGACCGATGAGCATGGTTTCAAGGCCCAGAGTATATTGTTGCGTATTGGCGTTTTGTGTGACCAACCCGCCATCGATTAGACTGACCAGATAGCGATGGACTTTGGCAGGGTTTTCTTCCAGATAGGTTGCCAGTGCCGTCAGACTGGCGCCGCCTCCCAGGCTGGCCAGTCCCTTGAGCACGGCCACCACTGTGTCGGCAGCCTGAACGCTTTGGCGGCGCTCGCGGCTGCGAGCAGGTGCAGCAGCGGTGGCGCGGGTGATGTCGGTCAGGGTGTTCATTCGAAAGATAAGCGGGGAAAAGGCATAATCGTAAGTATAGTCGACGTTAAGCTGAACGATCGAACACATTGGCCGCGAGCCGGGTACGAGGAAATAGCGACTCGCATCTGCGTGATGAGGACGAGTGGCATGAAAGAGCAGTACTGTTAATGACGGTTGTCATAGGTCCAGTACAATGCGTTTGCCCGTGGCTCGTGAACAGCAGCTCATCATTTTTTTACCTGCCGCACGCTCTGAACGCGTGAGAACGACATCGCGGTGTTCCAGTTGGCCATCCAGTACGCCCACTTCGCAGGACCCGCACAAGCCTTCTTCGCAATCGCTCTGGATATCGATGTTGGCGGCTCGCAAGGCTTGCAGCAGTGTCTGGTCGGCCTCTACGGTGACCGTCAAGCCAGATTGCTTGAGCTCGGCTTCAAAGGTGTGCTCCTTTTGCGGATCCAGCTTGCCCAGTGTTGAATGAAAGTGTTCAATGTGCAGCGCATCTTGCGGCCAGGTTTCGCAGAGCTGCTCAAGGCTGTCAGTCATGCGTTGCGGTCCGCAGGCATAGATTTGGGTATTGGGCTCTGGCGTTGCCAACAGCTTGGCCAGATTGGCACGCCGGCCTTCGTCGGCCGCGTAGACATGTAACTGCTGCCCGTGCTGTTGTTCCAATAATGAGAGCAATGCCATGCTGGTTCGGCTACGGCCACAATAGTGGATCTGATAATCCATGCCGCGGTCCCGGGCAACACGGGCCATGGCGCAAATGGGAGTGATGCCGATACCGCCGGCAATGAAAATAACTTTGCCGGCTTGTTCATCAAAGTGAAAGTGATTGCGCGGGCCGCGGATACGCAAGGGCACGCCGCGACGAAGATGCTGATGTACCCATGCCGAACCACCCCGGCCCGCATTCTCGCGCAATACGGCAATATCCAGTACCTGGGTGTTTGCGGGGTCTCCGCAAAGCGAGTATTGTCGCGAGATACCCAGCTCCCCGCACACCAGATCAATATGCGATCCTGGGGTCCAGCGCGGTAATGTCTGGCCGTCAGCGGCGGCAAGCCGAATGCGCATGATATCGTCGGTCAGCATTTCGGTTTCCTGGACCACTACCTGACGTGACAATGCGTGCGTGGACGGTTCACCAAGCCGTATCGGATGGTGCTGATTTAATATCTGCGGATTGCATCGCTCAGGATTGTTCGCAGGCTCCCACTCAACCCACACATGTTCCGGTCCCCGGAATGAGGTATTGGGAACATAGGTGAAAGTTTGCTCTGATAATTTCATATGTGGCAGGCGTTGCGTGAGTTCCTGCAGGAAAATCTGCATTTCCATCCGGGCCAGGTTTTTTCCCATGCATTGATGTGAGCCATAACCGAAGGTCAGATGGTCGCTGGCGTTCTCACGACGGATATCCAGCAGATCGGCATCAGTAAAATGACGTTCGTCATGATTTGCCGATGAGCTGACGATCAGCAGTTTCGAACCCGCCGCGATAGGAATACCGCCAATTTCCACATCACGGGTGGCAAGCCGTCGCCATGCGGCAATTGAACCGTTATGACGCAGGCATTCTTCGACGGCATTGGGAATCAAGCCTGGATCTTTGCAGATTTGCTGCCAGACCGGCCGATTCGACAGCAATAGTTTGAACGCGTTGGCAGAGGCGTTGGCGGTGGTTTCATGGGCTGCCACAATGCCGGCCATCATCATCGAGTGCAAATAAGAATCGGGCACAACATCAGGATGCTGTTGTTGCATGCGGATGCCGTATTGCATCCAGCCGGGCTGCTGGGGATCTTTACGCATCTTCTCCAGAATGTTGCCTGCCAGTTGCCAGAAGTTGCCCACGGCGTGGGCGACGGCGACTTGCTCTTCGGGTTTTGGGCGGCCCCAGGTATTGACGGTGTGCGCAATCGAGTACTTGCGCAGCGTATCCATGTCTTCTTCCGGGACGCCCAGAAAGTGCAGGGCGACGGTAAGCGGCACTTCCCACAGCATCTGGTTGACCAGGTCCGCCTTGCCGTCGTTAATAAAACGGTTGACATACTCGCGCGTCAGTTGACGCACCATGGGCTCGTGATGCTGTAAGGCCTCGACAGTAAACGGCTCCATCAGCAGACGCCGCCGCGGCATATGCGCCGGTTCATCCTCATTGACCAGCGTGCGGCTCATGCCGTAGTTGTAGGACTGCAGCACGGCGTTGGCTTCTGGACCGGTGGGCGTGATTTTTTCAAGTGCAATGGATGGACTGAAAGTGATGTTGTCACGAAAAATCTGTTTAATGTCTTCGTAACGCGTGACCACCCAGTAGCCCAGCTTGGGACTAAAAAACACCGGTTCCTGTTCGCGTGACCACCTGAGATATTCGGGCGGATCCTGTTGATAGGCGTCCTCGAATGGATCGAACTGCGCAGCGCGGGCACTGACCGGGCAGGCGGCAGCGCTGCTTGCTGCTGCAGAAAAAGGACATCGGGTTGGCGAAGCCTGCGTGTTCTCCGGTGTCTGTGCAGTTTGCGTAGTTGATTCGGTATTCATGATATATCTCGTATCAGTCCAGCGTAATGTTCAAATCTTTGATTAGTTTATGCCAGCGCGTGCGTTCGTCCTCTAGCAACTTGCCGTATTGCTCAGGCGTATCGCCTACTGGTTCTATACCGAACTCAATCAGCTTTTTGTGTGTCGCCGGTTTGTTCAGTGCGGCTACAACGCTTTTGTTCAGGTTGGCAATAATATTTGCCGGGGTTTTGGCCGGCGCAACCATGCCAACCAGCGCAGCCGCTTCTACGTTGGGATAGCCAGCTTCGGCAAAGGTTGGAACGTCCGGCAACTGAGGCAGACGCTGCGCACTGGCCACAGCCAGTGGCTTGATTTTGCCGCCGCTAAGAAAGCCGGCGCCGGCAGCCAGATCAACCATCATGGCCTGCACCTGTCCGCCGGCAAGATCGGTCAGCGAAGGCGCCGCGCCGCGATAGGGCACATGAGTCATGTTCAGGTCGGCTTCGGTTTTGAATAGTTCCATCGCCAGATGATGAGGACTGCCTGCTCCTGCCGAGCCGTAGTTAATACTGCCGTTGCTGCTTTTGACGTGTTCGACAAATCCCTTCAGGTCTTTGATCTTGCTGGTCGAATTGACGACCAGAATCATGGGAAAGCGGCCCAGCAATGTGACCGGCGCCAGGTCTTTGACCGGATCGTAGGAGAGTTTTTTGTACAAGGCCGAATTAAATACCATAGTTCCATTGTCTGCCGACAGAACCGTGTAGCCGTCTGCGGCGGCTCGGGCGGTGTCGCTTGCCGCGATGGCGGTGTTGCCGCCCGGTTTATTATCAATAACGACTGATTGCTTGATTTCTTCTGACAGGCTTTGGCCGATGGTACGCGCCAGAAAGTCCGAGCCACCGCCGGCAGGATACGGCACGATCCAGCGTATCGATTTATCGGGGAAAGATTGTGCCTGGACCGGGGCCATGATCAGGCTGGTGGCCGCAAGAGCCAGCGAACAGGATGTTAGATAATAGCGAATACGCATGATGTCTCCGTTGTTTTATTAAGTGCTGCGTGGCGCGTTGTTATTGCGTAAATAATATACGCATTGCGTAATCATGGCAATGCAATTGAAATAGGGGTTTCCCATGACGACCTCACACAGATTCGTATTAGGTAACTGCGGTGTTTAGCGAGAGACCGGTTTTTTCTGCATAGCCGTCGCCTGCCAGAGAATCCGTGTGGGCGGCTTATTTCGGTGGCGGCAGAGTGCTGCGGCAACAAAAACCGCCCTTATCAGCGGACGAAAAGGGCGGCAAGAACGTCGATATCACTGCCGGATGACTCGGCAAGGTTGAATGACCGAGTAAAGTCTAACAACACGGCCAGGCTCAATGGCTCCAGCACTGTTAAACAACTCGCCAAGCTCAAACGGCTTAGCAAGGTCGACTGGCTTAGCAAGACTAACTAACGCGCCAAGGTTAAATTACCCGGTCGCCATTGCAGGTGGCGGCCCGGCTATCAGTCGGGAATGGGCATGCTCATGAGTTTGGCAATCCATTCCGGATCTTTGGGATCTCCAGCACTGCGTTGATTGGTATCCAGTGCGGTGATGGATGCCATTTGCTGGTCAGTCAATGCAAAATCGTAGATCTGAAAGTTGCTTTCGACCCGGCTCGGTTTGCTTGAGCGCGGGATCGCCAGCGAACCGCGCTGCAGGTGCCAGCGCAGAATGATCTGCCCAACATCCTTCCCATGGGCTTTGGCAATCTCCAGCAGGACCGGATTGGTCAACAGTGTGGCATCGCCACGCCCCAGTGGGGACCAGGCTTCAAGCAAGATCTCCTGTTCGGTCATATACTCAAACAAGGTGCGCTGCTGGAAAAGCGGATGCGTTTCTACTTGATTGAGTACCGGTTTGCTGTTGGAACTGGCAGCCAGCGCCTCTAAATGATCGATTTCGAAATTACAGACGCCGATGGCTTTGGTCAGCCCTTCATCCTGCAGTTTTTCCAATGCCTTCCAGCTCCGTCTGAACCCTTCGACGGGCCAGTGCAAAAGGTACAGATCCACGTACTCAAGTCCCAGTTTTTTGAGTGATTTATCAAATGCGCGTAGGGTCTGCTCATAGCCGAAATCGGTAACCCAGACTTTGGTGGTCAGATGGTAATGTTCACGCTTGAGGCCCGACTCGGCTAGCGCTTTTCCGACAAACGCTTCGTTCATGTAGCGTGCCGCGGTATCAATAACGCGATATCCGGTTTCCAGCGCCTGGGCGACCGCCGGCACACAGATTTCCTCCTTGTCCAGCTCCCATGTTCCGAATCCCAGCGAGGGGATGGTCTGGCCGTTGTTCAAAGTAAACGTTTTCAATGACATTTGTTGTTCCTTGCCTGGCAATTTGGTTAAAAGGACTGCGTGCAAATCTGATTGCATGGGCTACGTGCAGTGTCCGATACAAATCACAGTTACCATACCAAAAACAAACGTCAGTTGTCTGACGAAGAAGCGCCTACGTGAAAACTTTCAGTAGGGACGGGGACGTAGATAATCGTTCTTGCCAAGCGGCGGCTGGCCTTATCCGAACGTATGTACAGCAGATCCGTTTTTCTGGACACATGCGTCGCCATTCCTGTCGTGTCTCATTTTCGCAATCCATGGTCGATAAACTACAATTAATATCTAAGTGCTAATCAATAAGGATCGCCAGCATGCTTAAGTGTAATAATTCTGGATCGGCAATTGCAGTATGGAGCGTACTTGGCTTGAGCATCGGCGTGGCCGTTGGACATATCGCCATTGGCATTATCGTGGGTTTTGTCATAGGTATGATCATTAACCAACTACGAAAAAAATCGACTGCGCCATAGATAGTGTACCGAACCAAGAGGTCCTTCATCTCCCACCCACGAAAAACGCTCCAATTTATGGATCGAGACAAGCCTTATAGGCAAGCTTGTAAGTATGCCTATATTTGATGGCAAAATCTTTAAGGGCAGAATCTATAAGGGCAGAATCCGAATATATGCACTTCTTGTCTTTGGCAGGTCTAATAAAAACAGGGTCCCATGAAAACATGGGGGCCGGTGACAATTCCACGAGCCACAACTTCCCGAACCTGCAATTCAAGTATAGGCTGGCGCCGCTTGCGCATTACAGATGTGGTCACCGGAGCGAGCTGACCCGGCCCATAAAGGACGAGTCAGCGACCGGCTTACTGCAGGCGCGCCTGTTGCCCGCGAATGCCTTGCAGGCGTTCGGTGAACTGGGCCAGGCGCTCTTTCTCCTGTTCAATGACGTGGCCCGGGGCGCGTGCCACAAAGCCTTCGTTGGACAATTTACCTTGGGCTTTGGCAATTTCGCCTTCCAGGCGCTGGGCTTCTTTGGCAAGCCGGGCAAGCTCGGCTTTTTTGTCAATTTCCACGTTCAGCATCAAGCGGGTATTGTCCAGGATCTGGACCGGCGCGCCCAGGTCCGGCAGCAGTTCAACGACCTGGACCTCGCTCAGCTTGGCCAGCGCCATCAGATAGGGCGTATTGCGATTGAGCATCTGCGCGTCGCCCTGCGCAAACAGCGGCACTTTCTGAGCTGGCGACAGGCTCATTTCGCCGCGCAGGGCGCGGATCGCTTCCACCTGCGCCTTGAGCGCGGCAACCTGCGCCTCGGCGGACGCGTCGATCAGTTCGCGGTTGGACCGTGGGTAAGGTTGAACGCTGATGCTGGCGGTGGTGCCGGCCTGTTTTTTTCCGGCTACCAGCGCCACTTTTTGCCATAGTGCTTCTGTAATAAACGGAATAATGGGGTGGGCCATGCGCAGGATCGCTTCCAGTACCCGGATCAGGGTGCGGCGGGTGCCATTTTGCTGCGCCTGGTTGCCGCGCTGGATTTGCACTTTGGCCAGTTCAACATACCAGTCACAGTACTCATCCCAGACAAACCGGTATATTGCATTTGCAATCATGTCGAAGCGATATTCATGGAACCCTTTCTGAATATCGTCAAGGGTTTGCTGCAGTCGGCTGGTAATCCACTGGTCGGCAAAGGAAAGTTCATTATCGTGCTGGTTGACCGCGTTTGCATCGGGCACGTTCATGAGCACGAAGCGGGTTGCATTCCACAGTTTATTGCAGAAATTGCGGTAGCCTTCGCAGCGCTTCAGATCAAAGTTCATGTTCCTGCCCAGCGTGGCGTAGGCAGCCATGGTAAAGCGCAAGGCATCTGCGCCATAGGAAGCGACCCCTTCAGGAAATGTCTTGCGGGTGTCCTTCTCGATCTTGCTGGCCTGTTTCGGATTCATCAGGCCCGAGGTGCGTTTGGCCACCAGCGAATCCAGGTCGACGCCGTCAATCAGGTCTACCGGATCCAGCGTGTTGCCCTTGGATTTGCTCATTTTCTGGCCGTAGGCGTCCAGAATGAGCCCGTGCACGTACACATGGCGGAAAGGCACTTGGCCTGTCAGATGCATGCTCATCATGATCATGCGTGCCACCCAGAAAAAGATGATGTCAAAGCCGGTTACCAGCACATTCGAAGGCATATAGCGTTTGAAATCATGCGTTTCTGCAGGCCACCCCATCGTAGTAAAGGGCACCAGGGCCGACGAAAACCACGTATCCAGCACGTCGTCGTCGCGACGCAGCGGTCCCGTTACGCCTGCTTTCTTTGCCTTGGCCTGGGCCTCGTCCTCGGTCCGGGCCACAAAGATCTGGCCGTCTTCGGCGTACCAGGCCGGAATTTGGTGACCCCACCATAACTGTCGGGAAATACACCAGTCCTGGATATTTTCCAGCCACTGGTTATAGGTGTTGCTCCAGTTGTCGGGGAAGAACCGAACCTGACCGTCCCGCACCACATCCAGCGCCACGTCGGTAATGCTCTTGCCAGGATTGTAAGTGCCTTCGGGCGCAGGCTTGCTCATGGCGACAAACCACTGATCGGTCAACATGGGCTCAATGACCGATTTGGTGCGATCGCCGCGTGGCACCATGAGTTTGTGCGGCTTGGTGTTCTCCAGCAGCGATTGGGCCTCCAGTTCCGCGACAATCTGCTTGCGAGCCTCGAACCGGTCCAGGCCGCGATAGCGGGCGGGCGCCTCGTCGCTGATTTTCGCATCCAGCGTCAGAATACTGATCATGTCCAGCTGGTGGCGCTGACCAACGGCATAGTCGTTAAAGTCGTGGGCGGGCGTGACTTTGACCACGCCCGTACCGAACTCACGATCCACATAATCATCGGCAATCACTGGAATGTCCCGGTCGCACAAGGGCAGGCGAACCGATTTGCCGACCAGATGACTATAGCGTTCGTCTTCCGGGTGGACCATGACGGCGACATCGCCCAGCATGGTTTCCGGGCGAGTCGTCGCAACCACCAGGTGCTGCAGCCCATCGACCGGCTCGGTAAGCGGGTAACGGATGTGCCACAGAAAGCCATCCTCTTCCTGGCTTTCGACTTCAAGGTCCGATACGGCCGTGCCCAGTACCGGATCCCAGTTGACCAGTCGCTTGCCGCGGTAGATCAGGCCCTGTTCGTAAAGACGGACAAAGGTTTCAACCACGCCCACGGACATTTGGCTGTCCATGGTGAAGTATTCACGGGGCCAGTCTGCCGATGCGCCCAGCCGGCGCACCTGAGCGGTAATCGTGTTTCCGGACTGCTCCTTCCACTCCCATACCCGCTTGACAAACGCCTCGCGGCCCAGCTCGGTGCGGCTGGTGTTCTGGGCATCCAGCTGGCGCTCAACGACGATTTGCGTTGCAATGCCGGCATGGTCGGTGCCGGGCACGAGTACCGTGTCGCAGCCAAGCATGCGATGGTAGCGGGTCAGGCCGTCCATGATCGTGTGATTGAAGGCGTGTCCCATGTGCAGGGTGCCAGTGACGTTCGGGGGCGGAAACTGGATGGTGTAAGGTTCGCCACTTTCCGGTGCGTCCGTGGATGTGTGGCGGCCGGCCCGGAATACGCCCATGCGTTCCCATTCCTGGTACCAGGTGCTTTCCAGCTCATGGGGTTCAAAACTTTTGGGCAATTCGTCGGTGGCAGGTGTTTGAGTCATAGTGTCAGCAGTGGATGGGCTTGCGGTTTATGGCCGCCGGGCCCAAAGGTAAGCAAAATGGTGAGTCTTTATCGAAAACCCTTATTTTAAGGTGTAGCGCGCTAATTTTGCATGTTAAAATGCCGAGTTAGTTAAAACTTCGCAGAAGTAACTGTTTTCATTGAATATTTGGAGTAATTTAAATGGCTGTTGAACGTACGCTCTCTATCATTAAACCTGACGCTGTTGCCAAGAATGTTATTGGTGAAATCGTTTCCCGCTTTGAAAAAGCCGGCCTCAAAGTGGTCGAAGCTCGCATGCAGCAACTGAGCCAGGCCGAAGCCGAAGGCTTTTACGCAGTCCACAAGGAGCGTCCTTTTTTCAATGATCTGGTCAAATTCATGATCTCCGGCCCTGTTTTTATTCAGGTTCTGGAAGGTGAAAATGCCATCGCGAAAAACCGCGAACTGATGGGCGCCACAGACCCCAAGAAAGCCGAGCCCGGTACCATCCGCGCCGACTTCGCCGACAGCATCGATGCCAATGCAGTTCACGGCTCTGATGCTGCTGAAACAGCAGCTAATGAAATTGCTTACTTCTTCAAAAAGTAACAGGCTCGCTGAAAACCTGCTCCATTATCCGCAAAAGGCTTGCATGACTACTACCGATCAACGTATCAATCTTCTGGGTGTCGAATCCGATTCGCTCGTCAAGCAGGTGGGTGCATGGGGTAACAAGCCTTTTCGGGCGAAACAGCTGCTGCGCTGGGTACACCAGCGCGGTATCTCCGATTTCGACCAGATGACGGATCTGGCCAAAACGTTTCGCAGTACGCTGGCGCAACGTTGCACGCTGGCGCCGCCATCGGTCATTACTCAGAAAGTGTCTACCGACGGTACACGCAAGTGGCTGTTCGATGTGGGCAATAATAACGCCGTGGAAACGGTGTTTATTCCGGAAGATGACAGGGGGACCCTGTGCATTTCCAGTCAGGCCGGTTGTACCGTGGCCTGCCGTTTCTGCTCCACCGGGCATCAAGGATTCAACCGCAATCTGACCACGGCAGAAATTGTGGGTCAGTTATGGAAGGCACGCCACGATATCATGCAGGACATGTCCGCTGCACGCCTGGCTGCCGCCAACGAACAGGATCTTCGCGTGATCAGCAATGTGGTCATGATGGGAATGGGCGAGCCGCTACTGAATTATGATCAGGTTCTGCCGGCACTGCTTCTGATGCTGGACGATAATGCCTACGGACTGTCGCGCCGTCGCGTCACGGTGTCTACCTCTGGTGTGGTGCCTTTCATGGATCGGCTGGCGCATGACTGTCCCGTTGCGTTGGCCGTGTCGCTGCATGCCCCGAACGATGCGTTGCGCGACCAGTTGGTCCCGCTCAATCGCAAGTATCCACTGGCCGAACTTATTGCGGCCTGTAATCGTTACCTTGAGTATGCGCCGCGTGACTTCATCACGTTTGAATACGTTATGCTCGATGGCGTGAACGATTCTGATGAGCATGCCCGGCAATTGGTGGATATCACGCGTCAGGTCAAATGCAAGTTGAACCTGATTCCGTTCAATCCGTTTCCTGAGTCGGGTCTGAAGCGTTCGACCAATGCGCGTATCCGCCAGTTCTCCAGTTTGCTGGTGGATCAGGGGGTCATTACAACCGTACGCAAAACCCGAGGTGAAGATATTGATGCCGCCTGTGGTCAGCTTGCGGGCGACGTTAAAGACCGTACCCGCATCAGCGAACGCATGCAGGCCTTCAAATCTATTCCCATAACCGAGATTGCTTCATGACCAACGAAACAGACATCGCCGCAGATCCCCTCCGTGAAGAGTCGGCTCCCGTAGAATCGCTGGGGCAGACGCTCGCAACGCTGCGGACCGCCAGAGGTCTGACGTTGGCCGAAATATCCAATCGCATCAAGTTTTCCGAAACACAGCTGCGGGCATTGGAAAGCCAGAACTGGGCCACGCTGCCTAACGGCTTCATGCTGCGCGGCATGGTCAAGAAGTATGCCCAGGTGCTGGAAACGGACGAGCAGCCGCTGTTGCATCTGCTGGGACAGCAGCCCGGTATCGAGCGCGATCAGCTGGTTGCAACAACCCCCACAAATATTAACCTGAAGCGCAGCACCGATTACGAAATCCGTGACACGTATTCCCGTTCGGGCCGTTCCAGCGGTACGGGCTTATGGCTGTTTGTGATTTTGCTTGTATTGGTCGTTATTGCGGTCTACGGCTTTACCCGCGGCTGGTACACATTGCAAGATCTCGGGCTTGAGAGCCTGGAACACTGGTTTGAATAACTGACCCGATGGTGTTGCTGCTGTCGCTCCAGTGTGCTGTTCCGACTAAGGCAAGACCACCTTGTTTAAGACTGACTCTACCATGACTATCGTCGAACAATCTCCCTTTCCCATTGGCCCGCTGACCCGTCGCCAGACTCGCGGCGCTCGCGTCGTCTGGGGGTCAAGGCAGGTGCAGATTGGTGGCGGCGCACCGGTCGTCGTGCAGTCAATGACCAATACTGATACGGCCGATCCGATAGCCACGGCAATCCAGGTCAAGGAGCTGGCCCAGGCCGGTTCTGAAATGGTTCGCATCACCGTCAATACGCCCGAGGCGGCCAAAGAGGTGCCCGCGATCCGCGAACAGCTGGATCGGATGGGCGTTTCCGTACCGCTGGTTGGCGACTTTCATTACAACGGGCACAAGCTGCTGACGCAATTTCCCGAGTGCGCCCAGGCGCTGTCCAAATACCGGATCAACCCCGGCAATATGGGCGGCGGGAAAAAGCGCGACGATAATTTTGCGCAGATGATCGAAGTGGCCTGTCGCTATGAAAAGCCGGTACGCATTGGCGTTAACTGGGGCAGCCTGGATCACGAGCTCATGGCGCGCATGATGGACGACAACAGCCGGCGCAGCGTACCCTGGGATGCTTCGGGCGTCATGCGCGAGGCACTGGTCGTATCTGCCATTACCAACGCGGCCCGCGCCGAGGAACTCGGTCTGGCCGGCGATGCCATTATCTTGTCCTGTAAAGTGAGCCATGTGCAGGATCTGATTTCTGTATACCGAAGCCTTTCAGCCCGCTGTGATTATCCCTTGCATTTGGGACTGACCGAGGCGGGCATGGGTAGCAAGGGTATTGTGGCCTCTACGGCCGCGTTGTCTGTACTGCTTCAGGAAGGGATCGGTGATACGATTCGGATTTCGCTTACGCCGGAACCTGGCGGTGATCGCACCCGGGAAGTCATTGTGGCGCAGGAGATACTGCAAACCATGGGCTTGCGAGCGTTCACACCGATGGTCGTGGCTTGCCCTGGCTGCGGGCGCACCAGCAGTACGTTCTTCCAGGAATTGGCCGATAGTATTCAATCCTACCTGCGTCAGCAAATGCCGTTATGGAAAGCCGAGTACCCAGGCGTGGAAAGCATGAATGTCGCTGTGATGGGATGTGTGGTAAACGGCCCGGGCGAGAGTCGGCATGCTGATATCGGGATAAGCCTGCCGGGTACGGGGGAAGTGCCGTCGGCCCCGGTATTTATCGATGGTCAGCGCAGCGTGACCCTGAAGGGGGACGCGATTGCCCAGGAGTTCCAGCAAATCGTGCGCGATTACGTGCACCGGCGTTACGGCGTGCAGGGTTCGGATTCATCCGGACAGAACAGTAATAATTTGAACCGACAAGAGTAACTATTTTGAGCAACACAACCGCATTTCAGAAGGTCACAGCGTTACGCGGAATGAACGATATCCTGCCGGGCCAGTCGGCCCGCTGGGAAGAACTGGAGGCCCGGCTTCGGCAGTGGCTGAGCCTGTATGGCTACCAGAATGTGCGAACCCCCGTCCTGGAGCAGACCCGCTTGTTTGCGCGTGGCATCGGCGAAGTCACCGACATTGTCGAGAAGGAAATGTACACCTTCAGCATGTCAGCCGACAGGCAAGAGTTGATCACCATGCGCCCCGAATTTACTGCAGGCATCGTGCGGGCTGCCATCGAACATAATATGCTGTACGATCGCCCGCAGCGCCTGTATACCATGGGTCCGGTATTTCGTCATGAGCGACCGCAAAAAGGTCGCTATCGGCAGTTTCATCAGATCTCGGTCGAGGCCCTGGGCTTGCCCGGGCCAGATGTTGACGCCGAACAAATCATCATGCTGGCGCGCTTGTGGAAGCAACTGGGCATTAACGATATCCGACTGGAACTCAATTCGCTTGGGCAGTTGCCGGAAAGGCAGGCGCATCGGCAAGCTCTGATCGCACATCTGGAAGCCCATAAAGATGTCCTGGACGCCGACGGGCAGCGCCGCATGTATAGCAACCCCTTGCGAGTGCTGGACACGAAAAATCCTGCTATGCAGCAGATGGCCAATGATGCGCCTAAACTGTTTGAATTTCTTGGCAGCGAATCCAAAGCGCATTTTGATGCCATATGCCAGCGGCTTGACGATGCCAATATCGCCTACACGCTGAATCCGCGGCTGGTACGCGGGCTTGATTACTACAATCTGACGGTATTTGAATGGGTCACAGACAGGCTGGGCGCCCAGGGGACTGTTTGCGGGGGCGGTCGCTACGACGGCCTGTTTGATCTGCTTGGTGGCAAAACCGCACCGGCGATCGGCTTTGCCATTGGACTGGAGCGCTTGCTCGCATTGTGGCTGGAAGAGGCCAAAGTGCAGACGACGCCCGAATGTGATGTATATTTCGTCCATAGCGATGCGCAATGTGCCCGCGCTGCAGCAAGACTGGCCGAGTCGGCCAGAGATCTGGGCGTTGCTTGCATTGTGCATCCGGGCTCGGGCTCGTTCAAATCACAATTTAAGCGGGCCGATGCCAGTGGAGCGCGCCTTGCCGTCATATTAGGGGAAACCGAAATGGCGCAAAATACAGCTTCGGTGAAGTTCCTGCGTGCAGATACCCTTGGCGACACACCACCGCAGTTGAGCGTGACGCAAGGCGAACTGGCCAGCGCATTGCTGGATAAGCTGCAGGGTCAGTGAATAATTAACAATCAACAACAGGCAGTCTCGCTAGTGTGATCGGCGGCTTGGAGAATTAGTAAAGGAAAGTTGAAGATATGGCTTTTGACCTCGAACAACAGGAACGGATCGATACGCTCAAGGGGTGGTGGGATCGTTTCGGCAACACAATTCTGACCGCCATTATCGTTGTCATGCTTGGCATATTGGCATGGTACGGTTGGAACTGGTACCAGTCTTCCCAGGTCAAGCAGGCACTTGGCTATTACGAAATCGTACAGACATCGGCCGTGTCTACGGACGCAGACAGCCAGGCCCGTCTTGAGCAGGCCACCGCCGAACTCAAGAAGAACTATGAGGACACCGCCTACGCGGCGCGCGGCGCGTTGCTTGCGGCTGATTTTTATTTGCGCGGCGGCAATATCGACAAGGCCGCTCAAGAGCTCAACTGGCTGGCAGGGCGCGGCAGCGATTTTCCGGAGCTGTTGCCTGTGGCCAAGCTGCGTCTGGCCAGCGTTTACGCTGATCAGAAAAAGTTTGACGAAGCGCTGGAACAATTGAATAACCCGCCCGAAGCGTTCAAGGCGCTTTATGACGATCGCAAGGGAGATGTTCTGATTGCCCAGGGCAAGAAACCGGAAGCGGTTGCCGCGTGGCGTTCTGCGCTTTCCGGCCAGCGTCTACCCGCAGCATTCGTGAACACCATTCAATTGAAAATTAGTGCTTTAGGTGGAGAATAATCATGATGTTTCAACATATGCCACGTCGTTTTCTGAAAGTTACGATGCTCGCCGGCGTCCTGGCGCTGGGCGGTTGTAGTCTGTTTGCCACGCCTTCGCAATTTGAGCCGGTCGACCTGACCGAGTACACCCAGACCACCGTACCTGCTGCCGCTTGGAGTGCCTCCGTCGGTTCCGGCAGCGGCGTCGGGTTTGCCCCGGCAGTTGCCGGCGACAGCGTCGTGGCGGCAACGCCGGATGGTTCGGTTGCAAGGATCACGTTGTCCAACGGCGCGGTGCAGTGGAAAACATCAGTCGGCAAATCCCTGTCTGCCGGTGTAGGTACAGACGGCAATATTGCCGTGGTTGCCGCGCCCGATGGTACGATTACCGCATTGGATATGGCCGGCAAGACGCTGTGGACAGCCAAGGCGAGCACGCGCGTGTCAACACCACCTGCAGTAGGCCAGGGCGTCGCGGTCGTCCGGGCCGATGATTATCGTGTCCAGGGGTTTGATGCCGGCAGCGGCGAACTGCTTTGGAATTACCAGAGAACCAATGCCGCGCTTGCATTGCGCGCCGTTTCCCGCATGATTATCGACAAGGGAAATGTGCTGGTGGCCGTTCCCAGTGGGCGGCTGGTTGCATTGGATCTGAAAACCGGCAGATTGCAATGGGATATTCTGGCCGGACCGATCCGTGGCATGACCGATCTCGATAGCGTGACCGATGTTGTGGGCGCGCCGGCGCTGGTGGGCAATGGCGTTTGCGTGGCCACTTACCAGGGCAATGCCGGCTGCTACACGCCCGACCGTGCTGACGGCCAGGCGTTGTGGTCTCAGCCATTTTCCAGTGCGACGGGCGTCACACTGAACAATGATTCGCTCTATGCTACCGGTATCCACGGCGAAGTGGTACGCATGGCATTGGGCAACGGACAGCAGCAATGGGTCAATAAAGTGTTGAAGAACCGCGGGTTGACCAATGCCGTGTCCAACGGCAATGTTGTTGCTGTGGGCGATTATGAAGGCTATATACACTATCTGTCTGATGCCGATGGGCGTCTGCTTGGCAGATCCGAATTTGGTGGTGAGGCGATGCTCTCGCCACTGACCGCGACCGCCCAGGGGATCCTGGTTCAAACCGGCGCGGGTAATCTTGTTATGCTTGGTGCACGTTGAGTACTGTTTCCTTTAAACCGGTGGTGTCGCTGGTTGGCCGGCCTAATGTCGGCAAGTCGACCCTATTTAATCGCCTGACGCGTTCCCGGGCCGCGCTGGTGGCCGACTATGCGGGCCTGACCCGCGACCGCCACTACGGCGAAGGCCGCGTTGGTGATATTCCGTTTCTGGTAGTGGACACCGGCGGATTCGAGCCGGTGGCCAAAAGCGGCATTCTCATGGAAATGGCAAGACAGACCAGTCTGGCCATCTCCGAATCGGATGTCGTGATTTTCCTGGTGGATGCGCGAGCCGGCGTCAATGCGCACGATCATGAGATCGCCCGCCTGTTGCGCAAAACCCGCGCGCATGTCTTTCTGGCGGTAAACAAGGCGGAAGGCATGAACCAAGGTGTTGCCACGGCAGAGTTCCATGAACTCGGTCTGGGCGAGCCCTATGCCATTTCATCGGCTCACGGAGATGGCGTGGTCGATCTTATCGAAACGGCACTGGCCGACGTGCTGTCAAAGTCCCAGCCTGCAGGCCGCTCAGAGGCGGAAGAAGAGGCGCAAGAGGACGAGGTTGAGCTGTCCGACGAGCAGATTGCGCAAGTGCTAGCCGCCGGCGAATCGGCGGACAGCCAGAGCGGGGCGAATCCCGAACCCGCCGAAGAGATATTTACCGACCACCGTCTGAAGCTGGCGATTGTGGGCCGACCCAACGTGGGCAAGTCCACGCTGATCAACACGCTGCTGGGTGAAGAGCGCGTGATTGCCTTTGATATGCCTGGCACTACGCGCGACGCGATCGAAATCGAGTTCGAGCGCAACGGTCGCCTGTATACCCTGATCGATACGGCCGGCCTGCGCAAGCGCGGCAAGGTGTTTGAATCCATTGAAAAGTTTTCGGTCATTAAAACACTGCAGGCGATCGAAGCCAGTAACGTGGTTGTGCTGATGCTTGATGCGCAAAGCGAGATTTCCGAACAGGACGCACACATTGCCGGGTTCGTGCTTGAGACTGGCAGGGCGCTGGTGGTGGCCATCAATAAATGGGACGGGCTGGATCGCGACAAGCGCGATTGGATCGAACGCGAATTCGAACGCAAGCTGCGGTTTCTGTCATTTGCCAAAATGCATACCATTTCTGCGCTCAAGGGAGCAGGGATTACGCAATTGATGCGCTCTGTTCACGAGGCGCATGCGGCTGCGTTTGCCAAACTGTCAACACCAAAGCTGACGCGCGAACTGCATGCGGCGGTCGAGCAGCAGCAACCGCCGCGCAAGGGAATATTCCGTCCCAAGATGCGTTATGCACATCAGGGTGGACAGAATCCGCCGCTTATTGTCATCCATGGCAATGCGCTTGATGCCATTCCCGAGTCGTATCGACGTTACCTTGAGTCACGGATGCGTTCCGCTTTCAAGCTTGAGGGTACGCCGCTGCGAATCGAATTCAAGTCTTCCAAGAACCCATACAAAAAAGCAGAGTAACCCATGAGTGCGTACTGGAGTGATTTTGTCAAAACGCTGGATCCGTATGTGCCGGGTGAACAGCCCACGCAGACTGATCTGATCAAGCTCAATACCAACGAATCGCCGTTTGCGCCGTCGCCTGCCGTTCTTGAAGCGATCCGCCAGGCAACGGCAGATCAGCTGCGGCTGTATCCCAGTCCCGAAAGCGACCGCCTACGTACCGCCGTAGGCAAGTACTACGATTTGCCGGCCGACCATGTATTTCCCGGCAATGGGTCTGACGAAGTGCTAGCACACCTTTTCCTGAGCCTGTTTCGCCATCAGGGCAAGCAGATTCTGCTGCCGGATATTTCCTATAGTTTTTATCCGGTCTATTGCCGGCTTTATGATATTGATTATCAGAGCGTGCCGCTTGCGGACGATTTCAGTATTCGTATTCAGGATTATCTGGCACTGCCGGCCGAGTCGATCAGTGCGGTCATATTCCCCAATCCGAATGCGCCTACCGGTATTGCCCTGACGCGCGCCGAGATTGAACAGTTGCTGATCCAGCGCCCTCAATGGGTGGTTGCGGTTGATGAGGCTTATGTTGATTTCGGGGCAGAATCGTGCGTACCGCTGATCAGGAAATACAAGAACCTGGTGGTGTTGCAGACGCTATCCAAATCGCGTTCGCTGGCTGGCTTGCGTGTGGGCTTTGCACTTGGTCAACCCGAATTGCTTGAAGGATTGGTTCGCGTCAAAAACAGTTTTAATTCATATCCGATAGATCGCCTGGCAGAGGCGGGCGCGATCGCGGCGTTTGAAGATCAGGCCTACTTCGAACACACCATAGGGCAAGTGGTGGACACGCGCGAGTACTTAATCGAGGCGTTGAAAAAGCTTGGCTTTGAGGTGCTGCCATCGCGCGCCAACTTTGTTTTTGTTTCACATCCGCAGCACGATGCAGGGCAATTGCTGGCGGCGCTGCGCGCCCACGCTATTTTGGTGCGTCACTTTAGCCATCCGCGTATCGCGTCATTTCTGCGTGTTACGATTGGCACAAAAAAACAGTGCGAAACTCTCATTAAGTCATTGTCTGAAATACTTTCTTAATCTAATATAGCAAATTACTGCTTTTTTTCTGATTGATCCTGTATTGTCGTTTGTGGCTGATCAGTAATCAGGTTAATCAGTAAAGAGTAAAGTCGTTTTCAGTTGTAAACCCAAATAACATATGGAGCCTAGCCAATGAGCACTAAAGGGCAATCACTACAAGATCCTTTCCTGAACGCGTTACGTAAAGAACATGTTCCCGTTTCCATTTACCTTGTAAATGGAATCAAATTGCAAGGGCAAATCGAATCATTTGACCAGTACGTCGTATTGTTACGCAATACCGTAACACAAATGGTTTACAAACACGCTATTTCTACAGTTGTTCCCGCAAGGGCCGTCAGTTTCCAAATTGACGCACCAGCTGAACAGGAATAACCACCTCCGTTTTTTGCAAAAGCCCGCCAAGACGACTTGTGCGGGCCTTTTGTTTTTCAGGACGCTATGCGCGTATTAATTATCAGTGTTGATTCAGGCGATCTGGATCACCCGGCACATGCCGAAGAATTTCAAATGCTGGCCGAAGGTGCAGGTGCACAGATTGCGGGCACCATGACCGTCAAAAGAGACAAGCCCGATGCCGCTTATTACATAGGCAAAGGCAAACTCGAAGACGCGGTGGCCATGGCCGACGACCAGGACGTAGAGCTCATTTTATTTGACCAGCCGCTAAGCCCGGCACAGCAGCGCAATCTGGAGCGCGCCTTTGAGCGGCGCGTGGTCGACCGGGTGGCGCTGATCCTGGACATTTTTGCCTTGCGTGCCAAAAGTCATGAGGGCAAGCTGCAAGTAGAGCTGGCTCAATTGCGGCATCTTGTGACGCGCTTAACCCGCATGTGGACTCACCTTGAGCGACAACGCGGTGGTATCGGCATGCGCGGTCCCGGCGAATCTCAGCTGGAGATGGATCGCCGCATGATCGGCTCCAAGGTCAAGGTGTTGCGTGAGCGGCTGGCCAGGGTAGAACGCCAGCGCAAGACCCAGCGGCGTTCACGTGCTCGCAGCAATACCTTGTCAGTGTCGCTTGTCGGATATACCAACGCGGGTAAAAGCACACTTTTTAACGCTTTGACGCGGGCTGATGCCTATGCGGCCGACCAGCTGTTTGCGACCTTGGACACCACCACGCGAAGAATTTGGATCGAAGGCGCCGGTAATGTGGTGGTCTCTGACACCGTAGGCTTCATCCGGGACCTGCCCACCACGCTGATCGCCGCCTTTAAGGCGACGCTTGAAGAGACAGTGCATGCCGACCTTCTGCTGCATGTGGTGGACGCAGCTAGCCCGCAAAGAGATGAGCAGATTGCGGAAGTTAATAAAGTTTTGGAAGAAATAGGGGCCAATGAGATCCCTTGTATACTTATTTACAATAAAATAGATCAAGCGGGCTACGAACCGCAAGTGGAAAGAAACGAAAAGGGCGAACCGGCCCGTATATTTGTGAGTGCACTACAACGAACTGGTTTGGACGGATTGCGCGGGGCAATCGCTGAGTTCAGGCCTTCAATAGGAAACGAAGTTGCGATTCTCTAATCTTTTTAATCTTAATGATCCAGGCTGGGGTCGGGGAAGTCAGAATAACAATAATTCCGACGATCCATCGAAACGTCCTGGCAGGCCCAACGACGGGCCGCCAGATCTGGACCAGGTCTGGAACGATTTCAATAAACGGCTTAAATCCATATTCGGCAAGAAGGGCGGTGGCAATAACGGGTTCAACCGCCCTCCGCAGAACAATGGATTTTCTCCCTCGCCAAAAGCGACGCGCGTGGGTATTGTCTTAATCATCATTGTCGCACTGGCATTGTGGCTGGTAAGCGGCTTTTATATTGTGCGTGAAGGTTACATGGGGGTTGTCACGCAATTTGGCCGCTATCAGACTACGGTGCTGCCAGGCCTGCACTGGCATTTACCCACACCTATCCAGAGCGTTGAAAAAGTCGATATTTCAAGTGTACGTAATTTTACATTTGGCTATAAAAACGACCTGAATAACAAGGTTCCGGCCGAATCGCTCATGCTGACCGAAGACGAAAATATCGTCGAGGTGCAATTTGCGGTTCACTATCGCTTAAAAACTGATTTGACGCCAGACGCAGCGACGCAACGTTCGCCTGCGGCCGATTTTCTGTTCTCCATGGTCAATCCGACCGAGTCAGTGCGTCAGTCCGGTGAGACAGCGATGCGTGAAATCGTGGGCAAAGAGTCCATGAATAATATCCTGTACGAAAGTCGTACTGCTGCGGCCAACAATGTTATGAAGCTGATGCAGCAAATCCTGAATCGCTACCGCTCCGGTATCGAGGTTACATCTGTTGCGATCCAGAACGTACAGCCACCAGAACAAGTGCAGGCGGCATTCGAAGACGCCATCAAGGCCGGTCAGGACAACGAGCGGCAGAAAAACGAAGGTAATGCCTACGCCAGCAAGGTTATCCCAGAGGCCCGAGGTCGTGCTGCACGTCTGGTCCAGGGCGCCGAAGGTTATCGCGAAGCGATCGTGACGCAGGCCAAAGGTTTGGCCGCACGCTTCGAAAGCGTCCAGGCCGAATACGCCAAGGCGCCGGAAGTGACGCGAGAGCGTATCTACATTTCCACGCTCAGGGATGTGTTCCAGAATACGTCTAAAGTATTTCTTGATACCAAAGACGGCAACAATATGATGTATCTGCCGATAGACAAGATTCTTGAAGGCCAGGGCGGGCAAAAGCAACAGCCGCGAAAACCGGACAACGACTCACCCTCGCCGGGTTCGTCGACCGATACACAGTCCAGCGGCAATACCACGGCACCACGCAATGATAATCGCCTGAGCCGTGATAATTTTGACCGCAGCAGGTAAGAGGACCCATCATGAATAAAACAATTTTCGGGGCGGTCATCTTTGTTATCGCCGCATTTCTATTTTCCTCTTCGGTGTATACCGTGAGTGAACGCAATACCGCCCTGGTGTTTAAACTGGGGCAATGGAAACGGACGGTTTCCGAGCCCGGACTGCATTTTAAATGGCCTGCGCCATTGGAAACCGTGGTCAAGCTTGATAACCGCATCCAGACCATTGAGTCAGGCGATGCCGAGCGTATCCAGACTTCAGAGAAGAAAAACCTGATTATCGACTCCTACGTCAAATGGCGCATTATCGATCCTTTGCGTTATTACATTTCGTTTGGCGATCGTCTTGATGCAGCGCAAAACCGCCTGGGAGCACAAATCCGCGATGCATTGAATGCCTCAGTCAACACACGTACGGTTCGGGACGTGATCTCGCAAGAACGACATGTGGTCATGGACGAAATCGTTCGCAATGTCGAGCAGCGTGCCAAGCCCCTGGGCATCGAAGTGGTTGATGTTCGCCTCAAGCGTATTGAGTTTTCACCCGAGGTTTCTGAATCGGTGTATGCCAGGATGCAGGCCGAGCGTAAGGAAGAAGCCAACAGCCTGCGTGCCAACGGTGCTGCCGACAAGGAGCGCATCGAAGCCGCAGCCGATCGCCGGGTACGGATAGAACTGGCCGAGGCTGAAGCCAAGGCCGAAGTATTGCGCGGGCAGGGCGATGCAGAGGCAGCCGAAATTTATGCCTCTGCCTATGGCAAAGATCCGGCATTCTTCAGCTTCTACAATAGTATGGATGCGTATCGCACTGCGTTTAGCAGCCGCAGCGACCTGCTGGTTGTGGACCCTGCGTCGGACTTCTTCCGTTATTTCAACCAGTCCGGCGGTAATGGGCAGGCAGTACCTGCGGGCGCCGCAAGCCAGCCGCTACAGGTCCAATAAATCGGCAAAATGACCAATTGCGGGACTTACAGCAAATTACCGAGTACAATATCCTGTAAGTTTTAAGTCACTTTATCAATGCGATTCGGCTGCTTACGCAACCGGGTCGCATTTTTATTTGGTTTCCCCATTTTCGGACATGACGACAAGCAACTGGCTCCTTCCTGAACACCTATCCGATATTCTGCCCGCAGAAGCGCGCCGGATCGAAGAACTGCGCCGCGCAATGCTCGATTTATATCGCAACTGCGGTTTTGAACTGGTTGCGCCGCCGCTGGTTGAATATACCGATTCGCTGTTCGTCGGTAACAGCCAGGATCTGAAGCTGCAAACCAATAAACTGGTGGATCAGCTCTCTGGCCGTACCATGGGGGTGCGAGCCGACATGACCTCGCAGGTTGCGCGCATCGATGCGCATTTGCTCAATCGTGAAGGAGTGGCCCGGCTTTGTTATTGTGGTAGTGTGCTGCATGCCCGGCCTTCGGGCTTGCTGGCAGACCGCGAGTTGCTGCAGATTGGTGCCGAAATCTATGGTCATGCCGGCTATGAAGCAGATTTGCAGGTTATCGAGTTGGCGCTCGAAAGTCTTGCTCTGGCCGGTATTCAGAATGCCAGCCTGGATCTGAATCATCCGGGTGTCTCGCGCGCGCTTATCGAGGCGGCAGGCCTGCAGGCGCAGGCCGGCGAAGTGCTGTCGCTGCTCAAGGAAAAAGACGTGCCAGGGTTGCGTCAACTGGTTCAGGCCACACCCGGTGTGCCCGACAATATCGCAACGGCGCTAATCCGTCTGCCGTCGCTTTATGGCGACGTCGGTGTGCTGGACGAGGCCGCATCGGTCCTGCCCGATCTGCCGGGCATCCGCGCCGCGCTGCAAGCTTTGCGCACGCTGGTCGATGCGCTCAAGTGCACCGCGGTGGGGGTTGACCTTGCCGATGTCAAAGGCTACGACTATCATTCTGGCGTCAGTTTTGCCATTTTTGGACGCGGCTGGCCAGAGGCCATTGTTCGCGGTGGCCGTTACGATAATGCCGGTGCCTCCTTTGGACGCGCGCGGGCGGCAACCGGCTTTAGCCTGGATTTGCGCAAGGTCTCTGCCGGTCTGGCGCCGGCCGAACCGTCGCGGGCTGTGTGTGCTCCGTGGGATTCGGATCCTGCGTTGGGTGAAAAAATTCGCCAGCTTCGACAGGAAGGGAATGTTGTGGTGCAGTTTTTTCCGGGCACCACGCAAAGTATTGATGAATTTGTTTTCGACCGTGAGCTGGTTTGCGATAACGGTCAATGGGTGCTGAAAAGCGCCAACTAATCGGGTCCTGCGGATATCTTTTCGGCAGGAATAAGATGAACTTTTGTACAAAGTCACTTTTATGAGCAAGAACGTAGTGGTAATTGGCACCCAATGGGGTGACGAAGGCAAGGGGAAGATTGTTGACTGGCTGGCCGAGTCAGCGCAGGGCGTTGTCCGCTTTCAGGGCGGCCACAATGCCGGTCATACCCTTTGGATCAATGGCAAACGTACCGTCCTGCGGCTCATTCCGTCAGGCATTATGCACCCTCATGCCATTTGCTATATCGGCAACGGCGTGGTGCTGTCGCCCGAAGCCCTCTTGAAGGAAATTGAAGAACTTGAAGCGGCCGGTCTGGACGTGCGCAGCCGCTTGCGCATTTCCGAAGCATGCCCGCTAATCCTGCCATACCATGTGGCAGTAGACCAGGCGCGTGAAGCGCGCAAAGGTGACAACAAGATTGGCACCACCGGTCGCGGTATTGGTCCAGCCTACGAAGACAAGGTAGCCCGTCGCGCCTTGCGCGTTCAGGATCTGTACGATCTTGACGTCTTTGATGAAAAACTCAAGGAAGTGCTGGAATACCACAACTTCATTCTTACCCAGTACCTGGGCGCCGAACCGGTCTCTTTTGACGAAGTAAAAAACCAGGCGCTGGCGCTTGCCCCAGTCATCAGGCCCATGGTGGCAGACGTCTCGGCGCTGTTGTACCAGGCACAGAAAGAAGGCCAACAACTCTTGTTCGAAGGCGCGCAGGGCGCTTTGCTGGATGTCGATCACGGCACTTATCCCTTCGTTACCAGCAGCAACTGTATCGCCGGCGCGGCATCGGCTGGTGCCGGTGTAGGCCCGCAACGCCTGAACTACGTCCTGGGCATCACCAAGGCGTACACCACGCGCGTGGGTTCGGGTCCGTTCCCGACCGAGCTGATGGATGAAGTGGGCGCCCATATTGCCAAAGTCGGCAATGAGTTTGGCGCCGTTACCGGACGTGCGCGTCGTTGCGGCTGGTTCGATGGCGCCGCCCTCAAGCGCTCAGTCATTATCAACGGTATTAGCGGGTTGTGCGTGACCAAGCTTGATGTGCTGGACGGCCTTGAAACGATCGGCCTGTGTACCGGCTACATGATTGATGGCAAGAAAGTTGACCTGTTGCCCTATGGCTACAAGGCTGTGGAAAAAGCAGAACCGATTCTGGAAACCATGCCGGGCTGGACCGATTCTACCGTTGGCGTCAAAGAATACGATAAACTGCCGGAAAACGCTCGCCGTTTCCTGACGCGGATCGAAGAAATCTGCGAAGTGCCCGTCGACGTTATTTCCACCGGTCCTGATCGCATGGAAACCATTTTGCGTCGCCACCCATTCCTGGACCAGCCGGACTGAAGGACGAGACAATATGAGTGCGCCAGGAAATTCTGACAAACATTTGTGGATCAGCTGGGATGAATATCACCGGTTGATCGAGCGACTCGCGCTTATCGTGCATCAATCGGGCTGGAAATTTGACAAGATCGTGTGCCTGGCACGAGGTGGCGTGCGGGTGGGTGATGTGCTTTCCCGTATATTCGATGTGCCGCTGGGCATTCTTGCCACAAGCAGCTATCGGGAAGCCGCCGGCACCGTACAGGGGCAGCTGGATATTGCCAAATTCATTACGATCACGCGCGGCACACTGGATGGCCGTGTCTTGCTGGTAGACGATATGGTCGATACTGGCCTGACTTTTGCCCGGGTCGAGGACCACCTGGTGACGCAATATCCGGCAATCACAGAGCTGCGTTCAGCCGTTTTGTGGTGGAAAGGCCACGCCAAGATCGAACCCGATTACTATATCGAAAAACTGCCTACCAACCCCTGGATTCACCAGCCGTTTGAAGATTACGACAGCTTGCGGCCTCATCAGCTGGAAGCCTGGGTGAGAAAAGGTACACAATCCTAAGGATTTGTGCTAGAATCCCTGATTATTCAAGATTTTTTCTTCCAATTTTAAAGAACACGCCTACAATTCATGCCTAACGTACGCTTAAAAGAAAACGAGCCATTTGAAGCCGCACTTCGCCGCTTCAAGCGCACTATTGAAAAAACCGGTCTGCTGACAGAACTGCGCTCACGCGAATTCTACGAAAAACCAACAGCAGAGCGCAAACGCAAGCACGCTGCCGCGGTTAAACGTCACTACAAACGTATCCGTAGCCAGCAGTTGCCTCCACGCATGTATTAATGTGCCAAGTTGATTCCTGACAGCTTTGTTCAGGACTTGCTGGCACGGGTCGATGTCGTCGACGTCGTTGGCAAGTACGTTCAACTTAGAAAGGGCGGAGCGAATTTACTCGGCCTTTGCCCCTTTCACAACGAAAAATCGCCTTCCTTTACCGTTAGTCCCACCAAACAGTTCTATCACTGTTTCGGTTGCGGCGCGCACGGTACCGCCATCACATTCCTCATGGAACACACCGGGGCTTCGTTCCCCGAAGCGGTGCGCTCCCTTGCGGCCAATGTAGGCATGGTCGTGCCCGAAGAGCAGCGCAGCCCTCAGCAACAGGTGCGCGCACGCGAACAAAAGGCACAAGTCAATCGTCATCAACAGGTTCTTGAAAAAGCGCAGGCGCGTTATCTCACGCTGCTGCGCGAAAGTCAGGAGGCCATTGCTTACCTTAAACAACGGGGCATTACCGGCAAAACAGCCAAGCTGTTCGGCTTGGGATGGTCGGGTCATGACCGCAGCGGACTCAAACAGGTCTTCGATAATTACGATGATCCCTTGTTGACCGAGGCGGGCCTGGTTATCGAATCCGATGATGGTCGCCGCTATGATCGCTTCCGTGAACGAGTCATGTTTCCCATCTTCAATGCGAAAGGGAATCTGATCGGTTTTGGAGGCCGAATCATCGGCAAGGGTGAACCCAAGTACCTCAATTCGCCCGAGACACCGCTGTTTAACAAAGGTCAGGAGCTTTACGGGCTTTGGGAAAACCGCCAGGGCATCCGGCAGGAAGGCTGCGTGCTGGTTGTTGAAGGCTACATGGACGTGGTGGGACTGGCGCAACAAGGCATCGGCTTTGCCGTCGCGACCCTGGGTACCGCGACCACCCCAACGCATATCCAGAAATTGCTGCGCGCCAGCGATCGCATCGTTTTCAGCTTTGATGGCGACGGTGCCGGTCGTCGCGCGGCCTGGAAAGCCCTGAATGTCTGCTTGCCATTTCTGCGCGATGATGTGTCCTTGCGGTTCCTGTTTCTGCCGAATGACCACGATCCCGACTCCTTTGTGCGTGATGTGGGCCCCGAAGCGTTCCGCAAGGAACTTGCCCAGTCGCGCGTGTTGTCCACATTCCTGCTTGAAGAGCTGGCTTCCCGCCACAACCTGAGCGAGGCCGAGGGCAGGGCAGCCTGCCTGCACGAGGCCAGGCCACTTATATCGGCAATACCGGCTTCAGGAATTCGCACGCAAATTGAAAACGATTTTGCCAAGCTGGTGTCGCTGACCTCTGCTGAACTGTTGACCGATCTGGCGCGCTTTGAAGAAGCGGCGCAGAAACGCCAGGACTGGCAAAAGTCTCTTCCGGACGCACTGCCCAAAAGCCAGGATGCGGCGCAAGACGGCTCGCCCTTTGGTTCTCCTTTTGGCTCCCCGTTTGATGCGGCGCCAGCATCGGCCAACACCAGGCCAGCGGCCCGTTTCGGGCGCTCAGGCAGTCGTCGCGGGACGCGCCAAGTAACGCCTTTGGCCCGCAGGCTTATCAAATTGCTGGCCTCGCATTTGGAGCTGGTCCATAAAATTACGGACCAACAGCTTGAAGTTTTGGGGTTTAGCCCCCAGTTTGCTTATGTAAGGGAATTTATAGCCTTTGCGCAGACCACCCAGGCAACACATCTTGCGGCGCTTATACAACGCGCCGAACCGGGCTCCGAAATAGCCAACATGCTGACTGGTCTGACAATCGACGCTTTTGATGAAGAAGCCTTACCCGATCCCGCCGCAGAGTGGAATGATGCACTGCGCAAAATTGAGTTCGAGCGCCTGAATCAGGATAAAGAAAATCTTGTGGCAGGTGGCTTGAAAACAGCATCGGATCGCGAACGATACATGGCAATCAATGCCCGTATCAGGCTGTTAAAATAAGGGTTGTAAAAATACTCGTGTATAATGTAAAGTTTGCTCGTCTCTTAATATGCGCCTCCTTATGCTGCTTAAATAAAAAATAACAAGCGGTAAAGCAGTGCGTGGTTTCGTTGTTTTTGTTTGTGTTGATCTGAGATTGCCGGAACTGACTATGACCAAATCCAGTAGTAAACCAACTTCTCCCAAGACAGCAGTTAAGAAAATGACCGCAAAGTCTTCTTCGAAAACCACGGCGCCAGCAACTTCTGCCCTGAAAAAAGGCAAAACGGCGCCAGCAGAGAGCAAGGCAAGTCCTTCAGTGAAAAAAACGGCGGCCACAGGCAAAGTCAGTAAGGCCGCCAAACCGGAAATGAATGTGAAAGATACTGCTGCAAAAGTAACCAAGTCAGCGCCTTCGGCCAAACCCGGAACAAAAGTGCCGGCCAGCAAAACTGCGACCGTCGCGCAGGCAGAAGCCAAGCCCGTTAAAGCGACCAAGGCTGCTGCGCAAGCGGTTGCCAAAACAACCTCGGCGCGTCCTGCTGTCAAAAAGGTCCCCGCCAAAGCGGCTGCCTCCAAGGCAGCAAAGGCAAAAGCTGATCTTGACGATAAAGACCTGGATCTGGAAGATACCGATCAGAATCGGGAAAAAGCCGGTAAACGCAAGCCTAAGGTTGGCACAGGCCGCAAGCCAGGGCGTCCGTCGAAAAACAAAAACAACGACGAAGACGACGAATTCCTTGAGGCTGAAGATGGCGAAGTGGAAGAGGTGCCCGATTTCAAACCTGCCAAACGTGGCAAACGGGGTGCGAAAGATGCCAAAGAGGTATCAAGCCGCGGCCCCGTCTCGCCTGAAGAACAGGAAGCCCGCCGCAACCGTCTCAAATTGCTTATCAAGCTCGGTAAAGAGCGAGGTTATCTCACCTACGGCGAGATCAATGACCATCTTCCCGACGACCTGGTAGATGCAGAGGCCATTGACGGCATCATCAGCACCTTCAGCGACATGGGCATTTCTGTCTACGACCAGGCGCCCGACGCAGAAGCCTTGCTGCTCAGCGACAACGCGCCTGTTGCCTCATCGGATGATGACGTAGAAGACGAAGCCGAAGCGGCGCTTACCACGGTAGATTCCGACTTTGGCCGCACCACCGACCCTGTCCGCATGTATATGCGCGAGATGGGCACGGTTGAACTGCTGACCCGCGAAGGCGAGATCGAGATTGCCAAACGCATCGAAGAAGGCCTCAAGCATATGGTCATGGCCATTGCTGCGTGCCCCACGACAATCCAGGAAATCCTGAATCACATCCAGCGCGTGCGTGATGGCCAGGCGCAAATTGACGAAATCGTCGATGGCCTGGTCACTGAAGACGGCGAGGAATATGCCGGCTCTGGCGTACAGGAAGACGAAGAGGGCGACGACGGTCCAGCCGGCGGCATGAGCAGCAAGCAACTCGAAACGCTGCGTCAGCAGGCGCTGCAAAAATTCGATTCCGTTGAAAAATGGTTCGGTAAAATGCGCAGCGTCTACGAGCAAGGTGGCTATCGCACGCCTGACTATATTCGTGCCCAGGAAGCTATCCTTGAAGAACTCATGGGCGTGCGCTTTACCGCTAAAATGGTTGAGCGTCTGGCAGATACGTTGCGCACCCAGGTAGAGGAAGTGCGTCAGCTTGAGCGCGCCATCCTGCACACCTGCGTTGACCGCGTCGGCATGCCACGCTCTTACTTCATCAAAGTCTTTCCCGGCCAGGAAACCAACTTGAACTGGGTGCAGGAAGAAGTTAACAAGAACGCTGCCTACGCAGAGACGCTTGAGCGCTCCATTCCTGATATCCATGAAATTCAGCAAAAACTGATCGACCTGGAAAATACCGTTGTTCTGCCTCTCAAAGATCTGAAAGACGTGAACAAGCGCATGGTTACTGGTGAAGCCAAGGCCAAGAAAGCCAAGCGTGAAATGATCGAGGCCAACCTGCGTCTGGTAATTTCCATTGCGAAGAAATACACCAACCGCGGCTTGCAATTTCTGGATCTGATCCAGGAAGGCAATATCGGCTTGATGAAAGCGGTAGACAAGTTCGAATACCGTCGCGGCTACAAATTCTCGACCTATGCCACATGGTGGATTCGCCAGGCCATTACGCGTTCGATCGCTGACCAGGCGCGCACGATCCGTATCCCGGTTCATATGATTGAAACCATCAACAAGATGAACCGTATCAACCGTCAGATCCTGCAGGAAACGGGTACAGAGCCGGATCCGGCAACTTTGGCGCAGAAAATGGATATGCCCGAAGAGAAGATCCGCAAAATCCTCAAAATCGCCAAAGAGCCCATTTCCATGGAAACGCCGATTGGTGACGACGATGATTCGCATCTGGGCGACTTCATTGAAGACAATGCCACACTGGCACCATCAGACAACGCGTTGTATGGTTCCATGCGCGATGCCTTCAAGGAAGTGCTGGATTCCCTGACGCCACGCGAAGCCAAAGTGCTGCGCATGCGTTTTGGCATTGGTATCAGCTCAGACCAGACGCTGGAAGAGGTGGGTAAACAGTTTGACGTGACCCGCGAGCGGATCCGTCAGATAGAAGCCAAGGCCCTGCGTAAGTTGCGTCATCCAAGCAGAGCTGATAAACTTAAAAGCTTTCTTGAAAACCAGTAATTAAATTGGAAGGCCGCACGGTCGGGTCGTTGAAACGATTTGGTTTGTGCGGGTTTCGGTTTAAGGAGTGGTGGGCAGGAAACTGCCAGAAAATTGGCCGCATATGTCAGGTGTTTTTACACAAGGTAGTCTGACAGGCGGCCAAAATAATGGATACCCCCTGTAGCTCAGTTGGTTAGAGCAGAGGACTCATAATCCTTTGGTCGCTGGTTCGAGTCCAGCCGGGGGGACCAAAAAATACCTTATTTATCAGTATGTTAAAGCCGCTCACATAAGCGGCTTTTTCTTTGCCTAGCCTGTAAGTAAGCACTATGTAAGCCGTTTTGTTGCTGTCGCTAGGGTTTAAACCTGTGTATTTATGCCACGACCGTTATGCTCGATGCATATAAAAATCGGGGATGCATACTTATTGACAGTAATATCTAGTTTCGTTAGCAAACAGATGTCACAATAGAGCTATTCGTGTTTAGAGCGGGCTCGCGGCTATGAAATGGAAAAGTAGGAACCTTCGAGAATTGGCGAACATTATATGTGGCGATGCGGACCACTTTCACTATCGTTCGAGCACCTATATTACCGAGTTTTTTCAGGATTGCGATCTTGAGTTTGTTCATGATGGCTCCACTCGGCGAATATGGGTAGCAGAGAGGTTGGAGGAGGTGTTGGCGATGCCCCATACGGGGCCTTCAAGTCCTCCCGATGCATTCGTGCGAATAATACGCTCGGTTCTGGATAAAGGGGAGGCTCAAGATGGCGATCCAGACAGAAGTGCTGCTCTTTCAGCAATTAATATTGTCCTTGCTCGTGAAGGTTGGGAGGCCTTTTATGATAATCACGGAGTAGGGCAGCTACGTCACATCGCTACGAACACTATTGCTCAGCCTGCTAACCCACATCGCCCGTTGACACCGGCAGAGTCGACTCGCCGTGATCAACTAATTGTGTATCTTGAAAAGTGTTCAGAAGACGAACTAATTGAAGAAATATTGCTGCCGCTATTTCGGCAACTGGGTTTTCACCGGATTACTGCTGCTGGTCACAAGGACAAAGCCTTAGAATATGGTAAAGATATATGGATGAAATATACGCTACCAACTCTACATGTCTTGTATTTTGGTATTCAAGCCAAGAAGGGGAAACTTGATTCTGCGGGCATGGGTAAAGAAGGGTCTAGGAATATTGGTGAGATTTTGAACCAAGTTACTATGATGTTGGGACATGAAATATTCGACCCCGAATTTAACCGTCGCGTATTGGTTGATCACGCATTTATCGTTGCTGGAGGTGAGATAACAAAACAGGCAAGGAATTGGTTGGGAAATCACCTCGATGCGACTAAACGATCACAGATCATGTTCATGGATCGTGACGACATACTTAATCTTTTTATTGTGACTAATTTACCCTTACCGAACGGTGCATTACCTCCGGTGAAGGACGCATTCAGCTTTGACGAAGATATACCGTTCTGAACGCTTTGCTTACATATCAAGTACATATTTAATGTTGGAAATAGTAATTCCCTTGAATTCATGTGGTTAGCATTTAAGACGAACTAATTTGATGTTACCCGTTCATCGACACCTGAATTTATATTCCTGTTTTCACATTAAACTATATGATTACGCATGAAATGTATTTATTGTGCGTAATATTGTGATATCATGATTTTACTTTATTGGAAATGAGGCAAATCATGGCATTTAGAGCAGACGAAGCTGCGCAAGCAAATTATCATGAAGCAGAGAATTATTTAATTCCGCGAGCGCGGGATGCGAGCGAGGCTGAAAGACAGCGCAGCAAAGACGCATTTGCAGACATTGTTGATAGATGCGGGCCTGTTATAGATAGCTACCCAACGTGGCATCCTTTAGTTAGAAATCATAATGCTCACTCCCCGCAGACGTTACCTAGCGACCGATGCGGCTATAAAGGTCTAGACCACACACGATATTTTGTTAATGGATTTATTACATGTCCCTATGGGGATGGTCAGGAAGTTATTGATTCGGTAAATGACTTGCACCGGCACCATGTTGCTTCAATTACGGCGGAAAAATTGGATGTTCAATTTTATAATCCTACCGCAACTCCAATACTTGTCACTTGTAATTGGGAAAAGCCCCTTCCGATGGATAGAATGATTCCTCTGTCTATAGCGATGCCATTGATCTTAGAGCAAGAGTTACCGTGTTGGCGCTGGTCTGAGGTTGCGGAGACGTGGGAGACCATGCGTAGTTATTTTTTAGGTAACCCTCATGGCAGCCGTTCATCACTATTTGTGAACCAAGAAACTGGGCAGGCTATAAAAAAGGTTTGGAATGCTCTTATTTACACAGGCATGTTCGGCCCCATTAAAGTTTAATAACACCTTGCACATATGCTGCTGTACGGCGCTGCTTATGTGCAGGTACTGAGTGTGTGGTGATCGCCGCCTGTGTCGCCCGCTATCGTCCCGCAGCCGTACATACGACAACGCCCCGGAATGGAAATTGCGGGGCGTTGAAGGCTAGGTCACAAAGAAAGGAGAGTAAAAACTGTGGCTCCTTGCCCTAGCAGCATCCGATATATTTAGCGTGGGTCGGTGTGCTTGACCACGTTGGCGGCCGTCGGTGCCGTTGGTGCCTTTAACTGAATCGTCTTCCTATCAAGCCGTACTTGGCAGGGTCCCGTAACCACATAAGAACACAGTCGCGGATAATAGGGCCATCTGTTGCGCACATACTGCCGTTTGCAATTGCTTCGTCAAAACTGTGGGCAGTTTCCATATACATGGACTCCGAAACCGGATTCGCAATATGTTCCAATCGTTTAACGCGAGCGAGCAGAGTGCGGATATTACTTGTGGTCATGCTCTGTGCTGTCCAGCGCTGTCCAGCGCTGTCAGTCGTTGTCCAAGCTCCAGGGCGGCTAAAAAATTTAGTTCGCGCATAATCAGTTGTTCATACGCTACGTCAAAATGCCGTTGTACTAACGCTTTACGATCAGATTCGGTAAGGGCGTTTTTAATATCTTCGTTCATTGGAAAACTCCAAGTTCAATAAGAGTGTTTGCCGCTTTAACTCGCAGGTCTTGGTCCGGGCAATTCTTAAGCACGTCCTTGCATGCATCAATAGCCAAAAGTCGCAGCTCTTCGCGCTCATCAGGCGTCAGGGACAATTGGAAATCTTTTGCTGGCTTGCCCGTTTTTAATTCTATAAAGCGGTCTACGTCTAAGGGTATGACGTTTATCTGGTGTCTCGTTCTTTGATCGGCGATTTGCAACGCTTCTTTAATAGCGTCAGCGTGTTGTGAGATATGCATATACGACCGGTCATCGTCCACCTGTACCATAACCACACTATCGGTCGGTTGTGCTTCAAATAGTGTCACACGGTTCGTTTTGTTTTTTGACCACACGTTAATCATAATTATTCCTTGTTTTCCAATGCCGCAATACGGGCTTCAAGTTCTTCAGTGGATCGAATTTGCCCCAATGTGCCAATCGCGTCGATAATCTGCTTTGCTACATCTGAGGCGATTAATCCACGGGAAATAGCATCCAGTACCTGCTCTACCTGTTTCGCAATGGGTGCTGCTACGTTCAGATTAAATTCAACCCGTTCAGTCTGCGCACGCAGGGCAGGCATTACACGGGTCAGGATCAGCGCCGCCGCTTGCGCGTCACCTTCCAGTGCCTGCTCCACCATCTTATCTACAATGCCACCAGCGTTTTCCATCATTCGATATGCGAGTCTGGCGCGCTTGTCGATAACGCCTTTGGGCCTACCTTTTGGGTTCGGCGACCGCATACCCTTTTGCCACTGCTCATTGCCGGTGACGGGAACTGGTTTGAAATTCTTCAACCACTCCGGCTGTACGAGGTCGTTATTGGGAGGTTTTGGCTTCGTGCTGGTCATGTCGTCCTTGTGATAAGTGTCTGTCTTTGTGCGATCACAGGTTGAGCGCTTGTGTTGCTTTTGAATGCGCCTCTCGAATTGAAGCTACCTGTCTCCAGTTTGATCCCATTGCTTTTTCAATCTCCAATAAAAGAGCGGAGCCACGTTTTTCGAGGTAGTCTTTAGCATTACGAAGGGCTTTTAACCGCTGGGCAGTATCGGGGCTTACCATTTCATGATATTGACGGGTATAAATTGAATGCTCGGTATCAGACATGCCGCTTAGGTATGAGGGCGCACCGAGCAGAGCGGTAAGGGTCGTTACGTCATTCTTGTCAATTGCTTGTCGCAAGAATTTATAACGACCATTAATATCCATGCTTGCCACATGCTTGCGAATCTCTGTGTTCAAATTCCCCGTGCCTGCTTTCTGCACTAAAGGTGAAGTGAGCATCTCGTCCATGCTCTTGATCTGCTTGTCCATCGTGGCGACCGCGCTATCGAATTTTTTGGTAAGACGAAGCTGCTGCGAAAGTGCAGTATCGCTGACGTGAAGGATTTGCTGTTGTTCGTTCCATGTTGGGTTCTTTGATGCTACCTTGCGAGCTTCGTGCAGCTTGCCGAGGGTGTTATAGGTGTCTTGCATCAACTCTTCTGCTGGACCCAAATAGGGAGCGCTGGTTTCGTTGTATCCGTCAATCTTCTTAACGTTTTCTGGATGGAATGAGGGGCTGACGGCGGTATTGATTTCAAGGGACATTGCTTTATCTCCAAAGTTGACTTGTTAGTTACATACTGCTTGCATTATGGGAAAAACAAGCAAATTCCGCAATTTGATCAATTACATACGTCCGCTGAACAGGTAGTTCATACTTATTTGTTCAGGATTCTGGCAGTGAGGACCACACGGTTGTTTACTGAATACTGCGCAACCGATAGCGCCAGCTGTGTGCGATTTTTAAATGCCGGTGCTACCTGCCTATTGACTCGGTACTGATTGCGGCCGGTGGGGTGCGCATTCCAGCACAACGCACCGACAACGCACCCCACCAACAACGCACCCGCCCGATACTAAACATTATTCACCTCTGGTTTATCTATCGCACGTAGTCATTTGGCAGCGCAGAATGAACTGATGGAATAATGAATTAAGAAATTAAGCACCACCCCTCCATATATATAAAATCTTGCTTGTAACGTAAACGGCTGGTCATACATATACAGATATTGTAGGGTGTATATTAATTTCTTAATTTCTTAACTTTTACATATACCCTATACAGCATAAGCGTTTGGGGCCGATTCACATAAAGAACGGCTTCTAAACTATAAGACCGTACAGTTCAATCAATTCAGTCCGGTAGCTTCAAGATTCGGTATGCCTTGCCGTGGAAATTATAATTTTCAGAAAGCACGGTATTCTTTACTTCCATAATGAAACCGTTGTCTCGCATGCTGTGCAGCGCATCGTCCATAGCGCGTTTTGCACCAAGCTTGTGGTTAGCAAAGGCCGGGAGGGATGATGTTTTCGTTTGTAGATAACCGCGTGGGACAATACAGGCTTCCCTCATTCCTGAAGGAATTTTGTAGCTAGGGGGAGGGGGCTGCCGTATATAGTCCCTCATGAATGTGACAAGTTTACGTTCACGAGTGTCATCACTAATACCAACATCGCCGCTCTGATTGCGAGACCGAAAGACCTCAATGTCTTGCCGAATCAAATTCAGAGCCCAAGCAACATGCTCGATTCCAATTTTTGGGTGCAAATAAGTATCAGACACGGCCAGGATGCAAGCCACTTTCATCGCTTTCAGATGGGCACGACTCCAAACCTGCCGTTCAAATTCGTCTTCGGTTGCGTTCAGATTTTCAATGCAATCGCGTTCAAAGGAATCTAGCTTTTCACGTGCATCGTCTGACGCACATACAATGCAGGGAGGAGGCGTGTTGATTGGGCTTTGATATTTTACTGCTTGATATACTAACGCCCTCCATGAGTCTAAATCTTCATTCGATAGGGATGTTGACCGACTCGGATTCGGCATCGGTCTGCCGCCGTCATATGAGACGACAAGGAAGCGGGACATAAAGCCGTCTGCCATCATGTCAGGTGTTAAGCATTCCAGGAACGACCCGGGAGTTGTTTCGCCTAGGAGGGACAGCGCAGGCCAATCCACTCCAAGTACATTCTTTTCGGAATTGCTGTATACCTTGCCTTCAAGATACCGTTTTCCAAACGCATTTGTTATGAGCGTTCGTAGCTGTTGCATAGGGGTATCGGATGGGTTTGCCATGCGTTTTAGTTTGCGCCCAAACTCTCCCAGCAGATTCAGGAACCCCGGAGCCGTTAGAAGCTCCTTGTGCAGTGCCTCTCCACTTACATAATCTGTACCTCGCACAAAATATTTCGCTGCGGGTATTCCTGAAAGTTCTATCAGATCGGGAATGCCTTCGTGTATACCGTCCTTCCCGATGCCGCTACGTGCGACAAGGATTAAATAGAGTGCCAGGTCTTTACCTGTGTAGGTACGATATGCGCGACCGCATACGCCAGCAAGCAAGCCCAGTGCAGCGGTAATCGCTACCTCCGGCACTGGCGAATAGCTATTCTCGAAAAGGAATTTTGCTAATCTACCGGTTTGTCCGGGCGGCCACTGGATCGATGATTCATTAGGTGCTGTGGTTACCGATAGAGGTATCTCCGTACTATTTTTTTTGTTAGCTGATTGGTTGGCTTGCTGTTGCAGTATCATTCGCTCAGCCTTCAAGTAAATACCGCTAAGGTCGGGGGGAGGGATGCTGGTGATTTTATATTCCAGCCATTCATTATCTGATTCAGGTGCTGAGGTATCGCTGCGTTCCTTTACCCATTCAGGGGCGCTCGCAATATGCTCGGGCTGTGGGGCGACAGGGGCCGCATTTGTGCTGTCGGTGTCGTGTAGGTATTGATCGCTACCTTGCGTGGCCTGTATCGGCGGTAATGTATTTCGGTCAGTATGTTCACTATCTAACTGGTGCAAGGGTTCTGTCCCATGCGGTACACTGGGTTCAATCATATTTCTGTCCTGAATGTGGTTGCTCATTCTTGCCCCGGCTTATGTCGGGGCTTTTTTTTGGATGGGCTTACAAGGCTGATACATGGCACGTAGGCGAAATAGCTAAGTACGTGATGTGCTTGGATTATTTGCGGAGCGAACACGGTCTACAGGGGAACCTGTTCGAACGAAATACGCCGCGATTCCAGGAACTGATCCAGATCGGCAATCTTATACATGCACTGCTTACCGGGCTTATAGAAAGCAGGACCTTTGCGTTCGCTTGCCCAGCAGGTAAGGGTATTGATTGAGACACCGAGATATTCGGCAGCTTGACGGCGATTGATACGGTCGGAAGGGGTGAGTGTTGACAGGTTTGACATTATGAGTGATCCTCATTAGTCTCGCATTAGATGCAAGATGAATATGGATGTCGTTTATTTTTATTGTCATTAGGCCAGACGAGAAGCGGCCTATGTCCGGGTCCTGGGGGATTTTCACCCTTGCTGTACCGGCTCTGTCTCTGGTATTTTCCTCGTGGGTGCGCCCCAGTGCGGCGCAAGATAGGCAACCAGAAAGGCTCCTATTTGTTTGGAATAAAAAGCATACCAAGAAATACGGGTATAGACAACAGTTGGATCAACTTTTGATTTCCTCTTTAGCCTGAGCGCTGATCCAATCCGCTACATTTTGCACTTCGGGCAGCAAATATCGGAGGTCGCGAGTCTGTGTGTAGTGCTTAAGGGTAACAGTGGCAGGGAGGTGATTCGTTAATATTTCAGCCTTCCATAATTCAATTTTGCATTCTAAACAGATGGCAATAAAGGTTCGCCTTAAATCATGGTTGTGAAGGTGCATGCCTGCAATCTCACTGACCTGCCGCATGGTGCCACGGGCATCTTGCATGTGGGGAACCTTTGACCCAGCACGGGAGGGGAATACATATTCGTCATTTTTTCCACGACAAGCAAGACGGGCATCAAGCAGCGCTTTTAACTGCGTGCTCATGGGAATGGTGACCACATTATGGTTCTTCGTTTCCGTCAATACAAAGTAGGGCAGTTCGCTATCCAAATGGACCTCTGACCATCGCAGTGCTGATCCTTCTCCAATACGAGCACCGGTCAATATAAGAAACATCACTAGGTGAGCTGCGGCATTGTCAGCGGGGATATAGCGCTCAGTATTGGTGCGCTCAGAGAGTAGTTCCCACACTTTCCCGATTTTATTTAGCGGTATAAATTCTTCCTTGGATTCTTCCTTGTTCCATTGAACGCTCTTGAAGGCTTGGACTACCGGGTTAATCGGAAGAATAGGGTAACTGCCATCTGCCGCAACATTTGATTCACGAGCCCAATTGCACAGTGCCCGCAAGTTACGAAAGGTCTGGTTAGCAGTTATTGGCGCGGTGGCTGATAGTAAACGAAACCGCTTTACGCATGCGTCCCGCGTGATATTAGCCACAGGTTTATCAGCCCAATCAGACAGTGTCTTGGTAACGCATTTGATAATGTCGGCTTTGCTGCTGGGGCGCAACGGACCATGTTTAGTCCGTTTATTTTCAATATAGTCTTTCATCACTTCTTGAAGAGTGATGCCCTGTGCTTGTCGACGTTTGCGTTCAACCTGCGGATTCAACCCATCGTACATTTCAGATAGTCTATTCCGTGCTCGCTTTTGTGCTTCTCTGGCATCGAGTAGATTGCAGGGGCCGATAGTATATCTACAGGTCTTGCCATTGACGCGACCTTGAACGATGAAACTCTTGGAGCCGTTGGTTGTGACCCTAACGGCTAAACCTTTCGGATCGGCATACCAATAAAACTGTTGTCCTGATGCTGGTACGGGTAAAGCCTCGATTGCCTGTTTTGTAAGGGCTTTGAGCGTTCCCATTTACGTAATTCCTCTCTGAAAAATATGCATATGATCGTTGGCGCATGTGTACCTGGGGTCACCGTGGTTATCGTCACCGGTATGCCCGGCAAGCCCAGCAACAGAGCTTTCAAATTTCATGTAAGCGCAGTTGTAAGCAGTACAGCCATTGTTGAGCATTTCTGAATATAGTGATGTTTAACCATAAGATATTGATTATTATAGTTTAATATGGCGACGCATATGTAAGCATTGCTGCCTAAATACCCTATACAGGTAACTCATAATCCTTTGGTCACTGGTTCGAGTCCAGTCGGGGGGACCAAAGTAAGTTTTTAAAATCAATAAATTAGCCGCTCCGTCAAGCGGCTATTTTTTTGTCTGAGTCCTTGGTGTGGCGTAAATTCCGTCGCATCGACGTAATTTGCCAAATGACCAGCATCCAAATGGGCATACTTCTGCACCATCTCGATAGTTTCCCATCCCCCTAATTCCTTGAGCACCATCAGCGGCGTGCCCGATTGGACATGCCAACTTGCCCAGGTATGACGCAAATCGTGGAACTTGAGCGGTTTGATGCCCGACAAAATGGCCGCGCGATCTAGCGTGCGCTTATCCACTTGAGTCACACGCACGCCACTTTCGCGCGTGAAACAATGCTCAGTCCCGGCTGATTCTCTTTCCTGAAGTAGGGCGATTGCTTCACTGTTCAACGGCATAGGGCGTGATCGGCCATTTTTGGCAAGATCATTGGTTACCCATGCCAACTTTCGATCAATATCAACCTTATCCCAAGTCAGTGACAATATTTCGTTGGCGTGGGCGCCGGTGTGTGCAAATCGGCATACTTGGTGCATCCATTCCAATTGGATATTGGAAAGCAGAATCCGCGCATCGGTTTTTGTCAACCAAACGTATATTGACCTTATTTTCCTCAAATGCAGACAGCTTAGGCGCTTTAACCAATCATCCAATTTCATCGGCTACCGAGAAAATACGACGAATCGATGATAAATAGCGATTCTTGGTCGCATTGCTAAGCCTTCTCGGTTTCTTGGACTTTGTGCCGATTCAGTGGGTCGGCAAGTTCCTAAACACTTCCTCAGATTTTAAAGAGCTAATACTGCGGCCTGCAAAAATACCATTCCAGTATTCGACATGCCTGAGCTTTACTGCATAGTCTTGCTGACCCTCTGATTTTTTTAGCATTTCGAGGGCAGCTTCTTCAAACGAATATTCTGGGGTAACGTCCAGCTGCTCTTGGTCCCATAATGACGCTTTTAGCTTATCGTGCTACTCTTACGCCGTTTTTCTGTCCTTTTAGTAGTGCGCCTAACTCTTTTTCCGCTTGGTGATACGAGATAAACCCGCCAATATGCGGATCCGGGGGATTTGTAGAGTGATATTGTCGTTTTCCTACATTGTCAACCTGCAATCCAACGCAGGTCACATTTTTCCGCTTTTTGTACAGGTTTTCAACAGATTCAGGCAAATCCGCCAATGACCATTTTTGGTGGCGGTCAATCGAAAGGCGTTCATTTCGTTTTTCTGGAGTAAATGGTCTCGTAAGAAAATCCGGTAAGCTCTGCAATTTCCTGCAATGTCAAAGCTTTTCGCATTTGGAAACCTCCAATAAAAACCTGCCAGCGGCAGGTTTAGGTATTTCTGGGACGTCGCATGAAATCGCCGCACGTCGTCGGGGTGAAAAGTCATATCTTGTCTTTGGATTCCGGGAATATCTTCAAAAATTCCTCTCTGGTAATCGTTATGCGTTCAACAGGTATTTCATTGCCGGACTTGAATTTATTGCCGATAAGTTCGAAGAAATACCAAAGCTGCTGCATCATGTCGGGGTTATCTTGATGATCCATTGCCGGCTCCTATTTAGAGGGATGAGCGAATTATGCGCTGGCAAAGCTAGCACGACAATGAATCTCGCATAAAATAGCTGGAGCCAAAAAGATGGATAATAAAGGTGAAAATGGGGCCTAGTTTGTAGCAGGATTGTTTTTAATGTTTGTATTCCTTGCACTATTACACAGAATTGTGTTCAAGTCCGACTGTAAATACCCCATCTTTAATACACCACACACATAGAATTTATAATGTTAATTTATAGTCAATGGGTGTCATGTCATTGAGTGAATCGTGCGGTCTTTCGGTGTTGTAAATCGTTGTCCAGTGTTCCGTGATGTGTTGAACTTGCTTCAACGACGTAAAAAGATATAAATCTAATACCTCTTGGCGGTACGTACGATTGAAGCGCTCAATATAGGCGTTTTGATAGGGGCAACCGGGCTGCGTATAATCAATATA
>NZ_NEXS01000005.1 GCF_002810445.1 Advenella sp. S44 | reverse complement strand
GTAAAACGCGGTGCGACTCATCCCCGTAATCATGCAGCTTAAAACAACGCTGATGTCATGCTGTGCCTGTAGCGCTTTTGCCCAGTCTTTACGCGTCGCAACAGGCACTACAGCTTTTTTATGATTTCTTCCTGCAACTGAGACTTCAAACTTAAATCAGCATACATCTGCTTTAAGCGACGATTCTCCTCCTCGAGCTCTTTGAGTCGTTTTACGTCGGAGAGCTCCATGCCGCCATATTTGGCTCGCCATTTATAAAATGTGGAGTTACCTACATGATGCTTGCGGCACAGCTCTTTAATCGGTATCCCAGCTTCCGCTTCTTTCAACATCGCCACAATTTGGCTTTCTGTCATCCGTTTGCTCATCGTAAAAATCCTTTTTTCTTAGTGTAAGAAAAATTCTACGCTTCAGCTGTATTATTTTAGGGGATAGTTACACACCAAGGCCTTGCCGCCGCTGCTGACATTTTCATAGGGTAGGGTCATTCTGCCTCGGTAGGATATAAACCCGATGTTTCCGAATGCCGGGCCTTGTGTGCAAGATTTGGCAATCGGTTTGTACTTCGTTCTGGTGGAGCCAGACTGTTCGCCAGCCTGTGGCGTTGATGGCTTTTTCTAGATCGTTAAGCGTTCAATTAAGGGTCACCGCCGCCGTAATTGCCACTTAGACTAAAATATTCCAAGAAAATTGAGATGATTTTATTCTCCGTTTCAGTCCGTATTCGTGTTTTTTTTAAAATGATAGAGATAGGGTTATCGGCCTTGGGAAAACTAATATTAAGCACCTTGACCAATCCAATGGATGTATAGTGTTTTCCAACTGACAAAGGTGCGACCATCAGACAATCCGTGTGACTAATAATGCGAACATTGGAGTGGAATGACGATGAAACATACTTAGGTTCCGGCGGACTTATATCGTGTTGTATGAATCCCTTGTTGAAATTGCGCCGAGTTAATGAGCCGTCCGTTGGCAGCACCCACGCCGCCTCCGTCAGGTCAGTCCAATTCACTCGTTTTTTTAGGGCCAATGCGTGTCCATCCCTGGCCATGACGCAAAGCTTTTCTTCAAACAGGCGGATATATTCGAAAGCAGCTTTTTCATGTACAACGGAGGCGTCATAAGGCAAGCTGCCTAAGACAATGTCAATCTTGCCCTGAGCTAATTCGTCTAGAAGCGTAGGTACATTTCTTTCCACAAACACAATTCGTAGATTAGGCATACTATTATTAATTGCACCTAGTGCCTTCGGCACTACTTCCAGCATCATCATAGGTGTCAAACCTATGGTTATCTCCCTTCTTCCGTTTAGTATTTCTGTAACTTCACCTCCTGCCCGAGATAGTTCGTTAAGTATTAGTCTGGCGCGCCAAATTAAGGCGCTACCGACGCTATTGGCGGTAAGTCCTTTTTTATTACGCACAAAAAGCTGGGCGCCAAAAATCGACTCTACCTCTTGCAGCATATTGGTGAGTGCAGGTTGAGTGAGGTGCAGCACCTTGGCAGCAGCATGTAAAGAACCACTGGTAGCTATTGCGTCGAGCAATGCCAGATGCTTAATTCGCAACTGTAGGAATTTTGTATCCATTGAATTTTAACCCATTACAAACCACCGACATATATTGACTGATTTTGAACGGTTCATGGTGCGATTTATTAATCAATAATTTTTATCATTATATATGTAAAATTCATTATTCAATTATTGATAATGTCATTAGACTTCCTTGCATCAACCGAAATTACAAAACGGCCTTGTTAATTATTTTCGTGCCAGGAGCAGCATATGCAGGCGTTAAAAAACATCCGTGTCATTGATTTGTCCCATGTCATAGCAGGGCCGACAGCGTCATACTACCTCGCTGCGCAAGGAGCGGAGGTTATCAAGATAGAAAATCCACGCTCGGGAGATTCTTTGCGCTATAGCGGAACCACTTCGTTCGAGGAAGGGATTTCCGCAACCTTTGCTGCGATTAATGCTGGAAAAAAATCGCTGGCGATAGACTTGAAAAACTCAACCATGCTTGAGGTGGTCTATCGTCTTGTAGAGACCACAGACATATTCATTGAAAATTTCAAACCCGGCGTGGTCAAGAAATTGGGATTAGATTTTGACAAGCTTAAGGCTATAAATCCTAACCTGATTTATGTCTCTATTTCAGGGTATGGCCAAAGTGGGAATTTGGCTAAATTTGGTGCCTACGACCATGTCATTCAAGCTTTAACAGGAATGATGATGATGGGCGGTGAAAGCGATTTGCCCTTAAAGGTTGGCTTTCCTGTTATAGATTCGGCAACGGGAATGTTGGCCGCGCAGGCTATATTTGCAGCTTTGTTTCAACGAGAGCGTTGCCCAGGCTCGATTCATTTGGATGTGTCTATGGTCCAGGCTGCCGTACAACTAATGTTGCCACAAGTTAGCCGGGTTTTGGCTCAGCAGGAGGACATGCCACGTGTCGGAAATCGCGGCTTTTCTGAAAGCCCCGGGGCCTCGACATTCCAATGTTCCGACGGGTGGATATCCATCGCAGCTAATACTCCAAAACAGTTCCAAGCTTTATGCAAAACGTTGAATGTCCAACAGTTGCTCCATGACTCGCAGCTTATTGACCAAAGGACAATGACAGGCAAACATGGATTCGTAAAAGCAGTCAATAAAGAGAATGTGCAAAACATTCTTACTGAAGCCTGCTTGCACTTTACAGCTAGACATTTGGAATCAGAACTGAACAGTCAAGGCGTTCCCGCTGCGTCGGTCCGCTCTTTATTGACTTTCATCAGTGAGGCGTTGAATGAAGGGTTGGTATCTTTGCCCTCGGAAAAGGTCACCTACGCGAACGGAACGGCGACCAACTTCATGAATGGCTTCATCAGCAATGAAGACTCAGCCAGTATGCATTCATATGCGCCTGGTCTCGGACAACATACGGAAAGTCTTTTATTACAGCTTGGATTAGATTCAAATTTGATTGCCAATCTAAAAGAGGATGGGGCCGTTTATTTCTAATGATTCCTTTTCTAACATAAAAACTTCTTAAGGAGACTGCATAATGAACAAAGCACTGAGTAATGCATTTGGAATAGCCTTGGTAGCGCTGGGAATGACCGCCCAAGCTGGTACCGTTTATCCAAATAGACCTATTACCTTGATCGTCCCCTTTTCTACAGGGAGCGGAAGTGATACCACTGCGCGTATATTATCTGAGCATTTGTCAAAGGAACTTGGCGTTGCAGTGGTGGTTGAGAATAAACCCGGTGCTAATGGATCTATTGGATCGCAGTTTGTGGCAAGGGCTAAGCCTGATGGCTACACATTCTTACTTGGCAGCGCTACAACGAATGCGGTGAACTTGTCACTCTATCCAAAAACGCTGGGCTATAACGAAGCTTCGTTTGTAATGGTTTCTACCCTGGGCCGAGGCATAATCGGTCTCTTTTTTCCGTCCAAGTCTCCGTGGAAAAATCTGGCTGAATATTTAAAAGAGGTAAAGAACGGTACAGTTCAGAATGCCTCATGTGGCAGTGGTAATTCCGTTACATTAATCGCTTGCGAAATGTTTAAGAAAACAGCAGGTATTGATGCTGTTACCGTCCCTTACAAATCAAACGGTCAAGCGCTTAATGATGTTGCTGGCGGACAGCTAGGGTTTGCATTCTCCGACTTGAACGCGGCGCTCCCGTTTAAGGACGGGACGCGATTGCGCACTGCAGCTGTTACCGCAGAGAATAGATATACAACATTGCCCAATGTACCCACGCTAGCCGAACAAGGTGTGCCCGGTATGTTTTTCTCAAGTTGGACCGGTGTTTTTGCACCTAAGGGAACCGCCGATCCCATTCTGAACAAGGTTAACATCGCTATAAACAATTGGCTAGATTCACCGTCGGCAGCAGAGCAATTTAAAAAGACGGGTACCATTTCGGAGAAAACCAACTTGGTCGAATCTGCCGCTTTCTACCGAGCAGAGGCAAGCCGCTGGAAAGAGTATATCGAGAAGGCGAATGTCAAGATCAATTGAATTCTAGCTGGCGGTGGCTAGGCATCTTTGACGGGGATAAGCACGGATGGAACAATACACGCTATAGCAGATATTTAAGTAATCATATCGTGCATGATATATCCTTGATTAGAAGGTTCCGCAATGCCATCGCATCCCACCAGGCGTTATGCTGAACAGCACCGGACAGGGTAGTGGGGTAGGCGTCCATACGGTGGATTTCGAAGGTAAGATGCGGAATTATTACCATCTGGCCAGTCTGTATGGATACGTGGGGTCGGATCGCCGTTCAGGAACTGGCCTATACGTAACGCACCTCCAAAGTGCAATTTTCCTAATAGACTGCCGCTCGCTGTAGTTGGTCGCGACAATGGCCTGTGCCAGCGGAGGGCTACACTGTTACCGCACATGCGCACCTGGGCCGTCTTGGTCAATGGGGTGCCGTCAGTTTCTGGTCGATGATGTAGCTTTCGGGAAAGCCTTGGGCGCGGTACAGCTCGCGGGGCGTAAGCATGCGCAGGCCAATGTCCACGATCTGGTAGTCGACGCCATGGACGGTGATCAGGCCGAAGCGGTCACGCGTCGGAACGGTGTGCAGAGGTTCTTGCAGACTCACTCCGTCCTGTTCACCTTCGTAATACTTGACTAAGAACGACCGCACCTCTCCGACATGGCCGCCGACAGCTGTTAGGGTAGGCATCGGTTCTTCCACGCTTTGGCCGTATTGGTTATTGTGCAGCTTCACTAGATGGCTTGTTACCAGACCCATAGTGTTACCTGTCGACGCGTTTCGGCGTTCCGCCTGCTGTAAGGGTATGCAAGGGTTCCTGCAAAGGGGCGCCGACGCTCCCAACACGAAACTTTGTGACGTACGCCGTTATAAGCCTGTAGTGGCCTACGCCAGTGACAGTGCCGATTGGGTCTTCCAGATCGCTGCCGCCGACTCCGGTGTAGTGTTTTGCAAGAAACGCGCTTACCAAGAACTGATATGCACCGCCAGCCGTGATAGTGTGTCGGCTCGTTTGCTGCTGTAAAGGGCTTGCCCGCATTTCTCACGGTGATGATATGCGCGGTCCTGTCATTGACGATAAACGGATCATCCGTGTTTACGACATACCGCATTACACCGTTGGCGATGCGCCGGCAGGTAACCATTGATGACGTTTGGCCTTCCTAAATCCTTTTTCTTTTTCGGATTTTTTAACTCTTCAACTAACCTCGGCGCTAATCGACTATATACGATGTCCATGGTGTATTTATCGACAACTCCTGGCTTGCCGCCCGACTCCGTAGGATATTCCCAATTTCTTAGGCGGAACATTTCTTTATAGAATGTATCTGGGGATCGTTTTGCCCAAAAGTTGCTCACTAGCCGCTAGGGGGCTTTGGCACGAAATGATGTGCCTCATGCACGAATCCGAGCCATACGGGCACATGGCCGTCAACGGCAAGCCTATGAAGAGGGTAATGACAATGGCTCTTCGGTGCTTAAGCTCTCAGCCCAATCACGAACAGCTTTGTGAGAAATAATCTGCTCAGCTTCTATATCTTTCAAGCGTTTGCGTTGGCTGCTTAAGTGAGCAGGAAATGCTGGGCCATTACAAAATTCAAGTTGCCAAGAACCAAGTAAAATCCCCCTCAAGTACTTAGGACTCAAGGGGGATCGCCTAACGACTACCTAATGCTGATTTAGGCAGCGTGTACGGACTTCTGAGCTTGTGCATCAACCCAGTAAGAATAAGTACGCAGTACGGTCAGCTCCAGTGTTGCCGCACCAGATGTGTTCAGCAGGGCAGCAGGAATTACTGCTGCGCCATTGGTCCAGCGCATTGTCGTACCCTTCACGTCCTGGGTGGCGTTCAGGCCGGTCAATGCAGCATTGGTCAGGCTGATCTCGTGACGGCCATCGGCAGTAGATACCGCAATTGCAGACAGACCAACACCGATCTGACGGACGTCACGACGCGCCAGAGGCGTAACGTCACGAACCGCGGCAGAGCGAGACAGGATGCGAACATCACTCGCGTTGGCCGGCAATTGGAAGCGATACACGCCTTCTTTGCTGAACTCAGGCGTTGAGTGAACGATGGTGCCGTTCACTTCAATGCACAGGGCGGCGTCCTTAGTGCGAACAGCACCAGTCATGGCTTCAGCGCGGGCCAGCAATTGCTTGCGAATAGCTTCGACAACGGGACCTTGCTGAACGACTTTGATGCCTTCGACTTCAGGACGGCCTTCGGCGGGACCGAAGTCAGGATTCATGGCGACTTCTGCTGCATTCTGGAACATGGAGCGGTTGCCGGTATCGACATATGATTCGGCAGGCACACCTTCGGCCAGCATGATGTCAAACTGTTCGAGCTCAACGTGGAAGTATTCGAAGACTTTGGTATTGAACTGCTGAACGATAGTTTGGCCGTTAACCAGCATCATGGCAGGAACCAGCGTGCCGTCAAACGATACATGGTGGCCTGGAGACAATGTCAGGTCACGATGAGGCACGTTGTTGGCAATTGAGTCTTTCTTGAACAGGATAGGGAAGGCACGAACCGCGTCTTTGGCAGGAATGCGGTTTTTGTACAGTCTGCGATGGCCCAGCCATTTGACAGTGGCAACGCCACCGGAGGCTGTCAGGACTTTGTCGCCGGCTTTCAGTGTTTCAACCAAAACTTCGCCTTCTGGCGTGGCAATGTGCGTACCTTTGAGGTAGCACGCATATGTCATGGAGCCACCGTTAAATACCACTTTTGTAGGGTCCAGACCTTCGGCGTTAAAACGACCCACGGTAAAGCCCAGGTCATTCTTGAAGATCAGATCGCCATTGACATACTCGCCGCTGGTGGCACCTGCAACAATGATCTGGTCTCCAGCAGAAATGTTTGTCAAATTTGGTAAGCCTGACAGTTCAAGATTGATTCCGCCAGCGTCATAAGTAAACGTCGATGTTCCTGTTGCGCCCATATCAACATTGATGGTGTTACCCAGACCAACGTTAATAAATGCGGGAGACATGGTGAGGGAAGACCCGTCGCTCAGATTGTAGTTAAAGGTATTGCCTACAGTAACGCCAGCCAGTCCATTCAAAATAATGTCGGCATTTTCACCGATATTGATATTTTGAGTGGAAAGCAGACCCAGCGCTACAGTCTGGTTCATCGTAATGGGATCAGGAAGATCGTCTACGTTGGTAATGTTAACCGTTTTGGTACCAACTGCACCGACGTTAACATTGACATTAAGTACATTGTCGCCCGGATGATCCTTTTGATCATAAGACTGTGTACTGGAACCGATCAAATTGAAATTAATACTAGCCATGATTCACCTATCCATATAAGTTGACTATCTGGTTATTTTGAGGAGTGAGTTTATTTACGCAAAACAAACCATTCCAGTTATTAATATATTGTCATACTCATGACGTTTTGAAACATTTGAGCATTTGACTGTCGCCATTATTGGCAATAAGTAAAATAATGTCAATAAATATATCAAATGTAATGTTTAAACAACAATTCGGCCCCATCCAGTCACTTGTATTAATTTCGAAAGCATCAAAATCGTCAGGGTGTATTGGGTCGAGACCGATATATGCGTGACGTTAGTGCCAAAGCGTTACCGTTACATCGTGATGTAGAGCACAGTCCGCATATTGGCCAACCAAGCCGATATAGGCTGGCACTAGTCGTCTCATGACCGGCCGGCTGGCGCCACAATGTCCAGTCACGGCGTGGCCCCAGATTTGCGGGCAATGCGGCCATTTTCACTGGCGGCTTTGATATATTGAGAGCATCCAGCCAGCACTGACAGGCCCACAACCGATGCCGTTCCCAAATCGGGTGTCCAAGATAAAGGACGTTACAGGCAAGGAACGTTACTCTTCTTAGAGTCCTCAATGAGTTTAATCGATTGGACATTAGTTTCCACCAAGACCTCAAGACGAGCAACTCTAGCCTGCGTTCCTGCTTTTGCAGCTTGCAATTTGGCATCAGAGTTCAATAGTGATGTCAGCCTCATGCATTTGCGCTGTTAATCGCTCAGTCATACACGTCACACCCAAAATACCGATTAGCCACATATATCAGACGGCGCTGCGGGGTGGCAAAGTCGATGGAGATCTCTCTGGACGCTTCCACGTAATTGAAAAAGGATTTAGCGCCGCTCTCGTTTAGCGTCCTTTGGCTGCCATCCTCATATGTAAATTTCACTTCACCGTTCAGTACGTTGACTTGGGTTACCTGGTTCATTAGCGGTTTCCTGTAATTTGTGCAATTACCGTGGCCGAGTTAATCTGCTCCATACTCTGGACGACCACGTCGTTAAACCCTTATTGCCTGTTGAACGCCACGACATCCTCTGCATCCGAAATTAATGCCGGCAGTGCATATAAGACAACAGGCGCAGCGGCAGCAATTCTAGCCAAGTCGCGGGCCGAATCTGCATCGGTCATTTCCGAGTTTGCAATTGTTGATTGAAATAACCTTACTGCGTGTCCACGCTGCTATAGCAACTGATGCAAGGTACGGTTGAACGCCGTTCATACGTCATTGTCGTAGGCTTGCATCGCAATAGGGCGTGGGTATGTAGTTCAATGTCTGCCGAAGTTGCCAAGTCTTTCATCCGCGACTTTCTTAAACATAATGCGCATTCACAAAAAGCCTTCTTCGGGAACGCAATCGTGCGGCTACTATTACGCCGCTTACCATGTTGTGCTTTTGCCAACCAGTACACTTAAGCTAAGTAAGTAGCAAAAAAATGCCGCTACAGTGCGTCTCACTGTTTTGCAGAAAAAGTAATACATGCAGCTGTTTGATCCATAGAGGACATGATTTTGCGAAGAATACCCATAATAATTATGGGTATGGTACAGGCACTCCCTTGCAAGATGAATGATGCGAAAATGCTAAAAATTATTCGCGAAATTGCCGAAAACACTAGTCGTGTCTACATCTTGAAGCACGCGAAGGTAGGCATGCAGGAGAGAAAGATAAGTCAAACACAGATTTATTCGTGCCTACACAAAGGAAGTATTGTCGAGCCGGCGCAGTTGTCTGTATATGGCGATTGGAAGTGCACCATGCGCCGGCGATCAGATTCATGTTTGCGTCGCACTTGAACTTGAAGAAAACGGAAATTATTTAGCGGCTATTACGGTTTTTAAAAAGTGAACGATATGTATCACTATACAGACTCAGGACATTCCTAATGTATGGCTGTCCAATGGGTACTCAGAAAGGATTATTCATGGCGAGAAGGCCGTATCCATGTCAGACGCTGATCAGCTTCACCAGGTAATCGGGCGTGCTTTGATTCGCAAGTCGCATCTTACAGGATCTGATCTTCGGTTTTTGCGGAAGGAATTGGGTCTTTCCCAGACTCGTCTTGCGCAGATTGTCGGGCCTTCCGAGCAAAGCGTTTCTCTGTGGGGAACGAGGCGGCAAGATTCCGGTAGCAGCGCAACGGCTTGTGAAAGTTGTCTATTTGGCTCGCCTTGATGGCAAGGAAGCGATTTGCGATGTTTTGGAGCATATTATTTTGGAGCATATTATTGAGTTGGATGCAGAATCTGACGCTGACAAGCTGGCTTTTGAGAATACAAAAATCAGGATGGAAGGAAGCTGCGTAATTGCCCATTTTTTCTCCAAACACTGCCATACGCTGGAGCTGAAAAGTAAAAATTCGCCGGACCAGGTGTTGAAATTTATAATGGCTTACTCATAAAGATTCGACTGGTACCTGGTGGATTACACGAAACTTCTCCGAATTTATGCCACCCGTGTTTCTCGTAAAATTCCGGTGCTTGAAAACTAATCGTATACAGTACCGCAGACAAACAGCCTCGAGCACGGCCTTCGTCCTCGAATTTCTTGAGCAGGGCGGAACCCAAGCCGCTATTTCGTAAAGTTTTTGGCAGAAATACAAGTTCTATGAAGAGGAGCCCTAGGGACGACCTACCTAACATCCCGCCGATCACATGTCCTGTGCGCGTGTCCTTGACGACGATAGCGAGAGACCTTCTATCACTGTACTCGGTTATTTCGTCGTTGTAGGCGTTTAGCCCATCACGAATGACTTCATCCATCTCGTCGGTAATTTCATCGGTCATTTCTATAGCATATTCGGTCATACAAACTCGCTCAGCGGTCTATGGTGCAAATAGGGAGTTTACTGTACAAATACCCGGAAAGTTTAGGCCTATACCAAACACCGATGCTCCATACTACATATAAATCTTGATCCAACAGTACGGCTAAAGCGCTCCTATTTATGTACTTTCTTTTTCACATACCAGTCAAAATAAAACCATTTCACTATCATCCCCCAAGATTCGCCGTTCCGGGTTTCATTTGATTCAGCGTACAGATTACCGTCGTAATGCTTGAGAATATGCCGATGGGCAACCGTCTCCAGCTTGTCGACCCACAGTGGCCAAGCGTCAAGGCCGCAATCATATTTGCCATAAATCGCCAGAAATCGGTGCAAAGCGTTTTTTCCGGTGTTGTTGATGTGCGAGATCAGTTGATATTGATTCAGTGATTCGCAACTGCAAAACAATTCCTTTACTTCCTCGCGCGTAACCTTGCGCTTTGGATTTGGGTCGTTTATTGACCAGTCGATAGCCATGTTAAAAAATACTGTATAAATAAACAGTATTTATACAGTAAGAAAAGTGCCGGAAGTATAAAAACAGGAGGGCGGTTACATGTGCGGAAGAATCATGCAGGCAGAACCATAATGTGAGTATATTTCCACGCGCTTCACAGGCATGAGCAACATATTCAATGTGGAGCCAGGTTTCAAATCCAATGTACCGCCGGGCTCAACTCCGATGGTGATTTGCAAACTGGCGGGCAGCGCGTCGATTGACCGCCAGTTTTGGAGGATGCGCTACTCTGGTATAAGCGATCACCGGCCAGTAATGCCCGCCTGAATAAGATTCAGAAGCAATGTGTCGTAGGCAGGTATGCGATCTGACTATGCTCTATGGCAAGCAGAGCAGACCAAGCATGTTTTTTTTTGTCGCAAGCGATGGCACAAAGTCTATGCTACTCCCAGTCATGGAAAGTAGCCGCCAGATTACAAAAAAGCGCCTGTTTTATTTCGCATTTCCTCGCTCTCGTCATAAGGCATCCAACCCATAACCGGCTCGTTGGTCTTTTTATTGATTCGGGGCATGCCATGTTTGTCGGTCACCGGGCCGCGATACATGATTTTTAAGCCGCGTGTGCGCATATGCTTCTTGGCAAGCTCAATCCAGTCCTGGCAGAATTGCGGCGCATCGAAGGTGAGGGATACCTGCCGGTGCGCGCCTGTTTTGTATATATGTTCTTCATAATTGTCATAGAAGGCCTCTGTAGAGGCATTCCATTCGGGCGGAGGGGCTTTCTTACTTGCCGATTGTCTAGCGATGACATCTGTCATGCCGAATACACAAAATGCACTCATAACTATAACGTCAGATGGGAAAGGGTAAAGATGCGAGATTTTATATGCGCCCCGCAGTTTAAGCAAACGGTATGCGTTTAATTCGGCCTCGCGATTAAACCCTGTCTGCGCAAATCCTCTTTCGCTTAGACCCGCGTTCACTCATTCGATGAAGAAATCAATGCCCGCGAGCTGCGCTAGCTGTTCATCGCTGACTGTTGCCGAATTGGATCCCATAAATGAACCGATCAAATAAGCGAATCAATCAATACCAAGATCAGGCAAACGATCACTAAGGCGGGCATAAAAACGATCGGGAAACCGTTGCCTTCCCATAGTTTCGGAACGCCAAACGGTTTGTTTTTGGTGTCGTCAATCATGAGTGTGCTCCTGTCGAATCAATTCTGTATTGGAATCGTTCAAACCAGTCTACCACAATTGGCATAAACGGCTCTTTTCTCTGATAGCGGCTATTGCCGATGTTGCGCGTTACTTGATTTAGTCATAAAAAGTGGCTGCGCGCTTGATGTTCGCCATGGGTGATTGCCGCAAGTCCAACTTGCGCATGTATTTCAGGCGCTTGCGTCCTGGAATAAACCCAAGCCAGTTCATTCAGAACAAACTGTAGACGCGTCGGCGGGCAACCGGCGCGTCAATATTGGTTAGTGATAATCAGCCTGATAATTTGACAGACGCGGGATCAATGCCTGCATCTGTCAGTATCGCGTCAAGTTTTTGCTCTAATGTCAGGCTGTCTTCTTTCGTGTCCGGCGCAGGTAACTTTAATTCAAAAACGAGTTCTTTTTTTAAAGTCACTGGCTCGGCGTCGTCCAAATCTTCGTCGGCGTTAATTATTTCACGCGACCCGCCAAATTTCGAATATGCGATGTCCATAAATAATCCTCCAAGTTAGATTGATCGTTTATTGTACTTCGATATAACCAACGACAGTCAAAGAACAACAGGTCGGCGCCTTGGTCGATTGTAGCCCTATCTTTGGTGAGTCTGGCTCCATCTTTGCCGAGTCAGCCCGCATGCTCAACGGAAGCGGTAGAAGAGTTTCTCGGCAATAGAGCACGAAAGCCCAAACCGATGGCGTAGGCAATACCAAGCACTGGTTTGGGCTTTTTCTTCCAAAAATATAACGTGGTTACTCTTCTGGAAAAAACGTGGTTTATTTACCAGAAATATAATGAGGCCGATCTTCCAGTTAATATATCGTGAACAAGCTTCCAGCAAGATCACGTTGTTAATTCACCTGTCGAGCATGACTAAGGTCTTCCAGGGACGCGATAGTTGCAATGCACGCCTGAGCGGCTTCTTTGCCCTTGATCCGGAAATGTTCGAAGAAATAGCGGTGTTGCTCCTCACCTTCAAATAATTCACGCGGAGTGAGCACGCAAGACAATACCGGTACGCATGTTTCCAGTTGAACTTGCATCAGTGCAGAAATGACGGCCTGCGCCACGAACTCATGGCGGTATATGCCGCCGTTGACCACCAGGCCGGCAGCCACTACTGCAGCGTAGCGTCCACTTTCGGCCAGCAGCTTGGCGTGCAGGGGTATTTCAAAGGCGCCCGGAACATTGACAATATCAACGCAGGAAGAATCCTGGTCAAGGCACGACAGTTCTTGCAGAAAGGACAATCTCGCCTGCTCGACGATATCGCCGTGCCAACCGGCTTCAATGAAGGCGATACGACGGGATTCGTGCACCGGGCAGGGCTGATTGACAACGTTTTTAAGCATGGTAAAACTCCTGTTTTTGAGAACATAAAAACAGGGCATGGATAGACAGGAGAGGCATGGCGCGCACAGTAAAACTTTGGGCTTGCATGCAAACCAAAAACAATGGCAGCAAGAACAAGCGCAAACAGTTCACCACAAAGCACCCGGCCAACACGCTGGCGTGACCAGCGTAGTCCCGCTCTCTCTTTATCCGGACTGTGACCGTCGGCTCTGGAATCTCACCAGATCTGCTGACCTTGCTAGTGCGTGAGGTATGCTGCACAGGCAAGCGCTCGCGGGCTTAGCGTCTAGGACGCCATTACCGCCGGTGGGGAATTACACCCCGCCCTGAGAACGTGCGGCTCTTTGTCAGCAACGCCGAAGAAGAGCCCGCGCGCAAATTGTAGCACTACGTTCCCATGCGCAGAGCGATATGTCGGCAACGAATATCACGAATCCAGCGTGTCCAGGTATCCGAACGTTCAAATTGCGACGTTATCCCAATTTGGATTGAGATTCCCACAGGCCAGAGCAAATAAGACGGCAGCTCGTCGCCGCGTGCAAAGAAGACTGGCGATGCATGCCTGGAAAGCCCGTATTGTTTTCCGTTGAGCGTTAACGGCCGGGTAAGCACCAATTAATACTAAAATTGAGCGTGTTTCACAAGTATTGACCCGACCTGACCTTATTGAGCGCACTCTACATATCAAGAGTGCATTTCATAAATTGCACGCATCCCACAAGGATTCAACGCGCACGTTTATTGAAAGCGCGTCACACCTACTGAGCGTACCTTGTTCCTAAGCGCGCCTTGGCACTGAGCGCACCTCCTCACGTATTGATGTCCCTAACGTAATGACAGTACCTTACATATATTGAACACACCCCGCATGTACACAACCCGCATGTATTAACCGTATCTCAGATGTGATTTTTAAAAAAAGGTAGTCGATGAAAGATTATTACGCAGCGCGAGCGAATGAATACGACAGAATCTATGCCAAGCCCGAACGACAGGCCAATCTCCAAAAATTGCAGCTTTGGCTGCCAGCGCTTTTTGCTGATCGGTCAGTTCTTGAGATCGCGTGTGGTACCGGCTATTGGACTCAGTTCTACGCGCCATTAGCAAAGCGGGTCGTGGCGCTGGACGCCGCAACGGAAACGCTGCGTATTGCAGCTGGCCGCATCGCCACAAGCAATGTGCATTTAATGCAGGCAGATGCATACGATCTGCCGGCTTTCGACGGCTTGTTCGATGCGGCTTTTGCCGGATTTTGGTGGTCTCATATTCCACAGGCGAGCATCGCCCCGTTTCTCGTTGGTCTTCATCAAGCGCTTAAGCCAGGTGCCAGGATCGTCTTTCTTGATAATCGTTTTGTGGCCGGCAGTAGCACGCCCATTGCGGACCGTGACAGTGACGGTAACATCTATCAAGTGCGCAGGTTGGATGATGGTGCAACACACCGGGTGCTCAAGAATTTTCCGACGCGTGAACAATTGCTCGCCGCAGTGTCTCCGTATTCGACATCTTGCAATTATCACCAGTGGCAATATTTTTGGGCGCTAGAGTACACTCTGGATTCTCCTTGAGCAGATCAGGAAAACAGACCAAACAAAGCAAGCGAGGGCTCGCCGTCCCAATTGCAAACGTAATCAAACCGTATGATTTGACAAAGTCACAGACCCATTTAGTGTATAAATGAAGGGGTCGATCAAAAGGAGCATTTATGAAACAACTCATCGCCGTCATTCCACTCTTTGTGCTTGCTGCTTGCCAGGCGCCCATGCCCACGTCTGCATCAGGACAGGCTCAGGCAGAAGATCAATGTGGCGCCAGTAGCCGCCAAAGCCTGGTGGGTACGCAGGAAACCGCTTTGGACAAATCTACCTTGCCCAAGACCACCCGGGTTATTCATCCAGACACCGTCGTCACGATGGATTATTCAGCACATCGTTTGAATATACATGTTGGCAAGAACGGAAAGATTGACCGTGTAACCTGCGGCTAGAACAACAGGGCATGACAATTGTGTTGCCGCATTCTCGCAATGTAGCAAGGCGGCTGGTGAGCGATGGCCGCGCGGGCAAGGCCGATATAGTTTAACCGACCATTGTCCAAGCCAGCTACTCAGATTGGAAGAAATTCATGCCATTTGCCCAGCTTACAAGGTAACGACCCCCATGCGCCGAGCAACAGGTTATTTCCTTAAATAACTCTTGCGCCCGGAATCGCTATAGCAAAACTTTCCGCCCCTGGGGCCGGTGCAATATGTGCCGCTACGGCAACGACAGTTGTCATCTTTTTGGGCAGACGGGGTCATGTTGCGATTATTGGAGAACAGGTGGGCTGCGGATGCGTTGCCGCGCCCGAGCGTTGCTCTGCAATCCTTTTTTGACGCACTCACGGACCCGTCGTTGCATATGAACGTTTCGCCCTGGCAATGGGATATACCGCCTTTGGCGCCAGAGCACGGATAGTTTCGGGCTTGCGCCGGCGGTATGAGCAGAATGGAAAGCATCACAAGCGTGCATACTAGCGCAGCGTTTCGGATTGATGACATATGAAAAATCCTGCTTTGCTTGTGCATGCTTTCTATAACTGTCAGCTAATCTTTCTGCCCCGGGCTGCATGATCCTCGCGCTGGCGCTCAAGGTACCATTTGCGCGATGCCAGGTCGGTTACATTCGTGTCCAGCCACCTGCGCAGCTCCGCTTCTTCCCGCTGAAACTCGCTCTCTAAAGTCGTCAGATAATTTGTATTTTGTTGACTCAAATCGTCCATCCTGGCCTCCTGGTTGTGGTTCGCGGTCAAGCATCAGGCCGCAAGAAACCTTTGCGAACGCCTCCTTCTGTGAATATAACATTTATCTAACAAAATACATATTCGGTTACGTGATGTCGTGATTTTTCAAATATCCGCCGCAAAAAATGGCGCCCGTCAATACAAATGAAATGAGAACAAAGTTGCGCAGCCCACAGCCGATAACGGTAGCAAAAGGGACAAGGTGTGAAGATCGCAAGTGTAATTTGCCGAAGCAGAGCTACCGACTTTCGAAGAATTGGTGCTACTTCAGGTCTCGATATATTGTTGCAAGTTCAATTCGTTTAATACTTTGACGGCCTCGTTAGCCCATTCTTTGCTCAAATAAAAGCATTTCAAGCTTAATCTCAATCATCATAAAACGACCCTCGCTGCCAGAACACAGCCCATAAACCCGCATGCGTGTTTACCCGTTTCGCGAGCTTGCTGTTTCCCGCGCCCTGTACCGGCGAACCTCCTATAAAATGGTTCTTTTTGATTCTGCAGGAGTACATCGGTGTCTATTCAATGGCTGCGTCGACTTGGCCTGATTCTGTGCCTGGCCATCTTCTTGTCCGGGTGTTCAGGAGGCGGTCGCATCGGTTCGGCTCTAGGCGGCGAGTGCGCTTGGTATCGCGGCGGCTGCTCTTATGAGGGGTCTTATGACGCCGATGAGCGAGACTACGCCGAAAGAGAAGCGGCAAGGCTAAACAGAGCCCAGTCTTCGCGGTTGGGCGGCGGTTGGTTCTGGTAAGCATTTTTTCTGATAAGCCTTTTTATCAAACTTGCAATATCACACCGCGGGCATACTACCATTACCTTTTTTTCCTGGCTTGCCAGGTCGAATCGGCAATTATCGGAAGCAAGGAGTATCACAAATGAAAGTTCCTGTTCTGGGTTTCACGATCGTGTTGGCCTCGTTCTTCTCGTACGAAGCCGCCGCCCAAAATATTGCGCTCGATTCCAGGGAATATAAGGTTGGACTTGCAGTCGAGCGCCTGCCGAAAGAGCCGGCTGCGGTTGATACGGCAATAAGAAAGCGTCTGGATTCGGTTCGAAGAATCGAACCCGGGCGCTCGAAGCAGGCGCAGGTGCAGTTTCTTGATACCGACTCGTGCGCGTTGACCAAAAACGCCTTGCTTTTGCGCGCTCGGTCCATATCAGGCAAAGAGCCGCGGCTCACGTTGAAGATCCGCAATTCGGACATTCTTGCCGTTGACACAATGCCCATTGCCTTGGCCAGCCAAAAAAGCGTGAGCATTGAAGACGACTTCAATATCGGAGAGGACGGCAAGCCGGCCAGTGATTTTTCGAAGTCACTGTCGTTCGATGGTCCCATTCCCAATCGCCTGGCAAACATCAAAAGCCATATTGTTAATCTCGAACACATTGGGCCAGGCGTCTTGCAGCAAGATCTGTACAGCGGGCCGCAGATTGCCGAGACCGTCTTTGTGTCCAAGCCCGTAGCCATTACAGATCCATTGGAAGCCGAAGTCGAGCTTTCGCTTTGGTATGATCAGGCAGGTGGGGCATTGCTGGCTGCAGACCTTTCCTTTACTGTGGAAGCGCCATTTGAATATCCGCAATTGCAAGCAGCGGAAAAGTTGCTCCTTGATTTTGCCGACGCTTTGGGCGACTTCAAGGGTCATTCTGCCGAAAAAGCGAAGGCTGCCGTTCCTGCTGCCTGTCGATAAAAAATCAATGCTGCAGGGTTGTTAATAATTCCAATAATTCCCTCGCACGCAAGGCGGGCACGTTTAACAATAGCATTGCGTATCTCATTAGGAATGGGGCGCACTACCGGGCTGAAGTGAACACGCCTACCTGCGCATGCTTCCCCTTGCGACAACGGCAATAAGTTGCCTGCCACCAGGTGCGACTGCTACGCCGGCCGTGCGGGTTCGCGTTTAAACCAAATGTTAGCGTCTGTCGTCTATTCCTGCGCGAATCTATTTTGCAACACTCAATGAGCAGTACCCATTTCAATTGAAAAGCTCCCCTTATCGTGATGCGCGTCCCATCCGGCCGATCTCGTGGTGGCATCGTGCCCGTATTCCCAGAATGCCGGGTGCTCGAATCGTGCGATGGTAATACCAGGATGGGCTGAGTTTTCTTCTGCGGAAAAAACAAACCGAGCAGATAACTGAAACGTATCGCGCCGGGCGGGTGTCTGAGTACAGCCGTGATGACACTGAAACCACAATTGCGCATAAGTTTTATATTGTTGACGATTCAAATCGCGAATCTTAATACAGATCAATTTACTGTTTTCCACATAACCGTAGGATTCTGTCACTGAAATGCTTGCGTCTGTGCAACGGGGACTGTTAGAGCCATACGCGTCACATGCTCTGCAGTTTTACTGGCGATGATTCTGCACAACGATAAATCATCGCCAATATTCAGATTGATTGAATTGAGGGTTTGCTTGTGAATAAAATTTTTCGCGTCATTTGGAATGCGACGACTGGCAGTTGGGTCGTCGTCTCGGAAATCGCCAAGACGGTATCATCAAAATCACATCGCGTTGGCTCGTCACGAAAGCGGACGGCGGATGTACGTCAAATAGCTATGAACTCACCGGGCCAGTGGAATTTAACGAAAATCACTGCCGCGTGCTTTGTTGCGGGAATGACGGCAACTGCTTCTCCGGTCAATGCACAGAACGTCCTGGGTACAATTTACACTGGTGTAGCAGGTTCGATAGGCTCCTCTCAACCGTCTCCGAATGGCAATGGGGTTGCTATTGCCGCTGCCGCTGCCCAGAATCTTGTCGACGGTTGCCGGCCTGCGGAGGCCCCGGACGTCGGAAGTGTTTCGATTGGTTGTAGTGCTAAGGGAGCACCTAGTGCCATTGCGATGACCGATAGAAGGAATCCATTCGATAAACACCCGGCCAGGACCGAAAATGGTGCTGTCGCGGGAACCCCTGCTACAGCGGTTGGCGCTTATTCTAATGCTGCCGGGTCGTCCGTTGCGTTGGGTGCTCATGCGAACGCCCTGGATGGGTTGGCGGTGGCAATCGGGCCGTTTGCGCGGGTGGAGACCTCCTCTGGTATAGCAATCGGCCCAAGAAGTTGGTCAACCGGGAACACCTCTCTTGCAGTGGGCCGGCAAACCGTAGCAACCGCAGACTTTGCTCAAGCGTTGGGGAATGTTTCGGCTGCAACGGGAAAGGCCTCCCTGGCTATCGGGCATTCAACAATTGCAACCGGAAAACGTTCAATCGCAATTGGCTCAGCAGATCCCGACTCTAGCGCCAGTGACTTTGCCGGAGTTTACCGTCCCTTAACACAAACCAAAGCAACAGCGATTGGCGCGGTCGCTATCGGGCCGAGCGCGGTTGCGACGGCTGATTCAAGCCTGGCCCTTGGAGAAAGCGCTAAAGCCGAACGCGCCAATTCTGTGGCCTTGGGCAGTGGTTCGACTGCCGAAGCTGGCGCGTCCGCGATTAGAGAGGCCACGGTTGGAGGAATGACTTACACTGGCTTTTCGGGTGTCGTGACCGATGAAAACAAAGTGGTATCAGTGGGCGCAGCAGGAGCTGAACGCCAGCTCAAAAATGTAGGTGCCGGAGAGATTTCCGCCACCAGTACCGATGGGATCAATGGCAGTCAATTGCATGCAGTCATGACTGAAGTCGGTAAGGGATGGAAGCTGCAAGCCAACGGCGATACCGCCAGCAAAGTGGCGCCTGGGGATACGGTGCAGTTCCTTGATGGTAGAAACATCAAGGTCACGCGTGCAGGTAACGACATCACCGTGGGTACGGCCGACGATCTGACGGCAAACAGCCTGACAATCAACAATGGCGGCCCAGTCATTAACGGCAATGGCATCGCCATGGGCGACAAGAAAATCACGGGTGTGGCAGACGGTACGGATCCAAAAGATGCGGTTAACGTCAAGCAATTGAATGCCGTGAACGAGACCGCCAACAAAGGTTGGAACCTGCAAGCCAATGGCGATACCGCCAGCAAAGTAGCTCCAGGCGATAAAGTTCAGTTTCTCAATGGCACCAACATCAATGTGACCCGTAACGGCAATGACCTGACTATCGCCACAACCCCTGCGTTGACGGCCGATAGCCTGACAATTAACAACGGTGGCCCTGTCATTAACGCCAATGGCATCGCCATGGGCAACAAGAAAATCACGGGTGTGGCGGACGGCACCGACCCGACAGATGCGGTTAACGTCAAACAATTGAACGCGATGAATCAAGCCGTTAACAAAGGTTGGAATCTGCAAGCCAATGGCGATACCGCCAGCAAAGTGGCCGCTGGTGATACGGTGCAGTTCCTAGACGGTAAAAACATCATGATCACACGTGCCGGTAACGATATTACCGTGGGTACGGCAGACGATCTGATTGCCGATAGCTTGACCATCAGCAATGGCGGCCCTGTCATCAATGGCGAAGGCATTAACATGAATGACAAGAAGCTGACCAATGTTGCCCGAGGCACCTTGTCTGCTGACAGTAAAGATGGTGTTAACGGTAGCCAGTTGTTTGCCGTCGGTGATAGCACTGCAACAGCACTGGGTGGTGATAGCACGTTTGACCCTGCAACGGGTAAAGTTACCGCTGCGCTGAAAGTGGGTGATCAAACCTTCAACAATGTGAACGACGCCCTGGGCGATGTTGCGACGACCGCCAACAAAGGATGGAACCTGCAAGCCAATGGCGACACCGCCAGCAAAGTGGCGCCAGGCGATACGGTGCAGTTCGCTGATGGTAAAAACATCAAGATCACACGTGCCGGTAACGATATTACCGTGGGTACAGCAGACGATCTGATTGCCGATAGCTTGACCATCAACAATGGCGGCCCTGTCATCAATGGCGAAGGCATTAACATGAATGACAAGAAGCTGACCAATGTTGCCCCGGGCACTTTGTCTGCCGATAGCAAAGATGGGGTTAATGGTAGCCAGCTGTTTACTGTCGGTGACAGCACGGCCAAAGCACTGGGTGGCGATAGCACCTTTGATCCCGCAACAGGCGTGGTTACGCCATCACTTAATGTAGGGGACAAGAAATTCACAAATGTGAACGAAGCGCTGGGTGATGTTGCGACGACCGCCAACAAGGGTTGGAACCTGCAAGCCAATGGCGACACCGCCAGCAAAGTGGCGCCAGGCGATACGGTGCAGTTCCTAGACGGTAAAAACATCATGATCACACGTGCCGGTAACGATATTACCGTGGGTACGGCAGACGATCTGATTGCCGATAGCTTGACCATCAGCAATGGCGGTCCTGTCATCAATGCCGAAGGCATCAACATGAATGACAAGAAGCTGACCAATGTTGCCCCAGGCACCTTGTCTGCCGATAGCAAAGATGGTGTTAACGGTAGCCAGTTGTTTGCTGTCGGTGACAGTACAGCCAAAGCACTGGGTGGCGACAGCACCTTTGATCCCGCAACAGGCGTGGTTACGCCATCGCTTAATGTAGGCGATAAGAAATTCACAAATGTGAATGATGCGCTGGGCGATCTGAACACCACTTTGGCCTCAACCACCGCTGAAGCGTCTAAAGGCTGGAACCTGCAAGCCAATGGTGATACCGTCAGCAAAGTAGCTCCTGGTGATACGGTGCAGTTCATCAATGGTGACAACATCAATGTGATCCGTAACGGCAACGATTTGACCATTGCGACAACGCCTGCGCTGATTGCCGATAGCCTGACCATCAATAATGGCGGTCCTGTCATCACTGGCGAAGGCATCGATATGAAGGACAAGAAGCTGACCAATGTTGCCCCAGGCACCTTGTCTGCCGATAGCAAAGATGGTGTTAACGGTAGCCAATTGTTTGTCGTAGGCGATAGCACCGCCAAAGCATTGGGTGGTGATAGCACATTCGATCCTGCAACAGGTAAAGTCACCGCTGGGATAAAGGTAGGTGATCAGGTCTTTGATAACGTCAATTCTGCCCTGGGTGCCATCAACACCAATCTTGGTGTTGTAGCTCGCGGTTGGGAAATTGCGGATGCTAAGGGCGTTGTCGGTTCTGTTTCCTCGGGCTCAAAAGTGAGCTTCGTTGCTGGCAACGAGCACACCAACGTGACTGTGAAACAGGACAATGATGGATCGACTGTCACTGTGTCTGCTGCGGCCTCACCGATCCAGTACACATCGACCAACAACGCAAACGGAACAAACGTCCCGAACGACAATCCGTTTGAGAAGTCCAATTCTGTCACCCTGATTGGCGCAGATCCATCGGCACCGGTTACCGTAAATAACGTCGCGAACGCTGAGTTATCTGCCGATAGCTTGCAGGCCGTCAACGGTCAACAGCTATATGGACTGGGACAGAGTATTGCCAGCACCATCGGTGGCGATACGCGATTCAATCCCAACACTGGCACGCTCGAAACGACGTTTAACGTTGGCGGCAACACGTATAACAACGTGGGCGATGCATTGAGCAATATTGGTGACACTGCAAGTCGTGGCTGGCAGCTTCAGGTCGATGGCGATACGTCACAAAACGTGGCTGCAGGGGCGACGGTAGGCCTGAACCACGGCAATAACATCATGCTGGAGCGTAGCGGCAACCAGATTACCATTGCGACAGCGCCGAATGTCACATTCGACTCGGTCAATGCCGGCAACGTGGAAGGCGAAACGATCTCCGCGAAATCCTATCTGGGTATCGTAGATGGTCCAAGGATGACGCAGGCTGGTATTGATGCTGCCGGCAAGCCGATCACCAATGTACAGGCCGGTGAAATAGCAGAGGGTAGTACCGATGTGATCAACGGTGGCCAGATTTATAACCTGGCCGGCAAGACAGCGGCGGCGATCAACAACCTGCAAAGCAACCTGGACCGTGTCGCCAAAGACGCCAACGCCGGCAGTGCTACGGCAGGCGCCATGGCCAATCTGCCGCAAGCCTACCTGCCTGGCAAGAGCATGTTTGCCCTGGCCACTGCCCGATACTCTGGCCAACAAGGTTTTGCGGCCGGTTTGTCCAAGGTATCCGATAACGGCAACTGGATTATCAAGGGTAGTGTAAGTGGTAATACACGTGGCAAAACTATGGTAGGCGCAGGTATCGGTTACCAATGGTAAATCGGTAAAGCGAGGGGCAGCCCTGGTTCCATCCGGGGCTGCATATTGACAGATTCATGATTTTTGGACGACGATGAAATATTCAATAAACAAACGTGTAATGGCGGCAACGGCTATTGTTGCTGGTTTGCTTTTGGGTGGGTGTTCCTCACTGAGCAAGGTCGCGGCTGACGGAACCACCGAAGACCCTGTGTTTCCAGATGCCCGCAAAGTAACATTCAACGATAAACAGGGTACATTTCCGAATCGCGACTCCTTAAAAGAAGTCAAGGCCGGAATGACCAAAGACCAGCTGTACCATCTGCTGGGACGACCACATTTTCAGGAAGGTTTCTTTGGTGTACGGGAATGGGATTATCTATTCCATTTTCATACGGCTAATAACGGCACAAACGGCGTAGCGACCTGCCAGTTCAAGGTGCTGTTCGACAAGTATCATCGTGCGCAGAGCTTCTTTATGCGTTCTGTCGGCGAACCGAATGAGATATGTACGCTGGGGGACAGTCCAAAGGTTCAGCAGTTTGACTTGGCAGCAGACGGTGTATTCGCTTTCGATAAAGCCGATCTGAAAAACCTGACGGCATCGGGCAAAGCGAAATTGCAGGATCTGGCACGCAAAATTGGTCAGCTTGGTGCTGTGGATTCCATTGAAATAACAGGTTATACCGATCCTCTCGGTTCCGCCGCTTACAATCGCGCTTTGTCGGCACAGCGGGCCATGACGGTCAAGCAATACTTGGCGACGTTGGGCGTCCCGGCAAATGTGATGAGCGCAAGTGGAGCAGGTGCAACCACGGCATTTGCGCAGTGTGACAGGAGAATGGGCAAAGCGCAACTGATCGCGTGCCTGTCACCGAATCGTCGGGTCACGCTCAAGGTCAGGGGAGCACGCAAGTGACCCGCCACTAATAGCGACTTGCTCGCGCGACTGCAAGTTGCATACACTCTCATGAGTGAAAAGGCTCAATTGTGAGATTATCGCAATTGAGCCTTTTTCCTTTTCATGAGTATCGGCAACGGACCAGCGATTCAGGCTGTCGTTAATCGCCATAGGTAATACCTGGGCGGTTCCCCCGTTTGCATCTGTCATAACAGTGGCTTATAAAAAATATCGACTATGCCTGTCCACCTTGGTGCACAGAAACTTATCGTCCTGATCGCCCAATATCGATCGTAAACCCGCCCGATTTATGGTAAAGATAAGGTAAGAGGCATTTTTAACGACAACGCGAATGAACGGCCTCTCGTTTTTTCGCTTAAGGATGAATCTATGGCTACTGCAAACACAATTAAGAGTAAGGCAGAAGAACTTGCTGGAAAAGGGCAATCTGCTTTGGGCGACATGTTGGATGACCCGCAAATGCAGGCAGAAGGCAAAGTGCGGCAGGCCTCGGGCCAAGCATCATATGCGGTAAATTCACTGGTCGATTCCATTGTTGACGGGGCCCGCAGCAATCCGCTGGCCGCGCTGCTGGCTGCTGGTGCAATTGGCCTGGTACTTGGGCGTCATCTATATAAAAAGTGAGCAGGGGCTATATCCTGCGCCCTATAGCGCCCGGCCGAAATAGGCCTGAGGCCGGGGATTTGTATGGGGCGTTGCCTTAGCCCGTGACAGGGCCGGCTGGGGCCGGCATACAGGCACCCATTGGGCCGCGCCAGCTGTTTGAACAGGCGGGGCAATTGCTGCTATCTGCGATGATGGCCTCGGCCACGATGACCACGGTCTTGATGGTCGTGGTGGGAATGACGGTTTGAATACCCATCGCGATCATGCCCCCGTCCGCCCCGACCGTGATCATGAACGATACAGCCCGACAAAAGTATCAACGACAAAAAAATTGCGGTTGTGCTAAGTAATTTCATTTTTTTATACCCCCTAATACAGGTAAGTTTGCGCTTCGATCATAAGGCAAAAATGAGGGAAGGCGGCTATCCAGATCGTTAAGGGCATTTCAGGGTGTTGCTCTCTTGAAGAGGCCATTCCTTGCGTGCGTGCTTGAACGAGAGCGCCCGACACTGGCTAATGATGCAGTTGTGAACAGACTAAGCCGCGTACGCTCCACAATGTCGGAGGAACGCGGCGATTGTCGCCTATTATTCGGATCGGGATTCGTCGCCCGACACTCTAATCGGCGCCTGTGTCAAGAATCCGTATCGCCGGTGTATGCGCAGACTCCGCATGCTTAGCATCGATGTTTGACGGTTCCTCGGCTCGTGATCAGTCCGCCCAAAACCACTCGGACGAAACCAGGCTATCAGGGGTCGATCGGCTCGAAGATCTGTAGACTGGACATCAATTTTCTCAATATTCATGCGTAAAAGGCCCGTGTAGGAAGGACCCATGTGCGAAAGGATCCATTTACTTAGGGCCCGTTTGCGTGGGCTCCTGTGTCTAGATTATATTTGTTTGGCTTCTATTTGCGATCGTTCCAGTCGCTGTTGTTACGACCGCCACTATGGTTGTCGCGATTCTGCCAGTCGCGATTGGTTTTGTCGTTGCTGTTCCAATTGCCGTCGCGGCGGCTATCCATGCCAGGTCTATGAGTGCCGTCCATGCCCGGTCTATGGGTTCCGTCTGTCCGGTTGTATCCCGAGCCATCTTGCCCGGATGTCGTGCGGTCGTGATGACGGTTTCGATCGTCTGAACCATGCATGGCGCACCCGGTGATGGCGGCCAGAGAAAGAACTACTGCACCTGTTGTGATGGCTTTCATTGACTTTCCTTTTTGATGGGAGATGAATTTTCAGTTAACCACAGGAAAGGGAAGTGCAACCGTTCGCATGGGTTACGCCCAGTATCGGAATGTAACGCGGGATAGATATTTTGGCTGGAGCAATTCGGGCATACCCCTGTTGAAAATTCATCGAAATAAATGCACTATCTCGGCTAGAACAGATGTGATCACACAACAGACAATAGAGCAGGCGCGCTTTTGAGGCACCGGGGATGAAGCCCACTTGCGCAGCACTTGGCTAAAAAACCGCAGTTGAATCCAAGCGAATGAATACCGGCAATTGAACACAAGCGCTTGAATACAAAGCAATTGAGACAATAAGCATATTGAGTCCTGGAGGAGGGAATAATGGCTGCTGTAAAACGTAGGAGTTTTTTGAAATCGATCTCGGCTGTTACAGCGGCGTCGGCGTTCGGGCTGAGTTATTCAGATGTAATTCTGGCGCGGCGCGCCGATTTTCGGCTCAAGTTTGCCAATAATCTGCCGGTGTCCCACCCCATGAATATCCGGGCCAAGGACATGGTCGCAGCCATCAAGAAAGAAACGGATGGCGCTGTCGATATTCGTGTCTATCCAAGCAGCCAGCTGGGTAATGATACCGATACGCTCTCTCAGATCCGTGCCGGCGCCGTAGACTTTTTTACGCTCTCGCCCATTATCATGGGTACGCTTATTTCCAAAACGCAAATTTCCGGTATCGGTTTTGCTTTCAAGGACTACGACCAAGTCTGGAAGGCCATGGATGGCGAGCTGGGCGCTGCGGTGCGCGAGGAAATCGAAAAAAGCTCAAATCTGACCGCTTTTGACAAAATCTGGGACAATGGTTTCAGGATCATTACCACCAGTTCCAATCCGGTCAAGACGCCGGACGACCTGACCAGCGTCAAATTACGTGTGCCGCCAAGCCCATTGTGGACATCCATGTTTAAAAGCTTGGGTGCATCCCCCACGACCATCAACTTTGCCGAAACCTATTCGGCATTACAGACTCATATCGCCGATGGCCAGGAAAACCCCATTACGCTGATAGAGACAGCCAAGCTCTATGAAGTACAGAAATATGCCTCGCTGACGAATCACATGTGGGATGGATTCTGGTTCTTGGCCAATCGGGACAAACTGGAAAAGATCCCCAAAGATATTCAGGATGTCATTCGTAAACACGTAATGGACGCCAGTCTCAAAGAGCGGGACGATCTTGCCAAATTGAGTATGACCGTCAAGCAGACGTTGGAAGGCAAGGGCATGGCCTTTAATGACGTGGACACTGACGTTTTCCGCGGCAAATTGAAAGATGCCGGTTTTTACGAAGAGTGGAAGAAATCCTTCGGTGATCCGCTTTGGTCAAAACTGGAGCAATTTACCGGAGCGCTGTCTTGAATGTAAGTGTTGCCAGCCAATCGGCTGGCGTCAATACCCACATGCTCTGCAGAAGTGTTCTCGCCGTCAAGACCGCAGTCATGCGGTTGGTCGGTCTGTTGGCTGTCGTAATGCTGGTTTTCGAATCGACGTTGCTGTTTACCGGCGTGGTGTTTCGCTATTTCCTGCATCAGCCCATTATCTGGTCAGACGAACTGGCCCAGTCTGTATTCATCTGGTTGTGTATGTTCGGCGCTGCGCTGGCGCTGGACCGGCACGAGCATATGCGGCTGACTGCCGTGGTGGCACGATTTTCCAGGCAGGCTCAGAACTGGTTTGAAACGCTGGGTCTGGTGATTATTCTGTTGTTTGCCGCGTATCTGATCGGGCCCGGATTTCACCATGCCGCCGGCCAGATGGTCGTGACCTCGCCCGCGCTGGATATTCCCGATGGCTATCGGGCCCTCGCGATTCCCGTGGGCATGTGTCTGTTTACCTTTATTGCCCTGAGCCATTTGCTGGCACACTCACGTTTGCAGGACATTGTCTCTGCGGCCGCCGTTGTTGCGGTGGTGGGATATGCGCTCTGGTATTTTGCCGATTTTATGTATGACATCGGCAATCTTAACCTTATCGTCTTCTTTGTGCTGGTGCTGGGTGCGTGTGTCATGAGCGGGGTGCCTATTGCCTTTTGCTTCGGCATTGCCACGCTGGCTTATATTGTGAATATTGCAGAAGTGCCGCCGTCCATTGTCGTGACGCGCATTGACGAAGGGGCCTCGCATCTCGTGTTGCTGGCCGTGCCGCTATTCGTGGTATTGGGTGTATTGCTGCAGATCAGTGGCATGGCTCGCAAGCTGATTGATTTTATGTCGTCGGTACTGGGCCATATTCGTGGCGGGCTCAATTACGTATTGCTGGGCGCCATGTTCCTGGTGTCGGGGATTTCCGGCTCCAAGGTGGCAGACATGGCCGCGGTAGCGCCGGCCTTGTTTCCCGAAATGAAACGCAAGGGTGCCGATGAAAATGACCTGGCGGCCTTGTTGTCTGCTACAGGCGCGATGACTGAAACCATTCCGCCCAGTCTGGTGCTGATTACCATTGGCGCTGTATGCGGGGTATCAATCAGTGCACTTTTTATTGGTGGGCTGGTGCCGGCGCTGGTGTGTACGCTGGCCATTGCCTTTGTCTGCTATCTGAAATCCCGCAGAAACGCGCAGGATACGCGTGACCGCGCCAAGGCCGCCGAGATTGGCCGCACTTTTGTGTGGGCGTTGCCGGTGCTGGTGCTGCCGATTATCATTCGGGTATGCGTGGTCGAAGGCGTGGCCACGGCGACCGAGGTTGCATCCATTGGTATTGTGTATGTGATTATTTATGCAATCATTGTGCAACTGGCTACCGGCGGCGTGGAAAAATCACGCATCTATCCCATGCTGATAGAGGCCACCTCGCTCTCGGGTGCCATTCTGTTGATTATTGGCGTTGCCACGGCCATGGCCTGGGCCTTGACGCAATCGGGCTTTTCGACAACGCTCGTTGAGTTCATGACGCATATTCCGGGCGGCGTATTTGGCTTCATGACGGTCAGTATTGTACTTTTCGTTTTGCTGGGCAGCATCCTGGAAGGTATCCCCGCCATCGTGCTGTTCGGGCCATTGATTTTCCCGGCGGCCCAAGCCATGCACATTCACGAGGTGCATTACGCCATTGTGATCATTCTTGCTATGGGTATCGGGCTATTCGCGCCGCCATTGGGCGTGGGTTTTTATTCGGCCAGCGCGATCAGCAAGGTTAATCCGGACAAGGTCATTCCAAAGATGTGGCTGTATCTGGCTGTCCTGCTGGCAACGACATTTGTCATTGCGTTCGTACCCTGGTTTTCCATCGGGTTCCTTTGATAAATTTGCTCTGATTCCTGATTCCTGATTCCTGATTCCATATAGGCGGTGCTGTATGAGTGAAGGTTCTGCAAACAAGGCGCGCGTTGCTGTGATCACCGGCGGCGGTAATGGTATTGGCCGGGCAATTGTCGAGGCTTTTGCATATGCCGGCTACCTGACCATAATCGCCGACATCAACCAGGCAGACGCGCTGGCGCTGGAGGCGGCGCTCAACGCGCGATCACTGCAGGCCCGCTATCTCGGGCTGGACGTAGCTGACGCAGATAGCATTGCACAGTTTTTTGCAACTGTAGAGCGCGATTATGGTCGCTGCGATGTGTTGGTCAACAATGCAGGCATTGCCAAATCCGTGGCCTACCTTGATTACCCCAAGGATCAGTGGGAAAAAGTGATGCAGATAAACATAACAGGTCCCTTCCTGATGTCGCAATGTGCAGGGCGACTGATGCAAAGAAGGCAGTCGGGGCGCATCGTCAATATTGCCTCCGTGAGCGGTGAGCGTGCAAGCTGGGGCAGGGCCGCTTATGGTACATCGAAGGCGGCAATTTTCGGGTTAACACGGCAGATGGCATTGGAGCTGGCTGAATTTGGCATCACGGCCAACGGGGTTGCGCCGGGACCGGTCGATACGCCGCTTACCCAACAGTTGCATACCCAGGTCACCAGGGATAAGTTCCTTGACGCGATACCGATGCGGCGTTATGGCACGCCGCAGGAAATTGCCCAGGTTTGCCTGTTTTTGGCGTCGGAGGCTGCATCTTATGTGAACGGTCATGTGATACCGGTAGACGGCGGTTTTCTGGCCGCCGGCATTACCGACCATTGACGGTTTATGCCAATTGGCATGATTTGAATTAAAGGGAGGCGATTGCAATGCGTGTGTCAATGACGGGGTGGGCCCATTCGAAATTCGGAAAAATGGATGGCATTGATCCGGAGCAGATGATCGGCGAGGTGGCGCTGCAGGCGATTGCCCATGCCGGTCTGGAGCATGACGATATTGATTCGCTGCACGTTGGCCATTACAACGGTGGATTTCTGTATCAGGATTTTCCGTCCTCACTTTTGTTCAACGCGATTCCGGCATTGCGATTCATTCCGGCTGTACGACTGGAAAATGCCTGCGCCACCGGTTCGGCGGCGCTGCATTCGGCCCTTAACGCGGTTGCCAGCGGACGCAGTCGTTATGCACTGGTGCTAGGCTTTGAGAAAATGTCGGAACTGACTACGCCGCAAATCGGCGACGTTCTGCTCAAATGTTCTTATGCCAGGGAAGAGGCAGGGGTCGCCGGTGGCTTTGCCGGCCTGTTTGGCAATGTCATTGCCAAAACCTATTTCGATCGCCATGGCGACCAGTCTGACGCGTTGGCCATGATCGCAGCCAAGAACCACCGTAACGGCCTGTCCAATCCGTATGCGCATATGCAAAAGGATTTTGACTTCGCGTTCTGCCGCAATGAGTCGGGAAAAAATCCCTTCGTAGCCGGCCCGCTTAAGCGAACCGATTGTTCACTGGTCTCCGACGGGGCGGCGGCCATTATCATCTGCCGGGATAATGATGTTCGCAATAGCGACAACCACGTGCGTTTTCTGGCAACGTCGCAGGTCAATGACTATTTGCCCATGAGCCGTCGCGATCCTATTGCTTTCGAAGGCGCAGCGCGTGCCTGGCAACAGGCGCTGGCCGATAGCAATCTGACGGTGAATGAGTTGTCGTTTGTTGAAACCCATGACTGCTTTACCATCGCCGAATTGATCGAGTACGAGGCCATGGGGCTGGCCCGACCGGGGCAGGGCGCACGTGTCATTCTGGACGGCATCAGCGCCCGTGACGGGCGCTTGCCTGTGAACCCGTCGGGCGGTCTCAAGTCAAAAGGCCATCCGATTGGCGCGACTGGCGTATCCATGCACGTGATGGCCGCCATGCAGCTTAGCGGGCAGGCGGCAAACATGCAGTTGCCGGTGGCGGATCGGGCAGGTGTCTTTAATATGGGCGGCTCGGCAGTCGCCAATTATGTCAGTATTCTGGAGCGCGTCTGACGCGCGCGTGATATACCTGCGATACCGCGATAAGCGCCGGTATCGGATCAATCGGAAATCGTGCCATGCTCAAGCCGGTAAAAAATATTGGTAACTTTCTGACGGATGTCAGTTTACGTTTTGCGGACTCGCCCGGCCTTATTCATGGTGACCGTAGTTATAGCTGGGGTCAGCTCAATGCCCGGGTCGATTCGCTGGCCCATGCCCTAAGGCAGCTTGGTATAAAGAAGGGCGACCGTATTCTGATTCATTCATCCAATAACGTGCAGTTGTTCGAAAGCTGCTGGGCAACCTTCAAACTGGGTGCGATCTGGGTTCCCACCAACGTGCGGATTACGGAGGCGGAGATTGCCTATCTTGCCTCTGCAAGTCGGGCATCAATTGTTATTTATGACGATGGCTACGCCGACCACGCCAGCAGTTGCTGCCACGCCGCAGACTCCGTCAGGCATGTAGTCGCCATTGGAGCGCCGCAACAAAACGAGCACAGCTACGAGGCATTGCTGGCGCAGCACCGTAGCGACGGGTGTTTTGAGGCGGTGCAGGTGGATTATGAAGATCCCTTGTGGTTTTTCTTCACTTCCGGCACCACCGGGCTCCCCAAAGCCGGTGTGCTCTCGCATGGGCAGATGGCGTTTGTGATTACAAATCACCTGGCTGATCTGCTGCCCGGTATTGACCAGCATTCGCGCTCGCTGGTCGTGGCGCCACTGTCGCATGGTGCAGGAATTCATGCCATTGCCAATACCGCCCGGGGTGCGGCCAGCATATTGCCGGTTTCGGCACGGCTCGATTGCGCAGAAGCATGGCAGCTGGTAGAGCAATATCGCGTTGACAACATGTTTACGGTGCCCACGATTGTCAAACGGCTGACCGAAGACCCAGCGGTCGACCAGTTTGACCATTCATCATTGAAATACGTGATTTATGCCGGTGCACCCATGTATCGCCAAGACCAGAAACACGCCTTGAGCAAACTGGGCAAGGTGCTGGTGCAATATTACGGGCTGGGCGAAGTGACAGGCAATATCACGGTACTGCCTGCGCATATGCACCAGCCGGACGATACCGCCGCTGATGCCAGGATCGGCACCTGCGGCTATGCTAGAACCGGCATGGAAATCGCTATTCTGAATGAACAAGGCCGCCGCTGTGATGCCGGCATGACAGGCGAAATTTGTGTGCGTGGCCCGGCTGTATGCATGGGATATGACAACAACGCTGCAGCCAATGAAAAGGCATTTCGGTTTGGATGGTTCCATACTGGTGATCTGGGCTATCTGGATGAACGAGGCTTTTTGTACATTACCGGGAGTCAGTCCGATATGTATATTTCCGGTGGCTCGAATGTGTATCCGAGAGAAATTGAAGAGGCTTTGCTGACCCACAACGCGGTCTCCGAAGTGGCCGTGTTTGGCGTACCGGATGAAAAATGGGGCGAGTCCGGTGCCGCAGTGGTAGTCTGCAAAAGCGGCTGCAGAACAGACGCTTTAGCGCTGAACCGGCATCTGAATGGAAAAGTGGCGCGGTACAAGTATCCGGCCAGATATTACTTCTGGGATTCCATGCCCAAATCCGGCTACGGGAAGATCGTAAAAAAAGACTTGCGACGCATGGTGCAGGACGATGCAACGGCTTAGTTCAAGAGTGCTGTCTTTGGCCGGGTCGGGCCAAAGCAATTGGGTGCTTGATTTGTCTGAAGGCGCATCTATCGGCGATTGCGTGTTAAACGCATTCGTCCGGCACGACATTCAAAGCGCGCATCTGGATTTGATGGGCGGGCATCTTCTTTCTGCCATTTTTTTCACCGGATATCCTGATCCATCGGGAAAACGCATCGCGCAATATGGCGCGCCCAACCACACCGGCAGTGCAACACTTATCTCGGCCATGGGCATATATGGAAAGGACAGGCAAGACAAGCCGCTGTTGCATTGCCATGGCTGTCTTGTGACCGACCATGGCCTGACGCAGGGCGGACATCTGGACACGCAACAATGCATTGTGGGGCATACCGGGATACGTATTTACATAACGGCGACGAGCGAGGTTCAATATGTCGCCAGGCTGGATGCCACCTCTGGCATGTATGTATTTCATCCGCAATTGGCGGGAAATATGGAGCGTGCCGCAGACTGTGTTGCAGTGCCCGCTGCGCACGAGCATGAACGTGTACCACCTGAACGGTAAAGGAACAAGACGTATGCAATCGGCTATCAGGCAATGTCGTGCGGGGCGTGTGGTCAATGCCAGGTTTTTCTGCAATGACGATCTTGTCACCGGCATGGAAGACCTCTGCCGCGAGCACCAGATCGTCCAGGGCGTTATTAAAGGTGGGCTTGGCAGTCTGTTCAAGTCCGGTCTGGAAGTCATGACCGATGAAGGCGTGCCGCGCACGATTAATGTGCAAGGATTCGCGGTGGAGATTCTGAGCATGCACGGACATGTGCGTTGTGATCGCGATGGAAATACCGAAGTGGAACTCTACGGGATTGTGGCCAATAATGCGGGCGAAGTGTTTGCCGGCAGGTTCGTCAAAGGCAGTTCCCCCGTGTGTATCACGATCGAAGTCATGGTCCAGGAATGGCTGGATTAAGCCGGGTCGCTTGACGAGGCGGGATATGCCTGGGACCGGCCCATGGCGTCGTATGACGGCGACGCCCCGGGCTTTGATGTCATCGGCCCCAACAAGCGATATTATGCGCGCTTACATTGTGACACCCAACGGCCATGGCGCAAATTCGTTCTGTCCATAGCCGTGCAATTCACTCTTGGTTTTTTTGCCGGATGCCGCATCCAGCATCATGCGATAGATTTTTTCGCCCAGGGTATCGATGGTTTCCTCGCCGCTGATGATCGTGCCACAGTTGATATCGATATCTTCCTCCTGGCGTTGCCACAAGGCGTTGTTGGTGCTCAGCTTGAGCGAAGGCGAGGGGGTACAGCCGTAAGCCGAGCCGCGGCCGGTTGTGAAACAAATCAGATTGGCGCCCGAGGCGACCTGTCCGGTTGCTGATACGGGGTCAAATCCGGGCGAGTCCATAAACACCATGCCTTTTGCCGTCACGGGCTGTGCGTACTCGTAAACGTCATTCAAGTTGGTGGTGCCGGCCTTGGCCACCGCACCCAGCGACTTTTCCAGGATAGTCGTTAGCCCGCCAGCCTTGTTGCCGGCAGACGGATTGTTATTCATTTCAGCAAAATTGCGTTCGCAATAATCTTCCCACCATTTGATGCGGGCTACCAACTTTTCTCCGACTTCGCGGCTGACGGCGCGCTGAGTCAGCAGATGTTCTGCACCATAAATCTCGGGTGTTTCCGACAGGATGGCGGTGCCGCCGGCGCGCACCAGACGATCAACCGCCGCACCCAGCGCCGGGTTTGCGGTAATGCCCGAATAGCCGTCGGAGCCGCCGCATTGCAGGCCCACGGTAAGATGCGAGGCGGAAACCGGCTCGCGTTGAACGTCGTTGGCGGCAGGCAGCATGGACTTGACTACGGCGATGCCCTTGGCGACGGTTTTCGCGGTGCCGCCGGTATCCTGAATGGTAAAGGTTTGCAGGTTGACACTCTCTTTCATGTTTCCGGATGCAAGAATCGCCGAGATTTGATTGGACTCACAGCCCAGGCCAACCATCAGCACCGAATGAAAGTTAGGGTGTTTTGCATAGCCGACCAGGGTGCGCCTGAGGGTTTCCACAAACAGGCCCTCAGCAGCGTGTCCACAGCCAGTGGCATGGGGCAGGGCGACCACGCCATCAACGTTGGGAAAGTCTGCCAGCGCTGCGGGGTTGATGTCGCGGCGGAAATAATCAGCGATTGCCTTGGCAGCGGTCGCCGAACAGTTCACAGAGGTCAGAATGCCGATGAAGTTGCGCGTTGCAACCCGACCGTCTGGCCGCACATATCCCATGAACTGGTCGGCATTTTCGTTGACTGACACTTCCTTGGTATTAGAACCGAAGTCGTAATCACGCTCGAACTGCATCATGCTCATGTTGTGTGTATGGATATGCTGGCCGCAGCGGATGTCGCGCGTGGCCTTGCCAATGATTTGGTTATAGCGACGCACTGGACTGTCTTTTGCGATGTCCTCGGTGGCTATTTTGTGTCCGGCGGGAACCAGCCCAAGGATGTCGATTCCATCCTCTGTATTGCCCTGCATCAGCTGTTCAGTTGCAATAATGACATTATCATTGGCGTGCAGTCGTATCGTCTTCTTCATTGGATCCCCCTGGATTTCATTTTAAGCAATAATTGGTCGTGTGTTAGCCGATGATGGTCATCAGGCGCTGGTGGGCGCGGGTCAAATGGCGTTGCATGGCGGCCTGCGCCTGCAACGGGTCGCGCTCTTCGATCGCCTGGCAGATTTGCTCATGCTCCTGCATGGCCGCCAGCCAGGCCTGCTGGTCGTCAAAATGCCGGTGCATGGTGCGTGCGATCGGCCGGTAGCGCTGATCGAACAGGCTGGTAATGGTTTGTATGACTAGTTGATTGTCCGAGCTTTGCGCCAGTGTCGTATGAAAAAGCCGGTCTGCATCGGCCATGCGGGCATTGGTCGACAAATCGCTTTGCGCCATTGCCGTCTGCATGTCGGTCAGGCTCTTTCGCAATGTTTTACGCAGATCGGCCGACATGAACCGGGCCGCTTCGGCAGCCACGGCAGATTCCAGAAAATAGCGCATTTGGTTGACTTCTTTCGGGCTGTCTTCGGCAATGCTGTGCAGCATCAGGGCCGCGTGGGCATCAGGAGTGCTGTCCGGATCGGCTAACGATATATCTTGCGTCAGAGCCAGACGGGTATTGACAGGCGGGTCTGTTACCGGCTGATCCGCTTGCGGCGAATCCATACCATGTGCATTGCTGGCGCCGGTATTGGCTGGCTCTTCTGCGTTGGCATTGTCCACCCGTCCTGAGCCGATTTCGCCCGTCTGTCCCGCACGAGCATTGTCTACCCGTCCTGCGCTGGTATTGTCCCGCTGTCCCGCTGACGCTGTATGAACGGCGTTATTTTTAACGTAGATGCCCGAGCCGATGCGAATTTCAACCTCGTCCTGTAGTTCCAGAACGATCAGTGCTTCGCGCAGCGTTGGGCGCGATACCCCCAACTGTTGTGCAAGTTCTCTTTCCGACGGCAGGCGAGCGCCGGGGTCCAGTTGCAAATCGGCGATAACCGTACGCAATTGCGCAGCAGTCTGCAGATAGGCTCTTGCCGCTATTTTGCGCGACGGGGAAGACATGTCGGTAGTCATATTTTCAATTGAAATCCAATTAAACCCAATATAGGGGATTCAACTTAAGTGGTCAAACCAATTGTGGCGTAGATAGACATTTCATAGGGTTTTCTATAAGTGGTTTTACCAATTAGTGCGTGTAGGATGTCTTACTTCACTAAGGTCAAAAGCGGATCAGACATGACTTATGAATTCGATTTCAGCTCTGTCTTTGCGTACTGGCAGTTTTTCCTTGAAGGGGCACGCACGACAGTTGTCATGTCGTTCTGGTCCACGTTGGCCGGGTTTATTCTGGGGGTCATGTGTGCGATCGCCCGCAGTTCGTCGATTTCGTGGCTTAGCAAAACGGTCGGCGCCTATGTCGAAATTATTCGCAATACGCCACTGATCATCCAAAGCTATTTTCTGATTTTCGGTATGTCTAGCGTGGGGCTGACCATGCCGATTCTGGTCGGCGCCATTCTTGCGCTTGTCATCAATATTACCGCCTACACCTGTGAGATTGTGCGGGCCGGTATTGAATCGGTGCCGCGCAGCCAGCGCGAAGCCGGCGAGTGCCTGGGGTTATCGCCTTTGCAGGTGTACTGGCATATTATCCTGGTGCCGGCCCTCGAACGGGTGTATCCGGCCCTTACCAGCCAATTTATTTTGCTCATGCTGGTGACCAGTGTGCTGTCAGCGGTAGGGACCGAAGATTTGTTCGGTGTGTCGGGTCAGGTGCAATCCATGACATTCCGCAATTTCGAAGTGTTTATCGTTCTCTGGGGGATCTATCTGGCCATGTCGCTGATGGTCCGGGCTATTTTCTGGATGTTGGCCAAGTTGCTTTTTGTACGCAGGCGTCGCCTGGGCACGTTGCTTTGAATCGGAGCGCCGAACGATGAATCATGAACAGTTGGTTTTTCTGTTGCAGGGGGCTTGGGGCACCTTTGTACTGTCCGTCCTGACATTTCTGTTTGCCAGTGCAGTGGGGCTGGTGATCGCACTGATGCGCGTGTCTGGCAATCCCATTGTCCGCGGCGCGGCCTTTACCTACATTCAAGCGATTCAGGGGACGCCGCTACTGGTGCTGATGGGCGTCTGTTTTTACGGCCCCACCATCCTGGGCTTTACGTCGGTACCGGCGCTGACGGCTGCCGTGCTCGCCTTGAGCATTCAGTCATCGGCATTTCTGGGTGAAATCTGGCGCGGCTGCATCGAGTCGGTGCCGAAAAACCAGTGGGAAGCTGCAGAGTGCCTCGGCCTGAGCCGCCTTCAGCGTATGTTCCAGGTGATTTTGCCGCAGGCACTGCGTATTGCCGTGCCGCCCACCGTAGGATTCTTGGTGCAGATCGTGAAAAACACCTCGATCGCTTCTTTGGTTATCGGTTTTGCCGAACTGTCCTATAACGCGAAAATCCTCAATAACGCGACGTTCCAGCCATTTCTTTACTTCGGGCTTGCCGCGGTCTTGTATTTTATTATTTGTTATCCGTTGTCGCGCCTGAGCCTGAAGCTGGAGCGTAAGCTGAACGTGTCTCGCGGCTGAACGGCAAAATCACAATAAGGAGCCAGTTATGAACTCAGTGCCTTCGCAGCCGCCGCCACCGATCCGTAGCGGCAGTAACGTCGCCGCTACGTTTGGCGTTCAGTCAGATCCTGCCGGGGTTGTTGATCCGGGCGCTGCTATTTCAAATGACATGGTGTCCGCCGAGCTTGCCAGCCAGAGCAGTGCTATTTCAAATGACATTGTGCGTCTGGACAATGTCCATAAGTGGTTTGGAGACAATCACGTACTCAAGGGAATAGACCTTAGCGTCAGGCCCGGCGAAATTATTGCCATTATTGGCCAGAGCGGTTCTGGCAAGAGCACGGCGCTGCGCTGCATGGACCATCTGGAGCAGATCGATAAGGGATCGGTAACCGTATGCGGACACACCTTCGGCGCCGATATCCCCAAATCCGATCTGAAGATGCTGCGTCAGGATGTCGGTATTGTCTTTCAAAGCTATAACCTGTTTCCGCATCTGACTGTAGAGCGCAATATCACACTTGCGCTGACGTCGGTCAAAAAAATGGGCAAGGGCCAGGCAAAGGAAATTGCCCAAACCGTACTGGCGCAGGTTGGCCTGTCTGAGAAAAGTCAGATGTATCCGGAACAGCTCTCGGGCGGGCAGCAGCAACGTGTTGCGATTGCCCGCTCACTGGCCATGGGCCCCAAACTCATGTTGTTCGATGAGGTGACCTCTGCGCTGGACCCACAGCTCACCGGCGAGGTATTGCGTGTGATTGAGAAATTGGCGCGCGAAGGAATGACGATGGTGCTGGTGACGCACGAAATGGCATTTGCCATGAAGGTTGCGCATCGCATTGTTTATATGTTCCAGGGAAAAATCCATGAACAGGGCGGGCCGGATATGCTCCGTCATCCTCAAACCCCTGAGTTAAAGCATTTTCTGGATAACGGTCTGTAATCCTGATTGCAGTAAAGATGCTGAACGGCCGCTTTCATTCGGTCTGCAGTAAAGGAGCTAAGCCGACTCTTTAATCCGGCGTGCGGTTAAGCAGCTGAACCGACTCTTTGATCCCGTCTGCGCTATAGGCTAAGCGGGCGCTTTATTAAAACTAAAACGTACTTTTTTGTTGATTCGTAATAAAACAATATTCCACTCAGGAGACAATAATGATTTATTCACTTAAGCCCGCAATAGCGGCAATGACCATTGGCACGGCGCTGCTGGGCACGGCGGCGCCCGCCGGTGCCAATACGCTGGAACAAATCATGCAGCAGAAAGTGTTGCGGGTCGCCATTGATCTGAGCGCTCCGCCGTACGGCATGAAGAACGACGCCATGAAGGAGGTGGGTTCAGACGTTGAAACGGCCAATCTGCTGGCAAAGGACTTGGGCGTCAAGTTGCAAATTGTCCCAACCACCCAGGCCAATCGGATTCCATTTCTGCTTACCAATAAGGCCGATATTGTGATTTCAAGTTTGTCGATTACGCCTGAGCGCGCCAAGGTAGTTGATTTTTCCGTACCTTATGCGGTGATCCAGTCGGTGATTGGGGCGCCCAAGGATGCTCCCATCAAGCAGATGGAAGATCTGGCAGGCAAGACTGTGGTCACGGCGCGGGGCACCACCAATGACCAGAACGTGACCAGGCTGGCGCCACCGGGAACCAATATTGTGCGTTTTGAAAACGATGCGACCGCCATTACCGCGATCACCAGCGGTCAGGCGAGTATTTTTTCGACTGCGCCTTCGATTATTGCCGCACTCAATAAAAAGGATCCGGCCAAGGCCCTGGATATCAAGGTTGTGATGTCCACGTCAAAAATGGGTATCGGCGTGGCGCGCAACAACCCTGAACTGAAGGAAAAAATCAATGAACTGGTACGCGAGAACTTGAAAAATGGCCAATTGAATACGATTTTCAAGAAATATCACGGCACTGATCTGCCGGACGATCTGTTAGCCGACGCAAAATAGCGGTTGCGGCAGGCACCTGACGTGCATGCCGCGCCGAGAGCTCAGACCGGCGTTGCCGGATGGGTCAGCGCGTCCCAATACCCGTCGGTCGCGTAATGTTGCTTGAGCATATCAATAAAGCTGCGGGTTCGCTGCGGCAGGTGCTTGCGGTTGGGTAGCACGGCATATATCCCGTTGGGCGAGGTTGCGTAATCGTCCAGCACCGTGACCAGTCGGCCGGCATTCAGATCGGCCTGCACCTCCCATAAGGACCGCCATGACAGGCCGAACCCGTGCAGCGCCCATTCGTGCAGCACACTGCCATCGGAACAGGCGAGCCTGCCGGTGGGTTTGAAAGCCTGCGTGTTGTTGCCTTTTTCCCTGAACAGCCATCCCTTGCTTTGGCTGCCTTGCGGTCCGAAAGACAGACACTCGTGCTTGACCAGGTCAGCCGGCACCTTTGGCGTGCCGAAGCGTTCAAGGTAGGCGGGAGAGGCGACCACGACGCGGCGGTTTTCGGCCAATTTCAGGGCTATCAGCTGCGAGTCCGGCAGATCGCCAATGCGGATGGCGCAGTCATACTGTTCTTCGAACATATCGATGATTCTGTCGGTCAGATCCAGCGTGACGCGGATGTCGGGATGACGACGGCAAAAATCCGGAATATGCGGGGCCACATGCTGCCTTCCGAAGCCGGCTGGCGCAGTCAAGCGCAATGGGCCGGCAATTTTGACTTTGCCCTGGGTAATCTGGCTCTCGGTTTCAGCCAGGTCCTTTAGTATGCGTTGGGCTTCTTCGACAAAGGCGTGGCCTTCCGGTGTGAGGGTGAGCTTGCGCGTGGAACGAATCAGCAATTTCACCCCAAGGCGCTCTTCCAGCGCATCGATGCGTCGGCCCATCATGGCAGGTGCAATGCCGTGCTGCTTGGCTGCAGCCGAGAGGGTGCCAAGCGTGGCAACGGCGACAAAACTTTCCAATTGGGTGAAACGATCCATGGCTTGCGCGTACAGTGTCAGATTGAGTGGTTAACCCGTTCATTGTACCGCCAATGCCAGGGCGCTGCGCAATCAATAGCGATACGGGGCGAGCATGCTGAACGACCAGTCGCGGCGGCCGGTTTGCGTCGCATCGGGCGCATAGCTCAGTTCGCTGAAGATGGCCTCGCCCGCGCGATCGACTGCAATAATGGTGGAGCAGCGGGTGCCATAGTCTTCGCTGATGATAAATGGGCTGCTCAACAGACGTTCGCGCTCCAGTGCGATGCCGGTAGACGGCAAGGCTTCGTCGGGCGCTGGCGTCGTATCTTTAAGCAGCGCAAATACCTGCTGCAGAGCATCGGGGCCACAGTCGGGCGTTAGCGCATCCAGTCCGTGGCGCAGGCGTTCGGCTTTGGGCCACGGGGTATCCAGCAGATGGTTGGACAATATATAGCTGCCAGGCGCCAGTTTTTGGGGTGGGGCATCGTGGCGGTTACCGGTATAGTAAACCTCGGACACATCGCCTACGATCAGGTTGAAGCCGTTATAAGCGCTGCCGTTTTTCCATGCGCGTTCGGCATAGTCGCCGGCAGTCATATCGCCGTCGACAAAATCGCTTACCAGCAGACCCCGGGTCGGTGCTTGCGAGATGACACCCGACGGGTCGCGAAAGTTGGTGAGCATGCCAAAGCGACCGTTACGGTTGATCGCCAGCCAGGTTCCGCCACCGCTTTGGTCAAGCCCGGAAAAAATATCATGATTGGCATCCCATGGCGCGGCTGCCCGCGTCGGCCTGGCATGAAATTCGTCACGGTTGGCCGCGATATACAGTGGCCAGTCGGGATCTTTAGCAATAGACAGATAGATGATGCACATGGCAAGTGTCCTTCATGACTGTTTTTAAGAGATGGTGTTGCAGCAGACCCATTGATCAGACAGCGGTATTGCCGTGTTGCCCGATAGCATACGCATTGATCAGGCGGCCGCATCGGCATCGTGCTTGATCAGGTTATTCAGGCGAAACAGGCGTTCTCGCTTCAGAACGGTCTGCAGCGGCTCACGCGGTCGGCCGATTTTGACGGCATCGTCCGGAACCCGGTCCAGCAATTGCATGAACCGGTCTGGGTCCCGTTCGTAGCATTTGATCAGGAACTGGTCGGGCTCGTACAGGGACAATCCGAGCAGACGCAGCTCGCTGCGGTTGAAGTCCCTCAGATTTCGGGTCAGAATACATACAGAACGACCCGGGTATAAGGTCAGCGCGGCACGGCCGGCGGCAATAACATGCCAGTCCTTGGGATCGCTTTTGGTCAGGCCGGTTTCAAAGGCGCTCACAATCCCCATATCGGCGCGGGGGAATGCGGTTTGCATGTCCTGCCATAGCAGGGAGATTTCGTCGTCGGACACGGTCCATACGCGGCTGGCATTGCGACGCCATTCCTGTCCGATATAGTCGGCCCATACCGGCTCGAACATGCCCGATTGCGCCAGGCGCAGCAACAAATTTTTAAGGACGGTTGACATCAGGACACAGGTGTCCAGAACAGCACACTGGGGCAGCAGGTCGTTGCCAGGGGTCATTATCGGAGCACGTACAGCGGTGTGGGTAACGCCTGAATTCATTGAACGTCAATCAAAGCAGTTGAAAAATTGATTGTACCGGCTGTGGTACTGTGTTCGGGCGACGTTCTTTATCTTTGGTCAAAAACGCTGTTGTATTACATCTTGAAATGTGGGTAGTTGCCATTATGTATTAAGCAACCTGGCCATATATGCATGGCCGTAATGAATGACATGGGAACAATCATGAGATTTGACAAATTAACCACGAAATTTCAACAGGCGCTTGCTGATGCCCAAAGTCTTGCGGGGCGCAACGATAATCAATACATCGAACCGGTCCATGTGGTATCGGCACTACTGAACGATACCGACAGCGGCGCCGGCAGTTTGCTGGCGCGCGCCGGCGTTGCCGTCAACCGTGTCGGCCCGGCGCTGGATAGCGCTATCAAGTCGCTGCCGCAGGTGCAGGGCGGTGATGGCAATGTGCAGATCAGCCGCGAGCTCAATGCACTGCTTACTGCGACCGACAAGGAAGCGGCCCGGCGCGGCGATGCTTTTATTGCAAGTGAATTGTTTTTGCTGGCCGTGGCCGACGACAAAGGCGAGGCAGGGCGAATCCTGCGCGACTCGGGCCTGCAGAAAAAGGCCCTGGAAGCGGCTATCGAGGCGGTCCGCGGCGGCGCTGCGGTCCAGGACCAGGAAGGCGAGAGCAACCGTCAGGCATTGCAAAAATATACGACGGACCTGACCGAAAGAGCTCGCGCGGGCAAGCTGGATCCCGTTATTGGCCGAGATGACGAAATTCGCCGTGCAATCCAGATCCTGCAGCGTCGCACCAAAAACAACCCGGTGCTGATCGGCGAGCCCGGTGTGGGTAAAACGGCGATCGTCGAAGGGCTGGCGCAGCGCATTATCAACGATGAAGTGCCCGAAACCCTGCGTGGCAAACGCGTGTTGTCGCTGGATCTGGCTGCATTGCTGGCCGGCGCCAAATATCGTGGTGAATTTGAGGAACGCCTCAAGGCGGTGCTCAAGGAGCTGGCCCAGGACGATGGCAGCAATATTGTCTTTATCGACGAGCTTCACACTATGGTCGGGGCCGGCAAGGCTGAAGGCGCCATGGACGCGGGCAATATGCTCAAACCTGCGCTCTCGCGTGGCGAGTTGCATTGCATAGGCGCAACCACATTAGACGAGTACCGCAAGTACATTGAGAAAGACGCGGCGCTGGAACGGCGTTTCCAGAAAGTGCTGGTAAACGAACCCGATGTTGAGTCCACAATTGCCATATTGCGCGGCTTGCAGGAGCGCTATGAACTGCATCATGGCGTTGATATCACCGACCCGGCTATTGTGGCGGCAGCAGAGCTGTCCAATCGTTATATCACCGACCGCTTCCTGCCCGACAAGGCCATTGACCTGATCGACGAAGCCGCTGCGCGTATCCGCATGGAAATCGACTCAAAGCCTGAAGTGATGGATCGTTTGGATCGTCGCATTATTCAGCTGAAGATCGAACGCGAGGCCGTGCGCAGAGAAACGGACGATGCCTCAGCCCGCAGGCTCAAGGTCATTGAAGATGAACTTGAGAAACTGCAACGCGAGTACAATGATTACGAAGAGATCTGGAAATCTGAGAAAGCGGCAGTGCAGGGCGCGCAATCGATCAAGGAAGAGATCGAGAAGGTCAGGGCGCAGATGGCAGAGTTTCAGCGCAAGGGTCAGTACGAGCAATTGGCTGAGCTGCAATACAGCCGTTTGCCGGAACTTGAAGGTCGCCTGAAGGCGGCCGAATCGGAAGAGTCTACCAAGGAGAAGCCTCGTTTGCTTCGGACCGAAGTGGGGGCCGAGGAAATTGCAGAAGTGGTATCGCGTGCCACAGGTATTCCCGTATCCAAAATGATGCAGGGCGAGCGGGAAAAACTGCTGGCTATGGAAGATTTCCTGCACAAGCGGGTGGTAGGACAGGACGAAGCGGTCACGCTGGTTGCTGATGCGATCCGGCGTTCACGCGCCGGATTGTCTGATCCCTCACGGCCTTATGGATCCTTTTTGTTCCTGGGCCCAACTGGGGTGGGTAAAACCGAGCTGACCAAAGCGCTGGCCGGCTTCTTGTTCGACTCAGAAGAGCATCTGGTTCGCATCGATATGAGCGAATTCATGGAAAAGCACTCCGTGGCCCGGCTGATTGGCGCGCCTCCCGGCTATGTGGGCTATGAGGAAGGCGGTTATCTGACTGAAGCGGTTCGTCGCAAGCCATACAGTGTCATTTTGCTGGATGAGGTGGAAAAGGCTCATCCTGATGTCTTCAATATTCTGCTGCAGGTTCTGGATGATGGCAGGTTGACTGACGGGCAGGGGCGAACGGTCGATTTTCGCAATACCGTGATTGTGATGACCTCGAACCTGGGCTCGCATCATATCCAGAGTATGGCCGGTGAGTCTTATGATGCGATCAAGGAAGTGGTATGGGAAGACGTCAAACAGGCATTCCGGCCTGAATTCCTGAACCGCATTGATGAGGTGGTCGTATTTCACTCGCTGGATAGTTCGCAGATATCCTCTATCGCGCGAATACAGCTGGATCGTCTGGCAACGCGCATGGCGGGTCAGGATATGCATTTGCATATTTCTGATGCGGCATTGGCCATGCTGGCCAAAAGCGGATTTGACCCGGTGTTCGGTGCTAGACCTTTGAAACGTGCAATTCAACAACATGTTGAAAATAGCATGGCCAGAAAAATTCTGGAGGGTCAGTTCGCGCCTGGCGATACGGTATTGGTCGACGTCAAAGACGATGCCTTTGTGTTCAGCCGCGAAAACATTGAGGTTACGGGCTGACGCAGTTGGTTCGTGATAAAAAAGCCCGGGGTGGTCCCGGGCTTTTTTTGTATAAATGAAGATTTAATGACAGTTGTATTGGTGCCAGTGCATAAAAATTCATTGACACAGATTCTTTTTACCGACATAGTGTCACACATAAGATATTCAAGTTAAAGGAAGCCGTACTTCGGTTAAACGAATTAGGCTTCTGGTTACAGCGGTACTGTTTGTATGTGTCGTCTCCTTGAAGTCTTGTCCCAAGAGATAGGATTTTATCTCAGTTTATTTATATATCAGGAAATCGACATGTCGACAGAATCAGGAATTGTAAAGTGGTTTAATAACGAGAAAGGCTTTGGTTTCATCAAGCCCGCCTCTGGTGGTAAAGATCTGTTTGTGCACCACACAGACATCATCGGCACCGGCTACAAATCACTGCAAGAAAACCAGGAAGTGACTTTCGTGGTTGCTGAAGGTCCTAAAGGCCCTCAGGCTAAAGAAGTTTCAGCCAAGTAATTTAGCTGCGCTTCACAAGAAATACCGCCCACGGGCGGTATTTTTTTGTCCGAAATTTGTGGAAAATCGGCAACATCCCAGGCAGTTTTGTTGTTTTCGAAGATTTGATCACAAAAAGATACAAAAAAAAGGGATATAAACTGGTTTGGCCGCGCCTTACAGTAGGCGACGTTATATTGTGGTTCGCGTTGGTTTCGCGCTGTTGGTGACACACAATATAGGGCAATCACACCACATAGTACTCTGCCGTTACCTTAACCTAATGAATTATTTGGCACAGAGCAAAATTTTTATTGAAAATGAGAATAGTTATTATTACAATAACAGGCTGACCTGCAGATGTATATTGCCTTTGTACTGGCACATGTATCTCGCTCGGTACGGTACCCGACCCGAGCGCTGTCTGCTGTAACTGCCTGCACAAGGCACGCATTTTGAGCATGTTTAACGTATCAAACTCTTCCACCGCAGTTCCTCTGGCTTTCCGGCTTACCGGTCTGGCAACTGCACTGGCGTTACTGTCAGGTGTTGCCTGGCTTGGAACACTGGATCTGACGCCGCCTATAGTGAGAGCGCAGGACGCACCAGTACAGGTAACGATTATTGATGAGCCGGTACGGCCACCGCAAAAAGGCGAAGAAGTGGCGCCTCCACCCGAGCCGCAGGCGCAGCCGGAACCCGAGCCAGAGCCGGAACCCATTCCTGAACCGGAGCCAGAACCCGAGCCGGAGCCCGAGCCTGTCCCTGAAGAAATTATCCCGCCACCAGAACCCGTTCCGGAGCCGGTGTATGAACTCAAGCCAGAACCCAAGCCTGTGCCCAAACCCGAGCCAAAACCGGAACCCAAGCCCAAACCTAAACCGAAGCCGAAACCGAAACCCAAGCCTGTGCCTAAGCCCAAGCCCAAGCCAGAACCGAAGCCCGCAGTGAAACCGGCACCAGACCTGTCCAATATCAAGATAGATCGTAATATCTCGCTCAAACCGGTCGGGTCTAAAAATGGTGCAAGCAACAAGCCATCGGGTGCTCAGCCTAACCAGGCGCCCAAGGTCGTGTCTTCGGTGAGCTATCTGGTAAAGCCCAAACCCACGTATCCACGTTCGGCAAAAATGCGCGGCGAATCCGGTACGGTTATTGTGCGGGTACATATCACAACGGGCGGTACTGTGAAAAGCGCCAGTCTGCGCCAGGCACTGCCCTATGATTCGCTGAACGATGCGGCCCTGAGTGCGGTGCGTCGTGCGCGTTTCAAACCCTATAGTGAAAATGGCGTTCCGCGTGAATCCATTGCCGATATACCTATTGTTTTTCAATAAAGGAATTTATTCATCATGACTACCCCCTGGCTGTCATCCACCTACATCGCCTTGGCGCAAGCCGTAACGGACGTTGAACCGCAACGGCCCGGCATCCTGGATTTTCTGATGCAAAGCGATATCGTGGGAAAATCACTGTTCGGCATCCTTGTCCTGATGGCATTGGTGACCTGGTATCTTATCGTCGTCAAGCTCTTAATGAATATTTCCGGCACACGCCGAGGCAACCGGTTTTTGCAACGTTTCTGGAGCTCGCAATCGCTGGATCAGGTTGATCAGGATCTGCATAAATTTGGCGCTCGCGATCCTTTTTCACGGCTTGCAGACCAGGCTCTGCATGCGCGTGATCACCATAGCCGTTATGGGGCCAGCAATCTGGCTGAGCTGGGCAGCAACTCGGAATTTATTGCACGCCGCATGAAAAAGGTGATTGACGAAGAAACCGCGCAGGCCGAGAACGGGCTGTCTATCCTGGGTTCCATTGGCTCCACGGCGCCGTTTGTCGGGTTGTTCGGAACCGTGTGGGGTGTTTACCATGCCCTGATCGGTATTGGCATGGCAGAAGCCGGGGTGACAATCAATAAAATTGCCGGCCCGGTCGGCGAGGCGCTGATCATGACGGGCCTTGGCCTGGCCGTTGCCATTCCGGCAGTGCTGGCCTATAACGCCTTTGTTCGCCGCAACCGTGTCATGCTCGCCCGCCTGGATGCATTTGCCCACGATTTGTACGCGTTTGTGACCACCGGGCAGCAATTTGAAAGCCATCATCACCCCAAAGTGCGCAATTTGCGTGGTGGTGGCGGCCGTTAGTCAAACAGGAGATAGCCATGGCTTTTGGAAGTTTTGATCAGAAAAACGGTTCGGCCAGCCCGATGACCGAAATCAATATGGTGCCGCTGATTGACGTGATGCTGGTATTGCTGGTGATTTTCATCATTACTGCACCGCTGATGGCGCATTCGATCAAAATCGATCTGCCCCAGGTCAGCAGCAAGCCAGTAGAGCAGGAACCGGTCATTATTGATCTGGCGATGGACAAGTCAGGCGCCATTTACTGGAATGATGAACCGGTAGAACAGAATGACCTGAGGGAAATGTTCGTCAACGAAGGTAAGCAAGACCCGCAGCCAGAACTGCGAATTCGCGCTGATGCCGATACGCGTTATGAGGAACTGGCGCAAGTGCTTTCCCTGGCAAAAGGGTCCGGATTGAAAAAACTGGGCTTTATCACTCAGCCGGGCAGCGAAAGCGCTGCTGGTGGTTCGGAAAAATCCGGGGATAGTGCCGCCGCCACGCCGCCAGCGGGGGCGCCGGCAGCAACGGGTGCGGAGGCAGCGGCAGCACCAGCCCAATAAGGAATGGCATTAAGCACTGGCGTCCGGCACGCGTGGTCATATAGATAGCGTGCCAGATGAAAAAAGGACTGAAACCCGTGAAGTATGGGATTCAGTCCTTTTTTGTACCCTTGCAGCGCGGGTGTTGGCGGTGGCGTTTGTACGGTTATAGAGTGGTTATAGAGCGACTATATAGGGGCGATAAAGCAGCTATAGAGAGGGTAGTGAGGCGGCAATAGGGCAGCAAATATCCACGCGTTATAGCCAACGCCTGATTTATAGCGTTTCTTCCTGCCGTCCGTAGAATTTCACCCCGATGGTGATTCGCTCGCGCCCCTGGGCGCGGCGATGACGGTTGGTGTCGCGCAATGAATAAACACACCCGCAATATTCCTGTTGATAGAATTCCTCGCGTTTGCTGATTTCGATCATGCGGGCCGAACCGCCGCCTTTACGCCAGTTGTAGGTCCAGTAAACCAGTTCAGGATAACGCGCAGCGGCGCGTTCGCCACAGCCATTGATCTGTTTCATGTCTTTCCAGCGCGAGATGCCAAGCGAACTGGTGATCGTATCGAAACCATGTTCATGGGCGTACAGCGCAGTGCGTTCAAAGCGCATATCGAAGCATGCGGTACAACGAATGCCCCTTTCGGGTTCATTTTCCATCCCTTTGACCCGGTCGAACCAATTATCTACGTCGTAATCGGCGTCGATAAATTCAATACCGTGTTGTTGCGCAAAGCGTATGTTTTCTTCCTTGCGGATTTCATACTCACGAACGGGATGAATGTTCGGATTATAAAAAAAGATGGAATAGTTGATGCCCGAGGCAAGCATGGCTTCCATGACTTCGCCCGAGCATGGGGCACAGCATGAATGCAGCAGCACTTTGCCGTGTCCTTCGGGCAGGGCAAGGGCGGGGCGTTCAATATCGGTAACAGTAACCATGGCGATAAGGGGGTGATAATGGTTTCTCAATCCATCATTTTAGGATATTCCCGGGCAGATTGACAGTTTACAGCAAGAAATCGCTTTATTTTCAAGTGTTTTCTCCGAAAACATCAGTCCAAAGCGTACATACTGCAGCTCGTTCTTCTGTGAGCAGCGAAGGATCGATCCTGGCCTTTTCGTCACCTTTGAGGCGCACGGCATGCTGCATGCGTCGCAGGACACGATAGCTGTCTGCCGTTTTACGGGCGTGGTCGGCGTCCAGAATGCCAACCTCACCGGCAATATTGAGCAGGGCAATGTTGCCCAGGTTTTCCAACAGTTGCTTATGCTGGTGCGCGTAGGCAAGGACGCAATACTGGGTAATAAATTCGATATCCACCATCCCACCGTGATCGTGCTTCACATCGAACAATTCGGTTTTATTCGGATGTCCGGCGCGAATTCTGGCACGCATTTCGATCACTTGCCGTCTGAGCTTGTCGGGATCGCGCTGCTGCAAAAGGATGTCGCGGCGGATACGTTCGAAGGTTTTGCCAATCTCGGGGTCGCCTGCCGAAAAGCGGGCTCGCGTCAGCGCCTGATGCTCCCAAACCCAGGCATGTTCGCGCTGGTATTTTTCAAAGGTATCAACCGAAACCGCCAGCAAGCCGGCATCTCCGTCGGGGCGCAACCGCAAATCCGTCTCGTACAGCCGGCCCGACGACGTCATGCTAGACAACCAGGTACTGAGACGACGCCCCAGCTTGGCATACACTTCCAGCGCATAGTCGCCCGGGTCATCAAACAGCAGGACCAGATCCAGGTCGGATGCATAACCCAGTTCTTTGCCCCCCAGCTTGCCGTAGGCGATCACCGCAAATTTTGGCATGTGATAGAGGGGATCGTCCGGCGGTATCTGTTTTGGTCGCACCAGCGGCCAGACCCGCTTAAGGCTTTCCTGCAGCAGTGCGTCGGCCAGCCCCGAGAGCTGGTCAGCCAGTTTTTCTACTGTGAGTACGCCCTCCAGGTCCTGCGCCAGCAACTGGAAGCTGACCTGGCGTTGCACATCACGCATGACATTCATTTGCTGTTCCACATCCGGGCTGCCGTCATGCAAAACGCAAGCGTCCAGTTCTTTATCCAGCTGCTCGGCGGTCAGAGCGATGTTGACCGGCTCCATCAGGCTCTTCCATTCAATCAGGCTATCGAGCAGAATCGGATTGGCGGTCAGATAGCTGGCTGCCCAGGGGCTGGCCGCCATGATGCGCGCCACACGGGCCAGCGTGTCAGGAAACTCGGCAAGCAGGGCAATGTAAGCGCTACGTTGCGCAATGGTTTCAATCAAATCGAATAGTCGCGCGCAAGCCGTGTTAGGTAAAGGCGTGCGCGAGGTGGCCTGGATAACGGCGGGCAGCAGTTTTTCCAGGCGAGCCCGGCTGCTGTTGGACAAACTGCGAATGCGCGAACTGCTTAGCAGAGCCTCAAGCCGATGCTCGACATCGTCCGAGTCATGTTCGGCAAAGTGCTGTTTAATAATGTCTTCGAGGTTTCTGTCGTCGCGGTGCTCCGTATCGCAGGTTTGTGGTTGCTGGCCGCAGCTTTGGTCATCGTTCAGACCGGCAATGCGAAAGGCATCGCGAAAAGTATCCGCCACAAACTGCCGATGGGCAGCCAGCCTGGCGGTGAAATCGGCTGCAGGAAAGCCCAGCACCGAGGCCAGTGCCGCCATGCGCGCCGGATCGTTGGGTAGCAGATGGGTCTGTTCGTCTTCACGGTATTGCAGAAAATGTTCTACGCGGCGTAAAAAGCGGTATGCCTCTTCGAGCTTACAGCCGGTATCCTCTGCAATCAGCCCCGCGCTGACTTCGGCGTGTAGCGCCTTAATCAGGCAAGGCTCCTGGATGGTGGGCATGCGCCCGCCCTTGATCAGTTGCGACAATTGCACGACAAACTCGATCTCGCGGATGCCGCCTTCCCCAAGCTTGATATTGTGAACGGTGTCGACGCCATTTTTGGACAGGGCCCGCCGCTGCCAGTCCTGCCGGATCCGCTCACGCAGCTGGCGTAGCGAGGCCAGCGTATCAAAGTCGAAATATTTGCGATAAATAAAGGGAAGCCGCAGACTTTCCAGCTGCTGCGCGTAGGGCGCCGGGGCGCTGCCTTCGAGCGCCTGTACCTGGATAATACGCGCCTTGAGCCACGCGTAGCGTTCCCATTCGCGCCCTTGGGCGATCAGGTAATTCTCCAGCGCGTCCAGGCTCCAGGCCAGGGGGCCTGCGTCGCCATCGGGGCGCAGGCGCAGATCGGTGCGAAATACCTGGCCGTTGGCATCCTGATCGGACAGGATCGGCATCATGCGCCGGGTCAGGCGGCCATAAAATTCGTGATGGCTGAGTGGCCGCCGCCCGGTAGTTTCGCCTTCTTCAGGGTACAGCATGATCAAGTCAATGTCAGACGAAACATTCAGTTCGTATCCGCCCAATTTGCCCATTCCCAGAATGATCATTTCCATGGGTTTGCCGGTGTCCGGATCCGTTGGGGCACCGTGGACCTGGATCATATCGGTCATGACGCTGCGGTACGCCTGGGCAATGGCGAAGTCTGCCAGGAAGGACATGGCATGTGTTACCTCTTCAAGCGTGGCCTCGCCGCTCGTATCCCGTAGAACCAGTGTGTCAAACACACGGCTGCGCAACTTGCGCAGGATGAGTCGACAGTGCTCGATTTCCCAGGCCTGCGTATCTGGAACCTCCGCGGCCGTGGCCAGCTCTTGCGCCCATTGCTCAATACGGGCAGAGGTAATGGGCTCTGCCGAGTCAGCCAGTATTTGCTGCTGGATTTCGGGCCGCGCATCAAGGCGGCGGCGCAGATAGCCGGACCAGGAGAGCGCGCTTTGCAGGGATTGGATACAATTCATGAGTTGCCGATGTGGTGACGGGATGCTGTATATAATGATACCCGAACCAGACTGCCCCATGAACAGACCCACGTCCCACGAGAATCACTGAGTGAATTTGCCGTATCGACTGCTGAAATCCGCCGGCATCATCCTTATCGCGCTTATTGTCCTGGCCATGGCGGCGGCACTGGCTGTCCGTTTCGTCTTTGCTCCCAATATCGATCACTTTCGCGAGCAGATTGAACAACGGCTGAGCGCTCGAACGGGCCAGCATGTGACGATAGGAAAATTGGCGATTGACTGGACGGGGATTGTGCCGCGATTACGATTGCGGGCGCTGCAAGTCGCCGACCAGTCCGCCGATCCGACCGATACCCCCATGTTGACCGTCGGCGAGGCCGTTGCCAGCCTTGATTGGGCGAGCGCATTGCAGCTGCAATTGGAGCCAGCCGCTGTAGAAATCCAGCAAATTCACTTGAATATGACGCGCGACCGGCAGAACCGGATCTGGTTGCTTGGCCGGCGCCTGGACAGTGATAATGCGCATTCGACCCCCGAGGCTGTTGATGCCGGTCACATTACGCTGGCGCCGCTATCGGACTTGCTGCAGTCCTTGCCGGAAATCACTGTGCTCAATGGCAGCTTTAGCTGGATTGACCAGACGCGGCCACAGGCGGGTCCGTTTACCCTTTCCGATTTCACCTTGCAGTTGACAAAAAACCGGACAAAGCGGGTGCTCAGTGCCAGCGCTCGTTTACCGGCGCACGTCGGTCATTCGATTCAGTTACTGAGCAGCCTGCAGCAGGACAGCAGTGCCGGCAAACAAGCCCAGGATGGCGGTGCGAGCAAACCAACTCAGGGCAGTAGTGCAGGCAGGCAAATGCAGGGCAGCGGCGCAGTTAAACAAGTACAGAACAGCGGTACAGGCAAGCAAACGCCGGTCTGGTCGGGCAATATGCGGGTGTCTGTGCTTAATACAGATGTGCTGGCCGCCCGGCCCTGGTTCGATATCCCGCCAAAAGTAAAATCAGGCCTTGTCTCGCATGCAGTGGTTGATCTGCAGATTGATCGCAATGTGCCTCAAAACATGATGGTGGCCTATGGACTGGAAAAGGTTCGCATTGAAGATCGCATCCGCAATCACGCGTTTATTATCGCGGCAGACAGCCTGACCTCCCGACTAAGCTCGTCATTCACAAGCGTGGTCAATGAGTTCAACCGCTGGCGTGTGTCAGAGCATGAGTCCGGGGCGACCGAAAACATCAGCTACCCGTCGGTGCAGTTCGAGTCCAGCGTCAGGGGCTTTTATTATAAAGACCCGGTGATATTCGAAAACCCGCTGTTGATTGACGAGGCAAGTGTTCGTGGTGATTTCAGTCGCAATTCTGTGCAGGAACCACGAGTCAATTTTACCCGGGCGATAGTAAAAAACCGCGATTTGCAGATGGAAGGGGCGGGCACCTGGCGTTCCGATGTCAACAGCGATAACGGTATTGTCGATTTGAGCGGATCGCTGCGGGCTGTGTCATTGCCACATCTGCACAATTATCTGCCTAATGTGATGGATCCCGATGCGCGTGAGTGGCTCAAGGACGCCTTTCAGAGTGGGGAATTGTCTTCGGCCGAATTTGAGCTCAAGGGCATTGTTGACGATTTCCCTTTCGGTCTGGCGCCGGACTCGGGCAGCTTTCGGCTGCGCGGGACTTACGCGGACTTGCTGCTCAATTATCACCAGAAGGATATCCGGGGCAAACGCTGGCCGGTAGTCAATTCCGATAGCGGCACCATTCATTTTCAGAATGATCAGATTATTATCGACTCCGTTCAGGCGTTCTATACCATGCCTGACGGGCAAAGGCTGGATCTGGATGCGTTCCATGGCGTTGTTTCCAGTCTTGAGAAAAATACCACTGTGGATTTGCAGGCAAAGGCAAAGGGACGCGCCGAGGATTTCCTGACCTTTACAAAAATCAGTCCGCTGGGCGATCTGATCAATAATGTGCTGGATGAGGCACAAGGCAGCGGCCAGTGGACTATTCCCATTGATCTGTTCATTCCGGTGCTAGATGCGGATAACTCGCGAATATCCGGTTCGATTCATCTGCAAGATGGTCGTTTCCGGCTCACTCCGGATTTCCCATGGGCCGAGCATCTGGAAGGAGAAATGCCGTTTACTGAAACGCAATTGCAGGCCAAAGCCGTTAAGGGTGTCATGCTGGGCGGTAAAGTGGTGTTCGACGGGCCCATCGGCACCGTCGGTAAGCCGCTATCCATTAATGGCACCCTGACAGCTGCCGGCTTGCATCAATTGATACCCGTGCAAGGCATGCAGCGTATTAGCGGCAGCACCAATTACACCAGTCAGGTCCACTTTTCGCCGGGGGGCCGGGTAAAGGTTCAATTCAAATCCGATCTGTCGGGCCTGGCGACTCGATTTCCTGATGGGCTGTCCAAGCCAGCCTCGGCGCGTTGGCCGACCACGATTATCTGGCGGGCAAACGACGGCGCCAAGGATAACGGCAAGCGCTACCTGGATATCCGCATTGACGGCACCCGCACGCAAGCGATTCTAGAGCACGATGTTAATAGCAGCAAGGGACCGTATTTCAGTCGTGGCACAATCGGTGTCAACAGGGCCGCAGAGCTGGGCCAGCCGGGCCTGACGGTCCTGGCGCAAAACCCGACGCTGGATGCGCAGGCGTGGGATGATATTGTGGACGAATTTGCCGACAGCGGCAGTACTGATCGTGAACGGCAGATTTTGCCGGATGTGTCATACGTTGCCATACAAACGCCGGCATTTCTGGTCAAAGGCCAAACGCTGACGGACGCTACGCTGGCGGCGACCAAGACGGGTGGCCTATGGAACCTGCAATTGAATGCCGATCAGGTACAGGGTAGTGGGACCTGGGCCCCGGGTGTGCGCGCAAGGGCGCCGGGTAACCTGATCGTCAGGCTCGATACCTTGAATATCATTGAATCGGTCAATGATCGTGCCGACAAGCCTACGCCATTGCAAACCGATAGCGACGCTGCGAAGGCACGTGCGGGCACAACGCAACCGTTACCGCGTCTTGATTTTTCAGTAAAGCGCCTGACGGTCTATGGCAAGGAAATGGGACAGATGATACTCAAAGGCTACCCGTTACCGGATTCTAATGACTGGCAGGTTGACTACTTCAGCCTGGTCAACGAGGGAGGATCTCTCGCGGCACAAGGCGCGATCCGTCAGCAGGGCACGGCAAAGGATCTGCAACTGAAAGGCAAAATTGTGGTGTCAGACCTGGGCCGGTTTCTTGAAACCTATCAATGGGGTGGCGTCATAAAAAACGGCAACGGGCAAATGGATGCCGAAATTGATTGGAGAAACGTGCAGGATCTGGATCTGGCCATGCTCAATGGGTCGCTCAGCGGCAGCCTGCAGCAGGGGCGTCTGGAAAGCGTGCAGTCGTCTGCTGTCAAGGCGTTGGAGCTATTGTCTTTGCAATCGTTCCGACGGCTGCCGAAATTTGGCGAGACGCTGGGCAATTCGGTACAGTCGGGGCTGACCTTTGACACGATGCGCAGCCGCCTGCGTTTGGATGCCGGTCGTCTGTTTGTTGAGGATTTCCGGTTAAATGGGCCCTCATCGGCCATCGTGGCTTCGGGGGCGACAAATCTGAAAACCGAGAGCCTGGACTTTCAGGCTGTGGTCGTGCCCAAACTGGATGTGAGCGGCGCTTCTGTGCTGGCCGGAACGATCGTCAATCCAGCGGTCGGGGTGGGCGCTTTTCTGACGCAATGGCTGCTGCAGGCGCCATTGCAGCGTGCGCTGACGGTAAAATATCATGTCACCGGAAATTGGGATAAGCCGTTGTTTAACGACATGGCGCTGCCCAGCGACGCTGAATTGAAAAGTCGCGAAGCCGAAAAGAAAGTGGATGAACTGTACCGGTCCCAGTAGGCGCTGAACCAAATTAGGCGCTGGACCAAGTCAGGTGGCGAACTAACATAGTCGAGGAAAAAATGGCCTTGAGCGTATTTGATATTTTCAAGGTGGGTATCGGGCCTTCGAGTTCTCACACCGTCGGTCCGATGATTGCCGCGTTGCGTTTTGTAAACCGCCTGGACCAGGCCGGGTTGCTTGAACGCGCGCAACGTTTTCATATAGAGATGTTCGGTTCGCTGGGTGCGACCGGCAAGGGTCATAAAAGCGACATGGCAGTTGTCATCGGTCTGCATGGCTATCAGCCCGACACGCTGGATCCGGACATTATGCCGACACTGATCGAGCGGGTGCGCTCTAGCGGCAAGGTCCGGCTGCTTGATCGCCATGAGCTTGCCTTTGATGAGAGCCTCCATATCAAATTCAACCGGCGCGACACCTTGTCGCAGCATTCGAATGGCATGCGCTTCAAGGCGTTTGACGCTACCGATCAATTGCTTATGAAGAAGGAATATTATTCCATTGGTGGCGGCTTCGTGATGAATTGTGAGCGCGTTCGTGTGAATCTGACCCCGGAAATTGCCATCCCGTATCCATTCAATTCGGGTCAGCAATTGCTCGATCTGTGCCAGCGGCACCAGTTAACGATCGCGCAGTTGATGATGCAAAATGAGCGGCATTATAGGCCAGAAGAGCAAGTCAGGCAGAAAATACTGGAATTGTGGGCGGTGATGCAGGCTTGTGTGAAGCGCGGATGTTCGGCCAGCGGCACCCTGCCGGGATTTCTTCACGTCAAGCGCCGCGCCCGTCAACTGTATGAACAGCTGTGCAGCCGTCCTCATGAATCGCTGAAAGATCCGCTTTCTATGCTCGATTGGGTGAACCTGTATGCGCTGGCAGTGAACGAAGAGAATGCAGCCAGCGGCAAGGTAGTGACCGCGCCCACTAACGGGGCGGCAGGGGTGATTCCCGCGGTCCTGCATTATTATGTGAATTTCGTACCCGACGCCAATGAACAGGGCGTGATCGATTTTTTGCTCACGGCTGCAGCTATTGGCATTCTTTACAAGGAAAACGCCTCTATCTCCGGTGCCGAGGTGGGCTGCCAGGGAGAGGTCGGCGTTGCCTGCTCCATGGCAGCAGGCGCACTGGCAGCCGTACTGGGAGGAACGGTTCCTCAAGTGGAGAACGCCGCCGAAATCGGCATGGAGCACAACCTGGGCATGACTTGTGATCCTGTCGGAGGCATGGTGCAGATTCCTTGTATCGAGCGCAATGCGATGGGCGCAGTCAAAGCCATCAACGCCGCTCGCATGGCCTTGCGGGGTGATGGGACGCATTACGTGTCGCTGGATAAAGTGATTCGAACCATGATGCAGACGGGGGCAGATATGCAATCGAAATACAAGGAAACATCGCGTGGCGGGCTGGCTGTCAATATTATTGAATGCTAATGATGAAAGATTAAAGGCGGATGGCCCGCGTGACACCATGTTTATCGGTTGCCGCCGGATGCCGTGATGCCGCGATAGCAGGCTGACGACCGTACGTGGCGGCAATCATCGTTACACCGCAGTCCGGTTTTCAAACCGCATATCTCAAACGGCCAGTACTGGCGCGTGCGCTCGGTCATCTCAGGTGAACATGCCGGCTGGTTCGAGGCATTGAATGATGGCATCTGTCGTTGCCAGTATTCATATTGCACATCACAACTGAACGATACTGGCGCGTGCGCTCTGTGTCTTCAAGTGAGCATGCCGGCTTTTTCAATGAATTGAATGATGGCGTCGACGCCGTCACCGGTTTTCATATTACACATCACAAATGGCCGATTCTGGCGCATGCGCTCGGTATCCTGACGCATGATTTCCAGAGACGCGCCAACATAAGGGGCCAGATCAGTTTTGTTGATGATCAGCAGATCGGATTTGGTGATGCCAGGGCCGCCTTTGCGGGGAATTTTTTCGCCGCCCGCCACGTCGATGACGTAAATAGTCAGATCTGACAACTCCGGGCTGAAGGTTGCCGCCAGGTTGTCGCCACCAGATTCGATAAAAATAATATCAGCCTGCGGAAAACGCTGTAGCATCTGATCGATCGCGCGCAGATTAATGGATGCGTCTTCCCGGATCGCGGTATGCGGACAGCCGCCGGTTTCGACGCCCATGATACGTTTGGGGTCAAGTGCACCGGAAAGCGTCAGCAGACGCTGATCTTCTTTCGTATAGATGTCGTTTGTGATAGCAACAAGATCATATCTGGTTCCCATTTTTTTGCACAGAACTTCAAGCAGAGACGTTTTTCCAGAACCGACGGGGCCGCCGATACCGACGCGTAGCGCAGGCAATGTCTTGGTCCGCAATGTATGGGGCGCCTTTATCCCTTGAGTTCCCTCAGTTGCAGGACTTGCACGAGTTCCAGAAGTGCCAGAAGTGCCAGGAGTTGCCTTGGGCGCCTGAGTTCCTTGAGTTCCCACAGTTCCGTTAATGACGTTGGTCATGGTAAATGCCTTTTGCTCAATAAATAATGTATAGAAATGCCGTTGATCTTTAGCCGGGGAGCCAGTGTCTGACCAGTCTGCTTGCAGAACTGGAAAATCAAGATGGGCCCCTTAAGAACGAAACAGCCGGGAAAACTGGCTTTCGTGTCGGGCAGCAACAATGGAATATTGCGGCGCCAGCGTCATGATTATTGGGGGCGAGCACGACGCTGCTTTCTGGGCGGCCAGTACTGCATGATCTAACTGAGGCACTAATGCTGAAAGCACCCGTTGCCCGGCAGTTTGCCCCAGAGGCACCGTTTTGATGGCAGCCATAATCTGATTTTCGAGCCAGGTATAGAGAAACGCCGTGATTCCTGCGTCTGACGGCAGGGCGAGCGCCTGAACGCAAAATGCATGTGCCGCCGGGAAGCAGGGCGGACAAAGCGCACCTAGATGGCTGCGCAGCGCATCGGCTCCCCATCTGAGTTCCTGTGCCAGGTTGATCAGTGAAACAGCCATCTGGGTAGTCTCGGCCCTTGCCTCTGCCGTTTCCCGACTTGCGTAATACCATCGGTTCCATCGGCACACCGTGTCGGTATCCTGATCGCACCACGCCCGGTAAACCAGCAGCCATATCGTTGCATCGCATGGAGCCATGACAGCGTGCAGGGTGTTCTCGATCCAGCGACGCGCAGTGTCTTCGTCAAACACAATACCCAGTTCGACGGCAGATTCGAATCCCTGGGAATAGCTGAACCCGCCCACCGGCAGGGCCGGCGAGGACAGGTGCATTAGTTGCGCATAGCGTTGGACAGTGATGGCATCCAGCGCATTCATGGAGATGTGCATGGTGTCAGATTACTCGTCCGGACAATGACAACTGTGATGATCCCGGCCATGATCATGACTATGATTGCGATGGTTATGTTCAGCAGGCTGTTTTGCTGCATTGGCAGTAGCGTTATGCTGGTGTTGGTCATCGGAAACGTTATTCTGAAGACGTTCGTGGTCGTGGTCGTGGTCGTGGTCGTGCTTGTGGTTGTGGCCATATGAACGCACGCGATTGTGTTCGTTGCCGTAGTTGTGTTGGTGGTCGTGTTTGTGGTTGTCGCTGTGTGAATGTGCGTGAGTGTGTTCGTGTAAGCGCGTGTGATCGTGATTGTACGAAGGCGTGTGTTCACGATCGTGGGCGTGTTCTTGCGGATGCGTATGTTTTTGGTCGCGCCCGGAATGTGCGTATTCGTGGGCTTTATAGGCAGCCTGCGCCAGCGCGTAATCTTCGTCGAACGTTTCATCATGACCGTGCTTATGGCCGCCGCCATAGGCCCCGTGTTCGGGGTTGAAAGCCTGACTGACGCTCGAGGTATGAACCCCAAGCCGGTCCAACATTTCCACCAGGACGGGATCGTATTGCAGATGGAGGAAACCATCGCCGACTTCGACCGTAACATGGCGGTTTCCCAGGTGATAGGCCGCCCGCGCCAGGTTTTTCGAAGTATCAGCGGTGACGCGCACCAGCGACTCGTGTTGTGCCTGTACGACAATCAGGCCGCCGTCATCGGCCACCAGGACATCTCCAGGGACCAGAACCTGGCCTCTGTCGATAACCACGTTAATGGTTTCCTCATTGTTTAGGGTCACTTTCTGACGGCTGCGGCGGCGCTGCTCAAAGGTCATCTGCGCGATGGGGGCATGTTGCAACAACGCGGCAGACAGGCCGCTGTTGCGTAGATATTTGCGCACGAAACGTGTCATGTCTAAGCGTTCCTGAAGTGTCAACATCAAAACAGAAAATATCGCTGGGCCATAGGCAGGATCTGGGCTGGTTCGCAGCGCAGCAGTTGCCCGTCTGCAAAGACCTGATAGGTTTGCGGATCGACACGGATATCTGGCAACCAGTCGTTCAGAACCATGTCGCGCTTGCCAATATTGCGGCAGCCGTTGACGGCGCAAAGCGTTTTGGTCAACTTTAAATCGTGCACAGCAAGGTTGTTCAATCCTGCCTGCGAGACAAAGGCCAGCGACGTTTTTAGTGCGCGACCGTAGGAGCCGTACATGTTCCGGTAATGGACAGGCTGAGGGGTGGGGATAGACCCATTCGGATCGCCCATGACTGCCTGTGCGATCATTCCCCCTTTGAGGATCAGGCTGGGCTTGACGCCAAAAAATGCAGGCCGCCATAGAACCAGGTCAGCAAACTTGCCGGGCTGTACGGATCCGACCTTGTGAGCAATACCATGCGCGATGGCGGGGTTGATCGTGTATTTGGCAATAAATCGCTTGACCCGGTTATTGTCGGAAGTGGCAGAGTCGCCAGCCAGACTGCCGCGCTGCCGCTTCATTTTGTCTGCCGTTTGCCAGGTTCGAAGAATGACTTCGCCAACACGGCCCATTGCCTGGGAATCGGAACTCATAATTGAAAATGCGCCAAGGTCATGCAAAATGTCTTCGGCGGCAATGGTTTCCCGCCGGATGCGGCTCTCGGCGAAGGCAAGGTCCTCGGCGATGGCCGGATCCAGGTGGTGGCAGACCATCAACATATCCAGATGCTCATCAATCGTATTGTGCGTAAACGGCATGGTCGGATTAGTCGAAGCGGGCAGGACATTGGGCATGCCTGCGGCGCGAATGATATCGGGCGCATGACCGCCACCTGCGCCTTCGGTATGGAAGGTATGGATGGTGCGCCCCTTGAACGCGGCTACAGTGGCCTCGACAAAGCCCGATTCATTCAGAGTGTCACTGTGGATGGCGACCTGAGTATCGGTTTGCTCGGCCACGTTCAGGCAGGTGTCAATGGCTTGCGGTGTCGTGCCCCAATCTTCATGCAGTTTCAGGCCTATTGCTCCGGCCTGTATCTGTTCCAGCAGGGGGGCGGGAACACTGGCGCTGCCTTTTCCCAATAGGCCGATGTTCATGGGGAAGGCGTCGGTTGCGCCAAGCATGGCGTGGATATGCCATGGGCCGGGCGTGCAAGTGGTAGCGAAGGAGCCCGTTGCCGGGCCCGTGCCCCCGCCAATCATCGTGGTCACGCCAGACGACAGCGCTTCGTCAATTTGCTGCGGGCAAATGAAATGAATGTGCGTATCGATGCCGCCTGCGGTAACAATAAAACCTTCTCCGGCAATAATCTCGGTGCCTGGCCCGATCACGATGGTGACACCGGGCTGGATGTCCGGATTGCCCGCTTTGCCGATGGTAGCGATATGGCCGTTTTTGATAGCGATATCGGCTTTGACTATTCCGGTCATTGCGTCGACGATCAGTGCATTGGTAATGACCGTGTCTGCACAGTCTGCCGAGCAGCGCTGGCTTTGGCCCATTCCGTCTCGAATGACCTTGCCGCCGCCAAATTTGACCTCTTCGCCAAATACGGTGAAATCTTTTTCGACTTCAATGAACAATTCAGTGTCGGCCAGGCGAACCCGGTCGGCGCGACCACTTGCAATGGTCGGCCCAAAGATTTCGGCATAAGCTTGTCTTGATATGCTTGTCATTCCAGTGCTCCCATGACACTTCCAGTAAACCCGAATACTCGCCGGTCGCCCGCCAGCGCCACCAGCTCTACTGTCCGAATTTGCCCGGGCTCAAAGCGTATTGCCGTTCCAGCGACAATATTGAGTCGATAACCACGCGCCAGTTGCCGGTCAAACAGCAATGCGCCGTTGGTTTCCGCAAAATGATAATGGGATCCGACCTGGACGGGACGATCGCCAGTATTGGTCACCTCTATAACCAAGGTATTTCGCCCGGTATTGATGTCGATTGCCCCTTTGGCGGCAATGATTTCACCTGGGATCATGCGTGCTCCTTATTGGACGGTTAAGAACAGCACCGCACCATAGGAGGCGATGCCTGCGCCTGTCAGGCGGGCCATCCAGGTTCTGTGGCGAGCCAGGATGGCGCCGGCGATCATTCCGACGCAGTGGATGAACAGGGTGGAAAGCATAAACCCCAGGATAAACAGGCTTGCGGCGCCACCCTCAGGCAGTTCCATGCCATGGGCCGCGCCATGGAAAAAAGCAAAGAACGCAACCAGTGCCGAGCCTGTGGCCAGAGATAGGCGCGCCATGCCCGCCAGCATCAGGCCCAGCACCAGCAAAGAGGCCATGATCAGCGGTTCTACCAGCGGAATTTGCATTCCGGCCATGCCTAAGAGCGCGCCCACAAGAAGAATGCTGGAAAAGGAAAGCGGGATATAAATGGCTCTTTTCAATGATGGGTATGCCATGGCACTCCAAATGCCCACCGCCAGCATGGCCAGCAGATGGTCCGGCCCCGTCAGCGGATGAAGCAGGCCTTCATTGAACATGGACATGGGGTCAACGTGCTCGAAGTGACCGGGATGGGCCAGCGTGGCCAGAGGCAGGCCGGCCAGAGCAAGCGCAGCCAGGCTACAACGTGACTGGTTGGAAAAAGGTTGAATCATGATATTTTCCTTTGCGAATCTATAAAAATAAAGGGACGGGCTATTTGTCGTTGTGTGTACTCAGACAATCGGATGGTGAACGGTTACCAGTTTGGTACCATCGGGAAACGTGGCCTCGACCTGGATGTCGGGGATCATTTCCGGCACGCCCTCCATGACATCATCTCGCGTAAGCACTTGTGTGCCCGCATGCATGAGCTCGGCCACCGTCTTGCCTTCGCGGGCCCCCTCGAGCAGCGTCGCGGTAATCAGCGCCACCGACTCCGGGTGATTCAGTTTCAGGCCCCGGTTGCGACGCCTTTCAGCGAGCAGCGCAGCGGTAAATATCAGTAATTTGTCTTTTTCTCGTGGTGTCAGATCCATGGTCGTCCCGCAGTATTAAGTCGAATGTTTAGAATGGGCCGCAAGCGCAGTGCTATCAGGTGAGCCAAAGCCGCAAGGGCATCGCGACAACGCCCAGATGCTGCGGTCGCAGGCGTTGCCAGCAATCGACCATCAGTTGCCTGATTTGCTCGGCACGCGTGCCAAGCAGGCGTACCAGGACCAGACTGTTGGACGAATCCAGCTGAATCTGGCTGACCCCAGCCCGCAGTTTGTCGGTCCACGGCAGGCTCGCAGTCATGGACTCCATGTGGTGGGCGGCGATGATCGGTCCTATGCTCCAGACGGTTGCCATGACCGGAAAGCTCCCCAGTCCGGCACTACTTTGCCGCACAGGGTGTTCGGCGTCGATCAGGCCGGCTTCTGTCCAAACCAGTTGGTCGTCATAGTAAAGGGCGGTATCGACGGCAAGCTTGCCCTTATGCCAGTATCCCTGTGTGGCCACGCTGCCCAACTGGAAACAGTCCCAGCCGATTGCGCGGGCGCCTGCAGCGAGCCGGATTACGCTGGTGTTGCTGGCCTGGGCCTGTTCAAACAGCAGATTCTCAAGAGGAAGCCAGTCTAGTTTTGCATTGGGAGCGATGCAAAGCTCAATGCGTTGTGTTGCTGTCCCGCCATTGGCCTTGTACCAGCGTGTTGCGCCGGGGGTGGACAGTACTGCATGGGCGTTTTCATGAATGGTTGCGGCAATGCTCAGTTCGTCGCCGCCTGCAATGCCTGATGGCGGGTGCAGTATGGTGGCGTGACAGATGGCCGGACCTTCCGGATAGAGCGACTTCTGCACCAACAATGGCCCGGTATGGGCATTGTGGGTCAGGGCACTGCGCCCGGACGGTTGGCAAGAAAATGCCAACGAGAGAGTCGCAGCCCAGCTTTCGGTTTGCATGACAGCTGACATTTGCGGTTACACACTAATGTGACGTTCAATACCGTCTGCATCAATATTTGCGCCTTTTCCCTGGGCAATAATGACGCCGCGGTTCATGACAAGATAGTCATCGGCAATAAGTTTGACGAAATCCAGATATTGTTCAACAAGAAGTACGGTCATTCCATGATCTGCAACAAGAAATTTGAGTGTTCTGCCAATATGCTGAATGATATTCGGCTGAATGCCTTCGGTCGGTTCGTCCAGAATCAGCAGTCGTGGCTCACTCATGAGGGCACGGGCAATCGCCAATTGCTGCTGTTGTCCACCAGATAAATCTCCGCCGTTGCGATGTTCCATTTCCTTGAGAACCGGAAAAAGCTGGTAAATAAAGGCTGGTATTCCTTTAGGCGTTTTGCGTGATGCTGCCCCAACCAGCAGATTTTCCTTGACGCTCAGTCGCGGAAAAATATCGCGGCCCTGGGGCACATAACCAATGCCCTGGGCTATACGGCTGGCCGTTCCCATTCGACTGATGTCTTTGTCGGCATAATTGATCTGCCCGTCACGAATGGGTACGACGCCAAGCAGGCTGCGCAGCAGTGTGGTTTTGCCAGCACCGTTGCGGCCAAGCAGGGCGGTCAGGGTATTGGCTTTTATATCGAGTGAGATATCGCGAAGAATATGGCTGCCCCCATAATACTGATTGACGTTGTGTACGCTGAGCTGCATGATGCGTGTTCCTTGATTAGCGGCCGAGATAGGATTCAATAACTTGCTGATCCTGCTGCACCTGTTGCATGTTCCCTTGCGCCAGTACTGTGCCGGCAGCCAGGACGGTAACTGTGCCCTGATCGCCTGCCAGGTTTGAGACAAAGCCCATATCGTGCTCCACCACGACAATGGAGCAGGTACCACGAATGCGATGGAGTATTTCAGCCAGCTCGGCCGTTTCGTGGTCGGTCATGCCGGCAACTGGTTCGTCCAGCAGCAGCAATGCGGGTTTTTGCATCAGCAGCATCCCGATCTCCAGACGCTGTTTCTGGCCGTGCGACAGTTCACCCGCAGCCCGATAGGCAACAGCCTCCAGCTTCATGATGCCTAGCGTGCTTTCAATGCGGTGGCGCACGTCTGCGGTGATGCGCGCGTTTAAGGCGGCGTGCCAGCGACGATCTCCGGCATCGGCCAAATAGAGGTTTTCCCAAACCGGCTGGCTGTCGAATACCGACGGCTTCTGGAACTTCCTTCCGATACCCATTTGTGCGATCTGGGGCTCCTGCATGGTCAGCAAATCCAGCGTCTGGCCCAGATACACCTGGCCTTCGATAGTGGCATTACGGTGACCGGTCTTTCCGGTAATGACGTCCATCAGCGTCGTTTTGCCGGCGCCATTGGGGCCGATAATGCAGCGCAGTTCGCCTTCTTTGATGTACAGGGACAAGTCATTGATCGCGCGGAAAGCATCGAATTTAACGGTCAGGTTTTCGACATACAGCACGATGCCGTGCGTCGTATCAATTTTTCCGGCTTCGGCAAAATGGGCCAGATGGGTAATCGTGCCACCGGCGCTGGCAGTGTCAGCATGGATATCAGTCATACCGCCTCCGAGGCAGACGCCGCGTTCGAGCCTGTTTTGAGCGGTGGTGGACGACGACGTGCAAACAGGCCGATCAGCCCTTTGGGCATGAACAGGGTCACCACAACAAACAGGCCACCGAGGACGTACAGCCAGTATTCCGGCATGAACGCAGTGAAAAACGTTTTTGCACCATTGACTGTAAATACGCCCAGGATGCTGCCGATCAGCGACCCGCGACCGCCCACGGCGACCCAGATCACCATTTCAATTGAATTGACGGGCGACATTTCGCCTGGATTGATAATACCCACCAGAGGTGCATATAAAGCGCCTGCAATTCCGCAAAGCATGGCGGACAGCGTCCAGATTGCCAGTTTGTATTGCAATGGATTGAATCCGATGAACATGACACGACTTTCACTGTCGCGGATCGCAGTGATTACCTTGCCGAATCTGGATTTCATAATCCATTGGACCAGTACAAACACCAAGATGAGCACCACAAAGCTGATCAGGAAAAGTACCGTACGGGTGTCGGTAGCGTTGATGGAATAGCCGGCGATGGATTTGAAATCGGTGAAGCCATTGTTGCCGCCGAATCCGGTCTCGTTGCGAAAGAACAGGAGCATGGCCGCGTAGGTTACTGCCTGTGTCATGATGGACAGGTACACGCCCTTGATGCGCGAACGGAAGGCGAAATAACCGAAGATGAACGCCACAATTGCTGGCACCAGCGCCGCCAGGATGAGTGCGCAGGTCAGAGTCTGGGTACCGGCCCAGTACCATGGCAATTCGGTCCAGTTAAGCAGGAAGGTAAATGCCGGTAGTCCCGCCGGCTCCTGGCCGGGCGCGGGTGCCTGCACCAGATACATGCCCATGGCGTAACCCCCCAGGGCAAAATACAGGCCATGCCCCAGGCTCAGGATGCCGCAGTAGCCCCATACGAGATTAAGCGACATGGCCACAATGGCATAGCAAAGCATCTTACCGACAAGCGTGAGCGTATAGTCGCTGATATGCAGCGCGCTACCGGGTGCGGCCCATTGCGTACCCAGCAGGGTCGCCAGAAATATGCCGATTACTACGACGCATAATGTCAACCAGCCGCGACGCGAGAACAACGGTGCCCGTTCAGGAATATTCAGTTCGAATGATGTGGTCATGAGTGTTAAGCCTCTGCCGCGCTGCGGCCTTTCTGGGCAAACAGGCCCTGGGGACGTTTCTGAATAAAGGCGACGATCAGCAGCAGAACGATAATCTTTACCAATACCGCGCCCAGCAACGGTTCACCAAGCTTGCTCAGCACGCCCAGGCCAAAAGCGCCAAGCACGGTACCGATAAGCTGGCCGACGCCGCCGAGCACCACAGCCATAAATGAATCAATCAGATAGGCCTGGCCGAGATCCGGGCCAACGTTGCCAATCTGGGACAATGCGACGCCGCCAAGACCGGCGATACCCGTTCCCAGCGCAAAGGCGTAGGCATCCACCTTGCGGGTCCGGATGCCTACGCAGGCTGCCATCGTGCGGCTCTGGGTACACGCGCGGATGAAAAGCCCCAGGCGTGTGCAGTTCAGGACCAGATACAGGCCAATTACAACTGCAATAGAAAAAGCGAGAATAATGAGTCGGTTGTAGGGAACCACGAAAGCCGGAAGCCATGCCGCAAGGGGTGCAAAGGAGCCGCTCATCCAGATTGGATTGGCCACGTCCACATTTTGCGCGCCAAAGATCAGACGTACCGTTTGCAACATCAGCAGGCTGACGCCAAAAGTGGCCAGCAGGCTTTCCAGGGGGCGACCGTACAGGTGACGAATAATCAGCCATTCGACCAGAATACCCACGGCAGCTGCTGTCAGAAAGGCCACGGGCAGTGCTGCAAGCAGGTAGTAGTCGAACCACTCGGGCATCCAGATCTGAAAGGCGCGTTGTGTCAGATAAGTGGCGTAGGCGCCCAGCATGAGAAATTCACCATGCGCCATATTGATCACGCCGATCAGGCCATAAATCACGGCCAGGCCCAATGCAGCCAGCACCAGTACACTGCCCAGGCTCAGACCGGTGAAGGCGTTATTGGCAAGCGCAGAATTGCGTTGCCGCGCATCAATATGGGAAAGCGATTCGGCGGCAGCAATAGAGATCGCGCTCTGAGGCTGATTTTCTTCTGAAATAATATTGTTCAATACGGTACGTGCATACGGCAGGTTGACCGAGGCCAGTGATTGCACGGCCAGCAGGCGCTGCTCGGGCGCTGCGCTGCGATCAGCTGCCGCCGCGAAAGCATGCAAGGTATTGAGCTTTTGTTTGAGCGCAGGATCGGTTTCCGCCGTGAGTGCCTGGTGCAACTGCTGCGCCGACAGGCTGTCCGGACGACTCAGCAGATTGTCAATGGCCATCCCACGGGTTGCCTTGTCCGGGGCAAACAGGCTCATTGAGGCCAGCGCATTCTGGATCAGTCGGCGCAGTGCATTGTTCAGTACCGGCTGGCGCGTCGGCTCCGTGGGTGGCACGACGCTTTTACTCGTCAATGGGTCGGTGTAGTCTTGATCAGATTTGATCAGGACACGACCATCAGGCAGACCCAACAGGGTGCCTTGCGATAAGCTTTGCAGAATCGGACGGGCCATCGCAGGATCGGCATTCACCAGTTTTTCGATTGCCTCTTTGCGCTCCCCATAGCCACCCGCAACAAGCGCGCTCAAATCAGCAGGCGTCAGCGTGTTCGCATAAGCCGAAGTAACAGAGGCAAGCAGAACGCCGACAACCATCGCCAGTTGTCCAATCCAGTCACGGATGACGGAAGAGGTGAGTTTCATGCAGATCTTTCCATTTTTTGCTGCCGGTTCATTACTCGCATTTATTTCACTTCATCAGATTTTTTTTCATTGCCCGCAATGAATGGGCTCCACGGTTGAGCGCGCACCGGTTTTTCTGTTTGCCAGACAATGTCGAATTGCCCGTCAGGACGGATTTCACCAACCATGACCGGTTTGTATAAATGATGGTTGCTGCCCATTTCAACTTCGAAGCCATCCGGGGCGGATACTTTCTGGCCTATCATGGCCGCGCGAACGGCATCCACGTCAGTCTTGCCCGCTTTCTCGACGGCGGCTTTCCACATTTTCAATCCAACAACGGTCGCTTCCATCGGATCGTTGGTCAGTGGTTTGTCTGCACCCGGCAGCTTTTGTGCAGTGGCGTAGTCTGCCCATTGTTTTTTGAAGGCTGAATTGGCTGGGTTGTCCACGGACATAAAGTAATTCCACGCGGCCAGGTGACCGACCAGCGGCTTGGTGTCGATGCCGCGCAATTCCTCTTCGCCTACAGAGAATGCGACGACAGGCGTATCAATAGCCTTGACGCCGGCGTTGCCAAGTTCCTTATAGAAGGGGACATTGGAGTCGCCATTGATGGTGGATATGACTGCAGCTTTTCCACCCGCGGCAAAACGCTTGATATCGTTCACGATGGTTTGATAATCGCTGTGACCGAAGGGGGTGTAGACCTCCTGGATGTCACTATCGGCAACACCCTTGCTATGCAGGAAGCCGCGCAATATTTTGTTGGTAGTGCGTGGATAGACGTAGTCTGTTCCAAGCAGAAAGAAGCGCTTATAACCGCCGCCTTCTTCGCTCATCAGATATTCAACGGCAGGAATGGCCTGTTGGTTGGGTGCCGCGCCGGTATAGAAAATATTGCGTGACATTTCTTCGCCTTCATACTGAACCGGGTAGAACAGCAGGCCATTGAGTTCTTCAAAGACCGGCAGTACCGACTTGCGTGAGACCGATGTCCAGCAACCGAAAACCGCTGCCACTTTTTCCTGGCTGAGCAATTCGCGTGCTTTTTCTGCAAACAGCGGCCAGTTGGAAGCGGGGTCGACGATGACGGCCTCTACCTTGCGGCCAAGAATGCCGCCTTCTTGGTTGATCGCGTCAATTTGCATCAGCGCGACATTTTTCAGCACAGTTTCGGAAATGGCCATCGTGCCGGATAGTGAGTGCAATATGCCGATCTTGATCGGCGGTTTGGATGGATCAATCTGACCCTGGGCCCAACTGCTGTTGAGTGCGCCAGAGCCAAATGCAAGAGCGAGACTGCACACCATGGTTTTAAGAACATTACGACGTTTCATTTATCAGCTCCGGAATGAGTAAAGGCAAATTGCATTTGTGAGTAAGCGATAGAGCTAAAGCAATAGTCGTGCCAGCACCCGGATCGTGTTGTTGCGACGGACCGCGCAAATGAGAACCAGCTTCGCCCAATTGCGTGGCGCGACGGGCGCAGTTACGAGGGGAACCGTGAGAGAACAGAGCGCGGGCGTTGAGAGCGCATCGATGGGAACAAAAAAGTGCAGAAGGCTTTACCGCCCAGGCGATGGTGATTTGGATTAGCTTGCCTTTATTCGATATTGGTGCGTTCAAGACCCAGGGTGGACTTCGGTGCATGATGTCGGTGCGTCAGTGCGTCGGATTGGTCCGTTCGAATTTTTAATCGCCGGGCCTGTCTGCTTTACCCGGATCAGCCGATTCTATAAAATTACCTGAAGATATATGCTAATAAACAAATGTTATATAGTAACAATGGTTCAAAGTCAGGAGAAAATGATGAACAGAAGTCGAAGGAAGCGAAACGGCCTACGAGCCCTGGCAGTCGCCAGCGCCTGTAGCACGCTTTGGCTATCCATGGGGGTTGCGTTTGCCGATGATGTCGCGCAAGGCAAAAGCATCGCAACCAACGGCGTTGCCGGCCAAGCACCCTGTATGGCCTGTCATGGCGCAAATGGCGAGGGTATGGCGGCTGCCGGTTTTCCGTTTCTCGCGGGTATGCCGGCTGCCTATCTGGAAGCGCAGCTTATGGATTTTGCCGAAGGCAGGCGCAAGCAGCCTGTCATGGAGCCGATTGCCAAGACTTTGAACGCTGAACAGAAAAAGGCGGTTGCCGCCTGGTATGCGTCTCTCAAACCGGTTATCAACCCGGCCCGCGCAGTCCAACTGCAACAGAGTTATCCCAAGGGTAAGAAGGGCGCCTGGCTGGCCCAGCGTGGCGACTGGTCGCGTGGGCTGCCGGCCTGTGTGCAGTGCCACGGACCGGGCGGCATTGGCGTTGCACCCACTTTTCCTGCGTTGGCCGGTCAGTCGGCCACTTATATCAAAAACCAATTGCTGGCCTGGAAAACGGGTACTCGGGCAGAGGACGTCCATGGCCTGATGGCACATCTTGCGGGCAAACTGACTGATGAGGAGATCGAGAGCGTCAGTACCTATTTCGGAAACGATATTGGCGCGGCAACTGCCAGCGTTACGTCAGCACAAACGCCAGCAAAAGCAGGAGGGCAACAATGAATCGTCTTTTATTTATTCGCCGATCGCATCTGGCGGTCGTGACCACGGCAGCCTGTCTGCTTATGGCGGAGGTCGCCAGTGCAGCGCCAGCCGAATCCGGTGAGTCTGCCGCTCAGGCAACGCCAGTCGCCGACGCAGCGAAAGAGCGCGCCGATAGCTCGGCGGATGCCGGCGGGTTTTTGCCGCCGCCAGCCGATTCGATTCCTGACGACGAGTTCGGCGAGATTGTAAAAAAAGGGCAGGAGTATTTTTTACACACTTCCCAGTCGTTGCCGCAGTACACAGGCAATTCGCTCAATTGCGTCAATTGTCATATTGATGCGGGACGGCGCGCCGATTCGGCGCCCATGTGGGGCGCCTATGTCCTGTATCCGGCATATCGCAAGAAAAATGGCCATGTTAATACCTTGGCTGAAAGATTGCAGGGCTGTTTTAAGTACAGCATGAACGGTAAGGCGCCAGAGGCCGATTCCGACGTAATTGTCGCGCTCTCATCCTATATGTACTGGCTTGCCAGCAAAGCGCCGACCGGTGTCAAGCTTGAGGGACAGGGCTATAAGCGCCTGCCTGAACCAGCACAGGAAATGGATCTTGATCGCGGCAAGGCGGTGTACGCCGCACAGTGTGCCGTCTGTCACGGAGTCAATGGGGAAGGGCGCAAGTCAGCCGGCGTGACCGTATTTCCTGCATTGTGGGGCGATGACTCGTTTAACTGGGGAGCAGGCATGCATCAGATGCCCAATGCCGCTGCATTCATCAAAGCCAATATGCCCCTTGGTAAAGACCATACCCTGACCGATCAGCAGGCGTGGGACGTGGCCTATTTTATGAATTCACACGAGCGGCCCCAGGACCCGCGGTTTACCGGCAATGTGCAGGAAACGCGCGAGCAGTTCCATTCAGCGGATGACAACTTGTATGGCCGGACAATCAACGGCGTCGTTCTGGGCGCCAAATCGGTCCCGTCAGGCGGACGATTGCGGGAGGCCCCTGAGGCAGACGCGGCAGGCAAGTAAAGCTGCGCAAGGCTTCTTCATCAAGTTGTGTAAAGCGCCAGGAAAGAACGTGACGTAGTGCAAAACATGTAAAGCAGGGGTGGGCAAACGCAGCGCTGCGGATGCCGGATTGTAACTGGCGGCCGTAACAGGCCGATGGCGAGCGCCGGCTGGCGGCCTGTTTTCCACCGTTGTGGTCCATCATCATCGGCAACGTGAAAAAGGTTCACGGTTTATCCCGTGAACCTTTTTCTTTATTGTACCGCTGTGGGCTTTCGCTATGGTTTTGTGACTGGGTACCGGCGCGCAACGCAGGGTACCGCAAGTCAGTTTATTTGCGAGATCTGCCGAGCTTGAAGATCAGGTGATCGAATACAAAACCTGCAAATGCCGCAATGGTTGCGACTGCTGCCCAGGAGGTATCGCTTAGCACGCTTTGGAAGGTGAAAACATAGGCGGCGGTACCGAAGATCATGCCGAACACGGCTCGGATAACCAGGTAGGCCCAGTTTTCATCGTCCAGTTTGCATTTGCCCTGACTGCGGGAAAAGCAAATATGTTCGTGATCCAGAAAGCAAGTGGCCACTGACAGCATGGAGCCGACAGCGCCAAAAAACATGGCTGAAAAACTGACAGACCAGGTAATCAGCGCGGCAAATAACCCGAAGATAATCAGGCCAATGACAAAGCCGCCATTGCTGAACAATGATTTGCCAGGCGGCTTGCCGGCAAGCGGCTCGCCAGCATTGGCCTGCGAAGATTCGGATGGATGGGTGCCATAACGGTCATTGTCAGGCTCATGAATAGGGTCGGACATCGTAAACTCCTTCGATATACTGAAATAACAGACCAAATGCAAATGCAATAATTGCGTTTGTCTTACCAACGCTTACTAAATTACACCAGTTTGGCACTGTATTCGAACAAACGCGGAATCGGCAAAATAAAAATATACCAAAAAGTGGCGCTCATGGCGCCCATAATTTTTCCAAACGCTGGCCGTCAAGCATGTTTTTTTCGATTTTTGGGTAGAATACGAGGTTATTCTTAATTTATTTCCTAAGTAAGGTCCACGAATGCAGCCAACGGTTGAAACTCTAGAAGGTCTGGAACGTCAGGTTAATCTGGTCATTTCCATTGACGACGTTGAAAAAGAAGTCAAAACCCAACTTGCCCGCGTTGCCCGCACCGCCAAAGTGCAGGGTTTTCGTCCCGGCAAAGCACCGGTTTCCGTCATTGAGCGCAGTCACGGCCCTGGCGTTCGTTACGATGTGATCAACCAGAAAGTTGGTCAGTTGTTTGATGAAGCCATTCGCGAAGCGAAATTGCGTGTCGCCGGCGCTCCTTCCATTGAGCCCACGGAAGACAATTCCGCAGAGGGCCAGTTAAGCTTTGCTGCAAAATTTGAAGTTTATCCGGAAGTGTCCGTTCCCGATCTGACTGCGCTTGAAGTCACGCGCTTCGATGCCGAGGTTGGTGAGCAGGAAGTGAACAACACCATCGACATTCTGCGCAAGCAGCGTGCATCGTTCAGTGCCGATGCAGAGCGTGCCTCCGAAAAAGATGATCGAGTCACTGTTGATTTTGTCGGTACGATCGACGGCGTCGAGTTCGAAGGCGGCAAGGCAGAAGATTTCCCGTTTCAACTGGGCCAGGGTCGCATGTTGCCCGAATTTGAAGAGGCTGCAAGCGGCTTGAAAGCAGGCGAAAGCAAGGCATTCTCACTGACGTTTCCCGAAGATTATCCGGGTAAAGAAGTAGCTGGCAAAACCGCCGAATTTACCATCACTGTAAAAGAAGTGGCCGTGCCGGTTCTGCCAGAAGTCGATAGCGAATTTGCCAAATCGCTGGGCCAGCCAGAAGGCGATACCGAGAAGCTGCTGTCTGAAGTGCGCAGCAACATTGAGCGCGAAGTAAAAAACCGCACTCAGGCCCGCACCAAAAACAGCGTCATGGATGCGCTGGCCAAAGCTGCCAGCTTCGATGTGCCAAAATCATTGGTTGACAGTGATGTGCAAACTCGCATTGCGGCGGCTCGTGAAGATCTCAAGCAACGCGGTATGCCCAACGCCGATACAATGGATATTCCTGCCGACGCATTCAAGTCTGACTCCGAGCGCCGGGTTCGATTGGGCCTGATCGTGGCAGAATTGGTCGATAGCGCCAATTTGCAAGTCACGCCTGAGCAGGTTCGTACGCGCATTGAAGAGTTCGCACAGAATTACGAAAAACCCGAACAGGTTGTCACGTATTATCTGACCGATCGTCAGCGTCGTGCAGAAATTGAATCTGTGGTCCTTGAAGATAACGTAGTTGACCATATCTTGTCTAAAGCCAAGGTCACTGAAGAAAAAGTGCCGTTTGAAGAACTTATGGGAAATGTATAATGAATCGTTTTACCGACTTTTACGCGTCTGTCCACGGAGACCAGTCTGTGCGCCCCTCGGCGCTGGGCTATATTCCTATGGTTATCGAGCAATCGGGGCGCGGAGAGCGGTCTTACGACATATACTCGCGTTTGCTTAAGGAGCGGGTCATCTTTCTGGTCGGTCAGGTAAACGACCAGACAGCCAATCTTATTGTGGCGCAGATGTTGTTTCTTGAGTCGGAGAATCCGGACAAGGACATTTCCCTTTATATCAATTCACCTGGTGGTGCGGTCTACGCCGGATTGGGTATTTACGACACCATGCAGTTTATCAAGCCCGACGTCTCCACAATGTGCACCGGGTTTGCAGCCAGCATGGGCGCCTTCCTGCTCAGCTCGGGCGCCAAGGGCAAACGCTTTAGCCTGCCCAATTCACGTATCATGATTCACCAGCCGCTGGGTGGCGCGCAAGGCCAGGCTTCAGATATTGAAATCCAGGCCAAGGAAATCCTGAGCTTGCGCGAGCGACTCAATCAGATTCTTGCCAAGAACACCGGCCAGCCGATTGAGCGGATCCGCGAGCATACTGAACGCGATAATTATATGGCGGCCGAGGATGCCCAGACTTACGGATTAATTGACAAAGTTCTGGCTACGCGGGCAGACGTTGCATAGTATTTGATATACTGTTTTCAAAGGTTTCGTTCAGGTCGACCTTTTAGCGAGGGTCGACCTGTTTTTATCGGATTAATCAAAACACAGATATGGCAGATAAACCAAGTTCTACCGACGGCAAAAACCTGCATTGCTCGTTCTGCAACAAGCACCAGAACGAGGTCAAAAAGCTGATCTCGGGCCCTGGAAATATATTCATTTGTGATGAATGTATTGAGTTGTGCAACGAGATCATCCATGACAGTGCGCAGGATGAAGCTCGTGAGGCCATCAAGACAGAGTTGCCTTCGCCCGCTGAAATCAAGTCTTTTCTTGATGAGTACGTCATTGGTCAGAATCAGCCCAAACGCAATCTGGCAGTCGCGGTGTATAACCACTACAAGCGTATACGTCATAGCGACCTGAACCAGAAAGATGATATTGAGCTTGCCAAAAGCAATATTCTGCTTATCGGGCCGACCGGATCGGGCAAAACGCTGCTTGCGCAGACATTAGCTCGCATGCTGGACGTACCTTTTGTGATGGCAGACGCTACGACACTGACCGAAGCCGGATACGTGGGCGAGGACGTCGAAAACATCGTGCAAAAATTGCTGCAAAATTGCAACTACGATGTTGATAAAGCCCAGCGTGCCATTGTATACATAGACGAGATCGACAAGATTTCACGTAAATCCGACAACCCTTCCATTACCAGGGACGTGTCGGGAGAGGGTGTACAGCAGGCGCTGCTCAAACTGATCGAGGGTACCGTCGCATCTGTGCCTCCGCAAGGTGGGCGCAAGCATCCCAATCAGGACTTCGTCCAGGTCGATACCACCAATATCCTGTTTATTGTCGGTGGCGCGTTTGACGGACTGGATAAAGTCATTCGCAATCGGACTGAAAAATCGGGCATCGGTTTTGGTGCATCAGTACAGGGCAAATCGGCCAGGGGCGTAGGCGAAGTGTTTGCTGAAGTCGAACCCGAAGACATCATCAAATTCGGTCTGATACCGGAATTGGTAGGACGTCTTCCTGTTGTGGCGACCCTGGAAGAGCTGGATGAGGCGGCCCTTATTACGATTCTGACTGAGCCGAAGAATGCGCTGGTAAAACAATACCAGAAACTGTTCGCCATGGAAGAGGTAGAGCTCGAAGTGCGCCCGGGAGCATTGTCGGCAATCGCAGATCGTGCACTTAAGCGTAAAACCGGCGCCCGCGGCCTTCGCTCCATTCTTGAGGCTTCACTCATGGATACCATGTTTGACCTGCCTTCCCAGGGGAATGTCGTCAAAGTGGTGCTCGATGAATCTGCCATAGAAGGATCGGGTTCTCCGATGCTGGTTTTCGCTGAAGATAAAGAAGCGACACCATCAGAGAACAAAGAGAAAAAGCTGAAAGATGCTGCTGCCTGACGGGCCAGGTTAGCCTGGGCAGGCCTCGCGGCGGTGCACATTGGGAGAAACATTCCTTCTGTCGGGATCGTGGTGGTACCTGCATAAAAACCGCCGGTATTTAAGCCAGGCGACCTTGAAATTGCCCTCAAAGGCTCCATCTACAGCCTAATTACTGTAGAAGTACAACGTTTTTCAAGGAATCAGCTTATGTCAGCGAGTCAGATTTTGCCGGCAGAATCAACACAATTACCATTGCTGCCCCTACGCGACGTGGTCGTGTTCCCTCATATGGTCATTCCACTTTTCGTTGGCAGACACCGTTCCATCCGTGCGCTGGAACTGGCAATGGAAAGTGACAAACAGATCATGCTTGTTGCACAAAAATCTGCCAGCAAGGATGAGCCCGGCCCCGATGACATGTATGACATCGGATGTGTCGCGTCCATTTTACAAATGCTCAAATTGCCCGATGGCACAGTCAAGGTGCTGGTAGAAGGGCAGCAACGCGCGCGCGTAGAAAATATTATTGAAACCGAATCGCATTTTTCTGCGCAGATTCTGCCCATTGAGCAGAACGACACGCGCAATTCCGAGATCGAGGCACTGCGTCGAACCATCATTGCGCAGTTTGACCAATACGTCAAACTCAACAAGAAAATTCCGCCTGAAATTCTCAGTTCCCTGAACGGAATCGAAGAAGTCAGCCGTCTGGCAGACACCATTTCGTCACATCTGCCGCTCAAGCTTGAGCAAAAGCAGAAGTTACTCGAGGAACTGGATGCGTCAGGCCGTCTTGAGGCGTTGCTGGCGCAAATTGAAACCGAGATTGACATTCTCCAGGTCGAAAAGCGCATTCGTGGTCGCGTCAAAAAGCAGATGGAAAAAAGCCAGCGCGATTACTATCTGAATGAGCAAGTCAAGGCAATTCAGAAAGAGCTGGGCGAAGGCGAAGAGGGCGCAGATATCGAGGAGCTCGAAAAGAAAATCGAGGCTGCCCAACTGCCCAAGGAAGCCCGCAAAAAGGTCGACAGCGAACTGAAGAAACTGAAGCTGATGTCGCCCATGTCTGCCGAGGCGACCGTCGTGCGCAACTACATCGACACGGTCATCGGTCTGCCCTGGAAGAAAAAAAGCCGAATCAATAATTCGCTCATCAATGCGCAGAAGGTGCTGGATAACGATCATTACGGTCTGGAAAAGGTCAAGGAACGAATTCTTGAATATCTGGCTGTGCAACAGCGTGTCGATAAAGTCAAGGCGCCGATTTTATGTCTGGTCGGGCCTCCAGGGGTGGGTAAAACCTCGCTGGGGCAATCCATTGCACGAGCAACTAATCGCAAGTTCACGCGCATGGCACTGGGCGGCGTGCGTGATGAGGCCGAAATTCGTGGTCACCGACGCACCTATATCGGCGCGCTGCCAGGCAAGATTCTGCAGAATATGAATCGTGTAGGCGTGCGCAACCCCTTGTTCCTGCTTGATGAAATTGACAAGCTGGGCATGGATTTTCGCGGCGATCCGGCCTCGGCACTGCTTGAGGTGCTAGATCCCGAGCAAAATCATACGTTCCAGGATCACTATGTCGAGGTCGACTACGATTTGTCCGACGTCATGTTCGTGGCCACCAGCAATACACTGAATATCCCGCCGGCGTTGCTCGACAGGATGGAAGTCATTCGTCTGTCGGGTTACACCGAAGACGAGAAAGTGCATATTGCCATGGACCACCTGCTGCCCAAGCTGATGAAGAATAACGGCGTGCGTGATGGCGAGCTGGTTGTTGAAGAGTCGGCGCTGCGTGATATTGTTCGCTACTACACGCGTGAAGCAGGGGTACGGGCGCTGGAGCGCGAAGTCAGCAAGATTTGTCGCAAGGTCATCAAGGAATTGCTGAGTAATGCCGTTAGCGCTGCCAAAACAGCCGCCAAGGGTAAAGCAGTTCCAGCCAAGGCTGTTCACGTGACGGCCGACAATCTGAGCCATTATCTGGGCGTACGCAAGTATTCCTTCGGTATGGCCGAAAAGGACAATCAGATTGGGCAGGTTACCGGCCTGGCCTGGACCGAAGTGGGCGGCGATCTGCTTACCATTGAAGTGGCCGTGGTTTCAGGTAAAGGCAACATCCAGCACACCGGGTTGCTCGGGGACGTGATGAAAGAGTCTATGCAGGCCGCGCGCACGGTCGTGCGCTCACGGGCGCATGCACTGGGCTTTGCCGATAGTGTCTTTGAGAAAAAGGACATTCACATCCACGTTCCTGAAGGTGCGACACCCAAGGATGGCCCGTCTGCCGGTATCGCGATTACAACCGCACTGGTCTCGGCGTTGTCGGGTATTCCGGTTCGCGCAGATGTTGCCATGACAGGTGAAATTACCCTGCGGGGCGAGGTGCTGGCCATTGGCGGCTTGAAGGAAAAGCTGCTTGCGGCTCATCGCGGAGGCATCAAAACGGTGTTGATCCCTGAAGAGAACGTCAAGGATCTGACCGAGATTCCAGATAATGTGAAAAACCATCTGGAGATCATTCCGGTAAAATGGATTGATCGCGTGCTGGAAGTCGCGCTGGAAAGACCGCTTACGCCATTGTCCGAGGCAGAAATTGCCAAGCTGGCAGAGGAAGCCGCGGTTTCTGCAGCCAAGCCGCCAGTGGATAACGTCAAATCGGTCAAGCACTAATTAGCTCGCTCCTTCGCTAAGTAGCCGATCAGTAGCCAAAGAATGGCTCCTGAAGACAAAAGGCCCGGTGTATTACCGGGCCTTTTGCATATGTGCGCCTAGCGTTAACGCGCTCATGCGCCTGCGGTATTGGCTGCGGTATTGATCAGGCGGCGGGAACCGTCAGGCATACATATCAGATGCTCGTAAGGGATGTCAGGGGTCACGCACGACATGCCAGCTGCCATGTCGAACATGTCAGGACAAGCCGACGTGCCTCTGTTGTTTTCAATGGCGTCATTACTCGCCGTTATGACGCCGGGGAATGTCAGAGGTAAGGGGCCTTAATAGCCCCCGGGCATTGCTCAAAAACCGAATGGGCGATCAGAAACCGAGGTCTCTGCGCAACTGCTCTTTCTGGTTGCGCAACTGTTGAAGACGCTGTTGCTCGTCGTTGTTACCGTCAGTTGCGCCGTCAGAGGCTCCAGGCGCGGCCGGCGCGGGAAAGTCTGATACCGGATCAGGGAAACTATCGGAAATATTGCCATTGTCCGCGTCTGAATTCGTGGCATTGAACATATCCTGACTGCTTGTATTGGGTGGTGGCGCTCCTTCTGCCCGCGGCGGTGCGGTAGGCACCGGTGGAATGACTGCACGCAGGTCTGGGTTGCTGCGTACGGCCGATTGGTCTGAACCAGGGGCAGGCTCAGACGAATCCGGCGCGGGCTGAGACGGACCAGGCGCAGGCTGAGACGAACCGGGCGCAGGCTGAGACGAACCGGGCGCAGGTTGAGCTGAGTTGGCCGGCGCATTCGGCTGGCTGCTACCGTTTCGAGTCGCGTTCGAGCTGGCGTCGGGACTTGGACTGGCGGGTGCAGGGGAAGGCGTGGTCGGCTGGGCAGGCGCAGCAGGATCGCTGGACGAAGCACTGGACGAATTTGCGCCGTCTTGCGTTGTGTTAGTGCTGTCTGGCGCATTGGTCTGGTCATAGGCAGCCGCTGCCTCTTGCTGCTCCTGAGCGACAGGCGGGGCTTCGCTGCCAGCCGTGGGTTGTGCAGGCTGGGTTGCGTCGGGCGTTGCCGCTTCAATCTGACCGCTCACACTGCTGGCGCCGCCTGCGTCCGCAGAGCGATTGACCGGATTGCGCGTGAACGCATCGTAGACCGAGGCGCCAATGAAGATGAACACGACGATCGCGACAATGGTCAGGATCAGATTGTAAATAAAGGACTTTGACATAAATTTGGCGTTATCAGTTTCAGGCCGGGCACAATGCCTGCCGGTCCAATTCGGTGGCCGTCAGCTTGCTGTTACAGCATAAGTATATCTTGGCCGGCATGGGTGCGAATCAATTGAACAGGCTTTTACCCAAATTGGATATCCCGTTGAAGAATCGTTCTATGGTATTGACGTTCATGTCGGCGGTGCTGGCCCCAAGAATGATGATTTTTGACTGCTGCGCCGCTGTATTGACTGGCTGCATGCTGCCGGGAGTTGGCGCTGCGGCCGATCCGGTGACATAAGCCAGGCGGGAGCGGTCAACGCCGCGGGTCGTGAGCGCCTTCATCATGGATAACGCGCGCACTTCCTGCAGTTCCTGATTATATTCAGCCGAGCCGGTGTTGTCCGATACGCTGTCGATGAGCGCCTTGCGTTCCGGACGGTCGCGCAACAACTGGCCGACCCGGTCGAAAAAAGGTGCGGCTTCTGGTTGTAGCGTGGCCGAACCGGGCAAAAACATGTTGCTGTCTTTTGACGTGATGGCAACGCCGCGCGGGTCCTGGCTGATTTGCAGCCCGTCACGACCGTCGTCACCCATTGCGGCGCAAGCGGTCAGGAGGGTGAGGGCAAGCAGGGCGAGCGCAGTGCGCAACAGGCGTAATTGAGACATATCAGTTCCGTATATTGAAATTGTGGTCACAAGCCTAGCATGGCGCGGACCAAAAACGACGAACGTTAATATACTGCAACAGTTCTTTTTAAGACAAGCTGCGACAGTGGACATCCTAATGGTGGCTTGTTGTGTTATTTTGCTGCATTTACCCCTTGATTTTTTACAAATTGCAGTCATTTATTGGCTATAGGCGCCGGGCTGGTGTAAAATCACGGGGTATTTTACGAAATGGTGAGACTGTTTTGATGATGTCCGAAGCTTCACGAACCCAGAGCCTGACCACGACCGATACGTATATCGGTCTCCCTGTGCGCTCGTGATTCTTGCCAAACGTATTTTTCAAAAGAACAGCGAACGCGACTTGTGAAGTCGCGTTTTTTATTCAATTCAAGGCAACAGCATGTTTCAAATTACTTTACCCGATGGTTCCAAGCGTGAATTTTCCCAACCCGTCCAGGTGGGAGAAGTTGCGACGACCATCGCGCCCAGCCTGGGTAAGGCGGCGTTGGCGGGTAAGGTAACCATCAACGGCGGCCAGGCCCAACTGGTGGATACGTCCTTTGTCATTGACCAGGACGCGGATCTGGCCATTGTGACCGCGAAAGACGCCGAGGGCCTGGAAATTATCCGCCATTCTACCGCTCATCTGCTGGCCTATGCGGTCAAGTCGCTGTTTCCCGATGCGCAGGTCACCATTGGTCCTGTGATCGACAATGGTTTTTATTACGACTTTTCCTACAAACGCCCGTTCACGCCTGAAGATCTCGAAAAAATCGAGAAAAAGATGACCGAACTGGCACGAAAAGATGAAAAAGTGGTCAGGGAAGAATGGTCTCGCGATGACGCCGTGGCTTTCTTCAGGGAGCAGGGCGAAGCCTATAAGGCTGAAATCATCGCTTCGATTCCGCAGGATCAGAAAATTTCCCTGTACCGGGAGGGCGACTTTATCGACCTTTGTCGTGGCCCGCACGTGCCATCTACCGGCAAACTGAAGGTATTCAAGCTCATGAAAGTAGCCGGCGCCTATTGGCGTGGCGACAGCAAGAATGAGATGTTACAGCGTGTCTATGGCACGGCCTGGGCCACCAAGGAAGAGCAGGCCGCTTACCTGACGATGCTCGAGGAAGCCGAAAAACGCGACCACCGCCGACTGGGTCGCGAACTGGACCTGTTTCATTTCCAGGACGAAGCGCCAGGACTGATTTTCTGGCACCCCAAGGGCTGGCAAATCTGGCAACAGGTTGAGCAGTACATGCGCGACGTCTATCGCGAAAACGGCTATCAGGAAGTGAAGGCGCCGCAAATTCTCGACCTGAGCCTGTGGAAAAAAACCGGCCACTGGGACAATTACAAAGAAAACATGTTCACCACGGAGTCCGAGAACCGGGTTTATGGGCTCAAACCCATGAACTGCCCCGGACACGTGCAAATTTATAATGCTGCGTTGCACTCCTATCGGGAACTGCCTATTCGGTATGGTGAATTCGGCCAATGCCATCGGAATGAGCCCTCCGGCTCATTGCATGGCATGATGCGAGTGCGCGGTTTCACACAAGATGATGGACATATTTTCTGTACGGAAGACCAATTGCTGGCCGAGTGTGCCCAATTCACAACACTATTGCAGAAAGTCTACAAGGATTTCGGTTTCACCGAAGTTCTGTACAAAGTGGCCACCCGCCCCGAAAAACGCATCGGCGACGATGCCGTTTGGGACAAGGCCGAGCATGCGCTCATGGAAAGTCTGCGTAGCTCCGGATGCGAGTTTGAAATCTCACCGGGAGAGGGCGCATTTTATGGCCCCAAAATCGAATATACGCTCAAGGACGCGATCGGCCGCCACTGGCAATGCGGCACGATACAGGTAGACTTTTCAATGCCCGCGCGGCTGGGCGCGGAATATGTCGATGCCCACGACCAGCGCAAAACCCCGGTCATGTTGCATCGCGCGATCCTGGGTTCGCTCGAACGTTTCATTGGTATGCTCATCGAGAACCATGCCGGTGCCATGCCTCCGTGGCTGGCTCCCGAACAGGTTGTGGTTTGCACCATATCCGAAGCATTCTCCGATTACGCCATGCAGGTGGTCACAGAATTGAAAAAACAGGGTTTTCGTGCTTCATCCGATTTGCGCGGGGAAAAAATCACCCGTAAAATCAGGGAGAATAGTATGCAAAAGGTTCCCTACATCCTGGTTGTTGGCGAAAAAGAACGGGAAAGCGGCGCTGTCGCCGTTCGTGCGCGCGGCAACCTGGATCTGGGAACCATGTCTGTAGACGCATTTATAGAGCGGCTGCGTCATGACGTTACAACTTGTCAGGACGTTTCAGCCTAATTTATTAATTTCAGGAGATCTTAACATCGCAACCGAAAAAACCAATCGTATTAACGCCGAAATCCGTATTCCGGAAGTTCGACTGATCGGCGTAGACGGCGAACAGCTGGGTATCGTCAAAACAGCAGAAGCCTTGCGCCTTGCAGAGCAGGAAGGCATTGATTTAGTTGAAATCGCCCCTAATGCAGAACCGCCAGTATGCCGCATCATGGACTATGGCAAGTTCAAGTATCAGGAACAAAAGCGCCAGCACGAAGCCAAGGCCAAGCAGAAAATTATTCAGGTCAAGGAAGTCAAATTCCGTCCGGCAACCGATGAAGGCGACTACCAGGTCAAGCTGCGCAATCTGAAGCGTTTCATTGAAGATGGCGACAAAGCCAAGGTGACCCTGCGTTTCCGAGGCCGCGAGATGGCGCATCAGGAACTGGGTATGCGTGTTCTTGAGCGGGTCCGCGATGATATGGCCGATCTGGTACAGGTTGAAGCCATGCCCAAGCTGGAAGGCCGTCAAATGGTGATGGTTCTGGCGCCCAAGCGCAAGGCTGTACCCGCCGGCAAGGCCGACGATAAATAAACGCGGGCTACCAATACGGTTCCGTCGTCAATGTGGGATGTAAACTGATGCATGTACTTTTTATCATTGATCCGCTGCCTTCGCTCAAGGCATACAAGGACAGTTCGGTCGCCATGATGCGAGCCCTGCATAAACGAGGCCACATCATCAGCGTTGCGCTTCAGTCCGACCTGTATGTCGATCTGGGTCGAGTAAAAGTACGTGCACAGCCGATACAGCTGAACATGACTGCGGATCTGCACGAGCACGATTGGTGGACACAGCAGGACAACGCCGTTGAAACCGAAGCAAATCACTTTGACGCGGTCCTCATGCGCAAGGATCCTCCGTTCGATATGGAGTATCTGTACTCTACGCATTTGCTGGAAGCTGCAGAAAAACAGGGCGCGCGGGTATTCAATTCTGGCAATGCCATACGTAACCATCCTGAGAAACTGGCGATTACCGAGTTTTCCGAATTCACCGCGCCCACACTAATTACAAGTGCGATATCACGGCTGAAGGCATTTCATGCCTCGCATGGCGACGTTATCGTCAAGCCGCTGGACGGCATGGGCGGCACCGGCATTTTCCGGATCACCGAGTCCGATCCGAATGTTAATGCGATTCTGGAAACCCTGACGGTCGACCAGACGCAAACAATCATGGCACAAAAATACATTCCTGAAATCGTACAGGGTGATAAACGCATCCTGTTGATAGACGGAGAACCGGTGCCCTATGCACTGGCTCGTATACCGCTGGCCGGGGAAACCCGTGGTAATCTGGCCGCCGGCGGACGCGGGGTCGCTCGCGAGTTGTCCGAGCATGATCTTGCCATTGCCAACCGAATCGGTCCCATTTTGCGGGAACGGGGGCTGTTGCTGGTGGGGCTTGATGTGATTGGCGATTATGTCACCGAAATCAATGTGACTAGTCCCACCTGCTTTGTAGAAATTACAGAACAGACCGACTTTGATGTTGCGGACCATTTTGCTGCTGCGCTTGAGAAAGCGGTTGCAGTCTGAAGGTAGATAAAATGACCACCCTTGCTCTTATAGCGCATACGCCTTTGGCTTCGGCTCTGTCCGAGTGCGCTCAGCATGTCTTGGGACAAATTGATAATTACGTTTTCTTCGATATTGAGCCCGATGTCGATCCGGAATCCAAGGCGCAAGAACTGATTGCGCAATTAAAGTCAATGCTCGGCCCGGATCAGCAGGTGCTGATTCTGGCGGATCTGGGAGGCGCAACACCGGCCAATATTGGCGCCCGTGTGGTGCGTCAGTTGCAGGATGCCGGCGTCAAAGCCCATATTCTTTCCGGCACCAACGCCTGTATGCTGCTCAACGCGGTCCGATATCGAGACCAGCCGATGGAGCAGTTATGCCAATCCATTTTCGAGGGCGGCAAGAAAGGCATGAAATGTGTCGATCTGGCTCCTAATGATTAACGATTAACCTTTCTGATAAAGACCGCGCTCATATGCCTTCAGTAGACATAGTAATAAGTAATAAATTAGGGCTGCATGCCCGCGCTGCCGCCAAGCTTACCCAACTGGCCAGCCAGTTCAAAAGCGAAATCTTTATCACCCGTGCCTCTCAGCGGGTCAATGCCAAGAGCATCATGGGCGTCATGATGCTGGCTGCGGGCAAAGGGATCACCGTCAGCATCGAAGCCGACGGTGATGATGCGGATCAGGCGCTTGAGCAGATCCAGGCTCTGTTTGAGAACAAATTTGGCGAGCCCGAATAAATCCCAGCCCTGGGGCCATTCAGATGGTGAATAACTGGTACACGTAAAACAGGCACGTAAAAAGTGCAAGGGACGAGACAATATACGATGACAAACACCGAGCACACACCGACAAGACAAAGTACTGTTTTTACCCTTCAAGGAAAAGGTGTGGTGCGCGGCTATGCCATCGGCCGTGCTGTCGTCATGGGCGCGGCCACGCTCGAAGTCAGTCATTACCGGATTTCGGCTGAAGATGTTCCGGCCGAATGCGCCAGACTGGATCATGCGTTGAAAATTGTCTACGACATGTTGCAGCACACTATAGAATCCTTGCCGGCAGACGCTCCCAAGGAACTGGTGCCGCTGCTCACGGTTCATAGCCTGTTGGTTTCTGACCCGGAGTTGGCGGCCCAGACCAAGGAACTTATCGCATCCCGGCAATATAACGCCGAATGGGCGCTTAGCACGCAGGGGCAGATTGTCGCAGAGCAGTTTGCCGTCATGGATGACGACTATATCCGTGAGCGGGTTGCTGACATCCATCAGGTAATCGAACGCGTCATTCGTATTTTGGCCGGCTCGGGTGAATTGATGCTGCCCGATATGTCCCGAGATATGGATATCAATTCGCTTATCGTGGTGGCACACGATATTTCACCGGCTGACATGCTCAAACTGCGCGGTGGCCGGTTCGCTGCTTTTGTAACCGATCTGGGCGGCCCGACCTCGCACACGGCGATTGTCGCGCGCAGCATGAATGTGCCGGCGGTGGTTGGTCTGGGAAATGTTCGCAGCCTGGTTCGCGATCGGGATATGATGATTGTGGATGGTGAAAACGGGTTGGTGTATGTCAATCCGACACCGGAAATATTGCAGTTCTATCAGCAAAAGCAGGAAGCGTTTATCCGCGAGCGGGCAGAATTGATCCTGTCCAAGGACGAGCCGGCCATTACTCTGGACGGCAAGCGCATCGGCCTGCAGGCCAATATCGAATTACCACATGAAGTGTCACAGGCGCTGGAGATGGGCGCCGACGGCATCGGTCTGTTTCGCAGTGAGTTTCTGTTTATGGGCAGGCAGATTCTGCCAACGGAAGAGGAACAGTTCCAGGCGTATGCGCATGTGTTGCGTGCCATGCCCGACAAACCCGTGACTATTCGCACGCTGGACCTGGGCTCGGACAAAACCCTGGATGGGGAGGCGACGGTGGCTGTGAACCCGGCGCTCGGCTTGCGTGCTGTCCGCTACTGCCTGTCGCGTCCGGATCTTTTTGCCACGCAGTTGCGTGCGCTGTTGCGTGCCTCGGTTCATGGCAGACTCAGGATCCTGATCCCAATGCTCTCGCATATGCATGAGCTACTCGCAGTACGCGAAGCGATCGAATCGGCCAAGAAGGAACTGGATCGTGCTGGTATGTCCTATAGCGACAATATCGAACTGGGCGCAATGGTGGAGATCCCGGCAATTGCGATTGCCATCGAGCCGTTTCTCAAGTCACTGGATTTTGTTTCTATCGGAACCAATGATCTGATCCAGTACACGCTGGCCATTGACCGAGTCGACAATGAAGTATCCGATCTTTACGACCCGCTACATCCGGCGGTATTGCGGCTGATTTCACAAACGATCCAGGCCGGTGAGCGCGCGGGCAAGAGTGTTTCCATTTGCGGCGAAATGGCCGGAGATGATCGATACACTAAGCTATTGCTGGGGCTGGGTCTCAATGAATTTTCGATGCACCCGCAGCAGTTGCTGGATGTCAAGAAGCTGGTCAGGACATCGCATACGAACGCCTTGCGTACCAAAATTGCCATGGCACTCAATCGTGCGGAATCCATAGACTTAAATAGTCTGGGTATCTGATCAGTCACGAATCCAGTATGCCATCTTGGTGGGGTTGCGACTCTGCCAGCGATAAAAAAGGACACTGCAGTGTCCTTTTTTGCGAGCTCAGCATGGGCGTGCTCCTGCAGGTGTAACGTATCCGGTGCGCGCCAAGTTCATTAAGATATCAATGGTGATAGCCCTGTTCGCCATGCGTGCTGATATCCAGGCCCTGGCGCTCTTGATCTTTGTCCACACGCAGGCCGCCGGTAACCAGACTTGCAATTTTTAAGGCAATGAAGCTGACCGCTGCGCTCCAGATGATGGCCAGCACAATGCCTTCGATCTGGTTCAATAATTGTCCGGGAATCATGCCTGCCGAATCCAGGCCAGGGCCGCCCATCGCCTTGGCGTTAAACAAGCCGGTCAGAATACCACCGACAATGCCGCCGATACCATGCACACCAAATACGTCCATTGAGTCATCCGCTTTTAGCAGTCGTTTCAGGCCATTGACTCCCCAGACACAAAACAGGCTGGTGACTGCGCCAATAATCAGGGCTCCTGTCGGGTCCACCAGACCCGCCGCAGGCGTGACGCCCACCAGGCCGGCCACGGCACCAGAGGCGCCGCCCAGCAGGGAAGGGCGGCCCTTGAATTTCCATTCAGCAAGGACCCACACCACGACGGCGCCAGCGGTTGCCAGAAGGGTATTAAATACTGCGAGTGCTGCCTGATTGTTGGCGCCCAGTGATGATCCGCCGTTGAATCCAAACCAACCCACCCAAAGCATGGCAGCGCCGATCATGGTCATGGGCAGATTATGAGGCTGCATCGCTTCCTTGCCGTAGCCGATGCGCGGCCCGACAACATAGGCCGCAACCAGCGCAGCCACGCCCGCATTGATATGAACCACCGTTCCGCCGGCAAAATCCAGTGCGTCTTCAAAGAGCAGTCCTTTGTCGGACCAGATCATATGCGCTATGGGTATGTAGGAAAACGTAAACCAGATCGCCATGAAGACAAGAACAGCCGAAAATTTGATGCGCTCTGCAAATCCACCGACAATCAGCGCGCAGGTAATGCCGGCAAAGGTCGCCTGAAAGGCGACGAACGTCAATTCGGGAATGGTGCCAGCCAACGCATAGGAATCGGTCGGCAAGTCAATCACGCCGGACAGAAAGACTCTGGACAGATCGCCAAAGAACGCGTTTCCGCCTGAAAAGGTAAGGGAATAACCGTAGGCAAACCAGAGGATCGTGATCAGGGCGAAGGTAATCAGGACCTGGCTCATCAGCGAGAGAATGTTCTTGCTGCGGACAAGGCCGCCATAGAACATGGCCAGACCCGGCACCACCATAAACAACACGAGAATCGTGGACATACTTACCCAGACTAAATCGGCGCTTTGCATTTTTCATTTCCTTTCAATACGGGGGGTGAGGAGCGATGCGCTTACAGCGCCGCATTGTCGGTTTCGCCAGTGCGAATCCGGATAACGTGTTCAAGGTCGGTGACGAAAATTTTTCCGTCTCCGATTTTGCCGGTCGTGCCGCACTGGCAAATGGTTTCGAGAGCCTGCTCCAACTGTTCGTCTGCTACGGCGGTTTCCAGTTTGAGCTTGGGTAAAAAATCCACGACGTATTCAGCGCCGCGGTACAGTTCGGTATGGCCCTTCTGTCGACCAAATCCCTTGACCTCCGTAATGGTCAGGCCTTGAATTCCGATTTCGGCCAGGCCCGCACGAACCTCATCCAGTTTGAATGGTTTGATAATGGCAGTGATCAGCTTCACAACGTTCTCCCAGAAATGGCATTTGTCTTTAAGGACTGATTGTCCATTACCTGCTAATAGCAATAGTTGTGCCAGGTTTGCGCTATAGATATGCCTGGGTATGCGATCGATTGGTGCGTCTGGTGAAGCACACAATTGATGCATAATGGAACGCATTGGCCGTGAACGCTCATGATTGGTGCGCGGTGCCCGACGAGGTGTCAGTGCACTGCGCCAGCAGCAGGAATGCGCATAAAGTCACCCGTCGGCGTAGGCTTTCCGTAATGTGCAGCAATGCCTTCAGGACAATTGAGACGATATTGAGCTTATCCACGGTAGAAAATTACAGTAGAATTTAGACACAAATTTTGTTGTTCATTGAAGAGGTGAAACCTTGAAACACGTATCCAAATTCAGTCTTGTCGCCATGTTGTCTGCCGCTGCCTTTATTGCGGGTTGCGATAATAGTTCCGACACTGCGCAAACGCCGGAAGCGCCAGCTGCGCCTGCACCGGCGTCTGATTCTGCGGCTGAACAAGCGAAACAGGCGGCAGATAAAGCGGCTGAAGAAGCAAAAACAGCAGCCCAGCAAGCGTCTGAAGCGGCCTCCGAGGCTGCCAATAATGCCGCTGATGCCACACAGAGCGCGGCCGATAAGGCCGGTGATGCTGCCAGCAATGCGTTGGAGTCTGCCAAAGAGGCGGCAAATAACGCACTTGAGTCGGCCAAACAGGCCGGTTCAGAGGCCGCCGACGCCGCCAAGGATTATGCCGATGCGGCTATGGAATCGGCCAAAGAGGCAGCCGAGTCGGCTAAAGAGGCAGCGGAATCGGCTAAAGAGACAGCAACGCAGGCAGCCACTGATACTGTGAACGCGGTCAAAGAGAAAACCGCTGAAGTGACGGAATCTGCAGCCGATACATCGGCCTCGGGGACCTCTACGACTGCGCCTGCCGCACCCGCCGACACTCCTCCTGCTGAAACTGATACAGCGTCAGCACCGCAATAAGCAAGTATTCAGCAACCCGCCACCAGGCGGGTTGCTGCTAATGGCACCCAGTATTATTGTGTCTTCAAACGTTGTGCGGCTGCGCTGTGCAGTAAGTTCTCAACAGCAACTGTGTACAATATAAAAAAACACGACGTGGCGCTGGTGCCCGTATGCCTACAGGAACCCCAATCATGAAATCCAATCAGTTGTTTGAAGATTTTCAGAAGAATATTCAGGAATTGATCAAGAACAGTCCCGCCGCAGATATCGAAAAGAATGTGAAGGCATTCATGGCTCAGGGATTTTCCCGCCTTGATCTGGTCACGCGCGAAGAATTTGATGTGCAAGTGGCCCTGTCCGCCAAATTGCGGGAACGACTTTTCGAACTGGAATCACGGGTACGCGCGCTGGAAGAAAAAGCCGGCGTAGCGACTACGCCTACAGCAAGCCCGCATACCGGCCCGGTTGTAGACTGATTCTTCGAGACAAGGGGCAGCAGGTTGGCAACAGCCTGTATATACGCCACTAAGGATATCGTCGGTACTTGTCACGACGGATCAATTCTTCTCTACTTACAGCGCAGGCGTTCGCTATCTGTCAGAATGCACTGATCAGTTCAGGAGAATCAGATGACCTTGGCGGTACTGGCCAGCAGGGCGCTTTGCGGAATGCGAGCGCCCGAAGTGTTTGTTGAAGTGCATCTCGCTCAGGGGTTGCCGGCTTTCACCATTGTCGGATTGCCGGACACGGGGGTTCGGGAAAGTCGTGAGCGGGTGCGCTCGGCTATCCTCAGTAGCGGCTATTCATTCCCGGCAGGGCGCCTGACGGCAAATCTTGCGCCGGCCGACATCCCGAAAGAGTCTGGCAGGTTCGATCTGCCCATTGCGATCGGCGTTCTGCTGGCTTCCGGGCAATTGGTCTTGTCCGACAAAATGTTGCGCAATGAACTTCCCGGGATTGTGTTCGCAGGCGAGTTGTCGCTCACCGGCGCGCTTGTTCCGGTTGCCGCGCCATTAGTGATTGCGCTCGCCGCAGCCCGATCTGGAACCCGTCCCGTGCTTATTCTGCCATTTGAGAATGCGAAGCTGGCCGCCGCCATTCCCGGGCTGACTGTTATTGGCGCCAGAACGCTGCAAGAGGTCGTCGGCCATCTTGATGAAACCGCACCGCTCACACCAATCTCGGGCCCGGCTGCAACCTGCCCGGGTGAGCATGAGGAGGCATTAGCGCTCTGTATGTCCGATGTCCGCGGTCAACCGGTGGCGTGTCGGGCGCTGGAAGTGGCTGCCAGCGGTGGCCATGGGCTCTTGATGTGCGGGCCACCGGGCGTAGGAAAAAGCATGCTGGCACAACGGCTGCCGGGGATACTGCCGCCATTGGATGAGAATGCTGCGATTGAAGTGGCGGCCATCCGCAGTCTGCAGGCCCGCACGGTCACATTTTCGCGAGCAGTGCCGATGCGGGCACCGCATCACACAACCTCTGTTGCCGCATTGATCGGTGGTGGCGCCAATCCGCGACCGGGGCAAATCAGCCTGGCTCACCGCGGCGTCCTGTTTCTTGACGAATTGCCCGAATTCCAGCGGCATGTGCTGGAAGCATTGCGCGAGCCCATGGAAGAGGGAGAAATCCATATTGCTCGCGCCAATCGCTCGGTCAGTTTCCCCTGTCGTTTCCAGTTGGTCGCGGCAATGAACCCATGCCCTTGCGGCTATCTCGGCAGCCAGCAGCGGCCATGTCGGTGTACGCCAGACCAGGTCGAACGCTACCGCAACCGCCTATCCGGGCCGTTTCTGGATCGGATCGACATGATGTTGCTGTTATCGCCCCCTATGAAGAACTGGTACCAGCTACCGCCGTCTGAGCCCTCACCGGTTGTGCAGCAACGGGTGGTGCGTTGCCGTGACCTGCAACTGGCGCGCCAGGGCCGGTTGAATGCATTGCTCACGCCAGATATGATGGAGCGGATCTGTTGCACAGATTCCGAAGCAAAGAGACTCCTGGAAAGGGCTGGGGGTTATTGGCGGTGGTCCGCCAGGGCGGTCCACCGCGTCCTGCGTGTGGCGCGCACCGTTGCAGATATGGCCGGCGTCACGCAGATACGCGCTGCCGATCTGAACGAAGCCATGTCGTTTCGACAGCAACTGACCCATTAAGCCGTTGCCGGAGCACGCATAAATATGGAAAGTGTCGATAAAGTGGCAGTGAAAAAGCCAGGAAAAGATAGGCCACGGGCAAGGCACTAGGCAGATTGCGGCTTGTAAAGGCGTGGAGAGGCTTGTAGAGACGAGTAGAAGCTGGCGAGGGTTCGGCGGGCAAGCAGGGACAAGCAACGAGCAAGCAGCGAGCAGAAGGAAAGCAGGGCCCATTCCGTCGCCTGTGGGCCACATTTATCCCCCAACAAGCGCATTCAGTGCACTGTTGCATGGTTAAATGCTGGCGGTTGGAGAAAAATCATCGTATAATCAATGGTTTCCCGCATACCGTAGGCGCCGGGGGTAACTGCTTTTTGGGTATCTGACAAAAATAACAGTTTGCCACGGAGTTCGAGCGGATTGTTGGCGGAGAAAACGGATACGGGTTAGCAAAGTCTTAATAAACGGTTTATTGGGCACCTTTTATCCACATTTGCAGGTATCAGTTATGCCAAAAATGAAAACCAAGAAAAGTGCTTCCAAGCGCTTTATCGTACGCGGTAGTGGTTCTATCAAGCGTGGTCATGCTTTCAAACGTCACATTCTGACAAAGAAAACCACGAAAAACAAACGTCAACTGCGCGGCACAACAGCCGTTCATGATTCCAATGTGGCTGCCGTAAAAGCCATGATGCCTTTTGCTTGATAGGAGTTAAACTATGCCTCGCGTAAAACGCGGTGTTACCGCACGTGCTCGTCACAAAAAAGTTATTGCTGCTGCCAAGGGTTATCGTGGCCGCCGTGGTAACGTCTTCCGTATTGCCAAACAGGCAGTCATGCGCGCTGGTCAGTATGCGTATCGTGACCGCCGCAATAAAAAACGTACATTCCGTGCGCTATGGATTACCCGTATCAATGCGGCAGTCCGTGAGAACGGTATTACCTACAGTGTATTTATCGCCGGGCTGAAAAAGGCCGCCATTGAACTGGACCGCAAGGTTCTGGCCGATATGGCTGTCAACGACAAAGCAGGTTTTGCTGCTGTTGTCAAACAGGCCAAATCTGCCCTGGGCGCCTGATCCACTGACGATTTAAATTTGTGCTGTAAACAAACGGGGCTCGTTTCGGGTCCCGTTTTGTTATTTCAAGAATGGTAATTTCATGACGCAATCGCTGGACGATCTGATTCTTCAGGCCAAAGACAAATTCGAACATGCAGCCGATTCGGCCTCGCTGGAGAACGAAAAGGCAAAGTTTCTTGGAAAAAACGGGGTCATCACTGGCTTCATGAAGGGCCTGGCACAACTGCCGCCTGACCAAAAAAAAGCCGAAGGCGCCCGGATTAACAGGGTCAAGCAGCAAATCGAGTCACTGCTTAACGCGCGCCGCGAGCAATTTGCGCGTGATGAACTGAACCAGCGTCTGGCCGCAGAAACCATTGATGTCACCTTGCCTGGTCGAGGTCGCGCCATGGGTGGCGTCCATCCCGTGATCCAGTCATGGCAACGAATTGAAGAGATTTTCCATAGTATCGGCTTCCAGGTGGCCGACGGTCCCGAGATCGAGAACGACTGGACCAACTTTACCGCGCTGAACAACCCCGAGAATCACCCCGCGCGTTCCATGCAAGACACGTTTTATGTGGACATGCAAGACGCCGGCGGCCTGCCATTTTTATTGCGCACCCACACCAGCCCCATGCAAGTGCGCTATGCTCGCATGAACAAGCCGCCTATCAAGGTGATCGCGCCCGGCCGTACCTATCGCGTGGATAGTGACGCAACGCATTCGCCTATGTTCCATCAGGTTGAAGGTCTGTGGATTGCAGAAGACATCTCTTTTGCCGATCTCAAAGGGGTGTATACGAATTTTCTGAAGGCATTTTTTGAAACCGACGATTTGAGCGTGCGTTTCCGCCCTTCCTTTTTCCCGTTCACCGAACCTTCCGCCGAAATCGATATGATGTTTACGGCCGGCCCCAATCAGGGACGCTGGCTGGAAATCTCCGGTTCAGGCCAGGTGCATCCGTCGGTAATACGTAATTTCGGACTGGATCCTGAAAAATACATCGGCTTCGCCTTCGGATCAGGCATTGAGCGTCTGACTATGTTGCGCTATGGCGTGAACGACCTGCGGCAGTTCTACGAAGGAGACTTGCGTTTCCTGCGTCAGTTCAACCGCTGATTTTCCCGCTTTTACACCCTATTTAAACCTAGAAAAAGACATCATGTTATTTCCTGAATCCTGGTTAAGATCTTTTGTTAACCCACCGATTTCCAGCGACGAGCTTGCCCATAAGCTGACCATGGCGGGCCTGGAAATTGAAGGGACCGCGCCTGTCGCGCCGCCGTTTTCCGGAATTGTGGTAGCCCATATCGACGATATTCGCCCCCACCCGAATGCGGACAAGCTGCGTATTTGTACCGTGGACGACGGGTCTGGCGAGCCACTGCAAATCGTGTGTGGGGCGCCTAATGCGGCAAAAAGCATGAAAGTGCCGCTGGCGCGTATTGGCGCCGTTTTACCGGGCGATTTTAAAATCAGCAAGGCGCGCATGCGCGGTGAAGATTCTTTCGGGATGCTATGTTCGGCGCGTGAGCTGGGCTTGTCAGAAGATCACGGCGGCTTGCTAGCGTTGAATGCGAACGCCAAAGTTGGCCAGGATATTCGCACGGCACTTGATCTGAACGATACCATTTTCGAAATCAAGCTGACGCCAAATCGTGCAGACTGCCTGTCTATTCTGGGTGTGGCGCGTGAAGTGCGCGCGCTGACCGGCGCGCCATTGACTGAGCCGGTATGCGAGCCCGTTGCGGTAACCCACCAGGATACATTGCCCGTCACGATCGAGGCCCCCGATCTTTGCGGTCGCTTTGGTGGTCGGATCATTCGCGGCGTGAACGCCAAGGCAGTCACGCCCGACTGGATGAAAAGCCGGCTGGAGCGCGCAGGCCAGCGCTCGGTATCGGCACTGGTGGATATTTCCAATTACGTGATGCTGGAGCTAGGCCGGCCCACCCATGTATTTGATTTGGCCAAGATCGCCGGCGGCCTTACTGTACGCTGGGCCAAAGAGGGTGAGAGCCTGGCGCTGTTGAACGATCAGACCGTGCAACTTGCCCCCGATGTGGGCGTGATTGCTGCCGGTGATAAAATCGAAAGCCTGGCCGGCATTATGGGTGGCGCGGCCACGGCGGTATCGCTGGAGACAACCGACATCTACCTGGAAGCCGCATTCTGGTTTCCTGATGCCATTGCCGGACGCGCACGTCGTTATAAATTCAGTTCCGAAGCCAGCCATCGCTTTGAACGCGGTGTTGATTTTCAGAACGTTGTTGAACACATCGAATATATTTCCAGCCTGATTCTTGAAATCTGCGGCGGCCAGGCCGGCCCGGTCAGCGATCAATCTATCGCGCTGCCGGCGCGCGCCGCTGTGGCCATGCGCCTTGAACGCTGCCGCAAGGTGCTGGGTATTCCCGTCACAGACGCACAGGTACGCGACGTCTTTACCAAACTCAATTTCACGTTTACAGAAAAAGAAGGCGTATTTTCCATTGTCCCACCATCGTTCCGTTTCGATCTGGAAATTGAAGAGGATCTGATCGAAGAAGTGGCGCGCATTTATGGCTTTGAGAACATTCCCGGCAATCCGCCTGTCGCGCCCGCCGTTATGCTGCCAACCAATGAGGCGCGTCGCTCTCAGCACGAGCTGCGTCATTTGATGGCTGCGCTGGACTACCAGGAAGTCGTCAATTTCAGTTTTGTTCAGAAAGAATGGGAAGCTAATTATATGGGCAATGCCGACCCCATCGGCCTGCTCAATCCTATCGCCAGTCAGTTGCAAGTGATGCGTTCCGGGCTGATCGGTGGGCTGATCGCCAATATTCAATATAACCAAAAGCGCCAGCAGAGCCGGGTTCGGGTATTTGAACTGGGACGCGTTTTTATTCGCGACAATGCGGTAAAAGACGACGATTTGACGGTAGCCGGCGTGCGGCAGCCGCTGCACCTGGCTGGCGCCGCCTGGGGGCCTGCAGAGCCGGAACAGTGGGGTGTGCCGTTGCGCCAAACGGATTTTTTCGACGTCAAAAACGACATCGAGCGCCTGTGTAGTCAACAGGTTCGCAACCTGCGTTTTGAACCGATGATCCATCCGGCCTTACATCCTGGTCGCAGCGCCAGCATCCTGCTCAATGAGCAGCATATCGGATTTTTGGGTGAACTGCATCCGCAGTGGGTGCAGGACAATGAGCTGGTTCACGCGCCTGTGGTATTTGAGCTGAACGTAGCTGCGCTGCAGCAAATGCGGTTCGCGCAATATACCGAAGTTGCACGGCAACCTGCTGTCTTCCGCGATCTGGCCGTGTGGGCACCGGCGGCGCTGAAAGTACAGGACTTGCTTGACACGGTGAACAATAGTCAGCAAGATAGGCAATTCCTTGATATTATTAAGGATATTGCACTATTTGATGTCTGGAAGGATCCGAAATCCGAGCAGCAGGAGCGCAGTCTGGCCCTGCGATTTACGCTACAGGATCCGACGGCAACCTTGGAAGACACGCGTGTAGAGCAGTGCATGAATGCAGTTCTTGAACTGCTTGTTCAAAAGCACGGCGTTCGTAAAAGATAGAAGAGGAAGGGAAAGAGCATGTTGGAAGAAAACAATACCTTAACCAAGGCGGAATTGGCTGAATTGCTGTTTGAGCGCGTCGGATTGAACAAACGCGAGGCCAAGGACATTGTAGATACGTTTTTCGAGGAAATCCGCGAGTCGCTGGCCAAGGGCGATTCAGTGAAACTGTCTGGTTTTGGCAACTTTCAGGTGCGCGACAAGCCTGCCCGTCCCGGTCGTAACCCAAAGACCGGTGAGGTCATCCCAATCTCTGCCCGGCGCGTTGTAACCTTTCACGCAAGCCAGAAACTCAAGGGGATCGTAGAGCAGGGTGATGAGTATAATCCTGATCTTACGCTCGTCGATTAAAGTGGTTCCTTAAAAGCCGGTTTAGGTTTACAATCTGCGCATGAATCAGACTGAAATACCTTCCATCACTGCGTTGCCTCCGATTCCGGCAAAGCGATATTTCACCATCGGTGAGGTATCTGAACTGTGCTGCGTCAAGCCGCATGTTCTGCGTTACTGGGAACAGGAGTTTACGCAACTGAATCCAGTCAAGCGCCGGGGTAACCGGCGCTATTATCAGCATCACGAAGTGCTGCTCATTCGCAAAATCCGCGATCTGCTGTACGAGCAGGGGTTTACCATCAGTGGCGCGCGCAATCGCCTGAGCGATGGCCGTGATGCCCAGCATGACCAGGATGCAGCCGTTCGGCTGTCTGCGCAGGACCTGCAGTTCATCCGTTCAGAATTAAACAGTGTCATGAAAATTTTTGACCAAATGGTGGCTCCCTGACTTCCTGCCGCTGGGACGTAACGGTCGGTTAACTGACCGATTCATGCTGCAGTAGCGTGGCTCGACGTGCACATGCGCGGTTGTTCGGCAAGCCGTACGCGCACAACTGTTCAAAGAGCATCGTTGGCCGTGACCTGCCGCAAATAGCCACACACAAAAAAACCGTGATTCACATTGTGTGATTCACGGTTTTTCTTTGGACGTCGCCATGCCGAGTGTGGCGGATTTCCGGGTTACCGTTGAGCGGATAACAGGATATCGGCAGTCACCTTATTGATATCAGTCTGCCCGCAAAATCCCATCGTAATATCCAGTTCGTTGCGGATAATCTGCAGGATCCGGGTGACACCTTCTTCTCCGTAAGCACCCAGGCCATACAGGAAAGCCCGGCCGATCATCGTACCCGTGGCACCCAGTGCGATCGCGCGCAGCACGTCCTGGCCGGATCGTATGCCGCTGTCGAGCCACACTTCGGGGCCATCACTACCGATAGCCTGCACAATAGAAGGCAACATGGAGATAGCCGACGGAGCGCCGTCGAGCTGTCGCCCGCCATGGTTGGATACCACAATGGCGTCCGCACCGGTTTCCTTAGCAAGGCGCGCATCTTCCGGATCCAGAATTCCCTTCAGAACCAGTTTGCCGCCCCAGCGCTTCTTGATCCATTCAATATCGTTCCAGTTCAGGCTGGGGTCGAACTGCTGAGCCGTCCAGGACGACAGGGACGACAAATCTTCCACCCCCTTGGCGTGGCCCACAATGTTGCCGAAAGTGCGCCGCTGCGTTCTGGACATTCTCCAGACCCATTCAGGCTTGAGCGCCAGGTTGAGCAGGTTAGGAATGGTGGGTTTGGGCGGTGCCGACAAGCCGTTCTTGATATCTTTGTGACGCTGGCCAAGCACCTGCAAATCCAGTGTGACGACCAGCGCCGAGCAATTTGCTGCCTTGGCCCGATCGATCAGGCGCTCGTTAAAGTCGCGGTCACGCATGACGTACTGCTGGAACCAGAAAGGGGCAGAGGTATGGGCGGCAATGTCTTCGATAGAGCAAATGCTCATGGTAGACAGGCAGAACGGCACGCCGAACTTTTCAGCAGCACGAGCAGCAAGAATTTCCCCATCAGGGTGCTGCATGCCGGTGGATCCGGTCGGTGCCAGCGAAACCGGCATGACAACATCCTGGCCCAGCATTTTGGTGCGCAAGTTGCGGTTTTCAATATTGACAGCCACGCGCTGGCGAAACTTGATCTTCTGAAAATCGTCCTGATTGGCCCGGTAGGTCGACTCGGTCCATGCACCAGAATCGGCGTAATCGTAAAACATTCTGGGCACTTTACGCCGCGCAATACGCTGCAAGTCGTCCAGGCAGGTGATTTTATTGAGATCAGCCATTATTTCATTTCCATGAAAACAAACAATAGCGTCAATTATACGGACAAGGCGAAAAAAACCCCAGTCTCTTGCCTCCAGAATTAAAAATGAAAACCGGCGCGTTTATTCGGTTGGCCAGCGCAGAACCGATGCCTCGGTCTTGCCTGCGGTCAGGGTAAACGCATGTTTGCGAACTTCACCCTTGTAGGTGGCAGTCAATTCGTATTTACCATCGGGCAATTTCACATTCAAGTACGGCCCGGTGTTTGCGGCTTCAAACACTTTTTTGCTGTCCTTGTCAGTAATCTGCACGGCAACATCAGACAAAAAAGCCTGATCCTTGATCGCAGAAAACGTCATATGCAGGTTGTAATCCTTTTGCGCGCTTTTCATTTCGTTCTGCTCGGCATTGCCGATCCCGCCTGTGATGTACTGCACCGACTCGTACGTTTGCGGTTGCACTTGGGCAAATACGGCATTGGCGCAGCCCATCGTCAGGCCTAAAGCCAGCGCGGATGTCCCCAGAAATGTTTGGATATGGCGAATGGAAAACTGATTGTTCATATGATGCTCCTTGAAATGCGATCCTCGCCTGACGCGTTGTAGGGGCGCCTTGCAATTCGAATCGCCTTTAGTGTACGCAGATAAAAAGTCATCCTGCCAATTTGCCTTGGTCTGAAACATCTATTGGTTTATCAAGTCTACTAAAACACATAGATTCTAGGCAAGATACCAAATGTACATAGGCGAGGTTTACCCAAGCATCAAGTTCGAAAGCGAGATGCAAGGGGTAGGCGACCCACACTCAGAGGCTTGTGGATTGGTCTTGATGAGGGAGAGAGATGCCAAACTGACAGACGAAACACTGGGACCTGCCGCAACAAGTCGTCGCGTAGCTTTCTAAATGGGGACGATCGCGACACACATTTTATGTCGAAGTCAGTTTCCGTCGAGGGCGACCGGCGATAGAGAACTCCAGGGTAGGGCCCCAAAAAAATAAGGGCTTACATGAAATTCCATGTAAGCCCTTCTTCTTATTGAATTCGTTGTGGTCGGAACGGAAGGATTCGAACCTTCGACCCCTTGCACCCCATGCAAGTGCGCTACCAGGCTGCGCTACGCCCCGACGATATTGCCGCTTAGCAGTATATGGGAATGCGGACAAGGCTAACCATGTGGGGATAAGGCAGGTTAGGGTACGTTCCCAGCTAAGTCGTGCATCATATCATTGTGATGTTTTTTTTTCAATCGGCGACGGCGCGAATCATAAAAATTCAGCTCCGCGACTGACGGGTCGAAGCAACAAATCGATATTGACAAGGACTTTTGGTCAAGCTGACGCATCTGTCCTGTCCAATAGGCCGGTTGGTAATCGCGTCGTTCGGGCAATGAGCCCGTCACCCAAGATCCGGTCACGCCAAGGGTCCGACCCATTGTTGAAAATCGGCTTTACAGGGAAGCGCCGTCGTATTTCTGTATCTGCAGGGCGTCCAGATCTGCCTGCTCCACGCTGCGCAAATTGACTGCATAGGTTTTTGATCCATCGGGCTGCAGGCCGCTGGAAAAGGATTGCACGCCGCAATTGCTACAGAACTGGTGGTCAATCTTATGTTTATTGAACTGATAGGTCTTTAGCTGCTCGTTGCCACTGTTTAGCACAAAACGGTCTGCGGGAACGAATGCGAGTAAAGAACCGTTGCGTCTGCAAATAGAACAGTTGCAACTGACCGCCTGAGTGGGCAACTCTGCATCTACTGTAAAAGTCACGGCGCCGCAATGGCAGCTTCCTTGATATGACATGCCTTACTCTCTTATTTATTGATAGTAGAACGCGGATCCGACAGGCCGTTAGCTTGCGCAAGCTCACTCTGCCAGAAGCTGGCGGTCTCAGGAGTCGATGCGGCGCTGTAGTTGTCGGTACGATTGTTCAGCTGCTCTTTGCCGGGCTGGTGTTGCGGGAGCCAGGTAATACGAAGAGAAACTGGAATAGTACCGTTTTAACACGGCGCGGGTTCGGTTGTCAGCATTGGCATACGCCTGCTTATAGTCGCGTTCCCAATTGCGATTGATGACCCGATAGCATCGCGTTCCTTTCTCGTAGGACTCGTGTGTCATGGCTTCGCATCGACTTACCACCGCCGGCGGATACTTGTCGGCGAATGACGCTACTGTTGTTGTTATGGTCTGATCCGATTCAAGTTCCTGTGCCGTGAACTCGGCGTAGGGATCGGTTTGAGTAAAAGAGCAGGCGGCCAGAAAAATTAAGGTTGTAATAACGGCGGTTTTTTTTATGATTGAAGTCATGTTCAAGTTTTCCTTAAAGGAACAAGCACTTGCATACAAGGGAACCTGCGCAAAAGTATATACAACTTCCGAAATGATACAAAGAGAAATATCATGAATGAAATGAAAACAGCGGCAATGGCTGTTGTAGTGTTGGCCACGAGCGAGCTGCTTTCAATCGGTTTGCGGTGGGCAGGCGTGACTGTCGTGTCACGAAGGCGTGAAGGGCAGGCGAGGCGACAGGGTGAGGGTACGGCACCGGGCCAGCTGCCGCGTACCGAAGCGCCTAATTGCAAAGGCAGCCGGTGCCAGCCGGCGACCCGGGTCCGGTTAGGCGATCAACACGTATCGGTTTTTATTCAAGGCAGCATATCTTGCACGCCAAGTCGCACGACTACGTGCACCCTATTTCACGATGGCTTCTATTTGCACCAGTATTTTGACTTCGTCTGGAATGCCCATATCGATACCCCAGTCCATGCCCCATTCGCTGCGCTTGATCGTAGTCTCAAAGTCGCCGCCGCAGACATTCTCTTTCATGACCGGCTGAAAATAGCAGTTGTAATTGGTATTTTTCAGTGTCACTGGATGGGTCTGGCCCAGCAGCGTAAGATCACCACCGACAGAGGCTAGTTTGTCGTCTTTATAGTCAAACGACTTTCCGGTGAAGGTAATGTCAGAGAATTTTTCAACGTTGAAAAAATCGGATGACTTCAAATGATCATCGAAGTCCTTTGTGCCCGAATTGACGGATTCCGTTTTTATTTTAATATCGGCAGTACCTTCATTCTTCTTGGCATCGGCAGCAATGGTGCCCTGGACGTCATCAAACCGGATTCGCAGTGTCGATGTTTTAAAGTGCATCACTTCAACGGTGACAAACGTATGGGTTGGCTCCACTTCATAGTTTGCCGTTTCGCCATGAGCGAGGCCGGATACGCCGCAGAGCAGGGCGGCTGAGATAGCGGTGTTGCGTAATACAGAAATCATTGAAAACTCCCGGAAATAAAGTGTGGGCAGGCCATTGCTCGCCCCCTGGTGGGTAGAACACGCTAATAATTTATCACGAATTTATTCAGTATTATGTAAGGTCTTGATGCACGCCTGCTTTCGTTGGCTTCATCATTGTTCTATTTGTCAGCGTCATCTCCATTCTCTATTCGGTTTATCGGCCTCATCACTATCGTCCAGCTGAGCCACTCCGCGGCGGCAGGGCAATGGCTGGGCGCCGGTCCTTCTCGGCGGGTTTCATTGAAGCGGTCGCAATGATGGGGTTCTGTTAACACAATCTGGCGTGTTTCGACGACAGATTCGCTCATGTTCGTCGCGCCGTCTAAAGACTGTCTCGCTTGCGTTTTATGGCACAATGCTTTGTTTGCCAGGCTTGCAATGGCTGCTCTTGCTGCTTCGCATTTTTGGGCGTGCTGTGGCGCTTTGGGCAGAACGCCTGGCCTTTTTGCCACCAAGCGCAATTTATCTAGCACCAGCAATAAGCCGGCCAGGCAGCCAACCTACGGGGAACGACATGATGCATACCGAACAGAACGAGAGCCGCGCTCAGGAAACAAGCGTGCTCTTGCCTGACGGAACGTCAACAATCAAGTGGCAATCCGAGGCTGGCTTCGGTGTGCCAGCTCGTCTGGAATATGCCGACGATACCTGGCCGGCGGACCAGGCGCTGAAAAAAATGCGTAACGGTGTCGGTCTGGTCTGGCGCGGCGATTTTCAAAACGGTCGGCAATTGCTGCGGGCCCTGGGACGACGTCTGGACAAGAAAAATAAACGGTCAGGCGATCACAGCACCTTATTATCGATGGCGGAGCGTTTTCATCGCTACCGAATGCAGCAGGCGCAGCGCGCAAGGCTGTTAGGGCTTTTGCTTGTCCAGGTTGAATCGGATAACGCGATTGCATTACGCCGGGCTCCCGCTTGGAAAGAGGCTTTGCTTCAGGTGTATGGCCCTTCGCATCCTCCCATGCTTGTGTCATACAGAGAGTTGCTGGGTGTTGTCGGTGCTTACGAATGGCGTCGCAAAGGTGTTCCGGTGGCCGGCTGTGATTTTCTGATCCATCCGCATTACGGCGTATTTTCACCTTCGCGCGCCGAGTATCTCTCTCTGTTCAGACAGGCACCCTTGCCGGCTGACTGTGGATGCGCATTCGATATCGGCACCGGCACTGGCGTGTTGTCCATTTTGCTAGCCAAGCGGGGGGTGGCCAGAATCATCGCCACCGACTCTTCACCCCGGGCAGTAACCTGCGCGCAGGAAAATGTGGAACGACTTGGGCTAGGTAAGCAGATCGAGGTGCAGGCTCGTGAATTTTTCCCTGATGGCAGGGCGGATCTGATCGTGTGCAACCCGCCGTGGTTGCCTGGCAAGGTGACTTCGTCACTGGATGCGGCGGTCTATGATCCGAATGAACAAATGCTGACGGGTTTTGTGCAGCAGGCCAGACAGCATCTGCAAGCCGACGGCCAAATATGGCTGATTATGTCAGACCTGGCTGAGCTGCTGCAGTTGCGTGCGCTGCATGCGCTGCAGCAGTTGTTTGCTGACAACGGCCTGCGCGTGCTGGCCGTTTATCAGACCAAGCCGGCGCATGCACGTGCTGAGGATGCTTCAGACCCATTACACGAGGCGCGCACGAAAGAGACGACATCATTGTGGTGTCTGGTGCCTATTGACACTGAAAGTTGATGAAGTAGGTATCCTCTGGCGTGCCTGTGCCAGTCGGATTGTGTTGTGAAATATTCACAGGTTTTTGATAGCCGCAGGTTTTCTGGGCCGTCTGCATGCACATTTCCCAGTTCGGTGGCGTTTTCGCGTCGGGTGAACATTTGACGCCATAATTGCCGCGGTCTGTCACGTCAAGCCCACTGGATGCACAACCGGCCAGCACGACAGGAACAAGAAGCAATAACAGTTTTTTCATTCACGAACTCCTCTTGGGGCTGTATTGACTAGTGGCTGTATTGTATCGGATTATTAATCACGCACTTTTATTTTAATTAAATTCAGTTATAGTAGAAGACAGAATATCCTGTAACGTATTGACTCGAACGTATGTATTAATTCCATTGTGGGAAGTGATATGTTTGATTTTTATGCATTCCGTTACATTCAAGTGTGATTCTGTTGTTATCATGAGAGTCATATAAGTTTTGTTTATGTCTTTTAAAGGGGTACTTCTATGAAAAAATTTCTCGTTCCCGCTATGATCGTTCTTGCAACTGCAGCAACAGCAAGCGTACACGCTGCCACGCCTTCGGACAACCTGTCCCGGCATGCGCTCGGCGAGGCAAAGGATACCCGTTCGGCCTGGGCCAAATCACAAGATATGTACGTTGAGCCAACGTTACGTGTGACGGAAACAACAGTCCCGGTCACACCAGAGCAGGCTCAGCAGCAAAATTTACCCGTTCAGGCGGCTCCTGCAGGTACCGTCCCTGCCACGGGCTCCAGCACGACAACAACGATTGGCCCCGATGGTCAACCTGTTTCCGAGCAAGCAATGCCAGGACAGCCTATGCCTGACTCGGCCCAGCCTGCAGCAGCCCCGGGTGAACCGGTACCCATGCAGCAGGGCAATGATGGCACACCGGTACAGGATCTGTCTCGTCCGCAGCCTTAATGGATTTGGGCTTTGGCGCCATAGCGGCGCCTGGTCCAGTGTGTGAGCCCAAATACGTCAATAGCATGCGTTAACAACGCCGCTGCTATTGACGCGTAAATAATGGTGTTGCTTTGGTGTTGGGTAATTAACGCGTAAATCACACCGTTGCGATTAAACAGCACACGTTCACAGCATCGTTGCTCTTGACGGCAATGCGGGCTCTCCAGCCATTTGAAAGATAAAACCGATAACGTTTCGTACGTTATCGGTTTTTTTGCTATCCGAATTGTGCCGGCGGGTTGCCGGCGCTAAGTGTGGCGTGTGAGCCTGTTCTATCCTACACTCGTCCAATCTCTGATGCGTACGTTGAGCGCCGTTGGCGTGACATTCAAGCCCAGGCGTACCGATCTATGAGGAACTTACTACTGGATAAAAACAACGAGTCGGCAACCCAGCGTCGTTATCGTTGATTATGCTATGGGCATTTGCGTAGTCCTAATGCAAAACGCGAATGAGGCCTTTGAACCGGTAAACGAGGCAGCGTGCTTGGCCCGTTATGCCGATCTGTTTGACAGTATAGAACGTACACCGCTTACTCAGGAGCAGCGGCTGGCCTGCATCTCGAATGCACCCGCCACGCTTGTGCTGGCCGGCGCCGGAACTGGCAAAACCAGCACGCTGACAGGACGTGCTGCGTTTCTCATGGCGCACGGCCTGGCCAGGCCCGCTGACATTCTCTGTCTGGCCTTTGCCCGCGAGGCCGCGCTGGAAATACAGGACCGCATGCACAGTAGGCTTAGTGCGCATTGGCCCATGGACGATTTTGCTGCAAGCACATTCCATAGTCTGGGCTTGCACATCGTGCGCGAGGTGGAAAAGCAATCGCCCGCACTGGCAGATCTTTGCGGTAATCGACAGAAACTAAACGCATTTGTCGACAAGCAGATCCAGCAACTGGCAAACATGTCTGACGAGTACGCTGGTTTGTTGTTTGAGTATTTTTCGGTGATTGATCCGGGCGTAGCATTGTCCTGCGAGTTCGCCACGCGCGCCGATTATCAGGCTCATCTGGATAGTTGCCTGATGCTGACGATACAAGGAGAGGTAGTCCGGTATCCCGTCGAGTGCCTGGTGGCAAACGCGCTTTGCATCATGGGCGTGGCATACGACTATCGAAAACATTATCCCTATTCGGAATTCCTTGGGCGGCGTCGCCCATATCAGTGCATATTTCATTTGTCGGATATAGACGTCTACGTCGATGTGTTCGATTGCACTGAAAGGGACGCCGATCAATGCGCGATGGCAGCGCTGGCCCGTCGTCTGGTCGCTATTCACCGTCGTCATGGCACCCGTCATATCATTCTGTGGGAAGACCCGCAGTATTTGTCCGATATCAGCTACCTGATTGATCGGCTGCGCCAAGAACTCACAGCGTATGGCGTCAACGATAAGGTCTGCATCGACATGGCGTGTTTACCGCATACGCGCCATAACACTTTTGTGCCGGAGAGCGGGACAGGCAGCGTTCGTGATTGCTTGCGCTCACTGGTGGGCACTGTTCGGTGGCGTGGCCTGGTAGAGCAGATTGCGGCGGTTTTGCCGCTGTATCGTCAGTTTTGCGCGCAGGCGGCGTCTGCGCCAAAAGAGACTGATGAAATGCGAATTGCTGAGCACCGTCGCATCGTGAATATAACGGCTTTGGTGCAGCCGCTGGTGAAGGCTTACGGACAACGTTTGCGAGAAAGGGGTCAAATTGATTTTGACGATATGATTGCCCGCGCAACGCAGTATGTGTCAAGTGAACGCTTTATCGTTCCCTGGCGCGACGTACTGATCGATGAGTTCCAGGATATCTCGTCCTCGCGGTTCGCTCTCATTGCCGCCATGTTGCGCCAGCGCCCGCAGTTGCGCCTGTTTTGCGTGGGTGACGACTGGCAGGCTATTTATCGCTTTGCAGGTAGCCAGATTCGATACAGCACGCATTTTCGCGAGTGTGTGCATTCTGCCGCCCGAATCGTGCCGCTCAGCCGCACGTTTCGCTTCAATCAGATATTGTGCGATGTCAGCAGTCGGTTTCTGATGAAAAACCCGTTTCAGAACCGCAAGCAGTTGCACGCTGCCAGCAGTGGTGGGGGACCGGTAATCACGCTTGTCGCGCAGCAGGACGGACTGGCGGTTGTTTTATCTCAATTGCAACTTGCGGCGACCGAGTCTACGCTCGCACGCAATCTGCCGGGCAGGCCCGCGTCATCAGTGGCCTCGTCATCGGTACTCATTTTGGCCCGATTCAAACATCTGTTGCCCGATAGCCGGAAACTGCAAGTCTATGCCGCTTGCTACCCCCATTTGCGCATTAGCGCCACTACTGTGCATGCATCCAAGGGACTGGAGGCCGATTATGTATGTATTCTGAATATGGAGGAGGGGACCTACGGATTTCCATCCCGCAGGCCTGCTGACAAGGTGCTTGAACATTTTTTACCCAAACAGGAATGTTTTGATCATGCGGACGAGCGGCGACTTTTTTATGTCGCTCTGACGCGAGCCCGAAAGCATGTGTGGCTGCTGGTTCCGCGAGAGCAAGAAAAAATGTCGGTGTTTGTCAAGGAGCTTATGCGCGATACAACAGCCGTTCTGAACGCCCTTGACTGGCGCAAGGCAAGACAGGCACGCAAGACAATGGTAATGATGCCACAAGCCGCCTACGTTTCAAAAATGGCACGTAAAATAATGTCTGGCAAGGGTGCGGCAACGGGTGTGGCAAGGTCGTCCCTATGTGCCAGCCGCTTAACTAACGGGCCGAAACGCTCGCTCTCCGTCATAGTTGATAAAATCAAGCGCGATATGATAAGCCTGCTCGTCAGCGCAGAAAAATAGCACTGTATCTTCGGAATCCATATTGGCCAGAATTGATTCCATTTCATCCTCTACCGGTTCGTCCTCAAGTCCGAGGCTGGATACATGAATCTGGCCTTCCTGCTGGAAACGTTTTTCAGGCAAAATATCCGGGATGCGGTCAAAGTCAACGTCTGCGACAAGAAGATAGATGTCCAGCATCAAATCGTTGATCTGGGTCAGTAGCTGAACGCCTTGCGGGATCGCCCGGACAAGGCTTGTGTGTATACCAGGTTCGCCCATTATGATTTACTCTGACAGTAAAGAGGTTGGAGGTGGGGCATCAGCCGGCACGGCAGGCGCCCCTTTATAGTGGCCTTGATGCACACCGCAACCGGCCAGGGAGATAAGAATGGCAGACAATACAACAAATTTTTGCATAATAAAGGGGTACCTGGATTGAGAGTAGTGCGAATCGCTACAATGCAATTGTAATACGAACTGACCGCCTTAATCCATGACAAGAAAAATTGTCCATATTGATATGGACGCATTTTATGCGTCGGTCGAACTGCGTGAAAATCCGCAGCTCCGGGGTCTGCCCGTGGTAGTTGCATGGGAGAGCATTCGTTCAGTCATTGTCGCGGCTTCTTACGAGGCGCGCAAGTATGGGCTGAGATCGGCAATGTCGGTGCGGCGTGCGCGTCAATTGTGTCCGCATGCCATCTATATTGCACCCAACTTTACACTTTACCGCGATGTGTCGCGCCAGGTGCGCGCAATCTTTATGCAATACACAGACCGGATAGAGCCGCTGTCGCTCGACGAAGCCTACCTGGATGTGACGGTCAATCACAAGGGCATCGCATCGGCCACCGAAGTGGCGCGTCGCATCCAGCAGGAAATTTTTCAGCAAACGTCACTGACCGCATCGGCCGGTGTAGCGCCCAATAAATTCCTGGCCAAAATTGCGTCTGACTGGAATAAGCCTAATGGTATTTGCGTTATTCCACCGTCAAAGGTGCTGGCGTTTTTACAGGATCTGCCGCTGGAAAAAATTCCCGGTGTCGGTCGCGTAACGCTGGCAAAATTTCACCGGCTAAATATGAAAACCATTGCTGACTTGCGTCAGCGCAGCCAATGGGAACTGACTTATCATTTCGGACGCCATGGCCATCGTCTGTACGAGCTGGCGCGTGGCATTGATATGCGAGAAGTGGACGGCAATCAGCCATCACAGCAAGTGTCCACGGAAACCACTTTTGACCGGGATCTGCCTTATATACAACTGCAGGAACCGTTGGATGCCATCGCTACAAAATTGTGGGAGCAAGTTTTGCGCAAGCGCAAGTTCGGTCGAACCGTCACCCTCAAGCTCAAGACTGCTTCGTTCAGGATTGTGACCCGGTCACAGACCTATTCCAGTCCGATGTATTCCGTCGACGACATACGACAGGCTGCGGCCATGCTGCTTGAGCGGGTAGAAGCCGACAAGCGTCATACGCTATATCGATTGGTTGGCCTGGGTGTCAGCACCTTTGCCGAAGTCGATGAAGTCGATGCCCAGATGTCGCTGCTGTAGAGAAGGGCAGCACGGGAAACGCTGGCTTTATAGGCAAGATTTATCGATAGACAATGGCTGTATTGCGCTTGCCCGGTACGATAGCTTCATCGTCCTTAAAAGAATTGAGGAGTATCGCGCATAAAAAAGCCATTTTCTGACAGCGGTTAAGCATGACGAAAATGGCGTTGACCGGGTAATTGACGAATGCGAAATGCGGCCTTTAGCAACAGGTCATTTGCGCTGCAGGTCTGACAGGCAACAGCGCATTTTCTGGGGAAAATCCTCAGGATTTCAGACGATCCTTAAGCCGCTTGGATAATTCTCCCATATCGGTGCGACCGCCCAATTTTTCCTTGAGAATGGCCATGGCCTTGCCCATGACGGCCGGCCCCGTAACACCATCCGAGGTTACTTGAGTTAGCGCTGCATCGACCGCTTCGTCCACTTCCTGTTCAGATGCTTGCTCAGGTAAAAACTCCTTGAGCACGGCCAGTTCCGCTTTCTCGGCCTCTGCGGTTTCAGTGCGACCGGCGTTCTCAAAAGCGGTAATCGATTCTTTGCGCTGCTTGACTTGTTTTTCCACAATTGCCAGCACCTGATCATCGTTCAGTTCGACGCGATCATCTATTTCCTTCTGTTTGATGGCGGCCTGCAGAAAACGCAGCGTACCCAGCCTTGCTGTTTGCTTGGCCCGCATAGCCTCCTTGACTGCATTCGATATTGCGATTTTGAGGGAAGAAGACATGAATTTATTCCGGGAGTGGTAAGATTAGTTCCATATTATGGCACAACTTTTTCGGAGATATATATGACGGAAATAAAGACTTCCCAGATTCTTCTCCCGGAAGGTGACGCGCATGGCCAGCTGTTTTATATTCTGCATGAAGAAAGTGAGCAGTTAACGAATATGCCATTTCTGTTGAGCACTATTCGTGCCGAATTTCCCGACGCTGTTATTCGTATCGCGATGGTTGCGCTGGAGGCAGACACGGCATGGCTAAACGTGGGGGATACTGAGCCGGATGAACAAACGTCGGCGCAACTTGCACCCCGCCTGGGGGCCAGCATCAAATCGCTGGAGCATGATATTCAGGACGGGCAACGCACCCATGGTGTATTGAGCGAGGCGACGGCGGTAATCGGAGTCGGTACCGCCGGCTCCCTGGTCTTAGGTCTGACGCTGCTGGAGATTCCTGTCGCTGGCAGGCTCATTACGTTTGGGGCGAAGTTTCCAGCCTATCCGCTGCAATTGTCCCTGGACACAACCATACACCTGTTGCATGCCGATCGTGATACGTCGGTTCCCTCCGCCAGGGCTCGCGAGGCACACGGCCGGATGGCGCTCCTGCAGGCGGACGCAACCATTGACATCGCAATGAATTCGGCCGAATCGTTCAGCGAGGCGCTGATTGCAAAAATGTTCGAACGGCTCAAGACCTGCGTGCCATTACGATATTGGCGTTATGCCGGCGAGCAGGAAGAAAACAATGAACTCGGCAAGGCGCCGCCATCGTCGCTGCATTAGTCGATGTTGATCAGCTCAACTTTGAGTCGATGAACGCAAGGTGGTTCATCTGAGGTCAATCCGGCTCAGATTCCCTTATGTGATAACAGGTAATGTGAGATTAGTTGATTTGAGACCAGGTTATGTCGGCCTGTGACCACAGGTCAGGTGCTGAGCGGCCAGTTGACGTGAGCCTAGATCAAGTCAGATGAAGTGGGGCCAAGCCAGAAGAGGTCGAGCAAAATAAGCCCGCGAATCAGGCGGCAGCGAATCGGCCGCCTGTTGTCTGGCACTCTTACAGCAGAGTGGGGTAGTCCTGCTGAACCATATGTCGGACGCGCACCGCATCCGCAAAGCGGGTCAGGCCACCATCGGCATTCAGAAGAACCACGGCAACCGGGCGATGATCCATTTCAGTCATCATTACCAGGCAGTCGCCCGCTTCACGGATATAGCCTGTCTTGGAGATCTGGATACTCCAGTTGTTATTGCGAATCAGGCGATTGGTGTTGCGATAGCGCTGTTCTCGGCCATTGCTCGTGACAATTTCATATTTGTCGCTGGTGGTATACTCGCGGATAAGCGGCTGCTGCTGTACGGTCTGCATGAGACGCACTAAATCCCGCGGAGAGGCGACATTTTGCGGAGACAATCCTGTAGGTTCCACAAAACGGGTCCGGGTCATGCCCAACTGACGCGCCTTGGCGTTCATTTCGCGTACAAAGGCGTTCATTCCGCCCGGATAGGTTCGGCCCAGTGCATGCGCCGCGCGATTTTCCGAAGACATCAGTGCCAGATGCAGTAATTCATTGCGTGTGAGCACGGTACCGACAGACAGGCGCGATGAGGATTTTTTTACCCGGTCAATATCATCGGCCGTGATCATGATTTGCTCATTCATGTTCAGGTTGGCCGTGGTAATGATCAGCGCCGTCATCAGCTTGCTGATAGAGGCGATAGGCCGGATAACATCGGCATTTTTGGAGTACAGTATGCGGTTATCGGTAAGATCCACCACATATGCCACCTGGGAGCGTACAATACCGCCATTGTCGGCCTGGCCCACAACGGTGCTTGCCAGGGGAAGCGTGTCATAGGTTTGACCGCCACCGTCCTCCTGAGCGAAACTGGAGACCGGAACAATAGAACCAGTAGCCAGCACGACGGCCAGACACGCAGTCAGGGTTTTTCTGAGAAATTTTTGCATAGGATCGTCACGAACAAATTAGATCAGGGTCACGCAATTATAAATAGAATTTCAAAAAAAATATAATTATTAATGGGTTAGGGGCGATATCTAAATTTGTTCTTAAGTGTAGAAGCCTTGAGTGCCGCACCGTTTTGCGGGCGAATTAACCGACATAGCACGAAGATGATATCAAATTCGGCTATTTTTTCCTAATTCACACAAAATTGTATCAAAAATTTTCAGGGAACAAATAACTGAAATTGCGGGATCGTGTGGCCGGAAATATCCAGGTAAATATTGCAAGTGCGTGGTTATTGCGCATGAGAGTGGGCCGGAGCGATAAAATATGGCTTTCCTGTTCAGGCAATTATCATTTACTCCGGTTTTTATTGTGTCAGACACTCAACATCATTACCAGATTGCATACGGCTGTGCCGCCTTGACTCCGTTTCAGAAAGAGCGATTGCTTGCCGCGCTTGCCCAGGCCGGATTGCCTGTGCAAGACGTTTCGGCCCGTTACGAGCACCATATTTTTACCGACGGCGCCATGCCGCAGGAAGAACAGCAGCGACTGGCCCAGCTGCTTAATTACGGCACTGCGCAGGCCAATACACCCGCTGCGGATGCATTGGTATTACGGGTGCTGCCGCGGCTGGGAACATTATCGCCGTGGGCCAGCAAAGCAACCGATATCGTTCACAATTGCGGATTGTCCAGCGTGCGGCGCATCGAGCGCGGCATTGAATACCAGTTCGTTTCGAAAAAAGGACTGCTGGGCGCCAAAAAACTCACGCAAGAGCAGCATTCGCAAATCGCGGCGCTGATTCATGATCGAATGACCGAAAGCGTGGTGAATGCAGCATTTGACGCTTCTGTTCTTATGCAAACCTTGCCCGGAAAACCGTTGGCACAAATTCCTGTTCAGGCGCGCGGCCGACAGGCGCTGGACGAGGCTAATGCCAGCCTGGGCCTGGCGTTGTCCCCGGTAGAAATAGACTATCTGCTCGCCTCATTCAGCGAAATGGGACGCGACCCCACCGATGTGGAGCTCATGATGTTTGCGCAGGCAAACAGCGAACATTGCCGCCATAAAATCTTCAATGCCAGCTGGGAAATCGACGGCCAGAAAAAAGAAGACACACTGTTCGGCATGATCCGCAAGACGCACGCGGCACAACCGAAGGGCACGGTGGTTGCGTATTCCGATAACGCAGCGGTCATGGAGGGTGGCCAGGCGAGTCGCTTCTTTGCCGGTTTCGACGCCAACGGTCCCGATGCAGCCGTTCCCAAATATGGCAGCCATGCGCGCTTGACCCATACGCTAATGAAAGTGGAAACGCACAATCATCCAACGGCGATCGCGCCGTTTCCAGGCGCGGCGACCGGAGCCGGCGGTGAAATTCGCGACGAAGGCGCAACTGGACGCGGTTCCAAGCCGAAAGCCGGTCTGACCGGATTTACCGTATCCAATCTGAACCTGCCAGATATTGCCGAAACGCGCGAAAAGCAACCCTACGGCCTGCCAGACCGGATTGCCAGTCCGCTGGATATCATGATCGAAGGGCCCATTGGTGGTGCGGCCTTCAATAATGAGTTCGGCAGACCGAATCTGCTTGGGTATTTCCGTACCTTTGAGCAGACGGTCGACGGCGTGCGCTGGGGATATCACAAGCCCATTATGATTGCGGGTGGTCTGGGCAGTATTGATGCAGCGCTGACGCATAAAGACGTCATTCCAGGGCAGGCGCTACTGATTCAGCTTGGCGGGCCTGGTATGCGTATCGGCATGGGAGGCAGTGCGGCGTCGTCCATGAGCGCCGGCGCCAATACCGCGCAGCTGGATTTTGATTCTGTGCAGCGTGGAAATCCGGAGCTTGAGCGTCGTGCCCAGGAAGTGATTGATCGCTGCTGGCAACTCAAAGAAAGCAACCCCATTATAGCCATCCATGACGTCGGAGCAGGCGGACTGTCAAACGCCTTTCCCGAGCTGGTCAACGACGCCGGCCGCGGTGCCATTTTCGATCTGCAACGAGTTCACCTGGAAGAGTCAGGGCTGTCGGCGGCTGAAATTTGGAGCAACGAAGCGCAGGAACGCTACGTGCTGGCCATTCTGCCGGAAGATTTGCCCCGCTTTGAATCGATTGCTGCGCGCGAGCGCTGCCCGTTTGCCGTCGTTGGTGTAACCACCACGGAACGCCACTTGAAAGTTTCCGACGGCCAGGGCTTGCCCGGATTTACTGACGCTCAGGCGTCGTTGCCAGTCAATGGGCCTGCGCCTGTCGATGTTCCCATGGATGTCATCCTGGGTAAGCTGCCTCGCATGAAGCGTCAGGCCGAGCATAAATCCCGCCAGCTGACACCCATGGATGTGACCGGCCTGGATTTGGTCGCTATTAGCCTGCAGGTGATGCGTCATCCGACTGTGGCTAATAAATCCTTTCTTATTACCATCGGCGATCGTACCGTAGGTGGCTTGTGTTCACGCGACCAGATGGTCGGCCCATGGCAGGTGCCCGTGGCCGACTGCGCCGTCACGCTGGCCGATTACGAATCGGTTCGCGGCGAAGCCATGGCAATGGGTGAGCGCACGCCGCTAGCCATTGGCAATGCGCCTGCCTCGGGCCGAATGGCTGTGGCCGAAGCGCTCACCAATCTGGCTGCGGCCGATGTGGCGGCACTGGAAGACATCAAGTTGTCGGCCAACTGGATGGCCGCTTGCGGCTTCGAAGGCCAGGATGCCGACCTGTTCGATACCGTCGATGCCGTGTCTACACTATGCCAGAGTATCGGCCTGTCGATTCCGGTGGGCAAAGATTCCTTGTCCATGCGTACGCGCTGGGACGAGCAGGGCGAGGCCCGGGAAGTGGTGGCGCCGGTTTCGCTGGTCGTAACCGCTTTTGCCCCAGTCGCTGACGTGCGCAAAACGGTGATCCCGCAATTGGTCACAGACCAAGGTGAAACCACACTGATTTTGTTGGATCTGGGACAGGGACGACAGCGCCTGGCAGGTTCTGTGTTGTCAAATGTAATTGATCAATACGGATCTGAGACTCCCGATGTTGACGATCCGGCCATGCTCAAAACTTTCTTTCTAACGATTCGCTCGCTGGTAGAGCAAGGCCTGATACTGGCCTATCACGATCGTTCGGACGGCGGATTGCTGGCTACCGTGGCTGAAATGGCGTTTGCCGGTCATGTGGGTGTTTCCATCAATCTGGATATGCTGACGTTTGACGAAGCGTCTGCCGATTGGGGAGACTATAAAATTCGCCCGGAACAGGTGGCAGTGCAGCGAGATGAATTGACGGTCAAGGCCTTGTTCAATGAAGAGGCGGGCGCCGTTATCCAGGTGCGTGCCGAACAGCGCGACCAAGTGCTACAGGCGCTGCGTGAAGCGGGGCTGTCTCGTATCTCAAATGTAATTGGCGCGCCCAATGCGTCGGATCAGATTGAGTTCTATCGGGATGGCCGTCGTATTTTCGGTCTGGACCGGGTTGAGCTTGGCAAGGCCTGGAGCCAGGTCACATATGAAATCATGAAGCGGCGCGATAACCCGGCCAGTGCGCTGGCAGAGTTCAATACTTGGGATGAGCGCGACGATCCCGGGTTGAACGCCGTTATTGGTTTCAACCCGCAAGAGCAGATTGCTGCACCCTATATTGCGAGTGGCATTCGCCCAAAAATTGCCATTCTGCGAGAGCAGGGTTGTAACAGTCAGGTGGAAATGGCTTGGGCCTTTGATAAATCCGGGTTTGACGCCTATGACGTGCACATGACGGATCTATTGTCCGGCCGCACATCCCTAAATGACTACCAGGGCATGGTGGCCGTGGGCGGTTTCAGCTACGGCGATGTGCTGGGGGCCGGTGAAGGCTGGGCGCGCACGATCCGGTTCAATCCGGCGTTGTCGGCGCAATTGGCCGCCTTTTTTGCACGACCCGACGTGTTTGCGCTTGGTGTTTGCAACGGGTGCCAGATGCTGGCGACCCTGGCCGACATGATTCCGGGCGCGCAGGACTGGCCGCGATTTACTTATAACCAGTCCGCCAAGTACGAAGCGCGCCTGAGCCTTGTCGAAGTGGCCGATTCTCCCTCGATCTTTTTCAAGGATATGCAGGGCAGCCGGTTACCGATTGCCGTGGCGCACGGCGAAGGCTTCGCCGATTTTGGCCTGCAGGGCAATATTAACTCGGCTCACACGACGTTGCGTTATGTATCGAACGCCGGGTTTGTGACCGAAGCATATCCGGCCAACCCTAATGGCAGCCCGCAGGGTATTGCTTCTGTCACTACGGCCGACGGTCGGTTCACTATTATGATGCCGCATCCGGAAAGGGTGACGCGCAATGTCATGATGTCCTGGCATCCCGAGCGTTGGGGCGACAAGGATGACGGGGGCGATTACACGCCGTGGATGCGGATGTTTATGAACGCCCGTGTGGCTATGGGGTAATCAAACCGCTTGCGCGTCGGTAATATTTCCCCCTGAGCGCGCAACCCGGTTGATTCAATCCGGGCGCAAGCGTATAATTTTGCTTTGCGCCCGGAGTTATTTCATGCGTCTTATTCAAAAAGCGCTTACCTTTGACGATGTTCTTCTGGTACCAGCGTACTCAAATGTGTTGCCGCGCGACACCTCTCTCAAAACCAAAATTAGTCGTAATATCACACTGAATATTCCGTTGGTGTCTGCCGCCATGGATACAGTGACTGAAGCGCGCCTGGCCATTGCAATGGCCCAGGAAGGCGGAATCGGTATCATCCACAAGAATATGACAGCTGATGAGCAGGCCGCCGAAGTGGCCCGCGTCAAGCGTCACGAATTCGGTATTGTGATTGATCCGGTTTCTGTCACGTCCGATATGAAAGTGCGCGACGCCATTGCTCTTCAGAAAAAACATGGTATTTCCGGCTTGCCGGTGGTAGATAACGGAAAACTAGTTGGTATTGTTACCAATCGCGATCTGCGTTTCGAAGACCGGCTCGATGTCCCTCTGACATCTGTGATGACGCCCAAAGAGCGCCTGATCACCATGCACGAAGGTGGCACGCTCGCCGAAGCCCAGGCATTGATGCACAAATACCGCCTGGAGCGCGTATTGATCGTCAATGACGAGTTCGAGCTGCGTGGCTTGGCTACCGTCAAGGATATAGTCAAGAATACGGAACATCCCAACGCAAGCAAAGACGAATTCGGTCAATTGCGTGTGGGAGCAGCCGTTGGCGTGGGCGAGGGCACCGAAGAGCGCGTACGTAAACTGGCTGCAGCCGATGTTGATGTCATCATTGTCGATACGGCTCACGGCCACTCGCAGGGTGTGCTTGATCGCATACGCTGGGTGAAAGAAAATTTCCCGGAAATTGACGTAATCGGCGGCAACATTGCCACTGCCGAGGCAGCCAAGGCGCTGGTAGAGGCCGGGGCAGACGGCGTCAAGGTCGGCATCGGCCCAGGTTCAATTTGCACCACGCGTGTTGTTGCAGGTGTTGGCGTGCCTCAGATTACCGCCATTTCCGATGTTGCCAAGGCACTGGAAGGTACCGGCGTACCACTCATTGCCGATGGCGGTATCCGCTATTCCGGCGACGTGTCCAAGGCATTGGTTGCCGGGGCGTTTGCCTGCATGATGGGCGGCATGTTCGCCGGCACTGAAGAAGCGCCTGGCGAAGTCGTGTTATTCCAGGGCCGTTCCTATAAGTCTTATCGTGGCATGGGTAGCCTTGGGGCTATGGAACAGGGGTCTGCCGACCGTTATTTCCAGGACCCGGCAAACAACGCCGACAAACTGGTGCCTGAAGGGATCGAAGGTCGCGTGCCATACAAAGGCAGCGTATTGGCGATTATTTATCAGCTGGTAGGAGGCATCCGCGCCTCTATGGGTTATTGTGGCTGCGCCACAATTGATGATATGCGTACTGTGCCGCAGTTTGTGGAAATTACGTCTGCTGGCGTGCGTGAATCGCATGTGCATGATGTGCAAATTACCAAAGAGGCGCCGAACTACCGCGCCGACTAAGCACATCATTTCCGCATACCAATTCGGTACTTAAACACCGAACTTAAACCCGGCCCTGCTTATTGCTGTGTCGGGTTTTTTACGACATAAACAAAACGTCACGCTAATGCAAGCCCTGATAAAGCATCAGTATCGTAAGGCATTGCGCGGATCAGATTATATGGCAAGGCTTGACACGAATGTCAGAACATTACACAGCGCTGCGCTGATGCCAGACCATGCCAAAGCGTTACATTACTGCCCAACAGTCAAAAGCGCCGCCCTGATGACAGAAAGTGTAAAGGACCAGAGCACGTCAAAAGACTCTGTGAAGCCCTCATAGAGAGGACAGGCTCAGTAGCTTGTCGGCAACCAGTGCAGGCGCCATCAGCGGAGCGGAATGCGAGCAGCCCAGCTCCTGCCAGAACCAGTCCGGTTGAGTTTGCACCCAGGTGTGTGTGGCCGCAACTGGCTTATAGGCGGGTGCGGTGCAGGCCAGATAAATTTTCTTTACCCCTGCGCCAATCGGGGCATTTAGCGAAAGCGCGCTGGCATATGTATTGATTGGGTGCGGTGTTAGCTTTGCTCTTGCAGCAGTGTACTGGTCGGTATCGGCGGGCACGCCCAAATGAATCGGATCGGGAGCGGGAATGCCATAGCCATGATGGGTCTGGGCCGACGCCGTCAGTGCATCGACCACCTTATCGGGCAAGGTGTCGAACGTAGACTGGTCAGCGGGCAGCACGAAGGCATCCAGGTATATCAGGCGGTCCAGGCGATGCCCGATACGATCGGCAACCCCGGTGATGACCAAGCCGGCAAAACTGTGGCCAACAAGAATCACATTGGCGAGTGCGTCGGGGTTACCGGTGCCACCGGTTTGCTTGATGACGCTGGGTCTTGCCTCAGAGGGGTCCGAATTCGGTTCAATCGCGTTCGTCTTATTACAGTCGTCATCGTCGGACGAGACTGCAGGCACCCAGTTGCCAGGCTGATTGCCGTCGTTTGGAGCCAGGGCAGGGGCCGACAGCGGTCGCAATATTGCGGTTTCAATATCATCAATGAACGTGTTCAGGGTGATCGATAAAGAGAGTTCGGCTGCGCGATCGCCCAGGCCGGTCAACGTCGGGGTGTACACGGTATGCCCTAGACCGCGTAGATGTCTTGCGACTTCGTCCCAGACCCAGGCGCCATGCCAGGCGCCATGGACCAGCATGAAGACTTTGGGTGCGCAAGCCGGGGCGGCAAAAGACGGATTCTGATTGCTTTTCATTGATACTGGACCTTTGGTGTAAGAACAAAAATAGCACATAAAAAGAAATCCCGGCCTGGCATGCCTGCCCGGGCCGGTGCCGCCGGGCAGCGAGTATCCGGTCGGCGGCGACGTCTGCTGAACCGGTTGGCGGTCACATCTTGTCCGCAGTCGGGTTTTGGCACGGTTTTGAGCCTGGCAGCCATTATAATGTCGTCTTCCAATTTCTTTTCTTTTGTCCTCAGGCGGATATAGCACATGCATCAGCGGATTCTGATTCTCGATTACGGTTCACAGGTTACCCAACTTATTGCGCGGCGTGTGCGCGAAGCCGGGGTTTTTTGTGAAATTCACCCCGGCGATGTCGATGCGGCTTTTCTTGCAGAACAGCAAGGCTTGGGGCTCAAGGGCGTCATTTTGTCGGGCAGTCATTCGTCTGCCTACGACGAGGCGTCGCTCAAAGTGCCGCCGCAGGTGTTCGCGCTGGGCGTGCCGGTGCTGGGCATCTGCTATGGCATGCAGGCCATGGCGTCGCAGCTGGGTGGCAAAGTTAGCTGGTCTGATCATCGTGAATTTGGCTACGCAGAGGTGCGCGCGCATGGCCATACTGCACTGCTCAAGGACATTGCCGATTTTGTTACACCCGAAGGCCATGGCATGCTCAAGGTCTGGATGAGTCATGGCGATAAGGTCACCGACCTGCCCGAAGGCTTTGTTCTGATGGCATCCACGCCTTCCTGCCCCATAGCCGGCATGGCCGACGAGTCCCGTCATTTTTATGGTGTGCAATTTCACCCTGAGGTCACCCATACAACGCAGGGCCGTGCAATGCTAAACCGCTTTGTCAATGACATTTGTGGTTGCAGCAACGACTGGAATATGCCTGACTACGTCGAAGAAGCGGTCGCGCGCATCCGCGAGCAAGTCGGCACCGACGACGTGATCCTGGGGTTGTCAGGCGGCGTAGACTCTTCAGTAGCGGCGGCCTTGATTCATAAAGCTATCGGCGATCAGCTCACTTGTGTTTTTGTTGATCATGGACTGCTCCGGCTGAATGAGGCCGAGCAGGTCATGACGATTTTTGGCGAACATCTGGGCGTCAATGTGATTCATGTGGATGCCACAGACGCCTTCATGAGCAAGCTGGCCGGAGAAAGCGATCCGGAAAAAAAGCGCAAGATTATTGGCGGGGAATTCGTGGAAGTGTTCCAGAATGAGGCGGGCAAACGTAAAAGCGCGCGCTGGCTGGCTCAGGGCACCATCTATCCCGATGTTATTGAATCTGCCGGCGCCAAAACCGGCAAGGCCGTTGCCATCAAGTCGCATCATAATGTAGGCGGATTGCCCGAGACACTGAATCTGCAATTGCTGGAACCGCTGCGCGAGCTGTTCAAGGATGAGGTTCGGGAACTGGGCCTGGCACTGGGCCTGCCGCATCATATGGTGTACCGCCATCCATTTCCAGGTCCTGGCCTGGGCGTGCGCATACTGGGCGAAGTCAAGAAAGAATACGCCGATTTACTGCGCAAGGCGGATGCAATCTTTATTGAGGAGCTGCGCAATACGACCGATGAGGAATCCGGCAAGTCCTGGTACGACCTGACGTCTCAGGCCTTTGCCGTGTTCCTGCCCGTCAAGTCGGTGGGTGTTATGGGTGACGGCCGCACCTATGATTATGTGGTGGCGTTGCGGGCCGTGCAAACATCCGATTTCATGACTGCCGACTGGGCGCAGCTGCCATACTCGCTGCTGGCTCGCGTATCTTCCCGGATTATCAACGAAGTGCGCGGCATCAATCGCGTGGTTTATGATGTGTCCAGCAAACCACCGGCGACGATTGAGTGGGAATAAGGCTGTTTTCTAACGAGTTGATTCTGTTGGATAACATAAATGCCATTGATGATGTCTTTTACATTGTCAATGGCATTTTTTATGGTGTATAAGGAGCGTGCTATAGCAATATGCTCCGATACCATGAGGGGAGTTGGGCAAGCGGCAGGTCACGCGGCGGATCAAGCACTGCAAGCTGGATGCCATCATTTCCGTTGGCTGTCGGGTCAACTCCGGCCGTGCCACGCGCGTTCGCCAGTGGGCGACGCGCGTGCTGCATGAGTCCCTGACCCAGGACTACAACCTGAACGAACATCGCTTGGCTCAGGAGGGGCTGACGGTATTGACCCTGCTGAGCACACTCGCATCCCGCGTCAAAGATTCGCGGCAGTTGACTCAACGATAGATCTGAACCAGCGTTGTGCAGGGCTGGCGTCGCTGCGTCGATGCCAGATCAGGTCAAAAGTGACATCGGGGAGTGTCATCGGCGGGGGAAACAGGGCGAGCGTGCTGCCGGCAGAGGAACCAAGCGCAACTCGCTTCATGACAGTGGCGGTCATATTTGTTCGCGCCACAACAGCCGGGGCGGCAAACATCTGCGGCAGTGTCAGGGCAAGTACGCGCCTCTTGCCTTGTTGTGCAAGCGCCCGGTCAACAAGACCGTGGCGCTCGCCCTCGGGAGATACCAGGACATGAGCTAGCGCGAAATAAGTCTTCATGGTCATTGCACGCCTGGCCGCAGGATGATCGCTGGCGACGATCACGACGTTGCCGTCTGCACTGACCAATTACGCCTGCTGCTCTTCAATGGGCTTTGCAGCACGGAACTCGCGCTGGTCGGGTCGCGCATCAATTTACCCGAGCCTGGGTTGGGCAAAGAATGACGGATGGGTTGGATTAGTAGACGACTGGTCGGTTTTGCGGTAAACTTGCTGTTATGAAAAAACCAGTACAAGAAATGCGCCAACACATCCTGAATATTGCCCGCTCGCTAATGACCGAAAAAGGCTATACCGCTGTGGGTCTGGCCGAGGTAGTAAAGATGGCGAACGTGCCCAAGGGGTCATTCTATTACTACTTCAAATCGAAGGAAGAATTTGGACAAGCCTTGCTACAGGAATACTTCTCCGAATACCTGATCACGGTTGACTCAATGCTCAATGGGGACGGGACGGCGGCGCAGCGGCTAACGCGATACTTTGAGTATTGGGCACGCACTCAAGGTTCGGACCTGCCCGACGGCAAGTGTCTGGTTGTTAAACTGGGACCGGAAGTGTGCGATCTATCTGAAGATATGCGCGTCGTTCTGAAGAACGGAACCGATACCATCATAGAACGTATTACCGCTTGCGTAGAACAGGGTCAGCGTGAGGGTTCCATCCAGGCCGACACTGCGGCCGCCACGCTGGGCCAATCCCTGTATCAGCTTTGGTTGGGAGCCTCGCTACTTGCCAAGCTCAACAAAAATGACGTCCCGTTTGATACCGCACTGATCAACACCCAACGTCTTCTGTCGTGACAGATTTTTTTTATTGATTAAATAGACGACTGGTCAACTAAATTGGAGTTATTTATGGCGAACACCGACATCCGAACGGATTTATTCGCACCCACCACAATGGGTGCTCTTGAGCTTAGCAATCGTATTGCCATGGCGCCGCTTACCCGCAGCCGCTACGGTGAAGACGGAATTCCCGGTCAGTTGCATGCCACTTATTATGCCCAACGCGCCGGCGCCGGCCTGATTGTTGCCGAGGCCACCAACATTTCGGCGCAAGGACGCGGCTATGCGGCCACGCCGGGTATCTGGAACGAGCAGCAGGTGGCCGGATGGAAGATCGTCACCGACGCGGTGCACGCCGCAGGCGGCAAAATTATCAGCCAGCTGTGGCATGTCGGCCGATTCTCCAGCTCCCAGTTGCAGCCTGACGGCGCGGCGCCAGTTGCGCCATCAGCGATCAAGGCCGAAGGCCAGACCTATACCACGGAAGGCTTCGTGCCGGTGTCGGTGCCGCGTGCTCTGGAGACTGAGGAAATTGCCGGCATCATTGAGCAGTACGAGTATGCAGCCGAAAACGCCAAACGGGCGGGTTTTGATGGCGTCGAGGTCCATTCGGCCAACAGCTATCTGCTGGATCAGTTTATACGGGATTCAACCAATCAGCGCAGCGACCGGTACGGCGGTTCCATCGAAAATCGTACGCGCCTGACACTGGAGGTGACTGAAGCCGTGGTCAAGATTTGGGGCGGCGACCGGGTGGGCATTCGGCTGTCACCCGTGACGCCAGACGCCGGCAACACACCAATCGACAGCGACGTCATGGCCACCTATGGTTACCTGATCCAGAAACTGAACCGATTCAAGCTGGCCTATTTGCACTTCGTAGAAGGCGCGACCGGCGGCACACGCGAGCTACCGGATGGCGTGAGCCTGGATGCGCTACGCGCCTTATTCGACGGCCCCTATATCGGCAACAACAGCTACGACCTTGCGCTGGCGATTGAGCGTCGCGCGCAAGGGAAGATCGACGCAGTGGCCTTTGGGCGGCCGTTTATCGCCAATCCCGATTTGGTCGAGCGCTTGCGCAGCGGTATTGAGCTGGCCGTTGCACCGCGCGAGGCCTACTACGGCGGCGGGGCCAAAGGCTACACCGACTGGCCTACAGCCGTCAGCTAGTTCAGGTTAGTAGAACGCCTTTTACCAGCACCATCATCGTTTCGCACTCGTTAGCGTGCGGATTCGATTCAAGCCAGCGCAAAAGCCTGGCTATCCATTTTTATTACTGCAGGAGTTGTGTGATGTCTAAACCCACTTACGTTCAGGAATACAAAGCAATTGTCGAGGTCCTGAATCAGTACAACGAAGGCGGCAAGCAGGCTAAAAGCAGCCTCATGAAGCCCGCGTTCAGCGAACAAGCTACCATTTTCGGTCTTGATAGCGAGAACAAATTGAGTGGTGGCCCCATTCAGATTCTGTACGATACCATCGACAATTCATTCCGTCCTTCACCTGAAGCGCAAGGCGTTATAGTCAGCATTGACATCGTCGGCAACATCGCAAATGCCCGCATCGACACCAATGATATCTCGGGCTTCTGCTTTACCGACTTCTTCAATCTGATCAAGGCAGAGGGAAAATGGGTTGTGGTCAACAAGATTTACCATATGCACTGCGCTGAATAAGCATGACTCGTCTTGGGGCACTTCGATAAATAGTGACGGCCAGCGGGGCTGTCACTCCGGGCCCGAGGCAGATAGGGATAGTTCATGACGATAATTCCCATATTATCAAGGTATTTTTTAATGGTGCGTGGAGGATGCCGTCTCACAATGGCGCCAATTCCGTCTGCGGATCAGAAATGCTCGCAGGATGTCGGTAACCATTGATGATTGTGCCGGCCGGTCTTGGCCTTCGCGTCAATATTGTTGCAATGGCATACGTACTCACGCGTCAGTCAGATATGAAGAAGTAGGCCAGCGTATTCTGCCCTTACTTTTAATGTGGTGCCTGGACCACCGCAGGCCGAATACGCGGATGACGCTGGAACAAGACTGCCACCGGCACGCCGATTACGATCACCATGTTGCAGAATGAATATATTGCCGCCTCTATACCCCAGTGGTCGGCAATCCAGCCTATTCCCATCATGGGGATCATGCTGCCGACGTAACCGGCGACCAGGTAAGTGGCCAGCAGTCCGGATCGATTACCGGGCCCTGCCAGGCGTGTGATCATGCTCATGCCGGCAAGCATGGTCATGCCGTGCCCGCTTGCAGTGAGCAACACGCCAAGTGCAAACAAGGTGGCTGAACTGGTCCACAAATTCAGGATCAGAAGCGCGTTGCTAAGCGCCAGGGCCAGTGTTCCTATCGCGCCGCACCAGTCAGTACGCATTCTTGCGGCAATGACCTGGACGGCGGCCGAAGAAAACAGGATCAAGGCAATGGAGGTGCCGCTGACGACCGGGCCGTCCCACGGCACCAGTTTGCCCAGGAACAGCGGCGCCATGGACGCATAGAGGCCAAAAACACCGAAGGCAAGAAAGGGCAGGCAGCAGGTGAGCACAAATGCCCCGGACGCGCTTGAGTCGGGCCAGGTCAGCTTGGGCAAAATATCGTTCAGCGCCAGTGGCGGTCCCGCCTTGGGTTTAATGGTATCGGGCAGCGTCAGGCAGCACAACACGATTAAGCCGAGGCTACCCAGGATCAGCGTGGGAACATAGGTCAGCGTCAAGGGTGCAGGCGTCCATTGTCCGATAATGCCACCGACCAACGGCCCCAGGCCAAAGCCAAACGCCATCAAAAAGCCGGTCATCATGGCCACGCGCTGTACGTTGCCGTGGCGTGACAATTTAGACAGCCCCAGGGTTGCGCTGGTGGTTACCATGCTAGAGGCAACGCCCACGATAAACCGCCCGATATTCAGGCTGGTCATGTTCCAGGCGATCAGGCTGATGGCTGTCCCGAGCAGCACCAACGCCAGGCCTGTCTGCATCATCGGGCGAAAACCGACGCGATCAGGCAGGCGCCCCAGAAACAACAAGCCGGACAGTGCACCGCCCATGTACATCACGTAAATCAGCGAGATATCACTGGTTTGCAGTTGCCACGCTTCTTTATAGAGCGCGTACAGGGGGCTGATGAGCGCTGTGCCCATCACACCGACAATCATGGCAAAACTCACCCAGGCAAAGGGCGATATCTTCAATTTCATTTTTTAACCGTCTGTTTTTTGGCGCATGAGAAGCCGATGCAAGGGAAGGGCCATTGAGGCGTCATTCGTTTACTTATTGCCGGACTCAAGCCGGTCCGAGATTTTTTCCAGGGCTCGGCGGGTAACGTGTATTTCATCGGCGGACAGATCGGCCAGTATGGTTTGTTCGATTTGCATACTTTTTTCCAGAATCAGGGCCGCTACCTTGCGACCGGCCAACGTCAATGCAATGCACTTGGTACGACGGTCGGCCGGATCGGTATCCCATTGCACCAAGTGCGCGTTTTGCAATTGCGCCAGCACGCGCACCAGGGATGAAGAGTCCAGATACAATGCCTGGGCCAAGTCTTTCTGTCGCATGGCTTTGTCTTGCACGTACAGCACCAGCAGCGGCATGCGCGTAGCATCCGAGAGGCCAAGATCCTTGAAATTCAAATCGATCTGGCGGCGCCACTGCCTGTATACGCTGCCTAGCAGAAAGCCAAAGCGGCTACGGCTTTGGCAGGGCTCAAGCAAGGAATGGCTGCGGACTGGCGATTTAGTTTGCATACAAAGTAATTTTACTACGGGTTTACCCTTAAAACAAGAAATATCAGCAAACCGTAGCCTGATAAAACATTTTTCACCAATCCCGCCGGCTTTTCCTTAGTGTTTACGTGTATAGCCGGATAAAATGCACGCATGTCGATCAACGCAGCAACCGTCGCGAGAATATGCAAACCACCCCGTTGAATCACGCGCAGTTCATGGCGCTGGCGCTGGAACAGGCGCAAATGGCCTACGCACTGGGCGAGGTGCCGGTTGGCGCCGTTGCCGTCGATTCGCTCGGGGAAGTACTCGGAAACGGGTACAATAGAACGATTATCGACCGCGACCCCACTGCGCACGCTGAAATTATTGCCTTGCGCCAGTGTGGCAAATATCTGGATAATTACCGGCTGCCTGGCATTACTCTGTACGTTACACTAGAGCCTTGCATTATGTGTATGGGCGCCATTACGCACGCCAGAGTAAGCAGGGTGGTATACGGTGCGGCAGATCCGAAAACCGGCGCCTGCGGCAGCGTGATTGCAGTGCCGGACAATAAACAGATCAATCATCACACCGCCATTGTGTCGGGGGTGTTGAAAACAGAGTGCGGCCAGTTGCTTCGCCGCTTTTTTCAGGAACGCAGGAAATCGTCACCATGAGCAATGCTTCTTCCCATGGCAAAAAGGAAAGTATTAAAGAGCAGTTGAACGACGCGCAGATTCTGTTCGATGAGGCCGATGACGTGGCGTATCAGCCTGTGCGCTATACGAAAAAACTGCAGGTCTATACCATGTCGCCGTCCGGCTACGTGCAGGATCCTCAAGTGCTCAAGCGCGCGATCAAGAACTTGAAAAAATCCAGTGTCAAAGTCACGGTCGACAAGGCTGCGCTAAGCCAGGATATGCGATTCGGCGGAAATGATGAAGATCGGATCGCCGCCATCGCCCGAGCTGCCAAGCATGAAAGTGACATTGTTATGCCCACCCGGGGCGGTTATGGTTTAAGCCGTCTATTGCATCGCATAGATTGGAAACTGCTGGAGCGTAATCCGAAGCGTTATGTCGGATTCAGCGACTTTACCGCCTTCAATCTGGCTTTGCTGGCTAAAACCGGCATGAGCAGTTATACCGGTCCGAACCTGCTCGATTTTGGCAAGGAAACGGTTGACGAGCTGACGTATGACATTTTCCTGGAAGTCATGCACGGTGAACTGGAAATTCTCAGTTTCGAGTCCGAAGGCTCTGATGCGGTCGATACCCGTGGCACGCTATGGGGCGGCAATCTTGCCATGGTGGCGTCCCTGGTTGGTACACCGTATCTGCCGAAGATCAAAAATGGCATTTTGTTCCTCGAAGATGTTGGCGAATACCCCTTCAGGGTCGAGCGCATGCTGACGCAACTGTTGCATGCCGGTGTTCTGGCCAGACAGAAGGCCATTGTGCTGGGGCACTTTACCGAGTACAAGCTCAGCGCCCAGGACAAAGGCTTCGATATGCCAGAGGTGGTACGGTGGTTGCGGGCAAATACGGGGATACCGGTAGTATACGGCCTGCCTTACGGCCACGGCGATGTGCGTGTCACGCTGCCCATTGGCAAGAAGATTGGCGTGGCCACTGAAGCGGGTATGGCCTATCTGGTGATTGACGAACATGATCACGATCACCGCCACCACGATCATCAACATTGATAATCCGCAAGCCGCTCACACGGTGCAGGCAAGACAAGGACAACGCGTTCGGCAGTTATGAACGCGTTTGGCATTTTTTATAACTCCATTCAAGGCATTAAATACAGTCGTGATTTCAACCGCTAATCTAACCATTCAGTTCGGCCCCAAGCCTCTTTTCGAAAACGTCAGCGTCAAATTCGGGGGTGGCAATCGCTACGGCCTGATCGGTGCGAACGGTTCGGGAAAATCCACATTCATGAAAATCATCGGTGGCGACCTGGAGGCGTCTTCGGGCAATGTCTCGCTGGATCCGGGGGTCAGGCTAGGTAAATTGCGTCAGGATCAGTTCGCTTTTGAAGACATGAGGGTGCTGGACGTTGTGATGATGGGCCACGAGGAAATGTGGCAGGCCATGCATGAACGCGATGCTATTTATGCAAACCTGGAAGCGACCGACGACGATTACATGCATGCGGCAGAACTGGAGGCCAAGTTTGCCGAATATGACGGATATACGGCAGAAGCGCGTGCCGGCGAGCTGTTGCTTGGTCTTGATATCCCGGTAGAGCAGCATACCCAGCCCATGCGCGAAATCGCACCGGGATGGAAATTGCGTGTTCTGCTGGCGCAGGCGCTTTTTTCCAATCCGGATGTGCTGCTGCTGGACGAGCCAACCAATAACCTGGATATCAACACGATCCGGTGGCTTGAGGGCGTACTCAATGGCTATCAAAGCACCATGATCATTATCAGCCACGACCGGCACTTTCTGAACCAGGTGTGCACCCATATGGCTGATCTGGATTACGGAGAAATTCGTCTCTACCCAGGCACATATGATGATTACATGCTTGCTTCTACCCAGGCGCGCCAGCGTCTGGTGTCAGACAATGCGAAGGCCAAGGAGCGGGTTGCCGAGCTGCAGGACTTTGTGCGTCGCTTTTCCGCGAACAAATCCAAATCGCGTCAGGCGACTTCGCGCCTGAAGCAGATCGACCGTATCAAGTCTGAAGCGGTTGAAGTCAAGCCGTCGTCGCGCCAGAATCCATATATCCGCTTTGAACAGACCAAGCCGCTGCATCGTCTGGCTGTGACGGTGGACAAGGTAAGCAAGGCTTACGACAACCCGGTTATCACGAATTTTTCGGCAATGATAGAAGCCGGACAGAAAATTGCTATCATCGGGGCCAACGGTGTGGGCAAAACGACGCTGTTGCGTCTGTTTGCCCAGGATCTGGCGCCCGATAGCGGGTCGGTCAAGTGGTCGGAAAATGCCGACATCGGCTATATGCCGCAAGACGTGTCCGAAGACTTCAAACAACATATCAACGTGTTTGACTGGATGGGCGAGCATCGTAAACCGGGAGACGAGGATCAGGCTATCCGCTCGGTGTTGGGCCGCCTGCTGTTCTCGGCAGATGATATTGTCAAAGATGTGCCAGTGCTTTCAGGCGGCGAAAAAAATCGCATGACATTTGGCCGGCTGATGCTGGGTCGGCATAATGTATTGCTGATGGATGAGCCGACAAACCACCTGGATATGGAGTCGATCGAGTCGTTGCAATTTGCGTTGGAAAAATATGCCGGCACGCTCATATTCGTATCACACGACCGGGAATTCGTGTCGGGACTGGCAACGCGCATCATTGAAATCATGCCTGACGGCACCTTGCATGATTATCACGGCGGTTACGACGATTACCTCAATTCGCGTGGTATCGAGCAGTAGGGGACCGCAATCGGATGGCCGATTTATTATCAACGCTCACGGCCGCGTGCAGTTTCGAAGAAGAAATAAAAAAGAGCCGCTTCATTGCCCATGCCGCGCCGGTAGCCACCGGCGCGCAGGCGCTGGCTTTCTTTGCCTCCGTGGGTGATTCCGGTGCAACTCATAATTGCTGGGCCTATAAGACAGCCGAGGGATACCGTTTCAATGATGACGGTGAGCCCGGCGGAACGGCTGGCCGGCCGATCTTACAGGCAATAGAAGGCAAAGGCTTGACGGATGTGGCTGTCCTGGTTATCCGGTATTTCGGCGGAACAAAGCTGGGCACCGGCGGCCTGGTAAGAGCTTATGGCGGCTGCGCGGCCAAATGCCTGGACGCGGCACCAAAGTCGGTCATCATTCCTTCTCAGACCGCCTATTGCACGTGTAATTATTCGGATATCGACAGAGTCCGGGTGCGCCTTACGCAAGCCGGCGCCGTTATCACAGATGAAAGTTTTGATGCAGAAGGCGTGATGTGGACATTGACGATTCCTGTCACTGAACTGGCTCTTGTGGAGCAGGTCTACACCGACCAGACAAAAGGAAAGGGCCAGTGGACGGTCTGACCCCATAATTCGCAGTTGGTCAGGAGGGCTAAAGGCCCGGGTTCGGTACTTTACCGGCCCGGGCCTTTCAATTAGACATTGTGAATGTTAAGCGTTTTGGCCTCAGGAGTTTTCTTCAGCGGCCTTGGCTTCTGCAGTGGCAATTTCCTGATGCACTTTTTCCATATCAACGGCCTCAACCTTTTCAAGCAATTCATCCAATTGGCCGGCACTGAGTGCACCGGCTTGTGAAAATAGCATTACGCGTTCGCGAAATACCATTAAAGTCGGAATGGAACGGATGCCCAGGGCACCTGCCAACTCCTGTTCTTCTTCAGTATTGACTTTGGCAAACTCAATACCGGGATGCGCTTCGGCTGCACTTTCAAAGGTGGGGGCAAATTGTTTGCACGGGCCGCACCAGGGCGCCCAGAAATCAATAATCAGTGTATTGTCTTCCTTGATAGCTTGCTGGAAGGTGTCTTTAGTCAGTTCGGTAATGGGCATCATTCTTTCTCCAGTTTAAGTTGCAGACCGTTTGTCATCCAATGAATATAGGGGCAGCAACCGTGAATTACTAGTTGAATATTTTTATTGCCCTCATTATGAATGCCTATGAGAGGCAAGTGTAATTCAATTGTTAACGATATAAACCTGAACGTAAGTGCGCCTGACCAACAGGCGCGCGTATGGATGCGCGCCTGTTGCGTCCACAACGGCAAAGGCGCCTGGTTATTACACCGGGCGCCTTTGCCGACAGCAGCGCAGTTGCGATTTTTTGTTTTACTCGAGCGCGAAACGCAAGACAAATAACAGAGCGATAATCAGTGTTGCAATATGAATCTCACGGAAACGCCCCGTGAACGTTTTGATGACTACATAACTGATAAATCCAAACGCAATACCCTCGGCGATAGAATAAGTAAAGGGCATGATAATTGCAGTCAGGGCAGCAGGAATAGCATTGGTAATGTCATTCCATTCCACTTCAACCAACTCGCGCACCATGAGGCCGGCGACATAGAGCAGGGCGGGCGCGGTCGCGTAGGAAGGCACGACGCTGGCCAGCGGCGCAAAGAACAAAGACAATAGAAACAGGATGCCGACCACCAGCGCGGTCATGCCCGTGCGTCCCCCAGCCTGGACACCGGCCGCGCTTTCGACAAACGCAGTTGTGCTACTGGTACCCAAAGCAGAGCCGGCCAGAATGGCAGTACTGTCTGCAAACAGCGCCCGACCCAGGCGATTGGGCTTGCCTTCCGGCAACAGGTTGGCCCGACGGGCCACACCGATCAGGGTACCGGTGGCGTCAAAGACCTCCACCAGCACGAAGACCAGAATAATGTGCAAAAAGCCCTGGTTCAATACACCGGCAATATCCAGTTGCATAAAAGTGGGCGCAATACTGGGAGGCGCCGACACAACGCTGGTAATGGGCGCGCTAAATCCAAACAGTGCAGACAACACAGTCACAACCAGAATGCCAATAAGAATCGCGCCCTTGACGCGCAAACTGTCCAGGCAGACGATGACAAAAAAGCCGAGTATGGCCAGCAACACCGTGGGGGATTTCAGATCGCCCTGGGCGACAAGTGTCGCTTCGTTGCCGACAACAATGCCTGCCGATTTAAGGGCAATCAAGGCCAGGAACAAACCGATACCCGCAACAATCGCCGAGCGCAACGATTTCGGAATCCCTTCGATGAGCCATTTACGAATGCCGGTGGCCGAAAGGATCAGAAAAATAACGCCGGAAACAAAAACGGCGCCTAGCGCCTGTTGCCACGTATAGCCCATTGATCCGACTACGCCGAAAGCAAAAAAGGCATTCAATCCCATGCCCGGTGCCATACCGATGGGCCAATTGGCCAGGAACGCCATGACAAGGCAGCCCAAGGCTGCGGCCAGGCAAGTTGCAACAAAAACAGCGCCTTTATCCATGCCCGTGGTGCCCAGAATATCGGGGTTCACGAATATAATATAAGACATCGTCAGGAAAGTCGTCAGACCGGCAAGAATTTCCGTACGGATATTCGTGCCATGTTCCCTGAGCTTGAACAGTGATTCCAGCATGAACAAAACTCCTAATAAACAGATACATGTGTACAATTGCAACTGTAGCGTATTCTTTACAGTTAATGACGCGCGCCGACTGCGCCATATCGGCAAATAATCCATATCGTCTTTAATCTGCAACATTTTTTTCCCGCAAGGTATTGGCATCACGGCCACGACAACCTGTGTCTTGTCGTCAGGCGCAACAAGGCATCGAGCCGGCCGTGGGACAGGTAATTTATGATCATTCTCGGCATTGAAAGCTCCTGTGACGAAACCGGTGTCGCACTGGTGAGCACGCAATCGGGCCTGCTGGCACATGCGCTGCATAGCCAGATTGCCATGCATCAGGCCTATGGCGGTGTCGTCCCCGAACTGGCCTCGCGCGATCATATTCGCCGTGTCTTGCCGCTAACCCGCGAAGTGTTGCGTCATGCAAAGCTGACGCTCGAAGATATTGATGCGGTGGCTTATACGGCGGGCCCTGGTCTGGCTGGGGCGCTGCTGGTAGGGGCATCAGTAGCCCGCGCCCTGGCTTGGAGCCTGAACATTCCCACCATACCCATCCATCATCTGGAAGGTCATTTGCTCTCGCCGATGCTGGCTGAGGCAGTTCCCGACTTTCCTTACGTCGCGCTGCTGGTTTCTGGCGGACATACCCAACTAATGCATGTGAAGGCCATTGGCCAATATGAGCTGCTGGGTGAGACGCTGGATGATGCGGCCGGCGAAGCCTTTGATAAATCTGCCAAACTGATGGGTCTGCCTTATCCGGGCGGCCCCGCTCTGGCTGCACTTGCCGACAAGGGGAACCCAAAGGCCTACGATTTGCCGCGTCCGATGATGCATAGCGGTGATCTGGATTTCAGCTTTTCGGGGTTGAAAACGGCGGTGTTAACCACGCTGCGCAAGCTTGAGCAGCAAGGGCCGCTCAATGACAAGCAACGGCAGGACCTGGCCGCTTCGGTGCAGAGTGCAATTGTCCAGGTACTGGGCTACAAGGCAATGAAGGCAGTCAAGGCAAGCGGGAGCAACCGCCTGGTCGTTGCCGGCGGGGTGGGCGCTAACCGGCAATTGCGCGAATACCTGACTGGCCAGATGCAAAAGCACAAGGGCGAAGTCTTTTTTCCGCCATTGGCGCTATGCACAGACAACGGCGCAATGATTGCCCATGCCGCGGCCGAACGGATCAAGGCAGGCCTGGTGGACAAAATGCACCGTCCCGATGATGCTGCTGTGCATCCGCGGTGGGATCTGGCCGATATCAGCGTTTGATTGGTCGAATCAGGATTTTTTCTTCTGGCCGATTTTTGACTCAGTCCCGGCCATCAGATTGGCAATGTTCTTCTTGTGTTTGATGAGCAGCACGACAGTCAGAAAACAAATGGCCAGAAACCATGGCAGGGAAAACGGCCACGCAAGCTGCCCGCCCAGAAAATAATAGAACGGCGCAAATACCGCAGCCACCAGAGCCGCCAGGGAAGAGTAGCGAAAGAAAACGGCAATAATTAGCCAGGTCGCAATGGTCGCCACCGCCAGCCAGGGCTGTAGGGCGAACAGCACGCCCACCGCCGTGGCCACGCCTTTGCCGCCCTTGAAGTTAAGAAAGCATGAATAGATGTGTCCAAGGAACACGGCAATGGCCACGAGTGCGATCGTGCTGTCTGTGAAGCCCGCTATGGGCGCCAGATAAATCGCAAGCGCCACGGCTAGCCAGCCTTTGAAGGCATCCCCCAGCAGGGTGAACAGAGCGGCCTTTCGATTTCCCGTGCGCAGCATATTGGTCGCGCCAGGGTTGCCCGAACCAAAGGTGCGCGGATCCTGCAAGCGGAACAGGCGGCTGGAGACCATGGCAAAAGAGACAGAACCTATCAGGTAGGCGGCGAGCAGGGCAACAATGGCCCAGAGCAAGTTATTCATTATCGTCGTAATCATTACCGGAACACACGATTATATACAGATCCCTTTCGTATTGCCGAACAGGATATCGTCTCCCGCGTATCGGTTGATCCATGTACAATACAGGGGGAATAATGTCTGGTTGCGATCTGAATGAAACGAATATTGGTGTCGAACGATGATGGTTACAATGCCGAGGGTGTGCAGGCCCTGGCCGAGGCGCTACGCGGGTTTGCCGAGGTCACGGTCGTTGCGCCTGAAGTCAATCACAGTGGTGCTTCCAATTCCCTCACATTGAATCGGCCGCTGTCTGTACGGCGAACGCCGTCGGGCGACTATTATCTGAATGGTACGCCTTCCGATTGCGTGCACGTCGCGCTCACCGGGTTGTTGGACCATCGGCCCGATCTGGTTGTATCGGGCATCAATAACGGCGCGAACCTGGGTGAAGATACGCTGTATTCAGGCACCGTAGCAGCGGCAACCGAAGGCTATCTGTTTGGCATCCCGTCCATTGCCTTTTCCCTGACTGAAAAGAACTGGCCGCAACTGGAAGCGGCCACCAAAATCGCCGCACAGATCGTGCGTCATCAACTTGCCAATCCGTTTCCGGCGCCTGTTTTGCTCAGTGTCAATATTCCGCCATTGCCGGAACACCATTGGAGCTCGCTGCGCGTGACGCGTCTTGGCAGGCGTCATCCTTCGCAACCGGTCATCAAGAGCAACAATCCGGCCGGCGAGCCCATTTACTGGATCGGCATGGTGGGCGAGGTCGCCGATTTCGCTGAAGATACCGATTTTGGCGCGACCAGTCAGGGCTTGATCGCTGTGACGCCGCTGCAACTGGATCTGACACATTACAAGCAGCTGAATCAGGCGCGCAGCTGGGTGGAGTTAAGTAATGCGTAAACCCCCATATGGCTCCAGCTCTGCGTTCGGAAATGTAAATGATGTTAACGAAAGCCGCTCACGTCTGTCTTTTCCGTCCAACAAAATTAAAATTACGCCGACCAATAGCAACACCCGAATCATTGTCGCCGGGAACCAGGCCCGGCCGGCGTCCCCGACATATAGCTCCGATACAGGCCGCAGCGGCCAGAACATCGGTTTGAATTCGGAGCGCCTGCGTGCAGTTATGGTTGAGCGCCTTCGGACGAAGGGAATTACCGATGAACGGGTGCTAGAGGCGATGCGTGCTGTTCCGCGCCATGAGTTTATTGACCCGGGCTTGATCAGCCGGGCGTATGATGACGCCGCACTGCCCATCGGCTCTTCCCAGACCATCTCGCAGCCCTGGGTCGTATCCCGGATGCTATCGGCGGTGGCCGAAGGCCGCCAGCTGCAGAAAATGCTGGAGATCGGCACCGGTTGCGGTTATCAAGCCGCCGTGATGGCGGGAATGTGCCGCGAAGTGTATACAATTGAACGTATTAAGCCGCTATACGAAATGGCCAGGGCTACGCTGCGTGAACTCAAGCTGATTTCCCGCGTGCGGCTGGTTTATGGTGATGGCATGCTTGGCATGCCATCGGTTGCGCCATTTGATGCCATCGTGATTGCGGCGGCCGGGTTGCAGATTCCGCCCGCATTGCTGCACCAGCTGGACATAGGCGCCCGCCTGATTGCGCCAGAGGGTTCCGATCAGCAGAAACTGGTACTGATCGAAAGAACCGGCGTAAACAGCTGGGATCGTAAGGAACTTGAACCTGTACGCTTTGTACCATTGCGTGCGGGCATACAATCGTGACAGGAGAAGATACCCGTTTTGCGTACACGTGACGCATCCATTGAACAGGTAGGTAAAACATATGCAGATTCACTCAATGAAAAGAAAATTCCCGGTTTTAGTTGGATCCCTGGTATTGGCCGCAACGCTGGCCGGTTGCGGAACCTCGTCTCGCGCGCCGGTCTCCGAACTTGGTTCCGCCAGCCGCGCGCCAGCGGGCCCCGGCGAGTATATTGTGAAGCGTGGTGATACGCTCTACAAGATTTCCCGCGCCAACAACGTCAGCGTTTCCCAGCTGATGTCCATGAACAATCTGTCCTCTCCGTCACTTGAGGTTGGACAACGGTTGCGCGTGTCGTCAACGGCGTCGGCCAGTCCGACTGCCACCGATTCGTCAGTTGCAGGCAGCGCCACACCGTCTGCCGCAGGCAGTGGCTCAGCGGCCACTCCCGCGCCAGCCAGCGACGCCACATCGGTCTCCTGGGGCTGGCCGGTCGGCTCGTCAAAAATCCTGACGGCGTTTTCGTCCAGCACCCGGGGTATTGATATCGAAGGAAAACTTGGCGATCCGGTGTCGGCTGCGGCGGCCGGTACCGTGTCTTACGTTGGCAATGGCTTGCGTGGACTGGGTAACCTGATTCTGATTTCGCACAGCAATGGATTTATCTCGGCCTATGCGCATAACAGCAAGCTGCTGGTCAAGAATGGGCAAAAAGTGACCAAAGGTCAGAAAATCGCTGAGGTCGGGCAATCGGATACCTCTTCGCCCCGCCTGCACTTTGAAATTCGCCGTCGCGGACAACCGGTCAATCCGCTGTCTTACCTGCCGCGTCGCTAACTCACAGCCTCGTCTGACAACATAACGCGCCATGATTCCAACGCTTGTTTTCGATCTTGAAACCATTCCTGACGCCAGTGGTCTGCGCGCGTTAAATGACTGGGATGATGTCCTGTCTGACGACGAAGTGATTGAGCGGGCCAGGGCGCTTCGCATTGAACAGACAGGCAATGATTTTTTTCCCTTGCATCTGCAAAAAATTGCCGTCATCGGCTGCGTCTTCCGGGACGACAATGGGTTTCGTGTGCGCACGCTTGGCGAGCCGGGCGACGACGAATCGGTGCTTATTTCTGGTTTTTTCAAGACGATCGAGCGATACACGCCCAGGCTGGTCAGCTGGAATGGCTCGGGGTTCGATCTTCCCGTCCTGCATTATCGTTGCCTGATTCACGGTTTGTCTGCACCGCGTTACTGGGATATGGGAGAAGATGACCGTGAATTCAAATATAACAACTACATTAGCCGCTATCACACTCGTCATATCGACTTGATGGATCTGCTCGCCAAATTCAATGGACGCGCCAATGCACCGCTGGATCAGCTGGCTAAACTCTGCGGCTTCCCCGGAAAACTGGGCATGGATGGCAGTCAGGTCTGGGATGCTTGGCGCGACGGCAAAGCTGACGAGGTGCGTGCATATTGCGAAACCGACGTGGTCAATACATGGCTGGTTTACTGTCGTTTCCGCCTGATGAAAGGCGAGCTGGATAAAACCGCCTATGACCAGGAAGTGGCCCTGGTGCACAGCAGCCTCACCGCCCTCGAAAAGCCCCAGTGGCAGGAATACCTTGCCGCCTGGGATTACCGCTAGCACCGTGCCGGTGGGCGGCGTCATTAACGTTTGGCGTGCCATATCAGCTGCCTGACGTTCTGCGCAAGGAAATGTACTGAAAGACTTTAACCGCCAATGAAACACACTTGTAATTGCTTTTCAGCCAGAATGGAAACATCACCAACAGGCTAGTGAAGACAGACTAAACAAGGAGTAATAATATGGCTGTTCAATTTTCAGGTTCTTTCCTCGCAAAATCGCTTTTTGCCGGGGCGCTGTCTGCAGCGGTGGCCTCGACTGCCTTCGCGCAAACGTTAAAGCCCGATACCGAATCTACGCCGATCAGTCCTTCGGTCCAGTTTGAAAATGGATCAAACGGGACAATGGAACACCATCGCATTGAGGCAAAGCCGCAGCACCGTGTCAAAAAGCACCATAAAGCCGAGGGTCAGAAACACGGCCGTCATCACCGGGGTATGCGCAATGCGGCAATTGTTATTCCCGGCCTCGGTGGAGGCAGTCAGAAACTGGTGGATGACCTCAAGCTGACCGAGGAGCAACAAACCAAACTCAAGGCGATCAAAGACGAACGCAAGGAGGCACACAAGCCGAATCGTGAAGCATTCCGCGAGTATCAGCAAGAGCGCAGCAAGCAGCTGGAATCTGGCAATATTGATCCCAAAGCGCTGCTTGAAGCACAGAAAGAGATGCACGCCGATTTTGCGAAAAAGCGGACCGATGATCAGGCCAAGTGGCTTGGCCTATGGGACACTTTCAGTGCTGATCAGAAAGCCACTGTCGTAAAATACTTTAAGGAACGTTCAGACAAGTGGAAAGAACGTCGCAATAAATCCGGACAAGAGCGTGCAAAAATGAAAGACGCCAAGCAAACACAAGCGGCCGATAGCACCGATAGCGAAGCTGCCGCTGACAGCACGGCAACAGAAGCAGAAGCACCAAAACAGTAAACGTGGCATTTGCCCTGGTCGTCTTTCGGGAAGTGAGGCGAAGCAGGGCAGCATTACGTCACTGTTGGAAGTCCGTCGGCAATGGCTGACGGGCTTTTTTTTGCCTTTGGCCGATGCAGGCAGCGCCTGCGCGCCATCTCTTGGCGGATGAATAAACATTCGATCTACGTGCCCCGGTATACGCAGCCGGCCCGCATCCACTTTAAATCAGACTGACCTGCCTGGGCTCCGGACGAACGATTAGCGTGAACGATGCAGCCCTTTTATCGACAAAACAATGCCCATTGTGTATAGAGATTACCGGGACATCAAATGCGGGGGCCGTTACATGAGGGAATGGCGTTGGCTATTGCCAGAGCGATTGAGTCAGAGCATACGATTAAAGTAGCGCATACTGTGCGATCCGATCCGATCCGATCCGATCCGATCCGATCCGCCGCGTTTCACAATGTCTGGCGATCGCTTTTACGGATTTTAATGACAATTGTTTTGCATTGTCGCCTTTTCCTGCCAACTGGGCCGGCATGCTCATTAAAATAACGCCTTCAGAATAGAGAGGTCAGCCATGCAGGAAACATTTACCATCGAATCCCTTGATCTGGAGGCGCGCGGTGTTGCCCGGCGGGACGGCAAGGCGATTTTTGTCCACGGCGCGCTGCCTTCTGAAAAGGTGACCGCTGATATTATTCGCCGCAAGCCTTCCTATGAGATTGCGCAAGTGACCTCCATTCAAAAGGAATCGACTCAGCGTGTCACGCCGCGTTGTCCAAGTTTCGGTATCTGTGGGGGGTGCATTATGCAACATGTGGATGCTGCTGCCCAGGTTGCAATCAAGCAGCGTGCACTGGAGGACTGTTTCCGGCATATCGGCAAAATGGCGGTGCCCCAGGTGTTGCCTCCCTTGCAGGGTCCTTCCTGGGGTTACCGCTATCGCGCGCGCCTGTCGGTTCGCAAGGTCATAAAAAAAGGCAAGGTACTGGTCGGGTTTCATGAACGAAAAAGCCGCTATGTCACAGACATGACCGAATGCCATGTCTTGCCGCCGTATGTTTCCGACATGCTTGTGCCACTGCGTGAACTGATTGGCAACCTGAGCATTGACGAGAAAATTCCGCAGATTGAGGTTGCTGTAGGAGAGGCCACCACTGCGTTGCTGCTGCGACATCTGGAGCCGCTATCGGCGAGCGACATTGAACAACTGGACGCCTTTTCGGTTCGCCACAACGTGGTGTGGTGGCTGCAATCAAAAGGTCCGGACACGGTCAAGCCGCTGCATGCTGAGCAGGCCGATTCGCTCTATTACCGGTTACCGCAGTTCGGTCTGAAAATGCCGTACAAACCGACCGATTTTACCCAGGTCAATTACTTTATCAACCGTTCCCTGATTGCCAAGGTGATCAATCTGCTGCAAGTGCAACCCACGGACCGGGTGGCCGATTTGTTCTGCGGGCTCGGCAATTTCACTTTGCCACTGGCTACCGTAGCACGCGAAGTGGTTGGCGTCGAAGGCAGCAGCACACTGACCGACAGAGCGCTGGAAGCGGCAACGCTAAATGGCCTGCAAGATAAAACCCGTTTTGCCACGTTGAACTTGTTTGAAGTGGATGCGGGCTGGTTGCGTACGCTGGGGCAGGTGGATCGCATGCTTATTGACCCGCCAAGAGATGGCGCGCAGGCAGTGGCACAGGCGCTGGCCCAGCTGGAGGTCCATGAGCGCCCGGCCCGGATTGTTTATGTATCCTGTAATCCGGCCACTCTGGCCCGCGATGCAGACATTCTGGTGCACGAAGGTGGTTACAAACTGCTGGCTGCGGGTGCGATCAATATGTTTCCGCATACGGGGCATGTGGAATCGATTGCAGTTTTCGAAGCGGGAACCGGCCAGCCTGCGGTCGAGCCCGCACAGACAACGGCGTAGATATAGCGGATTTTGTTCAGTGCACGCCATTTTTTCGCCCTGTCCAAATCACGTTAAGCACGGACAGTAGCCAGTAAAAGCCAGTAACCGATAAAAGCCAATTAACAGCAAAGGGAATATCGGCAGCAACCGCGATGCTGGACGGCCAGGGCGGCGCTATGCCATCGAGGACGCGGTGTGATAAAAACGGCGCCTGGTCGTGGATACCCAAGCGCCGCTAATACCAAATTAATACAGCGTTGATCAGGCCAGCTCGGCCAGGACGCGTTCGGCTTCTTCCTTCACGCGCGAAGGGGCAGTGCCGCCAATATGGGCGCGTGCAGAAACTGAACCATCCAGCGTGAGTACGTTGAACACGTCGCTATCAATCGACGCATTGAATTTGCGCATCTCTTCCAGTGTCAGGTCAGCCAGATCGCATTGCTGCTCTTCGCAATGCCGCACGGCCAATGCCACGGTTTCGTGAGCGTCGCGAAAGGGCAGGCCCTTCTTGACCAAATAATCAGCCAGGTCGGTGGCGGTCGAAAATCCCATTAGGGCGGCATCGCGCATGGCCTGCTTGCGTACCCGGATGCCACCGACCATATCAGCAAATATTGTCAGTGTATCGCGCAGGGTATCTGCCGAATCGAACAGGCCTTCCTTGTCTTCTTGATTGTCCTTGTTATACGCCAGTGGCTGACCTTTCATCAGGGTAAGCAGCGCGATCAGGTTACCGTTGACCCTGCCGGTTTTGCCGCGAGCCAGTTCCGGCACATCGGGATTTTTCTTTTGCGGCATGATGGAACTGCCCGTGCAAAAGCGATCAGCCAGATCGATAAAACCAATACGCGGGCTCATCCACAAAATGAGCTCTTCCGACAGTCGGGAAATATGGGTCATCACAAGGGCAACTGCCGCACAAAACTCGATGGCAAAGTCACGGTCCGACACCGCGTCCAGAGAATTGCGGCAAACGCCGTCAAATTCCAGCAGTGTTGCAACCTGTTCGCGGTCAATAGGGTACGAGGTGCCCGCCAGCGCTGCCGCGCCGAGTGGAAGCCGGTTACAGCGCTTGCGACAATCAATCAGTCGCTCGGCATCGCGAGCAAACATCTCGGCATAGGCCAGCAAATGGTGCCCGAAAGTCACCGGTTGCGCGACCTGCAAATGCGTAAAGCCCGGCATAATCGTATCATGATGCTCCAGCGCGACCTGGGCCAGTGCGCGACGCAGGGCCGTTATCAGTTCAAGGGACAGGTCAATTTCCGAACGCAGCCACAGGCGAATGTCGGTTGCCACCTGATCATTACGCGAGCGTCCGGTGTGCAGGCGTTTGCCGGCATCGCCAATGAGTTCGACCAGGCGCTTTTCGATATTAAGGTGTACATCTTCCAGATCCAGCAGCCAGGTGAACGTGCCGGCATCAATTTCCTGCAATATCTGCTGCATACCGCTTTCAATGGCGGCCAGATCGTCACGGCTGATGACGCCGGTTGTGGCCAGCATCGTGGCATGAGCCAGCGAACCCTGAATGTCAAAACGAGCCAGGCGCTTGTCGAAATCGACCGAGGCAGTATAGCGCTTGACCAGTTCGGATACGGGTTCAGAGAAACGGGCCGACCAGGCCTGGGCTTTTTTGTCGAATTGATTGGTTGGGTTGGGGCTATCTGTCATAGTGTGTGTTGATCTGTCCAATGTCGGTATTTTGCGATAATCAGCGGTATTTTAGACGCTGATTTCAGATGCTTGTGTGATAATCGATGGTTTGCAAAAGAAACAGAGCAGGATAATGGAACCAGCGGTGAGTGTCGCGTTTGCACAAATCAACCAAAAAGTCGGTGATCTGGCGGGCAACGCCGCCCGAATCCTTCAGGCAGCGGCATTGGCGCACAAGCAGGGCCATGACATCCTGCTGTTGCCTGAGCTGGCGCTTACCGGCTACGCACCTGAAGATCTTCTGCTGCGCTGTCAGTTCCTTGCCGACCAGCAGGCTGCGCTGCAGTCCCTGCAACAGGCGCTCTCGCCATTGACAAACCTGCATGTGGTGCTCGGCCATGTTGTCAATACCGACAAGGGTACATACAACGCGGCCAGTGTATTGCTCAACGGCGACAAGCTGGGTACCTACCTGAAACAGGAGTTGCCCAACTATTCGGTTTTTGATGAAAAGCGGTATTTCATCGCGGGCCGCAAGCCGCTGGTATTTACCGTCAGGCAGCATACTTTTGGCGTGGCCATTTGTGAGGATATCTGGTTTGCAGGCGCCGCCGCTGCAGCAAGAGAGGCCGGAGCACAAACCCTGCTGGTGCTGAATGCCTCGCCCTATGTGGTGCGCAAGCACGATATCCGCCTTGGCGTCGTGCGCCGAAACGTGTGCGATGCGGGCATGGCTGCCATTTACTGTAACCTGGTGGGCGGGCAGGATGAGCTGATCTTTGATGGTCACTCATTCGCAATGGACAGGCGGGGTGCCGTCGTTGCCCAGCTAAATGGTTTCTGCGAATCGATGGGACGCGTACAAGTGTCCTCATCCGGCCAGCTCCAGGCACAGGCGCCACTCCCGCTGGCAGAGGAGACGTCGGCAACACTGCAGTCGCAGGACACTGAACCCGCCGAAGCAGAAATCTGGCGCGCGCTGGTCATGGGCACGCGCGATTATCTGCGTAAAAATTTCTTTAAGAAAGCAGTGATCGGACTGTCTGGCGGCATTGACTCGGCTGTCGTACTGGCCATTGCGATTGACGCGATCGGCGCGGAAAACCTGCATGCCGTTATGATGCCGTCACGCTTTACCGCTGATATCTCAATCAACGATGCGCAGCTAATGGCCCGGCAAGTCGGTGTACATTATGATGAAATTGCTATTGCGCCAATGTTCGACAGCTATCTTGACGCGCTGGCTCCTGTCTTTGGCGACTTGCCCCAGGATACGACCGAAGAGAATCTGCAGGCCCGTATCCGCGGCGCGCTGCTGATGGCTTTATCCAACAAATTCAACGCAATCGTGTTAACCACCGGCAACAAGTCTGAACTGGCAACAGGCTATTGCACGCTGTACGGTGATATGGTCGGCGGCTACGCGCCTTTGAAAGACATTCCCAAAACATTGGTCTACCAACTGGCCAACTGGCGCAATAGCCAGTCGGCCATGATTCCCGAACGCATCATTACGCGCCCACCGTCTGCGGAGCTGCGCGAAGACCAGACAGATCAGGACAGTTTGCCTCCGTATGAAGTACTGGATGCCATTCTTGAGCATCTGATGGAGCACAATGATTCAGTAGAGGCCATCGTTGGCACCGGCCTGGCTCGCGACGACGTCGAAAAGGTTGCACGCCTGCTACGGATAAATGAATATAAGCGGCGCCAGGGATCGCCGGGGCCGAAAATAACCACTCGCGCCTTTGGCCGGGATTGGAGATTCCCGATAACGAACGGCTATCGATTCTAGGCTGCAATATTCAAAAATATGCTATTCTTTTCCAGTAAAAAAGCGGCAGGAAACGCCGTAAAGGTAAAGGAAACTACGTGAAATTAATTACAGCCATCATTAAGCCCTTCAAGCTGGACGAAGTTCGTGAGTCTTTGGCAGATATCGGTGTAAGCGGTCTGACCGTTGCGGAAGTCAAGGGGTTTGGCCGTCAGAAAGGGCACACAGAGCTTTACCGTGGTGCCGAATACGTGGTGGATTTTCTTCCCAAAGTTCGGGTCGAAGTCGTCATTGCCGACAGCCTGGTTGAATCAGCCATTGAAGCCATTATCAAGGCAGCGCGTACCGGTAAAATCGGCGACGGAAAAATCTTTGTCACGCCGGTCGAGCGTGCGATTCGTATTCGCACCGGTGAGCAGGACGACAACGCACTGTAATCGCGACTTCATCCAATCGCTGTTTCTATTACATCTGTGATCTGTGAAAGAACGGGTGAAATACCACTGTCACGGTTTTGGTCGAATCTGCGGCCGGCGCAAGCCGCAGCCGGCTGTTCAAACCTTAGGCTGCGACAGCAGTGGCGCTAGACCTTCGAACCCCTGAGCAGCATTATTTAGGCATCGAATGCCGGAGCAACTATGTTATGCCTTCGGATGCCTGAGCAGCTGTGACCAGAAGGCTGGTAGAAAACACTCGGTCACTTGCAAGGGCTGGCCATTTTTCCAGAAAACCGAACGGCGAGTGGGCAATGTTGCTTGCCAGGGCGGGGGCAGTTGCCCGGCGCGGGCAACCGCTTTAAATATCGGCATTGGTGATTTTGCTATGCATGACTCGAACACTGATCGTACAATAGCCGGGTCGTGATACAGAATATCCGCCAACGGCCGGGTGCGAAGCTGGCGCATTGCCTGCCACACCGACCGGGAGGCGTCCAGGGGCGTAATGCTGCGGGCAACGACCGCTGGCGTGCCGTCAATAGACATGAAAATTTCCCGGACCCAGACTACCGTATTGGCTTGCTTTCTGATGGTCAGCGCTTCGTCTGTGCTGACGACTTCAGCGAACTCACCAACTACCTGGATGCGGACCTGCCCCTGGCGACGCAAACCCTGAGTCAGCGGGCCAGGACGGGAAAGCCAGTATTTTTGGACAGCATCAAGTTTCGGTGGAGGTCGGCTCAGCCAGCCGGGGCTTATTGGGTCATGCTTCATGGGTCGCGGGATATCAAAGCCTGCAAGCAAAACGTGATCTTAAATAATCACGTTTGAATTGAAACGTCCGGTGCTTCCGGACAAAGAAACACACTATAGCAAATTTGCATACGCAAACGGAATCAAATGGAAAAGACAAGAATATCAAAACTGCTTGCCGAGCGAGGGCTATGCTCACGACGTGAAGCCGACGCCTACATTGAGCGCGGCTGGGTCCGCGTGGACGGGCGGGTTGCTACCCTGGGAGAGAAAGCGTTCCCCAATCAGGCGATCACACTGGACAAATCTGCGCAGGCAAGACAGACGGCCCGCGTGACGATTATCTTGAATAAGCCGGTCGGATATGTATCAGGCCAGGCCGAAGACGGTTACCGTCCGGCAGCGACGCTGATTACGCCCGATCGTCAATATGATCGCGACAAGCATGCGTTCAATGCGTCGCATTTGCGCGGTCTGGCGCCGGCCGGCAGGCTGGATATCGACTCCCAGGGGCTGCTGGTCTTGACCCAGGACGGTCGCATTGCCCGGCAACTGATCGGAGAAGACTCCGAAGTGGAAAAGGAATATCTGGTTCGCGTTGAAGGCAGAATCAGCGGTAATGGGCTGCAACTGCTTAACCACGGGCTGTCGTTGGATGGAGATGTGCTGCGTCCCGCCCAGGTAAGCTGGCAGAACGACGATCAGCTCAAATTTATTTTGCAGGAAGGCAAGAAACGGCAGATTCGCCGCATGTGCCAGATGGTGGGGTTGACTGTGATTGGTCTCAAACGGGTCAGAATGGGGAACGTGGCGCTGGCGGATCTGCCGCCCGGCAAGTGGCGTTATCTCAAAAGCCATGAGCGCTTTTTGTGAGTGGTGAGAAAACTGCCCATGAGAATTTGCAACAATATCTTATAATGGCGCCATAACTCTCTCACCTGATATCAAGGAAACAGATCATGCAGATCAGAAAAGGGGTATATTTTGCCGCGCTCGCTGCCACGCTAACCCTGGCAGGTTGCGACACCATGGATCATTTGGTCAAGAAGCGCCCAAGCGGCGGCACGCCAATCAGCGATGTGCCAACGACGCCACCGCCTTCGTCCGCACAGGGCAATACTGACGCGGCGTCCAAACCGCCTACGCCATCCAGTTCCGTGGCTTCGTCTTCGCTTATTATGTATGTGGCATCACGTACGCCGGTTCAGGGCTACACGGCCGTGCGCCAAAATGATGTCCTTGTCTATGTAGATCCCACCCAGACTTTGACTCGCAATGATTTGCAAAATGCCGTGGCCACCCGCAACAGCGAAGGCAAAGCCTTTGTAAAACTGGAATTTTCTACAACCGGCAAGCAGCGTCTGGCCAGCCTGACCAGCAGCAATATTGGAAAGAGCTTTGCCGTCACGCAGAAAAATCGCCTGATCTCAATCATCAATATCGGCAAGCCTATTACCTCGGGTGTCCTTTATGTACCCATGTCCAGCGAACAGGCAGCCACCAGCTTTGAAGACCAGATCCTGGACGGCGAATAGGTTATCCAGAATAGGGTTTCCAATAAGCATTCCTGCTCGCAAGGCCATCACAATGCCGTGCGCTGCAGATAAGAAAAAGCCGGAATAACTCCGGCCTTTTTGATTTTCTTGCGCTCGTTGCGGGCCGGCACTGACGCCGGTATCCGATCAGGCAAATGACAAAGAAAGCGAGGCAACCACCGGTGCATGATCTGAAGGCTGTTCATTGCCGCGTGGCGCCTTGTCAATAATGCAGCCCGTACAATGTTGCGCCAGCGAGGGCGTCAATAGTATATGGTCAATGCGAAGGCCTGCGTTGCGACGAAAACCCATCATCCGATAGTCCCACCAACTGAAAAGCTTCTCTTCCTGATCAAACAGACGGAAAGAATCGGTCAGGCCAAGACCACTGAGCGCCTGCAAGGCGGCCCGTTCTTTTGGCGAAATCAGAATGTCTCCAGAGTATTTGGCGTGTACATCCCGGTCTTCGGGCGCAATGTTGTAGTCACCACAGATGGCCAGGTTTGGATACAACTTCATCTGCGCTTCAACAAACTGGTTAAGCGCTGCGTACCATTCCAGTTTGTAATTGTATTTCTCGCTGTCCACCGCGCTGCCATTGGGACAATAGGCGCAAATGACACGCAACGGGCCCGCGCTTGTATGGCAGGTGGCAGTAATCAGACGCTGCTGAGTATCGGGGTAAAGCGGATTGTTGACAATGACATCTTCCAGCGAAGAACGCGAGAGAATGGCAACACCATTATACGTTTTCTGACCGGTCCAGACGGCATCGTAGCCCAGCTCCTGGAAGGCATCCCTCGGGAACTTCTCATTGATCTGCTTGAGTTCCTGGATACATAATATATCAATACTGTGCTGATCCAGCCAGGCCAGCACCTGGGGCAGACGTACGGTGAGCGAATTGACATTCCAAGTAGCAATTTTCATAGCGATCCTGATTTTCCGTTGAACACAAACAGCGGGCGTCCATTGTAAGCCGGATGCGTTATGATTCGCTTCTCTTCATTCAAAAAAAGGAATTATCATGCCAGACGTTTTCGTGGTATCCGGTATTCGCACTGCCATTGGCGGTTTTGGTGGAAGTCTGAAAAATGTCAGTCCCGGTGAACTTGGCACGACGGTCATCCGCGCTGCCATGGAACGGGCTGCCGTCACGGGTGAAGAGATCGATCACGTGGCCCTCGGGCATGTTCTCAATACAGAACCCCGCGATATGTATTTGTCGCGTTACGCTGCTGTTACTGCCGGCGTGGCCCAGGGTACGCCTGCGCTCAATGTCAATCGTCTTTGTGGCTCTGGCCTGCAGGCGATTGTCTCGGCTGCTCAGACGCTGCTGCTAGGAGATGCCCGCATCGCGATTGCCGGTGGTGTCGAAAATATGAGCAAAGCGCCTTATATTGCGCCGGCACACCGGTTTGGGGCAAGAATGGGTGACAGCGTCATGCAGGACATGCTGACCGGCGCTTTGTCGGACCCCTTCGAAAAAATGCATATGGGTGTCACAGCTGAGAACGTGGCTAAGGAATATGGCGTTTCCCGCCAGCAACAGGACGAATTGGCCCTGGCTTCGCACCAGCGCGCAGCCAACGCAATTGATAAAGGTTACTTCAAGGAGCAAATCGTACCGGTGGTAATGAAATCGCGTAAGGGCGAGGTTGTTTTTGACACGGATGAACACGTGCGCCGCGATGTTACGCTGGAAAATCTGTTGACTCTCAAGCCGGTCTTTGTGAAAGAAGAGGGCACGGTAACGGCAGGCAATGCCTCGGGTATTAACGATGGCGCAGCCGCGCTTGTGCTCATGAATGGCGAGATGGTTAAGTCCCATGGCGCAAAACCGCTGGCACGCCTTGTATCCTACGGCCATGCCGGCGTTGACCCGCGCCTGATGGGCATCGGTCCGGTACCCGCAACCCGCAATGCCCTGGCCAGGGCAGGGCTGAGCATTGAAGATATGGACGTTATCGAGGCCAACGAAGCCTTCGCCGCTCAGGCTTGCGCGGTTTCGCAGCAACTGGGATTGGATCCGGCCAAAGTCAACCCCAACGGCAGCGGTATCGGACTGGGTCATCCGGTGGGCGCGACCGGCGCCATTATTACGGTCAAGGCTTTGCATGAACTGCAACGCATTGGCGGACGCTATGCACTAGTGACAATGTGCATTGGAGGCGGACAGGGCATTGCCGCCATTTTCGAGCGGGTTTGAATTCGCATGACCGTTTCAAGAAGGCAGCCGCATCCGGACTACGATGATCCAATGATCTCGGAGTCTCAGGGTGTGCGCTACCTGCATTTCAATAGTGAATGGATTCAGGGCGCCATGCGGGTTGCCCGCCCCGAAAAGCTGGAGTTCGAATACACCCAACAAATGATGGCCTGGCTCCTGTTTCTTGCTCCACCCGTTGATCGGGATATCGGTATCCTGGGCTTGGGAGCCGGCTCTTTGACACGGTTTTGTCAACATCATTTCGATAGCGATATCGTTACCGTCGAATGGAATCCTCAGGTGACGGCAATCTGCGAATCGGCTTTTGCCCTGAGGCAGACAGGCTCGTGCCAGGTCGTCCACCAGGATGCATACGATTGGGTGCTGGATCCGTTCAATGACAATGGCTATGGCGTGCTGATGGTGGATTTGTATGACTACACCGCGCAGGGCCCGGTATGTTCCTCTGCCGAGTTTTATCAGGGATGCCGCAAGGTATGCCGTGATCTGGGTGTGGTAACGATCAATCTTTTCGGACACCATGGCAGTTTTCGCAAAAATATCCGCAATATCAGACGCGCCTTTGATGACCGTGTCATCCTGTTTCCGGAAACCGTAGACGGCAACCGGATTGTTATCGCCTTCAGCGGTCCGCCATTGCAGGTGACGCGCTCGCAACTGCAGCAACGTGCCCGGCTGGTACAAAGCCTGTACCGCTTGCCCGCAACCGGCTGGCTCAAAACACTGCTGAGCGAAAACGACAAGGGCGGCGAGCTGATCTGTTTTTAAAGGCCGACGCTTTCAGACGCCCGGCAACGATCCGTCACCGGTCAATTATTCTCGTTAACACCACTGGCGCAAAGCCTTGCGCTGTGCCAGAATCACCGGGTTCAGAACATGTCATTCAGGAGTAGTTATGATTAAGGGCACGTTTACTTTTTGTCTTTCAACGGCACTCGTTTCTGCCACCTTGCTTGCGGGTGCAGCCCAGGCAGCAGACAAATTCGTTGCGGTAACGGCAATCGTCGAACATCCGGCGCTGGACGCCGTACGCGATGGCGTCAAGGAAGGTCTGGCCAAGGAAGGTTTTGAAGAAGGCAAAAATCTGAAATGGAAGTACCAGAGCGCACAGGGCAATACCGGCACAGCGGCCCAGATAGCACGCCAGTTTATCGGTGAGACGCCCGACGCTATTGTCGCCATTGGCACACCGTCGGCCCAGGCGGTAATTGCCGCGACTAAAACCATCCCGGTCGTGTATTCGGCAGTGACAGACCCGATAGCCGCACAACTGGTCAAATCCATGGAAGCGACTGGCGCCAATGTCACCGGTGCCTCCGACGAGCTGGTTCTGGAAAAACAAATCGAATTGATCAAGCAGATATTGCCCCAGGCCAAGCGCGTGGGCATCGTTTACAATCCGGGCGAAGCCAATTCCAGCGTGGTGGTCAAGCGCCTGAAGCAATTGCTTCCCAAATCAGACATGACGCTTGTTGAAGCGTCTGCGCCGCGTTCGGTGGACGTCGGATCTGCTGCACGCAGCCTGGCTGGCAAGGTCGATGTCATCTATACCAATACCGACAACAACGTGGTGTCGGCCTACGAAGCGCTGGTCAAGGTCGGCAATGAGTCCAAGATTCCGCTGATTGCATCGGATACCGATAGCGTCAAGCGCGGCGCCATTGCTGCCCTGGGCATCAACTACAAGGACCTGGGGGTTCAGACTGGTACAATCGTGGCGCGTATCCTGAAAGGCGAGAAGCCTGGCAGCATTCCATCCGAAACCAGCAAAATGCTGGAACTGTTCGTCAACCCGGGCGCTGCGCAAAAACAAGGCGTTACATTGAGTGAAGACGTTATCAAAAGCGCCAAAGTGGTTGTGAAATAACCCGTTATCACTCTTTTCTGAGGCCTGGGCTTATCTCAGGCTTTTTTATTTGATCACAAGTTCTTAACATGTCTCTTTTTTCTTCCCTTGGTGCGCTCGAGCTCGGTTTAATCTACGGTCTGGTCGCAATGGGTGTGTTCATTTCATTTCGCGTCCTGCGATTTCCCGATCTGACAGTCGATGGCACGTTCGCTACGGGCGGCGCCGTATCCGCGCTGCTGGTCAGCAGCGGCTACGATCCGTTTTTGGCCAGTGCGGCCGCCATGCTTGTCTGTGGCTTTGCGGGAATGATTACCGGCTGGCTCAATGTCAAATTGGGGATTATGGATCTGCTGGCCAGCATCTTGATGATGACGGCACTGTATTCGATCAACTTGCGCATCATGGGAGGCCCCAATATCCCGCTCATCACCAGTGACACCGTGTTTACCCTCACGCAACCGGCAGCCATTGACGATTTTGTCTGGCGTCCGGCATTGCTGTTCATTGTGGTGATTGTAGCCAAAGTCCTGATCGACGCCTATTTTTCAACACGCTCCGGTCTGGCGATGCGGTCGACCGGATCAAATTTGCGGATGGCCCGCGCACAGGGTGTTTCGACCGGCCGCATGGTACTTATCGGCATGGCGCTGTCCAACGCACTGGTCGGCCTGGGCGGGGCGATGTTTGCCCAGTCTCAGGGCGGCTCTGATATTTCCATGGGCATCGGAACCATCGTCATTGGCCTGGCTGCCGTTATTGTGGGCGAAAGCATTTTGCCGGCAAGGCGCTTTCTTTTCATTACTCTGGCCGTCATCGTCGGCGCCATTCTGTATCGATTCTTTATCGCGCTGGCGCTCAACAGCGATTTCATTGGTCTGAAGGCACAGGACCTTAACCTTATTACGGCACTACTGGTGGCCATTGCATTGATTTTGCCCAAACTTCGTCGCAACCTGCGATTCAAAGGACGTGCCTGATATGTTAAATGCACAAAACCTGCACATTACCTTCAATGCCGGCACGCCCATTGAAACCCGCGCCTTGCGTGGTTTGTCGCTGACCATCCCCGAAGGACAGTTTGTGACCGTTATCGGATCCAACGGGGCAGGCAAGTCCACCTTTCTGAATGCAGTGTCGGGCGAACTCATGGTGGACACCGGTACGATACAGATTAACAACGAGGACGTGACTCGCAAGAGCGTCTGGCAACGGGCGAACAGTGTGGCGCGTGTGTTCCAGGATCCCATGGCCGGCACCTGTGAGGACCTCACAATCGAAGAAAATATGTCGCTGGCCTATTGCCGCGGCGGTGCACGCGGCCTTCGTCCGGCTTTGCGCGCTGATTTGCGGCAATTATTCCGCGAGCGGCTGTCGATCCTGGGCCTGGGGCTGGAGTCCCGGCTGACTGATCGTATTGGTCTGCTATCGGGCGGCCAACGCCAGGCGGTAAGCCTGTTGATGGCGGCATTGCAGCCAAGTAAAATTCTGCTGCTGGACGAACATACTGCCGCGCTCGATCCACGTACTGCGCAGTTTGTACTGGATCTGACGGAAAAAATCGTGACCGAGCAGAAACTGACCACCATGATGGTAACGCACAGCATGAAGCAGGCGCTGGAAGTCGGCGAGCGTACCATTATGCTTCATCAGGGACGGGTCGTGCTGGATGTGTCCGGTGAACAACGCCGCGATATGACCGTCACCGACCTGTTGCAAATGTTTGAGAAGGTCAGGGGAGAGCAGATCACCGACGACGCCTTGTTGCTTGACTGACGTCCGGGTGGGTCAAACCGCCGTCAAGTGATAAATGCAAAGTTGGCTGACGCGAGTAACAGACGCAAGTAACAAATGCAATTGAAAAATGCGAATGACAAATGAAAGATTCAAATGGCAAATGGCCGATATTGCTGCCTCACGCGGCGTATGGCAGCAAAATTTATGACGCCATGTTATTTTTAGGCCTAAGCTGGTGGCGCAGAACTCGCAAGCGGGTGAATACCCATGACGCGAGAACACTGCGCTGTGCGTCACATGACGGTTAGCCGGTTTACCCTTTACGGTTAGCAGGGTATTAATGATCTTGCTGTGTTCACAAAATCGTCTCCGAGCCGATAGAAACCCCTAATACTTAAGGGTTTATACTAAATAGTATTTGCTTAGGCAATTATTTTCTGGTTATAATCTTTTCTTCAACACCGTTCAATCAGCTATCCGTCAGGATCAGCCCTCGCTCTCAAGGTTTTCAGTCAATGTCAAACAGACTCTTTTTACACAAGCGCTATGTTGCAACAGTTTTGCTATCGTGCCTGGTTGCGCTTAGTGGTTGCGGTAAGGAAGATGAACAGGCCGGTGCTCAAGGCGGCCCGCCGCCCACGCCAGTCAGCACTGTCAAGGTGACCGAAACACCCACCACGATTTTCACGACGCTGCCCGGACGCGTCAGTGCTGTGCGTGATGCCCAGGTTCGTGCGCGCGTCAACGGCATTGTGCAGAAAATTGAATTTGAGCAAGGTCGTGAAGTCAAGAAAGGGCAGGTGCTGTTTCGCATTGACCCGGCTACCTACAAAGCTCAGTACGCGCAGGCGGAAGCTGCATTGAACCAGGCCAAGGCGACCGCCGGCAGTGCCCGGCAACTGGCTAATCGCTATGCAACCCTGGTCAAGTCCAATGCCGTGAGCCGTCAGGAATATGACGATGCCCGCGCACAGGCGAATCAGGCCGATGCAACGATCGCATCTGCCCAGGCCGCACTGGAATCTGCACGTATCAATTTGTCTTATACCGACGTGGAATCGCCCATTGATGGCATCATCGGACGCGCACTGGTAACCGAAGGCGCGCTGGTCAGCGGCACCGAGGCCACCGAACTGGCCAATGTGCAGCAACTGGATCCGGTTTATGTCGATTTCACGCAATCGACCTCGGAGTTGTACCGCTTGCGCAAAGCCATGGCGGAAGGTCAATTGACCCAGGTGGACGAAAATACGGCCCGCGTCCAGCTTGAACTGGAAGACGGGACGCAATATGCCGAGGACGGCAAGCTGCTTTTTACCGGCGTTAGCGTTGAGCCATCTACCGGCCAGGTGACGCTGCGGGCCACATTCCCCAACTCTGACAAGCTGCTGCTGCCAGGCATGTACGTTACCGTCAAGCTGGAGCAGGGCAAGGATGAAAAGGCACTGCTGATTCCAACACAAGCTATCCAGCGTTCTACGGATGGCCTGAGTAACGTCATGCTCGTGCGTGATGGCAAGGTCGCTACAGTCACCATCCAGACAGGCGGAGAAGTCAAGACGGATACGATCGTGACGCAGGGCGTTAAAGCCGGTGACGAAGTGATTGTTGAAGGATTCCAGAAAATCCGTCCAGGCGCACCGGTCAAACCTCAGCCATGGAAAAAAGACAAGGCGGCAGGCAATGATGGCCAGCAGCCTGAGTCTGGCGCTCAGGAAGAACCCAAAGAAGGGGGTGACAATGCCCCGACACAGGAAAGCAAGCCTGAACAGCAGGGCGACAAGCCGGCACAGTGAGTATAAAACATGTCTAACTTCTTCATTAACCGGCCAATTTTTGCCTGGGTTATTGCGATCATCATATTCTTTGCGGGTGTTGTTTCCATCCCCAATATGGCGATTTCGCAGTACCCTGAAGTGGCGCCGCCGACCATTACTGTACGCGCGACATACCCTGGAGCAGGGGCCGAAGAGGTCGCACGCTCGGTTACCAGCCTGATCGAAAACGAGCTTAATGGCGCCGAGGGCATGCTGTACTATGCCTCTACCAGCGACTCCTACGGTGCCGCCAAGATCGACGTGACCTTTGAACCGGGCGTCGATCCCGATCTGGCCCAGGTGGACGTCCAGAACCGCATTTCCAGCGTGAACTCCAAACTGCCACAGGCGGTGACCCAACAGGGTATTACGTACTCCAAGAGTACGGCGGGGTTCCTGATGATCGTGACCCTGACCTCTACCGATGGCTCGCTCGATGATGCCGGCCTGGGCGATTACATTACTCGGAATATCCAGAACTCGGTCTCCCGTATCAAAGGTGTTGGGGAATTCCAGCTGTTTGCTTCGCCACGCGCCATGCGTATCTGGATCGACTCGGCAAAAATGACGTCGTTTGGTCTGACTACCAGCGATATCAAAACCGCCTTGCAAACCCAGAACGCACAGATTACCGGCGGCACGCTGGGTTCGCCGCCTACGCCGGATGACCAGACCACCAGTGCAACCGTGATCGTCAATGGGCAGCTTAGCACCGTCAAGGAATTTGGCGATATCGTTCTGCGCGCCACAACAGGTGGTTCTACAGTCCGGCTGCGCGACGTGGCCCGTATCGAAGTGGGTGCCGATTCCTATCAGTTCGGATCACGCCTGAACGGGCAAACATCAGCCGCATTCGCCGTCTCGCTGGCTCCCAACGCCAATGCGCTGGAAACCTCGAATCTGGTTCAGGCCGAGATGGAAAATCTGGCCAAGTATTTCCCTGACAATATTGAATACAAGGTTCCGTACAACACGGCTCCATACGTCGATGCGTCTATCACCCAGGTCGTTCACACGCTGGTTGAGGCGATGCTGCTGGTGTTCGTGGTGATGTACCTGTTCCTGCAGAACATCCGCTATACATTAATACCGGCCATCGTGGTGCCGGTGGCTCTTATGGGCACCATGGCAACCTTGCTGTACATGGGCTACTCGATCAACACACTCACGATGTTCGCCATGGTGCTGGCCATTGGTATTCTGGTGGATGACGCCATCGTGGTGGTCGAAAACGTGGAACGGATCATGGCCGAAGAGGGGCTGCAACCCAAGGAGGCCACGGTCAAGGCAATGCCGCAGATTTTCGGGGCGATCGTGGGTATTACGCTCGTGCTGATGGTCGTGTTCGCGCCCCTGTTCTTCATGAGCGGGTCCGCCGGCGTGATTTATCGTCAGTTTGCAGCGTCGATGATCATTTCTATCGGCTTTTCCGCATTCCTGGCGCTGACCTTTACGCCAGCCATGTGCGCCACGCTGCTCAAGCCCGTGCCCAAGGGGCATCATGAGAAAAAAGGCTTTTTCGGCTGGTTCAACCGGTCGTTTACCAAAATCACCAACAATTACACCGGTTTTGTTGGAAGTCTGCTCAAGCGCGGTGGTCGCATGATGCTGATCTACCTGGGACTGGTTATTTTGCTGGGCTTTCTGTATTTGCGCCTGCCCAGTTCGTTCCTGCCGACAGAGGATCAGGGCTATGCCGTGACCAACATCGAGTTGCCGGCTGGTGTCTCGGCCAAGCGAACCGAGGACGTCATCAAGCAGGTCGAGCAATACTACGAGAAGCAGCCTGAGGTGGAAAACATCATTACCGTGCAGGGCTTCAGTTTCAACGGTTCCGGTCTGAACTCGGCCATCGCCTTTACCCCGTTCAAAAAGTTCTCTGAACGTAAGGGAGAGGAGCACAGTGCCATGTCGGTCGCCGGCCGTGCCACGGGACAACTGCTTTTCGGTATTCCCGATGCCATGGTGCTGTCGATTGTACCGCCGTCCATCCCGTCGCTGGGTACGGCTACCGGTTTTGACTTGCGTTTGCAGGACAGGGGCGGTATGGGCCAGACCCAGTTGCGTGAAGCAGCCAATCAACTGATACAACTGGCTGACCAGAGCGAAATTCTGTCCCAGGTGCGTATTTCCGGTCTGGGCCCTGGCCCGCAATTGAAAGTCACAGTGGATCGCGTCAAGGCCTATGCGCTGGGCGTGAACATGACTGAAGTGGGCAACGTGCTGTCGGGCACTATCGGCAACAGCTATTTGGGGCAATTTCCCAACCAGGGCTGGATGCAGAACGTGTGGATTCAGTCCGAAGCCGCGCAGCGGATGTCGCCGGACGATATTCTTAAACTGCGTGTGCATAACACCAGTGGCGAACTGGTTCCCATGTCTTCATTCGTGACCCTGGACTGGGTGCATGGCGAAACGCAGATCCAGCGCTACAATAGTTATGACGCCATCACCATCCAGGGGCAGGCCAATCCTGGCTTCGCCAACGGTGAAGCGATGGACGAAATCGTCAGACTGATCGGCCAGTTGCCTTCCGGTATCGGTTATGAATGGACCGGACTGTCCTATCAGGAAGTGCAGGCAGGCAATCAGGCCCCGATCATGCTGGCACTGGCCTTTGCCGTGGTATTCCTGGTACTGGCCGCCTTGTATGAAAGCTGGTGGATTCCGCTGTCAGCGGTGCTGATCGTACCTCTGGGTATGCTTGGCACGGTAGGGCTGGTCACCCTGGTAGGTATGTCCAATGACATTTACTTCCAGGTCGGTATGATTACGGTGATCGGGCTGTCGGCAAAGAACGCGATTCTGATTGTGGAGTTTGCCAAAGATGCCTACGCATCTGGCAAGGGCCTGGTTGAGTCGACGCTGGAAGCAGCCAAGCTGCGGTTCCGTCCTATTCTGATGACGTCATTCGCGTTTATCATGGGCGTCATACCGCTGATGCTTGCCAGTGCCGAGGGTGCTGCAAGCCAGCAGGCTGTCGGTTTTGGTGTATTTGGCGGCATGCTGGCAGCGACACCGTTTGCCGTGCTGTTCGTGCCGACATTCTTCGTGGTTGTCATGACGTTCTTCAAAGTGAAGCCCCGCCTGCTGGGTCGCCAGGCTGACGAACACGAGAAAGCAAGCGAAGCGGAAAGAGAATCTCAACACATCTATACCGATGTGGCTGAGGCAGATGACATGACCGCCGATGGCGACAAACGTCAGGACGGATCACCTCCAAAAGGAACTGAATAATCATGCAAGGGTCACAACGTACATTGCCCCGTTTGTCCGCAGTTTTCATCGCCGTTGTACTGGCCGGCTGCTCGCTGTCGCCAGACTATACACGGCCGGATGCACCGATTCCGTCTTCCTATCCGGACCAGAACAACGCAAGCCAGGCCTCGGCTGCCGATTTAGGCTGGGAGCAGTTTTTCCGTGAACCACGCCTGAAGGCGCTGATCGGTCTGGCCCTGGAAAATAACCGTGATATGCGGATTGCAGTTAAGCGGGTTGACGAGGCACGCGCCCAATATGGGATTACACGCAGCGATCAGTTTCCGCAAATTGGTGCCACGGCGCAGGAAACTGCCCAGCGCATGCCTCCCAATATGCGCATGACCGGTCCCGACAGTCCTTCTGTGACACGCAGCTTTACCGCAGGCATTGGCATTACCGACTTCGAACTGGATTTCTTCGGTAAACAGCGCAATCTGTCCGAAGCGGCATTCCAGTCCTACCTTGCTACGGTAGAAGGGCGCAAAACGGCGCAGATCAATCTGATCGGGCAATTGGCCACGGCGTATTACAACCTGCGGGCGGCGCAGCAGCAACGGGACCTGGTAGCCAAAACACTGAAGTCGCGCCAGTCTACCTATGACCTGGTTCAGGCGCGTTTTAAGGGCGGCGTCGCGTCGGCACTGGATGTGAATCAGGCAAAAACATTGCTGGATTCGGCCAGGGCGACCTCGGCTGAACTGGACCGCAGTGAACGACTGGCCACCAACGCGTTACAGCTCATTATCGGCGCGCCGATACCGGCCGATCTGCCAGCACCCAACCCGTTTGCGGGCGATGTCTTAATGCAGAAAATCCCGGCGGGGTTGCCTTCCGATCTGCTGGTGCGCCGTCCCGACGTGATTGCGGCAGAACATGAGCTGCTGGCCGCCAATGCCAATATCGGCGCAGCTCGGGCTGCTTTTTTCCCTAGCATCTCGCTCACCGGCCTGATCGGTTCTGCCAGCCTTGGGCTCAGTACGCTATTTTCCGGCGGTCAGGGTTCCTGGTCGTTCAATCCTGTCATCAACATGCCGATCTTTACGGCAGGACGCTTGCGCAATAATCTTGAACTGAGCGAAGTGCGCAACGACATCGCAGTCGCGCAGTATGAAAAAACCATTCAGACTGCATTTAAAGAAGTGGCCGACTCGCTTGCCGGCGAAGCAACCTACAGCGCTCAATTGCAAGCGCTCAGGGATCAGCAAAAATCGGCATACGAGTCGCTCAATCTGTCAAACTTGCGCTACAGAAATGGGATAGACAGTTTCCTGCAGGTCCAGACTGCACAAGTCAATTTGTTTAGCGTGCAACAAAGTTTCGTACAAGTCGGACTTGAGTCCTTGCTCAATAAAGTCGAGTTGTACAAAGCCCTGGGCGGCGGCTGGAATCGCGACACGGTCATGCGTCCGAATCCGGACGCGCCAGTGGCGGATTCGACTCCGGTTTCCGCAGGCGACAGCACTTCGCCATCAACACAGCCATAGTTCGGGATATTTCATGATTGATTTGGGTGTAAATATTGATCATGTCGCCACGCTGCGTCAGCAGCGCGGCTGCGGTTATCCAGATCCGATTCGCGCAGCGCTTCTGGCCGAGCAGGCGGGCGCCGATGCAATTACCCTGCATTTGCGCGAAGATCGCCGACATATCCAGGACAGCGACGTGCAGGTGCTCAGACCCTTGATCAAGACACGCATGAACCTGGAATGCGCTGTCACCGACGAGATGCTGGATATCGCCTGTCAGGTGCGTCCGCATGACGTCTGTCTGGTACCAGAGAAGCGCCAGGAGTTGACCACCGAGGGAGGACTGGATGTACGCACCCATTTCGAATCGGTGACCCAGGCTATTCGCAAGCTGGATGCCGTCAATGCCCGGGTTTCGCTGTTTATTGATCCGGACGCCGAACAGATTCGTGCTGCCGTGCAAGCAGGAGCGAGGGTCGTCGAATTGCATACCGGGTCGTATGCCGAAGCCAGGGACGAGCAGCAGATGGTTGAACTCGATCGCATTCGGGTCGCGATCGCCGAAGGGTTGCGCCAGGGTCTGAAAGTCAATGCCGGCCATGGCCTGCACTATCAGAACGTTCAGGCCATTGTGGCGCTTGGCGGGATATCCGAACTGAATATCGGACATGCTATTGTCGCCCAGGCGATATTTGACGGCTGGGAAAAGGCAGTGCGCGACATGAAAGCGCTACTGCGCAATTGAGACAGCGGTTGAGCGCGAAACCTCCTTTGGAATCAGGGTCATGGGCCCATTTTATGGGTCGCTGCGCTATCATAGCTGTATTGCAACTTAGGTAACTTGTCCATGACTGAACCCATTGATTTTTTGTTGTCCCGCACTTCCATGAAGCTGGTAACTTCACCTGCCCCGAGCGACGAAGATCTGGCCCGGATTCTGCAGGCGGCCATGGCTGCCCCTGATCACGGCGCCCTTCAGCCTTGGCGCTTCAAGATAATCCGCGGCGAGGCCATTAAGAAGTTCGCTGATTTCTCAATCGCGCTGCGGCAAAAGAGCGATACGCCATTTAAGCCCGAAAAAGAAGCGGCGACCCGCGCCTGGCTAAGCGAAGTGCCCATGATTATTGCCGTAGCTTGCCATATTGATTACGGCAATACGGCCATCAGTGAGACTGAGCGGGTCCTAGCCACTGGCGCCGGCGTCACCAATATCCTGAATGCGGCTTACATGCTCGGCTACGGTGCGTTCTGGAGTACCGGCATCGCCACCTATATTGACGAATTTCAGTCTGGCCTGGGCTTTGACTCCCTTGATTATCGGTTCATGGGTTTTATTGCAATCGGTACGCCCAAAATGGCGATTCCACAGAAAAAACGACCAGACTATACGCAGTTCGTGCAAGAGTGGACTGAACCACAAGACGTCTGAAATCAGGCGCAGCCTTCCGATCACAGTGGCGGCTTTAACGGCTAAACATCTCTGCTGCGGCGACAAGTCGCCGCTAAAACATCATCGCTGCGGCGGCATGTTGTAAGCGAGAACAATCTCGCTGCAGGAGCCGACCACAGTCGATACAAAAGTAAACATAGTTGGCGTCTGCGGAAGCCGCGCAGAACATTATCTATTCTTCGTATCAGGCGCTAAGCGCTGGCCCCATTTTTTCCTTGGTTTTAATTTTTACTCTGATCCTGGCCTTTATCCTGGCTCTGATCTTTGTTCTGATTATGGCCGTGGTTTTGTTCCGCGTTTTGATCCGTGTCCTGACCTGCGTTCTGTCCCGACTCCCGAGACGGATTCTGATCTCGGCCCTCGTCTTGTCCCTGATCCGAATCGTCAAGCGCCGCCTCTATGGAGGCCACGTCTTCGGCAGCCGCCTGTTCCTCTTGCTGTTCACGGGCATCAGCGCCCGGCATGCGTGCCGTTGTGGCCTTGCTATCGGATACCCCGGCCCGCTCCTCACGCAATACAAAGGAACGCACCAGCAAGATGGTACTGATGGGCGAGGTGATGAAAACAAAAACGCCGATCAAAATTTCATGCAGAAAAGTCCGATCCTTCAGGCTGAACGTCAGAAGCAGGGATGCCAGTAGCAGGCACCAGAGTGCAGTAGAGTAGATGACCGCCTGTATATGAGTACGGGGCAGGAAGCTGTTAACCCGCACCATGCCAATGCTGGCCGTCAGCACCAGCAAACCGCTCAGAACCATCAGGATAGCCGCGGGAATCACGATAAATGGAGATAATGTTTCCATCATGGTTCGATGACCTCGCCGCGTAATAGAAAGCGCGCCATTGCCGCGGTACTCAGAAAGCCGAACAGACTGACCAGCAAACCGATGTCAAAATACCAGGATGTGCGATACAGCATACCTAGCGTGAGCGCAATCATCATGCCGATCAGATACAGGGTGTCGATGCCCAGAACACGATCCTGAGGCGTGGGGCCGACAAAAAGAGGGTGACTCAGAATCACGCCTGCCAGTGCGAAACAGAACAGGGTGAAATAGCAGGACCAGATCAGAAGCGTTTCCATTATTCGAAGATCTCCTTCAATGGCTTTTCATAACGTTCAATGATAAATGCTGCCCAGTCAGCCTCCTGCGGCAGATCCAGAATATGCAACTGGACGTATTGGCCAGATTCCGGAAACCCCGCCCAAAGTGTGCCGGGCGCATAATTGATGATCGCCGCCAGAATCGCAAGACCGTGCGGATCCCGCAGTGTTAGCGGGACGTTAACAAACCCGGGCGTAATCCGAATCTTGGGATAGCGCATAACCAGTTTGATGGCAGTCATATTGGAGCGAAAGGTATCGAAAAGCACAATACCCGTCAGTTTAAGGATGACCCACAGGCGTCGCGGCCTGGCCAGAAACGGCCGCAGGCGACGGGACATGAGTACGATGATCAGCGAAGCCGCAACACCGAAAGCCACTGAACCCAGCCCGACCGGGGTGCCGGCCAGCAATATCCAGATGACGGCGAGAAACAGGGTCATGGGCACCCATGAGAACCATGACTTCATTGCACACCTCCATGTAGAGACATGGCTGCAGGCCGGCTGTTGAGCACGGCTTTCATATAGGCCCCGGGATCATCAAGTTGCTGGGCGGTCAGCGATAACTGATCCATGACGGGCCCGGCAAAAACGGTCAGCGCAATACACAACATCAACAGCAGGGTAATGGGAAAGGCTTCCCGGCGACTGAGCACGGGCGGTTCCAGTTTTTCGCTGCTCCAGAACATCCGGATGCCGGCTCGTCCCAAGGCGATCACCGTTGCCATTCCCGAAATCAGCATGGCAATCACCAGCAACCATACGCTGCCGGTCGTGGCCGCGTCGGTCTGTGACAGATCCAGCGCCTTGGACAGCAGTGCAAACTTGGCAATAAAGCCGGAAAACGGAGGCATACCGGCGATTACCAGCGCACAGATGAAAAATGCGAGTCCAAGAAATGCCAGGGCAAACGGTATTGGTTTGCCTACAACGGTTCCGGAATAGTCGGATCGGTCTTCGTCTTCGGCGCTGAACGCTTCAAGACTGACTGCCAGCACGTTGCCGCCAAAAGACTCGGTACGCTTAATCAGTTCAATCAGATAGAAGAAAGTACTGGTGACCAGCACGGAACTGAGCATATAAAACAGGGATGGGCCGGTCAGAATGACACTGGGCATGCCGAGTGCCGACAGCAGCGTACCGGATGACATAATGATGCAATAGCCCACCAGCCGGCCGCTGTTTTTCTCCGAAAGAATGCCCAATGTGCCAAACAGCAGCGTTGCCAGGCCGATGACATACATCCAGTCGCCACTGAAAGCTGCGGGCGCGCCTGTGGGCAATAGCAGCGATCCGATACGCAACAGGGCATAGATGCCCACCTTGCTCATGATGGCGAACAATGCGGCAACGGGCGCCACGGCAGCCGAATAGGCGCTGGTCAGCCAGAAGTTTAACGGCCATGCGCCTGCCTTGATAAGAAATGCGATGCCAAGAATGGCGCAGGCGGCCTCGAACAGACGGCGGTCGTCGCCACTGAGCGTGGCTGCACGCAGGCCCAGGTCGGCCATATTGAGCGTCCCCGTAATGCCATAAAGCACAGAAATGGCAATAAGCAGCAGGAACGAGGCAATCAAATTAACGGTCACATAATGCAGGCCGGCAGCTACGCGGGCCATGCCCGAGCCATGCAGGGCCAGGCCGTAGGAAGCAGCCAGGAATATTTCAAAAAACACAAACAGATTGAACAGGTCACCAGTCAGGAATGCACCGTTCAGGCCCATCAGGATGAACTGGAACAAGGGATGGAAAAATACGCCGGCCCGATCCCACAAGGCGGTTGAATAGAGCAGCGAACACAATCCCAGCACAGCGGTGAGCATCAGCATGATGGTACTAAGCTGATCGGCAACGAGCACGATGGCAAACGGCGCCTGCCAGTTGCCCAGCAGATAAACCATAATATGGTTATCGTAATCATTCGGGATACGCCCGGTTGTCATACCGAACATAGCCACGGCCACGCCGAACTGGGCAAGCACAGAGGCCACGCCAAGGATAATGCTCGCGTTGCGATGCTGATCGCGCAGTACCAGCATAAACGCGCCCACAATCATCGGAATGACGACGGGCAATATGGGCAGGTGATTCATCCAAGCGCTCATTGCGACTCCGTTCCGTCTACATGGTCAGTGTTGGACAGGCCGCGCAGCGCGAGAATGACAACAAGAAACAGGGCCGTGGTGGCAAAGCTGATCACAATGGCCGTCAGCACCAGCGCCTGGGGCAGGGGATCCGCATAATTGGCCAGCGTTGTCGCTACCCCTTTTTTCAGGATTGGTGGGGCGCCGGTCGTCAGCTTGCCGGTGGCAAAAATAAACAGGTTGACTGCATAGGACACCAGCGTCAATCCGATAATGACCTGGTAGGTACGCGGGCGCAACAGCAGCCAGACACCCGAGCCGACCATAATGCCGATAGCAAGCGATAAAATCAGTTCCATGATGGGGCTCCCTGCGTGTCTGGTGGCAATGCCGGTCTGACCGTAGCGGCATCATCTTGAGCACTCGCGGTGTCGTCATTGCCCGTATTGTCTTCGGCAGCTTCGGCCGTCACTTTTTTGTAGAACCTCAAGGATTGGTGGCTCAAGGCGACCAGCATAAACAGGGTAGAGCCGACCACAACTGCAAACACGCCTAAGTCGAACAAGATGACACTGGATAAATGCAGATGGCCTAGCGGGCCCAAATTAATATCGGCTGCCAGCGCAGACAAAAACGGCAACTTGAACAGCCAGGCAGATATCCCTGCGGTACCGGCCATGAGCAGTCCGCCGGCAATCCAGTATTGGGGAAAGATGCGCGAACGATCTTCGACCCAGCGGATGCCGCCCATCATATATTGGAGGATCACCGAAGCGGCAAAAATAAGGCCCGCGACAAAGCCACCGCCAGGCAGATTGTGGCCACGCAGCAGGAAAAACAAGGCAATCAGCGTAGAGATCGGCATGACAAAGCGCGACATCACGGTCGGCACCAGCATGGTGCCACGCGGCAGCTCGGCGTCTTTATCCACGCTCGCAGTATCACCGCGCTGACGAAAGCGCCTGTCTTCCAGGGCTTTCAGGCTTTCGCGAGGTGGGCGGAAACGCCGCAACAACGCATATACGGTAAGCGCGACAATACTGAGCACCGTGATCTCGCCATAGGTATCAAACCCACGGAAGTCGACGAGCAGGACGTTCACCACATTCGTACCCCCGCCTTCAGGCAGGGCTTTTTCAAGATAAAACGAAGAGACGCCTTCTGGTCTGGGACGCGACAGTTGCAGATAAGTGAGGATCGACATGCCCAGACCTGCCACCACGGCGATTGTCATGTCACGGAAGCGCCGGACCAGCGCCCGGCCACGGTCGGACGGTGGTTCGGTCGACATTCTGCGCGGCAACCAGCGCAAGCCCAGCAAAAGCAGAACCGTGGTAACCATTTCGACAACCAATTGCGTGAGCGCCAAATCGGGGGCTGACAACCACAGATACGTCAGGCTACAGCACAGGCCGGCGCCGCCGAGCAGAACCAGAGACCGAAATCGATTGTATTTGGCCTGGTACGCCGCGCCAATCGCACAGCACGACCCGATAATCCACAGCAGGGTAAAGGGCAAATCGATGTTGCGCATAACGAGTTGCGGCCAGGCCTCAAACAGCAGTAAAGGCATGATCGTGACCACAACCGTGATAACAACGATCCACAACACCTGCGGTTGAAGCCGCTTGGTTGAAAACACAGTCATTGCCTGATAGGCGACGGTATCGAGCAGGTTCATCAGCCCGTCAAAAAAAACACGCCCATCGATGCGGTATAGCAACGGTGTCTGGCCTGGCGAGCGCCGCTGCAGCGGTCGCAGGACAAACATGAGCAGGACGCCGCCGCCCATGGCGATCAGACTCATGGTAAGTGGCAAGTTGAAGCCGTGCCAAATGGCAAGGCTGTATTCCGGCAGGGTCGGACCGAGAATTGAGTGGGCTGCTGAATCGAGCACCGGACCGATCACCGTTTGCGGCATGATGCCGATCAGCAGGCAGAGCAACACCAGAATGCCACTGGGCACCAGCATCCAGCGTGGCGGCTCATGCGGTTGGCTGGGCAAGTCGGTTGCGACGGGCCCAAAGAAGACCTGGAGGATCAGTCGCAGGGAATAGGCGACACTGAACGCACTGGCCAGCACGGCAAATACCGGCAACCAGCTGGACACTTCAAGGTAATCCGGCAGAGTCAGGGTTTCGGCAAAAAACATTTCTTTTGAAATAAAGCCGTTAAGCAGCGGAACGCCTGCCATGGCCGCTGCGGCAACCACGGCAAGCGTGGCGGTGATTGGCATCGCCTTGCGCAAACCCGACAGCAATATCAGGTCCCGCGTGCCGGTTTCGTGATCGACGATACCCGTGGCCATGAACAGCGACGCCTTGAAAGTGGCATGGTTGATCATGTGAAAAAGCGCCGCTATCAGTGCCAGCTTGCTATTTAGGCCCAGCAATAACGTAATCAACCCCAGGTGGCTAATGGTGGAATAGGCCAGGACCGCCTTCATATCCCGCTGGAACGTCGCCGCGTACGCGCCCAGGAACAACGAGCACAGTCCCGCCATGCCGATAATCCAGAACCATGCCGAGGTGCCGGCAAGCACAGGCCAGAATCGGGCCAGAATAAATACCCCGGCCTTGACCATGGTTGCCGAATGCAGGTAGGCCGATACCGGCGTGGGCGCTGCCATGGCATTGGGCAGCCAGAAATGGAACGGAAACTGCGCGCTTTTGGTGAGCGCGCCCAGCGCAAACAAAATCAGGATGGCCAGGTACCATGGATGATCGCGCAGCAAATCGCCGGAATCCAGAACGGCGCCCAGATCATAACTGCCTACAATATGCCCGATCATGAGCATGGCCGCCAGCAGACAGAACCCGCCGGCTGCGGTGATGGTCAAGGCCATCCTGGCGCCGCGCTTGGCATCCTGGCGATGATTCCAGTAAGCGATAAGCATAAACGACGACAGACTGGTCAATTCCCAGAAGATCACCAATTGGATAATGTTGCCCGAGAGGACAACGCCAAGCATCGAACCCATGAACGCCAGGAAAAAGGCGTAAAAGCGGGTGACCGGATCCCGTGGCGACATATAGTAGCGCGCGTAAAGCACCACCAGCGCACCCATTACGGTAATAAGCAGGGAAAACAGCCATGCGTAGCCGTCCATGCGAAACACCAGATTGAGTTTATATGATGGTACCCATTCCAGCGTCTGGACAATCGTGTTGCCTTGCAGCACATCGGGCAGCAACGACAAGGTGATCAGCGCACCGATCACTGCAATAATGCCTGCCATCCATGCTTCCGGTGCCCTGGCGTGCACGGGTAGTAAACCAACGAGGATACTACCCAGAAACGGAAGAATTAGAAGCAGGATTAATGACATTTAGTGCTATTTATGAAGAATTATGGCGAATTATTACAATCATACTTTATCTTTTTAGATCGACGCTTATATTTTTCGTTGCCTGCTGAATTTGAGCTGACAAAATGACAGTTTTGATCGCGCGAACGTGTGCGAGGTGCAATGCATTTGCGTAAAATGGCGACTGTTTTGATTATGACGAGCGACGCCAGCGGGCGTTTCTACACAGCTCGCAATGATATGCAGCCATGGCGCAACAGTCATGGACACGCTTGATAAATCCGGGTAAATCATTTTAGCGACTAAAGATCCGCCACAGTCCCCTTGTACAGGACCGATCCGGACGGACGATCATTGCGTGAACCGCCGTCGGGCTCAAGACTGATCAGCAACTGGTCGCCGGCCTGAATCGGGCCGATTTTTTCTGCGGACAGCCGAAAGGCTTTGCTGTCCCGGATCAAGCCAAGCGCGCTATCGTTATCGTTGGCGTGCTTCCAGACCTGCAATACCAGCCCGTCCGATACCGTCTGACGTACCACGGGAGAAAACAGGGCATCGCCGGCGGCATTGATACGGACTACCCATCCCGTTTGCGTGCTACTCATGGACGAATCAAGCACTGCAACCTTCTTGGGCAGATCCGAGGGCGGGGTGCCCACGTACCAGAATGCGAGCGCGGCAATGCCCAGCAGCAGCGCCAGGCTGCGCCAGAAAGGAAGCATGAACCAAAGTTTGCGCAATGTGGTTTTCAGGCCCGATCCATACGTCAGCTCGCCTCCGTCTTCGTCGACAGAGTCTGTAGCGGTAGCCGCAGGAGACTGGATCGGCGCCTTGGCAAAGGCTTTGGCCTTGACTTTCTCCCATACGCGACTGCCGACAACCTGCGCAGGCAACTGACTGAGCAAATGCGTAAACTGGGCCTCCCACAACAAGGCAATGCGCGAGACGCCCGCATCGTCATTCATCAGTTTGTACACGAGCTTTTCTTCATTCTCGGACAAGCCTCCCAGAACGTATTCGCCCATTTTTTCCGTAGCGTGATGGGGCGGCGAAAACTCAGGTAGATGCTTGGCCAGGTGCTGCAGCCCGAGAAACAGATTTTCCTTGAATCGGCCTAGCGGCATGCCCACTTTGGTCGCTGTTTGCGCCTGCGACATGCCACTGAAATACATATTGATCAATGCTTTTTGCGGCTCATCGGGCAATTCTTCCAGATGCAGATAAAATGCCGGCGTTGCCGGCAAGTCTTCGCGCACGTCGGCGTGCAGATTACTGCTGACTTCATTTAATACAGATTCATCCTGATTCTTGCTGGCAGTCTGTATGGCATCATAGTGCTCTTTGAAAATCTGGTTGATGCGGTAACGCAGGATGGAGTAGATCCATCCACGCGCCGGACCCATGTCTTCATCATAAGCCTCGGCATTGTTCCAGATCAGCACAAAGGCCGATACGACCGCCTGTTCAGCCAGATGGTAGTTGCCAAGAACACGCAGGGAAAGGGCGAGCATGGGCGGCGCCTCATGTTTGAACAGCGTCTGTAATGCGCTTTTCTGTCCTTTTGCACACGCTTTTAAGTTTTTCTCGTAGTTAAAAGGGGTGTTTCTGGCAAACATTTACTTTTTCCAGGCAATTAGGTGAAAATAGATTCAAGTTTAACCGTAAACCGGCCTATTGCATACGCTTGACATCAGTCAGGCTATCATTCAAACCCTCGTAACAGCAGATCCCAGGAATTTCAATGCAACAGCAGCGTTCATACTCGGAGGGCTTCGCCCTGCACGGCAAAGTGGTATTTATCAGTGGCTCTACACGAGGTCTGGGCCTAGCGATGGCTTGTGCTATGGCCCGCAGCGGCGCGCTGGTGTACATCAATGGTCGCACATCGCAATCGGTGCAACAGGCTTGCGCAAGCCTGGGCGAGCAGGGCGCAAATGTGCAAGGCCTGGTCGGCGATATGTCGGTCGTGCAGGATATCGATCGCTGCATGGCGCGCCTGGCCGAAAATCATGGTCGTTGCGATGTACTCGTCAACAACATGGGTATCCGGATTCGCCAGCCGCTTGGCGCCTTCAATTTCGCGCAGATGCAGCAAATGCTGGAGGTCAATTTACTGGGGGCGATGTATTTGTCCCAGCAGGCAGCGGCGCTCATGCAAAAGCAGCGCTGGGGCAGACTCATCACGATCACGTCGGTGGCCGGACAGGTTGCGCGTCCCGGTGATGCCGTTTATCCGGTCGCCAAACAAGGACTGACGGGCATGATGCGGGCGCTGGCGGTGGAGTTTGCGGCAGACGGGATTACCAGCAACGCGATTGCACCCGGCACCTTTGCCACGGAAACGAATATGGCAATGGCTGGTTCGGCAGCAGGCGAAAAACTGGCCGCACGCAATCCGACCGGTCGCTGGGGTCAGCCCGACGAAATTGCCGGACTGGCCGTGTTCCTGGCGTCGGACCTGTCAGCCTATATCAACGGGCAGGTCATCGCTGTCGATGGCGGCCTGTCGGTTCTATTCTGATACTCAGTTGACTTTGAGTTCGAGCTTTTCGATCAATGGTTGCCAGCGCGCCTTCTCCTGATTCATATAATCGCGAAAAGCCTCGGGCGTGCTCGGTATCGGATCCATATACATGGCATTGAGCCGCTTGCCCACTTCTGGATCCTTAAGCGCGCTCAAGAGCGCGTCGGTCAACGTATTGCGGATAGCAATGGGCACCTGCGAAGAGATAACAAAACCGGACCAGGCTGCCCCTTCAATTCCCGGCGCGCCGGCTTCAGACACGGTTGGAATATCCGGCAGCGAGCTGTTGCGCTGCGCACTGGTCTGCGCCAGTGCCACCAGCCGTCCTTCCTTGACCAGTGGAAGAACAGCAATGGGTGCCAGTGCCGTAAACTGAGTATCGCCCGCAATCAGTGAATTGAGTGCTGCTGGCGACGAAGGGTAGGGCACGGCTGTCGCCTTGCCGTTGACCGCCTGCAGCATCAGCGCTATCGACAGATGAGAGCCGGTTCCGTTGCCCGAGGTCGCAAAATTGAGTTTGTCAGGTTCGGCCTGTATTTTGCTGATCAGTTCCTGCAGTGTGGTGATCCCGGACTTCTTGGTAACCACAATCACATTCGGTTGCGTGACTGCCATGGTCAGTGGCGCGAGATCTTTTTCCGGGTCGTAGGGCAGATTATCGTAAATGAACGGGTTGTTTACCAGCGGACCGGTAATGGAAATCCCGAAGGTGTAGCCGTCGGGCTTGGCCTTGGCGATCGCGTTGGTGCCGATATTGCCGCCGGCACCTGCCTTGTTTTCTATGACGATGGTCTGCCCCAGTTTTTTCTCGGCGCTGCCGGCAATAATGCGTGCGATCTGGTCGGGAGTCGAGCCGGGGCCGAATGGAACGATCAGTTTAAGTGGGTGTTCTGGCCATTTGCTCTCATCGGCGTGGGCCGGAGCAATGGCATAGGTCAGGGAACCGGCGGTCACAGCGGCAAGCGCCAGCGCAATCATTGTTTTTCTTTTGTTTTTTTGCATTTGCAAACTTATCCTTTGGAACAATTATTAACAGACGTTATGGCACAGAATCAGCGATCCGTGCCGGTCATGATTTTGAGAAAAATCTCGTAAGGCTGCATTTGATCGGGGCCGACATCGGCAGACACCGGTGTCTGCTGAATGCGGACATACTCTGCGTAAGGCAGGGTCGCCTTGAGCTTTTCAAAACGGCTTTCACACTCCGAGAACATATCAGTTTCGGCCGGATCGTCCATATAGTGGGTCGCATACGCGGCGGTCATGCAGGTGATAACCGCCCGCTCCTTATCAAACTGCGAATATTCGCCGGCCGTTTCATGCGGGCGCTTCATGCTGGTCCACAAATAGGCCATAGCGGTGAGCACGAACAATGCGGCAATTAGATATTTTAGTAGACGCATGCGATCACGGACGTCTTTCACAGGCCGATCTCCTCTTTTTTCAAACTGAAAAGAGTCGTCGCCAGTTTCTCGTATGCCGCTTTGGACTTCGGCGGCAGACTGTCAAAGACATCTTGCAGCGAGTATTTCATTCGGTATGCCCGCTGAAAACTGTCGTACACCTCGGTCTGCTGATCGCGCAGTGCTTGTGCAGAGGTGTCCTGCAGCAGGGTGCTGTAGGCCGCCAGGCATTCCTTTTGCACGCTGGCCAGTGCATGCTGGTCGGCGGATTCGGCGTCCGGCAATAAGGCTGCACGCGTCACACTGCAGTCGGACATCAGCGCCAGTCGTAGGCGTTCGTCGTCCTGCCGATCCGAGCAGGCGCTCAGCGATATAAGGATGGAAAGGATCACGGTCAATCTGATCATTGGACTGTAAATACGGTGTATTCCGGGGCTGCGTGGTTATCGATCTGCGAGGCGCGGTTGTCGTGCAACAGCAGATATCGCGGAAAGCGCCGTGCAATCGCAAAACGGGTAGAAACGAAAACTATACACGGATTTGCGATGCAATTGAGCTGAAATAAGTAAAATGTCCTTTCATGTACTCACAAACCCGTTTCCCTCCATGAGCGCTGCCCTGAGCCCGGCCGTCAGGCGCTATCTGGCGCTGCTTGCCTGCCTTGTCGCCACGATAAATGTGCCGCCATCGCATGCCCAATCCGATGAGGATCTGGACGCATCGGTCCAGGTCCCTGCCGTCGATTCCGATGTGAAGACGATACGCGGGCTGGCGGACGATCTGGCTGCGCCAAAAGGGTGCAGCGACAAGGGTTGTAGTGGGTCATTGAAGCTCGACTTGAAAATCATGGGCTTTTTGTCATCACCCCTTGAGAAAAGCTACGTTTCGTCCCGTTATGGTCTGCGCATGCACCCGGTTCATCAGCAACTTCGCTTTCATGCGGGGGTGGATCTGGTTGCGCCGATGGGCAGCGAGGTAAAGGCAACGCTGGGCGGCAAAGTTATATTTGCCGGTGTCAAGGGCGGCTATGGCAATACCGTGATCGTAGAGCATGGCTCTGGCTACGTTACGCTCTATGCCCATTTGCAGAAATTTGCGCCACGCCTGGCGGTCGGACGGGTTATCGATAAAGGCGAAACGATCGGCAATTTGGGTGACACCGGCCAGGTGACCGGTGCGCATTTGCATTATGAGATCCGCTATAACGACTACGCTATCAATCCGTTAACCGGTCGGGGTGCGGCCGGTATCGGTCGGATCGAACAAACCTCCGCTATAAAAGGCGCCCGCACCCAGCGTATGCGCTCTGGCCGGATCAGGACCATTATCCGTCACTGACCGGAGCGCCGCCATCGCACACGGCAAGCCGGCCAGGGCACCGACACTTACACCACCGTCAGCGTCACTTGCACATTGCCGCGCGTGGCGTTTGAATAGGGGCATACCTTATGCGCTTTGTTGACCAGGTCTTCAGCGACTGCGCGCTCCACGCCTGGCACAGAGATTTTGAGGTCGACCTCGATGCCGAAGCCGTCAGTGATGGGGCCGATTCCCACGCTGCCGTCAATATGGGTGTCGTCTGGCAGCTGGACTTTTTCACGCGAGGCGACCAGTTTGAGCGCGCCCAGAAAGCAGGCTGAATAGCCAGCGGCAAAAAGTTGTTCCGGATTGGTCCCGGCGCCGCCGGCACCCCCCAGCTCAGTCGGGGTCGTCAGTTTTACATCCAACACATTGTCCGAGGACACTGCACGTCCGTCGCGACCGCCGGTTGCGGTCGCATGTGCTACGTAAAGTACTTTTTCAAGCGCCATGTTTGACTCCTGTTTAGAAGACTACGTGAATAGGACTAACACCCCGTTTATAACATTCGGGCCCGCTCAAATGGCGCTTTGCCCATGTGAGGATGACGGATATCCATTGTGGTCCCTGACGTCGCTGGCCTGGCAACTGTGCTCAGCTGCGGTTTCTCTGTTCCTGCATTGCCTTGGTTGAGCTTTGGCTGGTGCCGCAATGGCGCTAAAAAGCTGGAGACCATCGACTCAAACACCTGCATCGAACGGACTTAAGTCACTGCGATGCTGGTGTTGCCGATGGTGCTGGCGTGGCGGAGGCTGCCGGCGTGTCCGCTTGCCAGCCACCACCCAGCGTTTTGAACAGGGCAAGGCGGTTCATCTGCTCGACCAACCGCAGCGTGATCATGTCCTGCTGAGCGGTATAGTATGCCCGCTGCGCGTCCAGCACTTCCAGGAACCCCGTGCCTCCGCCGCGCCTGAAAAGCGCGTTTGACAGTTCAAAACTGCGGTATGTGGATGCGACCAGTGATTGCTGCGACTGCAGACGCGTGGCAATGCCGGCGCGTACCGCAAGCGCATCGGCCACTTCCCGGAAAGCCGTCTGAATCGTCTTTTCATAGGTGGCAAGCAGAATATCTTTTTGCGCCTTTGTCATATCCAGACTCGCGCGATTGGCACCGCCGTCGAAAATAGGCAAGCGCAGTGCCGGTGCCACGCTCCAGGCGAGCGTCCCGCCACTGAACAGTCCGGACAGACTACTGCTGGCTGTGCCTGCAGACCCCAATAGCGAAATACTGGGGAAAAAAGCCGCTCTTGCTGCCCCGATATCGGCGTGAGCCGCGATCAAATCATGCTCGGCGGCCAGCACATCCGGTCGCTGCTGCAACACACTGGAAGGCAGACCGGCAGGAGGCAAGACTAGCCGCGTTGCGGCCCGACCCTGCAGTGCGAAATCGGTCGGTGGCAACAAGGTGGCCGGCACCGGAGCTCCAGCCAGCAGCGTAAGGGCGTTCATGTCCTGCGCCAGTTGGGTTTCGTATTCGGCCACCTTGACGCGCGCCGCGTCCACCGTGGATTGGGACTGGGCCAATGTGAGTCCGGATTGGGCACCCAGCTCGTAACTGCGGCGAATTAGGTCATGCGATTTCTGCTGGTTGAGCAGGGTACTGCGCGCCAGTTCAAGCTGCTGGCCGGTCGCTTCCAGCTGCAGCCAGGCGGCGGCAATTTCACTGACCAGACTGATCTGCGCACTGCGGCGGCTCTCCTGCGCAGCCAGGTACCGTTGTACTGCCGCAGCTTCAAGGTTACGAATTTTGCCGAAAAAATCAATCTCGTAGCTAGTCAGTCCCAGATCCACGTTATAGCGGGTCGACAAGGTGGTTTCCCCCGAATTGGCCACACTGGCCGGTGTCCGGCTGCGACTGGCGCTCGCATCGATTCCCACTGCCGGCAGGCGATCGGCGCTGGCGATGCCATACTGTGCGCGCGCCTGTTCAATGTTCAGCGTTGCGACACGTAAATCACGGTTGTTCTGTATACCAAGCCGAACGACATCGCGCAGACGGGGATCGGTAAAGAATGTGGCCCAGCCCAGATCAGCCGCCGCCGGTATCGATAGGCTCGTCTGAGCGGGAGGCTGGGGCCAGTTGCCGGCGACCGGCGCTGGTGGCTGCTGGTAATCGGGCGCAAGGTTCACACACGCCGTCAAGCTCAGCAATGGGATAAACAACGCCAGAGGTCTACGTATCAGTTGCTTGATCATTGTCATAGTGTCCTGTCAGACGAGCTATCCGTCGCCGGCGGGCCCGAATGATCCCCGTGCAGATGCTTTTTGCGCCTGAAACTGCGCACCAGCACAAAGAACAGCGGCACGAAAAACAGGCTTAACGCTGTACCCACAATCATCCCGCCCAGTACGGCGGTACCAATGGCGTGGCGGCCACCAGCGCCTGCACCCGTGCCAATGGCCAGCGGCAACACGCCAAAGCCAAAAGCCAACGAGGTCATTAAAATAGGACGAAGGCGTTGGCGTACTGCAATCAGCGTCGCTTGCAGCACAGACTCTCCGCGTTCCTGCAACTGCTTGGCAAACTCCACAATCAGGATCGCATTCTTGGACGTAAGTCCGACTGTCGTGAGCAAGCCGACCTGAAAGAACACATCGTTATGCAACTCGCGCAGGGCCGTAAACAAAAGCGCTCCCACAATACCCAGCGGCACAACCAGAATAATCGCAAACGGTACGGACCAGCTTTCATAGAGCGCGGCCAGACACAGAAAGACAAACAAAATAGACACGGCGTAGAGCAGGGGAGCCTGCGCGCCGGAAATCCGCTCCTGCAAAGACGCACCGGTCCATTCGAATCCAATACCGGCCGGCATTTTTTGCATTACGGCTTCGACCGCCTGCATTGCTGCCCCTGAACTGACGCCTGGCGCCGCATCGCCCTGAAATTCCAGGCTGGGGCTGCCGTTGTAGCGGCTAAGCTCGGGGGAGCCAAAGGTCCAGCCGGTGCTGGAGAAGGCGGGAAACGGGACCATCTGGCCCAGCGTGTTCCTGACATTCCATTGGTCAATATCGCTGGGCAGCATCCGGAACGGCGTATCGCCCTGTACATAAACCCGTTTGACACGGCCCCGATCCAGGAAATCATTGACGTAGGTGCCGCCCATCGCGGTCGACAAAGTACTGTCAATCGCATTTGTATCCAGACTGAATGCGCCGGCCTTGGCGTCGTCAATATCAATGGAAAATTCCGCGGTGTCTTGCGGCGCATCAATCCGCACGTTCATCAATTCCGGGCGTTCCCCCAGCATTTGCAAGGCATCGCGACTGGCCTGCACCAAGGCCTCGTGTCCCAGTCCGTTAACATCCTGCAGAAAAAAGTTAAAGCCCGAACTTGATCCCAGCCCGCGCACAATGGGTGGCAGTGTCGCAATAATTCGCGCATCGCGGATATGGGCCAGGTCCTGGGTCGCCTTTCTGGCGATCGCCGCGGAGGACTGTTCCGGTAATGGCCGCAGGCTCCAGTCATTGAGCATGACATAGGATCTGGCTGAACTCTGGTCGCCACTTCTGCCGGTAATGGTTGTAATGCTTCGCACATCAGGCTGCTTCAGAAAATACTGTTCAATCTGTCGCATGATCGGCTGTAGCCGGGCATCGGTTGCACCGGCAGGCAGAGTGACCTGCAAGCGCACTGCACCCTGGTCTTCTGGTGGCAGAAACGAGGTAGGCAGACGCAAAAAGAGAAATGCCATGACAATCGCAATTAATGCATAGACAATCAGTCCGCGCCGCGGCCGTTTAGCCACGCCAGCTACCGTATTCTGGTAGCGGTTTGCGGTCCGGTCAAAGCGACGGTTAAAACCAATGAAAAAGCGATCCAGGTATCCAAAGACGCCTTTGCGTGCGGCAGCGGGATCGATATGTTCGCCTTTTTTCACCGGCTTGAGCAGACTGGCGCAAAGGGCAGGGGTCAACGTGAGGGCGACCGTGACCGACAGCGCCATCGCTGAAACAATGGTAATGGAAAACTGCCGGTAAATAACGCCGGTGGATCCACCAAAAAATGCCATGGGAATGAACACGGCTGACAGCACAAGTGTAATCCCAATAAGTGCCGGCGTAATCTCACGCATGGACTTGCGCGTGGCTTCACGCGGCGACAGTCCCTGCTCGTGCATGACACGTTCGACATTCTCTACCACGACAATCGCATCATCAACCAGCAGGCCAATAGCCAGCACCATCCCAAAAAGCGTCAGCGTATTGATCGAAAAACCGGCAATAGACAGCACGCCAAAGACACCAAGCAACACGACAGGCACCGCAATGGCAGGAATCAGGGTCGCGCGAAAATTCTGCAGGAACAGGTAAATGACCAGCACCACCAATACCATGGCTTCAAGCAGCACCTTCACCACTTCGTCAATGGAAGCGCTGATGAATGGCGTCGAGTCTACGCCGATAAAGGTTTTCAGATTGTTCGGAAAGAACGGTTCCAACTCGGCCAGTTTGTCGCGCACCCGCTCGGCCACTTCGACCGCGTTGGCGCCGTCAGCCGTAATAATACCCATACCGGCGCCGGGCAGGCCGCCAAGGGCAGAGCGGATTGTCAGGTTCTCTGCCCCCAGTTCCACCCGGGCGACATCGCTAATGCGAATAATGGCACCATCGGGCGTGACGCGCAGGACAACATTGCGAAATTCTTCCTCGGTCTGCAACATGCTGCGTGCCGTGATCGTTGCGTTTAACTGCTGGCCGCTGACTGCAGGCAGCGAGCCGAGCTGGCCTGCAGATACCTGGACGTTCTGCTTTTCAATCGCCGCAGTCACATCAGAAGGCATCAGCTTATAACTGAGCAGTTTTTTGGGATCCAGCCAGATACGCATGGCATAGCCGGTCCCCAGTGTCTGCACTTCGCCCACGCCGTCGATCCGGCTGATGACGTCCACCAAATTGCTGGTAATGTAGTCGCCCACATCGACCGGTGAGGCGCTGCCATCATCCGAATAGAGCGAGACGACCATCAGGAACTCTTCACCCCCTTTGGTGACAGTCACACCCCGGCTTTGCACCTGCTGGGGCAGGCGCGACATGGCCTGCTGCAGGCGGTTCTGCACCTGCATCTGGGCCACGTCAATATTCGTGCCCGCATCAAAAGTCAGCGTAATTCGCGCACGGCCGGCCGCATTGCTGGTGCTGCGCATATACAGCAAATTGTCCAGTCCTTTCAATTGCTGTTCAATGACCTGGGTGACAGAATCTTCCACCGTCTTGGCTGAGGCGCCGGTATAGGTCGCCGTAATCGCCACGCGCGGCGGGGCAATGTCGGGATATTGCTCCAGCGGCAAGGTCTGGATGGAAGCCAGTCCCGCAAGCATGATCACGATGGAAAGGACCCATGCAAAAATTGGGCGGCTGATAAAAAACTGTGCCATAGCCCTTTCCTAGCCCGGTGTACGGGGAGCTTCAACTGCCCGCACCACACTACCGGGTCGCACATGCAAAGAGCCCGTGACGACGACACGTTCACCAGCTGCCAGGCCGTCAAGCACCTGCCAGTTGTCGCCGATGGCACGCCCGACCACCACGGCGCGTTCCTGCAATGTGTCGTCGGCGTCAACCACCAGGGCAACCGTGCTGGCATCGGGGCGGCGGGTGATTGCCTGCTGGGGAACCAGTATGGACTGCTCGCCCGTACTGTTTTGCAGCACTGCCCGTACATACATGCCCGGCATTAACACCCGATCCGGATTGGGCACTTGCGCCCGAAGGGTGATGGATCCGGTATCGGGATTGACCGTGACACCGCTGAAAGTGAGCCGTCCCGGGTGCGGATAGCGTTGGCCGTTTTCCAGTCTGAGCTCGATAACTGCATCGTTTTCCGATGCGGCCTGCAGTCGACCGGCTTCAATATCCGCCTTTAGCTGCAAGAGTTCGACAGAGGATTGCGAGACATGTACATACAACGGATCCAGTTGCTGCACAGTCGTCAGTTCAGTTGCCTGGTTGGCCGTCACCAGCGCCCCGGGCGTCACATTGGACAATTCTATCCACCCGTCAATGGGAGAAACAATCCGGGTATAGTCAAGATTGATTTTCGCACGCTGCTCCTGCGCCTTTGCCACGGCCAGATCGGCCGCCGCCTGTTGCGCTTCGGCCTGCGAGGTTTCATTTATTTGTGCACTGATCGCATCAATTTTTACCAGTTCACGATTACGCCTGGCCATCGTACGCGCATTCGCATACGTGGACTCCGCCTTTTTGACGTTAGCGCGTGCCACCGCGTACTCCGCTTCGTAAACGGCTGGATCAAGCTGATAGAGCACCTGTCCCGCCTTCACTTGCGAGCCTTCATTAAACAATTGCTTCTGAATAATGCCATTGACTTGCGGACGGATTTGCGCAATGACGGGCGCAACGGTGCGTCCCGGCAATTCGGTCGCAAAGGTGATGCGCTGTGATGTGAGCGTTGTGACGCCGACCTCGGGCGGCCCCTCGGCCTTCGGCGCCGGCGCGTTTGCCGCGTCATCGCGCGAGCAGCCGACAAGAATAATGGCAAGCAGAAGTAGCATCAGCAAGTTCAGCGCCAGGACCGGGGCATTTCGGCGCTGTGTATCCATTGTTGACATACTGACGGGTTTAATCATGGCATCGTGAAAAAAACGGAGCGGGGGATGGGAGGATCACAGTCCCCGTGGTGTGTGTCAGGTGTACCGGGCCACCGCTGCAGAACAGCACGCAGCGGTCTGAGCGACATTGGCCTCGTTCCCGACAGAACAGGCGAAACGCGAAAATAGTAGCATGTTTACACAGTATTTCAGTTGAAACTTTTGTATCACTGGATCAAATTGCGATTTATCCCGTAAAAATCGTAATTTGCGCGCGGCTTTTGCGCTTTTGGCAGATATTGTTTTTATGGCAAGGCACCCGTCGGATATTAAGCGAAGAGGGGGATCAAGCTGCAAGTGACGGCTGTCATCATGTGCGCATTCGGTCAGTCGTCAAAATCAGCATTCTTAGTTAGCGCTCTTAATTCGCGCCAGTACCTCGCGAAAGCGCGGGTGCCGACAGGCATTCAACCATTCGAACATGACCATTTCATGAGTCACGACAGTGGCCCCGGCCTGAGCCAGGCGGTCCATGGCAGCTACCATCTAGTTATTTGTCGCGCCCATTAATAGATAAGAATTTTCAATTTGTATAAATGGGTGTCCCTGACGGATAGTAAACACTCCTTCACGTGTACCGAATACGGTTGGCATTGTTAAATTCACCTTTAGGGGGTCAGAAATGCGTATTGCCGCTTTGTGTAAGTTTGTTGGAGTTCTAAGTCTATTTCTTTGTCTGATACTTTCCCCAGGCTTTAGTGCCGCAGCATCAGGATATCCACAGCGTCCAATCACAATGGTAATTCCCTGGTCGGTTGGCGGTTCAACAGATGTCCTTGGTCGTGTTCTGGCAGATAGCATGGCGAAGAATTTGGGGGTCTCGATGGTCGTAGAGAACAGGCCGGGCGCAACCGGTACCATCGGATATCGTAATGTAGCAAATGCAACACCCGATGGCTACACCATTCTTCTAGGCACTAACAGCACCTTCGCGATGGCGCCCCATTATTACAAAGACCTGCCCTTTGATCTAAATAGCGATTTTAGGCCTTTAGGCATGATTGGGGTCAACCCACAGATATTATGTGTGCATCCATCTGTTCCAGCACGCACTGTAGAGGAATTCATCGCATATTTAAAGAAAAATCCGGGAAAGCTGCCTTTCGCGTCGGCGGGGCACGGGGGGTCTAGTCATTTAGCGATGGAAATGTTTCTGGAAATGTCCGGCACCGAGATGTTGCATGTGCCATATCGCGGTGGCGCACCTGCGATGCAGGGTCTGCTGGCCAAGGATACACAAGCGGCGTTTGTCGATATTAGCATTGCCGAGCCATTGATTCGAAGTGGTGCGATTCGAGCTCTGGGTACCAGCGGTGGTACGCGAACGCCTTCCCTACCCGACGTCCCGACTATTGCTGAGACGGGTGTGCCTGGGTTTGAGTCGCTGACATCTTTTGGATTGTTTGCACCCGCTAAAGTGCCTGATCAAATTGTTGCGAAGCTCTATTCTGCATTGGCAGCAGCGTTGAAAGACCCCGTTGTCGTGAAGCGCTTAAGCACTTATGGATTTGAGCTCACAGGAGGAAAACCGTCGGAATACGCCGCATATGCGAAAGCCGAATATGATAAGTGGGGCAAAGTGATCAGCGAAAGGAACATTAGCCTAAAATGAAATCATCAAATTTTTCTATAATTCCGCCTGCCGCAGCTGAGTCACTACCTTCACAGACCCAAGAACAAAACCATTCTTTACTTTTTTCGCCGATTAAGCTTCGAGAGCTGACAAGTCGAAATAGGGTGGTCGTCTCGCCAATGTGTCAGTACGCCTCGGTGGATGGAATGCCGTCCGACTGGCACCTCGTGCACTTGGGTAAGTTTGCGACTGGGGGTGCGGGCATCGTTTTCTGTGAGGAAACTGCCGTGGAGGCTAGAGGCAGGAAGACATATGGCTGTGCCGGTATTTATACCGATGAGCACGTGCTTGCCTATCGACGCATTACCGATTTTATCCGTGCTTCAGGTGCAATTCCCGCTATCCAGTTGGGCCATGCAGGCCGGAAGGCGTCTTGTGGGCCGCCGTGGACAAACTTCCAGCCTCTTACCGAAGAGGATGCGAAAAATGGGATGCCACCGTGGCGAGGCATTTCAGCAAGCGCGATTGCTGCCAAACCCGGCGCACTCGTCCCCGAATCACTGGACGCAAGACAAATTGAACAGATAGTGCAGACGTGGCGTACTGCGGCATTACGAGCACTGGACGCCGGGTTTGATATCTGTGAAATTCATGGTGCACACGGCTACCTGATTCATCAGTTCCTTTCGCCGTTAGCGAATATCCGGACTGACGCCTGGGGTGGTGATATTCATCGCCGAATGCGTTTAGCGCTCGACATTTCAGAAACTATACGAGCCGTGTGGCCGCAAGATAAGCCGGTTTTCTTTCGAGTGTCGGCAGTAGACGGCGATGGCGGCGCCTGGAGTCTGGACGATACAGTCATACTATCTGCTTGTTTGCGTGAGCGGGGAATTGACGTAGTAACTTGCTCTTCGGGTGGAATCAATGGGCCTTTAAATATGGCTGTGGTACCTCGCACCCCCGGATATCAGGTTCCGTATGCTGCCCGGGTACGACGCGAAGCCGGTGTGCAAAGTTGCGCGGTGGGGCTGATTACAGATCCATTCCATGCTGAAGAAATTCTGCAGCAAGGAAACGCTGACCTGATCGCTCTAGCCCGAGAAATGTTGGTGGATCCAAATTGGCCGGTGCGGGCGGCACAAGCGTTAGGCGTATCGGACTATTTGGATCTGTTACCTAATGGCTATGCGTGGTGGTTGAAAAGGCGGGAACAAATCAGGGAGATTTCCCCTGATGTATCGAACAAGAATGTGAATATATAAAGATGCTTTCAATTCTAAACAAAGACCGTTCCTTGTGGCACGTCGCGGGCGCGAAGCGTTTCCAGGAGTGCTTCCAATAAGCGCTCGGCGCTCGGGGATATTGAGCGCAATTTTCGCGTGACCAGGCACAATTCGCGCTCAATAGGCGGGTTGTCGAGCTCTCTGAAGATGAACGAGTCAAGCTGATGACTGTACCGGGTAAGGGATGGGACAACAGAAAAACGGTTCCCCAGACTGAGCATCGAAAACAGTGAAGTAGAGCTTGACACTTCCTCAGAGCACGATGTCAGTCCAAACCGCTCCATCGTTTCGCGATGCATGCCACCGACCCGGGTATCGGATGCCAAACCTACCCAATCATCCTGATATTCAGAAATATCTGACCAATGCAATGGTTCCTTAAGCATGGCTAAGGGATGATTCGCGCTACAGACAACTCCATATCGGTCCTTTAGAAGCAAGGTATATTCCAGTTCGGAAAAGTTCGACAGTTGGCTGCATATTCCGAACTCAACCTCACCCTCGCGGACACGGCGCTCTATTTCGGCTGAACCAGCATCGCGGATCGATAGTGTGACATTGGGATAGGCGGCTCTGAATTGCGGTAATGATGGAATAAGGAGCCAAGCCACCACCGACGGAGATGCCGCGATTCGCAGATGTCCTTCATTACTTTCCGCCAGCGACTGGAGGTCGCCCAGCATGGTGTCAAAGTCTCCAAGCAATCGTTCTGCCTGCTCTCGAAAACGTGCCGCAGCAGGAGTAGGCGTGACGCTTCGTGTAGTTCGATCAAACAGCTTTACACCGACCTCGTCTTCAAGCTGTTGGACAGTGGTGGTAAGGGTCGATTGTGTCAAATATAAACTTTCTGCCGCACGGGTAAAGGAGCCCGTTTCCGCAACAGCGACAAAACTACGCAAATGACGAAGAGTGACGTTTCGCAGACGTCGAAGTGTAACTCTCTGGTTCATTACGGAGCACTCCGGAAATGTAGTCATGTCCTAATATATATTCATGACATCCATTAATCAATCTTTATTTTTCATTTGTTAAGATTAACGAATTGTAACTATCCCCTAAAATAATACAGCTGAAGCGTAGAATTTTTCTTACACTAAGAAAAAAGGATTTTTACGATGAGCAAACGGATGACAGAAAGCCAAATTGTGGCGATGTTGAAAGAAGCGGAAGCTGGGATACCGATTAAAGAGCTGTGCCGCAAGCATCATGTAGGTAACTCCACATTTTATAAATGGCGAGCCAAATATGGCGGCATGGAGCTCTCCGACGTAAA
>NZ_NEXS01000010.1 GCF_002810445.1 Advenella sp. S44 | reverse complement strand
ACCACCCCCAACCCCTCCCTCAAATCTCTAACAAACTCCCCCGGCACCTCCAACGACGGAAAATGCCCTCCAGCCTCAGGTTCCCGCCACCGCACAATCTTCCGATACCGCTCCTGCGCCCAGAGCCGTGGACACTTCTCAATATCCTTGGGATAGACGCTGATCGCCGCCGGCACATCCACCCGAAGCTCCGGATCCAGCGAGTCATGGCTCTCATAATAAATGCGGGCGGCCGATGCGCCGCTGCGTGTCAGCCAATACAGGGTGACATTATCTAGAATGCGGTCCCGGGAAATGCGCTCGAACGGGCTGTCTTCACTATCTGTCCACTCATAAAACTTGTCCAGGATCCAGGCCAGCAGCCCGACCGGGGAATCGACTAGCGCGTAGCCAGTGGTCTGGGGGCGGGTGGCCTGCTGCTTGGCGTAGGCGGCGCGGTAGCGCCAGAAGTCGCGGGTTTGCTCGGTCCATTTAAGCTCGTCCGCAGTCAGCCCGTCTGTTGTCAACCCCGGCGGCGCTTGCGCGAGCGTAGAGTGGATGCCAAGAACGTGGTCCGGGAACCGGCCGGCCAGGATGGTGGTGATCACGCCGCCCCAGTCGCCGCCATGCGCGACAAACTTGTTGTAGCCCAGTCTTTCCATGAGTTCCACCCAGGTGGCTGCGATTTTTTCGGTTCCCCAGCCGGTGGTGGTCGGCTTGTCACTGTAGCCGAATCCGGGCAGCGACGGGGCCACGACATGGAACGCCGGCGTGTTTGCGTCTTTGGGGTCTGCCAGCTCGTCGATGATATCGACAAACTCGGCAATACTGCCTGGCCAGCCGTGTGTCATGATCAGGGGCGTGGCGTCGGCACGCCGGGAGCGGCGGTGCAGGAAGTGGATTCCCAGGCCATCAATGACCGTGCGGAATTGGCCGATTTGGTTGACGCGCGCTTCGAACGCTCGCCAATCATAGCCGGTGCGCCAGTAGTTCACGACATCGATCAGGTCAGCTAGTGGCACGCCCTGGTCCCATCGGCGCGGGTCGGGCGCGGGGCGATAGACCGTCTCGGGCTCGGGCAGCCGCGCGGCGGCTAATCGGGCACGCAGGTCGTCCAGATCGGCATCGCTTGCATGGGCTTCAAATGCGTGTACTTCGCTGGTCAGACTAGGCATAAGATCTCCTTGCTATATCGTGAATCCGGCTACGAACTATTGCGAACCGGCTAAGATGGTTGTAACATGTTCTAAATATTAACGTCAACCAGCTAAGGTGGTTCCATGCGTACTGAATATCCTGATTTTCGCCTCGGTAGTGTTCTGGCAACCAGCTTCACGGGGACGCTTTCCGAGCGTTGCGGCAATCCTATTGAGCGTATTCCTACGCCGCAGCGGCTTGTTGACTGGCTGGCCGTCTATGGCCTGGCGGTAAAAACGTGTACCACAGCCCAGTTCAACCGCGCCCGAGAATTAAGGGAGGCCATTCACGCTGCCGCGACAGCTGCCGCTATTGGAGAAGCGCCGCCTGCATCTGCCGTTCGGGTCATTAACGACTGCAGTGCCCAGGGCAGGGCCGCCGCGTTCCTGACGCCCGAAGGCAAGCGACAATGGAAGCTTGGCTCGACCTCAAGCATGGAAGATGCCTTGGGCGTGATCGCCGCCGATGCGATCAGCATTCTGGCAGGCGAGCGAGACGGAAAACTGGCCTTGTGTGCATCACGCAGTTGCCAGGCCGCGTTCTTTGATACCAGCCAGAGTCGTACTCGCAGATGGTGCGATATGGGTACTTGCGGGAATAAGGAGAAGAAAGCGCGGTTTATTGCGAATCGGCGGAAGAAGGGTGGGGCGGGGGAGTGAATGGTATGTATGGTGGCTTCTCCAGTACACAAGCCTGCGCCGCGTTTATCGTATTGGATCCTCTATTGACTGTTAAAGCAATTCAGCTTGAAAGTTTAACTACCTCAAATCTTGACGGTAAATGCACCTCAGGTGATTCTTTAAACAGTACAAGCGGATGCACTTAGTTTCAAAGGATAGGGCTCTTGGTCCAGCATTTGAATATTTAAATCAATATGTATTCGGCCCTTTCCCGTTGAGAGTTGGAAAACATAGTCCGAACATAAAGATCAAGGTGCCCGCTATGACTAGTAACACGGTCAATGCAGTAGCCCCGCTTATGCCGAACAAAATCGGCCAGACGGTAGCGCCGACGTTTAATAGAACAGTACGAAAACCGATTATTCTACCTAGGTCTTTCTCAGGAACGATGTCATGTATTAGCGCGAGTAGGCTTGGTTGAGCCGTTCCTAGAGCTAGCCCTAAAATTGCAGCGAAAATCGACAGGCTGACATAATTCATCCACCATGGGTAAAGCAGGAAGCAAAATCCTACGGAGGCCAGTGAGGCCTTAACGATCGACGAATTTGAGGCAAATTTAGAAATGCCAGGAAGCGCGATTCTGACGACAAAGGTAGAAGCGGAAAATATACCGAAAACGATCCCCACTCTCTGTGGATTCAAACCCGCCGCATCACTCACAAATGGGACAATAAATGAATGCAGATCCCATGCCATAGCGAGTAATGCACCTGCGATTAATGTAATTAGCACGTCCCGTCTGGTTATTAGTTGAGTGAGCGGCTCTGTTCGATAAATATTCGTGGATTCGGTAGTTGGCGTAAATCCAAAATAGATACGATTCTTATATACAAGCATCGCACATATGATCGCGATACCGGCATTTACCCAAAAAGGTACATGCAATCCAAATTGACCGGAAATAAATCCTGCCATTATCGCGGCAATTGAATTTGCCGCGGACTGAGCCATAGAAAAGTATCCGAAATTTCGGACACGGAGCTGAGGAACTGAGCTTTCCCCAATATGCAACTGCAATACTATTTGCAATGTTGTGAATGCAACGCCGGTAATGAGTGCTCCCAAAAAAACAAATACGATTGATTCGACAAATGCTTGGACGCCTAGTCCGATCAGAAATAAGGCCACTCCTTTTACTAATAGTGAGCCAGGCCCTAAGCGAGAGGCCATTTCACCTATTCGTACAGCTAAAAAAACGGGGGCAACAGAGTAAAGCGCCATTGCAAGCCCTAATTGAACCGGAGAGTGTTGATTGAACGCAATATAAATTCCCGTTGTCACTCGACTGGCATTGAAGCAAAAGTACACAAGAAATCCAATAACCAGTGCTGGGAAAATCCGAGCATTTAATAACTTGTCTTGCATTGCGAAGGGTTTTATCGAGAGTTGACTGTGAGAGGATTTGAAAAAGTAAGGGTCGATATTGCGGAAGGCTTGATTTTCACAGAAAAGTTATGCAGTGTTGACTTTGACCCACAAAATTTCTGCATCTAACCATTCGCTCGCTTCGTTTACTCTGGACATGACTTCCTTCTCACTTTGCCCACTAATTATTATGCTTAACACATCGTCCGTATATGTCGCTGCCTTCGCATTTTGCACGCCTTGTTTACCATTGACATATAAGTTTGAGCACCATGAAAATGGAACAAAAAACGGGAGATTGCGTAGCACTGCATTTCTCGTCGGAAACATTAACGAAGCAGAGTAGCTAATAGGTTGTGAATCCGGCTGTATTTCAGGATCTAGTCCGCATTGGGATCGTACCCATGAGCGACTAAGATTAAATCCGTAATCCTTTTCCATTAGCTCCACTATTAGTGATCCAGCGGTTCTGCTCGCAATCTCGTTAAGTAAAAATTCTCCATTGTCTGTATAAAATATCTCTGCATGGAAAGCTAACGGGTCTGTTTGTGGGAGAGCTGCTATCACCCTTTTGCAAAAACTGATTAGGTTTTTCGATAAGATGGTCTCTGGATCCATAGTCATACTTCCGTAACAACCATGACTTTGGTAATCTAAAGATGTGTTGATGTACTTGTATGCGGCAATAAAATGATATTGATTTTGATAAAAAATTCCATTTACATGGTACATTTTTCCGTTGACAAAACGCTCAACCATATATGGTCGAAGTACTGGAACAGATAAATATCTATTTAAGTCTTGTTCGGAGCGTAAAAGCTCCACGCCACGTGAGCCTGCCAAGTCAATGGGTTTTACGACCACAGGGTAACCGTGGTTGTGAACAAATTTAATCAAGTCAACACTGCTATCAAGTTTTCGATATGCTGCCGTTTTGATTCCGGCTCTGTTTAAGTAGTCTTTCATGACTACTTTATTTCTATAAGCGTGTGCGCTTTCTAACGATTGTCCTTCGATATCCAAATATTCTCTTAGGGTGGCCGCACGTATAACATCATATTCTGATTGAGACACTATACGGTTCAGTTTGGTTTTTTTAGAAATTTCTAATACTAATTTGTCAGCTAACCCTGTATTAAGGCTATCAAACCGGCGAACTAGCTTGTATTTTCCGGGAGTATTCAACGGCTTTTCCGAGGCAGCATAAATAACAGGAGAACTGTCGGAAAGCCAATTATAGTAATCGAACTTTGTTGATCGATTAAAAATAAAAACTGACATATCTCGTAAATTCAACTTTGAGAAAAATGAAAATCTTGAATCTTCATACACTCGGTCGCAAAGCATTCACCAATCACGTGCCAACTGTCCGAAAGTGCATTTTTTGATACTATGATACGGGCGCTGTTGGAGTATTTTCCTCCTTGAAAAATATCGATGGATCGAGATTTTCCGTCTCGCCATATATGCTTAGCCACCGTTGAAGCAATAGCGCCGGTGGCGATATCTTCTTGCTCACCCAAATTCACAGGGAAATGGCGAGCCAGTAGCTTGCTTTTGCTTGCATTGGATTTATCTGCAAATACGTAGATGCCTGTAGCTTCTAGAGAACAGCAAATTTCATCTCGAATCGAGGCGTTGACCTGAATCATCTTCAAAAATTTGTCATTCATAAATTGCACAATTATTTTCTCTCTTGCCCCGCCTTTGGTATAAAAAAACAGTATTTCATGATTGTCCGTGGATAAAAAACGGGGAAGTCCTAAAGATTCCAAAATTCTGCTTTTGTACTCAGAAGTAAATTGTAACTATCCCCTAAAATAATACAGCTGAAGCGTAGAATTTTTCTTACACTAAGAAAAAAGGATTTTTACGATGAGCAAACGGATGACAGAAAGCCAAATTGTGGCGATGTTGAAAGAAGCGGAAGCTGGGATACCGATTAAAGAGCTGTGCCGCAAGCATCATGTAGGTAACTCCACATTTTATAAATGGCGAGCCAAATATGGCGGCATGGAGCTCTCCGACGTAAAACGACTCAAAGAGCTCGAGGAGGAGAATCGTCGCTTAAAGCAGATGTATGCTGATTTAAGTTTGAAGTCTCAGTTGCAGGAAGAAATCATAAAAAAGCTGTAGTGCCTGTTGCGACGCGTAAAGACTGGGCAAAAGCGCTACAGGCACAGCATGACATCAGCGTTGTTTTAAGCTGCATGATTACGGGGATGAGTCGCACCGCGTTTTACTATCAGCCTAAACGTTGTGATGATAGCGAGGTAATTACAGTGCTAAACACGCTGGTTGAAAGACATCAACGTTGGGGGTTCCCCAAGTGTTTTAAGCGCATACGCGCTTTAGGTTACCGCTGGAATCATAAGCGTGTACAGCGTGTTTATAATGCATTGCGACTCAACATAAAGACAAAGCGCAAGCAACGCGTGCCTGCTCGCCAACCCGAACCACTCGTCGTACCTAAAAGTACGGGTCAGTGTTGGTCGATGGATTTTATGTCGGACCGCTTAGAAAATAACGTGCGATTTCGTACATTTAATGTGATTGACGATTGCAATCGCGAGTTGCTAGGAATCGATATTGGCACGGGCTTGCCGTCTGCTCGTGTCACCCGTTACCTAGATGGGCTGGCCTCTTGGCACGGCTACCCACGTAGAGTTCGTGTCGATAATGGCCCCGAGTTCACCTCCGCGGAGTTCGTTCAGTGGGCACATCAACATGGCGTTTATATTGATTATACGCAGCCCGGTTGCCCCTATCAAAACGCCTATATTGAGCGCTTCAATCGTACGTACCGCCAAGAGGTATTAGATTTATATCTTTTTACGTCGTTGAAGCAAGTTCAACACATCACGGAACACTGGACAACGATTTACAACACCGAAAGACCGCACGATTCACTCAATGACATGACACCCATTGACTATAAATTAACATTATAAATTCTATGTGTGTGGTGTATTAAAGATGGGGTATTTACACTTTGAACTCAGAATTATTCTGTTGCCGTCTGAGGAAACAGTAATTCATCAGGCAAACACCATTTCAAAATCTATCTTCAGGAGAATATCATGGAGAATATTGTAGTTTTTACAATTGACGAGGAAGCAATATTTGATTCTGCGTTAGCTACTTTGCAACTGAGCACCAGCACGACACCTTAATTTTTGGCTGGCTAGCTTATCTAGCGTTTAATGAGCACCAGGATGTTCACTACGCTGTTCGGAAGACATCCGGTGCTCTACTTTCTGGAGATGATCCAATGAGCAGAATCTTCCCATTAGTATCCGTATATCCCAGTCGAGATCGCGCGAAGTTGGCTAAAGAATATTTTTATCATAGAGTCATAAATAGTCTGCTTCATCTAAAAAACTCAGCAGTTTCCACGCTTAACAGAGCCAATTTTTCACTCGAACATCTCGTGGCACCAAAATCCGTGGGCTCTTTAAATCCAGAGTTATTCTATCTGCATGATAAATTGTTGCGATCAATGCGTGCTTCTGACGCTTTGATCGTAAATCAAACACTCGATCAGTTGATGACTCTGAAGAACTGTACAGCAGAAAACATGTATCCAATAATTAGTTCGATCGAAGAGTCTGATTGGGAGAAATTTATTATCGACGAGGCAGTGTTAAGTCTCAAGGAAGACTTAAACAAGCAAGCTGTACTAATGCCGATAACCGAAAGTGAGCAGCTCCATCACGAGCAAGAAGAAATAAAAAAGGCATTGAGAACAATCAAAAATCTGTTCGGCGATATGTACGATGAAATTTCAGAACTGCTTGCACATATTCGATTATTCTCTGGGCGACTTACCATGGGACTGACGGATGTACGGATGTTCGGTTGTATGTTCATTCGCCTACCCAGACCCGGGGTTGATAGGCAACTGTACTATATTGAACACATTTGCCATGAAGTCTCGCATATGTATTTGAATGCGGTTATGAGCATCGACCCAATTGTACTGAATGATAGAGAGAAAATTTACAAGTCGCCCTTGCGAAGTGATTCACGGGCGATGATTGGCGTATTCCACGCAACATTTGTTACATCACGCATTGTGCAAATGTTCGATCGATTGGGTAAATCTGGATTCACCGATGAAATAGGGGTTTATCTATCCCAACAATTAGCGGAGCTAAAAAATGGAATAATTGAGATCGGGCGCTATGCAACGCTCACAAAACAAGGAGGGATATTGTTAGAGGAAATTCAAGATATTTACTGGGACGCAGAAAAGGGCGGGTATTGGAAAAATTTCGATTTTAGTATTGAACGTAATCATCGGTTCTTGGGCAAAGGCGAAGAGCCCGTTCCAGCTTAAATTAGCTTTCTGTGTTCAGGTTAGATCAGCATGGATATCCGGCCTCACATAAGAATGATAAGCAGAATAAATGTATGCAATGAGAAATATTGGCTCGCGAAGGCAGGGGTTGGATTTGCAGATTCAAATGGAAAGAAGCATTACATCTTCGGTTTTGGTAGCCATACAGAAAGAACAATAGCCGAAAATTGCGCATACTACGAATGTATTGAGCACTTTTTCGGATCTCTCTGCGCCTATAACAAGAATCAATTACAGGAACCAATCCAAGTGCTCAGTCATTTTAACGATAATGCACAAGGAACGGCCGCCCGGGTTTCTTTTTTGATCGGAACGAATTCGAACGGTAAGACATATAACGCTACGGGTTTAGCTGTAGGGAAAACAATTGATCGTGCGAAAAGGCACGGCGAGTTTGAGGTATATGAGCGCCATATTACGCACAGTTGGTGGCATGGAAAATTAAATTTAGGCAAGCCAGTATTCCGTTCATTGGATGATACTCAGTACCGAATTGTATGGGAATCGGATTTTTTGAAATATTCGCTCCAGTACGCACTTGTGATTCATGTCGATTTTAAGCAAAGGTACATCGCGTCCGGATCAGCTTGTCGAATTTCGAGTGCTGACGCAATGGCGCATGCGCTGGCTGAGTGCGAAATGATAAGAGATAGCGTGTTAACGGCGAGAAGTACAGAGAAAGGAATAAAATTCAGCCGCAATTCATTGCGTCGGCTATCGCGGAAATATACGGAAAGGGAACTACAAGACTTTGTTTTTAAAGTAGAAAATTATAGTAAGTGCACCACGTACCAGAAGGCACAGTCTCTATCAGATCTCTCCATTTTGGATGGATTGAACCCCTGTTATGCGGTTTTGCATTTCGATAATAACATCGTCTGTATTCGTTCAAAGAGTAATTCTGCTAGTGACATTAGTTTAGGCCCTCCCAATGAGTCAGACGAAGTTTGGCCATTCTTTTGAAGTACAGGGATTTCTCTCATCAGTTTCAATTTCAATCGTGGCAATGCCCGCTGCGTTTGTGGTCGTATTGATTACGTCTATCTCTGCGAGATCCAACGGAGTAGAACTGGCATCACTGCTCTTTACTGGCCCATTAATAGGGCAGGTCATTGTTCAGCCGGTAATTGCGATATGGATGCGGGCAGTCTCACTGCAGAACCAAGCGATAATCACATTATTGGTACGCGTCGTCTTGGCTCTTTTGAGTTTATATCTGGTTATCGATCTGACAGCGGCTGAGTCTGCACTTCGAGCGAGACACTACGCGGTCTATGGTGTTTGGATGGTTCTGGGCATGGTAGATCAGCCGCTTGCTGTCAGAGCAAACTTATTGAATTGCCGATACTATAATTTTTCATTTCTACGAAGCAATTCGATTGGTAGTCTACTGGGGCGTGGAAGTATGGCGCTTGCTCCACTTGTATTGCTCGTAACTACTCGATATGTCCAGTACACCCTCTGGGCGTTATTGATATTGATTTACCTTTTCGCCTTGTATGCACCGTGGCAAACACTCAGGCGAACCAAGTCTGGAGACCCTTGCCAGGATCGAACGGATGCGAAAAAGCGAAGACTGCATTTCGACCGAGGATTGTCGTGGGAAACATGGTTCGTGTTGTTTCAGTTTTTGGCTAATGCGTCCATTGGTGCAATTGGTTTTCTATTACTCTCGTCTTCTAAATATACGACTTTGTCTCCACCTCCGTATTCGGTCCTTTATGGTGTATTCCTGGTCGTCCAAGCAGTTCTGGTATTGAAAATTGTTCAGCTGGAAAATTTTGCGACGCTTAGAACAGTAAGGAATTTATTTCTTCTTATTTCTATTGCGGTCTTGATAAATGGTCAGTCCAATCATGCCATTACGATAATGGCAAGCACCATAGTTTTAGGTATCTTGTATTCATTTCTTTTGCCGCTCTTGGCCGAAACAGTGGCGCGTAAAATAGCGGACCACAGGTTGCCAGAGTCTTTGATGCTAGGTAAGAGCGTCGGACGTATCGCTTCTATTACGTCAATTTGGCTGGCAGGGTGGGCGCTTGGAAACTCGATCCCGATTTCACTTATTCAATTGAGTTTCGGATTAATCGGCGTTATCTCCGTTGTCACGCTCGTGATCATAGAGAGACGTCTGCTAATTCAATAGCTGATTCAGAATTAAATTGGGAGAATTTATATCGACAATCGGAATTAGCGACGAAGTGCACGTCGACATTCAGTTGTTCTTTGAATAGTTATTATTGTGCGTTATGGGAACGACAACGTAGTGGGCTTTGCATACTAAAACTCAGGCTGAGCGGCTTCTGGTCGCGTAGAGGGATTGGGTTTTCTACCATGGTATCAGAACGTTGCACACTAAACATTGACTCGCACAGTTCGGTCGCTTGATGGAGCAGGGTCGCTCTGAGGGAGATCAGGCCAATAGCAGCCGGAAGCGAACTAGCACGTCTTGCGAGGGATTTTGAGTTTGCGTTTTAAGGTGTTTGTATAGGGAAACGTAGCAAAGTTGAGCGTAGGTTAAAGTAGGTAAAAGTAATTACTAATCAGTAGGTTAGCGTAGTTTGGCGAAATTGTCGAGAACTGATGAGTGTACCTGTACTGTACCGAAATTCGGGCGCCTCCTTTGGGAGGAACTCGGTCATTGTATTAGACCAAATAACAATTCCGGATATCTACATTCAAACCCGAGGGCCAATCAAATGGTAGTCGCCCGCCACTCGCGACATTCGTCCAGGTACGCCCTTGTATCCTGGGTAAGCCGGGCGATGCCAATTAATCTTGAAAGTTCCAGTACAGGATCCTCGGAAGCTGCTATGCGTGCCGTATGCTGATCTTCGACCCACGCAATTTCAGTACGCGATACTTCCCGAATTGTTCGTCCAGCCAAGCCTCTGAAGGGTACTCGGCTGGTAAGTGAGCCTTTGTTCCATAAAAAAGTTGTGCTGCCCTCGCTTGCAGACTCCCACAGATGATGCATGGATGAGATTCGTTTCTGGATACGACTGCCTGTCCGTTGCCAACCGTGCGCTTGAGAGATACGGCGGGCCAGACTTAGTTCAGATATGGGAGTGTCCGAGGCAATTACATGACTAATCAACTGAGCCAATGTGTCGTCGTAGGATGAGTCGAAGAATCGCTCCGGATCTGCTATAACATCAGAGGAATAGGGTGTTGATATGACAGCATCTGGTGCCGAGGCATACATAATCCTTGTTTGCTCTTCGTCTTTCGTCTCTTCCTCTGTAAATACCTCAATGAGCGTCGGTGGCTCTTCATTCGGAGTGAGCGCTTCCATGTCCACGTGATGAAGGTCGGGCGTGGTTACCTGCATGGTGGCTTTTTGCTCTCGGTCTTTAGCTAACGCTGCATGGAGGGCAATATCTACTCTCTCGGCGGCTGCGCCAGAGTTTCGAAACCAATCGGTCGACCAAATTCTTATCACGTTCCATCCGAGCCCTTCCAGCACCGCTTGACGGATGCGGTCACGGTCACGGGCCGTGGCAGAACTGTGATACGTGGCACCGTCGCATTCGAGGCCCGCCAGCCATGCGCCTGCGTAGTCCGGATGGCGTATGCCTAGGTCAATCCGGAAACCGGAGACTCCTATTTGAGTGTGCACTTCCCACCCTTTTTGGATTAGCGCTTCACGCACGGCTGCTTCAAAGGGCGAGTCCACTCCGCCCAAAGACCCCGCGTCTTGCGCGGCAAGTGCAATTGCTCCTCTATCAGCAAAATCGAGGAAAGCCTTGAAGTCCTTTACGCCCCTGGCACCGGTTCGGCTCAGGTCAATCTGGTCAGCGGTGAGTGAGCTGAACACATGAAGCTCTGAGCGCGCGCGCGTGACCGCAACGTTAAGGCGTTTCTCTCCGCCATCCAAATTCAGGGCGCCAAAGTTCATCGAAATCTTACCGGCTGAGTCGGCCCCGAAGGTCGTGGAGAACAGGATGACATCACGTTCATCCCCTTGAATGTTCTCGAGGTTCTTTACGATGACCGGCTCTTCGCGTTCGTCGGAAAAGAACCACTCTAACGAAGGATTTGATTTTCTCTCGGCATCCAGAAGATCCAGAAGGAGGCTCTGCTGTTGAGCATTGAAGGTGATGACGCCCAAAGTAAGCCGTTGCCGTTCTGGGACCAGCAACCACTCAGTGAGTCTGGCTCGAATCAACGAGACGACTGCGCGCGCTTCGTCCGGATTCGTACGCCCTTGGCCTCGCATGTAGGTCCCCTTGATTTTATGAAGGCGTAGGGCTTCTCCAGATGCGTTGGGCGACGGGAACGTCACAAGCCCGCCATCATAATAATTATGGTTGGAGAACGCGATGAGTGTCTCGTCGCGACTCCGATAGTGCCAGTTCAGACGATGTGTGGGTATGCCGGCCGCTGTTACTTCGTCCAGGATCGACGGCATATCTTTTTCGAACTCGGCGAGGTCCTGGCTATCACCCTCTCCATCGTCATTGCGGCCGAAGAAATTAGTTGGAGGAAGCTGCTTAGGGTCACCTACGATGATGGCTTGACGTCCTCGTGCAATAGCGCCCACGGCATCCCAGGTTGAAATCTGGGATGCCTCGTCGAAAATAACGAGATCAAACTGCGCTTGCCCTGGGGGCAGGTACTGAGCTACCGACAAGGGAGACATAAGCACACACGGCGCCAACTTTGCAAAGGTAGTTGGCATTTCGGATATAAGGTTTCGAATGGCGGCCGTGGGTCTTTGAAGCCCCAACTGATGGCGTAGCAGACCGAGTTCGGATCGGCGGGGCACACTGCCAGCTGTCGGCAGGTCATTTCCGAGTCGGCGCATGACTTCGCTGGCAGCCAAGTCTGTCATGGCTTGATCAAGTTCGCGGAAGCGCTGGATGAGCGCTTCATGTTCCCAGTGTGCGAAACTGCGTAAGGAGCTTGAGGCGTCCATGGCTAACCTGACCCACCATTTCATGTACGCTCTTTCAAAGGTCGCAGCGCTGTCGGAAATCACTTCGCCTGCTTCTAGTGCTTGGGCCAGAGGCAAGAGGCCGACGGCCTCTGCACGCTGTCTGGATGACAACCATTTCAGCCAGTCCGCCAGCCTGCCACTATGGGTTTCCAGCCCCGCTAAAAGTGTTTCAACCTGCGGTCCTTCGTCGAAAGCCATCCCTCCCGCCGCAGCGAAGGCTTCCCGCTCTAAAACTAAAGTTTTCAAGGCTGTGTCCAGCCGTTGAAGGAGCGGTTTCGTTGTTCCTCCGTCTTGCAGGATTAGTTCGGCCCGCTGCTCCATAATGCGTGCTGGCGGAGTTCCGGAACGAGCGAGTAGTCCCTCGAAGCTCAGGTAACCTTCAGCCGTGTCCAGTACTTCCTTTATCTTTTCTATATCCGTTTTCTCGCCGTCAAAAGATAAAAGCGCTGCTAGAGGCGAAGCGCTGATGCGAATTTGTGCAGCTTGCAAGGTGCGAAGTGCAGGAATATCCGTCTGGGGGTTTACCAGCTTTCCACTACTGAATGTCCGCAGCAGCTTCGTTACCCTGTTCTGTGCGAAAGATTTGAGTATCGAGAATTTGGTTCCTGCTTCAAGCCATTGCAGCTCAAGCGCTTCAAGCGGCATTGTTGCAATGGTTCGGTCCTCGTATTCTCCCTTTAGCTGCTGGCGCGCGGCATCGCACTGACTCAACTCATTTGCTAGCGCCGGTATCGCTGCCCGCAACTCACGCGGATTTCTCAGCGAGGCGGGATCAAGGGGGGCTTTGCCCAATCGCATGGCAGGCAGACCGTCGATCACTGGCCAAACTTCTGGCTGGACGGCCGAGCAGCCGAGCCGTTCACCTAGCGCTGTCCGGGCGGAATTGACTTCTCGTATCGCAATTTGCAGCCGTCGCGCAGTTTCCAGAAGCTTGTCTTGCCATGCATATGACCATTCTCCTGGACAGATCAAGGAAAGAGGACCATCGGGGGGGAGGTCAGCAACAATAGTGTGTCGCTGACCCAGCTCGGCTGCCAGTGCACGTAGTCGGTTCCAACTGTGTGTGTCGTGGCAGTCCTTATCGGCAAAACTAAGCGTGAAGGGCGCGGGGCCGCTTACCGCGCATCCTATCGCCTGGAAAATGCTGAATCCTTGAGTGCCAGGCCGGTGGAGCTCTTTGACGTAGGCGTTGAGTTGGTCGCGCGTCAGACGTACATCTTCCGTTATCTGCATCCATGCCTGCGCACACGATGTACTTGCACGCTGCCACGATCGGCCCAGTTGTTGGAGAACAGCCTTGCGATCAGCTTTGTTGGAGTGGAGCTCGAGAATAGCGGATCCCAGGCCCTGGCGCTCCAAGCGTCGTTGAACGACGTCCAACGCTGCGGCCTTTTCCGCAACGAATAGTACGGTCCGTCCTCTCGCCAACTGGTCGGCGATAATATTAGTGATTGTCTGGCTCTTTCCTGTCCCGGGCGGCCCAATCAGCACGAAATCACGTCGCTCTGCCGCGGCCACCACCGCCGCAAGTTGCGAGCTGTCTGCTGGCAGCGGAGCCAGGATGTTGGCGGGCGCGTGTCTATGATCGATCTCTTCCGGCTGCGGCATGGGGGTGCGCGCGCCTTCGAATGCTTCGCTCGGGCTGTCGACCAAATGTCTGACTAGCGCGCTTTCTCGTAAGCTGTCGGTGCGGTCGACGAGATCTTTCCACATCAAATACTTTGCGAACGAGAAAGTAGAGAGCGCGCACTCCTCCAGGACTTCGAAGCCGGCGACATCGCGAATTCGTCGACGCATGATCTCGAGAATGCGAGGAATGTCTAGTCCACGCTCGTCGCAAGGCAACTCCCCCTCTAGTTCGGGAATACGGAGCTCGAAGTCCCGTTTAAGGAGTTCAAGCAGCGTCGCGTTGATCCGAACCTCATCTTCAAGTTGTGTAAGACGGAACTCGGACTGGGCCGAACGTCGCTCTAGTTTCACAGGTATGAGCAATAGTGGAGCGCGGTAATGGCGAGGCTCCGCCTCGGTACGCTTCCACCTGAGGAAACCGACGACCAGAAATAGTGTGTTCGTTCCTCCTTCCTGTACATCGCTGCGCGCCTTTCTGTATAGCTCAGTAAGGCGATTGGCCATCTCGCGTGCTGTAAGCGGTACGGCAACCTGGCCCTTGGCTAGCGCATCCTGCGCTAGGCTCGCCTCGATCGCACGAGCTTGTTGCGGAGTGACATCACGCCCGGAAAGTGCATTCTCGTCCTTGAGGGCCAATAAGCGGAACGTCTTGCCTTCGGACAATTGGTCTTCGAGTTCCGACACATTTGGGCAGGTCAAGCCCACAGATAGCTTAGTTTCCTTGAAGTTGAGCAGTTTATTGGCCAACGAAAGGTCTAATAACTTACGTTGCCACCTTTCAATTCTCCCCAGTGCCGTCGAGGGAGCTGTTTCAACGATATCGCCTGGTAAATGGCCAAGATCCAGTGGACGAGGAAGGGCAGCGGGCGCCGACGTATCAGGTTGCTCGTCTGAAGCGATAGGTTCCCGATGACTGGCAAGCGGGCGGATGTGCGCCGCTCGTGCGCGGTTGATATCTATTGCTTTCTCGAACTCGGTTTCGTTCGCTTCGGAAAATCTATCCAATCCGGCTGCCATTGCCTGCTCGAAGCCGATGCTGGGGCGCTTTGTAAGTAAAGTGGTCTCCAGCGCGATGAACTCGCGGGCGGCCGCCGCTTTGCGCACAGCGATGACATCCGGCTCTATCAATTTGCCAAAATCACTGTTGGTGAGCCAGACGCCGACCCACGCATGGCCTTGCGAGAAAAGCACGGACGCATGCAATCCTGCCGCTTCGAATGCTGCAGCTAGCAGCAAGGTTGTATCGAGGCAAGTAGCGAGGCCTTCGGCCACGATGCGTTCAGGATCGCGTATTTTCTGTCCGCTGCGCTCAAATGAGGCCGGTGGAACGGCATACGCGAGGTTCAGCCCCGTTGCGGCGGACCAAATAGCTCCCGCGATCATCCACACGCGCTGAGGGTCATTCGATTGGTACCCCTCCATCGAACCAGCATGTCCCGCGGCCTCTAGTAACGATGATGCTTGCTTTAGCAATCGGGCTACCTGCGGCTGATTCGGAGATACGAATGCAGCAAGAATGTTTTCCATCTCGTGGAGGCCGCCCCATTCGTCTCGGGCTAGTAGCTCGACGGGATCTTGGTTGCACTGGACCAGATCGTCGCCGATCCTGAGTGAGAACTCGAGCTGTCCGATCTCTGCTTCGTCGATACCGCCTAGAATTGCCGTATCGAGCGGGGTGGTTAGATCGCCCAATTCGACACGTTCCCCGGGCCGAATGCGGTCGATTTGCCAAACCTTGTCGCGCAGAACGGCAGGATTAGCACGGAGTGTTAGCGACACGTTGGTTGCCGCTACGTTACCGCTGTTGTGAATGCAGAGTGAGTGCAGCACAGACGCGTTGTTTTGCGCCATTGCGAAGTTGATCTTCGCGTTGACTCGCTTCTCTAGCACAAGGATTGCTTTCGGTGGCTCCGATGCCAGCGGGTTGGCAACGGTCGCGCTGTTCTGCTCTTCTTGCATGTCTCGACCCGGTAGTTTTTAACTCGCTCAGAGTGATCGGGAAGCCTACTGGACTCTAGTTCTAATTATGAATTTGGAACGACTGTAGCCCGATGGGGGTTCCACGTCTCGCTAAGACTGGTTGAAAAATATACTTACAAATGGGAATAGCTTAACACATATCAAGAGAACTTGAGCGACCTTGCCACTTAAAGGTCGTCTGGCTTTTCATCAAGAACGGGGGCCAAGGGTAACCCAATGGTGGCTCTTCATCCTAAGCGGGGACATGCTGGAGTCAGCGGTGCTTGATTTAATTGTGGTGCCCGGGGCCGGAATCGAACCGGCACGCCTTGCGGCGGGGGATTTTGAGTCCCCTGCGTCTACCAATTTCACCACCCGGGCAGGTATGGAGGGTATTGCAGATAAGAGCGGAATTATACCCATATTCTTTTTCTTGCGCCATTCCCACGCGCCTGCGCACAAAAAATCCTCATTTCCCTGCCAATTTCCCACTTTTCCCCTTGAAAACCCTCCCGTCATCCCCACTACTATCGGATACGCGGGCAAAATCACCTGTAAACCGGCTGTTTTGCCCCATTTTTCACCATTTTCCATCCAATTTAACGAAAAGCTACCATGAGTCAATCCGATACTACCGTGAAAAAAGCAGAGGAAACGCTGGGTTTCCAGACAGAAGTAAAGCAGCTTCTGCATTTGATGATTCATTCCCTGTACAGCAATAAGGAAATTTTCCTGCGCGAGCTGGTCTCCAACGCGTCAGACGCCTGCGACAAGCTGCGCTTCGAGGCAATCGACAAGCCCGAGTTGCTCGAAGGCGGCGCAGAGCTGGAAATCCGCGTCAGCTATGACAAGGATGCGCGCACCATCACAATCGCCGATAACGGTATCGGTTTGACCAAGTCCGAGGCAGTGGCCAACCTGGGCACCATTGCTCGCTCCGGCACCAAGGAGTTTTTCTCCCAGCTCTCGGGCGACAAGCAAAAAGACGCCCAGCTTATCGGCCAGTTCGGCGTGGGCTTTTATTCGTCCTTTATTGTTGCCGACAAGGTTACCGTGGTCAGCCGTCGTGCCGGCGAGCCGGTAGATCAGGCGGTGTTCTGGGAGTCTGAAGGGCAGGGCGAGTTTACGGTTGCCGATACCGAGAAAACAGAGCGCGGCACCAGTGTGACGCTGCACTTGCGCGCCGATGAAGACGAGTTTTTGAATGGCTGGAAGCTGCGCGAAGTGCTGCGTCGCTATTCCGATCATATTTCCCTGCCTGTGCTTATGCAAAAGGAAGAGTACGATTCCGAGAAAGGCGAGCAGGTCAAAAAGGACGAGTGGGAAACCATTAACCAGGCCAGCGCGCTGTGGACCCGTGCCAAGAATGACATTACCGACGAGCAATACACTGAGTTCTACAAGCACGTTAGCCACGATTTTGAAGAGCCGCTGGCCTGGACGCATAACCGCGTAGAAGGCCGCAGCGAATATACACAGTTGCTATATTTGCCCAAACACGCGCCGTTTGACCTTTACGATCGGGAAGCGCGTCGCGGCGTCAAGCTTTATGTCAAACGTGTTTTCATTATGGATGATGCCGAGCAGTTGCTGCCGTCCTACCTGCGCTTTGTGCGCGGGGTGATTGATTCGGCCGACCTGCCACTGAACGTGTCGCGTGAAATCCTGCAGGAAAGCCGCGATGTGAAGTCGATCCGCGAGGGTTCGACCAAGCGTATCCTGAGCCTGTTGGAAGACCTGGCAGAAAAGCGTGCCGAAGACTATGCCGGTTTCTGGACGGAATTCGGTCAGGTGATCAAGGAAGGCACCGGCGAAGACATGGCCAACCAGGAGCGGATTGCCAAGCTGCTGCGTTTTGCCTCTACCCATAACGACGATGCCGTCCAGAATGTGACGCTGGCAGACTATGTCTCTCGCATGAAAGAAGGGCAGGAGGCCATTTACTATGTCACGGCCGATACCTTTGCCGCGGCCAAGAACAGCCCGCATCTGGAAATCTTCCGCAAGAAAGGCATCGAGGTGTTGCTGATGTCTGATCGTGTAGACGAATGGATGCTTTCACACTTCCGTCAGTTCGATGGCAAGTCTTTTGTTTCCGTGGCCAAGGGCGGCCTGGACTTGGACAAGCTCACAGACGAAGCAGAGAAAAAGCATCAGGAAGAGGTGGCCGAGTCCCTCAAACCGTTGCTGGAGCGCCTGAAAACGTCGCTGGGCGAGTCTGTGAAGGAAGTGAAGGTCACGAACCGCCTGGTGGATTCTCCTGCCTGCGTGGTAGTTGGCCAGAACGACGTGAGCCCGCACTTGCTGCGCTTGTTGAAAGCCGCCGGCCAGGAAACGCCGGATATCAAACCGGTGCTGGAGATCAATCCTGAACATGCCTTGATCGAAAAAATCAAGGGCACCGAAGGCGAGGCATTTGACGATTGGGCACATGTGCTGCTGGATCAGGCCATGCTGGCCGAAGGCGCGCAAATTGCCGATCCGGCTGCGTATGTGAAACGCTTGAACGGCTTATTGCTGAAAAGCTGAACAAGCGACAGTGTGCGATGACCGCTGTGGGAGGATCATCGCCGCGTGGCCGGTTGGCCTGTTTATCTGCCCGCTAGTACAAAAAAGCAGCCCCGGGAAATTGCGGGGCTGCTTTTTTAAATCCGTCGGGTATGACGCAAGCGATAATGCGTCTATGCGCTATGCCGTTGCAGTCACGAAACCCGCACTATCCTCTGGCTCGCGATCCCTTCCGGCATTTGCCGCCAGTCCCATCCGGTCAGTCGCCTATACCAATGCCAATCGAAATACGGCCCCGGGTCGGTCTTGCGCCTGGGCGCGATATGTTGGTGGCCGCGTACGGCTTTCAGGGTATAGCGATTACGCAGCACGGTCGTGAGCGCAGCCAGTTGCAGGTATTGGTCATCGGTAAAGGGGGTAAGGTCGGTGCCTTCCAGTTCGATTCCGATGGAAAAGTCATTGCAGCGGTCGCGTCCGTCAAAACGCGATACGCCCGCGTGCCAGGCGCGCCGGTTGGCGCTCACAAACTGGATAATGCGGCCCTGGCGGTTGATGAAAAAGTGGGCCGAGACGCGCAAGTTGGCGATCTGGGCAAAGAAAGGATGTTCGTGCGAACGCAGTGTGTTGGTAAAGAGTTGCTGCACGTGTGGCCCGCCAAATTGGCCCGGCGGTAGGCTAATGTTGTGAATGACCAGCAGGGAGATGTTTTCCAGCAGCGGGCGGCGATCCTGGTTGGGCGAGCGGATATGTCTGACGCCGGGTTGCGGACACAGCCAGCCGTGTCGATCCAGTTTAAGGTCTTCGGTCATAGGCATATTTCATTTGTCGTAAACACATTATTTGACTCCAAGTCGGGCATGGTCGTGGCTGCACCACTGGCGTCCCTGCTGCGTGACCGCTTCCGAGGCCGGCAGGTAGACGCCGCAATGGGCGCATTGGACCATATCTTCTTCGGGCAGGCTTGCGGTGGCGGTGCCTGAAGCACGGGCAGCCTGCGCCGCAGCGCCGTCATTGAGCCTGCGGATAAACGAGCGCAGAAAATGACGTATCACAAGGTAGAGCACACAAAGCAGGACGATCGTAATAATGAAGCGCATCAGGCACCTCCTTTGTGCAGCATGACGTCAAAAATAAAGCGGGTGCCGGTGTAGGCAATCATGAGCAGGGCAAAGCCCACCAGCGTCCAGCGCAGGGCAAAGCGGCCGCGCCAGCCGCGCAGGGCGCGTCCCAGCAGTAACAGCCCGAACACCACCCAGGACATCATGGTAAAGACGGTTTTGTGGTCAAACGGCAGCAGCACGCCGTTAAACCGCAAGGAAACGACCACACCTGTGATAATGGAAAGCGTAAGCAGCACAAAGCCGATCCAGATCAGGCGAAACAGGATTTTTTCCTGGACCAGCAGCGGCGGCTGCTCTTCGAGCGCACGGGCAAATACCGAGCGGTCGGCCCGGCTTTGCACCGGCTGGTGCAAGTACCGATCCAGCCAGGTCATCAGGAACGCGTGGATGGCGGCAATCGCGATCAGGCTGTAGGCGCCGATGGAAATGAGCAGATGTATCTGGAAATAGGCGTCGGCAACGGGGATGATCAGGCTGTCGTGGCCAGGAAACAGGGCTGCCAGCAGGCATATCCCGCCCGCAATGGGCAGAAGCAGCAGTTTTAGGCCATCAATGTCGCTGATCAGATTTTCCAGCCAAAAGACGATCATGCCCAGCCAGATGGTGAGCGACAGGCCCACCGACCAGGACAGGCTAAGCGAACTTTCCTGCAGCATGGCCATATGTACGGCCACGCCATGCACAATAAGCACGGCAGCCAGCAGCCAGCGGGAGGCGCCGGGCGAAAGCGTAGTGCCGTGTGTACCAAGCAAAGGCCGCCAAATTAGTAAACTGAGCAGCAGATAGGCCACGGTGGCCAGAGAGTGAAATACAATGTCGTAAGACATAAATAATGACGTGTGTTTCCGGATAAGCAATCAGCGGGTCTGCACAGCACGATCCGGCCTGCAGGCTTATAGTATAGCCGTTTTGCCCGGTCCCCCAATTTACTTCAGTGAAATTCCATGTTTGATAATTTGACCAACCGGTTAACCCGGGCCATGAAAACCCTGCGCGGCGAAGCGCGCCTGACCGAAGCCAATACCCAGGAGATGCTGCGCGAGGTGCGCATGGCGCTGCTGGAGGCTGATGTCTCTCTGCCAGTGGTGCGTGAGTTCATTGCCAAGGTCAAGGAGCGCGCGCTGGGCACCGATGTCACAGGCAGCCTGAACCCCGGGCAGGCGCTGGTCGGCGTGGTACACAAGGAGCTGACCGCCGTCATGGGCGGCGACCTGGGTGATAATGCCTCGGAGCTGGATCTGACCACCACGCCGCCGGCCATTATCCTGATGGCAGGTCTGCAGGGGGCGGGTAAAACCACTACCACCGGCAAACTGGCGCGCCTGCTGGTGAGCGGCGAGCTTATCCAGAACGGTCGCAAGATCCCCAAAAAGAAAGTGTTGGTCGTCAGTGTCGACGTTTATCGTCCTGCCGCGATTGAACAGCTTCGCACTGTGGCCGGTCAGGTGGGGGCAGATTTTTTCCCGTCGGCCGCAGACCAGAAACCGCGTGATATTGCGCTGGCAGCGGTCGATCACGCACGCAAGCATCATTATGAAGTGCTCATTGTCGATACCGCGGGCCGCCTGGGCGTGGACGAGGCCATGATGCAGGAAATCAGCATGCTGCACGGGCTGATCAAGCCGATTGAGACGCTGTTTGTGGTTGACGCCATGCAGGGCCAGGATGCGGTGAACGTGGCCAAGGCCTTTGGCGAGGCGCTGCCGCTGACCGGTGTGGTATTGACCAAGCTGGACGGCGATGCGCGCGGCGGTGCGGCGCTCTCGGTGCGTCATGTCACGGGCAAACCGTTGAAATTTATCGGGATGTCCGAGAAACTGGACGGCCTGGAAGTGTTCCATCCTGAGCGGATGGCGCAGCGCGTGCTGGGCATGGGCGATATCGTATCGCTGGTAGAACAGGCGCAACGCAATATTGATATTGCCGAAGCGCAAAAGCTGGCGTCCAAGATCAAGACGGGCGATCGCTTTGACCTGAATGACTTTCGTGATCAATTGCAGCAGGTCAAGAAAATGGGCGATATGAGCTCGCTGATGGAAAAACTGCCCGCGCAGTTTGCCCAGGCAGCGGGCCAGATTCAGGGTGGCCAGGCTGAAAAGCAATTGCGCCGTACCGAAGGCATCCTGAACTCCATGACGCCGCTGGAGCGCAGCAAGCCCGAATTGCTCAAGGCAACGCGCAAGCGCCGCATTGCTGCGGGCGCCGGCGTGCCGGTGCAGGAAGTGAACAAGTTGCTCAAGCAATTTGAGCAGATGCAGGGCATGATGAAGCAGTTCAAGAAAGGCGGCATGGGCAAGATGATGCGCGCCATGGGCGGCTTAAAGGGCCTCAAAGGCGGCATGGGCGCGTTTGGCAATTTCAAGAAATAGGATTGCCCCAGTCATCATTTGGCCGGGCGTCATGCCACGGTTTGCCAAATAGAGCGGGGGCAGCTCGGATAGTCGCGCTGGCGATCACGCAGAAAGAGATAGTCTATCTGGCTCGTGTCTCCCGCCAGCGCGCCAATCAGGCGCTTAAGGAAACGGGAGGCTTTCGTGGCTTCCGCATTTATTCGTGCAGCTTACACGGAATCAGGCGGCCAGCAGTCAGGAGCCGGGATTTCAGGAATCAGGCAGCCAGGTAGGCAGGTTCACGCAATGCTGTGCGGCGTACATGCCGTTAGGACAATGCGGCAAGTCCAATGGCTGCGGATGCATGGGCGTGGTAAACCAGACGCCGATATCACAATTGAGTTCATCCGCCAGCGCCTTGGGGTTGCGCTTATGCTCGGCATCAACCAGTATGGGAAAGCGCAGCCACGTTGAGTTGGCACTGTCAATATTGTGTGCTCGCCGGATATTGTGCTCGTCCGCCCATTGGCTCCAGAAGGCTGCGCCTTCGCTTCGCTTGCGGACAATGGCAGGCAATTGTTGCAATTGCTGTAATAGCAGCTGTGATACGCTGTCGGGCATGCGCCAGCGATATTGCTCGGTAAAGAGCCCACTGAGTTCTGCCGTCATCATTTGCGGAACGGTTTGGTAGCCGGTCAGACGTTCTGCCTCGTCCAGCCAGCCAGCAGCTAACGCTTGTTTCGACTGTGGCGCGTCTTGCCAGCACCGATAGACGGTATACAGCAGGTTGTTGATGTATTCGTCAGGGGGCAGTGGCGTCTGCGCATAAACATTCATGAGTGATTCGCCCAGTTGCGGATGGTTCGTGATCACCCAGCCTCCCTGGATCGTATTGACGATTTTGGAGCGTTCACTGCTGAAAAACGCGATATCCCCCAATGTGCCCAGGGCCTGGGAGCGGTAGGTGCCGCCGGTGGCGTGAGCACAATCTTCGATAATCCACAACTTGTGTTCTCTTGCCGTTTGCAACAGAACATCAATGTCTCTGCAAACCAAACCAAACGTATATTGAATAAGCAGGGCTTTGCTTTTTGGGGTAATGGCGTTTTTCAGTGCGTCGGCGGCCATGGCGAACGTATCCAGTTCGATATCCACGAAAACGATTTCCACACCGTTGAACGAAAAAGCGTTGGTAACGCATTGGCAGGTGAATGCCGGCACCAGTACCTGGTCTCCCGGCTGCAGGCCCAGCGCCTGTACGATGGCATACAGAGACGCGCGTCCTCCCATGAAGCTGGCAGCAAACGCTGCGTCCCAGGTCTGGCCGATGACGTCATGCAGGCTGTCGGTCGCTCCCATGTACTGTTCTGTGTTACTAATACAGTTGATGGCTGTTTGCGCGTTTTCTTGCGTAAGTGTATTATTCAGCAGCGGGATTCGATGAGTGAAACGGGTTTTTTTCATAGAATTCAGGGTAGTTACTAGTAGGCAGCTTGGGTTTCTAGTGTATTACAATAGCATAACAGGTCTGGAGTCTACATCCCTGACTACCCTTATATCTTCTTACCAGATCCCGGAGAACCCCCATGGATACGCGTAGCAAGTCGTTTGAGCGAAGGTGGTTTTGCCTCTTTTTGTTCATGTATGTTTTCGTCATGATTCCCTTTCCCTTCTTTTTCAATACCGACTATGTAGCCGGTTGGCTGGGTGTTCCTGTTTTTATTTATGGCTGGATTATCCATGGTGTTGTGGTGGTCGCCTTGATTATGCTGTTTGCACATCAATGCCTGAAGCGACCTGAATATCAGGATTTCGAGGACCAGGACGATCTGGCTGAAAATAATGGGGAGCTCAATCATGAATGATACCGTGGCACTGGTCCAGCCTGACCCGGTGGCTTTCTACGTTACCCTGGGTATATTTTTCATCGTTCTGGCCGCCATTGGCTGGTATGCCTCCACCAAAACCAAGTCGCTCAGCGATTTTCTGGTGATGGGCGGCAAGGCCGGGGCGCTGGTCGGCGGGTTTGCCTATTTTGCCAGCCAGTACAGCATGAGTACCTTCATGGGGGTGCCGGCCATGACATACGGCACAGGGTTTGCCGGTATGAGCGTTTCCGTACCGGGCCTGGCGTTTTCAATGATCATTCCGGCCCTGTTTGTGGGGCGCAAACTCATGCTGATGGGGCGGCGCTATGGCTTCATGACCATGACCGACTACCTTTCTGATCGCTACGAATCCAATGCCATTCGTGGTGTTCATGCGGTCATGATGCTGGTTTTCGTGATTGCCATGATGGGGGCCCAGACAGTGGGCGCCGGCGTGGTATACAACGTCTTTACCGGTGGCCCGGAATGGGTCGGTGTGGTGGTGATGGGCGTTGTGGTGGTGTTCTATTGCATCGCAGGCGGCATGCGTGGCGCCATGCTGACCGATGTACTGCAGGGCATGTTGATGGTGGCAACGGCGGTTGTCACGTTTATCATCACGGTGCAGGTCGGGGGCGGTATGGAAACCATTACCGCCACACTGGCCAATGATATGCCGGGTCATTTGTCTCATCCGGGTACGAATGATAATTTCCCCTGGCCGGCGTATTTTTCCATGATCGTCATGTGGAGTTTTTTCACCATCGGCCAACCGACGCTGTTTACCAAGTTTTTCACGATGAATAGCTATCGCACCATGTTCAAGGCGGTGATTCTGGGGACGCTTGGCATGCTGTTTTCTGCCACGCTGATCGAGTGGTCCGGCGTGAACGCCGCATCATTCCTGCATGGGCTGACAGGCAAGCAGACCGACTTTATTGTTCCGATTGTCCTGCAACAGAACCTGCCTCCTTATATTGCCGCCTTACTGATTACCGGCATTGTCTCGGCCGGGATGTCCACCATTTCAGCGTTGCTTATCGTCGCAACGGGGGGCGTGACGCGCGATCTGTATCAAAATTTTGTTGACCCGCAGGCGTCTTCCCGCAAAATGCTGTCATTGTCGCGCTGGGCCACCGTTGTGTTGGGCGCTATGGCAATTGCAATTGGCATCATGAAGCCCGCTGGCATTTTTGCCCTGATCCGCTTCGCGTTTGGCGGCCTGGGCATCTGGGTGGCGCCGGTGATCCTTGGTATGTTCTGGAAAAAAGCCACTCGTAGCGGCGCAATCAGCGCGGTCGTTATCGGGGAGGTAGCCTATATCGCCATGGAAATCTGGTTCAAAGATTGGTCCTTTGGATTCGAACCATTGATTATTTGCTGGACGTTGACGATGGTAGTGATGATCGTGGTCAGCCTGTTTACTCGAAGTGCCAGCGAAAAGACGTTGTACCGGCATTTCGAAGGCCTTGTGCGTCATCCCGGGCCTGCGCGCAATCGCCAGGTGACGGGGTTGGCAGCTCAAGGGTCTGAAGCCCGGCCTTAAAGAGTCACGCCATGATTTCCGTTGATCGCTCTCTGCCTATTTCGCTTCATGTCCAAATCGTGGGGGCGATCGAGTACGGCATTATGGCAGGCACGTTTCGGGGCGGCATGCTGCTGCCTTCGGTGCGTGAATTGAGTCGCACGCTGAATGTCTCGCCGCTGACTGTGAGTGCTGCGTATCGGGAGCTGAAGCAAAATGGCCTGATCGTGGCAGAGCAGGGCAAGGGGACCTACGTGCGCATCGAAAGTCGGGATGCGGCTGTGGAACAAAGCATCGTGTCGTTGCGAACCCGTTTTCAGCAATTGCTGGCCGAGGCGAACGCGCTGGGCGTGACGCCGTCTTTTTTTGCCGAAATGATCCGGCAGCAAAACGATAGCCGGGAGCTGGCGCAACTGCCGATAAAAATGATGATGGTCGGCAACTCCAATCGCATGGGCCGGGAGTACGCCGCTATTATCCAGCAAGCGCTGCCTGACGGGCAGACTATTGACGTTTGTACATTCGAGCAATTCGAGGCCATGGCGCCAGCGCAAGTGGATGCATGCTCTTTTTATTTAACGCTGCCCCATTGCGTCGCGCGTATCCGCCACAGGGTGCCGCAGACCACTGTCGTGCTGGCCCCTTACCTTATCCCTTCCGAAACCACCAGGCGTAACCTGGCCGGTCTGCCCAGCGAAAGCAATGTCTTGCTGGTTTCGCGATTCCGCAATTTTCTGCCGGCGATGCTTGAGGGTGTCAAGTCCTTCGCGCCGCACCTGGGCAATATCGATGTTTTTTCTGTCGATGAAAAGAACCTGGAAGGAAAAATCTCGCAATGCCAGGTGCTTATCTACAGTACGGGATGCCATCACCTGGTCCAGGACTATGTGGGTGTAAAGCCTGCATTCGAATATATGCACGTGCCGGAGCAACGGTACTTGCGCGATATTCTTCAGCCTGCCTATTTTAATTTCCGGCGACAACAGTCGCTGGATCATGAGGAAAATATTAATGTTGATTAAAGAGATGAATTGGTTTGACGTACAAGCCTATCTGGAAAATGACGATCGCGTGATTATGCCACTGGGCAGTACCGAGCAACATGCCTACTTGAGCCTGTGCACTGACTTTATTCTTTCTTCAAAGCTGGCACAAGAGGTTGGCGAGCGCAAAAACATTCCGGTTTACCCTGGCCTGCCGTTCGGCATGGCCGCTTACTTTACCGATTTTCCGGGAACCATTAATCTTCGGCCAGAAACCTATGGCGCCCTGGTTATTGATATTCTGGACAGTTTGTATAAAAGCGGCTTTCGTCGCATATTCCTGGTCAATGGCCATGGCGGCAATAGTCCCGTCCAGGTATTTATCGGCAATTGGCTGAACCAGCACGAGGATGCACGGGTCATCATTCATAACTGGTGGGCATCTGCCGAAGTGATGAAGCGTGTCAAGGCTATTTCCACCAACGCATCCCACGCTTCATGGATGGAAAATTTCCCGTGGACGCGCATCAAGGGCGTGGTGGTGCCACAGGAAGAAAAGCCGGGCATCGACGTTACAAAGCTGGGCCAGCTGTCGGCGCGCGACGTGCGCAAGTATGTGGGTGATGGCAACTATGGCGGCCAGTATCAACAGTCTGACGAGCAGATGCAGGACATCTGGAATGCCGGCATCGAAGAGACCTGTCAATTGCTGGATTCTGCCTGGATGCCGGTCGACTGACCGTATCGATCTGATCCGTGGTGCCTGCCAATGTCACGGTGCGCCAGCGCGTCAGCAGTCGTAACGGACAAAGCAACGCCCCTGAAGCGCCTGAAATCAGGCCTTTATCAGGGGCGTGTTGCCTCTTGCGGCAAATGCAGGGGAGGCTACCCGAGGTTTCTGTCGTTCAGAAACCGGGCGGTGCCCGTCACATCATATTACTTGGGAATACGCAGAACCTGGCCGGGATAGATTTTATCCGGATGGCTCAGCATTGGGCGGTTTGCTTCAAAGATTTTCTGGTACTGGTTAGCATCGCCATACTGGTCTTTGGAAATCTTGGAAAGTGTATCGCCAGACTTGACTGTGTAGAAATTGGATTCTTCTTCGGCGGTTGCGGCAGCCAGCTGGTTGTCTACAGAAGCGACGCCCTGAGTATTGCCAATGGCAATGGCAATTTTTTCGGCATCGGCGGTGGTTGCTGCATTGCCTTTGACCGTTACCTTGTCACCATCAACGGCAATGTCCAGACCGTCAGCGTTCAGGCCGTGCTTGGCCAGTTCCTTTTTAAGATCTTCCGGGGTAGCGGCTTGCGCTTCGTTGCCACCGAAAACTTTCTCGCCGACTTCTTTGATAAAACTGAGAATACCCATGGTTTTTACTCCTTGTTATCATGAATGACAACTTCAATATAGCACGGTTCGTGCGTATCCCTATTATTCATGCAATACATGACAAACGGAAGATCCTGAAGGTTAACAAATGTTAGAGGTGGCTTATTTCTGAGTGCAGGCGACCGTTGCCAGGCAGGCATAAAAGCCAAGAGCCGCGACAGCAATGCGCGGCTCTTGGCTTTGAGCAGCCGGCTTTTCAGGTTTGAACAAGCGGAGGTTCAGTTTGGGCTATTTTTCCGCGTAACGGTCGGTGGCCTGTAGCAGCAGTTTTTGAATACCCGGCTCATTAAATGCGTGGCCGGCGTCGGGCACCATATGGAACTCGGCCTGGGGCCAGGCCTTGTGCAAGTCCCAGGCGGTTTTGGCCGGGGTGCAGCAGTCATAGCGACCCTGGATTATCACGCCGGGAATCTCTTTGAGTAGGTGAGCATTGTCCAGCAACTGGTTCTCTTTCATGAACCCCGAATGCATGAAGTAGTGGTTCTCGATGCGGGCGAAGGCCAGGGCAAAGTGATCGGCAATGTAGTTCAGGGTATTGGACTGATCCGGATACAGGGTGATCGTGCGGCCTTCCCATTGACTCCACGCCCGTGCTGCAATGATCTGCGCCTGCCGATCGTCGCCGGTCAGCCGTTTGTGATAGGCGGCAATCAGGTTATCGCGCTCTTCGGGCGGGATCGGGGCCACATAGTCTTCCCAGTAGTCCGGGAACAGGTAGGAGGCGCCTTCCTGATAGAACCAGCGCAGCTCTTCCTTGCGCAAGGTAAAGATGCCGCGCACGATCAGCTCGCTCACTTGTTTCGGGTGCGCCTGGGCATAGGACAGGGCCAGGGTTGAGCCCCAGGATCCGCCAAACACCAGCATTTGTTCTGCCTTGAGCACGTCGGTGCGCAGCCGTTCAATATCGCGGATCAGGTGAGCGGTGGTATTGTTTTCCAGACTGGCGTGCGGGACAGAGCGACCGCAACCGCGTTGATCAAACAGCAGGATACTGTAATGTTGGGGATTGAACAGTTGCCGATGGTGCGTGCCGCAACCGGCGCCTGGGCCCCCATGCAGAAAAACAGCCGGTTTGCCCTGCGGATTGCCGCAAAGCTCCCAGTACACCTGGTGGCCGTCACCGGTATCAAGCAGGCCGGTCTGATAGGGTTCGATTGGCGGGTACATGCAGTGTTCCTTCAAATAAAACTAGATACGTTTGAAAACGAGATCACGAATGCCATGGCCCAGTCGCAGGCCACGGGTTTCAAATTTGGTCTGTGGCCGGTACTCGGGTTTGGGGCTGTAGTCGGCGCTGGTGTTTTGCAGCAAAGGCTCGCCGCTGAGCACTTGCAGCATTTGTACTGCGTAGTCTTCCCAGTCTGTCGCGCAATGGATGTAGCCGCCCGGTTTGATGCGGCTTGCCAGCAGGGCAATGAAGTCCGGACGCACCAGACGACGCTTGTGATGGCGCTTTTTCGGCCACGGGTCGGGGAAATAAATATGCACACCCGCCAGGCTGTCCGGGGCAATCATGTTCTGCACCACCTCGACGGCGTCGTGCTGGATGATCCGGATATTGCTCACGCCAGACTCTTCAATGCGCTTTAAGAGCGCGCCGACGCCAGCATTGAACACTTCCACGCCCAGAAAGTTTTCCTGGGTGCGCAACTGGGCAATTTTCTGCGTGGTCTCGCCCATGCCGAAACCGATTTCCAGAATCGTGGGGGCTGTGCGGCCAAAGGCCTGGTCATAGTCAAGCAGCCTGGCCTGATAGGGCAGCGCCCATGTGTCCATATGCTGTTCCAGGGCCTGCTTCTGGCCCGGCGTCATGTGGGAGCGGCGATGCACAAAACTGCGGATGTGGCGCTCTTTGAAATCGTCCGGATTGCTGCTGTCCTTGTCGGAAGCGGCCGATGGCGCAGTGACTGTGTCTGCGGCGGTGTCGCTACCGATATCACTGATGGGATCCCTGGCCGTATTGCCGCTGCCTCGCGCCTGCTGTGCCGACTGCGGCTGGCCTTGTGGAATCTCGGTCTTGTCAGTGTCTGCGGGTACGTTGCCGGCAGGCGGGTTGTTGGTCTTGTTATCAGGATCTGCAGTGGTCATGGTAAAGAGTGCAAGGGGTACAAGTCTGGCTTGTGTATAGGGTCTATGCGCGGGCGGGCAGCCCAACGGGCAATGTCAGCCAACAGCGGCCAGAACGACAAAACCTGCATTGTAGTGCATTCGCCCAGCGGGCGCGGGCTGCCTACGCTGCGAAGCGGAATGTCATGACCCGGGCCGGCGGCACATTAGTCCACACAATCTCACTGCTGTAATGACAGGCTTTCAGGGACGATTGCCAATGGGCCTGCCGCAGGTTGTAGGTAAACTGAATGGCGCGCCCGTCATCCTTGAGTAGGGTCTGCCAATGATGCAGAATGCGGCTGCGCACTTCGGGCGGCAAAGAGATTAGCGGCAGGCTGGAGACAATCGCGTTGATGCGCACGTCTGGTGGCAGCAGGGCGTCCAGATCGGCGGCATTGCCATTGATAACGGTCACTTGCGGAAAGCGCCGTTGCAGGTGCTGGGCAAAGACGCTGGAGAACTCGATGACGATCAGTTTGTCGGCGGGAACGCCACGATCAAGAATGGCTTGTGTGATGACCCCGGTGCCGCCGCCCAGCTCGATCACGATCCCGTCATGTTTTAGCGGGATGTGCTTGGCCATATACCGCCCCAGCTTGCGCGAACTGGGGCAGATGGCGCCGGTAAACTTGGGCTGGTGCATCAGTTCGTTGACAAACAACAGCGGGCGAGAGCCCCTGACGGTTTTTTTCAAACGGACAAAACCGCTTCTGCACCACGTTCCAACCATATGAATCTACGTCCCGTTTTATTGTTGACCACGCCATGATGCCGTCGCACACGGTCCTTTTTACGGGACCCACTGCTTAGCGAACGCGCATGCCGGGCTGAGCGCCTTCCCAGGGTTCCAGAATATAGATACCCGGGTTGGCCTTTTCATCAGCATCGCTGGCGGCAAGCACCATGCCTTCGGAGACGCCAAACTTCATTTTACGGGGGGCCAGGTTGGCCACCATCACCGTATATTTTCCGATCAGAGCCTCAGGCTGATAAGCGGACTTTATTCCCGAAAACACATTCCGGGTTCTGCCTTCGCCTACGTCCAGTGTAAGGCGCAACAGCTTGTTTGAGCCTTCCACATGTTCGCAATTAACAATTTTTGCAATTCGCAAATCAATTTTTACAAAATCGTCAATGGTTATTACGTCTGCAATGGCCTCGCCCCCGGGCAGTGCAGACGCAACAGCAGCGGCGACCACATCGGCTTCGGCTGCCGGCGCATCCGGTTCGATCAGGGTGTCCAGCAAGCTGGGTTCAACCCGCTGCATCAGGTGTTTGAACGGCGCGATTTGGGCGGGCAGTTGCGCCGCATCGGCCCAGACAAAGCCTTGCTTCATGCCGAATAATTCAGTCGCAATACGCTCGGCCAGCGCAGGCAATACCGGCGCCAGCATCACAGACAATGCCTTGAAGCCGGCAATGGCGCGCGAGCAAACGTCCTGCAGGGCCAGTTTTTGCTGCTCGTCTGCGGTGCTGATGCCCTTGGCCATGACCCAGGGCCGGGCGTTGTCAAAAGCCTGGTTGATTTTGTCGGCATGCGCCATCAGGTGGCGGATCGCACGGGCGTATTCGCGGTTTTCGAAATCATTTCGTACTTGTTCAGTCAGTGTAGCCAATTCGCTTGTCATTGCCTGCGTATCACCGGCATAACCCAGCTTGCCATCGAAATGACGGGTGACGAAAGTGGCGGCGCGGCTGGCAATATTGATGTACTTGCCGATCAGGTCACTGTTGACGCGGGCAACGAAATCATCGGGATTAAAGTCGATATCTTCAACGCGCGCATTGAGCTTGGCTGCGATGTAATAACGCAGCCATTCGGCGTTCATGCCAATATCCAGATATTTGATGGGTGATATTCCGGTACCGCGGCTTTTGGACATTTTCTCGCCACTCACGGTAATAAAGCCGTGCACGTTCAGTGCGTCTGGCACCTTGCGTCCGGAAAACTTGAGCATGGCGGGCCAGAACAGGGCGTGGAAGTACACGATGTCCTTGCCGATAAAGTGCACCTGCTCGGTCGCACTGTCCGGTGCCAGCAATGCGTCAAAGTCGATACCCTGAAGCTTGCAGTAGGATTTGAGCGATGCCAGATAACCCACCGGCGCATCCAGCCAGACATAGAAATATTTGCCTGGCGCATCGGGAATTTCAATGCCGAAATAGGGCTCGTCACGTGAGATATCCCAGTCGTTCAGATTGCTTTCTTGATTGTCATCGTCGCCCAGCCATTCACGGGTCTTGGCCAGCACTTCCGATTGCAGGCGTTTGTTGCCCTGGCTGTTGGTGCCCGTGGTCCACTCCTGCAGAAACTCAACGCAGCGGGCATCGGACAGATTAAAGAAAAAGTGTTCAGAGGACTTCAGTAGCGGTGTGGCCTTGGTTAGCGTGGAATACGGGTTGATCAGATCGGTGGGCGCGTACACGCCGCCGCACACTTCACAGGAATCGCCGTACTGATCCTTGGCGTGGCACTTGGGGCACTCGCCCTTGATGTAGCGGTCGGGCAGGAACATGCTTTTGACCGGATCATAGAACTGCTCGATGGTCTTGGTGCTGATGAAACCGGCAGACTTGAGCTGGCGGTAGATCGCCTGGGACAGTTCGATGTTTTCTTCGCTGTCTGTGCTGTGCCAGTGGTCAAATTTGATATGAAAGCCGTTCAGATAGCGGGGGCGTTCCTGCGCATAGCGGGCCACCAGTTCCTGCGGCGTAATGCCTTCCTTTTCTGCCTTGAGCATGATGGGCGCCCCATGGGCGTCGTCGGCGCCGACAAAATGCACGGTGTGGCCCGCCATTCGCATGCTTCGTACCCAGATGTCGGCCTGGATATACTCCATGATGTGGCCAATGTGGAACGAACCGTTAGCGTAGGGTAGAGCCGTGGTAACAAAAATCGTGCGGGACATAAGATGCAGTATCAGATCAAAAAAGGAGGGAAAAGACTGATTTTAGACGAATATTGGGGTACAACGGGGTTTTGTGGCGATGGGCGTGCAATGACCGGGCCGTGGCACTTGCGACCTTGCAAGGCAGCTCGCGAATGTTCCTGGAGCCCCGCTTTCAGAGTACGCCAGCCTGATAGGCCAGCATCCCGCCAATGGCGCAGACCAGCAGCGCCCACATTGGATTGGCTTCGGGAAGACCAGCGTGCCCAGGACCATGCTCCAGGTTAGTACGTCAAAGGCCGAATAGAACGATAGCTCAATGCCGCTTGCAATAATCAGCCCGATGGCCACCGGCACCACTGCATCCTGCACCAGCTTGTATTCACGCCGGTGCGTAAAGTGGCTGATGACGCGGCCAATGGCAAAGGCCAGCACCGAGGCGGGAAGGACCATGGCAATGGTGGCCACCACCAGCCCGGCAATACCGGCCACGTGCCAGCCGATAATACTTGCAATAAGCACATTGGGGCCGGGTGCCGACTGCGCCACAGCAAACAAGTGCGTGAAGGTATCTGTATTCATCCATTGATGCACATCCACGGCTGCGTGACGGATTTCCGGTATGGCGGCGTTGGCCCCGCCAATGGCGATCAGCGAAATGCGTCCGAAGGTCAAAAACAGCTCCAGCAGCACGCTCATGGCTGATGTCCCTGGCGGCGGGCGATGACGAAATTGGCAACAATGGCCAGCGGCATCATCACCCCGACAACCTGCAACAGGGAAAATTTCAGCAGGACCACAAGTGCAATAGTCGCTATGCCGGCCATCATATGATGCGCACGCAAGTCAATTTTGCTGGCCATTTTCAGGCCGGTACCGATCACCATGCCGGCCGCAGCACATGCCGACCCTTGCAGGGCTGCGTTGAAATAAGGATTTTGATCCAGGAATTGGTACAGGAGTGCCAGCACAATTAATATCAGGATTGGCGGCACCAGCAGTCCGAATACGGCCACAGCGGACCCTTTGAATCCATGATAGCGGTCGCCCAGCATGACGGCTACATTGACAGTATTGGCGCCCGGCAGAACCTTGCCGATGCCCAGCAGGGTTGCGTAATCCTTTTCGCTAAGCCACTGTTGTTCGCGGACAATGACATGTCGCGTGATCGGGCCGACTCCGCCAAAACCGAGCAGGCCGATTTTGGCAAAGCCGCGAAACAGGCTGGCCAGTGTAATGTCAGGAGTTCTGGTGGGAGCAGGAAAGGGGGGTGTTGCCGGAGTCCGGGCCATAAGCGGAGGTACCAAAAATTTAAGTCTTATATAAGACTTAAATTGTACCCGCAATATGGCGACGGTTCCGGGAAAACGTGCCGGCACGGGCTCACGTTTTCAAATCGGCCTTTTTGGGTGGCCTGCACGCTCTCCGGCCGCGGTACGAGGTTCTTTGTCTGGTCAGCGCCAGCCAGCCATTGCGCAGTGATGGCAGAATACAAAACAAGGCAAGGGCCGCCATAATAAGTCCGACATTGCGGAACATATCGGCGTAACCGACCACGCTGACCCAGTATTGGCTTAGAAACGGCGAAATGAACTGGCCGATGAAGATTGAGGTCGCAACCATGCCAGCGATGCGACCGCGCAGCGAAGCGGGGGAATGCGAAATGGCGGTTGAAAACACATTGGGTATGGCAATGCCCAGTCCCGCGCCCATGATGACATTGGCCAGCACCAGTCCGGGAAAGTGCGACGCGACTGACAGTAAACCAAAACCGGCCGCCATCAGACTCAAGCCTGCCAGGAATATTACCGCCGTATCCAGGCGGCGTTTGAGCCTTCCAAAGCACAGGGCGGCAATGCCGCCGGCCAGATTGAAGGCGGCCAGCACCATGCCAAAGGCACTGGCGTCATAAATGCCTAATCCTTTCATGTGAAATTGCAATTGCGAAGGGACGGTATAAAAAGAAACATTGATCAGGAAAGCCAGCAGGCACACCGCTGCCACAACCGGCCAGTTGGCCGGCACGCTGGTCAGTGCTGTGATCGTTTGCCGGGACTGCTTGCGCTGTAGACGTTGTGGCTCGGTCAGGAAAATAATGACTGCGGGGATCAGTATCAGTGCGGCGCCGTAGATGACAAATGGCATACGCCAGTGCAACTCGGCCAACAGGCCGCCGGACATGACAAAAACAACGCCGCCCAGTTGCACAAAAGCCTGTTGCAGGCCGAGATATTTTTCCCGCTCAGCGCCGGTAAAATAATCTCCGATTAGCGCTGTATTCAATGTAATGATGCCGCCAATGGCGATACCCAGAATGGCGCGTCCGGTCAGCAGCATTGGAAGGCTGTCGGCAATCAGTCCCGAGGCTCCCGCTATGCCATAAAGCGCGATCGCCCCCACCAACAGCTTTTTGCGCCCGTAGCGATCGGCCAGTATGCCGGCAAGCGGTGCCGACATGGCCACGAACAAGGAAGGCAGCGTCAGCACCATGCGGCTGAGCAGGGCGATATGATCGCTATCGCCAAAACGGCTTTCAATGGCCGGCAGCGACGGGGCGATGATAATGCCTGCCATGATGGTCAGCGTTGCCACCAGCAATAGGACCAGCTTGCGCCCGGCCAGAGAACGCGAACTCATGGGCGCAGGCGGTGTTGGTGGCGCTGCGTCTGGCAGCTTGGCCTGGGCTGCGCCGGTTTTTGTCGCGGCGCGCGGCGGCTGTTGCGCTTGGGTCCGCATTTGATCGAGAGAAGGGTCGTTCATGCTATGAGGGTTATTGGTGCTCCCAGGGCTCTCAAGGCCATCACGGCTTTGAGAACTTTGAGGATTTAGCCGATTTTGCGGCGTAGGCGGTGTATCGTTGGTCATTATTACCTTGGTTGGCGATCTTTATTGTTATCATAAAACCTGAAGCTAAGTTGATGTCAACCGAGCATGCCGAATGTATTTTTACGTACGGTAGCGTCAGGCAGTGATATAAAGCGATAAGACAAATGGCATTATTTACAAATGCGATATTACGATGAAAGACATCAGGAACCTTGATCTTAACCTGCTAAAGGCGCTGGATGCATTGCTGGATCAGAGAAATGTGACGCGCGCCGCTGCCCGGCTGGGTGTGACACAGCCGGCGATGAGCGGCATGCTGACGCGATTGCGCGATACCTTCGAAGACCCGCTGTTCGTGCGCACGCAGCGCGGCATTGAGCCGACGGAGAGAGCGCTGGCGCTGGCAATCCCGCTAAAGCAGGTGCTGGGTGAAGTAGGGGCGTTGCTGCAGCCGCCTGTGTTCGACCCTGCCACAGCTACCACGCAGTTTACGATCGCCTCAACCGACTATGCGCTGCGCGCCATCGCTTTGCCGTTTCTGGCCACAATCAAGCGGCTGGCGCCCAATATCAAGGTGGCGCTGGTGCTGGTAAACGACACACAGATGCTGAGCCAGCTCGAACGGGGTGTGATTGACCTGGCCCTGGTCTCGCCCGAATACACCTGCCCGGACCTGCGCGCGCGCAAGCTGTTTGATGAGCATTACGTTTGTGTTTTGCGGGAGAATCATCCGGTCATCAAGCGCCAGCAGGACCTTACACTGGACCGGTTTTGCGAACTGGATCATGCGCTTGTGTCATACACAGGCGCGGGCTTTGCCGGCGCAACAGATGAAGCGCTGGAAAAACTGGGCAAAACAAGACGGGTCACGGTTTCGGTCAAGAGCTTTCTGATAGTGCCCGATTTGCTGCGTGCCAGCGATATGGTCTCGCTGTTGCCCAGCCGCCTGGTCACAGACCTGGCAGGCCTGGCCGTGTTTGAGCCGCCCATTGCTATTGCCGGCTTCACCAAAATGGCGGCCTGGCATGAGCGCACGCATCGTGACCCTGCCCAGCGCTGGTTGCGGCAGTTGCTGTTCGATATTTGTTTTGATAACCATGCGTCATGCCAGCCAGACCGCGCCCATTTGGCTGCCGCAAGGGTAGCGGCGCCCTGAGCGGGGGCGCCGGTCCTATCCTCGTTCGCTTTAGCCGCCGTGCCGCATTGAGCGTGGGCGTCGGTTATCTCAAAAGTTGGCTGCACAAGCTGCCGTCCCGCCTTGGGCAGGAACGACGATCATCGTAACGATCCTATTATGAGTTCGCTGCTTAAGCGGCGGCGCCGCGATAGCGTTCCAGCCAGTGCGCATAGGGTGCTGGCAGAATCCACGTGGGGCGGGGCTGCTTAAGTGCCTTGGCCAGGGCAAACGCGTAATGTGGATCGCTCAGGTGTGCGCGGCCAATCATGACCAGATCCATCTGCTCGTCTTCGATCACGCGATTGGCGACTTGGGGATCATCGATACCCCACGCCGATGCAACGGGCAGCTCGGCCTGGCGGCGTACGCGTTGTGCAATAGGCGCCAGAAATGCCGGCGTGGCCCAAGGGATCTGCGTGTCGGCAATCACAAAATTGGCGCTCACGTTCAGCAGGTCCAGCCCGCCCTCGCGCATATTGCGGACCAGTTCGATAGACTCGGCAACCGTCTGCTCATCACGACCGTCATATTCAATCACGCCGAATCGGGCGGTAAGCGGCAGGTTCTGTGGCCACACACCACGTACTGCCGCAAGGGTTTCCAGGAGAAAGCGGCTGCGGCCATTCAAGTCGCCGCCGTACTGATCATCACGCAGATTGGAGTGGGCAGAAAAAAAGCTTTGCGCCAGGTAACCATGGGCAAAGTGCAGCTCCAGCCATTCAAAGCCGGCATCGCGGGCGCGTTGTGCCGCTGCGGCAAAATCGGCCTTCACGCGCTCAATATCTTCAAACGTCATGGCCTTGGGGACTTTGGGCAGGTTCTGGCCATAGGCAATGGCTGACGGGGCGATGGGTTGCCAGCTGCGGGGATCGTCATCGGCAATATGGTCATCGCCGTCCCACGGGCGGTTGGCACTGGCCTTGCGTCCTGCGTGAGCAATCTGAATGCCCGGCACGGCGCCGGCAGCCTTGATTGAAGCGGCAATGCGGGCCAGTCCTTCGACGTGTTCATCGCTCCATAATCCCAGGCAGTTCGGGGTTATGCGGCCTTCCGGGGAAACGGCGGTCGCCTCTACAATTACCAGCCCGGCGCCGCCACGCGCCAGACTGGCGTAGTGAATCTGGTGCCAGTCATTGGTGAAACCGTCCTGGGCGCTGTACTGGCACATGGGCGGAATCGCGATGCGGTTGCGTAGGGTTACGTCTTTCAGGCTGAAGGGGGAAAACAGATCGGTCATGGGGGAACTCTTGAAATAGGTAAGCGAAAATTGGACAGGGTTTGCGCCTGACGGCGGCCCGCACCGGGGTGGCAATCGCCTGGGTGCCCGGGTATGTCAAATTATGGTGGCCTGCTTTCAATAATTCAAATGCTATATTTTTATCTTAGATATCAGCTGAAATGATATCAGCCGCTATGCACAAGCGTTGAGGCAGTTGGCGTGACAAGTTCAGGGTAATCGCGCCGTCGGTGCCCGCGGCGCATTGGCACAGGACAAGCGCAAAGCACGAGCGCAGGTAGCACGCAGCAAGCGCAGGTGCAAGGACAAGCGCAGGTGCAAGGACAAGCGTAAGTGGAACAGGGCAAGCGTTTATGACATGAAACAAAAAACCTTTGTTGTGACAAGGGTTCTGGGCAGGCGATGCACGCCGTCACGGGCCACCGTTATAGCCGCCCTTGATGCGCGTTTACTTTATTTCGCGAATTTCCACGTCTGTGATATCGGGCTTGCGCGAGAAGTTACCGGGTTTTTTGAATTTTTCGGAAAATTCGGTATGGGTCTGGCGCGCACGGGTTGAAGTAGACTTCCAGTATTCGCGGGCGACAAAGGGTTTGCCGCGTACTTTTGCAATAACGTAAAACAGCCCCACCGCGATTGCCGCAGAGACCAGGAACACAGCGGCCATGACAAGGCCTGCGATGGTGATTACACCAAAAAGCAGCGCTTTGAAAAACCGGTCCAGAAAATCGTTCATAGGGGGTCAGATCCTTGTATGTGGGAAGAGCCAATAAGCGCAAGTGGTTGCTTATTGTACACAAGCAATTGATTTTGCTTGATTTGTTTTTCTATAGTAGGGCTTTTTCACGAAAATTCAATAGCGACAAGCACGTACATATAGCAAAAAATTTCAAAAATGGGGTGGCCGCTGGCGCGCATGTTGCCAGGTCAGCGGTTCCCTCATCAGCAAGACCGGCCGCATCTCATGTGTGCGCGACCGCTGTGGCCGCTGTTGGGCTACGCTGTTGGGCCAGCAAAGCTGCGCCTCATAGGGAAGATATCCTTTCACCACACAGATTTTAACAATGTCCGGGGTCATTAAACGTTATCATTAAGGTCGTCACTTCCTTAAATAGTATCAATTGCAGCGAGTTGAAATGAGTTTGTCGTCAAAAGCCCTTTTGGATGCGTTACGGTCTGTGGTAGATCCGGCCACCGGTATGGCGGTGGTTCCTGCGCTCAAAGAGGCCGATATCACGCTTTCCGAAACGGAGGCAACGGTGCGCGTCGAGCCCGGATATGTGACCGATGCAGCCGCAAAGGCCGCGTTAACTGCGCAACTTGAGGCGGCTGCCAAACAGGCTGGCGTGCAGCAAATCACACTGCAGTTCAGTGATACCGTCCGGGCTCATGCCGTGCAAAGCGGGCTCAAGCCCATTGCGTCGGTAAAGAATATTATCGCCGTGGCCTCGGGCAAGGGCGGCGTAGGCAAGAGTACCACCAGCGCCAACCTGGCGATTGCGCTGGCGCAAAGCGGCGCGCGCGTCGGTATTCTGGATGCAGATATTTATGGGCCCAGCCAGCCGCTGATCATGGGCGTATCGGGCAAGCCGGTATCCAATGACGGCAAAACCATGGAGCCGTTGCGTGCGCATGGTATTACGGTCAATTCCATTGGCTTTCTGATTGATGCCGATTCGCCCGCCATCTGGCGCGGTCCCATGGTCACGCAGGCGCTGGAGCAATTGCTGCGCCAAACCAACTGGCCGGATCTGGATTATCTGATCATCGATATGCCGCCGGGCACGGGCGATATTGCCCTGACACTGGCGCAAAAAGTGCCGGTGGTGGGCGCCATTATTGTGACCACGCCGCAGGACATCGCGTTGCTTGACGCCCGCAAGGGCCTGCGCATGTTCGAGAAAATGAATATCCCGATTCTGGGCATCGTTGAAAACATGGCGATGCACATTTGTTCTAATTGCGGTCACGCCGAAGCGATTTTCGGCGAGGACGGCGGCAAGCGCATGGCCAAGGAGCTGGGCGTGCCCTGGCTGGGTGCGCTGCCATTGGCAAAAAGTATTCGCGAGCAGACCGATTCGGGCTCGCCCACGGTGGCCAGCGATCCCAATAGCGAGGCTGCTGCACTATATCGTGACCTGGCCCGGTGTGTGGCCTTGGCTGTTGCGGCCCTGCCCAGGGATATGGCTGGCCGCTTTCCCTCTGTGGTTGTCGAAAATCTGAAAAAATAAAAGCGCTGAATGAACCAATGCGATTGAACAAGGCTTGCTTTCTTACGACGATTTTATTGTTGGCCGGTGTCGGTCAGGTTTCGGCGCAGAAACCGGAAGTGATTGTGGATCCCAGCGGACTTGGCCCCGAAGCGCTGGATGCGCTCAATAAGGGGATTTCAGCTGTGGTACGCATGGCCGACGATCAGGATTCGGGCGAGGCTGACCGGATTCGTCGCAAGGGCCGCGAAGCGGTGATTTCAGCATTGGCCACGCGCGGCTATTTTGCGCCCGAAGTCACGCTGGAAGTCGGCGAGGACGTTGGCGGCGAAACCTGGGATATTTCCATTGATCCGGGACAGGTCTCCAAGGTCAAATCAGTGACCAATAATTTTACCGGCAGTATTGCCACGCCACGCTTTAATGATCGCGTCACGCAATTGCGCAAAGACTGGGCCCTGCCGGTGGGCAAGGATTTTCTGAACGAACAGTGGAGCAACGCCAAGTCGGGCATGCTCGATGGCGTGGCTGCCGATGATTTTTACCTGGCCCGCATGACGCATTCGCAGGCGGTGGTCAATCCTGAAACCGCCACCGTGGAAACCGAGACCTCGGTCGATAGCGGCCCTGCAGTGACACTGGGTCACACCGAAGTGGTCGGGCTGCGGCGCGTGCCGGCCAGCCTGATTCGTCGCTATATCAAGTACACGCCGGGCCAGCGATTCTCACAGGAGCAACTGGATACCTGGCAGCAGCAAATCCAGTCCACCAATTTCTTCCGCGGGGCATTTGTTACCCTGAAAAAACCACCGGGTGACGAGATCTACGCGCAGGATTCTGCAGAACTGCCGGTTGCGGTGCGAGTCTCGGAGGCGCCGGCGCGCTCTCTGGCCGGCTCGCTGGGCATTGACGATGCAGTGGGTCCTGGTGTCGAAGTGATGTACAAGCAAAATGTGGTGTTCGGCCAGCCGCTCATCATGGAAACCGGTGCTGCCGTCAACGCCAAGCTGCAACGCGCCTATCTGGATTTTCATTTGCCCCCCAACCTGGATGGCAGCAAAGACAGCGTGGGCGTGATGTTCCGTCATTCCGATATTCAGAACGAAGATGTCATGCGCTATGCCCTGGGCTGGAAACGCAAGCTGGAGTTCAAACTGGACGCGGACAGCCGGGTCGATTATGAATCGAACTGGGGCGTGCTGGCCGCCTATGATTCGGTCAAGCGAGACGGCGAGGATCGTTATCGCCTGCCGTCGCTGGTGGCAACCTGGGATCTTCTGCGTCGCGATGTCGATGACAAATATGATCCGCGTGAAGGCAATTTGATTGCGCTGGGCCTGGGCGCTGGCGTGACGCTGGATAAAGGCGAACCTTTCAGTCGGGTCGGGCTGCGGGCTCAGCAATGGTGGCCGATAGGCCGGCGCGACGTGCTAACCTTGCGCGGCGAAACGGGGCAAGTGTTTGGCGCCAGCGGCATGCGCATTCCCGATGACTTCGGCTATCGCACCGGTGGGGCGCGCTCCATTCGCGGCTATAAATACAACGACATTGGTAAATCCGCAGGTGACGCGGTTGTGGGCGATCGCTCTCTGGCCGTGGTCAGCGTTGAATATATGCGTTACTTTGACGATCGATTTGGGATGGGTGTGTTTGTTGATGCAGGCGATGCCGCAGAGTCGTTCAATAAAATGAAATTGCATGTTGGCTATGGCGTGGGCGCGCGAATCAAGACGCCTGCCGGTCCGCTGTTCCTGGATCTGGCTTACGGCCAGCGTGATCATAGTATCCGGCTGCACTTTTCATTGGGAGTGGCATTCTAATGAAAACGAAATATTTGCGCGGGTTTTTTCGCTGGAAATCGATAGTCCTGACACTGTTGATCGGGCTATGTGCCTTTGTATTCTGGTTCATGGGAACCAATCCGGGCAGTCGCTGGCTGCTCAATACCGTGATCAGCCAGGTGGGCGGCGAGCTGAGTAATGTGCGCGGAACGCTTTGGAGCGGTATTGAGCTGGACCGGCTGCTGATCGATACGCCGGAGATCAAGATTACCGGCAAGGAAGCGGTGTTGAAGGTGGACTGGCTCAAACTGTTCAAGCGCACCTTGCGCGTGGAGCAGATGAGTGTAGCCGATCTGGATGTGAAGCTGCTGCCGTTGGAAAATCCCGAGCCCGAACCGGAAGAATCCAAGCCATTTGAAATGCCCGGTATTCCGATTGGCATACAGGTCGACAGGCTGGACGTTGGCAGTTTTGCCCTGCTGATGCCCGACGGTTCGGGCTTGCCAGTAGGCCTGAGTAATTTCAGCCTCGCTGATTTGCTGATTATTGACCAGCACGCCAAGGGAACGCTGCAAAGCGTTCACATCTCGCATCCGCAGTCCGACGTTGATCTGAGCGGTACGCTGGAAATCGAGTCGATCAAAAGCCCGTATCCCATGAAGCTGGATTTGAATGCAAAACTGGCTACGCAGAATCGGCAGTCGCCGGTCTGCCTGAGCCAGTTCGTGCAGGTGGGCGGTGTGCTCACGGGCGCGTTGCAGCAACGAGATTGCACTTTTGATTTGCGCACCCAGGTCAACGGCGATCTGGAAAAACTCGGCTTGGCCCTGCAGGGTAGCGGCCAGGGCGCGCAGGTAGACGCCAAGTTAAATCTGGGCCTGACAGACGGTGGCATTCCACTGAATCAGGCCGACGTGGACATCAAGCTCGGCGACAATTCCGGCTTGCAGCTGAAAGCGGACAAAAAGACAAAGCAGGGCGTGGCCGATTCAGACCGCCTGTCGGGGACCATCGCCAGCCAGCAATTGACGATCAAGGGTCAGCAGGGCGCCGCCGATTCCGTATTGACCACTGATATGACATTTGTGGCAGACGTTCTGGGTATGTCAAATGTGCAGGGATTGCAGCTGAAAGGCACGATTGATGGCCAGAGCCAACTGCAGGGCAAGCCGCTGGCAGCCGACCTGGACGTGGACATTGATTCACAGGGTGTCCTGACGCAGCGCCAGATTGTTGATGGCGAGCAAATGGGTCAGGCGGTTGCCGACAACGCCCGGGCGGCAGCCGCACGCCAGGCACAGCATGAAGGCAAGACCGTAACCACGGCAAGCGGCGACGATGCGCTGGAGAAGGCGCAGCAAGTTGCGTCAAACACAGATGCAATCCAGACGTCTACTACGCAGGTGGACCTGAACCGATTGAATGTTCGCAAGGCGGATATTGATGTCAAACTGGGTGAAAACAGCGTTTCCACTTCGGGCAGTTTCGGTCAGCAGGAAAGTGTGCTGCGACTTAATATTGACGCGCCCCAACTGGGCCAACTGGTCGATGGCGTCAATGGGACCGCGACGGTTTCGGGCACGCTGGCTGGCACCATTGCCTCGCATGTGCTGGACATCAGCGGCAAAGTGAATCAGGGGAATGTCAAAACCCTGGGCAAGGCGCCGCTTGATCTGTCAGCCAAAGTCAACGGCAAGTGGCACCAGCTGGCCGACGGCGTTGATGGCTGGGAAGGCGAGCTGGCCGCGCTGAACCTGGCTCATGCGGGGGTCCGTCTGCGCGAGCGCGCAGTGTTGCCGCTGCTGTTCAGTCCCAATGCCACCGGCGTGCAAAAAACGTGGTCTGCTGGCCCCGGCGCACTGGGCTTGACTTTGCCGGGCGCAAGCGAGACGCAATTGACGCTGGATAAAGCCAGTGGCAATGCGCAGGGCATCACCACGGCGGGATCATTTAACAATCTGGTCATCAGTGACCGGCTGATGGACGACATCGCCCGGATGAATGCGGCCGGCGCTGCGCAATCGGCGAACGCTGGCGATCAGGCCGATGCGGCTGCGCAGGATACGGCAGCCAAGAATGCGACCGCCAAGGCTCTGGCCAAACAAACGGCGGGCAGTTTCCCGGATATTGTTTTTGACGGCGACTGGAATCTGGAGACGGTCAATGGTCTGCAAGGTACGGTCAATCTCAAGCGGACTTCGGGCGACCGTTTCGTGCCGCTGGTGCAGAAAATTCCGCTGGATTTCGAGACGCTTAGCATCAAGCTGAACGAAACGCGCGAGGATGAGAAACACTCGGTACTGGCCATCGCCGCGCAAGGGCAGGGGCCACAATCGAACCTGAACGCCAATTTGAATCTGGATATGTCAGACGTGATTCCCTTGCGCGACGGGAAATTACAACTGGCATTAACTGACGGTGCCGGCGTAACCGCAGATATTGAATCGGTCGCAGGCGTTAGCGAAGGCACAGACCGACTGACTGCCATGGTGAATCTGCAATCGCTGAATCTGGCTTCGCTCTCGGCCGGCGCCACGCCGGCCTCTCTGCTTAACGGTAAGGTGTCGCTGATCGCGGATACCTTGCCTGGTAAGCAGCAAATCGCCGACGTGGCTGTTGATGCGCAATTTATGCCGGGCAGCCAATGGAATGACAAAGCGCTGGCCGGCGTGGTTCGCAGCAAGGTGCATCTGGCGGGCATGTTCGATGAGCAAAATGAGCAGGAGCGGGCTGATCGCAGCATCAAGCCGAATCTGGACAAGTTGCAGGTGAGCGACACCGAGGTGGATGTGACGCTGGGGAGCAACCGCATCACGGCGCATGGCGGCTTTGGCGAGGATGCGAGCCAGCTTTACCTTGACGTGAATGCACCGGCGCTAGCCAATTTCTGGCCATCCCTGCCGGGCAGCGCGCTGGTCAATGCAGTGGTGGACGGTCGTGTCACCAATCATCATGCGCAGGTTTACGGCATGTATGCCCAGGCGCCCAGCCAGGTGCTGGGCAAGGCGCCGGTCGTGTTCGGCCTGGATGTGGAAGGCGCCTGGGATAAAGTCGAGGGCGGCCAGCAAGGTTGGGTTGGCGTATTGAGCAATTTGCACCTGCGGCATACCGACTTGCGGCTGCAGCAGCAGAGCCCGATGTCGCTGTCTTTCCTGCCTGATGACGGCCGCCAGCCAACGCAGTGGGCCACCACGGCGTCCCGGTTTCTGCTGGATCTGCCCGAACACCGCAGTGCGTTGATTTTACCCGGCGAGTCCTCCGGCAGCGGTAGCCAGTGGCAGACCAAAGGACAGATTCAGGATCTGGTGATCAACCCGCAATACCTGATGAATCTGCAGAAAGCGTTTACCGCCACAGATGAGGCAGCAGCTCGCGCCGCAACGCAGGCGGCGGCCAAGGCCCTGGAAGTGGCTGCGGCACAGAATAAAAAAGCCGGGTCCGGCAAGCGTGAGAATGGCAACAATAAGGATGCGGCTGCCACGACCGCCGCCGACAAGGACATCACGCTGGACGCTGAGTGGGACCTGGCATTTGCGCAAATGCTGACCGGTTCCTTGCATGTTCATCGCACCGACGGCACGGGCGTTTTGCCGTTCAAGACGCCAGTACCGCTTGATTTTGACACGATTGCACTTGACATTGAACCACAGCAGACGCAGCAGGTGCAGGACGGATACGCGGTCACGGCCAGCGCAACCGGCGAAAAATCACATCTGAATGCAGACGTCAAACTGGATATGGCAACGCCGCTGCTGTTGCGCGATGCCAAGGCAGACCTTGCGCTGCGCGACGGCTCTACGCTCACGCTTGAGGCGCTGGTGTCGCCCAAAGGCGGTCAGGACGAGTCGGATCGCATTCATATGCGAGTCAATGCCAAGGCCCTGCCTGTGAGCAAGCTGATGGCAGACAGTATTCCCAAGACCTTGCTCAGTACCGACCTGGCCGTGGATGTCGATATGTTTTCACCGACGGCCATTAAATCGGCGAGCATCAAGGGGCAGTTCGATAAGGGTAGTGTCTGGAACGACAAGCCACTGGCCGGTACCGTAGACTTGGCGCTGCAGGATCTGACGCTGGACGGACAGGCCGGCGCGGGCATGGATCTGAATGCCTTCAAGGTGCCTGCGGCCAATATCGATTTGACCCTGGGCAGCAACAAAATACGCAGCAAGGGCGCATTCGGGCAAGCCGACAGCGAACTGACGCTGGATGTGGATGCGCCGGCCCTGGCTTCGTTCTGGCCTGGCCTGCCTGGCAGCGTCACACTGGATGGTACGATCAAAGGCATGGTCAGCAAACATGCGGTGGATCTGAAGGGCATGTTCTCCCAGGGTAAATCGCGCGAACTGGGCAAGGCGCCAGTTAATCTCCATTTGGCCGGCGATGGCTCATGGGGCAAGAACGCACAGGGCGCTGAAGGCTGGCAAGGTATGCTTTCGGTGCTGGATGTGCGCCATGCAGGCATCAGCGTTGAACAGGAAAAGCCCTGGACATTGGCGTTTGCGCCGTCTGCAGAGGGCGGACTGCCAGCATGGGAAGCAGGACCATCGGCCATTAATATTGGCCTGCCGGGCAAACACAGCATTGTGATCCGGCAGGAAGGCACCTCGGGCAGCAATGGCAAATGGAATACCAAAGGGTCAATTGACCGCTTTGTGCTCAGCCCGGCCTTCATCCGCGATATGCAAAAACTGGCCGATCCGGCCGCCCAAGAGGCGCAAAACAGCAACGCAGGCATTATCGACCGGCGCAAGAGTACGCAACAGGAGACCTCGCTGGTACTCGATTTTGACTGGGACCTGGCCTTTGATGGCGCGCTGACGGGCAAGACGGCCTTGAAACGGGTGAGCGGCGACTTTATGATTCCGGCGTCAACGCCGATTCCGCTGGGACTGACCAATATGCTGGTCGCGGCCAATTTCAATAAAACCGGCGAAACTACCAGCGCCGCTAATCTGAATATTGCCTTCGATACGCAAAACAAAGGCAATCTGAAGGGAGCGGGCGCGATTGCATTTAACGGTCTGTCGCCGAATCTGAGCGGCGCCAAAATCACGCTGAACGGCAATCTGGAAGATATCAGCTGGATGGGCCCGCTAACTGGCGATTTGCTGGATCTGGGTGGGGCCGTGGCGCTGAACGTCACGGCGCAATCACGCGCCAACGGCCAGTGGACCACGAACGGTAAAATTTCCGGCTCCAAAGTGAAAATCGTGGAAATCGACAACGGCATTCGTCTGTTGGACGGTACGCTGGAGGCCACACTGCGTGATAACCAGGTAATGATCAACACGCTGCGTTTCCCCTCTGTGATCCGCATCACGGCCAATGAATGGCGTACCAAGAAATGGATTGAAGAGAATGAGCCGGCGCAAAACGGCTCGCTGGGCATTACCGGCAAATGGAACTTGAACACCAGCCGCGGCGATTTCCGGATCGTGTTCGATCATTATCCGATCATCCAGCGCTCGGATCGCTTTGTCATGATCAGCGGCGATGTGGATATTGATGCGCCGTTGCCCAAAGTGGCAATCAAGGGCAAAGTCACGGCCGATGCCGGCTGGGCCAGCGTGGATATCCTGGGCAGCGTGCCGGCCGTCGATGGCGATGTGGTCGTGCTCAAACCCGGCCAGACCAAGGTCGTCAAGGAAGAGTCGCCGCTGGATCTGAGCCTGGATTTTACGGTCGACCTGGGCAAGCGTTTCTATATCGTGGGCATGGGGCTCGATTCGGGCCTGGTGGGCTCGCTCAATGTGATTCAGGAGAAAAACCAATTGACTGGCGTGGGTGCCTTCCGCACGCGTGGTGGGGCCATCGAGGCCTATGGACAGCGCTTGCAGATTCGCCGAGGCCGGATCACCTTCCAGGGTAATCTGGCCAATCCGATTCTGGATATTGAAGCCCTGCGCACCGGGCTGGATGTGGAAGCCGGGGTCAAAGTGGTCGGAACCGCCAAGAAGCCCAGGATTGACCTGGTGTCTTATCCGGACGTGAGCGAAGTGGAAAAACTGTCGTGGCTGTTGATGGGACGGGGTCCTGACAGCGGCGGCAGCGATGCTGCCCTGTTGTTCTCGGTGGGCTCGTCTATCGTGGGTGGCGGCGAGCCGTTCTATCGCAAGTTGGGGCTGGACGATATTGCCATCCGTTCGGGTAATGTCGGTAAATCCGGTACGGTTCTGCCCGAAAAAACAGTGGCCTCCAGCGTTAATCAGGAGTCATCCAGCGACTTGTCCGAACAGTTTTTCGCGGCCAGCAAAAAGTTTGAAAACGGCATGACCGTGAGTGTCGAGCAGGCCATGGCCGGCACCGGCACCGTGGTGCGCGGCAGTTACCGCCTGTTCAGAAACCTCTCGGCCGATATCAAGGCCGGCACGGTCAACGGACTGGAACTGATCTATCGCCGGTTTTTCAGGGACTGATGAAAAATGCATACTCCCCTGCAGCCGCAGGGGCTACAATGGCGCTTTTCCCTTCGGGGCAGACCCCAGCAGAGAGATACAGGCTATGAGTATCAAGAACGACCGGTGGATTCGGCAGGCGGCGCAAGACGGCATGATCACTCCCTTCGAGGCGGGTCAGGTGCGCCAGATTAACGGGCAAAAGATTGTGAGCTATGGCACCAGCAGCTATGGCTACGATGTGCGTTGCGCCGATGAATTCAAGATTTTTACCAACATCAATTCCACGATTGTAGATCCGAAGAACTTCGATGAGAAATCCTTTGTCGACTTCAAGGGTGATGTTTGCATTATTCCGCCGAACTCGTTTGCGCTTGCCCGGACTGTTGAATATTTCCGCATTCCGCGCGAAGTGCTCACGATCTGCCTGGGTAAAAGCACATACGCGCGTTGCGGGATTATCGTCAATGTGACGCCGTTGGAACCAGAGTGGGAAGGACATGTTACGCTGGAGTTTTCCAACACAACACCGCTGCCCGCCAAAATCTACGCTGGCGAGGGATGTGCCCAGTTTCTGTTCCTGCAGGGTGACGAGGTGTGCGAAACATCGTACCGGGATCGCGGCGGAAAGTATCAGGGTCAACAAGGCGTCACCCTTCCAAGAACATAATCAGGCTATTTGATCAGCCAGCCAGGAGTACCGGATGAAATTTCGTTTCCCCATCGTCATTATTGACGAAGACTTCCGCTCGGACAGCGCCTCCGGTTTCGGTATACGTGCGCTTGCCGATGCCATCAAGGCCGAAGGTGTCGAGGTGCTTGGCGTGACCAGTTACGGCGATCTGAGCTCGTTTGCGCAGCAGCAAAGCCGGGCCAGCGCCTTCATCCTGTCTATCGACGATGAAGAGTTTGACGTCGACTCGCGTGAAGACGTCGCCCATGCCATTCGCAATTTGCGTACCTTTATTGGCGAGCTGCGTTTTCGCAATGAAGACATTCCTATTTATTTGTATGGCGAGACCCGCACGTCCGAACATATTCCCAATGACATCCTGCGCGAGCTGCACGGCTTCATTCATATGTTCGAAGACACACCCGAGTTTGTGGCTCGTCATATTATCCGCGAATCCAAAAGCTATCTGGACGGATTGTCGCCGCCTTTTTTCCGCGAGCTGGTCAAGTATGCGCAGGATGGTTCCTACTCGTGGCACTGTCCGGGCCACTCCGGCGGTGTGGCGTTTCTCAAAAGCCCGGTGGGGCAGATGTTTCACCAGTTCTTTGGCGAGAATATGCTGCGCGCCGACGTTTGCAATGCCGTCGAAGAACTGGGCCAGTTGCTGGACCATACCGGTCCGGTCGCCGAATCTGAGCGTAATGCTGCCCGTATTTTCCATGCGGATCACTGCTATTTCGTGACCAATGGCACCTCTACGTCCAACAAAGTGGTGTGGCATGCCAACGTGGCTGCCGACGACGTGGTCGTAGTTGATCGCAATTGCCATAAATCGATTCTGCATGCGATCACCATGACAGGCGCAATACCGGTGTTTTTGCGCCCGACGCGCAACCACCTGGGTATTATCGGCCCGATCCCGCTAGAGGAATTCGACCCGGAAAGTATTCAGAAAAAAATTGAAGCCAATCCGTTTGCACGCAAGCTAAAGAACAAGACGCCACGCATTCTGACCCTGACGCAAAGCACGTACGACGGCGTGATCTATAACGTGGAAATGATCAAGGAAAAGCTGGGCAGTATTGTTGATACGCTGCACTTTGACGAAGCGTGGCTGCCGCATGCCGCCTTTCATGAGTTCTATACGAACATGCATGCGATCGGCCCGGACCGGCCACGCAGCCAGGACGCGATGGTGTTTGCCACGCACTCCACGCATAAACTGCTGGCCGGGATTTCACAGGCATCGCAGATCGTAGTGCAGGAATCCCAGACTCGCAAGCTGGATCGCAATATTTTCAATGAAGCATTCCTGATGCATACCTCCACGTCGCCGCAGTACGCGATTATCGCGTCCTGCGATGTCTCAGCGGCGATGATGGAGCCGCCGGGCGGCACCGCGCTGGTTGCAGAGAGTATTCGCGAAGCGCTGGACTTTCGCCGGGCCATGCGCAAGGTGGCCTCGGAGTATGGCCGCAATGACTGGTGGTTCAAGGTCTGGGGCCCGAATCGCCTGGTTTCCGAAGGCATCGGCTTTCAGGAAGACTGGGTGCTCGAATCGGGCGATGAATGGCACGGTTTTGGCGACCTGGCCGAAAATTTCAACATGCTGGACCCGATTAAGGCGACCATTATCACGCCGGGACTGGATATTGATGGCAACTTTGCCGACAGCGGGATCCCTGCGGCGCTGGTGACCAAGTATCTTGCCGAGCATGGCATTGTGGTGGAAAAAACCGGTCTGTATTCCTTCTTTATCCTGTTTACCATCGGCATTACCAAAGGCCGCTGGAATACGCTGGTGACTGCACTGCAGCAGTTCAAGGATGATTACGATCGCAATGCGCCACTGTGGCGCATTCTGCCGGAATTCTGTGCCGACTTCAAACGGTATGAGCGCATGGGGCTGCGCGACCTGTGTCAGAAAATCCATGAGGCCTACAGCGAGAATGACGTGGCGCGCTTGACGACAGAGGTCTATCTGTCGGATATGGTGCCGGCGCTCAAGCCCTCGGATGCGTTTGCCAAAATGGCGCACCGGCAAGTGGAGCGCGTACCGCTGGACCAGCTTGAAGGCCGCGTTACCGGCGTGCTGCTCACGCCCTATCCGCCGGGCATTCCCCTGCTGATTCCAGGCGAGCGCTTTAACAAGACCATCGTGGAATATCTGAAATTCGCGCGTGGCTTCAATGCAAAATTCCCGGGCTTTGAGACCTTTATCCATGGTCTGGGCCATGTGGTCGATGATGACGACCGTGATTTTTTCTACGTGGACTGCCTGAAGCTGGATGAGTGAATCAGTTGATGTCGTGATCATCGGCGCCGGCGCCGCCGGCCTGATGTGTGCGGCAGTGGCGGGCCAGCGTGGTCAGCGGGTGGTGTTGCTGGATCACGCCAGCCGGCTGGCGGAAAAAATTCGCATCTCCGGTGGCGGCCGCTGCAATTTCACCAATATCGGCACGACCTGGCAGCAATTTCTGTCGGCCAACCCGGCATTTTGCCGCTCCGCGCTGTCTGCCTATACCCCCGATGATTTTCTGGCGCTGATGCGCAGCCATGGCATTGCCTGGCATGAAAAGCATAAGGGGCAGCTGTTTTGTGACGACAGCAGCGAGCAGGTCATCGAGATGCTGGTGGCCGAGTGCGAAAAGGGCGGTGTTAAACGCCGCATGCAGGTATCTGTTACGGCAATTGGCCAGGAGAACGGCGGCTTTACGGTGCAGACCCAGGCCGGGAGGCTGACAGCCGCCAGGCTGGTGATTGCAACCGGCGGCATGGCCATTCCTCAATTGGGGGCGACCGACTTCGGACTGAAAGTGGCGCGCCAGTTTGGCCTTAAAATCATCGAGCCGCGTCCGGCGCTGGTTCCCCTGACGTTTGATGCGCAAAGCTGGACGCCGTTTGCCCAATTGTCGGGCCTGGCGGTGCCGGCCCGGCTGGAAACCGGGCAGGGCAAGCGGCGCGGCAGCTTTGACGAAGACCTGCTGTTTACGCATCGTGGTCTGTCTGGGCCAGGCATTTTACAGATCTCCAGCTATTGGGAGCCCGATACCCCGATTCACATAGACCTTTTGCCCGGGCGCCGCCTGTCGCAGGAACTGGTGCAGCGCAAACAGGGCAGCAGACAAAGCCTGGGCACTACCCTGAGCGAAGTGTGGCCGCGCCGGCTGGCCGAGAACTGGCTGCAATACAAGGGCATGCTGCCGGCTCAGCGACTGGCCGATACCGCCGACAAGGCGCTGATGCAACTGGCAGACAGCGCGCAGCCGTGGACGCTGACGCCATCGGGGACCGTCGGTTACAAAAAGGCCGAGGTGATGCGTGGCGGCGTGGATACGCGCGAGCTGGACCAGAAATCCATGCAGGCGCGCAAGGCGCCGGGACTGTATTTTATCGGGGAAGTGGTCGACGTGACTGGCTGGCTGGGCGGATATAACTTTCAGTGGGCCTGGGCCTCTGCCATGGCCTGCGCCCGGGCGCTATCGGTCTGATTTGCTGTAGTACCGATCCGGCTGGCAACCACCTGGGATGACTGCCGTATAAATTATAAAAATGTGTTTTCCGGACCGGCTAAGTATGGATACCGCCTGGCTTAGAAGCCCAGGTCAATATTGGCGATTTTCCGTGCATCGATCACGATTTCGCGTCCGCTGGGCGAATAGCCGGTCAGGCGAAAGCCGGTATCGGTTTTACCGCCCATCAGGGACAATTCGAAGCTGTTTTCGTCGGTGCCGAAAGACTGGTCAACCGCCGTATACGCCTTGATTTTCAGATTGGCGACGATTTCATCGTTGCCATCGGACTGGATGGTGCCTGAATACAGGTAATGGGCATCGCCGCCTCGGACCTTGTTGTCTTCTACGACCGTCACTCCGGCGTGGGCTTTGGAATCTGCGATCACTGTTGCGTAGAAACCGTTATCCATAATAGTACTCCTTATTTAATTGCCACTAGGGCGCTTGATGCTGACTACAGTTGCGAACGGCTATGGAATTAGTACCGTTCGCTATTGAATCTGCCAATGAAAACGTCTGTTATTTATCGAATATTGGTTTTGTTTATGCTGTCGTTCACCAGCGGATGGCTAGTGTACCGCAACATGATGACACCCATGTGTGAGGGTACTGCCGCAAGGGTGTCAGGCTACTTGTGGTCAAGTGTATTCTATCTCTTTTCCAAAGAATTATTTAATTGAAACTATAAGATGTAACAGTTCGTATTGATACGGTAACGCAGCGCTAACGGCGTTTAACCTCGCTTAACTTACGCGGTTAATAAACGGGCTGCCGGTCTTTGGGCGGGCTATCGCGGGACCTTGGCAAAAAATTGAATACCGGGGTTGCCGCAATGGATTTTTTTGCCGTTTGCCTGTATCCTTTCGCTTGCTTTCAAATTGTCGTGGGAGAGAGCATCAGGCGAGGTTACATGCTCGTCATGGTGCCACCGAAGGCGCAATTCGCCCGGAATCGCTCAGGTCCATGTACCGCACAATCACCGGCCCCGCCGGTAAGGCACTCTGGAGAGACCTTTTCACTAAGGCGCCGAAGGGGAAACGCGCTGTGCTGCGTCACAGGCCAGTCATGGCGCGCTACAACTCTCAGGCAAAAGGACAGAGGGCGATGAGCGCTGGTTTCATGGTGAAACTGCGCGCTGCGACCTCAATCCTTTTGAACAGGTGCAAGCATGTCTACGCAGACAAACTCTCCCTCCACGCCGGCAAGTCCTTCTCCTGAACCACTGAACCGTACCTCCCTGTTTGCCGCCCATATTGCGGCAGGCGCCAAAATGGTTGATTTCGGCGGCTGGGAAATGCCCATTTCCTATGGCTCACAACTGGCTGAGCACCATGCCGTGCGCGAAAAAGCGGGCATGTTCGACGTTTCGCACATGCTCAATGTCGATATTACCGGCATACAGGCCCGGCGCTTCCTGAGCCTGCTGCTGGCCAACGACGTGGCCAAGCTGGCCATTTCCGGCAAGGCGCTCTATAGCTGCATGCTGAACCCCGAAGGCGGCGTGATCGACGATCTGATTGTTTACTTTTTTGATGATGACCGCTGGCGCGTGGTCGTCAACGCCGGTTGCGCGCCCAAGGACATTGCCTGGATGCAGCGCGTGGCCAGCGAGCACAAGCTGGATGTGACCATTACGCCGCGTCGCGACCTGGCCATGATTGCCGTGCAGGGTCCGCAGGCGCGCGAACTGGTATGGCAAATTCATCCCGACTGGCAGACTGCCACCGAGCCGCTCAAGGCGTTCTTTGCCGCCAGCGTTGGCAACGACACACTGGTCGCTCGCACCGGCTATACCGGCGAAGATGGCTTCGAAATCGTGCTGCCTGCCACGCAAGCCGAAACCCTGTGGAACCAGCTGGCGGCGGCGGGGGTCGTGCCTTGCGGACTGGGCGCCCGCGATACGCTGCGTCTGGAAGCCGGCATGAACCTGTATGGCCAGGATATGGACGAGCAGACCCAGCCGGCGCAGGCGGCGCTCACCTGGACGGTCAGCCTGACCGATACCCAGCGTGACTTCATCGGGCGGCAGGCCATTGAGTCGGCGCCACGCAAGAATGTATTTACCGGCCTCAAGCTCAATGAGCGTGGCGTGATGCGGGCCCATATGCGGGTACGCACGGCGCAGGGTGAAGGGGAAATTACCAGCGGCACCATGTCGCCAACGCTGGGCGTTTCCGTGGCGTTTGCGCGCCTGCCCCAGGGCGTCAAAGCCGGCGATAGCGCCGAGGTGGAAATTCGCGGCAAGTGGGTGTCCGCCACAGTCACGGCGCTGCCTTTCGTGCGCCACGGCAAGGCCGTCGAACCTGCGCAAAAATAGAAAACCGTCACATAAACCTTGATACTATATGACCGTGTGCAACGTGGTCATTTTCCTCTTCCAGGAGTCTTGAATGAAATTACCAACCGATCGTAAATACACCCCTTCGCATGAGTGGGTTCTGGCCGAAGGCGACGTGTTCGTTGTCGGCATTACTGATAACGCCCAGGAACAGCTTGGCGATCTGGTCTACGTGGGCGATGTCCAGGTGGGCGCGCAGCTGAAGGCCGGCGATACTGCCGGCGTCGTGGAATCCGTAAAGGCGGCGTCGGACATTTATGCGCCGGTTGATGGCGAGATTGTTGCCTTCAACGAGGTGCTGGAGGCGCAGCCCGACCTGGTCAACGAAGACGCCTATACCAACTGGATTTTCAAGATCAAACCGGCCAACGCGGCCGATGCCGACAAGCTCATGGATGCGGCAGCCTACGAAGCCCAGGCCTGAACTGCGCTGCGGCCGCCCGCATTTGTACTGAATGCCCGGCAGCCGCGGCATGACTGATTACCACCGGATTACCCAGATTATGTTGCACACACACGAAGCGGCGTCCCAGGAATTTGTCGGACGCCATATCGGCCCGTCTGAAGCTGAACAGGCAGAAATGCTGTCTGTGATCGGCGTCGAAAGCCTGGACGAGCTCATCAATGAAATTGTTCCCGACCGTATTCGCAATGCCGCGCCGCTGGCGCTGGACGGGCCGCGCAGCGAAGCCGACATGCTGGCCCGCATGCGCGCCATTGCCCAGAAAAACACGATTTATCGAAATTACATCGGCCAGGGGTATTACGGCACATTGACGCCCAATGTCATTCTGCGAAATATCCTTGAAAACCCGGCCTGGTACACGGCCTATACCCCGTATCAGCCCGAGATCTCCCAGGGACGGCTTGAGGCGCTGCTCAATTTCCAGACCATGGTGACCGATCTGACTGGATTGGATATTGCCAATGCCTCGCTGCTGGACGAGGGTACGGCGGCTGCCGAAGCCATGACGCTGGCGCGCCGTTGCGCCAAAGCCAAAAGTAACGTTTTCTTTGTTTCCGCGCATTGCCATCCGCAGACCATCGAAGTGGTCAAGACGCGCGCCGAAGGCCTGGGCATCAAGGTACAGGTTGCCGATGAAGCCGATGGCCTGCCCGAGTGCTTTGGTGTGCTGCTGCAGTATCCGCAAAGTCTGGGTCGGGTCAGCGACTATACGCAACTGGCGGCGGATGCGCACGCCGCAGGCGCCCTGGTGGCTGTGGCCACCGACATGCTGGCGCTGGCGATACTGAAAGCGCCAGGAGAGTGGGGCGCCGATATCGCCGTCGGTTCTGCGCAGCGTTTTGGCGTGCCACTTGGCTTTGGCGGCCCTCATGCCGGCTTCATGGCCTGCCGCGACGCCTTCAAGCGCAACTTGCCCGGCCGCCTGGTCGGCGTGTCCAAAGATGCCCAGGGCAAGCCCGCTCTGCGGCTGGCGCTGCAAACGCGTGAACAGCATATCCGTCGCGAGAAGGCGACTTCCAATATTTGTACCGCGCAGGTGCTGCTTGCCGTGATGGCCAGCATGTTCGCCGTCTATCATGGCGCCACGGGCGTGCGCCGCATTGCCCAGCGCGTCTACGTCACGACGACCTTGCTGCGCACGCTGCTGCAGTCTGCCGGTTATCAAGTGCAGAATGAGACCTGGTTTGATACGCTGCTGGTGCAGACCGAACACGCTCCGGCGCTGCGCTCCGGGCTGCAAGCCGCACAAATCAACGTGCGCTGGGTTTCCGATTCGCAGTTTGCCCTGTCCATGGACGAGACCGTTACGCTGAGCGATCTTCAGGCCTTGGCTGACGTGCTCACGCAGGCTGCCGGTGCGTCCGCCATCGACGTTTCGGCGCTCAATGCCGGCGAAGATACCTTCGTGCCGGTTACTCTGGCGCGCCAGTCGGCGATATTGTCGCACCCCATCTTTTCCAGCATTCATTCCGAAACCGACATGCTGCGCTACCTGCGTGGCCTGGCTGACAAGGACCTGGCGCTGGATCGCAGCATGATTCCGCTTGGCTCCTGCACCATGAAGCTGAATGCCACAGCCGAGATGATTCCCATCACCTGGCCGGAGTTCGCAAATATTCACCCGTTCGCACCGACGGCGCAAACCACCGGTTATGCAGAACTGATCAGCCGCCTGTCGGCCGCTCTGTGCGAGATTACCGGCTACGATTCGGTCAGCCTGCAGCCCAATTCAGGCGCGCAGGGCGAGTATGCCGGCCTGCTGGCCATTCGAGCCTATCATCAGGCCAATGGCCAAGCCCAGCGCGATGTCTGCCTGATTCCGGCTTCAGCGCATGGCACCAATCCGGCGTCGGCCAACCTGGCCGGCATGTCCGTTACCGTGGTGGCGTCCGATAGCAACGGCAACGTCGATGTTGAAGACCTTAAGCGCAAGATTGAACAGACGGGTGATCGCCTGGCGGCGTTGATGATTACCTATCCATCCACCCATGGCGTGTTTGAAGAAACTGTGGTGCAAATCTGCGATCTGGTGCATGAGGCTGGGGGTCAGGTGTACCTGGATGGCGCCAATATGAACGCCATGGTAGGGCTGGCCAAGCCGGGCAGCTTCGGTTCCGATGTGTCCCATCTGAATCTGCACAAGACCTTCTGCATTCCCCATGGCGGCGGCGGCCCCGGTGTGGGGCCGGTTGCGGTGCGCGCGCATTTGGCGCCGTATCTGCCCGGTGTGCTCAATGAACAAGGCAAGCCTGATCTGGCGGCCGCGGCCGGCCAGCCTGGGCCAGTCTCGTCGGCGCCTTTTGGGTCGGCCAGCATCCTGCCCATTTCCTACGCTTATATCATGCTGATGGGCGCATCGGGCCTGCAGCGCGCCACGGAAGTGGCACTGCTCAATGCCAATTACATTGCCACCCGTCTGGCGCCGCATTATCCGGTGCTCTATAGCGGTCGTAACGGTCGCGTGGCTCATGAGTGCATTCTGGACTTGCGCCCCATCAAGGACGCTTGCGGAATCAGCGTAGATGACGTGGCCAAGCGCCTGGTCGATTATGGCTTTCATGCGCCGACCATGAGTTTTCCGGTGGCCGGCACGCTGATGATTGAGCCCACAGAATCGGAAAGCCTGAAGGAGCTGGATCGTTTCGTGGAAGCCATGATTAGTATCCGCCGCGAAATTGCCCAGGTGGAGGCCGGTCAGGTGGATGCCAAGGACAATGTGCTGACCAATGCACCACATACGGCGCAGATGCTCACCGCCGATGAGTGGAACCATGCATATGCACGCAGCCAGGCCGCCTATCCCGGACACGTATCGCCTGTCGGCAAATACTGGCCGCCGGTAGCACGGGTTGACAACGCCTTTGGCGATCGAAACCTGGTATGTGCCTGCCCGCCGCTGGAAGCCTATATGGACTGACGGCAGTACACTTGGGCTCACGAAAAACCGGGGCGACATTGTCTGGCATCGTGCCAGGCAGGTCGCCCCGGTTTTCGTTGGTGTCTTGGGTTTGTTTGTTGCTGCTAATCGGCGGGAGCAAGGCCGGCCCCGTGTTTGTGCGCAACGCCAAGCGCACGCCAGTTCACTTCACCAATAATATGGTGCCCGTAATGAATCCAAACAGGAATGTTCGGCTTTCTTTTGTTATACACCGTCTTTCAGCGTTAATATGGGCGTTTTCACCAGCGCTGATCACATCCATGATATTTCAGTTGCGTTCGCGAACCACGTTTCGGCCTTTGCCAGGTTTGGGCTGGGCACTGGTCCTGCTGACATTGCTTGCGGCATTGTGTTGCGCCGGCCCTGCCTGGTCGCAGGCCAAGGAAGCACCGCCCGATGTGGCACAGGTGCTCAAGCAGGCGCAGACGCAGATCGAGCCCATCAAAAAGCAGCTTGAGGCAATTGCAGAAGCGCCATTAGATGATGCTGCGCTGGCAGCCATGCGCGAGCAGGCGCTCAAGACGCAATCGGCGGTGGGCGGAGTGGCGGCTACGCTGGGGCCCAAACTGAAAGACGTGCAGGAGCGCTTGGCCGAACTGGGTCCCGTGGACGGCGCCACGACGGAGGCGTCCAATATCCGCGAACAACGCGCAGAGCTGGGCAAGGAGCGCGGCAAGCTGGACTCCCAGATCAAACTGGCGCGCCTGCTTGGCGTTGAGGCAGAGCAGGCGGCCGAGAAATTGAGCAAAGAGCGCAGAGAGCGCTATCAGGCACAGCTTGGTGAGCGCACAGCTTCAATTTTGTCGGGCGCGTTCTGGACAGACTTGGCTCGGGAATGGGCCCGTGATTCTGATCGCACCCAGCCCCTGGCCAATGAGTTGAGCGACTTGCTGCAGGCAATGACGCCTGCCTGGTGGATCGGCGTTGCCATTGCCATTAGCCTGCTTATTGGCGTGCGCCTGACGGCCGAGCAGTTTCTGCTGAAGGCCATGACCCGGTTCGTAGCGCCGGGGCGTCTGCGACGCTCACTGTATGCGCTGGTCGTGGTGGTGATGTCCGCGGTGGCTTATGGGTTGATGGCCGAAATGGTCAGGGCCGGCCTAAGCTGGAAGCAGAGCCCCACCTCTACAATGAACGAGATGCTGACGCATATGGTGCTGGTATCCTGGTTCGGCGGCTTTGTGGCGGGTTTGGGCAAGGCCTTGCTGGCGGCTCATCATCCGTCATGGCGACTGATTCCCATGCGCGATGACGTGGCGCTGAACCTGCGCTGGTTTCCGGTGGTGCTGGCCACGATTATCAGCCTGGGCTGGTTTATCCAGGGCGTTTTTTCGACCGTATATGCCAGTCTTGCGCTGACGGTCGCCTTTAACTGCATTATTTCATTGATCACCAGTATTGCCATGGGCGTGACTATGGTGCGTTCGCGCAAGCGCTATGCGACCGAGGCAGAGGCGGCCCAGCGCAGCAATCAGTTGACTATTCCAGGGTGGCTCAATACGGTGATCTCGCTGGCCGGTATTGCTCTGATTGTCAGCCAGATCGCATTGTTGCTGGGCTACGTTGCGCTGGGCACTGTGATTGTGCAGCAGCTGGTCTGGGTCTTTCTGGTGCTGCTGTCGGCCTATTTGCTGGCCGTGCTGATTGATGACATCTGCACCGTGATGCTGATCTCTATCAAGCGCCAGAGTGGGCAGGACGAGGACAGCGCGTTCCCGGCGATACGCAGTCAACTCTTGGTACTGGCCTCGGGTATGGGGCGGCTGCTGGTCGTGCTGCTGGCCCTGGCCCTGTTGCTGGCGCCGTTTGGCGGCGGCCCCACAGAATGGTTGCGCAACTTTTCGTTTATTTATTCGGGCATCTCCCTGGGCGAAGTGCAGATTCGGCCCACTGCCATTTTGATTGCGCTGGCGGTGCTGGTGCTTGGCTTTGCGCTGGTCAAAATGCTGCAGAACTGGCTGACAGAGCAGTATCTGCCGACCACGCGCATGGATGCCGGCATGCGGGCTTCGGCCGGCGCGCTGTTTGGCTATGCCGGTTACGTGCTGGCGGGTGCGATGACCTTGTCGGCGCTGGGTATTGGACTGGAACGGGTGGCGTGGATAGCCAGTGCACTGTCGGTAGGTATCGGTTTCGGTCTGCAGGCGATTGTGCAGAACTTTGTCTCGGGGCTTATTCTGCTGGCCGAGCGCCCGGTCAAGGTGGGCGACTGGGTATCGCTCAATGGCGCCGAGGGCGATATCCGTCGCATTAATGTGCGGGCCACGGAAATTCAGCTATGGGACCGCTCGACCATGATCGTTCCGAACTCGGAATTAATCACGAAAGTGGTGCGCAACGTCACGCATGCGAACCCGGTTGGCCGCGTGCTGATCCGCCTGCCGCTACCCGTGGGCACAGATCCTTCCCGGGTGCGGGATATTATTCTGGCAGCCTATGAGGCCAATGAAGATGTGCTTGCCGAGCCGCGCCCTGACATCCTGCTCGATAGCATTGAAGCGGCGGGACTGATTTTTATTTCTACCGGCTACGTCAATTCGCCGCGCATGGTGGCGCGAGTTCGCAGCGCGCTACTGTTTGACATCTTGCAGCAACTGCACGTTTCCGACATTGCCCTGGCCGCACCGGCCACCATGATGCTCAAGGAAGTGGCAGCGCCGCCTCAGAGCAAAAGGCATTTTGAGGGCGGGCCCGATTAGGCGACGCATGCAAAGCGTCTTCTGGCGGGCAGATCATTGACGTTCCGTTCGTGACGACAATCATCAACGGCTCAAGTCCATACCAAAAGGCCTGACCTCGGCAAGTGCCGAACCCAGGCCTTGAGCCCGTCATCTGCAACCGTCAAAGTGATGGCGGCCAGCGCATCGGGCGGGTGATTGCGAGCATAGCGATTTACGGGATGCTGACCTTGTTTTTTTGCAGGTCTTTCGGAATGCGTTCATAAACAACGTAATCGTAGTTCATGCCGTTTTCCTGAGGCTGGGCATCGCGAGACACTTCGCGCCACAGCTTTTCATCCAGGTCAGGGAAAAAGGCATCACCATCGACAAACTGATGTATTTCAGTTGCCATAACCTGCTGGGATTTTTCAATGGCCTGGGCGTAAATTTGCTCGCCGCCAATCACAAACGCCGTTTCGCTGTGCTCCAGGGCCAGCCCGATGGCCGCGTCCAGCGAATTGACGACATCGGCGCCCTCGGCACTGAAGTCACGATTGCGTGTAATCACGATATTGCGCCTGCCGGGCAGGGGGCGTCCGATAGACTCCCAGGTTTTGCGACCCATGATGATAGGTTTTCCCATGGTCAGGGTTTTGAAGCGTTTCAGATCGCCAGGCAGATGCCAGGGCAGGGTGTTGTTTACACCGATGGCACGGTTTTCGATGGCGTAGGCAACAAGAATAATCAGTGATGGCATGTCGGTTCCTGTATGAAATGCTGTAATGCGCGCGGCGCTCAAGCGAGTAGTTCGCTCTGCGCTAGCGGGCTCAGACCGCTACCGGTGCCTTGATATGCGGGTGGAACTGGTAATCGGCAATTTCAAAGTCTTCATATTCATAATCGAAAATAGAATCGGGTTTACGACGAATAACCAGACGAGGAAACGGATATGGCGTGCGTGATAATTGCAATTGTGCCTGTTCCAGGTGATTGCTGTACAGATGGCAGTCGCCGCCTGTCCAGATAAAGTCACCCGGTTCCAGGTTGCATTGCTGTGCCACCATATGGGTAAGCAGGGCATAGCTGGCGATATTGAACGGCACGCCCAGGAAGATGTCGGCGCTGCGCTGATACAGCTGGCACGACAGTTTGCCGTCGGCCACGTAGAACTGAAAGAAGGCATGACACGGAGGCAGTTTCATTTGCCCGATATCGGCAACGTTCCAGGCCGATACGATCAGCCGGCGCGAGTCTGGGTTGGTCTTAATCTGTTCAAGCACTTGTGTGACCTGGTCGATATGACCGCCATCGGGTTTGGGCCAGGAGCGCCACTGGACCCCATAGACCGGCCCCAAATTACCGTCGGCATCAGCCCATTCATCCCAGATGGTCACGCCGCGTTCCTGCAGCCAGCGCACGTTCGAGTCGCCGCGCAGGAACCAGAGCAGCTCAATGAAAATGCTTTTGGTATGCAGTTTTTTGGTGGTGATCAGAGGAAAGCCCTCGGCCAGGTTAAACCGCATCTGATGGCCGAATACCGAACGGGTGCCGGTTCCGGTGCGGTCTGTCTTGGCCACGCCATGTTCCAACACATGGCGCATGAAGTCTTCATACTGCTGGTTCATCTTTATGCCTCGGCGATCACGTAGGAGTGGGTAATGGTTGCCGCTTTTTCCAGCATGGCAACGGCTGAGCAATATTTGTCGTGAGACAGGCTGACTGCGCGTTCCACTGCTTTTTCCGGCAGATTCTTGCCGGTCACGGTAAAAACGAAGTGAATGTTGGTGAAAATTTTGGGCTCGGTCTCGGCGCGCTCGCCTTGTACCGTTACCTGGCAGCGCGTGACCTGATGCCGGCCGCGTTTCAGGATCAGGACCACGTCGTAGGCCGAGCAGCCGCCTGCGCTGACCAGCATCATTTCCATGGGACGCGGCGCCAGGTTATTGCCGCCGCCCTCGGGCGCACCGTCCATGGCAACAGTGTGTCCGCTGCCGGTTGTGGCAACGAACAGCATACCGTCGGGCCCATTCCACTCGATATTGCATTCCATGATTGTTTCCTGCATTAAATCAAAATCAAATCATAACCCATTGCTACAATAGACTCTTGGGCAGACTCGACCGGAGTAACAAATGCACCCCGGCAGATATCAGCCACCTTTTTCCTGTCCTTTCCAACGCAGGCAGACTTATGACTGAAAAAGCTATTGTTGTACGTGAATTTGACCGTCGTTATTCGCTGGCCGACCGCATGTTTGCCGAGCTCGGCACCGCGCTAGAAGTGCTGTCGGGCACCTCGCGTGCCTCGCGCCCCAATCCGGCCGGATCGCAAATGGTTAGCGGGGCGCCGCAGTTGAGCCAGGCCGAAGCCAGGCATGCTGCCGGCCTGATGCGCGTCAATCACGTCGGAGAGGTGTGCGCCCAGGCGCTCTACCGTGGACAGGCGCTGATGTGTCGCGAAGAAGGGGTGCGCAAGGTGTTCGAGACGGCAGCGCAGGAAGAAGTGGACCATCTTTCCTGGTGCCGAGACCGGATTCTGGAACTTAATAGCCGCACCAGTTTGCTCAATCCGCTTTGGTATGCCGGTTCCTTCGGGCTGGGCGTGCTGGCCAGCGCTGCCGGGCGTGAACGCAATCTGGGCTTCATGGCCGAGACCGAACGCCAGGTGGAAGCGCACCTTGAGCGTCACCTGACAGATCTGCCAGCACAGGATAGTCGTTCGCGCATCATTGTGCAGCAAATGAAAACAGACGAAATCCATCATCGGGAAACCGCCGAGCATCATGGTGGCACGCCGCTGCCCCTGCCGGTGCGTGGCATTATGAAGGCCATGTCCAAAGTCATGACAACGCTGGCCTATCGCGTCTAGTCGTCATGTCCAATACGCCCAACGCGGCCAACGCGCTCTGAAACCCGGTCCGGCATTGCACTGCAACGCAGGGCAGCATGGGGGTCAGAGCGTGGCAAATGCGGCTCGTCGGTGCTGCTGGGGTCTTCGCGTCCCCCTTTTGTGCGGCTCCCCGACACTGATGTAGCCGGGCTCTCTTACCGGATTGTGCACCGGTCATTTTAATAAATGTGGCTCCCAGACAACAATATTTGAGCTAACCCCGTTTTTCAGGGCTGAAAGGCTCGTCAAATCTAGAGACATACCCGGACACCAGAGTAAATACCTATGGACATTAGGGGCTAGTGTGTCGTTTTTGAAACAGATTGAAGTAAATAAGGCCTCATTTCAAACAGATGATTGAATATTTTCTTGCGTTGCACAAAAAAAAGCAGTACTATCTGTCTAACGGATGACGAAATGGTCTTTCGGAAATTCGCAGTAAGCAGTCATAGCGGTTCTGCCGCTCGCCACGAGCAAGAATAAATGGCGTAGCAGATACCACCTTGCACTGTCAGCAGCAGGTGTTTTTCTACACACTAGCCGCAAACTGCTTGAGTTTCTTTCCATTTGTCTTGCCAAGGTTGTCTCCTCCACCCTCCTCCTTTGGTGGATTTAGCCCAAGATCGCAAGGTCTTGGGCTTTTTTTTATCCGCTCGCCAGGTAATTGCTGTTCGAGTCGCCATTCGATGTTCAAGCCGCCATTCCGCTTAACGCTCAAGTCGCCGTCTGGCCGAGGGCCAAGAACATGGGGCGCAAGGGCGATATTGCCGGCCAGGGCAGCCCTAAATTTGTCATAATGTGAGGTGCAACGGTTTTAATGCAGATTAATTATTAAAATTGCAGAACATGAAATTGTTATGCTGTTTGTTTCAAACCGGATAGCGCCCGGTCGCTCCGCGTTACTATAGTCGCTTGTTAAGTAATTTTGTATTCTGGACCGACTTTGACATTTCCTTGGCAATATCTCTATATCAGCATTGTCGCCTTTATGGTCGGCGGGCTTATTGTTTTTTCCGAAAGATGGCACGGCCGCTATACCGGCGACTATGATCTGAACAAACCGCAGGCATCCCATAAAAAATCCACGCCACGCATTGGCGGACTGGCGGTGTTTGCCGGCACGCTGGCCGGGCTGCTGGTATTGGGCCGGCCCGACAACATGACACTGAACTGGCTCTGGCCTGCCTTATTCGTGGCCTCCATGCCGGTGTTCGTGGCCGGTATACTGGAAGATATTACCAAGGATATTGGCGCGGGCAAACGCCTGCTGGCCGCCTTCCTGTCCGCGGCCATCGCCTGGTGGTTTTTTGGCGGGGTCAGTCGCGTCAGTATTGACGTATTCAATTATATCCTGGGCTTTTGGCCGATTTCCCTGATCTTTACCGTCGTTGCCGTGGGCGGCTGCACCCATGCGCTCAATATTGTTGACGGCATGAACGGGCTGGCCGGCATGGTGGCCATGCTGATGGCAACCTCGATTGCCCTGGTGGCCTATCAGGTGGATGATCTGGCCATTTTTGCGATCGCACTGGCCATGGCGTCATCCATCATCGGCTTTTTTGTGTGGAATTTCCCTTACGGACGGGTGTTCCTGGGCGATGGCGGCGCCTATTTTATCGGCTTTATGCTGGCCGAACTGGCGGTGCTGCTGGTGGTGCGCAATCCGTCAGTATCGCCATTCTATGCGCTGGCGGTCCTGTTCTATCCCGTATTCGAGACGCTGTTTTCGATCTGGCGCCGCCGATTCAAGCGCGGCGTGCCGGTGGATCAGCCAGATGCGCTGCACCTGCACCAGCTCATTTTTCGCCGTCTGGTGCGCGTCACCTTCAACCGCAAGGGCCGGGGCATGGTGCCGGTCATGTGCAATGCCCTGACGTCGCCCTATTTATGGGTCCTGACGCTGATCGGGCTGATTCCCGCGACCTATTACTGGAATAATCCGATAGCCTTGTGTATCAGTATGCTGGTATTTGCATCTGTATATATCTGGCTCTATTCCCGGCTGGTGGCCTGGCGCTGCCCGCGCTGGCTACTGCTGCCGTCGGTATCGCGCCGTCGCTGAACGCGCAAAGCCATCTGCTTTGTTTCATTCCGGTAATACCTGCTCGTGGCATCTTTGTCCGTGGTTATCCGGAAGTTGTTAAAATCGACGCTTGAAATACGTTCCATCACATCTATTTGATTAGTCTTCTGGAGAACTACGTGCAACTTGGCGATATAAAATTAGCGATTGTCGGACTTGGATATGTCGGGCTGCCTTTGGCCGTGGAATTTGGCAAAAAGCGCAACGTGCTGGGTTTCGATATCAATCAGAAGCGGATCGAGCAATTGCAAGGCGGTGTAGATCATACTCTGGAAGTGTCTTCCGAAGAGCTGGCCGAAGCAGGCAAACTCAGTTATAGCGCCGATCCGGCCGAACTGGCCAAATGCAACGTGTACATCGTGACGGTGCCAACACCCATTGACGATTACAAGCAGCCAGACCTGACGCCGCTGATCAAGGCATCCGAGACCATTGGCAAGGTGCTGAAAAAAGGCGATATTGTTGTTTATGAATCCACAGTCTATCCGGGCGCAACAGAAGAAGATTGCGTGCCCGTGCTGGAAAAATGTTCCGGACTGAAATTTAACGAAGACTTTTTTGCCGGCTACAGTCCCGAGCGCATCAATCCGGGCGACAAGAACCATCGCGTCTCCACCATCATGAAGGTCACTTCCGGATCGACCCCGGAAATTGCCGATCTGGTCAACGACCTGTACAGCGAAATCATCACGGCCGGCACGCATAAGGCATCCAGCATCCGCGTGGCCGAGGCTGCCAAGGTGATCGAAAACACCCAGCGCGACGTGAATATTGCGCTGATCAATGAACTTGCCCTGATTTTCAACAAAATGGGGATCGACACCGAGGCCGTACTTGAAGCGGCGGGCACCAAATGGAATTTCCTGCCGTTTCGTCCCGGACTGGTGGGCGGGCACTGCATCGGCGTAGACCCTTACTATCTGACGCACAAGGCACAGGCCATCGGCTACCATCCGGAGATTATCCTGGCCGGCCGTCGCCTGAACGATTCCATGGGATCGTATGTGGTATCGCAACTGGTCAAAGCCATGACCAAGCGACAGATCCAGGTACAGGGCGCCAAGGTGCTCGTCATGGGCCTGGCTTTCAAGGAAAATTGTCCCGACTTGCGCAATACCCGTATCGTGGATATTCTCAAGGAGCTGGGCGAATATAGTATGGATGTCGATGTTTATGACCCATGGGTTGACTCTGCAGAAGCCGAACACGAATATGGTATTACGCCAGTGAAAATGCCGGAAAAGGGCGCCTACGACGCCATAATCCTGGCCGTGTCGCATCACCAGTTTGTCAGCATGGGAGCCGACGGCATCCGGGCGCTGGGCAAGGCTCAGCATGTACTTTATGATCTCAAATACGTACTGAACGCCGACCAGGTCGATATTCGCCTGTAATCACGCAGGCAAGCAAGTACGAACAGGCGCTGGCTATCGGTATTGGCTGGCGGCTGCAATTTGGTAGGATCAACCAATAGCAGGTGAACATTATGACTCAGGCATTCGACAATCTTAAAAACGCCATTCAGGCCGAACCACGCACCTGGCTGGTGACCGGCTGCGCCGGTTTTATCGGCTCCAATCTGCTGGAGACGCTGCTTCTGCTGAATCAGAAAGTAGTGGGCCTGGATAATTTTTCCACGGGTTTCCAGCATAATCTGGATGAGGTGCAAAAAGCCGTCAGCGAGCAGCAGTGGGCCAACTTTAACTTCATCGAAGGCGATATCCGCGATCTGGAAACCTGCAAAAAAGCCGTCGCCGGTGCCGATTACGTGTTACACCAGGCGGCACTGGGTTCGGTGCCTCGCAGTCTGGATGACCCGATTACAACAAACGCGGTCAATATCAGCGGCTTTCTGAATATGTTGGTTGCTGCGCGTGAGGCAGGCATCAAATCGTTTGTTTACGCCGCCTCCAGCTCCACTTACGGAGACCATCCGGATCTGCCTAAGGTTGAAGACAAGATCGGTAATCCATTGTCACCCTATGCCGTGACCAAATACGTCAACGAGCTGTACGCCAACGTGTTTGCCCGTGCCTATGGCTTCAGTTCGGTAGGCCTGCGTTATTTCAATGTGTTTGGCAAACGCCAGAATCCCGATGGCGCCTACGCGGCCGTGATCCCCAAATGGACGGCGTCCATGATCAAGGGGGAAGATGTGTTTATCAATGGCGATGGCGAAACCAGCCGCGATTTCTGCTTCGTTGAAAACGCGGTGCAGGCCAATCTGCTGGCCGCGGCCAATATGCCGCAAGAGGGCAGTCAGGTGTTCAACGTTGCGGTCAACGCCCGCACCAGCCTGAATGAACTATTCTCCCATCTGGCCAGCACGCTGGACAAAAATGGTGTGAAATACGATAAAAAACCGGTATATCGCGATTTTCGTAGCGGCGATGTTCGCCATTCGCAGGCCGATATTACCAAGGCGCATGAGCAATTGGGGTACAAGCCTACGCACGATATCCTGGAAGGGATAGAAGTGGCGATGCCATGGTATACCCAGTTCTTGCGTTAATCCTTGAAGCGGGTAATCGGGCGGTTTAAAGGACTGCATCCTGATCATATGCGTATCGCGCGGGGCGCGATGCGCGTCGCGTTTTTTCTGCTGATCGGCAAGATGGCCGGTGCGCTCAAGGAAATGGCGGTCGCGCATCGCTACGGCGTGAGCGAAGTGGTGGACGCTTATCAGTTCACCATGACCATGGCAAACTGGCTCCCGGTAACGATCGTCGGGGCCTTCTCCATCGTACTCATACCGGTGCTGGTCAAGACGCGGTATGCGCCGGGCAGTGAACGGGTTCAGTTTATTCGTGAATTGCAGGGCTGGGTGCTGGCCATCGGGATCGTGACCGGCGTGCTCACCTGGCTGCTATGGCCTTATATACTTCAGTATGCGGGCGGTAACCTGAGCGAGGCGACCCGCCAGCACAGCACCGAGTTGATCTGGGCTTTTGCGCCGGCGGTTGTGCTGACACTGCTGATCGGTGTGGGCACCTCGCGGCTGCGCGCGCACGAACGACATGTCAACACCTTGCTCGAGAGCATACCGGCGCTGATGATTTTGGCGTGGGTTCTGCTTACGCCGGGCGATGTCAGTGTGATGCCTTTGCTGCTGGGGACGCTGGTCGGATATCTGATCCAGGCTGTTTGGCTGACGGTACTGGCGCGCAAGGCCGATGATGGTATCTGGGGTGTGCCCAGTTTTACGTTCAGGTCCCATCAGTGGCCGTTGCTGCTCAATGCGGCCGGCGTGATGCTGATCGGCCAGATTGCCATGAGTTTTGTGGGGCCGCTGGACCAGATCGCTGCCGCCAAGCTTGGCGATAACGCCAATGCCACGCTGGGTTATGCGGCTCGTCTGCTGTCATTGATTATCGGGCTGGGCGCCGCTTCCGTCGGGCGCGCCGCGTTGCCGGTGCTGGCTGATGTGCAAAGCCAGGGCGATGTGGTGCGAGCTCGCGCCATGGCGCTTAAATGGTCTGTGCTGATGCTGGTCGGCGGAATTGTTGCGGTCGCCGTGTGCTGGGCGCTGGCGCCCTGGATTGTAAAAATCCTGTTCGAAAAAGGCGCGTTTACGGCCGACGATACTGTTGCCGTGGCCAGTGTGCTGCGCTGGGGAATATTGCAACTGCCATTCTACTTCGGCGTGCTGATCCTGGTGCAACTGATGGCCAGCCAGAACCGCTACAAGTTGATGGCTGCAATTGCAGTGGCGAACTTTGCGCTCAAGGCGGTGCTCAACCAGATCCTGGCGCCGCTGATGGGCGCCGAAGGGATTATGCTGGCGACCAGTTGCATGTACGTTCTGTCTTATATATGTTATGTCTATGTGACGCTGACGCATGATGTGTCCAAACAAACTTCTTCTCGAAAAACCGATTAATTGATGATATGTCTTTGACTTCCACGACCGCAGCGCCTGCCCCCCTGCGAATCATGATTTTTATCCATTCGCTGCACGCCGGTGGCGCCGAACGGGTAGCGGTCGATCTGGCCAATCAGTGGCATATTCACGGGCATGATGTGATGGTGGTTACCCAGACCGATGCCCGTGGCGATGTTTATGAGCTGAATCGGCATATTGAGCGGGTGGCGCTCAATACTGCGGGCCTGCGCGGCGTGATGGCCAATCTGCGGCGGTTGTATGTGCTGCGAAAAACGATGCAGCGCTATCGTCCGGACATTGTGCTGGGCATGATGACCACCGCGTCGATTCTGTCGATCCTGGCGTCGGCAGGTTTGCGTTGCCGGGTGATTGCGACCGAGCATACCCATCCACCTTCCCAAAATCTGTCGTCATTCTGGCTGAAATTGCGTCGGCGCGCCTATCCGCATGCCGCAAAGGTAGTGGCGCTGACGCGCGATACCGCCAGCTGGATTGTCAATCATGTGCCCGGTTCGGATCTGGCGGTGATTCCCAACGCGGTTCACTGGCCCCTGTCCAATGGACAGCCGCAAGTGACGCCGCCTGCGCGCAGCGGGCGGTCCCGCCTGCTGGCGGTCGGGCGCCTGCATACTGACAAGGGGTTCGATATACTGATCGAATCATTCCGTGATCTGGCGGATGTTTTCCCCGATTGGGACCTGATTATTCTGGGCGAAGGGCCTGAACGCGAGCGGCTGCAGGGGCAGATCAATGTCGCTGGCCTGGCCGGGCGCATCAGTATGCCGGGTCGGGTTGGCAATATGCAACAGTGGTATCAGGCCTGCGATATCTATGTGCTAAGTTCGCGCGTGGAGGGACTGTCCAATAGTCTGCTGGAGGCGATGGCCTGTGGCATGCCCAGCGTGGCCTTCGATTGCGAAACTGGTCCGCGCGAAATTATCCGGCCGGATATCGACGGGCTGCTGGTTACGCCGGTAGAAGATCCGCAGGCGCTGGCCGCGGCCCTGTCCGGCCTGATGCAGGACAAGCAGGCCCGAAAAACGCTGGCCAGCCGGGCGGTAGATGTGCGCGACCGTTTTTCCATGCGGCGCGTGCTGTCTTTGTGGCTAGCGGTTTTCAACGACATACAGCATCGGGATAAAAAGGAATAGGCAACGCTTATGTGCGGGATTGTGGGGCTTGCAGGCCGCTTCGAACACAAGGAAACACAGCTTGCGCAAAGCTGCAGCCGGATCGCTCATCGCGGGCCGGACAGCCATGGTTTCTGGGAAGATGCCGGTAACGGGGTCGCGTTCGGTCACGTGCGGCTAGCCATCCAGGATCTGTCCGAACAGGGTCACCAGCCCATGGCCAGCGCCGACCAGCGCTTCATGCTGGTGTTCAATGGTGAAATCTATAACCACCCGCAATTGCGCGTGGCCCTGGAGCAGGATGGCTATGCTCACGCCTGGCGCGGCCACTCCGACACCGAGACCATGCTGGCCGGACTGATGGTCTGGGGCATAAAGGAAACGCTCAGGCGAATGGTCGGCATGTTCGCGATTGCGGTGTGGGACAGGCAAACGCGCCAATTGATTCTGGCGCGTGATCGCTTCGGTGAAAAACCGCTGTATTATGGCTACGCGCCGGATGGCCTGATGTTTGCTTCGGAACTGAAGGCGCTGATGGCTTTACCGGGGTTTGATGCGCAATTGAACCGCGATGCGATCGCGCTATTGCTGCGCCATAACTATATTCCTGCTCCGTACACGATATTTACCCAAATGCGCAAGTTGCTGCCTGGCTCCTGGATCAGTCTGTCGCCGGAGCAGATTGAGGCGGCCAGCTGGCCCGAGCCGCAGCCGTACTGGTCGGCGCTGGAGGTGGCGCGTACGCAACCACGCCGGCAATTTACGCGCGATGGCGATGCGGTCGATGAGCTGGACCGGGTGCTGCGCGAGGCGATTCGCGGACAGTTGCTTTCGGACGTGCCGCTGGGGGCGTTTTTGTCCGGCGGCGTTGACTCGTCGCTGATCGCCAGCCTGGCCCGCGAGGAAGCAGCAGGCAAGCTCAAGACCTTTTCCATTGGCTTTACCGAACCCGAATACAACGAAGCCGAATATGCGGCTGAAGTGGCGCGTCATTTGGACACCGACCACACCGAACTGTATGTCAGCGCACAAGACAGCCTGGATCTGATCCCGTCACTGCCGCAAATGTATGACGAGCCCTTTGCCGACTCTTCGCAAATTCCGACAGCGCTGGTCATGCGCATGGCCAGGCAGCAGGTGACGGTGGCGCTCTCGGGCGATGCCGGCGATGAACTCTTTGGCGGATATTCGCGTTATAGCCGGGTGCAGCAATGGTGGGCCAAGCGCGAACGTGTGCCTGCGGCCCTGAAAGCGCCGTTGCGCGCCGGCGCCGGCCTGGCTGCGGGCGTACTGTCGGGGCCGCGTGCAGAAAAATTCGCCAAACTGCAGCAGGTGCTGGGCACCGACAATATGGTCGCGTTCTATCGTCAGTTCGTTTCTTACTGGCAGGACCCGGCAAGCGTGGTCACAGGCGCCAGCGAGCCGGCAACGGCGTTTGCGCAGGCGCCGCTGGACAGTATGCTGGACACCATGATGGCCATTGATACCGTTTCGTATTTGCCCGATGATATTCTGGTCAAGGTCGATCGCGCGGCCATGGCGGTTTCTCTGGAAACCCGTGTGCCGCTGCTGGATCACCGGGTGTACGAGTTTGCCTGGAGCCTGCAGGAAAAATACAAGCTGCGGGAGGGCCAAAGCAAATGGATTTTAAGGCAATTGCTGTACCGCCACGTTCCACCAGCCATGCTGGATCGGCCCAAGAAAGGATTTTCGGTGCCCATGGGGCAGTGGCTCAGAGGACCGTTGCGCGAGTGGGCAGAGCAATTGCTGGCCTTGCCACGATTGCAGGCGCAAGGTCTGCTGGATGCGCAGCGGGTGCGTGACATATGGACGCAGCATCAAAGCGGGCAGGCCGACAATAGCGCACGCCTGTGGGGGATCCTGATGCTGCAGGCCTGGCTGGACGAATACGGAATCAAACCATGAACATCATTAACTACTGCGGCAAGGAGTAGCCCATGCGAATCCTGTTACTTGTCAGTTCCATGAATGCCGGGGGCGCCGAGCGCGTAGCCGCCTCACTGGTCAACGCCTGGGTCGCCGACGGGCATGATGTCTGCCTGATGCCAACATATTCGCGCGGCACCGGCCAGTCCTTCTATCCGCTGGATCCGGGGGTTCGCCAGATATGGGTGTCGCGGCATTTAAGTGGGCCGGGCATGTTCCGCACGCTGGCCAAGCCTTTGATCCTTCGGCGTCTGATCCAGGAGGAAGCGCCCGATGTCATCGTCTCGTTCCTGACCAATGTGAATGTGATGGTGCTGGCCGCCACCAAGGGGCTTGAGATTCCCGTTATTGTTTGCGAAAGAACCAATCCGGCGGCAAGCAAGAATATCAGTAATGTGCTGGCGCGCGCACGTCGCCTGCTGTATCCGCAGGCCAATGCCGTCATGTTGCAGACGCAGCAGGCTGCCGAGGTCTTTGCCCGGGTTGTGCCCGGCTTGCAGCATGTGGCGGTGATTCCCAATCCGTTGCCGCCCGCACTGGAGTCGGCCGCCAGGGCAGTGGATGATACCGGCAGGGTTTCGTATGTATCCGAAGCCAACCGCACGACGACAGATACAAAAGCGAACGTGGACGTAGCAACGCAATCTGTTGCGGCAACGGAATCAGGGGCGGTACCGCAGCGCGGCGCGACAACTGAGGGCGCCTCGCAGCCCGCGGTGGCACCTGACGGCACACCGCAAGTCGGGGCTACCCCCGCGCGAACACCGCAGTCGGGCACGACACCGGCCGCTGGTGCGCAGGCACAGACCGAGGCTCGCAAGCAGTTATGTGCCATGGGCAGATTCGTGGCCACCAAGCGTTTTGAAATGCTGATTGATGTGTTCGGCCGGCTGGCGCCGGACGTGCCCGACTGGGATCTGACGATCTGGGGCGAAGGCCCGCTGCACAGCCTGCTACAGGACAAAGTGCGCAAGCTCGGATTGCAGGAGCGCATCCATCTGCCGGGAAAAACCGATCAGCCCTGGGAGGCGATCAGCCGCGCCGATGCGTTTGTGATGACCTCTGAAGTGGAAGGGTTTCCCAATGTGCTGCTTGAGTCGATGGCGCTGGGCCTGCCTTGCGTGACCATGGATTGCCCCAGCGGCCCTGCTGAACTGTCCAGAGACGGGCGTGACGCCATTTTGGTTGGGTTGTCCGATGTTGAGGGCCTGCAGGAAGCGCTGTATCAGATTATGACAGATGAAATATTACGCCGCGAGCTTGGTCACCGCGCGACGATCTCGGTACGTGACCGCTACAGTCTGGCAGCCGTGCTGGAGCAGTGGCAGTTCCTGTTTGATGCCGTTTTGGGCAGATCGCGTATCAAGCCCGAAGCACCAACGAGGCAGCCATGATGTCAGCGGCCAATGCGGGAGCCAGTGCAACGCTTGATGCGCATCCGCGCCAGCTGCATGTGGTGCATGTGATCAGCGGGCTGGGCCAGGGGGGCGCCGAGGCGGTACTCAATCGCTTGCTGATGGCCCCTGCGCATGGCATCCGCCATACCTTGATCAGTTTCACCGATGAGGGGCTGTACGGTGCCAGTCTGCGAGACGCCGGCATTAACGTAATTACACTTGGCATGAAACCCGGCAGAATCACGCCGAGCGATTTTCTGGCGCTGCGTCGTCAATTGATCCAGCTTAAGCCGGACGTCGTGCAAACCTGGATGTATCACGCCGATGCCATTGGCGGGCTGGCGGCAAGAATGGCCGGCATCCGGCATATTGCCTGGGGCATACGCAACTCGGGCGAAAGCCTCAAAAGCAGCAGCAAGACGGCGTGGCTGCTGGCGCGCATCTGCGGCTTGGTATCGGGCTGGCTGCCTCAAACCATCGTGTGCTGCGCCCAAGGCGCGCGGGCGCGTCATGAGCAATGGGGTTACGATGCCAACAAAATGGTTGTGATCCAGAATGGCTATGACCTGACACGCTGGCAACCGGATCCGCAGGCTCGCGAGCGCCTGCGTCGGCAATGGAAACTGGATGCCGATGCGCGTGTGATCGGTTTTGTGGCGCGCTTCAATCCGCTCAAGGACCATCGCAGCCTGATCCAGGCATTGGCCCGGAGCAAGCAGGCCGGGCTTGCGCTGCACTGCGTGCTGGTCGGCAAAGGGCTGGATATCGACAACGCGCAACTGATGCAATGGCTGAGCGAGGCAGGCGTGACGGATCAGGTTATTCTGCTGGGCATGCGCGATGATGTGCCCGATATCATGAACGCCCTGGATGTACACGTCTTGTCCAGCCTTGCAGAAGGCTTTCCGAATGTGGTGGCAGAGGCCATGGCTTGCGGCGTGCCCGGTGTGGTAACCGACGTGGGCGATGCTGCCGTGATCGTTGGCGATACAGGCTGGGTTGCCCCACCGCAGGATGCGGCAGCGCTGGCCGGCGCCATCGGCCACGCATTTGCGGCCATTGAAACGCAGGGCCGCGAGGCGATCTCTACGCAGGTGCGCGAACGGGTGCTGCAGGAGTTCAGCCTGCCCAAAATGGTTGAACGATATGAACAGACCTGGCGGGCGATGCTTGCCGACGCGCACTGATCATCCATAGTGAACGCATTGCTGATTGATGAATGCAATGCGCATTGAACAATAGGGACCCCAGGATCATGACACAACAGAACACTTCCCGTTCTCTGATGTTTGTGGTGAATAATCCGGCTTTTTTTCTGTCGCATCGCCTGCCGATTGCGCTGGCTGCAAAAGAACAGGGCTACGCGGTCAGCGTCGCGACCATGGACGGGCCGGCCGTGCAGGCCATCAAGGCTCATGGACTTGCGCATCATGTCCTGCCGATGTCCCGCAGTGGCATGAATCCGCTGGCCGAACTCAAAACGCTGTACGCGATCTATCGCTTGTTCCGCAAGCTGCGGCCCGATATTGTGCATCTGGTAACCATCAAGCCGGTACTCTACGGCGGCATTGCCGCCAGGCTGGCCCGCGTCAAGGGTGTGGTGTCCGCGATCTCGGGACTGGGCTTTATCTTTACGCGCGAGCACAAGGGCATTGACTGGGTCCGGCTGATTACCCAGCAGCTGTACCGATTTGCCCTGGGCCATCGCAACAGCCGCGTCATTTTTCAGAACCGCAATGATCGCGATATTCTGACTCGCATTGGCGCAGTCAGGGACGAGCAGGTGGTGATGATTCGGGGGTCCGGGGTGGATCTGGATCAGTACGCAGCCGTGCCCGAGCCGCCGTTGCCGATCACAATTATTTTCGTGGCCCGCCTGTTGCGCGACAAGGGTGTGCTGGAATATGTGGAAGCAGCCGGCATGTCGCGGCGCGATGGCAAGCCGTATCGCTGGCTGGTTGTTGGCAATCCTGATCCAGGCAATCCGGCGTCGGTCACGCAGGAAGATGCCCAATCCTGGGGTGATCGCGTGCAATGGCTGGGTGAGCGCAGCGATATTGCGGCGCTGTATGCTGACTCGCATATCGTGGTGCTGCCATCGTACCGCGAAGGGCTTCCCAAGTCCCTGGTCGAAGCGGCCGCTTGCGCTCGTGCTGTGATCACGACCGACGTGCCGGGCTGCCGGGATGCGATTGAAGCGGATCAGACCGGCGTGCTGGTGCCGGTCCGCGATGCGCGCGCGATTTATGAGGCCGTCTGCGAACTGGCCGAGAATACGGAAAAGCGGCATGCAATGGGTCAGGCCGGACGGGCACTGGCGCAGGAAGCCTTCGATATTCGCAAGGTCGTGCAGGCGCACCTGGATATTTACCAGGTGCTAGAGCGCTAGGATAGTCGGGGCAGCCAGGACGGCATCGTCGTCATAAAACGATCAGAATGGCAGTGCCGCGCCAGGCGCAAATTGTTCAAACACTGCCTTGAATTGAGTGCGGATGCGATCAATCGCCTGCTGCGAGTCTCCTTCAAAACGCAACACAATCACAGGTGTGGTATTGGAAGCGCGCGCCAGGCCAAAGCCGTCTTCATATTCGGCGCGCACCCCGTCAATAGTGTTGACGCTGGTGGCCCCCGGAAAATGGGCTTTTTCCTGCAGGGTCTTGATCAGTGAATACTGCTGGCCTTCTTCCATTTCCAGCTTGAGCTCAGGCGTGGAGATGCCTTCGGGCAGGGCGTCAAGCACGGCGGTGGGATTGGCGTCGCGCGAGAGAATTTCCAGCAGGCGGGCGCCGGTGTACAGGCCGTCGTCAAAGCCGAACCAGCGTTCCTTGAAAAAGACATGGCCGCTCATTTCGCCCGCAATAGGCGCGCCGGTTTCGGCGAGCTTTGCCTTGATCAGCGAATGACCGGTGCGCCACATCAACGGCACGCCGCCAGCTGCCTTTACGGACGCCGTCACATGGCGACTGCATTTGACGTCAAAAATAATGGTGGCGCCGGGCTGGCGCGCCAGAATATCGCGGGCGAACAGAATCAGCTGGCGATCAGGCCAAATGATGCTGCCGCTGCGTGTGACAACGCCCAGGCGGTCGCCGTCGCCGTCGAAGGCCAGACCGATTTCGCAATCAGTGTCCCTGAGTGTGCGCTGCAGGTCTTGCAGGTTGTGCGGATCAGCCGGATCGGGATGGTGATTGGGAAAGGTGCCGTCGACATCGCAAAACAGCTCGGTTACATCGCATCCGAGAGCGCGAAACAATTTGGCGGCGACAACGCCGCCTACGCCGTTGCCGCAATCGATGGCAATTTTCATGGGGCGCGATAGTTTGACGTCGGACACGATACGTTCGATATAAGTCTGGACAATATCCTTGCGATGCGCAACGCCTTTTTCGGCGGCTACCGGTTCCGATTGCAGTGCCTGCATCTGCTCGCGCAGGGCCAGTACATCATCGCCATAAAGCGCCTTGCCGCCGATCATCATTTTGAAGCCATTGTATTTGGGCGGGTTATGGCTGCCGGTAATAGCCACGGCGGCGCCGACATTTTCCGAATAGGATTCGAAGTACACCAGCGGTGTGGGTACCATGCCGATATCGACAGTGTCGACCCCTTCGTCGCGAATGCCGTTTTGCAGTGCTTCGGACAGATCGGGACTGGACAGCCGGCCATCGTATCCGACCACAATCCGCTTGGTGTTGCAGTCCCGGGCTCGACGCGCCAGCGCGCGCCCCAGCAGGTAGGCAAATGAGGTATTGAGCTGTTCGGGCACAATACCACGAATGTCATAAGCCTTGAATACGGGCCGGGGAAGAACGGATGTCATGGGCTGTCCTGATGAAGGAGGTTACGGTAGCGGAGCCGCTCAGACAAGGGGCAAGCCCCGTGAATTTCGGTAGAATGTGGATTGTATTATACGTCTGTTGGGAAAGCCGGCCGGAAGATGTCCACCGGGCCTTTGCCGCAGCGCTCACATTGAACCGGGCAGGAAGAAAATGAATCTATTGGCAGTATTGCGGGATATCGTCGGCGCAGACCACGTCCTGATCGAGGCAGAAGCGCAACCCTATCTGACCGACTGGCGCGGTCGCTACACGGGAAAGGCGCTGGCGGTTGTACGTCCGGGCAGCGCTGAACAGGTCGCAAAAGTGGTGCGCGCCTGTGTCGAGCAGCAGGTGCCCATGGTGCCGCAAGGCGGTAACACCGGCCTTTGCGGGGGCGCCACGCCTGACGGACAGGGCAATAGTGTGGTGATTTCTCTTATGCGTCTAAACCGGGTGCTGCAGGTGGATACGGCCGATGACACGATAACTGTGCAGGCCGGTTGTACGCTGCGTGAGGTCCAGCAGGCCGCGATTGAGGCAGACCGGCTGTTCCCGCTGAGTCTGGCTGCCGAAGGCAGTTGCACGATTGGCGGCAATCTGGCCACCAATGCGGGCGGCACGCAGGTGCTGCGCTACGGCAATACCCGCGACCTGACATTAGGGCTGGAAGTGGTCACGGCAGACGGCGAGATCTGGCATGGCCTGCGCGGCTTGCGCAAGGACAACACCGGTTATGATTTGCGCGACTTGTATATTGGCAGCGAGGGCACGCTGGGGATTATTACCGCCGCTACACTCAAGCTGTATCCGCAGCCGGTGGCCCGCTGCACGGCGATGCTCGCGTTCAACGATATGCCCGCAGCCGTTCGCATGCTGGCGCAGGCGCGCAAGGGATTCGGCGCGGCCCTGACGGGTTTTGAGCTTATCTCGCATTATTGCCTGGATTCGGTCACGCTGCAGTTTGAGCAACAAAAGTGGCCGTTTGATGCTTCGGGCAGGCAATGTCCGTGGTACGCGCTGCTGGAAATTTCAGACAGCGAAAGCGCCGAGCATGCACGCGAGCGTTTTGAATCTGTCGTGGGTGCGGCTATTGAAAACGGGGACGTTGTTGACGCCGTCATTGCGGCATCCATCGCCCACAGCAATGAACTATGGCATCTGCGCGAAAGCATTCCGCTGGCCGAAAAGCAGATGGGCAAGAATATCAAGCATGATGTTTCTATTCCGGTTTCACGCATGGCCGATTTTGTCGAGCAGACCAACGCCCAGTTGCAGGCTGCATTCGCGGGTGTGCGCCACATTGTTTTCGGCCATTTGGGCGATGGCAATCTGCATTACAACGTGGCTGCTCCGGAAGGTGCTGACGAGACCGCATTTTTGCAGCTGCAGCCGCAGGTCTATGAAATGGTGCATGATAGCGTGCACGCGTTTGGCGGCTCCATTAGCGCCGAACATGGCGTTGGGCAGTTGAAAAAAGACCTGTTGCCGCTATACAAGTCGGATGTGGAGCTGGCGCTGATGCGCAAGATCAAGCGTGCGCTGGATCCGCATATTCTGATGAACCCGGGCAAGGTCATCAATAGCGCTGACATTTAGGGCAGAAAAACGTGGCACGCTGGCCTTGCACAATCTTGCGTATCGGCGTGCCACAAGTGCGGCAAGGCTGGTTTTGGCGATCATACACGACAGCATGAATTTCAAAATACGCGCCGGGCTCGCCTTGGGCGCCCGTATAGTTGCGCAGGGTGCTGCCGCCTGAGTCCAGCGCTTTTTCCAGCGTGGCCAGAATGGCTGCATGCAGGCGCGCGGCTCGGGTCCGTGAAATGCGGTTGGCCGGGGTGCGTGGGTGAATGCGGGCAGCAAAAAGGCTTTCCGAGGCATAAATATTGCCTACGCCCACAACAATCTGGCCGGCCAGCAGCGCCTGCTTGATCGCGACGCTGCGGTTTTGCAGTCCGGCATAAAGCCGCTCGGGCGTGAAGGCCGGGTCAAACGGCTCGATGCCCAGCCCCGCCAGCAGCGGATGGGCCGCCACCGGACCGGCATCATGAGCATGCCACAACACCGCGCCAAAACGCCGCGGGTCGTTCAGGCGTACCGTTGCGCCATCGAAACACCATTCCACATGATCGTGCTTGCGCAGAAACTCTCCCGCCTGAACGTGACGCAATGAGCCGGACATGCCCAGATGCACCAGCAGGGTGCCGTGTTCAAAACGCAACAGCAGGTACTTGCCGCGACGCTCGCAGGCCAGCAGTTGTTTTCCTTCCAGAATCAGATTCAGATCGGCTGTCACCGGCCAGCGCATTCGCGCTTCATGGACATGAACGGCCAGCAGCCGCTTGCCGGTAATGATCATGTCAAGGCCGCGCCGGGTGGTTTCGACTTCGGGTAGTTCAGGCATAGGAAAGGGGCGGTGACGGGCGCACGCAACGCACGCTGGCACACATAAAATGCTTATGTTTTAAGGATTTATTAATAATAACTGAGCGGGAATGATAACATCTGATTTTTGTTATCTGCCACTTTACCGTGTGCCTGTGATTCCGATGAAAAGCGTTATTCGCGCCGCATCCCTTGTTGCTCCGCTCCTGTGGACGGCGCTTGCGCATGCCCAGTTTGACCAGCCGGTAGACCGGCGCGCCGTGCTGGATTTCCTGTCCAACGAGCAGGCCAAGCCCGTGGTGCTGGTCAACCATACCGAAGCTGATGACATTTACCGCCTGCTGATCATGGAGATCGCTGCCCAGGAAGGAAAGACCGATATGGCAGCGGAAACCGCGATGGCGCTGGCGCGCGACAGAAACATGCCTCGCATGGCCAAGCGAGCCATGCATCTGTATCTGGCCACGTCCCAATCGCAAGCCGCAGCCGAGGCGGCGCGTCTCTGGAGCAAACTGGCCCCTGGCGATGAAGAGGCTATCGCCGCCACGCTGGCGTTGTCTGCCAGCAACGGCGACACGGCAGGTATTGTGAAGGCGCTGCGCAAGCGGATTGCAGAGGCCGGCAACAAGGACCGGGCGCTGTACCAGGCCGCTGCCGTGGTGGCACGCATGAAAGACAAACAGGAAGCGCTGGACGTTTTTACCGAGGTCATTGACAATAACGGCGACACGCTGTCGGTGGCGCATCTGTTGCTGGCCGATCTGGCAGCCCAGGCGGGCAACCCGGTTGTTGCCTGGGAGGCAGCGCGCAAATCGCTGGCGCTGGGGCCCGATTCCGATGCGGCGGCAGAGCGCGTGCTGCAATATGGCGTCACGATCAATCACGACCTGGCCATGTCGCTGGGGCGCAAGTTCATTGAAGCCCACCCCAATATCCGTCGCGTGCGTCTGCTTTACATCAGCCAGCTGGTTGATGACAGGCAGTTCGAATCGGCCCTGGCCGATCTGAAGCGCATGCGCAAGACCTTTCCCGAGGATTTCGACCTGTTGTACCTGGAAGCCCAGGTCAATTATCAGGCCAAGCGCTACAAAACGGCGCGTGCGCGATTGAATGAGTTTCTGGAGGTGCAGGGACAGCGTCGTCAGGCGCTGCCGGACGCCGAAACCAATGCCCAGGGGCAATCGACCGATGCCCGTCTGCTGTTTGCCCAGATCGACGAAGATGAAGGCAAATATCGGGATGCGATTGCGCAACTGGATAAGATCGACGAAGTAGCCGCGCTACCGCAAATCCGCATGAAACAGGCCGCCCTGTACGGCAAGCTGGGCCAGTTGAATAAAGCGCTGGCGCTGCTTGCCGAAATCCGCACCGAGACCCGCGACGACAAGGTGATTGTCGAGCTGGCGACCGCGCAGGTGCTGGCAGCTGCGGGCCGCACCGACAGGGCGATTACGCATCTGGTGCAGGCCGATAAGGCCCTGCCCGACAGCCCGGCCATTAAATACGATCTGGCCATGCTGTACGAGCGCCAGGGCAAAATCGTAGAAATGGAAACCCTGCTGCGCCGGGTCATTGCCATCAAGCCCGATTCTCCCGATGCCTACAATGCGCTGGGCTATGTGTTTGCCGACCTGAACATCAATCTGGACCAGGCGCAGATGTTGCTGGACAAGGCCGTGCAGCTGGCGCCGGACAATCCATTCATTCTTGACAGCATGGGCTGGCTGCAGTTCCGGCTGGGCAACGACGCGCTGGCTGGCCAGTATCTGGAAAATGCCTTTGAACTGTCGCCACAAGCCGATATTGCGGCTCATCTGGCCGAGGTCTACTGGTCCACCGGCGACAAAAAAAGAGCCCGCGCGATGCTCAAGCAAGGCTGGCAGCTGGACAAGGAAAATCAAACGCTTAAAGAAACACTTAAACGACTGGGAGTCCGTCTCAAATGAATGTACGCGCTTTACACCGCTATGCCCGACTGATAGCAATCGGCCTGGTTGCCGCAACGCTGGCGGCGTGTTCCACGGTACCTACCAAGCCGGCGCAGCCATCGGGCGCAAGCGTCGATGGCACGTTTGAGCGTTCCGGGCGCTTTGCCCTGACTGTTTATGATCGCAGTGCCGAGCGCAATCGCGATTCGGTGCAGGGCGGCTTTACCTGGTTGGATACGGGGGCGGTGCTCACGCTGGACCTGACCAATCCGCTGGGGTCCACGCTTGCGCGCGTGGTCGTGGCCGATGATCAGGCCGTGCTGACACGCTCCAATGGCCAGCGTACAGTCGCAAGCGATCCCGATGCCCTGGTGGCCGAGGTGCTTGGCAGTCCGATTCCGGTCAGTGGCATGCGCAACTGGCTCAAGGGAATGCGCGATGGACAGGGCGCCGAGGCAGTGCGCAGCAAGCAGACATTCAGCGAAGCAGGCTGGCAGGTGAATATGTCCGATTTTGACGCCAAAGGGCCTACCCGCCTCAATTTTGAGCGCACCATGGCGGGCGATCGCATTACCGTTCGCGTGGTGACCGAGAGCGAATGAGGTCGCTGTACGATGTTCCGGCGCCGGCCAAGCTGAACCTGTTTCTGCACGTCACCGGCAGGCGTGCCGATGGTTATCATCTGCTGCAAACGGTTTTTACCTTTATCGACCTGGCCGACAGGCTGCATTTCACTTTGCGCGACGATGGGAGTATTGTTCGCGCCACCGACGTTGCCGGGGTGGCGCATGACGATGACCTGATTGTGCGCGCGGCGCGTCTGCTGCAGCAGCATGCGGGTCCCGGATCGGGCGCTCGGGCCGGTGTCACTATTGAGGTTGACAAGCATATTCCGGCAGGCGGCGGCCTGGGCGGCGCCTCCAGTGATGCGGCCAGCACCCTGATAGCGCTGAACCGGCTGTGGCAGTGCGGGCTATCGCGCGAGGCCTTGCAGGTGCTGGGGCTGTCATTGGGCGCAGATGTGCCGGTATTTATCTTTGGCCAGAGTGCTTTCGCCCAGGGAATCGGCGAGGCGCTGCAGCCCTGTCCGGTGCCTGCCGCAAGTTACGTTGTACTCATCCCGGCAATCAGTGTCTCAACTGCAACAGTTTTTGGCTATGAAGATTTGACAAGGGACACAAAATCCATCATAATGCACGACTTTGCTGGACATGATATTCATCTGTTTGGCAGAAATGATCTACAGGCAGCAGCATGTGCCCTTTTCAAACCACTTTCGCTTATTGTGAGCTGGCTGGAAGCGCAGGGCATACAGGCCAGAATGACGGGATCGGGCGCATGTTTTTTTATGGCGTTTGATACGCCAGAGTTGGCCCAGGCATGCCGGCAGCGTGTAGAATCTGCGCTTGCCTCTTATCCAGAGGTGCGCCAGTGGGTAAAACAGGTCGTTGTCTGTCAGGGCATCAACCGGCATCCGCTGTATAATTGGATATAGAATTTGGGGCGTCGCCAAGCTGGTTAAGGCACTGGATTTTGATTCCAGCATGCGAAGGTTCGAATCCTTCCGCCCCAGCCAAATTCGTACAGCAATGTGCGGAAACCGTGAATAAGCCGCTATAAACCGGTATGTGCTTATCACGGTTTTTTTATTCACTTCACCGATTCCAGTCATCATGACCAACACCAATTTTATGATTTTTACCGGCACAGCCAATCCCAGGCTTGCCGTAGACGTCGTCAATCATTTGGACATGTCGCTGGGCAAAATGACCGTTGGTCGTTTCTCTGACGGTGAAGTCATGGTGGAAATCCTGGAAAACGTGCGGGGCCGCGATGTATTCGTGCTGCAGCCCACCTGCGCGCCGACCAACGACAATCTCATGGAAATCATGACTATGGTCGATGCGTTGCGCCGCGCCTCTGCCGGCCGTATTACTGCAGCCATCCCGTACTTTGGCTATGCCCGCCAGGACCGCCGGCCGCGTTCGGCTCGTGTGGCCATCACCGCTAAAGTGGTTGCCAACATGCTGCAGAGCGTGGGTGTTGACCGCCTGCTTACCATGGATCTGCACGCAGATCAGATCCAGGGCTTTTTCGATATTCCGGTAGACAACATCTACGCCGGTCCCGTGCTGCTGGCCGATATCGATCAGCGCAATTTTAAGGATCTGGTGGTGGTGTCTCCCGACATTGGCGGCGTGGTTCGCGCCCGAGCCCTGGCCAAGCAACTGGAAGCAGACCTGGCGATCATCGACAAGCGCCGCCCGCGCGCCAATGTATCTGAAGTCATGAACATCATTGGTGAAGTCGATGGCCGCACCTGTATTATTATGGACGACATGGTCGATACCGCCGGCACATTGTGCAAGGCGGCTTCTGCGCTTAAAGAGCGTGGTGCCGGTGCTGTCTACGCCTATTGTACGCACGCCGTGCTCTCTGGTGCTGCGGTTGGCCGTATCGCCGAATCCGAGCTGGACGAGCTGGTGGTGACCGACACCATTCCGCTGTCCCAGGAGGCGGCCGATTGCGCGCGCATCCGCCAGCTTTCCACGGCATCCCTGCTGGGCGAGACCATTTTGCGCATTTCCCATGCAGAATCGGTCAGTTCGCTGTTTGTTGAATAAGAATTTGGTCCGTTGCTGGTCGCGGCAACGGGTCGGGTGGCTGAGCCAACCGGTTCAGCCTTTTTGTAAATACCGAAATGCGGTATTGTTTATTTGGAGTTTTCCATGAAATTTGAAGCCACCACGCGTAGCGTTCAGGGATCGAGTGCGAGCCGCCGCCTGCGTCGCGCCGGCCGTGTACCGGCCATTGTTTATGGTGGAAAAGGCGAAGCGCAAAGCATCGAACTTGACCACAACCAGATTTTCCACGCACTGCGTAAAGCGCCATTCCATACGTCTGTTCTGGACATGATGCTTGACGGCAAAAAACAGAGTGTTCTGCTGCGTGCCGTACAATGGCACTCTTACAAGCCGCAAGTGCTGCATGTGGATTTTCAGCGTGTCAGCGCCAATGAGGCGATTACAACGCGCATTCCTTTCCACTTTATCAACGGTGATGAGTCTCCTGCGGTCAAACTGCAAAGTGCAACAATTACGACTGTACTGAACGACATCGACGTTACCTGCTTGCCTAAAGATCTGCCTCAGTTCATTGAAGTTGACCTTGGCAAGATGCAAGTCAATGAAGTTGTGCACCTGTCAGACGTCACAGCACCTGCCGGTGTTGAGTTCGTCATTGTTGGCGAAGAAAGCCCCGTACTGGCAACCGCACTTGTGGTTGCAGACAGTGCCGATGACGACACAGTTGAAGGCGAAGACCAAGTGGCTGATGCAGAGAAATCTGACAAGCCAGCTGAAGACGACGCCAAGTAAGTCTTGAATGTGTTACCTTGCCTGAAGGCGGGGTAACGCGGCCGGTCTTGCCGGCCAGGCCATTATTCTGGTACGCCCCCGCAGTGCATCCGCATTTCGGGGGTTTGTTTCGTAAACTGCAGGGAATTGTGTACATGGCATCGTTGCCTATCCGTCTGATTGTCGGGCTGGGAAATCCTGGCCAGCAGTACGAATCCACGCGCCACAATGCCGGATTCTGGCTCGCCGACCACTATGCCGACGACTTGAAAACCCAGTTCACACTGGAAACCGGTTTCTTTGGGCAACTGGCGCGAGCGCGTCACGACGGCCAGGCCGTTTACCTGCTCAAGCCGGCCACCTATATGAACCGTTCGGGCCAGTCCGTGGGTACGGTTGCGCGGTTTTTCAAAATTGAATCCGAGCAGGTGCTGGTGTTGCACGACGAACTGGACCTGCCCCCCGGGGATGTGAAGCTGAAAAAAGGCGGTGGCCATGCCGGCCATAACGGCCTGCGGGACATTCAGACAACGCTTGGCACAGCCGACTACTGGCGCTTGCGCCTGGGTATAGGCCATCCGCGTGATCGCGGCCTGGCGCAGGGCGTGGCCGATTACGTACTGTCCATGCCTGGCAAAGAAGAGATGCCGCTGATTGATTATGAGATAAACAGCGCCAGGCAAATTCTGATATCGCTGCTCGATGGCGACTTTGCCGCCGCTTCGCGTCGACTCGCTGCCTTGCGACAGGCAAGTCCATGAGCAGCGTGACGTTCCGTGCCGATGTCGGTGTTTTTCTGCGATTTTTGCGCCGGCCGCACTTTACGCCACGTGTGGCCCAGCGGGGCGGCGGCTCTGGCTGGTGGCGCGACTGGTGTCCGAATGTCCCTTTTGGCCGCATGCTGGGCTGGGTGGCGCTACTGTGGTTTGTCAATCTGTTTGTGCTTGCCCCGCTGGCCTTGAGCGCTGCCGAAAGCGGCGGCGCTCGGCACCGGCTGGATCCGGATAATATTCCGTGGCTGATGGCCGTGCTGTGGGCGCCGCTGGTCGAGGAAATGCTGTTTCGCTACAGTCTGCGCTATCCGCGCGCCATTCTCTGGGTGCTGCCAGTCATGATGATGGTGGTTTTTTCGGGGCCGTCATGGCTGAGCATCGGTGCCTTTATCCTGGTGCTGGCGCTGCTTGCCGCGCTCAAGTTCCGAGGTTTTGTCGGCAACAACGAAGCACTGCCATGGCACATCCGCAAGTGGTATGTGCAGTGGTTTCCCTGGGTCTTTCACCTATCGGTGCTGGGTTTCGCCTTTGTGCATCTGAATAACTTCAAACTGAACGAGACCCCCTGGTGGATTTATCCGATCATGGTCATGCCGCAATGGATGACCGGCCTGGTTCTGGCCTGGATGCGCGTACGATCCGGGATCGGGACCGCGATAGTCATGCATATGATGTTCAACGGCGGGCCGTTGCTGCTGATCTGGCTTGTACTGCAGGGTCGCTAGGGCAACCGCAATAAGTGACTGCGCGCAAGAGTCAGGGGTGTAGTGGCAGCCATGCGTTCTGCCAGATCGACAAATCCTGGGCTTTTATGGAACGGAGCAAAAGATTCTGGAAGCGTTCCTGCTATTGCCCGCTTGGGCCTACAACGCGGGCGGAAAAGCACGCCGGATCAGTCCCATTCTTGTGTTGGAAGACGCTAATCCATCAAGAAGAACGTCAGAGAAGGTTACAATCACTTTTTTTGTTCAAAACGTAAACAAAATCTTGAAATATGTGCTGGTTTTCAGGTCTCGTCTGGAAACGGCCCACCCGCTGCAAACCGGCGTCGATTCGTTCGATGGGCACCTCGATAATGCTCATGCAGGGTGTAAATATGCTGATATCTAAGGAAATTCAATGGCTCTTCAATGTGGGATTGTCGGACTGCCCAACGTGGGCAAATCCACGCTCTTTAACGCCCTGACCAAAGCGGGCATCGCGGCAGAAAACTATCCGTTCTGCACCATCGAACCGAACGTCGGTATTGTTGAGGTGCCCGATGAGCGCCTGACTAAACTGGCCGAGGTGGTCAAGCCCGAGCGCATTCTGCCTGCCACGGTAGAGTTTGTGGATATTGCCGGTCTGGTGGCTGGCGCTTCCAAGGGCGAGGGCCTGGGCAACCAGTTTCTGGCCAATATCCGCGAAACCCACGCGATTGTGCATGTCGTGCGTTGCTTTGAAGACGAGAATGTGATTCACGTTGCCGGCCAGGTCAATCCGATCTCCGATATTGAAGTGATCAATACCGAGCTGGCGCTGGCCGATATGGCCTCTGCCGAAAAAGCGCTGTCGCGCGCTCAGAAAACCGGCAGGGCCGGTGACAAGGAAGCGCAGAAACTGGCAGCGCTCCTGGAAAAAATCATTGCGGTGCTCAACGAAGCCAGGACCATTCGTTCCATGAATCTGGATAAGGACGACCAGGATCTGATCAGGCCTTTCTGTTTCATCACGGCCAAACCTGCGATGTACGTTGCCAATGTTAAGGAAAACGGGTTTACCGACAATGCCCATCTGACTGCGGTACAGGAGTTTGCCGCCAAGGAAAATGCGCCAGTCGTGGCCGTCTGCGCTGCCATCGAAGCCGAGATTGCCGATCTTGATGACGAGGATAAAGGCGTATTTCTGGATGACATGGGCATGGATGAGCCAGGCCTGAATCGCGTAATTCGAGCGGCGTTTCGCCTGCTTGGTCTGCACACCTACTTTACTGCCGGCGTCAAGGAAGTGCGTGCCTGGACGATCCACGTGGGCGATACGGCTCCTCGCGCTGCGGGTGCGATTCATACCGATTTTGAGCGCGGCTTTATTCGTGCGCAAACCATTGCCTATGACGACTTTATCGCACACAAGGGCGAGCAGGGCGCCAAGGAAGCCGGCAAAATGCGAGCCGAGGGTAAAGAGTATGTGGTCAAGGACGGCGACGTGCTCAATTTCCTGTTTAACGTGTAAAAATTAAGCCGGGATTTACCAAGCCTGTGTCTGGCAGGTGCTATCGTGACCTCCCCACATTCTGCAAGCCGCGCCTGTTCGCGGCTTTGCTGTTTTTGCACCGGGCCGTTTAGAATTTCGGCATTGGCAAGTGGCGGACGTCTTCAAAGCCGGCCTCAGATGGGACAGGTATGGCGTACCGGCAGCCTTGCAACAGCAAGAAACAGCACTGTATCAATTGTTTATCCGGGAAATCACATTCGTGATCTCTGTGTATTCTGGTGTTATAGTCAAAATTCTTCTTCTTATTTAATCAAGGAAAGATCATGGGAATTCTGGATGCAGTCAATGCTGTTCTGGGCGGTGGCAAAAAGCCCGAAGACCAGACACAAGGTGAACAAAGACAGGATGGCCAGGTGGCGTCCGAACAGGCGCCGCTCGATCCGCAGGACGGGCAGGGCGGGCTTGGCAGCCTGGGCGGTTTGGCTGGCGGCATTAACCTGGGCGCGCTGGGGGCGCTGCTGCCCGTGATCATGTCTGTGCTGAATAACCAGCAGGGCGGCCTGGGTGGCCTGGCCGAAAAATTCCAGCGCGGCGGCCTGGGAGATATTTTCAATTCCTGGGTCAACTCAGGTGAGAATCAGGATATTTCGCCGCAACAGGTTGACACGGCGCTGGGTGCAGATACGGTGGATAGCATCGCCCAGCAGTCCGGTTACTCGCGTGATGACATCCTGGGAACCCTGTCGGGTATTTTGCCGCAAGTGGTCGACAAATCCACCCCGGACGGGCAAATCCCCGCCGACGGACAGGTGCGTGGCGAGAACGAATTGCTCAATTCGCTTTCCTCACTGTTCAAATAGTCCTGTTGTGCCTGCATTCAAATGCCATATCTGTTAGCATAACCACACTTACAGCCCGATAAACTGCAGACAGACGCTTTCGGCAGGCACAACATGGCTTTGGCTCGACCGGCATCCGGCACCCTGGTTGTCTATCCAGGAAAAGGGTCTTGCCTTGTCGCCGGCGCAACGAAGGTGCGGGCGCCACAATGGCGCATGTCTGCGGGGTCGTGCGCCGTGATTGCCCAAGCATGGCTGGCCGTTTTGTGGTATCTGTTGGCGCATTTTTGCGTGGCGGTATTGCTTTTCCCGGCAAATGTAGCCTGGCGATTGCGGGCGCTGGCGCCATTTGGCAATGACAAGCATTCCTGTCGGCCGAGCGTTATTGGGATAACACGCGGTCATTGAGCGGGCTGTTCCCACTTATTATGAATGAGAGATCAAGCCGCCCATGAAAGTCTGGCTTAAAAGAATTCTGATTGGCCTTGTGGTGCTGATGCTGGTTGCCTTTGTCGGCGCAGCTGTCTTCTTACTGACGTTCGATCCGAACGCCTATAAACACAAGATCGAAAGCGTTGTGCAGGAACGGTACAACCGTACCATGGTGATCGAAGGCGACCTGGAACTGTCCCTGTTCCCGCGTATTGGTCTGTCAGTCCGAAAAATTTCACTGTCCGAGCCCAACTCCACCACCACTTTTGCTTCTATCGACAGTGCCCGTTTTGCCGTGGCCATCTGGCCGCTCATGTCAAACCGTCTGGTGGTCGACCATGTCGCTGTCTCTGGCCTGAAGGGCTGGATCGTGCGTGATGAAAAAGGCAACTTCAATTTTGAAGATTTGCTGACCCAGGACCCGCCTGCCCTTGAGGCGGTCGACCCGCGCTTCAAAAGCGACGAGATTCGTCCAGAGCCCGCCGTAGCGTCAGAGAGCAACAGCGTGTTGCCGCAGCCCAAAAAGACCGACTTCAAAATCGACATTGCCGGTCTTGAAGTGCAGAACGGCGCCATTTTTTATAAGGACAGGCTGAGCGGCCTGGACATGCGCCTGAACAACATGACCGTCAATACGGGTAGAGTCACGTTCGATCAGCCTTTTGACGTCTCTGTCACCGGTAAACTGGAGGGTGCCCGCCCGGTTGCCAACGCCAACGTGAATATTCAGGGCCTGGTTAAACTGGATCCGGTCACCAAGCTGTATTCGGCGCGCAATCTGGAGGCCAATATCAAGGGTGTGGTCGGCGATGTGGATGTGCAAACCGGTACCCTGACCGGCGACTTCGAGATCGACAGTTTTGCCCATGCGCTGACCGGCTCGGGTATTGACATGACAATCTCCGGCAAAGGGGCCAAGGGCACGGGCTTGCGCAATCTGGACATGACCCTGGCGGCGCCCAAGCTGAATTTTGACTCGACTGCGCCGTTGCTGCAGATGACCAATTTTGCCGTCAAGGGCACGGCTTCAGATGAAGACAAAGAAAGCTATGAATGGGTGCTCAATTCGCCTGCCCTGGATATTTCGCCGACTGGCGCCGGTGGCAAGCCGCTGACCGGCTCGGTGCAAATTAAGGGCAAGGAACAGTTCGGCGTCAATTTCCGGATGCAGGGCATCAGCGGCACGTCCGACGCCCTGAATGTGGCCGAAATCAAGCTTGATGGAGCGTATGCGCGCGGCAGTAAGCGCGCGGTCAATTTCAATATTTCGTCTCCTGCAAAAATGGATCTGGCGCGACGCCTTGTTGCGCTTTCAGCCATGAGCGGCAATATTCTGCTCAAGGATGTGGAAACCCGTGAGCAGAATATTCCGCTAATCGGGACCTTCAGCGCCGATTTCCTCAAAGACGAGGCCAGCTTCAAGGCCGATGCCGTTATCAATTCCGGCAAATTCAGCTTTGACGGCAGCATTTCGCAGTTCAATGAGCCTTATGTGCGTTTTGTCGTGGGCGCCGACTCGGTGAATCTGGATGAGCTGATCGACGACGTGTCGGGTGCGGCAGCTGTGCCTCCTGCTTCTGGCGCTGCCAAGGCGACGCCTGCGGCCAAGCCCGAGGAGCCGGCCGATGCCAAGCCCACTAGCACCGCCGTACGCAACCTCGTGAGCGATCTGATGGGTTCGCTGGTTGGGTCCGGGACTGCCAGTCTGAAGCAGATCACCTATCATGGCGTGGTATACAACGATGTCACGGCTGCCCTGAATCTGACCAAGAATCAACTGGGGATCAGCAATATCAAATCAAGCATCTTTGACGGCCAGGTGCAGGGCGATGCGCTGATCAACATGAAGGACAATGAGGTCACCACCAAGCTTAACTTTCAGAACGTGTCCATTGAACCGCTGCTCAAAGGCCTGGGCATGAACCCGATCATGACCGGTACAGGCACGTTCGCGCTGGTCTTTGCTTCGCGAAGCGCAGAGGGCGACGCCAACTGGCTGGCCAATGCGACCGGATCGCTGGAAGGGCAGGCTAGCAACGGCACGATCAGTGGCTTTGACCTGACTCCCGTTCTGAGCGATCCGGCGGCGTACGCCAACAGCACTGAACAGGCCGGCGGCTGGAAATTTGACCCTGCCGCCAAAACGCCGTACGAGACGCTGAAAACCAAATTGGTGCTGGACGAGGGCGAGCTGCATTTTGCCAATTTCAGTCTGCTGACCGACCCCTTGCTGATTGAGGCCGATGATAATCTGGCGGTATACAACTTGGTCAATAACAAGTTTTCATTTCCTGGCAAGTTTGTCACGCGTCAGCCGGTCACGCTGAACCAGGATGGACTGCACCTGAGCATCAAGCAGGTGACATTGCCATTTGAATTGAGCGGAACGCCCGGTAATGCTCAGTTGAAGGTCAAATGGCAACAATTGAATAATACGCCTATCAGCCAGTTCGTCCGACAGCGCAAGGAAAAACAAGCCCAGGCGCAAAAGGCCGCCCAGGAGGCCGCCGCAGCGCAGGCGCAGCCAAAAGCGGATGCTGCAAACAGTCAGGATGGTCAGGCAGTTACGCCGCCTGAGCCAAACACGGATCCTGCGAACGCGCCCAACGGCCAGGAAGCCGCGCCGTCGGCGTCTGCACCGGCAGCGCCGGCAACAGATAGCAATCAGCCCCCGGCGCAATCTGCGCCTGCCAGCAATGCTCCCGCCGATGCTGCGGCGGCGGATGAAGCATCTCCAGCGGATACACCGGCTGCAGATACACCGGCAGCAAAGCTGCCGGCCCCAGCCGATTCACCTGCCAAAACCGACTCCGCCAAGTAATTGGCGGGCAATTTCTCCATTTCCGATTTTGCATTATGACAACATCTGAGTTCCAGCCTATTTATCAATGTCCGCCCATTGCCGGGCCGGTCAATCCGGCAGCGCACCTGCGCTGGCTGCTTATCGATGGGCAGTCACAGGCGCTGGACAAAGACGATCAACAATTGAAGCAGATTGAGCTTATCATCCGTTTTGATTATCTGGTGATCCGTGCCCCCGGCATGCTGCGCCTGGATATTCCGGTAGATGTGCTGGAAGACGATGAAGATGCGTTCGAAGAGGCCCAGCTAGACGGGCGCTCCTTGTGCGTAGTCAGTGAAGGACAATTGGCCGACGCCTGGTTCAGTAAACTGCTGGAGCGGCCGGTTCGACTGGTCAAGCTGCACCCGGACGAAACATTGACGGTGTAGTGCTCACATCAGCCGGGCAACCGCTGGCAGCCACGTTGCCGGGCCGGGGTCGCGCTCATCCAGGACTGCAAAGGGGGTGGGGTGGCGATCAGGTGGGACGGTGATCAGGTGAAGCGGCGGGCAAGAGATAACGGCGATTAGCGCTGTCTGATGACAACGTTCTCGCGCGGCCGACAAGGCATGCCAGCGCCGCTTTTTTCAGGCGGCTGCGGTCAGCTTATAGAATTTGGCCATGAGCATGCCCTCGGATTCCTTCCACTCGGGATTGATCTCGATACACTCGACGGGGCAGACCACCTGGCATTGCGGCTCGCCATGATGCCCCACGCATTCGGTGCATTTGGCGGGGTCGATTTCATAAAAATCCACACCCATATAGATGGCTTCATTCGGACACTGCGGTTCGCAGACGTCACAGTTGATGCATTCATCGGTAATTAGCAGGGCCATAATCTTTCCGGCGCTTTTCGTTTATACACAAACACAGTGTACGACAACGGTGAGATAAATGCCTGAAAACAGGCAAGGGTATCAGGGTTAATGGTGTTTCACGAGCAGCTGGTGCACGCTTGAACGACGGCACCTCGCAGCAGGCATTGTGGAATAAGGCCTGAAGCCGCTCCCCCAGGGGGAATCGCCTACTGGCGCCCCCTGATGCGCCCCCGGTAAATCCGCCGGTATGAAACCCGCGCCTATTAACCTGGCGCCAATAAGCCCCGCAGCTATGAACCCAGCGTTTGTGACCCCAGCGTTTATTAACCTCGCGTGTTGATTTTACTGGCTATCGGAGGACTGAGCGGCTCTGGCAGCCAGGCGGGCCTTGGATTTTTCCTGAAGCCAGCGTTCGACCGAGGGGAATACGAATTTACCCACATCGCCGCCAAGCAGCGCGATTTCGCGGACAAATGTGCCGGAAATAAACTGGTATTGATCTGACGGCGTCATAAACAGCGTTTCTACATCGGGCAGCAGATGGCGGTTCATGCCTGCCATCTGGAATTCGTATTCGAAGTCGGAGACGGCGCGCAGGCCGCGCACAATGATGCGGGCATCTTCCTGGCGTACAAAATCCTTGAGCAAACCGCCAAAGCTCTTGACCGAAACATTCGGATAATGTCCCAGCACCTCTTCGGCAATCTGCAAGCGCTCTTCGATCGTAAACAATGGGTTCTTGCCGGCGCTGACCGCTACGCCAACCACCACGTGATCAAACAGACTGGCTGCGCGACGGACCAAATCCTCGTGTCCGCGGGTGAGAGGATCAAATGTTCCTGGATATACAGCAGTGATCATCATGAGCTCCGTGTGTTCCCGATCGATGCCGGGAAAGAGGGCCGAAATACGGCCTGAGCGTTTAAAGAAACGTCGATTATAAGGTATTTACTCGCTTTTGTGCGGTGCAATAAGGTGTTCATGTAACTGATAATATACCTGCCCCGCCTTGCCCTGCCGAATGATGGGCAGGTCTGGTCCGGGGTCTTCGGGCTGATCCGACTCAATATAAACCAGCCCGCCCGGTTTGACGATGGCCGGTAAAAAGGGAAAGAGTCGATCAAACAACTTGCCCGCGAACGGTGGGTCCAGCAACACCAGGTCAAACCGGGAGGCGTCCATGCGTTTGAGCATCAGAAAGGCATCTGCACTGTTGATGCGTACCTGATTGGCCTGCAGCTTGTCACGCGTGGCGCGCAGGCAGGCCAGCGCAGCCGTGTTGGTTTCGGCCATTTGTACATGGGCGGCGCCGCGTGAGGCGGCCTCAAAACCCAGCGCGCCAGTGCCCGCAAACAGGTCGAGCACCGATTTATCATCGAACCGGCCATCCCACAGGTGATTCAGCCAGTTAAACAGCGTTTCGCGAATGCGGTCAGCGGTCGGGCGCAGCCCGTTGGCATCCGCCACCGGGATCAGCGAGCGTCGATATTGGCCGCCAATAATTCGGATGGTCTGGCGTTTGCCTGAGGTGCCTGCCTTGCGGTTTGCTGGTTTCATCATTGTTGTGAGGTAGACTGTTAAAATAGAAGATCCTATCGTCATTGTAGTATTCACTTTCCTGCGACAACCTATGTTCAGTTTTTTCAAACGTAAAAAGAAATCCAGCGAGCCAGCGGAAAAGCCCGTTGAACCGGTGCTCGAGACCCGTCAGCCCGAGACGCTTGAAGAAGGTGCTGCGCTCAAGCCTGTGCCCGAACATACGATTGCGTCAGAACGCGAAGAAACTGTCACTGACGATGAGGGCCAGGCTGCTGCGCAGGAACCGCCCGTCAAGGAACCGCCTTTACCTGAACCGCCCGCCAAAGAACCCCCTGCGCCCAACGAACCTCCGCCGCAGGAGCCTCCGTCCCGGGAGCCGCCGGTAAAGGAACCACCGAGCCAGGAGCCGCCAGTGCGCGAGGCAACCGCGCCTGCGTTCGCAGATTCATCTTCAGCGTCGGCTGAGGCTAACGAAGCCGCAGGGGCTGAGCCAGCCTCAGCGCCACCGTCGTCTTCTCCATTATCGGCTCCGGCTCCAGCATCAAATGCAGCACCAGCACCAGCATCGACCCCGATTCGGACACCGGAACCGACCCCGACCTCATCCGACGCAACACGCAAAGTGCATGCCGGGCCTGCGGCGGCGCCGGTTCATATTGATCTGACCGAAAAAGCGGCAACAGCGAAAAAGCCCGTCGATGCGGTGTGGGCCAATTCCCCGGATCAGGCCCCGGCTGCTTCGGCTGAACCGGCTGGACGCGTTGCGGCCGGCAATATCTCCGACGCAGCCAGTGTGCCGCCGGATGTTGCTACAACTACGCAGCAAGCGCAGGCGCCGGCGGCTGCCAAGGTTTCCGAGTCAGCTCAGCTATCCGATGCCGCCCAGACTCCCGACGCGGTTGCTGCCACGCGACAGACTGCAGTAGCACCGGAAGCGCCCACAACACCGGCAGCGGCCGAACGCCCGAAGTCAGACAGAAAATCGTGGCTTGCGCGCCTGAAGGATGGGTTATCCCGGACCGGCTCCAATATCAGTTCGCTGTTTGTCGGCGTCAAGGTTGACGAAAATCTGTTTGAGGAGCTGGAAACGGCGCTCATCATGGCGGACGCCGGGATGGAAGCGACCGAGTCGCTGCTGGGCAAACTGCGCAACAAGGTAAAAAAAGAACGCATTGAAGATGCGCAGACGGTTAAGCGCGCCTTGCGCGATCTATTGGCAGAGCATCTGCAGCCGCTGCAAAAGCCCTTTGACGCTGGTGCGGACCAGACCCGGGTTGTCATGATTGCGGGCGTCAATGGCGCCGGCAAAACCACCTCTATCGGCAAGCTTGCGCATCACTTCCAGGCGCAGGGACATAGCGTGCTGCTGGCTGCGGGCGATACCTTCCGGGCGGCGGCACGCGAACAACTGATTGAATGGGGGGCGCGCAACAATGTGGCGGTGATCGCACAGGATGGCGGAGATCCGGCTGCCGTGGCCTTTGATGCTGTCAACGCCGGCCGGGCGCGCAAGGCGTCCATTGTCATGGTCGATACCGCCGGTCGACTGCCCACGCAGCTGCATCTGATGGAAGAGCTCAAAAAAATCAAGCGCGTGATCGGCAAGGCCGATGGCGATGCGCCTCACGAGATCCTGTTGGTGGTCGACGGCAATACCGGACAGAACGCGATCTCTCAGATCAAGGCCTTTGATGCGGCACTCACACTGACCGGACTGGTTGTCACCAAACTGGATGGGACCGCAAAAGGGGGGACGCTGGCGGCGGTGGCCGCAGGCAGCCAGGGCGTGCGCCCCGTGCCGGTTTACTGGATTGGCGTGGGCGAGTCATTGCAGGATCTGCAACCCTTTGTCGCCGCCGAATTTGCCGCCGCGTTGCTGGGTGATTGATCGGCCACGCAGATCTGCGCCGGCAACTGGACAGACAGCTGGTTACCATAATATCGATCGCACGCAACCATAATCCCTGCTGAATAAATTGAACACGGAAGAACGGGCATCGTTTTAGGATGCCCGTTCTTTGTATTGTCTGCGCGCGGGGAGACAACGCTGAAGGCGAGGCTCAGTCGTAGTGGATTTTGCCGGGAATACGTGCCAGCGCTTCGTCAGCCTGGTGTTTCAGCGTTTCAAGCGTGGCTGTAAGCCAGCCCACGGCAAACCACGCGCCGGGGTGCGATTGTGTGTGGGCGCTGAAAAAAGCCAGGGCAGTGGACATATCGTTCAGATTGCCGAAAACTTCCTGTGCAGCGGCCAGCTTTTTGACGTAGGCGCCCAGATTGCAATTGGGGCGCAGGCCTTCGTAGACATTCAGGGCGTAACGCATGCGCTTGATGCGCTTGCGCAGGTCGTGATAGGCCTCAATATCTGATTTATCTTCTGTTTTCCAATGGCGCACTATCTGCCGGTTCCATTTGTTCAGGCGCTGCTCCAGCAATCTGCGCAACACTGGCCGATTGTGCGGCAGTGGCGTCAGCGGAATAATCAATGGCCCACCACCAGCCACAGATGCGCTGCTGGCCTCGGACGTCGCGTGAGAAGCGCTGTCCTGGTTGGCACAAGCCTGTTCGGTCAGCATCAAGTCTGCCAGGGCTTCGTCGTCGACTGCATCCATCTGGGCTTGCTTGGTGTCGTCCGATACGACAGTCGTGGGGTCGGTCGTTGGTGTCAGCACCGTCCACTCCAGCAGACGTACCAGCCATTGCTGAAATGCCGGGCTTTTGGCGATGTCGTAAGGTGTGGCGCCGTCTTCGTGGGTACTAAATTGCATGGCCGGCATACCGGCTTTGGTCAGGATGGGTACAACACCGGCCAGCATGACATCCAGGTCCCGGGTTGCACCGAATTTGCCCAGATGCACGCGCAAATCATCGCGCACTTGCTGATCAGGCAGCCAGGAGAGACCCGCAAACAGTTTCCAGTTGCTGGTCAGGCGCCGCATGCCGATGCGCAATTGATGTACGTGTTCGGGGCGGCCCACAGACACAACGCCCAGCGTATCAATTTCGGCCAATGCGCCCGCGTTGGCACAGATCTGTTCCAGGCATTCCGTTGTGACCGAAACCAGCGCCTGCGTGGCGCTGTCCTGCTTATCTATCTCATAGGCGCGAGCGCGACGGGGCGCCCAGAATCGGCGCACCTCACTGTCACGGATTTGCTCTGTTGCTGTTGCGGCATTGGCCTGGCGAATATTGGCCGCCGATTGCGCCAGGGCATCGCCGCGCTGGGATTTGCTGCGCAGGTCCAGAATCAGCTTGTACTGCGACAGCCATTTTTTGCCGACTTCGAAAATCGCTTCGGGAGAGCCCGAAACCAGCTCGAACTCCACTTCTGATACCGGCAGCTCCAGCTCGCCTGCGCGAATCACACCGGTATCGAATGCGATTTCCAAAGTGCCCTTGCGTGTGCGCTGGCGACGATACAGCCGGGTGATGTCCGTTTCATAGCGCAGCTCCAGCGGCTTATTCAGCTTCAGTAGCGCGGCTTGCGCCGGCGTGCCGGCATACAGGCTCAGGTCCAGCACCGGGCTGGGCCGGTTGTGATTCAATTCCAGTTTGGTCACGGCATTACTGCCGGGCATTTTCAGCGTTTGCACCCAGTTGTCGCCTTCCAGGCGCAGGCGGATGGCGATTTTGGCTTTGGCCAGTTCGCGTTCTGCTGTATCAAAATACATGGCGCGCAGCGAAATGGTTTCGCATTTCGCCTTTTTCAGCGCCTTTTCTACTTGCGCAGCCGCAGACGCAGGCACATGTAGCTTGAGTTCCTGTTCAGACATAGTCGTTATTGCTTGGTTACACCGTAAGGGGGGAGGGGATGATTAAATCGCATAGTAACACTACCCCCTTGCTCATTTGATGACAGGTCATAAATCAGACATACTTTGCAAATCACGCCCAATGTCCCGCCAGACCGCTTGTTCCAGCTTGTGGACGGGAGACGCGGCGGCAAGACTGCTGTATCGCGTGAGGGCGCAATCGTGGATTTATTAATCGTGGCCGATTCAACCGTGGCCGGGTCAATCAGGTCTACGCGGACATCAGAGGCTGGATTGCACCGCTTCTGCAGAATCGAAATACGTTTGGCGAGCAATGGCTGCGGCCAGCGTTCTGCCTGTGAGCCAGTGCTCCAGCGTCCGTTGCTGGCCTACGCTGAACTGCAGGCCCAGGCGGGTACGGCGCCATAGGATGTCCTGTGTGGTCTGAGCCCACTCGCGGTTGATCAGCCAGCGCGCTTCGGCCTCATACAGGCCATGCCCGAAATGCATGCCCAGACCGGCGACCGAGTCGGCGTCGCCGATAATTTCCGTTGTCATCGCGCCGTAGGCTGCGACCAGGCGGGCGAGCAGGCCAGGGTCCATCCAGCGATAGCGTGCCTGCAATTTCAGCAAGTAGTCCGATGGATCCAGGTCGTGCAATTGGCCGCCAGGCAGGCAAGCCGTTGCTGTCCATGCCGGGCCCAGTTTCAGAAAGGGTTGCAGCTTCTCCAGGGCATGTTCGGCAAGCCGGCGATATGTGGTGATTTTTCCGCCGAAAATCGACAGCATGGCGGGTTCACCGTCTTTGCCCCCGGTCACGTCGAATACGTAATCACGTGTGACGGCAGATGCCCGGCCTTTTGCGTCGTCATACAGTGGCCGCACGCCGGCCCAACTGCCGACAATATCATCGCGCTGCACGGGTTGACGCAAGTAGCGATTAACCACAGAAAGCAGATAATCGGTTTCTTCTTCGGAAATGCTCGCGGTTCGCGCATCGCCCTGGAAATCCACATCGGTGGTGCCGATCATGGAATAGGCGTCCCGGTGCGGGGTGATAAAGACAATCCGCTTATCGTCGTTCTGCAGAATATAGGCGTGGTCCCCTTCGTATAACTTGTGTGTGACCAGATGGCTGCCCTTGATCAGGCGCAAGTGGCTGTGTGCATTGGCATTGGGATCATGCACGGTTTTTTGCACGTTTTCGACCCAGGGGCCGGCGGCATTGACCAGCACGCCGGCGCTAACCTGCAAGCGGCGACCTTTTTCGTCCTGCAGGGTGACCAGCCACCGTCCCTTGTGAATGCGTGCGCCAAGGCAGGCGGTGCGCGTCAGAATCTGCGCGCCGCGCGATTGCGCATCCATGGCAGTGAGTACCACAAGCCGGGAGTCATCAACCTGGCAATCGGAGTAAATGAAACCCTGTTTGATGTGTTCATTCATGGGCTGGGCAAATGCCGAGCCGTCGTCCAGACGGATGTGACGCGAGCCGGGCAGGCGTGGCGAGCGTTTGGCCAGACGATCATAAAGAAAGAGTCCGGCGCGGATCATCCATACCGGGCGCAGAGTGTGGTCGTGTGGCAGTACAAAACGCAGCGGGCGCACAATATGAGGGGCGATATTGAGCAATACTTCGCGTTCGGCCAGCGCTTCGCGCACCAGGCGAAATTCGTATTGTTCCAGGTAGCGCAGACCGCCGTGAATGAGCTTGCTACTGGCTGACGAGGTTGCGCTTGCCAGGTCGTCTTTCTCACAAAGCAGGACAGACACACCGCGCCCGACGGCGTCACGCGCAATGCCGGCTCCGTTGATCCCGCCGCCGATGACCAACAAATCGACCTGGCGTGCTGGGGAATCGTTATGCTCGATGGTTGCCGCATTCATCTGGACTGCTCCGTAGAAAGACACCGCCGGCGGCCACCATAGCGACGCTGGCGTCTGAAACAATCATTTTACCCGATTGCGGCGACCCGTCACGACCGCAAAAAGGCCATACCACGCAGCGGGTTTCGCGTTCGGCTCTGCCTTCGCCGGCGGCAAATCATCGAAGCGAATCGTTCAGCAGCACAATTGCAGCCGCAATGACCGTTGTTACGCTTGGGATGTGAGCGCCGCCTGTTTCAACTCTGCCAGCAGATTGTACAGTTTCTTCTGATTGCCGCCGGGCAGACCGCTGAACATTTGCTGCAGCCAGGCCTCGTGGGCCGCGGCCATTTTCTCGAACTGCCGGCGTCCCTTTGCGCTTAATCGCAAAAAGGTGCTGCGACGGTCTTCACTGCTGACTTTACGCAGGATCAGCCCCTCTTTTTCCAGTTGATTGGCAATGGTCGTGACGTTGCCGTTGCTGACCATCAGCCGCGCAGATAGCTCGCCCATCCGCATGCCATCGGGCTCCTTGGCCAGTTGCGCCATCAGGTCGAAACGCGGCAGCGTGCAGTCAAATTCCACACGCAAATAATTGCGGATTCGATTTTCGATAAGGCTTGTGCAGGTAAGCAGGCGCAGCCAGAGACGCAATTCGGAATGGTCTATTGTTGCGGCGCGGGTTTCCAGATCGTGTTGCATTACGGCTCCTGCAAAATTAAGAAAAGAAACGGACAAGTTGGAATGCGCAGATTGTAACGGCAGCAGGGTGTTTTATTGATAAATGGCATGGTTGCCCAACCGTCAGGATAGCAGGGTCCGGCGGCCGAGTGCTGCGAGTGGCAGTCGCTCGCGTAGGCCAATGGCGCGCCAGCGCAGCTATTTGAAAAAAAGTTTGTAGTGCATTATAAATTAGTTTAAACTTAAAATAAATCACAATTGTAAAAGAGACAAACCGTCAGTCCTGCAGGCGCCGTTTCTGCAGCGAGCCGGTAGCATGGCTGGCTGCCGTCGCCAACGGTCGCAGACCTGGCCAAAAGGATCTGTCATGAATATTATTTGTATCGGCGGGGGCCCCGCAGGTTTGTATGCCGGGCTGCTGTTAAAGAAGCGTAATCCGCAGGACAGGATTGTGGTCGTAGAACGCAATCGGCCATTTGATACTTTCGGGTGGGGCGTGGTATTTTCCGACGCCACGCTGGAGAATCTGAAAAACGCCGATTTGCCGACGGCCGAACAGATTATCCGCCAGTTCAATCACTGGGACGATATTGACATTCATATCGGCGCCACCACCATACGCAGCGGCGGACACGGTTTTATCGGCATCGGCCGAAAGAAAATGCTCAATATTCTGCAACAGCGCTGTCTGGATCTGGGCGTAGAACTGGTTTTTGAAACCGTCGTTGAAGACGACCAGGCGATCGCCGTCGCCTACGAGGCGGACCTGGTGATCGCTTCCGACGGGATCAACAGCCGGATCCGCACACGCTACGCCGATTCGTTCAGGCCTGATATCGACACGCGGCGCTGCCGCTTTGTCTGGCTTGGGACGGAAAAAACATTTGATGCCTTCACCTTTGCCTTTGTCAATACAGAGTACGGCTGGTTCCAGGCCCATGCCTATCAGTACGAAGAAGGCATGTCCACTTTCATTGTCGAAACCCGGGATGAGACCTGGCGTGCGGCCGGTATCGACAATATGTCGCAGGAAGACGGAATCGCCTATTGCGAGCAATTGTTCGCGCCGTGGCTGGACGGCAATAAGCTGTTGTCCAATGCCAAGCATTTGCGCGGCTCCGCTATCTGGATCCAGTTTCCGCGTGTCATTTGCGAGCAATGGGTGCACAACCAGACCCTGCCCAACGGCAAAACGATTCCCATTGTGCTCATGGGCGACGCCGCGCATACGGCGCATTTTTCCATTGGCTCCGGCACCAAGCTTGCACTGGAGGATGCCATTGAGCTGGCCGGCAGTTTTCGCGCCCACAGCGATATCGGGTCAGCGTTGGCCCATTATGAAGCACAGCGCAGCATCGAAGTGCTGAAAATCCAGAACGCCGCACGCAACTCCACCGAATGGTTTGAAAATGTCAAACGCTATACCCGGCTCGCGCCGCAGCAGTTTGCCTATTCGCTGTTGACGCGCTCACAGCGTATTTCACATGAAAATTTGCGGCTGCGCGATCCCAAGTGGATGAATCACTTCGAAACCTGGTTCAACCGCCAGGCGCGCTCGCCGGCAAGTGAAGCGAGGGCGGGCATCGCGGACAGTCGCGCCGCCGCGGGCGTCGACGGTCATGCCCCTGCCGGCGTGGACAATGAGGCTCTTGCCGGGACAGACAATAATGTTATTGCGGTCCCGCCCATGTGGACGCCTTTTAGTCTGCGCGCTGTCGTGCTGAAAAACCGGATCGTGGTCTCGCCCATGGCCATGTATTCGTGCACCGATGGCGTGCCTGGCGACTTTCATTTCCAGCATTTGCTGGCGCGCGCTCTGGGTGGCGCCGGCCTGGTCATGGTCGAAATGACCTGCGTGTCCCCGCGTGCGCGTATTACGCCGCATTGCCCCGGCTTGTGGAACGACACGCAAATGCAGGCATGGAAAAATATTGTGCAGGCGGTGCATGCCCAATCGGATGCGAAAATCGGCATTCAGCTGGGCCACGCGGGTCGCAAGGGCTCGACCCGGGCCGCCTGGGATGGCATTGATATGCCGCTGGACTCGGGCAACTGGCCGCTGGTTTCGGCCTCGCCCCTGCCTTATCTGCCGGATATCTCGCAAATTCCCACGGCACTGGATGCTGCGGGCATGCAGAAAATTACCGATGAATTTGTACAGGCAACACGGCGTGCCGCGCGGGCCGGATTCGATGTGCTGGAGCTCCATTGCGCGCATGGGTATTTGCTGTCGTGCTTTATTTCGCCGCTGGCCAATCAGCGCACAGATAACTACGGCGGCTCGCTGGAGAACCGGCTGCGTTTTCCCCTTGAGGTATTTGCCGCCATGCGTGCCGTCTGGCCTGAAGACAAGCCGCTGAACATACGTATCTCGGCCAGTGACTGGGTCGACGGCGGCATAACGGCAGACGATGCGGTGCTCATCGCCCGGGCTTTCAAGGCAGCGGGTGCCGATCTGATCGACTGCTCGTCGGGCCAGGTCAGCCCTGACCAGAAGCCCGTCTATGGGCGTATGTACCAGACGCCGTTTGCCGACGAGATCCGTAACCAGGAAGGCATTGCGACCATGGCGGTGGGGGCCATTACCGAGGCTGATCAGGTCAACAGCATCATCGCATCGGGTCGTGCCGACCTGTGTGCAATTGGTCGACCCCATCTGGCCAATCCGGCCTGGACGCTGAGCGAAACCGCCAAAATCGGCTACACCCAGGTTCACTGGCCCCGGCAGTACAGTGCAGGAAAACGCCAAATCGAAACCCTGTTTGAGCGGGCCCAATTGATGCAGAACGGATAACTCACCATGAACCATAACGCTATAGCTACATTGGAAAATCGTCATGTTTTGATTACCGGCGCCAGCCAGGGAATCGGGCTTGAAGTGGCGCGGCTTGCGCTGGCGGCCGGCGCCCGCGTGACGCTGCTGGCCCGCGATGGCCAGCGCCTGCAGCAGGCTGCGCAGACTTTCTCGGCAGATGCGCAACGGGTCTATACGGTACAGGCTGACGTTACCGATGAAAACGCCATTGCCCGCGGCTTTGCGGCAGCCCGCGAGCACGCTGGCTCGATCAATGTCCTGGTGAACAATGCCGGCCAGGCCCGCAGTGAGCGCTTTGACCGCATGGATGCACAGTTCTGGAACCAGATGATGCAGGTCAACCTGACTGGAACGTATCTGTGCATCAATGCGGCGCTGCCCGATATGCTGGAGCAGGGCTGGGGACGCATCGTGAATGTAGCCAGCGTAGCCGGGCTCAAAGGCTACGGTTATGTGACGGCCTATTGTGCGGCCAAGCATGGCGTGGTGGGATTGACGAGGGCTCTGGCCCTGGAGCTGGCGGGGAAAAACATCACCGTTAACGCGGTGTGTCCGGGTTATACCGAAACGCCTTTGCTGGTCGGCGCTGTGGCCAATATGGTCGAAAAAACCGGCATGACGCCAGACAAGGCCAAGGCGGCGCTGGCCAGTAATAATCCGCAGGGCAGGCTGGTGCAGCCGCAAGAGGTCGCGCACGCGGTGCTCTGGTTGTGCCTGCCGCAATCGTCCAGTATCAACGGCCAGGCCGTGCCGGTCGATGGTGGCGAGAAAATGGCCGGGTAGCAGCCTGGCGCCGCCGAACACAGCATCGAATATGACAAGCGTAAATGCGCCGGCAACGCCGTATTCACCGAAGGCAAACAGGAGAGAACAGAATGACACACACGGATGAGATCTATCCCATGCAGGATCAGCGCAAGCCGCTGGCAGGTTACCGGGCCACGCATTTTGACTGGCAGGTCAGCGATGACCACAAGGTGGCGACCATTACGCTGAACCGGCCAGACAGAAAAAACCCGTTGACCTTCGAATCCTACGCCGAATTGCGCGACCTGTTTCGCGCCCTGGCCAGCGCCAGCGATATCAAGACAGTTGTCATTACCGGGGCCGGTGGCAACTTCTGCTCTGGCGGAGACGTGCACGAAATTATCGGTCCGCTTACAAAAATGTCCATGCCACAACTGCTGGCGTTTACCCAGATGACAGGGAACCTTGTCAAGGCAATGCGCAACTGTCCACAGCCGGTGGTTGCAGCCGTGGCCGGTGTATGCGCCGGCGCCGGGGCGATCCTGGCGATGGCCTGCGACATCCGATTGGGCACTGCCGACAGCAAAACAGCATTTCTGTTTACGCGCGTCGGTCTGGCGGGTGCAGACATGGGCGCCTGCGCCATTTTGCCGCGCATTATCGGCCAGGGCCGGGCCAGCGAATTGCTGTATACCGGCAGATCCATGTCGGGCGCGGAGGGTCACAGCTGGGGCTTTTATAACCAGTTGCACGAACCGGATCAGGTGCTGGCTGCCGCGCAAAAGCTGGCGGCCCGCATTGCTGCAGGCCCAACGTTTGCCAATGGCATCACCAAGCATTGCCTGCATCACGAATGGAATATGGGTGTGGACGAAGCCATTGACGCGGAAGCGCATGCCCAGGCCATTTGCATGCAGACCGGGGACTTTCATCGGGCCTATCATGCCTTCGTGGCAAAAAACAAACCCGTGTTCGAGGGAGATTGAGCATGCCCGATCACGAGTTCCTGGACTGGCCTTTTTTTGAGCCGCAGCATCGGCGCCTGGCTGCCGAACTGGATCGCTGGGCGCAGCACAATCTGCGCGATGTGCCGCATGGCAATACCGACGATACCTGCCGCGAACTCGTGCGGCGCATGGGAGACGGCGGCTGGCTGCGCTATGCGGTGCCTGCAGGTTCCAATGGCAGTTGGGGCGGTGTTCAGGAGAACATTGACTCACGCACAATCTGCCTGATCCGCGAGACGTTCGCGCGCTATCACGCCCTGGCCGATTTTGCCTTCGCCATGCAGGGCCTGGGCAGTGGCGCCATTGTGCTCGGAGGCTCAGATGAGCAGAAAAAATCCTACCTGCCACGCGTGGCGCGGGGCGAGCTGATTGCCGCCTTTGCCCTGTCCGAACCGCAGGCCGGATCCGATGTTGCGGCCATGGACTGCAAGGCCACGCAGCAGGGAGCAGGATACGTTCTGGATGGCGTCAAGACCTGGATCTCCAACGGAGGTATTGCCGATTTTTATTGTGTTTTCGCGCGCACGGACTTTCTGCCGGGCGCCCGGGGCATCAGCGCCTTTATCGTCGATAGCGATACGGCCGGGCTCGATACGTCCGAGCGCATCGAAGTGATGGCGCCGCATCCAATGGCCGTGCTCAAGCTCAAACAATGCCGTGTGCCGGCTGAGGCGCTCCTGGGGACCAAAGGCGAAGGATTCAAGCTGGCCATGCAGGTGCTGGACATCTTCCGGGCGTCGGTGGCTGCGGCAGCCAATGGCTTTGCCGCAAGGGCGCTGGACGAAGCGCTGGGGCGCAGCAAGACCCGGCAGATGTTCGGCGGAGTGCTTGCCGATCTGCAACTGACGCAGGCCGCGCTTGGCGATATGGCGACTGCGCTCGACGCCAGCCGCCTGCTGACCTATCGTGCCGCCTGGCGCCGTGACCATTATCAGGCCAGGACCACCAAAGAAGCGGCCATGGCCAAAATGTTTGCAACGGAAGCGGCGCAGCAGGTGATTGACAAAGCCTTGCAGTTGTTCGGCGGACAGGGCGTGGTGGTGGGGGAGTGTGTGGAAGGGCTATACCGGGATATTCGCGCCTTGCGTATCTATGAGGGCGCCACGGAAGTGCAGAAACTGATTATTGCACGCGAAATATTGCGGGACTGAATCGAAACGGGAGCAAAGACTTCCTGACTCATTCGCGCCGCCGGGTGAGCCGACAACACTGGAGACAAGACATGACAGCAGAGACTGGATTGAAAGACCGCTTTGTCGTTGAACACCTGCCCGATGCCGGGCAACAGCCGCAGTATCTGTTCGATTTGCCGCAGTTGCAATATCCCGCAAGAATGAACAGTGCCGTAGAACTGATAGACCGCCATGTGCATGAGGGCCGGGGCGACCATATTGCGCTGCGGTGGCTGCAGGATGGCAGGCAGGAACAAATGAGCTATGGAGCCCTGGCGCGATGGACCAATCGACTGGCGCGGGTGCTGACCGAAGACCTGGGCCTGGTGTCCGGCAACCGGCTGTTGCTGCGCGGACCGAATAACCTGTGCATGGCCGGCGCGCTGCTGGCCTGCCTGAAGGCCGGCATTATTGCAGTGCCTACGATGCCGCTGCTGCGCGCGCGGGAACTGGGAACCATTCTGAAAATATCCAGATCGCAGGCAGCGCTATGTGATGAACGATTGCTGGATGAGCTGCAGCATTGCCGCGACCCGGACAACGCGAACTATTACGAGGGGTTAAAGCAGATCATAGCATTCGGCAGCCAGGCGCCCGACGATATGTTGGCGCGCGCCGATACCAAAAGCGATGCGCCCTACGATGCGCAGACACGGCGTGATGACCCCTGCCTGATTGCCTTTACCAGCGGCACCACCGGCAAACCCAAGGGGTGCATTCATTTTCATCGCGACGTGCTGGCCATGTGCGATACATTTTCCGGCCAGATTCTGCAAACCGGGCCGGCCGACATTGCTTGCGGCACGCCGCCACTGGCGTTTACTTTCGGGCTCGGCGGACTGCTGTGTTTTCCGTTGCGCGCCGGCGGCTCGGCCCTGCTGGTGGAGAAACTGACCCCCGAATCGTTTTTAGATATTATCCAGGCGCACAAGGTCACCATGACCTTTACGGCGCCGACCTTTTACCGAAAAATGGCGGAACTGGCCCATGGCTATCGCCTTGATTCGCTTCGTACCTGTGTATCGGCCGGCGAGGCCCTGCCCGATGCGACGCGCCAGCTCTGGAAAAAGGCCAGCGGGATCAATATGACAGATGGCATCGGAGGAACGGAAATGATGCATGTGTATATTTCCAGTTCCGGCAATGACATCCGTGATGGCGCCATCGGGCGCGTGGTGCCAGGCTATCAGGCCAGGGTGGTGGACGCGGCCATGAACGAGGTGCCGCCCGGGACACTTGGCCGACTGGCCGTACGGGGCCCGACCGGTTGCCGTTATCTTGATGACGAACGCCAGTCGCGTTATGTGCAGCAGCAGTGGAATCTGCCAGGCGATGCGTTTGTGATGGACGCCGACGGCTATTTTTATTATCGCGCCCGCGATGACGACATGATCGTCTCAGCCGGCTACAACATTGCCGGTCCGGAAGTCGAAAGCGTACTCATGACCCACCAGGCGGTGAACGACTGCGGGGTGGTGGGCCGCAGCGATGGCGAGCGAGGCGCTATCGTTAAGGCCTATGTTGTTCTGAATGTCGGCTTTACTCCTTCACCGGAGCTTGTTACAGCATTGCAAAATCATGTAAAGCAGGAAGCCGCACCGTATAAATATCCGCGCGAAATTGAGTTTGTCGAGCAGTTGCCGCGTACCGAAACCGGCAAGCTGCAGCGTTTTGTCTTGAGAAAAATGACCGAATCCGGGTCATGAAATGGGAAACTGAAACATGGAAATATTACAACCGTCAGACTGGACCAAACCCCGCGGCTATGCCAACGGCACCATGATCTCTGTGGAGGCAGGCAGCCGCCTGCTGTTTGTAGGCGGCCAAATCGGCTGGAACGGCCAGCAGCAGTTTGAGTCCGATGATCTGGGCGATCAGGTCCGGCAAACGTTGCAGAACATTGTGGCTATCCTGAAGGAGGGCGGGGCTGCGCCGTCGGATATTGTCCGCATGAACTGGTATGTCATCGACAAGCGCGACTATGTGGCCGCCTATCCGGCCATTGGCGACCACTATCGGAATATTATCGGGCGGCATTATCCGGCCATGACGGCGGTCGAAGTGGCCGGGCTTGTCGAAGATCGTGCCAAAGTAGAAATCGAAGTCACTGCGGTGGTGCGCGGCGCCTCACAATCCTCGGACTGAATCGGGGTTTTGCCGCCTGTTACAGGGGCGAAAGGGGTAAAATAGCGCTTTTGCCCATTGCTGGTACGCACGCGCCAGCCAGCCTTCCGGATTCAAGCACGATATGACTTCTGCCGCCCCTGTTTCTCTGGTGCCCAACTGCACCATTTCTCCCGTCTCTGAAATTGTCCAGGAGCTGAAGGCGGGACGTATCGTTATCCTGGTTGACGAAGAAGATCGCGAAAACGAAGGCGATCTGGTTATGGCGGCAGACTTTGTCACGCCCGAAGCCATCAACTTCATGGTGACCCACGCCCGTGGCCTGGTATGCCTGACGCTCACTGAAGAACGTTGCCGCCAGCTGCAGCTGCCACTCATGGCCTCGCGCAACGGCACGTCCTTTGGCACCAACTTTACCGTGTCCATCGAAGCGGCAGAGGGCGTAACCACCGGTATTTCGGCCGCCGACCGGGCCCGTACCATCCAGGCTGCCGTTGCCAAAAACGCCGAGCCGCAAGATCTGGTCAATCCGGGCCACATTTTTCCGGTGCAGGCCGTCTCGGGTGGCGTGCTGATTCGCGCCGGGCATACGGAAGCCGGTTGTGATCTGACCGCCATGGCGGGCCTGACGCCAGCCGCGGTCATCTGTGAAATCCTCAAACCCGATGGCAGCATGGCGCGCTTGCCCGATCTGGTGACCTTCGCCCGCGAACACAATCTGAAAATCGGCACCATTGCGGACCTGATCCAGTATCGCAGCGAAAATGAGTCCATGATTCGCCGCCTGGGCAGCAAGACCCTGAAAACGCCTTTCGGCCAGTTCGAAGCTGTGTCGTATCAGGACAGCATGTCGGGCGCAGCGCATATCGCGCTGGTCCATGGCGTTATCAATCCGGAACAGGAAGCGCTTGTGCGCGTACACGAACCGGTATCGGTACTGGATCTGCTGGATCTGGAACGCAATGCACATAGCTGGGGCATTGCCCAGGCACTAGAGGCAATTTCGGCCAGCCCGGCCGGTGTTCTGGTGCTGCTCAATTGCCAGGGATCGCAGCAGGGCTTGCTTGAAGCGCTGGAAAAATGGGGAGAAACCGAGAGCGCCGCGCGCCGCGATGATCGCTATGATTTGCGCACCTACGGTATCGGCGCGCAAATATTACGTGAACTGAACGTCGGAAAGATGCGCCTGCTTGCACTTCCACGTAAAATGCCAAGCATGACTGGTTATGCACTGACCGTAACAGGTTACGAAACCTCTTCTGACCCCCGCTGAATTAAAAGGAATGGCTATGAAACCTTATACACTCGCCCCTGATCTGAATGGCGAAGGCCTGCATATCGGTATCGTGTGCGCACGCTTTAACGAGGAAATCGGTTTTGCCGAACTTGAAGCCTGCCTGGCCGAACTTGGCGAGCTGGGTGTCGACGAACGCGACATCATGGTGGTTACCGTTCCTGGTGCCCTGGAAGTCGGACTGACGCTGGCCCAGATGGCCGAAACGTATGAGTTTGACGCGCTGATTGCCCTGGGGGCGGTCATCCGCGGTGAAACTTATCACTTTGAAGTCGTCAGCAACGAAAGCGCGGCGGCCATTACCCGCGTGTCCATGGACACCAATGTGCCGGTGGCCAACGGCATTCTCACCACAGAAGACGAGGAACAGGCCAAGGCCCGCGCCGAGCAAAAAGGCAAGGATTGCGCCCAGGTCGCCGTGGAAATGGCCAACCTGTCGGCAGCGCTGGTGCCTGAGTCTGAAGACGAAGACGATGACTTCGACGATCTGGACGATGACGACCAGGACGACGAAGATGATGAAACCGAAGCAGTAGCAGATACCCCAAGGCGATAGGACAACGAGTGGCTCAGGATAATAAAACAATGCATCGCAGCGCGCGCCGTCGGGCGCGCGAATTTGCCCTTCAGGGAATCTATGCCTGGCTGGTCAGTGGCGACACCGACCTGCGCGAGGCGGGCGCCATCGACGCCCACATCCAGGACAGCCCGGAATTCGAGAACGCCGATCCGGCCTGGTTCAAGACATTGCTGCATGGCGTTTTTGCCGATGCACCCGCGCTACGTGAAGCCTTCGTGCCCTATATCGACCGCCCGCTTGACGAGCTCTCGCCCATCGAGCACGGCATTTTGTTAATCGGCAGTTATGAACTGATTCACCATCTTGATGTTCCGTACAAGGTTGCCATCAACGAGGCGGTGGAGCTGGCCAAGGAATTTGGCGGCACCGACGGCTTCAAGTTTGTCAATGGTGTACTGGACAAACTGGCGGCACGCGTGCGTTCGCTGGAAGTCAATGCCGGGCGCTAAGCGCGGTTTGGCAAGCGGACGTGCTCTGGCTGGCGCCTGGCGCTAGCCTGGTGCTTTTGCGAAGCAATACTCGCGCAATTGAAAAGCGGTTCCTATGTCCGGCGAATTCGATCTGATCCGTCAGTTTTTTACCCGCCCCGCAGCGTCTGTTGACATCGCGGTCGGGGACGACTGTGCCATCCTGACACCTAACGCCGGCACATCCCTGGCCATCAGCAAAGATCTGCTGCTTGAAGAGCGCCATTTTTTTTCCGATGTTGACCCCGAGTCGCTGGGCCACAAATCGCTGGCGGTGAACCTGTCCGACCTGGCCGCTATGGGAGCGACGCCGCGTGGCTGCCTGCTGGGCATCGCGCTGCCGCGTTACGATGCCGACTGGCTTGCGGCCTTTGCCCGGGGTTTCAACCGCCTGGCCGACAAATACCAATGCCCGCTGATCGGCGGCGATACCACCCGCAGCGAGCATGATATTGTCATCAGCGTGACCGTGTTGGGGGAAGTCACGCAACCGTTTCTGCTCCGCAGCCGCGCCCTGCCGGGTGACGATATCTGGGTTTCCGGCACGCTGGGCGCCGCCGACTGGGCCCTGAACCTACTGCTGCGCCAAAAGGCGGGCGAAGTGCTGAGCGAACGCGAAATACAAGCGCTGCACGCCACCCGCCATGCCCTGGAATGGCCCGAGCCGCGCGTGTCGCTCGGGCTCGCGCTGCGGCCCCTGGCTCATGCCGTCATTGACCTTTCCGATGGCCTGGTGCAGGACTTGAAACATATTTTGCATGCCAGCGGCGTCGCTGCCGTATTGTACGAATCTTTAATGCCTGTTAATCTTAGCCTGCCAGACGATGACCCGCAGCAGCTGCGCCAGTCGGTGTTGGGTGGGGGCGACGTTTACGAGTTGTGTTTTACGGCGCCGCGCACCGCCAGGGCGGCACTGCAAGCCATTGCGGCCAGTCTGCCTGTGACGCTGACGCGCATTGGACAGGTGAACGCCGGGCAGGGTTTGCGGGTACTTGATGCTGCGCAACAGGATATCTCCGCACTTCCAGCGGGGTTCGACCATTTCAGGCCAGCTCGTCGGCGCAAGCCGCAAACACAGAAGTAATTGCATGATAGAAGACATTCAAACGCAACCCATACATAATGCCGCTGGCACCAAAACAACCGTGAACGAACAATGGCCTACTTTTAGCTGGATCCGGGCTAATGTCCACCGCTTCCTCGCCTTCGGACTTGGCGCAGGGCTGATCAGGCCCGCCCCGGGAACCTGGGGCACGGCGCTGGCCTGGATACTCTGGTGGCCGCTCAGTTTTGTGCTCGGTACCGATTTTTACATGGCGCTGTTTATTCTGGCCGCGTTCGCTTACGGCGTCTATTGCTGCCATCGCGTGGCTCAGGAAATGGCTGTGGACGATCACGGCGGCATCGTCTGGGACGAAATGGTTGCCTTCTGGGCAGTTCTTTTGCTGGTTGCGCCCATGAACCTGGGCTGGCAACTGGTGGCCTTTATCCTGTTTCGTTTTTTCGATATTGTCAAACCGCCACCCATCGGCTACTTTGATCGTACGCTCAAAAATGGGTTCGGCGTCATGTGGGACGACGTGGTGGCCGCGGCCTACACGTTGTTCATTATGGCGATTGCCACAAGAATGTTGGGGTGAGTATGTCGGAGTTGTTGAGTGAGCAATGGCAGGTCGCTGCCCAGTTGGGACAAGCGCTCAAGGGAAAAAGCGGATTGCTGGCCACGGCCGAATCCTGCACGGGCGGGCTGCTTGCGGGAGCAATTACCGCCATCGCAGGCTCCAGCCAGTGGTTTGACCGGGGGTTTGTGACCTATACCAACGAAGCCAAGATGGATATGCTGGGTGTGAATCAGACTGCGCTGGATAAATTTGGCGCGGTCAGCCAGGAAGTGGCTATTGAGATGGCCGAAGGGGCGCTGAACCATGCGCCGCTTTCCACCTGCGCGGTCAGCACGACCGGCATTGCGGGCCCTGACGGCGGCACTACCCATAAACCGGTAGGCTTGGTGTGTTTTGCGGTTGCCTATCGCAAAGCGGATGGCATTGTCACCTTGCCGTTTACGCAAAACTTCGTTGGTGATCGCCATCAGGTGCGGGTTCAGGCGGTCATCTACGCCATGGAAATTACCCGACGCATCGTTCAGGAAAATTGAACTGATTCTGGCAAGACAGCGGCGGATGCCCGGGTCTCGTATACATCGACTAGCGGTCTGCTCAACGCACGATGCCTGCCTGTATAACCAGGCAGGCATCGTTTTGATGGCGATCTTAGCGTGCGCGCGCCCGATTGATCTGGTCGCGAGTCTCCCGTGCGACACGGGCTGCTTCTTCTTTCCAATCATCGTCTGAGCTGGCATACAGAATGGCGCGTGACGAATTGATCATCATGCCGGTACTTTCATCATTGCGGCCGGCCATCACAGTTTGCTCGATATCGCCGCCTTGCGCGCCGATACCGGGCACCAGCAACGGCATGGTCTGGCCTACTCGCGCACGAACCTTACTCAGCTCGTCGGGAAAGGTGGCGCCGACGACCAGCCCGCATTGGCCGTGCGTATTCCATTTTTCCGCAACCATACTGGCCACATGCAGATATAGCGGCTCGCCGTTGGCAGACTCAACAAACTGCAAGTCAGAGCCGCCCGGATTGGAGGTGCGGCACAGAATAATGATGCCCCGATCTTTCCAGGCCAGGTACGGCTCTATGGAATCAAATCCCATATAAGGGCTAACCGTGACGGCGTCTGCCCGGTACCGTTCGTATGCTTCGCGGGCGTAATGTTCAGCCGTCGTGCCAATATCGCCACGCTTGGCGTCAAGCACAATGGGCAAATGCGGATAGGTTTCGTGGATATACGCACACAGTTGTGATAATTGTTCTTCTGCACCCTGAGATGCAAAATAGGCAATTTGCGGTTTGAAGCCGCAGGCATAGGGTGCCGACGCATCAACAATGCCTTTACAGAATTCGAATGTGGATTCGCGATTCTGTTTCATGCTAACCGGTAGTCTTTCGGGATCAGGGTCCAGGCCAACCATGAGAAGGGAGTTCTGGCTTTGCCAGGCGGATTCCAGTTTTTCGATAAATGTCATGAATAATTAGTGTGAAAACAGACGGACAAGGAGCAAACCAAACCAGACCAGGCCGGCAAAAGTGATCACCATCATGACCGCTGCGCTGGCAATATCCTTGGTCTGCCCGATCAGGGGGTGCGTTTCAGCACTCACCGTATCGGCCAGCACTTCGATGGCCGAGTTGATCAGCTCCACCGTCAGGACGCTGACCAGCACACCCAGCAATACAATGACTTCGGCAAAATTGCGCCCTAGCAGAAAGGCAAAGGGCGTGAGCGCGATGCAGACGATCAATTCCTGGCGAAACGATTCTTCGCTGGAAAAGGCTGCACGAAAGCCCTGTGCCGAGTACACAGTCGACTGGATAAAACGCAGTACGCCGCGGTTCTTGCGGCCGTGCGGATGGCTTGGTCGATTCATGAACGACATTGTAGTTCACAAAAGGCTACGGCTTGATTAAACGGCACTGCGCCGACTCATTCAAGCGTGTTGATTCGGATCCTTTTTGTCATAAGAGGCGAGCCGACTTTGTATTTGCTAATCTGCACATCAGCAAAGCAGGGCGCAAGAAATCAGGCGAGGCGTTCGGCCATTCGTCTACTGCTGTGGAGAAGCCGGCAGACCGTTACGGCAGACGCCCCGGATTGGCAGCAAGGAAAGAAAGTCAAATAGAGGGGGTAAGCAGAGAGGTTAAGTAGAGAGGTTAAGTAGAGGGGTTAAGTAGATCAGTCAAGTAGAGACCAACGAGCATGTTCAACGGCACTGTCAACGAAAACCCAGCCAAAGAAAAACCCCGAACAGCGAGCCGTTCGGGGTTTGTTTGCTGCGGACCCGCGCAAGGCAGGTCCGGGGTGTATCTGGCAGAATTAGAATCCGCCCATGCCACCCATACCGCCCATACCACCCATGTCAGGCATGGCAGGAGCTGGTTTGTCTTCTACGATTTCGCAAACGGCAGCTTCAGTTGTCAGCAGCAGGCTGGCAACAGAGGCAGCGTTTTGCAGCGCAGTGCGAGTCACTTTGGTTGGATCCAGGACACCTTGTGAAACCAGATCGCCGTACTCGCCCGTTGCAGCGTTGTAACCGTAGTTGCCTTCACCGGAAGCCACTTTGGCGACAACAACGCTTGGCTCATCGCCAGCGTTAGATACGATAGTGCGCAAAGGAGCTTCTACAGCACGCAGAATCAGTTTGATACCTGCATCCTGATCGGCGTTTTCGCCCTTGATTTGTTCAATGGCTTTCTTGGCACGGATCAGCGCTACGCCACCGCCAGGAACAATACCTTCTTCAACAGCAGCGCGTGTGGCATGCAGTGCATCTTCAACGCGGGCTTTTTTCTCTTTCATTTCAACTTCGGTTGCAGCACCAACACGGATCACGGCAACACCGCCTGCCAGTTTGGCAACGCGCTCTTGCAGTTTTTCGCGATCGTAGTCTGAAGTGGCTTCTTCGATCTGTGTACGGATTTGTTTGACACGAGATTCGATGCTTGCGCTAACGCCTGCACCATCAATGATAATGGTGTTCTCTTTGCCCACTTCGATACGCTTGGCCTGGCCCAGATCGTCGATCGTAGCTTTTTCCAGAGACATACCGGTTTCTTCAGAGATCACGGTGCCGCCAGTCAGGATGGCGATGTCTTCCAGCATGGCTTTGCGACGGTCGCCAAAGCCTGGTGCTTTAACAGCAGTCGTTTTCAGAATGCCGCGGATGTTGTTCACAACCAGCGTTGCCAGGGCTTCGCCTTCGACGTCTTCAGCGATGATCAGCAGAGGACGGCTTGATTTGGCAACTTGTTCCAGAATAGGCAGCAGATCACGGATGTTGCTGATTTTCTTGTCGAAAATCAGAACGTATGGATCTTCCAGCGCAGAAACCTGTTTGTCCTGGTTGTTGATGAAGTAAGGAGACAGGTAGCCACGGTCAAATTGCATACCTTCAACGACGTCCAGTTCGTTGTCCAGTGATTTGCCGTCTTCAACAGTGATCACGCCTTCTTTGCCGACTTTGTCCATGGCATTGGCGATGATGTCACCAATAGAGCTGTCGCTGTTGGCAGAGATGGAACCAACCTGGGCAATTTCCTTGCTGGTTGTGCATGGGCGTGACAGTGATTGCAGTTCTGCAACGGCAGCGGCTACAGCCTTGTCAATACCACGTTTCAGATCCATTGGGTTGATACCGGCAGCCACGTATTTGAGGCCTTCTTCAACAACGGACTGAGCCAGAACAGTTGCTGTTGTGGTACCGTCACCCGCGTGGTCAGAAGTTTTTGAAGCCACTTCTTTAACCAGCTGGGCGCCGATGTTTTCGAATTTGTCTTTCAGTTCGATTTCTTTGGCAACAGATACACCGTCTTTTGTGACGGTAGGGGCGCCGAATGAGCGCTCCAGAACAACGTTACGGCCTTTAGGGCCCAGTGTTGTCTTAACAGCGTTTGCCAGAATGTTTACACCACGGACGATACGCACACGAGCGTCGTCACCGAATAGTACTTGCTTAGCAGCCATGTTTAATTCCTTGATTGATTGTCTCGGTAGCCCTTATGCCATGCGGAGCAAGGCGGGCAGATTCGTTATTTACGGGCGGATCAACCGATTACTGCGAGGATTTCTTCTTCGCGGATAACCAGCAGCTCTTCGCCGTCTACTTTGACGGACTGACCGGCATACTTACCAAAAAGGACTTTATCGCCCACTTTCAGGTCAACGGCGATAACTTTGCCATCTTCTGTTTTTTTGCCGGGACCAACAGCAACGACTTCACCCTGATCTGGCTTTTCTGCTGCACTGTCAGGGATAACGATGCCGGACGCAGTTTTACGTTCGTTATCGAGGCGCTTAATGATCACGCGGTCTTGCAAAGGACGCAATGCCATGGAGAAACTCCTGAATATATAAAAATAGGTTAGTAAATTGGGTTAGTCAGGCCGGCTGTTAGCACTCGACCCTACTGAGTGCTAATTATAGGGACGAATGTCGTAGTTTCAAGAGGGAAAGTTGGCTTGTTACATTTTTGACACGTCTCGCGAGCACTGTCGCCGCTTTGATGTAAGGGTTTTTCCCCATTTTATAAGTAGCGCGTGACGCATTAATATTTGCATCACTCAATAGAGCGTCACGCGCTACATTATTCAAGGGATAAATGGAAACATTCACCGGATACTGTACTTTGTGCAGGTCACGCTGCGGATCGGTTAATCATGTGGAAAACGGCCAGCTGGTTGCCGTGACACCTCTTGCCAATCATCCCACCGGTGGTGCCTTATGCGCCAAGGGAAGGGCTGCGCCGGAAATGCTCGCGAAAAGCCACCGGCTGCTGCGACCACTGAAGCGGACGAATCCACGGGATGCAGCAGATCCCGGCTGGCGGGAGATCGACTGGGAGGAAGCATTGGACGAAGTGGCCACCCGGTTGGCTAACGCGCGGCAGTGCGACGGGGCCGAAAGCGTTGCTTTCGCCGTTACCACGCCCAGCGGCACGCCCATGGTGGACAGCTTCGAGTGGGTCGAGCGCTTTATCCGGCTGTTTGGCAGCCCCAACCTAATCTATGCAGTGGAAGTATGCGGCTGGCACAAGGACTATGCCCATGCATTGACATTTGGGCGTGGCATCGGCATTCCGGACCTGGAGCACACGGACACGCTGCTGTTGTGGGGTCACAATCCAGCCCGGACCTGGCTGGCGCAGGCCTCGCGTATCGCCGAGGCGCGGCAGCGTGGTGCTAAAGTCGTAGTGGTTGATCCCCAATGCGAGGGGTCGGGTCAGCAGGCAGACCTGTGGTTGCGGATTCGTCCTGGTGCAGATGGGGCGCTTGCTCTGGGAGCCATTCGCCATCTGTTGTACACCGGTCGTTTCGATCGCCACTTTGTGGCCTGCTGGACCAATGCGCCGTGTCTGGTAGATTGCGACAGTGGCGGCCTGCTTATGGCTACGGATATCTGGCCCGACGCCGATCCCACAGCCCGCGTGGTGGTACAGGACGGAATCCTAGTGGCGAGCGGGCGCGGTTTGGATACGGCTCGGGCCGAACTATTCGGTTCTTGGTCTGTGCGCAGGCATGATGGCCGCATGTGCAAGTGCGTCACTGTCTTGCAAGATCTGCGAGAAACCGTGGACCAATACACACAGCGCGAAGTCGCTAGACTGACCTGGCTTGACGAGGCTAATCTGGAACAGTTCAACGCCATTTTCGAAGATTGCCCACGGTTGTGTTATCACGCATGGACTGGTGTTGGCCAGCATACTAACGCTACACAAACGGACCGCGCCATTGCCTCGCTGTACGCTTTGACAGGCGCGTGCGACAGGAAAGGGGGAAACTTATGGACCATCGCACCACCGTATCGAGCGGTCAACGAGTATCGAGACTTATTGCCTGCTTCGCAACGAGAGAAAGCACTCGGTCTACGTGAATTGCCTTTGGGGCCACCCAGCATGGGATGGATCACGACGCGCGATTTCTCGCAAGCAGTGCTGCGGCAAGATCCGTATCCAGTACGCACGCTGATGAGCTTCGGTACGAATCTGCTGGTCTCGCAAGCTGAAACCGCGCGCAATCGAGAGGCGCTGCAGGCCTTGGACTTTCACGTTCACGTTGATATGTATATGAACCCAACTGCCTTGAACGCGGATATTGTCCTGCCGGCCAATATGCCATGGGAGCGCGAAGCGCTGAAGCTGGGGTTCGAGATCAGTCAGGCGGCCGTGGAGCATGTGCAATTGCGACCCAAAATGGTGGAACCCGCAGGCCAGTCGCGCGCAGACTATGAGATAGTGCTGGATCTAGCACAAAGGTTGGGTCTGACCGAAGAATTCTTCGGGGCGGACATGGACGCTTGTTGGAATCACCAGCTAGCACCCTTGGGTATCTCAGTGCAGGCCTTGCGACTGCACCCCGAAGGAATACGCTTCCCGCAGGACTTCTCTTACAAAAAATATAAGACACTACGCGATGGGCGGACTACCGGGTTTCCCACGTTGAGCGGCAGGGTGCAGCTTTATTCCGAAGACTTGTACAACATAGGGCAGCCCGCGCTGCCCGTCCACGTGGAGCCAGCGGATTCGCCGATGCGGCAGGCGGGTGAGTACCCGATTGTTCTGACGACAGCTAAGAGCGGGTGGTTCGTTCATTCGTCGCATCGACATATTGCCTCGCTGCGGCGCAAGGCGCCCGATCCACAAATATATATGAGTACAGATGCAGCACGGGGACGAGAAATTGACGACGGCGATTGGGTGCTTGTGCACACACCATACGGCAACGTGAGTATGCGTGCCAAAGTAAATGGCGATTTACACGAGAACGTGGCGATCGCTGAATTCGGCTGGTGGCAGGGCTGCGACAGCCTCGGACGCACGGGTAGCGCTATCGTCGGGGCTGAATCTAGCAATATCAACGCCATCATGACGGATCGGCACCGAGATCCGGTCAGCGGTTCTGTGCCGCTGCGCGCCTCCGTATGCGATATCGTTCGTGACGACTCGCGCAATGTGGGCCGCTGGCATGGTGAACGAAAATTTTTGATAACGCAGAAGCGCACTATTGCACACGACGTGGCGGAGTTCCGGCTTGTTCCCTGTGATGGAAAGACGCTTGCCGATTTCTTGCCGGGGCAGCACGTCATCGTGTCGATACCTGGCAGTTCGATCCGACGCGCATACTCGCTCACTGGTCCCAATCGTACGCCTTCGTTTCTTTCCATCGCCGTCCGGCGCGTACGGGGCCGTCAAGGTCCCGACGGCATCATGTCCACAGCGTTGCATGAATTGGGAGAAGGCGCGCAAGTAATGCTTTCCCCGCCTGCTGGCGTGTTCACACTGCCGCTGCGTACGCGGCGTCCTGTGGTACTGATGGCCAGCGGAATTGGAATCACTCCTTTTCAAGGGTATCTGGAAGCCTTGAAGCAATGCGTCGATTCCACGCCAACCATACAACTGGTTCATGTCTGTCGCGATGGGACGTCGCATCCCTATGGGCCCGAACTTGCGCGCCTGGCCCACCTCATCGGTTCAGTGCGCCTGCTTACCGTGTACGCGAAGCCGGGTTGTGATGATGTGCAGGGCCGTGATTACCATCAAGGAGGCCATCTCGACTTCGAATGGCTCGACCCGGTGCTTGTGGCGGGTAATCCACTGATTTTTCTATGTGGCTCTCCCGCTTTTCTGACGCAATGCACGGAAGAACTGGTCAGGCGCGGGATACCACGTTTCGATATTTTCTCCGAAACGTTTAGCAGTGAAACTCGCGTGCCGCCAGCTCTTGCACCGCAATCAGTAGAGATCCAGGATGACGGTATTCACTACACCTGGGAACCAGCCGCTGGAACGCTGCTCAATGCCGCAGACCAGGCGGGCTTGTCCCTGCCGAGCGGCTGCCGGGTTGGTCAATGCGAGAGCTGCGCCATGCGTATCGTTTCCGGCAAGGTCGCTCATCTGATTGCTTTCGATGGCCCACCGGATACTTGTTTGACCTGCCAGGCAGTTCCGATTTCCCCTCTAATTCTGCGCAGATAACCCCCTCTTTCTCTGGAGTTCGTCATGCCCAATGATCATCACGTCGCCGCTGCACCAGAACAGGACCGCCAAGCTCGGGCCAGCCCCATCGAGCGGTTTTCCCTGGCTCTCGTCGCGTGGTCGGAAAAGTGGTTTCCCGACGCCTTCGTCTTCGTAGTAGTGGCATGTGTGGTAGTCGCTCTCGGTACTATCCTACATGGCGGCGACCCGCTTTCTGTCAGCCAGGCGTTCGGAGAAGGCTTCTGGAGCATTATCCCCTTCACAATGCAAATGGCCATGGTAGCTGTTACTGGCTACGTGCTGGCATTGTCGCCCCCTGTGGCGTGGCTACTCCACGCGCTGGCACGGGTACCTTCAACACCGCGCAGGGCGGTCGTGTTCATTGGTACTCTGAGCATTCTGCTGTCACTGGTCAACTGGGGGTTAAGTCTGATCTTCTCTGGATTGCTAGTGCGTGAAATGGCACGTAGAACAGATCTGCGGCTCGATTACCGGGCGGCCGGCGCCGCGGGGTACTTGGGGATGGGCTGTGGCTTCACGTTGGGAATGAGTTCGTCGGCCGCGCAGCTGCAGGCCACACCTGCCAGTATTCCGGCGACGCTCATGCCGATCACCGGCGTGATCGAGTTTTCGCAAACCATATTGACGTGGCAGAACCTAGTGGTAGTCGTCTTGGTGACCGTTGTTTCGGCTGTGGTGTGCTATTTCACGACCCCCAGCCCGGAAAGATCGATGACGGCGCAGGACTTGGGCGTGGACTTGACGCAAGACAGGGCGGAAAAGGCGCAACGCCAGCGTCCTGGAGATTACCTGGAGTTTAGCCCTTGGCTGACCGTGGCGGTTGTGATGCTCGCGGCTGGCTGGTTGTACCTGACGTTCAGTAATGGCAATCCGTTCATTACGATGTCGCAGCTGAATACCTACAATTTTGTGTTCTTGCTGCTGGGTCTGTTGCTGCACTGGCGCCCGCGCAGTTTTTTGGAAAGCTTCGGCCGTGCCATGCCCAGCATCAGCGGCGTGATGTTGCAGTTCCCGTTCTACGGCGGCATCGGATACGTGCTGACCAAGGTCGCGAATGCCCAAGGTAATACTCTGTCAGACGCGATTGCACACTGGTTCGTGAGCCTCGCACATGACAGCAGTATTTTCTCCTTACTGGTCAGCATCTACTCCGCGTTTCTAGGATTCTTCATTCCGTCAGCCGGGGGAAAGTGGGTGATCGAGGCACCGTACGTCATGGACGCGGCCAACCAGATCCAAGCACATCTCGGCTGGACAGTCATGGTCTATAACATCGCCGAAACGTTGCCCAATTTCATTAATCCCTTTTGGATGCTTCCGCTGTTGGGAATTCTACGGCTCAAGTCCAAGGATCTCGTTGGCTACACCGCCATGCAGTTTCTGGTCCATTTTCCCATCGTTATTGTTGCGGGGGCGATTCTCATGCACACATTCACTTACGTTGCGCCGGTGGTTCCTGCACACTAACCCTTCACTAAGGATCGCTCCATGAATATTTCAAATATCGCAAACGAACCTATCCTGGACTATCGTCGCTGATAGCGACGAACGCCATCAATTGGAAAAGGCGCTGGACGCGCTTCGCATTCGCGAGTCAAAAATCCCGCTCGTCATCGGCGGCCAGCGACTAAGCGGCACTGGCGCGCGCGCGTTGTACTGCCCGCATGATCACGCACGCACGCTAGGCATGGTTGAGCAGGCTGACGAAAGAATGGCTTTCACTGCGGTACAGGCAGCGGTGGGTGCACAGGCTGACTGGGCTGCCATGTCGCTCGATGAGCGAGCAGCGATCTTTCTGCGTGCGGCTGAGCTGTTGGCGGGACCGTGGCGGCAAATTCTCAATGCAGCGACGATGGTGGGCCAGAGCAAGACGGCGCATCAGGCAGAAATCGATTCGGCCTGCGAGTTGATCGATTTCTTACGTTTTAACGTGGCGTTTGCCGAACGGTTGCAACAAATGCAGCCTCTCTCTTCCAACGGCGTTCTCAACCGTCTGGACTATCGCCCGCTCGAAGGGTTTGTTTATGCTGTGACGCCATTCAATTTCACCGCGATCGGCGGCAACTTGCCCTGCGCTCCAGCGCTCATGGGCAACACAGTGGTTTGGAAACCCGCGTTCTCAGCCTCCTTGAGCAATTATCTGATCCTTGAATTGCTCGAAGCTGCGGGCTTGCCGCCGGGCGTCATCAATTTCGTGCCAGGGAACTCGGCATCTGTTTCCGCCGCAGTACTGAGCTCGCCTGACTTCGCCGGCCTGCATTTCACAGGATCCACTGCGGTGTTCGACGGATTGTGGCAGCAAGTGGCGCAGAATCTGCCAGGGTACCGTACGTACCCCCGGCTGATCGGAGAGACTGGCGGAAAGGACTTCGTGCTGGCGCATGCGTCTGCCGAACCTCAGGCCCTTAGCGTGGCGCTGTTGCGCGGCGCCTTCGAATATCAAGGCCAGAAGTGCAGCGCCGCCTCACGAGCCTATATTCCCGCTTCTCTCTGGCCGCGTGTTAAGGAAGCCTTACTGGACGATATTGCCACCGTGCGTATGGGTGATGTGGCGGATTTTCGCACATTCATGGGCGCCTTGATAGATCACAAAGCCTACGAACGCGTCATGCGCTATATCGATCACGCGCCGAACCAAGGTTCGACGGTTCTGGCCGGAGGCAGGGGGGACGACCGCATCGGGTATTTTGTCGAGCCGACGGTGATCGAGGCGTCCGACCCAAAAGCGGCCACTATGGAAGAAGAGATTTTCGGGCCAGTGCTATCCGTCTACGTGTATCCGGATGCCCGCTGGGATGAAATCCTTTCACTCGTGAATCAAACCAGTCCTTACTCCTTGACTGGAGCCGTGTTCGCGAACGATCGCCGGGCGATTAACGAGGCCGCAGCCGCGTTGAGATTCGCAGCTGGCAACTTTTACGTTAACGATAAACCTACCGGCGCCGTGGTCGGCCAGCAGCCGTTTGGCGGTGCACGCAGGAGCGGCACCAACGACAAGGCCGGCTCGATCCTGAATCTGCAACGCTGGGTCTCGCCGCGCACAGTCAAGGAAACCTGGGTGCCAGCGGGTCACTACGTCTATCCCTCCATGAGCGACGCACAATGAGGCGCCCGCGTTTGCCTCGGCAGAGGGGGGATGCCGTCGACTAACTGCGGCGCGTCACGCGCTATTATGTCGAATTTCTGTTAAAGTGAAGGGCACATTCCCTATGAATCACGATGGAGATGGACCCGTATGGCTAGATTGGTGCCGCCTACAAATTTGAGAGAATCGGTTATTGCCCAACTGCGTTCCCAGATCGTCTCTGGCGCTGCTGCGCCAGGAATGATTTACTCTGTCCCAAGCTTGGCGAACGAGCTGGGCGTGTCTACAACGCCCGTACGTGAAGCACTACTGGAATTGAGCCGATCAGGTCTTGTTGAACCCTTGCGCAATCGTGGCTTCCGGGTTCAAGCGATCACACTGCAAGACTTGGAGAATCATTTCGACGTACGTGTCATGTTGGAATCTGGAGCGCTGTCTACGCTGGCGCACAACGGTTTGACTGACACGGCACCGCTTATCGAGCTTGCCGATGTCGTCGCGCAGGCGGTAAAGGATGAAGATGTGGGTCTGTACATTGAATCGGATCGCTGTTTCCATGAAGCGCTGATCGCGCGCGCTGGCAACCCGTTACTAACGCGGATGATTATGAATCTTCGGGCCGACATGCGGCTCTATGGAATTCACTCTGCGGAAGGCAAAGAACGCCAACGAGCCTCGGTGAGTGAGCACTACGAGATGATCGAGCTGGCTGCCACGCATCAATGCGAGGCGATCACCGCTTTGATTACCCGTCATATCGAATCTTGGAAGCCGCTGTTCGCCGCCTCGCTGCAGGCAGCTTCTAGCGCCGAGTAATACGCAGCCAAGCATAGTGAGAGCGGTACATCAGCTTTGTACATAATGGCTTTGCTACATCGAAGTTGAATCTAACCGGAGACCACGAATGAACTCAATAAAAGCCCGTGTTATGTCAGTCTTGGTAGTGATTGCTGCAGCGGTTATGGTTCCCAATCCGGTTGCGGCAAAGGCGAGCCACATCGTTCTCGTCCACGGCATGAACATGGATGGCGGTGCCTGGCGCGCGGTCTACGACCAACTGACACACGACAACTATCGCGTCTCAGTCGTTCAACTGCCAATGACCTCCATGGAGGACGACATTGCCGCCGCGCGCCGTGCTATCGATGCACACGGTGATAGTGTTGTGCTTGTCGGTCATTCCTATGGTGGGATGGTTATTAGCCAGGTTGGTACTGAGTCCGATGTAAAGGCTCTGGTATACATTGCTGCCTTTCAGCCCGAGGTTGGCGAAAGCCTTGCCGACCTAAATGCCTCGATGCCAGCGAAAATGCCTCAAGAAGCAATTCAATTGATGGACGATGGCTACTACGTGGTCGAGCCCGACGCCTGGATCTCTAATGTGGCGAACGGATTATCCGAAGCCGACGCACGATATACGGCGATGTTCCAGACGCCTGCCAATACCTCGATTTTCAATGATAAAGCTAACGCTGCAGCTTGGCACGATAAACCGGTGTGGGCGGCCGTCGCCACCGCGGATCGCACCCTGGCACCAGAGCTGCAACGGAAAATGTCAAAACGTTCTGGCGCAAAGGTAATAGAAATTGCAGGCGGCCACTTACTGCTGATCTCACATCCTGGCGAGGTCGCCGCTCTCATCAAGCAAGCTGCTACATCCGTCGACTGAATTCCAGAACACAGGTACCTCGGTGTCTTTGTGGTGGTCCTTGCAGAAGAGCGAAGACCTATTGATTTTCTGAAAGCCGTGTAGCCATTTCGGCGACAAGCGATCTTAGCCACCGATGTGCCGGGTCATTGCGATAGCGGACATGCCACGCCATCTCTAGTGGAAAGGTCCCAAGATCAACCGGGGCGGGGATGACTTTAAGTCGCGGATCGCGCTCGAGTTTGCGGCAAATCAGACTGGGCAATGTTGCGCAGTAATCAGTGACTGCAATCATCTCAGGCACGGTGAGAAAATGAGTAACTGAAATGGCAACATCGCGCTTCAAATTATGTTTGTCCAGAGCCTGGAAAAGGCCCACCCGCAGGCGGCCAGGCGGTAGCACATTCACGTGTTTGAGACTTTCGTATTGCTCTCGGGAAATACTGGAGCCAATGTCTGGATGATCTTTGCGCACCACGCAGGCAAGACTTTCATCCATGAGATGCTGGACGATGAGATTGTCGGGCGGATCGACAATTCGCCCGAGAACCATTGCTGTGGTGCCGGAGATGACGCCAGTTTCAGACAGATCATTGCCGAAGGCCGTAAAGCGAAGTTTGATATCAGGTGCTAGGTCACGGAGCCTGGCGACAAGATCCGGCATCAGTGTCAGCTCCGCATAGCTATTGGGTGCGAGAGTGAATAACCGGTCGGCATCTTCCGGCTGAAATTTCTGCTGATTGACAATCAGCTCGTCCAACTGGGCGAGCGCCGCTTCGATGCGTGGGGCGATGTTTTCTGCAAGCTGCGTGGGCTTTATGCCGTAACGTTCCCGAATGAACAGCGGATCACGAAGGGTATCACGCAGACGGGTCAGAGAATTGGAGAGGGCCGGTTGTGTCATGCCTAATCGTGCGGCAGCTCTGGTTACGCTTCGCTCTTCCATAAGTGCAAGGAATACGGGCATCAGGTTCAAATCGTATTTCATACAGTTATTATCTCAAATCAATATCTAAAATAAAAGAAATAAATTTCTCCAATATGTGCAGAGATGTCATCATTTAACCATGGAGTCACAACCGTGGCTTTATCGAACAATGTATTTCGGAAGTAGCGGCTTATCCGCATATATCTCAGAAGGATTAAAGCAAATGAAAGTTCTCCTAGTACTCACCTCACACGACACTCTCGGCGATACCGGCAAGAAAACGGGCTTCTGGCTCGAGGAATTGGCCGCACCTTACTACGCATTCAAAGAGGCCGGTGCTGATATCACTCTTGCTTCTCCCAAGGGCGGTCAGCCGCCGCTTGACCCGAAAAGTGACGAGCCGGCGAACCAGACTGAAATGACGCGTCGTTTCAGCGCTGACGAGGCTGCCAAGGCTCAGCTGGCTCAAACTGTTCGCCTGGACACCGTCGACCAGAAGGACTTCGACACAGTCTTCTACCCTGGCGGCCACGGGCCAATGTGGGATCTTGCTGAGGACCCACACTCGATCAAGCTGATCGAATCCTTTATTGCCGCCGGCAAGACCATCGGCCTTGTTTGCCATGCGCCGGGTGTATTGCACCGCGTAAAAAACGCCGATGGCTCACCATTTGTACAAGGGCGGCAAGTCACCGGCTTCACCAACCGAGAGGAAGAAGCCGTGGGTCTAGCAAAGGTCGTCCCGTTCCTTGTTGAGGATGAGCTTATTGCCCTCGGTGCAATTTTTTCCAGAGTTAAGGACTGGGGTGTTCACACTGTACGCGACGGTCAGCTTCTTACCGGCCAAAATCCGGGATCATCGGCCGAAACGGCGCGGACTTTGGTCGCCATCCTAGCCGAAAGTAAAGCCGATTGAGTAAACTGAAGGTATTCACGACGCTCGCTGATTGCAAAAATCGTGTTTTCAGGCGCTCAGCTGATAATCGAAACATCCACTGCGTGTGCCTGAAACGTGCCTTGTTCGATTACAGTCATTGGCCGGGCACACCTAATGCGCTTCGTTCGTCAGCGCGCTGAACATGGCGGGTTTGGCAGCGCCTGCCTTCAATGGACCCTTCACCTCTGACTAATTCAACGCGGTTTATCCCGCACTCACTGCAAAAGGAAATCTCATCATGAGCACGATAAAGACGAAGGACGACACTAACATTTTTTTTAAGGACTGGGGACCGCGCGATGGTCAAGCCATTGTTTTCGCTCACGGCTGGCCTCTGTCATCGGATGCCTGGGACGCTCAGCTTCTCTATTTCGGTCAGGCGGGGTTTCGGGTCATCGCCCATGACCGCCGTGGCCATGGGCGATCCGACCAGCCCTGGGACGGCAATAATATGGACCAGTATGCGGATGATCTGGCCGAAGTGCTTGAAAAGCTGGACTTGAAGAACGCAGTGTTGATTGGTCATTCGACCGGTGGTGGCGAAATCGCTCATTACATCGGTCGCCATGGCACCAAGCGTGTGTCGAAGGTGGTGCTGGTCGGCGCGGTGCCTCCTCTGATGTTGAAAACGGATGATAATCCGGAAGGCACGCCGGGCGAAGCTTTCGATGACATCCGCGCCGGCGTGGCGAGCAATCGATCGCAATTCTACTACGACCTGACGCTACCTTTTTACGGCTTTAATCGTGACGGAGCTAAAATCGATGATGGCTTCCGACAAAGCTTTCGTCTGCAGGGTCTCGCCGGCGGTATCAAGGGCCAGTACGATTGTATCGGCGAATTTTCCGAGGTTGATTACACGGCGGATCTGAGGGCGATCGATAAGCCGACGCTCATTATCCATGGTTCCGACGATCAAATCGTTCCAATTGCTGCCTCTGCTCTCAAAGCAGCCAAGATCGTTAAGAACTCAGAGTTGAAGATTTACGAAGGCGGAAGCCACGGACTAGCACAGGTGCAGGCCGAACGCTTCAACGCCGATGTTCACGCCTTCATCACTGCTTGAGGGCAACTGGCAGGGCACTATGTCACATAGTGCCCTGCCGTCATATCGTTCGCAGCTGTGTATACGCACGTAATTTCAGTTGATTGCCATATTGACGGGTAAGCACGCATCAATGTTTATTGACGCATAGTATGTATACATCAATAATGCTTTGCATTCGATCTGCTGTTTTCTGCCCTGGCCATTAGCACCTGGTTCCAGCTCGTACTTATAAGAGGGCTTCACGGAACGAAAAATTTTGGCATTCTTGGCGCTCAATGGCATCGTTGTGAACCAATCCACTTTGCACCAGTTCGTAAGAGAATATGCAGATAACGAGCTACAGAAAAAGCGAACAAATTTAGGCACACGGCAGCGGCCAACAGTCCCAGCTGCTGATTCTCACAGCAACCCCCGAAAACAGTAAGGGATGGAAATGAACGAGGACTTAAACAGTATCTTAGCCAGCTTTGGAGATCCGGAATCACCAAATGTCGGCAAACTAAAGCGGAATGTTGTCCTTGGCTGGATGCGGTCGCAGGATATTAATACAATGGGGGCGATATATTCTCTGCTGTTGAAACGTGTGTACACGAATCGTATTGAGCCGCCGTTGGCGTTCGAAGATTACAAAGACCTATTCCTGAGGTTCTATGAACGATGTATTACAGAGGATTTGGCGCTGGCGTATGACCTAGATTCTTTTGTTTTGTCTCGGTACACAGCGGCGCACGATTTTACCCGTTGGTTTATTTCTGTCTTTCAGGACAATCAAATACCGCGGGATCACATTGATGAGATAAAAAACTGGTTAAGGCAGCTATATATAGACGGCTCATCGGCAGTAAAATTAAGCATAGAAACGGGGATACTTGAACATCTTTTTACTGTTGAACAAATCAAGCGAGACTTCTCTGATTGGAAATCTGACCCGTTGCTTAAGTCTGCATATCAATCAGCGCCAGTGTCTCATTAATCGATAATAACGGTTTACTTGGCCCTTATATATCTCTTGAAAAGCAGCTATTGCGGTAGCATTGAGGGAGTAGATCCCATCTGTATCGGACATAGAAATAACAGGAAAAAATCTATCTATGTCCATTACGACATGTTATTTCGATGACTCCTTCAGTGTTTATATCGTTCTATCAGTAGCAACAATATGAAGACATGGGTCCTTATTGTTGCCAAAGAGCGGCGCTTCGCTTAGCTCGGCGTGTCTTTCGGGGTTTCCAGCGTCGATAGCAACTCAGCGAGCCGTTCATCCAGAGCGGCCAGCGCATCAGGCTGAATCAGCGTCAGGATTTCCCGTTCGTTCTCAACGTGCGCCTTGACGGCACGATCAATCAGTTCAAGCCCCGCCGGGGTCAGTTGGACCAGCATACTGCGTGCATCGTTGCGGTTCGGTATGCGCTGCACCCAGCCGGCAGCCTCCAGCCGCTGAATCCTGTGGGTCATCGTACCGGATGTGATCATTAATGCTGCAAATAGCGCTGTTGGCGTTAGGCAATAGGGATCACCAGAGCGTCTTAGCGTGGCCAGTACATCGAACTCCCAATTACTCAAGCCGAATTCCGAGTATATCTTGTCCAGTTTGAGCTGTAGTAACGCAGCGCAGCGCTTGAGCCGCCCGATCGGCCCCATCGGACTGACTTCCAGGTCAGGGCGTTCCCGACGCCACTGTTCAAGGATGGTATCCACCGCGTCCGGCTGTCGCTGACTTCTCATCGCATTCTCCATTTGTCTTGACATCAAGATAAAATATCGTCAAACTTCAATTTTATCTTGAATTGAAGATTGTTTTATGTCCAGTTTATCACGCTACTCAGCTTGGGGTGACATTACCCTGACCGCCCTGGCGCCTGCCATCTGGGGTTCGACTTATATCGTTACTTCGGAGTTGCTCCCGCCAGACCGACCGTTTACCGCCGCTTTAATCAGGGCACTACCCGCTGGTTTGTTGCTCGTGTTGTTCATGCGGCATCTACCTGCCGGGCGCGAGTGGGGCCGCTTAATCTTATTGTCCGCGTTGAATATCGGGTTTTTTCAGGGGTTGTTGTTTGTGGCGGCGTATCGCCTTCCTGGAGGACTGGCAGCGGTCGTAGGCGCGATCCAGCCACTATTGGTCATGGCCTTGATATGGGCCGTAGATCATCGCAAGCCGATCAAGTTGGCAATGTGGGCCAGCATGCTGGGTGTGGTGGGCATGGCGATTCTGCTGCTGTCGCCGAGCTCCACTTGGGAGCCAATCGGCGTTGCCGCTGCGTTGGCCGGCGCCGCATGCATGGCTGCCGGGACCTATTTGACTCGTCGCTGGAGAACCGACATGCCAGTGCTTGCCCTGACCGGCTGGCAACTGCTACTGGGTGGTTTGATGTTGGCGCCCGTCGCCTTGGTGGCGGATGCGCCACTGCCTACTTTGAGCCTGACGCAAGTGCTGGCGTATGCCTACCTCTGCATTGCCGGCGCTCTGTTTGCCTATGCGCTGTGGTTTCGTGGTATCGCACGACTGTCACCGGTGGCAGTGTTATCGCTGGGGTTGTTGAGCCCATTGACGGCAGTGATTCTGGGCTGGGCCTTGCTGGGGCAATCCGTTACGGGCGTGTCTCTGGTCGGGCTCCTGATGGTGCTTGGCAGCATTTTGACGGTGCAATGGGCAACAACTGCCCGATCTGACTAAACCATCGTCATCATTTTCTTAAAACCGTTCAATCAAATCTAATGGAGAATTCTATGAGCAACCCGATTAAGCAAGCTATCGAGTCACGTGTGTCGACCAATTACTACGACCCTGGCCGACACCTGTCCGACGATGACATCATGGAGCTGGTTGGGCAAGCCACGCGTGCGCCCTCAGCGTACAACCTCCAGAACTGGAAGTTCATTGCGGTCCGTTCACCCGAGGCCAAAGCGCGTTTGAAGGCTGTTTCCTATGGGCAGCAGAAGGTCGCTGATGCCTCGGTGAGCTTCATCATCTGTGGCACACTGGCTGCTCACGAGCAATTGGGTCAGGCCCTCGCGCCGTCCGCGAAAGCAGGAATCATGGATCAATCGGTCATCGATGGATGGGTTGCCCAAGCCACCCGGACACATACCGATAACCCGGAATTACAGCGCGATGAGGCCATTCGCTCTGCATCGTTGGCGGCAATGACATTGATGCTTGCGGCAGAGGGGATGGGGTTAGCCACAGGCGCAATGATTGGTTTTGACTCTGAGGGCTTATCGCGCGAATTCAATCTGACGACGACAGAGGTACCTGCCATTATTGTCACGGTTGGTTATCCGAAGCCGGGGAACTGGCCGCAGAAGCCTCGCAAACCGTTGCATGAAGTTATCGAGTTTGCTTGAAGATAAGCGTAACAGCGGCAACATTCGTTCCGTGCAAATTTCGGCTGGACGAACCGGACAGGGTGCGACAAGCTATTTGATTCAATCATCAGAAGATCGCGCGATAATAACAGCCGAAGGTGGATTAATCCTAAAATGTGGCCAATCCCATATGGCATGCGACTGGGGGTATCAAGATGGCTGGTGCCAATATTAAGATCAACGGTACAAAAATATGTTTAAACTAAGTCCCGCAACTATCGCTTTTGTTAGTTCTCTGATTACGGTTTCCGTGAGCCAGCAAGCGCGCGCTTCCGAGGCCGTCGAAACGGTTTGCAGCGGAGGAGAAATTGATACTGGTGTGCTGCAATCACTATATAAACTTGGGGAAGAGTTAAAACAAAAGAAAAGTTCTTTGACACTTCCCAAAGATTGCTTGAGCGTATTGAAATCTTCAAGTCGGCAGTTACCTAATCCGTACGTCGGCGCATTAGAACTCGCTGCAGGCAAACTGAGCACGTCTCAGTTTGCCCACTTACTGAACGATATCCAGGAAAATTTATCTAAGCGTGACACAACGGAAAGAGCATTAACAGACAGTTCTTTGGTGTCCTACTTGCGCATAGGATGCGGGACGGACCATCTATGTGTAAAGGAAATTGTTAACTTAATAGAAAATTTTCACGCCGAACAAAGTCCAGTATTTTGCGACTTTGCACCAAAACCTGATCCTGCTGTAAACAACTATTTTAATTCTTTTAGTTATGCGCCGATGCCTGTTAACTGTCAATATAAAAGTACGCTCGGCGGGAATAAGTCTGTCACAGCATTAGACGACTGGTTTGGCGCTTTTGAAAAATTGCGAAAATAACATGAAAGACGGTTATAAAGTACCATATCGTAAAGTGTCGCTACCGGCTGGCACAGGTGATGATAATAGCGCGGGCGCTCGATGGTTGGGCTCACAGCCGACTTTATAGATTAATATTTACGCAAGGCGTCAAGCCGTTGCTTCGTACATGCTTATTGGAATGTAGTCCGTGGTTTTCTGTTTTTTGCCTTGGAGTCGGTTCAGGATCATAAGCGCAGCTTTATTGCCCAGCGCTTGGCTATTTATTCCAACGACGGACAGCGACGGCTCGGTCTTGGACATATAAGCCAGGTCACCGAAACCAATCATATGCGGACGCCTGCCCCGCAGGGTTGCGTCGCCTTTCATGTCGGCATGCAGCCCCAAAGCAAGGATGTCATTGGCGCAGAAAATGCCTTCGTCGTCGGACAGCTTTTTTTTCAATCGGATATAGATATTCTTGCTGTCGTAGAGACTTTGCACATCGTCCTGCAAGAAAATGTCCTTGACTGTCAGCCCCAGTTGCTTGGCGCCCGCTTCAAATCCCTTCAGACGCAATGCCCCACGGCCACCCTTGCGGCCGATGAAGTAGACTTGGCGACAGCCGCGCGCGTGCAGATACGTCGCCGCCATCCGGCCGCAATCGTAGTTGGAGAAACCAACCAGCATATCGATTGGATCCTTCGGATACGCCCAGGATTCCAGTATGGGAACATCAAGTTCGCGCAGGGCTTGGCGATTGCTTTCCAGTTCGATGACGCCGGTAAATAGAACCGCAGCCGGCTTTACTGCCCGCAGCATGGAAATCCCCGACACTTCTTTCAGATACGAATAGGACGTCAGACCGATAAGCAATTGGTATCCGTGCTCAGCGAGCACGTCGGAACACTTTTGCATAGCGATTGAGTATTGCGGACTAATCATCGACGAGATGAATGCGACGACGAGGCTGGAGTGGCCGGTGCGCAGGGCACGGGCGTGTGGGTGCGACACATACCCGGTTTGCCGAACAATCTCCAGGATTCGGTTGCGTGTATTTTCTGAAACGATTTCGGGATTACGCAGCGTGCGCGACACCGTGATTGCCGATACATTTGCCATCTTTGCAATGTCTACGACACCGACATTGCTTTTATGCAAAGGCTCGGACGACAGTTCTGATCGATCATGATCGTCGATCCTCAGCACGTCGTCGTGCGAGGGAGATCCGGTTTTTGCCTTGGTTCTAGACGTCATAATCGATCTTCTTTGCGTGTCAATTAATCAGGAACACCAACCTGCATGAGGCAATCGCCGAGTTCGCAATCCACATTCAGGCGCTTGGAAATGACTACGCCTGCCTGCTTGAATCGCAGCGCTTTCGGTTCAGTTTCCAGATCCGAAAAGTCATGCAGCCAGCCAGCGGTCTGGCCGGCCTGGACCTGATCGCCAATATCGACTGCAGGCTCGAACCAGCCGCGGTGGTGAGAGAAAATGGACTGATCGTGAGATGATAACCTGAGCAGTTTTAGCGGACCATGGTAACAATGATTGGACTCAGTAAATAATTTCCGGTCGGTCAGTTGCAATGCCAGCAATAGGTTGTCGATGGCAGCCTCCAGCGTGCGCAGCGTCGTCGGGGTCACAGCACCCCCGCCGCCGAATTCGCCGCTCAGGCCTAGCGCGCCTGCGCGCGCCGCGGCGCCCATCGAAGTGGGTGCGTCAATGCCGTTTTTGGCAATGAACCCGTACTCCAGGCCCATGGCGCGAAGCAATGTGTTGATTTTCTCGGTTTTTTCCACGCATTGCTGTTCTTCGGCGAGTACCGTTGGCAGGTGTCCCATTGTTGTGCCGCCCGAATGAATATCGAAAATGACGTCATGCTGGGGAAATAGCGCATGTTCCAGGAAATGGGCCAGGCGTTTGCTTGGTGAGCCAGACGCATCGCCCGGAAAACAGCGGTTCAGATTCTCGTTGTCCAGCGGAGAGCAACGCTTGGCGGCCATGACGGCGGGCATGTTCAGAAAGGGGATGATCGTGACTTCACCCTGGATGTCTGAAGCTTGCAGAAGACGGACGAGCTTATTAAGGCACAGTTCTCCTTCGTATTCGTCGCCGTGATTTCCTGCCATCAACAGCAGGCGGCTGCCCTTGCCGTTCTTGATCCGGCACACCGGGATTTTTATCTGGTAGTAAGGGGAACGATCGATGGAAAAAGGAATGCTGATGAATCCCTTGTGTTTTCCATCTTCGTTCAGTGGGACATCGAATAAAACGCCAGTATGCATTTATGAGGCCTGCTTTTTTTATTTTCCGGATTATATCAGCGCGATCGCCGCGATCTCGACCTTGATTCGGGCGTCCGCCAGGCGCGCTTCCGAGCAAACGCGCGCTGGCGGATTGGCCGGATCGATCCATTGGTCGTAGACTTCGTTGAAGGAATCGAAATCGATAATGGCCGCGAGGTAGACGTCGACCTTGAGTAATTTGCTTTTGCTGGTGCCGGCCTGTGCGAGGTAGCGGTCGATATTGGCCAGTATCGAACGAGTCTGCTCCTGCAGCGTGCCGTTGCGATCGTCGGCAACCTGGCCCGAAATGAATGCCATGCCGTTTGCCACAACCATCTGGCTCATGCGGCTGCCCGCGTCTATATGTTGAATGTCCATCTTGTTTGTCCTTGTATTAATCAGAGTGTTGGCAGGTTCTGGGCCTGTCCGAACCATTTTTTCTGCAGTTCAGCAAGATTGCCGCTCATTCGGTTGGCGAACAGGAAAGTGTTGATCCAGTTCAGCAGGTTTTGTTCGCTCTGCGCCACCATAATGTGCGCCGGTGATTGACGGATCAGGTACTTGAGTTCCGTTTTCTTACCGGGGTTGTCATCACTGACTTTCTTGGAGATCGCGCTATTTTCCGCGAACGACTGGGCCTGACCACTCAGGTAAGCCTTGATCGCCGATGGCGTATCTTCAAAACGCATGATTTTTGCGTCCTTGGCATTATTGCTGAGCCAGATGTCCAGCGTGGTGCCCTTGGAGACCGCAATGCTTTTGCCGCTCAGGTCGGCCAGGTTTTCGGTCTTGGCAAAAGCGTCCCCGCCATACACGCCCAGATCCACGGCGGCATAGGGTTGCGAGAACATGACCTGCACTGCACGTTCCGGTGTGGCACCAGCCGCGGCAATCAGAATATCGACTTTATTGGAAAGCAGGGCAGGAATACGACTGGGGCCGGTTACCTGGACCAGATTCAGCTTGACGCCGAGCTCCTTCGCAAGCAAGGTCGCCAAATCGATATCCAGGCCTTGCAATTTGCCATCCGATCCCTTAAACCCCCATGGCGCTGCGTCAGACAGGACGCCAATTTTAATTTCATTGTCGGACAGAATATCCTGTAACTTGTCATCTGCCAAGGCGGCATTGCTGGCGGCAAAAGCCAGACTGACGGCAGCGACTACTTTGAGTAATTTAATCATGGTCGTTCTCCTGATTGACACCTAGAAAATTTTTTAATTCGGCTGTTTGCGGTCTTTCGAAGATGTCTTCGGGCGTTCCCGTTTCCCAAATGCAACCGTCGTGCATAAATACGATTTTGGTCGCTACATTCCTGGCAAATTTCATTTCGTGCGTCACTAGTACCATCGTCATGCCTTGTTTGGCCATGTTGGACATGACTTTGAGAACTTCGCCGACCAGCTCCGGGTCCAGCGCCGACGTCACTTCGTCGAACAGCATGATCTCCGGGCCCATGGCCAGACACCGGGCAATGGCAACACGCTGTTGTTGTCCGCCGGACAGATTGATCGGGTAAGCGTGGACTTTTTCCTGCAGTCCGACCTGTTTCAGTACATCCTGCGCCAGCGCACCGGCGTCAGCTTTTTTGATCTTCTTGGTCAGAATCGGCGCCAGGGTAATATTGCGCTCCACAGTAAGATGCGGAAACAGGTTGTACTGCTGGAATACGATACCCATGCGTTGCCGGAATTCACGCAGTTGGGGCATATTCTGGTGCACGAGAGTGCCGTCCACCTTGATGGACCCGGCCTCTATGCTTTCCAGGGCATTGATACAGCGCAGAAGCGTAGATTTTCCCGAACCCGATTTGCCCAGGATGGCGACGATTTCACCCTTTTCGATGTCAAGTGATACCCCCTTGAGCACCTCGTTGTCGTGAAATTTCTTATGAACGTTATTGATTTCAATTTGTGCCATTTAATTTCCTTTCCAGTTTTCTTGACCAGAGCGTCAGCGGAAAGCAGAGCGCAAAGTACAGAATTGCGACGATCACATAGACTAAGGTGGCCTGGAAAGTCGCAGCGCTGAGCTGCTGGGCAGCGCGGGTAAGTTCAATGAAGCCAACCACCGAGGCCAGTGAAGTGCCTTTGATCAACTGAACCAAGAAGCTGACTGACGACGGAATGGACAGTTTGAAGGCTTGTGGGGCGATAATGTAGGCAAACTGGTGCCATTTGCTCAAGCCAAGGCAGGCACCCGCCTCCCATTGCTCCTGCTTGATGGCAGCGATGCTACCTGCCCATATCTGACCGAAGTAGACGCCTGTATAAATGACATATGCAATGCTGACTGCGGCGATAGGCGGAATGTCTATACCCAGGAACACAGGTACGCCGAAATAGAAAAACATCAGCAACGCGAGCAGAGGAATGCCCTGAATTAGCTGCAGGATAATCTCGGCGATAATATTTGCTATCACATGCCTTGAGGATTTCATCAAGGCGAGCAGCAAACCCACGGGGCCGCCTGCAATCAGGGCGATCAGAGTCAGGCCAATGGTCCATCGCAAGGCCACCAGCAGCGTCAGTATGTCTGTGAATTCAACGAATCTCATGTTTATCTTCCCGTTGGCCAGCGAAAAGCGATTTTGCCTACAAGGTACATTATGAGTTTGCATGCCAGAACCAGAGAGAAATAGATCAGGCAGAGCACGGCATAAACTTCGAAACTCAAATAGCTGCGGCTTTCGACAAACGTTGCGGCATGAAAGAGCTCATCGGCGGAGACCTGCGAGGCTAGGGATGTGCCAAGCAATAAGATGATGATTTGTGCCGTCAGGGACTGATAAACATTACGCAAGGCGGGCAGGATCACGATATTGCGATAGATCTGAAATTTGGTCAGGCCCAGGCATTCGCCGGCCTCCACCTGCGCTTTCGGGATGGAATCCAGACCAGAGCGGAATATTTCAGTCGTATAGGCGCCGAAGTACAGACTCAGCGCGATCGTGGCGGCAACGAAAGGCGAGAACGATATGCCCAGGTCCGGTAAGAGGAAGAAAACGACGAAAAGCTGAATCAGGGAAGGCGTGTTCCTGAAAAACTCGACATACGCATAGATCAGTTTTTGCACCAAGGGATGTTTGCTTCTGTACAGAAACGACAGCAACAATCCAATCAACATGCCGGCTGTCACGCACAGTGCGGTCAGCTCAAGCGTACCAATAAGACCATCGATAAATTGACTTTGATACCGTTCCAATTGGCCAAAGCGAAGGTTCATGACATTTTCCTTCTAGCCGAAGTAGGTTTGATAGGCATTGACAACGCTACCGTTCTTGATGCCGTAGATGAAACTCCATTTATCCAGACAGGTGCAAGGGTGCGAAATACCGAATTCAAGAATATCGCCTATCTGCATGGGTTCGTCTGACTGTATAAAGGCATGTTGGTCGTTCAACTGCGTTACCTGAAAGCGGTCCGCGCGAGTTGAAACGGTTCGGCCTTCGCGATACAGGCCGCAAACCCTGGGAAGGTCCAGGTCGTGCGAGACGTCCCGTTTCCCCATGGAGCAGATGTACAAACCTGGCTCTGGATTCGCTAATACTTCTGCCCATACCCGCAGAACAGGCTGAAAGCCCGTTTGTTGCTGCGCGGCCATGCTGGCCAGTGTTTCGTTGCGCTTGCAGGCGCCTATCAGCGCTTTTTCATAGACGCCATGGTCGAAAAAGAAAATGGCACCGCTGCGCAGTATGGTAGTCAGGCGGCTATCGCCATGTTGGTGGACGGCATCGCAAACCAGATCGAAATAAGAAGAGCCACCAGCGGTGAAAAAGACTTGTTCAAGATTTAACCGGTCTTTTATCGCACTAGCACTTGCCAGTCCAAAGGACAGCAGTTTCTTGATCTTCTCCACTTTTTCGCTTTCGCTATCGGCTTCGGCAGAACCCTCGTATACCGCAATGCCCTTGACGTGGATGAACGGTTCGGACTGCTGTGCGAAGGCTAACAAATCGTCCAGCTGGGCCTGATCGCGCAGGCCTGCGCGGCCAGCGCCCAATTCCAGTAGGACCGCTATTGGGCGGTCACAGACCTTGCCCGCCTCAATGAGCGAGGCCAGGCAAGCCCGGGAGTCGGCAAATACCAGGCACTCTGCCTCTGGATATTTGGCTAGCAACGTTCCCAGTCTTTGCCCGGACTTGGTGCCGCCCACCTCATTGGCGAAAATGAGTTTTCGAATACCATGCTGCAACATGACCGCAGCCTGTTGAATATTGGCGACAGACGCCCCCCAGGCTCCGGCATCGATGAGCTTTTGGGCTAGCGCTGGCGACATGGGTGTCTTTGCATGAGGCGCAATTTGCACGTGTTGCTCACGGCAATATCGCATCATCAGCTCGATATTGGTTTCGAAACCTGGTTCGTCCATCGTCAGGACAGGCAAAGGCATGTTGCCCGATTGGGGCGCAAGGCCATGAGTGGCAATTGCAGCCGGGCTGGTTTCCAGGCCTGTCGGTATGCCGCGCACGAGATCCGTTAATACTTCAGACATTTGCAATATTTCCGTTGACATAAACTCCGGAGCCCTCAAACGCGCAGGCTTCGGATAATTGTTTGAATCGAATGTTAACGTTAACATTCGATTTGGACAAATTAGGGCTTACCCTAAAAGAACGCTGTTCAGGTCGATGACTATGGTGTTTTCCCCTTGGAGAAAAGTCTTGGTTCGATCTAGCTGGGGCCAAAGAGCAACAGTTATGGCCTATTCCGGTCTCTGTAGTGTCAGCGCGTGGCAAGTAATAAACTTGTCAGTAACGAAATTTCCTTTTTACTGAGTGCATGCGATGCAGCCGCTATATTCTGTCGAACTTGCGATACACGGGATGCTCCGACAATAACAGTTGAAACACCTGAGCGAGATAATAGCCACGCTAAAGCTAAGTCAGGCACGCCACGGGCCGTCTTCTGAGCCATGCTAAATAGTGCGGCTAGCAATTTCTGATTGCTTTGGGTCCAAAATCGGTTGCGAATGACTGGATCTTTAGCTAATCTGCTTTGCGACGGCAATGGACGGCCAGGAACGATGGTTCCCGACAGCATTCCCGTAGCAAGTGGAAAATAGGGAATAATGCCCACTCCCAGTTGTTGGGCAGTTGGAATGAGAGTTTCTTCACATTCTCTTGAAAAAAAATTGTATTCCGTTTGACATGCTACAAAAGGAGATGATTTTTGGCTCCTGGCTGTCTGCATGGCTTCTATCAGCTGAGTACTGCTAAAGTTGCTGCAACCTATATAACGAACTTTACCTTGTTGGACCAAATCTTCCATGGCACGCAAGGTTTCCTCAATTGGCGTTTTTGTATCGGGATAGTGGAGCTGGTACAAATCGATCCAGCTGGTTCCTAGCCGCCGTAAGCTGCCCTCTACTTCGCGTATGATTTCTTTACGGGAGTTGTTTGGATAAGGTTTATCAGGGTACATAGGCATGCCAACTTTGGTGGCTAGTATGGCTTCACTTCGACGCCTACTCACTGTTTTACCAAGCAATATTTCTGACTGTCCGTCTGAACCGTAAATATTGGCTGTATCAAAGAAATTAATACCTGAATCTAGTGCGAAATGGACGACATCGCAAACTGAGGCTTGATCTAATTTTGTGCCGAAGCTATTACATCCCAATCCGATAGTTGATACTTCCAGATCAGATGCTCCCAAGTATCTTTTGCCCATACTCATACGCTGTTCCTGTATAAACGTGCCGCCCAGGGGTCGATTACACTAAAGTGCCGTTATTCTTTTTAACCAGCACTGAGTTGCTTCAGCAAGCTCTGCTGGTGCCTCTAAAGGTATCATGTGACCGACTCCCTGCAATTCTATCCATCTAGAATCACTAATGCCTGAGGCCAATTCCTCTTGTCGGTCCTTTGGGTTGAGCTTGTCTTCGGAACCACTTACGATTAGGGTCGGAACATCGATGTTGCTAAGTCGAGGACGGCTGTCGATTCGGTTAAGCGCTATTTCAGCCTGGTCGGCATAGACACTTGTGCCGACACGTTCAGCCATGTTGCAAACTTGCCGACGCAACGCGTGATCACTCAAACGTGATTCAGCAACGTATGATGGCCATAGATCGCGCGTCACATGAACAGTCAATCCTTCACGTATCGCAGTAGCCACACCATTGCGCCTGCTAGCAGTGTTCTCTGGAGGATCAGGCCTGGCGTTGGCGGCGATCAATGCAAGACCTAAAATTCGTTCTGGTGCTTGTGCCATGATTTCCAATGCGACTAGTCCACCCAATGAGAAACCCATAACTATAAAACGTGACGGTGCGTTTTGAAGCAACGATCTTGCCATTTCGGCAGTGCTTCTCTCTCCACTTAAAGATACAGCATGGGTATTGATGGATGGAAGATGGCTTCTGAATGGAGCCCAGACTTCAGCGTCGCATAACGTTCCGGGTAGAAGTAAAAGGGGCAGGTTATTCACTATATTCCCTTAAGCCTCTACCATCCAGCGCGCTGCACTGACGTCCAATGCCGTTTTTGGAAGCATATCCTCTCTCACAATATACCCATTCGGATCTCTTACATACCCGGATGCTTGAGCCGTTTGTATGATCTCTTGCGGCCAGATAATATGCTTTCTGTGATCCCCTGCAATAACGAGGGTGACTTCGGCCTTCTCGTTTCCATGGCTATTTATCTGTCTCCAAACGTTTGGAGGCACTGAAAATAAATCTTGTTCGTTTAACGTGAATCTTTGTTCTGAGTCAGACTCGTTTAGCACTAATTCGATAGTACCTTTCATGACGAATATCACCAATTTCTCCCGCAATTTGAAGCGTCCTGTGCTCGCATGGCTATTAAGACGCAGCCACTCCACGGAGAAACCGTGCGGATTGGAGATTTTAGGAATATGGCTGCCGTCCTCGGTCATACCGTAACCGAGCACAGGTGCTAATTCACACCTCCCATTGGAGACGCACCCAAGTAATGCCTGGTGTGACCAATTACGTTGATCGGCATGTACCACACGTTCGTTCATTTCTTCAGGTGAATAATTTCGCAAACTATTCATCTGCTCGGTGTTGAGGGGCTTAAGAAGATCATCGGAGGAGGGCATTGGGTCGCCTGCTTGCGTATCAACAAGCATGTTATCTTGTGTGAGATACATTCCATGTTCGGCAGCGGCTTCCAGTATAGAAGGATGCCATATAATGCCACCAGTGTCATCACCGCCCAATAACGTGAAAATCCATCCATTTCCATTGCCGATATTGGAGAATCCACGAAATATCCATGTCGGAATACTAAGTACATCGCCAGGGCCGGCATCGATCTCGGTGATGTTCGACCCGGTCCCCAATCGGAATCTCCAGTTGCCCTCATAAATCATGAAGACTTCTGCTGTGAAGTGGACGTGAAGATTATTTACAGTGCCTGCGGGCATGGCTGCCACCCCAACACTAAAGCCATGTTTTTCAGTTAAATTTACAACTTGGTCTTTCGACTGTGTAACACCGGGCCCGATTAAAGAATAGTTTTCTTTTAGTTCTGAGCCTGGTAGTTTGCAATCTATGAACGCGATTTTGCAGGCAACCATGTCCGATCGCCGGATTAACCGACTCACAGCTTCCTCCCTACTAAGCACTTTTTCTTGCATGACCGTATCCTTCCTTGTAAGTTGAACATACCAATTCGATAAACAATGCATTCGAATGCATAATACCGCAATATTGTTCCGTTGAGCAAGGTGTATAGGGGAACAAAAGCTTTTAAATTATCACAATGTAATGTTTGTCGAATGGTGTTCTTCATGTAAAGTATCGTATTGTCCAATACTCTTGATAAATATATGTCTAGCAAAGTTCTTCCACTGAATCGACGCGCTACATCTTACGATGTAGCCTTGGCCGCTGGCGTTTCTCAGTCGACAGTATCGCGCTGTTTTCAACCGGATAGCAATATTTCTAAGGAAACGCGAGCTCGGGTAATATCAGTAGCGAAAACACTTGGCTATACCCCCAATGCCATCGCCCGTTCGCTTATAACCCGACGTTCGCAAACGGTGGGTGTCGTTATTACCGATTACACTTTGCGTAATACTCCGAATGTCCTTTACTTGTTAAGCGAAGCGTTAGGAAATGTGCAGCAACGCCTGATATTATTTGCTATCGAAAGCGATGAATCGGAAAACGCAATCCTGGATTCAGCTGTGGAGTATCCGTTGGATGGTTTGATCAGTTGCGCCAACATGAGACCGAAACATGTCAATCGATTTCTCGAGCATCATATTCCTGTTCTTTTCTTCAATCGTCGTACTACCATGAAAAACGTTGACAGCATATTGACTGATCAAGTGCGCGGATCTGGGGAAATGGCCACTGCGTTGATAAAGGGTGGTTACCAAAAATTTCTTTGTTTGAGTGGCCCTACGAATGCAACTGTTAGCCGTGAGCGCATTCGAGGCTTCAACCAAAAGTTGCGACTTGCGGGCCTCCCTACGGCAGAAGTTATCGTGACCGATTTTTCTTATAGCCAGGGGCGTTCTATGTTCACGCAAGCTCTGCGCCAGGGGCTTCGTCCTGAATGCGTATTTTGCGCCAACGACCAATTGGCATTTGGTGTGATCGACGCATGTCGATATGACTTAGGTCTCAATGTTCCGGAAGATATTGCAGTAGCTGGCTTTGATGACATTCCTGAGTCAGACAGACCTAGTTATAGTTTGACTACTGTGCGCCAAATGACCGACGAAATGGTGCGACAAACCGTTAATCGGTTTGTTCAACGCTTAGCCAATCCGTCAAGTGCAGCACAGCATATTGTCATTCCGAGTAAACTCGTGGCTCGCTCTTCTGCACCTATCGAGGGCTAATTAGAGATAATACGATTGCCTGTTGCCGAGTCGAACATGTGTACATGATTGCTTTTGAAATCAAGACCCACAGTGGTATTTATGTCATGGCGCAGATTACGGTCGCCGCGTACGCACAACTTTTGGCCATCGATTTCCACAGTGATTAGGACGGATTCTCCCGTCAGTTCGAACATATATACTCGGCCCTTCAGAAGACCAGTTTCCGGAGCGGTCAAAGTAATATCCTCGGGTCGTATCCCAATAACAATATCTTCGTGAGCGCCGTTTGCAAATCCCGTCAGCTTTTGACCTGCGACTTCTAAAACGTTGCTCGCCAATCGTGCGGGTAATAGGTTCATGGGAGGTGAGCCCATGAAACCTGCTACAAATAGGTTTGCCGGACGATTGTAGACCTCCTCCGGTGTACCAAGCTGTTGAATCACTCCTTTATTCATGACCGCTACCCTGTGCGCCAGTGTCATCGCTTCAATTTGATCGTGTGTGACATAAATCGTAGTAATATTCAATTCCTTTTGCAATCGCCATATCTCGGCGCGCATTGTGCTTCGAAGCTTTGCATCAAGGTTGGAAAGCGGCTCATCCATTAAAAATATCTGTGGCCTTCTGACAATTGAACGCGCAAGGGCAACCCGTTGGCGTTGACCGCCGGACAATTCACGTGGATAACGTTCAAGGAGTTGGCCCAACTCTACTTTATCTGCTACATCGTTAATCTGCGTTTGGCGCTTAGCACGGGGCACACCGCGGACTTTCAAAGGGTAGCCAATATTGTCTCTGACCGTCATATGAGGATACAGACCATAATTTTGAAATACCATCGCAATGTCACGATCTTTTGGCAATGCATGTGTAACGTTCTTCTCACCGATCCAAATTTCCCCTGAAGACGGCGTTTCAAGACCCGCCACCATGCGCATGGTAGTTGTTTTGCCACAGCCTGATGGACCAAGCAGTACCATAAACTCCCCATCCTTTATCTCGAGCGACTGGCGTGCTACACCTACCACATCTCCCCATTGTTTTTCCACATCTACAATTCGTACGACTGCCATAGTTAATCCTTTTCCTCAGCGCACAGCGCCAGAAATTAAGCCCTTCACAAAGTATCTTTGCACAAAGCGAGAGATCAGCAGCATGGGAGCAATAATGAATAAACCCATGCTGGCCATAATATCCCATGCGTCTCCTTGCTCGGTCCGTGCACTCATTAAAGCTACCGGTAAGGTGACAGCATGATCACGAGTCAGCACAAGAGCATAGAAAAATTCGTTCCACGAAACCACAAAAGAAAATATTGCGGCGGCTGCGATGCCTGGTAAAGCGACCGGCACAACTACTTCCCAGATAGCGCGTAATCTAGACGCCCCATCTACCTGAGCCGCTTCTTCCATATCTGGGGGTAAAGCGTCGAAGAAACCTTTAATCATCCAGGTCGCGTACGGCACAATAAAGGACAGATTAATTATCATCAACGCGAATCTTGTATCAAGCAACTGAAGATTCTTAAAGGCGACAAATAAAGGGATGACGATAATAACCGGCGGAAGGAACTGAGTAGCCAATAATACTAACGGCCATATCTTGCCGCCAGGAAACCGGTAACGTGAAAATGAATACGCGGCTGCAGTAGAGACGGGTAGCGCGATAATCAGTGTTCCCAGGGTCACAATTATGCTATTGCACAGTCGCTCTCCCACCAAGTATGGGGGTGAAAAGGCAGCGAATAAATTTTCTAGAGTTGGTTTAAAGAAAACCGTCAGAGAAAACACATCAACACGGGGTTTGAATGCCGTTGCCACAATCCAAACCACAGGCGCGAACCAGATGATCGCTACAAACCATATCAAAAACGTATGCCAGCCTGACCGCGCCCTGGGCTTAGTTGCTTTGCTATTGATTGCTGCTGGGGCTGGTTTCATTTGCTACGCTCCAAGGCAAAACGGGAGTAAATTAAAGCGAGCACTATCATTACAATCGCAAGTAGCCAGGCCATGGCTGATGCATAGCCGATGTCATAATAGCGAAACGCCGTGTTATAAACCAAGAACGGAAGTGTTTCTGTTGATGTGCCGGGCCCCCCTGCTGTCATGGTTACCACTTGATCAAGCATTTTTAAAGAGAAAATCGTTTTGAGCAAAACTGCGATAGCCAGAACAGGTCTAATCTGAGGCAAAACAATTTCAAAGAAAATGCGACCATTACTAGCACCATCTACCTGTGCTGCATCTAGCGTTTCTTGCGGAAGCGAAGCGAGTGCACCGATAAATGTCAACATAAAATAAGGTGTCCAGTGCCAGACATCCACCAGTATCAGTGCGATCATAGCTAGCGCAGGGTTCGACAGAATTGGTTCGTTACCAAGGCCAGGCAGGACACTATTGAGAATAGCGTCGACTACTCCAAATTCAGGGTTCAGCATGAATCGCCAAGAAATTCCAATCAACGCCGGAGACATTGCAAAGGGGATCACCAATAGCATACGAGTATTGACCTCGAGTGTTCCAGACCCGGCGAGTAAGACAGCCAAACTTAATCCCACGATAATCGTCAACATTACCGACGGGACGGTAAAGACCAACGTTACCCACACGCTTCCCAGAAAATCCGGATCGTGAAGAACCAGATCCACGTAATTTGATAAACCGACAAAAGCTCCTAGCACCGTTGATCGATTCATTTGCCAGTCGTGTACTGAGTAAATCAGCGATTGCACGAGAGGATAGAAAAGCGTAACTGCACAAATCAGCAGTGCAGGGGCTAGTAGCCCATATTTAAGATAGCGTTCATTCATTGCATTAACTCAAGTTCGCCCACGACGGCGGTTCGCTCTACGTACAACCCGTTCCACTTGCGTAGCTGCGTCATCCAACGTGGATTTAACCGGCTTGCCGACGGATACAATTTCGGAAATTGAAGTTTCCAATATACTGGCAACCTCTGGCCACGTTGTTGTTTTCGGAAGTGTACGGGCGCCTCTCAGGCTTTCCAGCGCTACCTTGTGTAAACCATGATTGGCAGCATTTACCTTTTCATTTAAATAGGTTGCGGTTTGAGTGGCAACAATGTCCGCCGTTTCAGGATCTGACTTATCGCTGACAATATCTACTTCCAAGTCTGGGTTGGATACCCATTTTAGGAACTCCCATGCGGCAGCTTTGTTACGCGAATGTTGATTAATACCAAAGGGCATCAACGTTGTAAGGGTCGGAGATTTTCCATCATTGAACCGTACCATTGGAGCAAACCCAACTTGGTCAGCGTTAAGTTGAGATCGGTCTCCCGTAAGCACTGAATATGTCCACCACCAGACCATGATCATGGCTGATTTTTTTTGAGTCATGGAGTTAACCATATCATATTCGTTGAATTGGCTGGACCCCGGATTAGCAACTTTGTCTTTAAGTAGTACATCGACATATGCCTGAGTTCCGGCTACGCCGGCCGCATCATTGAAGCGCGGTTGCCCGGCGGAATCAAATATGTCTGATCCATGCCCCCAAAGACAATTAAACCAAAGCCACAGATTCTGAAAGCCACTACCCTTAACATAGTCAAGTGCTACCCCGGAAATCCCCGAATGTTGTTGTATTGCACCGGCTGTTTGCACCATATCGTCCCACGTTTCTGGGACTTCTCTGCCAGTCTGCTTGAGCAAATCCTTGCGATAGAACAACATCTGCGGATGTGCTCTGATTGGCAAACCGTATATTTTGTCCTCCATGACACAAGCATTTTTGAAAACGGTAGGATAGCGATCCAGATTCAGTTTATCGGATGCTATCGACGAATCCAGCGGAGTCAGGTGGTGAGCAAGAGATGCGATCCAGCTGTCTTGAAAACATAGCAGATCGTATTCATTACTGCCGCCTGTGGTCTCCGCCGTGATTTTGTCTAGTAGCTGTCCATACGGGACATAACTGTATGTGATCTTGATACCCGTCAAAGTTTCAAATTGATCCAACCGTTTTTGCTGCGCCCGAAATTGTGAAGATGGAGGCAATAATATTTTCAGATGTGCACCGGCGTTTGGTTTTCCAGGTGCCAATCCATAAGGCAGTTGCATTGCCGCTCGCGCTATACCTTCAAATCCACCTGCCGCAAGAATTCCTGCTGTTCCAAGAAACTGTCGTCTTTTCATTCTGTCTCCTTCGTGCATTTCCATTTTTAATGCATTCGAATGCATAATACAGATAAATAGGACAGAAAGTCTATGAGTAGCAGTTAATTTTCGATAGGTACTTTCCCTAGTGTATGGAGATTCATAAATATGTTTATAGAGGTGCTTGCCACGAAATATCACGGTTAATTTTTCAATGGCACAATAAAGAAGCAGGTTAAGAAAGTGAGTCGTAGGGTGATGCGCGTGGTGCCAATACATTCTTTACTTGTGCGTTTATCTCCAGTGTCGATGGTTTCATTCGTATTTAATATCAAATACTAATTAATAATATATTAGACGGATAAATTGGCGAGCCCTATACTTGGTTCGATATGTTTAATGGGCAACGTTCGTTGAGCCAAGAGCAAAAAACCGGAGATAGAGCAATGATATTTGCTAAGAGTGCGTCAGCCAAATATATGAAACCCGCATGCAGTATTTTAGCGATGCTGGTAATCGTTTTAGGTCCTTCGGGAAAGGTAGCGATGGCTGCAGAAGCATGGCCAACGAAACCCATCCGATATATTGTGCCGTTCTCAGCAGGTGGGTTGGCTGACTCCGTTGCGCGCTTAATCGCTCAACCCTTAAGTGAAAAGTTAGGCCAACCTGTAGTTGTAGAGAATCGACCCGGCGTTTCAGGCATTGTCGGGACACAGATGGTAGCCAACTCAGCCTCCGATGGTTATACGGTGGTAGGAGGAACAATTACCACACATGCTGTCATACCATATTTTAATAAGTCGATTGGATATGACGTAGTAAATGATTTTGAACCTGTGCGATTGGTGGGAATGGTTACCAACGTACTGATAGTAAATCCTAATAGTCCTTATCAAACACTGTCCGATTTATTATCTGCCTTGCGTTCGCGGCCTGACGAGTTGACTTTTGGTACAGCAGGGCCTGGTTCAACTCAACATTTAGCCGGAGAACTCTTTAAAAGTCTTACCAAGACTCAAATGCGTCAGATCCCGTACAAAGGTGGTACACAAGCAATGACGGATTTGGTTGGCGGCCAGATCGATATGATCTTCGAAACATCGACTGTAGCGAAAGCACTTGTCGATAGTAAACGCGTGCGGGCACTGGGCACGACTGGGCCAAAAGCAGTAAAGGGCATAGGCGTAGAGCCCATTGCAGATCAGGGTGTTAAGGGTTTTGATGTACGATCTTGGCAAGGCGTATTTGTTCCTGCTGGTACGCCAGACGTGGTTGTTAACAGGCTCTCGGATGCGATTGAGTCAGTATTAAATATGCCGGATATTCGCGCTCGCATGGACACTCTCGGTATAGAGCCCAGTGATATGGGACCTTCACAATTTGCGCAATTTCAGTCGCAGGAGATCGATCGCTGGGGAAAAGTGCTTAAATCTGCGGGAATTAAAGCTGAATAGGCTGGCGATTAACAGTACTGCTTTGAAATTGATTGGCATTTTGAGGGTTGAAAAAGTTGAAATGAGAACAGATAAATATTTTGGGCGCAAGCATCAAGAGGCGTTTAGCTCGTCTACAAAAGGCCTGGCGTTATGACAGTGATGCTCGGTTGTATAGCAGACGATTTTACCGGCGCAACAGATTTGGCCGGGATGCTGGTAGAAGCAGGGATGCGTACTGTTCAGATGATTGGCGTTCCTACGACTCCCTTGCCTGATGACGTTGATGCTATCGTTATTGCTTTGAAGTCTCGTACAAGTCCAGTTGAAACAGCAGTGGCTGATTCTGTGGCCGCGTTGAACTATCTGCGTGAAGCTGGATGCTCTCAGTTTTACTTTAAATATTGTTCTACATTCGATTCTACTGATAAGGGAAATATCGGGCCCGTTACCGACATGCTGATGGAGGAACTGGGTACAAAATTTACTATTGCTTGTCCGGCTTTTCCTGAGAATAAACGTACCATCTACAAAGGGCATTTGTTCGTTGAGGATGTTTTACTTTCCGAAAGTGGGATGCGCTATCATCCACTTACACCGATGTCGGATTCGAACCTGGTTCAAGTATTACAACGTCAGTCTAAGCATACAGTAGGCCTTATTGATTGGAATATAGTCAATGCGGGCGGACAAGCGATACGTGATCGTATGCAGCGACTGCAAGCTGATGGTATTAATATTGCCGTTGTTGACGCTATCTCAAATAAAGATCTTTTAGAAATTAGTGAGGCTTGTGTCGATCTTCCATTGATTACCGCGGGATCTGGTCTTGCGACGGGAATAACGAAAAATCTTCGGGGAGTTGGAGTACTTCCGCATCAAAGTGCCAAGCAGGACCTGCCGTTGACGACCGGAAAACGTGCAATCATTTGCGGCAGTTGCTCACAAGCAACTCAGGCTCAGTTGAACGATGCATTGGCGCGGGGTACACCTGGATATTTTATCGATCCGGTGCTTTTGGCAGATGGAAGCGCTGTCGTTGAGGATGCGCTGGCATGGGCTGCTCCCCGTTTGCTTGATGGCCCAGTGGTGATTTATGCTACTGCACCGTCAAACCGCGTCAAACGCTTTCAAGATCAATTAGGAAGAGAACGGGCTGGAGCATTGGTTGAGCAAGCCTTAGCCAGAATCGCCCAAGGGTTAGTAAAACTGGGAGTGACTCAATTAGTTGTTGCTGGGGGGGAAACATCTGGGGCTGTGGTTTCCGCTCTGGCAATCAAAGGCTTGCGCATTGGGCCTCAGATTGATCCCGGCGTGCCGTGGACGGTTAGTTTGGGAGATAACCCGATTTCGCTGGCTTTGAAATCTGGAAATTTTGGCAGTGTGGATTTTTTTTATAAGGCATGGAGTCTTCTGAATGAATGAAAATCGGCTTCGCGAAGAAATATGTCAGCTCGGTGCGTCACTGTATCAACGCGGTCTAACAGCAGGAAGCAGCGGAAACATTAGCGTTCGGACGGACAACGGTTGGCTATTGACCCCTACCAATAGCTCTTTGGGTGAGTTGGATCCAGCGCGTTTATCCAAGTTGGATTGGAACGGGACGTTATTGTCTGGTGACCGCCCTTCAAAAGAAGCTTTTTTACATCGTGCCATGTACGATGAGAGCCGCAGTGCGGGTGCTATTGTGCATTTACACGCGACACATTCTGCTGCGGTCTCATGCATGTCTGATCTTGATCCTAACAGCTGTATCCCGCCCCTTACTCCGTATTTCGTGATGAAAATTGGGCGCCTTCCCTTAATCCCATACCATCGCCCTGGTGATCCAGACTTGGCCTCTGCTATTAGAGGACTGGCCAAAAAACATAGTGCAGTCCTATTGGCTAATCATGGTCCCGTTGTGTCGGGTAAATCGTTGAAATCAGCTGCATATGCCATCGAGGAGCTAGAAGAAACGGCAAAAATTTTTCTCCTCTTGCGTGGACATAACCCGCGCGTGCTCACAGAGGAACAAATCGCTGAGCTTAAAGCCGAATTTAAGTTGTAAATTTTACCAGGATAATGATGCCGAAATTTGCTGCGAATATCAGTTTGCTATTTACGGAAGTACCATTTCTAGCGCGTATTGGCCAAGCCGCCCGTGCAGGTTTCAAGGGGATCGAGTTTTTATTTCCCTATGAGTATCAACCTGAGGAGATTGCCAGGTTATTGCAAGAACATAAAATGAAGAGCGTCTTGTTCAATATCCCTCCCGGCGATTGGGCTGCTGGGGATCGTGGAATAGCAGCTTTACCAGGAAGGGAGGAAGAATTTCGCAAAGGTGTACATATCGCTATCAAGTATGCTCTTGCACTGGGCACACCACGCATTCACGCGATGGCTGGACTTGTTCCTTCTGATGCTGATAAAACAACGTGTCTAGATACGTTTATAGAGAACCTGAAATATGCAACTCGATGCTGTGCAAAACATGATATCGAGGTGCTCATCGAGCCTATAAATACGCGGGATATGCCTTCCTACTTTCTTACCAGTCAGGATCAAGCGCATTGCATACGAGAAAGGGTAGATGCAACAAATCTGAAAATTCAAATGGATTTCTACCATAGCCAGATTATGGAAGGTGACATCTCTATGACATTCAAGAAATTTCAAACGCATATAGGTCATGTGCAAATTGCTGGGGTACCTGATCGACATGAGCCGGATAAAGGAGAGGTAAATTATCCATACCTCTTCGAATTGTTGGATCAATTGGATTATCAAGGGTGGGTCGGGTGTGAATATCGTCCAGCTCAAGGAACGCTAGAAGGACTAAGCTGGCTAACAAAATTCAATGGAAATTCCGCTTGACTCTGAACGCATCCAATACGGCTGCCGTCAATTTTTCCAAGTGTCACTAAGCAGCGTGCTATGCGTTACGAAAAGCCTATCAAATTAAATTGAAATTACAGGAAATACATCTGAATGTCTAAGAAAATCGATCCGAAATTGCTTACTCCTGAATTAATTGAAACGCTGACTGCGGTGGATACACCAACCATTTGTAATGCTCTAGAGGTGGCGACTGGGGTGCGCACAAATCAGGGATTTACGCGCGGGGCATTTCACGCCGCTCATCCCAATATGAGATCAGTCATGGGTTTTGCTCGTACAGCTACGTTACGCACAGCTCGCCCATACACTGAAGATCCTGACACAATACAGGCAAGGCGGCTCGCATGGTACGAACACGTCGAAGGTAAAGGCATTCCTACATTTTGCGTTATTCAGGATATTGATGACGAACCGGGATTAGGTGCTTTTTGGGGGGAAGTACATAGCAATGTTTTAAAAGGTCTTGGAGCGACCGGGGTTTTGACAAATGGGGCCATGCGCGACCTCGGCATGCTGGCCGAAGGGTTCCAGATTTTAGCTTCCACTATATCTCCGAGTCATGGTTTCGCACAGATTATGACGATAGGGGAACCTGTGCAGATACACGGACTGGTTATCGAGGATGGAGATCTGATTCACGCGGACCGCCATGGCGCCGTCATTATTCCACCGGACGGATTGGCCACATTAGCACATGGCATAGAGGTGGTTACGGCCAAGGAACGTCCATTGATAGAGGCAGCGCAGCGGCCGGGATTTTCTATAGAACATCTCAAAAATGCCATGGCACAAGCTGAGGACATTCATTAAGCCGATATTTCATATGGTTCACGCCAGGCAGACTGATGGATCAAATCCGTAGCCGACTTGCTTGCAGTTCGTAATCTTGATTAGTCTTGCAAATATGAGATGCTCCGATTGCTACGTATGGTGATATTCGTCGTTTTCGAGTTCGCTATTTTGTGATGGGCAGCATTTCTTCTGACACTTCTAAGGCGGTATTTATAAAGTTTGTCAGAACAGGCTGAACTCTTTCGCGACGCCAACCAAGAGCAAGTTCAGCATATATTGGCGTTGCGAAAGCAATTTCCCTAAAGATGACACCCGGAAATGACAAAGCTTTTGCGGACTCCGGTACAAAAGTCAGCCCCATGCCTGCGGCCACCGTGGCCAATACCGTGTACATTTGACTTGCAGTCTGGACTATTTTTGGTGAGGACCCAATTTGACCGAATATGCGGGTAGTAATTACATCGAAATAATTCGCTTCTTTTCTGTCAAAAGACACAAATGGCTCTTGCGCTAATTCTTCAAGCTCGATCGCTTGGCGTTGCGCATAACGATGATTGGCGGGCAGGGCCACTAACATGCGCTCTTTGAGCAAAATTCGAGTTTCGAAATTTGGTTCGTCTTGCAGTGGGCGCATGATACCAACATCAATAGAACCTGTGTGTAATGCATCTCGTTGGAACGGTGAGACAAGCTCTTTGAGATTCAAATTAACGTTGGGAAACTTTGACGTATAACGATTGATGATGGCAGGGAACAGATATGGTAATGAGCCGGTAATGAATGCAATCGTAAGATTTCCCCGCTCACCTCGACCTGCCTGTTTAGTGCTTAGAACAACATTATCCGCATGTTCTAACAAACGCTTAGATTGAACGAGCAATTCACTGCCCGCATCGGTCAATCGTAATGGGCGTCGGCCGCGAATAAAAAGAGGCGTACCCATTTGGTCCTCAAGCTGCATAATCTGTTGACTGAGAGGAGGCTGGGTCATGTGCAGGCGTCGCGCTGCTCGGGCAAAATTTAGCTCCTCCGCCAACACCACGAAATAGCGTAAATGTCGTAGTTCTAAATTCATTGAGCGACCTCTTTATTCGTAGAACATATTAAATAACAATTAATTATATATTAGACATATGAGCTGTGCCCCCATAAAATTAACAAAGAATTTGAAACCGCCTGCCACACAAGTGGTTGGCTTTGATTAAGACATTTCCATAACTAGGCAAACATGCGTCCCAATTCCGTTAAAAACCGTTTTTTATCAGGGCAACCCATTACAAATGGATGGTTGTCCATCCCAAGCAGCTATGCTGCCGAAGTTGTAGCCTCACAAGGTTTTGATGCGGTAACTGTAGATCTGCAGCATGGGATGATGGATTTTGAAACTGCAATGGCCATGCTCCAGGCGATCAGTATCACGAGTGCGACGCCAATGGTACGTTGTACTTCTATGGATGCGCCGCAAATCATGCGACTGCTGGATGCGGGTGCGTACGGCATCATTTGCCCATCCATAGATACGCCAGAACTTGCCCGTGCCTTTGTTGATGCCTGCCGCTACCCGCCTGTTGGCAAACGTTCCTTCGGGCCTGCTCGTGGGCTGTTATATGGAGGTCCCGACTACTTTGAACATGCAAATGATCATACTCTTGCATTGGCAATGATAGAGTCGAAGCAAGCGATATCCGAGCTCGAAGCCATTCTGGATACGCCCGGACTGGACGGGATATACATAGGGCCAAACGATCTCGCTCTGAGCATGGGATGCAAACCTGGTTCAGAAACAGAAGGTGTTGTCGGCGATGCTATTGCGCAAATTCTGCGAGCAGCGCGTCGTCGTAATTTGCTATGTGGAATTTTCTGCGCCTCGGCGGCCTTAGCTCGCCAGCGCCTCGATGAAGGCTTCCATTTGGTAACCCCCGGTAATGACGCCAATATACTCGGCAGCTCCTGCAAATCACGTATTGCAGAAACACTTTCCGAGAGCGAGACAACTCATCAAGCCGATATTACAGGATACTGAAACTTTAGCATCCGGCCTGGATTAATGGTCAGGGAGAAAGCAGGCTTTAATGCAAAGCTGACGGGTACATTACCACGGGTTTCACACAAGGCGATAGCGCATACTCAACTTTCCCTAATACTGCCGCACGGACAAAAAAACGCGATATAAGTCCTATGAAAATTACGGCAGAATATGTATCGAAACAACGCGGATCGTCCGCGTCTATCGTCATGTCATCCCATTTTAAATTTCAGACGTGGCGATGGTCCATCTCTTGCGAGGGTATTGTAAATAAAGAGGCCCCCGATATTCCTGGCAAACTGGATAGTATGTTGGGGCAGACATGCCACGCGCCCGTCTGTGGGGTTACTTCTGACCAGTGCTCGGCATGGGGGCGGGCACCGAGAGTTGCTCGGACCACGGGGCGAGCGCTTCCATCACATCGCAGGGTAGGGGTATGCCGTCACGAATAAGCCGTTGCTTGCGTGATGTGCTATCGTCGCCGGGCACGCTGACCTTTTCAACGCCGGGCCTTGGTGTTGATGTGCGACATGCGTTGGCGAGCCAGGTCGCCTGCTTTAAATAGGCATCGGATCCGCCGAAGGATTCCGGATTCAAAGCAAGTACGAAAACACTGGCCCCCCAGCCATCCTTCGGCTCTGCGCGTCCGTGGCCGGATAGACAACCTGATAGTACTTCGACCATCAGGCTGATGCCGTATCCTTTATGACCGGCATCCAGACCGCCCAATGGGAGGATTGTCCCCGGGGGAACGGTGCTAATAACCGCGGGATCTGTCGATGGTTGCCCTTGGTTGTCCAGTAGCCATGGTTGCTTGAATTGCCGGTGTTGAGATTGCATCTGCGCAACCATTCCATTTGTTGTCATTGAAGTAGACAAATCAATATGAATGGGTCGATCTTCGGTGGGGGCTCCAAAAGCGATTGGATTCGATGTCAGCACAGGAGTTGTACCGCCAAAGGGCGCGACGCTGGAGAAGCCGGGGTCGGTCAATGCGATATATAGCAATAGCCCTTGGTCAGTAGCCTGGTGCAAATATGCGCCCAGGCAAGCAGCGTGGTGACTGCGCTGTATCGAAACGGTGCCGATCCCAAAGCGCTGTGCTCGCGCAGACGCTTCATTGATTGCTTGCGTCATCAGCCATGGACCCGGCAGGCGACGCCCATCCCAGGTAAGGCAGGCGCCCATATCGTTGATAACTCGCGGATTTCCCCGAACTTGCATATTTCCTGACTGAATCTCACGAAGATAAGGTGCGAGCAGAGAGTAACCGTGTGTAGTTCGCCCGAGTAGTTCACCTTCGACCAGGATTTTGGCTACATCACTGGCTTTATCATCGGGCATTCCGGCATTCTGGAGCAATTCGCGGGCAAAGCCAAGAAGTGCCTCGTAGCGATACGTTTTTATCGACATTATGCGGATCCTTTCTGTGCGGTAGGTAACAGGCGATCCCAGAAGACTAGGATGAACAGTCCTGACAAAATCATGAGCCCGCCAATGACGTTCACACTGAGATAGGTGCTGTGGGTCAGGTCATTCACCCAGCCGATAAACGTCGGACTGAATATACTGCCAAGATTTCCGACCGAATTGACAAAGGCAATGCCGCTAGCGACTGCAACCCCACTGAGAAATGTCGAAGGCACCGTCCATATCACCGGAAAGATGCCTAGAATGCCCAGCGTTGCTACCGACAATGCCATGATGGCTATCGTAGGGTTCTGTGCATAAGCCGCGCTCACTATATAACCCAGTCCGCTGGCGATAGCGCAGAATACAAGGTGCCATTTGCGCTCGCCTGTACGATCCGAATTAAATCCAATGAAAACCATTCCAATACCGCCTGCGAGCCAGGGGATCGACGTGAGAAATCCAATGGTCTGGGCGTCAACGATGCCCGTATTTTTTATTAACTGTGGCATCCAAAATGTCACGCCGCCAAACCCGACTAAAACCAGGAAGTACACGAGTGCAAGGTAGAGCAATCTAGGATCAGAGAAGGACTTGAGTAACGATTTCTTGCGATGATCGCTACGTTCCTCCGCAGCCAGATCTGTTGCAATCGCTTTTTTTTCTGCATCGCTAAGCCACTTTGCTGTCGCGGGTTTGTCGGAAAGGCAGAGGTAGACGGCGACGCCCATCACGACAGCCATCAGTCCCTCCAGCAGAAAGAGCCATTGCCAGCCTTCCCATCCGTTGATCTGTGCGAAGTGTTTCATGATCCAGCCTGCCAATGGGCCGCCTGTCACGCCGGCTAAGGAAATGGCTATCATGAACAATGAATTGGCGCGAGCGCGCCGGGTTTCAGGAAACCAATAAGTAAAATACAGCACCACGCCTGGCAGGAAGCCAGCTTCCATGGCACCAATGATAAAACGACCTATATAAAAATGTAGCGGCGTTTGGACGAACATGAGCAATGCCGAGGCGATACCCCATGACACCATGATTCGTGCTATCCATATCTTCGCACCGATGCGATGCAGGATGATATTGCTCGGGATCTCGAAAATAATATAACCGACAAAGAACAGGCTGGCTCCAAGCCCGTAGACCGTGTCGCTAAAGCCCAAGTCCTCTTGCATTTGCAGTTTCGCAAAGCTGATATTGACGCGATCATAATAGGCGACGATAAAGCAGATAATCAGCAGTGGAATAAGGCGCCAGACCACCTTCCGATATATTGCCTGGTGGCTTTGGGGTAGGGCTTGTTCGCTAGGGTTCATCGTTGTAGCCATGGGGTCTCCGTCGTTATCCGGTTTTCAGAATCAGCGATGCAGCTTGCTATGTACAAACTGTGATTGCAGTCGGTCCCAATCCCAATCGATTCCCAGGCCCGGTTCGGATGATGGAATAGCGACCCCGTTTTCTACGCGCATACCTTTATTGGTCACTAAATCGAGTTGTGGGATGAACTCGAGCCATCGGCTATTTGGCACGGCGCAACATAACGCGACGTGAATCTCCATCAGGAAATGAGGGCACACGGGCACATTGAATGCCTCCGCCAGATGTGCCACCTTGAGCCAGGGGGTGATTCCGCCGATGCGTGCGACGTCAACCTGCACAATAGAACAAGCTCCCTGTTGCAAATAGTCTTTGAATTGTGAAAGACTATACATGGACTCGCCCACTGCTATCGGTATGCTGGTTGACGCGCAAAGCCGACGATGGGCACCGACATCATCGGCGTGAATGGGTTCCTCGAACCACGCGATATCCAAGGCTTCGAAACTACGTGCGCGACGAATGGCTTCGTCCAGACTGAAGCCCTGGTTGGCGTCCGTCATAATGTCCCATTCATCGCCGACAGCCTCCCGCACAGCGGTAATTCGTCGTACATCCTCGGCCACGTGCTTGCGACCGATTTTGAGTTTGGCGCCACCAAAACCTGCAGCTTTGGCACGAACTGCCTCTTCTACCAGTTCGGCCTGTTCAAGATGCAGCCATCCACCTTCAGTGTAGTAAAGCGGAATGCTGGCCTTGGCGCCTCCGGCTATCTGGTGCAAAGGCAAGTGCGCCTTACGTGCGCGCAAATCCCACAAGGCCGTGTCAATCGCTGCCAAGGCAATAGACGTCAGTGCACCAACGGTGGTCGCGTGCACGCGGTAAAAAAGTTCACGCCATAATTTTTCAACGTTGGCAGCATCGCGTCCGATTAGCATTGGCGCCAAATGGTCGTCCAATAATTTGAACACCGATGAACCTCCAGTGCCAATGGTATAGCTATACCCTGTCCCAACAACACCGTCTTCGTCCTGAATGCGGACCATTGGTGTTTCCTGGCATTCAAAGCTCTGGACTGCGTCAGTGCGAACAACCTTGGGTTGAAGATTCACAATTAACACTTCAACTGAAACAATTTTTGCCATTTAGCGATTCCGTGCCTCGGGGGCCGTTAAAAAGTGCTGCTAATATACGTCATTAATGTACTTTACATGCAACATACATTAATGAGTGGATAGAAAACACTAGGTAATTTCCCTATTTATTCGCAAATCGACGAAAGTTATATAAGATTCAGCATGCAACATACCAATATGTCTTAAGAACCACATCGTCGCCTGATAGCGAAGCCTTTAATGAAACGTATTAACGCTCCAACCCCGCCACTTCTGGCTGACACCATCTATCGCTTGTTGCATCGACACATTGAAGATCAACGTTTGCCAGAAGGACTGGTGTTGGGAGAAGTCAATTTGGCCAAGGCGCTCACAGTGAGCCGTACGCCAGTGCGCGTTGCCTTGCAGCGTCTGGCCGAGGACGGCTTCGTCCTGGCGCATGCCGGTCGCGGATGGCTGGTCAGCTACGGAGACATGTCGCCCAGGCCGTTGCGCATGGATTTGCACGATGCCGGATTAACCCTTGGCGAGACTGACCAGGAGCACCTTGAGTCATTGACGGCGGCAGATCGCATTTATCCAAGCGCCGAAAAGTCAATTTCTTCATGCATGGCCTTTGGCCGTTTCTGGGTCAGTCAGTCGGCTATGGCAATTCATTATGGTATTAGTCGTACGGTGGCACATGATGTGCTGACGCGCCTTGAGAAGAGCGGAGTCGTGTCTCGCGATCGCAATGCTCGCTGGTATGTGGAAGCGTTGACACCAGCAAAGGCCAAAGAACATTACGCATTACGCATCTTGCTAGAACCCGAGGCCTTGCTGCTTGCCTATCCGTTTATGAATATGCGGCATATCGAAGCGTGTTGGCGTCGACTGGCAGCTAGTATCCGGGCACCAGAACAGTTGACTGCATCAATTTTTGACCAGATCGAGCATGACCTGCATATGGACCTTATACATCTGTGCCCAAACCGTCAAATGGTTAAGGTGATCCAGGAAAGCCAGATGCCTCTCATTGCCACGCACTACACGATCGAGCGATATGATGATTCTGAACAAATCAGACAGTCTATGCTGCAACACCTGTCGGTTCTGACTGCTTTGAAGGAGCAAGATCCAGAACGTGCTGCGAAAGCGTTGCGCATTCACCTGCATAAAGCTGCTGAAGTGACTATTCCGCGGATCTCTAATTTGCCACCCTTGCGACGTGAACAGTACCCGGATTATTTGACTGCGGCCCATCTGCCTGCTGCAGAAGCCCCTGATATGATCCCCCCGCAGTAGGGCATTGATTCATTTTCATGCGACGCATGGGGACGGGCAGTTGGGCCACAGCCCAATAACCGCAGTCAGTAGCGATAAGCCGAACTCGTTCATTCGTGGAAGAGGGCGACGACAGCGTAGTGTCTGGCAAGTGTAAATCGACTAATGTCATTTCCGGTACGCGGGGTGCAAGAATATCAAGCACATTTGGAAACGACTCGGATACTGCCGTAAAAGTGTCAGGAATGCTGGGCTGGAACCATCGTTTTGGAGACGTTAAACCGGTCACCTCGCTCCGGTACCGGGGCAGCGACGCCCCGACAATCCAAGAGATCCCTATTGCCCGCAGCGCCGTGGTCGGCCAGCCTGGCATGCAGGCAACTAAATTTAAAACATATTTCGTTGATAATCACCGTCAAGTATGTTCGAATAACAACTGTGATCGCGTCTTTTGCTCTCCCGGGTCCGTTTGCCAAGCGATCAAAAGCGGCTATTACTTGTGAAGAACTTGTAAAGAGGAGGTGTTTATGACTGCTCCAATACAGCGGCCACAGTCAGCATTGGCTAATTCCATTTATCAGTTGCTCAATCCGGTTCCTTTCGGATTCTTCGTTGCGGCATTAATCTTTGATGCCGTGTATTTCCAGACAGCCGAAATGATGTGGAGTAAAAGCGCAGCATGGCTCATTACCCTCGGTCTGTTCTTTGCCATCATTCCACGCATCATCAACCTGGTTCATGTGTGGATCCCGCGAGGCAGACTGGTGCTGGGCGCAGAAAAGCTCGATTTCGGTCTCAATCTCATTGGAATCGTGGCGGCCATTCTCAACGCGTTTGTCCATAGCCGTGACGCGTATGCAGTCATGCCTTGGGGTTTGATTCTGTCTGTTATTACGGTCGTGTGCATTGCGCTGTCGCTCATCATCGCTTCGACGTTTTATGCGCCACGGAGGGTTAATCATGTCTAAGGTCAAATGGGGTATACCGTTAGCCGTGGCGCTCAGTGTATTGCTGACCGCCTGCGATGACAAGGCGAAGATGGGCCCGGACGATCAGCTTGGCGCCAATCCTTCACTGCCCGAACCACAAAGCTTTTTTTCGCCGCCCATGCAAGTGCCCGAAGGCGTTGGCTGGCCGGCAGACAAGAACCCTGTTGTGGCCAGCGGCTTGCAGATCGAAAAGATCGCCAGTGACCTGCTACATCCGAGGCAACTGTATACGTTGCCCAATGGTGATGTACTGGTCGTAGAGTCAAACTCACCGGGTACAGCACCTGTGACCGCCCCGAAAAAACTCTTTGCCAGCCAGATCATGGGGCGCTCGGGCAAGAGCGGTAAAGGCGGAAACCGGATTACGCTATTGCGACACAATGGCACGTCTGGCGAATGGGAGAAGCACACTTTCCTGGAAAATCTGGATTCACCATTCGGTGTACAACTGATTGGTGAGAATTTGTACGTTGCCAATACCGGCAATATCATGAAGTACCGGTATGTGCCAGGCGAGACGCGTATGTCGGATCCCGGCGCCGAGTTCACCGATTTACCCGACACGGTTAATCATCACTGGACAAAGGCGCTGCTTGCCAGCGCCGATGGCACAAAACTGTATGTTGGCGTGGGGTCTAACAGCAATATTACCGAGAACGGCCTGGCCGTAGAGTATCGTCGTGCCGCCGTCCTGGAGGTTGATGTCGATAGTGGCGCAAGCCGGATCTTCGCCTCTGGTCTGCGCAATCCCACCGGGCTGGACTGGGAACCCGAGTCGGGAGCGCTCTGGGCAATTGTCAACGAACGCGATGAGATCGGACCAGACCTGGTTCCTGATTACATCACTTCGGTAAAGGATGGGGGCTTTTACGGCTGGCCTTATAGCTACTTCGGTCAGCATATCGATACCCGTGTCAAGCCTCAGCGCCCAGACCTTGTCAGCAAAGCGATCGTTCCCGACTACTCGCTTGGCTCGCATGTGGCGCCCCTCGGCGTGCACTTTTATACTGGCCAGAACCTTCCGGACAAATACCGTGGCGGCGCCTTTGTCAGTGAACATGGCAGCTGGAACCGAAGTCCGCTAAGTGGCTATCGGATCAGCTATATTCCGTTCAGTGAAGGCAAGCCGGCAGGAAAAGCGGAGTCTGTTGTCTCCGGTTTTGTATCCGAAGACGAGGAAGAACTCTACGGTGCACCCGTGGGTTTGACTCAGGCAGATGATGGCGCACTTCTATTTGCCGACGACGTAGGCAATACCGTCTGGCGCGTCACGGCCACCAGCCAGTAGTCAGGGTTTGGTTGGCTGCTATTTGCGGTGTGCAGCTGGCCCGGGTACGCGATGCGCATCCGGGCCACGCAGAAAGGCCGAGGGCTCGGGCCGCTGCCCATTCCTGCGTTGGACTCTGCTCCCCGTCAACAACACCTCAATGCGTGACCGATTTTGAAAAAAGCTGAATGATAATAATGCCAAGTGCAATGAACAGCATACCCACAATTGCCGGCAAATCGAGCCGCTGTTTGTAAAAGAGGAATGACATGATCGATACAAGAAAGATGCCCATGCCGCCCCAGATTGCATAGGCTATGCCGATATTCATCGTTTTTACGACCTGTGACAGACCATAAAAGGAAATGGCGTAGCCGATAACCACAACCATGCTCGGACCTAATCGGGTGAATCCGTGAGATGCTTTCATCATCGTGGTGGCAAGGGTCTCGGCACAGATTGAGACGGCAAGAATAAGATAGATATTGAACATAAATTCTCGGCAAAGAGTGGGTCTGCAAATTATATCTTTTCAGAATGACAGCAAAGGACATTGCTGCGGTTTGTGTCAGGCCCGGGCCTACCTTTGCAGGAATCTGGGCGGTTTACAAAAAACGCACAATATGTTCGCGCAACCATTGATGAGACGGGTCGCGATGGACACGCTCATGCCAGAGCATGAGCATTTCGAAGCCTGGTACCTCCAGCGGAGACTCAACAACCTGCAGCGCCGTATTGTGCCTGACCAGCCGGGATGGAACCATCGCCACCAGATCGGTGTTGGCCAGCACTGCCTCAAGAAACAGAAAATGCGGTACCGACAGGGCAACGCGCCGGGCCAGGCCGCACGCAGCCAGCGCTGTATCGGTCACGCCATGAAAGCCGCCATTGTCAGGTGAAACAATGACATGGTCCAGCTTGCAGAACTGCGCTACGGTTAGTGTACTTTGTAATGCGGGATGGCCCACACGCGCTGCGAGGACATAGGTTTCAGTAAATAAGGAACGGCGTCGCAGCTGCAGCGGCGCTTCCGAGCTGATGTGAAACGCAAGATCGATTTGCGCCTGTTCTGCCTGACTGGCCAGCGCCTGGGGATTAAGCGCCACGATCGCCATGCGCGTATTGGGCGCCTTAGTACGTAACCCTTTCAACGCTGGTAGCAAAATGCTGGTTTCGCCGTAGTCCGAAGCCGCCACGCGCCAGGTTTGCTTGCTTCGGGTCGGGTCGAATGGACCCGATGGCGTCACGGCCTGCGTTAATGCTTCGAGCGCCTGTCGTAGCGGCTCCCGCAATTGATCGGCACGGGCGGTGGGCCGCATACCCCGCGGTCCCGGCAACAATAACGGATCGCCGAAGGTTTCCCGCAATCTGGCAAGTTGCAAGCTGACGGTCGGCTGGGCCAGATGCAAGCGCTCGGCTGCCCGGGTGACGTTATGCTCGGCCAGCAGAGCGTCCAGCGTGACCAGTAAATTTAGATCCAGGCGCCGCAAGGAATTGCTCATGGAAATACCTGAAATTTAAGAAATTCATTTCTATTATATCGAAGAAAACCGTATCGTATGCGTATTCATTTTCAAAAGAGGACCGCATCATGAATGTGCTTGTCGTTTATGCACACCCCGAGCCCCGTTCGTTGAATGGGTCGATAAAAAATTTTGTTGTCCAGCGGCTGGCGCTTGCAGGCCATACGGTCCAGGTCTCGGATTTGTATGCCATGCAGTGGAAGCCGGCACTGGATCCCCAGGACAATCGCTCACCGACACCGGGCGCGCGCTTTGATCCTTCTTATGATTCCAAGCAGGCGTTCGAGAACGGCACGCAAAGCATCGACATTGAACAGGAGCAAAATAAGCTGCTGTGGGCCGATGCGGTCATTTTGCAATTTCCGCTTTGGTGGTATTCAATGCCGGCGATTCTCAAAGGCTGGGTCGATCGCGTCTATGCCTACGGTTTTGCCTACGGCGTGGGGGAGCACTCGGACACCCATTGGGGCGACCGTTTCGGGCAAGGGGTGCTGGCCGGCAAACGCGCCATGCTGGTGGTAACCGCCGGTGGCTGGCCGTCGCACTATGAGCCGCGTGGCATTAATGGCCCCATCAATGACATCCTGTTTCCCATTCAGCACGGTATTCTGTTTTATCCAGGCTTTGATGTGCTGCCACCGCATGTGATCTACCGCACGGGTAAGATCGATGCTGCGGCGTTTGCCAATGTGTGCGATGAACTCGGACAGCGGCTGGATACGCTTTGGACTGCAGAGCCCATTGCGTTTCGCAAGCAGAACGCCGGGGACTATTGCATTCCGGAGTTAACGCTGCGCCCGGACCTCGCCCAGGGGGAAACCGGTTTCGGTGTTCATGTTTCACATCCCGACGAAAAGGTCTTCTTTGCAACAACGGGCACCCGTTGAGCAATAAGGTTCTTGGCACGCCAAAAAACGCGCTGAACGCTTAATGTTACGTATATTCGTTCTTAAATCGTTAAAGAGTAAGACACCGGCACTCAGGTCTCTTGCCGGCTTTTTTCGTTGCGAATCATCCATATACAAAATAAAACGGGAAAAATCGGTGCTTTCTGCGATTACAAAATCACGTATTTAATGATGCTCTGTAATGACCTGCCCTTTGAAAGTGCGAACAATGGGGACGCTAGATTTGTAAACGCATCTTCAAAGGAAAGTTATATGACGAAAAAATTGACTCGCTCACTGTTTATGGTTGCCACTGTTGCAGGCGTGATCGGACTGGCCGGTTGTGCAGGCAATGGCTATGATTCCGGTGCCACAACCGAACCAACTGCAGGAGCGACTGCGCCCATGGAGTCAACCGCTCCCACTACAACTACTGAGCCAATGCAGGGTTCAGACTCCATGCCCGCCGCACAAGCGCCTGCAACACAGCCATAATCTGATTGCGGCAGGTCCGTTGCAAATGCAGACTTCTTAAGTCAGTAGTGCAAGGCCTGTTGCAGACCGCATATGGTGAGATATGGCATCGTTGCCGTATCTCACAACGGGTTCTCGATTCCTTGCAATCGTGATCAGACCGTTCAAAATTTATTGAATTATTAAAACGGCCCGGGCGATTGACATGATGGAGTCAACGAATCACGGCCAGATTTAGCGTTACGGCGCGAGTATTCAAAATCGATATAATTTCATGGCTTGCTGCTTGCCGCTTGTCACTTGTCACTCTGATTTTGGTCAAAGACATTGACCGGGCCAGGCAGGCCGATTCTGCGAGCCAGGCCCTGCGATCGCGACGCGTGGCCGACAATGACGTAAACTTGAGTTCATCGTACGAAGCCGGGCCTGTCGCGCCGGCTTTTCATCCCCCTCATACCAAAAAGGAAGGCCATGACCTCATCCAAACGTCTGCGCTCCGCAAATATTACCCAGGGTCCGGCTCGCGCGCCGAACCGCTCCATGTATTACGCTTTGGGATACAAGGAAGAAGATTTCGACAAACCCATGGTGGGCGTGGCCAATGGCTACAGCACCATCACGCCCTGTAACAGTGGCCTGCAAAAGCTGGCCGATGCGGCGATCGAAGCCATTGAATCGTCAGGTGGCAATGCCCAGGTGTTTGGTACGCCTACCATTTCAGACGGCATGGCCATGGGCACTGAAGGCATGAAATATTCGCTGGTTTCACGCGAAGTCATTGCCGACTGCGTTGAAACCTGCGTGCAAGGACAGTGGATGGATGGGGTTGTTGTCATTGGCGGCTGTGACAAGAACATGCCCGGCGGCATGATGGGCATGCTGCGCGCCAACGTACCCTCCATCTATGTGTACGGTGGCACGATTTTGCCAGGACGCTTGAACAATAAAGACCTGAACATCGTTAGTGTGTTTGAGGCCGTTGGCGAGAACGCAGCGGGCCGTATGAGCGACGAGCAGCTCAAGCAGATCGAGTTGCATGCGATTCCCGGCCCCGGCTCTTGCGGCGGCATGTACACCGCCAATACCATGAGTTCGGCATTTGAAGCCATGGGCATGAGCCTGCCGTATTCATCCACGATGGCCAATGTGCACGATGAGAAAACGGACTCTGCCGCCGAGTCGGCGCGGGTCCTGCTCAAGGCGATCGAGCACGATCTGAAGCCGCGAGATATCGTGACCCGCCAGTCGATTGAGAATGCGGTCAGCGTCATCATGGCGACCGGGGGGTCTACCAATGCAGTGTTGCATATATTGGCGATTGCTCACGCGGCAGGCGTAGACTGGCGTATTGACGACTTCGAGCGTGTACGTCAGCGCGTCCCGGTCATTTGTGACCTGAAGCCTAGCGGGCACTATCTTGCTGTGGATTTTCACAAGGCAGGCGGCGTGCCGCAAGTGATGAAAATCCTGTTGAATGCGGGACTGATCAATGGCGACTGCATCACGATTACAGGTCAGACTATTGCCCAGGTGCTTCAAAACGTACCGGATACTCCCGCGGCAGATCAACAGGTCATTATGACAATTGATAAGGCCTTGTACCGGCAAGGCCATTTGGCCATCCTCAAGGGCAATTTGTCGCCCGACGGCGCAGTGGCAAAAATAACGGGTTTGAAAAATCCGGTCATTACCGGCCCGGCGCGCGTGTTTGACGATGAGCAATCCGCGCTCAAAGCCATCATGGACGGCAAGATTCAGGCTGGCGATGTCATGGTGTTGCGCTATCTGGGTCCCAAGGGCGGCCCGGGCATGCCGGAAATGCTGGCCCCGACGGGCGCGCTGATTGGTGCGGGGCTGGGTGACTCTGTCGGATTGATAACCGACGGGCGCTTCTCGGGCGGGACATGGGGAATGGTCGTGGGGCATGTAACGCCTGAAGCGGCCATCGGTGGAACGATCGCCCTGGTTCAGGAAGGCGATTCCATCACGATTGACGCGCACCAGCTGTTGTTGCAGGTGAATGTTGCCGACACGGAAATCGACGCGCGCAGGGCAAAGTGGACGGCGCCCAAGCCCCGCTATACGCGGGGCGTTCAAGCCAAATTTGCGTTCAATGCGTCGCCGGCAAGCACTGGCGCCGTGCTCGATAATTTCTAGGAACTGTCGCGCTGCGGGCAATGTGCATACTGGGCATGCCTGCGTCGACAGCAATCGGTCCCTTGCGAATATCAAGCGTTCTGAAGTCAACAGCAATCGGTTCCAGGTCAGCAATCAGCGCCAGACTGACATCGATCAATCGCAGGCCAACATCAATGTGGATCTGACATTGCCGTTGGCTTAAGGGTTTTTATCACCACAAGTGCGCTCACGATTGCTGCGACGCTAAGAAAGCCGAAAGCGGCCGCAAATCCCGTGGTTGCTGCGATGAGGCCGGTCAGCATTGCGCCGACCCCGGTGCCCAGATCGAACGTCACATTCCAAAGCACCGAAACCCGGGCCAGGTGAGCATTACCTGCCAGCCGATAGGCGCAAACCAGTGTGGCGCTTTGCATCCCGCCGTAGGAGACACCCAGCAGAGTACTTCCAAGATAAAGCAGCAGCAGGCCCTGGGCAATACTTGAGCTTAGCAAGGAAGCACTAAGCGCAGCCATGGCCAGGAAGCAGACCACTGCCAATCCCAGGATCAGATACTTGGTCGGATAACGATCACTCATGGAGCCGAAGGCCCAGCGGGTGGGCGTTGCAAAGCCGGTCAGGCACAGCAGCGCGATGGTCGCAGATGATGCATCGGCCGTGATTTGACTGGCGAAGGTCAATATGGCGCCGCCGCTGCTGGTCACGATGAAGAGTGATAACAAGACCGGAAGTATCAGGGTGAGCGTAGACTGGGGCGCTTTTGTATTTTCTGCGTTCGGGGCGTCTGCTGATCGTGTTCGATCATTCAACAGTCGCCCGAGCGCGCTTGTCCAGAACAGGCCAAGTACGGGCAGGGTGGCAAGCAACGTGATCAGCAGCCTTCCCAAATGCTGCTCAAGTATGGGAGCCGACGAGACAAGGACAAGCTGCGGGCCTGCCACCGCCAGGCCGTAGATGCCAACCGCCGCACCACGCTGCGCCGCCGGCACAAGCAGTGCGATGGCTGTTGCTCCGCCCACGGTCAATATGCCAAAACCGATTCCGCGCACAGCGCTCGATATTAGAAGGGCTGGCAGACCCAATGATGTCGCTTGCAATAGGGCAGGCGCACCAAGGCAGAATAGGCCGGCACCCAGTACTGCGGCCCAGCCGAAGCGCTTGAGCGCCCAGTTAACCGACAATTGGGTAAGGATGGTAAAGGCCATGAGAATTGCAGTCACGCTGCCTGCGGCCGCTTCGCTGGCGCCGCCTCTGATCGCCCAGGCCGGGGACAGGGGCAGAAGAAGGCTAAAGCTTCCGATGCCAAGCGCGATGACCCAAAGCAGTGAGACAACGCCAGGGATCTGAAGCAGCTTTACGTTTTTATCGGTCTTGGTCAAATCGTGGCTCCATGCATGATCCGGTATTATAGCCAAGGGCGTAGCCGAAACTATGATTGCAGCTGTGATCAGGACTGGTCAGGCTTGCTTTGGCATGCGCATAATCACAATCGACATAGGGTTAAGACAAGATACCAGCAGGCGTCATAAACGCTTGCCAGGTTCAGCATGGGCCAAATGGGTCGTGTACACTTGCGCAATATCATCAACTTTCGAGGTCACATAATGAGTGCCCTGGCACAGGCAATCGACGCGTTTGCGCATACCGAGGGGGATCACGCCACGGCTATCCCGTCCCTGACGTTCCATCGCCGCCAGTCACCCACCGAGCCGCTGCACTGCGTTTATGGTTTCGGGTTGGGCGTTGTCGCCCAGGGGGCCAAGCAGGTCACGCTCGTTGACCGCGTGGTCGACTATGGTCCCAGTCAATGTCTGCTGGCCACCATTGATCTGCCCGTGCTCTCGCGCGTTACACAGGCTAGTATGCAGCAGCCGTTTCTTGGTCTGATGCTGGCGCTGGATGCTCATTCCATTGTGCAGCTTGCTACTGAGATGCAATTGCTGGGACCCGGCAAGGACAGCGCCTGTCTGCCCGTGACGGTGCAAAAGATGGATAGCGCTTTATCTGACGCGTTAATGAGACTGGTCAATCTGCTGAATGAACCGGCATTGGCGCCGCGGCTGGCGCCACTGGTCCAGCAGGAAATCACGATTCGCCTGCTGACCGGCCCACACGGCCCACAGTTGCTGCATCTGGCGGCTGTCGGTTCGCCCAGTCAGAAAATCGCCAGGGCCGTGGCCTGGCTCAAACAAAATTATACGCAGCCGATGCAGGCCGACGAACTGGCGGCCAGGGCCGGCATGAGCTCGTCTACGTTCCGCCACCATTTTCGCGCCATTACCGGCATGAGTCCGTTGCAGTATCAGAAGCAGTTGCGATTGCAGCAGGCGCGGCAATTGATGCTCAATCAGAATCTGGATGCCGGCCATGTGGGCGGGCTGGTCGGTTATGAAAGCGCCTCACAGTTTAATCGCGAATACAGTCGTCTTTTTGGCGCTCCTCCGCAACGCGATATCAAGCGCATGCGAGTCATGACAGGCGAGCTTTCACAGCCCGAGATCAGTGCGCCGGCGCAATGATGACATCGATTGATCAAGTGCGCGGCAAACTTCGTCCTTCTGTGCAAGGAAAGGTAGCGCGGACGGCGTAGTCGTCCCCGGTTTTTACTATCCTCATGCAACGCCTCCAATCCTTCAAATACGACATGTGTCCAAACGGCCGGCAAGCGCTGCAAGTGCCCGCGCAGCTGGGTAGGTACACCGCCAAAATCCAGTGAAAAAGGCAATAACAGCCATAAAGGCATGCCTGACCGAAATACCGTAATGCGATGCGGTTATTGGCTGATAGTGGCGACCAGGTTCTGCGCGCAGATGGCGATGGACAGTGCGCTCGGCGAAATAGGCAAAGATTACGGAAAATTGTGCAATCGGCCGGACAGAACCGTACTTATAATAGGCTTAAATCACAGCACGCCTGCCCAATGCCGCCTTTGCTTGCTGCGAATACGAGGCACAAGGCATAAGCCGCGCAGTTCGACAACCGGCCGCACGCAGTCCGGCCCTGGTAGTGCATGTGGCCACCGGCAACATGTTCAATCCGATGTCACTTTTTTATTCCTTCGTCGATGCAAGACGTTGCGAATCCCCCGATGCAGTCTATTTATGGAGCGCAATCACACCATGAGCACCCTCAATATTAATGGCAGCGACCACACCGTTGACGTCGACCCCGGCACGCCGGTTCTTTGGGCGTTGCGCGATGCGTTGCAAATGAACGGCACGAAATTCGGTTGTGGTGCAGCGCTTTGCGGCGCCTGTACCGTGCACCTGGATGGCCAGGCTATTCGTTCCTGTGTCACGCCTGTTTCTGCAGCCAAGGACAAAAAAATCACGACCATTGAAGCGGTGACAGATGGCAGCGATCCGGTTGGCGCCGCTGTCCATGCCGCCTGGGTCAAGCATGATGTGGCGCAGTGCGGCTACTGCCAGAGCGGCCAGATCATGAGCGCGACCGCCTTTCTCAAGAGCCGGCCCAAGGGCGCACCGCCCACGGCAGACGAAATTGACACAGCCATGGCAGGCAATATCTGCCGCTGTGGCACTTATGTCCGCATTCGCGCTGCCATCGCCGATGCCGCCCAAACCCTTGCCTGATCGGAATTGCATATGTCAAATAAAACTTACCAAAACGAATTGCCCCGCGCATTGCAACACATTCTGGAGCGGGAACCAGACAACGACCACGCAACGCCTACCCGTCGCCGTTTCCTGAAGATGGTTGGCGCAGGCGGCCTAGCATTGGGCGCGTTTCCTCATTTGCTCATGGCGCAGCAGGATACCGGGACTGCAGCCCCGACGCTCAAGCCAACGCAGCAGCCGTCTGCGTTCGTGCATATTGCACCTAGCGGCGAGGTCACAGTGACCATTAATCGCCTGGAGTTCGGGCAGGGCGTTCAGACTGGCCTGCCCATGATTCTTGCCGAAGAGCTTGACGCAGACTGGAGTCTGGTGCGCAGCCGTAACGGCAGCAACGATGTCGCCTATCACGATCCGCTGTTCGGCATACACTTGACCGGAGGCTCAACAGCAATCAAGCACAGTTACACGCAGTACCGGGAGCTTGGCGCACGTGCCCGGGCTATGCTCATAGCTGCGGCAGCCGAGCGTTGGGACGTGGATGTTGCCACGCTGCGCACCGAAACCGGCATGGTGCTTGGCCCAGAGGGACGAAAGGCCGGTTACGGTGAACTGGCGCAAGCGGCCATGGCGCTACCCGTGCCGGAGACCGTGACGCTCAAGGATCCCGCGCAATTTCGGATTATCGGCAAGGCCACCACGCGCATCGATGCCGAAGCCAAAAGCAGCGGAAAGCAGGATTTCGGAATCGACATGCACCTGCCAGGACAACTGACAGCGGTGGTGGCGCGTCCGCCCGTATTTGGCGGGAAACTGACTTCGGTTGACGATTCGGCGGCGCGCGCTGTCAGGGGCGTTAAAGCCGTGTTGCGCGTGGCATTAGATGGCGGCGGTCAAGGAGTCGCAGTCGTTGCCGATGGCTACTGGCAAGCGACGCAGGGGCGTGATGCGCTCAAGCTGCAGTGGGATACGACCAGTGTCGAGAAGGTCGATAGCGAAAAGCAGTTGGCCCAGTATCGCGAACTGGCAGGGCAGCCTGGTCCCCGGCAGTTCGAAGCGGATATGTCGCCCCTGGCAACAGCGCCTCATCAACTGGAAGCGGAATTTATTTTTCCGTATCTGGCCCATGCAGCCATGGAACCGCTCAATTGTACGGTCCAGTTGGGCCAGGATGATGCCCAGCTATGGGTTGGCACACAAATTCCGGGTACTGATGGCGCGGCGGCGGCCCGGGTGTTGGGACTGCAGCCCGAGCAGGTTCAGGTGCATGTGCAGACGGCCGGCGGCGGTTTTGGCCGACGCGGGGTGGGCACCAGCGATTTTGTCGTGATGGCCTGTGAAGTGGCCAATGCCGCACGTACCGCGGGGCTCAATGGTCCGATACGCACGCTATGGAGCCGCGAGGACGACATCAAGGGCGGCTACTACCGCCCCATGCATCTTCACCGCGCGCGTATCGGCTTTGATGACCAGGGCAAGGTGCTGGCCTGGGAACACGCGCTGGTCGGCCAGTCTATCGTCGCGGGTACCTTATTTGAGGCGGGAATGATAAAAAATGGGATCGACTCGACCGCCACGGAAGGAATGCGCGATCCCTATCCGCTGCCGATGCAACTGACCGTGCATCATCCCAAAGTCAATGTGCCGGTTTTATGGTGGCGCAGTGTTGGCTCTACCCATACGGCCTTCGTGATGGAAACGCTGATCGACGATATCGCACGCGCCACCAGACAGGACCCGGTTGCTTACCGGATGGCGCTGTTCGGCGACCAGAGCCCTCGCCACAAGGCCGCGCTGCAACTGGCGGTCGAGCAAAGCGGCTATGGCAAAACGCCATTGGCAGACGGGCGCGCGTGGGGCGTGGCGGTTCACGAGTCCTTTAGTTCGGTGGTGGCGTACGTGGTGCAGGCTTCGGTGCAAGACGGCAAGCCGGTGTTGCATCGGGCGACCGTCGGCGTGCACTGCAATCTGGCGGTCAATCCGCGCAGCGTGCAAGCCCAGGTGCAGGGTGCCGCCATTATGGGTTTGTCCATGTGTTTGCCCGGGGCTGCCATTACATTGAAGGATGGGCAGGTGCAGCAGAGTAATTTCGGTGACTTCAGCGTGCCGCGTATTACCGATGCCTTCGATATTGACGTGCATATCGTGCCGAGCGCGCAGCCTCCGACCGGCATGGGAGAGCCCGGGCTTCCGCCGCTGGCGCCGGCATTTGCCAATGCCATTGCCAGTATCACGGGCAAGTCGATACGCAATCTTCCGTTCCAGCTCGATTAAACCGCTGCACCTGCAACGGTGGTCGTTTAGCCCTGCTTTTGGAGTGCCGCTCTGTGGGCGCTTTGTTGTTCCGTGCTGTTCATTAGGCTTAGAGCGCTCAGAAACTAAAAAGCGCTTGCGACCATATGCGGATCGCAGGCGCTTTATTTCATTGTGCAACAACTTTACATTTGTGATTAGCGGTTAACCAGTCTGGCTGGGAACGCTGCCATCACCAGAACGGCGTTGAACAAAAGGCAAATGGCAAAGAACCATAAGGCGGCATGCGCGGTGCCTGTCAAGTCGGTTGCCCAGCCGATCAGTGAATTGCTGACCAGACCGGCAATGTTGGCGATGGAGCAAGCCAGGGCAAAACCGGTAGCCGCGGCAGTGCCTTTAAGAAAGGTCGCAGGCAGGCTGAAGAAGACCGGCACCGCACCCAGCAATGCGCAAGAGGCAATGGTAAAGGTCACAACGGTCAGGATCAGATTGCTAGAGACAAAGGTGCTGCAGGTTAGCGCAATTGCGCCTACCGTCAGAGGGACCGACAAATGCCAGCGACGCTCACGATAGTGATCAGAACTGGCGCCGATGGCCAGCATGCCAATCACACCCGCAATACTGGGAATGGCCGTGAGCAAACCTATGTCAAAGGTATCTGCCACCCCGGCGTTACGGATAAACGACGGCATCCAGAAACCGATGGCATAGGCGCCCAGCAGAATGGAAAAATCAATACTGCCCAGCATCCATACTTTGATATTGAAAAAACCGTCTTTGAATGAATGTTTGCTGTGTTTCCCTTCGGCATTGTCGTGATCCAGATCACGCTGCAGCAGCGTTCGCTCTTCTTTGCTAAGCCACTTGGCCTTGTGATGATTGTCAGGCAGGGCCCAGAAGGTCAGGATGCCCAGCAAGACACTTGGAATGGATTCGAGCAGGAACAACCACTGCCAGCCACGCAAGCCATGCATCTGGTCAAAATGGTTCATGATCCAGCCTGAAATGGGCCCGCCAATGACGCTCGATAGCGGCAGACCGATCATGAAAAGGGCAATGATTTTCCCGCGGCGATAAGTCGGATACCACGTCGTCAGGTAATACAGCACGCCCGGTAGAAAGCCTGCCTCGGCGGCGCCAAGGATAAACCGCAACGTGTAAAACTGCGTAGGCGTTGTTACGAACATGGTCAGGCCAGACAGAATGCCCCAGGTGATCATGATGCGGGCGATCCACATGCGCGCACCCACTTTTTCCAGAATCAGATTGCTGGGCACTTCGAAAATAATGTAGCCGACAAAGAACAGACCCGCACCCAGGCCGTAGGCGGTGACGCTAAATTGCAAGTCTTCCACCATTTGCAATTTGGCAAAACCAACATTGATCCTGTCCAAGTATGCAGCAAGGTAGCAAAAACACAGAAAAGGAATAAGGCGCCAGGTAATTTTTGTATAAAGATCCCGGTTTGTTTCGCCGGTTTGGAGCAATGGTGGGTTTGAAGTGGTCGTATTCACGTCAAAAGTCTCCTGGGAGATAGGGGTCCGTATGACAGACAATAGAGCCGGATGACAGGCGTTGAACAGGCCATCCGGATCCGGGCAGTTAGTTATAGGTTTGCGCTGGCGTTTTGCGTAGTCAGGTCCTGCTCATAGAGGTCGTAGCCATAGACCCAGCCGGGATCTTCCTGTTTAAGCAGGAAAGTATTTGCGTTCGAGACCGACTGCACCTTGGAAGCGCGCTCCTTGCGATTGGCTTCATATAGCTCGAAGGCGGTTCGATAGTCGCCAAGTCCGGTTTGCTCAAGGCAGCGCGTCAGCATGGCGGCGTCTTCGATTGCCATGCAGGCGCCCTGAGCCATGTGTGGCTTCATGGGATGGCAGGCGTCGCCCAGCATGACCAGCCGGCCCCGGCTCCAGATAGGCAGTGGGTTGCGGTTAAGCAGCGGCCACTTGGTGATGTTTTCCGTGGAACGAATCAAGTTTTTCACAGTCTCGTTATAGTCGTCGAATGCGGCCAGCATCTCTTGCTGGGAGCTGTCCACGAATGAGCCCTGGAAATCCCAGGCTTCATGAGGCACGCCGGTAACAAAGTAGTACTCGTCGCGCCTGCCAGTGGTGTAATAGACCATCATGTGGCGATCTTCGGTCCACCACTTGACGCAGTCTTCGAATTGGTCTGCATATTTGACCAGATTCTCGCCACGGATAAGGGCGCGATGCGCGACCCACCCGCTGTACGTCGGGGCTTCCACGCCAAGGAGCGTCTCGCGAATTTTTGAATAAATGCCATCGGCGCCGATCACAATGTCTGCCGTGACCCGCGTGCCGTCGGCAAAACCCAGTTGCACCTTGTCACCATCGTCGTCAAGCGTTTCCAGTTTTTTGCCAAAGTGGACCGTGCCTGGCTTAATGCTGGAAATCTGCAGGGCGTGCATGTCGCCACGGTGGATGGTGATATAAGAGGCGCCGTATTCTTTTTTCGCCCAGGCGCCCAGTGGAATGCGGGACAAATAGTCGCCACTCTGACCATCGCGGCTGAACCAGAAATCCGGATGCGAACCCATTTGCTCCAGCTGTTTTTCCAGTCCCATGCGGCGAAACACTTTCATGGCGTTGGGGCCGACATGGATGCCGGCACCCAATCGAGAAAATTCAGGTGCCTGTTCGTACACTTCAACGTCAAAACCTGCTTTTTGCAATAGGGTTGCTGCTGCTGCCCCGCCGAGACCTGCTCCGACGATGGCAATTTTCACTGTATCTTTCATTACTTTGCTCCTGACTATCCAATTCAACATCATTTCTAACAAATAAGAGTGTACACACTTAAGTTGGGAAATAAAACAGAATCGAATTGGGGTTTACGAGTATGCGAGCCAATTTGATGTAATAAAAATAAACAGGGCGTTGTCTGTCACAATATGAATTTAAGCAGGCGATGGTGCCTGTGCCCTCAGGTTCAATTCACAACTGAAATTTTCCGATGATTATCAATGGAAACAACAATACCCGTATTGAATTTGGCTGTTGATGCCGGCCGCGTGCAATGGCAATGGCGACCGCAGTGTCAATGACGTGTGCCCGCGTCACCGCCTCAAATATTGGCATTATTAACGCGCTTTATGTCCGGCTAATGATGATTGCTATATACTATTAAATAGTGTGTAAGCTACAAATGTGCATTCAAACCCGGCCATCGCTTGCGGTTTTTCGGACGCGATGGCTTCATGGGCCACCGGTCACGCTGCCAGGTGCATGTATCGCCAGCGGGTATACTTAATAATCAGTAATATCGAGTGACAGTTTTAGATGCACCAACATTACCGCTTAACTATGTCAATAAACGAGCAGCCGAACTATGTCCAAAAAACACGAGCAACCTGAAGCAGAAGCAGAGCGTTCCAGCGCGCCGTATGATGTAACCCAGCAGGTCGGACACTTATTGCGCAAGGCGGTGCAGCGTCACACGGCCATTTTTCAACAGAATGTGGGCGATGACCAGCTGACGGCCATTCAGTTTGTCACGCTGTGCGCCTTGCGGGACCGAGGGCGCAGTTCCCAGGCGGAGCTGGTAGAGGCCACAGCGATTGATCAGGCGACCATCAGGGGTATCATCAACCGCCTGAAAGCGCGCGGCCTGATTGCGCTCTCGCCTGGCAGGCTGGATAAACGCAAAGTGATCGCCAGCCTGACTACCGAAGGCGAAGCGTTGTTGTCGCGCACGATTCCGCGTGCTCGGGAAATCAGCCGGCTGACCATGGGAAGGCTCAATCCTGCCGAGCAGGTGGCTATTGTGTATTTATTGCAAAAGATGAACGCCAGCGGTCTACACGGCGAATAAGCGACCAGCCCGGAATGCCGCCTGGGTAAAGGCCTGGCGGCATATTTTGACCGCCGTCAACGGTGCCCGGGCTGTTGCCTGATATTCGCAATTTTTTCACGCAAATCATTCCAGGCTGGTTTGTCCGGCGCAAAGCGGGCGCGCATGTACTGCAATAGAGATTCCATTTGCGCATCACTCATGCTGTTTTTGAACCCAGGCATTGAGCTTAAGTTTGCCTGTGCCGGTTGGGTAATGCCATGCATCAGCACTTGGATCACATTGTCCGGGTGGTCGCTGTGCAGATTGCTGTTCAGGGCAAGCGAGGGCCGCGCGCCAAATAATACCGGTCCGCTGCCTGAATCGTGACAGACCGCACAGGCCCCGTTAAATAGCGTTTCGCCTGGCATCAGTCGCGTCTGTTCACTCGTCTGGCTGGCCGCCTCCAGCCTGGCGGCCATTGCAGCATGACTGCTTTGCGATTCGGCTGCCGCCGGATTCAGGCTGGCCAGGTAATGGGCCATGGCCTGCACATCGGCTTCGGGCAGTTGCGCCAGTCCCGCAACAACCGGTCCCATCGGCCCGGCGGCGACCCCATGCAACGGAGAATAGCCGGTGCGCAGATACTGAAACAGTTCCTGTTCTGTCCACGGGATCGGAGAGGACGACAGCTTGTTAAGCGCCGGCGCTTCCCAGTTGTCGGCAAAGCCACCGGCCAGAAAGTTATTCTTCCCTGATTTTTCGGCACCCAGCGCATTGCGTGGCGTATGACAGGCGGCGCAATGTCCACTGCTGTTTACCAGATAGGCGCCGCGGTTCCAGAGCGGACTTTTCTCGGGATCTGGCGCGTAGGCTTGCCGGTCCCGGTGAAACAGCATATTCCACCCTGCAATCAGGGGTCGCAGGTTCATGGGGAAGGGCAGTTGCGTTTGCTTATTTGGCGCCGCGATTGCCGGCTGGGTCATCAAATAGGCATAAAGCGATTGCAAGTCTTCATCGGACATTTTTGCGTAGGCGGTATAGGGAAAGGCCGGGTACAAATGCTTGCCGTCACGATGAATGCCTTCACGCATGGCGCGTTCGAACGCTTTATATGACCAGGCGCCGATACCGGTTTCCCGGTCTGGTGTTATGTTGGTTGTGTAGATGGTACCGAAGGGTGTCTCCAGCCCAAGGCCGCCGGCGTTAGTCTGTCCGTCCGGCGCCGTATGGCACACCATGCAGTCGCCGGCAATGGCGACCAGCCGGCCGCGCTCAATCGCCTGCGCGGAAAAAATGGAAGTGTCGACCCGACTCACGGGCGGGATGCTGGGACGCCACGCTGCGGCAACCACAAGGGTACTGGCAGCGGCAGTCATCAGGCCCCCCAGCCAGCTTTTACGCCAGCGTCCGCTGCGTTTTGATGGTTGCTGCGCGTCCAGAGACAGTGTGGGCAGGGTGAAGGGCGTTTCGCGGATGCGCAGCCCGGTCGCGCTATAGATGGCATTGGCAATGGCCGCCGCTGCGGGCAGTTCCACGCTAGGGCCCCAGGCAACGGGCTGATCCAGCGAGCGCGTGCTGTTGACAACCTGTACCTCCGGCAGCGCCACATCGCGTGGCTCATCTTGTGCATGCGATGCGGCGCTGTTGCTATATCCTGCCTGTCCTAAAAGCGATTGCGTCCATTTGCCCAGGCGGTCTTTGAGGGCACGCTGCGCTTGCGGGGTACTGGCAGACGGCGCTTGTGTGTGGTTGGCGTCATGACCCACCGTCAGCTTGCTTACCGAAAGCGCGCCGCTGCGCGAATCCACGGCCAGTTCAACGGCCCAAGCCGACCACATTTCCTGGGGTGGATTCCTGTCGTTATCAACGATGTGGCTATAGGCGATGCCGCGACCAAGGCCTGTTGCTTTCGCTGTCGGAACAGCCGGGGCCCCTGTGTCCCAGCCGGCCTGTTGTGCGACCCGCTTGATCAGTTGCTGCCCCCGGTCGCTGCTGATCTGTTCCAGGCGGGCTTGTACGGGATCCAGCTGATGAATCCCGCAGTATTCGTCGAAGTGCGATTCCTGCGCAAAAACCGTGGCCGCCATGTAGCTGTATGGATCGGTGGTGACCAGGTTGGTATCGCTTGTGGCGACGGGCGCGGTGCCATACTCGGTGAGCAATGTCATGCCGCCAATCGACGTATTGTCCAGACCGCATAAACGGCCGGCAATGGAAGGGCCGCGCGGGTCCAGGGCATTGATGCGCCATTGCTGCAGGTCGCGCGGGCGTTGTCGTTCGCCTGTGGCACCATGCTGTTCGTTAACGTCCAATGCTAGTGGGGCGGGAGCATGAGCGGCCTGAACGCGGACCGGGTGGTGCAGCCCCCAGGCCAGAAGCGCGGCTTCAACCGCCGTCTGCAGGCCATCGTGGGTTTGCTCGCCATGCTGCACAATCCTGACAGACTCGGGCGACAGTCCCAGCAGCGTCGCCAGTTCATGTTCAAGCGCCGCAGTGCGACAGGTGTTAACCCAAACTGTAATCTGATCGTTCTGATGCCATGCGATGGCCCAATCGGGAGTATCGTTTGCCTGATGGTTTTTCCATTCATAGCGGGTCGCAGACCGGACCGTGTCCGCTGTCGCTGCGGTGGCCGGTTGCTCTCTTGTTGTTTGCAACTGAGCACCGGACGCAAGCGGCGTAAGCCAGCTTGCGTCAAGCAATGCGCAGGCCTGCTGTGCCTGCGCGCGCTGGGCGGCCACGACGCCGACAAAGCTGCCTCGGGCGACGCAATGAACCACGCCCGGCACGCGGGCGGCGCGCTCGCTATCGAGCGACTGCAATTGAGCAACATGGTTTGTTTGAATGTCTTGTGCCCAGTTCGGCGGCCGCAGTACGACACCGTGTAGCAGTTGCGCGCCCGACGGTACTGTCAGATCCGTATAGCCATTGTTGTGCGGCAGGGGGCTGGCGCCCGAAGCGGCCGGCGTAGCCAGATCCTGGCTCATGGCTGCCTCCTGACCGCTGCAATTGCCGCTGCCATGATTTCCACATGGGTGCCGCAACGGCATAAATTATGACGCAGTTCGTTACGAATTTGTCCTTCACTGGCCTGGGGATTGCGGTTCAATAGGGCCTGCACCGTCATGATCATGCCGTTGAGGCAGTAACCGCATTGCGCAGCCTGGTTATCAATAAAAGCCTGTGCAACGGCATTGGGTCGGCCATTTTCGCTGAGTCCTTCAAGGGTGGTCACCTCGCGTTCTTCGATAACACTGACCGGAATCACGCAGGCGCGCGCAGCCACGCCATCGACCAGGACCGTACAGGCGCCGCATTCGCCCAGCCCACAGCCGAATTTGGGGCCGTTGAGTGCCAGGTCATTACGCAGGACATAAAGCAACGGGGAGTCAGGCTCGACTGACACGGTGTGGCTCTGGTTGTTGACCGATAGGATAAAGGGGCGGGCAGAGGTAGGATTCATATTCATTGCGCAAGAGGTGTCAAGCAATAATAAGTTTACACACTTTAATTATGAGATCAAACAAAGAATTTCGCGTTAGGGGGCAAGCATGTATCAACTTGTTATTTTCGCGGGTTTTCACTAGTTTTTCCGAAATATAACGAGAGTTTACACTGCGAATTATGCATTGTTCCCGATTTTTTGCAAGATCGGTGTTTCCTGTTTAATCATTTCTATATAGCGTGTACACTTTAGTTAACCCTTTTATCCAAACACGCATGATCCGGATACCTGCTAAAAATGTATAAGGCACCTCGCACAGAGCAACAACGGTTATTGGAGTCTGTCGGCACGTTGCTGATATTGCGTACACCTGCCGTGCCTGCGCCGCCTGCGCCGGGACAGCCCGGCGTTGTGTCTTCCTATTTGCAGGCGTATGACGATATATTCGTGGCGGTTTCCGAGCAGGGATGGATCAGGGCTTTCTGCGGACATGTTGATCTGGGGACTGGTATCCAGACTGCGCTGGCGCAAATTGTTGCCGATGAACTGGATGTGCCAATGGACGCGGTCCAGATGGTGCTGGGGCACACCGATGCCTCGCCCAACCAGGGGCCGACCATTGCCAGTGCTTCCATTCAGATTACTGCCCAGCCTTTGCGCCGTGCCGCAGCGCAGGCCCGCCATATTCTAGTGGATCTGGCGGCAAAGAGGTGGAATGTCAGTGCTGCGCAATTGTTTGTCGTTGATGGGCAAATCCGATCGGCCCACGGACATGCTATTGACTATTGGTGTTTGCTCAAAGGCAAAAAATACCGCGAGTATTTGCAGGACGAGGTCCGGGTCAAGCCGCCCGAGGCGCTGAAAATTGTCGGGCAATCGCAACCTCGCGTGGATATTCCTGCCAAAGCGATGGGCCTTTTCGAGTATGTGCATGATGTGCGCGTGCCGGGCATGTGGCATGCCCGTGTGGTGCGTCCTCCGTATGTCGGACGTGACACCGGCAGCTTCATCGGCCACAGTCTGATCGCCGTTGACACGGCTTCGGTGCAGCACATCAGTTCCGATATCAAAGTCATCGTCCAAGGCGATTTTATTGGCGTGGTGGCGCGCCGCGAAGAACATGCCATCCGTGCGGCGCAGGCGCTCAAAGTCCAATGGAAGCCGATTCCAGCGCTTGAAGATCTGCGCGACCTGCAGGCGGCCATCCGGCGCCAGCCTATGACCGAACGCATCTTGCAGGATACGCAAGCCGAGCACGTGCCACTGCCGTTGGCCAAAGCCGACTTGAAACGAACCTATGTGTGGCCGTACCAGATGCACGCATCCATTGGGCCTTCATGCGCTGTTGCAGATTACGGCGCCGGTCATGTCAGGGTCTGGTCCGGTTCGCAAAATCCGCATATGTTAAGAGTGCATCTGAGCCAGCTCAGTGGTCTTGACGAAGCGCAGATTGAGATTATCCGCCTGCAGGCTGCAGGCTGCTATGGCCGCAATTGTGCCGATGACGTTTGTGCCGACGCACTGCTTCTTTCACAGCACGCCGGTGTCCCGGTTCGTGTGCAGTTGAGCCGCGAGCAGGAGCATGGCTGGGAACCCAAGGGTGCTGCGCAGCTGATGGACGTGCAGGGCTCGATTGATTCACAAGGCAATCTGCGGCATTACGACTTCACTACGCATTACCCATCAAACGATGGACCGCTCCTGGCGCTGTTGCTTACGGGCAAAGAACCGGCGTTGCCACGCAGTCTGCAAATGGGTGATCGCACCGCAGTGCCGCCTTATGACTATCCGAGCCAGAAAATTGTCTGCAACGATATGGCAACCATTGTGCGCGCCTCCTGGCTTCGGGGGGTCTCGGCACTGCCCAATTCATTTGCCCATGACTGCTTTATTGATGAACTGGCGTTCGAGGCGCAGGCCGACCCGCTGGCATTTCGCGTGAAAAATCTATCGGCCGACAAGCGCGCCCAGGAGTTGCTGCTGGCTGTGGGCGAGCGGGCGCGCTGGCAGCCCGGTAAGCCCGGCAGCAGGGGAACGCCCGATGCTGATGGATGGCTGCACGGACGAGGTGTATCTTACGCCCGCTATATTCATTCCACGTTTCCCGGATTTGGTGCAGCCTGGTCAGCATGGGTTGCAGATATCAGCGTCAATGCCCGTACCGGTGAGATCCGGCTGAACCATATCGTGGTTGGTCAGGACACCGGGCAAATGGTCAATCCTGCGGGGGTACGTCACCAATTGCATGGCAATGTGATCCAGGCGCTCAGCCGGGCCCTGTATGAACAGGTCAGTTTCGATGCCAACGGCACCGTACAGGCAGAGTGGGGTGCCTACAAAATTATTGACTTTACTGCCGTTCCACCTATTGAGGTCGTATTGATGGACAGGCAGGATGAGCCGCCCATGGGGGCCGGTGAGTCGGCCTCGGTGCCCGGCGCATCCGCCGTGGCTAATGCCTTGTTCGATGCCTGTGGCTTGCGCTTTTACCAGGCGCCGTTTACGCCCCAGGTCGTACGCGAGGCGCTGCAACTGGCCGGTCTGAACGGCGCAATACCTGCGCTGGCCGGCACGTAATTTTTATTTAAGGGAGATTGAATGAGTCATTATCTATATGGCGCCAATATATCGGCCAATGGTATCCGGCAGCATTATCTGCGCTATGGCGGTAACGAAGGTGAAAGGGCGAATCGTCCTGCGGTCATCATTATTCCGGGCATTACCAGCCCGGCGGTGACCTGGGGGTTTGTTGGAGAGCGCTTTGCCCGCCAGTTCGACACATACATACTGGATGTCCGGGGCCGAGGCCTGAGCGAGGCGTCCGATACGCTGGATTACGGTCTGGACGCCCAGGCTGCCGATGTGGTTGAGTTTGCCAAAGCCCTGGGCCTGAGCCGTTATATCCTGATCGGTCACTCCATGGGCGGGCGTATCGGCGCACGTGCGGCCAGCAGTGCCCCTGCAGGTCTTGAGGCGTTGGTCATGGTAGACCCGCCGGTCTCGGGTCCGGGCCGCCGCGCCTATCCGGCCAAACTGCCCTGGTATGTCGATTCCATGGCCATGGCTCGCAAGGGGTGCGACGCCGAAGCGATGCGCGCCTTTTGCCCCACCTGGACGCAAGAACAACTGCAACTGCGGGCCCAATGGCTGCATACCTGCGATGAGCGAGCCATTATCCAAAGCTTCAATGATTTTCAGAATGATGACGTCCACGCCAACTTCCCGCAAATCAAGGTTCCGGTCATGTTAATGACGGCAGAGCGCGGCGATGTAGTCCTTGATGAAGACGTCCAGGAAATCTCGGCACTGATTCCAGGGCTGACGGTTTCCAGGGTCAATGATGCGGGACACATGATCCCCTGGGATAACGAGGCCGGCTTCTATGCCGCCTTTGGCGATTTCCTGGGAGCCCGGCTCGATTGAGCCTGCCGCACCCGTGCTGCGGGCCAGGCCGGCAGCACGCACTTTCATGAGGACTATTATGGCAGTAAGCGATTACCAACTTATCGAGGCATGGCAAAAGGTATTGACCCTGTCCAATCTTGAAGCCGGGCAGACCGTTACGATCCTGACCAGCACATCAACGCATCCGCAAACCCTCTCTTGCGCAACCATTGCAGCGCACTCGAAGGGCGCTATTGTTAATCGGCTGGATTTGCCGCCGGTCAACGCAGAAAAAGCATTAAGCCGCGACGCGCTGGCCTATTTGGGCACCACACCGCTGACCGGCAATAAGGCGGCCATTGCTGCGCTCAAGGCCAGCGATCTTGTGCTGGACCTGATGACCTTGCTGTTTTCACCAGAACAAAGTGAAATTCTTGAAAGCGGCACCAAAATCCTGCTGGCCGTGGAACCACCGGAAATTCTGGTTCGTACAGTGCCTATCGAAGCAGACCGCCAGCGCGTCAAAGCGGCCTCTGCGCTGATTGCCAAATCGCAGCAAATGCATATCACTTCCGAGGCTGGCACCGATTTGCGTTGCCCGCTGGGTGAGTTTCCGGCAATCAGCGAGTATGGTTATGTTGATGAGCCCGGGCGCTGGGACCACTGGCCCAGCGGCTTTACTTTGACCTGGCCGAACGAAGGCGGGGCCACAGGGCGTATTGTGATTGATAAAGGCGATATCTTATTGCCCCAGAAAAAATACGTTGCCGATCCCATTATCCTGACGGTGGAACAGGGTTACGCCACCCGTATAGAAGGCGGCATCGATGCCCAGTTGCTGGATGAATACATGAAGTCCTTCAACGATCCGGAAGGCTACGCCATTTCCCATATCGGCTGGGGACTGCAACCGCGTGCGTATTGGTCCACACTGGGTCTGTATGACCGCGAAAACACGATAGGCATGGATGCACGCGCCTTCGAGGGGAATTTCTTGTTCTCCCTGGGCCCCAACAACGAGGCGGGCGGCAGCCGAACCACGGCATGCCATATTGATATTCCCTTGCGTCACTGCACGGTCAAACTGGATGGCGTGGATGTCGTGCGTAACGGCAAGGTACTGGACGGGGGCGGTAATGAGTAAGGACGATTCGGTCTATCAGCAACAGGGCTTTGGCGCAGAGCTTCAACCCATTGCGCCCTATGGTCTGCTCATCATCGACCTGGTCAACGGCTTTGCTGATCCCGACGTGTTTGGCGGCGGCAATATTCCCGAGGCGATCGAGAACACGCAGAAGCTGCTGCAAACAGCGCGCGAGCAAGGCTGGCCTGTGGCTCACAGTCGCATTGTGTATGCAGACGATGGCGCCGACAATAATATTTTCAGTATTAAAGTTCCCGGCATGCTGGGCTTACTTGAAAATGAACCCAATAGCCAGATTGTGCCGCAACTGACACCGGCGCAGGGCGAGCTGATCGTACGCAAGAATGTGCCATCGGCGTTTTTCGGCACGTCGCTGGCCGCCTGGTTGACTCAGCGCGGCGTCAAAACCCTGCTGGTTGCAGGTGCTGTCACCAGTGGTTGCGTACGTGCTTCGGTGGTGGATGCCATGCAACTGGGATTTCGCCCGTTGGTGGTCGCCGATTGCGTGGGCGATCGTGCCCTGGCACCGCATGAGGCGAACCTGTTTGATATGAAGCAGAAGTATGCCACCGTAGCGGATCGGGAGCAGGCGATGCGGCTGGTAGGGGTGTAATAGTTCACCAGCCCGCCGTCGTGTGGCACTTGACTACTGATCCTGTTGATCAGGCTCTATAAAGAAAAAGGCTGAATATCAGCCTTTTTCTATGTGTCGGGGTATTTGCTCTTCATGCCGGCAGGGGGTGGAAGCTGAGTTTTCATATCAAGCGCATTCTGGCGCTCAACCCCGGCATCGGCAGTCGTCTGCCTGCTTCAGCAGCTATAATTCCCGATGCCAGCGGGCGCTGGCTGCAGTGCAAAACCCAATCGCCTCGATAGCTCATCCAGGCTTGTTCCTGGAGCCAGTTCCAGCACGGTGGGAGCAGCGCCTGAAAGCGCAAAGACAGCAAGATCTGTGTAAAGACGTTTTACAACGCGTGCGCCTGTTAATGGCAGTGAGCATTGCTCAACGAGCCTCGGTTGCTGGTTCTTTCCAAAAAGATTCATCATGACAAATACACTACGCGCGCCCACGACCAGATCCATCGCCCCGCCAGGGGACGGCAAATTTGCGTCTGCGCCAGTGGACCAGTTTGCCAGATCTCCCGCAGCGGACACCTCAAAGGCGCCAAGTATGGTGATGTCAAGATGTCCGCCGCGCACCAGCGCAAATGAATCCACATGATCCACAAAATGGCCACCGGAAGCGAGACTGACTGTCTTGCGTCCTGCATTGATCAGGTCAAAGTCTTGCAGGCTGCCATCAACAATCGGGCCGGATCCGATAATGCCGTTTTCAGTATGGACGATGATCTCGTCCTGCGCCATAAAATAGTTTCCCACCAGTTCAGGCATTCCAATACCGAGATTGACCACTGCGCCGGGGAAAACGTCTTGCGCGACACGTCTTGCCATATGTTCTCGAGAAACAGTTTGCCACTCGCTCATTGTGTTGCCTTTTTAATATTGATCACTCTTTGAACAAAAACGCCCGATGTCACAATGGTCTCGGGGTCCATCATGCCCAACGGAACCACATCGTCGACTTCTACGATGGTGGTTTTTGCTGCCATGCACATGACCGGGCCAAAGTTGCGTGCAGTCATGCGGTATTGGAGATTGCCCCACCGGTCGGCATGACGTGCCTTGACCAAAGAAAAGTCGCCAGTTAAGGCGTGTTCAAAAATGTAGCCACGGTCTCCGATCACACGGGTCTCTTTGCCGTGTGCTAAATCAGTACCGAAGCCAGCCGGTGTGAATATTCCACCCAGGCCTGAGCCGCCCGCACGAAGCCGTTCAGCGAGCGTGCCTTGTGGAACGCACTCCAGCTCAACTTTTCCCTCTCGATGCAGGCCCTCGAAAACATGAGATTCCCAGGAGCGGGGGAATGAACATATCATTTTTCTGACACGACCCGCGGCCAGGAGCCTGGCCACGCCCAGCAGAGCGTTGCCGGCATTGTTGTGGACCAGTGTGAGGTCTGTCGCGCCATGCTCGAGTAACGCGCTGATAAGCAGGTCCGGTACGCCTGCGCCACTGAATCCCCCCACCAGGATCGTCGCCCCATCGGGAATGTCATTGACAGCTTCAAGCGCGCTGTCGCATATTTTATTAATCACGGCCTGCTCCCATGTCGCTGCGATCGTTCACACTCGTTCCAGCACGAGTGCAATACCTTGCCCCACGCCGATGCACATGGTGCAAAGTGCATAGCGTCCGCCGCTCCGGTGTAGCTGGTTGACTGCCGTCATTGCCAATCTGGCGCCGGACGCGCCTAGCGGATGGCCCAGGGCAATGGCGCCGCCGTTTGGATTGACATGTGCCGCATCGTCAGCCAAGCCGAGATCACGTGTCACGGCCAGCGCCTGCGCGGCAAATGCTTCATTGAGTTCGATCACATCAATATCGTTTATATGCAGACCGGTCAGGGCAAGCACCTTGCGTACGGCAGGCGCAGGACCAAAGCCCATGATTCTGGGTTCAACACCTGCGAAAGCCATGCCAACGACACGGGCTCTGGGCTCAAGGCCATATTTTATTGATGCATCGCCAGAGGCAAGCAGCACGGCACATGCGCCGTCATTGACTCCGGATGCATTTCCGGCGGTGATGGTGCCATCGTTCCTGACAATTGGCTTGAGTTGTGCAAGCTTGTCCAAACTTGTTTCACGTGGGTGTTCATCGCGAGTGACAATGGTCTGTTCAGATTTTTTGTTGGAAATGGTAACGGGTATAATCTCCTTGTCGAACAGGCCGGCAATGATCGCCTGGGTTGCTCGTTGTTGACTGCGAAAGGCAAACGCGTCCTGGTCCTGACGGGAGATGCCAAATTGCGTTGCAACGTTTTCGGCAGTTTCAGGCATTGAGTCGATGCCAAAGTTCTGTTTCATCAGCGGATTGACGAATCGCCAGCCCAGCGTGGTGTCGAACATGTGTTGCTGACGGGAAAACGGGGTAGACGCCTTGCCCACGACATACGGTGAACGCGACATGCTCTCGACACCCCCGGCAATCATCATATGTGCATCCCCGCTTTTGATCGCGCGAGCCGCTGTACCAATGGCGTCCAGCCCGGAAGCGCATAGGCGATTCAGTGTAGAGGCGGGCACCTGGACCGGAAGGCCTGCCAATAATGTGGCCATGCGGGCGACATTGCGATTGTCTTCGCCGGCCTGGTTGGCACATCCTAAGATGACATCATCGATTGCCGACCAGTCAATCTGCTCATTTTTCTGCATCAGGGCCGCAATGGGCATGGCGGCCAGGTCATCGGTGCGCACCGTGGACAGTGCTCCGCCATAGCGTCCAAAGGGCGTGCGAATAGCGTCGCAAATAAAGGCGTCTTGCATCAGATTGCTCATGAAATCTCTCTTTTCAAAAATTGGATTTACGCGCTGCTCATATCACGCATGATTTGCGTAATTGAGCCAGCTCCTCATCGTCGACATTCAATAGCTGTTGCAATATCTCATCTGTATGTTGGCCAACGATAGGAGGAGGCAGGTCGTAAGTCGGGGGTGTACTCGTCAATCGCAGCGGGGAAGCGGCGGCACTGATACGGGCGCCATCTTCGCGTTCCAGATCGACTTTTAACTTGCGATGGATGACCTGTTCGTTCTGGAATACCTGCTCATAGTTGTTGATGGGACCGCAAGGTACACCGTTTTTCTCAAGCTCTTCCAGCCAGTCGGCTGAGCTGCGGGTTTGCATGGTTTGATTCAGATTGACGTCAAGGCGCTCCCGGTTGACTATGCGGCCCGTGACTTTGGTGAAACCGTCGTCGCTGGCAAGATCAGGACGATCGATGACGGAGCAGTAGCGTTGCCACTGCTCGTCATTGCCGATAGCGATGATGATGTGGCCGTCATGTGTGGGATAAACACCATAGGGGACCAGGCTCATGTGGGCGTTTCCCATTCTTGCAGGCACATTGCCACTGGAAAAATAGCCCGTAATCTGGTTGCTGCCCAGGGCCACAATGCAATCGAGCAGTGACATATCGATATATTGACCCTGACCCGATTTGTTTCGGTGATTGATCGCCGCTAGCACCGCAATAGTGGAATACATACCGGTCATGATATCGGCCAGGGCGATGCCCACTTTCTGAGGGCCCCCGCCCGGAAGACTGTCTTTTTCTCCGGTGATGCTCATCATTCCGCCCATGCCTTGGAATACAAAATCGTAACCGGGTCGATGCGAATAGGGGCCATCCTGACCAAAGCCTGTTATAGAGCAATAAATGATTTGGGGATTTTCCTTACGTATGGATTCGTAATCCAGCCCGTATTTTTTTAAGTTTCCGACTTTAAAATTTTCTATAAATACGTCGCTTATTTTGGCCAGCCGTTTGATCAGTGCCTGGCCTTGCTCAGTAGTGATATCAAGTGTCAATGAACGCTTTCCGCGGTTGGCTGCAGAATAGTAAGATGAGTCTGCAGGCCTATCCGTTTGTTGACCAGGTAGCCAAGGAGGGCCCCAGGCTCGGGTATCGTCGCCGTTTCCCGGCCGTTCGATCTTGATTATCTCGGCCCCGAGGTCGGCTAAATTTTGTGTACACCAAGGCCCGGCAAGAATACGCGTCAGATCGAGCACACGGATATTTGATAGGGCCTTATCGTCGCTGCCTTTTCCAGACTGATTAAGAATATTCTTCAACATGGTGTTTTATCCTGTTAATACTAATTCTGTTATTTCGGAAGGGTGATATTGGCCTGCTGGATGACTTCCGACCATTTATCGATTTCCTTATTTATATAAGCATCAAATTCTGGCTGTGGCATGTTTCCCGGTGTTGCGCCCAGCGTGGCAAATTGCTTTTTGATGTTTTCAGATTGAAGAGCAGTCCTGACATCGCTTGAAATTTGCTCCAGCACAGCGCCCGGGATGTCTTTTGGTCCATATAAGCCGAAAATTGAGACGGCTTCAAAGCCTTTCACCCCAGCCTCGGCAATCGTGGGCGTATCCTCAAGTTGAGGGACCCGCTCTTTTGAGGTCACGCCAAGTGCACGCAAGGCCCCGGACTGGATATGGGCCAGGACACCTGGCACCGAATCGAACATCACCGGTATCTGGCCGGCCAGCAGATCGTTCAGGGAAGGGGCAGCGCCGCGGTACGGGATATGGGTTAACTTAATTCCCGCCATGTGTGCAAACAGCTCACCGGATAAATGGTTGGCGCCACCTATTCCGGCGGAACCAAAATTGATCGACCCCGGCTTTTCTTTGGCTATCTTGATCAGGTCCTGTACGGTTTTTGCCTCGAAATTTTTATTGACGACCAATACATTAGGCACTGACGCTACCATGGCGATATTGCTGAATGCCGCCTTGGTGTCATAAGGAATCGTGTCCTTGAGCAAGGTGGGGTTAATGATATGGTGTGTGGCAGTAACCATTAATCTATATCCATTTGGCTTACTACGGGCAACATCCGCAGATCCAATCGTGCCGCTGGCACCACTTTTGTTTTCAATAACGACTGGCTGATCCCATTTTTCGGACAACGCTTTGCCCAAGTGCCTGGCAAGCACGTCTGTGGTGCCGCCGGCAGGAAACGGAACAACGATGGTCACAGCTCTATCGGGATAGCTGGCTGCCGCTGCGGCGGTACACGCTAAAGCAGCAAATACCCAGCCGACTATATAAATTATTTGTTTCATGACGTGTCTCCAGAATAAGAATAGGGCCGTCAGGTAGACGGCACGGGTTTTACGCTTCTAAGCGTCAGAAAATTCCACCATGGCTTCTCCTTCAGCCACGAGCGTATTTTGCTGGTTTGTTACTGCAACTGAGACAACAACCCAGTGGGCTTTTTCCGTTTTCTTAATAATTTTGACTACCCCATTGGGAGTGATCGTGTCGCCTGGTTTCACTGGAGACTTCCAGCGTGTTTCCAAACGGCGATGAGTGCCGCCAAGTGGCAATGCCCAATCGGTCATCATTTTGGTGATCAGGCTGAAGTTGGACATGCCATGCATGATGATTCCGCCGAAATTTGTCTTGCCAAAGTCCGACTCCATGTATTTATCATCCCAGTGCAGGGGGTTGTAATCCAGAGATGCTTCGCAGAATTCCCAGATTGTTTCACGGGTCGGTGCAAAGGGCGTTCCTTTGATTTGCAGGCCTTCTTTGATGTCGAATGTATTTTCCATGTCTTGTTCCTTACATCGGTCGGATAGTCCAGCCACGGCCGGAGCAAATAACTTCGTTGTTGTGGTTAAAGAAAACGTTGTCATGAATGGCAAATAAACGATTTCCTTTGATGAACTTGTCTAGCGCGCGGGCTTGCAACGTAATGACGTCTCCCGGACGGGCCGGCACGTTGTAGCTCCAAGACTGGCCTGCGTTAATCGTTCCCGGGCTGCGCATCCAGTCGTCGTTGGGCGTGCATGAAAACATGAGCAATACATGAATGGAGGGTGGTGCGATCAGACCTCCCCATTTGGTTGTTTTGGCGTAGTCCTCATCCACATACAAAGGATTCATGTCGCCTGTTGCTTTACATAATTTGTGGATCGCTTCCTTTGTCAGGGTGTACGGGATTGTCTCGCGTGGGGCACCGGGGACGATATCGTCCCAGATCTTCCGGGCTGTATTGCCTGCCCAAAAATCGGTGTCGTACTTATATTCCATATATGCCTCCGGTATGAATGAACGAAATATGCTGTTATTTAAAACAACCGCTAGGCGGTTGTTGATAACCGCTGTACGAACTATTCTAGATAGCTTTATCGGACGTGTCAATGGTATAAATACACATTTGTTTTGCATTTCAAGAAAAAAGTGGACGATACGATGCCCGATATGACCATACAGATGGGCCTATTGCTTCTATTGGGCGGGGCTGTCGGGTATGCTAGACGGCTTTAAATGAATGAGCAGGAGAGTGGAATATGGCGAGTCCGGATAGTGAGTCATTCGTGCGCACCTTTGCACGGGGATTGCAGGTGATTGAGTCGTTGGGTCGCAGCAAACTGGGGATGAATATCGCGGGTGTTGCCGAAGATACCGGATTGAGTCGGTCAGTTGTCAAACGCTACCTGCTTACGCTGACAGATCTCGGCTATACCAGTACCGTGGGGCGAGGGTACGCACTCACGCCCAAAGCGCTCAATCTAGGGCTTTCTTATTTTTACTCTTTGCCGTTTTGGCGGCAGGCACAATTGGAGCTGGAGGAGTTGTCCCAATCCATTCAGCAATCATGCGCGATGTCGATCCTAGATGGAAACGAGATAGTCTATGTAGTCAGAATCCCGACCTATAAAATTCTTCGATCCAGTCCGACGCTGGGCAGCCGTCTGCCGGCCAATGCGGTTTCCATGGGGCGGGCGCTGCTGGCCGAATCGGAGCAGGAAGTTATCGACGGTTTTCTTGATACCGCACCACTTAAGCGACTGACGAACCAGACTATTACCGACCGTGAAAAGCTGCGCGCTGAAATCGAGCGGACTAGAGAGCAGGGATATGCGTGGGTCGATGCAGAGCTAGATGAAGCGATTTGCGGTTTGGCTATTACCGTGAAAGATCTGGAAGGCAAGGCACTGGCCGCGATCAATATAAGTCTTCCTGCTGGCCAGATTACCCAGGCACAGGCTGTCGAAAAATATTTGGGACCATTGCGGCGCACTGGGTCTACGATCCGCTCGGCCTTGTGAGCGTCATTATGGCTCTCCCCCGCCCCCGTACGCCATCTATAGCCGGTGGCCTGAGGAGGAGAGCTGCGCGTACCAGCGTATCGTCAATCGATAACGATGTGTTTAGCTATCAGATTGACCTCTACGAAAGACAAAAGCGGGGCGGGATATCTGGAATCGGCTCAAAAAAATCGGAGCCCATTGTGCGTCAACTGGCGCTGTTACAGCGGTCACTTCCGGACGCGTATGAAGCGTTGAGGATTGAACTGACCCTTCATTCGAATGAGCAATGCGTCCCGCGAATCACGGCGTCAACCCCGGCATGGGTGGTTGGGGGTCGACGCTTTCTTTACTGAATGGATATTATTGCCAAATAATCAGCCGGTCAGGCTTTGGCGCCCTGTCATCATGTCATGTTGATGGGATGCCGGGTTTTTTGCAAGCACGGCCTGCTCTTCGGAAAAATAGTCAAACGCTACCGCATCGTCTGCCGCTGCTTCTTTGTCCAGCATCAACAGCTCCTTTTGCGGCTCCAGCACCCGATCGCCTTTGGCGTCACACACCCGCGTCACAAGTCCCATCCGGTTCATCAGCTCAATGAACGGCGCCGGGTCAAGCTCTTCTACATTGACCATGTGTCCGACATCCCATATGCCATCTGCAATCAACATGGCGGCTGCAACAACGGGCACGCCTGCTGTGTACGAAATAGCCTGACTGCCGACTTCTTCGTAGCTTTCTTCATGATCACAAATATTATAGACAAGTACTTCCTGGGCCACACCATTTTTCGTGCCCTTGACCAGGTCACCAATGCAGGTTTTTCCCGTGTATCCCGGGGCCAGAGATGCGGGATCCGGCAGCACCGCCTTGACCACTTTGAGGGGAACAATCTCGTCCCCTTCCGCAGTACGTATCGGTTTTTCCGACAGCAAACCCAGGTTTTTCAGGACGTTGAAAACATTGATGTAGTGGTCGCCAAAGCCCATCCAGAAGCGGATGTTGGGAACGCCCAGGTGTTTTGACATCGAATGCAGCTCATCATGTCCGGTCAGGTATGTCGTGTGCGTGCCAACCACGGGCATCTCCCACTGCTTGCTGTGCTCGAACATATGGTTGGCTTTCCAGCGGTTCTGCTCCCATGACCAGACGGTAGAGGTGAACTCACGGAAATTGATCTCCGGATCGAAATTGGTTGCAAAGTATCGACCGTGGCTGCCGGCGTTAATATCGATAATGTCGATCGAGTCAACCTGATCAAAATAGGTGTCCAGCGCGAAACGGCCATAGGCGTTGACAACGCCGGGATCGAACCCAACGCCCAGCAATGCGGTGACGCCGGCATTTTTGCAGGCATCGCGTCGTTTCCATTCATGATTACCGTACCAGGGAGGCGTTTCACATACTTTATCGGGATCCTCGTGAATGGCGGTATCCAGATAGGCTGCGCCCGTTTCTATGCAGGCGCTCATGACTGACATGTTCAGAAAAGGCGAGCCAACATTGATGACAATCTGGCTGCCGGTTTCGCGGATCAACCTTTTGGTCGCTTCAATGTCCAGGGCATCCAGCGCGTGCGCCTGCAGGCGGCCCGGACCATGCTTGCTGCCTTTGTCGCGGATAGAGGTAATAATAGCTTCACATTTGGCCACGGTGCGCGATGCGATATGAATGTCGCCAAGTAAAATATTATTCTGTGCGCATTTGTGTGCTGCGACGTGGGCGACGCCGCCGGCGCCGATGATAAGTACGTTGCGTTTCATTGGATAATCCCCCAGTTTTTTAATGACAGACAGCGCTGGCCTAGGACAGGCTGCTGACGTAGTCGTCAAAGGAAAAGTCGCGCACTACGCGCACGGAACCATCTTTATCCTTGATGGCAATGGAAGGCATATGAATGCCGTTGAACCAGTTTTTCTTCACCATAGTGTAGCCACCGGCATCGCCAATCGCGATGCGATCGCCGATTTTCAGGGGCTGGGCAAAGCGGCCTTCGCCGAAAATATCTCCCGCAAGGCAGGTTTTACCGCAGATTGTGTATTCATGCTCGCCGTTGCCATCGCCGACTGGCGCGGTTTCCCGGTAAATCAGCAGATCCAGCATATGCGCTTCGGTAGAGCTGTCAACAATTGCTAGATGCTTTTCATTGAAGACAATATCCAGAACGCTCACCTGTAGCGTCGTGCTGTGACGCACAGCAGCCTCTCCGGGCTCCAGGTATACCTGAACGTTATACTGCTGCGCAAATTGGCGCAGCCGCTCGCAAAACGCGTCCAGCGGATAGCCTGCTGCCGTAAAGCTGATACCGCCGCCCAGACTGACCCACTTAAGATGAGGCAGGATGGCGCCATAATTGTTTTCCACCTGCGTGAGCAATTGGTCGAATCGTGCAAAGTCACCGTTTTCACAATTGTTATGAATCATCACTCCATCGATTTGATCGAGCACCGACAGAATACGCGCCGGGTCGGTCTCGCCTAGTCGACTGAACTGGCGGGCCGGATCGGCCAGGTCAAAGCCGGCGCAACTGACACCCGGATTCAGACGCAGACCGACAGGCTTGCCGGCTGCAGCTGACGCAAAGCGTGTCAGCTGACTTATTGAGTTGAAAATGATTTTGTCGCAATTGGCAATCACTTCATCTATTTCATGGTCTGCAAACGCCACACTGTAGGCATGCGTCTCGCCGCCAAATTTCTGAAACCCGAGCTTGACTTCATACAATGATGACGATGTCGTGCCGTCCATATGTTCGCGCATCAGATCGAACACTGACCAGGTGGCAAAGCATTTGAGCGCCAGCAGTACTTTGGCGCCGGATTGCTCACGAATGTAATCAATAACCTGGAGGTTGCGCAGCAGGGCAGATTTATCGATCAGGTAATAAGGAGTAGAAAGCGTTTGCATGGTGTATCAGGTGTCAGCAGCTGTCATAGCTTGTGAATTCATAGAAGTCCCTTTTTGATGGGGTGGTATTTTCTTGCCCAGCCGTTCCACCAAAATGGGGGGCCGGTCGGTAAATGTGGCCACGATCTGCAGCTTCCCGCCAAGGCTTTCGATGTAGTGCTGCAAAGTGGACACCAGCATGTCGCTGCGTTTCTCTATGCGCGAGATCGTGCCCTGACCGATATCCAGTGCGATGGCCAGGTCTTCCTGGGTGTGTCCGGTTGCCTTGCGCAAGTCTTTGAGCGTTCCAACAACCCGCGCCGGCAGTTGTTCCGGTCGTGAACGCTTTTGGTCTTTGCCTGCCTGGCGATCAGAACAAGGCATCGACTCTTTGCAGGATTTTTTGGGCATGGTTTGGCCTTTGCATAAAGAAACGTGCATGGGTGCGGTATCGGGCCCGATCTTGCGTATCGGGATTCCCCCAGCAATAGCATCATAGTGTGGCAATCTTAAAAATGCCTGTTGCGTGCATCTTAAGGGGCTCAATGATATATGCTTTCAAGTGAATATGCAACCGGAGGCATATTTAGTCATCGAAAGTACGTGGCCTGGGCACATTCATGGCCTATTGCATTTGTTGATTCTTGACCCTGTGCGCCGGGCCACCGCTTCGCTATAGTGCTCACTTTACTTGCTGGCCCGGCGCGAGCGCATTTCGCAGGCCTTTAGGCATGGGATGTGATTGCCAGCGTCGGTCGGCCCTTATCCGGAGATTGTTTATATGAATACCCTTCGCTTGTCGTACTGGACGCTGTCACCCGAGGCTTACCAAGGCCTGCAGGCTACCAAAAAGGCGGTGGAAAAGAGCAGCCTTGGCAAGCAACTGATCGGGTTGGTATGGTTACGCATGTCACAGATCAATGGCTGCGCTTTTTGTCTGGAAATGCATACCCGGGAACTGCGAACCGGGGATATCACCGATGCCAAGCTCGATAGCGTGGCCGGATGGCGTGCCAGCCATCGCTTCAATGATCGCGAACGTGCGGCGCTGGCATGGACCGAGGCGCTCACGCATGTGGATCGCACGGGCGCGCCAGATGATGATTTTGAGCGGCTCAAGTTGCATTTTAGCGATGCGCAAATTTCCGATTTGAGTTTTGCCATTGCCTTGATGAGCGCATTCAACCGTCTGGCCATTAGCATGCGCCAATAGAGCAAGGCTTCAGGCAAAAAAATGACATCTGAAGTCATGCAGATGTCACTGAGTGCATTCAACCGTTTGGTCATCGACATGGGCCAGAAATGCAGGTTTTATGCAAAAAAATGACATCTGAACTAATGCAGATGTCATAGTAGAAAACGGCCGTGATTTGCCGAAGCACTTAGCGCTATCGGCCTGGTTATTGGATTGCGGCCGGTCTTAATGGCCGAGATCCGTTGTGCGTGATCAGGCTTGTAAAACAAGCCCTTGCGCGCACAACGCAGTATCAGATGCTGCTAAGGGCCGCTGCTTTTTTACGTTTGGCGATTGTGCGTCCCACCACCACGATCAGCACTGCGCCGATAATTTCCGCAGCCAGCTTGACCGTTGCCGAAGGCTCACCAAAACGTTCCACAATGAAGATATCGGTAATTAGCATGCCGCCGGCAATCCAGCCCAGCAGTGCGGCGCCAAGCAGCACGACGCTTGGGAAACGGTCAATCAGCTTCAGAACAATTGTGCTACCCCAGATAATGATAGGCACGCTGACGATCAGGCCGAAAATCACCAATCCGATCTGGTGCTCCGGATTCGCGCCCTGGGCCGCACCGGCAATGGCGATGACATTGTCCAGGCTCATTACAAAATCGGCAATGAGTATCGTCTTGAAAGCAGAGAAAACTGTTGTGCCGCCCTGGATATTGCCATGCGCATCCTCTTCCGGAATCAGCAATTTGATGCCGATCCATAGTAGCAGCAGGGCACCGACGATTTTCAGGAAGGGTATAGTCAGCAATGTCAGCGCGAAAGCAATGAGGGCGACCCGAAGGACAATGGCGCCGGCGGTGCCCCAAAGAATACCGCGCATGCGTTGTTTGGCCGGCAGGTTGCGGCAAGCCAGCGCAATGACGACGGCATTGTCGCCGCCAAGCAGAATATCGATCATGATAATCTGGAAGACTGCTGTCCAGCTTAGTGTCTGTAATAGTTCAAGCATAATTCACCATGAATCCGTCTAATTGAATGTTGGAATGGAACGGATCGGGCGCCTGCCATGCCGGTGAAACCCAAAGGCACACCGGAAGACTGAGAGGAGCATCAGACAAAACAAAACGGCCTGATCCGCAAGGACACAGGCCATTCACTATCAGAAGATGGACCTTGCCCTTGATGGCAAGGTCTTGCTGCAACATGGATGTTGCCCGGGCACCGGGCGTCTGCGAATAATTGCATGACAGCCGTAATGACGATGCGGCGGAAGAAGCTACTCCCCTTGATGATTCAAAGTATAGCCGCGATAACGGTGCTGTCAAGTTTTTTTTTCGTGGTTTTTTGTGCTTTGACCGGCATTTTTTTCGCGTTCATTCGGGATATTCATGGTTTCTGATGAACCGATAGGGCATTTGGCACCCTGGGAGCAAAAAAAATAAGAGTAAAATAATCACACTTTTAATTTTGAACGCAGGATGAATATGTTCCCCCCACGATTGACCGACGGCTATGTTTCTTTTCTTCATGGCCGGCTTGAACGCGAGCGCGCCCGATATGAACAGCTTGGACAAAGTGGCCAGCATCCCGAAATCATGGTCATCGGCTGCGGGGACTCACGGGTGGCTCCCGAGACCATTTTTGATGCAGGTCCGGGTGAAATGTTCGTGGTGCGTAATATTGCCAATCTGGTGCCGCCCTGTGAGCCCGATGTCGAAACGTCGTATCACGGCACCAGTGCCGCCATTGAATTTGGCGTCAATGCGCTACAGGTCAAACATATTGTCGTATTGGGTCATGCCAGTTGTGGCGGTGTCGCAGCCTTTGCCAACAAGGCAGCTCCTTTGACCAAGCGCAATTTCATCGGTAAATGGATGTCGCAGATTGCACCGGTTGTAGACCGGCTCGGGCCACCCACGCCAGATAGCCAGGGCTGGATCCGGCAGCTGGAGTGGGCTGTCGTCGAGTACAGTCTGGCTAACCTGATGACATTCCCGGCGGTAAGCGAACGCGTAGAGGCCGGGACCCTGCAACTGCACGGTGCTTATTTCGGTGTCGCTACAGGCGTGCTGTTTATACGCGATGCCGAATCAGGCGAGTTCGTGCCTTATTCAGAATAATAAGACCCAGGGGGATCCCGACCGAAGCGGTTGAATACTCCTGACTGTGGCACAATTGAACACAGTCGCCCTTTGATACGCCGAACCTTCAACCACGCTCGTCTTCGACGACGCCATCATCAGTAAAGCTCATCATCAGTAAAGCTCATCGCCAACAGCGGTCTATATCAATCAGGCCTATCGTTTGCCGGCACGGTTGCTTTGCCTTGGTTTGCCATCAGGACAGATCGCCGTCAAGTCGTGTGCCCTGAATATGCAGTTGCCCATGGTCGTTATCGGGCGCATGATGGAAAAAAAGCGCCAGCCCAATGCGTTGGCCGCTGCGTACACGACTGACGCCATGTTTCATATTGACGCGGTAAAAGCCCTTGCTTCCCTTGAAGGGACGGTGCCCTGTGCTCATGATGACGACATCACCCTGCCGTAGCGACAGGACAATGGGGCGTGACTGCATGCGTGGACGCTGTTCTGTCATGACCAGCTCGCCACCACGAAAATCCCGCTGCGGATCGCTCAGCAGCAGTGCTGCTTGAAACGGGAACACGAGCTTGCCGTTGTTGCGTTGATGCAGGGCGATATACTCTGATTCCTGTAATCGGTGCAGATGCGACAGTTGCTTGTTCTGATCGGCATTGCTGTTAGACTGAAGAAAGCGCGCCAGTGTGTCGGGATAGTGGTGGCCGTGCCCCAGTATGTTGTTCCATCGACTAGCGATGGGTGCCAGATGGTGATAGAGCTGCTTGCGCAAAATAGCGAGCACCTCTGGCATTGGGTCATTAAAAAAGCACAGCCGGCCGCCGCCCGGTGCGCACGGTGTCAACAAAATGTGGTGTCGCGCCAGGTCATTTATCTGTCTATTTAACGGCTCGCTGATCTGGTCGCTTAATGGGTTGGCCAGGGTCTGAACCTGAGCCCTGGACAACAATCCGGGCAGCAGGGCGTAGCCTTCGTCGTCCAGGTCAGTCGCGATGCGAGCCCAGTCCAGCTGATTTATTCTGTGTGTGAGGGTAGTCATGGGAACGCCTTTGAGGAAGCGATTCGCCTAACAGGCATCATGGAAAATGACTCCCAATGTGTTACGCCTGCCGCTGTGCACGACGCTCACGCCGTGACGCATCATGACTTTGCGAAAGCCACCGCGCTTGCCGGGCGCAGGTCGGTGATTAACAGTGAAAATAAGCGCATCGCCTTGCTGCAGCGGAATGACTTCTGCTCGCTGGCTGGCTGCGGCGGTTTCCGTCATGACGAACTGGCCGCCGGTAAAATCCCGTTCTGGTGCAGACAGCAGAATCGCCACCTGCAAAGGAAAAACATGGTCGCCATATAAGTCCTGATGCAGGCAGTTATAGTCGCCTGGCCCATATTGTAGTATCAGCGGGGTGGGCCGGGTCTGGCCGGCAGCATGGCATTGCGCCAGGAACGTATCCAGCGCTGGTGGGTAATGCACATTTAATTTGAGTTGCTGGCTCCAGCGATTGGCGATTGGGGCAAGATGCGGATAGAGTCGTTGACGCAATTGGTCCAGCACGGCGGGTAGCGGGTAGGCAAAGTACTTGTATTCACCGCGGCCAAATCCATGACGGGCCATAACGATACGACTTCGATAGGCTTGTTCGCGGTCATAGCCGGCAGCGAGCGCTTCACATTGGTCAGCGGCCAGCAGGCCTGGCAAGATCGCATTGCCGTATTGGTTTAGTGAATACTCAAGTGCGCACCAGTCTGCGTTCTCGATCGTGGCAGCGCAGCTTGCTTGAAGTTTATTGGATCCGCGTCCGTTCATTGTGTCCTTATCCAGTTCGTTTCTATCTTGGCCGATCCAGTTCCGTTCGTCCCTGGCCCGTTCCTTCCTATATTGTTGCTTCCTATACTGTCCGTTCTGACTTGTCCGTCTCAGTCCTGTCCCGTTCCCTTTCCCCCTTTTCCGTTAGCTGCACCAATACTCATACGCGCTGGCGAACCAGGAGCCCCGATAGGGCTGTTCGTGCCGGGCTGGGTAGGCCGCTTGCGTGGGAGCGACGGCAATATACAGAGTGTAGACAGCGCGTTGCAACCCGACAATCCGCTACTTGCGATTGAAATAGGAATAAGACAAAAGACAAAATCAGGGGTAAACATATGACACTTGACGTTATTCCGTATGAAATAAGTGTCGATAATAGGTGGTTTTCATGCCTGCCATCTTAACCGCATGATTTGAGGCCAAGCGCAAGTCCCGGAGCCATTTTATCGGTACTCATAAGAGTGTCGTATAAATGTATATGGTATGTAGGCAACACAAATCGCTTTCATTAACGATAAAATTCAATCTATAATGAGAATCATTATTATTTAATCCGATGTTGCCAACGCCATTGCTGGAGCCGATTCCCAATGTCCAATTTGCTTTCGACCGATGATATCGGCCTGCTTTATGTACAGCACTATCCATGGCTGGTACGGTGGCTGCACCGTAAGCTGGGCAGTTCCCATGACGCTGCAGATTTTGCTCAGGATACGTTCTGTCGTTTGCTAGGCAGCCCGGTTCCTGTCCTGCGCGAGCCTCGTGCCTGGTTGACGACCACAGCCGTGCGCCTGATGATCGATGATTCGCGCAGCCGTATGGTAGCCCGGTTGTTTTGCGAGTCCTGGGTTCATGTGCATGGGACGGATACGGCGCCTTCGGCAGAAACAATAGTCCAGGCGGCGCAGACACTGGCGCTGGTCAGTCAGTGGCTGGAGACCTTGCCGCCGAAGGCGCGAATGGCGTTTCTCATGGTGCGGCTCGAAGGTCAGACACATGCGCAGGTCGCTGCACACCTTGGTGTGTCTGTCAGCCGCGTGCGTCAGTATCTGTCTGCTGCACTTTTGCAATGTTACACACTGGTTTTTAGCGATGCGGGCGTTGCGTAGCATGGGAAATTCGGTCGCTGATCTTTTGGCGCGGGACTGTGAACCATCTGCCGAAGTTGTCGCGGTTGCAGCGCAATGGTTCGTACGGCTACAGGAAGCGGATGTGAGCGAGCAGGAGCGCGCGCAGTGCCGCCAATGGCGACAGGCAGATGCCACCCACGATCTGGCCTGGCGACGGCTGGAGACATTGTGGCGCAATTTCGACGATCTGGAAGGAAAGGCTGCCGAGCCGGCTCAGGCCGCCATGGCAAATCTGGCTGCACAAAAGCGCGGCAAACGTCGGGTAAAGCGAACACTTGGCGCAGCTATTTGCTGCGCTGGCGTGGCAGTGTTGCTGTCTGAAGTGATGCATCTGCATTTGCTGGCCGACCACCACACCGGTCTGGCCCAGCGTGAGATAGTGACGCTTGCGGACGGCAGCGAACTGACACTGGATGCCCGCACTGCCGTGGACGTGCGATATAGCAGCACCGAACGCAGGATCGTGTTGCGGGACGGTCAGATTCTGGCTCAGGTCAATCATGATCGTGATAACAGACCTTTTATCATTCAAACAGAGCAAGGGACGGCGACAGCTTTGGGCACCCGTTATACCGTGTCGTTGCTGGGTAACAAAACACAAGTTAGCGTAATCGAATCCAATGTCAGAGCTTGCCCGCAGAGCAAGCTGCCTCCAGCATGTGCAGATTTGAAGCGGGGCCAGAGCGCTACGCTGAGTGCTGACACCGTATCTCGGATGGAAACGTCGGGGTACAGCGATCCGGCATCATGGGCACAGGGTTATCTCGCTCTGGATAATCAGCCGCTGAGCCGGGTGCTGTATGTGCTCAAGGCGTATCACATGGGGGTGATGTGGTATGACGAGAGAAAACTGGAAGGTATTCGGGTTTCGGGCGTAATCCCGATTGATGACAGCGGACAGGCGCTCAATATTCTGGGTCGGACGCTGCCAATTGAGGTTCGCCAATATATGCCATGGGCCGTGACCATAACAAAGAAAGAATAATGCCGATTCGGCCTGTCACTTTGCGATTGTGATCCGTCATAACTTATACACAACGCAAAAACAGTGAGGGGTCTATGAGTTTCAAAAACAGAAGTTCTCGGCTGGTGGGCAGCTGCGCAGGCGTGCTGGCGCTTTTATGCCTGGGCACACAGGTGGTTTTAGCACAAGATGGTTCAACAGAAGTGTTGCAGGAGTACCGAATTGCTGCGGGGCCCCTGACCCGGTCAATTAACCAGTTTGTGCTGCAGTCTGGCGTAGCGATGGTTTTTCCTTCCTCCTTGACGGCGGGCAGACAGGCGCCTGCACTCCATGGCCGCTATACTCTTGACGAAGGCTTCAGCCGACTACTGCAGGGTACGGGCTTGCGGGCAATCCGGCAAGATAACAACACGTATAACCTGGTGGCAAGACCCCGGCAGCACAGTTCGGTGGGGGCCGAGCCTGCTGTGGCGACATTGGACTTGGTGTATGCCATTGACGAAATGTACAGCCGTACGGTGGACGGCTATATCGCAGTGAACGATGCGACGGCCATGAAAACCCCTGTGTCTTTGCTCGAGACTCCACAAACCGTCAACGTGGTGACCAAAGACCTGATTGCCGCCCAGGGGGCGCAAAGCGTGACTGATGCCGTACGTTATACGCCTGGTGTGCTCGCCTCCTTTGGCGATAGCGATACACGTAATGATGTACTTCACAGCCGTGGTTTTTATCTGAAACAGAATTTGAATGGGTCAAAGCTGCCTTTCGGCGCGTACAGTGCCGCGATGTTGCGCATTGAACCGTATGGGCTGGAACGGATTGATATCCTCAAGGGCCCGGCGTCTGTCATGTACGGACAAAACACACCTGGCGGTATCGTGAACATGATGACCAAACAGCCGCTGGATACGCCCATGCATGAGATCACTGCTAGCGTTGGCAGTCATGACCGCAAGCAGGGCGCCTTTGACTTTACCGGCCCTATTGACGAGGAGGGGCGGTTTTCTTATCGCCTGACCGGACTCGCACGCGATGGCAACGGCCAGGTAGATGAAGGGTTTGACCGTCGTGTCTTTATTGCGCCATCCCTGAGCTGGAAGCTGGGTGAAGGCACGCGCCTGACAGTGTTTTCTCATTATCAGCAGGACAAGACGCTGACCGATTACATGGCGCTGCCGGCTGTCGGTACCCTTTATGACAGCCCTTACGGCAGGATTTCACGGACCGAGAACCTGGGGCAGCCGAATTTTGATGGGTATGAGCGCAAGCAAATGGCGCTGGGCTATGAATTCGAACATGTAATCAATGATATTTTCACGCTGCGTCAGAATCTGCAGTACAACAAGGTCGATGTGACAATGCAGGCCAGCCCTGGATACATGCTGGATCCGACATCGCGCTATCTGAGCCGAGTGGGAACGCGTGGGCGGGCCCGGGCCAACGTGCTCTCGGTCGATACGCATCTGCAGGCAGATTTTTATATGGGCGCGGCGCGACATACGGTCCTGGCCGGCGTTGACTATATGAACCTGGATGATGCATACAAATTTTCCTCTGGTCCATATGACCGGCCCCTGGATATTTTGGATCCCGACTACAACGTGGCGTCTCCCGACCTCATCCCACGTATTGATTACAGACAGACCCGAGAACAACTGGGCGCGTACCTTCAGGACCAGATACGGTGGAACCGTTGGGTTGCCACCCTGGGCGCCCGTTATGACTCCGCACATTCGCGTACGTTAAACCAGATACCCGCCAATGTTCGGGCCAAACAGCAGGAAACGGCTTGGACGGCAAGGGTAGGGCTGGCTTACCTGTTCGATAACGGCATGGCGCCCTACGTCAGCTACAGTACCTCTTTTGAACCAGAAGATGGTACCGACTTTTCGGGGGCCCAGTTCAAAGCGATGCGTGGCAAGCAGATCGAAGCGGGAATCAAGTACCAACCGACAGGGCGCAAGAGTTTTATTACCCTGTCGGCGTTCGAAATCAGGCAACGCAATATGACCACGCCCGATCCGGAGCCAATGCATTCCGGTTTCCTGGTGCAGTCAGGTGAGGCACGTGTGCGCGGGATCGAACTCGAAGCCAAAGCCAATATTAATGAGTCTCTGGATATGATTGCTTCGTATGCCTATCTGAATTCGAAGATGGTCAACGCAAATCAGGACGCTACGGGCCGCACGCTTCAGGGTAAATCACTGGAACGAGTGCCGCGTCACCAGGCGGCGTTATGGATGGAGTACAGCCCATTTTCAGCATTGCATTTGGCAACCGGCTTGCGATACCAGGGATCAAATTTTGGGGATGCTGATAACACGCTGGCACTGCCGGCAAGAACGCTGGTCGATGCATCTATCCGTTATGATGCCGAGCATTTTTCTCCCAGCCTGAAGGGCATGACGCTGCAGTTGACCGCCTCCAATCTGTTCAACAAAACGTATATTGGCTATTGCCTCAATTCCCTTCAATGCTTTTATGGCCAGGGGCGTAAAGTGCATGCGTCTGTACGCTATAAATGGTAGGTAACCTACCAATCTGACGGTTAAGGGCTTGGCAGGTTATCCGTGCTTTTTTAAATCTGCGCGGGAAATTCATGCTCCGTTGACAATGACGCTTTTGGGCAGAGCAGACGACGGTTCAGTTGCTGTTCAAAAATGATCTGCAATCGTCCAGCGCCGTGTGCAGGCATGGACGAGGGGCATGGGGTTTTCCTGGGGATATTGCAATTGTAATCGCATTGCCGGACCGCCAGGGCTGCTCTTGTAGCCCGTGTCAGGAATCGGCAGCGCGTATGGCGAGCTGACGTCAGCGGCGCACACCGAAAGTCAGCAAATTACAAGTGTGCTTACAGCTAACTGAATTTTCTTGACAACGCTGGATTCTGTGCGTATAAACTTCATTGCAGTCGCAGTTTGTAACATGTATGAAAAACGATAAACAATGAATAGATTACAGGTACAAAGGAGACAATTATGATAAATCGCATCGCGAAAAAACGTCAGACAGCAACGCCAAAATCATCACGTCGCAGGTTTCTGGGAGGAGCAGCAGCCGGTTCGGTCGCCGCGGCGGGGATGGGATTTCCAGCCATTGTGAGTGCACAGACACCCATTAATTTCCGTTTTCAGAGTACCTGGCCGACTGTCGATATTTTCCATGAGTATGCCAATGATTTTGCAAAAAAAGTCAATGACATGACCGGTGGTGAACTTAAGATTGAAGTGCTGCCTGCGGGGGCGGTGGTGCCTGCTTTTGCCTTGCTGGATGCGGTGTCCAAAGGCACGCTGGATGGCGGACACGGTGTATTGGGTTACAGCTACGGCAAGCAGAACGCACTGGCCCTCTTTTCGTCAGGGCCGGCATTTGGCATGGACGCCAATATGCTGTTGTCCTGGCATAAATACGGTGGGGGCAAGGAACTGCTGGCCAAGTTGTATGAATCGATTGGCGGCAATGTCGTATCTTTTCTGAGTGGCCCTATGCCAACGCAAGCGCTGGGCTGGTTCAAAAAACCCATCGCGAAAGCAGATGACTTGAAGGGCCTGAAGTTTCGTACCAATGGGCTGGCCATTGATTTGTTTACAGCCATGGGGGCGGCCGTGAATGCGTTGCCCGGCGGGGAAATTGTACCAGCACTGGATCGCGGCCTGCTGGACGGTGCCGAGTTCAATAACGCATCGTCAGACCGGCTGCTGGGTTTTCCGGATGTGTCGAAGGTCTGCATGTTGCAAAGCTTTCACCAATCTTCCGAGACATTTGAAATTACCTTCAACAAGGACAAATACAATAGCTTGCCCGACAAAATGAAGGCCATTATTCAGAACGCAGTCGAAGCGGCCTCGGCTGATATGTCGTGGAAAGCGATTGACCGTTATTCCCAGGACTATATCAAGCTCAAAACGGAGGACAACGTCAAGTTCTACAAGACGCCGGACGCCATCCTGCAACAGCAATTGACGACCTGGGACGACATCATCGCCAAGAAAGCGGAAAACAATGCGCTGTTCAAGGAGATTGAACAGTCGCAGCGTAAGTTTGCCGAGCGGGCGGTGGCCTGGGATATGGATACCAACAACAATCGCCGTATGGCCTACAACCATTACTTTGTGAAGAAGGCAGCGGGCTAGCCACCCGACAGATCGCGCCGGCCAGACGTGCCGGCGCCGGTTCCTGTCGCGTCGGGGGCTGGCCGCTATGACCGGATGATGTCTGGATTTGCTTGCTCTATGGCAGATGCAGTGCGATCGTTGGAAATTGCCTCAGCCGCCCATGAATGACAACCCGTATTCGGCGCGAGGGATTGTTCATTGCTCTGTCCCAGGAGTTTGTTCATGAAAAGAGTTCTCCACCGTATTGATCAGGTCAATACCTGGATCGGACAGCTGTTCGGTTGGTGTGCACTGATCCTCACGCTGTTTGTCACTTACGAAGTTTTCTCCCGCTATGCCTTCAAAAATCCGCACGCCTGGGCATTTGATGTCATGAATATGTTGTATGGCGCCTTGTTCATGATGGCGGGCGCCTATACATTGGGCAAGAACGGCCACGTGCGCGGTGATGTGCTCTACGGATTCTTTCCACCACGCCTGCAGGCACTGCTTGATCTCCTTCTGTATATCTTATTTTTCTTCCCCGGCGTCATTGCCCTGGTGTGGGCTGGATATAACTATGCGTCCGAGTCTTTTGCCATCAATGAGCATTCCACGATTACAGCAGACGGCCCGCCTATTTATCCATTCAAGGCAATCATCCCCATTGCCGGTTTTGCGCTGATCACACAGGGCATCGTCGAGGTTGTACGTTGTGTGCAGTGCCTGCGTGATGGCGACTGGCCCTCCCGGGATATTGACGTTGAAGAGGTCGATGTCGATAAACTGAAAGACATGGTCAATGTGACAGATGCCGATATCCAGGAAGCCGACAGGTACATCGCAAAACAAGGGGATAAAACATGAGAAAAGAGGCCTGGTTTGGTATCAGTATTCTGATTGCGATTGTGGCGGCCCTGGTTATCTTTATGCCCGCCCCTGCCGATATTACCAATGGTCATCTGGGGCTGTTGATGCTGGCATTAATTGTGGTCACCATCATGCTGGGTTTTCCCACGGCATTCACGCTGATGGGCATGGGCGTCATATTCACGCTTTTTGCCTATCGGGCCATGGGGCCCAAGCTTGCCATAGAGCAGACACTCGACTTGATGGTGCTGCGCACTTACGCCGTCATGACAAATGATGTACTGATTGCCGTTCCGCTGTTCATTTTCATGGGCTATCTGGTTGAACGCGCAAATCTGATCGAAAAGCTATTCAAAAGCCTGCACTTGGTAATGGCCAAAATTCCCGGTTCGCTTGCTGTGGCAACTGTGATTACCTGCGCTGTGTTTGCAACAGCTACCGGTATCGTTGGGGCCGTGGTCACGCTCATGGGTCTGCTGGCTTTGCCGGCTATGCTCAAGGCAGGGTATGACGTCAAACTGTCGGCGGGTGTGATTACTGCAGGCGGCTGCCTCGGAATTATGATCCCGCCTTCGGTATTGTTGATTGTGTATGGCGCCGTGGCGGGGGTATCGGTCGTCAAATTATATGCGGCGGCGTTTTTCCCGGGTCTCATGCTTGCCGGCATGTACGTGTTGTACATTATTATGGTGGCAAAAATAAAACCTGCCTGGGCGCCTCCCTTGTCAGAGGAAGACCGCCGGATCCCGTTGCCCCAACTTGCTGACACCATCAAAAACAGTATCAGCAACAAGGCGCTCCCGGGCTTGCTGCATGCCCTGAAGGGCGAGCGCAATAGCGGCATTCCGGTCTCTGCCATACTGAAGCAACTGTTTATTACCCTGATTCCCGCCCTCATGTTTGCCTGCGCGATTGGGCTTAGCTACAAACTGTCACTGCCCACCACACAACAGGCCAGCACGTTGACGGAGCTAGGCTCGCTTGATGCGCCGTCAACGGTACAGTATGCGGGTTCGTTGCAGGAGCCGGAAGGTTCAGGGCTGACCGAACCACCAGAGTCTCTTGCAGAGCCGCCTGGTGCCTCACAGGCTGAACCCTCGGCAGGCGTTTCCGAGCCGCCGGGGACGGTAGCGGAACCTCCGGGCGTCACGCCCGCCAATTCTGAACAGAGCGCAGTAGCGCCTTCCAGCGAGACGGGGGCAGACGCGCCAACGGTGCCGCCCACTTTCTGGATGGTGTTTGCCGCCGGGCTAGTGCTGATGATTGCTTTCTACGCCTGGTTCACTTTTGTCCGGCTGGAAATTTTCAAAATGCTGCTGGCGTCGTTTTTCCCGCTGGCAATTATGATTATGGCGGTACTGGGCAGTATTGTCTTTGGCTTTGCTACGCCTTCGGAAGCAGCGGCCATGGGAGCTTTTGGCGGCATCCTGCTGGCCCTGTGCTACCGACGGTTGAATATGCCCATGCTCAAGGAATCGGTCTATCTGGCGGCAAGAACCAGCGCCATGGTGTGCTGGCTGTTTGTCGGCTCCAGTATTTTCTCTGCCGCTTTTGCGTTGCTGGGTGGCCAGGAAATCATCAACACCTGGGTCGTGTCCATGGATCTGACGCCACTGGAGTTTATGATACTTGCGCAAATCGTGATATTTTTGTTGGGCTGGCCGCTGGAGTGGACAGAAATTATCGTTATTTTCATGCCGATATTCCTGCCGTTGCTGGCGCATTACAATATTGATCCGCTCTTTTTCGGTATTCTGGTTGCGCTGAATCTGCAGACTGCATTTCTTTCACCGCCCGTTGCCATGTCGGCATTTTATCTCAAAGGCGTCGCGCCCCCTCATGTGACGCTGAACCAGATATTTATGGGAATGTTGCCCTTTATGGGGATACAGATATTGGCATTGATTCTATTGTATATATTCCCAAAAATAGGTCTGTGGCTGCCGGAAGTACTGTATTGACAATGGTGTGCTGACCCAGGGCTGTCGTTGATCCGGGTCAGCAAGTCTGCCTCACTTGCGTCGCCGGTATTGAGCCGCTGGTGAGCCTGCTGACGGCTTGCTCTGCTTCTTTTGCGGCACGCGTGCCGCCGCTTGCAGCCCCAGTTGCGCCCATTCCAGTATTTGTTGTCGATCATCCAGTATCGGTTCAGGCGGCGCGTAAAATGAAAGCGCGATTGTCTTGCTGTCGCCGTTTGATTTTTGCCTGGTATAGGTCAGTGGCGGGCAATCGGATTTGTCGAATTGTGCCTGGGTATGGCTGTCGGACTTGACATAGAATCGGTTCTCGCTACTGACGATCGCAAACATCTGTCCCTCAAAGTACAGCCCGACACTGCCGAACATTTTGCGGGTGGTAATGGGCCCCAGGGGTGTCAGCATATCAAGCACATACTCAAGGAAGTCTCTGGAAACGCTCATGGTGTTTCGGCGTCAGTCGTAAAAAAACTGGCGACATATTCGTCTGCGGGATTTTCCGCCATCTCTTGCAGGCTGCCGCTTTGAATCAGACTGCCCTGATTTAGCAGGGCAACGGTCCCGCCCAGCGTCCGAGCTTCATCCACATCATGGGTAATAAACACAATTGTCTTGTTCAGTCGGTCTTGCAACTCCAGCAGCAGAGCCTGCAGCTTGCGCCGAATCAGGGGATCGAGTGCCGAGAAGGGTTCATCCATCAGTAGAATGTCGGTGCCTGCAGCGAGCGCACGCGCCAGGCCGACACGCTGACGCATGCCGCCTGAAAGCTCATCATAATAATGCGTTTCGTAACCGGACAGTTCCATTTCGTTCAACCAGTAGCGCGCCTGCTCTGCGCGCTCCCGCTTGGGCACGCCACGTACCCGCAAGGCAAATTCGGCGTTCTGCTGTACGGTGAAATGAGGCAGCAGACCGAAATGCTGAAAGACCATGGCGATGCGCTTTTGTCGGAATTTCTGCAGGTCGGGAATCGAAAGTGCCGTCACGTCCACATCCTGAATCTGGACCGTTCCTGTGTCCGGATCAATCAGGCGATTGATATGGCGCAAGAGCGTGGACTTGCCCGAACCGGATAAACCCATGATGCAATAAATGCCGTTTGAAGGGATTTCCAGGTTGATATTTCTTAATGCAACATGACAGCCGGTTTTCGCGGTAATTTCTTCATTGTCCGAACCTTGTTGCAGCATCGTCATGGCTTTGCTGTGGCGGTCGCCGAATACCTTGTTGATATTCTGAAGACGAATAAAATGTTTGTCTATGCCGGGACTGCCTGCTCCGGTTGGCACGGTGGCTGCGGTATTGTCAATGGTTTCCGTACTCATCGCGTTCTCCTGCGGTTGCCGTAAGCCTGGGTTATCCGATCAATAATGACGGCAAGAATCACAATGGCGCTGCCAGCCTGCACCCCCTGGCCGACATTGAGGGTCTGCACGGCCTCCAGCACTTGTTCGCCAAGGCCCGGGGCGCCAATCATGGATGCCAGCACCACCATGGAGAGCGACATCATGACCGCCTGGTTAATACCCGCCATGATGCTGGGCTTGGCCAGTGGCAGAATAACCCAGCGCAGCATCTGCCAGCGGTTGGTGCCGAACGCCGTACCTGTCTCATGCATTTCGCGACTGATTTGCAGGATGCCCAGGGCGGTCAATCGGATCAGCGGTGCAATGGCATAAATGACAGTTGCGAACAGCGCAGGCACATTGCCAAGGCCAAACAGCATCAGCACCGGGATCAGATAGACAAAGCTCGGCATCGTCTGCATCACGTCCAGTACCGGCTGCAACACGCGGTAGAAGCGCGGGCGCCCGGCAACAAAAATCCCTATAGGTATTCCTATAACGACTGTAATAATGACAGCGCATATCAACAGCGCCAGCGTTTGCAGCAACGCAATCCATAAACCGAAAGCACCAATGACGTAAAGCCCGATAGCGCACAATGCCGCGAAAATGATAGAGCGTGTGCTGTGCCAGGCGAGCACGGCAGTTAGCACAATCAGCAGCCATGCCGGAATTGCCGAGAGCGCCTGTACCGTAGGACTGAGCAAGTAACGGGTTAAAAAACCGCTAACCTGCCGAAATGATTCCCCGTAGGTTCCCACGACCGACTTGAGTCCGCTGTTCAGTTTGTTCTGGATGGACCAGTCAGGAAAAATGCTGCTTGCCGCCGCCGTCTGTCCGGTCCATGCGTGTAATCGGGATGCCGCCTCGGGGCTGACCCATTGCTCCCATACTTGCGGGTTTTCTTTCAGGAATCGTTCCGCCTGCTGCGTGCCGTCGCGCTTGTTTTCGGTCATTTGCAAAATGGCGCCGTTAAGCTGATCGGCAGAAAACTGTATTTTTTCAAAGAACTGCATCAGCTGCGGATTTTGCTCCTTGAACGGTGTGGAAACGGCAATAGACAGATTCGATATGGGAAAACCGGTAACGCAATTTTTATCGCTGTCTTTCTCAAGCAGGCTCTCCCAGCATTCCGATTCGTTTTCGGGAAACTGCAGCGCCTTAAATTTGTACTTGGCCATCAGCCCTGTCGGCTGCCAGTAATAAAAGAGCAGAGGTTTTTTCTGCTCATAAGCCGAGGAAATTTCTGCATCCAGCGCGGCGCCGGTGCCGGGATGGACATTATCGAAAGTACGATCCAGGCCGGTTGTGCGCAGCAGGCGGGTGTTGAATATTTCACACGTCCAGCCAGAAGGGCAATTCATAAAGCGAGGCTTGGGACCGCTTGCGGAATCCAGAAACAGCTTGGAAAACTTTTCAAGGTCCTTGTAGGAGCGAAGCTGCGGATTTTCCTCCCAGACATAATCTGGCACATACCAGCCCTGCTGGGCTCCGTCTTTGAGCGTATCGCCCACCATGGCGGCCTTATTCTCCTGCAGGGCCTTGTTCATGATGTCGGAGCGGCCAACCCACACTTCTCCAATAACCTGAATATCATTCTGCGACAGCGCATTTTCCTGAGCCGGGCCAGAACCGGGTATTTCGCTTGTCTGGCATTGATAACCCCGTTCGGCAATCAGACGCAAAACAGCGCTTGTGAACTGGCCGCTTTCCCAGGTCAGCGACGCAAATTTGATCGGACTATCGCACGCAGCAAGGGCAGGAGCAGAAATAAAGAGCAAAAAGACAAAAACGATGTGCTGTAACATTGGCCGAACCCTTGCAGTTTGCTTGACTTCTTAATTACAACTGGCATTTGCGGATGGCGCAAGGCTTTAGCGGCATATTGACGTAAATTGGCATCATTTGTCTGCGTTGCTTTTGCTCTATTTTGTCAGATCCGACTGTAAGTCGAGAACAAAGAGCATGGCGGCTTTTGATCCAAATCAGGGGGTAATCGGAAGCAGTTTTTTGCGTAAGGGTTTTCCGAATTTGCACGAGATTTTTCCTTTTTTATCTCGTTCTGTTTTGCATCTATTCAACGTTTTCATGCGGGTATTTCCCTAGAAAAATACGCTTGTTATTTCGATTGTCATGGTGTTAGTATTTTAATATGACCACCCGGTCACATTTTGCCAGGCGTGCCTTTTATTGCCGCCAAATGACACCAAGCAATGGATCTTTTATGACAATTGGAATAGCCGCCAGCGGTACCAATGCGGGCGAATCAGTGCTTGCTGCAGTGCGTGCCGCAGAATTGCTCGGTAGAGGTGCTATCGGCGGCTTTGCCGTATTTTCCGTGATGCTGGACGATGGAAAAGTTCACCACTGTACAACCCAAACCGGTGGGGTGACCCAATTGACGATTCCGGATGAGTGGCTGCTTGCTACACGCGCTGCGGCGATCTCCAGCGGCCCTCATAGGCCGGAGCCGCTGCAACAATTCCTTCCGGGCATTGATGACATCGGTCTGGTTACTGGACATCGCCTGCCCAATCTCGCGGGAGGCGATGGCGAGCCCTTGAATCAGTCTGTGCTGCGCAGAATGGCGGACGGACAGACGCCGCAGCATTCGGTCGATGTCGTGCTCAAAGCCAATAGCGAAAGCGATGCCGGTCTGATCGCAGTTGATGCGCAAGGGTGTATAGGTTGGGGAAACAGCCAGCGGGTCGCAGCCAGGGCGGATCTTGGCTGCGTTCATCGCCGCGAAGGCGACAGGCAACTGGCGTTACAGCATAACTCAATTTACTTTATGCACGGAACAAAGGATGCCGTGGGCAGTCTTGCCTGGGAATGCCTGGGGGGCGCCGCGGGCCGATATCAACTTCTGTCGATGGGGCAAAGGGTATCTTTGCGAACGGCACAAAACGATGCAATCCATCTGGATGCCGACGGAAAGATACGTCTGATCGAAACGGCCAACCCGCAGGCGTCCTATTTGGCCGGTCGTTTTACGGCCATTTACCTTGGTACGCCAGTCTGGCGTGCCGGCTGCGTCATCGGTCATGCCATCAGCGAGCTGATCGCACAAGTAGAGGATGGCATCGTCCTTGAGAGTCTGGAGCCGGTCTCTGCCATGGTCGTCATAAGAAGGTCAGCGAATGTCTCGTCGTAAAAATACCGAGAGAAGACTGTTGAATGCGCTGGAAGAACAGATTACGGAAACTGGCATGGTGGGGGTGGGAATCAATGCAGTCGCCAAACGCGCAGGAGTCAGCAAGGAGCTGATCTATCGCTACTTTGACGGTATGCCGGGACTGTTGCTTGCCTGGATGCAGGAGCAGGACTTCTGGACAGCCAGGGCTGGCCTTCTCAAGGATGAGGAGTCCAGCCAGCAAACGCCTGCGGCGCTGATTCTGTCAATGCTTCATGCCCAGATCGAAGCGCTTGCCCACAATGAAAGCCTGAGGGAAATTCGGCGCTGGGAGCTCATTGAACTAAACGAGGTTACTGAACAGCTGGCGCAGCGGCGCGAGAAGGCGGCAAGGTCGTTCATTGATCGGGTAGACGGTTTGACGCAGGATCTGGACGTGCCGGCGGTCGTCAGCATTATGTTGGCAGGCGTGTTGTACATGATGTTGCGATCCAGAACAGAAAGCCATTTCCTGGGTGTGTCGTTAAGGACAAACGCGGGCTGGCAGCGGCTATATGCTGCACTTGAGCAGATCATTCAGGCCGGTTTTCCTGAAAATCTGCGTACTCAGGCTTTGGCCGATCTTGAGCGTGTTAAAGGTTCAACGTAAATTCAGGGAAGCAGAAAATAATGCAAAGAGCAGCGGATGTATTGATTGAGGTTTTGAAGGCGCATGAGATAGACAGGGTATTTTGCGTACCCGGCGAGAGCTATTTGAATGTATTGGATGCGCTGGCGGACTATGTCGGCATTGACGTGGTGACATGTCGCCATGAAGGAGGCGCCGGTTTCATGGCGATCGCTGACGCACGCTTGACTGGCCGTGCTGGTGTCGCAATGGTCAGTCGGGGTCCCGGGGCAATGAATGCGGCGATTGCGGTACATACCGCGCAACAGGATGCGGTACCGCTGGTGCTCTTTGTCGGACAGGTCGAAAGGGCACATCGCCATATGGCCGCCTTTCAGGAAGTTGACTATGGACAGGTGTTTGGAAGCATGGCCAAATGGGTCATTGAAGTCAATGACGCGGACCAACTGGCCGATCGTGTTGCCAGCGCGTTTCATTACGCCTGCAGCGGCACGCCGGGGCCTGTTATTGTTGCGTTGCCAGAGGATATGCTGGAAGACATGGTAGAGGGCGAAAGGGGCTATCGCCTTCCCTTACCGGCAGCCGCGGCTTCGGATTCATCGCTCAAACAGGTTGCCAGTATGATCGCCAAGGCACGCCGGCCGCTGATTATTGCCGGCGGATTGCTTAAGAACGAGGAAGGCCAAAGGGCGCTGCAGTCCGCAGCCGAGGCTTTTGGCATTCCCGTTGCGACAGCAGTAAGGCACGCCGACCTGCTAGCCAACGATCATCCGCTGTTTGCCGGGCACTTGGCCTATGGCGCGCCGGCTGCTCTGGCCCAGGCGGTCGGTCAGGCAGATCTGGTCATCGCGGTCGGTACCCGACTGGGCGACGTGACAACTCAGGGATACGTTTTCCCAGCGGCGCCGCATCCGGCCCAGCCATTGGTTCATGTATGGCCGGACGCATCTGCATTGGGGGCGTTGCGCAAGACAGACGCAGGCTTGGTGGCTGACCCGGACACCTTTCTCATGGACTTGCGCAAATTCGCGCCCGCAAGCAGAGATCCGGACCATGAGGCCTGGAGCAGGAAACTGCATCAGGTGGCGCAGTCGCTGGCCGATTGGCACGGGCCCGGCGATGCCGAAGACGGTGTGGTATTTTCCAGTGTCGTGCAGGCGGCCAATCGTTTGCTGGCCGATGACGCGATTATTACGATCGACGCAGGCAATTTTGGTGGATGGGTGCAACGTTTATTGCGTTTCGGAGGAGGCAGGAAAATGGTAGCACCGTCTTCCGGAGCGATGGGATATGGCGTACCGGCCGCCGTTGCGGCGAGCCTGCGATATCCGGAGCGGCAGGTTGTCTGTTTCGTCGGCGACGGCGGATTTATGATGACAGGCAATGAGCTGGCCACCGCCATTCAGTACGGCGTCAATCCAATACTTGTCATATCCGATAACAGTGCCTACGGCACTATTCGCATGCATCAGGAAAAACATTTTCCTGAGCGTGTGAGCGCCACGGGGTTGCGCAATCCGGATTTCGCGGCACTGGCACGAGATTTCGGCGCATTGGGCATTAGTGTCAATGATAGCTCGCAAGTTGACGAGGCGTTGCGCACCGCGCTTGCAGCCAGGCAGCCGACTGTTGTTTCGGTCCGAACCAGCCTGCAATATATTTCTGCGTCAGCGACGATTGAGAAATTGCGCGAACGTGCAAACTCAACGCGATGATGGCGGAGTCAGCATGCATATTATTGTGATTGGTGCGGGTATCATCGGCATGACAAGCGCCTATTATCTGGCAAAAAAAGGTCATCGAGTTACGGTGGTCGACGCCAACGCTGGGCCAGGCCTGGCCACGAGCAACGCCAACGGCGCCCAGTTGAGCTACAGCTTTGTGGCACCGCTGGCTGAGCCGGCGGTTCTGCCCAAATTGCCGGTATGGCTGTTCGATGCCGAATCCCCGTTGTCATTTCGTCTGCGTGCCGATCCACAGCAGTGGAGCTGGGCCATGGCATTTTTGGCTGCCTGTCGTAGGAAAACAAGCCAAAAGACGACAGAGGAGTTATTGGCGCTGGGCCTGTACAGCAAGCAAATGGTGCACCAGCTGATTGCAGACGAAATGCTGCAGTTTAACTTCAGCAACTGCGGAAAACTGCTGGTGTATCAGGATCCCGGTTCGTATGAGTCAGCCAGAAAGCAGATGGACTATCAGGCCAGCCTGGGGTCTGTCCAAGTCGCGCTGGACCGAAATGGGTGTCTGGAGCTTGAACCGGCGCTGCGGGGTATTCAGGACAGAATTGCTGGCGGTATTTTCACACGCAGCGAAGATGCCGGCGATTGCCAGGCACTGTGCCTTGAGCTGGAACGGACGTTGCGTGGCGGGGCGGCCAAAGTGGACTTCGTCTACGATACGCAGGTATTGCGAGTGCAGCACAAAGGCGCCCGCGTCGTGGGGCTGGAAACACCGGCAGGCGATATGACAGCAGACGCCTACGTAATCGCCAATGGGATTGGTGCGCAAACACTGGCCCGGCAGGTGGGATTCAATCCCCATATTTATCCGCTCAAGGGTTATAGCCTGACTTACCAATTGACAGAGAAAAGTGAGGCGCCTCTCGTTAGTGTCAGTGACGTGCATAACAAAGTGGTATACGCAAGACTGGGTAACCACCTGCGTGTTGCCGGAATGGTGGACATTGGCGAGAACTCCTCGCAGATCAGTCCCCGGCGTATTGCCAGCCTCAAATTGGCAGTAGGCCACTATTTACCCGCATTGCGCCCGGCTGGCGAGCCACAGGCATGGGCAGGCTTGCGACCAGCGCGTCCCGATAGCAAGCCGTTGATCGGGCAGACCGCATTGCAAAATTTATGGATCAATGCAGGCCATGGTGCGCTCGGCTTCACACTGGCCGCAGGAAGCGCTGCATTGCTTGCGGACCGGCTCTCAGGCGACCCACCAAAACTCTCGAACACGCTTTTCGAACCTTTACGCAGGACGCAGTAGCTTGTACTGGCTACAGATGACTTATGTGTCAGATGCGCCAGCCCTTTATATTTAGTACAGGAGAAATATCATGATGTACAAGGCCAAGGAATTGACCACTTTAAAGAAGATGGCATTGGGCATAGCACTGTCGACTATCTTGTCTTGTGTGCCGGCCGTTCAGGCACAAACAGTCACTGCCGTGATGCAATCAGGTTTGCGGGTCATGGATCCCGTAGTCAGTACCGCATTCATGACTCGTGACCACGGCTACATGATTTATGACACCTTACTGGGTACCGACTCCAGTTTCAAGATCCAGCCGCAAATGGCCGATTGGAGTGAGTCGGACGACGGGAAAACCTATACCTTTACATTGCGGGACGGCCTCAAGTGGCATGATGGCACACCGGTGACATCGGAAGACTGCGTGGCCTCTATCAAGCGTTGGGCCGAAAAAGACTCTACCGGCCAGGTATTGATGACGATGGTGGCAGAGATTAAGGCCATCGACAGCAAAGTATTTGAGATCAGTCTGAAGGAACCGACCACATTGCTGCTCTCCGGGCTGGCCAAGCTCAGTTCGCGCCCGGCGTTCATGATGCCGAAACGCATCGCTCAGACACCATCGTCCACGCCGATTACGGAATACATCGGGTCGGGTCCATTCAAATTTGTGCAGTCGGAATTCAGGCCGGGACTAAAAGTCGTGTATGAACGCAATAATGAATACAAGCCTCGCAACGAGCCTGCCAGCTGGACCGCTGGAGGCAAAGTGGTTAACGTCGATCGCGTGCAATGGGTTGCCATGCCGGATCAGATGACTCCGATCAATGCCTTGATGAATGAGGAAATCGATTTTATTCAGCAAGTGCCTTTCGACCTGCTGCCCATGGTCCAGGATCAGGACAATATCAAGGTAGAGGTACTGGATAAACTAGGGGCCTGGACGTACTTCCGCTTCAATCACCTGCATGCGCCGTTCAACAACCGGTTAATCCGTCAGGCAGCCATGTACGCAGTGGGTCAGGAAAATGTGCTTAAAGCGCTGGTCGGCAATCCGGAATACTACAAACCGTGTGCTGCGGTTTTCGGTTGTGGCAATCCCTATGAAAACGACTATGGAAAAGACATGGTCGAGCAGAGCAATATAGAAAAGGCACAGGAGTTGCTCAAACAGGCTAACTATGATGGCACACCGGTTGTCATTTTGCAGCCAACCGATATTGCTATGCTGTCTGCACAACCGATAGTCATTGGCGACGCGTTGCGCAAGGCTGGTTTCAAAGTCGATATGAAGACCATGGATTGGCAGACAGTAGCAACTCAGCAAAGTAACCAAAAAGCGCCGGCCGAGGGTGGCTGGAATATCTTTTCCACGTACAGCATTCTGGCGACCAGCGGCGATCCGTTCGGCAACACAACGATCGCGGCAAATGGAACAAAAGCCTGGGCAGGCTGGCCGGATGTCCCGGAAATTGAATCATTGCGGCTGGAATTTGCCCGTGCCAAGGATGATGCTGAGCGCAAGAAGATCACGGCCCAGTTACAAAAGCTGGTTATTGACGAAGGGGTGGTCGCACCATTGGGGCAGTTCCTTATTCCAGCCGCATACAGCACCAAACTGTCCGACGTCTTGCCTTCTCCGGTAACGGTGTTCTGGAACATGAAGAAGTCGGGCGAGTGAGTACGTTATGCTAACTTACATTGCCCGTCGACTCGTAGCCACACTGCCGGTTATCTTTATGGTTGCCATCGTCATTTTCGCGATTCTGCGACTGACGCCCGGTGATCCTGCGGCCATTATTGCGGGAGACGATGCAACTGCGGCGCAACTTGCGCAAATTCGCCAAGCTATGGGGCTAGATCAACCGATATACACGCAATTTATTGTTTGGGTGGGGCGCCTGCTCCAGGGGGATCTGGGCGTTTCGCTGTTGTCCGGCACACCAGTCCTGGATATGATCGCGGGAAGAATGGGGCCAACGCTGGCGCTGGCGATCTCAACAATTGTTCTGACGGTGGTCATCGCGATACCACTGGGCGTCATTGCCGCCTGGCGTCAGGGAAAAATACTGGATCGGTTGATCATGAGCCTGTCTGTGCTGGGGTTTTCGATTCCCACCTTTGTCGTTGGCTATTTACTTATTTACTTTTTCGCCATACAGCTGGACTGGTTGCCAGTACAGGGTTATAAGCCGTTGTCAGCGGGGTTGCTGCCGTTTGCGCAGCGACTGATTCTGCCGACGCTGGCGCTCAGTGCCATTTATGTGGCGCTGATCGCTCGCATCACACGCAGCAGCATCATTGAAGTCATGGGCGACGATTATATCCGTACGGCACGTGCCAAGGGCCTGAAAGAAAAATCGGTATTGATGCGGCATGCTTTGCGCAACGCAGCTGTACCGATTGTCACCGTGATAGGCATTGGCATTGCATCTCTGATCAGCGGCGTTGTGGTTACCGAATCCGTTTTCAACCTGCCCGGGCTGGGACGACTGGTTGTCGAGGCGGTGCTGGCCCGTGATTACCCCGTCATTCAGGGATTAATACTGCTTTTTTCCTTCGTGTACATTCTGATCAATCTCGTTGTTGACCTGCTGTATACGGTCTTTGATCCCAGAATCCGTTATTAAAGGACTATCATGACAGTTCCACTCTCGTCAGACCCGCTGTCCGCTTCGGGCCCTGGCCAGCCTCTTGCTGAACTTCATTCCACTTTAGCGGGACAGCTGCGCGCAGCGCTTAGAAGTATTCCAGTGCTAATTGCATTTGTATTGTTCTTGCTTATCATTGTTGTGGCCGTGTTTGCCCCGATGCTGGGTACCGTTGATCCCGTGGCCATTAATCCGGCCGAGCGACTGGCCAAACTCTCGTCGGCACACTGGCTGGGAACCGATGCTTTCGGACGTGATACCTATTCGCGCGCGCTTTACGGCGCCCGGGTATCGCTGATTGTCGGGATCGGCGCCACTGTGATGAGCCTGATCGCCGGGCTGCTGATTGGCGTGATCGCGGGCTATTTTCGCTTTGCCGACGGCATTATCATGCGGGTCATGGATGGGATTATGGCGATCCCAGGCATTTTACTGGCCATTGCTCTGGTGTCCCTCACCGGAGGCAGTTTGATCACTGTTCTGGTGGCCATTACCATCCCCGAGATTCCACGCGTTGTACGCCTGGTGCGTGGCGTGATTCTTTCGGTTCGTTCTGAGCCATATGTTGAAGCGGCTGTTTCTCTTGGAACAAGAGTTCGGACAATTTTGTGGCGCCATATGATTCCCAATACGATTGCGCCGCTGATCGTTCAGGGTACGTATATTTTTGCGGCGGCCATCCTTACCGAAGCGACACTCAGTTTCCTGGGGGCCGGGCTGCCGCCCGAAATTCCATCGTGGGGCAACATGATGTCCGAGGGGCGCATGTATTTTCGCATGCTGCCGGGGCTGATTCTGTATCCCGGTATTCTGCTCGCGCTGACATTGCTTTGCGTCAATGTTCTGGGTGATGTATTGCGTGATGTACTGGATCCAAGAATGGCGAAAAAATCATGAACCAAGACACCATGAAAAACAGGGGAAGCACTGCCCAACCAGTGCTGCAGGTACGCGGTCTGTCTGTGCGCGTTGCGCATGCGGGTACCGCTACGCCAAAGCGGATCGTCAATAACATTAGCTTCGATGTATCGGCCGGAGAAACGCTCTGTGTCGTCGGTGAGTCCGGCTCAGGAAAATCAGTATCTTCCTATTCCGTGATGGGTCTGCTGGACAGAGAGAGTCTGCAAGTGTGTGACGGCAGCATACTGTTGGATGGCGAAGATGTGCTCAAGGCAGATGCGAAGCGCTTGCGCGAACTGCGAGCTACCAAGATGTCAATGATTTTCCAGGAGCCGATGACCGCACTGAATCCAGTGCAGAAGATTGGTCGTCAAATTGATGAGGTACTGCGCATCCATAGCAATATGTTGGCAAAACAGCGGCGCCAGGCAGTATTGCTGATGCTCGAATCGGTTCACATGCCGGATCCACAGCGCATCTACGAAGCATATCCACATCAGTTGTCAGGCGGGCAGCGCCAGCGGGTGATCATCTCTATGGCACTTATTTTGCAGCCGCGGTTGCTGATCGCCGATGAACCGACCACGGCACTGGATGTCACTACGCAAAAGCAAATCCTGACGCTCATACGTGAACTGCAGGTCAAGAATAATATGGCGGTGCTATTTATTACGCATGACTTTGGCGTTGTTGCAGAGATCGCCGACAGGATTGTGGTGATGAATAAGGGCGAAATCATGGAGACAGGAACACGTGACGATATCCTGAGAAACCCCGCTAATGCATACAGTCGCATGCTTGTGTCGTCGGTGCCCAGTCTGGTTCCCAGGCTGCGCGAGGAGCACACTGGAGAAGCGGTGCTGGAAGTATCCGGCTTGTCCAAGACCTATTCCGAGAAGCGACTCTTGGGGACTGGACGCCATATCACTGCGGCAGACAATATTAATTTGACTTTAAATCGTGGCCAGATTGTTGGCATTGTGGGCGAATCAGGCTCCGGAAAGTCAACGGTTGCTCGCTGTATTGTCCGGCTGCTGCAACCGACATCCGGACAAATTTGCATTAAGGATCAGAACATCGCACAGCTCTCGGGGAGCCAATTGCGGCCAATGCGTCAGCGCATCCAGATTGTGTTTCAGGATCCCTATCGTTCCCTGAATCCGCGTATGACCGTAGGCGATTCAATTATCGAGGGACTGCTCAATTTCGGGCTCTCGAAAGGAGCAGCGATGGATAAGGCGGCTGGGCTGCTGCAACTGGTGGGACTGGGCAATGATTCGTTACAGCGCTATCCCCATCAATTTTCCGGCGGGCAGCGACAACGTATCTGTATTGCCAGGGCGCTGGCGCTGGAGCCTGATATCCTCGTAGCCGACGAGGCGGTGTCTGCGCTCGATGTGTCGGTTCAGGCTCAGGTGCTTGAACTACTGGACCAGGTCCGGCAACGCACGGGTGTGGGCGTGCTGTTTATTACCCATGACTTGCGGGTCGCCGCCCAGATTTGCGATTCCATTATCGTCATGCAGCGGGGAACAATTGTCGAATCCGGCACAGCCCATACCGTGTTGACAGCGCCCACGCAGCCGTATACCCGATCGCTTATCGATGCCGCGCCTGGAAGACACTGGGACTTCCAGAACTTTCGGGCCGTGTCTGAAGCGGCAAATCCGGCGTGATTTTTTGCGTGGGGTGATGTCCGTCGCGCCGCGCAGCGACTCTTGTAGAGGTCAGAAATGAATACACATTATGATGTTTTGATTATCAATGGCGACGTAGTCGATGGTACCGGCAGCGCGCGTTTTTCCGCTGACGTTGCCATCTCGGGTGAGCGCATCGCGCACGTTGGCGATTTGTCGCGGGCGACGGCTGACAAGGTGATTGATGCCAGCGGCCTGATAGTATCCCCGGGATTCATCGACGCCCATACCCACGATGACAGGTTAATGTTGTCAGATGGTGATATGTCGCCGAAAGTAAGCCAGGGAATCACAACCGTTATTGGCGGAAATTGTGGTATTTCCCTGGCACCAATGCCCCGCAACATTCCCGACCCGGTAACGCCTCCGTTGAATCTGCTGGATGAGCAGGGAGGCTGGTTCCGGTTTCGCAGCTTTGCGCAATATGTGGATGCGCTGAGCGCTCGACCGGCTGCCACCAATTGCGCCATGCTGGTCGGTCATTCGACCCTGCGCGTCGCTACCATGGACGATGTCACCAAAGCGGCGACCGCAAGCGAAATAGCAGCGATGCGGGAACTGGTCATCGAAGCCATGGAGGCCGGGGCAATTGGCGTGTCCACGGGCCTGGTCTATCCTCCAGCGGTGGCAGCGCCTACGCAGGAGGTAATCGAGGTGTGCGAACCGCTAGCGCGCTATGGCGGCATTTATTGCACGCATATGCGCGACGAAGGGGATCGTGTTATCGAGTCACTGGATGAGTCGTTTCTTATCGGCAGGCAGGTTGGCGTGCCCGTTGTTATTTCACACCATAAGGTAGTGGGCGTTCAAAATCATGGCCGCTCGGCCGAAACGCTGGCGCACATTGCCGACCATATGACACGGCAACCTATTTGCCTGGATTGCTATCCATATGATGCCTCGTCTACGATTTTATCGGCAAAGCTGGTAGCCAACTCGACACGGGTGACGGTGACCTGGTCAAAAAGCCTGCCTGAGATGGCCGGACTTGATTTGTCGGAAATTGCACGTAGGATGAACCTCAGCACTGAACAGGCCATCGAGAAACTGTTGCCCGCAGGTGCCATTTACTATCGAATGGATGATGCCGATGTGCAACGGATACTACGCTTTGACGATACGATGATCGGCACCGACGGGCTGCCTCATGATGAAAAACCCCATCCGCGCTTATGGGGGAGTTTTCCTCGGGTATTGGGTCATTACAGCCGGGGCCTGGGGTTGTTTTCCCTGGAAAAGGCGCTGCATAAGATGACCGGCTTGACTGCTGGCAAGTTTGGACTGATCGATCGAGGCGTCATTCGACAGGGCGCATTTGCTGATCTGACCATTTTCAACGAGCAAACAGTGGGCGAGGCAGCAACTTTTGCCCAACCCGTAGCCGCGTCCATCGGTATTGCAGGCGTTCTGGTCAATGGGAGCGTTGTGTGGGAAGAGGGTAGGCCGAGCGGACAGCGCCCCGGAAAAGTGCTGCGCCGGGAACATCTGCCCGCCGATACCGTGCAATAAAAAGCCCTGTCGGTCAGGACAGGGCACAAGCCGAACAGGCAGGCTGGCTCGTCTGCGCGGGCCTTAGCGCGCCATTGCCCGATTCAATGTTTTCTGTTCGTCCGACGTCAGATTGGGTCCGTCAAGGCTGACACTGGCATCATCGTTGCGATATTTCTTGATGATAGGCTTGAGCTCTTCCTTGATATGTTTTTCGCTATAGCCATTGAACAGGTGGCCCAGCAGTCCGCGGTCCAGATCACTGGTTTTCATGAACCAGTCTGCGATCGGGAAGGTCAGGTTCATGTTGTAATGCATCATCAATCCCATATTGTGATGGGCGGTATGATGGCGCCGGATGGTGTTGATAAACGGCACATTCCGGACGAACCAGTTATCGTGCACATGGCAGCAATAGTGGAACGTTTCATAGATCATATATTGCATGACCATGGTCAGGAAAACAATATATCCGGCGTTGGGATTGATAATGACTGAAGCCAGGTAACCCAGAACCAGGCCGCCGACCCCAAGGGTCAGCAGCACGCGCCATGGGAAAAATACAATCCTGAACTCCTTGCTCGAATCAATCGTGATGTCATTGTCTGTAAAATACTGATGATGCTGCCGGGTGTGTCTTTCGTAAATGGCCCGCAGGGCGAACACATTGATGCGCTTGTGCATCACACAGGTGTGCATGGCCCATTCCACGAAATTGCCCGCCAGAAAGACGGGAATAATCAATAGGTATTCCCAGGTTGCTGTTGTCAATTGCGACAGGCAATAGATGACTGCCGCAATGCCCACCACATACATCACACCGATATGCACCAGTCCGTTATACAAGGGGCTGATATCGCTTTTATACTGTTCGCGAAATTTTCGCTGTCTTTCGGTCATCATAATAATTACTCCTCAAATAAAATCTGAATCGCCAGGCTATGCGCCGGCCTTATCCGGAAATGTCTTCGAGCGCCCGTCCACGGGTCTCTACGCCCAGCAGGATTACAATCGCAGCCGCAATTACAAAGGAGACAGCGCCCAATGTGAATACACCGGTCTGGCCGGTGACAGGCAGCAGTAATCCCACGGCAAATGGGCCAACGAACGAGCCCAGCCGGCCGATAGCTGACGCAAAGCCGGCGCCCGTTGCGCGAATGCGGGTTGGATAAAGTTCAGGGGTGTAGGCATAGAGAACCGACCACATGCCGAAAAGGCAGAACTGCATGAACATGCCGGACATCATCAAATAGTGCAGTTCGCCCTTGACGCTGGCCACGTGTCCGTATATGTACACGGAGAGCGCACTGCCAAGCAGCAACAGCACGCAAGTGGGCTTGCGACCGATTTTTTCAATGATCCACGAAGCGAAGATAAAACCCGGTATGCCCGCGAGCGAAATCGTGACGGTGTATTGCACCGATTTAGTGATTTCGTATCCCGCCTGCTGTAGCAATGCGCCAAGCCAACTTGTCAGGCCATAGTAGCCCATGAGCGCAAAGAACCACAGGATCCACAACATCAGCGTGCGACGGCCGTATTCGCCTTTCCACAGTTCAGAGAAACTATTGCCGCTATTGGACTGGGCGGCGCTGGGAGGCAGCGTGACCACGGGCGGCAATTCCTTGTTATCAAGCGTTTTGCGGACATGATTTTCCATGGTCGTCATGACGGTGTCGGCTTTTTCACTTTGTCCCGAGTCTGAAAGCCAGCGGGGTGATTCGGGCACATGGCGACGAATATAGAACACAAAGACGGCAGGAACGGCCAGTACAAAGAAGATGCCACGCCAGCCAATGGAATCGAGCAGCAGATAACTGAGCAGACCGGAGCAGATAAAGCCGATGGGCCAGAAACCTTCGAGTATTGCCAAGTATTTGCCGCGGCGATTGGAGGGCACAATTTCCGACACAATCGACAGGCCTACCGGAAACTCCATGCCCATGCCAAATCCGAGCACGATACGACTGGCAATCAGCATATTGGCGTCAGGGGAAAGCGCACAGAACAGGCTGCCCAGCCCCCAGAAAACCATGCTGACCTGAAATACGGGCTTGCGGCCGAATTTGTCTGCCAGCACGCCAGCGACCGCCGCACCGAGCAGCATGCCAAGAAAACTGGCGCTGGCCACGACGCCTGTTTGCGCGACGGTCAGCCCGAATTCGGCTTTGATCGAGCCCAGGATAAAGGTCATAACGCCCAGATCCATCGAATCAAAAAACCAGGCCGTCGCAATAATACAGAAAAGCTTGGTCTGATAGCTGGTCATCGGCAGCCGCTCCATACGGCCTGAAATATCCGATGGCGTAATAGGTATTGATGCCATTGTCCGTCTCCTTGTCGAATATATTTTTCTTGAATTTAACTGATATATCACTGAAATGCAATATAAATATATGACTGATGTGATATTACAATTGTTGTAGCGTTGGGTGTTTCATGATCAGCGACCAGGGCGTTGAGCCTGCTCATGCATTGGAAAAATGCGATCTTCTGCAGCGGGAGCCAGACGTGGCGTTCCCAGCAATTGGCCCCGCTCAGGGAAGACTGAACTGGCCGAAGGCAGCCGCATTAAGCGATTGCCGCGGCGTTAAACGATATTGATACGGGCACATTGGTAATGACACATGTGCTTGCGACCGCGGTGAGTTTTGCGCAGCGCACTCGCATGATAGTCAAGTGTGAAGTGTCAAGTGCGCCTGCGGCTGCAGCAAATCGTAAGCCCGGTGGTTTTGGCCGTATGTATGGTCCGGCAGTTCGCGACCACCGGGCAGGCAGTCCGCTACGACCCGGCGAATTGACGGATTATTCCGATGTATATTCAAGCGGGCTGTCCTGGACAAGTGACAGTGCCGGCGTGTCCGAGAAAGTGCCGTCCCATGCATTTGCAATAATACGCCGGTACGCATCGGCAGTATCAGGAACCGGAAACGCATGTCGCAAGCGGGTCACGCTCATGGCGTCCGAATACAGGCGCGGCAGATCGGCCTCACTGATGCCGAAATCCTTCAGGTTATTGGGAATGCCCAGTTCGCCGACCAGTGTCTGAAGTTCCTGCACCAGTTGCAGTATCGTCTCAGGCTGTTCTGTCGCAATGCCGCAAATGCCGGCAATGTCATTGAGCTCCTGTGCACGGGTTTCGCGCAATTCATATAGCACATAAGGCAGGATGACAGCGTTTGTACGGCCATGAGTCTCATGCGTTAGCCCGGCTATGCTGTATGCAATCCCATGCACCGCATTTAATCCGGCGCTGCCATAAGACAGACCGGCAAACACGCTGGCATAACTCATGCCAATGCGCGCTTGTGTGTCGGTGCCATTACGGTAGGCTTGTCGCAAGTGCTGGGCACACAGGCGGATGGATTCGCGGGCAAACATTTTGCTCAAATGAGTACGTCCGCTATAGCCGGGATCCGGATTGTTGCCGCGTTCGAATCCGTTCGAATCCATGGTGACATACGATTCAATGCCATGGATCATCGCGTCGATGCCGGCGTCGGCTGTGACCCGCGGCGGACAGGTGTATGTGAACTGCGGATCGACAAGTGCAATAAACGGTCGTAAGCGATTGTCCATAAGCGCAATTTTTGTGGCATTGTCAGGATCTATCAAAATCGCCCCGGGCGTGACCTCCGATGCCGTGCCTGAAGTCGTTGGCATGGCGATGAATGGCAAAGGTTCATCATTGCCGATGCCATCCTTATAATGGGCCACCGGTTTTTTGCTGCGCAGCGTGACTGTAAGCGCTTTGGCCAGGTCCATATTGCTGCCGCCGCCTAGCGCAATAACGTGATCCGGCGTGACCTCTTGCAACTGTGCCAGAATGTGTTGCGTTGCCTGGTCACACAGCGTCGTTGACGGGTCAGGTTCTCCGCCGCTGTAAACATAAGTGGCGATCCCGCATTCCTGGGCGGCCCGAACATATTCCTTCACCCAGGCGGTTTGTTCCGCGAAGTAGCTGTCGGTAACAAGTATGCCGCTGCGATAGCCTAGCTTGGCCAGCAGCGGTGCCAGATCATGTCTGGCGCCTTCTCGAATAATGAGGCGAGAAGGCGCGCAAAAAAACAGATGATCATCAAAATTCATGCTTTACTCCAAGTTCAGAAAGTCAGTAACTCCGGCCGATACCGTGTCGGTGTTTTCAGTCAGAAGCGAATGCCCGGCATTCTCTATCGTAAGAACAGTTGCGTCTGCAATAAGATCGCTAAACTGCGTAACCAGCAGCAAGGGCGAGTCTTCGTCCCGGGCGCCGGACATGACCAGGCACGGCATCGTCACCGATTGACATTGGTCGCGCAATGAGCGCTGCGCAATGGATTGCCAGGTCCACATGACGGCATGATGGTCCGCCGCGTCCTGCAGTTTCAGGCGCTGTTCGCGTTCTTGTATTTCGCTCAGCAGGCCAGCTGGCGTCGTTTGTGTAAACCAGGATACCTGGCTGATATCGGGCACGCCCGAGAGCAAAATCAACTTGTCGGGCAGGGCCGCCCGCTTTCGACCAAGAAAGGCAAGGGCAACGCTGACGCCCATGCTCCAGCCTGCAAGAATATAAGGCTGCCCATCATTGATATACTGGTGCACAGTGTCTTCAATGACAGTTGCAAACGCTTCCAGCGTCATGTCCGATTCACTACATGACTGTCGCTCGCCGCGGCCTGGAAGATTCGGCAGAATAAACGTACAGTGGGATGCCAATTGACGAGCCAGCGGCAACCAGACCCGATTGGTTCCCTGGATGCCGTGAATGGCAATGATTTTGACCGGACCGGTGCCGTGGATCAGTGTATCCATAGGTGAATAATGACGATTCAATAGTTGTGATTGATGACGATTGAAATGAAAAAACAAGTTGACTGAATTGATGTGAGCAACAAATATATTAGTTGTATAATACTTACGCTTGAGATTTTTCACAATAGCTGGCAGCAAAATGGCTGTTTCCGGCTCACTTTTTCGTGACATCATGGCCTCAGATAACGCATCAAACCTTCAGAACGATCCAGATCCGGTCGGCGAACTCGTTTCGCTGCAGCCTAAAGTTAAACTTACCGACATTGCCTATCAAAAACTCGAAAAGGCCATCACCATGCTCGTGCTGGAGCCGGGGTGTTCGGTTTCGGAACAGCAACTGTGCGAACTGACGCAAATCGGTCGCACGCCGGTGCGTGAAGCTGTCCAAAGGCTTGCCCGGGAGCATTTGATTGTTGTTTTGCCGCAGCGCGGCTTGTTTATTCCCGAAATCAATATACGCAAGCAACTGAAGCTGCTGGAGACGCGCCGGGAAGTTGAGCGGCTTATCTGCCGGATGTCGGCAAAGCGCTGCACCCCACAAGAGCGGCTTGCCTTTGTGCAATTGCATAAGCAATTCAAGGACTCGGCCAGGCTGGCCGATGTGAACCAGTTTCTGAAAGCCGACAGAATGTTGAATGAATTAACGCTGAAAGCAGCCAGGAATGAATTTGCCGAAGGCGCCATGCGCCTGATGCATGGGCTGTCGCGCCGGTTCTGGTATTTTTATTTCAAAAAATCGAACGACCTGGAAACCATGGCCCGGTTGCACGCCGATGTTGCTCACGCCATCAGCGAGCAGGATCCTGACAAGGCTGCCGAGGCATCAGACAAGCTGCTCGATTACATCGAGTTCTACACCAAAGAAAGCGTTTCTGATTTTATGTAGCTGACAGCGGGGACTGCATGACGGTCCCTGCCAAATATAGACCTATTGTGCGTCCTGATTCCAGTACTGGGTAAAAGTCCTGCGCGGGCAGGTGTGCACCCGGCACACCCTCATATTGAGGGTGTTCGAGCGACTATCTATCGGTTAAGGCAAGTTTGGCGCCCAGCGCAACGAAGGCGGCGGCAAAGCTGCGACGCAACCAGGTCATGACCGAGGGCCGGGAAATCACGTGGTGGCGAACCGCTGCGGCAAAGAGGCCATAGCTGGTAAAAACGACAAATGTCATCGCCATGAATACGGCAGACAACTCCAGCATGATCGGTAGTGGACTGCCGGCCTGGTTGCCGACAAACTGCGGCAAAAAGGCGAAGAAAAAGATAGACAGCTTGGGATTGAGCACATTGACGGCAATAGCGGAACGAATGACTTCCATATTGGAGCGGGGTGTGGCGCCGGTCTCGATTTTCAGCGCGCCATGCTCGCGCAACGTGGTCAATGCCATGTATAGCAGATAGGCGACACCCGCATACCGGACCACTTCAAAAGCAAGGGCACTGGAATGCAATAACGCAGCCAGACCCGTAACGGCCGCAAACATGTGCGGCAAAATACCTAACGTGCAGCCGAAAGCGCTGATGACAGCGGCGCGGCGTCCGCGCGACAGGCCGGCAGCGATGGTGATAATGACGCCCGTGCCGGGCGTGATCACCACGATCAGGGATGTGAATAAAAACTCCAAACTCATACTGTCTCTCCGGTAAAAGGTTCTGCGGGCAGGCAAAGACGCGCTAGTCCTCCCGGCTTATATCAGTCTGCGCCAGACAAACAAATTATAAATGCGATCACTTGCGACGGCGGGCACTGATTTGTCGTATCCACTCATAACCGCTGACCAGCAATATACCAATCAGAACCATCAGCGAGCCGGCTACGAAATTGGGTTCCAGCGGCTCGTTTAGCAGCCATACGCCAAAAGCAATCCCGAAAAGTGGCGTCATGAACGACAGGACGCCAAGCCGGGACGCCAAATACTGCCGCAGCAGCCAGAACCACAGGAGCAGGCTGCCGAAGGACACCACCAGTATCTGAAATGCCATGGCGGCAAAGGCACGCGGGGTAGGATTGAAATAAGTCTGGTCCATGAGGACGGCGGCCACCATCAGGACTGCGAAACCGGCAATCAGCTGATACAGCAGGGTGTGCGTGCTTGGGCAGTTGTTCAGGCGGGTGGTGCGTATGACGACGGTGGTCGCGCCCCAGGCGATGGCTGCGCAGATGCCAAGCAAATCGCCCAGCAGCGGATTGGCGCCGCCGGTATCGGCCAAACTGCTACGGCCGGTAAAGGTCACGACAATGCCGGCAAAAGCCAGGGCGATGCCCAGCCACTGGACCCGGTTCAGACGTTCGGCCGGCACCTTCCAGAAAAGCCCCAGGGCGGCAAATACCGGGGCCGTGTAAAGGAAGATCACCATATGAGATGCGGTCGTGTATCGCAAGCCCTCGGCCACCAGCAGAAACTCCAGCGCGAAAAGCAGGCCGGCAGCCATGCCGGGTTTCCAGGTTCCATCGGAAAGCACAATGCGACCGCCGCGAGCGTAGATGAGGACGTAAACCATGACGGCTGAGATGCCAGAACGCAGGGCAATCTGGAAAACGGGCGCGACGTCTGGCGCGGCGCCCTTCAGAACCACCTGCTGCAGGCCCCAGATTGCGCAGGTCAGTAGCATCAGACCGGTGGCCTTGTGGTCAATTGCCTTGCGTTGTTCCATATTGTGTTCCTGTACGAGGTATAACGGATTTGAAGCTGGATTATCTCATTGACGGAGAATCACCCTATAGTGTAAATATGACAATTGATGCCGGGATTAGGTCACTTTTGCCGTCCGCGCCATTTACTCGTCCGGCTGACGGGCACGACGCCCGAGGGTTACCGCAAGCACAGACGTTCTGCCCGAAACAGGCGGCGCTGCTGCGTAAAAACGGAGGGCTGTGTGATAAAAAGGCATATTTCCCTGATATATATGTAAAGAAGAATAGTAAAGCTGACAGAATCAGTCTGGTCGGGTATAAAGCGGGATCAGTGTGTTATGTCATAAAGAACATATGATATGCGCTGTCTGATTCGATTTGGAAAAAAGGTGAAGAAATGAAACTAGAGACATTGGCCATTCACGCAGGCTATACGCCGGAACCCACCACCAAGGCGGTGGCTGTGCCCATATACCAGACTTCCTCATTTGCGTTTGACAATACGCAGCATGGCGCCGACCTGTTTGACCTTAAGGTTGCCGGCAATATCTACACGCGTATCATGAATCCGACCAATGCCGTGCTCGAAGAGCGTGTGGCCGCGCTCGAAGGCGGCATTGCCGCGTTGGCTGTTGCCTCGGGCATGGCTGCAATTACATATGCCATTCAAACCATTACGCAGGCCGGCGATAATATTGTTTCGGTCAGCAAACTGTACGGCGGCACCTATAATCTCTTTGCCCATGCTTTTCCGCGCCAGGGAATTGAAGTCAAAATGGCGCCGCACAATGATATTGCGGCGCTGGAGGCGCTGATCGATGATAAAACCAAAGCGGTGTTTTGTGAATCCATCGGCAATCCAGCCGGCAATCTGGTCGATCTGCGCGCATTGGCCGATGCCGCCCACCGACGCGGCGTCCCGCTGATTGTTGACAATACCGTGGCAACGCCAGCCTTGTGCCGCCCCTTTGAGCACGGCGCCGATATCATCGTGCATTCGCTCACAAAATATATGGGGGGGCACGGCACAACCATCGCCGGCGCCGTGGTCGATTCCGGCAAATTCCCATGGGCACAATACAAGGAGCGGTTTGCCGTTCTCAATGAACCTGATCCTGCCTACCATGGCGTCGTGTATACAGAAGCGTTTGGCGAAGCCGCATTTATCGGACGCTGTCGTGTCGGTCCATTGCGCAATACCGGCTCGGCACTGGCGCCGTTGTCTGCCTTCCAGATTCTGCAGGGGATTGAAACGCTGGCGTTGCGTGTAGAGCGTCATTGCGAGAACGCACTGAAGGTGGCGCAATTTCTGCAGAAGCACGAACAGGTCAGCTGGGTGAAATACGCAGGGCTGCCCGATCACCCCGAGCATGAGCTGGCACGCAAATATATGGACGGTAAACCATCGGCCATTCTGTGTTTCGGTGTGCGTGGAGACGCCCAGGCCGGAGCCCGCTTTATCGATGCTCTCAAACTGATTACGCGTCTTGTTAATATTGGCGATGCCAAATCCCTGGCATGCCATCCGGCCACGACGACTCACCGTCAGTTGAACGAAGAGGAACTGGAGAAGGCTGGCGTTAGCCAGGATATGGTCAGACTCTCTATCGGTATTGAACACATTGACGATATTGTGGCGGATCTTGACCAGGCATTGCAACAAAGCAAGGGCTGAACGCCCTCGGGCTACTGCTGTCAGAGTCCGGTCTGGATCCTGGTCCTTACCCTGGTCCTTACCCTGATCCTTACCCTGATCCTTACCCTGATCCTTATCCCGGCTGCGGAGGCGGGCGGCGGCGCAGGCTCGCAAGCGCCATTGTGCTCGCCACGAGATTAAGGCCCGGTTGCGTTCGCCGCCGGTGATCCGGCCCGACACCGGCTTATGCAGCGAATCGTTACACGTAACGGATTGGCGAGATGCTATGATTGAGCCATTATCGGTACAGGAGACCCCGTCATGGATATCACGATTTATCACAATACCCGTTGCGGTACCTCACGCACGACCCTGGCGCTCATTCGTAATACGGGTGTGGAACCCAATGTCATCGAATATCTGCATAATCCGCCTACTCGGGAAGAGTTGGCTGCGATCATTGACAAGGCGGGAATCAGCGTACGCGATGCCGTGCGCCAGAAAGAAACGCTGTTCAAGGAACTTGGCCTTGATGATCCTGCAGTGACCGACTCCCGGCTGCTGGATGCCATGATCGAATACCCCATTTTAATCAATCGCCCCTTTGTAATTACGTCCAAGGGCGTGCGTCTGTGCCGTCCTTCGGAGCAGGTGCTGGAGATTTTGCCTTTGCCGCAAAAAGGCGCCTTAAACCGCGAAGACGGCACGCCGCTGATCGACGCACTGGGTCAAAAAGTCATGCAGGCCTGAACAATACAGGCGATACATCTGCGGTTTCGTTGCATTTGATAGCGAGGCGCATTTTGCGCCGACTCTGATTGTTGCAGGACTCGCGCTGCGTTTGGCGCATTGATGATCTTGAATAAGGACCTGATATGGCACGCCCGATCTGGAATGGCACGCTTTCTTTCGGACTTTTAAATATTCCTGTTGCGCTCATGCCCGGCGAGCGTCGCGTTGACTTGCATTTTCGAATGCTGGACGCGCGCAATAAGGCACCGGTGCGCTACGAAAGGGTCAATGCCGACACGGGCGAAGAAGTGCCGTGGAAAGACATAGTCAAGGCGTTCGAATATAGCAAAGGCAATTATGTAGTTCTGGAGCCGGACGACATCCGCGATGCGGCCCCGCAAAGCAAGGAGTCGGTCGATGTCGAAGCCTTTGTCGATGCGAGCGATATCGGACCCGCCTATTTTGAAAAACCCTATGTGCTGGTGCCCGGAAAAAAAGCGGAAAAGGGCTACGTGCTGCTGCGCGAAACGTTGCGAGATGCCGGAAAAATCGGCATCGCGCGGGTGGTCATTCGCACCCGGGAATACCTGTGTGCGGTTATGCCGCAAGGCCGAGCCCTGATGCTGATTCTGTTGCGTTACCCGCAAGAGTTGATTGATGTGCAAGACTATCGGATCCCGGAAGGCGAGCTCAGTGACTACCGGATTTCCAGGCAGGAAATGGAAATGGCCGGACAATTGATCGCGTCCATGGGCGCCGAATGGAAGCCGCAAGAGTACAAAGATGAGTTTAGGCAGCGCTTGTCAGATGTGATTAAAAAGCGGATGAAAGCCAATAAAGTGAGCCACCGTCCGGATGATGAGTTGGACGAGGCGGTGCCGGAGAACGCGGCAACCAACGTGGTCGATTTTATGTCGTTGCTCAAGCAAAGCCTGGCAACCAACAAGAGAACGCCTCCCAAGGCTGCGCCCCAATCCAAGAATGGCGCCGCATCGGACGATGCTCCGGCCAAAAAGACAAGCAAAAAGACAAGCAAAAAGGCGCCAGCCAAATCGGCTGCCAAAGGCGCGCAGCGAAAAGCCGTAGCCAAGAAAGAGAAACCCGCCGCCAGCGAAAGCCGCAAGGGCAAGACAGCAAAGTCGGCTGCTGCGAGCAAGAAAACCTCCAGGACAGCGGCCAAGAAAACGGCCAAGAAAGCGGCAGGCCTATCTGCCTCGCGCGCACGCAAAAGTGCAGCCAGCAGCAAAAAGGCAGCCTGAGCCGAAACCCAGACCCACTGACCGGGAGTGTCCATGAGTCTTGCCGACTATCAGCGCAAACGTAGGTTTGACCGAACGCCGGAACCACAGGATGATCCGATCGATGGCGCACGCGCCATCTTTGTTGTCCAGCTGCATCACGCCAGCCATCGCCATTATGATTTTCGCCTGCAGGTTGCAGGCGTGCTTAAAAGCTGGGCGGTGCCCAAGGGCCCCAGCCTGGATCCTTCGGTCAAACGCCTGGCCGTAGAGGTAGAAGATCATCCGGTCAGCTATGCCAGTTTCGAAGGTGATATTCCCAAAGGGGAATACGGAGGCGGCAATGTCAAAATATTCGACAACGGCATTTGGAGCACCCCCGAAGATGCCGAGGCACAGCTGGCTAAAGGCCATTTGAAGTTTGAGCTTTTCGGTGAGATTTTGCAGGGCGCGTGGCACCTGATCCGAAGCCATGGGCGCAGTCGCCAGCGCCAGTGGTTGCTGATTAAGCAGGACGATGCCTTTGCCAGCCATAGTGAGGCCGACGATTTTCTGGACGCCGAAGGCGTGCCCCATTCTAGGGGCAAATCGGCGGCAACAACCCGGCAGGACGGGTCGCCGCCCCCTGCGCATGACGCAAAGCGCACGGGGGGCAAAGCATCCGGTTCCGTCGGATCCGGACGCGCCGCTGCAGAGGCGGTATCGGCCAAAACGCCAGCGGCAGGCCGCGCTAAGAAGACAACAAAGAAGGGAACAACAAAAATGCCGGCAGCCGATGCCTGGCGCGCTCAGATAGACGCATACAAGGGGGCGCGCAAACAGCAACTGCAGCAAGCACCATTTGCGCCACAATTATGTGACACAGCCAACAAAGCGCCGGCCGGCGACAATTGGTTGCACGAAGTCAAATGGGATGGTTATCGACTGATGTGTACCATTGTGGACGGGGTCCCGGCCTTGTGGTCGCGCAACGGGCTGGACTGGACGGCGCGGCTGCCAGATGTCGCTCGTGATATGGCGGCGCTGGGGCTTGGGCAGGCCGCCTTTGATGGTGAGCTGGTCGTTCTTAATGGAATGCGCAGCGATTTTTCGGCACTGCAGGCGACGCTGTCCGGCGAGAAACAGGCGTACTTGAGTTACTTGTTGTTCGACCTGATTCACCTGGAAGGATTGGACCTGTGCGATGTGCCGCTGCAGGCTCGCAAGGCCTTGCTCGAAACGGTACTACAAGGCGCGCCATCACGACTGCGATACAGCACGCATCTGGTCGGATCAGGCCCTCAGGTGTTCGAACGGGTGACCGCCGAAAAGCTGGAAGGCATTATTTCCAAAAAAGTGGATGCGCCGTATCATGCCGGCCGCAGCAGAAGTTGGCAGAAAGTCAAATTGGAACTTAGCGATGAATTTGCCATTGCCGGTTTCATTGAGCCCAAAGGAAGTCGTACCGGCATTGGTTCTTTATTGCTGGCCGCTCCTGAAGGAAAAGCCGGCTGGCGGCTTGCCGGGCGCGTCGGCACTGGCATGAACGACGCGATGTTAAAAACGCTTTCGACAAAGCTGCGCCCACGTGCCGTGGGCGAACCGACGATCAGGGTCGAGGGAATTGATTCGGATTTGCGGCGTGCCAAATGGGTCAAGCCCCAGCAGGTGGTCGAGGTGTTTTACCGTGGACTCAGCAGCCAGGGGTTGTTGCGCCACACGGCGTTCAAAACCTTGAGACAAGACAAGTCTGTTGCCGATCTGCGCAACAGCCACGGCAGCGAGGAGCCTATGGAAAAAGAAGATGTTCAGATCAGCAGTCCGCAGCGCCAGGTATATCCGGAGATGAAGATTACCAAGCAGGATGTGGCCGACTATTACGAACGTGTTATGGACTGGCTGTTGCCGGAGATAGTGGGACGGCCGTTGTCCGTCCTGCGCTGTCCGGATGGGACGCACAAGGCCTGCTTCTTTCAGAAGCACCACACGGCGGGCATGGACGTCAGTACCGTTAACCTGGAAGAAGAAAAAGGTGGCCGGCAGGATTATCTGATGGTTTGCAACAGGACAGATCTCATGCAATTGGTGCAATTTAATTCGCTTGAGTTTCATCCGTGGGGCGCGCAGGCCGGCAATCCGGACGACTGCGATCGTCTGGTGTTTGATCTTGATCCTTCTGCCGAGGTGGCGTGGCCGGATGTAAAAAAGGCGGCGCGCCAGATTCGTGAACTGCTGGAGCAATTGCAGTTGCAATCGTTCATACGCACCACCGGCGGTAAAGGGCTACATGTTGTCGTGCCGCTAAATCCGCCGGCTCCGTGGGAGCGGGCCCGACAGTTTGCCCGCGCCTTTGCCGAGTCGCTGGCTGGAGCGCATCCGGACAAGTACATTGCCACCGCCTCGAAAAAACAACGCAAGGGATTGATATTTGTTGATTACCTGCGCAACGGGCGTGGCGCGACCAGCATCTGTTCATACTCATTGCGTGCCCGCCCAGGTGCTGCGGTGGCAACCCCGTTGCGCTGGGAAGAACTGGGACGGATCAAATCGTCCGATGCCTTCAATATCCGTACGTTGCCCAAGCGCCTGGCGCGGCTTGGCAACGACCCCTGGCAGGATTTAACCAAGGTGAAGCAGTCACTGCCCGAACTGTCCTAGGCAGGGTCGATTATTCCCAGCCCCCGCCCAATGCCAGGAATACATCGACCTGCATATTGGACAACTGCGCCACGGATGTGGCCAGCGCGCTGTCGGCATTGGCCAGGGTGCGTTGCGCATCCAGCACCGGCAGGTAATCCGTTTTACCGGCCCGATACAGGGCCGATGCCTCACGTGCTGCCTGTGCCACTGTATCGCGTGCGGCCTTGAGTGTGACGTGGCGCTCCAGTTGACGGGCATAATGGACCAGCGCACTCTCGGTTTCCTGCAGGGCATTAAGTACTGTTGCATCAAAGTGTGCATATTCGGCATCTGCCGTTGCCCGGGCCTGGGCGATTGCAGCCTGGGCTGCGCCGGTATTGGGCACTGTCCATGAGATCAGTGGGCCAATACTTACGCTCGACGTGCTTTTGGCGCCGAGTAGACTCATGGGGCCGGCCGATCCGCTCGCCAGACCCAAGGTGATCGTCGGATACAGCTGACTCACGGCAACCCCGATTCTGGCGGTGGCAGCGGCCAGCTTGCGTTCGGCTGCACGGATGTCTGGCCTGCGGCGCAATAGCTGTTTTCCATTGCCCACCGGAATCGAACCGGTAAACCGGGGTGGCGTAGTACATTTCAATAGTGATGCGGGCATGGCCGACGGCGTCTGGCCGGTCAGGGTCGCCAGCCGGAACAGGGCAACATGCTGTTGTGCTTGCAATGTCGGGATGCTGGCGCTCAACTGCTGAACCAGACCGCGGGCACGTGTAATATCCAGCTGCGTGCCACGTCCTGCCTGCCACAATTGTTTTGCGATATCGCTCGATTCCTGTTGAATGCGCACTGATTTTTTTGCTGAAGCCAGTTGCATGCCGGTGGCGCAGATGGCGGCATAGGACCTGGCGGTTTCGGCCGCGACAGTCACGCGTGCAGCCTCGTAGGCGGCGACTGCCGCTTGCGCATCCTGTTGGGACGCCTCGATTGCGCGATGGATTTGTCCGAAAAGGTCTGCCTGATACGCAATATTCAGACCGCTGCTGTATGACCAGCGGTCTGGCGGACGCAGGTCCGGCTGCAGTTGCTGGATTCCGGAGCTGTGACCGTACGAGGCAGCGGCATTGACGTCGATGACCGGTGATTGCTGCGCCCGGGCGCCGGCAACGGCGGCGCGTGCACGGGCCAGATTGGCCTGGGCGGCACGCAGGTCGGCGTTGGCCGCCAATGCCTGAGCGACCAGCCGATCAAGGACCGGATCATGATTGAGCCGCCACCAGTGCGCAGGCAAGGGCGCATCAGAATAGACGTGGGTCGCAGCGCGTGCGCTGGCAAATGCCCCTTGCGCGGATGATCGCTCTATCACTGCGTTCTGCGGCCTCTTGTAATCGGGCCCCACGACAGTGCACCCGGCCACCAGCAAGGAGGAACAAAAGACAAGCGTTGATAAGCGGTAATTCATAATCAGATCTTCAAAAAAAGGTTCTGCGCAGTGGCGTTGCGCTTGCGCATATGCCGGTTGCTGCAAGCGCGGGCTGGCGCACGGCTGACCCCTTCACTGGCCGATATTTACCGTTGCCGTCTGGCCTGCGACAAGCAGCATGTTCGCATCCTTATCGTCTATGGCAATGCGCACGGGCACGCGCTGGGCCAGCCGGATCCAGTTAAAGGTGGGATTGACATTGGGCAGCAGGTCGCTGCCGATGCTGCGTTCGCGATCGGCAATGCCCAGGGCAATGCTTTGCACATGCCCCTTGATCAGGCCGCTATTGCCCATCAGTGTGATGGTGGCCGGATCATTGATATGGATGTTGCCCAGCTTGCCTTCTTCGAAATAACCTTCAACATAGAACGAGGCGCTATCGATAAGGGCCAGTACCGGTTTGCCGACCGTGACGTAGTCGCCCATGCGCAAGCTCAGATTGGTTATACGGCCGTCGGTGACAGCGTGCACGCGGCTGCGCGACAGATCCAGCTCTGCGCTGGCCAGTTGTGTTTTTGCCTGGGCCAAAGCCGCCTGCGCCTGATGCAGGCGCAGGCGGCTTTGTTCGACCGCTTCGGTGGCCACCAATTTGCCCAGCGAGCGGTTGCGTTTTACGTCACGCTGCGCTTGCGCACGGGCTGCAGTAGCGGCCTGGACAACAGCCTGAGCCTGATCATAAGCCAGTCGATAGCGCGCCGGATCGATTTCGAACAGCACGTCGCCAATCTTGACGTCCTGGTTGTCGTGCACGGCCACATTCATGACAAGCCCTGAAACGTCTGGCGCGACCTGAACGACGTTGGCCTTGACCCTGCCGTCACGTGTCCACGGCTCAACTTCATAGTGCAGCCAGAGCAGCCAGCCGGCGCAAATCGCCAGGGCAAGAACGAACATCGTAAGCAGGAACCGGCCGATAGCGGCCAGCGAAGACATCGGTAATTTCATTTGTCAAACCATCAGCAATTTCAAAATAGAAGGAAACATGCGCTGTACTGTGAAAAGCAGAATCACGTACAGCCCCAGGTCGAACAGGGCAGGGTGCCACACCATTCGATAAAAGCCCAGGCGAGAGAGCAGTGTGCTTACGGCTTTGGCAATCACAAATGTCACAAGAGCCAGTACCAGCAGCCACGGTATATAAAGCCCTTGAACGTCAATTTCTCCGATCATGGTCTGCTCCCTCGATGTGTGCGTTGACCGGATAAGGCGCCATTTCAGGGAACAGGCCCCGGCGCAGGCCCACCACGGCGACAACCGCGCGGTGTTGTGATGGACCGATAGCTGGAGTAAGAAGTAAGTTTGTCAGCGCATCGTCCAGTTGTCGCAGCAATTGATGGTCCGGCGCTTTCCTTGGCGAGCGAAAAAAGGTCGCCAGGTAATCAAGCAGCCGTTGTACCGAGTGACTGGCGCGCGGCACCGACCGCAGCGCGCTTTGCAATACCGCAATATCGTTGCCGACGCGCAGGGCCAGCAACGGATCAGGTGTTTCCTGCAGTTTGCGGTTTTCGGCGGGCAGACGGGTCTGCAACAAGCCAACGCGATCGAGCATGCGCGAAGTCAGGTGGGGCGTGATTCGCATCCGGCGTGTGGATGCCAAAGCAGCCAGATCCTGCCGATTGGCATTTTGAATCCGCGCAACCGCACGCTCGGCACTGATTGTTCGACACAGGCTGGCAACAAGCGCGGCCACGGCAGTGCCGGCCAATTGCCCAGTGATGCTATTGAGATAAATGTCCAGCGTCGCCTGGTTGACATCCATGAGCGCGAATGTTCCCAGAACGCCAAAGAGCAAGGCCATTGCCTTGAGCGCGTAGGCAGGCCGTATGGCCAGCGCCGACAGTACGAATACCACCGGAAAAATAACCATCGCCAGCATTTCAAATGTGTGTACAGACGGCAGGGCGACCAGCAGATAGAACGCAGAAATGGGGATAGAGTAAATCGTATAGCGCAGGAACACGCGCATGGGCGCAGCCGGATTATCCAGTGTAGAAAAAAAACAGCTGAAAACGGCGGCCATCATGGCTGCAGTACTGCCTTGCGGCCATGCCGTGATAATCCAGAAAGCGCAGCAAATACCAATGGCGATCGCGGCAGCCAGCGCCGATTGCAACGCAATGCCCCGATCAATATGCAAGTCGGACTTGCGTCGGTTTGTGCTTGCCTCGCCGCTGGCGTTCTGGATACCGGCGTCCAGATCGACTCGCATTTGGAGACACTTGGCATAAGTGTTGACCAGTTCGTGCAGGCGTGTAGCCAGGCTGGCCGACAACAGCGTATGCCATTGCATGTCGGGCACAATGGCAGGCGTCAGCGTGTCAATCGCGCTATGCATTGCGTTTAGTTGTCCGGGGTCGGGCTGTTTACCTGACTCGACCCAGTCGCTGATGTCTTTCATGACCGCTAGCGTGGCGCCAGGCAACGGCCGATTGGCCGATCGCAAAGCATTGATCCTGTCCTCCACAGAGGAAATAGTCGGTGTCAGGCTGATGATTCGGTTCAGCAATGCGCGCAACAGGTGTGAGGACCAGCGGATATTGCTGGTGTCGAACGGAATATGCGTCGCGGTCAGGCGCAGTTGGGTAATGTCATTGGCCAGCTTGCGGCGATTTTGCCTGTCTTGTTCAGGTGCGGCGCAACGCAGCGTAGAGACTATCCAGGTGCGGGCATGCGCCAGTGTCTGGTCCAGACCCTTGATCACCACCGGGGCAATACTGCGTGGCAGCACAAGCGTATGGACCAGTGCGGCACACATGATGCCCAGGCTGATCTCCTCAACACGGGAGATCCCTTTGTCAAAGAGCCCGATCGGATCGTCGACAGCGGGGAAACCGATAAGCGCGGCTGTATATCCGGCCAGCATGAAGACATAGGAGCGAGGGGTGCGGTCCAGTAAGGAAATATATAGACAGCCGCCGACCCACAGCGACATGGCCACGGTGGTCAGTAAAGGGCTTTGATTGAGGTTTGGAATAATGGCAATGGCACCGCCTGACCCCAATACGGTGCCGGCCAGCCTGTACAAGGCTTTTGAGCGAATGCTGCCGGCCCATGGCTGGGTGGTTACCACGTAGGCGGTCATCATTGCCCAGAATGGGTTGCTCAGGCCGATGCTGTATGAAATATAAAGCGCCAACATGGCGCTTATATAACATTTGAATGAAAACAGCGTCTCGTCGCGGGTAAACAGCTTCATTTGTGATTACCGGAAGGTTTTCGGCAAGAGCGGCTCATTGTGCCGGTGCTGTTTTTGATCGTATCGAGCACGCGTAAAAAGGCTTCGGCATCGTCTGTTGATACACCACTGAAGATTTTGCGGCGAAAACTTGACAGACGCTGCTCAATATCCTTGGCGATACGTCGGCCGGCGTCGGTCAGGTATAGTGTTTTGCTGCGTCCGTCTTCCGGGTCCAGCTTGCGTACGGCCAGGCCCGCGGCCTCAAGCTGATCAAGCAGGCGAACCAGAGAAGGGGCTTCGATACCAAGCTCTTCGGCGATGTCCTTTTGTCGTACACCATCCCCAAGGCGTCGAATGATAACAATGGGCCACGCCGTGGCCTGGGATACGCCCAGTTCAGCAAGCAATTGATCGGCCGCGCCGCGATACGCGCGCGCCATATGCAGCATGCCCTGGCTCATGGCCATACGCGTGGCGTCGGATGGGGGATCAGATTTGATTGTCATGTCGGGTATGGCTCGCGTCATTCAATTAGTTAGCTACCTAACTATTATAGGGCGCGAAGCTTAAGATAGCCTGAACCGGGGTATTTGCCTTCTTATTTGCGTCGACCGCCCAGTTCAGAACCACTTTATTGCTACACTTGTTCAGTCATTTATCCAAATTCCAGTCTTTTGAATCCCAAACGGAGGTCCCACATGGCGGTGACAACAACAGCTGAAGAACGGGATGTACTCTATTCACTGATTTCGCGTCGCCGCTCCGTGCGCCAGTTTAGCGACGCACCAATTGATCAGCAGGCGCTGATCCGGATCCTTAACTGCGCACAGGGCGTCACGGGTAGCGATGGCAAGCGCGGTGTACCCTCTGCACATGCGCTGTATCCGCTAGGCTTGGTGGTCGTGGCGCGATGCGTGCAAGACGTGGCGCCAGCCAGCTATGTGTTTGATCCTGAGCGAACATGTCTTGACCGGCTGGCTAGCGCGCCAGCTGCCGGCAGTTTGCTGTCGGTCTCTCTTGCCGACGATCTCTGGCTTGAGACGTCAGCAGCCGTCATTGTCATTACTGCCGATTATGCCTCAGCGTTGCAGCACTTCTGCGACCAGCAGGCTGATGGTCTGCGCGGCGCCCGCTATGTAGACGTAGAGGCTGGCGCAGTGGCACAGAATCTTTATCTTGCCACGTTGGTCGAGAATCTGGGCGGCGTACTGGTCATGGGCGTTGATGATGCAGCGCTTGCCAAACAACTTGGCTTGCCCGCAGAACACCAGCCGGTAGCGCTTTTTTGCCTGGGTCAGTATTGAACATTGTGGTGGGCACCCAGGGAACACCATAGCGGGCCAACCAGGCCGGCCAACACTTTGTTATGATGAATATCATAGCGATACAGAGGAAGACCTGCGATGAGCCCAATTGAGAACGAGCCAACAACCGACAAACCCCGCATTCTGCTGCTTTCGGGCAGCACTCGTCGACAGTCCTACAATACCCGCCTGGCCCGGCACATGGCGCGGTCGGTAGAGCAAGCCGGGGGTATTTCAACCTTGATCAGTCTGGCCGATTACCCGATGGCGATTTATCATGGGGACGACGAGGCGCAGTCTGGATTGCCCGAGTCGGCACGCCAGTTGCGATCGCTATTCAAATCCCATCACGGTGTGTTCTTTGCCTCGCCAGAGGAAAATTCGTCGATGTCGGCGTTGCTGAAAAATACGCTGGATTGGTTATCGCGCGCTGATGGCGACGAGCCGGGCAAAGTGCCTTATATTGGCAAGGTTGCTGCCATCGGGGGCGCCACGACGGGCGCCTCGGGCACCCGCCTTGGTCTGCTGCATTTGCGTACTGTCCTGTCAGGATTGGGGATGTTGGTGTTGCCGTCGATCATGACGATTCCTTTTGCCGCCAACGCTTTCGATGACGCTGGTGATTTGCAAAGCGAAGAGCAACGGACCGCAGCAGAAGCCGTTGCGCTGGCACTGGTCAGGACAGCGGCTGCCGTCGGCGTGACCTCCTGACAACCATCGTAACGGGTCAGCTGCCTCTGCTTCAGGCGTTGAATATGATTGAAATTGTGTCGTCTTCGTGACCTAATGCGACACGCTGTTGGAAAATACGTTAATGACGACCACGCCGGCGACAATCAACCCCATGCCAAGCAATGCCGCGCCATCGAGAGATTGGCCGAGCCAGATCCAGCCGATCAACGATATCAGGACGATGCCGACGCCAGACCATATTGCGTACGCAATACCGGTGGGCATCGTTCGCAGGCTGAGCGACAAAAAGTAGAAGGCAGCAGCGTATCCTGCAATGGTGATGATTGAAGGAACAAGTCGTGTGAAGCTATTGGACGATTTGAGAAAGGAAGTTGCGATCACTTCCATGACAATGGCGGCGGCCAGATACAAATAGGTTGATATAGGCATTTATTTAAAAGCTCCATCGGTGGCAGCGGCGATTTTGTTCTCTGGCAGGGTATTAAAGCCGATCGCATCGCCATAGTACCGTTTGTGTGCCAGCCTTTCGAGATAGTATATGTACTGCAGTATGATTTTCATGGTGAGGGTCTGTTGAATTCGTGACAAATTCCTGTACGGCCAAAATTAACACAAATTATCCAATTGGCACTAGACTAGGCATTCGGTGCTCGCGCCGGCAGCATAAGTGAGTGCTTGAGCGATTGACTCTCATTGGCGGCGTGCTATTTGAGGTTCGAGAAAATAATATGATCAGGGAGAGCAAGATGGATACGATACACAACCAATATGAAGCCGTTTATCACTCGGAAGAGACAACCCGTTTGCGCCAGGACCTGGCGCTGGCCCTGCGGGCTGCCGCTTTTCACGACTTGTCAGAAGGGGTATGCAATCACTTCAGCGCCGAGGTGCCCGCCTGTGCCGACTGGTTTTTGCTGAATCCGCGCGGCTTCCAGTGGTCCGAAATCCAGGCCGAAGATATTGTCATGGTAGATGCCGATGGTAATAAGTTATGTGGCAAGCATGAAATCGAGCCAACGGCATTGTTTATTCATGCTGCGGTGCATCGCATCGCCCGAAAAAAATGTGTTCTGCATACTCACATGCCTTACGCGACGGCATTGACGCTTACCGAGAATGGGGGGCTGGATCCACTGCTTTCGCAGAATGCAATGCGGTTCTACAAACGCATCGCCGTTGATCGTACCTATAATGGGCTTGCGTTGGATCATGCAGAAGGGGAACGTATTGCACATGCCATGAATGGCGCAGATGTTGCATTTCTGACGAATCACGGACCGATAGTCTGTGGCGACAGCGTGGCCTATGCATACGATGATTTGTACTATCTGGAGCGCGCGGCGCGTGTTGAGGTTCTGGCGCATTCATCGGGCTTGCCGTTGAAACCGGTGCAAGAGGAACTGGCTGCCTTGGCAGCCGAACAGATTCAGCAGGAACGACTGCAATCTACGCTGTTTTTTGAGTCCCTGCGTCGCTTGCTGTAAGCATCCGGTCTACCCTGGGTGCCCCGCCTGCCGTGATAGCGCCTGCGGTATCGGCTGGTGCGGGGCGCCCGCAATGCATAACGCAGCGCTGTGAATGGCTTAGTGCAAGACGCGTGTCATGATGCCTGGCCGGTAAATGAGGCTAGTCTTCTTGCCAGCCATCCGTTGACAAGCTGGGCAATGTCCCGGTTGTTGGTATCCATCATCATGACATGTGAATTGCCCCTGAGGCCCACTTCCGGCAAGGAAAGCACATGGGCCTCGGGTACCACGCTGGAAAAAGTCAGGATCTTTTCCCTGAGCCGTTGCCATCGGCTGTCGGTGTCAATATTGTCACCAAGAACAATCAGTGTGGGTGTGCGGTATTCATTCGTATTGATATCGGGTATGCCGGCAGGTTCAATGGCGACCAATGTCCTGATCTGTTCCGGATGGCCAGCGGCAAGTTGCAGCGCAAGCGGTCCGGCCTGGGAATGGCACACGATACTGGCCGAACCGAGCCGGTCCAACAGTGCCTTGAATGCATTCACGATGGCGTCATTGGTATGGGTCCAGCGCGGAACCATTTGTTTTGCAAACTGATCAAAAGCTGCTAGCGGAAAGCGCGAGTTCAGATAGGCCGTCCTTTGCGCCGGATCGCGATCATAGCCTTGTGCATGTTTACCGATGCGGAACCTGCTGTAAATGTCATCAACGGTTTGAATGACGGGTTTATCCGGCCAGATTTGCGGCCAGGGGGCAAATCCTGACCTGCCGCGTTCCACCGCATCGCACAAATAGACGTCCCACCCATGGCGAATAAAATAGTTGACCCAGCCTTCGCGCCCGTCAGGTGTGGTCTCCCAGGCCGCGCCGGTCATGCCGCCACCGTGCCAGAATACCAGCGGCCCCTTCCCGTTGGGTCGTTCAGCAAGAAAATACTGCACGTACATTTGTTCGATCGCGTACGAGCCATTCAGATTGAGTCTGACCGGCTCTCCACCGGCGCTCATTACACGCTCATATTCGGGCTGATCGCGCAGCTGGACTGTGCGCCCGCCAATATGAAACGAGCCCATGTCTCTAAGGCGGATCGCACTGTAGTCTGTTTCTTTGTTCATATTGAATTGCTCGTCGTGCCAGCTGCAATCTTGCATTTGGGCGTCCAAAGGGCTAGTTGGCCGTAATATTATTTTCCTCGATCAGTGTCGCAATCTTGGCGGTTTCCGATTTAATAAATTCGGCAAGCGCTTGAGAACTGCCGCCGGCAATATTGACGCCCAGGTCTGTAAATTTTTTCTGGACTTCCGGATCCTTGAATGCGGCGTTGAAGGCAGCATTCAATTTGCTGATATTCTGCTCGGGTGTACCGGCAGGCGCCAACAGGCCGAACCACGGCGTGATCAGCATATCGGGATAGCCGGACTCGGCGAAGGTGGGCACGTCTGGGATGGCGGCTGAGCGCTGCGAGCTGGCGACGGCAATGGCATTGAGCCGGCCGTTCTGGATGCTTGCCAGGGAAGCGGGCAGGTTATCGAAATACATGTCTATCTGGCCGCCCAGCAGATCGCCGGCTACCTGGCCGGCCCCCTTGTACGGAATGTGAGCGATATCGATATCAGCTTCGCGCTTGATCATTTCAATGCCGATATGCGCCGATCCGCCGATTCCGGACGAGGCCGCATTGATCTTACCGGGATTGTCTCTGGCGTAGCTCACAAACTCCTGCACGGTTTTTGCCGGGACATTTTTCGGATTGGTGACCAGCACGCTGGGTACTGTGCCTACCATCACGACCGGTGCAAATTGTGTCTCTATATTGTAAGGTGCCGGCTTGTACAGAGAAGGCGCCACTGCACAGCCATAGGCGCACATTACAAGTGTGTATCCGTCATTTTTGGAACGGGCAGTGGCCTGTATGCCAATGGAACCGCCGGCGCCTGCTTTATTTTCAACGACAATTGTTTGTTTAAGCTGGGCCGAAGCCTTCTCTCCCATGATGCGGGCCAGAATATCGGGTGTACCGCCGGCAGGGAAGGGAACAACGATGGTAATCGTGCGCGCTGGAAAGGATTCGGCGTGGGCCTGGTTGATAGCAAGCGCTGAGACGACAAGCGCGGTTGCCATTGTGATGCCAGTTTTAATCCTGGGGTGTCTCATGTCTGGTTCCTTTGGTGATCGTTGAAATCGAACAGCAGATCCGGGGCGGGGCGCGCGATGCGACTTGTCAGAACGGCGTGGCGAGCCGAGCCGACATGTCGCACAGTGTTCGACGTTTATTGCCGTCAACATTCTAGCAACAGGGGTAATATTTATATAATGATTTATTATCATGATTTGCATATCATAAATGGTATGGATAATTTTCCTTCGCACCTGAAAAACCCGTATCCGGCATTGCGCCGGCTCAATCTAAGCCTTTTGCTCACTTTCGACTCCCTTATGCAGACACTTAGCGTGACCGAGTCTGCGCTGCGGCTTCACAAAAGTCAGCCCGCAATCAGTCGCGAACTGGGCCGCTTGCGCATGCTGCTGGATGATCCGCTGTTCGTGGTGGTCAAAAAGCGACTGGTACCAACAGAGCGTGCCGTCGATCTGTATCGTGCTGCACACGAGGCGTTGACTGCACTGGAAATAGCGGCAGGCAGCGGGCAGCCGTTCAGCCCGGCATCGCTTACGGGCGTAATTAGTATTGGCGCTGCTGCCCATATTGAGCTGCTGCTGGCCGCGCCGTTGACGCTTGCCCTGCAGAAGGCAGCGCCGGGTCTCACTGTCCGATTCCAGCCGGTGCATGGCGATTTTGTACCCGATGATCTGGACTCAGACAACATGGATCTGGCCATTGGCCTGTTCCAGACGCCAGGCACCCGGTTCAGGCACAAAACGCTTTTTGAAGATGAGCAGGTTTGTGTGGTCTCTTCAGCCCATCCGCTGGCACAGCGCGATCAATTGACGTTGGCCGATCTTGCGAAGGTCAAATGGCTGGCGTTTTCCCATATGTATGGCCGGCAAACGAACTTCACCCGGGCGCTCAATGACATCGATTGTGATATGCCCTTTACCGCTTATGTATCAAATTTCGGGCTGGCTCCTCATTTTCTGCTGGAAACAGATTATGCGACCACGATGCCCAGACGGATCGCGCGCAAGTACCAGCAATATTACGACCTGACGCAAATTGGCCTGCCGCCGGTACTCAGGCGGGCCAATATGATTATGGTTTGGAGTGAAAAGAACGAATATTCGCAACTGAACCGGTGGCTGCGGGATAGTACGGATCATATTATTGCCGGCTTGCCGGCTACATGAAAATTGCAGACCAGATTTTCTTCAGGGTTGTGATAGACCGCGCTGCGCTGCTGCATTTGTGGCGTTATTGCACAGTTGGGCCAGTTCCTGTGTAAACGCAAGTACAATAAGACATCTGTAATGTGAGCAGTACAAAGCAGTACGAATGTGGGCTCTCTGATTACCGGCGGAACTTTCCACAACAGCAGATGTCCATAGCGTGCGCGTATGTTTCATTCCTCCAGGAGCAGCAAATGGAGCTGGACACTCTGACTCTGGCCCGAATACAGTTCGGGTTCACGATCTCTTTTCATATTATTTTCCCTGCCATTACGATCGGGCTGGCCAGTTATATGGCCGTTCTCGAAGGGCTATGGCTTAAAACCTCCAATACTGTTTACCGTGACCTGTACCATTTCTGGTTGCGGGTTTTTGCGCTTAACTTCGGTATGGGCGTGGTATCCGGCTTAGTGATGGCTTATCAGTTCGGCACAAATTGGAGTTATTTCTCCGATTTTGCCGGCGGGGTGACCGGGCCGTTGCTAACCTATGAGGTTCTGACAGCGTTCTTCCTGGAGGCGGGCTTTCTGGGTGTGATGATGTTCGGCTGGCATAAAGTGGGACCAAGGCTGCATTGGTGTTCCACTATTCTGGTCGCGTTAGGCACCCTGATTTCCGCCACCTGGATTCTGGCTTCCAATAGCTGGATGCAGACTCCCCAGGGACATGAAATTATCGACGGTCGTGTGGTTCCGGTAGACTGGTTTGCCGTTATTTTTAATCCCTCCTTTCCCTATCGCCTGATACACATGGTCATTGCAGCGTTTCTCGCGACCGCATTGATTGTAGGGGCCGTGGCGGCCTGGCACATGTTGCGCCGGAATACGCAGCCAGCGGTCAAGAAAATGTATTCCATGGCAATGTGGATGCTTATTGTGGTGGCCCCAATTCAAATCCTGGTTGGAGACTTTCACGGCCTCAATACACTGAAACATCAGCCGGCCAAACTGGCGGCGATGGAAGGGCACTGGGAAAGCGGGCCGGAGGGCGAAGGCGTGCCACTGGTGCTGTTTGGCTGGCCCGATATGGAGCGGGAAGAGACGCGCTTCAAGGTTGAGGTGCCGCGCCTGGGCAGTCTGATTTTGACCCATAGCCTGGATGGCACGATTCCCGGACTCAAGGAGTTTGCACCCGAGGACAGGCCTAATTCCACCATCGTGTTCTGGACGTTTCGGATTATGGTGGGGCTGGGTTTCCTGATGCTGCTATTGGGCGCATGGGCGTTGTATGCGCGACGAAAGGGCACACTTTACAGCAATCCGCGATTACATCGCTTTTCTTTGTACATGGGGGTGAGCGGCCTGGTGGCGATGCTGGCCGGTTGGTATACAACTGAAATAGGACGCCAGCCCTGGGTGGTTTATAACGTGATGCGTACGGCCGATGCGGTCACCCCACATAGCGCACTGGAACTGGGCATAACGCTGATACTTTTTATTGTGGTGTACTTTTTGCTGTTCGGTGCCGGCGTGGTCTATATGTTCCATATCATGGCACAGGGACCGCAGCCGACCACGCACCTGGAAATCGATGGTGGTGGCCCGGGTGAAGCGCGCACACCGGCACGACCGATTTCGGCCGCAACCAACACCGACGAAGAACCTCGCACACCAACACCGGGAGACCGACATGGGAATTGATATTTCGCTCTTGTGGGCTGTGATTATCCTTTTCGGTATCATGATGTACGTGATTATGGATGGGTTTGATCTGGGTGTCGGCATTTTGTTTCCACTCATGCCCGGTCGCCAAGACCGTGATGTCATGATGAATACCGTGGCGCCGGTCTGGGATGGCAATGAGACTTGGCTTGTGCTGGGCGGAGCAGGCCTTTTGGCCGCGTTTCCGCTGGCATATGCTGTGATTCTGAGTGCGTTTGCCATGCCGCTGATCCTGATGTTGCTGGCGTTGATTTTCCGCGGGGTGGCGTTTGAGTTTCGCTTTCGCGCCAGTGACGAACGTCGCCGCTGGTGGGACGCCGCGTTTATTGGCGGTTCTGTGCTGGCCACTTTTTTCCAGGGTGTGACGCTGGGTGCTTATATTGATGGTATTACAGTCGTCAATCGCGCTTATGTAGGTGGTGCGCTGGACTGGCTTACGCCGTTTTCCGTGTTTACCGGCATTGGCCTGATTGTTGCCTATGCGTTGCTGGGGTGCACCTGGCTGGTGCTCAAAACAGCCGGACCATTGCAGGAACGAATGATTGAACTGGCCAAACCGCTTACGCTTCTGTTATTGGTCATCATCGGTATTTTGAGTATCTGGACGCCGATGGGTAACGCGCTGATTTACGAGCGCTGGTTTACCTTGCCCAATCTGTTCTGGTTTGCGCCCGTGCCCATTCTGGTTGTGCTGGTCGCATGGGGGCTGATACGCAGCCTGGGTCGCGACCCGCACGCCGAGCCGTTTATATTTACCCTGTGCATGGTGTTTTTGGGTTACAGCGGGCTGGGCATCAGTGTCTGGCCCAATATTATCCCCCCCAATATTTCCATCTGGGATGCAGCCGGCCCGCCGGAAAGTCAGGGCTTTGCACTGGTGGGTGCGCTCTTTATTATCCCGTTCATTCTTATGTATACATCTTGGGCGTATTATGTGTTCCGCGGGAAAGTGACGGCTGATGCCGGCTATCACTAAGCGCATCTGAATCTTGCAGGCCGCAATCTGGTGGTTTCGGTCTTGCAACGCGCTTTTGTCAACTGGATCGACTACGACAGAACCTATCACATTGGAAGTGTTTGATATGACGCAGCAAGAACCCGGCAATACCACCCGTAAGGCGACAGGCAGGCGTAGTCGCCTGCTGTGGTTTGTCGGCTTGTGGGCGGCCGGAACCCTGGCGCTGTTGCTGGCGGCTTATCTGTTGCGCGGTATTATGTCTGCTGTCGGCATGACGTCATAGTCAACGGGGGCGACGCGACACCGCCTGCGCCAATTGCTGGTGTCGTATTGCTGCAGTTAAAAGCCACAATGGATTGTGGCTTTTTTATTGGACGCGCGATATTGTCCACACTCTGCTGACGACGTGCCTGATTCGGGTTGACGCCAGCACCGTCGCCGGCTGTATGCTGGCCCGCGCTACAATAGCGTCTTTGCACATGCGCCAGAGGGCGTCGTGCTCACTTGCCCAACCAACAGACAACGCAATGAATGCTGAACGTTTAGAATTTATCCGCCGGTTGCCCAAGGCCGAATTACATTTGCACATTGAAGGAACGCTGGAGCCGGAACTGATTTTCCGGCTGGCGCAGCGCAATGGTGTGATCTTGCCGTACCCGTCAATACAGGCTTTGCGCGACGCGTACGAGTTCACCGACTTGCAGTCGTTTCTGGACTTGTACTATGCCGGCGCGGCGGTATTGATGACCGAAGCCGATTTCTATGACATGACCATGGCTTATCTTGCCCGCATCGCACAGGATGGCGTGGTGCATACGGAAATCATGTTCGATCCGCAAACGCATACCGAGCGGGGCGTGCCGATTGCAACTGTGTTTGCAGGCATTGCACGCGCCTTGCGCGAGGGATATGACACGTGGGGCATTACTTCCTGTCTGATCATGAGCTTCCTGCGACATTTGTCAGAGGAGGCGGCATTTGAAACCCTGGAACAGGCGCTGCCATTGCGCGAACAATATGCCGATCTGTGGCTGGGGATTGGCCTGGATTCCGGCGAGCAGGGCAATCCACCGGAAAAGTTCGAGCGCGTCTATGCGCGTTGTCGCGAACTTGGCTTTTATCTGGTCGCGCATGCAGGAGAAGAAGGGCCGGCCGCGTATGTGAGCAGTGCGCTAAACAGACTGAACGTGATTCGCATTGACCACGGTGTGCGCAGTGAGGAAGATCCCGAGTTATTGAAAACGCTGGCTGCCAGGAAAATACCGCTGACTGTGTGTCCGCTGTCGAATCTCAAACTCAAAGTCGTCAACAATATGCGCGAGCATAATCTGAAACGCCTGCTGGATCAGGGCCTGTGCGTGACCATCAATTCGGACGATCCGGCCTATTTCGGCGGGTATCTCCTGGACAACTATATTGCAGTTGCCGATGCGTTTGCACTGAGTGATGAAGATCTGATCACACTTGCCACCAACAGCATGCAATCGCGTTTCCCGGTATTTTTGGATCGGCGCTCCTGACCGTATTCTGAGCGATGGCGATCCTTGCGGTTTGCTGGTCGCCAGCAAATTGTCTGCGTCGAAAAATCCCTGCCCTACGATTCGTTGTTGCCGCGCCGGTGCATACGGAAAAACTGCATGATCAGGCTCGATGCATTGGGTCCGTCGGTCGAGTTGAAATCCAGACGGCTGTCGCCGCCGCTCCAGGCATGACCTACGTTTCTGATCTGGCACAGGCGAACAATGCTCTTGCGGGCGCGCCTGAAATCGAGCTGGGTGTACTCGCGCCGGCTATGCTCAGCCACTTTTTTTTCTTCGGGCAGGGCATTGTCTTCAAAGCCGTTGAGCCAGGCAAACTGACGTGCCAGCTGCTCGCCGTTGTTGGCGGCAACGACTCTGTCCTGCTGGCCCTGCAGGATCAGGGCCGGCAGGTAGTCCTGGCGAGCGTCCAAGGGCTCATCAGCATCCTTCAGGACGTTTAGTGGATCATTCAGGGTGCCGCGGCGCATGGTTTGCAAGCCGCTAGTCAGATTGCTTGCGTTGCCCATGACTGGGCCAGAGTGCAGCGCGATCGCCGCAAAAAGTGCCGGATGACGCAGGGCCAGAAGGCCGCTCATGCCGGCGCCGGCAGACATTCCGGCCAGGTAAATTCTTGTTGGGTCCACGTTGTGCCGTTTTATCAGATTGCGCACAAGCGCGGCAATCGCATCGGCTTCTGCGGAACCATGCTGATCATCGGGCTGATACCAGCGCCAGCAGCGCAGGGTCTGCAGCTGCCGCGATTGCTGGGGATATACGACGACCATGCCTGACTTTGCGGCATGCAGGTTCATCCGGGTTCCCTGTGCAAATTCCGTGGCAGTCTGTTTGCAGCCATGGAGCATGACCAGCATGGCGCTGCCATTTATTTCCTGTGATGGCGGCACTGGCGGCGCATACAGGAAATAGCTCAGTCGACGAAGGAATAAGGACGCCGCTGTGGGTACCTTGAATTGTTTTTCGGTCCATGAACCATGCCGAAACGGGGGCGGGACGGCTTTTTTTACAGCTCGTCGCAAGGCGGCCGGCGGGGGCGGGAACAGCGTGTTGTGGTCGAAGGCCGATGCGGCTAGCTTCATATTGGACTGCGTAGCCTTGATCAGCGCGTTGCGCTGCTGTCGCGCAATCTTGCGGGCGGCTTTCAGAAAGATGGAACCCATGCTGCGAGCCATAGTTTGGTATCCCTGCGGTAAAGAAGCAAAAGCACGCGGTGAAAGCCGGCATTCATTTTGCAATGGCTGTCAACGACGGCATTCTTGTATGACATACTAAGACATCTATGTGAAGATATCACGTAAATGGGTGTTTTTGTATTTTCCTGCTTCACGTATCCCATGGGATTGGAATGTAGCAGCATGAGTTTCCAAACCAGGGCAAGTAAGCATACACCAGCGCGGCTTTGGCACTTGAGATTTATTTGAGCCGAACAGGGACACATCCGCGCAGGGCATTGGTCAGGACGATCGCATCTGCGTTTTCGAGCATGACCTGGGTGATATGCGCTACGGCGACATGGCTGGCATGCAGGTAGCGCTCCGGGCTGGACAACACCTGCGCGCGCATCACGCCAGGCAAAATATCCAGCGTCAGTTTTGGTGTCAGCCACTGCCCACGGTAGTGCACAAATACCGAGGTGCGTGCGCCTTCAAGCAGATGGCCATCATGATTGAAGTATAAAACGTCGAAATATCCTGATTGTATAGCCTGTTTCAGCTCCTCGTCATAATGAGCGCGCCAGGTCGTTTTGAAACGACGCAGCGGATCGCTTACCGGTAACCGGCGTTGCGCAATGTTCACCACCGGCAGGTTTTGGTCGGGGCAAGCGGTCGGATCATCCAGCGGGAAAGCCTGGCAATCACAAGTGCCATCCTGGGCCAATACCGCTCGCATGCGCAGGCGGGTGTGTGACGCCTGGCCATTCATAAATTGCTGTAGTTGCTGCTTCAATGCATCAGAATCAAGGGTAAAGTTAAGCGCAAGGGCAGAAGTCTGCAATCGTTCAATGTGACGTGCCAGCAATGAACACCGGCCATGTTCGAGCAACATGGTTTCAAACAGCGCGAAGCCGGCAGCAATGCCATGCAGAAAGCGTGATTTCCAATGGATTTCCTCGTACTCCGATTGCGCCGTACTGTCGTAGACGATGCCACTGCCCACGCCCATGACACCTGTGCATGCCAGGGATTGACTGCCTACCGGCTGCAGGCTTAATGTGCGGATCGCGACGTTGAAACAGCCCTGGGCGCCCATGGCATTATCGCCAGGCCGCAGATAACCGATGCTGCCGGTGTAAAGATGACGCGGTGCAATTTCACTTTTTGCGATAAATTGCATGCTCATTTTTTTGGGGGCTCCGGTAATCGAGCCGCAGGGAAACAGCGCCGCAATTACATCGGCGATCGTGGTTTGTGGCCTTGTATGGCATTCAATGGGGGTGGTCATCTGCAGCACCTGGCCAAAGCGGGTCACCTTGAACAGTTCCGGTACTCTTATCCCTTTCGGTTGCGCCAGAATCGATAGATCATTGCGCAGCAGATCGACGATCATCAGGTTTTCTGCGCGGTTCTTGCTGTCGTTGCGTAATTGCTCGGCAAGCCTGTTCGCATCATCGCCTTCCTGATACGGTAAAGTCCCCTTCATAGGTTCTGCATGAATCACGCCGGCGTGGTCAATGCGCAAGAACAGTTCAGGGGACAGGCATAGTGTCCAGGCAGAATCAGGCTGATGCGGCAACCAGGCGAGCACCCCATAGGGCACGGGCTGTTTTGCGCGTAATTCGCGATACAGCGCGATGGGAGAGCCATAAGTCTCGAAGCACTGTCGCGCTGTGTAATTGATTTGATAGAAGTCGCCGCGCGCAATCGCCTCACGCAATTGGTTGAACCGCTCCTGATAACGGTCAAACTCCGGACGCAATTGCAGATTGCATAGTCCGGCAGGCTGCTGTTGCGGATCATGGCTGTTCGCCTGCTGCCCGATCCTGTGATCGATTTGCCCGTCGGCCAATGTGGTGGCCTGGGAAAACCAGTGGATCCGCATCGGCTCGGCACCCGAGTCGGACGCGCCTGCGTGGCTGCTGCCAAATTCATAGGGCAGGAAAATGGCCGGATGCCATTGCTGGTCCCAGCCGCGTTTGAGCAATGAGTCCAGATCGGCCAGTTGCGCGGGCATGACCGCGTCCGTGCGTACGAAGCCTTCCAGCAGCGTCGCCTGTCGGGCGACGGCATCATCAAATAGTACAAAAGCAGGCAGCGTGTTCATGGAACGCAATGATACCGGAATTACACCTTCTGTCTGCGCGTAAACTGCCAAAGAAAATACACGGAGCCGATAAAGGCGGCAATGAGGCCTGTGGGGATCTCATACGGGAACATGATATGTCTGCCCAGCAGATCGGCACACAGCATAATAATGATTGCGATCACCGATGAGGCCAGCATTTGCGTGCGCAAACCGTGAAAGCCCATGGTGCGCGCCAGGTGCGGTGCGATCAAACCGACAAAGCTGGTGGGCCCCACCGTAATGGAGGCCAGTGTTGTCAGCGCCGCGATTAGCAAAAACAGCAGTGTGCGCGTGAGCATGGGGCGCTGGCCGGCGGCGCGGGCAATGGGGTCGCCCAGCCGCAGCAGATTCAGCGGTCGCCAGGTCATGCAGGCCAGCAGGATCAGCAGCGCTCCAATGCCATAACGAATGGGCAGGTCATTTTGCAGCAAGCTCATATAGGTGTCGCCGGAAATCCATACCAGCAGTTGCTGGACCTGTTGCATGCCGCTGGCCAGCGTCAGTGTAAGCAGGGAGCTGAATAATTGCGTCAAAGCCATGCCGGTAAGCAGAATTTTTTCGGGCTGAAACTGACTGCGCGCGTTGATGAGCATGACAAAAAGCAGGCTGACAAACGCGCCGACAATGCCGCAGACAAGATATAGCAGGGGCGAGGGTGCAGGCACCAGCATCATGAGCCCGATCAGGCCCAGTCCTGTGCCGGAGGTGACCCCCAGAAACTCCGGGGACGCCATGCTGTTGTTGGTCATGTTCTGGATCAGTGTGCCGGCGCAGGCAATGGCAATGCCAAACAGTATTGCGGTTTGCTTGCGGCTTGCTGTGAACTGCGAGATGGTCGGTTCAGTATCGGCGACCCAGGCCCAGTTGCCCGCGACGTCGTGGGTGATATGGGGCAACAGAAAGAAGCAGGCGATAGCCACCGTCATCAGCAGCAGCAAACGTTTTCTGAGCACCGGGGTGGGCGCGCGCTCACCCCCATGCAGCGGTGCGACTTCCTGGCGCGTGTGACTGCGTTGTTTCATAAGCAGGAATAACAGCACCGGCACGCCAAGCAGCGCCGCGACGGTGCCTGTCATGATGCTGTTGGGCCAGGCATATGACACCAGTTGCAAGGTTGAATCAGTAATGGATAGCAGCGAGGCGCCAAATAACATCGCATAGCCCCATTGCTTTCGTATGTCCGTCACGCCCAGGGAACGCGCAATAACGGGAGCCGCCAGGCCGACGAACGCGATAACGCCGACGCTACTGACCACAATTGCAATCAGAAACGAGACCAGGATAAAGCCTGCCACACGCACCAGGCGGACATTGACGCCAACGCTTTTGGCAAATGTGCCCTGCAGTGAAAAAGCCCGCAGCGATGGCAATAGAAACCATGACAGCGGCAGGCACAGCAGGGTTTGCCAACCGGTGCGCAATGCAGGCCACCAGGAGTCCTGACTCAGCGATCCGGCTCCCCATATGATGAGCCCGTAGAGTCGGTCAGGATTGAGGATGAGATACATATTGCTCAGCGTGGTGAGCAATAGCGTGAGCATCAGCCCGATCAGAATTAGTGTATTGCCCGCGCTTCCAGCCCGCCGGATGAAGAGCACGATAATCAGGCTGCTGGCTATGCTGCCGGCCATAGCCAGCAGTGTCGAGTCGAACAATTGCGCCTGCGGGAAATACATCATGCCCAGCAGCAGCGCAAACTGGGCGCCGCTACTGATAGCCAGCGTATCGGGAGCGGCCAGGGTGTTTTGCGTCACATGCTGCAGGATGAAGCCGGCCAGGCCCAGGCAGATGCCGCAAAGCAGCGCCATGGCAATTCTGGGCAGCGTACCGTGCCAGAACACCAGTTGTTGCATGTATGCATTCGGGCTCGAACTGTCGCCGGTCGCAGCAAGCAGGATGACAGCTGTTGCCAGCGCCAGGGCGATAACGCAGGCGATAAGTGCAAATGCTTTGGCTGAACGAAGGTATTTCATTTGTTATATTCTGGAAAACGGAAGGCGGCTTGGGCGTGGGCCGGGCTATCTTGTGCGAGCAGGGCATCGCGCACCGCGTGCGCAAATCGCAATACCGTACTTAGGCCGCCGAGTGTCCAGGTGGGTTTGACAAGAACAATGCGGTTCTTGCGCACGGCAGGCAGCGCCTGCCAGAGCACATTTTCTTGGAGCTTTTTGGGCAGATCGGCAGGGTAGGGCTCGATGATAAAGATCGTCGTGTCCTGGGGCAATGTGGCCAGATGCGTCAGGTCGGCACTTTGAAATCCCCATTGATTAACCGCGGCCTTCCATGCATTATTGATGCCGATTTTTTCCAATGCAGTAGAAAAGATGCTCGGCTTGCCATACACACGAACGTTGCGTGCATCAATGAACTGTATGACCGCTACCGGCTGGCCGCGATGCTGCACAAGCTGGCGGTTCAGCGTATCAAGATTGCTGTCTATCTGGGCAATATACTTGGCGGCCTTATCCGGGTAGCCTGTGATCTGCCCGATGCGCGTGGCCAGTTCGCTCAGGTTTTGATAGATATCCTGGCCCGGTGTGTACACGTCTAGCAGCGTCGTAGGGCCGATGCGCTCAAGCATGCCTTTGACAAAGGCATAGTCTTGTGAGGCCAGAATCAGGTCGGGCGCCAGACGGATCATCCGGTCAGGATTGGGTTGTGCCCGCATTCCCAGATCCAGCGTGGCAGCAGGCATGGCCGGTGAGCGGCTCCAGACCTCGTAACTGTTTTTTTCGGCGATCGCGGCGGGGAAAATTCCCATGGCAGCCATGGTCTCAGCAATCGTCCAGTCCAGTACGGCAATCCGTTCGGGAGCGACTTTTGTGAGATCTTTTCGGGTGGGCGGCTTCGGCGTTGCGGGGACAGACGTTGCCGCAACGGTGGCAGACGCGGCGGAAGACTCCCTTGCAATGGAGGCAGAACCAGCCATTGCCCCGGTTGCCAGCAGGCAGGCGCCGGCGAGCGCGCAGCGGCCGATCATTAAAGTCATTGTCATGGCAGACTCAATTGAACGCCAGTTGTACGCCTGCATGGACAGGGTGCCCTATCAGTTGCAAGTCCACATCGTAGATATGTCTGAGCTTTTGCTGGTCCAGCAGGGCAGAAGGCGGTTCGGCATAGATCAGCCTGCCGTGACGCAAGGCCAGCAACTGGTCGCAATAGCGTGTAGCCAGATTGATGTCGTGTATGACGGCAATCACGCATTGGTTTTCCTGACTTGCCAATTGGTGCAGCAATTGCATGACTTCAAGCTGGTGTTTAAGATCGAGTGCGGCCAGCGGCTCATCCAGCAGAATATAGGGCGTGTTCTGGGCAAGCAGCATGGCAATCCACACGCGCTGGCGCTCTCCACCCGACAGTGAGTCCAGTAGTGAAGGCATGAATGCTTCGGTGTCAGTCAGCGCAATGGCTCGCTGGATTGCAGATTCGTTTTCCGGATTTGTGTTGCGCCAGACACTGTTCCAGGAGTAGCGACCCAGTTCGACCAGCTCGCGGGCGCTCATATCGGGAATAACCGGCGTATATTGTGGCAGATAGGCCAGTTTGCGAGCGTACTGGCGATTGGACAGCGAATCAATGCGCGTCTTGTCCAGCAAAATGGAACCTTGTGACGGAATATATTCGCGTGCCAGCAACTTGAGCAAGGTAGACTTGCCCGAACCATTGTGGCCGATCAGTCCGTAGAACTTGCCCCGCTCGAACTGGGTTGTGAGCGGATGCAGAAGGGTTTTCGTTGACGTTTGAAAACCGGCGTTTTCAATCTGGATCATCGCGTATCCGGAAGAATAAAACAGAATGATTATTGTAAATGATTCGCAATATCTGGTCGGGTGTTTTGCTGATTTGGATGCGATCGCCGTGATATCGGTATCGACAGATAAAACGGCAAGGCCCGGACACAGCGGTCAGACGCCGATGTGCAAAAAGCCTGGGCCCGGTGCAATACCGGGCCCAGGCGTCAGATACTTCATTTTTCCCGTTCACCGGGTTTGCGGGCAGCTTATCGGCTGCGACCGCTTTGAGCTGAACCGAGGGGCAATGACCCTTTGTGCGGTCAGCGAATCGGCAGGCCGTATTGCAGGCCGCCGTCCGTCCACAAGGCGTTGAGGCCGCGCTTGATTTTCAATGGGCTGTCCTGGCCGACATTGCGCTCGAAACTCTCGCCGTAGTTGCCGACCTGCTTGATAACGTTATAGGCCCACTTTTCATCCAGCCCCAGGTTTTTACCGGCCCCGGCCGTGACGCCGAGCAGGCGCTGGATATTAGGATTGTCGCTTTTGAGTTGTTCCTCGACATTGGCCGTTGTCACGCCCAGTTCCTCGGCATTGACTGTGGCCTGAAAGACCCACTTGACGATATTGAGCCAGGCATCATCACCCTGGCGAACGAACGGGCCCAGGGGCTCCTTGGAAATAATTTCCGGCAGCACTTCGTAATCATCCGGCGAGGACAGTTTGGATATGCGTATGGAGGCCAGTCCCGAAGCGTCGGTAGAGAATACGTCGCAACGGTTGGTGGCAAAGGCGTTGACCACTTCGTTGAATTGGTCAAAGACAACCGGCTTGTATTCCACCTTATTGGCACGGGCCCAGTCTGCCAGTGTGTTTTCATTTGAAGTGCCGGTTTGCAGGCAAATGGTCGCGCCGTTGAGCTCCTTGGCGCTTTTTACGCCCAGTTGCTTGGAAACCAGAAAGCCTTGTCCATCATAGAAATTGACCCCTGCCGAAATGAGCCCCAGCGCCGTATCGCGCTGTTGCGTGACACTGGTATTGCGTGTCAGCACGTCAACTTCGCCCGATTGCAGTGCGGTAAAGCGTTGCTGAGAATTGAGCGGCACGATTTTGAACTTGTTGGCATCGCCAAAAACAGCAGCGGCGATACTTTTGCACAAATCAACATCCAGTCCCTGCCACTGGCCTTTGGCATCGGGGGCAGAAAAACCGGCAAAGCCAGTGGTGGCACCGCATACAACGGCACCACGCTGTTTGACATTATCCAGTGTTGCCGCATGCGCTACACCAGGGACAGTCGTAGCAATCGCCAGGGTAGCAAGTGAGGCTTTCAATAGGGCAGACATAGCAGACTCCAGTTTTAGGGTTACAGCACAAAGCCAGAAGATAGACGGATTTGCAGATATCGAAAAACAACCATTTCTTTGAATCTTATTACGAAATGTAATAAAAGAAAAGGCGACGCCACGCGCCTATTCGTCCGGCTGCTGCTTTTGCTGACGACTTTCTTTCCAAAGCTTGATAACATGCCAGGCCATGGGCACCACCGAGATAATTACAATCCCAAGGGTGAACAGCGACAGGTTCTCCCGAACAAAGGAAATGCGGCCCAGAAAGTAGCCTGCCAGCACTAGCAGGAAGATCCACAAAAAGCCGCCCAGCACATTATAAAATGCGAAGTGGCGACGATCCATGCCCGACAGCCCCGCCAGAAAGGGAGCCACGGTGCGTACGATCGGAATGAAGCGGGCCAGGGTAATTGTGGAACCACCATATTTTTCGAAATAGGTGTGCGTTTTATCGATGTGGCTTTGCTTGACCCAACCCTTGCGAACGAGTGTCTGCCCCAGGGCAGAACGGCCGATGGTGTAATTGACGTAGTCGCCAAGCACGGCTGCTGAAAAGAGCAAGACCATATACCAGAATGGGGCGATACCGCTGACGCCCATGAAGGCGCCGACGGCAAAAAGTAGTGAATCGCCAGGCAGAAACGGCATGATGACCAGGCCGGTTTCCAGAAAGAGGATGAGCGCAACCATGACGATACCCCAGCTCCAGTGATCATGCAGCATGGCCATCAGGGCCTGGTTATCGTGAAGCCAGCCAAAGAGCGAAGAAAAGTCCATAAATTTCAGTTGTAAACAGGTGTGGCCATTGCGCAGCGTGGGCAGGCCGTTAAAAAGAGTCAGCTAATAGTAATATGGAATGGGTGTTTATACCGTTTGTTCACGAAATTATCATAATTTTTTACGAGCAGCACGCTATCATAAGGATTCGATCACACAACCGGGAGTATTGCGATGTCTCTGAAAATTCTGATGTTAGTGGGTGATTACGCCGAAGATTATGAAACGATGGTGCCGTTTCAGTTTCTACTTGGCGTGGGGTACGAGGTGCATGCCGTGTGTCCCGATAAAAAGGCCGGCGATAAAATTGCAACTGCTATTCACGATTTTGAAGGCGACCAGACTTACTCGGAAAAGCGCGGACACAATTTTGCCATCAATTACGATTTTTCCCAGGTCAATACCGGCCATTATGTGGGTCTGGTGATCCCGGGCGGCCGAGCGCCCGAGTACCTGCGCAATACCCCTCGTGTCCTGGAAATTGTGCGCGAGTTCGATGCGCAGAAAAAGCCGATAGCAGCCGTCTGCCATGGTGCGCAAATCCTGGCCGCTGCCGATATAATCAGGGGCAAGAAGTGTTCGGCTTACCCGGCCTGCGCCGCAGAGGTCACGCTTGCCGGCGGGCACTACCAGGACATCGCGGTCGATAGCGCCGTCACTGACGGGCATTTAGTGACGGCTCCCGCCTGGCCTGCGCATCCGGCATGGATGGCGCAGTTCATCAAGGCACTGGGCGCCACCGTGACACTCTGACCCTGGTCATAGCCATGGCTAATCATGACTAATCTGCCGTAGTGTCTGGCGCAGTCGCAGGCGGTACGCGGATGCGCCGCACGGGGCGCGGCGGCGCGGTTTAATTTCGTTTGTGTTTGTTATCAGCCCCCAGTGGGATGTTCATGTATACCCTTCATATCGCCAATAAAAACTATTCGTCGTGGTCGTTAAGGCCTTGGATCCTGCTGCGCCAGCTTGATATTGCCTTTGACGAAGCGTTGCACCCGTTTCAGGCAGACATCGTGGCGCAACGGGAACAATTTGCGGCGTTTTCTCCCAGTGGCAAGGTTCCTGCGCTGCAAGATGAAGACACGACTGTCTGGGACAGACTGGCCATTGTAGAATACCTGGCTGAAAAAGCATGCCGGCGTCTGGCCCCGGGACCGGGTGGCGCGTGCCTGGGCCCGTTGCGCCTGCAGCGAAATGCATTCAGGGTTTTCGCATCTGCGCGAATACTGTGCCATGAATTGCGCAGTTCGCGCCCGCTTAAAAACCGTGCCGGCACAGCTGCAGGTCGAGATCGAGCGCATCAACGAGCTGTCCAATGAGGGCATATCACGCTTTGGCGGACCATTCCTGGCTGGTGTGGCGCTGACGGCCGTCGACGCTATGTTTGCGCCCGTGATATTCCGGATTCAGAGTTACGATCTGCCAATGCAAGGCGTGGCAAGCGATTATGTGTCTTGCATGCTGGCCTTGCCGGCGATGCAGCAATGGTATGCGCAGGCGTTGCAGGAGTGTGATATGGACTCGGCTCGTGCACAGGAAGTCACTCGCTATAGCGATATCATTCGTGATGAAAGACAGCGTTGAGTGCGATACGGCAGCGGCGGCTGATTTAAATCAAGCAGTTCCCGATTGTCACCGTTGCGTCAGTGCGGCGTTGCCGGTTCTGGCGTAATATGGTTCTTTTAATGTGTTTGCAGGAAAGACTGATGAACAAAATAATTCTGATGAGTGCGCTATTGAGCGCATCGGTGTTGACTTCCCAGGCCCTGGCTCATCACGATGGTACCGACCATGACGGGCATCATGCCAATCACGATATGCACGCCAAGTCCGACCGGGCGCCAAGCACCGAAAAGGGCACAGAGAACTTGCGCATCGAAGATTGCTGGATACGCCTGTTGCCCAACGTGGCGCCGTCTGGCGGATTCTTTGTGCTGCACAATCAGGATAAATCCGAACCTGTGGTGCTCAAGGGTATTGAAACCGAGTCTTTCGGTATGAGCATGTTGCACGAGACCAGCGAGAAAAACGGGATGTCTGCCATGGCGATGGTGCCGGACGTTACCGTCGAGCCCGGACAGTCCTTGTCGTTCAAGCCGGGATCCTATCACGCGATGCTGGAAAAACCGGTTGCTGACCTGAAGGTGGGACAGCAAATCACGGTCCATTTCGAACTGGGCACAGGTAAAAAAATGCCGGTGCAGTGTACGCTCAAGTCGCCCGGCGCCCGCAAGTTCAGCGATCAGTAGCGCTTTTACCAGGCGCGGCAGCCTGCCGCGCATCTTCGCTTAGCGCCAATTGCCGGAAGCGTCCGGCAGAAAAATGATAAAACGCATGCGGACAAATTTGCTTTGATACGACCGTGGCAACCAGGCTGGCCAGCAGCATCCAGAATAGCATGGCCTGGCTGGCTGCCATTTCCATGACAATCACAGAGGCGGTGACCGGCGATTGAGTAGAGGCCGCTAGAAACGCCGCCATGCAAATCAGGACAAACACACTCTGCGCTTCGTGCATGTTGGCAGAACGGGCCAGTTCTACACCGATACCGGCGCCGGTTGTCAGGGCCGGTGTAAAAATGCCGCCCGGGATGCCGGCCCAGTATGAGGCGACGGTGGCAAGCAGTTTTGCGACACTGAAATGTTCAGAATCTTGCGGCATCATCATGAGCGCATTTTTGGCTACTTCGTAACTGGTGCCAAAAACGCCACCAGCCGTCAGATAGCCCAGCAACGCCACGACCAGCCCCATTGTTGCCGCCACCCACAGCGGATGGTTGTGTATGTAATGCCGCAAGGCCCTCGGGGCGCAACCGACCAGCCCCTTGCTTAACAGGCGCGCGAAAATGCCGCCTGACACCCCGCAAACGACCGCACAAAGCAAGACCCAGGCGAACATGTTTTCTTGTAGTGGCGACGAATGGAAAGTGCCGAAATAGGGGTTGCCACCGGTGAGCGCAACAACAATAAAACCGGCGGCTAGCACACCCAGCAATACCAGTCGTTGCCAGCGCAGGTCCAGCCCTTTGCCGATTTCTTCGATGGCAAAAATCACGCCGGCCAGCGGCGCGTTGAATGCGGCGGCCAGTCCGCCAGCTGCGCCGGCTGCAATCCACTCGCGCGTATTGAACCCTTTGAGGGGCAAGCCGATTTTCTGGCACCATTGTCCCCAGGCCAGCATGGCGGCAGCACCAATTTGTACGGAAGGCCCTTCGCGACCAATAGAGGCGCCAGCCAACAGACCCAAAAAGGTGAGGGGGATTTTCCAGATCGCCTGCGCCAGCGAAACAAGGCGCAATTTGCCCGGTGATTCGCGGTTCAATGACAGGCTGGCAATGATCTGTGGAATGCCGCTACCGGCTGAATACGGGGCATAGCGCATGACACACCAGCGCAACAACACAAAGGACAGTGGCATGACCACCCAGATCAGATAGGGATAGGCGCGGGTCCATTCTGTGTTTTTGTCTAGCGCATAATCGGCCAGCATTGCAAACCCGATGGAAATGAGTGCCACCAGCGTTGCGCCACAAAGCATCAAAATCAATTGCAGCGATTTCTTGGACAGGCGAAGTGCCTGTCTTGTTTTTCGTTTGATGGAACGGCGTATTCTGGGAGCAGGAGATCGCATGTGCCTATGGAAGAGACGGTTTTTTTCCGAGCGCCTGAAGAATGACTTGGTTAAAGGCATGCGGCAGGGCTAGATTCAAACCGTGGGATGCCGGTGTCAGCGTATGGCGCGAGACATGCCAGAATTGCTGCTCGAGCGCGTCCATAATTGCAGGAAAGGGCGCCGGACTATTGGATCCGCCTATCAAGGTAACCGGAAGGCCATACTCGTTGATGCTTGAAGGATTCAGCTCATAAAGCGGTTCTCGGATGATCAGTGGCAGTGTATCTGCCTGATCCCGGGTCATCGACTTGAACCAGGAGACCATGCGTTTCCACGTGCCGGCGCCGCTGACGCCGTCAATAAAAATTTCCAGTGCTGCGTCGGTTTCACCGCGCTCATGGGCAGCCAGCGCCCGGTCCCGATAGGGCAGCGCGGGCATGCTGTCTTCGGGCAGCACTGAACCGAGCCCGGGATCTGCCAGCAGCAGGTGCGTAACGCGTTCAGGACGGCGACAAGCCATTTCAGCAGCGATGCGCCCGCCTCGCGAATGCCCCAATACAGCAAAGTGGTTCACACCCAGGTGGTCCATCAGGGCAAACAGATCTGTCGTATGTTGCTCGATGGAAAACGGTACACGGCTGCCTGGTGACAGGGATGCGGCGGACAGATAGTCGGGCAGGCTGGGAGCGATGACGCGCAGCGATGCGCATAGCTCTGGCAATTGCCAGCGCCAGAAACGAAAATCACACAACGACCCATGGACCAGCAGCAGACAGGTGGGCGACTGCCCGGCGTCCTGGTAGGCGAGTGTGGCGTTGGCTAGCGTTAGCGTATGTTGCGGATAGTCGTTCTGCATCGTTATCAAATAAAAAAGCATCCTGTGATTTCCGGATGCCTTTGGGTAAAAAACGGAATCAGTGGCACCACAGCCTAGCGGAAGAGCTCCAGGCGGTTCTTGGCGGTGTCGGCAGCCGGGGTATTCGGATATTCGTTGACTACGCGCTGCAATGTCGTTTTGGCGCCTGCAATATTGTTCAATTCTACTTGACTGCCAGCGATGACAAGAAGCGCATCTGCGGCTTTCGGATCACGAGGATAGGCCGCCACCATTGCCTGCAGTCCCTGAATGGAGCCGTTGAAGTCTTTGTTTGCGTAGCGGCTACTGCCTTCGTAGAAGCGCGCGCTCGGTGCCAGCGGACTATTCGGGTATTGCTGGGCGAAGCGGTTCAGCGCCGTGCTGGCTTGCGCGTAATTGCCCTGGCGGAAAAGATCCAGTGCGTCGTCGTAGCTTTGCTGTTCGTTGGGATCCCCCACTTGTGGCGAAGGAGGTACATCCGAATCTGCGGCCTGCTCACCGGACTGCTGGGCCAGACGCAACTGATGATTAGCGGTTTCAATGCTGCCGCGCAGTTGTGAGATCTGTTGTTGCAGGGTGTTGATTTTGTTGGTCAGGTCAGCATTGTTCTGCTGCGTTTGTCTTAACTGGGAGCGCAGGTCAAGAATGGCACGCCGAGCATCTTCGTCTTCAAACGCACACGCGTAGTTGGCACTCAGGCTGAGTACAAGGGCAGATGAGGCAATGAGCAGGGGATGTGTTTTCTTCAGTTTCATGTGGACTCCGTTAAAACAGCAACGCCGCAACGGCATAACCGTTTGCGGCGCAGTGAGCATAACCTACAAAGCAGGATTAACGCTGATAGTTAATGTCTGCGCGACGGTTTTCAGCATAGGCTTCTTCTGTAGAACCTTCTGCTTTTGGACGCTCTTTACCGAAGCTGACTGCTTCGATTTGGTTAGGACTTACACCTTGTTGTGTCAGTTGGTTGGCAACTGCAACAGAGCGACGCTGGCCCAGTGCAAGGTTGTACTCGGCGCTGCCACGTGCGTCGGTGTTACCTTCGATGCGAACGCGCTGGTTGGCGTTAGCAGCCAGGTATTGGGCGTGCATTTGAACAACGGGCTGGTATTGCTGTTCTACAACATAGCTGTCATAAGCAAAGTAAACAGAGCGTTGCTGCGCAAGTGGGCTGTTAGGGTTGAATGGATCCATAACGGCGCTGGAAGTGCCTGTGCCTGTGCCTGCTCCAGCAGTGCCGTCTACAGGAGTAGAGCTACACGCTGCCAAAGTGGCAGCCAAACTAGCAATGGCAAATGTTTTTGCAATGCGAGAACCCATGGTAATTTCCTTTATCAAAGTCAAAAATAAACTTATTTTGTAAACGGCCCCCAAGCCGCACCAGTCACATTGCCAGACGAGGGTATTGAGGCCTGGAACGAACCGTCAGCATTGACGAGTCCGAGACCGCCACCTGCTGCGTAGAGCACTTGCATTCCGTTAGGTGCGAAACTTGGAGAAAGATCATTGCCGCCAGAAGTAAGTACCTGATCAGATCCAGAGCCAAGACTACTTATAGCAATAACATATGACCCACCTCGTAAGCTAGAATATACCAGTTTTGACCCATCTGGTGAAATTTTTGGCGAAACATTTTGTGATCCACTGAAGGTCAGGCGGCTGGCTGCACCCCCTCCGAGGCCCGTGCGATAGACCTGTGCGCTACCCCCACGGTCACTGGTAAAAACGATTCCGCTGCCATTGGGGAAAAAGAACGGTTCGGTGTCAATTTCCGCTGAGTTGGTCAGACGTTGCTGGCCGGTGCCGCCCCCGGCGCCAACCAGATAAATCTGGGAAATACCGCCTTGACTTAACGCCACGGCCAGTTGACTTCCATTCGGAGACCACGCAGGGGCGCTGTTGTTGCCCTTGAAGTTGGCTGCTACCGTGCGTGCGCCGGTACTCAGGTTCTGTACGTACACTATTGGTTTGCCACCTTCAAAACTCACGTAAGCCAGGCGCGTACCGTCGGGCGACCAGGCCGGAGAAATCAGAGAAGAAGATGAGCTGGCAACAACCCTTTGGTTCTCGCCATCGGCATCTGCAACCACCAGTTGGCGACCGGTTGTGTAGGCAATGCGTGTTGCAAAAATACCACGAACGCCTGTGGTTTTTTCGTAGATTGCGTCAGCTACCCTGTGAGCAAGACGGCGCATTTGCGCTTCTGAGATGTTTTGGGCATCCAGTTGCGCCTGTTGCGCGGCATCGGCCAGGCGGTAATCGACGCTGTTGCCGTTAACCGTGCCGTAGGCAATTGACGTGGCGCCTGCCTCGGAGATGGCTGCCCAGTCTGGTGCGCCACTGGCGCCCAGTGTCAGATTTCCGGTGCTTTTGACTTCGAACTGACCGGAACGGGTCAGGTCTGCGCGAATGATATTGGCAATTTCCGCGCCATTGGGGCCTTCGAAATTGGCCACCACGATCGGGAATTTGTTGGCAGAACCCGAGCCGCGCAGCTCGACGTTTACCTGAGCCTGCGCGCTGGCGTAAAACATCACGGCGAGAAACAGTGCCCAGGTCATCAGAATGCCGATATAGCGCTGTACAGCACGGGCCGGAAGGGCAGCCGTTCCCTTTTTGATTGAGGCAGTCATGACTGCGATCTCCTTACAGAATGTAATAACGACAGTGTATCAATAAAGCCTGCCAGGCCAAGGCGAAGCAGGGGAATGTTGTTTCACGTATTTTCGAGCCGCCGCTACAGCTGCCGGTGTTAATTCGGGATGTAGCGGTACGGGCCGGTCACGTAGGAGTTGCCGCCAGGCGGTTTGGGAAACGGTTTGCAGGCCATGAGCGCGGCCTGTACCGCACGGTCGAATGCCGGATTGCCTGAACGCACCAGGATCTTTGCGCCTGTCGGAGTAAAACTGCTGTCAAAGTCAACGCGGTAAGTCACTTGCAGGCGCTGGTTGCCGCTAAATCTCAGGCGAGGCTCCACGCATTGCTGGACGCGCCGCGCATAGCCCGAAGTGCCACCGCCGCCGCCGACCTGGTTGCGATCACTCTGACCGCCGCGGATACCGGCAGTGCTACTGATATCGCCGCGCATGGCGGCACGCAGGGCATCGCCTTTGGATTCGGCTTTTGCCTTTGCCTGCGCTGCTTTTTTGGCATCCGCTTTTGCTTTTGCGGCAGCTTTGGCTTTGGCTTCGGCAGCAGCTTTGGCCTTGGCCTGTGCAGCAGCTTTGGCTTTAGCCTCGGCAGCCTCTTTGGCTTTGGCAGAGGCCTCTTCTTTGGCTTTTTCTTTTGCTTCGGCCTCTTCGCGAGCCTGTGCTTCGGCACGTGCTTTCGCTTCGGCTTTGGCCTTGGCTTCGGCCCGCGCTTTAGCCTGTGCCTCAGCTTTGGCTTGGGCTTCAGCTTTTTCCTTGGCCTGGGCCTTGGCCTGTGCTTCGGCTTCTGCTTTGGCTTCCAGCTGCGCCTTGCGCCTTGCCTCATCCCGGGCTTTGGCCGCTTCCCTGGCTTGCTCTTGTGCTTTGGCCTTCGCTTCTGCCAGTTCCTTGGCCTTTTGGTCGGCTTGTTCCTTGCGTTTCTTTTCCAGCGCAATATCCGGGTCTTCCTGCTCGCTGGCTTCTGGCTGGGACTGCTCGGCACGCGCCTGCTGTGCAGCCGCCGCGGCGGCTGCTGCCGCTGCTGCCTGCGATGGTGGAGGAGGCGGCGATGCGGCTTCCTCTTCTTCGTTCTGCGTATCTTCTTCGGCCGGATCAGGCGTGCGCGTTTGTGCGGGCGGCTCCAGCACCTGGTTCTCGCCTTCGGTCCACAATTCAAGTTGCACCGGTCCGGTTGGCGCTTCCGTAGCCTGGAACAGGCCGGCAATAAGCGCGATCACTAACAAAGCGTGAAGGATAATCGCGCCAATCAGGCCTTTGCGATTATCTCCTTCATCATAAAATTCGTTAGGATTCTCGAAGTGCTTCATTAAATTGTGAGTTTATGACGGTGATAGGGTGGGCGAAACGGCAGACTTATTGGCCGTCAGGGGATTTCTGGTTGACCAGCAGGCCCAGGCGAGTTAGCCCGCTGCTTCGCAGCGTATCCATCACTTTCATGACTTCTTCGTAGGGCACTTTGCCGTCGGCTGCTATGACCACGGGACTGTCTGGCTCAACGAGTGCCTTGACTTCCTCCACGATATTGGTCTTGTCTACCGTTTGAAAGTTCTTGCCTGCAGTGCGCTGGCGCACTTTGACTTCGCCATTTTCCGACATTTGGATTTCCACCGGCGTGGCCGGCACGGCCGACGCCTGGCCGACCGAGGGCAGGTTGATGAGCCCGGGCGTGATCATGGGCGCGGTCACCATGAAAATGACCAGCAACACGAGCATCACGTCGATATAAGGCACAACGTTCATCTCGTTTTTCAAGCGACGGCCGCGGCTGCGGCGGTTATTTATTCGGACCATTAGCGAACCTGACGTTGCAAGATATTCAGAAATTCGTCAATAAAGCTGTCAAAACGGCTGGCCATTTTGTCGATGTCGTTCGAAAAATGGTTGTAGGCCAATACTGCCGGGATTGCGGCGAACAGACCGATGGCCGTTGCGATCAAAGCCTCGGCAATGCCCGGCGCCACGGCTGCCAGGGTCGCCTGGGCAGTGCCGGACAGGCCGATGAACGAGTGCATAATTCCCCATACGGTTCCCAGCAGACCGATGTACGGGCTTACGGAACCCGCAGAGGCCAGAAAATTCAAATTGGAGTCCAGGGCATCGAGCTCACGCTGATAAGTGGCGCGCATGGCCCGGCTTGGCCCGTCCAGCAGCGCATTGACTTCTTTGACGCCATTGCGTCGTGCCTTGAGGAACTCGTCCATGCCGGATTCGAAGATTCGGGCCAGTGGACCTTCTTGTTCGCTGTTCTGGGCAATGGATTGGTGCAGGGTGGTCAGGTCACCGCCTTTCCAGAAGGAATCTTCGAAATCCCGTGTCTGATTGCGTGCGCGTTTGAGCGCAATCCGCTTGCTGATGATATAGGTCCATGAGAGGACCGAAATGATCACCAGGATCAGCATGATGATCTGCACGGGTAAGCTCGCATTGATGATCAGCGAGATAATCGACATCTCTTCAGGGGTGGTAGGTTGCATAAAATCTAGTCCTGCACGAAAGGAAATAGTTGTCGGATAGGCGTCGGAATGGATGCGGGACGAAATGTGTCCGCATTTACACAGCATACCTGAATCTGGCTTTCTACCAGCCGGATGCCATCGCGTTCTGCTACTTGCTCAAAATGGACTGACGCAGCGCCCATTTTGGTTATTCGGCTGTTTATTGCCAACAGGTCGTCCAGACGCGCCGGCAACCGGTAACGCAATTGTGTGCTGACCACGATGAATATCAACCTGTCGCTGTCTGCCAGCGCAGTCTGACTGACGCCGAGATGGCGGAGCCACTCGGTGCGTGCGCGTTCGAAGAATTTCAGGTAATTGGCATAAAAAACCACGCCACCCGCGTCGGTATCTTCGTAATAAACGCGAACGGGAAAATGAAATGAATTTTCCAACAAATCAGACCTTGCAATACAACCGGAAAATGTAAAAACCCAGGAAAATCACGAAATCATAACGTGTTTTTCAATTCGCCATAAAGGGATTTGATCCTTGTTAACATTTCTGCAACAGGGACTCTCTGTCCTTGGGCCCAACTGCGCGACTGTAATTCCACGATACCATCTTTGAGGCCGCGGTCGCCAATTGTGATACGAATTGGAACACCTATCAGTTCCCACTCAGAAAACATGACCCCCGGACGAACATCTCTATCATCCAGAATGACGTCCATGCCGGCCTGGCACAGCGTGTCGTATAGTTGCTGTGCTTCTTGTTGGACGGCTTCGCTCTTGTTCCAGCCGATAGGGCAGATGACCACTTCAAACGGAGCCATGGCAATCGGCCAAATGATGCCCTTGTCGTCGTGGTTCTGTTCAATTGCAGCGGCGATAATGCGGCTGATGCCGATACCGTAGCAACCCATTTGCAATGGTTCAGGTTTCCCTTGCTCGTTCAAGAAAGTGGCTTTGAGCGTTTCGGAGTACTTGTCGCCCAGAAAGAACACGTGACCGACTTCGATGCCGCGCTGGATCGCCAGTTTGCCCGGACCGTCGGTGGCAGGATCACCTTCGACAACGTTACGCAGGTCTGCAACCTCGGGCTCGGGCAAGTCACGTCCCCAGTTGACGCCGGCGTAGTGGTAATCTTCGCGATTGGCACCACAGATGAAATCGGACATATTGGCAACGGTCAGATCGGCAAGCAGGTGAATGTCCTTGACGGGTTTGACCGGTCCCAGGAAACCTGGCTTGGAGCCGAAATATTCCATGATTTCTTCTTCGGTCGCCATCCGGTAACCGTGCTTGAACGCAGGCAGTTTGCCGATTTTGATCTCATTGACTTCATGATCGCCACGAACCATCAGTAGCCATAACTGGCCGGCACCCTCTTTGGGTGTGGTCATAAATACTACTGACTTGACGGTCTTTTCCAGGCTGACATTTAACTGCTGCGCCACAATCTCGCATTTATTGGCGTTGGGCGTGGCCACTTCCCGCAATTGTTCGGCGGGAGCGGCGCGCGAAGCCAGCAGGCAAGGAGCGTCGGCCAGTTCAATATTGGCTGCGTACTGGGACTCGGGATTAAAGACAATCAAGTCTTCGCCGGTATCGGCAATAACCTGGAATTCGTGGCTGCGGTCGCCGCCGATCGAGCCTGTGTCGGCAGCCACCGCACGGAAGGTCAGGCCCAGTCGGGAAAAAATTCGCACATAAGCGTCATACATGGCGTCGTAGCTGGCCTGAGCCGAGACGGCGTCGCGGTCAAACGAATAGGCGTCCTTCATGGTAAATTCGCGACCGCGCATCAGGCCGAATCGGGGCCGGCGTTCGTCCCGGAATTTTGTCTGAATGTGATAGAAATTCACGGGTAGCTGGCGCCAACTGTGAATTTCATTGCGGGCGATATCGGTGACCACTTCCTCGGAGGTGGGCTGAAGCACGAAATCGCGCTGGTGCCGGTCCTTTATGCGCATCAATTCGGCGCCATATTGGACCCAGCGGCCGGATTCCATCCAGAGCTCGGCAGGCTGAACTACCGGCATGAGCAGCTCGATGGCGCCGGCGTTGTTCATTTCTTCGCGCACGATGTTCTCGACCTTGCGCAGGGTTTTGAGGGCCAGCGGCATATAAGTGTAGATACCACCGGCGTGCTTACGGATCATGCCGGCACGTGTCATGAGCTGATGACTGATGATTTCTGCTTCTGCAGGGGCTTCTTTTAAAGTATTTAGATGAAATTTTGAGGCTAACATGGCTACCGGTTCAATTGATACGTATAATCAAAGACAATTGTATTTAAAAATGGGAGTGGCCGCATGCTTGATCGCGAAGGCTACCGTCCTAATGTTGGTATTATCCTCGTAAACCAGAAGAATGAGGTCTTTTGGGGCAAAAGAATTCGAGAACATTCCTGGCAGTTTCCGCAAGGTGGTATCAAATATGGCGAAACGCCTGTTCAGGCCATGTATCGAGAACTTCAGGAGGAAGTGGGTCTTAAGCCCGAGCATGTACGAATATTAGGTCGAACACGAGATTGGTTACGCTACAACGTACCTGATAACTTTGTCAGACGAGACTCACGTGGGCATTATAAGGGACAGAAGCAGATCTGGTTCCTGTTGCGCCTGGTGGGTAAGGATACTGATGTCAGCCTGCGGGCCACGCATCACCCGGAATTTGACGCTTGGCGCTGGCATACCTATTGGGTGCCGCTCGATGTTGTCATCGAATTCAAGCGTGATGTATACCATCGTGCGCTAAAGGAATTGTCCGATATCCTGTTTCGCCGTCCGGGAGAGTCGCGTTTTCTGCGCCAGCGTAACGGGGGCGGGTCCGTGCCGCGCAAAAATACGCACGCAAAAGAGGCGGCAAACATTAACAAGGGCAAGATCGCTAACCAGGTTCGCGGCGACGCTACGGCCCTGGTCACCGCCAACGGCGATTTTCCGCAGGGAGCCCGACCTGTTGTTTCGGGCAGACCCAATGGCAATTCCGGCGCCAAGCGCAGCTTTGACGCCGGCCAGCCCCGTGCCGCGCAAGCGACAGCGAAAAAGCAGGCGCCACGCCATGGCCGCAAGGGTCGTGTCCGCAACGCCGACAGCAGCGTTCAGACCGATCGCGTCAAGACGTTGCTCGTCACCCGTTAGTTAATTTACTGCGTCAATTCACTGTGCATGCCAGGCGCCCCGGCAGAAAGACGGGCGCACTAGGCTCTCGCCTGACTGCTTGCGACCGTTATCTAACGGCGGATCAGAGGCTGGCGAGGTGAGCAGAAAAGGGCCGACATGGGAATGGGCCCGCATATTTAAGCCTGGCGGGCCAGCCTGGCAGATTTTGCATCTTGGCCCGACTCCCTGAAAGTGCGAAATTATTGTCTATTTGCGCGGTGTCAGTCGGGTGATCAAGCTGGAGGTATCCCAGCGCTGGCCGCCGTTTTGCTGCACTTCGGCATAGAATTGGTCGACCAGGGCGGTAACGGGCAGTAGCGACCCGTTGCGCTTGGCCTCGTCCAGGACCAGGCCAAGATCCTTGCGCATCCAGTCGACGGCGAAACCAAAGTCAAATTGTCCCTCCACCATGGTTTTGCCACGGTTTTCCATTTGCCAGCTCTGGGCGGCGCCCTTGCTGATGACATCCAGAACGGCATTCATATCCAGGTTGGCGCGCAGGCCAAAAGCAATGGCTTCAGACAGCCCCTGTACCAGCCCGGCAATGCAGATCTGGTTGACCATCTTGGCCAGTTGCCCGGCGCCATGTTCTCCCAATAGCGTGACGGCGCGCGCAAAATGACCAGCTACAGGCTTGATTCTTTCAAATACTTCGGGTTCGCCACCACACATGACGGTCAGCACGCCGCCTACCGCTCCGGCCTGGCCGCCGGATACCGGTGCGTCAATAAAGTTGAATTGACCTGCTTGGGCGGCCGCCGCCAGCTCCCGCGCCACGTCGGCAGAGGCAGTGGTGTGATCGACAAAGACTGCGCCCGGTTCCATGCCATGGAAGGCACCGTCGGCAGCGGTGGTGACGCTGCGCAAATCGTTGTCGTTACCGACGCAGCAAAACACAATGTCGGCGCCCTTTGCTGCCGCTGCCGGCGTAGCGGCGCTGCGGCCGCCAAATTCACTGACCCAGTTATCGCTTTTGCTGGCGGTACGGTTATACACGGTGACATCATGGCCGGCACGGGCCAGATGGCCCGCCATCGGAAAACCCATCACACCTAAACCAATAAATGCGACTTTTTTTGCCGGGACCGAATCGTACTGTTTATCTGTAATTGAAGCCATGCGTGCACCTGAACGAAAAGGAAGTGAATGGTAATAGAACGTAAATAGTACCTGTTTGTGTCTATTTTTTGGAAATATGGCTCAGAACAGGTAAAATTCAATCTCATTTAATTAAATCCGTGTGCACTGCATCGTAAGCGTGCCCGCATATTTTGAGAACGTGATACCACTATGCTTCAGGATTTAGATCAAGTAGCTGTCCGTATCGGGCAGCTGGTTCAGCTTACGAAACAGCTTGCTTCAGAACGGGAATCCCTGGCGGCCAGACTTAAACAGGCCGAAGGCGGCCGGGCTGAGTTGCAAACCCTGCTGCAAGAGCGGGAAGAGCAATTCAAGTCAATCAGCGAGCGTCTCGCCAATCACGAGACCGAAGTCAATGGTATCCGGGAACAGGCTCAGGCCGAAAACGTCCAGTTGCGTCAGACACTGGAAGGCACGACGGCCGAACTGCAAAGTGTCAAGCAGCAACTGGCTTCAGCCAAGAATGAGGCCAACGCCCTGAAAGAAAGTGCCCGGACCGCGCGCGAAAAAGTGGAACGCGTCCTGGCAAATCTGCCCGGCAATGCGTCAGAAGGAGTAAACTAATGGAACGCATAGATGTCTCTATTTTAGGGCGCGATTTTTCCCTGGCATGCAATCCTGAAGAAAAACAGAAGCTGCTTGCTGCCGTCAAGCTTGCAGATCACCTCATGCTTAAAATCAAGGGTTCAGGCGGCATGACCTCTGCCAGCAACGAACGAATTGCTGTCATGGCCTGCATTCAAATGGCATCTGATCTTCTATCTGTTAAATCTAGCGATGAAGGCTTCGGTGGCATGCAATATGGAGATTTCAAGAGTAAGATAGAGGAACTCAATACGTTACTGGACTCCGGCCTTAACGAATTGAAAAAACTTTAACGCATTCGGGGTTTAACTGTCTCTTATTTTTCTGTACAGTTGAGCCTAACCAGTTTGTCCCTGCTGTATACGTGACTTGGCTTTACATCTCTTACCTATGCTTATGGCATCGGTCGCTGGATTACGGAGTGGGTGTGATCGTCTCTAGTCAGATGAACCCGAAGCTCTGTTGAAGGCAACCAACTTTGAACTGAAAGGTTCGAGGTGCCAGCCTAGACGGTACAAGCGGGGCCATTATTTCCTACAAAACGAGCTGTGATGGCTCGTTTTTTTTTTGGAGTCGCGCAATGCAACGCACTTTTCCCCAGGCATTTTTATCCAAAGCAACCTTGATCGCGATACTTGCGCTCGGTGGCGCAGCGATGTCGGCCACCGCCGTACACGCGCAGACGGCAACGAATACAAACACGGCACAGTCAAGCGATCCAACGTTGGCGCTAAGCGCGTCTGCATCCGAGACAGTGGCTCAGGATACGGTCACGCTGACGCTGACCCGCGAATTGCGGGGCGAAAACCAGGTTGAATTGTCGCGCAGTGTCAATGAAGCCATGAACAAGGTTCGGGATAAAGCCAAGGCCGACAAGGCGCTGGAAGTGCGTACCGGTTCTTACCAGGTGTGGTTTGAGCGGGACAATGACCGCCCCAAACAGCCAGTAACAGCCAGAGGGGGCGATGCCAAAGATGACAACACAGCGGACGATGCTGGCGGTATCTGGGTTGCCCGCGGCCAATTGCTCATCACTTCCAAGGAGATGGAAAAAGCCAGTCAGTTTGCCGCTGAGGTTGATCAGGATATGGCGCTGGATGGCATTCGCTTTTCGCTATCGCGCCAAGCGCGCGAAGTCATAGAAAAACGATTGCTTGCCGCCACCACCAATGCGTTCAAAACCCGTGCCCGAGAGGCGGTGGCCGCTTTGGAATTTGGCGACTACCGTATCAAGTCCTTGCGGCTGGGAGATGTGGGACGACCCGAGAGCTACCAGCCACGCGTGATGGCGATGAGTGCGGGCAAAGCCGGCCCCGCCATTGAGGCCGGCAAGGAAACCGTTACGTTGTCGATGGAGGGAGAGATCTTTTTGTTGCCCAAATAAAGATCGCGATACCCGCTAAGATCATGGGCAATGACAGCCATTGACCCATGGACAGTCCCAGACTGAGGGTGCCCAGGAAGCTGTCCGGTTCACGTGTGTACTCCACGAAGAACCGGGCCAGGCCATAGCCCACCATAAAGACAGCGCTGGTTTGACCGACCCAGCGTTTCCGGGACGAAAATATCCATACAACAGCAAACAGAAGCACGCCTTCGGCCAGCATTTCGTAAAGCTGGGACGGATGCCGTGCAATGGGTCCGCCTTGCGGGAATATCATGGCCCAGGGCAGATCGGACGGGCGTCCCCACAGTTCGCCATTAATAAAGTTACCGATGCGGCCCATGGCCAGCCCAGGGGGCACCAGCGGCGCAATAAAGTCGGACACCTCGAAAAACGTCATGCCTTTTTTGCGTGCGAAGAGGTAAAGCACAACCAGCACGCCAAGCAGCCCGCCATGGAATGACATGCCGCCATCCCACACTGAAAAAATATGCAGGGGGTTGGAAAAATAATAGGCCGGCTGATAGAACAGTACATAGCCCAGGCGCCCGCCTGCCACCACGCCCATCACGCCGTAGAAAATCAGGTCTTCAAATTCGCTAACGGTTAGCCGGTGCATTCCTTTCTTGATCCGATACCTGCCAAGGATCCACAGCAATGCGAACGCGGCCACATACATCAGGCCGTACCAATGAATCTTAACGGGGCCGATTTCGAGTGCAATCGGATTGAATTGGGGATAAGCGATCATAAATACCAAAAAGCGACAATGAAATGGAAAGTATAAAGGCGCGCCAACGCTTTGTGCTTGGTCGGGTAAAATAAACGCAAGTTAATTGTTAATACTAAAAAGGTTACCGTGGTGTCAGGGAAACAGATTCTCGCCTGTTTGGCATTTATTGCAGTCAACATAACATCTGCCAGCGCTCAGGCCTTGACCGACGGACCGCAATTGGCAAAGGAAAATATCTGCATGGGCTGTCACCAGGTGGACAGAACGCGGGTGGGGCCGCCGTTTGTTGCAATCGCCGACAGGTACAAGGCTGGCGGCGATGAAATGGTCGGGTACTTGGCCAATAGTATCCGCAATGGGGGCCGGGGCCGGTGGGGAGCTGTGCCTATGCCCGCCCAGCCGCAAGTGACCGAAGAGGAGGCGACAGCCATGGCCTCCTGGATACTGTCCCTGGCCAGCCAGCAGTAAGACAAGTGAGCCGGAATCGGGGTGAGGGCTTGAAATTTTTACTGCTTGTTTGCGCATTGTGTGTGGCCAATTAAATATTGCAGTTGAAAAGTACAGATATGCGCCGTATGACTTTTTTTGCGCACATTGCTCGGGGGAAATGACCTGATGAAAATCAGGGTCTGGTCCACAACCGTTTGTTCGGTGAATGCCAGACATGGGCGCGGCGCTGCCCACCACCATACCGGCAGCGTGCAGCCTTTCTGGACGGCTTTTTTTAAAGGTGAATATTGTGGCAAATCAAACTGAAATCGCGGTACTGGGCAGTGGTTGCTTCTGGTGCTCAGAGGCTGTGTTCCAGCAATTGCGTGGCGTTCTGTCGGTGCAGTCGGGCTATAGCGGCGGCCATGTGCAAAATCCCACTTACGAACAGGTATGTGGTAAAGACACCGGCCATATTGAAGTCATACGGATCGAGTTTGACCCGATTGTCATCAGCTACCAGGATCTGCTTGAGATTTTCTTTGATACCCATGATCCGACCACCCCTGACCGCCAAGGGAACGATGTCGGTCCGCAGTACGCCTCTGCCATTTTTTGGCAGTCAGACGAGCAAAAAGAAACCGCAACGCGCGTAGTTGGCGAGCGACAGGCTGATTTTGCTGATCCTATCGTGACGAAATTGCTGCCGGCGGCGCCGTTCTGGCCAGCGGAGAGCTATCACGACGATTACTTCAGCCAGCATCCGAACCAGTCGTATTGCGCATTTGTGATCTCGCCCAAAGTGGAAAAATTCAAAAAACGTCATTCGGACAAGCTTAATTCTTAGATTGAACGCCAGTGGCTGATTAGTAAGCGGGCTATTGCTATGAGCAATGAGGCGTCATTTATTGACGCCTCATTCAACAGCGCTAATCGCACTGCGTTTTTAGATCATGTTTATTTTGCGGTATTTATTCCGCGGTATTTATTCCACAGCGTCTATTTCACTGCTTTTGATTCAACAGCGCTGATCCGACCGCACTATTGCCTCACGCTTATTCAACAGCGCGCACCACACCGCGACGCATCTGATCCAGTTCGATGGATTCGAAAAGTGCCTTGAAGTTGCCTTCGCCGAAGCCTTCATTGCCTTTGCGCTGGATAATTTCAAAGAAAATTGGACCAATCTGGTTTTCGGTGAAAATTTGCAGCAGCAGGTCATTATTGGGGCCACCATCGAGCAGAATGCGGTTTTTCTTCAGGCGATCAACATCTTCGCCGTGCCCGGGCAAGCGGGTTTCCAGCAATTCGTAATAGGTATCGGGGGTGTCCAGAAAGTGCAGCCCGCGTTTGGCCAGGTTCTCGACAGTGTCGTAAATAGTGCTGGTGCCCAGCGCAATATGCTGGATGCCTTCTCCACGATACATATCCAGATACTCCTGAATCTGCCCTTTCTCTTCGGTGCCTTCCTCATTGATCGGGATACGGATCTTGCCGCAAGGCGAGGTCATGGCCTTGGACTTGACGCCGGTCACCTTGCCCTCGATGTCGAAATAGCGCACTTCGCGGAAGTTGAACAGCCTTTCGTAAAACTCGGCCCATTCGGCCATGCGGCCCTTGTGCACATTATGGGTCAGGTGATCGATGATCTCCAGGCCCGCGCCGGTGTAGTGAGAATCCTCTTCTGCAGTGGACGCATCGATTGCGACAAAGTCGACGTCGTAGATGCTGATGTCGCCGATCCCGCCAGTGGCGCTCTTGCCTTTCCAGCGGTCAACCAGATAGATTAGTGAATCTCCGATACCCTTGATGGCAGGGATATTGAGTTCCATCGGGCCGCTGCCCGAGTCAAAGCCCCATGCGCCAAGCTCCAGGGCGCGCTTATACGCCTTTGTCGCATCGTCCACCCGGAACGCGATGGCACAGATCGAAGGCCCGTGCAGGCGGGCAAAGCGCTGGGCAAAAGAGTCTTTTTCAGCATTAATCAAGAAGTTGATTTGACCCTGGCGGTACAGCGTGACGTCTTTATGGCGATGTTTGGCAATGGCTTTAAAACCCAAACTCTCAAACACTTTTCCGAGTGCCACCGGGTCGGGTGCGGTATATTCAACAAATTCAAAGCCATTTGTGCCCATGGGGTTTTCCCAAGGGGTAAACGTTGTTGTAGTCATAGCATTCCTCCTGAAGCGTTTTGTTCTGATAAAACCCCTATTCTATGCAAAAAGTGGGGGCAGACAATTGCAAAAATGCTGCAAATGAACGCTGTATTGCATTATTATTTTAATTTTTGTCCTTTTTGGGAAAGATTATGTCACTAAATGCGCTCGATAAAACAGACCGGCAAATTCTTAACCTTCTGCAGAAAAATGGCCGCCTGAGCAATCAGGACCTGGCCGATAAAATTGCGCTCTCTCCAAGCCCCTGTCTGCGCCGCGTAAAACGGCTGGAAGAAGAAGGGTATATCAAAGGGTATGCTGCCCGGGTCGATGCGGACAGAATCGGGCGCGGCCTGATCGCCTTTGTCTCTATCCGGCTCAATAAGCACAGCGGATCCAGCCATGCCCCCATGCAGGACTTCAATCGTGATGTCCAGCTCTGGCCCGAAGTTGTCGAGTGCCATTCCATGTCGGGAGATATGGATTACCTGCTGCGTGTGCAAGTACAGGACCTGGCCGCTTTCTCGGCATTTGCCATGAACGTACTTATGCAGCACCCATCTGTGGTGGATATGAAATCCAGCTTCGCCTTGGGGAAGATCAAGGAAAGTGGGGCGCTTGTCGTCTAGTGCCAATGCGAGTAGCAGCGCCGGATCCCCTGCGCTATTGGCCAGGAGCTCGAAAGTTTGCTGATGCTATTGGCAGATAACGAAGCACTCATCAAATGGTGTTCATACTTCGAGAGCATTCTTATTCATGAAATGCCGAAGATCATCATTTATATGATTATCAAATCCAGAATTTCTTTATTGCGATGCGGGGAGAATGACATTTATTGGAATAACGTAGCCGAAGGGACATGGCAGATCCACGCCCCAAGCCTCGTAATTGTTGGGTTATGGACATCGATGAATCTATTTGGGATTGGATATGGGCGATATTGCGCGAACGGAAAAAGCGCTTGCTGAGTTTATTAAGCCGAGGTTTCTGAGAAAGTCGAGCAGATGTAGAGAGCGGGTATACAGCGTCGTATATTATCAGTAGCGAGGCCGTAATATTTGCACAACTGGCCTGGAGAAATGGCTACGAAGTCAGCATTGCCAGTCCCTGTGTCCCTAAGAAGTGGCTGCCTGTAAAATCTTTGGGTCATTACGAATTCAACTTATTGAAGGCTTATACCGTTGATCGCCCCTGTGGTAGTAAGTTTTCATGAGAGCTTCAGAGTACTGTTACAAGAGTACGTTACAGGGATCAGTAAACCTGATGTCGGATTGCGGCTTGGGATCAACTAGATTAGGGCTCAGGTTGATTTTAAATATGGGATAGCATGAATCAACAGACTAACGAAAATGTGAACGAACTTTCAGACTTGGAACGGAGTAACGCGCTGTTCGGCCAGCAAATGCAACTATTCTTTCGTCAACTGATAGCACAACTTAAATTAATGCATGATTGTGCCTGGCCATTGACAGCGCTTGGGTTGGCTTGTTCCGTCATGGTGTTTACTAACTACGCACGGGTGTATCAGCTTCCGCTGAACGCGTTATCTTCTGGATTGATTTCTGTTTTCCCAGTTGTGTTTGCTTATTGCGTATTGAGTGTTATTGCTGTGGCGATAATCGTGTTTTTACCAATGGTCGTTTTTTTCGTTTCGCCAGACGAGAACAATGTACCTTTGATCGGTAGATTTGAAATTGGCAAGGCTGAGGCACGTAAAGGTACCCGTAGAACACTAGCATGTTTATGGGTCGTGTGCGGCGTAATGAATGCAATGGTTTTATGGGGATTTATTTGGTGGTTGGCCGATAACAATCTCACTGGTATGTGCTGGGCAGTGCTGTTGGCTTTCAGTCAAATTCTGGTCGCGTTCGGCACGCTGAGAATTATTTGCTACTCGGCCGGAATTTCAGCAAAACAGATAAAGCCCGTATTCTATGTTCAAGTGTTTGTCGTAGGGATTGCGCACGTCACACTTATGATGGTGCTTTATACATTGGCCATTTCTGTGGCTGATCAGCTTTGGGCCAACCAATTTGGCTTACTGGTCACGCTAGCTGCGGTTGTCGTTGTTGTGCTATTCCTTCAACTAATCTTTGCGAGTTTCTTTTACGATACAAAGCTTTACCGATGGTCATTTAAGTCGCTGATAGTGGTAATTTTTTTATTCACCGGGTTAGCCGCTGCTATTCCACCAATTAGTGCGAAATTGGCTGTAATTGCCTTTCAGATCAAAAGCCCTAGCGGCAACCCTTGCTTGGTACTGAATGTAGATCGTGGACAAAAGATATCTTTGCCCAGCGTGCTGCAGAGCTCCGTGCCCAGTAAGAGTATAGGATTGCGAGTGTTTATTGAGCTTGACGGCAAATACTATGCCAGGCCGTTTGATCTAACTAAGATTCCGAAATATATACGCGCAGATGTCCATTTAATCCCTGTTGCCAGTGTTTCAACCATTTCCGACTGCCGTGACAAGAATGAATAAGGACGATACTGTGTGACGTCAGAACGACGCGGGGCAAGTTTTGACGGTCGGTAATAGACAAAGTTTGCGATTGTATTGCCGACCTGTCAACCCTATCTTTGCAGCAAGGTCTCCACTGCTTTGGCTATCGCCAGGACAGTGCGATCCTGTCCGCCTGCCGCCGCTATGCTAACGCCCACGGGCGCCGTTCCTGGGGCATGGCAGGGTAAGGATAACGCGCAGCCGTCCAGGAAGTTGATGAAGGTGGGATTGCGCAAAAGCAGCAAATTGGTTTTGTGGTAAACCTCTTCATCCCGCAACTCGGCTATCGTGGGCGCAATGACCGGAACGGTAGGCATGATCATGGCATCAAAATCGGCCAATTGCGTTTGCAATTGCTGTATCCACTCCTCGCGTCGGTGCAGCAGGTCAATATAATCGGCGGCGCTAATCTGCTTGCCGCGCAACATGCGTGAGACCACCCGTGGATCATAGGCGTCAGCCTTGTCCGCGATCAATTGGCGATGCCATGCCCATGCCTCGGCAGCAATGAAACCGCCCTGGGCGTTGATGTCGGGCAACTGGTCAAATGGCGGCACGGCCTGTTCCACAATGCTGACGCCAGCAGCCGACAGTAGCGAAAGCGCGTGTGCATAGCTTGCCGCGACATGATCGTCAGCGCCATCAAGCACGGCATTGCTGGGAAATAGCAGACGCAGGCTCTCAAGGGGCTTGGGCGCGATCGGTGTGTAATGTTCACCTGTCATAAGGGCGTCCAATATGGCACAACACTCGACGCTGGCGGCCAGTGGGCCGATAGAATCCAGGGTTGAGGACAGCGGCAATATACCTTCTTTTGGGATCCGGCGGGCAGTTGGTTTGAAGCCGGTTAGTCCGCAAAGCGCAGAGGGTATGCGTACAGACCCGCCCGTATCCGAGCCGATAGCCGCCACCGCCATCGCGTCTGTGACCGATACCGCGGCGCCGGACGAGGAGCCACCTGGAATGCGTCCTTCGCCGATGGTGCGTTCCCAAGGATTGCGGGGCGTGCCGTAATGCGGGTTCACGCCGAGGCCGGAGTAGGCAAACTCGGTCATATTGGTTGTGCCGATAATGATGGCGCCCGCATTGATCAGCCGCTGTACGACCCTGGCGTTGTCTAAGGCGGCGGGAGCATCATTCAATATGACCGAGCCGGCTCGTGTGGGCCTGCCTTTGATATCAAACAAATCCTTGACCGATATGGGCAAACCGTCGACCGCAGAGCGCCGCACACCCGCCTGGCGCAGAGCATCGGCAGCCGCTGCGGCGGCCAGCGCTTGCTCGTCAAATACCTGGGTATAGACTTGGGGGCCTTCGCCGCTGTTGGCGCGTGCCAGAGCCTGTTGTGTCAGTTGGACCGAAGTCGTGGAGCCAGCATCAAGCGCGTGAGACAGCGAGGTCAGGCTGGGAAAAGCAAAATTGTTCATGGGACAACCGTTAATGACAAATGAAATTGACGGAAAACTTGCGATACCGGTGTGTTCAGGCCACCACAGGCAGCGTTTCGACATGGTATGTGTGTTGCAGGCTACGGTTCTTGACCGGATCGTGCAGCTCCATCACAAATGTGTTGGAGGGGCGGATGCCGCCAATCGCACCAACCGTGCCGCAAATCATGCCATGTCCTTCGGGCAGCACGCTCTGGTTTCCGGTATACCCTTCGATCAATTCCTGTGGCAGACGCAGACTGTCCAGCTTGCCTTCCTGATACAGTACTTTCTTGCCATTTTCCTCGATCCAGGAGCGGATGACCAGTTGATCCCAATGTTCAACCACCTCGTCAAAGCGCCAGGCTGACGTTGCTACCGGTTTGACGCAAGCCTGTTTGGATTCGGCCACGCCATAGGCTTCCAGTTTACGGTCAGTATGGTCTGAGGCCAGGCTGACATACATGGTGCCATCCACAGTGAATACAAAGACTTCAACCTCGCCAGACGATTCAGTGCCCAGCGCCTGAATATTGTCTGCCTGCGTCAACTGGTTGTTGGCTACCCTGTAATACAGCGGCACGGCGCTGGGACGGGGTACGCCCAGGGCGGCCAGCTCTTCGATATGGTGTTCTATGGCTTTGATGTCGCGTCCGGCCCAGCCCGCAACAATCAGGGCGTGGATATCTGCAACAACGGTTGCTGAAGGGTCTTGGGCAAGTGAGAATTTAAGTTTCATGGCAATACTCTTGATAAACAGATAGGGAGCAAGCATGCGTGATGTACCACACATGCCTGCGAAAGAAGGGGGGAGCCGGGTCAGCGTTTTTTGATGAACAGAATAACCAGGAGTGAGGCCAGAATTTCCAGCGCCGCAACGAAATACAGTCCCGACGACAGCGAGCCCGTGCTGGTTTTCAATGAGCCGATCATATATGGCGCAACGAATCCGGCCAGATTACCAATGGAGTTAATCAGTGCGATACCCCCGGCTGCGGCGGTGCCGGCCAGAAAAGCTGCAGGAATGGACCAGAACACCGGAAAGGCGGCCAGGATACCAATAGAAGCAACAGTCAGGGCGATCAGCGCAAACAGCGCATTGTGCAGCAGCATGCCGGTGGCGATCAGGCCCACGCACGCGACCAGGGTCGCGATGGCGCAGTGCAGCCGACGTTCGCCGGTTTTGTCGGAGTGGGCACCATTCCAGACCATCGCTATGGTTCCGGCAATGAACGGTATGGCCGACAGCACACCGATCATCAGATCGTTGTTGATGCCGATATCTTTAATGATGGAAGGGCTCCAGAACGCGATCGTGGCGTTGCCGCTGACAATGCAAAAATACACCGCAGCGCAGAGCCAGATGCCATAGTTGCGATAGGCATCTTTGAAAGACAGGTGTTTATTGCCTGTTTGGCTGTTCTCAATTTCCAGCGCCCGCGTGACAGCCTGCTGCTCTTGTGGTGTCAGCCATTTGGCGTTGACCGGCTTTTCCGGCAGATACTTGAGCACGAACAACCCGGCAATCACAGATGGAATACCTTCAATAATGAACAACCACTGCCAGTTGGCCAAGTGCCCAACTCCCTGCATGCCGTTCAGAATCAGGCCCGCAAGCGGCCCACCCACCACACCGGCGAGCGCAAACGAAGTCATGAACAGTCCGTTGACGCGCGCGCGGTACTCGGCCGGAAACCAATAGGTCAGATAAAGCACCACGCCCGGAAAGAAGCCGGCTTCAAATACGCCAAGCAGAAACCGCATAATATAGAACTGCGTGGGGGTGGTGACATACGCCATACCAATGGAAGCGGCGCCCCACAGTATGGTGATACGGGCCAGCGTTTTGCGGGCGCCGATCTTTTCCAGCAGCAAATTACTGGGAACTTCGAATAGAAAATAGCCGATAAAGAAAATCCCCGCTCCGAGTCCATATACGGCTTCGCTAAATTGCAGGTCTTGCAGCATGTGCAGTTTGGCAAAACCGACATTCACGCGATCCAGCCAGGCCAGTATGAATAGAAAGACCAGAAAAGGGATCAGTCGCCAGGCAATTTTGGTATAGGTTGCCTTCAATTCGTTCGCGTCGGCGCCCACGCTTGGGCTTGCCGCAATGCTTGATTTATTCATCATGTTTCCAACTACAGTTGCGTGTTGAATGGGGCTTACCGGCGGAACTGGCCGGTTAGCGGTTGGCAGAGTATGGCCTGGGATGATGCCCCAACAGGGGCGTGGCCGGGGATAAGACTGCACGTTGCGGCCAGATGATGGTTACCACCATCGGATTGTCCAAAGGCATGTCCCGCTTAATGTGGTGCAACGTCCTTGCTGTGCCAGGTCTTATATGTGGGCAGTGTAGGTAGCGGGTTTTTGACTGTCCAACAAGAAAATATGCGAGGTATTGATCGCAAAATCTTATTGCTGCCTGGTGTGCCGCGGCAAAGCTTTGAAATGGTGATGAATATCAAAGCGTTATGCTCATATGGCCAGAAACTCTGAGCCCCGTAGAGACACCGCCCACGACACATAGGCTGGATTCATCCTAGGGTAAACACTTAGATCTGGGATGCGGGCAGAGGATGTCAGAGACAAGGCATCGGGCTTGTGTCCGAAGATATGTGGGCGGCCTTCAGGTTTGCAGTGGCGCGCATGCGATGCGCTGGCCCCGGTTGTTTGCAAATGCGATCGCGACATCCTGGGCAATCAGGCCAACGGTCTCGGCCAGCGGGTTTTCCTGGTTGTGGCGGAATGCAGCCTGCAATTCAAGTGGCGGCAAGACCGTATCTGCTCGCAGCAGTTGTAATGTCTGTGCATTCAACTCCTGCTGGATAATGGCTGGCGGCAGCGCGGCGACGCCGAACCCATCCCGTACCAGTCTGATCATGGTAGCCACAGAGGAAATACCGTTAAGGTGCAGGGAGATATCGCCCGCTGTCGCAAACATTCTTTCGATGGCGGCGTAAGGTTCCGATTCACGGGCAAAGCTCACGATGGGAAATGCAGCCAGATCGGCCAGACTGAGTACATCATTGCCAATTTCCAGCATTGGACTGGCTACCCAGCGCATGGGCAATTGCCCCAAGGCGATAGCGTCGACCTGAGAACCATGGATGGCGTTGCCTTGCAGTACCAGATCCAGGCCTCCTTTATTGAGCTGTTCGGTCAAATGAGCCGTGGTGTCGCTGGCAATTTCAATTCTCAGGCGTGGGTAGCTTTGATGCAGACGGGCCAGAAATTCGGGAAACCAGCTGTGCACAATGGATTCAATCACGCCAATGCGAATGACACCCGCATAGGTATGCTTATCCAGCATGTCTTCTTTCATTTCGCGCAAAAGCTTGACCATGCGCTCGGCATGAACCAGGGCTTTGCTGCCGTCCGGCGTCAGGGACACTTCACGGGCGTTGCGATCAAACAAACGCACGCCGAACTCCTGCTCCAGAGAAGCAATGCGACTGGAGATGGCAGCCTGCGTCGTATGCAAGCGTTCTGCGGTCATACGGAAATTGCGCATTTCAGCCAGCAATACGAAGGTTTCCAGAAATCGAATATTCATCGGATAATTATAGCCCGCGAGACAACAATGTACGTGATATGGCAAGGGCTCCTGAAGACCATTTGTGACATGCTGGCGCGGGTCTGGACGCGCAAATCCCAAGCCTATGGGCGGGTTTACCTGCGGTCGCGCAACGCATCCTCGTGTTGTGCGTGTGAGTCACTGTGTTATGCAGGTGTATTGTAAATACCCCATCTTTAATACACCACACACATAGAATTTATAATGTTAATTTATAGTCAATGGGTGTCATGTCATTGAGTGAATCGTGCGGTCTTTCGGTGTTGTAAATCGTTGTCCAGTGTTCCGTGATGTGTTGAACTTGCTTCAACGACGTAAAAAGATATAAATCTAATACCTCTTGGCGGTACGTACGATTGAAGCGCTCAATATAGGCGTTTTGATAGGGGCAACCGGGCTGCGTATAATCAATATAAACGCCATGTTGATGTGCCCACTGAACGAACTCCG
>NZ_NEXS01000009.1 GCF_002810445.1 Advenella sp. S44 | reverse complement strand
GTTTTGAGCGCAGACATTGTCGTTTTTGGACTAAACCCCACATGGATTCTGACCAACAGCGCCCGAGAGCGTGGCGAGCAGGGCATAGTTAGCGCAGTTTTGCCGAAAAAAACGGTGAGAAACCGCTGCCTGCGTTATTGCGATTGAGCGGTGATGTTGCATTTTTGTCGCAAAAAACGGACATCATTGGGGGGCGCGTAAAAAGAATAAGAAATGTCGCAAAAAAGCGAATCTGAATCAAATCATGCGCTTAGGGTAATTACGGATCAAAAAGGGATGGGGCGGGGCAAAGTATTTTGTCGATGAGGCTTGCCAAGGGGCAAATGGCTTGCTATAGTTTCGATCTTTCCTGCTTAACAAACAACGCAGGGCACCTCAAGAAGGGTACCGCAAGAGCGGCAAATTCTTTAGGTAAATCAAGGCGTTGTTAATATACTTCGGTATGTTTGGGGTGGGGGAATCGCAGCCGGTGTGGCGAGCAGTTATGAGTGGTTTTATGTTTTTGGCGGTTGCCTTGGCAGCGGTCGATAAGGAAACAGAAGGCTGATCATGAAGATCTAGAAAGTGAAAATAGTTCTTGCTTTTTATTTCAAAGTGATTCATAATAGCGGGCTACGCTACTGAGAAGTGAAGTGGTTTTGCAGTCAGTGGCAGGGTTTTTTTGGAAGTGAGTGAGAAAAGAAATTTTCGAGCTGTTGCAAAAAAGTCTTGACAATAGAAACCAGATGCTTCATAATCTCGTTTCTCTGCTGATGACACACAACGGTGTGACAGCGGCAAGAGGCAGAAGCGGTAGGGTAAGTTGTTGACTGAGTTAGTCGTCACTTACTTAGGTAGTACAGAATTTCACAGTATGCGATTCCTACTTTATTAAGTATGAACGCCGAATGTGACAGCGCAATGTCACCGCTTGGTCCAATGGGAGCAAGAAGAAAAATGTTCTTTAACAACTAACAGCCGATAAGTGTGGGCGCTTGGAATGAGTGCGCAACATGGTCTATCCGGGGGTACCTGGTTAGATTGTGATGCTAACAATATATATTTTAAGCGCTCACTTGAAATACAGAAGTAAGGTTTATATCACTATAAACGTTATTTCTTTTGAGTGAAGCAGCGACCATTTACCTATTTAAACAGTTAAATGGCAATTAAACAGAGATTAAACTGAAGAGTTTGATCCTGGCTCAGATTGAACGCTAGCGGGATGCCTTACACATGCAAGTCGAACGGCAGCGGAAAAGTAGCTTGCTACTTTTGCCGGCGAGTGGCGAACGGGTGAGTAATGTATCGGAACGTGCCCAGTAGCGGGGGATAACTACGCGAAAGCGTGGCTAATACCGCATACGCCCTACGGGGGAAAGGGGGGGATCTTAGGACCTCTCACTATTGGAGCGGCCGATATCGGATTAGCTAGTTGGTGGGGTAAAGGCCTACCAAGGCAACGATCCGTAGCTGGTTTGAGAGGACGACCAGCCACACTGGGACTGAGACACGGCCCAGACTCCTACGGGAGGCAGCAGTGGGGAATTTTGGACAATGGGGGAAACCCTGATCCAGCCATCCCGCGTGTGCGATGAAGGCCTTCGGGTTGTAAAGCACTTTTGTCAGGGAAGAAAAGGTTTCGGATAATACCCGGAACTGATGACGGTACCTGAAGAATAAGCACCGGCTAACTACGTGCCAGCAGCCGCGGTAATACGTAGGGTGCAAGCGTTAATCGGAATTACTGGGCGTAAAGCGTGCGCAGGCGGTTCGGAAAGAAAGATGTGAAATCCCAGGGCTCAACCTTGGAACTGCATTTTTAACTACCGGACTAGAGTATGTCAGAGGGGGGTGGAATTCCACGTGTAGCAGTGAAATGCGTAGATATGTGGAGGAACACCGATGGCGAAGGCAGCCCCCTGGGATAATACTGACGCTCATGCACGAAAGCGTGGGGAGCAAACAGGATTAGATACCCTGGTAGTCCACGCCCTAAACGATGTCAACTAGCTGTTGGGCCCTTCGGGGCTTAGTAGCGCAGCTAACGCGTGAAGTTGACCGCCTGGGGAGTACGGTCGCAAGATTAAAACTCAAAGGAATTGACGGGGACCCGCACAAGCGGTGGATGATGTGGATTAATTCGATGCAACGCGAAAAACCTTACCTACCCTTGACATGTCTGGAATCCTGAAGAGATTTAGGAGTGCTCGCAAGAGAACCGGAACACAGGTGCTGCATGGCTGTCGTCAGCTCGTGTCGTGAGATGTTGGGTTAAGTCCCGCAACGAGCGCAACCCTTGTCATTAGTTGCTACATTTAGTTGAGCACTCTAATGAGACTGCCGGTGACAAACCGGAGGAAGGTGGGGATGACGTCAAGTCCTCATGGCCCTTATGGGTAGGGCTTCACACGTCATACAATGGTCGGGACAGAGGGTTGCCAAGCCGCAAGGTGGAGCCAATCTCACAAACCCGATCGTAGTCCGGATTGCAGGCTGCAACTCGCCTGCATGAAGTCGGAATCGCTAGTAATCGCGGATCAGCATGTCGCGGTGAATACGTTCCCGGGTCTTGTACACACCGCCCGTCACACCATGGGAGTGGGTTTTACCAGAAGTAGTTAGCCTAACCGCAAGGGGGGCGATTACCACGGTAGGATTCATGACTGGGGTGAAGTCGTAACAAGGTAGCCGTATCGGAAGGTGCGGCTGGATCACCTCCTTTAAGAGCGAAGCGCACGAAGCGAAAGCGTCCACGCTTATCGGTTGTTAATAAGAACGAGTACAGCGGTCTGTGTACGAAGTTGTGTCGGTAGGGATCTTGATGGGTTAATACGGCTGGCTTTGTATATGGATGAACAATCAGGTTTCGCTGGGGTTGGCTTGGCGAGTGAAGGGCTGCGGGATGCGCGAAGCGTATTTGAGTGGCGTCTCACGAGCGGTTGCTGACTGATGTGAAGTTGGGTCAGTAGCTCAGTCGGTTAGAGCACCGTCTTGATAAGGCGGGGGTCGTTGGTTCGATTCCAACTTGACCCACCAAACAGGTTTGTTGGGGGATTAGCTCAGCTGGGAGAGCACCTGCTTTGCAAGCAGGGGGTCGTCGGTTCGATCCCGTCATCCTCCACCATCATGATTGGCGTGCCGAGATTGTGGCGCACCAGGTACATAACAACGTTCTTATTGACGAACACACAGAATTTAAGTGCTTTCTTTTTTAGAAAGGAAGTGCTAGAATACTGATCCTCTCGAATTTGGGTTTACCCGAATGCGGGAAGGGCAGTGACGCATTATTGGCTGTATATGTTCTTTAACAATTTGGAAGAAGCACAACTAAAGTATTCAAAGGGTACTTATGCGATCCACCAGGGTCGGGTAAGTAAACGATGAAAAATTGGGTTGTGATTGCATTATTTTATGAAGTTCTATTAACTCAAGCTTCATGATCGAATGCGCTTGTATCTTGTGGGTCAGGATTTATTCTGGTCTGTGGGGTGTGAGTGGATTTGAGAATGAGGAATGACATTGATGAACGGCACACAAACGCAAAAACTCAGCATGTTTATACGGTGAATTCAAAAGGCACTGTATAGACGAAGCAGTAAATTCCTATAGCCTTTAGTGTTATAGGATCAAGTGACTAAGTGCACATGGTGGATGCCTTGGCGATCACAGGCGATGAAGGACGTTATAGCTTGCGAAAAGCTACGGGGAGCTAGCAAATAAGCATTGATCCGTAGATATCCGAATGGGGCAACCCACTGTCTTTTAGACAGTATCCTGTACTGAATACATAGGTACAGTGAAGCGAACCGAGTGAACTGAAACATCTAAGTAACTCGAGGAAAAGAAATCAACCGAGATTCCGAAAGTAGTGGCGAGCGAAATCGGAACAGCCTGGACGAGATAGCAGCATTGGTAGTTGAACGGGATGGAAAGCCCGGCCGTAGCAGGTGATAGCCCTGTAGACGAAATCTTTGCTGTGGTACTAAGCGTCGAACAAGTAGAGCGGGACACGTGAAATCCTGTTTGAACATGGGGGGACCATCCTCCAAGGCTAAATACTCGTGATCGACCGATAGTGAACCAGTACCGTGAGGGAAAGGCGAAAAGAACCCCGGAAGGGGAGTGAAATAGATCCTGAAACCGTGTGCATACAAACAGTAGGAGCCTCCTTGTGGGGTGACTGCGTACCTTTTGTATAATGGGTCAGCGACTTACATTCAGTGGCAAGCTTAACCGAATAGGGAAGGCGCAGCGAAAGCGAGTCCGAATAGGGCGATTTAGTCGCTGGGTGTAGACCCGAAACCAGATGATCTATCCATGGCCAGGTTGAAGGCACGGTAACACGTGCTGGAGGACCGAACCCACTAATGTTGAAAAATTAGGGGATGAGCTGTGGATAGGGGTGAAAGGCTAAACAAATCTGGAAATAGCTGGTTCTCTCCGAAAACTATTTAGGTAGTGCCTCGCGTATTACTGCCGGGGGTAGAGCACTGTTATGGCTAGGGGGTCATGGCGACTTACCAAACCATGGCAAACTCCGAATACCGGCAAGTACAGCGCGGGAGACAGAGCACTGGGTGCTAACGTCCAGACTCAAGAGGGAAACAACCCAGACCGCCAGCTAAGGTCCCTAAATATTGCTAAGTGGGAAACGAAGTGGGAAGGCATAGACAGTCAGGAGGTTGGCTTAGAAGCAGCCATCCTTTAAAGAAAGCGTAATAGCTCACTGATCGAGTCGTCCTGCGCGGAAGATGTAACGGGGCTAAGCAATATACCGAAGCTGCGGGTGTACGGATTTATCCGTACGCGGTAGGAGAGCGTTCTGTAAGCCTGTGAAGGCAGCTGGAGACGGTTGCTGGAGGTATCAGAAGTGCGAATGCTGACATGAGTAGCGATAAAGGGAGTGAAAAGCTCCCTCGCCGTAAGTCCAAGGTTTCCTGCGCAACGTTCATCGGCGCAGGGTGAGTCGGCCCCTAAGGCGAGGCAGAGATGCGTAGCTGATGGGAAGTTGGTTAATATTCCAACACCATTGTTAAATGCGATGGGGGGACGGATTGCGAAATGTGAGCGGGTGATTGGTTGTACCCGTGACTGGTACTGAGAAGGCGGTTAGGTAAATCCGGCCGCGTAATTCAAGGTATTGGTGCGAAGCGAATTTATTCGTGAAGTCATAGGAAGTGGTCCCAGGAAAAGCCTCTAAGCTTCAGTTTAACAATGACCGTACCGCAAACCGACACAGGTGGACGGGATGAATATTCCAAGGCGCTTGAGAGAACTCAGGAGAAGGAACTCGGCAAATTAATACCGTAACTTCGGGAGAAGGTATGCCCTAGTAGCGTGTTAAAGCGCGAATGGGCCGCAGAGAATTGGTGGCTGCGACTGTTTATTAAAAACACAGCACTCTGCTAACACGAAAGTGGACGTATAGGGTGTGACGCCTGCCCGGTGCTGGAAGGTTAAGTGATGGGGTGCAAGCTCTTGATCGAAGCCCCAGTAAACGGCGGCCGTAACTATAACGGTCCTAAGGTAGCGAAATTCCTTGTCGGGTAAGTTCCGACCTGCACGAATGGCGTAACGATGGCCACACTGTCTCCTCCTGAGACTCAGCGAAGTTGAAGTGTTTGTGATGATGCAATCTCCCCGCGGCTAGACGGAAAGACCCCATGAACCTTTACTGTAGCTTTACATTGAATTGTGAACCGGCCTGTGTAGGATAGGTGGGAGGCGTTGAATTACGGTCGCCAGATCGTAGGGAGCCATCCTTGAAATACCACCCTGGTTTGTTTGCGATTCTAACCTAGGCCCGTTATCCGGGTTGGGGACAGTGTATGGTGGGCAGTTTGACTGGGGCGGTCTCCTCCCAAAGTGTAACGGAGGAGTTCGAAGGTACGCTAGGTACGGTCGGAAATCGTGCTGATAGTGCAATGGCATAAGCGTGCTTGACTGTGAGACTGACACGTCGAACAGGTGCGAAAGCAGGACATAGTGATCCGGTGGTTCTGAATGGAAGGGCCATCGCTCAACGGATAAAAGGTACTCTGGGGATAACAGGCTGATACCGCCCAAGAGTTCATATCGACGGCGGTGTTTGGCACCTCGATGTCGGCTCATCTCATCCTGGGGCTGTAGCCGGTCCCAAGGGTATGGCTGTTCGCCATTTAAAGAGGTACGTGAGCTGGGTTTAAAACGTCGTGAGACAGTTTGGTCCCTATCTGCCGTGGGCGTTGGATACTTGACGGAGCCTGCTCCTAGTACGAGAGGACCGGAGTGGACATACCTCTGGTGTATCGGTTGTCATGCCAATGGCATTGCCGAGTAGCTATGTATGGAAGAGATAACCGCTGAAGGCATCTAAGCGGGAAACTCGTCTGAAGATTAGGTATCCCGGGGGCTAGACCCCCCTGAAGGGTCGTTCGAGACCAGGACGTTGATAGGTCAGGTGTGTAAGCGTAGCAATGCGTTTAGCTAACTGATACTAATTGCCCGTGCGGCTTGATCCTATAACTCTGCAGGTTATACGTAGCCATGGTAATCATGGTTGCTACAACTGCGCTGAGCAATAGCGGTTGAGTGTCGTTCAAAAAACTGAAGTAAATTGCAGCAAAATCAATCACCAACGCAAGATTGACTCATCTGCCCGATCGAATACAACTAGCTTGTGCTTCTTCCAAATTGCTAACGCATAGCAACCAGCTAGCGCTAAGCCATACCAGCTTACGCTTGACGACCATAGCAAGGTGGACCCACTCCTTCCCTTCCCGAACAGGATAGTGAAACGCCTTTGCGCCGATGATAGTGGATGGACATCTGTGAAAGTAGGTCATCGTCAGGCTTTTTATTCCTTCAAACGCCCCGCAATGTCGCCATTGCGGGGCGTTTGTGCGTTGGTCTCCAATTCGCGGTAGACCGCATGCTTGTCCTGCGCCTATACGTGTATCGCACACGAGTGGATAGCAGGGGCTGTGTATAGACCGCATTCTTGCCGCACACATACGCTCAAACATCGTACGCAATCTCGCTAAACCCACATCGACATGGCCGCGCAAGCGGCCTTTGTCTTATCAGCAGACGCCCCGCCTCACCCGGCTTGAATACGCTTGTTCTTTTTTACCTGCGATGATTGGCGCTTTTCTTCGCTCAGTTCCATCGTGTCTTGTCAGTCTGGATCAGCAGGAGGCCGGCCCGTTGTTCCCCGGACGATCAATTCGATATCAAGGCAAACAGAGACGGGTCGGGCGTCCTTTTCTATCCATTCCAGTACAGAATGAGCGCACTCGATGCCCAGTTCGTATGTAGGCAACTGCACTGTGGTCAATCCTGGTGGCAGGTGAGAGACAATAGGCAGATTATCGCAGCCCACAATGGACAGATCCCGGGGTAACTGTATACCGTGTTTTTGCGCTTCAAACATGCATCCCATTGCCAGAACATCGTTTCCGCAAAAAATAGCGGTGGGAGGCGCCGGCAATTGCATCAGGCGAGCCCAGCCTGAGCGTCCGCCTGGAAAACCAAAGGGCTGTTCGATCAGATTCCGTTTTTCAAATTCAATGTCATGGCGTTGCAAGGTGTCGATGAACCCGTCAGCACGTTGCCGTGCCCTGTCGTTGTAGCGGGTATAGCCTGAAATCATGCCAAAGCGCTTGTGTCCCAGCGAGACCAGATGCTCGGCGGCCAGTTGCCCGATAAGACGATTATCGAAGGCAACGGAAGGGTAGCTTTCGTGAGTGGCCCAGGCCACCAGCAGTGGCGTGCCACTGCGTCGCACCAAATCCCAGGTTGTGTCTGAGTGATGCACGCCAACCAGCACCAGGGCGTCTATCCGGGTTTCTAACAAGGCACGCACTTGCTGGGCTTCAGTCTCAAGATTATATTCATGCGCTGCGATCAGCAGCTGGTAGCCATGAGCGGCCAGGGTTGTTTGTAATCCTTGGACAGCCAGGGCAAATATCGAATTATCCAACGTTGGCACCACCATGCCGACTGTATGGCCATGGCCAGACGCCAATGCCCTGGCTGATCCGTCCATGAAATAGTTCAGTTCATCGATGGCACGTTGAACCCGTTCACGGGTCGCGGGCCTGACCGATGCTGGATTGGATAAGGTTCGGGATACGGTTGCTACTGACACTCCTGCCAGGGATGCAACGTCAGCGATGCGCGCCCGGTGTTTCATGGCTTGCCTCTGTCTTTGTTGATAAACAGAATGAATTATAAGCCGTTGTGCACGCGAATAATTTAATGTTTATGCATTGACGAATGTCCGCTACTTCCCTACAATAAAATGTAAGCGCATACATTAAACGACGAGTTTAGTTCCATTAATGTAAGAATACGAATATAAACTTAGTAAATACAACGTATTAGTAACGATATTATTTATATTTAATTGAAAGCGAATACATTCAGGAGGAAAAAGTGGCTATTGAATACATGAAGAAAGCCGACAAGACGCCAGAGTCGGAAACGGGAGCTGCCAGAGCAGTTGTGGATGAAATGCTGGCCGATATACGCGAGCGCGGCGAAAAGGCAGTACGTCAGTATGCAAGCAAGCTGGACAAGTGGACCGGTGACATCGTGATGAGCGATGCGCAGATCAACCAGGCGACCCGCGATATTCCCGCTGCGATCAAGAACGATATTGAGTTTGCAGTGCGTCAGGTTTATGACTTTGCGGTAAGCCAACGCGAATCTGTCAGGGAGTTTTCAGTGCAACTCGATGGTGGCGTCACGGCCGGCCAGCGGGTATTGCCTGTCAATGTTGTTGGCTGTTACGCACCGGCAGGCCGCTATGCGCATATTGCATCGGCTTATATGGGTGTGGCCACAGCCAAAGCGGCGGGAGTAAAGAATATTATCGCTTGTTCCAGTCCGTTCCGTGGCGGTGCCATGCATCCGTATGTTCTGTACGCCTTTCGCACGGCCGGGGCAGACACGATCATGACGCTCGGCGGCGTGCAGGCCATTGCCAGCATGGCTTTTGGTTTGTTCACGGGCACACCGGCAGATGTCGTGGTTGGGCCAGGTAATAAATTCGTTGCCGAAGCCAAGCGCAGTCTGTTTGGCCAAGTGGGTATCGACGTATTTGCGGGTCCTTCAGAGGTCGCTGTGATTGCCGATGAAACTGCTGATCCGGAAATTGTGGCTAGTGACTTGGTGGGCCAGGCCGAGCATGGACATGAGTCGCCGGCATGGCTGTTCACGACGTCACGTTCCCTGGCGCAAGAAGTTGCGAGACGCGTACCACAACTTATCGAGCAGCTCCCCGGTCTTGCCCGGGATGCCGCCACTGCAGCCTGGCGCGATTATGGCGAAATTGTCATTTGTGATACCCGAGAGGAAGTGGCCGTGGTATCGGATCGCTATGCATCGGAACATCTCGAGGTTCAGGCCAAGGATCTTGACTGGTGGCTTGAGCGCCTGACTTGTTATGGCTCGCTGTTTCTGGGTGAAGAATCTACCGTGGCCTTTGGAGACAAATGCAGCGGACCCAATCATGTATTGCCAACCAAAGGCGCGGCGCGGTACTCGGGTGGGCTATCGGTCCATAAGTTCATGAAAACACTGACCTGGCAGCAGATGTCCAAGGAGGCCGTCAGGCAGATCGCCCCGGTGACGGCACGAATATCGCGACTGGAAGGCATGGAAGCCCATGCCCGTACTGCCGATGATCGACTGGCAAAGTACTTTCCCGGAGAAAAATTCGATGCCGGTCAAGCCGTGACGGTATAAGCCAGCGACAGGAGGCAAGTATGAAAAACAAGGCTATGTTCGATCTTTCCGGCAAAACAGCCCTGGTGACAGGCGGCAATTCGGGTATTGGCGCGGCCGTTGCCAGGGGGTTGGGGCTGGCTGGGGCAAAGGTGGTCTTGGTGGCCCGGCGCGAGCAGTCGTTGCAAGAGCAGGTCGCGCTCCTGGCTGAAGATGGTATTGAAGCGCGTTATAAGATATGTGATCTGGCCGACCATTCCGCGCGGCAGGCATTCGCCAGCGAGGCAGGGGCCCGCGCCGGAGCAATCGATATTCTGGTCAATGCCGCAGGAGTTAATCTGCGCCAGCCGTTTGAGCAGGTCGATTATGAAGCCTGGCGTCTGCAAATGGAGCTTCATCTGGCAGCGCCATTCTTTTTGACCCAGACGCTGGCCCCGGCAATGAAAGAAAATGGCTGGGGCCGCATCATCAATATCGCCTCTTTGCAGTCGTATCGCGCATTTGCGCATAGTGCCCCGTATGGCGCCGCAAAGGGCGGCGTCGTACAACTGACGCGCGCCATTGCGCAAGAATGGTCGTCACATGGCATTACATGCAATGCAATTGGTCCGGGTTTTTTTCCGACGCCATTGACCGCTTCTGTATTTGGCGATGCAAGCCTGAGCCAGCATCACGCCGACCAAACCTGTATCGGCCGCAACGGTCGACTGGACGACTTGCACGGGGTTGCGGTGTTTCTGGCCAGTGACGCCTCAAGCTATATCACCGGACAGGTAATCATGGTCGATGGGGGCTACACAGCGAAGTAGGCAGTATTTCCTGCGGCAGCATTTTGCCGCTCATCAATATAAAAGCAGAATAAAAACGCTATGGAGCAGAGACAGCATGAACACTTCAGCACAAGGGCAGGCCCGCGTTAATCTCCACCGCGCGACCGTATCCAGCCTGTTTGGATCCATTATCGAGTGGTACGATTTTTTCTTGTACGGCGTTGTGGCCGGATTGGTATTTGACAAGCTTTATTTCCCTGGTGATAACGAGTTTATTTCCACAATGCTGGCGTATGGCACCTTTGCGCTTGGATTTGTGGCCAGGCCTCTGGGCGGTATCATATTCGGGCACTTCGGCGATACGGTTGGTCGCAAGAAAATGCTCATGCTCACGTTGCTGTTGATGGGCGGAGCGACAGTGGCGATCGGCTTTATTCCTACCTATGCCCAGATCGGAATCTGGGCGCCCATTCTTCTATTGTTCTTTCGTATTATTCAGGGGATCGGGCTTGGCGGAGAGTGGGGCGGCGCAGTCTTGATGACTTACGAGTCGGCTCCGCCGGCGCGCCGTGGTTTTTTCAGCAGCATTCCCCAGACCGGCATGTCGCTTGGGCTGGTTCTGGCTTCGGGCGTGGTTGGCTTATTATCGTGGCAGCTAAGTAACGAAGACTTTTTGTCATGGGGTTGGCGTGTCGCGTTTCTGCTAAGTGGTCTGATGGCGCTGGTGGGTGGCTACATTCGCAATCATGTGTCTGAGTCGCCCGAGTTTGAGGCGATGAAGCACAAAGCAAAAACCGAGAAGCGGATCGAGAAGCCCGTGTTGCCACTGGTCGACACGCTGCGTCGGTACCCGCGAATAATCTTGGCGTGTATGGGTGCCCGCATGATCGACGGGGTCTTCTTCAACGTTTTCGGGGTATATTCGCTCAATTATCTGACGCGTGAGCTGGATCTGCCTCGCACACAGGCTCTGATGGGTGTCATGATCAGTGCGGTATTGATGACATGCTTCATTCCGTTCTGGGGCGCGGTGGCCGATCGTGTCGGCAAGGCGCGTGTATACGGACTGGGTGCGCTGTTTGCTGCATTATCGGCGTTTCCGGCTTTCTATGTCATGCAGACCTTTTCCCACAATGTGTATCTGGTCTGGCTTGCCATTATTATTCCGTTTGGCATATTCCATGCGGCGGTGTTTGGCACTATGTCATCGTTTTTTTCCTCGTGTTTTGATGCGAAAGTACGCTATACCGCGATTTCATTTGTGTATCAGCTTGCGGGCGTACTGGCCGGTGGACTCACTCCCATTGTCGCAACGGTGCTAACGGACATCAATGGCGGCGATCCCTGGTTGTTATGCCTGTATGTGCTCGCAGCTGGTTTGCTCAGTGTTGCGTGCACTCGGTGGATTGCCCGGCATGTTCCTGACCACGCAACATCGGCGGGTCGCGAGATGACCGGCGCCGCACAAACCTCAATCTCTTGATTTAGCAGCGGATCCGGCCTGCGCCGGGCCGCATACAAGGAGTTCTATCAAATGAAAGCACTGGTTTATACCGCACCCAACGAAATGACGCTGCAGGAGCGTCCGCTGCCAGATCTGCACGCGGGCGAAGTCGTTCTGAAAATTGATGCCGCAGGCATTTGCGGTTCTGATATGCATGCCTATCACGGGCACGACCCAAGGCGTAAACCCGGTCTTGTTCTGGGGCATGAACTGGCGGCCACGGTGACTGAAAGCGCGAGCGATTCAATCGGGGTTGGCCAGCGGGTGACGGTCAATCCGCTAATCACCTGCGGCGTGTGTCAGTACTGCATGCAGGGAAGAGATAATTTGTGCAGCAATCGCGGCATGGTTGGTATGTCGCGTGCTGGTGCGTTCGCGCAATTTATGTCGGTGCCGGCCAAATCAGTCGTGCCGATTCCCGACGATATGTCACCCGTGGTTGCTGCCCTGACAGAGCCGGCCGCCACAGTGCTGCATGCGATAAATCTGGCGATGGGAAAAATGCATCGTCCCTTGCCGGAGGCGCGAGTGCTGGTCATTGGCGGCGGGGCAATCGGCTTGCTGACCGCCATTTTGCTGCGCGCATACGGCTGCAGGCTTGTTGATTTGGCTGAAACCAATGCCTTGCGGCGCGCCTCGGCCGAACAGCATGCCGGTTGTGTCTCTATCGATCCAGTGGCCCATGCGCCCGCTCATGACAGTTATGATTTTGTCGTGGACGCTGTTGGCGCTGCACCCACGCGCAACACGGCGTTCAACTGCGTACGACCGGGTGGCACGATATTGCATATTGGACTGCAGGACTGGAGCAGTGAGATTGATATGCGCAAGCTGACCCTGTCGGAGGTCACATTGCTGGGAACGTACACATACACCATGGCAGACATGTACGCGACTGTGAACGCATTGCACAATGGCACCTTTGGCGATCTGTCGTGGGTTGAGACGCGCACGCTAGAGGAGGGTGTGGCGGCATTTACCGGGCTGGACCGTGGGAGCATTGCGTCCGGAAAAGTGGTATTGTTGCCGCATTGATAACGGCTATGGCGCAACCGTTATTGCAACGACTATCCAACGGTTATCGCCGTTGGCATTGATTGCCACTGCCACTGCTATCACATCCGCTATTGCAACCGATATCACTATTGTTCTGGCAAGCGCTATTGCCATCGGCCCGCGTCGCGACACAAATCATTGACGCGCCATCTCATCCGGTCGACAGAAAGCCGGACCAATAAACGGGTCCGGCGATGTTAACGAGCGTCATTTCATGGGCGGTGCACTAGAATTCCATCTCGGCCGATAAAAGAACGGTGCGCGGCGCGGCTGCCGTAGCCACGGTCAGCCGTGTACTGCTCGATAGCCAATACTTTTTGTTCAACACGTTCTGTACGCTTGCGCGCAATGTGAGAGGCCTGCCCTGGAATGTCGTGCGATAGCGTGCGCTCAGGTCATAGCGTGTCCACGATGGCAGTGTGAGGGTGTTTTCTGCATCATAAGGCGTTGCTGCTGTGTGGATGGCGCGCCCACCGAGACTGAAGCCGGGCACCCAAGGCAAGTCCCAATCAGCGGCCAGATTGAACGTACGCTTTGGTACCCCATTGGCCCGGTTGCCCTGGTTGAGCTCTCCTGCGGTACGACGCAGCTTGGCATTATAGAAAGTTGCGCTGGCCATCAGGCGCAGTCCGTCCGTGACTTCACCGACAGCAGAAAACTCCACGCCGCGATTACGCTGTTCGCCATCGTAACTATAGATATTGGTGTCCGGATCGGTAATCGCATTTGGACGGTCTACCTGGAAAACGGAAACCGTGGTCATGACGCGACCCCAGTCCACTTTTACACCGGCCTCGTACTGTTTGGACTTATAGGGCGCAAATACCTCGCCGGCATTGGCAGCAGTGGCCGGGGCTGTACCACCCGTGGTCAGGCCCGAGGTGAAGTTTCCGTAGATTGATACATTATCCAATGGGCGCACGACAATGCCAAACAGTGGCGACACGGCGCTTTCATCATAGGACGAAGTGACTGCGCCACCGACATTGAAATTCTCGGACTTCACTTGCTGCCTGCGCAGTCCGCCAGTAACCAGAATGCGATCATCGGCAAATGACAGCGTATCGGTCAGCGAAATACTAGAGAGTCGGGTTTCCGAATCTCTGTTGGGTGACTGACGATCACCCGTCATGGGTACCAGGCGCACCGGGTCGTAGATATTCGAATCGATTGTCTGATTTAATGGCGCAGACAAATAGAAGCTTCCCGCTTCAGATTTGAGGACTGAGCCGGACAACGACACTAAGTGATTGATGCCAAAGGTGGAAAATTTCGCGCGCGCGCCGATCTCGGCAGTCCGGCTGCGCGAATAGGCGTCATACCAGGAATTGATGACCCGAAAATTGCCCAGCGCATCGACGGCATCCGTGGTGCGCGCGGAAGGAAAGTCCTGTTCGCTGGCACCGTAATGATAGCCCGCAGCGGCATATACCATCAGGCTGTCGGAAATATCGTATTCCAGCCTGGAGGCGATGGTCGAGTCGCGAATGGTCAGGTCAGCGCCCGAATAGATGGCGCGATGGCCCGAAGGCGTTGACGGAATATAGGCAATATCTGGATGGAAGCCGTTTTGCGCACGAAAGTTGTCAACATTCTCGCGCTGCGAGTAGGCGTCCAGTGACCAGCGCAATTTTGCCGAACGATAGTCCAGCGAGAGTGCGCCAAGGGCGAATTTTTGCCGGCCGTCATCCAGGCTTGTCTTGCCGTTGCGGTATACACCATTAAAGCGTATGCCCCACTGCTTGTTGTCCCCGAAGCGGCGTCCCATATCCAGGTGCGCGCCCAGAATTGACTTGCTTTCATAAGTGGTAGTCAGACGGGTCAACGGTTCGTCGTCGGCCCGCTTGGTCACGATATTGATATTTCCGCCGATACTGCCGGTCGGGCTAATGCCGTACATCAGCGTACCCGGTCCCTTGAGCACTTCCACGCGCTCCATCATGGCTGTGGGCATGCGGTTGGCCGAGGCCAGACCATATAGTCCGTTAAAGCCCACATCGCCGCTGTTAACATCGAAACCGCGGATCTGGAAGTCCTCGCTGAAACTGCCCGTTGACGTCATCACGCGGACTGACGCTTCATTGACCACCACGTCGGCTAGCGTGCGGGCTTGCTGGTCATCAAGAAATTGTGAGGTATAGTTGGTGGTGCTAAACGGCGTATCCATGACGTCTGACGAACCCAGCACGCCAAGACCGCCGCCACGAGCGACCTGCCCGCCGGCGAAGGGCGCGGCAAGGCCGTCCTCGGCACCAGTTGCCATGATAGGCGTCAACTGTACGACGCTGCTATCGGCGTACGCCGCGAGTGGCAATCCCAACATAGTCATGCCAAGCGTATTGACCACAAGGCGGTTCATGAGTGAGGCCGAAATCGGCGACAGTGTTTTGCTGGCGGGATCAAGCCTCACAGGCTGAGTGGTTCTCATGAACGTGCCTTCCATTGATTTCGAAAGGCTGAATTATATAACATTAATGATAATGATTATCAATATCCGCATCATTTTTATTGCATACGCCATGCAAAGAAGATGTCGGTCCTCGTTATACGGGGTCCGCGAAGTCAATAGGGACAGATCCGGGGTGCTGTGCGGGCACAACGCGGCAAAGGAAAACGTCCTGGTCGTTTTTGGTCTTGACTTGGTTTTAAATCTGCACCTGTACCTGTCCTGTACCTATATCTATACCGGCACTCATATTCAAGGAGCGAGGCGCGAACGGGCCGTGTTTTCACGGGGTACTGAACGATGCGATAATGGTCACTTTTGAAAGTGAATGTGATGACTGAACAGGCTGTTTTGAAAGTGGTATTTCATGCACCAACCACGGATGCATTGCAACGAGCTCGGAGCAATGCCGGCAATCTGCTACGGGATGAGCCAGGCGCGCAAGTGAAAATTGTGCTCAATGCCCAGGCGGCGATTGCTGCGCTGGATGATCAGCACGAGGTACTTGATGCCATCACCTGGTTATGCCCGAACACGCTGAATCGGGCCAATCGCCAAAACAGAGCGCCGCTGCAGGTGCTCGCGCAAGGCGCTATTGTTGAACTTGTCCGGTTGCAGCAACAAGGGTGGGCGTACATTCGGGCGTAAACGTAGCTGTGTACCCCGTTTTAAGGGCCGCGACGGAAACGTGCTGTATATAGAGCATATGCAGCATATAAAGCTTGAAGCCTTAAAGCATACGAGGCATGCCAGACACATCCGACACATCCGACACATCCGGCATATCAGGCATATCAGGCATATCAGGCATATCAGGCATATCAGGCATATCAGGCATATCAGGCATATCAGCCATCTCAGCCATCTCAGCCATCTCAGCCATCTCAGCCATCTCAGCCATCTCAGCCATCTCAGCCATCTCAGCCATCTCAGGCCAGCTTGCACTGGTCACCTGGAATGGGGCGGGCCAAGCCTGTCACTTTCCAGTTTTGATGCTAAGCCTGTTATACAGTGCGGCGTAAACTGCCACAATGATGAAGCAAACCAGTGGCAGGCCGTAAGACAGCGCAGTGTGATGCCCATCCGCAATTTTGCCCATGAAATAAGGCATCACGGCGCCTCCCACAATGGCCATAATCATGAACGAGCTGCCAATTTTTGTTTTCGAGCCCAGATTTTTTACGCCCATGGCGAAAATAGTCGGGAACATGATGGACATGAAAAAGAAAATGCCAATGGCGGCGATACTGGCCACGCCTGGAAGGCCAGTCATGACAATGCCGCAAAGCACGATATTGATCAACCCGTAGATAGCTAACAGGCGAGAGGCCGGGACGCGTGTCATGATTCCGGTGCTGACAAAGCGGCCGATCATAAAGGCCAGCAAGCCTATCGAGAGCAGATAGGAGGCATCTTTGGCTTCAAAACCGCTCCAGGTTTCCAGCGTAAGGTTAATAAAGAATGCGCCTACCCCCACTTGGGCCGCGACATAAAAAAATTGAGTAATCACACCTGCGATAAATTCCCGGTGGGAGGCAAGAGACCGCTGGTTGGCGGATGCGTTTTTTTCATCGAGCGCGCTTTCTGCATCGCGCAGATCGGGTAGCCTGGTGCGTGCAAACAGTATGATCAGCAATACGACAACAACGGCAATGGCGACATAGGTCGTTGTGACCGCGCCGTTCTGGGCGGCAGGCTGTTGGCCAGTGGCGCCTTCAAAGAAAAACAGACCGCCGATTAACGGCCCGCAGAACTGGCCAAAGCCGTTGAACGACTGGGATAAATTCAATCGAGTCTCTGCCGTTTCCGGTGCTCCCAGCGCTGAGGAATAGGGATTGGCTGCCGTTTCCAGAAACCCCAGACCGCAAGCCAGCACAAACAGTGCGAATAGGAAAAAGGGGAACGTCATGGCGCTGGATGCAGGCACAAATAGCAATGCGCCGATCGCGTAGAGTGAGAGGCCCGTAATGATGCCGGCCTTATATCCTTTTTTCGATATGAACATCCCCGCGGGCAAAGCAATAATGAAATAGGCTCCAAAGTATGCAGCCTGCAGCAGCCCCGACTGCGCTTTGGAAATATGCAGGGCGTCCTGGAAGTGTTTGTTGAGCACATCCAGTAGTCCATAGGACAGACCCCACATAAAGAAAAGCGTGGTAACCAGAATGAAGCCGGTGCGGTACTGAGGGGTGGTGATGGCGTGTTTCATGAATATCTCCGTTGTCGATCTTGACTTTTTTTATCGATAGGATGGTTTGGTTGGTTATTGCAGGCGTGATTTTTTGACGTGTCTTATTGCCGTTTCAGGTCGAATATTTTTTCCATGGCAACCCATTTTTCGCCAGCGGACGTCCACGGTGTTGGCATTTGAAACTGCCACATCAGGGTTTCCCATTCCTTGACCCTAGGTTCGGTCGCGGCGATAGCGGCCGCGTATTCAGGGCTGTATGTGTCGTTAACTTCCATGATCATGAACAGACGGGTGCCGATGTGCCAGATCTGCATATCATTGATGCCGCTAGCGTAAATACTGGCTTTGACTTCTGGCCAGATTTTCGTGTGCAGCGCTATATAGGTTTGAATTTTTTCCGGATCGTCTACCAGATCCAGCGCCAGGCAATATCGCTGATGTCTCATGCATTTCCCCGCATCAGGCGATGGCACGATCAAGATGTGTATAGCCGCCATCGACGAACAGACATTCGCCTGTCGTATGCGATGATCGGTCTGACAGCAAAAATACCACGGTGTTGGCAATCTCGCGTGGCGTGGTCATGCGCTTTTCAAGGGGAATGCGAGCAGTGATACCTGCCAGCTTTTCTTGCGGGTTATCAAAACTGCTGATCCACGATTCGTATAGTGGCGTCATTACCTCGGCAGGGATTACGGCATTGACCCGGATCTTATCGTTTAGCAGCGCAACGGCCCATTCCCGTGTCAGCGCGAGTCGTCCGCCGTTGGCAGCGCAATAGCCACTAGTTTGACCCTGGCCGGTGATGGCTGTTTTTGAGCCTATATTGACAATACTGCCCTGACTTTTTTTCAAATAGGGCAGGGCATGGTGGACAATCGTAAAGTAATGCACCAGATTTTTTTCCAACGACTGACGAAATTGCGCGACGCTTGCCGTAAGCGCAATATTGTCGTTGACCCCGGCATTGTTGACCACGCCGTCGATACGCCCATATTGTTCGGCGGTCGCGCTGATGGCGGACTGACACGCCGCCTCGTCCATCAGATCCAGTTGCTGCAAGCCATATCCTGATGCTGATCCCGCCAGCTTTTCCTGCAGCGACGGCGACAACGGTGAGCGAGTGAAAATGACAGGAATAGCGCCTTCCTCTGCCAGCGTCAGACTGATGGCCTGGCCAATGCCCGACCCGCCACCTGTCACGATAATGACTTTGTTTTTCAAATTCAAATCCATTTGTCTCTCATCCTTCAATTACAGTTGGTATATTTTTACAGGTGTAGCCAGTTGCACCTGCTTGGCCTCTGCCAGCGGCATATGGCGTGTGTTTTCTTTCCAATAGTCAAGTAGCTGTTCGTATGAATGGCTCGCCGAGGACACGGGCCAATCGGAGCCCCACATGAGACGTTCCGTGCCAAACAGCGCCCAGACAGTGTCCACATAAGGCTGCAAATCGGCGGCGGTGGCGTGGGCTCCGACTTCCGTCACCAGCCCCGATATTTTGACTGTGACGTGAGGTAAAGCAGCGAGCTTGCGCATATGTCCCTGCCACGATTCAAATGCTGACGAACACGTAAAATCAGGTTTGCACAGGTGGTCAATGACAAGCCAATGTTTGTCATGACGCGTGCAGAAGCTGACCACAGCAGGCAGATCGATCTGACGAGCGAGCACTTCATAAACGTAATTGTGCTGCTGCATTGCTCGGACGCCGCGTTGCAGACCCGGGTGTTCGTTTAGATAGTGCGAAGGCTGCGGCTCGTCCTGGATCAGGTGGCGAAAGCCTTTAATGTGGGGATGGTTGCTAGCCGTTTGCAGTTGCGGTTCAATCCCCGCGTCAAAATCCCACCAGCCAATGACGCCTTTGATGATGGGAAATTGCTCTGCAAGCTGCAGCAGAAAGTTATTTTCGTCAAGCGTGGTTCTGGCCTGTACAGCAATGAGTCCGCTGACGCGTGCCGTAGTGAGCGCGGCTATATCGCCTGGCAAGCGGTTTTGTTTGAGTGCTACCTGATGCTCGCCAATCCATGAAAATTCATCACGGTTGTAATTCCAGAAGTGAACATGCGTATCAATCATAAAAATTGTCCCCTTAATGATTTTTCTTTACGCAGATCAGCCTTTAAAAGCGTACTGTCGACGAGATTGCGGTTTCATCTCTATACTGAAGCCGGGCGCAGTAGGCGGCATATATGCTGCGTTACGGATGACGCAGGGGTCCATAAAGTGTTCATGCAGATGATCCACGTATTCGGTGACGCGGCCTTCGCGTGTTCCGGAAAAGCACAGATAGTCAATCATTGAAAAATGCTGTACGTACTCGCACAATCCGACGCCGCCTGCGTGCGGGCACACAGCAAGCTTGAACTTGGCAGCCAGTAGCAGTACGGCGAGCACTTCATTGACCCCGCCCATGCGGCATGCGTCAATCTGCACAATGTCAATCGCCTGTCGGCTCATAAATTGTTTGAACATAATCCGGTTTTGACACATTTCGCCTGTGGCGACCTGTATGGGGGCAATAGCCTGCCGGATTTGTCGATGCGCTTCGATATCGTCGGGGCTGGTAGGTTCTTCGATAAACCAGGGGTTGGCAAAAGCCAATTGCCGAATCCACTCAATGGCCTGATCGGTTTCCCAAACCTGATTGGCATCGATCATCAGCTTGCGTTGCGGTCCGATGATGTCCCGGGCAATTCGGACACGGCGCTTGTCGTCTTCCAGATTATGTCCGACTTTGAGTTTGATGTGATTGAAGCCCTGATCGACTGCTTCCTGACACAGGCGAGCCAGCTTCTCATCGCTGTAACCCAGCCAGCCGGCTGATGTCGTATAGCAGGGGTATCCTTCGGCCAGAAGCGACGCTTCTCGTTCTTCCTTTGCCTGAGCGCAATCGCGGAGCAACTGCAACGCTTCGTCGCGACCAATGGCGTCGGTCAGGTAGCGCAAGTCAATGCAATCGAGCAGTTGTTCCGGACTCATATCTGCAATCAGCTTCCATACCGGTTTGCCTTCCATCTTCGCCCATAGATCCCAGATGGCGTTGACCACGGCACCGGTGGCCAGGTGCATGGCGCCCTTGTCGGGGCCGATCCAGCGCAACTGGCTGTCGCCCGTGAGCGTGCGCCACATATCGGCGGGAGACGATTTGACGCTATCCATATCAAGGCCGATGACCAGATGGCGCATCGCCTCAATGGATTGACAGCAAATTTCATTGCCCCTGCCGATGGTGAAGGTCAAGCCGTGACCTGCCAGAGAGGGGACATCGGTGTGCAGGATGACGTAGGCGGCTGAATAATCCGGATCAGGATTCATGGCATCGGACCCGTCCAGAAAGCTTGATGTGGGAAAGCGAATATCCAGCACTTCCATTTGGGTGATCTTTGTCATGGTGTCTCCTGTAACGCTATAATGTTTTCAACTGATCAGACCAACCTGTAAATCTGCCTAATTTGGTCAGACCAGTTTAATTGGTCTGTACAATTTAGGCGAAATGGCGACAGTTTGCAAGTTTTTTCAATCAATTATTAGAGTCATCCATGGAAAGTGATCGCGTTTACCAACGGATTGCCGCAAGCATCCGCGACAAAATCCAGAATAATAGTTACCCGGTGGGCAGTCGTATCCCGCCTGAAAGAGAGCTCGCCAGCCAGTTCCAGGCAAGTCGCACTTCGGTGAGGGAAGCGATTATTGCGCTTGAGGTGTCGGGCTGGGTTGAGGTCAGGCTAGGCAGTGGCGTGTACGTACGCCAGCGCGGGCCGGCTCAGGTGACTCATGAAGATCCGCCGATACATCCCAAATTGTTACCCCATCTTGCGACCTCAACAGAGGTGACACCATTTGAATTGTTGCAGGCGCGTCTTTTGCTGGAGCCGGAAATCGCGGCGCTGGCAGCACAGCGGCGCAGCGACGAACAAATGCAGGCCATTAAAGAAGCGTATCTGATGAATGTTCAGGACAATTTGAATCACTCCCAGGATCATATCGGTGATCGGCTATTTCACATCCGAATTGCCGAGGCGGCGGAAAACGGCGCCTACGCTTTTTTTGTGCGATATCTTTTGGGCAAACAGTACACCGAGCTCTTTGGTCGATTACAGCAGCTGTATACACCGGACGATATGCCCTTGAGGTCGCAATTGGAGCATCATCACATATTGCTTGCACTGGAAAAGCAGGACGCAGATGGGGCAAGGCAGGCCATGCGTGCGCATCTGACAAATGTAATTCGGATTTTTATGCGCAGTGTTGAAAGCGTGTCGTGATAATGACGGGCAAGCGGGCACAATGGCATCTGCGCTGTTGGCCGAGCCATGCAACCCTTGCTCGCGCCATTTGAGCCATGCATTTGTGCTGCCCGCGCTATTGGAACCATGCGTCCCTTCGTCACTGCTGCATGAGCCATGCAAACCCGTTCGAAAAGAAGGGAATAAAAACTAAAAAAGACATAAAAAAACGAACCCCTCGGGATTCGTTTTTTCTGGGTAATGCACAGCCGATTATTTCAGATGTGTGCTGACCAGTTTTGTCATTTCGAACATGCTGACCTGGTCTTTACCGAAAATGGGGCGCAGTTTGTCGTCGGCGTTGATGTTGCGACGGTTTTTGGGATCCTGCAGATCGTGTTTTTTGATGTATTCCCAGATTTTCTTGGTCACTTCTGTACGAGGTAACGGATCACTGCCGATTACTTGAGCCAGCTCATCGCTGGGAGTCAGCGGTTTCATGAAAGCTGCGTTTGGCTTACGGGCTGGTTTTTCTGAAGTTGTTGCCATATTTGTAAATCTCCATAAAGGCGTGTGTATATTCGTACAGGCAGAGAATAACGTGTAATTTGCCTCTTGCATAGTTTTTTTTTGCGGCAAATTGAAGAAAAATACAAATATTGTTTTTTATATGCAAGATAGAAGAAGTTAACCAAATTAGCTTGGTCGTTAACGCGGTTTTCGGTTTTTTCCGATAATCTGCCATTTGTTAGGAATTATTAGCATTGTGGCCGGCAAGCCGCGATAAGCGGGGCCGCTAACGAATTTTCAGCCCGCATTCAGCGCAAACACTCGTCTTTTATGGCGACTTTCAACCCGGGCCCGACGCGCAAGCCTCAATTTCCCCTGCGGTTTTCTGTATAGTATGGGTCATCAAAAGGACTCCATGAACTTATGCTGATTACAGATACCGCCATTACCCTTATTCAGCCAGATGACTGGCATTTGCACCTGCGTGACGATGAGGCACTGCAGGCCGTGGTCGCGCATTCGGCGCACCAGTTCCACCGCGCCATTATCATGCCCAATCTGCGACCACCGGTCACCACCGTGGCACAGGCCGGCGCCTATCGGGACCGTATCGTTGCGGCGCTAGGCAAAGCAGGCAGCGATGCGGCTGCGTTTACGCCATTGATGACGCTTTATCTGACTGAAGGGACGACGGCGGAGGAAATCGCGCTGGTCGCGCAATCGGATTTTGTGCATGCAGTCAAACTCTATCCTGCAGGCGCGACGACCAATTCGGATGCGGGTGTGACTAATTTGCTGGATCAGTGCGACAAGGCGCTGGCTGCGATGGAAAAACACGGCGTACCATTGCTGGTGCACGGGGAGGTGACCGACCAGACCGTCGATCTGTTTGATCGCGAGGCCGCATTCATTGATCGGGTGATGATTCCGCTGCGTCAGCGTTATCCGGCGCTCAAGGTCGTATTCGAGCATATTACGACCAAGGAGGGCGTCGATTACGTGACGCAGGCAGAAGGACCGATAGCAGCCACGATCACGGCGCATCATCTGCTTTTTAACCGCAATGCCATTTTCACGGGCGGCATCCGGCCTCATTATTACTGTTTGCCGGTATTGAAGCGCGAAACGCATCGTCTGGCGCTGGTGGCTGCGGCCACGGGAGATAGCGACCGGTTCTTCCTGGGAACCGATAGCGCGCCCCACGCCCGCGGGCTGAAAGAGCATGCCTGTGGGTGCGCCGGCTGTTATACGGCCTTGCACGCCATGGAACTGTACGCCACCGCATTTGAGCAAGCCGGACGACTGGACAGGCTAGAGGCTTTCGCCAGCTTGAATGGTCCTGCCTTTTACGGATTGCCGGTCAATACTGCAACAATAACACTGGAGCGCAAGGCCTATGATATTCCCTATACGCTTGCCTACGGCGCGACCGAACTGGTGCCGTTGGCAGCAGGCGAAACATTGCAATGGTCATTTGCCGGTTAACCCTTGTATCTATATAGAATCAAACCATCATGAAAATTCAAATTACTCCCCAACGTTACCTCGCAGTCGATGATTATTTCAACAACCTGCTTCTGGCAGACGACACGATCCCTGCCAAAGTGCTTGCGCATTGCGAAGCGCACGCCATGCCGGCGATTCAGGTGGCGCCCAACCAGGGCAAGTTGCTGAACCTGCTGGTGCGAATCAAGGGTGCCCGACGCATCCTGGAACTGGGCACGCTGGGTGCTTACAGTACGGTGTGGATGGCGTTGGGTATGGGGCCGGATGGGCGCCTGCTGACGCTGGATTTTGACGAAGAATATGTGAAAGTGGCGCGTGAAAGCCTGCGTATTGCGGGCGTGGAAGATCGGGTCCAGATTCGCCTGGGGCGGGCAGCTGATTCAATGCAGGCGCTCATTGATGAAGGCGCTGCGCCTTTTGATTTTATTTTCATGGATGCCGACAAGGAAAACAATCCTATTTATTTGGAGCTGGCGTTAAAGCTGTCAGCGCCGGGCACCGTGATTGTGGCCGATAATGTGGTGCGTCAGGGGCAGGTTCTGGATGCGCACTCAGAGGGTACCAATATCCAGGGGCTGCGTCGATTCTTCGACGACATGGCAGGAAATGCCAGTCTGTCGGCCACGGCCTTTCAGACCGTGGGCAGCAAAGGCTGGGATGGCTTGTCGGTGGCTATTGTTAACGGCTGATCAGCCGTTTTTCTTGCTCTCAAGCAGTTCCCAGCGTTCCAGTTTGGCTAGCAGCGCCTCTTCAATTTCCAGCAACCGCTCGTGAATGCCTGCGGCCTTCTCGGGGCCATCCGCATATAGGTCAGGCTCCGACAGAAGTTGCGTCAGTTCGCCCTGTTCTGTTTCCAGCGCCACAATGTCCTGAGGAATGCGATCCAGCTCCTGCTGTTCCCAGTTGCTAAGTCGCCCCGATTTGCCTTCTTTGCGTACGTTTGTCTGTGACTGACCTGCTGTGCTTTTTGCTGAACCCGACGTGGCTGCATTGTCCTGTCTGGCCTGTATGGAAGCCGGGCGCTGCGACAGCCAGTCATCATAGCCGCCGACGTAATCGCGCCACTGGCCATCGCCTTCGCAGGCAATGGTCTGGGTAATCACATTGTTCAGAAACGTTCTGTCGTGGCTGACCAGCAGCACGGTGCCGGAAAATTCCTGCAGCAGTTCTTCGAGCAGTTCCAGGGTCTCAATGTCCAGGTCGTTGGTGGGTTCATCCATGACCAGAACATTGGCCGGACGCGCAAAAAGACGAGCCAGCAGCAGGCGCGCGCGCTCTCCACCCGACAGGCTCGACACTGGAGACTGGGCTCGCGCCGGAGAGAAAAGGAAGTCGCCCAGATAACTCATGACATGCTTTCGCTGGTTGCCGATTTCCACCCATTCGCTGCCAGGGTTGATCACTTCAGTCAGCGCGGCATTGTCATCAAGCTGCTCACGCATCTGGTCAAAATAAGCGACGGACAGATTGGTGCCCAGTCTGACGTTGCCGCTGTCGGGTTCGAGTTTGCCCAGGATGATCTTGAGCAGTGTCGTCTTGCCGGCGCCATTGGGGCCGATTATACCGATTCGGTCGCCGCGCATAATGGTCGTGGAATAGTCGCGGATCACTGTTTTGTCCGCAAACGACTTGCTGACGTTTTCCAGTTCGGCGACCAGTTTGCCCGAGCGCTCACCAGTGGTCACCGCAAAGTTTACATTGCCGACGCGTTCGCGCCGTTCACTACGCTCGCGCCTTAACTGCTCCAGCCGTTTTACCCGACCTTCGTTGCGGGTGCGGCGGGCTTCCACGCCCTTGCGTATCCACACTTCTTCCTGAGCCAGGACCTTGTCAAAACGCTCATTCTGCAACCTTTCAGCGGCGAGCCATTCGGCTTTGTGCACCTGCCACTGGCTGAATGAACCCGGATAGCTGTGCAGTTTGCCGCGGTCAAGCTCCACGATGCGGGTTGTGATCGCATCCAGAAAACGCCGATCATGGGTGATGACCACGCATGCACCGCGATTTTGCAAAATGCGTTTTTCAAGCCAGGCAATGCCCTGAAAGTCTAGGTGGTTGGTCGGTTCGTCCAGCAGTAGCAGATCGGGTTGCTCCACAAATGCCTGCGCCAGGGCGATGCGCTTGCGGGTGCCACCGGACAGGCCGGCAATCACACTGTCCGGCGACAAGCCCAGTTCTTCAATAATCATGTTTGCACGTGTTGGCCGTTGCCAATCTTCGGTGCTTAGAAAATCGCCGACGATCGTATCGTAAATCGTGCCATCTTCGGGAAGTTGCGGCTCCTGTTCGACGGTCATGGAACGCAGTGATCCGAGGCGCGAAACTTCGCCGTCGTCCGGGTCGGCGCGGCCGTCCAGTATGCGTAGCAAAGAAGATTTACCGGCGCCGTTGCGTCCGATCAGGCCAATGCGGTCTGCCTCATTAATCGTAAGCGTGGCGTGGTCGAGCAGGGCATGATGGCCGAAGGCCAGTTGAGCGTTCAGAAGCGTGATGAGCGTATTTGCTGCCATAAGGAACTGCGAACCTGAAAAAGAGCCTGAAAGAGCTGAAAATTAAACAATACCAACATTGTCTCATTATTCCTGGGCCCACTTGTGGATATCGCTGGCTAGAGGGGCATTATCACGGTTACAATAGTAGTTGCAGGGAAGGTTGGGCAATCGCGGTACATTGGTATCGAGGAATGTCCGGACTCCGCAGGGCAGGATAGCGGCTAACAGCCGTCCGGCGGCTTACGCCGTTGAGGAACAGGGCCACAGAGACGAGACTGGCGCGCGGGCTTAACCGCACTGATACGGCAACTTCCGTATGGCGTCATCCGCAAGGATGACAGCGCGTCAGGGTGAAACGCGGTAACCTCTATCCGGAGCAACATCAAATAGGCATGCGTGTGATTCGTCACGAAGGGCGGCTCGTCCAAGCATGCGGGTAGATGGCTTGAGTGCCTTAGTAATAAGGTTGCCAGAGGAATGATTGCCAACCGGGAAACCGGTTTACAGAATCCGGCTTACAGACCTTTCCTGTTTTCTTTTGCTTACACGTCGCTAATGTTAATAAATGCTAATAATTATTCCGAAATTAGCGACCGTTTCTGACATTTCCTTGTAATTAATTTTAACTCCCTGATTTTTAATAAAAAAAATTTCGCGTTTTCGGCGAAGTTGGCTAAGTCTTTGTTGTGATTGAAAAAAGTCAACGAAATAGAGCTTGACCATTTGCGCGCATTCACTTAAAGTGGGAAAAAGTAGGATTTTGTGCAAAATTGTGGGATAAAAGTGATATTTCAGGGGAACAGTGCACTCACGCTGGATGCCAAGGGCCGGATGACTATTCCGACCCGGTATCGTGACGCCCTGGCCGAAGCCGCAGACGGCGCCCTGACGGTGACCCGCAATTTTGACGGCGGTTTGCTTATTTACCCCAGGCCGGTATGGGAAGAGAAGCGCGAAGCGATTATGGCTTTCCCCATGTCGGCCCGTCATGTACAGCGCATGTTGCTGGGCAATGCCCAGGATGTGGAAATCGATGGTTCGGGTCGTATTCTGATCGCGCCGGAACTGCGCATGGCGACCAGCATTGTGAAAGACGTGGTGCTGGTGGGTATGGGGAAACACTTTGATTTATGGGATGCCGCGATCTTTGCGCAGCAACAGGCGCAGGATCTGGCCAAGGGTTTGCCAGACAGTCTTGAGCATTTTTCACTGTGATGGCAAACGCGGAATACGAGCACAAGCCGGTTTTGTTTGAAGAAACCGTCAATGCACTGGTACTTGCCGATTTTCATGCCAAATCTGCAGCAGTCCGGCAGTGGGCGCCACCGGCAAAGCGCGATGGTGTGTTCGTAGATGGAACTTTTGGTCGGGGTGGGCACAGTCGCCTGCTGTTGTCCGCCCTGAGCGAAAGTGCCAGGTTGTTTGTGTTTGATAAAGATCCGCGAGCGATCGAAGCGGCAATGCAGTTAAGTCGCGAAGATGCCAGGGTCACGGTTGTTCATGATGGCTTTGCCACCATGGTGCAGGCGCTGGCCGAGCGGGGCGTGACGCAGGTAGATGGCGTCATGATGGATTTAGGCGTTTCATCGCCACAGATTGACGATGCTGCCCGGGGGTTTTCGTTCATGCGGGACGGGCCACTGGACATGCGAATGGATACAAGTCGCGGTCAGACGGCTGCGCAATGGCTGGCTCAGGCCAGTGTGGACAACATCAAGGAGGTCATTAAATATTATGGCGAAGAACGGTTTGCTTTCCAGATTGCAAAGGCGGTTGATGCTCGCCGCCAATCCAGCCCTTTGTGCACAACGCTCGAACTTGCCGAGCTCGTCGCAAACGTCGTCCGTACGCGGGAAAAAGGTCAACATCCGGCCACACGTACCTTTCAGGCTATACGGATTCACATCAATGAAGAACTCAAGGAACTGGCGGACACCCTCGCGTCAATTCTGAAGGTGCTGGCTCCACAAGGAAGAATGGCGGTGATCAGTTTTCATTCTCTTGAAGACCGTATGGTCAAGCAGTGCTTTGCCGCAGCCTCGACGCTGCCGGCTGAGCTTGCCCGTATGCCTTTGCGCGAGAGTGAAATGCCTGATCCTGTGCTGAAAAACCTGGGCCGGGTGCTGGCCCAGGAAAATGAAGTTCGCGCGAACCCGCGCTCCCGTTCCGCAGTGCTGCGCATCGCCGAGCGCACCGGTGCGGCCTGGAATCAGGCGCATGAAAATGCGATTCGCTCGGCGCTGCCTGGCATGGACACACAGAAAAGGAGAGGGTCATGGCCCGCCTCGCACTAATTTTTCTGATCGGTTTTTTCATGTACAGCTCCATCTCACTGGTGTCGAGCCGCTACCAGCAACGCCTACTCTATATTGATATCGGACGCGCCCAGGCAGCGGAACGCGCGCTGGAAGTCGACTGGCGTCACCTGCTGCTTGAGCGCGCGCAACTGACCACCAGCGCCAATATCGACCGGGTGATGTCCGATAAGCTCAGTATGCAAACCCCACAGATTAATCAGACCGTTTTCATCAAGGAAGCGGAAATGAAAGCAGGCGTTGCCCGGGCGGCAGCGGCCACCAAAAAATCTGCTGCCTCACCGGCGCCAGGGGGAGCGCAATGAAGCTGAATCTGGATTTGTTCAAATCAAAAAAAACACCACGCGGCGGTTACCAACCCGGTAAACGCACGCCCCAGCACCATTACTACAGCAGCAGCCCGGTACTGCATGTGCAGATTCCCAAGTGGCGCGCGCGTTTGCTGTTTGTCGTGATCAGCCTTGGATTCACGACAGTGATCGCCAAGTCACTTTACCTGCAGACCATGAATAATGATTTTCTGCAGGCCGAAGGCGGTAAGCGCTACGAACGCACGTTGGTGCTGCCGGCCAGCCGAGGTCGCGTGCTGGATCGCAACGGAGAATTTCTTGCAACCAGCATTCCGGCGAAAGCGATCTGGGCTTCACCCGAAGAGACCCGCAGCGCTACCCCTGAACAGTTGGCGCGCCTGGCACAGTTGCTGAACATGTCGCTTAAAGACCTGACGACACGCCTGAGCAGCTCGGATAAAACCTTTGTCTACCTGCGTCGCCAGGTGGCCATGGAGCCGGCGGCTGAAATCCAGAAAATGAAAATTCCCGGTATCGGCCAGTTGTCCGAAACCCGCCGCTCCTACCCGCAAGGTTCGCTGATGGCGCACATTGTGGGCTTTACCAATATCGAAGATCGCGGTATTGAAGGCGTCGAGCTGGAGTTCAACAAACAGTTGTCGGGCCAGTCCGGACTGCGCAAGGTGCTGCGTGATCGCCTGGGTCGCATTATCGGTGACACACAAGAAGTCGAGCCGGCGCGCGATGGTCAGAACCTGGAACTGACGGTTGACAGCCGCGTGCAGTTTCTGGTCTCCAAAGCGTTGCAAAAGGCGATTACCGAACACGAAGCGTCTTCGGGCGCGGCCGTGGTGGTGGACGCCCAGAATGGCGAAATTCTGTCAATGGTCAGTCTGCCTACCTACAACCCCAACAATCCGCAAGAGCGGCGGGGCGTTGCATTGCGCAACCGGGCCATCACCGACACGTTTGAGCCGGGCTCTATTGTGAAGCCGCTGGTGGCGGCCCTGGCGCTGGATGCAGGCGCAGTTACCACCAAAACCAAATTCAACACTGGACGCGGCACTTACCGCTATCACGGTGCAACGATTACGGACGTCAGTACGCGCAACGGTGTGCTGGATGTGGCGGGCATTATTCGTCGCTCAAGCAATATCGGCATGACCATGATTTCTGAGCGTTTGCGTTCAGACCAAATGTGGACCGTTTTCAATGCGCTCGGATTTGGGCAGGCGCCCAATATGGGATTTCCGGGCGCCGCTTCCGGACGGGTGCGCCCGTGGGAGCGCTGGCGTCCCATCGAACGGGCGACCATGGCGTATGGCTATGGCCTGTCCGTTTCCCTGTTGCAAATGGCGCACGCCTATACGGCACTGGCCCGCAACGGCGATATGATCTCGCTCTCGCTCGTAAAAAATCGGTCCAATCCCACCAGTATTCAGATCTATAAGCCCGAAACCGCACGTTTGGTCCGGGAAATGCTCGAAGGCGCCGCCGGCTCTGAAGGTACAAAAATCCAGGGCAAGGTGATGGGCTACCGCATTGGCGGCAAAAGCGGCACCGCGCGCAAAATTATTAACGGACACTATAGCCGCAAGGATTATCGTGGTTCGTTCGTGGCAATGGCGCCGATTTCCAAGCCACGCATTATCGTGGCTGTCACGCTTGACCAGCCACGCAAGGGCGGCTACTACGGCAGCGTGATTGCGGGTCCGGTCGCGGCCACTATTATTGAAGATACGCTAAAGTATCTGGCCGTCCCGCCGGACGCGCCAATCGAACCGGCTCCTCTTGAGGCGCGTAATATCGTACCCAAGAGGACGCAAGGATGAACGGCAAAAAGATAGCGGATTGGCTTGCGAGCCATGTCACGGATAAAGCGGATTTACGGCTAGACTCCAGAGACATCCAGACCGGGGATGTCTTTGTTGCTTGTGCGGGCAGCGTCGTTAACGGCCTGGCCTACATTCCCGATGCGATCGAAAACGGCGCGGCAGCCGTTATTGTTGACGTAACTGACCCGCAACAGGCCCCGGCAATGCAGGATGCCACGTATGCTGTGCCGGTGCTGCCCATCGTCAACTTGCGCGCCCAGTTGGGCGACATCGCCGACACTTGGTATGGCCATCCATCGGAAGCCGTTGCGGTCATCGCTGTCACCGGTACCAACGGCAAAACCTCTTGCGTGACCTGGATTGCAGAAGCTTTGAATGCGGCAGGCAAATCCTGCGCTACCATTGGCACGCTGGGAACCGTGATGCCCGATGGCACCAATCTGGGTGGTTATCTGACTACGCCGGATGTACTTACATTGCACCGGCAAATTGCCCAAATGCGCGAGGCCGGCGTCCAATACGTCGCGATGGAAGCCTCTTCCATCGGCATCGAGCAGGGGCGCATGGACCGATTGCGCGTCAAAGTGGCCGCATTCACCAATCTGACGCTGGATCATCTGGATTATCATCAAAGCATGGCTCGCTATGAAGCGGCCAAGGCGGCGTTATTTGCCTGGCCGGGCCTCAGTCATGCCATCGTCAATGTCGACGACGAGGCCGGCGCACGGATTTTTGAGGACACCACGGCGCAGGCCAAGGCAGGCTATTCGCTCAAGGCCGCACCGCTTGCGGCGTTTACTGCTGTCGAGCACGAGTTCCGTGATTACGGTCTGGTTTTTACGCTCAGAACCCCCAATGGGGATGCTCAAGTGACAACGCGCCTGATCGGTGAGCATTCCATTGCCAATATTCTGTTGGTGGTTGCCGTGTTGGATGCCCTGGGCATTCATTTGCGGCAAAGCGCCGGATTGGTTTCTCTGCTGACCCCGGTGCCGGGACGCCTGCAAACGGTCCCGCCGATAGCGACAGATCCGGTCAGAAAACGGCCGCTGGTCGTGGTCGATTATTCCCATACGCCTGATTCGCTGGAACGCGCATTGCAGGCCCTGCAACCGGTAGCCACTGCCCGGGGCGGCAGCCTGATATGTGTCTTCGGTTGTGGTGGCGACCGGGACAAGACCAAGCGGCCAATTATGGGGCAGATTGCGGCGCGCCTGGCAGACCAGGTGCTGGTGACCAGTGACAATCCGCGCACCGAAGCGCCCGTCGATATCCTGAACGATATCCTCAGGGGCATGCCCGAAGGCGCTGTGGCCGAGCAGGATCGCGGCTGCGCGATCATCCAAATGATTCTGAAGGCATCGGCTGCCGATGTGGTATTGGTCGCTGGCAAGGGACACGAGACCTACCAGGAAATCAACCACGTACGCCAGCCATTCGATGACTTGCAATGGTCCCGGCTGGGACTGCTGTTGCGTGATCAGCCGGGTATTTCAACCGACTCCAGGCATATTCCTGAGAAGGGACTGTTTATTGCCATCCGTGGCGAGCTGCACGACGGTCATGATTTCATTGACGATGCCAGGCAGGCAGGCGCTGTTGCTGCTTTGGTCAGTCGTCGCGATCCCGCTGTGGACGTGCCGCAGATCGAGGTTGCCGATACGACGCTTGCCCTGATGAGCATGGGTCACGCATGGCGTCGCCAGTTTTCGCTGCCCCTTATTGCCGTTACCGGCAGCAATGGCAAAACTACCACCAAGGAAATGATCTCCAGCGTGCTGGCCGCTGCGGTCGGCGTTGATCATCGCTTTGCCACCGAGGGCAATTTGAATAACCAGTGGGGCGTGCCGCGCAGCCTGCTGCGGTTAAGGCCTGAGCACCGGATGGCGGTGCTGGAGCTGGGCATGAATCACCCCGGCGAAATAGAACAACTGGCCGCATTGTGCGAACCCGGTATTGCCGTGGTCACCAACGCGCAGCGTGAGCATCAGGAATTTATGCATACCGTCGAAGCGGTGGCCATCGAAAACGGCCAGGTGTTGCTTGCCTTGCCCGCAGATGGTACCGCCATATTCCCGGCCGATGAGCCTTATGCTGGTCTATGGCGCGAATTGGCCGGCGAGCGTCGTGTCCTGACTTTCGGGCAGACGGCAGACGCCGATTTTTACGCCGAATCTGTGGCCTGCGATCCGCTGGGCATTTCGTTTGTCATGAAAACGCCTGCCGGACAGATCGACGTGCGGCTGGCCATCGCTGGCGTGCACAATGTTCGCAATAGTCTGGCAGCGGCCGCTTGCGCGCATGCGGCAGGCATCAGTCTGGCCGACATCCGTCAGGGTCTGCAGACGTTTGCCCCGGTCAAGGGACGAATGCGCAGTCATACGCTATCGGGCGGCCTGACACTTGTCGATGACTCGTATAATGCGAATCCGGACTCTGTGATTGCAGCGATTGACGTCCTTGCCACACTACCGGCGCCCACGGCACTGATTCTGGGCGATATGGCCGAAGTCGGCGAGAACGGACCACAAATGCACGAAGAGGTCGGGCAATATGCCCGCAACAAAGGCATCACATATGTGTTCACCTATGGCGATGCCAGTGCCCAGGCTGCAAGGGCGGCGGGTGCGGCGGCAGAACATATGACAGATATACACGAAATTGCAGAAAGGGTAGTTGCAAGACAGCCCGCAAGCATACTGGTAAAGGGCTCTAGATCAATGCGGATGGAACGGGTAGTGCAGGACTTGTTGTCCTGGTCAGAAAAAAACGAGGCCGGTCATGCTATATGAACTGACCCAGTGGCTCTCTCCGACGTTTTCCGTCCTGAGTGTCTTTGAATACATTACCTTGCGTGCCATGTTCGCTTGCGCAACGGCGCTGTTTATCGGGCTGATGGCCGGCCCGCAGGTGATCCGCAAGCTGACCGAACTGAAAATCGGCCAGGCGGTACGCAGCTACGGCCCTGAAACGCATCTGGTCAAAAATGGGACACCCACCATGGGTGGCGCGCTGATTCTGATCTCCATCGGCATTACGACACTGTTATGGGCCGACCTGAGCAACCGGTTCGTCTGGGTGGTGCTGCTGGTCACCTTCGGTTTTGGCGCCATCGGCTGGGTAGATGATTACCGCAAGGTGGTGCATCGCAATCCGGAAGGTATGTCCTCGCGAGAAAAGTTCATGTGGCAGGCCATTATCGGCCTGATTGCCTCTGTGTACCTGACTTTTGCGGTCTCGGCGCCGGCCAATGCCGATATTTTCCGCCTGATGTGGGCCTGGGTAAGCAGTGGCTTTACTATGCCGCTGCCGTCCCGCGCCGACCTGATCGTACCGTTTTTCAAAAGCGTGAGCTATCCGCTGGGCGTTTTCGGATTTGTGATCCTGACCTGGATGGTGATTGTCGGCGCCAGTAATGCCGTCAATTTGACTGATGGCCTGGATGGTCTGGCTATTATGCCAACTGTCATGGTCGGCAGCGCGCTGGGCATTTTTGCCTACGTAGTGGGCCGCGTCGATTACTCCAAATACCTGCTTTTCCCTTATATCCCTGGGGCGTCCGAGGTGCTGGTGCTATGCGCCGCGCTGGGTGGCGCCGGCCTGGCCTTTTTATGGTTTAACGCCTATCCGGCTCAGGTGTTCATGGGCGATGTGGGGGCGCTTGCGCTGGGCGGCATGCTGGGAACAATCGCCGTAATCGTGCGTCAGGAAATCGTGCTGTTCATTATGGGAGGCGTATTTGTCGCCGAAACCCTGTCGGTCATGATCCAGGTGGTGTGGTTCAAATATACGAAGAAAAAAACCGGCACTGGCCGGCGAATATTGCGCATGGCGCCATTGCACCACCATTTTGAAGTGGGTGGCTGGAAAGAAACCCAGGTGGTTGTGCGCTTCTGGATTATAACAATGATGCTGGTTCTGCTTGGACTGGCAACGCTGAAACTGCGATGACAACAGATACCGACGGCACAGCCGTCTTTCCTTCTTGTGTGTTGATTCTGGGCCTGGGCGAGACAGGGCTGGCCTCGGCGTTGTGGTGTCTGCGCCAGAATGCCGCGCTGCATATTGTTGACACGCGCGACAACCCGCCTGGTCTGGTCGCCTTGCAGGAACACGGCGAGGCGGACATTACCCAGTTTTTGGGTGAGCAGGCGTTTACAGACGCCGCGCTCGAAGGGGTGCAGCAAATTGTTCTGAGCCCCGGTCTTGCGCCTTCGGAGCCCGCGTTGGCCGCCTTTTTACACAAGGCGCAGCAACGGCAGATCCCCATTATCGGCGAAATCGAATTGTTTGCCCTGGCGCTGGCTGATCTTGCCGCAGCACAAGACTATCGGCCACGCGTGCTGGCCATCACCGGAACCAACGGCAAGACCACCGTTACTTCGTTGACGCAGGCCATGCTGCAGACGGCCGGTAAAACGGCCATTGCTGCAGGCAATATCAGTCCGTCGGCACTGACTGCGCTCATGCAGGCTATGGACACCGAATCGCTGCCCGAAGCCTGGGTGCTGGAGCTGTCCAGCTTTCAGATGCAGACGACCCGATCACTGGTTCCGGATGCTGCCGCGGTATTGAATTTGACGCAGGACCACTTGGATTGGCACCGGGATATGCAGGAATACGCCGCCGCCAAGGCCAGTTTGCTGGCGGCCAGCCGTATTGCGATTGTCAACCGCAACGATGCTGCCGTGGTTGCGATGGTCGCCGATATCCATGATGTGCAGGTGCGCAGCTTCGGTGTGGACGGCCCGCCTTTGGTGGGCGACACCGGCATGGAAAGCGCACATGGCGTGCTGTGGATTACCGCCAGTGAAAAGGACGACTTTGAACTGCCCGAAGCGCCCAGCGCACGTCGCAGGAAAAATGTCGAAAAACCCAAGCGCAAGGCCGGCCTGCTCAAGCGCCTGATGCCGGCCGACGCCATGCAGATTCGGGGGCAGCATAATATGCTTAATGTTCAGGCTGCCATGCTGCTATGCAGGGAGCTGGGCATCGGCTGGGGGCCCATGCTCAACACCTTGCGCGAGTTTTCCGCCGGACTGTATCGAACACAATTTGAACGCAGTATCCGTGGTGTCGATTTTTTTAACGACAGCAAGGGCACTAACGTGGGTGCAACCGCGGCGGCGCTTGACGGCATGGGTCGCGATATCGTGCTCATTGCGGGCGGTGTAGGCAAGGGGCAGGATTTTTCACCGCTGGCTGCGCCCGTACGGCGCTGTGCACGCGCCGTCATTCTGATGGGTCAAGCCGCCGAGCAGATTGAACAGGCTCTGGCGCAAACCGGCGTTGCGTGCCATCGTGTGCCGTCTATGCAAGCCGCAGTCAGCCAGGCGCTGGCGCTGGCTCAACCGGGCGATGCGGTATTGATGTCGCCTGCGTGTTCCAGTTTCGATATGTTCGAAAGCTATGCGCATCGGGGCCAGGTGTTTTCCGAGGCCGTGCAGGAACTGGCGCTGGATAATGGAGAAGTGGCATGAGTCTGCTGGGCGACTTGAGAGCGAGCGTCAATGCGGTCAAGCCTGGCCGCACCAGAATGCGCAACTATGATTTGCTGCTTACCGCAGCGGTTGCCACGCTTCTGATGTTCGGCCTGCTGATGGTTTTCTCGGCCTCCATCGCACTGGTAGACGGCCCCAAGTACGCCAATTCTACCCGCTATTATTTCTTTCTGCGCCATGCGATTTTCATTCTCATTGGCCTGATCGCCTTTGCCGTTACGATTTCCATGCCCATGCATATCTGGGAGAAGTTTACGCTGCCGCTGTTTTTTGCGTCGCTGTTTTTACTGGTGCTGGTGCTTATCCCGCATATCGGAAACGAAGTCAACGGCGCATACCGCTGGATTCCGCTGGGGCCACTAAATTTTCAGCCCTCGGAATTGACCAAGCTGGCCATCCTGCTGTTCGCCGCCGACTATACCGTGCGCAAGCAAAAATACATGCATAATTTCTGGCGGGGCTTTGTGCCAATGATGGTCGCTCTGGGTGTGGTCGGTATTTTGCTGTTGCTGGAGCCCGATCTGGGCGCCTTCATGGTCAGCGTCTCAATCGCCGTCGGCATTCTTTTTCTGGGTGGCATCAGCGCCGTGCTGTTTCTATTGCTGGTTGCCGTATTGCTGGGCTGCTTTGCCTTGCTGATTCTGATGGCGCCATGGCGTGTGAAGCGTATTTTTGCTTATCTGGATCCGTTTGATCCGGAAACGGTCCAGTCTACCGGCTACCAGTTGGCGCATTCGCTGATCGCTATCGGGCGTGGTGAATGGTTTGGTGTTGGGCTGGGCGCCAGCGTCGAGAAACTGCATTACCTGCCTGAAGCCCATACCGATTTCATCATGGCAGTAGTGGGCGAAGAGCTTGGATTTGTCGGCATTATTGCCGTGGTAGTGCTGTTTTTGGTCATCGTGCATCGTGGATTTGAAATCGGCAGGCAGGCCATTGCCATGGATCGCGAATTCAGCGGTCTGGTGGCCCAGGGCGTGTCCATCTGGATGGGCGTACAAGCGCTGGTCAATCTTGGCGTCTGCCTGGGCCTGCTGCCGACCAAAGGCCTGACACTGCCACTGGTCAGTTACGGGGGCTCATCTATTGTGATGAACCTGATTGCGATTGGCATTCTGATGCGCGTGGACTATGAAAGTCGCCTGATGATGCGGGGAGAGCGCCCCGACCGAAGGCCCTTGCGAGAATATCGATGAATAGCGTTCGATCTGAATCACGTACGTTACTGGTGATGGCTGGCGGAACCGGCGGGCATATTATGCCCGGGCTGGCCGTTGCCGCACAAATGCGCGAGCGTGGCTGGCAGGTCGCGTGGCTGGGCAATCCGGAAAAAATGGAAGGCCGGCTGGTGTCTGCTGCTGGCATTACTCTGTTGCCGTTGCACTTTGCCGGCTTACGGGGCAAGGGTCTGGTGGCTTTGCTCAAGCTGCCCTTCATGTTGGGCAAGGCCTGCCTGCAGGCGCGACGAGCCATCAGGCAATGTCGGCCCACAGTCGTGCTCGGAATGGGCGGCTATGTTGCTGTGCCCGGTGGCCTGATGGCCAGAATGGCAAACATTCCCCTGGTTATTCATGAGCAAAATGCGGTTGCCGGTACAGCGAACAAATGGCTTGCTAAAATGGCAGCTTTTGTATTGACGGGTTTTCCAGACGTGCTGCCCAAGGGGCAGATGGTAGGCAATCCGGTACGCACCGAACTGGCAGGCACGCCCGAACCCGGCGTGCGCTATGGCGCGCGGGATGGCGCCTTGCGAATTCTTGTTGTGGGTGGCAGCCTGGGCGCGCAGGCGCTTAACTCCGTGGTACCTGCCGCCATGGCGCTGATTGCGGCTGAGCAGCGTCCGCAGATTACGCATCAGGCTGGCGAGCAGCATATTGCCAGCCTGCAGAATGCTTATAAGCAGGTAAGTGTCAGCGCACAATGCGTGGCATTCATTGACGATATGGTATCGGCCATGATGTCGGCCGATGTGATCATCTGCCGGGCCGGCGCGATGACGGTGGCCGAAGTGGCCGCGGTCGGTGTGGCCGCGCTGTTTGTGCCGCTGCCGCATGCCATTGATGACCATCAGACCGCAAATGCTGCCTGGCTGACCAGTCGCAATGCGGCCTGGGCTCAGCCCCAGAGCCAATTTACCGCTGCCTGGCTGGCCGAATGGATACAAAGTCGTACTCGTGATCAATTGATGCAGACCGCAGTGGCTGCCAGGGCTTGCGCCAGAACGCAAGCCACGCAGGCTATTGCGGATATTTGCGAGCGCGCGAGCGCAGGGAAAACATGAAACATCGGATTAGACACATTCACTTTGTCGGTATCGGCGGCTCCGGTATGAGCGGTATTGCCGAGGTCCTGGTGAATCTTGGATACACTGTGAGCGGCTCGGATTTGCAGGAATCGGCCGTTACCCGTCGCCTGGCAGAGCTGGGTGCGCAGATTTTCATCGGGCATCATGCCGAAAACGTCGGAGAAGCCGACGCGATTGTGACATCGACCGCCGTAGCCAACAGCAATCCCGAAGTGCTCACCGCCCGTGCCAAGCGGATTCCGGTAGTGCCGCGCGCCATCATGCTGGCAGAGCTGATGCGCCTTAAACGCGGTATCGCCATTGCGGGCACGCACGGCAAGACAACCACCACCAGTCTGGTGGCAAGTGTGCTGGCTGCTGCCGACCTGGATCCCACTTTTGTGATCGGCGGTCGCTTGAATTCTGCCGGCGCCAATGCGCGGCTGGGGCAGGGCGAGTACATCGTAGTCGAGGCCGATGAATCGGACGCCTCATTTCTGAACCTGCTGCCTGTCATGTCCATCATCACCAATATTGATGCAGACCATATGGATACCTATGGCCACGACATGACGCGGCTCAAAAGCGCCTTTGTGGAATTTACCCAGCGCATGCCGTTCTACGGTAGCGCAATCGTCTGCGTAGACGACAGCAACGTTCGCAATATTATTCCATTTATCTCGCGCCCGCTGGTCACGTATGGGTTTGGCGAAGAGGCCATGTTCCGGGCGGTCAATGTCCGGGCGCAGCAGACTCAGATGGCGTTTACCGTGCAGCGGCGCGTGACGCCCGCCAAACGCCTGCCCGATCTGGAGATTGTGCTCAATCTGCCGGGTCGGCACAACGTGCTGAACTCACTGGCGGCCATCGCCGTAGCCACCGAGCTGGAGCTTAGCGACGCCGATATCGTCAGTGCGCTGGCCGGCTTCAACGGCGTTGGACGTCGCTTTTCCTATACCGGTGATTTTGCCGTTCCGGCCGATCATGGGGGTGGCACGTACACCTTGATCGACGACTATGGACATCATCCCATTGAAATGGCGGCGACTGTCGAGGCGGCCCGTGGCGCCTGGCCTGAAAGGAGACTGGTGCTGGCGTTCCAGCCTCACCGATATACGCGCACCCGGGACTGCTTCGAGGATTTTGTCAATGTACTGAGCCGGGCCGATGCCGTGTTGCTGACCGAAGTGTACGCTGCCGGGGAGCAGCCCATTGTGGCAGCCGATGGTCGCGCGCTGTCGCGGGCACTGCGCGTTGCAGGCAAAGTCGAGCCGGTTTTTGTCGAGGATGTGGCCGATCTGCCACAGGCCGTTGTTGATTTTGTTCGTGACGGCGATGTTGTTGTCGTCATGGGGGCCGGGTCCATTAACAAGGTCCCGGGGCAGTTGGGAGAGCGCAATGAAGAATGATTTTGGCAAAGTCGGCGTATTGTATGGCGGCCGGTCTGCGGAACGGGCCGTATCGCTCGTGTCGGGCAAGGGCGTGTACGAAGCTCTGCTCAGCAAAGGAATAGACGCCCATCTTTTTGATACCGCCGAGCACTCCCTGGCAGAACTGGCGACTGCCGGCTTTGATCGCGTTTTCATCGCCCTGCATGGGCGCTATGGCGAAGACGGATCACTGCAGGGCGCATTGGAGTTACTGCGCATTCCCTATACAGGCAGTGGCGTGATGGCGTCGGGCCTGGCCATGGATAAAATCATGACCAAGCGAATCTGGAACGAGCAGACAATTCCCACGGCGCCTTATTGCATGGTCCGAAGCCGCCAGGATATGGACCTTGCCGCCAAAACACTGGGTTATCCGTTTATTCTCAAGGCGCCGCATGAAGGTTCGACGCTGGGACTAAGCAAAGTGACAGGCGCGCATGAACTGTCTGCCGCGTTTGACGACGTGCATCAGTTTGATAGTGAATTGCTGGCCGAAAAATTCATTGCCGGGCGCGAGCTGACCGTTGCGATTCTGGGCAAGGGCGATGATGCGCGAGCCTACCCGATAATCGAAATCGTGGCGCCTGACGGCAAATACGATTTTGAACACAAGTATGTATCCGAAGAGACGCAATACCATTGCCCGGCAGATTTGCCGCAAGCGCTGGCCGCCAGTATCCGGCAGACCTGCGAAAAGGCATTTGTGGCCGTGGGCTGCGAGGGATGGGGGCGGGTGGATGTCATGCTGGACAAAGACCATCGCTATTTCCTGCTGGAGGTCAACACCTCTCCTGGGATGACGCCGCATTCGCTGGTACCCATGGGCGCCAAGGCTGAAGGCGTCAGCTATGCCGATTTATGCGTGCAGATCCTGGTGCAAGCCAGCTGCAAGATTCAACCGACCAGCGCCGTTGCGGAGCCACAACTGTAAATGATTACGCCAAGCGCCCGTATTACCAACTTTATCGCCAATATGATCATGCTGTTGGCGGTCGTGGTAATGCTTGGCGCTGGCGGATACTGGTTGATTCACCGGCCCATGTTCAACCTGACGCGCATCGTGATTGAGCCACTAAAGGGCAACAAACTGGAATATGTGTCACCGGCCAGTATCCAGCAAACCATTGCCGGCAAGTTGCGGGGCAATTTTTTTACCATCAATTTGCCCGAATCGAAAAAATTGTTCGAGCAGTCGCCGTGGGTGCGGCATGCGGACATTACCCGCGTCTGGCCGGATGGTCTGCTGATCAAAATTGAAGAGCAGGAGCCGTTTGCCTACTGGAACGAGCGGGAAATGATCAATACCTGGGGCGAAGTGTTTACAGCGAACCAGGCGGAACTGCCGGAAGATGCGCAATTACCACAGTTTAACGGGCCCACTGGGTCGGAAATGCTTGTTGTGCAGCGTTATGCCGAGCTGGTGCGCTGGCTGGCGCCGCTAAATTTGGGAGTAGATGAGATTACGCTTAGTGATCGCTATGCATGGCGTGTAGAATTGAACGATAATACTAAACTGGTATTGGGCAGAGACCCGGGGGCCGATGCATTAAACCCACATGGCGGGCAGGGTGCGGTATCATTCGCATCTACGATTGAACGTTTTGTTCAGGCGTGGCCTGTTTTAAAAGAAAAGGTAGCTGGCCGGCAGATCACCCAGGTGGACTTGCGTTATACCAAAGGTTTTGCCATCACCTTCGAGCCGGCAGCGACAACACAATCGGATAGTAAAGAGAAAAAATGACTCGTGACCTAAAGGACCTCATCGTTGCTTTAGACATAGGCACCAGCAAGGTGGTGGCAGTGGTGGCTGAAGCTTTGCCTGAAGAAGGGCGCTTTGAAGTAATCGGACTTGGACAGCATGAATCCAAGGGTATGCGCAAAGGGGTCGTGGTCAATATTGAATCCACGGTCAATTCCATTCAGCGGGCTCTTGAAGAGGCTGAGCTGATGGCCGATTGCAAAATCCGTGAAGTGTATACGGGCATTGCCGGCAACCACATTACCAGCTTTAACTCCAGCGGCATGGTTGCGGTCAAGGACAAGGAAGTGTCTGAAGCCGATGTCGCCCGCGTGATCGAGACCGCCAAAGCGGTCAACATACCCACCGATCACCAGGTGCTGCATGTACTGACCCAGCAGTTTATTGTCGATTCGCAGGAAGATATCCGCCAGCCGGTTGGCATGAGCGGCATCCGGCTTGAAGTGCGCGTGCATATTGTCACCGGCGCAGTCAGCGCGGCTCAGAATATTGTCAAATGCGTACGCCGCTGCGGCCTGGAAGTGCAGGACCTGATTCTGCAGCCGCTGGCCTCATCCATGGTCTGCCTGACCAACGATGAAAAGGAGCTGGGCGTCGTGCTGGTCGATATCGGCGCCGGCACCACCGATATTGCTATTTTTACCGGCGGCGCCATTCGTCATACCACCGTGTTGCCGGTATCCGGCGATCAGATCACGGGCGATATCGCAGCCATGCTGCGCACCCCAACGCCCGATGCCGAAGAAATCAAATTGCGCTACGGGATTGCCAAACAGGCGCTGGCCCATCCTGATGAACTGATCGAAGTGCCCGGACTGGGTGATCGGGATGTGCGTCGTGTCAAACGACAAACCCTGGGTGCGGTGATCGAACCGCGTGTCGATGAGCTGTTCAAGTTGGTGCAGCAGGTAGTCAGGGACTCGGGATACGAAGATCTGATTGCCTCGGGCGTCGTATTGACCGGTGGCACGGCGCTCATGCCGGGCATTGTTGAACTGGCCGAAGATGTCTTTCTCAAACCGGTACGCGTTGCCGTTCCCGACTATCGCGGCAGTCTTGCCGACATGGTAAGGAATCCGCGTTTTTCAACTGTGATGGGCTTATTGACCGAGGCGCGCGTGCAGCGTTTGCGTGGCGGTAAGATTAAGCAACAAAATGGTACGCTAAAAGATATCATTTCCCGCATGAAGGAATGGTTTATGAATTAGAATACTGAAGAGGCGCAACAGTTGCTTCGGCAGTAGTCACAAGGGGCATTTGTCATGCTTTTTGAAGCGTTGTGAAGATGGTGTAAATGTTTTGTCAAACACAATGCAGGATTGCAGTAAACGCAGCACAGCTTTTTTGCCAGATCGCGTGGCAGCGCGCAAATCAATAACTGCCAAATAATGGCCGGGCAGATGGCTATGGAGACGGTTCAAGTACGATGCGAGACAGGCGCTGGCATTGTTTTTGAGACGGTTTCCGAAAAATGCAGTGGAACTTTTTCGTTAATACGTTTCGGAATACAGGAGTTGGGAATATGGACTTTCAATTATTGGACGATAGCAACAACAGCGGCACCGTAATCAAGGTGATCGGTGTGGGCGGTGCAGGTGGCAATGCCATTTCACACATGATGCGTGCCGGCCTCAAGGGCGTGGATTTTATCTGCGCAAATACAGACATGCAGGCGCTGAGCGGCACTGAAGCGCCGGTTCAGATCCGTCTGGGCCGTAGCGGTTTAGGAGCGGGCGCCAAGCCGGAGCAAGGCCGTGCAGCAGCAGAAACGGCGCGTGAAGAAATTCGCGCAGCGCTCAACGGCGCCAATATGGTGTTCATTACTGCGGGTATGGGCGGTGGCACAGGTACCGGAGCCGGTCCTGTTGTGGCCGAAGTGGCCAAGGAACTGGGTATCCTCACAGTGGGTGTGGTGACAAAACCCTTTACGTTCGAAGGAACTAAACGACTGCGCGCTGCTGAAGAAGGCATCGCAGATTTGTCCAAGCATGTCCATTCCCTGATCGTGGTGCTGAACGAAAAGCTGTACGAGCTGATGGGCGACGACGCTTCCCAGGACGACTGCTTCAAGGAAGCCGACAACGTCCTGTACAACGCCTGCGCGGGCATTGCAGAAATTATCAATGTTCAGGGTAACATTAACGTCGACTTCGAAGACGTGAAAACAATCATGGGCGAGCATGGCCAGGCCATGATGGGTACTGCCGTTGCATCGGGTCCCGATCGTGCGCGTATTGCCGCAGAAAACGCGATTGCCTGCCCACTGCTCGAAGGCGTGGATCTGAACGGGGCACGTGGTCTGCTGGTCAATATTACCGCCAGCCGCTCGCTCAAAATGAGCGAAACTCGCCTCATCAACGAAATCATCAGCAGTTACGCCGCCAAAGACGCCACCATTATCGTGGGTAGCGCCTATGACGACGATATGGCCGACGAGCTGCGTGTTACCGTTGTTGCAACGGGCTTGGGTCGCAAGCAGCCTGAACTGGTCGTTAACAATAGCGCCGATGAAGAGTTTGATGTTCTGACCGGCACCCACGGCGGCAACACCGATCTGTACGGCGGCAGCTTCCTGAACCAGCCTAGCGGCGGGCGCGCTCCCGCTCCTGTGCCTCCTACCGTGATCCGTTCTGGTCGCGGCGGCGGTGGCACAGCGCCTAACAAGGCTCAGTTTGAACAGCAAGTTCGTGCCATGGAGTCTTCGGGTGTCGAGCGTTTCGACATTCCCGCTTTCCTGCGCAAACAGGCTGACTGACTGATCGCCGTTTTGTCCCAACACCGAGTCCGGGCTGCTGCCCGGTCCGGACCCGGTTTCCCTTTTGAAATGGCTCCTTACAGGAAAAACGACCCTTTTTGGGTCGTTTTTCTTTGATTTTGCGGTTTGTTTCCGATGTCAATTGAAACAGCTCGTGCCGTAAATACGCGCTTTTTAGCCTTAATCAGAGTAAAATACTCGGGAACGATAGGTGTCTTTGACATCAGGTATCAAATATCGGCTTTTGCAACCGGCGTCACGCGACAATTCTGCTGTAACGCAGTGTTTACGTAACGCGACACCAAAGGCACCGCAGCTTTCATGGCTTGCTGCGCCTGGCTTTCGGGCAATCCCAATAGCTGTGCGACATTGAAGTCCTCACCCCGCATCGCGCACTTTGCGATCACCAACACGGGCAGTGACAGGCCGCCACCACACCTGCCGATGGTGTGTTCATGAATTGAGTTATATTTTTGTAAATTGAGAATACGATGCTACGACAAAGAACCATCAAGAATCTGGTGAAAACCACCGGCGTCGGCATGCATTCGGGTCGCAGGGTTGAAATTACATTGCGCCCTGCGCAGCCCAATACCGGCATTATTTTTCACCGGGTCGATACGCCCGAGGTTGTCGATTTACCCGCTGTTGCAGACAAGGTCGGCGACACGCGGATGGCGTCAGTGCTGCAAAATGGCGATGTGCGCGTTTCCACAGTTGAGCACCTGATGTCTGCGCTGGCAGGCCTGGGAATCGATAACATCCACGTCGACCTGAACGCCGAAGAAGTGCCCATCATGGACGGCAGCGCCGGCACCTTTGTGTATCTGCTGCGCTCGGCCGGCATTGTGGAGCAGGACGCCCCCAAGCGATTTTTGCGTGTGCTCAAAACCATTGAAGTGCAGGACGGTGAAGGAGAAAACGCCAAATGGGCCCGACTGGAGCCCTATGCCGGATTCTCCCTGGCCTTTTCGATCAACTTTCATCACCCGGCCATTGACTCCACGGCCAGTTTCGCCGAGGTCGATTTCGCGCGCGATTCCTACACCCGCGAAATTGCCCGGGCCCGTACCTTTGGCTTCGCACAGGAAGTCGAAACCATGCGTGCGCATGGCCTGGCACGCGGCGGCAGCCTGGACAATGCCATCGTGATGGACGAATTTCGCATTCTGAATTCTGACGGTCTGCGTTACGATGACGAATTCGTCAAGCACAAGATTCTGGACGCGATTGGCGATCTGTATCTGATCGGTTATCCCTTATTGGCGCGCTATGTGGCCTGCAAGTCCGGCCATGCGTTGAATAACAAGCTGGCGCGCACACTGCTGTCTCAGCCCGATGCTTACGAAATCATTACCTATGATTCTGCAGCGGCAGCAGCCGATGCCGTCAGTCAGGACTGGCGTTTGGCCTGATGTTTTTCAAGGATGCGGGCCAGGGTTTCGGCCAGTTCCTGATTATTCGTGGCCTGTTGCAGGTCAACGAGTGCATGCCGGGCCTGATCGCTTAAATCCTGGCTGATAACGGGGGGCGTTGCGACCCCCGTTATAGGCGCAGGTCTGAGTCCGGCCTGAATTTTTATGCGGATTTCATCCACGCGTTGCCCTTTGGCGACCAACAGCTGATGTATAGTTGTGGTCAATTGCCGAATTTTTGCTGCGTGAGCTGCGCTGGGGACAGCAATAATCAGGGTGCCGTTCTCCAGTCCGACAACGCGACACGCATGACCTACCGGGAGTTGCAGTGCCTGCGCGATCAGTCCCTGTATCAGGTTGAACTGTGCAGCGGTCTCCAGCAACCGGCTCCGGCGGGCGTCATGTCCCAACCAATTTGCGGCCGTTTTACCTTCGCCTCGATCGCGGCGCGAAGTACCTTTTTTTTTGTAAAACAGAGCCATTATTTTTTAACAGGTACGAAATTGAAAGAAGAGCAACATGCTTCGCAGAATACCACTCCTGTGAAGACAAAGAAAGTCTGGGCATTCAGTGTATCAATGATGAGCCTGGGCCTGGCGGTTGCTGCTGGTGCATTGTTGGAACGCCATTTCGGGCTGCCTTCGCTGCCCGTGGCCGAAGAGGTGGCCTCGGTAGAATCCAGGCCCGAAGCACTGCGTGATGCGGCGCTGATCCGGCATAACCTGAACGTGATGGCCTCACAGATCGGGCAGTTGCGGGCCAAGGCCGATACCATCGCCCGCCTGGGCGAACGCCTGGCGGCCACTACGGGCGCCGATGCCGAAACATCGGAATTGCACCAACTGCTTAGCCAGAATGTCCAGGCCAGTGACGAGCCGATGGAGGATCTGGAACCGGAGAATCATAGCGTGGTCTCGGCAGAAGAACTGGGTCGTGAACTCGATAGTCTGAAGTCGGCCTTGTCGCACGGTGATGATATGCTCAAGCTGACTGACCTGGCCATGCAAATGCGGGGTGCCCAGTTGCAGCGTACGCCCACCGCCATTCCCGTTTCCATGAACAAAGCCAGAATCTCATCAACGTATGGCTGGCGCAAAAATCCCGTCACGGGGCGCTATATGTTACATAGTGGCGTTGATTTTGCCGCGCCTGCCGGCACTTCCGTGTATGCGGCGTCGGCCGGCATCGTCATATCAGCAGGAATGATGAGCGGTTATGGTAACGTCGTCGATATTGATCACGGCAATGGCGTGGTCACTCGCTATGCGCACAATTCAAAGCTGCTGGTCAAGGCCGGCGACCTCGTGGCCAAACGACAGGTTATCGCCAAGGTCGGTAGTACGGGGCGCTCAACCGGTGCGCACGTGCATTTCGAAGTTCGTGTCGATGGCGAACCTACAGACCCGATTGCCTTTCTGAGCCAGATGTCTTCGTCCACAGCGGTGGCCAGTGCCGAACCCGATAGCCTGCTCGAACGCGCAGAGCAGGTCGGCGCAGCTGCGCTCAGCAGTAAAATCGTCACTGATACAAAAGAGCGCGTCAAGTTGCCTTCCGGAATCACTACCCGGCCCCGTATGCGTTAAACTAATATGATTTTCTCGTGATGACTCACTAACCTGTCAGGAAGAACACCCATTGAATTTTTCCTGATTACTCTGAAAGCAGAATGATTTCTTTACTCAAAAAAATTGTTGGCAGCCGTAACGATCGCCTTCTGAAGCAGTACCGCAAACTGGTTACCAGAATCAACGGTCTGGAAAAAACCATCGAAGCCCTGTCCGATGAGGCGCTGGCGGCGAAAACCGAGGAATTCAAGGCTCGCTATCAACAGGACGGAGATCTGGACGCCATGCTGCCCGAGGCGTTTGCCGTGGTGCGCGAAGCGTCGCGCCGTGTGCTGGGCATGCGTCACTTTGATGTACAAATGATCGGCGGTATTACCCTGCATTACGGCAAAATCGCTGAAATGCGTACCGGTGAGGGTAAAACCCTGATGAGTACGCTGCCTGTGTATCTGAATGCGCTGACCGGCAAGGGCGTGCATGTCGTCACGGTCAATGATTATCTGGCGCGACGCGATGCGCAGCAAATGGGGCGGTTGTACAACTTTCTGGGCCTGAGCGTGGGTGTGGTGGTGCCAGAACAGGACAGTGCCGAAAAGTTCGCCGCTTATCGCGCCGATATCACTTATGGTACCAATAACGAATTTGGCTTTGACTACCTGCGCGACAATATGGAATATCGCGCTGAAGACCGACGTCAACGCGAACTGAGCTACGCCATTGTCGACGAAGTGGATTCGATCCTGATCGATGAGGCTCGTACTCCGCTCATCATTTCTGGTCAGGCCGACGACAACACTGAGTTGTATGTCAAGATGAATCAGGTGCCGGCCATGCTCACGCGCATGGCTGCCGAACCCAAGCCGCAGGAACCTGAGCCGGAAGGCGACTTCTGGGTTGATGAAAAGTCCCAGCAGATTTATATGTCCGAAGCCGGACACGAGCACGCCGAAGAAATTCTGACGCGCCTGGGCATGCTGCCGCAAGGTGAATCGCTGTATGAGCCGCGTCATATCACACTGATGCACCATCTGATGGTGGCATTGCGTGCCCATAATCTGTTCTTTCGCGACCAGCATTATGTAGTCAATGACGGCGAGATCGTCATCGTGGACGAATTCACCGGCCGTTTCATGGCAGGACGGCGCTGGTCCGATGGCCTGCACCAGGCCGTGGAAGCCAAGGAAGGGGTCGCAATCCAGAACGAAAACCAGACACTGGCGTCGATCACGTTCCAGAATTTTTTCCGCATGTACAAGAAACTGGGCGGTATGACCGGTACAGCCGATACTGAAGCCTACGAATTCCAGGAAATCTACGGCCTGGAAACGGTCATTATTCCAACCAACCTGCCGATGGTCAGGGATGATCAGAACGACCAGATTTTCAAGAACGATCAGGAAAAGTTTGCGGCCATCATCAAGGATATCCGCGATTGTCACCAGCGCAATCAGCCGGTATTGGTCGGCACCACGAGCATTGAAAACTCCGAAGTCCTGTCCGAACTGCTGAAAAAAGAGAATCTGCCGCATGACGTGCTCAACGCCAAGCAGCACGCGCGTGAGGCCGAGATTGTGGCCGAAGCCGGCAAGCCGGGCAAAATTACCATTGCGACCAATATGGCCGGCCGTGGTACCGATATCGTGCTGGGCGGCAGTATCGAGAAAGCCATTTCTCTGGTGCGCGCAGACGATACACTCACGCCGGCCCAGAAAGACGAACGCATTGCCGCTATTCGTGAAAAATGGCTGCCCGTCAACGAACAGGTCAAGCAGGCCGGAGGCTTGCGCATTATTGGTACCGAAAGGCACGAATCGCGCCGGATTGACAATCAGTTGCGGGGCCGTGCCGGTCGCCAGGGCGATCCGGGATCGTCTCGCTTCTATCTGTCGCTGGACGACTCGCTCATGCGCATTTTTGCGGGCGATCGCGTGCGCGCCATTATGGACCGGCTGGGCACCGATGGCGAGCCTATTGAAGCAAAAATGGTTTCGCGGTCGATTGAATCGGCGCAGCGCAAGGTGGAAGGCCGCAACTTCGATATTCGCAAGCAATTGCTTGAATACGATGATGTGTCCAACGACCAGCGCAAAGTGCTGTACGGTCAGCGCAATGAAGTGCTGGAAGAGGCCGATTCCGGTCCGCTGGTTGCCAACTTGCGCGATGCTGCCATTACCGACTTTGTGCGCACGTACGTGCCGGCTGAAAGCATGGAAGAGCAGTGGGATATTCCTGCGCTGCAGACGGCTCTGGAAGCCGAATGGCAGGTCAGCCTGCCGTTGGTCGACATGGTGGATAAAAACGAGAACATGAGTGACGAGGACATCGTGGAAGCGGTGCTGGCTCAGGCTCGCGAGAATTACGAAACCAAAGTGGCGCTGGTGGGCAAGGAACAGTGGATCTCGTTTGAACGCGCCATCTTGTTGCAAACCATTGATACGCTCTGGCGCGAGCACTTGTCGTCACTGGATCACCTGCGTCAGGGCATCCATCTGCGGGGTTACGCGCAGAAAGATCCGAAGCAGGAATACAAGCGTGAAGCATTTGAGCTGTTTTCCTCCATGCTGGAGCGAATCCGCAATGAAACGGCACGCGTGCTCATGACAGTTCAAATCCAGTCGCCCGAGCAGGTTGAGGCCGCCGAAGCCGATGCTGCGCAGTCGCATGTATCAAACATGCAATTTCATCATTCAGACTATGATGAAGCCCTGGCCAATGCTGACATTAACGAACAGGGCGATGTATCTGCCGGTGGCATCACCGTCAAGAATATGGTGGGTCGGATTGGTCGCAATGATCCTTGCCCGTGCGGCAGCGGCAAGAAATACAAGCATTGCCATGGCAAGCTGAGCTGATCACAAAGCGGTCGGGCTGACCGCTGCGGCGATTGGTGCCGGTCGCGTTGGGTGCCAGCCGTCCGTACGTGTGTTGTCAGCTTTGCGTCGGGTGCTCGCTGCGCGTGGTTGTCATTACGGCACAAGCATCTTCAAATTCATGAAAACGCCCCTAAGGCTGGATTGCGGTCCCGTGTCTGGGACGTTTTTTATTGTGGGTTTCTCATGTGTGCCGCCGACGGGCGATGGTAAATGGACGCTTGATAGGGGCGCGGCGGCCGAAATGCAACTGCGTAGTGCGTCCGTTGCTGGCGCGTGTAGCCACGCGCCGATCTGATAAACGCCGGTCCTAATAAAACCTAGATAAGAAACAGGTTAGCCAGACCCAGGAACACGAAGAAACCTAGCGAATCGGTGGCAAAGGTCAGTAGCACAGACGAACCAATGGCCGGATCCTTGCCGAAACGGTCGCGCGTCAGTGGAATCAGGACGCCAAGCATGGCCCCTATCAGCATATTGCAGACCAGTGCAGCCATCATCACGGCCGCAATGGACAGGCTGCGTGAAACAAGCCAGGCAAAAACGGCTGCCACCAGGCTGCCGGCAATACCGACCAGAAATGTCACCACAAACTCGCGCTGCAGCAGCGATTTGACGTTATTCGATGTAATGCGACCCATAGCCAGGGCGCGAATGACAAGCGTCATCGTCTGGTTGCCGGAATTGCCGCCGATGCCGGCCACAATTGACATCAGGAAAGCCAGAATAACAATGGTGCTGACGGTGTCTTCAAATTGCGAAGCGACATACGCGGCGCAGGACGCGGTGCACAGATTCAATAACAGCCATGGCGCCCGGTTGCGAATGGCGTTCGAGACCGGCGCAAAAATATCCTCTTCCTGCAGACCGGCACGCGACAGGTCCTGTTCCTGCGAGTCTTCACGAATGACATCCACCACTTCGGCAATGGTCAAACGCCCGATCAGCCGGTTCTGCTGGTCCACGACCGGTGCGGAAACCAGGTCGTAACGTTCGAACGCGCTGGCCGCCTCGCGATCCTCGTCATCCGGACCCAAAGAAAGATAGTCGGTATTCATGACGTTTTTCACGATGGTATCCGGGTCGCTCACCAGCAAGCGGGAGATGGCCAGCACCCCCTGTATGTGGTCGTCTCGGTCCACGACAAAAATCTGGTCGGTATGATCGGGCAGTTCGCTCAGGCGGCGCAGATAACGCAGAACCACTTCGAGGGTGACATCGTCGCGCACCCGGACCATCTCGAAGTCCATGATCGCGCCAACAGTACCTTCCGGGTAACCCATGGCTTCGAGCAGTTGTGCTCTTTCCGCATCGGTCAGCCCTTTCTGTACTTCGGCCACGATATCCGGCGGCAAGTCGGCTGCGAGGTCGGCCAGTTCATCGGCGTCCAGATCTTCGGTAGCCGCCAGCAGATCGGCCCGATCCATAGAGGCAATCAGCGACTCCCGGACCCAGTCATCAACTTCCAGAAGAATATCGCCATCGTATTTTGAATTGACGAGGCCCCAGATCAGCTGCCGCTCTTCGGTAGGCAACGATTCCAGAATAAATGCGATATCGGCCGGGTGCAGGGCATTGAGCGTGTTGCTCAGTTCGGCTTCATGCTGGCGCCGGATCAGGCCTTCGACCAGTGTTGACTGATCGTCGTCGGCTTCCTGGCGATGCACCAATTGTTCGACAATCGCATGCTTTTTCAATAACTCCTGAATGCGTTCAAGCGCAAGCTGCGCATCCTCTGTGTCAAGTCTGCGCGGCACATTGACGAGAATGGCTTCGGTTGATTGTTGATTTTTTTGCGCCATGACTGTCTCTACTGGTTAAGCTATTGCGAGTTAAGATGAGGGGCGATCATTCCAGAGAGCGCCGGGAACAGGGCATTGCCCGCAGCCACGACATAACCATTGATCGGCCATGGATCTTTGCCGTACATATCGTCTGCGCGGCCCTGTGCTTCACGCACGAGAAGCGCGCCAGCGGCAACGTCCCACGGGGCCAGGCCCATTTCAAAGTAGCCGTCGAAGCGTCCGCAAGCGACCCAGGCCAGATCCAGTGCTGCAGCGCCGTTGCGACGCAGACCGCGCGTGGTGTGAATCGCGGTATCGAAGATCGGATTGTATTGATTCTCAAAGGAAAAATCACGAAACGGGAACCCCGTAGCAAGCAGCGAGTCTGCCAGCGTTGCAGTTTTGGAACAGGAGATACGCTGGCCGTTGAGCCAGGATCCGGTGCCGGCCACGGCGGTAAAAAGCTCTTCGCGGTTTGGGTCATACACAACCGCAACGATGGGGGTGTCGCGCTCCAGTGGCTCGCGCGCTTGCGGCAATATTGTACCAGCATGGGCAATGAGGCCGAGCGAAACGGCATAGTGCGGTATGCCGTGTAGATAATTGGTCGTGCCGTCAAGCGGATCAATGTACCAGGTGGCGGCGCCCTCGGGCGTGCCGCCCGTTTCTTCGGCGACGATGCCAAACTGTGGCGTCAATTGTGCGAAGGTATCCAGAATTGCCAATTCCGCTTCCTTGTCGGCCTGAGAGACCAGGTCGTTCCTGGCTTTGTGATCGATGATCAGGTCGGACCGTCGATGTGAATAGGCCTGAAGTACCGACGCTCCCGCATGGGCAGCCTTGATGCCGGCGTCAAGTGCAATACCGAAGTCGATGAGGGAAGATGACATGCGTGATACTCCGTCTGAGTTTGAATCGGAACAGCAGCCGGGACAAATCCCGATAAACAAAAGATTATAAAATGAATACCTTTGCCCAGGTTCACATTGCAGCAAAACCGGGTATTCTTTATGACTACGACGCGATCGCATGGTATGGCGGGCCGGTACAGGCGCGAGCCACCGACGCGTGTCTGCCGTATTGCCGCAGGGAGAAAAAGTGGATGGGTGATGCCCTGAATAATGTCAGTGCCGTACTGGAACGGGCCATGGTGCATCTGCAAAAAAATATGCGGCAGGAACAGGTTTATACGGCCATCGTGCTTACTGCGCACCGCGCCGATGCTGCGGCCACGTTGTTGACATACTGGCAGCGCGAGGCACCTGCGCAGGCTCGATTGCATTTGGTGTTTTTTGAAGAGGTGGCCAGTGATCCGTCACAAACCCCGTCCAGTGCCGGCGCGTCGGCTTGTGCTGCTCTGAATACGCCTGCCAGAGATCCGGGCAATGCGCGCGCAAGCCTGAATGCGCTGCTGTCGCCGTCTGATAATGCCGGGGTACCGTTGTTGCCCGGGGTCCATCGTTTTGATGCGCCAGCGCTGCGAATGACGGTCACGCGCCTGATCGGCCCGCTGGCCAGCACCTTCTCGCAATTGGTCGCCGCCGTAGACCTGGTCCTCACAGATTCAAGCGGCGGGGTGGTCGATGTTGCCCATTATGCCGACAGCGTACTGCGCATGGCGGCGCCAACACTAGCCGTTGTCGCACCCGAGCCGGTGCTGGATCCGATACAGCAAGCCATCAGGAACAAGGGTTCACGTCATTTGGACCGGTACACGCTGGGCGGGGACTGGCAGGTGCTGCTCGCCGGGTTGCACAAACCGGCCAAACCGTGCGTCGCTGCGACCCGGACCGCCTGGGTTATCGGAGGCAGCCTGGCCGGCGCGGGTGTTGCCTATGCGCTGGCCTTGCGCGGCTGGCGCGTTCATGTAACCGACCCGGCGCTGGTTGCGAATCAGCCGGGACCGCAGGCTGGCCATCTTGCTGCCGCGCTTACGCCGCTTATTTCTGCGGATGATAATTTTAAAGCGCGCCTGAGCCGGGCCGGGGTTTATCGCGCGCATCAGCGCTGGGCTGATTTCGGTCCGGATATTATCCCTTCGCAAGAGGGAACGCTGGAGCTGGCTCGTAGCAAAGGGCATGCGCGGGATCTGTTGCAGGCCGTACAGGCTATGGCGTTTCCGCAAACCTGGGTCCGGCTGGTTGAGCCGCAGCAAGGAGCGATGCTGGCTGGCGTTGGCGTGATGCGCCACGGCGCATACTTTGCCAAAGGCATGGTCGTTTCGCCAGCTGCGCTTATTAAAAAACTGTTGTCGCATCCGAATATATTCTGTCATGGCACGCAAGTTGACGCCTTGAGCAAAGGGGAACAAGGATGGCAATTGCAATTTGAGCGCGATGGCCAAATTGAGCAAGTGGGCGAATGCGACACCGTGATTCTGGCGACCGCGGCCCGCACCCCCGCACTGTTGGCACGTAGTGGACTGGACCAGCAGACGCTGCGCTCGGGACGCAAGCAGCAGACGCTGCCGGCCATTATGTCCATGGATACGCTGGCAGGACAGGTCATGCATGTTCCGGCGGATTCGTTGCCGCAGGTGCCTGCCAGTGTGATCGGCGCGGAAGGGTATTTTTTGCCGCCGGTGCGAGGGCAGTGCGTTCTGGGCAGTACCTACGAGCGGCAGCCGGCGCCACAAGGAGGCACGTTTAGTGGCCAGCAGCAGATTGTGGACAAGCTGGCGCCGGCGTTGAAGCCGATGGTGCTGCAACCCGTGGCCAATGCCCTCGCAGCGGCAGGCGCGCGTGTCGCCGGAGCGCAGTTGGCCGCTGCGGGTTTGCAGCAGTCAACACAGATCGTGGCAGTTGAGGGGCAAGCCGCAGCGGACAGCGACGCGCCCGTCTTTGACGGCTGGGCCGGCACTCGGGCGGTTATCCGCGGTCGCCTGCCGGCCTTCGGTCCCGTGCGCCACGCCCCTGGGCTTTGGCTGGCTTGTGGTTATGCGTCTCATGGTCTGACCTGGTCGTCGCTGGCCGGCGATGTTATTGCCGCCATGCTCAACGCAGAGCCGGTTCCGCTGGAGCGCGATCTGCTGCAGGCGGTGGCGCCGCGCTGAAAAACCTGCGGAAAAGGCCCCTTCGCGCTTTGTTTTTTAGCCAAAACCCGGAATTGATTTTATTTTGTGTGGTAAATGAGTCAAAATAAGCGTTTTTAGGGAATCTCTTGCCCGTTTCCATGCCCCGGTATTTTCCCCTCACTGAAAAGAACTCACGTGATTCAATTTGATCGTCTTGTATTCAAGTCCGCTCATGCTACGCATGCCGAGTTTTCTACGGACACTGATTTATTGTTGCGCGTCGAGGCTCACGCCCCCGGCGTATTCAGGATCCTGGCAGGGTTGCCCGACAGGCTCTGCGAAGATAAGCAAACTGCCCGTCAGAAACAGCGCCAGGCGCTGACCATCGCGCGCGATGAGTGTATCGGTGACATGCTCACCGAATCGCTGATCGACGAATCGGGTTGGCGCTTCACGCAGGGTGACTTCTCTCTGGTCATCTGCAACAGCCCGCTGAACATTTCACTGTACCGCGGCGACACATGTCTTTTGTGTACCGACGATGACTTTGAAACGCCGCTGGTCATGGAGGCCCAAGATGCGCAGCCGGCCCATTGGTCGGTCATGTTCGATCTGCCGGACAACGAGCCGGTTTTCGGGCTTGGCGAAACCACGGGCGACTTCAATCGTCGCGGCGTGGAAGTTGTTTCCGACCTGAACGACTTCCGTTATCTGCCGCTTGCCTGGAGTTCCAAGGGCTGGGGCGTTTATGTGAACTCGCTGGAGCGGGTCATGCATGACCCTGGCACGCAAGACAATCCCAACACCTATCAGATTTTTATCGATGGTCCGGTCTTTGATCTGTTTCTCTTTGCCGGTGATGTCCCCGAGATTTTTAATCAGTATTCTGCACTCACCGGTCGGGCCGGCCAGCCCCCCTTGTGGGCGATGGGTGCCTGGATCCGCCAGCAGGCAGGGCAGGAGACGCAAAGTTTTATTACCCAGGCCGAAGCCATGCGTCAATCCCAGTTTCCACTGGACGTACTGGATTTTGCCCAACCGTCCATGGTGCAGTTTCAGGCAGACAAGCTGGCGCTCGAATGGGACGCCAGCCGCATAGAAGATGCGCGTCGCACGCTCGGCGCGCTGCGTGAAAAGTTTTTTGAAGTCTGTGTGCCGTCTTTTCCCGGCGTGCCGAAAAACTCGGTTCTGTTTGATGACCTGGAAGACCGCGGCTGGCTGCTCACCGATGACGATGGCAATGCCTTTGTCTTTGACGGCGTGCCGGAAAACGGCAACGTGTCATTTGGTCTGCTGGATCTGACCTATAAAGATGCGTATGCATTCTGGGTCGAGCGGCATCACCAGTTGGTTGACGAAGGCGTCGGTGCATTCCACAGTTCATTGCCGCTAGAGATTCCCGATGGGGTCAATGCGCGCAATGGCGAATCAGGCGCGCTTCTTCGGGAGTTGTATCCGCTCTTGCTGCGCCGGGCCCTGTTTGACGCCGTATCTATGAACAAGACCCCGACAGAAGGGGTGGTGCCGTCTGCCGACCTTATCATGGCCGTGCAACGCGTAGCATGGCAGAAAACGCTTCCCACAAGCAATGATTGGGATGGCCTGACGCAATGGTTGCGCCAGGCGCTTTCAGCCCAGGCCAGCGGCGTGATCGCGGTCACGCATGATTTGGGTAACGCCGCGCAGCTCGATGGGGATACCCCATTGGATGCCAACCTGTATTTGCGTATGTTGGGGCTTTGCGTCTTTTCTGCCGGGTTCTCTTTTCAGGCGACGCCCGCATTGTTGCCAGACGCCTATCCGGAAGAGGTCCAGGCGCAAATCCGTACCTTGCTGGGGCTGCGCTATCGCTTGATTCCGTATATCCATGGTGTGATTGAAGATGCCGTACGCACCGGGATGCCGGCGCAGCGCATGATGGCGCTGGCCTATCCGGACGATATCAAGGCGCGCGCCTGGGACCAGCAATTTATGCTGGGTCCGGCGCTGCTTGTGGCACCCGTGTTGCAGCCGGGCTCGTCAGTCAATGTGTATCTGCCCGAAGGCGATGCCTGGTGGGACCTGAACCTCAACCAACGCTATGAGGGCGGCCAGGTGCTCACGATTGAATGCGGACTGGACTCCGTGCCCGTATTCGGGCGTGAGGGCCACATGCTCTGTCTGGGGCCCGCTATCCGGCATATGGGAGAGTTCAACTCCGCGCGTATCCTGGATGAAGTCTGGATGTTCGGTATGCCCATGCATAACCCGGTGGTCATGCGCAACAAGATTCGCGTTATGCAGATGCAGGGCTCAAGTTATATCAAGGGCCTGGAAGGACTGAAGATTCTTCAGTCAGATGGGCTTGAAGTCAAACGCCGCGGCGCAGAAGTGCGCATTTCCCGCGAGCGTTAAATTTGTTGGAAAAATGGCGACATGGAAAAAAATTAGAATTTCTTTGTCGCAATTGTGCAAATAGTATTGACAGGAAATTCTAATTCCTTCATAATCTTTTTCTTTCCTGGGCTGGTAGCTCAGTCGGTAGAGCAGTGGACTTTTAATCCATTGGTCGCGAGTTCGAGTCTCGCCCAGCCCACCAGGAAGCTCTTGTAGAGAGAATAATTTAGCCGCTCCGTAAAAGAGCGGCTTTTTTATTGCCATATTTCGGTATTGGGTTTCTGCATGGAGCGAGACTGCTATTGTTCTGGCGGTAATACGGGCGCATCGCTGTTCTTATCATTCCCCTTGCGACGCTTAGCCTGTTTGACGGGGGGATGGTTGGCAAATTGCTCTGTCTTATCCAGATCGAGCAGGCGATCGCCAATGTTGCGAGAGAGATCCTGCAAATCCGACAAATAGGTGGATGCGGCTTTCTTCTCAGTCAGAATCGAGGAAAAGAATGTGATGCCCACTGTGGCAACCACACGGTTCTCAACGATAACCGGGACCGCAATTGTTTGTGAAATGGGGCGAACCGCCTTGTGCCTGGTCGCATAGCCAGCCCGACGTATATCGTCAAGCAGCCTGCAAAAAGTCATTCGGTCTTTCGCCAGCAAGTCTTCAGCGTCGTCAGAGAGCGCCAACGCATCAAGAATGATTTCCTGTTCGTGTTTGTCGCAGAATGCCAGATAGGCACGGCCTAACGCGCGGCTGGCCATGCTCAGGCGCATATTGATGGTCGAATGCAGAAGGGCTAGCGGGGATAACGGTATGGTGCTGTATCGCACTACGACAGCATTGTCTTCAAAAACAGCAATTGCCATCGGCCATTTGACTTTCAGTGTCATCGCATCCATTAAAGACATGGCTGCCTCGACAATTTTGGGTTCGCTGTGATAGCCCACTGACAGCGTTCGAACGCCCGATGTCAGATAGTATGCACCGTGTTGTGGCGCATGACGTACCAGTTTAAGACTTTCTAACGTACGCAGCAAACGTACGATAGTCGGCTTTGGCAGGTCTGTCTGGGTATATAACATTTCCACAGTAGACACTGCCTGCCGATTCATTGCCTGCAATAAGACAATGGCGCGCGTAACAGACCGAATGGGTTGAGAGGTGCTCAAAACACTTCCAGATTAAATATAGAACCAGCTGATTGCAGTGGATTCGTGAAAGGTCAGTCTCTGGACCATCAGACCCGGCTAAGCCATCATATTACACGACACAGCAGTAATTATGCGGTGCTTGAGCGTGTTGCTGCGGCTTGTGCGGCCTGACGCAGCAACGATTGATCGGAACCTAGTACGATCCAGTTTGCTCCCTTTTCCACGAACACATCTCGCTCGCCGATATTCCCGACAGCCACGCCGGCAATTTTTCCTGCTGACTTCGCACAATGGATCGCGTGCTCGCTCGCCTGTACGACACTTGCGTGCTTGGGGTCATCAAGGCCGAAGGAAAGCGCTAGATCGGCTCTCCCAATAAAAATCCCGTCAATACCTTCAACATTCAATATTTCTTCGACTGATTCCACGGCCATTTCACTTTCTATTTGTGCAATGATGAGATTGCCCTCGGCAGCGCTCAGACAGTCTTTCATACTCAATGTTCCATATTTTGCAGCGCGAGGCGAACTCGAAAAACCACGCTCTCCTCCCCTGTAACGGGCCCTGGAAACCACTAACTGCGCATGCTCGGCAGTGTCCACATGCGGCACGAGCAATCCAGCAGCGCCAACGTCAAGCACAGAAAGAATAGTTGAAGAAGCCATGTCTGGAATGCGTACCATCAAAGGCCAGTTAGCGGCCTTGCCGGCAAGCATAAGCATGTCCAATGCTGAACGATCCAGTGGTGCGTGCTCAGCGTCGAGTACACCGAAATCCAGCGAGGTGAGTCCTAAAATTTCAATTACATGGGGCGAATTGGTTTTAACAAAAGTGCCAATATGCGTTGCATTTGGGGAAGGTCTGGATAATTTCATCATGCTCGCTCCTAAAAGCGTGTCGGATATTCAGGATGCTGCAAACTGGGCGCTATTTGATTTTCATTCCCATGTCTTGCATCAGCTTGGTGAAGTATGTGTCCTCCTCCTGCACGGCTTCGGCATATTTGGCAGGACCCAGAAACTCGATTTCGTTGTAGCTATCTCGCATGAGGTCAACATAGTGTTTGTCTGAGACCGCATACTCGACGGCCTCAGAAAATTGCCTGACAATCTCACGAGGGGTTTCGCGAGGCATGAAGAAGCCATAGCGCGATACCACAGCAACATCCACGCCTTTCTCACGCATTGTAGGCACATCGCTGGACGTAGGGAAGCGTTGCTCGCCGGTTACGGCCAAGGCAACCAATTTGCCGGCTTTGACCTGCGGCATGACGATGCTTGGTGTGGCAACAGCCGTTTCTACAATATCGCTAAGTAACGCAGTCAGTGCGGGCCCGCCCCCTTGGTAAGGAACTTCCTCTATTGATATTCCGGCAGCCGCCGCCATTGCATCGGCGGCCATTTGCGTAGAGGTGCCATGTCCAGGTGAAGCGTAATTAATCTTTCCCGGCTCGGATTTGGCCTGCGAGAGGAAATCGTCGAATGTTTTCATTCTGGAATTGGCGCGTGCCACGAGCGTAAAGGGGATAGATATCACATTGGCAACCGGTGCGAAGCTTCTCCAGGTATATGTCGCGCCGGTGACCTTAGGCGCAGTAACGATAGCGCCACTGCCTGCAAACAGGACCGTGTATCCGTCCGGCTTGCTTGATGCAACACGAGCTGATCCAACAACACCGCCGGCGCCACCTACGTTCTCAACAACGATTGGCTGGCCGAGCCTTTCCTGTAAGCGCTCTTGCAAAGGTCGTATATACAGATCAGACCCGCCTGGTGCATAAGGCACGATGACCCGAATGGGTTTCACAGGGTAATCACTTGCGGAAAATCCTGTCTGGGGAAGCATGAACACCCCCATCGCAGTGGCAAATCGTATGAAATTCAAGACGTGTCTCCCTGGCATTTATTGTTGTGTCGATTCTGTTTGCTACTTTGGAAATGAGTATACGGATCTGGAAATAGGCCGCCAACCATTGTGTTTCAGCTTTCCGACAGACGAAATGTTGTCTCATGCTTGTGGTCGCTGATCATGGACTGCAGTAACATGAAAGCCATTCTATAAATCCACTTTTTATGTGAGGATGCTGATGCAGGAGATGCTTTCAGTGCGGCACGAACTCGAGGCGCTGGCCATTGAGTACTGGCATGAGGTCGACGCGAATCGGGGGGATAAGGCGCACGAATTTTATACCGAAGACGCAACTTTTTCGACCAGCCTCAGGACCCGTCAGGGGCACAAGGAGATACAAGAGTTTTATCAGTCACGCAGGCAGCGGGGCGCACGCCTTTCGTTACATATCGTGCAAAATTTCAGGATAGCCAAAATGCAGGATAAGCTGGCGTGCTGTAATTACATTTTGAGTCTATATGCAGCAGATGGTGAGCCCGTCCTGCCTTCCAAGGCTCCGATCATGATTGCGACGGTACAAGAAACCGCAGAGCGTCAACCCGACCGCACGTGGCGATATCGAGACCGCACACTCACTGCACTGTTTCGTGACGACACACCCACTACCGGTTGATCCGGTTACTGGCTGGACCGGGTTATTCATCCCTGGTGTAATCGCCGGCATTATATACCCACCCTTTGGCAATGAAATCAGCCCGAGGGGGCGAAAATATATCCACCAGAATGTGCTCCTCTTCTCCCACCCCTTCCGTGGTATGCACGAGATTGACAGGAATGACCAGAAGAGAGGGAGAGGACGCGACACAATGCTCATCGTCCTGCCAAAGATCGGCATTCTTGCTCCACTCGACACGAAGATGATGGACAAAATTACCCCGGATTGCAAGAGAGCCTTGCTCATGGTTGGCGTGGCGATGAGGACTTAGCTGCGAACGCGCACGTGGTCCGTGGTAAGCCACCCAATTAATACTGAGCGTTTGTGTCTGAATGATTTTCAGGCGCGGATTGTCTGCTGCAGAGGCGATATCGTCTAATAGCAGTACCTGGACTTCCCCGTTGCCAACACACCTGCGATAGGGAGTTCCGATGGGATCAATGCGTGGGTCCGGATCCGAATAGGCCTCCGCGTTTAACGCCTCCTCCATATCGAGATCGACCCGGGAAGACGCGATCACGGCATATCGTCCACCGGGTTCGACCGCGAGAGTAAACGCCCCTGCTGGAACGATGCATGCAGCACCAGCCGTTGCCGGAACAGCGGGCTTGTTTTCGCGGAGAATTTCGCCGCCAGTATCGGGCATGAGCACCAGCGTTTCGTATTCGCTTTCTATGGCAATCGTTTCTTTGACATCGCTGGCTTCAATCCATTCCATCAGGAAATTTTGTCCCCGCATCAACCAGCGTCGCAGCGATCCCACTTGTTTCGAGAAGGCTTCATCAAAGTGTTGAAAACTCCGCTTTCTGACGCTGAGTTCGCTGTTCGCCTGATCTGAAGATAGTGACATACTGATTCTCCTTGAGAAGTAAGTAACAGCGTTCCGGTGTTGCTAACCTGCACGGCGAAACGGAGCGGGCATCTGTAATATTGTGCCGACAGTCGCGTAGTCGAATCCGCCCAGACGTGTAAGTGGCTTGGCGCGAACCACATCAAAACGGCCTTCTGCGGTCAAAAATTGTTCTGCCATGTGTATTCCAACGACTCGTCCAAACACAGTGCTGCTTCGTGTTTCTCCGGGGTATTCAGCTAGTATTTCCACGATCTGCAGAAGTTCACATTCGAGATTTGCCGGCGCATCTGCAACCCGAGGTGCTCGTACCTTCACCGACGGCGCTTTTTTCAGATTTGCAAGTTCAAATTCGTCTACGCCATGAGGACAGGGTGTTGAAGTCAAATTCATCGCTTCGCGTAAATCCCATGACACCAGATTGGTTACAAATTCCTTTGTTTCTCTCACATTCGCGAGGGTGTCTTTTTCAGCTCGGTCATCCGGTGTATTGCAAGAAAACATTACGACTGGCGGGGCAGTTGATACCAGATTGAATTGGGAAAATGGCGCCAGGTTCACTTGTCCTGAGTGACTGATTGTGCTTATCCAGCCAATCGGGCGCGGTGCGACAATCGCATTGAATAAGGAGCGTTTGAAGCCCGATGTCGAAAGAGGGTCAAGAAACATTTATTGTCCTTCAAATCCAAAAATCCGGGCAGGGTTTTCCCATAATACTTTGCGCCTATCCTCGATGGCCGGAAACCACCGGGACAGTACTGAGAGTTCAGGACCATAATCTATTCGAGCTCGAGCGCGAAGAAATGGCCAATCGGATCCCCAAATGCAACGGTCTACCGTAAACGCATCGATGAGCTTTTCAACATAGGGATCGGTATCGTAATAGGGCCATCCCTGTTTTGAGCAGCGAAAAACGGCAGATAGCTTGATAATCGCATTATGTGAACGGCCAAGTTCCAGCAATGCCTGAAATCCTTTCTGTTCGACACCGTTATCGAGCACCGGTCTGCCGCAGTGATCAATGACTATAGGCGCCTTGCAGAGCTGCAGAATACGTTTGGTTTCCAGAAGATGAGCTTCCTCGTGGTAGTGAATCTGCACGATAAGGCCGCGCTCCTGCGCCAACGATAGCAGTCGTGCTCCGCCGGCCCCATCGATAGCCGGACTGGCAGGAAAGCTCAGGTTGAAGCGGACTCCAATGATGCCCGCATGCATCATTGTGTCCAGTTGGGATTCTGATATATCATGAGGTACAACTGCTATCCCCTTGAAACGTCCACCGGAGGCGGCAATTACGTCCAGCATATTACGGTTATCAACGCCGTACCCACCGAGTGGATTAATCAATACAGCATGGCTGATTCCGTGGGCATCCAATACAGCGCCGTATTGTTTGGCCGTCCCTGTTTCATTGGGCAGTATTGAGAAACCGCTACTTTCATGGAAAGGGTACTTCTCGAGGTCATACACATGAGCGTGCGTATCGACGGCAAAGGAGGGCTGACTGTCTGGTGACGTAGTTGAAATCATGGTATGTACAATAGGGATAAATGCATAGTCTGATTGAAGGCTCAGTGTAGGAGGGCTTAAATTTTGCGTCAACGGCAAGTTCAGAGCTTTTCACACGATGGAAAGATGGCAGGTCCTGAATAACTCAGGGAAAGCAGAAAAATCTTTGCAGGATCATGAAAAATATAGCTTTAATGCCGTCTCGCCTGCAATCTTGCGACGTGCCTGCTGATTGGGCACCCACCTTGTAAAGGCCGCTATCGTGTCGGCGTAACTTACCCGATCCTCAAAGGCCGCAAAAGGCCAATCACTTCCCCACAAGAGACGTTCAGGGCCTGCTGACTTGAGAAGCTCGGCGGCGCATGTGCTTGCTAAATTTTCAGAGGGCAGCCTGAAGCCAGCAGACAATTTGACCCAGGTATTGCCTTTGTCGACAGATCGCAATACTGCCTGAAAACCTGGCGCATTCAGACCATGTTGCTCATCGGGACGCCCGAAGTGATCTATCACCACTTTCACACCGGTCTGTTCTAATAAACGCAGGGTTTCCGGCAGGCGGTAACTGTCGTCATGCACATGCACGTGCCAATCGAGGTCCGCGACACGCTTGAGTAAATATTGGTACTCATCTGAGGCAAGATCAGGCCGGTTCTCGACGTTTCGCCATTGCAATCGTATACCGACTACGCCATCGGCTTTCATCCGCTCCAGCGTGTACATGTCGAGCCGTGGGTGAGCGATGATGGTCGTACGTAGACGGGGATGTTGCCGACACGCTCTAATGTGATAATCGTTGTAGTCACCATAGATGCTGGCAGCGGCGAGTACGGCGAACTGCACGCCGTGCCTGTTCAGAACCGATAGATAGTCTTTCATGGACGCGTCATGCGCAGGTCTGTGCCAGGCCCGTGCATTCAAGGGCATATCAAGGGTATAGAGGTGCGCGTGAGTGTCCACCAGAGGCGCTTCGGCAGATGCAGGTTGAGATATCATGATAGTTGTATTATTTGGTGGTTGATGAAGAAAGCCGGGCCGCGAGTGGCTGCCACTTTTCAAGCTCAGCGCTGATGAAGTCTCCAAAGTGGTCAGACGTTCCGCCCAGCGGTCGCAAGCCCATTTTGTCCAGACTGGCACGGTCGTCCTGACGATTTAAGAATGCATTGCCACGCTGATTCAGTGTGTTAACGATTTCCGCGGGGGTCCCGGCTGGACCCACCAATCCGATCCATCCTGTTGATGATGTCGGAATGCCAGATTCGCGCAAGGTCGGTGTATTCGGCAGGGACGGGTCTCGCTTCTCTCCCAAAGACGCGATGGCTCGCGCTTTGCCCGATTCAATTTGCGGCAGGTAAGTCGGCACGAGGTCAATACTAAAATCAACCACACCCGCTACCAGATCGTTCATGGCAGGCGTTGAACCCTTATAAGGAACGTGAATCATCTTTGTGCTGGTTTGCTCTTGTATCATCTCGCCTGCCATATGGCCCATCGATCCATTGCCTGCGGAGGCGTAGTTAAACTTTCCAGGCTCTTTCTTCAGGGCCGAAATCAATTCGGGCATGGTCTTGACGGCAGTTGAAGGATTGGCGACCAGCACCAAGGGTGCTTCCGCAATCAATAGGATCGGAGCAAAATCAGTTACCGGGTCAAAAGACGTGGTCTCGTACATCAGTTTGTTTAACGACAACGGGCCGGTCGTCGAGAGCAGCAACGTGTACCCGTCGGCCGGTGCTGTTGCGACGAACGTTGCACCGATATTGCCGTTGGCGCCCGCACGATTTTCAACGATAAAGGGCTGCCCCAGTGTGTCTGCAAAATATCTGGCCATCAATCTAGCTAACAAATCTGTCGAGCCGCCAACGGGGTAGGGAACGATAATACGAACCGGTTTGCTGGGCCATGCTGACTGAGCATGTGCGCAGGAGACCGCTGCTAATGAGAAGATGCCTACTATCGTTAGGGTCAAACGAGAAGCGACCCGATAACAAACAGTGAATAGCGTGAAACGATGGGCGAAAATTCTCATTTTTGTCTCCATAATTATTTGAGAAAGTGTTGCATGTCATTCTATCGTTAACTATTTAGCGTAGGCTACGCGACAAAATGAATATTTCGCTGGGCGGAATGATAGTGCAGTCAAGAAACGAAAATACGGCACTTGTGGACGGCCTGTTTCACTATTTATACACGGTGAAGCATGCCGTTCTGGCTTGGCGACGAGACCTCAGAGGTCGTTAACCATTGCAGATGGATAGGGTTTTCGAGCGACACTCGGGAATAACTAAACCAATAAAAATGCCTGGCTCCGACCGGGACTGGAGAAAAAGTCGAATGGAGGCCGTCGATTGTCAGAGGACACGTTATTTTTCATTGCTGACCACCAAGATTTATTGCCGTGGCAACTTCACCGTAGGTTTCGAGTTCGAAGGCCAATTTTTCAGCAAACTGCGTTGGCGTTAATGGTTTTGCTGCGACGCTACCTTGGGCGAGCAGAGCCTTTTTAAACTCGTCAGTTTGAATAATCTCATTTACGTCATTGTTTATCCTGGAGACAACTTCTGACGGTGTGTGTGCCGGGGCCAGGAGACCGTGCCATGTACTGACGATAAAATCGGGTATGCCACTTTCGGCGAAAGTCGGAACGTCCGGCAACTGTTCCAGACGCTCATTCGAGGCAACAGCCAAGGCTCGCAATTTTCCCTGCTTAAGGAAACTCATGACGCTGCCGGTCGACGGCATTGACATATCTACGACTCCACCGATCAAGTCTGTCAAACCCTGCGAAGCCCCCTTGTAGGGTACATGCATAATTTTGGTCCCTGTTTTCAACTGGAATATTTCACCCGCCAAATGGGGGATACCACCGATGCCCTGCGAGGCGTAGCTAAAGTTTTCGGGTGCTTCTTTTATGGCCTCTATCAGTGGGTCGAGTTTTTGATAGGGGGAGTTCGCGTTCACTACCAATATATTATTGACGTCAACGGTCATCGCTATGGGTGTGAAAGATGTCTCAACGTCGTACCGCAAATCTTTGTTGACGAATTTGTTCAGGTTATGGCTGGTGGCGGTTACAAGAATGGTGTAGCCATCCGGCTTGGCATGCGCGACGAGGTTGGCAGCGATTGTACCGTTAGCGCCCGGGCGGTTATCTACAATAACGGACTGCCCCCAACGTTTCGATAGCGCTTGCGCGAGTAGCCGTGCAGACTGATCAATGGCTCCTCCTGGGCTATAGCCCACAACAAAAGTGACCGGGCGGGCAGGAAAATCTTCAGCCGCGGAAGCGTTGCAGAATAAAGCTGCGAAAACAGCAAAAGTGCATGCGAAACCGCGACGTAATTCTGCTTGGATTCTCATGAGTGTTGTCTCCTTAAATTCAGACTTTTTTGTTGTTTGCGCAATTGCGAATGCAATATGTCGTTATTCATACTCGGCGTGACCAGAGTGGGAACTAAGCGTCCAAGTGTAAGAGACGATTTTAAATTGCGTCAACGACAGGGTTCGAACTTTTCGCGTGACGAAATATGCAATTCGAAGGGAACCTCTGTGGCTGACCCTGCAATGTCACCGGCGCTTTTCCGATTCGTGGGAACACTAGTTCGGCAAAGCAGATGGCTTCTTCCTGATATGGGTAACCGGGCAGAACAAATGTATCGATGCCGAGATCAGCGTACTGCTGCAACCGTTGCGCGATTGTTTTGGGAACACCGACAAGCCAGATACCAGCGCCGCCTCATATCAAACCATCGCCGCCCCGTATCTTGGGCGCCACTTCAAGGCAATCACGCCTGCCATGATGCAGAGTGCTCATGCGTTGCAGCCCGACGGAGTTTATTTGCGCATAGTTTTTCTGGGTGCGCGATTGTTCTAGCCCACTAGGAAACGCTTGTAGAAAGAGTAATTTAGCCGCTTCGTAAGAAAGCGGCTTTTTTATTGCCCACTCGTATATAGTCTTTTTACCTACTCGAATATTGTCGTGTTTCTTGCAATTATAAAATTTCTGTTTTGTCGCACGAAAGGTGTTGAATGACTGACGAGCTTGATAAAAAAGTAATAAAAGAACGTAATGTGCTGCGCCGCTGTCCCTGTGAACACGGCGGTTAAAATGACTGGACATTATCCCGCTTGAGCAAGGACAGCCCCATGGCAGACAGCAGTTTCAGTTTAAAAAGCATCGCCGTACCCGCATATGGCCCGGCGCTGCTTTTCGGATTTGCCAACGGCGCGATTCTTCCTGTGATTGCATTGAGCGCCCGCGATCTGGGTGCAACGCCTGCGCTGGCCGGGCTGATTATTGCACTGATCGGTCTGGGCTCGCTATTGGCCAATATTCCTGCTGCCCTGATCACGTCGCGCATTGGTGAGCGTCGCGCGCTGTTGTGCGCTTCGGCCATCACGATCGTGGCCGTACTGCTGTGTATTTTTGCGGGTCATGTGCTGTTACTGGCGTTGGCAACGTTGCTGATAGGCATTTCAACTTCGGTCTTCTTTCTGGCCAGGCAAACCTATATGATTGAGGCCGTGCCTTTTTACATGCGGGCCAGGGCGTTGTCCGTTCTTGGCGGGGTGAACCGTATCGGCATGTTTGCCGGGCCGTTCGCTGGTGCCGCAGTGATGCATTTTGTCGGATTGTCTGGCGCCTACTGGGTGGGCGTGGTCGCTTTGTTGGCATCCTGGGTGCTGACATACTTCATGCCTGACCTGAAGGTGAAGCCTACAACCCAGAATGTGTCTTCGGCGCAGCCCCGCATGATGCGTATTGCACGTGAACATGCGAGTGTCTTCATGTCACTGGGTCTGGCCGTATTGCTGATCAGCGCCATGCGCTCTGCAAGACAGATTGTGATTCCCTTGTGGGCCGATTATATCGGCCTGAGCCCGACTGCGACATCGATTGTATTCGGCTTGTCCTCAGCCGTCGATATGCTCATGTTCTATCCTGCCGGCAAGATTATGGACGAATGGGGGCGGCTATGGGTTGCCTTGCCGTGCACACTGATTATGGGTATTTCGTTTGTGATCATGCCTTTTACCATGACAGTGTTTTCGTTTATCGTGGTCGCCATGCTGATGGGACTGGGCAACGGATTTGGCTCGGGAATCAATATGACGCTGGGCGCGGATGCCTCGCCCGATCATGGACGCACCGAATTTCTGGGGCTTTGGCGGCTGATCAGCGATGTCGGCACTAGTGCCGGTCCCTTCCTGTTGTCCGGCATGACCGCGCTGGTCTCGCTGGGAGCGGGCATTATGTTGACCGGCGGCTTCGGATTTATATCCGCCGCTATTTTCTGGCGTTTCCTGCCGCGCCCGCGCAAGATGAAAGTACGCGGCAAGTAAACCATAGGCATTTGCAGATCGATGGTGCCAGTGCATTCTTTGCATCCCGGACGGCCTCGCAGATGTTCGGCCTTTGCGTCCCTTACGGCTTTACGTCTGTACCTGTCTCGTATTGGTGCACGTTTGACGTCAGTAGTCCTTTTGCGTCAGTAAATGCTTTGTCTCAATAAACGTTTGTATGAGTGCGCCTTTGCATAAGCGAACCATTTGCACCGGCTCGCCAATTGGCTAATCCGTTGGGCTGCCTTCATGTTGCCGCGGCACCGGCGTTCATGACAGATTCGCATCCAGTTATTAGCAATTGAAACATTGATTTGATCGCGGCGTTTTGGATGGTAGCCTTTTACTTTGTTGTTTTCATTCAAGGAGTACGTCATGAGACTGGAAAAACTGTTGCTGGCAGGTGTGTTGAGTGCAGGAATGGTGACTGGCGCGGTCGCCGCTGAACTGAAAGTGACCATGAATGAGGCGACCGAGTCGGGAAGCGGTGAGGCGGTGGGGGAGGTGACCGTCAGCGAGACGCCTTTCGGCCTGCTTTTCACGCCGGATCTCAAGGGGCTTAGCCCTGGTGTGCATGGCTTTCATGTGCACGAAAATCCCAGTTGTGATGCTGCTGAAAAAGACGGCAAAACGGTGCCTGCGCAGGCAGCCGGCGGTCACCTTGACCCCGACAAGAGCGGCAAGCATGAAGGACCTTACAGCGAACAGGGACATCTGGGCGATCTGCCCGGCCTGGTGGTTGCCGCTGACGGCACCTCCACTTACCCGGTACTGGCGCCTCGGCTCAAAGACCTGTCCGACGTGCAAGAGCATGCGCTCATGATCCATGAAGGTGGGGACAATTATTCGGATCATCCCAAGGAGCTCGGCGGCGGGGGCGGACGTATGGTGTGCGGCGTGATCAAATAGGGTAGCCGCGCCAGCCTGTGTCTTTTGCGTTATGCCTGGCTGCCAGGCGCTTATCCAGCAGCCACGCCATGGCTTAGACGCAACAGTACAATACGCGGTATGATCAGCACAGTTTCCATTTCATCAGGGGCGCGCTGTGCTGCGGGTTTTCTTTCTCTTTACGCTTACCGCGATTGCAGAAATCGGCGGTTGCTACCTGTTCTATTTCTGGCTGCGGCGTGACGGTAGCTGGTGGGTGCTGGCCGCGTCCCTGGTAACCCTTGTCTTGTTTGCTTGGCTGCTGACCCTGCATCCGGTGGCTACCGGTCGTGTTTATGCGGCTTATGGTGCAGTTTATGTTGTGGTGTCCGTGCTGTGGTTAAATCTGGTGGATCGCAGTTCGCTATCGGGACTCGAATGGGCCGGGCTGCTGCTGGCGCTTGTCGGAATGGGCATGATGGTGTCGGGTTGGACAATCACACATAAGTAGATCGCCATGCGGATTCACACACTGTTCATCATTTTTCTGCTGTCGTTGCTTGCGGCATGTTCGTCCCTGGCGCCGTGGCAAAATCCGCCGCTGCCACCAGGCACGATCGATACCGGCGTCGATAGCGGACGGCTCAATGAACGGACCGATCCGTCTTTTGTCTTTGTGCTTAGTATTTCCGGCGGCGGTGCGCGGGCCGCGGCATTCGGATATGGTGTACTCAAGGAGCTGGCCGATACGCAAATCCGGTGGAACGGGCAGACCCAAACCTTACTAAGCCAGGTGGACGTGGTGCGCGGCGTTTCAGGCGGCAGTATTATTGCCGCCTATTACGCACTCAATGGCAGCAAAACCTTCCCCGCTTTCAAGCAGGATTATCTGTACAAGGACTTCCAGCAGAGCCTGGTGTCTGCCATTTTGAGTCCGCAGAATTTTGCCGCAGCGGTCTCGCCCACGCTTGGCCGTGGCCATGTGCTGGCGCAGAAGCTGGATGCACTGTATGACGGCAAAACCTATGAAGACCTGTACCGCCATCCGCATGCAGACCTCATAGTACTGGCGACCGATTTATCCCAGGGCACAAGTTTTGAATTTTCTCCCGACCAGTTGGCGACCATGTGCACCGATATCCGCAAGGTACCGCTCTCGTTTGCTGTGGCCTCGTCGGCTGCCGTGCCGATGGTGCTGTCGCCATTGACCCTGAAAAATTATGCCGGACAATGCGACTACGCGTTGAACAAACGTGCTGAGGTCGCGCGGCTGCAGGGCGATTACCGAGTGCGCGCGTACCGGGAAGACGTTTTGAGTTACCTCGATAGCAGCCAGCGGCCCTATATTCATTTAGTGGACGGCGGGCTGTCGGACAATCTGGGCGTGCGCGGGCTCATGGATCGCGTCACGCTCGGGGTCGGCCAATTACGTCGTGGTCGCATTGGCCAGGGTACGGTTAAAAAAGTGGTGTTTATGGTGGTCAATGCCGAACGCGATCCCAGTGTGAATATTGATAAAAGCGCAAGTGTGCCCACGCTGTTCGATGTCTTTGACACGATCATGTTCAGCACGTCCGGTCGTGTGACTAAGCAGACCATGCAAATGGTGGAAGACGCTGGCACGCAGTGGGCATCGTTAAAAAAATCGCTCAATCCCCGGTTACAGGCGCTGCTGACGCCCGATGCGCAGTTGCACGTTGTGCCGGTCAGCCTGCGCGATGCCCCTTCGGGGCTGGTGGTGCCGCGTCGGGATCTGCTGCGCATTCCCACACTGTTTACCGTTAACCGCAAGAGTGTGGACGCGCTTATCGAGGCTGGCAGACAAACGTTGCGACAAAATCCGCAATATCAGGCACTGCTGCAAGAGCTGGGCGCCGGGCCGGCGCTCAAGTCCGTTTCCACAACTGCGTCCGTGGCTACCGATCCGGCATGGCAGTCTGCTAGGCCAACGCGGGCGCGGCAGGGCGGGCCAGCAGGCTCAGCGACGCCCGCTGTCCCTGTCGGGACCGAGACGCTTTATTCAGGCCATTAGGCGAGCGTAGCAGCGCTGGGACTGCGGCCCTGGCCAGCACTGGACAGCAGCCAGGGCGTAAAAGCGGACATGCTATGAAAACCGATGTTTTTTGTCGTGCCGATCTGGTATAACAATGGCTATTTCCATCACCTCCACGGGAGTTTGCCATGTCTGTATCACCCCTTGCCGCGCTGATCACCTGCGATATCATGGATCAGTATCCGTCGCTGCCGTCATGCGATACCCAGTTCAGATCGTTTGGGCGCCGCCGCGCCATGGCAGGCAAAATCCGCACGGTAAAAGTCTTCGAAGACAATACTTTTATCCGTCAGGTGTTATCCGAGCCAGGAAAGGGGGATGTGCTGGTCGTGGACGCGGCCGCCTCTCTGCATTGCGCCGTGGTGGGCGATATGATCGCCAAACTGGCGCTGGATAACGGCTGGTCTGGTGTAATCGTGTATGGTGCGATCCGCGACAGCGAACAGATTGACGCCATGGATTTTTGCGTGAAGGCCCTGGGCACCAACCCGCGCAAGAGCGGTAAAAACAGCCTTGGCCTGATTGACGTACCGGTTACCTTCGGCAACATGACGTTTGTGCCGGGCCAGTATCTTTATAGCGATGCCGATGGCATTGTTGTTTCTGCCGAACCCGTTTCGCTTTAAAAGATTCGTTCTTGATCCGAAGCCCGTGTTCCAACACGGGCAGCCTCCGGCCTATTCCCAGCCCATTCCCAGCCGTCCTTACCATTCTCAATGAACACCTCAGCCGCTGTGGGCCCAATCGCGCGTTTGTCGTCAATGAATGCTAATGTGATTGATAATTACTCTCATTCATAGTATTCTTCGTTTTCAGTTATTTCAACATGTATCTCCCGTTTGCCCGTTTTTTGTTCAAACGGAAGATGGCCTCGCGCTGGTATCCGGCTATGCGAAGTCCCCTAAATTTTTTCTGCAACTATGAAACACGTCTATATCTCACACTTCCGCCTGACACTGCTCGCATCCTTGCTTTGCGGCGTGGGTGTCGCCCAGGGACAGACCGCCACCGACAGCACAAACCCCAGCGTCTCATCAACCGGGTCCGTTCCACGATTGGGCGAGGTACATGCCCACGCCGAGCCTGCGGCCGCGAGCTGGGAAACTACCACCACAGCAGCCGAAATTGCGGATAAACAAATTCAGAACTGGACCGATCTCGGACGGCTGGTTCCCGGTCTGGATTTCAACCGAAGCAATAGCAGCGTCAATATGCGTGGTCTGGATGGTAATCGGGTCCGCATCCAGGAAGACGGCATCCCGCTACCCTGGCTGGATGACGGCAGCCGCGATGTCAAGGGCGGTCTGGAGACCTTTAACTTCAACACGCTTTCCTCTGTCGATGTAGTGCGTGGCGCTGGCGCAGGCGATTCCTCCGGTCTGACCGGCACCGTGATTCTGCGTGGCCTGCGTCCGGACGATCTATTGACCGACGGCAAGGACATCGGTTTGTTGGTCAAGGGCACGCACGACGGGCTCGATAACAGTGTTGGCGGCGATATGGCCTTCGCGGCTCGGCTGGGCGCTTCCACCAAAATGCTGATTCAATACGGCATCAGTACCGGCAGCGAAAGAAAAAACGGTGGAGATATCGGCGGTTACGGCCGCACGCGCACCAAGATGAATCCGGCCGATTACACCAGCAAAAATGTGGGCCTGCGGCTTGAGCACGAACTGGCGCCTGGCCACACGCTTGGTCTGGGGGCAAGCTCCTTCAGGCTGGATCGCGATATTGAGCAGATGCATGACCAGAATACAAGTACCTTTGCAATCGGCAATAATGACCTCACCGAGAGGATGAAGCGCGATCGAATCTGGGCAGATTACAACTACAAGGCAACGCAGGCTTATTCGGCGCTGGATGAGGCCGGCGTCCAGTTGTACTGGAGCAAGACCCGGCTGGAGCAGAATCAGAATGCCATCCGCAATAAAGTGTTTGATCCGCGTTCTGAAATAATACCGGGAAATCCATATCGATACGGATATCCCTACGGGCCCTACGAGCGCAATAACAGTATCGAGCAAAAAGGCTGGGGCGCCAATCTGAGCGCGGGCGGTTATTGGGGAGATGCTGCATTGCGAGGCCACTGGACCGTAGCCGGCACCTTTGCAAACGATACTTATGAGCAATATTCAGCAGGATTTGACAACTGCCCGGAAATCCCACCGGGCCTGGCTGCGCCTTTCGGCCCGCGCACCTGCGACTTCCTGCATTCCAACCAGGGAGATACGCCCAAAGTGAACAGTCGCGACTGGTCCTTGTTCGCCAGCCACGGCTTTATATGGAATGACGGCCAGTTTGAACTGACGCCGGCACTCCGTTACGACGGGTGGTCGCGCAAACCCAGGACCGGTGGCAGTTTTGCATCTAACGAGAACGGCTATGAAAGTGAACTGCTAAATCGCAGCGGTAATCAGGTTTCTCCATCGCTTGAGTTTGCCTGGAACGCTTCAGATGTGTATCGTTTCACCGCCCGCTACGGATATGGCTATCGGGCGCCAACTGCGCCAGAACTCTTCCTGCAGTATGGGTCGCCGGCCAACTACATGCGCAAGGGCGATCCCAATTTGAAGCCTGAGCGCAGCCGCGGCTGGGAGCTGGGCTTTCAGGCCAGGGGGCAGGTTGTCGGCGGTTCTTTGAATATCTTTGAGACACGCTACAAGGATTTCATTGAGAACGATGTTCCCGTCGGTCCCGATTCTCCGTTCTATGCCCTGATGCAGCAGGGTCTGTATCCCAATGGTGTCTTCACCTATGCCAATCGTGATCGCGTCCGTATCTATGGTGCCGAAGCCTTGGGTTACTGGAACATCAACGAGAATCTGTATACCCGTGCTACTGTTGCATGGACAGTAGGCAAGGATCTGGAAACGGGCCAGCATCTGAACTCGGTGGCTCCGCTCAAAGGCACGCTGGCGCTGGGCTATAAGACGCAGCAGTGGGGGGCCGAAACCGTATGGACACTGGCAAACAAGCGCGATAAAGTGGAGTATCGCGAGGCCACCGAAGAGGCCCCGAATGCTGATTTTCGGGCGCCCGGTTATGGTACGCTTGATGTACACGGCTGGTGGGCCCCAGCCAGCTTAAAAGGCGTCAAGTTCCAGCTCAGCGTGGTCAATCTGTTCGACAAGAAGTATTGGAATGCGCTTAGCGTGCCCACTGCAGGTCCTAACGCTATCCCTCGTCCGGTAGACTATTATTCGGAAGCCGGCCGTTATGTACGAGTGTCAGTCAGCTATCAGTATTGACCGACCATAATTTAAAGACTGGCCGGGCCGTCGCAAGATCGCCCGGTCAAAACCGTTTAGCTATTATAAGAGAGAGATTCATGATACAGAGCAATGATTTGAAAGCCCGTTACGATGCCTTATTGCAGGATGAGCCCAAGATGCGCATACGCAATGCCGCACAACAGCTGGGCGTGAGTGAAATGGAACTGGTTGCGGCGCAGTGTGGCGATATTGAAGCCATCCTGCTCGAAGGCACGCCCCAGACCATTTTCAAGGAACTGCAAACGCTGGGCGAAGTCATGCTGCTGACACGCAACGAATGGTGTGTCCACGAACGCCATGGCCGTTATGAATCGGTCAAGGTAGGCAATGGTCCTGTCGGCCTGGTACTGGGTGCCGATATTGACCTGCGCGTATTTTTCTCGAGCTGGAAATATACCTGGGCCGTGACGCAAAACGGTCGCAAAAGCGTCCAGTTTTTCGATAAAGCAGGCATGGCGCTGCACAAGGTGTATTGCACCGATAAATCGGATATGGCAGCATATGATGCGCTGATAGAAAAATTCCGAGCCGTCGCTCAGGAACCGGCCCCGGTTGACAACACGCCGGCCGAGCCTAAAACCTATGCCAGCGAAGTGCCAGAATCGTTGCGCAAAGATTGGCTGGCCATGACAGATACCCACGATTTTGCCGGACTGCTGAAAAAATGGAATCTGCCACGTTTGCAGGTGCTGGAAAATGCCGGGCAGGACCTGGCGCAACGCGTAGACAACGAGGCGATCGAAGTCATGTTGAATAAAGCGGCGCAAACCGACCTGGCTATCATGTGCTTTGTCGGCAACAAAGGTATTATCCAGATTCACTCGGGCCCGATAAAAAAGCTCATGCGTACCGGTCCCTGGTTCAATATCCTGGATCCAAAATTCAACCTGCATCTGAATACGACGGCCATTCACAGCACATGGATTGTGAACAAGCCGACAGAAGATGGCTGGGTGACCTCGCTGGAGGGGTTTACACAAGACGGTGAGCAGATCGTCCAGTTCTTCGGTGCCCGCAAGCCGGGTGTGCCTGAAATCAGGCAGTGGCGTGAACTGCTGGAGTCGCTGTGCAAGCAACCGTTGGCCGCGTGATGGCACTGCCGTATCTTCAAAACGGAATGAATCGATGAAAAAAATTGCCATCGCCCGTTGCCTGGCCGTGCTGGCTGTCGTCAGTTTTTTCTGTGGCGGCGCCAGCGCGCAGCAGGCCCAACGTATCGTCTCTCTTGGCGGAACGGTGACAGAAATCATTTACGACTTGGGCATGCAAGACAAACTGGTCGCCGACGACCAGTCCAGTCTATATCCCGAGGCGGCAACCAAATTGCCGCGTGTCGGCTATTATCGCGCGGTGCCTGCCGAAGGTGTACTCTCGCTAAAGCCGGATCTTGTGATCGCATCTGAAAATGCCGGCCCGGCGGCTTCGCTGGAAAAAGTTCGCTCGGTAGGGGTAGAGGTGATCACCGTCTCCGATAAACCGACGATCGAATCCCTGTATGAACGCATCGAACAAATTGCCCAGGCACTGGGCGTTCCGGAAAAAGGCAAGTTGCTCGCTACCGATATCCAGGCCAAGGTCAAGCAGGCGCAGGCTGGCACCAGTGACAGTCTGCGTACCGTGCTGATCATTAACCGCACGGGCGCCAAGCTGATGGCCGGCGGCGACACCACGGCCAGCGCGATCATGGAAATGGCCGGTCTGGACAATGTGCTTAAAGCGCAACGCGGTTACAAGCCTGTATCGGCCGAAAGCCTGCTGTCGCTGAAGCCGGAAATGATTATCGTGACCAGCGGCTCGCTTGAAGCGGCTGGCGGCATGGATAAATTCAAATCAGACCCTGCCATTGCCTTTACACCCGCCGTCAAAAACAATCGCATTGTCGTCATGGACGATTTGCTGGCGCTGGGTCTGGGGCCCAGGGTCAGTGTCGCGATTTCCCAATTGAAGGCTGCCGCCGGTCATGCAAATTAACGCTGCGCCGGGCGGGGGCAGGGTCAGAAAATCCTTTGTCATTCTGCTGCTGGTACTGCTTGGGGCAGTGATTCTTGGTAGCGTGAGCGGCGCCGTGGTTATTCCGATCCATCAATGGTGGCCGGTGCTCACGGGCGGGCAGGGCGATGAAACGCAATTGCTGCGCCAGGTTTTTCTGGACATCCGATTGCCGCGCGTTGTTTTTGGCATTATCACGGGTGCGGCATTGGCGCTCTCGGGCGTTGTCATGCAGGCGCTGTTTCGCAATCCGCTGGCCGAACCAGGTCTGATCGGGGTATCTGCCGGTGCGGCGCTGGGTGCCGTTTCGGCCATTGTGCTCACCGCAGCAGGCTTCTGGGTCATATCCTTTGCTGCTTTTGCTGGCAGCCTGCTGAGCACCTGGATGGCGTATCTGGTGGGACGGCGCTATGCCGGCGTTGCCGGATTGTTGCTGGCCGGTATCGCCATCAATGCGATTTCCGGCAGCCTGATCGGTTTGCTCACTTATATTGCCACCGATACGCAACTGCGCGATCTCACTTTCTGGGGCATGGGCAGCCTGGCGTCTGCCAACTGGCGTACGATCGGCGCGCTCGGTCCGTGGGTGATACTGATTTGTTTGTTGTTGTGCCGGGAATGGCGTGCGCTCAATGCGTTGCTGCTCGGTGAGCGCGAAGTATTGCATCTTGGGTTCTCCATGAAGCACCTGCGCCGTCGGCTGATCGTCGGCATTGCGCTTCTGGTGGGACCGCTGGTCGCAGTCACCGGCGGTATCGGCTTCGTGGGACTGGTCGTGCCACATTGCCTGCGTATGATCATGGGTGCAAACCACCGGCATCTGCTATCGGCCTCGATGGCCGGGGGCGCCCTGGCCCTGGTGTTGGCCGATTGGCTGGCGCGGGTCGTGGTTATTCCAGCAGAGTTGCCTATTGGCCTGGTGACCAGTCTGATTGGCGGGCCGTTCTTTCTGTGGTTACTGGTAAAAAGGAATATGCGATGACCGCCATGGAACAATGCATGCGCGGTACGGACCTATGTGCGACTCGCGGACGACGCCAGGTGTTGCGCAATATCTCTATTGAAATCAGACGCGGCGAAGTGCTTGCATTGCTTGGCGCCAATGGCGCCGGTAAGTCGACCCTGTTATCCCTTCTGGCGCAGGAAAGCCAGGATGCCGGCACGCACGACAGCGGCATAGTTTTTATCAATGGCCGGGACGCAACATTGCAATCGAGCCGGGAACAGGCGCGCCAGCGCGCAGTCTTGCCCCAGGGCAGCGGCCTGACATTTGACCTTGGTATCGAAGAAATTATTCAGATGGGGCTGTATCCGTATCCGGAACTGGACCCCGCACAAGCAAGCGCATTGCTGCAGCAGGTGGCGGATACGGCCGGTGTACAGGATTTGCTGGATCGATCGTGGACGACGCTTTCCGGTGGCGAAAAGCAGCGCGTGCAATTTGCCAGGGTACTGGTACAACTGCTGGCCAAGCGTGATGACCAAGAGACCCGTTATCTGTTGATGGACGAGCCCACGTCGGCGCTGGATCCGAAGCACCAGCACGAGTTTTTTCGTATCGTCTCTAACCTGGCGCACAAGGATAAAGTGGGTGTGATGGTGATCGTCCATGATATCAACCTGGCCGCCCAGTATTGTGATCGCATCGCATTGCTGGCGGACGGGGAACTGGTGGCCTGCGACGCGCCTGACCGCGTGCTGACCCGCGAGAACTTGTATGCGACTTATGGTATTTACAGCCGGACCATGACGCATCCTTTCCGACAGGACAAATTGCTGGTCGTCTGGGAATAATCGCTATACGCCGCCCGCTAACGCATATGAATATGACACCTTAGCGTTCTGTCCTGGTCACTTTTTTCTTTCCACAATGCGCCTGGCAGAACGAGCAGTGGGAGGGGCCGTTTGGCGTGCCGATGCACGCAAAGTGACATGCCAAACGGCATAAAATCAGCGCTGTAATATTTGCCCTCCCGCTATGTCCCCATAGATCTGATTATGAATCACCGGCCCAATGCTATCTGTAATAAGCATGATGGGCAGCCGGCGGGATAGAAAGCCCGTCTTTATCACAATCATGGGCTTGCCACTATCTTCGGGTTGGCCCGAGCCGGCCGGCAAGCCAAAACCAGTATGCATAATGCGACAAGTGACAGACTGGTTTGTATACCTCACCAAGTTATGGCATGATTCCTGTATGGAGCGCCGGCATCAGGGGCGCCTGTATTGCGTACGTCATTCAGCAGGACATTCAAGCGCTTTCGTTGCGGCAGGACCTATCGGTTTAGTGGATTTACCAAGGGAAAGCGTACCACTCAGTTCATTTTTCATGGCCACAAACAGGATATTGCGATTGTTGTTTTGTGCAATGCGTTCACAGTCGTGTTTGAAGGCGGTAGCCCTGGGCCTGACCTGTCGCCAGCCATGGCGGCCAATTGGGATGCACTTGCCATGATCCGGACCGTGTGCGTTTTTTGGGCGGGCGTGAGTACGAATTGGGCATCTTCATGCGGCTACCCGCGCGCGGCAGACATTAACGGCATTTATTGGCGAGACGGGTCGCAACATTATTAGCAGGCCTGGAAAATTTATGAACAAGGAGAGAAGCGTCATGAAAAGTATGGACAGTTTTGGAGCTCGCAGCGTACTGGAAGTGGGAGAAGATTCCTATCGGATTTACCGGCTTGACGCGCTAAAGGATGAAGGACTGGATGTTGCCTCGCTTCCCTATGGCCTGAAAATTCTGCTGGAAAATCTGCTGCGCACGGAGAACGGCAAAGACATTACCGCCGCAGACATCCGCGCGCTTGCCGCCTGGGATCCCGATGCACAGCCCGATCGTGAAATCGCGTTTACACCGGCCCGCGTGGTGCTGCAGGACTTTACGGGTGTTCCTGCGGTAGTCGACTTGGCCGCCATGCGCGAGGCGATGCATGCGCTGGGCGGAGACCCTGCCCGCATCAATCCGCTGGCGCCGGTAGAACTGGTCATTGACCACTCGGTCATTGTGGACGTGTTTGGACAGCCCAATTCATTTGAGAAAAACGTCGAAATTGAATATCAGCGCAATCTGGAGCGCTATCAGTTTCTGCGCTGGGGCCAGCAGGCGTTCCAGGACTTCAAGGTCGTGCCGCCCGGAACCGGCATTGTCCATCAGGTCAATTTGGAACACTTGTCGCGCGTGGTCTTTACGGCCGATGCCGATGACGATGGTATGAAAGTGGCTTACCCCGACACCTGTGTGGGTACGGATTCTCATACCCCAATGGTAAACGGCCTGGGCGTCGTTGCGTGGGGTGTAGGGGGGATCGAAGCCGAGGCGGCCATGTTGGGCCAGCCGATTTCCATGCTGATTCCCCGTGTGGTTGGCTTTAAGCTGACCGGATCGCTGCCGGAAGGCACGACCGCGACCGATTTGGTATTGACCATTACCGAGATGTTGCGCAAGCACCGCGTGGTAGGAAAGTTCGTCGAATTCTACGGGCCGGGCGTCGCTGCTGTGCCCCTGGCCAATCGGGCAACTATCGGTAATATGAGCCCGGAATATGGCTCGACCATCTCTATTTTTCCAATTGACGCGGAAACCCTTCGTTATCTGGCGTTCACGGGCCGCTCGCCCGAGCAGATTGCACTGGTTGAAGCCTATGCCAAGGCGCAGGGACTATGGCATGATCCCGAGGCAGAGCCACGCTATTCAGAAAAACTGGAACTGGATCTGTCCCAAGTGGTCCCATCTATCGCTGGACCCATGCGCCCGCAGGACCGCATTGCGCTATCAGACGCCAAAACGTCCTTTCGTGGCGCACTCTCCGCATCCATTGGGGAGCCTGAGAATGACCCCGATGGCTATGACAAAACCGTAGAAGAGTCGTTCCCTGCTTCGGATCCGCCGGCGCATGAAGAGGGCGAATCAGCCAATGCTTCGCCCACCGATCATGTGGAAGAAGCGCCCAAAGACAATAGCCGTGCACGCGCTCCGATTCCTGTTACGTTTGCCAACGGTGAGCGCGGGCATATTGATCACGGCTCGGTTGTGATTGCCGCCATTACTTCCTGTACCAACACGTCTAACCCGACGGTGATGATCGCAGCGGCGATGCTGGCCAAGCGGGCTGTGGAAAAAGGCCTGAGTCGCAAGCCGTGGGTCAAGACCAGTCTTGCGCCCGGCTCTCGCGTGGTGACCGACTACTATGAGCGTGCAGGTTTGACGCGCTATCTTGATGCTTTGGGATTTAATCTGGTGGGCTACGGCTGCACAACGTGCATCGGTAATTCCGGCCCGCTGATTCCGGAAGTGAGCCAGGCGATAAATGACAACGATTTGTCGGTGGTGTCCGTGTTGTCGGGTAATCGGAACTTTGAAGGCCGCATTCATGCGGAAGTCAAGATGAACTACCTGATGTCGCCGCCGCTGGTGGTCGCTTATGCGCTGGCAGGCACTATGGATATTGACCTTTTTAACGAACCGCTGGGGCAGGGCAGCGACGGGGAAAACGTTTACTTGCGGGATATCTGGCCATCAGCGGCACAAGTGCAGGAAGTCGTAGACAGCGCAATCATGTCCGACATGTACACGGGCGGCTATGCCGATGTCTTTGCGGGTGACGAACGCTGGCGTGCTTTGTCTACGCCTGAAGGCGAGCGCTTTGAATGGAACGAATCGTCTACTTACGCGCGCAAGCCGCCGTATTTCGACAACATGGGACGCGAGCCCGAACCGGTCTCGGACATACAGGGGGCCCGTGTTCTGGCCATGCTTGGCGATTCGGTCACAACCGACCATATTAGTCCGGCCGGCTCCATTGCCAGAACGTCTCCGGCCGCAGCCTATCTGACTGAACACGGTGTTGAACCGAAGGATTTCAACTCCTACGGATCGCGGCGCGGAAACCATGAAGTCATGATACGCGGCACCTTTGCCAACGTGCGACTACGCAATCGCCTCGCACCGGGCACCGAAGGCGGCTTTACCAAAGACTTTACACGCAGCGACGAACCGGTGACGACGATTTTCGAGGCATCACGGTCCTATATCAGCAAAGGCATACCTCTGGTCATTCTTGCGGGCAAGGAATATGGTTCGGGTTCATCGCGCGACTGGGCGGCAAAGGGTACTGTGTTGCTTGGGGTGCGGGCGGTCATCGCCGAGTCCTATGAGCGCATTCACCGCTCGAATCTGTTGGGCATGGGCGTGCTGCCACTGCAATACCCAGAAGGGCAGGACGCAGCCACGCTTGGCTTGACCGGAAAAGAACACTTTGACATTACCGGTGTCGTGACGCTCAATCAAGGTATCACTCCGGCAACGGTTCGTGTGCAGGCCGATGACATCGAGTTCGACGCGATTGTTCGCATTGATACGCCTAGCGAGGCTTCCTATTATCGCCATGGTGGGATTATGCAATATGTTCTGCGCAGTCTGCTTGACTGATCTTTTCTATCGGGTATTAGCCGGCCACGCCTTCCCAGAATTTGCCGGGCGTGGCCGGCGCCCGTCGATCAAAACGATACGCCTGGAGCATGAATCATGAGCGACACGATTCACAAGCATCACGATCGGCGAGAAGAACGATCAAGAAAAACAAGCCACAAAAAAAGCCACAAAAAAACGGGTCACAAAAAAACAATGGACGAGCAACAGAATTGACGGACAACAAGCTTACCGATTAGGAACCGTGATCGACCAACAGTTTAAATCGCCCAAGACCTGTGATCGACAATAGCCTGACGAAATTTGGGCTTGGCCCCTCTAAGGAGAAGGCATTGAGCGTTGTAAACATCAAGGGCGCCTGTCATTGTGGTGCAGTCCGTTTTACCGTCGCACTTCCCGAGGGCCTGCCGCAGGTCAGGCGCTGCAATTGTTCGTATTGCCGAATGAGAGGCGTGGTCGTGTGCACAGCTGGTCTTAACGATATTACCTACCAGAGCGGGGAACAATGGCTGACGCGCTATCAGTTCAATACGATGACCGCTGAACACTATTTCTGCTCTCGCTGCGGTATCTATACCCACCATCGTCGGCGATCAGACCCCGCGCAAGTCAGTGTGAACGTGGCGTGCCTGGAAGGCGTGAGCCCATTTGATTTTCCTTGTGTGCCCGTCGAAGAGGGAGGCAGTCATCCACTGGACGATCCCGCAGCGGCAACTTTGGCGGGCACCTTGAATTATGTGGCTGCCCGAAACGGAAACTAGTTGTGTGTCGTCCCAAAACAGACACATCGATGATGTGGTCGCTCAAAACAGACATTAAGTGATGTCGGTGTCCGAAAAACAGACTAAGCCAGCTCGACGAGTAAAGCCGGGCGCCGCAAGTGGTTGACCAATTTCAGGGAAGCATGGGCGCAATTACCATTGCGCCTGTAATATACGTTTGCGATGATTAGCTGGAATCAGAAGCATACCCTTATTGCGACTACATACGCTTCTTAAGTGTATGTAACAAAGCCTTGTTCTGGCCAATGATATCGTTAATATAAAGTGTGGTTTTCTACCAGATCGCAGTAATGCCATACAAGGAGAAATTTATGAATCCGGACGATACCGACGCCCGATGGGAGCAACTCAAAGGAGCGGTGAAAGAACGCTGGGGCGATTTGTCAGACGACGACTTCACCGAGATCGATGGCGATGCACAGAGATTGTGCGGGATATTGCAGGAAAAATATGGCCGCACCCGCGCCGAGGCCGAACAGGAGGTCGACAATTTCTGGACCCAGCACAGTCTTCAGTAAATAACGCTAGCCTCGCTACTGCCAACTGCCAACTGCCTGTAGGCGGAGGCATCTGCTATCCTTGTGTCTGAGTCGCGACACAAAACCGGCCAACGAACACTGCATTATGTCTGACCAGGATACTGGCCGCAGCCGGCAACTCGCGTTGCGCGCGCTCCCAAGACTGCTGCGCGACTAAAGCGTTTGCCCAGGCCGTATATTGCCGCTGGATTTGAACTTGATACCTGTGATGTAATAGCGGTCTTTACAGGAGAGTCAGTCGGAATGTCGGTGTTACTCAGTGGTTGGCGTGGTGTCCGGGCAGGCGTGCCGGTGTTGCTCGGCTATGTGCCGGTCGCGATGGCATACGGGATCGCAGCAAACGGTGTGGGGCTGTCGTTTTGGGAAACGCTACTGGTGTCTGTATTTGTATATGCGGGCGCTTCGCAATTTTTCATTCTGGCGGCGATCAAACTGGGGACTCCATTGTCCGGCATTGTGGCAATGGTGTCTTTGCTTAATGCGCGTCACCTGTTATATGGACCACTTATTGCAAGATGGTTGCCCCCATCGTTGCATCGTCGCTTGCAGGCCGCATTTTTGCTGACTGACGAAGTGTTTGCTACTGCCTTTCACGCAATGGGACAGCAGCCGGCCAATGCACAATTTGCCTGGTATATGGGGCTTGGGCTGACGGCATGGTTATCGTGGATCGGCGGCACAATCATCGGGCTGGTCGCCGGATCTGGCCTGATCGCACAGTTTCCGCAAGTCGATCAGATTTTGCGTTTTGCCCTGGTTGCCCTGTTTGTTTCGCTGGCTGTGCTCAGCGTAAAGCGACCAATGTTGCTCGCGCTTTTCATCGCCGTCCCGGTCACCTTGCTTTGCCTGATTTACGCGGGGGCAACACCAGCCATTCTGGCTGGCACGGTCATGGCCTGGCTGTGCTTTTCTCCCGCCGATAGTGATGCCGCCAGAAATGACGTCATCGAGCACAATCACGACCTTGGTGGAGGCACGCATGGGAAACACTGAGTTTTGGCTGGCCATCGCTGTGATGGCGGTTGTGACCTGGCTGAGTCGCGCCTTGCCGTTTGTCTTAATGCGCAAGTCCAATATCTTTGGTCGCCTGGCTTCGGGCCGGTTTGTCATCCTCGGGCCGGCGCTGCTGGTATCCATGTCGGTTGTCGTGGTGTATTCCGATTTGCAGCAGGACTCGGACATTGCATCGATCCTGGTCTATTTTTTCGGTCTGATTGCGGCGGGTGTCTGTGCCAGGCTTACCGGTAACGCCGGGTTTTCTGTGCTGGCCGGAATGGCCGGCTATGCGGCGGCGCTGTTTCTGCTGCCCATATAAGCCGCTCCGGGTCGCCCTTGAGTCGGCCTCGAATCGGCTTCGACTATGTCTCGGATGTGCCACGTATAGGCTTCGAATCAGCTTCAGGTCAGCTTCGGACTAGCCACGTTACAGCCTCGTTACAGCAGAAAAGGCCGGCCAGTAACTTGAGTGGAGGGAACGGCCATATCCTGCCGGGCCATGATGCCGGCTTCAAATCCCATGCGTCCGGCCTGTATGGCCAGTTTGAACGCTGCGGCCATGTTTACCGGATCGTGGGCCTGCGAGACGGCCGAATTGAGCAGGACGGCATCATACCCCATTTGCATGGCTTGCACCGCGTCCATGGGCGAGCCAATACCGGCGTCTACAATAAGCGGCACGTCCGGCAGACGAGCCCGCAGGGTGCGCAGTGCGTGCGGGTTGGTCAGGCCCTGTCCGGATCCGATAGGCGCTCCCCACGGCATTAGGATCCGGCAGCCGGCATCCAGCAGGCGGCGGCAGGTCACCAGATCGTCGGTGCAATAGGGGAAAACTTCAAAACCGTCTTTGACCAGTTCCTCGGCAGCGCGAATCAACTCTATCGGATCCGGCTGCAGGGTGTAGTCATCGCCTATCACTTCCAGTTTGATCCAGTTCGTGCCGAAAATCTCGCGTGCCATCTGCGCCAGGGTGATCGCTTCGCGTCCTGTCTTGCAGCCTGCGGTATTAGGCAGCAGATGCAGGCCGGAATCCTTGAGCATCTGAAAAAAGGAATTGTCCAGTGCAGCACCGGCGCCGCCCGATGCCGAGGGTGTCAGCTGCCGCTTGAGCCCGACAGTGATTACCGCTGCACCGGAAGCGGTAATGGCGTCCTGCAATACTTTGGGCGACGGGTAGCCCGCAGTGCCTAGAAAGAAGCGACTTTCCAGCAATGTGTCTGCAATAGCAAATGGTTTCATATTTGTGATGCGTGCGGGTTAGCCGCCGGTGATAGGGCTGAAGGTAAATACCTGATCGCCATCGGACAACAAGGTGTCGCTGCGCTTCAGACGAGGAATAAAAGTTTCATTGACCGCCGTGGCAATGGCCGCCGGATCATCCGGCTGGCCGGCCTCGCGTTGCAAATAGGCAATCAGGTCGGCCAGGGAACTGCCGCTGGCGATTTCATGGTTGGTACCGTTGACGGAAACGTGAATAGTGCTCATGCCGTTTGTATCAGCTCGAAATCGGGTTCAAATATTGATTGTAGGGCCTTTTCCACGACGGCGGGCGCAATCAGCCAGCCATGCCGGAACAATCCATTGATGCGTGTCAGGCCGTCTTCGTTCTCTATGCGGGGCAGATTGTCCAGCAGCGCCGGTCGCAGGTTGACTTCGGTGTGGATCAGGCGCGCTTCGGCCAGTTCGGGCAGCACACTGTGCGCCGCGGTCAGCAGTTCGACGGTACTGCGCAGCGATACCGGCGAGCGGTCTTCGCTTTCGATTTCGCTGGCGCCCACAACCACCGTATCGGGCGCTCGGGGTACGATATAGACGCGATAGCGTGGGTGCAATAAACGAACGGGCCGGCTAAGGGTCAGGTCGCTGGCCTGCAGCCAGAAAATTTCACCGCGCACACCACGTACATTGCGGCAGTTAAGCTGGTGGCTGTTGGCATGCGGGCGCTCGCGGGCGCCGGTGCCGCGCACATCGAATACCCAGTCAAACTCGTGGACGCCCTGTGCGGTCTGCAACTGTCGGGGTTTCAGGCTGATGACAGGTGTTCCCCAGTGCCAGCTGGTGTTGTCTGCAGATTCGGCAAGAGCCTGCATGGCCTGTACCGTGTGGATCTGCCCTTCACCTTCCAGCATCCAGGCGTGCCCCGGCCCTTGAATCGAGGGCTCCAACGCCTGCAACTGATCACGGGTAAGTGTCCTGGGACGGGCATGCTGTGGCGCTTTTGCGTCCAGCAGTGACGTCAGGCGGGTTGCCGCACCTTCGTCGCCGCGGTGCGCCACCAGCAGGCTGCCGCGGATATGAAATTGCACCGGCAGGCTTAGTGAGGGAACCAGCGCCGACCAAAGTTCGATAGAGCGCAAGCCCATACCGAAAACTTCGGTATCGCCGCTTTCAAGCTCGGCGATGGGACTGAGCATCCCGGCGGCGGTCCAGCCTGCGGCGATTCTGGCCCCGGCGCTGGTGGCTGGATCAAATACGGAAACCTGATGACCCTGGCGCGATAGCACCAAAGCGAGAATGCGCCCCAACAGCCCGGCGCCGGCAATGCCAATATTCATGTGATAGTTTGCGAGCCTGGCGGCCCCGTGAGATTCAATTCGATACGACAGTATATCCCTGTCCCGGCTTGCTGGATCAGCGAGCCCGAGCTGGCGTAGCAATTGTGGAGCATCTGGATCCATCATGCCACGCCCGCCTGGCGCCTGTGATTGCTGGCCCCAGGCCCATGTTAACGCCTATCTACCCAGCTTTTGCTGCAGATTGGGTCCATATTGCAGTGCCACCGATGTCAGGTCATTTACAATGGTGGTCGCACAGCTGCCGCTGGACTCAGACAGGCAGATCCGGATGTGCTGCTGGATATTGAGCCAGGGATTGATGGGCGATGCGACATTAACGATATCGACATTTTCCGCAATGGCCGTAAAGCGGCCTTCCCGTGTGGGGTCAGCGCCTTGCAGGTTCAGGCGGGCCACCGCCTGGTTCATATCGTTGACTAGCGTCAACGTTTGGGAATTGGCAATCTGGTTGCGCACTTGCGCAGTAATATAGGTGCCGATCGGATCATTCGGCGTATTGCCAAATACGTACACCGGAATTTTTGCCAGCGCAGATTGTGCAGCAATGGCAAGAAGGCAGCCCGTGGCCCCTGCCAACATCTGTGTGATTTTCATATCGACTCTCCGTAGCGGTATAACGATTATAATCACTTTATCCCTGTGCCAACGGCGTTTCCTTAAAGCGCCAAGGCTTAAACCTTGTCAGTTAATTACCGGCTTTACTTTTGTGTCTCATTTCTAGTGTCTGATTCCACCACCCCGCTGTCTGTCCTGAAACGTGTTTTTGGATACGATTCCTTTCGAGGCCAACAGCAGGCCATTGTTGAACATCTGATCGCAGGTCACGACGCGCTGGTGCTGATGCCAACGGGCGCCGGCAAGTCGCTGTGTTACCAGGTACCTGCGCTTATTCGCCCGGGGACCGCTATCGTGGTCTCGCCGCTCATTGCGCTGATGCAGGATCAGGTCGATGCGCTGCGCGAACTGGGTGCGCGTGCCGCCTTTCTCAACTCCAGTCAGGAATGGGAAACCATTCGCGAAGTCGAAAACGCCTTTGTGCGTGGCGAACTGGATTTTCTGTATGTTGCCCCGGAGCGCCTGCTCACCGATCGTTGCCTGCGTTTGCTGGAGCGCGGGCGCATTGCCCTGTTTGCCATTGACGAGGCCCATTGCGTCTCGCAATGGGGCCATGATTTTCGTCCCGAATATCTGGGCCTCTCGCGTCTGCAGGAGCAGTGGCCCCAGGTGCCGCGCATTGCGCTGACGGCCACCGCCACACCGCAAACCCGCGATGAAATCGCGCAGCGACTGGGGTTGACACAAGCGCAGCATTTCGTGGCAGGATTCGATCGCCCCAATATCCGATATGTCATTGTCGAAAAAAACGATGTGCGTCGCCAGTTACTGGGCTTCATTCGCCAGGAGCATGCGGGCGATTCAGGTATCGTCTATTGCCTGTCGCGCAACAAAACCGAGGACACTGCAGAGTTTCTTTGCCGCGAGGGCATTGATGCCATGGCCTATCATGCGGGCCTGCCGGCCGAATTGAGGGCGCAGCGCCAGGCCCGTTTCCTACGGGACGACGGCGTGGTCATGGTGGCCACGATTGCATTTGGCATGGGCATCAACAAGCCCGACGTGCGATTCGTGGCACACATCGATCTGCCCAAATCGGTCGAGGGCTATTATCAGGAAACCGGCAGGGCGGGCCGGGACGGTCTGCCTGCCACGGCCTGGATGGCCTACGGGCTGCAGGACGTCGTGCAGCAACGTAAAATGATTGACGACTCCACGGGCGATGAATTTTTTAAGCGCCGTTCGGGTGCGCAACTGGACGGCATGCTGGCCCTGTGCGAAACCGTGCAGTGCCGACGCACGCGTTTGCTGGCCTATTTCGGCCAGCAATCCGAGTCCTGCGGCAATTGTGACGTCTGCCTGACCCCGCCTCAAACCTGGGATGGCACCGTGGCGGCGCAGAAGATTCTGTCGGCCATTTATCGTCTGCATCGCGAACGTGATCAGCGATATGGGGCAGGGCACCTGATCGATATCCTGCGTGGCAAGCGTACCGAAAAAGTGGTGCAGCATTCGCATGACACCTTGTCTGTGTTTGGCATTGGCCAGGATATTTCCGAGCAGGGCTGGCGCAGTGTGCTGCGGCAATTGATGGCTGCTAATGTTGTGACGGTTGACGGCGACGGTTACGGAACACTGGCGCTGACCGAAAAAAGCCGCAGTGTCCTCAAGGGCGAGCAGGTGCTGATGATGCGCAAGGAATCGGCGCGGGCAGCGGCAAAATCACGCAATATCATGCCTCGCGGCAAACGCGAAGTTCGCGTGTTGTCGGCTGCGGCGCAGGCGCGATTTGAAAGCCTGCGGCAATGGCGGCGCGATATTGCCAAAGAGCATGGCGTGCCGGCTTACGTGATTTTCAAGGACGATACCCTGGCGCAAATCGCAGAACAGGAACCCAGCACGCTCAGCGATCTGGCGGCCGTCAACGGCGTCGGGCAACATAAGCTGGATACCTACGGAGACGCCATTCTCACGTTTCTGGATGAACTGGAGTCCTGACGCTAGCGGCGCGATGGCAATCGCGGCAGGTCGCCAATTTTGCCTGTATCACGACAACGCTATGGCTCATCCTTTGTCTCGGCATGCGCGCGATCATGTTCTGCCCAATCGCGGGCCAGTAGCGGCAGGCGCTCTTGCAGCGGGATCTTGGGACAGTTGCTGCAAAGGGGGGCGTTCGGACACCGGAAGTATTGGCAGCAGACCCGGCGGTTCAGCGAGAGCCGGTCAGGCAGGCCATAACCGCTCATGTCGACGTCCAGATAACCACTTTCCGACGCAAGCCCGATAGCACTCAGCCAGATTTGGCCTCGCACGCGAATATGCGCGTTATTAAATTGCGGCAGGTCATGGTAGTAAAGCAGCAGTGCGGCAAGCACACTGTCGGCCGTGTGGCGTCCTGCGAGCTTGGCAGCCAAAGGCGTGATGGTATTTAGCTGCTCCCGTATCTGCTCCAGGCTTTCGGCAAGTGCGGTGGCCGGCGCCATTTCGTCTGAAATCGCCCGTGTAATGGCCTGTTCGGGCAGGTAAACTTGCTTTGCCAGACCCTCTGCAAAGCGAATCTGCATCTGGCGGGCATCGACCAGGCAGCGATGATGTTCGTAGGTAAGGATTGTTGTATAGACGGGCACCCACATGCAGGTGCGCCAGGTATGGGCATTCCAGTAGTGGCGGCCGGCCTCCGGGTGAAGCCGTGCCACGTCGTCAAATAGCAATTGCAATGCATCCTGCCGAACCCGCCCGAGGGTCAGGTCGGCGGGGCCGCAAAGGGGAGCCGCTGAAACCGGCAGCAGGCGCCCAAGCGCCTGCTGCAATTGCTCATAGAAGGAACTGTCTTCTTCTTGAATCACCATTTGTAGCTGAAGGTGGCCTTGATATTGCGCTTTTCTCCATAGTAGCAGAAGTTGGTGGTCGCGCATGATGCCACATAGGTCTTGTCGGTGACGTTGTTCACATTCAAACGGACAGTGGCGCCTTTCAAATTCGAATTCATGCGGCCCAGGTCATATTCGGCACCCAGGTCAAGCAGCGTATAGGACGGCACTCGCACGGTATTCTCGTTGTCGGCCCAGCTTTTGCCAACATAGCGCGCGCCCGCTGATAATGCCAGGCCGTTGTTCATGCGGTAGCGGCCCCATAGGCTGGCCATTTGCTTGGGTGCCTGGAAAGGGCGATTGCCGGCATTGTCGCCTTTTTTCAGCTTCATATTGTTCATGGTATAGCTGGCCATGACAGTGAAGTTGTCGGTGATATTGGCGTTGGCTTCCAGCTCGATGCCGCGCGAATGCACCACGCCCAGCGGCACGTAGTAACTGGTAGCCGAAGAATGCCGTGCAGCCACGTTTTCCTGCTTCAGATCATAATAGGCGGCAGACAACATGACATTTTCGTTGGGCTGGTATTTCACGCCCGCTTCATATTGCCTGGCTTCCGTTGGCGGCAGCACCTGATCGTTGATGTCGGTGTAGCCGTTGGGGTTGAAGGATTCGCTGTAACTGGCGTATGGCGAAATTCCGTTGTCAAAGGCGTAGCTTAAGCCGGCGCGGAACGTGGTATTGCTGCCCTTATAGCCCGATTTGGTGTTGAGCAGGGGATTGCGGTTGTCCAGATCCACGATATCGTGACGAATACTGAACAGACCGGTCAAAGCACCATAACGGACGGTGTCCTGCAAATACATGCCGAACTGTTCCAGCGTGCGATCAAAGGGCTCGCTGGAATAAATATTCAGGCCCGGATTGCCATAGACCGGATCGAAGGCGTCCAGCGGATTGGCCATGCCCGAGTCCCACTGGCCACTGGCGTTGCGATGCTGGTAGTCAAAGCCCGCGATGATCTCGTGCGAAGCTGCGCCGGTATGCACCACCGCTGTCAGGCTAGTATCGAACTGATGAGCTTCCAGTTCTTCCTGGCCACCGGAATAGTATCGGTTCAGCGAGGTTTCATCGTACCAGCCATAACCATAGAACTGCGCCATTTTGGATTTCAGGCTGGTCATCCGGAAAGAGTTCTTGAATGTCAGATTAGGCGTAAAGTCGTGCTCGAACTGGTAGCCCAGCATGGAGAGCGTGCGGCTGAATCTTCCGCCTTCGTCGTCGTCCGAGAATTTCGGTGAAATGCGGCGTCCGTTATGATCGGTGTTGATTGTGGCGTCTGCTGGAAAACCGCTATGAAAGCCAGTGCTGGGGTCTTTCTGAAAGTAGCCCTGCAACAGCAGGCGGCTGTTTTCACCCAGTCTGAATTTCAGTGACGGCGCCAGTGTATAGCGCTCGACCCGGTTGTTGTCGAACTGGGTCTTGCTGTTGCGCGTAATGCCTACGACGCGATAGGCGGCGTTGCCTTCCTTGTCTATCGGACCGGTCATATCAAAGCCAAGATGGGTTTGCCCCATATTGCCGATGCCGGCTGTGATCTCGTGGTAGGGTTCATCCAGCGGCCGTTTTGAACTGTAGGAAACCAGGCCGCCCGGTGAGTTGCGTCCGTACAGCACGCTGGTGGGGCCGCGATATACGTCGATGCGCTCCAGTGTGTACGGATCGATCTGTACAGAACTATAAGTGCCCGAATCGCTCAGGACTTTTTGGCCATCCAGATTCAGATTGTCAGTGCTGTTTTCGTTAAAGCCGCGCAGGCTGATGTAATCGTAGCGGGTAGCACCACCCACCAGGCCGGTAAAGGCGCCGGGCGTATAGCGCAGCGCATCGGTTCCGGTGGAAGCGCCAATGGCATCAATACGATCCCGTGTCAGCGACGAAACCGAGTGCGGCGTTTCGATCCAGTCCATGTCGGCGCGACTGGCCGCGCGGCTGACTGTGGATTGAAAACCAAAGGTGGGTTCGGTCGATGTCGCGTCGCTGGTCGCGCGAATAATACCCAATTGGGCGACAGGAGTGGTTCTTGCCTGTTCCTGTTGCGTCTGAGCCTGGGCACCGGAAACAGAAAGAACGGTAAGCACGGCGACATACAGGATGCGAGGTACCGCTGAACAGCGAACCATGGACGGGGTCATGATAGAAAAATATCCTTAAAATCAATATACAACACAAATAAGAATGATTGTTATTTATAATCCGTTCATTATAGAAATAATGCCAAATTTCATATGAAATATGTCAGAAAACATAGATTTTTTGTTGCAAAATTGTCTACATACGGACGCCGTGATTGATGACTAGAGCCTTTACCTATGCCGATTTCGTCCAATATGGTGAGCAGTACGGAGTCACGCATTATCTGCCCGAGGCCATTGTGCAGGATGCAACCCGCCATCAGGAGACGCTGGCCTACGGTCAGGTGCGCGAACATGTGCTGTGCCAGGGTGTGACGATACTGCATACCGATATGCACTTTCTGGTGCCGTATCACGCCCAGTCCCGGGTGCAGAACGCGTATTCTTTTGCCATGCTGCTCAACGGCCAGTTGCGCATTGGCCGCGAGCGCTCGCCGTTGCAGACGGTAGGTCCGGCCTGCGGGATCAATACCAGTTACCGAAACGAGCGCATGCAGACCCACTATCTTCCCGGCATGCGCCTGGCCGCGCTGGACGTCGTGGTGGACGAGACGCAAATTGTGCAGAACGCCTATACGGAAAGGCTGCTCCCCATTCTGGGCGCAGCGCCCGCGACATTTGCCGTTGCTGAACAGGATGATGCCTTTTTGGATAGCGTACGCCTGCAATTGCAGATAGCCCAGGACGACAGCGTTGGGTCCCTGGTGTATGAAGCGTTGGGACTGCAGTTGCTGGCAAGGGTCAGAGCAACGCCCGGCGCGCCGGCCGAATGGCAGAGCAACGACAGACTCAGTCGAGAGGATCATGACAGGCTGGGGGCGCTGCGCGAATATATTCGTCGCGAGCCCTGGCAACTGCATACCATTGGCTCCATGTCGCAATTTACCGGCATGGGCGAAAGCGCATTGCGCAAAAAATTTCAGTTGAAATTCAATACGTCGATCATGGCGTGCGTCAAGGAATATCGGTTGCAAATGGCGCAGCGATTTCTGGAGCAGGGTGAATCGGTCGAAAAAGTGGCGCTGCTTGCCGGCTACCGGCACAGCAGTAATTTTTCCACAGCTTTCAAACGGCGCTTCGGCGTCAATCCGCGCCGCTGGTCATTTTAGTGGATCGTCAGGGATCTGGCAGGCCCGCGGCAAGCAGAATCAGGCTGGCAGTCGGAAGTTCAAGGACGACCCATCTCAAGAGGATAAGAACCGCAAGTAGAGCAGGCGCTCAAGTGAGGCAGCATCTCAAGAGGGCAGGATCTTAAGAGGAGCAGGATCTTAAGAGGAGCAGGATCTTAAGAGGAGCAGGATCTTAAGAGGAGCAGGATCTTAAGAGAGCCGATTCTCAAGGGAACCAAAACCTCACCGGACAGAAACCTCAAGCCTTGGCAGAACCCTAAGGGGCAGGCATGCGCTCAAAGATCGGTCGATTGCAGGATCGGTGTCGTTGCGGCCCCGGCGCTACGGTTTCCTGGACATTCAAAACAGCGGCTTGTTCGGTCCTTCAGGCGGCGTGCAACCCAGGTGTTGCCACGTTGTCAAGGTCGCCACGCGCCCCTTCGAGGTGCGCTGGATGTAACCCTGTTGAATCAAATAAGGTTCAATCACGTCTTCAATGGTATCGCGCTCTTCGCCGACTGCCGCCGACAGATTGTCGATGCCTACCGGTCCGCCATCGAATTTATGCACAATGGTTTCCAGAATTTTGCGATCCATCAGATCCAGGCCCATGGGGTCGACATCCAGCATGGCCAGTGCCGCCGTGGCTGCGGCATTGTCGATCACACCATTGGAGCGCACGTCGGCGTAGTCGCGCACGCGGCGCAGCAGCCGATTGACAATACGTGGCGTGCCGCGTGAGCGACGCGCGATCTCGTGCGCGCCTTCGGGCGTAATGCCGGCATTGAGCAGGTGAGCGCTGCGCGAGACGATGCGGGCCAGTTCTTCGGTGTTATAGAACTCCAGGCGTGAGACAATGCCAAAACGATCGCGTAGCGGATTCGTAAGCATACCTGCGCGGGTAGTGGCTCCCACCAATGTGAACGGTTGCAAGTCAATTTTGACGCTGCGCGCGGCCGGCCCTTCCCCGATCATGATATCAATCTGGAAGTCTTCCAGCGCGGGATAGAGAATTTCTTCTACGACAGGCGACAGGCGGTGAATCTCGTCAATGAACAGAACGTCGTTTTTTTCCAGATTGGTCAGCATGGCTGCCAGATCGCCGGGTCGTTCCAATACCGGGCCTGAGGTCTGTCGAAGCTGCGATCCCATTTCCCGTGCAATGATATGCGCCAGCGTGGTTTTACCCAGCCCCGGAGGGCCAAATAGCAACACATGGTCCAGCGCTTCCTGGCGCATACGCGCAGCTGAAATGAAAATTTCCAGCTGTTCCCGTACTCGCACCTGGCCGACATATTCGTCCAGCGCCTTGGGACGCAGGGCGCGTTCAATGGACTCTTCGTTCGGCGTCATGGGCTCCGGAGAAACAATGCGGGGGGCAGCGCTGGTGAGCGCGTCGTTTTGAATGGACATGGGGCAGCGGTATCTTCTTCAGGACTGAGGGTCTGGACCTATTTTACCTGAATCACCGAGTTGCGCTGTCCCGGGGCGGCCGATATGTGACGGGATTCCGTTAACGGTATGCCAGATCGCGCAGAACTAGCGAGATCCAGGGCAAGTAGGTAATCAATAGCAGGCATAGCACGATGACACAGACAAACGGAATCAGTGACTTAAACAGCCTTTCTATCGGCAGCTTTGCCACCGCGCATGCGGCAAACAGATTTACGCCAAAAGGAGGCGTAATCATGCCCAGGGCAAGATTGACTACCATGATAATGCCAAAGTGCGTGGGGTCCACGCCAAACTGCTGGGCGACCGGTAGCAGCAGCGGCGCCAGCACGACAATGGAAGCGGAGGTCTCAATGAACATGCCGATAATGAACAGGGCGGCATTGACGCCCAGCAGGAATGCGACCTTGTCGCTGAATATGTGGCTGAGCCACTCGCCCAGCATGTTTGGCACGCCGGCGCGATTGAGCAGGAATCCGAAAAGACCGGCATTGGCGATTACAAACATGATAATTGCGGTGGAAATCACGGTCCGGTGCAGTGTTTCGGTCAATAGGCCGAATGAAATGCGGCGATAGACCAGGGCGCCGACGACCAGCGCATACACCACGGCCACCACCGATGCTTCGGTGGGTGTAAACACGCCTCCATAGATGCCGCCAAGAATGATGATCGGCATCAGCAGCGCCAGAAAGGACTGCCGGAAAGCCGTCAATAACGGTAGCCGCCCGTCCCCGTCCTGTTTTCCGTAGCCATGGCGCCTGGCATAAATCCATACATATAGCATCAGCGCAAAGGCAATCAATACGCCAGGGAAGATGCCCGCAATGAACAGTTCGCCCACCGACGTGTCGGTAGATACGGCAAACAGAATCATGGGAATCGAAGGTGGAATAATCACGCCAAGTTCGGCAGCCGTTGCCTGCAGCGATGCGGAAAATGGCTTGGGATAGCCATGGCGCACCATGGCCGGAATTAGGATAGCGCCGACGGCGAACGTGGTGGCTACACTGGAGCCGGCCACCGCGGCAAAGATCATGCATGTGATAATGCAGGCCATGGCCAGGCCGCCCTGTACCGAGCCGACCAGGCTTTTGGCAAAATTGACCAGGCGCTCTGAAATGCCGCCAGCTTCCATCAGGTTGCCGGCCAGAATAAAGAAGGGAATGGCCACCAGCGGATATTTATCCAGTGCGGCAAAGAGCTGCTGGGCAATTACCAGCCAGTTGATGCCGGCGACATACACGCCGAACAGACTGGCCAGCCCGATGGATACTGCAACCGGGATGGTCAGTGCAAAGCAGACCAGCATGGATAAAATCATTATTTGCGACATAGTCTGTCTCGAAGGCGGTAGGAGTGGAGCGAAAGCATGGCGCTCATGCTTTTTTTACAGCAAACTCAGGTCTTCTTCTTGGGATTCGCGTCTGGCATTGGCCCATTGCACGATGACGGCCAGCAGCGCCAATGCCATGCCAACGGGGATGGCGGCGTAAATCCAGGAGATGGAAATGCCCAGGCTCGGAATCGTCTGAAAGCGCACCCGATAGGTCATGAGCGCGCCGATCCAGGTCATCAATCCGAAAAAGATCGCCATGATAAACATCACCAGATGTTCCAGGCGGCGCTGCCACGGGTCTTTGAGCAAAGAGTGCAGCATTTCCACCTTGAGCATGGCGCCCTGACGACAGGCCAGCACTACGCCCAGCAGAACCAGCCAGATCATGGCAGTACGGGTCCAGCCCTCACTCCAGTCCGATGGTTCCTGCAAGACAAAGCGCGCGATGACCTGGTAAAAAGAGGCGCAAACCGCCGACACCAGAAACAGCTGGGCAAGGACGGAAATCAGACGAAACAGGGTACTGTCCAGCAAGCGTGTCAATGTGGTCATTCAGGCCTCCGTGTTCAGCCAATGCATGCGGGTCACTGGGTATTGCGGATCGATTCGACCAGCTCCTTGCCGAATTTTTTGTAGTACTCGGGATAGACCGGCTCGACTGCCTTCACAAAGGCATCGTGATCGACCTGGTCTTGTACCTGCATGCCTTCTTTTTTCAACGTTTTAACGCCACTGGTTTCCACATCGTCTACAAAAGTGCGCATGGCTTTGGCTGCCGCCAGGCCGGCCTCTTTGAATTTGGTTTTGTCTGCGTCGGACAGGCTTTCATAAACCGAGGGTGAGACAAGGATCAGGGCCGGACCGTAGACATGTGCCGTCAGCGACAGGTATTTCTGCATTTGCGACAGCTTGGCCGAGACAATAACGGATATCGGATTTTCCTGGCCGTCAATCGTGCCTTGCTGCAGGGCGGTAGCCACTTCAGGCCAGGCCATTGGCGTGGGCAGCATGCCGACTTTGCGGAAGGCCGTTATATGAATCGGATTTTCAGTCGTACGGATTTTCAGACCCTTTAGGTCAGCGGGTGTCTTGACGGCACGTACGTTGTTAGTCAAATGACGGAATCCCTGTTCGCCCCAGGCCAGTGCAACCAGGCCTTTGGCCGGAAACTCGGCCAGCAGCTTTTGGCCGATCGGGCCATCCAGCACCTTGCGGGCGTGATCCAGGTCGCGGAACAGAAAGGGGATATCGATCACGCCGGTTTCAGGCACAAAGTTCAGTGTTGCTCCGGTAGAGACAACAGCGGCGTCAATCGTGCCCAACTGCAGTCCTTCGATGACTTCGCGTTCACCGCCCAGGGCGCTGTTGGCGAACTGTTGAACCTTGAATTGACCATTGGTGCTCTGGCCAATGGACTTTTCAAAAGCGTCTGCCGCAACGCCATAGTGTGACGATTTGGATAACGCATAGGCCATTTTAAGTGTCTGTTCTGCCATGGCCGGCGCCATGACAAAGGCTGATAACAGGCTTGTTGCCAGGGCTTTTTTGATCCAGTGAGCGCGCATTATATTGTCTTCCCAAAGTGGGTGTTATAGGTCGGAATAAAAATATCGGGTAACTGTACGGCAATATTGGCGGCGCACTGCGTAATTCGATTGTGATTAGTGCAAACCCTAGGAAAGAGACCGGATAGCGCAACGTATTGGCCGCGGAAAGAAAAAAGCCACCTGTGAAAGGTGGCTGAGCATTAACTGGAAAGCGCCTTGAGTGCAGCGCGGATGCCGTCCGAGACGCCCAGGTCGGCCGGCAATGATTTGACTGTTGCCCGCGCTTCGCGATCAGAGTAGCCAAGCGCCAGTAACGCATTGAGCACGTCGTTCTGGCCTGTCACTGCAGGCGTCGCCGGTGCGATGGCATCGAGCTTGCCACGCAGTTCCAGCAGCAGGCGTTCTGCCGTTTTTTTGCCAATACCGGGCACCCGGGTAAGCAGGGCGGTCTCCTGCTGCGCGACTGCCGCTGACAGATCCGCACTGCTCATGCCCGACAGAACGGCCAGTGCGGTGCGCGCGCCAATGCCGGTGACCTTAATGAGGGCGCGAAAAGTGGCGCGTTCCTCCTGTCGCAGAAAACCATAAAGGACATGGGCATCCTCCCGGATGGCCAGATGGGTATATAGCGTGACTTTCGCGCCCGCTTCAGGCAAATCATAGAACGTGCTCATGGGCACGTCGATATCGTAGCCCACACCATTGACATCCAGGCATAGACCCGGTGGTTGTTTTTCAATCAGCAGGCCGGTCAGTCGTCCGATCATCAGTCACTCCACAAACCCTGTTTTGCCAGGGATCATCATAAAAAAACAAACAGGTATGGTACACCAGGGTGCCGTTGCGGTTGGTGTGTTGGCGCAAGCGGGTGTTATCGTCGCGGAACTAATCAATCAGCCGACCGGCGCGCAGGCGGCTGCGGCCACGGCGGGCGCCCATCAGGAGATCCCCGTCGCTCAAGCGTGAGGCCAGTGGCGCCGCGTGTGCGTGGCAGATGGCGCAGGCCAGTGCGTCGGCCGAATCCGGCGCGGGCAGACTGTTCAGTGTCAGCAGGCGTTGCACCATATGCTGTACTTGCTCCTTTTGCGCATGACCATTGCCGACCACGGCTTTTTTGATCTGCAGGGCAGTGTATTCGGTCACATCCAGATGCCGGTCAGCCAGTGCGCACATGGCCGCGCCACGGGCCTGGCCGAGCAACAGCGTAGAGGCCGGATTGGTGTTGACGAAAACTTTTTCCAGCGCAGATTCGGTGGGAGAATAAGTATCGACCACTTCGCGGATGCTATCGAGAATAACTTTAAGACGTTCGTGCAGGGGAATATCCGAGGGGACCACGATGGTGCCGCTGCCCACGTAGGAAATGCGCATGCCGGCAGCATCTATGACGCCAAAACCGGTGCGACGCAAGCCCGGGTCAATGCCAAGAATCCGCAACATCAATGACTCCCTGGAATAACCCCGGCCAGGCCGGGGCGATATGACAACTGCAATTAGTGGCGGAAGTGCCGGGTGCCGGTCAGGACCATGGCAATACCGTGCTCATCGGCTGCGGCGATCACTTCGTCATCGCGCATGCTGCCTCCCGGTTGAATGACGCAATCGGCGCCCGCCTTGACGATAACATCAAGCCCATCGCGGAAGGGGAAGAAGGCGTCGGACGCGGCTGCCGTATTCTGCAGCGACAGCCCGGCGTTTTCTGCCTTGATCGACGCGATGCGGGCCGAATCAATTCGGCTCATCTGACCGGCGCCCACGCCGTAAGTCATGCCTTCGCGACAAAAGACAATGGCGTTGGACTTGACGAACTGGGCGACATTCCAGGCAAATAGCAGATCATCCAGTTGCTGCGCTGTCGGCTGCTTGCGCGTGACAACTTTGCAGTCGGCCGCTGCCAGCGGTTTGTGGTCGGGATTCTGCACCAGCCAGCCGCCGCCGACCCGCTTGACGTCAAAGGCATTCTGGCCGTCCCCGAGAGCAACGGTCAGGACACGGACGTTTTTCTTGTTGGCCAGCAATGCCAGCGCATCGGGGGTGTATTCTGGCGCGAGCAGCACTTCCATGAACTGTTCGCTGACGGCCTGCGCAGTCGCTTCGTCAACGATGCGATTGAACGCGATGATGCCGCCAAAAGCTGACGTCGGATCGGTCTTGAATGCCTTGCGATAGGCGCCCGCAGCATCTTCGGCGACCGCGACCCCACAAGGATTGGCATGCTTGACAATCACGCAAGCAGGCGCGGCGAACGTGCGCACGCATTCCCAGGCTGCGTCGGCATCGGCAATGTTGTTATAGGACAGTTCCTTGCCCTGCAATTGCGTATAGTTGCCCAGGACCCCGGCAGGTACGCTGGCGTCCAGATAGAACGCGGCGGACTGATGCGGGTTTTCGCCATAACGCAGCGACTGATGTTGATTCAACTGAATGGTCAGTGTATCGGGCCAGCTTTGGCGGGCCGGTGCGTTTTCCTGCTCGGGCTCGGTATCGGTAATTGCGCTCAGATAGTTGGCAATGGCGCCATCGTAGGCAGCGGTATGTGCATACACTTTTTTGGCCAGGGACAGACGCAAGCCGTAAGATGTGCGGCCTTGTTCATCGAGCTCGTGCAGCACGGCCTCATAATCGGATGGGTCAATCACAACGGTCACGCCGCCTTGGCGTGTACCGTGATTCTTTGCAGCGGCACGCAACATGGCCGGGCCGCCGATGTCGATATTTTCAACGGCATCGGCAAAAGTGCAGCCGTCCTTGGCAACGGTTTCACGAAAGGGATACAGGTTGACGACCAGCAGATCGATCGGATCGATATCGTGTGTTTTGAGTGTGTCCAGGTGCGCCTGGCTGTCGCGTCGCGCCAGCAGACCGCCGTGAATGCGCGGATGCAGGGTCTTGACGCGGCCGTCCAGAATTTCGGGCGACTGGGTGTGTTCTGCAACCTCGGTTACATCCAGTCCTTCTTTTTTCAACAGCGCCGCGGTGCCGCCAGTTGACAGAAGTTTTACCCCACGGCTGTGAAGCGCGCGGGCGAAATCGACGATACCGGTTTTGTCCGATACGGAAAGTAAAGCGGTCTTGATAGTCATGAGCGAATAATTACAGTAAATGATGAGAAATCAGTTTCTTGCGCAGCGTGTTGCGGGTAATGCCCAGCATGTCGGCAGCGCGCGACTGGTTGTTTCCGGCCTTGTCCATGACGACTTCAAGCAGCGGCTTCTCTACGCAACTTGTGACCATGTTCCAGAGGTTGCCGGCTTCGCCGTCGCCCAGTTCTTTAAAATAAAGTTCGAGGTTTGTGCGTACACATTCCTGAAGATCTTGTGTGTTGTTCATAATGGCGGTGTTGGGGAAATTTTTGTTGTTTTGACTTAATGGACTGCAGCTGGTGGAACCCGCGGTGCCGATTCGTTGACCAGCTTGGTGAACCACTGATTGACTGCATTGTACTGCTCCTGACAGGTTTCGAGGCGATTCATTTGTTGCCGAAACAATTCTGCATCGGGCAGGCTGCCGATATACCAGCCGATATGCTTGCGAGCCGTGCGCACGCCGGTATACTCGCCGTAGAAGCCATAGTGATTGTCAAGATGGGCAAGCAGGACGTCGCGCATGTGCTCCCATGACGGCGGCGGCAAGAACGCGTCCGTGTTCAGATAATGATTGATTTCGCGGAAGATCCATGGATTGCCTTGCGCGGCACGGCCAATCATGATGGCATCGGCACCAGTGTAGTCAAGCACGTAACGCGCCTTGACCGGATCGGTGATATCGCCATTGGCAATGACAGGAATGGAAATGGCGGCTTTCACAGTTGCAATCGTGTCGTACTCTGCCTGTCCGGTGTACAGATCGCAACGCGTACGACCGTGCAGCGTGAGCGCCGCGATGCCTGCGTTTTCGGCCAGTCGCGCAATGCGCAGCGCATTGCGGTTTTGCCTGTCCCAGCCGGTGCGCGTTTTGAGCGTAACCGGCACTTCATAGGGGCGGCAGGCGGACACCACCGCCTCAAGAATGCGCGCCACCAGGTTCTCGTCGCGCAATAGCGCCGAGCCGGAGGCAACATGACATACTTTTTTTACAGGGCACCCCATATTGATGTCGATAATGCGGGCCCCCTTGCCGATATTGAAGATGGCCGCCTCCGCCAGCATGGCAGGATCGGCTCCGGCAATTTGTACCGCTATCGGGTCGATCTCGCCGTCATGATTGAGCCGCCTTGAGGTTTTGACGCTTTCCCATAATGCCGGGTTGCTGGCGGCCATTTCTGAAACCGCATAGCCGGCACCCAGCTGTTTGCACAGCTGACGAAAAGGCCTGTCGGTCACGCCCGCCATGGGCGCGACAAAGACGGGGTTGGGAAGAGACCAGTTGCCAATTTGCATGAGCGCATTTTAACCAAGGTTTGGCAGGACAGCCGCATAAGCCGTTGCCCTAGTTTCGATATCCCTGCAACAGATGGCGGGCCAGCGGTCGCCTGAGTGGTTCTGTCAGATCCAGCGCCAGCAGGGACAAGCCGCAGGCGTGTTCAATCAATGGATTGCCGGTGGTAAAGACGCGCGGCATCAAATCGGTCAGTTGACGGGTGATGTTGCGATCGGCGCGACGCGCGCCTGCAAACGCGCGCAGTGCCGGTCCTGGATCCTGATGCGGGTTGAGCAACCACGGTTGCAGGGCGCCCATCAGTCCTCCCACATCGCGTAGCCCGAGGTTCAGCCCCTGGCCTGCCACCGGATGCAGAGCCTGAGCCGCATTGCCGATAGTCACGATACGATCGTCGACGGTGTTTTTGCTTACGCTAAGCGCCAGCGGAAAAATATGGCGCGATTCCAGAACGGTAAGCGGCCCCAGGCGGTCGCCGAAATGCTCGCTCAGTGCCCGCGAGAAAGTCGCCTCGTCTGCAGCCAGCAGCGCGCGGGCGCGCGCCGGCGTGGTGCACCACACAATAGACTGCGCATCGGTAAAGACCGGATGCGGCAGTACCGCCAGCGGACCCTCGCGCGTAAACCGCTCCCATGCCCAGTCTGACCTTGGCAGCTCAGCGCGGGCTGAAGTGATAATGGCATGCTGGTTGTAGTCCCGCAGTCGGGTGTCTGGTTTGGCGCCATCGCATTGCACGACAATACGAGCGCGATAGGTTTTGCCGTTCTGGCTGATGCTGGCTGCGCCATCAGTTGTCCTGCTTGTTACTGTGGCGGGCGCTCCGGCAAGGCGTGTGGTGCGTCCTTCATTTACCTGCTCGTGCAACCGGGCGGCAATAGCTCGGTACGGAACAACATAGCCCAGCGCCGGAACATCGAAATCGGTATGGGATATGAGTGTTCGTCCCAGGCGACCTTTCTGGGAAACATGTACAGTGCGGATGGGCGAGAAATGGTCGGGCCAGCCTTGCATCTGTTCCAAAAAGACTCGGCTGCCATGATTGAGGGCAAGAACCCGGGTGTCGCTGGCAGGATTATGCATCTGCGGGTGGTCAGCCTGGAACAGGGCAACCGTCGGCAGCGGACCGGGCATTCTGTCCAGCGCGCGGGCCAAAGCCAGGCCAACCGGACCGGCGCCAATGATCGCAATATCGAAATCAATATTTTCCATGCTGCTATTTTACCCTTTTGCCCGAAAAAAACTGGCGCACGCACCTGTGCGCCTGTGTGTCGTACAATATAGCCTCCAAAGTTGGCACAGTGCCTGACATAGTTCAAATGTTGAATCAGAAATGCTGAATCAGTTGTGGCGGGCCAGGCCTGCAAACCATTTTCGTTCCAAGGCCGTCGCCGGGTTGCTTGCCTGTTTTTTGGGTGTGCTGGGTCTGCAGGGGTGGTATCTAAAGCGCCCCATTGCGCCTGTCATTACCTTGTACAGTCTGATCATGCTGGCCTTGTCGTTCACCCAGGCTGTCTGGTGGGATTCCATACCGTTTTTCTTCCTGTTCGTTCCGCTTTGGGCAGGCTTTATCGAATCGGCGTTTTACTGCCTGACTTCGGATGAAAAATTTGATGCGCTTTATAATGTTAATCAGGTAAGGCGCAAACCTTCAGGGGTGCCGCCAGGGCTCGTAGCGCTGCTCAATTTGCTTATTGCCGGCATGGTGTCCATGTTTACCCTGTCCATGGTCGTGGCGCACGTGATCTGCCAGCAAATGACCTGCTAGTCGCCTTAATGCCGTTTGTGATACGGCGCAGATATCTTCAAGAGGTTTTATTCAATGGATCTGGACTTGATGCACTGGCTTCGGCCCTGGGAGTTTTCTCCCACGCTGATTGCCCTGTTTATCCTTGCCGGCTGGCTGTTTGTGCGCGGCACGCGAGTGCATCGCGTCACGCTGGCGCGCAAGCTCCTGTTCTGGACCGGCTTCGTGATTCTGTATCTGTCGCTGCACACCCACGTTGATTATTACGCCGAACGCATGTTTTTCGTTCACCGCATCCAGCATCTGGTGCTGCACCATCTGGGACCGTTGCTTATTATGGGAGCGTATCCCGGACAGGTGATGCGCGCCGGTCTTCCCATGCGTGCCCGTGTCTGGCTGCGCGACTATCGTCGCAGTTTTTCGGGAAGATTCATTACCGGGCTGCTCACCAACAAAATACTGGTGCCGGTCCTGTTTGTTTTCCTGGTGCTGTTCTGGCTGCTGCCAACCATTCAGTTTTATTCCATGCTCGACTGGCGCCTGTATCGGCTCATGAACTGGTCTGTTGTGTTCAGTGGATTTATGTACTGGAACCTGATTCTGGATCGTCGCCCGTACGTTGCGCCTGTCTTGACCGCCAAAACAAGGCTCGGCCGCTTCTTTCAGTGGACCATTGCCTCGGGCTCGCCAGCCGTGCTGTCGCCGGGGGCGCGTATTCTCTCGCCAATTATTACGATGTTGCCGCAAATGATCGTGGGGGCCGTCATTACGTTTACCACGACAGACATTTATCCGCTGTTCGATCTTTGCGGACGCGCGTTGCCCATGTCGGCAGTGACTGATCAGAGCATCGGCGGGCTGACCATGTGGATCCCGGCAGCGATGGTGGAGGCCTTTGGTCTGTTATTCGCCTTGGCGACGATGATGCGCCTGTCTGCCAAGGGGCGCCAGAAAACCGGCAGGCAGATGCGCGAAATGCGTCTTGCGCAGCAGCAACTAAAGGTGGTGTGAAGTTATTGGTTCAGCGTGAAAAACCGCTCGAGCCGACGCGGCAGCCAGGTCAGTTCGCCACGCCCGGCGCCGCTGGCAAAGCCGGCATGTCCACCGGTGTACGGATAATGCAGCACAACATGATCACTGGCCTGATCGGGGCCCGGCAGACTGGCTTCGGGAATAAAGGGATCGTTGCGCGCAATCAGTAGCAAGGTGGGTACCTGTATGGCTTGCAGAAAATATTTGCTTGAACAGCGCGCCCAGTAATCCAGTCCACTGCGAAATCCATGCACCGGACCAGTATAGGCATCGTCAAACTGCAACAGGGTGCGTGCCTGCAACGCTTTGCGCCAGTTGACCGCTCCCGGGAAGGCACCGGCTTTCTGCCGCAGTTTATGGCGCATCGAAGCCAGAAAGTGCGGGGTATATAAATAGCGCCCGACCAGGCTGGTTTGCAACTGCATGCCGGTGGCAACCAGATCTACGGGTACCGAGATGCCCGCCACGCCATTGAGCCATGACAGTTGTCGGCCTTGTTCTCCGATGTACTTGAGCAGGGCGTTGCCCCCCAGAGATACGCCCGCCGCATGCCAGCGCGCCTGTGGCAACTGGCTGCGAACCTGCTCCAGGATAAATCCCACATCTTGCGAGTCGCCGGAAAAATAAGAGCGGGCCAGCCGGTTTGGCTCGCCCGAGCAGCCGCGAAAATGGGCAACGGCGACCATCCAGCCACGTTCAACAAAATGCGCGCCGATCGCCTGCGCATAGTGACTTTGGCTGCTGCCTTCCAGTCCGTGGAAAATGACCAGGGCTGGGCCGTCAAATTCGCAATGAGTATGGCTTTGCTGACCGGCCCAGTCAATGTCCACGAAATCGTCATCGGGCGTGTCCAGCCGCTGTCGGACAAACTGCTGCGGCACCCGTCGACCCCATTTCATCGCGGCAATGGTCTGCAAATGGCCTTCGCATTGCCAGGCAGGCGAAGGGCATGGGTCAAGAATGAGTCGGGCAGTCACAGCAAGTCCGGTGATTCGGTTTTGTCAGGTTCAGGATAAATGTCGGCTGGTTGCGTCAGGGGTGGCGTAGGGGCCACGATTCTTGCATAGTCCAACGCACAGAGGCAGGGCTTGCAGGCGATCGTCGGGCGGGCCAACAACCGGGATTAATGCAGCAAATTTGGGATATCGTGCATTTCCGAAAGCAGAATATCCGATGGGGCGGGCGCCGCGTGATGATGAACCAGATGCCAGCCGGTGCGGCCCTTGTGGTAAACATTGGTTGCATAGAACAGCAGTTCACGATTGCCGCGTGGGGTATTGGCCTGCACTTCCTCAATCAGGATATGTATGACGGTCATGCCATAGGTAATCACAACGGGGTGGTGGGCATAAATGTGGACCGGGCCGCTATTGAGAAGCTCCTGCCAGGAGGCCTGGATGGCACTAGTGCCGGTCAGGCGCTCACCGCCCGGGTGAATGCAGACGGTTTCTTCGTCGTCGGCCCAGGTGTTCATGACGCGCATGACATCCCCCAGGCGCAACGCTTCATAGAAGGCCTGTTCGACTTCGTCGGGGCTGGCGAACACTGCGCGCTTGGGGGCAGCCGTGCTTTTAGTGCCCATGCACTTTCTCGCCTTCTTTGAGCCGGTATACGGTGCCGCAATAGGGGCAGGTTGCCGAGCCGGTCTTGCTGACCTCAAGAAACACGCGTGGATGCAAACTCCAGGTGGGCGCGTTCGGGCCAGGACAATAGACAGGCAAATCGCTGGCGGACACCTCGACGGGCGCCGGTTGTACTTGTGCAGACATCAGTTACTTCCTAAAAAAGCGGAAAGACATGTTGCGCGCGTTGTGCATTGTGCGAATAACGCGCGGGTTTGGTGCGAAACGGCCGAAGTGTTGCCGTACAGCGTCACTTGGTCTGGCCGGTTACGTGCTAACGTATTATATTTCTGCCTTGGGGCAGGCGCAATGGGATGATCTTGCCCTGCGTTCATGCGCCGCTACCCAGTGTATTGTACAGCACAAGGATCTATTTTGTTTTCCCCGTTTATCGTTTTGGCGCGGGTTTTGCCTGCTGCCAGCCAGGCGCACCGCCTGGCGCGTCGACAGGCCGCCCAATTGGGGATGCGGGCGGTGGCGCCTCACCTGCTGGCGTTGTCCGCCTGGGGGTTTGTGTCCGGCGTGGCCATGGTCAATTATGGTTTGTCCTTTTGGCAGTCCATGATCATGTCATTGTGGGTATATGCCGGCTCGGCCCAGCTTACGGCACTGCCCCTGATGGCGGCAGGCGCGCCGGTATGGATGGTGTTTCTGGCCGGATTTATTGTCAATATCCGGTTTGTCATATTTGGTGCTACGCTTTATCCCTTTTTCGAGCGTTATTCCCATTTCAAGCGACTGGTGCTTGGGTATCTGCTGACGGATATCAACTATGTCGTCTTTGTCAGCCTGTTTCGTCATGTTCGCCAGAAGCGGCGCACCGTTTATGTATGGACCTACCTGTCCATGGGAACCGCGATTGCTATGGCCTGGCAGTTAAGCACCCTGGCTGGTGTATTGATCGGTGATCGCGTGCCGCGCGAGTGGTCGCTGGAGTTTGCTGGTGTGCTGACGCTGATGGCGGTGGTTATCCCGCTGATCAAGGGCCGTCCCATGCTGGTTACGGTAGCGGTCGCGGGCGTGGTGGCCTGGCTGGGCCAGGCGCTGCCGCTGCGCATGGGCTTATTTATTGCCATTGTGGCCGGCATTGCTGCCGGCATGCTGTCGGAAAAGGCCATGACCCGGAGCGTGCGCGCATGAGCGACACGTACATTGCACTTGTCATTGTGCTACTGGGTATCGGCAGCTTGCTGACGCGGGCCGGCTATCTCATGCTGGGCCAGTATTTCCCTTTGAGCAAGACCGTCAGCCGCGGCTTGCGCTATGCGCCGGTGGCGGCCTTGACCGCCATTATTGTCCCCAGCCTGTTGCCATGGGCAACAGGGCAATGGCCCCAGGTGGGTGCCGAGTTTTTTGCCGCCGTGGTAGCCGCGCTGGCTTTTTTGCGGGTGCGCAATATACTTTTCATGATCGCGGTGGGAATGGTCGTTCTGTGGTTTTTACGCTGGTTTTTCTGAGGCTTTCTCCCCACTTGACGAGCCAATGGGCGTAGATGGGCACACGAGTAGAGTAAAATGACGTTTTCGCGGCCTGCCGCAATTTTCAGTTCCCTTCACATACACTTAATGACCGACGCCAATACGACTACTTCCGGCAAAACGCCTGCCTTCGAATCTTTTACCGAGGTTGGCCTGCATCCCGACCTGCTGAAGGCGGTGATGGCCAGCGGCTATACCAAGCCCACGCCCATCCAGGAACAGGCGATGCCGCTTATCATGGATGGTCGCGATATCATGGGCGCTGCCCAGACGGGCACCGGCAAGACAGCGGCCTTTACGCTGCCGCTGTTGCACCGACTGATGCCCATGTCCAATAGCAGTATGTCGCCTGCCCGCCACCCGGTACGTGCGCTGATCCTGGCCCCCACGCGGGAACTGGCCGATCAGGTTGCCGAGAGTGTAAAACGCTACAGCCACAGTTCTCCATTGCGCGTGGCTGTTGTTTTTGGCGGAGTGGACATGAACGCCCAGCGCGACCAGTTGCGCAAGGGCTGCGAGTTGCTGATCGCCACACCGGGGCGGTTGCTGGATCACATTGAGCAGAAAAATGTCAATCTGAGCCAGGTCAGTGTGCTGGTGCTTGATGAAGCCGATCGTATGCTCGATATGGGATTTCTGCCCGATCTGGAGCGGATCGTCCGGCTGTTGCCCAAACCCCGGCAAAGCCTGCTGTTTTCGGCAACATTCAGCAATGATATTCGCAAGCTGGCGCGCAGCTTTTTGAACAATCCGGTGGAAATCAACGTGGCGCCAAGCAATGCCACGGCCGAAACGGTTACCCAGATCGCTTATCCGGTAGCGCCCAATGAAAAGAAAGCAGCCGTACTGTATACATTGAAGTCGCGTAATCTGAGCCAGGTCATTGTTTTTGTCAACACCAAGATCGGTGCCAGCCGGGTGGCCAGGGAACTGGTCAGTGAGGGCATCAACGCCGAATCCATTCATGGTGACCGTTCGCAGGCCGAGCGCATCAAGGCGCTTGAAGGATTCAAGTCCGGCGACATCGCTGTCCTGGTGGCAACCGACGTTGCCGCCCGCGGGCTTGACGTGGCTGGATTGCCCTGCGTGATTAATATGGATTTGCCCTATAACGCCGAAGACTACGTGCATCGTATCGGCAGAACGGGCAGGGCCGGCGCAAAGGGCGAGGCCATCGCCTTTTATACGCAAACGGAAGAGCGTCTGCTCGAGGATATCGAAAAGCTCATCAAAACGCCGGTACCACGCGGCGTTTTGTCCATCCCAAGCATTTTTACGGCGCGCGGACATCATCCTGCCCGTACCGCCACCGGCAAACCTGAACGATACAAGAAAACTTTCCCCGCCACCCGGGCGACGCCGATAGACGATTTTTTCTTCCGCCCCTACGAGCCGGCCAAGCGCAAGGCAGAGCCCGAGCCCGCGTCTACCCACCGCTCTGACGGGCACGGGCCCAAACCCATGCTGGCGGTCTTGCTGGGTGGTCGTCCCAATACGGAAAACTAACGGTTCGGCCGCGTTCAGCCTCTTGAAACTGCGGCCTGCCACTCCCACATGCCCGATCAGATCATGGTTCGCAAGTTGCTGGCGGTATCGTCCAGCGAAAGGCCATGCATGGAGCTAAAAGCCTGGTTTGTTGCCCATGTGGATGGAACCGGCGCTGAGGCAATGAGGTCTCAGACCAAAGCGGCCAGTAGCACACGCAGGTCGGTCGGCCCAGGGGCGCTGCTGTCGGGTTCTTCTTGCACGGCTTGCAGCATGCGTTCCAGATGACTGATGTAGGGAAGCATCGTGCCGAAAAATCGGGTTTGCCCGCCAGTCTGGATAAGTAGGGTGGGAAAATTCTCTACATCAAGATCATCCAGCAATTCAGGATGGTCTTCAACGTCAACCCATAGGAACAGGTGCTGCGGGTAGCGTTCACTCAAGGCCTGGAACGCGCCGCGATAATCGCCGCAAGTATCGCACCAGGCAGCGCAATAGCACGCAACAAGCCAGGTGTTGGGATTGTCCAGCGCCTGAAGCAACTGGGGCACATGCTGGCCGGGGTTTTGTACGAACATAATGAATCTGCAAATAGGTCGCGGTTGGATCTGAAACCATTTACGCCGTAGCGCAAAAGGCAAGTCATGCAAAATAGTACACCATTCGGGCAGCAATCAGACAGTATTCCGTCACCGTACGAGGGCGTTGGCCGGGCTTTCGGTCGGGCGATAGTCTCCCAGATGCAGCCGCGTATGTTACTGGCACTGCTGCTGCCTTTTGCCGCCGCCCTGATCGCCATGCTGTTCTTTGCCCGATTTTTGTGGGAACCCTTGTCCGACTGGCTGGATGTATTCATCACGCAATCGACGTTCATGACCGAGATGGAAAGCTGGATCGCTGCTGTTGGATTATTTTCCGTGACGGTTTATCTGGTTCATATTGCGATGTTTGTCATTATGGTCACCGTTGGCAGCAGCATCGGTCTGCTGATTGCTGCCGTTCTGGTCATGCCCATGGTCGTCGGTCATGTGGCCCGCACCGATTACCCGGAACTGCAGCGTCGTGGCAGTCAGGTATTTATTTCAAGCATGATAAATTCGACCAAGGTAATGGCAGTATTTATTGTGGGCTGGGTGTTGACCCTGCCGTTTTGGCTGATACCGCCGGTTGCCATTGTGCTGCACGTTTTCTGGTGGGCATACGCGTTTACCCATATGTTGCGCTTTGACGCGCTGGTTGAACATGCAACGCAACAGGAGCGGGCGCTAGTCATTGGCCGCCAGCGTAGCGGCGGATGGCTGATCGGCACGATCTGCGCGATGATCAATCTGATTCCGCTGACCTGGATTTTACTGCCCGTGTTCACCTCGCTGGTTTATGCTCATCACGGGCTGTTTGCGCTCTGGCAACTGCGTGGGAATGCCCCGCTGCGATTGCCAGCACAGTCCAACCTTTAGCGTTAGAATAGCGTCATCCGCAGACGGGTCAACAACAGGATGAGTACTATGAACGATAAGGCAGCACGTAAAATAAGTTTGATAATTGTGGGAGACGAGATCCTGTCCGGCCGTCGCCAGGACAAGCATTTGTCCAAAATCATTTCGCTGCTTGCAGCGCGTGGGATGCAGTTATCGCGCGCCGAATTTCTTCCTGATGATCTGGAAACGTTGATCGCAGCCTATAAGCGTAGTTTCGCCTCCGGCGATATTGTTTTTTCCAGTGGTGGCATTGGCGCTACCCCCGACGACAAAACCCGTACGGCGGTCGCTCAGGCGCTGGGCGTGCCGCTGGCGCTGCACCCGGAAGCCGAAAAACTCATCACGGAACGCTTTGCGCAACTGGCGCTGGAAGGTCGGGGCACCCATGACCCAGGCTCACCGGAGAACCAGCGCCGCCTGGCAATGGGCGTATTTCCTGTCGGGGCCCAAATTGTGCCCAATCCCTATAACCGCATACCAGGGTTTTTCATTCAGGACCATACGTTTGTTCCGGGATTTCCCGAAATGGCGTGGCCCATGGTCGAATGGACGCTGGACAACCGGTATGCCGATTACCAGAACCTGTCTCAGCTCGTATCTCACAATATACTGGCTTATGGCGTTCCCGAATCCCGGATCACGCCAGCGCTGGAGCATATCGAAACGCACTGGTCCGGTATCAGCACGTTCAGCCTGCCCACCATGGGGCAGGGCGCAGGCGCCTATATTGATCTGGGAGTCAAAGGCGAAGAGCCCGCCGCCAGCGTCGCCTTTGATTATCTGAAGGGTGAAATACTGCGCGTAGGCGGCCGTTTTCATCCGGATAAACCCGCATAAAGCACGAGTTTGTCATGTTTTGGCATAAATAGGACATTGTCGGGTTCCTATTTTTCACAATATGATATAGAATTTATTGCACTGCAATATTCTGACCACTTATCATTATGGCAAACCGGCTTTTAACCACGCAAGCGGTATCCGATTCCGACAGGCCCGATGTCGCTTCAGGCATCAGTATCCAGGTATTGGAACGTACAATGAAAGTGCTGGATGTTCTGGCGGACCAGCCACATCCGGTGTCGTTGAAGGACATCGCGGCGCTCACGGCGCTGCATGCGTCAACCGCTCATCGTATTTTGAACGATCTGGCAGTAGGGCGCTATGTCGAGCGCGTCAACAATGGCATGTATCAATTGGGTATTCGGCTCCTGGAGCTGGGGGCGCTGGTCAAGGACCGGCTCAATGTGCGCGATGTTGCGCACGTTCATTTGCAGACCCTGCACCATCTGACCGGCCAGACTGTTAACCTGTCCATCCAGCAGGGCGACGATATCGTCTATATTGACCGTGCCTGGAGCGAGCGCTCAGGAATGCAGGTGGTGCGCGCCATTGGTGGGCGAGCCCCCTTACATCTGACTTCTGTCGGCAAACTTTTTCTGGCCTCGTCCGATGCCCGTTATGTTCGCGCCTATGCAATGCGCACGGGCCTGTCGGGCAATACCCGCAATAGCCTGACCGACCTGGACCGCCTTGAGCGAGACTTGAGCTTTGTCCGGCGTCATGGCTACGCACGGGATAATGAAGAGCTTGAGCTGGGCGTGCGCTGCATCTCTGCCGGTATCTACGACGATTCGGGCAAGCTGGTGGCCGGCCTGTCCATTTCCGCACCCGCAGAGCGCCTGCAGGAGGAATGGGTGGAAATGCTGGTGAGCACTGCAGCAAAAATTTCTGCCGCGTTGGGCTACGAATAAGGCAGGGTCAGCGCTTTCAGCGCTTGTGGCTGGTCCGCCAGGCGCCATGTTTATGTCATGGCGCAGTCATCAAACCCCTATATTATTCAATAAATTATCGCGTTCGCACAGCAAAGGGCTTTGTTTTTGTTGCGATGCACAAAAATAACTTGACGCACTGAAAACGACGTGTATAATTTAATTGGTGCAATGCAATAAAAAGATGGATGACAACCCCGCGAGTGAAAAGACATTGCCGCCAACGCAGCAAGCTGTTTTTCGGCAGTTGCCCGTTGCCATACGTCACGGGTTTCTGCGTAACTTAACACTGTATTTGTCTACCGAGGATATATCAATCATGAGCGCCATCCCACAACAACTGATCAACCGTCAAAAATCTGCACTGAACGCCGCCGTTGCGTTTCAGGGTTCTCTATTCAATGGTTTTGAAAAGCTGGTTGACCTGAACCTGAAAGTCATTAAAGCGACATTGGGCGAGGTTGCCGAACAATCCCAACAAGTGGCCGGACTGAAAGATCCACAGGAAGCCGCCGCTTACGTGTCTTCTCTGGCCCAGCCCAATTCCGAAAAAGCCATCGCATACTCCAAGCATGTCTATGACATCTTTTCCGGCGTTAACAACGAACTGATCAAATTGACCGAAGCGCAAGTTGCCGAAGGTCAGCAGCAGTTCTCTGAATCCATTGACCAACTGGCCAAAAATGCGCCTACCGGTTCAGAAAGCGCCTTCGCCCTCATGAAGTCTTCGCTGGCAACGGCCTCTACTGCGTATGATTCCATGAATAAGGCTGCCAAGCAGGCTGCTGAAGTTGCCGAGTCCAATATCTCTGCTGCAACCAATGCAACCATCAAGGCAACAGAATCTGCGACCAAAGCCGCTGCCACAGCAAGCCGCTCAACTGCCCGTCGTCAGGCCTGATCCGCGCCAATCCCGGGGCCCACTTCGGTGGTGTCCGGGGCAAACAAAAATAGCCCTTTCGTTTTGAAGGGCTATTTTTTTGCGTTGATCGACAGTGTGCGGATGGTCACGTTTTTGAGCTGATGGTCACGTCAGAGCGCAGGTGGCCAGGTTAGCGCGGATGGTCCCGTTAGTACGTGGATGATCACGTTAATACGCGGAAGGTTAACGCGCAAATGTCGGGCGCCCCTGCCTGCCACCGTCATGCGTTGGTGGAAGTCGGGCTGATTTGCGTAATCGCCCTGACACATTCGTCGACCAGTACAGGTCCCCGGTAAATCAGACCCGTATAGAGCTGGATGGCATTGGCGCCTGCCTGGATTTTCTCGGCGGCTTGCGCGCCTTCCATAATGCCGCCAACTCCGATGATCGGATATTCTGGGCTCAAATCTCGACGCAAGCCGCGAATAACCTTGAGTGACGCTTCATGGACCGGCATGCCGGATAAGCCGCCTTTTTCCTTGGCATGCGATATCCCGTTCACGCCCTTGCGAGACAGCGTGGTATTGGTCGCAATCACGCCATCAATTTCGTATTGCGGCAACAAGCCGGCAATCGTGGCAATCTGGTTGGCGTCCAGATCGGGGGCGATTTTTACCACAACCGGCACGGCCCGCCCGTGTTTATCGGCCAGCTCCTTGCGCTTGTCGCGCAGCGCCGTCAGCAATCCGGTCAGCTCGTCTACCTGTTGCAGGGCGCGTAAATTTTGGGTGTTGGGCGAAGAAATGTTAACTGTGACGTAATCAGCGTGCGGGTAGACGGCGGCAAGCCCCAATAGATAATCGTTGGCGGCCTGTTCAATGGGTGTGGCGGCATTCTTTCCGATATTCAGGCCGAGAATGCCGCCGCGCTTCTTCCATTCGCTGCCGGCCACATTAGCCAGAAATGCATCCAGCCCCTTGTTGTTGAATCCAAGGCGGTTGATCAGCGCATTGGCCTCGGGCAGCCGAAACATGCGCGGTTTGGGATTGCCGGGCTGCGCTTTGGGCGTTACGGTGCCCACTTCGATGAAACCAAAACCCATGTGGCCCAGCGCATCAATATAGGCGCCATTCTTGTCCAGGCCGGCAGCAAGGCCCACCGGATTGGGCAACTGAAGTCCCAGCAGGCGCACAGGCGCGCTGGGCTTTGCGTCCAGCACTTTTTTCAGCAACCCCCATTGATGCAGTCTGTTTAAGCCCTCCAGGGTACGTTCGTGCGCCCGTTCTGGATCCATGGAAAACAGGATCGGGCGGATCAGCGGATAGAGGCGATAGGCAAGTGACATGGCGGATCAGAAAGAAGATGGGTCGGACAGGTTGATGCTTTCACTGTCAATCCATCGATGGTTAATATAAAGTTCGATAGGGCGGAAATTGATTTTGTACGCCATTTTACGGCTTTGCGCGATCCAATAACCCAGATACAGCCAAGGCAGGCCGCGGTCATTGCAATGGCGGATCTGCCATAAAATGCCATACGTTCCCAGGCTGCCAGCATAATCGGGATCGTAAAACGTGTATACGGAGGATAACCCGTCATCGGTGACGTCAATGATGGACACCATCCGCAGTACACCGTCTTCGTCGTGGAACTCCACCAGTTGCGAGTCGATCCGGCTGGTCAGCAGAAATTCCTCGTACTGCTCCGAGCTGTCGTCGTCCATGCCGCCACCCGCGTGACGCGACGCTTGGTATTTTTTATACAGCGCGAAGTGGCTTTCATCCCATTCGAGCGCGCGAATCCGGGCGTGCAAACTGCTATGGCGTTTCAGGATGCGTCGTTGCGTGCGACTGGGCTCGAACCGGGCACAATTGATCCTGACCGAAATGCAAGCCCGGCATTGATCGCAGCGTGGGCGGTAGGTAAAAAGACCGCTGCGTCGAAAGCCATTGCGCAATAATTGCGCATAAACCGGCGGGCGAATCAGGTGACCAGGCACAACCACCTGCGAGCGCGCCATCTTTCCGTCCAGATAGCTGCAGGAATAGGGGGCGGTCAGATAAAACTGCAGGACGTTGAATGATGGATCGTGGATATCGCTCATGGCAGGTCACCGGCTGTTGGGGCGTTTGTCGCCAACTATACCTGAAAAACGCCTGGGGTCACACCGGGGCAACGATAGTTCCGTCTGCCAGCAATTGGCCGGCGGGCCAGTTAAAGCCCGGTTGGCTGACCGCCTCGGAGACATGGCGCAAAAACGCAGCCCGGGGCAGGGATTGCGCGCCCATACTGGCCAGATGCGGCGTATCCTGCTGGCAGTCAATCCAGGGCACTTGATTTGCCTTAAGAAAGCGAACCAGCCAGGCCAGGGCGATTTTTGACGCGTTGCTGCGGTACGAGAACATGGATTCGCCATAAAACATGCGCCCGATACAGACGCCGTATAGTCCGCCGGCCAGACGCCCGTCCACCCAAGTTTCAATGGAATGAGCGTAACCCTGGCGGTGAAGCTGGGTGTAGGCAGCAATCATTTCGCTGGTAATCCATGTGCCGGCGTGCGTGTCGCGCGGTGCCGCGCACGCGCGCATCACCGTCTCAAAACAGGTGTTGGTGGTCACTTTCAGAGGACTGTCGGGCTGGTATTCATGACGGGCCACACGCTTAAGCAGTTTGCCCAGGCTTTGTGAAATTTTCAGGTTGTCGCAGCGCAGCACCATGCGCAACGAGGGAGACCACCATAGCAAAGGCTGATCGGCTGAATACCAGGGGAAAATGCCCAGCCTGTAGGCTTGCAGCAGTCGGCAGGCGGACAAATCGCCGCCGAATGCCAGCAGGCCATCCGGTTCTTTCAGTGCCTGGCTGGCCGCGGGAAACGGCACGCCGTTATCAAGGCAGGGCAATGTGATCATGATGTCGATACCCTGGACGGGACAGATTATTCGATGCTGTGATAATGGGTCGAGAATACGCCGCTGGCCCTGTCTCGCAAATAGGCCTTAAGGGTATGAGAAACCGTACGAAATGACAGTTCGTCCCAGGGAATCTCATCCAGCTTGAAAAATCTGGCTTCCAGCGATTCGGGCCCGGGGTCCAGACGTTCACTGGTGACAGTGGCAAGAAAGTACATATGCACCTGGTTAACACGGGGCACATCCAGCACGGTAAACAGGTTGCCCAGGACAATATCTGCACCCGCTTCCTCATCGGTTTCGCGCAGGGCACCCTGGCTGGTCGTCTCGGACAATTCCATAAAGCCGGCAGGCAGGGTCCAGGTGTCGTAGCGAGGTTCGATGGCGCGGCGGCACAGCAAAACCTCGTCGTTCCAGATAGGCACGGTGCCCACCACGATCAGCGGATTGCGATAATGCACCGCTCCGCAATGGTTGCAGACATCGCGCTTGCGGTTGTCATCCGGCGGGATCAGACGCGTTAGCGGATTGCCGCACTGGCTGCAAAAAGCCTGTGTCGTGGGAGCGGGAAAATACTGCAAAGCGCTGGGTAACGTCATGGTGTTTTTTCTGGTGCGATGGATTCAGACATAGTGTAAACAATAATGCCTGGCTATTGGCAAAAAGCGTCAGGCGGCTGTCGGCTCGCGCACAAAGCCCAGTGTGCCGGCAATATGCCGGCTATCCAGCTTTTGCATGGGTGCTGAAAATTGGATCGCACCGTCCAGTGAGACCTGCAAGGTGCCGCCGTCTTGCAAGGCCTCCAGATGATGTTGTTCCAGTGGTATTCCTGCAGCCTCGGCGCCGGCCGTCTCTGACATGACTTGCAGGCGGGAGGTAAGCGGACCCATGTCTCGTCCGGCCAGCATCGCCGCGCCATGTTCGGTTCGCATATACAGTCGGCCCTGTTCGTCCAGGAGCCACTGGCTGATGTCGGTGACGGGCAGCTCGTTATGGGTGATCAGGTGCAGGGCGTTGTCGGCGAGGCGAACAATATAGGGCGCGCAGGCTAGATCGACAAACACACGTTGCGGACCATTCTGGAAAAACCACTCTCCGCCGGCCGTTGCCGCATAGTTGCGGTTCATGAAATGCCGAATCTGTTCATTTGCAATTTTTTCGCCGGCCTGGCCCGTACGGGCACCACCATCGCTATGCAGCAACCAGTCGCCTTGGGCGCTCAGGGAGAGCCAGCCATATACTGCCGGCACATTGGGCCATTTTTGCATGGCCCCCAAGACCTGTTCATCCATGATCTGTCCTTTCTTTGATAATCTCACTAACAGGAATGATAACGTTAGTTCTGACGTCAACGACAACCCAGCGTGTACCCGCGGCCAGAAAACCGGCCGGCAGAACCGGCGTCTTGTGACACCCGGCGCTTTGCATTACTATGAAGTCAGCTTATCACCAATCAGGCCATCTGGATGCAGATGGCAAAAGGAGTTTGTCATGACACCGTTGAATGACGCAGATATCGGCATCGCACTGGCTTCGCTCGATGGCTGGGGGCTGGACGAAGACGGCAAAGCGCTACGCCGGCAATTTGACTTCGACTCATTTGTGCAGGCTTTCAGCTTTATGACGAAAGTGGCATTACTGGCTGAAAAAGCAGACCATCATCCCGAATGGAGCAATGTATACAACAAGGTGGATATTCGCCTGACCACGCACGACGCCGACGGTCTGACTGAAAAAGACATCAAGCTGGCCCAAGCGATTGATGCGTTGTAAGTTTCAAGGCGAATGATGCGTTGCAAAGTCCGGGGCGGCACCATTCTTGGCAGGCCAATCGCAGATATCTTGCCTGCTCGTTGATGTGTCTTTTGCAACGTCATTGAGCTGTCTTTTGCCTTGTTTATGCTGACTTCAGGCAAGTCGTTCTCGTCGTTGTCGTTGTTGGGTTGTTGTGTTCGTTCTTGTGGTGAAGGCGCTCGCTTGGCCCTGCATGCCATCCCTTGCATTGCGTTTTAATTAAGTTTGCATCGGCACCATTTGGCCTGATTTGATCCACACGTCTGTGACATTTGCCTGCTGATGTTGGTAGATAGTCTGCATTTTTTTCAGATTTAGGACGTTGCCCATTGGCATTTGTTTTTACGGTGAGGGCGGTTTCGAAACGGAAATCAAAAAATATTCTATAGAAACCCGTGAGAATCGAGAATTATTGCGTTGTTTTGTCAAATAGAGCATGAAGTCACTCATCATTTTTCGGCGTGATATTGTTTCTGCATCATATTCCGAAATGGAGACTTTAATGGAGCCGCTTGAACAGAAGTCTGCCGATAAACACGGCGCCGCCGCCGGGGCAACGGCGCCGTCGGCCGATTGGACTATTGATCAGAATTGGGAAGCCTATACGCCAGAGGAACACGCGGTCTGGAAAACGCTTTATGAAAGACAGAGCAAGTTGCTGCCTGGGCGAGTTTGTGATCAGTACCTGGCCTGCATCCAGAAAATGCCCATTACCGCTGACCGTATTCCCGATTTTCGACGCGTGAACGATACACTGATGCAGCACACGGGCTGGCAGATTGTGGCCGTACCGGGTCTGGTTCCTGACGATGTGTTCTTCACTCACATTGCGAACCGTCGCTTTCCGGCGGGTCAATTCATTCGCTCAAAAAATAAGTTGGATTACTTGCAGGAACCCGATATTTTTCACGATGTTTTCGGGCACGCCCCCATGCTGATGAATCCGGCGATCGCCGATTTTATGCAGGCCTATGGGCGAGGCGGCCTCAGAGCACTTGAACTGGGTATTCTCCCGTTTATTTCACGTTTGTATTGGTATACCATTGAGTTCGGACTGGTACAACAAAGCGATGGGGTGCGCATTTACGGTGCCGGCATCAGCTCGTCGTTTACCGAAACTCAGTATTGCCTTGAAGACGATTCGCCCAATCGTATCGGTTTTGATCTGGAACGCGTCATGCGCACTGACTATCGTATCGATGATTTGCAGAAGAGCTATTTTGTCATCAATGAACTGGAAGACTTGTTCGAACTGGCACAAATTGATTTCGATCCGATTTATGCACGCATTATTGACCAGCCCACACTGCCGCCCGATCAGATCGTATCGGGCGATCGCGTGATCCATGCCGGAACGCTGCGCTATCATCATCAAAAGGCGGCAGCCTCCCGGGCATGATACTGCTGTCCTGCCGCAGCGAGTCGGGCGGCTTAATCGACGCTGATTAAGTGATACTATGGAACCGCAAGCGCCCGGGTAGGGTTTCGTTCAGCTCCAGCAACGGTATGAGGATTCCATGAGTGTCGATTTCAGTCAGTTCTTTAATGGCCCGATTCGTGAAAGCCTGATTGCTCAGGTTTCCGGCTATCTGGATATTTCCCGCCCGCAGGCGACGACCGCTTATGATAAGGCGGTTGCGCTGGTCATTGGCGCGATGGCACGGCAGGCAGCCAAGCCCGAGGGTGCGCAGACACTAACGGATCGCATCAACGACAGCCAGACGCAGGCGAGCCTGACTTCCAGTGCGCTGTCACCAACGGTTCTGACCAACGATCAGTTTTCGCAGATCGTTACGCTGGGTGAGCGCGAACAGGCAACCATTCTGGGCGCACAACAGGAAGCGGTGAGCGCGCACCTGGAAGTGGCCACCGGGCTAGATCGTCCGATGGTGGTATCGCTGTTGTCTATTGTTGTGCCGTTCGTGCTTTCCTATCTTAAAAACAATATCACAACCGAAATTGCTCCAGCGCCGGACCTGCCGACATTGCTTGCCACCCAGGCACCTCACGTCGCGCCCCAACTGGATGCGCCAGCCCTCGCAGCGCTGGGCGCCAACGACCTGCAAGAGCTATTCGGAGCGGAAGCGCTGGCCGCTGGCGATGCCGGCGCCACGTCCCCGTCATCAGGAAAAGAGTCGGGTGTGGCACGGGGGCCAATGACAAATGATAAAACAACAAACGGTTGGTTCAAATGGGTGTTGACGCTTGCGGTGGTTCTTGCCGGCGCCGCCTGGATAAAGAGCTGCACGCAATCGGAAATCGAACAGACCGACAACGCCAAACCGGCTGATCAGCAACAGTCCGCAACCGAGACGCCTGCCACCGATGAGCCATCGAACGAACCGGCGGGGTCTGCGGCATCGACCGCCGCAGAAACAAGTGCCGGCGCTGCTGCGGATTCGGATGCTCCGGCCGAGCCCGCCACGGATTTCCCGGCCCCTGCCTCTGATCCATCAGCGGAAACTCCGGATTCGTCGGACAGCGCCGAGCAGACACAAGCCGATAGCGCTCAGAATGATAGTGCACCGAGTGAACTGACTGAGGGTGAAAGTACTCAGGGTGAAAGTGCTCAGGGTGAAAGTGCTCAGGGTGAAAGTGCTCAGGGTGAAGCTACTCAGGGTGAAGCTACTCAGGGTGAAGCTACTCAGGGTGAAGCTACTCAGGGTGCTAGCGCTCAGGGTGAAAGCGCTAGCACCGCCGTTGCTCCGGCTACCACAGGGAGCTCGGACAGTGTTGCTACGTCCGATGGACAAGCTACTACAGCGCAGTCGCCAGACGAGCAGGATGCGACAGACTCAGTAGAAAAGGCCGCGACTGAAGCGCAAGAGGCTCGGCCGAATCCCGGGGCAGAAACAGCGACAGAAGCGCCAACTTATGGTCAGGCCAGCGACAGTATGGAGCCTGAGTCAGCCGCCAGTAGCGCCGGCACAGGTGGAGACGCGCCGAATGCCGGTGGCATGAGCCCTGATGCTAGCTCGTCAGCAGAAGAGGAAACGACAGACACCTCGGCCAGTACCATAGAGGCTGACGGTGCAGACAATGGCGCAGGAGAACAACAGCAAGAGCCAGCAATATCGGAAGACACTAGCACCACGCCTGCGGCGGCAGAACCCGCCGAACAGCCGGCCTCTGCAGACGACAGCGGCGCTTCGGGCAATACACCAAACTTTGCGGCGAGCACAAACTCGGCGCAAGGTCAGTCAGCCGGTAGTGACGCAGCAGAGAAAGAGGCTGACACTCAGGTTGACACCCAGAGTGAAGCCCAGAGCGATACCCAGAGCGATACCCAGAGTGAAGCCCAGAGTGAAGCCCAGAGTGAAGCCCAGAGTGAAGCCCAGAGCGATACCCAGAGCGATACCCAGAGCGACACCCAGAGCGACACCCAGAGCGACGTCCAGAGCGATACCCAAGGCGACCCTCAGAGTGAAACTCAGCAGGGTACACAGGACGACAGGGCGGAGGCCACTGGTGATGTCGATACGCATACGCAGCCTTCGAACTCCACGCAGCCTTTGGTAGACACAACAACATCGGAAGATGGCGGACAGGTTGATTCGGCAATCTCCGACTCAACGCAGACTGATGCGGCAACGGTCACGGGCGATGCGCCGGATCCGAGCGCTACTGCAACAGACTCAGTCGCTGACGGTGCGCATGCCGCTGCGACGTCTGCTGCGCAGATTCGGCTTGAACGTGATGGCGATACGTTCAGGATCGAGGGTGCCGTGCCCGACGAGGCGGAGCGCAATCGGATCGTAAGCGCGGCCAAGTCCGTTGACGGGCACAGCGAAATCGACGACAAGCTGACAATAGATAGCGCCGTCCGCGCGTCGACGATTGACGACTATCCGGGCTTATTCAGCTTGCTTCGCGGCTATCGCAATGTCAATGTCAGCCTGGACAAGGACGTCCTCACATTAACGGGCCAGGTGTCGTCCAATGAGGAAAAAGAGTCGCTTGCGACCCGGGCTCAGACTCTAGGGGGCAGGGATATCCAGGTCAGTGATCAAACGGAGGTTGCGGTATCCGATGCCAGCGCCGTGCCAGACTCGGCTGCCGCGGCAGCGACTGCGCCGCAAGTGCGATTTGCCCTGGGTAGCGCACAGGTCGATAGCCGCTTTCACCAGGCACTGGATCAGTATGCGCAACATCTGAAAAACAGTGGAAAATCGGTACGTCTGACGGGTTTTTCTGATCAATCCGGCAATGAGCCGGCTAACAACGCTTTATCAAAACGCCGGGCCGAATCAGTGAAGGCGTACCTCATATTGCGCGGTGTACAGGCCCAGCGGATCGAGGCCGAAGGACAGGGAACGCACGCGCCGATAGCGGACAATACAACAGAGGCCGGCCGTGCGCAAAACCGTCGCGTGGAATTTCACGAGCAATAATGTTCACGTTCAGCAATATTGACGAACGGTAATATTTACGAGCAGCAATGGCGAGGGCTATGATTACATCGATCACAGGTGTGTTCGTGTCGATGTATTGGATGCCCCTGATACTAAGCCACATGATGCTCGGCCAGTTTGCGATCACCAGGCAACGGCGGGCAACAGAGCAAAGCCGGCGTTGAGATCCGGCTTGGGCATTTTCTGCAATGCAATTTGCTTCAATGACATTCGCTGCAATGTCGTCTAATGCATCGCGTTTGCCGCGATGATCGGGCCGTATTCTTGAAAATAAACACGGATGACATACTACTGCGATTTATCGCGCGCCTGCAGCAAGGTTTGCCGCGGCCGCACAGCCCGTATATTTCCTGTCGTTATAGAACATGGTGGCTCTCAGTTCATAAGCACTTTGTCCAACTGTACAGGGGGCTTTGCTGATCATTAAACTCACCTTGGGTGTTCTGCCTTTTTTTGCTGGGGCCGTGCTGCGAATCCTGATCAAGTCGGTGTCGTTCTTGGCGTTGGTGCGCTCGGCAACCAGGGTGACAAGATCGGTGGACGATCGTTCGATTGTTAACAGGGGTCCGTCAATGACGGCTTGCCATGCAGCCGGCTGGCGGCCAAAGGCCGTGAACGCCGGCGCGGCCTCACTGATGCTGCCTGCTGATGAATCACCCAGCGTATATGGGTCTGTTTCGTGTCCGACCAAAATGGAAACATCGCGATCAGAATTGCCCGCCCCAGTAACCGGGGCGCATGCAGTCATGGGCGGTATCATGCAGCATAACAATAGGAATGAATATATACGATTCATATTTGTGCCTTGAAAAGCTGGTTGGACGGCCTGTTCTGAACTGCCAGATCAGGCGCTGCCGAATGCAGCCGTTACCGCACAGGCTGGTATTGAAGCCAGCTATTTTCGCGCGCTGTCTAAAGAAAGACGACGTGGCATTTTAACGCTGCATACCTAACTCACCATTAATTTCCGTCAAGTTTTGCGCTGGAGATCATAAAGACTAAATTGATCGCTAACACCCCGTCTTGACGGTTTTCTCTACCGCGAGACCGAAAAACGGGCGCATTTTTGTGCCGATGACGTTGCCGACGAAAGCGGCCACCAGCCACAGCCAGCCATGCAGGCTACCTGAAAGAATGCCGCTGAAATAGGCGCCAATGTTGCAACCGAATGTCAGCCGGGCTCCGTAGCCCAACAGCAGGCCGCCCACGATGGCTGCCACCACAGATCGTAGTGGCATATTCCAGACGGGAGCGAATTTTCCGGCCAGGCTGGCGGCCAGTAGTGCACCCAGGACGATTCCGATGTCCATGACACTCGTGATATCGTTGCGCACCGGCGCAGTGAGGGACGCGGCGGCTGCGCCTTGCCAAAACTCCCAGCCACTGACATCGTAACCGGCAGCCATCATGATTTTCGAGCCCCACAAGGCGAATGCCGATGTCACGCCCCAAGGGCGGCCAGCCAGTGCCAGCGTCGCAAAGTTAAGCAGCACCAGCAGAACGGAGCCGATGATAAGTGGCCAGGGTCCGGATAACAGCCGCCCCCAGCCTCTGGTTTTGCCGGCGCTCACTGCCGAGGAAATCAGTGTTCCGTGCCGACGCTTTTCAGCCCAAATGGTGAACAGGGCGATACCCAGGAATAACACGACACAGCTGATCAGCGCAGCTGGCGCTCCCCATTCCTGGACAATGGAATAGGGCGCAAACGAAGGACGGCTGGCCCACCAGGGAAGATGTGCAGCGCCGATGACTGAGCCGATAATAAAGCCGATCAGTGTGATGATCATGCGCGTACTGCCACCACCTACGGTATACAGGGTACCAGAGGCGCAACCGCCGCCCAATTGCATGCCGATTCCGAAAATAAAGGCGCCTACCAGCACGGATGTGCCGACCGGGCTGACAAAGCCGCTGACGTTTTGTCCCCAAAGCGTACCGCTGGCCAGCACTGGAAAAAACAGCAAGCAGCCCAGGGCCAGCATCAGCATTTGCGCGCGCAGCCCGGCGCCCCGCCGGTCCGAAATAAAGACCCGCCAGGATGAGGTGAAGCCGAAAGCGCTGTGATACAGGGTCGCGCCCAGCAGGATACCTACGATCCACAGCGTGGCTTGTCGGCCGCTGACCGTGCCGTTCAGATAGACAATGCCCAGTACAACGAGTGCAAATGATACTGCAGCCGGGATCACGTTGATCGGCGATCGTGGGGAAATAGGAAGCGTGGAAGGATTCGATGCCATAATAAATCAAGAGTTGTGAAATCGTCGCTCTAACAGCGACACAAAGCAGCAAGCGTTTAACACGGTAGGAAGCGTTTGTCGTACGCTGCGGATCAGTCAGTACGTCCCCGAATCAGAGCGCCACCGATCGGCCAGGACACCACTAATCAGTCAGTACTCCGTACTCCGCCGATGAGTAAAGTAAAATGTAAAATCAAACCGCCATATCGTTTTATTTTAATGCGCGAGGTACCGTTGCCCCTATGGTAACCTTTCCACAAGCAGGGTCGCGGTGGAGCTCACTGCGGGTACGACGATGTCAGCATATATTTAATTTACAAACCGTCACAGGAGCGTCCTGTCCCGTCGCGGCGGCGCTTTCCGTATCAGCCACCTGTAAGTACCGGTAAAAAGTTTATCCAGTCAGGCCTGCTAATTGCCGATATCTGCGCGATAACTCCAAAGAGCTGACCGCAGATGTCGCCAAAAAGCATGCATTTGCCGACCAGCCGGCCAATGTCATCGGTATAGCCATATTAAGCATTTGTTACCGCAACGCGCTGACAGACGCTAACCTTGTTAGTATGGCTCAAACGGTGTCGTCATCGCCCGATGACGGCTCTTTGCTGAAACCATCTTTACTTTTCGAGGTGATACGATGATTAGCCAAAACACGACACAAGACGATGCTGCCGACGCTCTGGGCAAAGCTGAGTCCACCGCAGACGACCTGTTTGACAGTTCAAAAACCGAAATGAAACGCAAAGCCGCGCAGGCAGCAGGCGACGCCTCTTATGCGGTCAATTCGATCTTCAGTTCAATTGAAGATTCTACGCGCAGAAGCCCCGGTTGCGCGCTATTGGTAGCCGGACTTATCGGCATGTGTATCGGCAAGCATTTTTATAAAAAGCCCTAATTGGATAGGGGTGGCGTCCGGACCCTGTGTGAGGTTTCTCAGGCAAAAGGCGTTGCGAAAACGTCGGCGCCTACCAGGCGTACCGCTGCGCGTTGGCGGGTCAGAGCCGCATGACAGGCCCAGGTGCGCGGTGTATACAGTTTCTGTAAGCGACGGGGGGACTTTTTTGCGCGAATTCAGGAACCATCCGGGATCTTCCGGATGGTTCGGTTTTGGCAGCATTCGTCATGTCAGGTTACCCGCGTGAGCGCAAAACCTCAGGGCGGCGACTTATAGAGAAGAGACAAACTGTCTGTTTTATGAGTGTGTTTTTGGATTTTTGCGGAAAAATGCGATTTTTGCGAAAAAGGTGATATATCAGAATTGCTCTGAAACCCGCATAATAATGGAGGCGCAGAGCGGAGTCGAACCGCTCTAGACGGATTTGCAATCCGCTGCATAACCGCTTTGCTACTGCGCCTTAGTAAGAACCAACAAAGAGCCAAGCATTATGGTCGATATTGACCGCGTAGTCAAGGCCAGGGGCAAAACCGCGACAAATCGTCATTCGCGTTTCGGACTATTACCCGTGATTGCGCTTGGTAGCAAGCTTCGCATCATTTTTGTGGCCGCGTGTGCTTTTAAAAGTCTTGCAGCTGGCCAGACCAGACCGCTCGTAAACGACGATTAGCGCTGCCCAGACGACTCATACCCAATTTTTGAAAGCCGTTACCCTTTAGGTCGGTTCTTCATTTTCGCTTACCCATTGTGGGTAATCCTGGCGAATTTGTCCTGCATATTCCAGTGTTTCCGACAGATGCTCGCGCAAATGCTGTTGCGCAAGCGCCGGGTCATGCTGCGCGATGGCCTGCACAATTTGTCGGTGTTGTCGGATAATGCGTTCCAGTTTGCCCGAAACTGGCAAATGTAGACGGCGCAGCCTGTCCAGATGCCCGCTATGGCTATGAACCAGTTGCCAGAGCGCGTCTTTTTCCGCAGCCTGATAAAGCAATCGATGAAATTGCATATCGGTTTTGCTCAATTCTGCCAGATCTCTGGCGTGGTGATAATGTTCCTGCTTTTCTACCAGCGATTGCAGCGATGAAACCAATCCGGGAACGGGTGACAGGGCCAGCTCCCGCAGCAGTTCCAGTTCAATGGAGCGGCGCAGAAAATGCGCCTGCCTGGCAAGGGGGATGCTGATCAGGCTGACCCGCGTTGAGGCCTGGGGGAAAATATCCAGCAGCTTTTCTTGCGCCAGTTTCAGCAAGGCTTCGCGTACCGGTGTCTGGCTCACGCCATAGCGATCGGCCAGTTCCGCACGCGAAAGTAAGGTACCCGGCGGCAGCTGCAGGTCAACAATCTGCTGGCGCAGCAATTGATATAGCTGCGGTGCGGCTTGGCGGCTGCGGTCCAGTGACGTGGCCGGGTTCATGTCTGTCGACTGCGCAGCGACCGGATTGCCCGTATGGGCAAGAGGCTAACCAAAGCTGATCGCTTCAAACCGGATTGACTGCGGTCCCGCGAGCGGCTGCAAGCCACGTGATGAGCGCCTTGCGAATGGTTGCGTTTCATTCGCTATCTGCCATTTGTGTGCCGCCAGGTCTCGAAATCGGCTTTGGCCTGGGGGTCGGTGGCAGGGTACAGACCAATTATAGATCTGCCGGCAAGCACTTGTTCCGTGACAAAATCTTCGTAGGCTGTCATCTCGACGGCTTCGTCGGCGATCTCTTGCGCCAGATGCACCGGAATCACGACAACACCTTCTGCATCGCCAACGATGATATCGCCAGGGAACACCGCAACGTCGCCGCAACCGATGGGTACGTTGATGTCCTGTGCCTGATGCAAGGTCAGGTTGGTCGGCGCCGAAGGGCGGTTATGATAAGCCGGGATATTGAGCCTGGCGATCTCAGGCGAGTCGCGAAAGCCGCCATCGGTGACGATGCCGGCCGCGCCGCGCTTCATCAGGCGAGACACCAGTATAGAGCCGGCCGACGCGGCACGGGGGTCCTTGCGGCTGTCGATCATCAGCACCGCGCCCTGTGGACATTGATCAACGGCAACTCGTTGCGGGTGGGTGCGATCCTGGAAGACGGCGATGGGGTTGAGGTCTTCGCGCGCCGGTATGTAGCGCAGGGTGTAGGCCTCGCCAACCATGGTGGGCAGGTCGGGATTGAGCGGGCGTACGTCCTGGATAAACTGATTGCGCAGGCCGCGCCTAAACAATGCAGTGCAAAGCGTTGCCGTGCTTACGGCAGCCAGTTGTTTGCGAACGAGAGGGTCAAGGGCCATGATGATTTCCTGATCAATAAATGCTGGGTTCGTTGTTGGGCGCGCCGAAGCTGGTTTCCAGAAAGTCGAAATCACAACCGGCGTCGGCTTGCAGAATATGCTGCGAAAACATCCAGCCGTAGCCGCGCTCAAAGCGGCGTTCGGGCGCGATCCAGTCGGCTCGTCTGGTGGCCAGCTCCTCATCGCTGATTTCAAGATGGATACGACGCGCGGCAACATCAACGGTAATCATGTCGCCGGTACGCACCAGCGCCAGGTTGCCGCCGATGTACGATTCGGGCGCTACATGTAAAACACAGGCGCCGTAGCTGGTGCCGCTCATGCGCGCATCGGACAGACGCAGCATGTCGCGCACGCCCTGTTTGATCAGCTTGACCGGAATCGGCAGCATGCCCCATTCGGGCATTCCCGGGCCGCCCAGCGGGCCGGCATTGCGCAACACCATAATGTGATCGGGCGTGACATCCAGGTTTTCATCATCGACTGCCGCTTTCATGCTTGGATAATCGTCAAAGACGAGCGCGGGCCCGGTGTGCTGCAGAAACTGCGGCGCGCAGGCGCTGGGCTTGATGACGCACCCTGACGGCGCCAGATTGCCGCGCAGTACAGCAAGTGCGCCTTCGGGATAAAGCGGATCATCCATGGGGCGGATTACGTCATCGTTATACACTTGCGCGTTCTGGATGTTTTCTGCCAGCGTCTGCCCGGTAACGGTCAATGTGTCGCCTTGCAAGTGATCGCCAAGTCGACGCATCAGGGCGGGCAGGCCGCCCGCATAATAGAAGTCTTCCATCAGATAGGTGCTGCCGCTGGGACGCACATTGGCAATCACCGGCACATGCCGACTGGCCGCATCAAAGTCATCCAGCGTGACTTTACAGCCGGCGCGACGCGACATGGCAATCAAATGGATGACCGCGTTGGTGGAGCATCCCATGGCCATGGCAACGGCAATGGCGTTCAAAAAACTGGTTCGAGACAGAATGCGGGCCGGTGTCAGATCCTCCCATATCATCTCGACGATACGGCGCCCGCAAGCTGCCGCCATGCGAATGTGGTTGGCATCAACGGCGGGGATGGATGATGCGCCGGGCAACGTCATGCCGATAGATTCGGCAATAGCGGTCATGGTGCTGGCGGTACCCATTGTCATGCAGGTGCCTGCGCTACGGGCAATGCCGCCTTCGACGCCAATCCATTCGGTTTTGCTGATTTTTCCTGCGCGTCGCTCATCCCAATATTTCCAGGCGTCCGAACCCGAACCCAGAGTTTTTCCTTGCCAGTTGCCGCGCAGCATGGGGCCGGCAGGCAGATAAATACAAGGCAGGCCAGCACTGATCGCGCCCATTAGCAGTCCCGGCGTGGTTTTGTCGCAGCCGCCCATCAATACTGCGCCGTCTACCGGATGGCTGCGCAGCAGTTCCTCGGCTTCCATCGCAAGCATATTGCGATACAGCATGGTGGTCGGCTTGACGAAGTTTTCCGACAGCGAGAGCGCCGGCAGCTCTATAGGAAAGCCGCCGGCCTGGAAAATCCCCCGTTTGACGTCTTCCACTCTTTGCTTGAAATGCGAGTGGCAGGGATTGATATCCGACCAGGTGTTCAATATGGCAATAACCGGGCGGCCTTCCCAGTCCTCGGGCGCATAGCCCATTTGCATGATGCGGGAGCGGTGACCGAAAGAGCGCAAATCATCCGGGGCAAACCAGCGCGCGCTGCGAAGAGATTCATAGGTACGTTTTGACATGGTGGTATCCGGGTTGCAGCAAGTGAGAAAACACCATTGAAACATTAATATATCAGTTGGCATATTCGGGATATCGATAAAGCAAAGGCGTCGTCTGCACAAACGACAACCTGCGCAGGCCCGAAAACGGCACGAATACAGCGCCAATACAAACCAGAAGGGCCTGCATAAGGGCCAGAACAAGCCCCCAAACGATATGGCCAGAACGCGCTGAACATGAGAGAGAAATTCAATCGCAAGAAATGGATTGCTTGCGATTGAATTCAAATCTATGCTTTGGTGAACTGACATACCAGCGAGAGATCAACCATGACATCCACCCGAAAACCGCCCGCTCCCTTTGCCTCGGATCAAGCGCGCTGGCAGGCCGTACAAAGTCGGGACCGGCAAGCCGATGGACATTTTGTCTACGCGGTAAGAACCACGGGCGTGTACTGCCGGCCTAGCTCGTCGGCTCGCCTGCCACAACGCAAAAATGTCGTTTTTTTCAATACACCGCAGGAAGCTGAAGCAGCCGGCTATCGCCCCAGTCGGCGCGCCCGGGCAGACCGGACAGCGGCGGCCATTGAAACGGCGCAGTTGGTGGCGCGGGCCTGCCGCCATATTGAATCGGCGCAGACGCCGCCCAGTCTGGACGAACTGGCGCAACAGGCCGGTATGAGCCCCTTTCACTTTCATCGGGTGTTCAAGGCGGAAACCGGCCTGACGCCAAAGGCATATGCCTCTGCCTGGCGAGCCAGAAAGCTGCGCGATGAGCTGGGGTCTCCGCTGGCGTCAATTACAGATGCAATCTATACCGCCGGCTTCAATTCCAATAGCCGCTTTTACGAAGCGTCACAACAATTGCTGGGCATGCGTGCGCGCCAGTATCGGGCTGGTGGCCAGGGTGTGGTTATCCGTTTCGCCATCGGACAATGTTCGCTGGGCGCCATTCTTGTAGCGCAAAGCCACCGGGGGATTTGCGCCATTATGCTGGGTGATGATCCCGATGCGCTGTTGCGCGACTTGCAGGATCAATTTGCCAGGGCCCACCTTGTCGGGGGCGATGCCGACTTTGAGCGTCTGGTGGCGCAGGTAATCGGCTTTGTGGAGGCGCCGTCCGTGGGCCTGAATCTGCCGCTAGACGTCCGGGGCACCGCATTTCAGGAGCGGGTATGGCAGGCATTACGGGACGTGCCTGCCGGCACCACGGTCAGCTACAGTCAGATTGCCGAACGGATCGGGGCGCCCACTGCGGTACGCGCCGTTGCCCAGGCTTGTGGCGCAAACCGCATTGCCGTTGCCATCCCTTGCCACCGCGTCGTCAGGCGCGATGGCGATATTTCAGGCTATCGCTGGGGAGTCGAACGCAAGCGCCAGTTGCTGGAACGGGAAGCGCCCGGGCAATTGTGAAGCAGCGGGACTGTTAAGCAAGGCGAGCAGTAAAGCAAGGCGAGCAGTAAAGCAAGGCGAGCAGTAAAGCAAGGCGAGCAGTAAAGCAAGGCGAGCAGTAAAGCAAGGCGAGCAGTAAAGCAAGGCGAGCAGTAAAGGAGGATGGGCGCCATATTTTGTGTCTGCGCGATTTCGTAGTATCGCAGGGGACAGCCCACCACCTCGTCTATTGTCGATCAGGCAATCCGTAGATGGCAATGGCCGGCCGCGGCGGCCAAATCTGCGGTCTGGTCTGGCGCGTTAGTCTGGCGGCGCGCATGCGCATGCCGGGCGGGTATCGTAGATTCATCAATTGAATAATTGAACAATTGTGGGACAATAATCGCGTAGAACGATCATGATCAGTTGGGTGCAATGATCAGTCGGGTGCAATGATCAGTCGGGTGCAATGATCAGTCGGGTGCAATGATCATTTGGGTAGTACGATTATTCGGATTTAACGATCATTTGGGTAGGTACGTTCGTTCGGGTGGGATGATCAATCGGGCCAAAGGGTCAGTCTGGTAAAAAAACGATCAATCTGCTAAAACGGTCAAGCGCGTAGTCGCACAGCACTGAGCGAAGTGGCAACTGGCTCGCCCGGGTAATCAACGTACCTGAGAGTAAATAGAATAAATCCAAAAGAGAGAGACTTATGACAGATGAAATACAGATGGGCCTGATGCAGCCGCATCCATTGCTGATATCGTCACTTATTGTTCATGCCGAGCGCCATCACGGTGATGGTCAGATTGTCTCGCGTCGTGTTGAGGGAGATCTGCATCGCTATCATTGGCGCGATGTGGCGCGCCGTTCGCGTCAGGTCGCGCGTGCGCTTGACGGCATGGCTTTGCCGCTTTCCGCAAGGGTGGCAACGCTGGCTTGGAATGGCTATCGGCATCTGGAGCTGTATTTCGGTGTCAGCGGATCGGGCAGGGTGTTGCATACCATAAATCCTCGCCTGCATCCCGATCAAGTCGCATGGATTGCCAATCATGCCGACGACCAGGTTCTGTGCTTCGATTTGAGCTTTCTGTCTCTGGTGCAGACCGTGCATGGCAAATGCCAAACGATCAGGCAGTATGTGGCGCTATGCGACCGTGACGCGTTGCCATCTGACAGCGCCATACCCGGCCTGATCAGTTATGAACAGTGGGTGGAAGAACAGTCGGACGACTATCGCTGGCCGCAATTTGATGAAAATGCCGCTTCCAGCATGTGTTACACCAGTGGAACGACAGGACATCCGAAAGCGGTCATGTACAGCCATCGTTCAACGCTGCTGCATGCCTATGGGGCGTCACTGCCCGATTCCATGGCCATCTCGGCGCGAGATGTGATCCTGCCCGTAGTGCCTATGTTTCATGTCAATGCCTGGGGTATCCCCTATGCGGCTGCACTGACCGGCGCAACGCTGGTTTTTCCAGGTCCGCTTTTGGACGGAAAATCGGTCTACCAATTGATCGAGCAAGAGGGAGTGACGTTTGCGGCCGGTGTGCCGACCGTCTGGCAAATGCTACTTGATCATGTTAAGGGTCAAGACCAGCGATTTTCCACACTCAGGCGTACGGTGATTGGCGGATCGGCCTGCCCGCCAGCCATGATACAGGCGTTCCAGGAGCAATACGGGGTAGAGGTTATACATGCTTGGGGAATGACAGAAACCAGTCCGTTGGGCACGCTGTGTACGCTGAAAAATAAATCCCTGATGCTGCCGGCCGAGGAGCAACTGAAACTGCGATGCAAGCAGGGGCGGGCCCTCTTCGGGGTGGATTTCAAAATTGTCGGCGACAATGGGCGTGAACTGCCGTGGGACGGCAACACATTTGGCGATTTGTATGTGAAAGGACCATGGGTGGTGCGCGACTATTTTCCCTGCAACAACAACGCCGCACTGGCGGACGGCTGGTTTCCCACCGGCGACGTAGCGACCATTGATGCCGATGGGTACCTGCAGATTACGGACCGTAGCAAGGACGTGATCAAATCCGGTGGCGAATGGATCAGCTCCATTGATATCGAAAACATCGCCATGGCGCATCCGGCCGTGCAACTGGCTGCCTGCATCGGCATCAGTCATGCCAAATGGGACGAGCGTCCGATCATCGTGGTTGTCAAGCGAGCGGACATGACGCTCGATCGGGATGAACTGCTGCAGTTTTATGAAGACAAAATGGTCAAATGGCAGATCCCGGATGACGTCATATTTGTGGACGCCATTCCGTTGGGCGCCACAGGGAAAATGCTCAAATCCAAAGTCAGGCAAATGCCCGAGGTTGCTGCGTATTGTGAACTTGCGGCCAGCCGGCTGCAATCCCAGCAATAGTGTTTTCGCACGTGGCTTGCCGGTGCCGCACAGGGCCTTCAAACAATGCTGCACAAGCCCCTCGAACAAGCAGCGCACAAAGGCCTGCGCGCTGGCGTGATCTCTGGTATCAGCGTGTGGTTCTGTCCCAGCTCATCTCTGCTGCGACAGACAGCGGCTCTTTGGAACGATACAATCGCACTTCAAAAGGCACTTCGTTTTGCCTGCCGCCCAACACGCGCAGCTTTCCGGACTTGCAGTCCTGCGCCACCACAGACCAAGGCAGCCAGCCGATGCCTCGACCTTTTTTGATCAGTGCCCAGGCCACTTCCACTGAATCGCAATAGGCCACCGGCGCCAGCGCATAACTACTTGCACGTAAATGATCGCTAAGAATATGATGCAGCGAGAGTGTGTTGATATACGTGACGTGAGGGATAGGCGTGAATTCGTCAAGCAAATCGTAGGCCACGTCACGATATTTGGCGGCGCAACATACGGGCACGAATCGGTCTGTACCCAGTTGCAGATACTGAAAATTGGCGGTCGCGACCGGGACGGATAAATTCGGGTGCTCATAGCAGCAAAGAAAATCCACTTCCTCTCGTTGTAGCAGGGCGACCATATCCGGCGTAGAGCCGGTCCTTATCTGGACCGACACGGCAACAGACAGCTCCCGTCCAATGACATCTGACATTTCACAGGCCCAGTCCGCTACCAGCGTGCTGGCCAGATAGCGTCCCGTCGCAATACGCAAGGCATAGTGTGTCTCCTGGCCAGGCGATTTTATTTTCTTGCTGACCGTATTGAGTCTGGCAACAATATATTCGGCTGTCACCAGCAGTTCACGCCCCTCCTGTGTGAGCCTGACGGGAATTTTGCTGCGATCAACCAGTGTTGCGCCAGCCCAGTGTTCCAGATCCCTGATGCGTCGGCTGAATGCGGGATGGGTTACATTGCGCAGCTCGGCAGCCTTGGTAAAACTGCATGTTTTGGACAAGGCAATCAGATCTTTCAAAAGTTTGGTCTCTGCCATGGGTAGCCATCGTATCGGTATGGGTTGGGATCGCGCCCGCCTGCTTGACAGGGCACGATCGCAGACTGTTGCCTCGCGGGCTTTATTTTGCACGCCATTGTGCAATAAAAGCACAATGCTGATGTTTTTCAGCATTTAGTATAGAGGCAATAAAAATTTGAACGGAGACATTGTCATGAAAAAGTTAAGTAATAAAGCTCTGCGAACGGCATCCTGTGCCCTGTGTGCACTTGCCCTGCTGGTAGCAAGCGGCAGGGCAACACTGGCGGCGTCGACGTACCCAGACCGCCCCATCACGATTGTGGTAGGGTATCCCGCCGGCGGCAGCGTTGATCTTAACGGCAGGGTAGTGGCCGAGACGCTGGCCAAGAAAATAGGCGCTAATGTGGTGGTTGAAAACCTGGGGGGTGCAGGCGGCACAATCGGCGCGCAGAAAGTGATTCGCGCCAAACCGGATGGCTATACGCTGCTGGTGGGTTCACTCAATGAAATTGTGATAGCCAGTCTGGTGAACCCGGCAGTCAAATATAATGGTGTGACTGACTTGCAGGCCATTGGCCTGATCGGTGACCAGCCATTGGTGCTGGCTGCGTCCAAAGAGACCGATATCAAGAACACCGCTGATCTGGTCAACGTGGCCAAGTCGGATAACTCGGACAGCTACAGTTACGGCTCGTCCGGCGTGGGCACTTCGTTGCATATGGCAGGAGAAATGCTCAACGCTGAAACCCAGGCTAAATTTTTACATGTGCCTTATCGGGGCGTGGCTCCCCTGGTTACGGATCTGACCAGCGGGCGACTTCCTTTGGGCGTGTTTGCCCTGTCTTCGGCGTTGCCGCAAATACAGTCGGGGCAAATAACCGCCATCGGTGTAACCAGTGCGAAACGTTCTTCCTTTGCCTCTGATATTCCGGCGCTGGCTGAAAATCCCGCCCTCAAGGCCATGGATATCAGTGTCTGGTTTGGCCTGTTTGCCCCCAAGGGCATGCCCGAGGCGGTGGTTAAAAAACTGCAGATCAGCCTGCAGCAAGTGCTGGCGGACCCGGCATTTCAGGAGAAGTACCGGACCACCGGCAGCAATGTCATGCACACACAGCCGGAGCTGGCCACATTTTTTCAGGCAGAGCATAATAAATTCAAGAAACTTGCCGAAACAGCCCATATTGCTACGGGGCGACCATGAACACAGCGTTTAAGATTGCGTTACCGGATTTGTCTGCAGAGCGGCTGGGCAATACCGATACACCAGGCGTATGGGCATTTGATTCGGGCACAGCAGGCCCGACGCTATTGATCACGGCATTGATTCATGGCAATGAAATTTGTGGCGCCTGGGCGTTGAAGGAACTTTTGGCCGCCGGCTTGCGGCCGAAAAAAGGCCGACTGGTGCTGGCGTTTTGCAATCTGGCGGCATTCGATACGCTGGATGTGAGCGCGCACGACGCAGCCCGTTTTGTCGATGAAGACATGAACCGTGTCTGGACCAGCGATAAACTGGGTCAACCGAATACGCAGGAGCGCCGGCGAGCACTTGCGCTTAGAAAATGGGTCGAGGCGGCAGACTGGTTGCTTGATATCCATTCCATGCATGAACCCAGTCCGCCGCTGATGATGAGCGGGATGTTGAAACGGAATGTGGACTTGGCAAAACGGCTGGGTGTGCCGCAACACGTGATCATGGATGCAGGGCACAAGGACGGCACACGCATGCGTGACTTCGCCCAATTTGGCGATCCGCAATCGCAGGCGCTGGCGTTGCTGATCGAATGCGGGTACCACGGCGATCCATCTTCCATTGATACCGCGCGAAACGTGGTGGCCCATTTTCTGCTTGAGGCGGGTATTGTTCAGGCCGCCGATCTGCCGAGTCATTGGACGGTTGCCCCAAAAGGGCAGCAAACGGTGTTGCACGTGACTGCGCCGGTCGTGGCAACGTCGGCATCATTGTCGTTTTCTGAGCCGTATCAGGGAATGGAGTGCATTGCCAAAGCCGGCACGCAGATTGGCAAGGATGACGATAAGCCTATCGTCACGCCCTACGACAATTGTATTCTGGTCATGCCTTCCCTGCGCCAGTTGAAGGTGGGGGTCACTGTGGTGAGATTTGCGCATGAACGGCAGGATAGTACCGAGTCGGCTTAGAACAATCTGCAAGGTGGTCAGGCCTGGATTCTTTACTCGTCCACCCGGCATCTGCTGCCCAAACTGGGCGCGTTCATCAATTTCATGGCTGAACGCCTGAAGGCTGAATCAACCCCTGAACATTCAACATCACCCAAGATGACGAATCTGCCGTATGAGTCGCCCGAGGCACCGCGATAATCTCATGACAGTCGTTTGACGATGCGCGAGCGCGACCTGACTTTCGGTTGCCTTCATTGTTCAAGCAGAACTTGTTCGGCAAATTGGAAAAGCGCGTGAAGCGATTGGGGGCGTCGTCGACAAGCAGTCGGTATGCTGCCAAAAAGCGGGAGCGGTATGCTAGTAGCCCCAAAGGCTAGCGCGATGTTGCCGAAAATAATCGATCCAGTTCAGCGCCGCCAATAATTCCGCCCAAGCCATCGAATCGGCCTTCTTGCGCGATCTGCTGCGCGACCCGCAGAAAGCCGTCCATGGCCACACGTGCCAGCGCGCCACCTACGCTGATTCGCCGCACGCCAAGTTGCTCCAGTTCTGCGACCGTCAAACCGATTGCGCTGCCGCATAATACATTGACGGGGCGGTCATTGGCTGCCGCAACGACAGCGCTGATCTGCTCCCTGGTTTTTATGCCGGGGGCATAGATACAGTCTGCGCCTGCTTCTACGAACGCGGCAATGCGCCGGGTGGTTTGCTCAAGATCGGGTGCGCCACGTATAAAGCCTTCGGTCCGGGCCGTGAGCAGCACGCGTTCACCAGTCTGATCAATGGCTGCGCGCGCCGCGCTGATGCGCGAGACCGCCTCGGTAAATTCATACAAACCATCAGCGCCACCTTGTGGTGTATCTTCAATGGACAGCCCCGCGATGCCGGTGGCCACACACTTGATGATGTTTTGCTGCATCTGCCCTATATCATCGGCATAGCCATTTTCAAAATCGGCATTCAGCGGAACATTCACGGCAGCTGCCAGCTCGGCCAAATGGGCCAGAACCATGTCCAGCGACTGTGTTCCGTCCGGCATGCCATTGGCGTAGGCATGTCCGGAACTGGTCGAGGCCAGCGCGGCAAAGCCCATCTGCTCCAGGCATTTTGCAGTGCCGATATTCCAGGGATTCGGGATAGTGAAGCAGCCGGTCTGATGCAACTGAAAAAAAGCTTCACGCTTCTGGCTGGTTGTGCGCACTGTGGTCATGGGACACCTGTTGACTGTTCTATAGCGAGGAATTACGGGTGAAATACCGGCTTTCTGTAAATATTAGCACGCTGTGCTGGCAGGGGTGGACGACACGGTTGATGGTGCAGCCGTTCAGGTCATCGCTATGCACCTGTGGCAAGAGTATGTACATACGCGTGGACCATGCCATTGGATCTTTGCAACGGCCAATGACCTATGAGGATCCGATGGTCAAGTCTATGGCCATATCCGTGCCGGTTCCTGGTGCCGAAAAAATTCGTCTGATACAGCAGTGCTGAAGCCTATCTGATGCAGGCGATGTGCGTGGGCTTGTCTCGCAGGCTAGCTGAGCGGGTTCGGATATGAATAACAACCCGCCTGTTGCTGTTTGAACGACTGGGAAAATGTATCACCTCTTACTGCATGGATACCAGTCGCGCTGTCCAGTCAGTTTTTCCGTCTATCGTCCCGCGCATTTGTTTATTATCCACTTTGCCCGAGTATGTCTGGCCGTCGACTGAAAAGGTAATGTTCGCTCCGTTCAGGCGTGCATTGCTGATCCGCCGTTGATTGGCGCCGTCGCTCAGCGTTCCGTCCAGCACCTGGAATCTCTGTTCCAACTGAAGTTCACGCTCGCCTATTTTCCAGGTGCCGGCAACCTTGGCCGGAACGATCCATTTATAGGCATGGCAGTAATTGGTGCAATCCTCTTTCACTTCTACTGATTCGTCGGGCTCCCATGCCTCCATTGCAAATGAATTGGAAACCACCCGCGTGCCGGGCTTCATATCCAGCAGGGTCGGACGCAAGCGCAGATTCAGGCTGGGCAATAGGAAAAGCGTAACCACAGAGGCATCTGAAAAATCCGATTCGAAGATATCGGCCTGTTCGAATGTTGCACGCTCGGTCACACCTTCGGCTTGTGCGGCTCGTTTTGACATGGCGACCAGGTCCGGGTCGAATTCAATGCCTCGCGAGATTGCGCCGTGCTTGGCAGCGGTAATGACCAGTCTGCCATCGCCCGAACCCAGATCAACCAGTCGGTCATTTGCGGTTAACTGGGCCATCTCCAGCATGCGGTCAACCAGTGCCTGTGAGGTAGGCACCCATACGACGTCCTTGCCCTGCTGTCCGACAGATGGCGTGTATTGTTCGGCGGCTGCGTCGTTCTCTGATGCCGGGGTGGCGGTTTGTGCCGCAAGAGGGGAGCTCACAATCATGGTGAACAGTATCGCGGCGACCAGGGGTTTGGCAGGCATAGGCATCGATTCTCTCCTGTTTATGTGATTACTTCAAAGCGGTGATTTCAGTTTGTGAATGCGGGTTGTCCGGTTCCTCATCGTCCCTGATCCGGAACAGAAGAATGGGTGCGCCCGCGGCAAGTACGGCCAGCCCAATTAGCGCAGCCACGCCTGTGTAAACGACGCTGGCGTAGAACATGTACAGGCAGCTCAGGCAAAACAGAATGGGAGTGATGGGATAAAAGGGGACTTTGTAGGGCAAGACGCGTTCAGGATGGCGCCAGCGAAGCACGAACAGCGAGAGCCCGACCAGCAGCATGAAGGCCCAGAAAACGGGTGCCGTATAGTCCACCATGGCTTTGAAGCCATCACGGGTGATGGCTCCCATGGCTATGAGCGCCAGGGCAATGGTACCTTGCAGAAGCTGGCCGTTGGCCGGCGTTTTGCCGCGGCTGTCCCAGATCGCAACCCATCTGAGTATGGTCATGTCGCGGGCCATGACATAAAAAACCCGGGCGCCCGTAAAAATGGTTGCGTTCAGGGTAGAGATCGCTGCAACGATAATGGCCAGAGTCACTGTGAGCCTGCCGGGTTCTCCAGCAACCACGTGCATCATATCTGCGGCAACAGCATTGGATGCCCGCAGCCCCTCCAGGCCCAGAATCGAGAGCAACGCGAGATTGGTCAGTACATAAAGCGTTACCAGGATCAGGGTGCCCAATGTCAGTACTTTGGCAATGTTGCGTGGCGCATCCTTGAGTTCGCCGGTCAAATAGGCCGCTTCGTTCCAGCCACCATAGGTGAGCAGCACGAATATCATGGCCATGCCAAGTGCGGCGGTTTCCGGGGCGGCGCTTTGCGTTGCGGCCGGCGCCTGACCCGAGCCCAGAAGACCAAACAGAATGATAGCGGCGACTGCTGCAATTTCGATGAAGGTGACGACGATCTGCAGGTTCTTGCCTTCGGTGGTGCCAATGAAATTGACGCCGGTCAGAACAATAACCGATATGGCCGCATAGAGGGACGGGCCGTACGGCCCCAGAGGAACGATTTGCGCCAAGTAGTCGCCAAGCATGAAAGCAACCGTCGCGATAGCGCCAGTCTGAATGACAGTGCAGCGCGCCCAGCCGAACATCATGGCAACGGAGCGACCATAGGCGCGCGACAGGAAATGGTATTCACCACCGGCATGAGGATGAGCCGCAGACAGTTCGGCGTAGCACAGTGCTCCCACGAGTGTGACAAGCCCGCCGACAATCCAGACCAGGATAAACAGCCATTCGTAGGCAACATTGGCCGCAACAATTGAGGGGGTCCGGAAGATGCCGATACCGACGACCAGCCCGACAACAATAGTGACAGCGTCAAAAACCGAGAGCTGGGGTTGTGGTCTGGCCTGGTTCTGGCTCTGATCAGTCATCTGAATCCCTTGCTGTTAAACAAAACCAATGTCAAACAAAGATGAATGCTGGGCGCACATGCGCTGTGACGTCTGGAGATCAAGGTGCTGCTAAGGGTGCTGCATACTGTCCCGTCAATGGATGTGGGCAGAATGGGTATGGTTGGCGCGGCTGGTGCATTATGCCCCGCAGGGCAGCGCTTAATATTCTCTCACCGGCGGTGATCAATCTGCCGGGAGGACTTGGCGTAAGCAGAATATAAAATCTTACAAGTAGCTGAAATTTACTTTAACATAAAAATAATGACAAGGCGGTGTAATTTTTTGTGCAATCACAAAAGTGATTTCTGTAATTTATCGCGTGGCTATGAACAAAGCCATGAACTGTGTCAGGTCTGGAACAGCCTTTGAGAGCGTGCAGTTGAATTCTGTGACTGTCAAGAAAGGTGATTGCGGAAGACAGGCAGATGTTGTTAACGCCGGGAGGCCCGGCAGAGTATTGAGAAAATTGGTCAATACCTTCATCCGGGTGCTGATGGAATTTGTTTCTGAAGGCGTAAGCCTGTCTTGTATCCCGGGGGTGGTCGGTCTGGCCAGGCATGTATTGCATGTGCCAGGCCAGCCGATGAATGATTCGAACCCGGTGTTGTTTAACTTTTGGTTCGAAGCACGATCTGTGTAATCTCGGATGGGCGTCCCAACCGGACGGGAAACCCGTTCCACAAACCTGTTCCCATGCTGACGTACATTTTCATGGTATCAACATCGTATATGCCGTTGACGAAACCCTCATTGGCCATTTTGGTAAGTACGTGCGCGCCTAAAATCTGACCGCCGTGCGTGTGCCCCGACAGTTGCAGCGAAACGCCTGCCTTTGCATGGACAGACGCCCCCACCGGGCGGTGGGCCAGCAGGATAACGGTTTGGTCTGTTGGCGCGCCCTCCAGGGCGGCAGCGATATCCGGGTCGGGAAGGCCGAAGCGAGCCGCCGCGTGATCGGTAATGCCGGCCACCACGATCTGCTGGTTTTCGTGGGTGATGGTAACGTGCTGGTTAGTGAGCATTTGTAGGTCGAGGTCGTTGAATGCCGATAGCCAGCTTTGATATCCGGAATAGTATTCATGATTTCCTGGTATGGCCAGTACACCGTATTTGGCGGTCAGCGATTGCAGGGGTTTGACATCGGCGGCTCTTGCCTGCGGCGTGCCGTCGACCATGTCACCGGTGATCACTGTCAGATCAGGGTTGAGCGCATTGGCACGATCCACCACAGCCGCCATCCATGGCTGCTGCAGCAGGCGGCTGGCATGCAAATCGGTCAATTGCACAATTTGAAAGCCATCAAAGGCTGCTGGCAGCCCCGGCAATGCAATCTCAATCTTTTTTACTTTTGGGACCTTCACTGCATTCCAGACGCCGATAGCGGCTATCACAAGTGTGATAATAGTAATAGCAAAAAGCAGCCGCGGCGAGGCCAGCAGCACACGACCTGTTTCGGCTGATAAGGGATAGGTCACGATCCCCAGCAAGTCTTTTACGAGAATGAAAAAACCCAGTAAAAGCAGGGTGCAGAAAAGCCACCCCAGCAGCATCAATACCGCACCAGGAATTTCCGGCGAGGCCATGGAGCCAAACCAGGTTCGAGTGATCAGGTGATGTTCGGCGATGCAAAGGACGGCAAGGGTCAACCCGATTTTGGTAGTCAGGTTCAGCGAAAGCGGCCAGATGCCGCGCGCGCTGACGTATAGACCAATGACCGCCATAATGATATGGAGCACGGGGAAATTCCTGTTGAAGTTATTGTGGATTCACGGATGCGGCACCGGCCTATATCAAACCAGACCGATTTCAATCATCATGATCAGCTGGTGCCGACACGATGTCGCTATGAATAGACATCGTATTATACGCAAGCACAAAGTCTGGCTGGCGTGTCTGGCGTCAGCACCCGCCGTTTGGCATTATTCCTGTTGTGCAGCACAAGGCATGCCGATGATTAAGCAAGACGCAACAAGCAAGAAGACGTAGCTGTGGACGGGAGCAGGGAGCATATCTGTGGTGGTAAGCGAAAAGTGTATCTCGGGAATAGCCGAAAGGCGAGTGTGCAGTAACAACACGAAGGTATGCGTCGTTTAAATGCGTGTAATACAGCCAATAATTTGTATATTGAAAATACAACATATAGTATGTATACTAGAAATACAATTTAAATACTGTATTTCATTTTTACAGCTTATGGTTTGTAAAATATCGAGAGGTAAGCATGCGTGACTATACTGTTCATACATCGGCCCAGCTGCCCATGCTGCTGCAGGCGTTTCGTAAGGAGGCCGGGCTCACGCAACGCGAAGCCGCCCTTCGGCTGGGCGTGACGCAGCAGACCTTGTCTGCACTGGAACGCCACGCCGACACGGTGAGTGCAGATCGATTGTTGCGATTGCTCAGAATTCTGGGCGTGGACCTTGTGCTACGCAAAAGCGGTGAGTCTGACGCTACGGGCGGCATCGCCCCCTCTGCCTGGTAAACGCTATGGGAAGACGCTCTCATGCCCGCACACTCGGGCTGTGGATGAATGCAGATTATGTCGGGACGTGGCATATTCGACCAGGTGAAGGCGAGATCCTGCAATATGCCGACAGCTGGGTCGCCTCGGCACGCGGTCGGGCGCTTTCGCTGTCTCTTCCGTTTGCACCTGGCAATCCGCCGCATCGCGGGGAGTCCGTGCGGACTTACTTCGAAAATCTGCTACCTGACAGCAAAGACATTCGCCAACGGGTGGCGCGTCAATACCAGACTGGATCCACCGATGCGTTCGATTTATTGATGCAGGTAGGTCGCGATTGCGTGGGTGCCCTGCAACTGCTGCCCGACGGCATGCAGCCAGAGGCAATAAACGCTGTCCAGGCCACACCCTTGAGCGAAGCCGAGATCGCCCGCTTGTTGCGCGATACGCTCAATCCTGGCCCCTTGTCCGGCGCAACTGGATCCGACATTGAAGACTTGCGCATTTCTATCGCTGGCGCGCAGGAAAAAACGGCCCTGTTGCACTTCCAGGGCCAATGGTGCCGGCCACAAGGCGCGACACCCACGAGCCATATCTTCAAACTGCCCATGGGTCTGGTTGGGAATATGAAACTGGATCTGGGCGAGTCCGTCGAAAACGAATGGCTTTGTGCGGAGATCCTGCGCGCCTACGGGCTGCCGGTGGCTGAATGCGAGCCGCTGCAGTTCGAAGACATGAAGGTGTTATCCGTGACGCGATTTGATCGGGCCTGGATTGACCATGATGAGCACAAGCCGTGGCTGGTCCGGTTGCCACAGGAAGATTTTTGCCAGGTCACGGCAACGCCACCCCATTTGAAATATGAGGCCGATGGCGGGCCCGGCGTAGATCGCATCATGAGGTTGCTTGACACCTCTATTTATCCCGAACGTGATAAACGCATTTTTTTCCAATCGCAAATCCTGTTCTGGATGCTGTGGGCGCCCGATGGTCATGCGAAAAATTTCAGCGTTTTCCTCAGACCTGGCGGCGGATATGAGCTCACGCCGTTGTATGACATTCTTTCCGTTCTGCCTTTTCTGGGAGAAGGGAAGGGGAAGCTTTCGCCTTTCCGGGTGAAAATGGCGATGGCCGTGCGCTCCAAAAACACACATTACCTGATGCGAAGAATCGAGCGACGGCATTGGCTGACTGTGGGCGAGCGATATGGTGTGGTAGCGCCAGACGGGCGCGGGGCGCAAGCGGTTGTGGATGACCTTGTGGCCCGAACACCCGCGGTGGTACGTGATGTACGGGCCAGGCTGAGCAACTCATTTCCTGAGCGGGTAGCCGACAGTATTTTACGGGGCCTACAGGCTTCGGCTGACAGACTGGCGGGGTGAATCGTTCACAAGCAACAGTCTGTCTTGCAATCATGGTTTTGCATATGTCAGTTCATCGGCATTTTTTTCAAAAAGCGCAATTAGGAAATCCGCAACCACCCTGATTCGTCTTGAATGGACAAGATCACTATGCATGACAAGCCAAATCTGTTGATTGACTCCCAATTCTGCGACAAGACATTGGAGGCCATGCCGTCGCGCCAAAAAATGAGGAAGCACTGCCAGGCCCATTCCAGCTACCGCAGCAGCCAACTGGCTGGAAAGGCTGCTGGTCATTAATTTGGGGGGCCGGCCGGCTAACGCTCTGATGATCCACTGTGCTGACGGGAGATGACTGCTTGTTTCCACCCATCCAATCAGGCTGTCCGAGTCTTGCACAAAAGAAGCGCTCTTGATCTTTCTTTCGGCTAAATAGGAGCTTGAACCATAAAGGCCAAATCCCAAGGTTCCAATGGTTCTAAGCGTTACGTTGCCCTGGGTGGGTTTGACCATCCGCACGGCAAGGTCTGCGTCCCGGCGATGCAGATTCACAGTTTGTGTCCCGGTTATGAGCTCCAGCGTGAGATCCGGATGCATCTCATACAGCGGCTCTAGAGCTGGGATGATGAAGGGGTCGGCCAGATTTTCTGCCGTTGCTAATCGCACGTGTCCCGCGACTTCATGCATGGGTGCTGCCCCAAATGCCTGTCCTGCCTGTTCCAGTCCTTCTGCCCGATTCAGCAAACTTTGCCCTTCATCGGTGAGGAAGTAGCCATTTTGATGACGGGAAAATAGTCTTACACCCAAGGCAGACTCGAGTCGATCAAGACGGCGAATCATGGTGGCCGTTCCCACGCCAAGCTGCTTGGCTGCACGTGTCAGCGTGCCCGTTCTGGCCAAGGCAAGGAATACCCTGGCATCGTCCCATTGCAGATGATTGCTCATGCATATTCCGTTTTCGGTAAATAGATTGCCATAAATATAGATTGATAGAACGTTATCGGGACATGATACTACGTATATATTTGATTTATACACAAGGAGAAACTGATATGAAGCACCGTGTTCTGGGAAACGGTTTCACTGTCTCGGCAATCGGTCTGGGTTGCATGGGCATGAGTGAATTCTACAGCCCCCGTGATGATGTGACTGCGATGGGGGTAATGGACCGGGCTGTCGATTTGGGGGTCTCAATGTTCGATACGGCTGATATGTATGGCCCGTATCATAATGAAGAGCTCATCGGTCGGTTCATCGCAACGCGGCGTCCGGATATCAAAATTGCGACGAAATTTGGAATCGTACGCAATGGTTCCGAATATAGTCGAACCATCGATAATAGTGCCGCGTATGCCCGCAAGTGCTGCGAAGCATCGCTCAGGCGCCTCGGCATTGAACAGATCGATTTGTACTATGTGCATAGAATCGCGACAACGCAGTCTATCGAAGAGACGATGTACGGTCTGGTCAAGCTCAAGGAAGAAGGCAAGATTGCGCACATCGGTTTATGCGAAGTGAGCGCAGCTACACTGCGACGTGCCCATGCTGTGCATCCGGTCACTGCGGTTCAAAGTGAATATTCACTATGGACAAGAGATGTGGAAGACGACGTGTTGCCGACCTGCAGGCAACTGGGTATTGGTTTTGTTGGCTATTCTCCGTTGGGGCGGGGGTTTTTAACGGGGCGCTTTCAAAACCCGGATGAAATTGGACCGGGAGATTTGAGGGCTATGTTGCCTCGTTTCCAGTCTGCAAATATGCAGAAAAATAAATCATTCGTCGCGATTCTTGATGAGCTTGCGCAGAGCAAGGGAGCAACCCCGGCGCAAATTGCGTTGGCATGGATATTGACGCAGGGAGATCAGGTCGTTCCGATTCCCGGTACAAATTCATTAAGTCATCTTGCCAGCAACATTGCCGCAGCATCGATCACCCTGACAGCACAGGAAATGCATTGGTTGAGTTCGGCGGTAGCGCGGGTTCAGGTTGCGGGCGAGCGGTACACGGAGGAAGGCATGAAGGGAGTGGCGGTATGACAAACACAGATACCGCTGATCGGCGTGAACGCGCTCTGGCAATGTTAAAGTCGCTGGATCCTGCAGCGCCAGCCAAGGTTTCTGCCAGGCTGGATCGACTCACTCATGATTTTGCAGAGCTGATCCTGGGGTTTTCATTTGCCGATATTGTTTCCAGACCGGGAATAGATTTGAAAACCCGCGAGATGCTCACGGTTGCGGCATTGATGGCAATGGGGACCGCGCCATCACAACTGGAGTTTCATGTCCGGGCGGCGTTGAACGTTGGAGTTACCCGCCAGGAGGTGATAGAGATTCTGCTGCAGATAGCAGTGTACGCTGGCGTTCCGGCCTGCATGAACGGAATTGCTGCCGCCGAAAAAGCATTTGATGCTCATGATCAACGCACAGGGAGCGAAGCCCGGTGACTAAGTTGGTTAATCAGTAGTAGCAGCCAGTCGATCCGGTCAACGTGATGCCAAGTGATCGCGTTGGCCGCATTGTCTGATAAATATTCGAGAGCGACTTAAGTACATTCGTAAAAATTGCCGCATTTCAATTGCTAAAGGTCAATAACATAGTTTATTGACATAAGTAGTAGAAGCGGTTAGGATAAGCGGGCAGTGTATCGATAAATAAATATGCCATTTGTCATTGGCTCCCGGCAGTTACTTCGATCAATTCGAGCGCTGCAGGTGCCATCAGTTTTACCGTACTAAGTTAGTTCGAATAATTGTCATACATAATAATGGGAGTGTAGAGATGAGGATAAAGTTCAGGGGCTTGGCCCTTGCGATTGGCGCTATTGCAATGCTTAATATGGGTACTGTGGGCGCAGAAGCGGTTGCCGTCAAATCGGTGAAAAACGGGGATGCGACCATCAGCTACCATGCGCAAGGAAAAGGGCCACTGGTTCTTCTGATTGCGTCGACTGGTCGGGGAACCGAGGAATTTGGTGAATTGGCCGAGCGTCTGGCGCAACGTGGTTACCGTGTGCTGAGACCGGAGCCGCGCGGTATCGGGGAAAGTCACGGGCCGATGGAAGGCGTTTCCTTTCATGATTTTGCCAAGGACTTTGCTGCAGTCATCAAAAACGAGGGCGACAACGCCATTCTGGCAGGGCATGCGTATGGCAACTGGATCGCTCGCACGATTGCTTCAGACCACCCCGAACTGGCGCGCGGCGTCGTGCTTGTCGCGGCGGGTGCCAAATCATGGCCCAAGGAACTGAGCGAGGCCATCACGATGATTAACGACCCTTCATCTACGCGAGAGCAGCGGCTTGCGGGCTTGAAGCTAGCCTTCTTTACCGAAGAAAGCGACCCACAGCCCTGGCTCGAGGGGTGGCATCAGGCAGTCACCAAAAGCCAGCGCGCGGCGCGCAAGCTGACCAACCGGGACGACTGGTGGGCCGGCGGCACCGTACCTATGCTGGATCTGCAAGGTGGGGCAGATCCTTTCCGTCCGGCAGAATCACGCAACGAACTGAAGCAAGAGTTCGGAGATCGGGTTACGGTAAAGGTCATTGAAAATGCGAGCCATGCACTGCCGGCGGAAAAACCGGTAGAGACGGCGAATGCTATTGCAGACTGGGCCGATACGTTAAAAGACTAACCGACGTCCCATTACGCCGAAGATATATCCTTTGCGATTTCGCCTTTGTGGCCGGGCGGAGCCGATATGTTTGACCGGTAGCTGCGTGCTTTCCGCTCTTGCAACTGGCGCAGTGATTTGGCCACTGCAGAGACCGTGACTGCAAAAGCGCCAGTACTTGCGGCGCCACGCGCGTTCGCCGTGAAAGGTTGACCGTGTGCGGCGTTGTGCCACGTCGCAGCTTCCTGTTCCTCGACCACAAAGGCAACCTCATGACCGGCGCGGCTTAAGCGTTGCGCCAGCTTTATGAATTTGGCGGTTTGTACCATTGCGCAGGCTGGGTGTAACTCGCAAGCAGCTTATCGACACAGAAAAAGACCAGTACCCGGCTTGCCAATGGGCCGAAGCGATTCATCAACAGTGCCCGCAGGCACAAGGTTTGTCCTGGATGTCGCGGCAGGATGACTCGGCCTGATGCTGTTTGGCGAGCGCATCTCCGATGGCACGTTATGCTTGCAGGGAGCGTCGCGGAGCTTGACCGAAGATGCGGTAACCTATGATGCCGTACTAAATCTAGCCGAGAAGATTGGTGTTGCAATTATTCCTGGGATAGTTGAATCGAACGCTACTGCTCCCCAGCAAATAGTTGCGCCGGTTGGGCGGTGCTGACTGTCTCCCAGATTCAACGGATCACCGAGGGCTTCCATACTAAAATGAAAATGCTTTCGCGTTGTTCGTATGGATTTAGGAATTTTGAGAATTACCGCTTGCGAGTATTGGCTCAATGTGGTTGGAATGGAGTGATTAATCGAGTTTGGTGAATGCCGCTGTTTGCCGCCTTGTTTCAATTCTGGATCGCGGTTATTGAGTGTCTGCTGATTGCAGGCAGACGCAAAAAAGCCCAAACCGAAGTTTGGGCTTTTCTAAATTCTGGAGCGGGAAACGAGGCTCGAACTCGCGACCTCAACCTTGGCAAGGTTGCGCTCTACCAACTGAGCTATTCCCGCATTTTTCAGCTGAAAATGACTTCGCATTTAATCGAATAGTGTTAAATTATTCGTTAGCATGCATTTGCAATCTCGATCAGCTAAGCCATAAATTATATACAAGCTATTTGAGATATGCAACGTATTTTTTTGCTGCTGTCTTCAAAAATTCGATTCTGTGTTTTTTATACATCATCGGAGCGTTTCCGTTGCCATAACGGAGCCATCGCTGCTGCCACATGAATCTCTTTGCGAAGAGGCAAAACTATAGCAGTAAATTAATTATAATGTCAAATTAATTTCACACTAGCAGGTGCTTTTTGATGCGGGATGATATAACGCAGGATCTCACAGGTCTCAATACACTGAGGCTGGTCTCGCATGCCGCCCGTTACTTTCGGCTCGACAGCGAACAGCAGTTGTCTATGGTCACGCAATGCGTCCAGAGGGCGGGTGGCAGAATTTACATGCTGGGTGGCGGCAGCAACCTGGTATTGCGCGAACACCTGTTGCGGCCTGTGGTGCATAATCTGCTCAAGGGAATCCGGCTGATCGAAGAAACCCCCGACGCATATATTGTGGAAGCGGCGGGCGGTGAAGTGTGGCACGACTTTGTTGCTACGTGTATACGCAATGGCTGGTACGGGCTGGAGAATCTTGCACTCATTCCCGGTACGGTGGGCGCTTGCCCGGTACAGAATATTGGCGCCTATGGCGTCGAGGTCATGGATCGGATTGCCAGTGTGTGCACATGGGATCTGGTCCAAGGTCGGCCGCGTTCTTTCAGCGCGCAGGAATGTGCGTTTTCTTATCGAGACAGTCTTTTCAAGAAACCGGCAGGGCAGGGCTATCTGATCACGGCGGTGCGATTTCGTCTGCCCAGGCAGTGGACGCCGACTATCTCCTATCCTGATCTCAAAAGCGATCCAGAACTCGTACAGAACGCCACGCCACAAAAGATTTTTGATGCTGTTTGCAGGATCCGGCAGGCCAAGTTGCCTGATCCGGCCATCATCGGCAACGCCGGTTCGTTTTTCAAGAACCCGATCGTGTCGGCGGCACAGCAATCACAATTGAAAACAGACTATCCCGCACTCGTGACTTATCGACAAACCGACGGTAGCTATAAGCTGGCCGCGGGCTGGATGATTGAACAATGTGGCTGGAAGGGACGCACGCTCGGGCGTGTGGGCATGCATCATCGCCAGGCGCTGGTACTCGTCAATCATGGCGGCGCAACAGCGACAGATGTCCTGGCGCTTGCCGATGCGGTCATTGCGTCTGTGCGGCAGAAATTCGATGTGACGCTGGAGCGCGAGCCGGTTCTGTTTGATTGATTCATCTGAGCGCCGTTATCAAGACTGGCGCTGTCACTGTTCCTCATATTCACTGTTCCCCATATTATGGGTGCCATGATTCATGCGGCGGTGGTAGATTTGTTTCGAGGTTGAAGCTGCGAAGAGGGTGTGAAGTTGTTGCGGGCAGGCTGATGCTTCAATGGTATCGCGCTGGTAGATGCTGCGCTGGTTTACATTATCACGATCCCTTCTGCGATTATCACAAATGCAAAAACGGCTGCCTGATGGCAGCCGCGAGTGTCGTGTCAATGGTGGGGTCAAAGGCCCTCAGCCCTGCGTGTGTGTCAGCCGCCAATGACCTGCTGCATAGAGAACAGGCCCGTTTGCTTATCCTGTAAAAACAGCGCAGCGCGCACGCTGCCCTGGGCATAGGTGCTGCGGTTGGACGATTTATGCGTAATTTCAATGCGCTCACCCGTTCCCAGAAACATGACGGTATGGTCGCCGATGACATCGCCGCCACGCACCACGGAAAAGCCGATCTGGCCATCCTTGCGCGCGCCGGTGTGACCGTGCCGACTCCAGTCGGCAATGTCTTCCAGCTTTTTGCCCCAGGCATTGGCGACGGTTTCGCCCATGATCAGCGCCGTGCCCGAAGGCGCGTCTACTTTGTGCTTGTGATGTGCCTCGTATACTTCTACGTCATAGCCGCTGTTGAGCATTTTTGCAGCCTGGTCAAGCAATCGCAACGTGGCGTTCACGCCAATACTCATATTCGGCGAAAATACGATGGCAATTTTCTCGGCAGCCGATGCTATTGCCGCCTGGCCTGGGGCGTCAAAGCCCGTGGTGCCGATGACTATTTTTGTATCGTGCTCGACGCAAGCCTGTACATGTGCCAGGGTGCCTTCGGGGCGGGTGAAGTCAATCAGGCAATCGCAGTCTTTGAGCACCGCCAGATCGCTGCCCAGCTGCACGCCGGTAGTCTGGCCCAGAAAGGCGCCGGCGTCTTCGCCCAGGTGGGCGCTGCCGGCATGATCCAGTGCCGCGGCAAGTGTAAGTTCGGGGCTGGCAAGGACGGCTTCAATAAGCATGCGGCCCATACGGCCGCTGGCTCCGGAAATGGCAATGCGCATGGTGGGGTGTTTCCTGAAGAAAGTTGCTGCCTGCGACAGGCATGCAGGTGAATGATGGGAGTGCAGCCTGGGCCCGTTGTCAGCCAGCCCGGACGAGCCGTCCGGGTAATATACTGGCTGATTTACATCCCGGCTGGCTTATTGCGTGCGGGTTGCGCCAGGCGCAGGCTCTGTACTGATTTGCTCGCCTGCCGGCTGAACGGGCGCTGCGCTAGCAGCGTCGTCCATTGGGTACGTGGTCACTTCATTGCTGTCTGTACCGGTTGGCGCAGCCTGTAGCGCTTGTGGATCGGTCACTTCAGTGTCGGGCGCCTCGTCTCCGGGGCGATACAGGCGTGCTTTCTGTTCGAAAGGCTGGAATGACGGCTGTTCATCGCCTTCCCAGCGGTCAACACGGCCGTCGACAAACCACACCGAGAACTTGCGCAGTACGGCGTCGCCATAGCCCGGTTTGAAATAATAGGGGTAATCCCAGCGGTCGGGATGGAACATGTCCTTCAGGGTAGTCGAGCCCAGTGCATAGCGCACTTGATCCTGTGTCATGCCTTTTTGCAGCAGAGCGACATCTTCGGCGGTGATCCAGTTACCTTGTTGAACAGAAGGCCTGTATGGGAAACCCCATTCTCCTGAGGCGCAACCACCCAGCACGGCAAGTGCTGTAAGGGAGGCGACCAGACCATACCGGATACGGGGGAAAAGGCGAGTTTGGTTCATGACTTGGCGACGTTCCTGTATTTGGACTCGTAAAAGCGTTATGATAATAGTTCTGGGCAATCAATAGGATTGTTTAGCCAGGTAATCTCAAAAATTAGTCGGAAGCGTGTTTTCCGCAATATCTTATCCACCTCCCATTTATCAGCGAGCGAGCCTTGAACGAATTACACGATCCCAGTGAACTCAAAAGCATGGGTCTTAAAGCCACTTTCCCGCGGCTCAAGATCCTGGATATTTTCCGTAAGGCAGAAATCCGCCATTTAAGTGCAGAAGACGTCTATCGTCTGCTTATTTCTGAGAATGTCGATATCGGCCTTGCCACGGTCTACCGGGTGCTCACGCAGTTCGAGCAGGCCGGCATTCTGTCCAGAAGCCAGTTTGACAATGGTAAGGCAGTCTATGAACTGGACGATGGTGATCACCATGATCACCTGGTATGCTCAGTCTGCGGAAAAGTTGTTGAGTTTTCCGATCCGGAAATAGAAAGACGCCAGTCAAAAGTTGCCAAAGACAATAACTTTTTGCTGGAAAGCCATGCCATGGTTCTTTATGGCATTTGTGAAGACTGCGAGACCCGGCACCGGCGCTAGGACAGCGGTATAGGGGGCCACAACCGGTAACGGTCAGTGGTCGCGTCCACCCCAGTCTGGCAAGATCACACATCAGGCGGCAGCGCCGTCCAGTGTCGTGTTGTCAAAAAAAGGCAGATTACAATCTGCCTTTTTTCTTTTTAGACTGAGTGAAATTGTCACGATCAGACGATTCAATCGAAGTCGTTCAATCGAAGTCGTTCAACGGGAACCGTTCAATCGACACGGTCCAAATCACACGGCTGAATCGACACCACTTACGCCATACCACTTACGCCATACCACTTACGCCATACCACTTACGCCATACTACTCAATCGCTGTGAGTCAGCATTTCACGGGCATGTTTGCGTGTGGTTTCCGTGATTTTGACGCCGCCGAGCATGCGGGCGATTTCTTCGGTACGGGCGTGATCGTCCAGCAGCTCGATGTGCGAGACCGTTTCTTTTTTTCCTTGTTTTTTCTGCACTTCAAAGTGGTAATGTGCGCAGGCGGCCACCTGTGGCAGGTGGGTGACGCAAAGCACCTGATGATGTCGCCCCAGATCGCGCAGCAGCTTGCCCACCACTTCGGCGACAGCCCCGCCAATGCCGGTATCCACTTCGTCGTAAATCAGCGTGGGCACCTGGTGCGCACGATTGGCCATGACTGACAAGGCCAGAGAAATCCTCGCAAGTTCACCGCCCGAGGCCACTTTGGCCAGCGGACGCGGTTCGCTGCCTGTGTGCGCGGCCACGTTGAACTGCACATTGTCCATGCCCGAGGCGCCAGGCTCGGCAGGCTGTATCGTGATTTCAAATGTGCTGCCCTTCATGGCAAGGGTCTGCAGTGCTTTGCTAACTTGTCTGGACAATGCTGCGGCCGTGGTCAGGCGCGCTTTGGTCAGTTTTTCGGCTGCCTGGCGATAGGCGGCTTCGTGCGCGGCTGCGTGTTGTTCCAGCCCTGCCAGGTCGGATTCGCTGTTGAGCGCATCCAGTGTCTGGACCAGTTGCTCCTGGCGATCATATAGCGCTTCGGGCTCAAGCCGCAATTTGCGTGCAGTCGAAAACATGGCGCTCATGCGTGCTTCGGTTTCGGCAAGCCGCTCGGGATCCAGCTCGGCCCTGTCCAGATAACTGCCCAGATCGGACGCCGCTTCGGTAGCGGCGATGCGGGCCGACTCGATGGCATCATAAATACCCTGAAGGTTTTGGTCGTTGCGCAATAACGGCTCAATACGATGCAGGGCAGCGTTAAGCGTTTCAAGTGCACTGGCCTGCTCGCCGTCCAGCAGCTCAAGTGCGCTGGCAGCGCCTTCGAGCAGGGCAGAGGCGTTGGCCAGTCGGTTGTAATCGGCGTTGATGGTGGCCCATTCCTCTTTGCCCGGATTGATCTGGCTGATTTCATTCAACTGCCATTCCAGCCGATCCCTTTCGGCGTCCGCTTCTCGCTGGTTGCTGCGAGCACGCTCCAGTTTCTGTCGTGCCTGCTGCCAGTCCGTCCAGTGGGAGCGAACCTGGCTGGCCAACGTTTCATGCTGGCCGTGGGCATCAAGCAGAATACGCTGCTCATTGCGCTGCAACAGTTTTTGGTGCGCGTGCTGGCCGTGAATATCCAGCAGATGCGAGCCGATGGTCTTGAGTTGGCTCAGCGTGCCGGGGACGCCGTTGATGAAAGCCTTGGATTTTCCGGCACGGTCGATGACCCGGCGCAAGACCAACTGATCATCGTCCAGTTCCTGTTCGATCAGAAATTCGCGCAGGGAAGCGGGAACATCGAAAATCGCACTGATGTCAGCCTTGTCGGCGCCTTCGCGAATGGCGCCGCTATCGCCCCTGGAACCCAGTGTGAGCGCCAGCGCGTCAATCAGGATAGATTTGCCGGCACCCGTTTCTCCGGTAAAGACAGAGAAGCCGGCGTCAAATTGCAGTTCGGTCTGTTCAACAATGACAAAATCACGGATATGCAGGGAACGGAGCATGAATACGTACTTCTGTGATGAATGGGATTGCTGGATTGAAGTGGGTCAGTTTTCCGGAGAAAATCGTGCTAACTGGCTTCGGGCATGATATTCCAATGTAGTTTCTGGCGCAGGGTAGAGAAAAAACTGTAGCCTTTGGGGTGCAGGAACCGAATCTGATGGTCCGCCTTGGTCACGACAATTTTATCGCCCAGCTGCAGATCGGACCAGGTTTGCATATCGAAATGCACGCTGGCGCCCGTTTCCACTCGACCCACTTCAGTCAGCGTCAGTGTAAGCGTACCTGTGTCGGGCACGGCAATGGGCCGGTTCGATAATGTCTGGGGAGCAACTGGCACCAGCAGGAATGCGTTGACTGCCGGGTGCAGAATGGGGCCGCTGGCGCTTAGTGAATAGGCAGTAGAGCCGGTGGGCGTGGCAACGATCAGGCCGTCAGCGCGTTGGCGGTACATGAGCGTCTCGTTGTATTCGACGCAAATTTCGATCATGCCGCCGCGCCCGGCGCGGTTTAAAACCACGTCATTGAGGGCCAGGGCACAGGTCAGGGTTTGTTCCTCACGCACGACCGAGGCCTGCAGCAGTGTTCGATGTTCGATATCATACTGGCCATCCAGAACTGACTCGATGGCCTCGCGGGCGTGCTGCACCGGAATATCGGTGATGAAACCCAGCCGGCCATGGTTGATGCCCAGCAGTGGAACGTCATACTGGGCCAGCTGGCGTCCAACGCCCAGCATGGTGCCGTCGCCGCCCATGACAATAACCAGATCGGCCTGGTCGCCGATTTCGGCTGTCGTGGCAGACGGATACTCGGTCACTCCGGTGTTTTGGGACGTTTCCTTTTCAATCAGAACTTGTCGGCCTGCCGCGCGCAGTACACCGGCGAGCGCGCGCAAGGGAGTATCAAGACCGGAGTCATGATATCTGCCGACCAGCGCTATGGTTGAAAAATGCATAATGAAACCATATACAATAAACGAAACGACAATGAAAAGAGAGGGGTATCCGAAATGAAAACTTCGGCAACCGTCATAATACGTTATTCTACAATGACTGCAGGTTTAACAATTAATGTGCCCGTAAAATATCCACGGGAACAAACCATAACAGACCCACAATGGATGATCGCGCAAACGCCCTATTGAAAGCTCTGATCGAGCGGTATATTGACGACGGCCAGCCGGTAGGCTCCAGAACACTGTCCAAGTTGTTCGAGCTATCGCCGGCCACCATTCGCAATGTGATGGCAGACCTGGAAGACCTGGGCCTGATTCACAGCCCGCACACCTCTGCCGGTCGTGTTCCCACGCCGCGCGGGTATCGCCTGTTCGTGGACAATCTGCTGGTGATCAAGCCCTACGATCTGGACGAGCCTTCCGATTTGCATGAGGCCTTTTCTAATACGGCGCCCAGCAAGGCGCTGAGCGTGGCCGCGTCACTGGTGTCGAACCTGACCCAGTTTGCCGGTGTGGTGCTTACGCCTAAACGCACCCAGGTGTTTCGTCAGATTGAATTTATCCGTTTGTCACAGCGCCGTATCCTGCTCATTATCGTGACGCCAGATGGCGATGTACAGAACCGGATCCTCTCACCTGTGCACGACTACACCGAAGCTCAGCTGATTGAAGCGGCAAATTATTTCAATCATAATTTTGCGGGAAAATCCTTTGAGCAGGTGCGCGAGCAGCTTGCGACTGAATTGAGTCGGCTCAAAGAAGAAATATCCTCTTTGATGCAGGCCGCTGTCGATGCAGGCAATGATGACGATCCCGAATCTTCCGTAGTCATCTCCGGCGAGCGTCGGCTGCTGGAAATAAAGGATTTTGCCAGCGATATGGATCGTTTGCGCAAGATGTTCTCGTTGTTCGAGCAGAAGACCGACTTGATGCAATTGCTGGATGTCACTGACCGGTCCCAGGGGGTCAAGATTTACATCGGCGGCGATTCGCGCCTGGTCCCCATGGAGGATGTCTCGGTAATTACTGCGCCTTATGGCGTTGATGGCAAAATTGTCGGTACGCTGGGTGTTATCGGTCCAAGCCGCATGTCATACAATCGCGTCATTCCCATCGTCGATCTGACCGCAAGACTGCTGTCTAACGCGCTCAGCCACCAATAGTGTACCGCTAGCGACCGTTAGCGATCCACTGCAAGGCAGTCGCCACCTCTCACGCTTGCCGGGCGAAGCCGGCGATTGTGTCTGTCATATGCGCTACAACGCATGGCAACTGCTCAATCCGGGTACAATCTCATCTCGATATTGCATATATAAAAGCTGGCGGTCTCGCTGCTTTTTTTGAGGTGCCGCATCGTTCGTGTCTGGCAGACAGTCTGATGGGCGGCATCGTACCGCAACCTACAGGAAAGCATGAATACAGGCGTTGTACTGATCAACCTGGGCACCCCGGCCAGCCCCGATGCAGGCGCAATCGGCGCCTATCTGAAGGAATTTCTGTCCGATCCGCGCGTGGTTGAAATCCCGGCTGCCATCTGGAAGCCCGTTCTTAATCTTGCGGTTCTTCCGCTGCGACCAGCCAAACTGGCGCCAAAGTATCGTGAGATATGGATGGAAGAAGGCTCTCCGCTACTCGTTTATGGCAAGCGTCTGGCCCAGGGCGTGCAGGCACAACTGGATCGCGAGCAGATTGCTGCGACTGTTGTGCTGGCCATGCGCTATGGCCAACCCTCAATGCAGCAGGCATTCGATCAACTGCGCCAAGCCGGTTGCGAGCGTATTCTTATTGTGCCGCTTTATCCGCAATTTGCAGCCAGTACGACGGCGACCATTTTTGAGAAAACGCTAGCGTTGTATCGCGACAAGCGCGATTTGCCCGAGTTGCGTTTCATCAAGCGCTTTCATCAGTTACCGGGCTACCTGGATACGCTGGCGCAGAATGTGCGCGACTACTGGCGCGAACACGGTAAGCCTCAGCAGTTGCTGCTCAGTTTTCACGGCCTGCCCAAGCAGTCGGTAGAGCAGGGCGATCCCTACCTGCGCGATTGCATGGCGACCGCCGAGGCGCTACAGGCCAGGCTGGCTGCCGAGGGTGTGCCTATCGATATCGCCTTTCAAAGCCGCTTTGGCCGTGCCGAGTGGATCGGCCCTTCGACGCTGTCGCTGCTGCAGGCCTATCCGGGTGACAATATCCGCCATGTGGATGTGCTATGCCCGGGCTTTGTGGCCGACTGTCTGGAGACCCTTGAAGAGATCCGGATAGAGTGTGCGCGTGCTTTTGCTCAGGCCGGAGGCGAACAGTTCCGTTATATCCCCTGTCTTAACGATCATCCGACTTGGGTTGCTGCCATGGCGGGCCTGATACGGCAACATATTGCCGGCTGGCCCCAGATGGACGCAGGCTGATCGTGCCGCCCCGGGAGCAAGTGGTTATGTTTTTTATTTAAGATTTCAGAGAGTCATCATGGCCGTCACTATTAGTGGTCTGTATGTATATCCCATTAAGTCATGCGCCGGCATTGCGCTCGATAGCGCGACACTTGGTGCATTCGGGCTGGCGTGGGACCGACAGTTTATTCTGGTCGATGCTGCAGGTGCAATGATGACCCAGCGCACCGTTGCACGCATGGTGCTGTTACAGCCCACGCTGAACCTGGAGCGCAACCAATTGATCGTGCATGCGCCAGGCGCTCATGCGCTGGCAGTCCCGCTCGATCCGCAGGGGGCCGAGGGCAAGCCTGTGGCTGTGCGCGTATGGGAAGGGCAGCCGCTGGGATTGGCCGTTAGTGCTGATGCCGACCAATGGTTTACGCAGGTGCTGGGCCAGCCTTGCCGCCTGTTGCGCCTGCATCCGCAATCCCAACGCCGGGTCCGACCTGAATATCCCGAAAGCTGGCAATTGCGCCATCAGGGCTGGAAGCCGTTAAACGCCCAGGACCAAACCTTTGGTTTTGCTGACGGTTTTCCGTTTCTGTTTGCCAATACCGCTTCGCTTGCTTCACTGAACGCGGCGCTGGCCGGCAAGCAGCAGGCGCCGGTGACTATGATCCGTTTCCGTCCCAATATCGTGCTGGACGGTCTGCCGGAATATGAAGAAGATTACATTTTCGGCCTGACTGCCGGAAAACTCAATTTCGCCTTTGTCAAACCTTGCACTCGCTGCTCGATTCCCAATGTCGATCCGGCTTCTGCGGCAGTTGCCGATGAGCCCGGCATTACTTTGATGCAAACCCGCAGCGCGGATCTGGGTGTACTGTTCGGTGTAAACGCGGTACTGACTGACAATACCAGTGACATTCTTCACGTAGGACAGCAAGTTCAGCCAGAGTATGACTTTTGAGCCCGTTCGCCGCAAACACAGGACTGGCGCTGCCGGCTTTATCAGGTCCGGTTTTGCCATGTTCGTCAATTGAGCGGCTGGCAGCGGCAATGTCCCCAAACCTTCTTATGTAACCGCTTTTCGCAGGCAGACAGCGCTTTTTTCCCCACGCAGACAGCGCCCGCGCCGGGGCTGCCGCCGCCAGAACAAGCGCCCCCTTGAATTTACCTTTCGCCGCCCCCAAGTGGGGGGTAACTATATTGATTTGACCGCAGGAGCAAAAATGACACAGGAATTTGACCCAAACAAGAGCCAGGACCAAAACGCACAGAATGAAGACACCGCGCAGCCTGAGGCTGCCGATATCGAACAGCCTGATCAGCAAGCGCCGGACGCGCCGACAGACGACCTGGAGGCTAAATATTCGGAACTGGAAGCCAAGGTCGGCCAGTATCATGATCAGTTGTTGCGCGCTCATGCCGAAATGGAAAATGTGCGTCGACGTGCTCAGGACGATGTCTCCAAGGCCCGTAAATTCGGTACAGAATCCTTTGCCGAGAGCCTGGTGCCGGTCAAAGATAGCCTGGAAGCGGCGCTGGCGCTGGAAAACCAGTCCCTTGAATCACTCCGGGAAGGCGTTGAAACCACGCTACGCCAGCTGGGCGCAGCGTTTGAGCGCAATAATCTGAAGGAAGTGGCGCCAGTCGAGGGCGACAAGTTTGATCCCCATGTCCATCAGGCCATTTCAACCGTACCATCGTCGGCCGCATCAGGCACAGTCGTGACCACGTTACAAAAGGGATACACCATCGCCGATCGCGTGTTGCGGCCTGCGCTGGTTACCGTGTCAGCCGGCCAGGGCTGATCGCAGTTGCCGGCAGACCCGTGTCTTCCGGCTTTTTATGTCATTTGCCTGGGTTGCAGTCAAAAAACGTGCCAGAAATGCAAAAAAAGCATAAAAATCGCGTTTTTTTCTCTTGAAATAGAAACCGGACAGCCCCACGTACTAGGCAACGAAAGATCCTGTGCCGCAAAACAGGCACGCCAGGGTCCATTATTTTGAATTTTTGATAATAGGGTAGACTCAAATGGGAAAAATCATTGGTATTGACTTGGGTACCACCAACAGCTGTGTATCAGTATTGGATGGCGAAAAGGTCAAGATTCTGGAAAATGCCGAAGGCACACGCACAACACCTTCCATTATTGCCTATATGGAAGACGGTGAGACCCTGGTTGGCGCGCCTGCCAAACGCCAGGCCGTGACCAATCCACAAAATACGCTTTACGCAGTCAAGCGTCTGATCGGCCGCAAATTTGAAGAAAAAGCCGTACAGAAAGATATTGATCTGATGCCCTACGGCATTGTCAAGGCTGACAACGGCGACGCCTGGGTCGAGGCCCGCGGCAAGAAGATGGCGCCTCCACAGGTTTCCGCAGAAGTGCTGCGCAAAATGAAGAAGACCGCAGAAGACTATCTGGGCGAAGAAGTGACAGAAGCCGTTATCACGGTGCCCGCTTACTTTAACGACAGCCAGCGCCAGGCAACCAAAGACGCAGGTCGCATTGCCGGTCTGGAAGTCAAGCGGATCATCAACGAGCCGACGGCGGCTGCGTTGGCTTTTGGTCTGGACAAGACCGAAAAGGGCGACCGCAAAATCGCGGTTTATGACCTGGGTGGCGGCACCTTTGACGTGTCCATCATTGAAATTGCCGACGTAGACGGCGAGAAACAGTTCGAAGTGCTGTCTACCAATGGCGACACCTTCCTGGGTGGCGAAGACTTTGACCAGCGCATTATCGACTACATCATTGCCGAGTTCAAAAAGGAACAAGGCGTTGATCTGGGCAAAGACGTGCTGGCGTTGCAACGCCTGAAAGAAGCAGCGGAAAAGGCCAAAATCGAGCTGTCTTCTGCAACGCAGACCGAAGTCAACCTGCCGTATATCACGGCTGATGCTTCCGGCCCGAAACACCTGACCTTGAAGATCACCCGTGCCAAACTGGAAGCGCTGGTTGAAGACCTGATCGAACGCACCATTGCGCCTTGCCGTACTGCGGTCACGGACGCCGGCGTCAAAGTGTCTGAAATCGATGACGTGATCCTGGTCGGTGGCATGACCCGTATGCCTAAAGTGCAGGAAAAAGTCAAAGAGTTTTTCGGCAAGGATCCACGCAAGGACGTGAACCCTGACGAAGCGGTAGCTGCCGGTGCTGCTATCCAGGGCTCTGTGTTATCTGGTGATCGCAAGGACGTGTTGCTGCTGGACGTAACGCCACTGTCTCTGGGTATTGAAACCCTGGGTGGTGTCATGACCAAAATGATCCAGAAAAACACCACGATCCCAACACGCTTTACGCAGACATTCTCTACCGCAGAGGATAACCAGCCTGCCGTGACCATTAAGGTCTTCCAGGGTGAGCGTGAAGTGGCTGCCGGTAACAAGGCGCTGGGTGAATTCAATCTGGAAGGTATTCCGCCAGCGGCTCGTGGTCTGCCACAAATCGAGGTGACGTTTGACATCGATGCCAACGGTATTTTGCATGTTTCCGCAAAAGACAAAGGCACCGGCAAGGAAAACAAAATCACGATCAAGGCAAACTCCGGTCTGTCAGAAGATGAGATCCAACGCATGGTTAAGGATGCCGAAGCCCATGCCGACGAAGATCATCGCGTGGCAGAACTTGCTCAAACCCGCAATCAGGCCGATGCGCTGCTTCACTCAACCCGCAAGTCTATGACTGAATACGGCGACAAGCTGGAAGCGGCTGACAAGGAAGCGATCGAAGCTGCGCTCAAGGAGCTCGAAGAGGTGCTCAAAGAGGGCGACAAGGCTGCGATTGACGCCAAAGTTGAAGCGGTGACAACCGCCTCGCAAAAACTGGGCGAGAAAATGTATGCGGACATGCAGGCCCAGGCGCAGGCTGAGGGCGCACCTGGTGCCGAGCAGGCCCAGCCCGCAGACGACAATGTCGTTGACGCTGACTTCAAAGAAGTAAAACGCGACGACAAATAATGCACGTTGTCTGATTGAAAAACCCGGCCGGTCTGAAAAATGACAGGGCCGGGTATTGTTTTTTATATATTAAAGAAGAAATCTAAAGGCGTATAACGATGGCAAAACGTGATTACTACGAAGCCCTGGGTCTGGCCAAAAACGCTTCGGATGAGGACATCAAGAAGGCGTATCGCAAACTGGCCATGAAGTACCATCCGGATCGCAATCCGGACAGTCACGAGGCGGAAGAAAAATTCAAGGAAGCCAAGGAAGCCTACGAAATTCTGTCCGACCCGCAGAAACGCGACGCTTATGACCGCTATGGACATGCGGGCGTTGATCCCAATGCCGGCATGGGCGGCGCCGGTGGTGCCGGATTCGGAGATGTCTTTGGCGACATTTTCGGCGATATTTTTGGTGGTGCCGGCGGTGGCGGCCGGCGTGGCGGCCCGCAAGTGTTCCGCGGCGCCGACCTGCGATATCGGCTGGATATTACCCTTGAGCAGGCTGCCAAGGGAATGGAAACTGAAATCCGCGTACCCAGTTGGGAAAATTGCGATGTCTGTCACGGTTCCGGCGCCAAGCCCGGCACCGAACCGACAACCTGCCACACCTGCCATGGTGCGGGCGCAGTGCGTATGCAGCAGGGCTTTTTCAGCGTCCAGCAAACCTGCCCAACCTGCCACGGTACCGGCAAGGAAATCAAGGAACCGTGTACGGCGTGTGACGGTGTAGGTCGCAAGCGCAAGAACAAAACGCTGCAGGTCAAGATTCCTGCCGGTATCGACGACGGGATGCGTATTCGTTCCGGCGGTAACGGCGAGCCCGGCGTCAATGGTGGTCCGGCCGGTGACCTGTATGTTGAAATATCGATCAAGGAACACAGTATATTCAAACGCGACGGCGACGATCTGCACTGCGAAGTGCCGCTGCCGTTTGTGACTGCAACACTGGGTGGTGACCTGGAAGTGCCCACACTGGGCGGTAAAGGAGAAATCACCGTTCCCGAAGGTACGCAGACCGGCAAGGTTTTCCGCCTGCGAGGCAAGGGTATCAAGGGTGTCCGCGCATCCTACCCGGGTGATCTGTACTGCCACGTCGTGGTTGAAACTCCGATTCGCTTGAGTGACGAACAGAAGGCGTTGCTGCGCCAGTTTGAAACCTCGCTCAATGACGGGGGGGACCGCCACTCCCCAAAGAATAAATCCTGGACCGACAGAGTCAAAGATTTTTTCAGCTGATCGCCGAACATGCCTGTCCAGGCTGCCGTTCCTCTTTAGAATGCACGTATCACTACGTGCATTTTTTTGCATGAATGAAATTGTGTTCGTTACGTTCAATTCGGGGGGTATTTCATATGTCATCAACGAGCAGTCTTCGCTTTGCGCTTGCAGCCAATCGTCTGCATCACGCAACGCCCGATGCGGGCCTGTTTGCCTGGCTCAAAGCCTCATCCGAAACCATCCGTGAACTGGGCATCGAATTGCATACCGTGGGGCGCACCTATGATGCGATCCAGCGCGAAGGCTTTTTGTCGGGATATAAAAACAATATCCGCTACCCCTACGGACGCGAAGGTGGGTTGATGAAACTGGTTTCGCGCGTAACGGTGCATGAAGCGACGCCCGTCACGCTGGATGGAGCCATTTATCTTATTGATCCGGTGGATCCGTCTTCGATTTTCCCTGAAGCGCTGGCTCTGAAACGGCAATGCATCACGCATGGCAAACCTTTTATTTCCACTGTGGCCGGTGCCATGGAATGGATGGAGGTCGAGCGTGTGCGCGCGGGACTGACACCGCTTGGCGACTGTTTGTCGTCTGATGTTTTGCGTGGGCAGACCCTGGCACTGATTTCCCATGATGCCCTCAAGGCCGACATGGTGGCTTACGCGTCGCAGTATTTCGATATCCTGTCGCTGTTCAAGCGCCGGGTCGCCACCGGCACAACCGGCGGGCTTTTGAATGAGCTGGCCTGGTCCAAGGGCTGGCCGGCCGATAAACCCTGGGTGGAGCGCTACCTCAGCGGCCCGCTGGGCGGTGACGCACAAATTGCAGATCTGGTGCTCGACAGAAAATGCCAGCGCGTCATCTTCTTTGAAGATCCGCATGTGGCGCGCCAGCACGAGGCCGATATCCAGTTGCTGGAACGCGCGGTACGTGTGGCGACGCATGATGCGACCTGCGCAACAGCGCGAGAAGTGGCACGCAAATGGGCAGAGGCGGTGCAGCAGGTCAATGTCGGATAGGCGTGTGCGAGGCGATCACCGTCATGAAAAATCGGTGGATGTACAACCGGCGAATGGGTGCTTTGGATAATTTCGATATATAATCGACTATATATCGCTTCCTGCCAGTGGCCACAAATGGTCCCGCGCCCGGAAGAGCCCTTTTCCACATCCCGTTTTGCAGGAAGTCATGAAACAAGCAATTACTCGCAGTTCTTATCTGACGCATGCCATCGTTGGTGTCGTTTTCTCTGTGACATCTGTGGCGGCGAGCGCAGCTACGCTCACCGTGTCGGCCGCCGCCAGCCTGACCAATGTCTTTAAGGAGGTGGCAACGGCATACACCCAGGCGCATCCTGACACTCACATTCAATATAACTTTGCTGCCTCGGGGGCGCTGGTGCAGCAGATTCGGCACGGCGCGCCGGTGGACGTATTTGCTTCAGCAGATCAGAAAAGCATGAATGACGCCGCAGGGGAGGGGTTGCTTGATGAGGCAACAAGGAAGAATTTCGTTCGTAATGAAGTCGTGCTGATCGTGCCGTCTTCTGCCGCTGGGGCCGTTAAGGATCTGCAAAGCCTGGATGCTGCGGCTGTCGGCAAGATTGCCGTGGGCAATGTCGCGAGCGTGCCGGTTGGGCGCTATACCAAAGAGGGCCTGGAAAAAAGCGGCCAGTGGGAAAAGCTGGCGCCAAAATTCATTTTTGCTGAAAACGTACGCCAGGTGCTCGATTATGTCTCCCGGGGTGAAGTGCAGGCCGGATTTGTCTATGCGACCGATGCGGCGGTGCGTGCTGACAAGGTGCGCGTGGTACAGGCGTTGCCCATTGATACGGTCGTCAATTACCCCGTTGCTGTCATCAAGTCTTCGGCCAACGCAGCGCAGGCCCATTCGTTTGTAAAATTTCTTGAGTCAGACCAGGCGCAGGCAATTTTTGCCCGGGCCGGATTCAAAAAGCCCTGACGCCGACATCGTATGGAACCCGTCTGGATTCCCTTGCTCATATCCCTGAAGGTCGCCGGCTGTGCCATCCTGATTAATCTCGTGCTGGGTATTGGCACGGGCTGGTTGCTGGCGCGCCGTTCTTTTCCGGGCCGAGACCTGCTCGATACCGTGTTGACCCTGCCCATGGTGCTGCCGCCAACCATTCTTGGATATTATCTGATTGTGCTCCTGGGCCGCCATGGCTGGTTGGGGCGCTATCTGGATCAATGGTTTGGCGTCCAAATGATCTTTACCTGGCAGGGCGCCGTGGTGGCAGCGGCCGTGGTGTCTTTCCCGCTGGTGTTCAAACCGGCGCGGGCTGCCTTCGAGAGTATTGACAGCAATTATGAAGATGCAGCCAGGGTACTTGGGCTGAATGAGATTGCGCTTTTTTTGCGTGTCACCTTGCCGCTGGCTTGGCGCGGGATTCTTGCCGGTTTGCTGCTGGCTTTTGCGCGTGCATTGGGTGAATTTGGCGCTACACTCATGATTGCCGGCAACATTCCGGGAAAAACCCAGACACTGTCCATCGCGGTCTACGAAGCCGTGCAGGCAGGGGCCGATGCGCAGGCCACTTTCATTGTGCTGGTAATATCCATTGTATGCACCATTATTCTGTTTTCTGCCCGTTACTTGGCGCCGCGCCGACTGGAGCCGCAATGAAAGATGCCTTGTCCGACCCGGCAGGGGATCGGCAACGTGACGATTCTGCCATAAGCGAACCCATCACGCCGTTTCAGCTTGAAGTGTCAATTCGCCGTCAATTGCCAGATCGGCGCCATGGTTTTACCCTGGATGTGGAATTTTCGGCAAGCGCCTCGCGCATTGTGATCCAGGGGCCGTCTGGTGCCGGCAAAAGCATGACATTGCGCGCCCTGGCGGGTTTGGTAACACCGGACAATGGCCGTGTGCTCCTGAACCAGGATGTCTTGTTCGATTCGGCCGCTGGCATCGCAAAAACGCCGCGCGAGCGTCACGTATCTTACCTTTTCCAGGATTATGCGCTGTTTCCCCATCTGACAGTCAGGCAGAACGTGGCTTTTAGCCTTGGCCGAGGTCTGTTCAATCCGGCACGCAATGCCTGGCGCGAAGAAACGGACCAATGGCTGGAGAAAATGCATATGCAAGCCTATGCGGATCGTTATCCGAACCAACTTTCGGGCGGGCAAAAGCAAAGGGTGGCGCTGGCGCGGGCGCTTGCCAGTCGTCCGCGCCTGCTGCTGCTTGATGAGCCCTTTGCTGCACTGGACACCGATCTGCGGCAGCATTTGCGTCACGAGATCAGCCAGTTGCAAACACAACTGCAATTTCCGCTCATTCTGGTGACTCACGACCCGGCCGATGTGGCCGTTTTTGGCGACTTGGTATTGCATGCCCAAAACGGCAGTATTCGCAAGCAGGAGAGCAAATGACACGCCGCAAAGCATCTGTCACAGACGCTTCCCATGTCCCGTCATCTGAAGCGGTATCGTTGTCGGGATCGAACATGCCTGGCGGGCTTGCTAAGCCACGATTGAATGTGCGTACCGAAATTGGTTTCGGGCTGGAGCAGCACGAACTGGCAGACGAACGTGATCTGCAATTGCTTGGGCACGTCCATCGCCTGGGTTCTATTACCCGTGCCGCCCAAGCGGCGGGCGTAACATACAAAACGGCCTGGGATCGGTTGCGCAATCTGCAGACACGCCTTGGCCTTGCGGTTGTGATTGCCGACAAGGGTGGGCGAGGGGGTGGCCGAACACGACTGAGTGAGAAGGGGCAGGCGCTACTACAGTATTACGAACAGCTGCGCCGGCAACAGGATCACGCCGTTGAGCCGGCGATCGAGCTTGATGCCGTCGCTGGCATCCCGGCGCGTCCCTTGCCTTTGCGAAAAACCAGCGCACGCAATCACTTACAGGGTGTGGTGGCGGGCATTGAACGCGCAGGCATTCGTGATGTCGTCCGAGTCAGGTTGCACGATTCGCTGGATGTGAGCGTCAATATTACACACGCCAGTACGCTGTCGCTGGGGTTGAAAAAAGGTGTGTCCGTATATTTGTTGATCAAGGCGCCGGCAATCCGGTTTGCCGGGCAGCAGCAGTTGCCGTCAAATATTTTTTCCGGACGCGTGTGCAGCATGCGGCGGATGCAAAATCAGTATGAACTTGAAGTACAGATCGCGCCCGAGGTCCTTCTCATCACCTTTGTCGCCCAGGACCAGGCGCAGCCCTTGCACAAGGGCGATCCGGTCTCGGTGTATATTGATCCCGATACGGTTATCCTGGGCGTCGATTGACCGGACGCATTGGACCGGCAAGTTATCCGGCATGAAAGATCCCGCAACAAGGCAACGCTTTGTGCCAGCCTCTTATTTTATATTTTCTATTAAGAAATATTACTTCGACAATTGCCGCATGGCCGCTTCAATGCCCGTCATGGTGACCGGGTACATGTAGTTCTGCATGATATTGCGAATGACATCAATTGATTGCCGGTACTGCCAGTAGCCCTGGGGTTCAGGATTGAGCCACACTGATTTGGGCCAGGCCTCAAGAATGCGGGCCAGCCAGACGGCGCCGGCTTCCTTGTTGTAATGCTCTACAGAGCCGCCTGGATGAACGATCTCATAGGGACTCATGGTTGCATCGCCCACCAGAATCACACGCCAGCTGCTGTTATAGGTTCGCAGCAGTTGCCAGGTATCCGTATATACGCGGCGGCCAGCGGTGTCATAGCGCCAGAAACGCTCGTAGGGACAGTTGTGAAAATACCAGACCTCAAGGTTGCGAAATTCACTGCGCGATGCCGAAAACAGTTCCTCGACGCGTGCAATATGATCGTCCATGCTGCCTCCGACATCCAGCAGCATCAGCACGTTGACGGCATTGTGTCGCTCCGGCACCATTTTGACGTCCAGAAAACCGGCGTTGCGTGCCGTGCTGCGAATCGTGTCGTCCAGATCCAGCTCTTCTGCCGCCCCTTCGCGGGCAAAGCGTCGCAATCGGCGCAGGGCCACTTTGAAGTTGCGCGTCCCCAGTTCCTGCTGGTCGTCATATTCTTTAAAGCGGCGTTCTTCCCATACCTTCACGGCGGTCCGGTTGCCAGCTGAAGGGCCGCCAACCCGAATCCCTTCGGGATGATAGCCGCTATTGCCAAACGGCGATGTGCCGCCGGTTCCAACCCATTTGCTGCCGCCGGCATGGCGTTCTTTCTGCTCATTGAGGCGTTCCTTGAACATCTCCATGAGCTTGTCCCAGCCGTGTTTTTCCAGCGCGGCTTTTTCTTCAGGCGTCAGGTTCTTCTGCAGTTGGCTGATCAGCCAGTCCAGCGGAATATCGGGGCCGGCGGGCAGGGTAGCCGGCAGCTTTTTGACAAACAGAGCGAAGGCCTGGTCGAAACGGTCAAAAAGCGTTTCGTCCTTGACCAGTGTCAGACGGGCAAGATGGTAGAAGTCATCCAGCGAGGGCGGCATGACGCGCTCGCGCAGCACTTCCAGCAGGGTCAGGTATTCCTTGACCGATACCGGTATTTTGTGATTTTTCAGGTGATAGAAAAAATCGATAAACATAGTATGCGTGTCACCCCGAAACGGACGCGAAAAATTTAGCGGCGTGTCTGGCGGGCCAGGCCCGAGAGCCGTTCCAGCAGGCTGATATCTTGCTCGTTCTTGAGCAGGGCGCCAGCCATGACGGGAACGGAAGTCGCCGCGTGGGCATCGATGCGCGCGGCATCAATATCTTCGGCCAGCAGCAGCGACAGCCAGTCCAGGAATTCTGATGTTGAGGGTTTTTTCTTCAGGCCGGGCGCATCGCGCAACATAAAGAAGTGATCCATTGCCGCGCGCAGAATATCGGTTTTGACTTCCGGATAATGTACCTTGACGATCTCGCGCAGCGTTTCGCGGTCAGGAAACTGGATGTAATGGAAGAAGCAGCGGCGTAAAAAGGCGTCGGGCAACTCCTTTTCGTTATTGGAGGTAATTATGACCAGCGGGCGATGTTGCGCACGAATCATCTGGCCGGTTTCATAAACATGAAATTCCATCTGGTCCAGTTCGCGCAGCAGATCGTTGGGGAACTCAATATCGGCCTTGTCGATCTCATCGATCAGCACGACGGTGGGCACATCGGATGCAAAGGCCTGCCACAGGACACCTTTACGAATGTAATTGGCAATATCGCGAACCCGTTCATCGCCAAGCTGCGAATCGCGCAGCCGCGAGACGGCGTCGTATTCATATAGCCCCTGGTGAGCCTTGGTTGTGGATTTCACGTGCCATTGCAGCAGGGGGCGGTCCAACGCGGCAGCCACTTCTTGGGCCAGCATGGTTTTACCGGTGCCTGGCTCGCCCTTGATCAGCAAAGGGCGCTGCAGTGTAAGCGCCGCATTGACAGCCAGCTTGAGATCATCGGTAGCAACGTAACGGTCTGTGCCGCCAAAGCGGCTCGGATTAGGTATGGATTGGCTAGGTTTCATTTCAATTCTGCAACAAAATAAGGATCATTTCAGTACCTGATCCCCCATACTACCCTAATCTAGATCAATTATGTCGTACAATCTGAAGCTTTAAAGCTGATCCGATCCGCTGGCAGTCTCGCGGTACGTTCAATATCGAAATTCGCTAACAAAAGAGCAAAATATGAAGTTATCCGCTTTCAAGCGCTCAGTTGCTGCGCTCGCCATTGTGGTTCCCTGTGCCTTCTTTAGTCAGGCATTTGCCCAGCAGGCCGCTGCCCCCAAAGGGGACATTGAAGCCGCCAAAGGTAAAATCTCCATGTGTATTGGTTGTCACGCTATTCCAGAGTACCGTGCTAGCTTTCCCGAAGTATATCGGGTGCCCATGATTTCGGGCCAGAATGCGGACTACATTGTTGCTGCATTGAAAGAGTACAAAGCCGGTACCCGCACTTTCCCTTCCATGGTCGCTATCGCAAAAAGCCTGTCTGATCAGGATATGCTGGATATTGCAGCCTATTTCGCTCAAGTAAAATAATCCGGGAACTAGTATGAAACGCGTCTCTATTTTATTGTCAGGTGCCGTATGCGCACTCGTGGGTATGGCATCTGCCCAGGCTGCAGATTTGGCTGCAGGCAAGGCCGCTTTTGAGAAAAACGGTTGTGTGGCCTGTCATGGCGCCGCTGGCGACAAAACCATTGCACCCATGTATCCCATTCTCGCTGGCCAGCATGACGATTACCTGGTTCATGCGCTTACCGCCTATCAGCGCGGCGTGAGCAATGCGCCTAGTTCTGCCAATATTCGCAAGAACCCGATTATGGCAAATGAAATTAAGAAACTGGGCGCTGCCGATATCGTCAATATCTCAGCATGGCTTTCCGCTCAAAAGGGCCCGCTGTCTCACAATCGCCAGTGAAGCTCAAATCCGACTATCTCGGTCGAAATATGACCGTTGTCTCAAGATAGTCGAGAGGCGCTGGTCCAGAGCATGCAGATGCATCAGCGTCAGAAAAAACCGGAATACATTTATTCCGGTTTTTTTTGTCCTTACAGTTGTGATGCCGGCGCAGCCAGATCAATACTTTGCCGTGCTTTTGTGCTGTGCATGGTGCAGGCAACGAAATCGGAATTCCGCGGGTCGAGGCGGCCAACGCGGTTGCTTTCTCAGTATTGGTTGGTCCAGAATCGTCCTGACCGTTATGGTCTGCGCGTGCAGCCCGACTACCGCTTTTCTATCGTTCGCTCAATGTCGGGTTGAATGCTGGCGCAGCAGTTCCAGATAGTGATCCGTATCCAGCGGTTTGCCCAGTCGCTGCGATTCCCAAATTACCTGTCCCAGACATTCCATGATTTCGTGCATGGCATGATGCTCATCAGTCCGGGCGGCCAGTTGTTCATAAATTGCCCGGATGCCAGGAGGATTGTCAATGGACACTTGTTCGTTGATGGCCAGGTGCATGGACAGATGCAAAAACGGATTAACCTGCCCCTTTTCTACCGCGAATTCTTCCTGCGTAGCATTGGGGTTCTCCAGCGCGTCGTGGTACTCCGGATGTTGCAGTATCCAGGTCAGCGCCATGGATTCGATCGGCGTGAGAATTTTATTCTGGCGGTGCTTGGTCCAGGTATCGGTGAAAAACTGACGAACCTGGTCGCGGGAGGGATTGAACATAAAATTGGAAATAAATAGCGGGTCTAATAGAGCGGGTCTAATAGCGCCGAATGGCTTGCGACAGGTTGGGTTGGTCACAAGCGCCATGACGGGTATTACGGTAGACTTTATCATAACACGCATAACTGGTCGTTCGGACTGTCAGGCCTATTCCGAACGACCCCGCGCCGTCCTATTTTGTTCGAATATGCAGCGGTCTTACCGCAAATCAGCCATTTTTCAGTTAAACTAATATGTCTTATATAAGACTCGTTTTATCCAGCGATTGTCTTCCTGTTTTTTACTTGTGGGTTACGGAGCCAGTATGTCTTACCAGCACATCAAAGTCCCTTCATCGGGCGAAAAAATTACGGTCAACGCCGACTTTTCACTGAATGTCCCTGACCAGCCAATCATTCCATTTATCGAAGGCGACGGCACCGGCGCCGATATTACACCTGTAATGCTAAAGGTTGTGGACGCCGCCGTTGAAAAAGCATATGGCGGTAAACGTAAAATTCACTGGATGGAAATCTATGCTGGTGAAAAGTCCACAAAAGTCTATGGCTCTGATGTCTGGCTACCTGAAGAAACACTGGAAGTGGTCAAAGATTATGTTGTTTCCATCAAGGGCCCACTCACAACGCCAGTCGGCGGTGGTATCCGTTCGCTGAACGTAGCGCTGCGCCAGCAATTGGACCTGTATGTCTGCCTGCGCCCCGTACGTTACTTCAAGGGCGTGCCTTCACCTGTGCGTGAGCCGGAAAAAACCGACATGGTCATTTTCCGCGAAAATTCTGAAGACATCTATGCTGGTATCGAATTCGAAGCAGAGTCGGATCAGGCTAAGAAATTGATTGCTTTCCTGCAGAACGAACTGGGTGTTAACAAGATCCGTTTCCCACAAACGTCCGGTATTGGCGTCAAGCCCGTCTCACGCGAAGGCACCCAGCGTCTGGTTCGCAAGGCAATCCAGTACGCGATTGACAATGACAAGCCAAGTGTGACGATTGTTCACAAAGGCAATATCATGAAGTTCACCGAAGGTGGCTTCCGTGACTGGGCGTATGAGCTGGCACAGAAAGAATTCGGCGCCGAGCTGATTGACGGCGGTCCATGGAGCAAAATCAAAAATCCACGGACAGGCAAGGAAATCATTATTAAGGACTCTATTGCCGATGCGTTCCTGCAGCAAATTTTGTTGCGTCCGGCCGAGTACTCTGTGATTGCTACTCTGAATCTTAATGGCGACTATGTGTCTGACGCGCTGGCTGCTCAGGTTGGCGGTATTGGTATCGCTCCCGGCGCCAACCTGTCTGACTCTGTTGCGATGTTCGAAGCAACGCACGGTACCGCGCCTAAATATGCCGGCAAAGACTATGTGAACCCAGGTTCAGAGATCCTGTCTGCAGAAATGATGTTGCGTCACATGGGCTGGACTGAAGCGGCTGATCTGATCATCTCGTCAATGGAAAAATCCATTCTGTCCAAGAAAGTCACTTATGACTTTGCCCGTTTGCTCGAAGGCGCCACACAAGTGAGCTGCTCCGGCTTTGGTCAGGTCATGATCGAAAATATGTAATATCGGTTAACGAATTACGTTGTTTGCCAAACCCGCATGGTTCTTATCATGCGGGTTTTTGTTTTTTTATACACAAATCTCAGTCGATAGATTGCAACTACGCCGAGCCCATTTCGCTAAGCCATTCAGCTTTGCGTGCACGCCTGTGTTTCCCGGGGCCTGCGAACAGATTGCGGTTACTCGTTCAGAGGATCAATTGTGTGAATGGCAACGTCAGGCGTCTGCGGCGTGTGATTGACGCAAGCTTGCCGGGCCGGATCATCATTATTTTGTTCAATGTTAATAAGCCGCCTGCTGGATACACGCACGCGGCGAACAAGTCGTCCGCTGCCATAACGATCGGCTTACAACTGCAATAAAAATAGTTTTCTCATCAAATCATCGGGCGCGCTCGCGGACTGATTATTCGCGATCAAGCAGAAAGCGGCTGAGTCGCACTTTGTACGCTTCACTGATATGTCGGCTTGACACTTCCTGCGCTTTTTCCGGATCGCGTTGCTCCAGGGCATCGATAATTTGCGCATGCTCATCGCGTGCGGTCGAAGGCCGACCGCTCTCGGCTAGCGTGCTTTTGCCCAACAGCAGCATGGCGTTTTGCAACACTTGCAGAGTTTTGAGCAGATAACGGTTATGCGCACACTGATAAAGCGTCTGATGGAACAGCCGGTTGTTGTGGGACAGGGAGGCAGGATCGTCCAGTGTCTCGTCCCTGTCGATGATTTGTCTTAATACCGCAATTTCCACATCGGTGGCGTGGCGGGCAGCCAGTGCCGCGGCTGTACTTTCCAGAACCCGGCGCATCTCGTAAAGCTCTCCGACCATGTTCTGGTCCAGTTCGGTAATAACCAAACCTCGCTTGGGGTCGTTCGTTACCAGCCCCTCGGACATCAGGCGGTTCAGGGCTTCACGGATCGGGGTGCGACTCAAGCCGATATCGGCCGCCAGTTCTGTCTCGCGCAAGCGGGTACCCGGGGGCATGGAGCCATTCTCCAGCGACTGGACAATGTAGTTATAGGCCTGGTCACTCAGTGTGACACCACGATCATTGGCTTCTGTCTGGTCGGCATCGGTCCGGTTTGGGGTGGGAGTGGATTTCGGTTTTGCCATGGTGCGATTCCTTGTTTTTGGCACAGCATAACGCAATTGGGCAAGTTGCGGCAATTGTTGGTCCTTCAAGACACAACGATAAATAAATGTGTACAATAGAATACAATAGTATTTATTAAGAAGGTAGTTGGCATGAATGACACGTTGGCATGTGATGTTCTTGTTATCGGCGGTGGCAATGCGGCATTGTGTGCTGCGTTGTCGGCCGCCGAGCAGAAGGCATCGGTCATCCTGGTAGAAAGCGCGCCCCGCGCCTGGCGAGGGGGCAACAGCAGTCATACTCGCAACTTTCGCTGTATGCATAATGCGCCTACCGATGTCCTGACCGACAGCTATCCGGAAGACGAGTATTTCCAGGACGTGCTGCGCGTGACCGGTGGCGAAACCAATGAGGATATGGCGCGCTATGTGATCCGCGAAACCGAAGGGTGCACGCCCTGGATGAAGGCCAATGGTGTACGCTTTCAGCCCTCGCTTGGCGGAACACTGCATCTGGGGCGCACCAATGCTTTCTTCCTGGGGGGCGGCAAGGCGCTGGTAAACGCCTATTACAAGGCTGCAGAAAAGGCTGGGGTGCAAGTGTTGTACGAAACCGAAGCCAAACAGCTGAACTTTTCCGGCGGGAAATGCCATAGCGTGGATGTGCTCAGAAACGGCCAGACGCTGAGAATCGTGGGCAAGTCGGTCGTGATTGCGTCTGGCGGTTTCGAGTCCAATGTCGCCTGGCTGGAAGAAGCCTGGGGTCCGGCAGCTCGCAATTTCCTAATCCGCGGCACCCGCTATAACCAAGGCGTCATGCTGCGCGAGCTCATGCGCAACAAGGCCTGTATTATCGGCGACCCGACCCAGGGGCATGCCGTGGCCATTGATGCCCGGGCGCCCAAGTACGACGGAGGCATCGTCACGCGGGTAGATTGCGTCTCGTTGGGGATCGTGCTTAACAAGGAAGGGCGGCGCTTTTATGACGAAGGCGAAGACTTCTGGCCCAAGCGTTACGCCATCTGGGGACGTCTGGTTGCCCAGCAGCCCGATCAGGTTGCCTATTGCATTATCGACTCCAAAGCAATAGGCCGGTTTATGCCATCCGTATTCAAATCTATTTGTGCCGATTCTATTGAAGCGCTCGCACAACACCTGGGGCTGCCGGTGAAAACGGCTGTGGAAACGGTGGCTGCTTTTAATGCCGCGGTTGAACCCGGCCAATTCGATCACAGCGTGCTGGACGGTTGCCGCACGCATGGTCTGCAGCCGGATAAAACCAACTGGGCGCAAAAAATCGATACCGGGCCGTTTTATGCGTATCCGTTGGCCACCGGGATCACCTTCACCTATATGGGCGTAAAGGTGACGAAAAAGGCGCAGGTCATCATGGACGATGAAACGCTGGCGGACAACGTGTTCGCCGCCGGCGAAATCATGGCGGGAAATATTCTGAGCAAGGGTTACGTGGCTGGGTTTGGGATGGCCATCGGAACCGTATTTGGTCGTATTGCAGGCACGGAGGCAGCAAAGCATGCAGCAGCTTGAACAACTTATTGAAGACGCCCGCAATGCGGTCGGGATCTGTAACTCCTGTCGTTATTGCGAGGGCTTCTGTGCCGTTTTTCCTGCACTTGAGCAGCGGCTGGATTTTACCCGCGGCGATTTGCATTACCTGGCCAATCTATGCCACAACTGCAGTGAGTGTTATTACGCCTGCCAGTACGCGCCACCGCATGAATTCAATGTGAATCTGCCGGTGCAACTGGCAGCAGTACGCCAGACAACCTATCAGACGTATGCCTGGCCCGGCGCCATTGCCCGCGGGTTTGAAAAGAGCGGCCTGCTGGCCAGCCTGGGATTCCTTCTTGCGCTTGTTGTCCTGCTGGGCCTGGCGGCGCTGATTGGCGGCCCACCGATGAATGATCTGAATGGCCAGTTCTATGCCATTTTCCCGCATGGCGTGCTGGCCACCGTTTTCGGTCTGGCCGCGTTGTGGGTCATTTTCGCCATGGGCATGGGGTTTGGTAATTTCCTGCGCGATGTGGGCGAAAAACCGTCACTGTTGCTAACCTGGTCGCATGTTCGCCAAGGCTTGTCGGACGCGTTCAGCCTGAAGTATCTGCATGGCAATGTGAAGACCGGCTGCACGTACCCGGACGATAATATTTCGCCCTGGCGCCGTCGCTTTCATCACTTTACCTTTTATGGATTCATGTTGTGTTTTGCCGCTACCGTGTTTGGCACCATTTTTCATTATGCGTTCGGCTGGCAGGCACCCTATGCTTTTTTCAGTCTACCCAAGCTGACCGGTACCGTCGGCGGGATTTCGCTGGCCGTGGGTACGGCAGGGCAGTTCTGGCTCAAGCGCAAGACCGATCCTCAGATTCGCAATATCGCGCAAATGGGAATGGACTACGCCTTTATCGCCCAGCTTTTTCTGGCTGCGGTCACCGGCCTGGCGTTGATGGCGTTTCGGGAAACGGTCGCGCTGGCGCCGTTGCTGGTCGTCCATTTGGCTGTGATCCTGTCACTGTTTATCACTATGCCGTTTGGCAAGTTTGTGCACGGCTTGTACCGGACCGGCGCGCTCATTAAATATGCAAAAGAACAGCCGGCCACCCACTGAAGTCCCAAGGGTTTGATTTACAATAAGAAGTTAATTTTCAGGCAAGTTGCGAATTATCAAATAAACCGCTGTTCTGCTGCTGGCAGGACAGCTAAAATGTCTGGCTTGCTGTCCAACCCCCAATTTCAGTTCTATGTCTCATACCATTGCCGCGCTATACAAGTTTGTTGATCTTCCGGATTTTGAATCGCTCAAGGAGCCGCTGCAGGCGTTTTGCGAGCGCAATCACGTCAAGGGCACATTGTTGCTTGCCCGTGAGGGCATCAACGGCACGATTGCGGGCCCCAAAGAGGGGATTGACGCGGTTCTGGCTTATCTTCGCCAGGATCCCCGTATGGCGGATCTGGAGCATAAGGAATCCTGGTCTGACGAGCGTGATCCGTTTCACCGCATGCGCGTCAGGCTGAAAAAGGAAATCGTGACCATGGGGCAGCCCAATGTCAATACCAGCAACGCCGGTACATACGTTCCGCCGGAAAACTGGAATGATCTGATTTCCGATCCCGACGTTGTCCTGGTCGATACACGCAATGATTACGAAGTTGACATCGGTACTTTTAAAGGGGCCGTCAACCCCAACACGGTCACGTTCCGCGAATTTCCCGACTGGGTTCAAAGCCAGTCTGCTGAAGGTGGTTTGCTGGATAAAAACAGAACCCGTAAGGTTGCCATGTTTTGTACTGGCGGGATTCGCTGTGAGAAATCCACTGCCTATATGAAGTCGCTGGGTTTTGATGAGGTTTACCATCTGCAGGGCGGTATCCTGAAGTATCTCGAAACCATCCCTCCCGAAAAGAGCCTGTGGGAAGGGGAGTGTTTTGTCTTTGACGAACGGGTCTCCGTGGGCCATGGGCTCAAGCCCGGCGCGTATATTCAGTGCCGCGCCTGCCGTCACCCACTGAGCGAGCAGGATCGTGCCTCTGCCAAGTATATTCGCGGGGAAAGCTGCCCGCATTGCTGGGACGATAAGACCGAGGAGCAGCGCGAGCGTTTTCGTGAACGTCAGCGCCAGGTAGATCTGGCCAGGGCGCGACGCGAGGAACATATTGGTGCAGACATGCAAGAGCAGATTCGTCGCCGGCGTGCACTCAAGGAAGCCCGGAAAGAGCAGGCGCGCCAGCGTGCAAGGCAGAAACAGGCACAAAACAGTGCAGAAAAATAAAAAGGGAGTGCTAAAAACTAGTGCATTCCCTAAGTGTCATATATACGAATTAAGCGCATAATTTGTTTCATGCAGGTGAGGAGACAAACGCTCTGCATGAGCAGGCTTTACCACTTAATCAGAATTTTCAATTTCAGTTAAGTGTGTGCACAATAGCTGTACCTATAATAAAAATAAACGAAAGGCGGAAAGTCAATATAAATTGATTCCGCCTTTCTTTTTTTTGTCTGCATGAGTTGCAAGGATTGTGTCAGCAGCGCTCATATAACCGCACTCACGCAGCGCTTCACATTGCCTGAGCAGCGCATCATGCGTTTTCGGCTACCTTAAGCAGAACAATCTGGGCGCCGGCGCCGCCCATGTTGTCGGGCGCTGGCGCAAAAGCCATGACGGCATCCATATTTTTGAGCCAGGCCAGCACTTGGTCCCGTAGCACCGCCGTTCCTTGCGCTGAGCCATAGCCTTTTCCATGCACAATGCAAATGCAACGGACGCGGTGTTCCAGGCAGGAGTGAATAAACCGGTCAAAGCGTTCGGCTGCCTGAGTAGAATTGGCGCCATGCAGGTCCAATGTGGCAGCAACCGGCCATTGTCCTGCCAGGAGTTTCTTGATCAAGTCAACACTGTCAGACCGTTGTACATAGGCGCCCTCGGGCAGGTCCTTCTGTTGCCGACTTTTGCCGGGCGCAGGCATCGCTCTTTTTGCGGGGGTCTCTCGGGCAGGACGGGCAGGTTTATGCGGTTCCAACGCAGGCGCGCCTTCGGCCTGACGTCGTTTCGCGCGAAAATACTCATTGTTGCCGAAGTTGAGCGCCTGTCGCTCATAGCGATTGGCAGCGGGTAATGGCGTTACGGATTTGACCGTCTGCCTAAACAGTGCAATATCTTCCGGGGTAAAAACGGCAGATGTCGTGTCTACTGCCGTTTTTTTGCGCGCTTGTGCAGCCTGCTGTGCCTTGGCCTGACGGTTTTCCTCACGCGCTTTGGCCTTTTTCAACTGACGCAGGTCTTCGAGCTTGCCTTTGATGGTAGTAACCATAACGATTGTGGCCCGCATCCCTCACGGAACGGGCCTTTCCTGTTTTTACTCGGGCTGGCTTTCGAGCCAGCGTTGGACATCCAGTGCCGCCATGCAACCGGTACCGGCGCTGGTAATCGCCTGGCGGTAAACATGGTCCTGCACATCACCCGCGGCAAATACGCCCGGGACCGAAGTCATGGTGGCCAGACCGCCCCGGCCCCCCTGGGTCACGATATAGCCATTTTCCAGTTCCAGCTGACCCTCGAACAGCGTGGTGTTCGGGTGATGGCCAATGGCAATGAACACGCCGGTGACGGCCAGCTCTTCCAGATGTCCGTCCACATGACGCAATCTGGCGCCGGTGACACCGCTCTGGTCACCCAGCACTTCATCCAGGGTATTGAACAGTTTCAATGACATGGTGCCGCCGTTGACCTTGTCCATCAGCTTGTCGACCAAAATGGGCTCGGCGCGGAAGGTGTCGCGCCGATGCACTAGTGTTACATGACGGCAGATGTTGGACAGATACAGCGCTTCTTCGACTGCGGTGTTGCCGCCGCCGACCACGATGACATCCTGGTTACGGTAGAAGAAACCATCGCAGGTGGCGCAGGCCGACACGCCTTTGCCCATAAATGCCGTTTCGGACGGCAGGCCCAGATATTTTGCCGAGGAACCGGTGGCAATAATAAGCGCGTCGCAGGTGAACGTGGTGCCTGATTCCGAAACCAGTCGGAACGGACGGCTCGACAGATCGGCTTCTTTGATATGCTCCTGGATGATATCGGTGTTGAAACGCGTTGCGTGTTCCAGAAAGCGCTGCATCAGGTCGGGACCTTGCACGCCCTGTGCGTCGGCTGGCCAGTTGTCCACGTCAGTGGTGGTCATCAGCTGGCCTCCCTGTTCCATGCCGGTAACCAGTACCGGTTTCAGGTTTGCGCGGGCGCCATAGACCGCGGCGGTATAGCCTGCCGGCCCGGCACCCAGAATCAGCACTTTTGCGTGTTTGGTTTTGTCAGCCATGGTGTCTTATCCTAAAAATCCAATCGACAATTATAATGGATCGCTGCGTGGCGCTACCCAAAACCCCGGGCGCACCACGGTTTTGTCAGCAGGCCGAAAAAAGCGTGTGTCAGCCCCGGCTCTGCCTGGCCGGCCCCCAGTCTCGTACCGGCACCGGCACCAACACCAGCACCAGCACTGGCATGAGGAGTAGCAGTAACCCACCCCCAGCCATGAGAGCGCCAGATCGCGCAGCGGCAATCTTCTCACTAATTCATTAACATAAATTAAATGGGGCTGTATCCTGTGAAAACAACAGCTTACGGCGGATTCACAATCAATGCGTATTCGTCCGCTAGAATATAAATAACATTTAATATCAGTAAGCTATAATGCTTTATTGACCGAATTTATAGTTATGGCACGCACTTCAACTCCCACTCCCACTCGTTCCGCCCGAAATACACGCAACACCGGCTCTCGATCGTCCGCCAGGAATGCGCGCAACGCACAGAATGCCGAGCCCAGTCGCCTGGCTGCCATGTTCACGGAAGCCAAATGGGTTCTGTATGCTGCGCTGGCCGCTGCCTTGTCGGTGATGCTCTTTACCTGGCATCCGAATGATCCCGGTTGGGTCAGCACGTCGTCATCCACTGTGATTCATAACCGCCTGGGTGCAGTGGGTGCGTACGTGTCCGATATTTTGCTATATCTGTTCGGCTTGTCCGCCTGGTGGTTCGTGGCCCTGTGCGTCAAGCGCATGTGGGTCGGCTACAAACTGCTCATGAGCCGCATTGTCGCCAATTCTGAAGCCACGCTGCCGCGCGTACACTGGGAGCAGGGCGTCGGTTTTGCGCTAGTCTTTATTGGTTCGCTGGGGTTCGAAGCCAGCCAGCTGGCGCATATCGGAGCACAATTGCCCGGCGGGGCCGGCGGCGTACTGGGGCAATATATCAGTGGGTTGTTTTCCACTGCGATAGGTGTGCCAGGGGCGGTGCTTGTTTTGTTTTTCATGGTTGTGCTGGGGCTTGGCCTGTTTCTGGATTTTTCCTGGCTCTCGCTCGCAGAAAAAATCGGATCGGGCATACAGCGAATGCTGACTGCCATTATCAATCTGAAAACTGCCAGGCAGGATCGCAAAGTCGGTGAAATTGCCCAGGTTGCGCGCGAAGAGCAGGTGGTCGTGCAAAAAGAACAACTGGTACATGAAACCTCTGTGCGCATCGAGCCCCAGATCACGGTTTTCCCCACTTCTGAGCGGGTCATCAAAGAAAAGCAGCGAACGCTTTTTGAGCCGCCGAAAAATGCCAGCGGCGAGCTGCCTGCATTGGAACTGCTGGATCCGCCGGGTGAGAATATTGAATCGGTGTCGCCGGAAACCATCGAGTACACCTCGCGGCTGATCGAGAAAAAGTTGCGCGACTTCGGCGTACAGGTCACGGTCGTTACTGCGCAGGCCGGTCCGGTCATTACCCGTTATGAAATTGAGCCGGCTACCGGCGTCAAGGGCAGCCAGATCGTCAATCTGTCCAAGGATCTGGCGCGTGCGCTCAGTCTGGTCAGCATTCGTGTAGTCGAAACCATCGTGGGTAAAAACCTGATGGGACTGGAGTTGCCCAATCCTCGTCGGCAAATGGTGCGACTGTCGGAAATCATCGGTTCCAAGACCTATCATGACAACGGCTCGTCGCTGACCATGGCACTGGGCAAGGATATCGCCGGCAACCCGGTGGTCGCGGATTTGGCCAAAATGCCTCACTTGCTGGTTGCAGGTACGACCGGATCGGGCAAGTCGGTCGGTATCAACGCGATGATTATTTCGCTGCTATACAAGGCAGACGCCTCTCAGGTCCGCCTTATTCTGATCGATCCGAAAATGCTGGAAATGAGCATTTACGAAGGCATCCCGCATCTGCTGGCGCCTGTGGTTACCGACATGCGTCAGGCGGCCAATGCGCTGAACTGGTGCGTGGGCGAGATGGAAAAACGCTATAAGCTGATGAGCAAGATGGGGGTGCGCAATATCAGTGGCTATAACGGCAAAATCCGTGAGGCCGCCAAGAAGGGCGAATCCATTCCCAATCCGTTCTCCTTGACGCCCGAAGAGCCGGAACCCCTGAAAACGCTGCCTATGATCGTGGTCGTGATTGACGAGCTGGCCGATCTGATGATGGTGGTAGGCAAGAAAATCGAAGAACTCATCGCTCGTCTGGCACAAAAGGCCCGAGCTGCTGGCATCCACCTGATACTGGCGACACAGCGGCCCAGCGTGGACGTGATTACCGGCCTGATCAAGGCCAATATTCCCACCCGTATCGCCTTTCAGGTGTCTTCCAAAATTGACTCGCGCACGATTCTTGATCAGATGGGGGCCGAGGCCTTGCTGGGCCAGGGCGATATGCTGTATCAGCCGCCCGGCACCGGCCTGCCCAATCGCGTACACGGCGCGTTCGTGGACGATGATGAAGTGCATCGCGTGGTGGATTATCTTAAAGAGCAGGGCGAGCCCGATTATATCGATGGCCTGCTTGAAGGCGGCGTGGCCGGTGAGACGGGCGATGGCGTAGGCAGTGTGACGGGATTTACCGATAACGAGTCGGATCCGCTGTATGACCAGGCTGTGGCGGTGGTGCTGAAAAACCGCCGGGCGTCCATTTCGTCGGTTCAGAGACACTTGCGTATCGGCTACAACCGTGCGGCGCGGCTACTGGAACAAATGGAGCAGTCCGGTATTGTGTCTACCATGCAGTCTAATGGCAACCGGGAAATTCTGGTTCCTGCCGGCCAGGAAGAACCTGACGCTTAACATCGGCGTGCAAGGAATGCAAAGACCTGCCAAGGCCAGCAGCGACCCTGCGAGCAATTGCAATCGGCGGTCAAAAAAAGCCCGGTTTACGGCATCCTTACCGGATGCCGTAAATATTTGCACCGACACTTAAATTACAGCGGGGCAATCGAATTTACGATTCGGTTACATCCTTTCTTGCCCTGTTAATGGTAAAACAGGTCATGTTTCCGGTGGTATTCATAGGGCATCGCCCGACTGCCGGAAGGTACAACAACAGGAGTTCATTCATGAAAAAAACGTTACTTGCAGTTTGCCTGTCGATGGTTGCGATCGCCCCCGTCCCGACGCTGGCACAGGACATTAAAGTGAACCCCGATATGATGAATCCGGATGCCGGCTTGTCCACGACACTTGAAGGCGTGACATTCGAGCAAATCCCGCAGGTCAACAACACGCAGCAGACAGACGCCCGGCAACAACTGAAAGATTTTGTGGCGCAGGTCAAGTCGGCCAGCGGCGAATTCGCGCAAAAAACGTCCGGTGGCAAGGGCAAGAGCCGGGCGGCCCAGACCGGTACATTTTCTTTCGAACGTCCGGGCAAATTCAACTGGAGCGTTGTCAAGCCGTATGCGCAAAGCGTGATTTCCGACGGGGAAACCGTTTATCAATATGACCCAGATCTGCGCCAGGTCACGGAACGTCCGGTGAGCAAAGCGGTTGGCGCCTCGCCGGCGGCCATTCTGTTCGGCTCCGGCACGCTGGATGATTCGTTCAAGTTATCTGCCTTGCCAGACAAACAGGGAATGGTGTGGATGCGCGCCACGCCCAAAGTTGCAGACGCCGGCCTGGCGCATGTGGATATCGGCTTTGCCAATAATCTGCCTGCCGAGCTGATCATTCTGGACTCCTTTGGCCAGACCACGTCCATCAAACTGCGCAATTTCAAGAGCAATGTGAACATTCCGGCCAGCGCCTATCAGTTCAAGGCCCCCGAGGGTGTAGATACCGTTAAAATGTAGGCTATCAAAGGGCCCTTTGCCCTTGCCGCAGTACTGCTTAAGGGGCCGTTGCGACGGCCCTTTTTGCACAATACCGCGGTATCTCGACGTGCGCAGCAGTTCTGGAATCCAATATAGTGATGAGTGAATTTTCCGATAGCGATCTGTTCAATGGCGTTGGTGCAGACAAAAATGCGCCGCTTGCCGAAAGACTACGTCCGCGTAATATCGACGAAGTCATCGGACAGTCGCATTTGCTCGGTCCGGACAAGCCCTTGCGTGTGGCGTTTGAAGCGCGCCGCCCGCACTCCATGATTTTCTGGGGTCCGCCCGGCGTGGGCAAAACCACGCTGGCACGCCTGATGGCTGACGGTTTTGACGCGCAATTTATTGCCATCTCTGCCGTGCTCGGCGGCGTCAAGGACATTCGCGATGCGGTTGTCAAAGCGCAGGTGGCCCAGGCGCAAGGACGCAAAACCATTCTTTTTGTGGACGAGGTACATCGCTTTAACAAGGCGCAACAGGACGCATTCCTGCCGTATGTGGAAAGCGGGCTGTTCACCTTTATTGGCGCAACCACCGAAAATCCCTCCTTTGAAGTCAATTCGGCGCTGTTATCGCGCGCCCAGGTTTACGTGCTCACCTCGCTGTCCGACGAAGAATTGGGCCAGTTGCTTGTACGCGCCAAAGACAATGGCGCCATTGACCTGGAGTTTGATGACAACGCCGTCGCGGTCCTGACGGGCTACGCCGACGGCGATGCCAGGCGCTTTCTGAACTTGCTCGAACAAACCAGTACGGCAGCCGCAGCGGCACAGGTGACGCAGATCACGCCCGAATTCATGCAAAATGCGCTTACGCTGAATCTACGTCGTTTTGATAAGGGCGGCGATAGCTTCTATGACCAGATCTCGGCGTTGCACAAATCGGTGCGGGGCTCTCACCCCGATGCCGCGCTTTACTGGTTCACCCGTATGCTCGATGGTGGCGCCGATCCGAAATACCTGGCCCGCCGTATTGTGCGCATGGCCTGGGAAGATATCGGCCTGGCCGACCCACGCGCCATGCAGATGGCCAATGAAGCGGCTGCCACCTTTGAGCGTCTGGGGTCTCCCGAGGGGGAGCTGGCGCTGGCGCAGGCGGTCATCTATCTTTCTGTTGCGGCCAAGAGCAACGCAGGCTACAACGCCTATAACCAGGCACGCGCGTTCGTCAAGCAGGACAAGTCGCGCGAAGTTCCGGTTCATTTGCGCAATGCGCCTACAAAGCTGATGAAAGAACTGGGATACGGGCATGAGTATCGGTATGCGCATGATGAGTCTGATGCCTATGCCGCCGGCGAGACCTATCTGCCCGACGGCATGCGAGAACCAGGCTGGTATCGTCCGGTGCAGCAGGGGCTGGAAACGAAAATCACGGAAAAGCTCAATTATCTGCGTTCGCTGGATCGCGAGGCGCGGAAAAATCAAAAGCGCTAACCGCAACGCCGCGCTCGCGCATCTGGGTTGCGCCAGGCTGGCAGCAACGAAGAGGATTTCACCCAATAGTCGGATACGACCGATAGGATGGCGCGCCACCTCGCAACGGGTCGGCAAGATCGCCTGTTTTTTTAATCACGGCCTGCATTGTGCGGCTCGCAACCACACCGGCTGCGCATAGCTGTATATAATGATTACCCGATACTTCTCCCACACGTCACCAGAAAAAAATTATGTTAGATCCTGTTTTACTGCGAAAAGAGCTCCCCCTTGTCATCGCTGCGCTCAAGCGCCGCAACGTCGATTTTGACGAAGCGCGCTTCAATCAGCTAGAAACCCGGCGCAAAGAGGTGCAAATCCAGACCGAAACCCTGCAGGCGCAGCGCAACGCGCTGGCCAAGCAAATCGGACAGCTCAAATCGCGGGGAGAAGATGCCAGTGCCATCATGGCCGAATCCCAGGCAATTCCCGCCAAACTCAAGGCGCTGGAAGAAGACCTGGCCGGTATCCGCAGCGAACTGGACGGCTGGCTCATGACGATTCCGAACCTGCCGCACAGCTCTGTGCCCGATGGCAAAGACAGTGATGATAATGTCGAGGTCCGTCGCTGGCTCGGCGGCCAGGTGGGATATGTGACAGACCAAAGTGAACCTGCCGCCAAAAGTTTTGAGACACAGGATCATGTCACCGTGGGCGAGCGACTTGGCCTGGAGTTTGATACGGCTGTTAAGCTAACCGGCGCCCGCTTTTCCTTTATGCGCGGTGGCATGGCGCGGCTGCACCGGGCGCTGGCCCAGTTTATGCTGGATCTGCATACGGGTACGCATGGCTATACGGAGTGCTATACCCCCTATATTGTTAACAGCTCGACGCTGCTTGGCACCGGGCAGTTGCCTAAGTTCAAGGAGGATATGTTCTGGGTGACCAAAGGGGGCGAAGACGAGCCCCAGACCGATCACCAGGGCAAGAGCATTGAAAAAGAAGATCTGTATCTGATCTCTACATCGGAAATCACGCTAACAGCCACGGTCAAGAACGAAATTGTGCCTGGCGCCAGCCTGCCCCTGCGCCTGACGGCCCATACCCCCTGTTTTCGTTCCGAAGCGGGTAGCGGGGGTCGCGATACCCGCGGCATGATCCGGCAGCACCAGTTCGACAAAGTGGAAATGGTTCAGATTGTTCATCCTGATACGTCCTACGATGCGCTGGAGCAGATGGTCGGGCACGCCGAGAAAGTACTGCAGTTGCTGGAGCTGCCTTATCGCGTGATGCAATTGTGTACCGGCGACATGGGCTTTGGCGCTGCCAAGACTTACGACCTGGAAGTCTGGATTCCGGCACAGAACACCTGGCGGGAAATTTCCTCTGTTTCCAATTGCGAGGCCTTCCAGGCGCGACGCCTGCAGGCGCGTTTCCGCAACGAGCAGGGTAAAACCGAATATCTGCATACGCTCAATGGCTCGGGCCTGGCCGTGGGAAGAACGCTGGTCGCACTTATCGAGAATTACCAGCAGGCCGACGGTAGCATTGAGATTCCTCAGGCATTGCGTCCGTACATGGGGGGGCTGACGCACTTGACGCCGCCTGCCTGAGCGCCAGAGTCAGGTCTTGCCGGACTCATCGAAGTCGACAAACCTGACAGATCCTGCATACTGTATTGACGACGTTCCGGGCCTTTGACGTAGCGGCGTTTTTTTTGCTGATTCATCAAACATTTCATTCAAGGTTGGCTGTCATGCTTTTGCTGCTTTCTCCTGCTAAAAAACTCGATTACGACTCTCTGGTTTCTACCAATACGCACACGCAGCCGTTGTTTCTCAAGCGGTCTGCAGAATTGATCAAGGTGCTCAAAACCAAGAGCGCCGACGATATTGCCGGTCTTATGAAGCTGAGCCCGGCCTTGTCCGAACTGAATGTCAAACGCTACGCCGAGTGGAAACCCAAGTTCGATCAGACAAACGCCCGTCAGGCCGTACTGGCTTTCAATGGCGATGTTTACGAAGGGCTGGACGCAGCATCCCTTACAGAGTCACAGCTGACATGGGCCCAGCAGCATGTGGCCATTCTCAGTGGCCTGTATGGTGTTTTGCGTCCGATGGACCTGATGCAGCCGTATCGCCTGGAGATGGGCACGCGCCTGGAAACCGGCCGCGGCAAAAACCTGTACGAATTCTGGGGTTCGGAAATCGCCCAATACCTGAACGAGCGGCTCAACGATGAGACCTCGCGAATTATCATCAATCTGGCATCCGAAGAGTATTTCAAGGCGGTCGATCTCAAAGCGCTGGATGCCCGTGTTGTCCAGTGTGTCTTTCAGGACTACAAAAACGGTGTCTACAAAATCATCAGTTTCAATGCTAAACGCGCGCGGGGTCTGATGGCGCGTTTTGCGATCCAAACCAAAGCAAAAACCCCCGCAGCCCTGAAGAAATTCAACCTCGAGGGCTATGCCTTTGCGGAACAGGAATCCTCGGAGGACAAATTGGTCTTCCGGAGAAGACAATGAGCCGACAGGCAGCAATAAGGATTTTTGCTCTTTTTGCACTGGGATACTTTCTGTCCTATGTGTATCGTGGCCTCAATATTGGCTTTGCGCCGTTTCTGTCGCGCGAGATGAATCTGACAGCCAGTGACCTGGGTCTGCTCACCAGTTTTTACTTTATCGGTTTTGCCCTGGCCCAGTTGCCGGCCGGGCTGGCGCTGGATCGCTATGGCGCGCGCCGCACCGATGCCGCGCTGTTGATGGTGGCTGCTGCCGGGACTGTGCTATACGGCATCTCGTACAGCATGCAGGGGCTGATCATCGCCCGCATCATGATTGGCGTGGGTGTATCGGTCTGCCTTGGCGCGGGTTTTCTGGCGATCGCCCAGAACTTTCCGTCTTCGCGCTGGCCGCTACTCAATGGCCTGATGGTGGCGTTAGGCGGCCTGGGCGGCGTGGTGGTGGGCACACCGCTGGCGGTATTGCTAACGCAATATACCTGGCGGGAAATCAGCGTAGGTATGGCCGTGTTCACCGTTGCCGTAGCGGCAGTCATCTGGTTGCTGGTTCCTGAAACGAAGCCGCGACAGGGCTCGCATGAGTCAATGTCAAAGCAGATCCATGGCCTGCGCATTATCTTGAAGAACACGGTGTTCTGGCGCGTTGTGCCTTTCCCGTGTGCGGTGGGCGGCGCCTTCTATGCGGCCCAGTCGCTTTGGGTCAAGCCGTATTTGATTGACGTCTCTGGATTGGCGGCGCGCCAGGCCGACAGCCTGGTGTCCATGTTGGGGTTGACCATGGTGGCCGGTACGGTCATCACCGGTCTGGTGGCGCGTCGTATCGAGCGCTACGGTCTGGGTTTGCGCGCCTTTTGCGGACTGGGAATGGCGCTGTTCGTGATTTTACAATTGCTGATTCTGCTCCGGGTGCCGGTCTCGCCGGCGTTGATCTGGGGGGCCTACGGTTTTTTTGCCGCTTGTTGTATTCTTGCCTACGCCTTGCTGGCCGAGGTATTTCCACGCAAGGTTGTTGGCCGCGTAACGACTGCCTTCAATATGATTTTTTTCATCAGCATCTTTTCCATGCAGGTTGGCGTCGGGTTCGTGCTGGATTTCTGGCCAGCCACTGACGGTCATTACCCTGCCGTAGCGCATCTGACCGGCTGGGGTATTATGATTGCGATTCAGCTACTGTCGGCGATTCTTTATTTCTGGCCTGGCGCCCTTAATGTGGATGAACAGCTCTTTGAGTAGCCGGCCATTCATTTTATCTACTCATGGAGCCAGGCGGCGTGCTGCCATGGCGGGATCGCAGCGGCGTACCAGGCGCGCAGTCATTCACGAAAAACGATGATGCATTGACGATGCGCTTTGTGCCTTTGATGCACGCAGGCCGGCCTTCGGATTGACGGCCTGATGCCGGCCGGGTACATTTTTTTCTGCCCGGTACGATGCGATTGCAGCAGGTTACCACGCGATATCAGCCGAGTACGATGCGCTTTTACTTTTACATTAAGCCGATATTGGTCGCCTGCTGGCGGATGCGCAGCGCCGCCTGCTGCATCTGTTTCAAGGGAAATACGACGCTGCCGTACTGACCCTCGGTTTCAATCTGCGATGGCGCTTCCGTGATGGCTTTGGCGTCCTTGTCCAGCAAGTCCGATACGTTGGTAATCGTCTGCTGCATATTGGGCGGAATTTTGTCCAGGCCAGCCAGGACAGGCGCAATGGCAGTGATCTGACTGGCCACGGCGTCGGTTTGCACCAAAATCGTGTTTAGCTCCTTGATATGGATCTGTTTCGATTTGGGTTCGTTCATCATCCTGTAGAAACTATCGGCAAAGGCGCCGAAGGCCGTGTGCATGTTTTTGCGAGACAGTTGCGCGTGTACATAGCGCTCATTATCGGCCGATGAGACTTTCTGTTCCGGGTCGGCGTGCACGGAGCTGATGTAGGCCTGCACGGCCAGAATGTACTCATGCGCCGCCACGATGGCGTCCTGCGCCAGAGGCATAATGCGCTGCTTTTCCCACCAGGGCAGAATCGACCCGCAGGCAAATGCCAGTGCACAACCGGCCAGCGTATCCAGCGCTCGTTCGCCAATAATCAGTAAATTGCCGGGACTCAGGAAGTGGAAGGCGATCAGGATATAGATCGTCATCAGCAGCGAGCTGAGCGGATAGTTAGTTAGCACAAAGGCATTGCCCAGCACCATCGCCGGAATCATGATTGCAATAAGAATAAACGGATTGCTGGTCAGATTGAACAGTGCAATCGTAATCAGGCACCCGGCCAGCGTACCGGCCAGGCGGCCAATCGTGCGTTGGCGCGTCAGTGCGAACCCCGGGCGCATAATAATGAGTACCGTCAGGATGATCCAGTAACTGTGCGAGGTAAATGCACGCACGATTGCCGAATGCCCATACACCAGGCTGACGACCGTGGAAATCAGCAATACCAGAGTGACCACGAATGTGGTGCGCAAGGCATAGCGGAAAATAGACGAGTTCAGGTTCAGGTTGCGCTTGAGCGGCGCAAGCGTGATGGCCTGCGGCGTAATGAAACGGCGCAGCGAATGATCGCGCTTGAGCCTGTTGACCGGCTCCAGGCGCGTGCCACGCAGATTATCTGCAATGCGATCGACAAACCGGCTGGCATTGCGCAGGCGACGTACGATTTGCACCAGCAGCAAATAAGTTTCCGGCTCGGTACGCTGGATGCCATCCTGTTTGAGTTGCAGCAGCTCATACTCCATGGCCCGCAACTCGGCCTTGACGCTGTTGCGGTAATCCACCGGCTTATTGCGTGCCAGGCTGAAGGCTGTCCGGTTCAGGGTGCGACTGATCTTGAACAGGGTATCGCGCATGAACAGCAGAATATCGTGGTCCTGAAAGCGCGCGCGCAAGGTGGCGTAGTCAGTTTGCGATGCCACCATGGTATCGAGCAGGGCTATCATGTCGATAAACACGTTCCACAGCAAAATGCGCTGCTGGTCGCTCGCGTCGTTGTCGCGAGGCAGATTGCGCAGCACCACATCGCGCGCGCTTTGGTGCTGCTCTGTCATTGCGACCATTTGCGGGATCAGGCGCCGGTAGCTGTCGTCCAGGTTTTTGTGCGTATCGTAGAAATCGGCGCGCGTGCTCACGTAAGCTGCCGTGGCGTACAGAGCGGCAGACAGGGTCTGCCTTTCTTCGCGCAGCTTGAACAAGTGGCTGATGGATGTGCTGTACAGTATGTAGAAAACCCCGCCCATCGCGGTGTAACTCGTGTGCGTGAGCGCCTCGTCAACCGACACGGGGGTGTGCATGGACAACATCATCTGCAGCAGGCAGCCAAATCCGATCAGGCCGCCGCGCCGGCCATAGACCGACAACATCGAATAGAAGAAAACCTGAGCTGACACCGCTAGCCACAGCAGGGCGGGATAGGGGCTTGCCAGCCCGGTAATCAATCCCGAGAGCTGGCCCAGTACGATGCCGCCCAGCATTTCATTCAGACGTGATCGTTTGGTGCCGCCTACCTGATCGATAATGGCCGGACACAGGGCCCCGGTGGCCAGTGCCACGCCTATCATGGGCTCGTTGAAAAACCCTGCCATCACCAGTACCGGTAGCAGCACCCCCGTAGCCTGGCGCGTTCCATGAAAAAAATTGGAACTATAGAAGAATTTGACGAAATTTTCCGCGCGAATATCCATACACCAAACCAGTGAAAAGACGGGAGTCTTGATTGTTGACGGCCATTGGATGACGGCAGTACCAAAGACATGACACAACAAAGAACTCTATTGTACCGTTGGCTGCCAACAATTTTGTGCATAATGAATGTTCCTGATTGCGTTTGGTGTTGCAATGCGGTACATTTGAGCACTATATCTGCGGGCAATCCGTCCGCGGTATTGACGGACACCCTGTTTTAGCTATCCGCTTCAATTGCAGTGCGCCTAACTTAACGAACAATAGCGGTTATTCGTGCCAAAAGCGTGAATAAACGTCTCCATTTCGAACTCTCCCGCACCCTGTGTGCGCGCAGACCCAGATTGATGGCCAGGCTGGTACATCAATGTCTGCAGGTGGCGTTCCTCCGTGAGGAACAAAGCGCTGCAGATGTTGTCGGATCCCGCCGAAGCCCTGGTCGCAGGACCAATCAACGCGGGAATGCTGGTTATGAAAGGAAATAACATGGAACTCAATGGCGCCGATATCGTCGTGCGCTGCCTGGCCGAAGAGGGCGTCGAGCACGTTTTCGGTTATCCTGGTGGCGCGGTGCTCTACATTTACGACGCAATCTACAAACAGAAAGATTTCAAGCATATTCTGGTTCGACATGAGCAGGCTGCGGTGCATGCTGCCGATGCCTATTCACGCTCCTCCAATAAAGTGGGCGTGTGTCTGGTCACCAGCGGCCCGGGCCTGACCAATGCGGTCACCGGTATCGCCACTGCCTATATGGACTCCATCCCGCTAGTCATCATCAGTGGTCAGGTGCCCACCAAGGCGATTGGCGAGGATGCCTTCCAGGAATGCGACACAGTCGGTATTACCCGACCCTGCGTGAAACACAATTTCCTGGTTCGTGACGTCAAGGACCTGGCCGATACCATGCGCAAGGCATTCTACATTGCCCGCACCGGCCGCCCGGGCCCGGTCCTGGTCGATATCCCCAAGGATATCTCCATGACCGCGTGCAAATATGCGCCCCCCAAGTCTGAAATCAAGATGCGATCCTATGCGCCGGTGGCCAAGGGCCATCTGGGGCAAATCAAGAAGGCTGCCCAGTTGCTGGCCAACGCCGAGCGTCCCATGATTTACGCCGGCGGCGGGGTCATCCTGTCCGACGCTTCAGAAGAACTGCGCCAACTGGTGCGGCTCAGCGGCGCCCCGGTTACCACGACACTCATGGCGCTGGGCGCGCAAAACCCGGATTCCGATCAGTATCTTGGCATGCCGGGTATGCACGGTACCTATGAAGCCAATATGACCATGCAAAACTGCGATGTGCTGATTGCCGTGGGCGCGCGCTTTGATGATCGGGTCATCGGCAATACCAAGCACTTTGCCCAGGCGCAGCGCAAGATCGTTCATATTGATATTGATCCATCGTCCATTTCCAAGCGGGTCAAGGTCGACATCCCCATTGTGGGCAACGTCAGGGAAGTGCTGCAGGAAATGAATCCGCTACTTGCAGATGCGCTGGCCGAGCAAAAAAGCAGCCGTTCATTGCAGGCCTGGTGGAAGCAAATCAACGACTGGCGCGGCCGCGACTGTCTGAAATACGCTCGCGACAGTGAGCTGATCAAGCCGCAATTTGTTATCGAAACCCTGTGCAAGGTCACCGAAGGCAATGCCTTTGTAACCTCTGACGTGGGTCAGCACCAGATGTGGGCGGCGCAGTATTACCGCTTCAACCATCCCCGACGCTGGATCAACTCGGGCGGCCTGGGCACCATGGGCGTTGGCCTGCCTTACGCCATGGGCGTGCAAATGGCGCATCCCGATGCGCAAATTGCCGTCGTGACCGGCGAGGCGTCGATCCAGATGAATATCCAGGAGTTGGCCACCTGCACGCAGTATCACTTCACGCCTAAAGTGCTGTGCCTGAATAACCGCTATCTGGGCATGGTGCGGCAATGGCAGGAAATCGACTATCAGTCGCGCTACTCCGAATCGTACATGGACTCGATCCCCGACTTTGTCAAACTGGTCGAAAGCTATGGACATATCGGTCTTCAAATTGATAAGCCGGCAGATGTCGAGCCGGCCATCAAGGAAGCTTTCGGCAAGCACAAAGACCGTCTGGTCTTCCTGGACTTCATCACTGACCGGACCGAAAATGTCTGGCCAATGGTCAAGGCAGGCAAAGGCCTGACCGAAATGCTGCTGGGTTCAGAAGACTTGTAAGGGGAAACCATGAAACACATTATCTCCATCCTGCTGGAAAATGAACCCGGTGCGCTCTCCCGCGTGGTGGGCCTGTTCTCGGCCAGGGGCTACAACATTGAAACGCTCACTGTTGCGCCAACCGAAGACGCGACGCTGTCGCGCCTGACGATCATGACTGCGGGTTCTGACGATGTTATCGAACAAATCACGAAACACTTGAACCGGCTGGTCGATGTGGTTAAAGTAGTCGATCTGACCGAAGGGGCTCATGTCGAGCGTGAACTCATGCTGGTCAAGGTTCGTGCGGTGGGCAAGGAGCGCGAAGAAATCAAGCGCCTGGCCGACATCTTCCGCGGACACATTGTGGACGTGACCGATAAATCCTACACAATTGAACTGACGGGTGTGCAGGAAAAAATCCAGGCGTTTCTGTCTGCGCTGGATCGCACTGCAATCCTGGAAACCGTTCGTACCGGTGTGTCCGGTATCGGACGCGGCGAACGTATCCTGCGGGTGATGTAACTGGTGTTAGCGCGGTAAGCAGACATTCAAACAAATTCAACTAAATTCTTGAGGCTTTAAATGAAAGTTTTTTACGACAAAGATTGTGACCTGTCCCTGATCAAAGGCAAAAACGTTGCCATTATCGGTTATGGCTCCCAGGGTCATGCCCACGCACTGAATCTGCACGAATCCGGCGTGAATGTAACCGTCGGCCTGCGCAAAAACGGCGCATCCTGGAGCAAGGCAGCCAATGCTGGTCTGAAAGTGGCTGAAGTGGCCGATGCCGTCAAAACCGCCGATCTGGTCATGATCCTGTTGCCCGATGAAAACATCGCTCAGGTATACAAAGAACACGTCCACGCCAACATCAAGGCCGGCGCGGCCCTGGCTTTCGCCCACGGCTTTAACGTGCATTATGGCCAGGTTGTGCCTCGTGACGACATCGACGTCATCATGATCGCGCCCAAAGCGCCCGGCCACACCGTTCGCGGCACCTACTCACAGGGCGGCGGCGTACCATCCCTGATCGCTGTGCACCAGGATAAATCCGGTGCCGCCCGGGATGTCGCACTGTCTTATGCCAGCGCCATTGGCAGCGGCCGCGCCGGTATCATTGAAACCAACTTCCGTGAAGAAACCGAAACCGATCTGTTCGGCGAACAGGCTGTACTTTGCGGTGGCGCCGTTGAGCTGATCAAGGCCGGTTTCGAGACACTGGTAGACGCCGGTTACGCGCCTGAAATGGCGTACTTTGAATGCCTGCACGAACTCAAACTCATTGTTGACCTGATCTACGAAGGCGGTATCGCCAACATGAACTACTCCATCTCCAACAACGCAGAGTATGGCGAGTATGTGACTGGTCCGCGCATTGTGACAGATGAAACCAAACAGGTCATGCGCGAAGTCCTCAAAGACATTCAAACCGGTGAATACGCAAAAAGCTTCATCATCGAAAACGCTGCAGGTGCGCCTACACTGACATCACGTCGTCGCATCAATGCCGAATCCGATATTGAAGTGGTCGGCGAAAAACTGCGTGCCATGATGCCATGGATCGCCAAAAACAAACTGGTTGATCAATCCAAAAACTAAGCGTAAGCTTTTGCGCCAGAGGCTGGTTTTTCCAATTTGGCGCGCAGGCAATGCCACAGGCAGCCGCCTGGCGCAACAACAGGTGCAATAACCAGCGCAATTAGCGCAACGACAAGTGCGTACCCTGCTGCCGCCAACGGTGGTCCGGGTGCGCGACATCCTTGTTGAAAACCTCTGTTTATCAGAGGTTTTCTCATTTTTAAGGTCCAGGCTTATGAACATCAAAACCCTTGTTGCAGCAGGCCTACTTAGTGTCAGCGTGCTAGGCGCCCCTGTATTGGCTCAGGAAGTGCTTAAAGTCGGGGTTGAGGCACTGTATCCGCCATTTGAAAGCAAAACGCCAGACGGCAAGCTGGTCGGATTTGACGTGGAACTCAATGATGCGGTTTGTGCCAAGCTCCAGGTCAAATGCGAATGGGTAGAGACCAGTTTTGATGGCCTCATTCCCGCCCTGAACGCACGTAAATTCCATTACATCAATTCGGCCATGAATATTACTGAGCCGCGTCAGCGAGTCATAGATTTTACCGTGCCGATCTACGATGTTCCCAGTCAACTCATTGCCAAAAAAGGATCGGGCCTGCAGGCCACGCCGCAAAGTCTCAAATCCACTGTTGTCGGGGTATTGCAGGGATCGGCGCAAGAAGCCTTTGTGAAGAAACACTGGGCGTCAAAGGGTGTGAAAATTGTTTCGTACGCCTCGCAAGATCAGATCTATCAAGACTTGCAAAGCAATCGCATTCAGGCCGCCGTGCAGAAAACACCAAGTGCCGTGACGGCCTTCCTGGAAAAACCCCAAGGCAAGGATTTCGAAGTCACTGGCGCTGCGCTTGATGATACCTCGGTATTGGGCGTGGGCACCGGTTTCGGCATACGCAAGGGTGACGCTGAACTTAAAAAGCGTCTTGACGGGGCGATCGAAGCGCTCAAGAAAGATGGTACGATAAGCAAACTTACCCAAAAATACTTCAACGCCGATTGGGTCGCCAAGTAAGTCGACTGCGCATCAAGCGCAACCGGCCCGGTGGCCGGTTTTTTTCATTTTGTTTATCAGGTAACGATCATGCAGATCCGTTCCAAGCTGCCCGATGTGGGCACCACTGTTTTCAGCGTCATCGGCAATCTCGCCGACCGTCACCAGACCATTAATCTGGCGCAGGGCGCTCCCAATTTCCCATGTGCACCCGAGTTGATCGATCATGCCATCAACGCCATGTCCGAAGGACACAATCAGTATTCTCCCATGATCGGTATTGCGTCATTGCGCAGCAAGATTGCTGAAAAAATCCAGCTGCTGTATGGCCATAGTTATGACGAACTCAATGAAGTGACGGTCATGGGCAGTGCCAGCCAGGCGCTATATTGCGCCATTGCAGCGCTCGTGCATGCCGGCGATGAAGTGATTTATTTCGAACCCTGTTTCGATAGCTATGCGCCAATCGTGCAATTGCAATCGGCCGTGCCGGTGGGCATCAAGCTGCTGCCGCCAGCCTACGGGATTGACTGGGATGCGGTGCGCGACGCCGTGAACGATCGCACGCGCATGATCATCATCAATTCGCCACACAACCCAAGCGGCGCCATTTTGTCCGATGCCGATATCGCGGCACTGCAGGATATCGTGGCCGGCACCAATATCATTATCCTGTCCGATGAAGTGTACGAGCATGTGGTGTTTGATCAAGATATTCATCGCAGCATGTCCCGCTATGATCAATTGCGCGAACGCGCTGTTGTGGTTACCTCATTCGGCAAAACATTTCATGTAACGGGCTGGCGCGTCGGCTATTGTGTTGCACCTGCAGCAATCATGACTGAAATACGCAAGATCCACCAGTTCCTTATGTATTGCGCAGATACGCCCATGCAGCATGCGCTGGCGGCCATGATGGAGACGCCGAATCATTACCTGAACCTGGCTACGATTTATCAGGAGAAGCGCGATTTGCTGGCCCATGCGCTCAAGAATTCCAAATTTGAATTGCTTCCCAGCAAGGGCAGCTTTTTCATGCTCGCCAAATTCAATCATTTTAGCTATTTGTCCGACGTGCAACTGGTACGCAAACTGATCGAAGAGTTCGGCGTGGCAACCATCCCTGTTTCGGCGTTTTATTCCGATGGGACTGATCTGGGCGTCATTCGCCTGTCGTTCTCAAAGGATGATGCCACTTTGGAAGAGGGCGCAAGGCGTCTTTGCAAATTATGAAATTAATCAGTGATCTCGTTTAAGGAAATACAATGAAAATCGTCAAGAAACTGACCATCAGTACGATCCTGGCCGCCAGCCCGGCCATGCTGCTGCCGCTGGCCGCCGTGGCGCAGGACAACTGGCCTGCCAAACCCATTACATTTGTGGTGCCTTATGCGGCAGGCGGCTTTGCCGATACCCGCATGCGCCTGCTGGCCGAAGAGCTGGGCAAAGAGCTCAAAGCCAACGTTGTGGTTGAGAACAAGGCCGGGGCGGGCGGCGTCATTGGCACAGACTATATCGCTCGCGCCAAGCCCGACGGCTATACGATTGGCAGTGGCAACCTGGCGCCGCTTTCGGTCAACCCCACACTCATGCCCAAGAATGTCAAATATGATGTCGCCAAAGATCTGGCGCCGGTGATTCTTATTGAAGAAAGTCCGCTCATTTTGAGTGCCAGCAACAAATTGGACGTTAAAAACGTGGCAGACCTGATTGCACTGGCCGAAAAAGAGCCCGGTAAGCTGACCTTTGGTTCGTCCGGTGTTGGCGGCGCTCACCATCTGTCCGGCGAACTTTTCGCATCAGATGCAAAGATTGAACTGACTCATGTTCCGTACAAGGGCGGCGCGCCGGCCGCCAGCGACCTGATGGCAGGCCATATCGATATGATGTTTGAAATGGGCTACGCCGCCATGCCGGCAATTCAGTCCAAAAAAGTGCATCCGCTGGCGGTCACCAGCGCCAAGCGCCTGCCGTTGCTGCCCGATGTTCCTACCATGCAGGAAGCGGGTCTGGAGGGCTTTGAATCTTATAACTGGCAGGGTGTAATTGCGCCTGCGGGCACACCAGAACCCATTATCAGCAAACTGAATACAGCGTTCAACAATATCCTGAAAAAACCGGAAGTTCAGAAAGCCTTTGAAAGTACAGGCGGGCAGTCTGCCGGCGGATCTCCCGAGGATTTCGCCAAATTCATTCAAAGCGAAACCCAAAAGTGGGCCGAAGTCATTAAAACGTCGAATGTGTCGATAGATTAAATTGCGCTAAGCGGCATCATCGTTATGTGTCGAATCGGGCGGACACCTGTTGGGTGCCGCCCGATTTTTAATGTATTGCGAACGCCGGTGACTGATGTTTTCATGGGATGCAGACGCATCAACCAGTGCGAAAACGGTAATAGACGATGGTGTCTCAATAATAAAATCATGAGAAATATGATGGGAATGCAGAAAGTGCTTTATCTTCTGCGTGAGCTCATCGGAGTCGCTCAGTGATATGATTTTCTGACTTTGGATGGTCTCAAGATTGATGCGATCCGCTTGCTTCAGGCGATGCTCCAGCAGCAGTACACATACGGCAGAGCTGCTTATCAGCACCTCGCTATCCAGTTCATTATCCTCAATCCGGCCGGTGGTCAGGACTACGTCCAAAAGATCCTGTTGTAGAAAATTCGACAACTGGGGTGTGCCGGCCGTTTCCATACTGATATGGGTTTTGGGGAATTTTTTAAGCAACTCCGCAATCACCTGAGGCAAAAGGCCTATCCCTCATGTTGGGGTGCGCTGACGTTTGCACCAGCTCGCCCAGCATCTGTGCGGTGATGGCAGACAGCGTCCATCCCAGGTGTCCGTGCCCGGTGTTATAGAACACGCCCGCTTTGCGTCCGCGGCACACACGCGGCATCATATCGGGCATCATCGGGCGCAGGCCGCACCATGGCACGACGCGCCGCGTGGAGATCTCGGGGAACAGGCGACGGGTCCAGTCAATTAGCGGTTGAACCCGATCGGCGCGTATGTCCTTGTTAAAACCATTGAATTCTGCGGTGCCGGCCACCCGGAACCTGTCGCCCAAAAAGCTGGTGACAATTTTGGCGTCTTCATCAAGCAGGCTGACTCGTGGTGCGGCGGCCAGACTGGCTGCGTCATCAAGGTGGACGCTGATGGAGTAACCTTTTACCGGATATACGTTCATGGAATCGCCCAGCATGCGGGCAATGGCCCGACTGCCTGTGCCCGCGCAGACAACGAGATTGTCCGTTTCCAGATAACCTGATTCGCCATTGTCATAGCGCTGATAATAAATTTGGTGATGTTGCCGGTCGCTCGCAATCCGGGTGACCGAGGTATCCATGGCAAACTGCACGCCCAACCGACGGCATGCGGCGGCCAACCCATTGGTGAACTTGTGAATGTCGCCAGTGGCATCCGACGGCGTGTATAGTCCTGCGAAGAAGTTTGTGGTGAGCGTCGGTTCAATGGTTCGGGCTTCATCGCGCGTGACGGCATAGCGCTCCAATCCGCCTTCCTGCAATAATGCGTTGGTTTTCACCGCTTTTTCGAAACTGTCCTTGTCGTAGTAGATATGCAATATGCCACGGCGTTCCAGGTCAAAATCGATATTTTCCTGCTCGGCCATGGCATAGAGGTGACGACGCGCTTCGATGGCGAGACGGGTGGTTTCGATGGTATTGGTCTTGTGGTTGGGAATATTGCGGACAAATGCTGCAAGCCAGCTGTATTTGTGCCAGCTGAAGGACGGGTTTAGCAGCAGGGGTGCGTTGCGCTTGCCGATCCAGCGCAGGCCTTTCAGGATAGTGGCCGTGCTGTTCCAGACTTCGGCATTGCTTGCGGACAACTGCCCGCCGTTGGCAAACGAGGTTTCCATGGCCGGGTCCCGGTTTTTGTCTACGACAGTGACCGAATAGCCGAGTTTGGCAAGTGTGTAAGCGGTGGTGATGCCGGCGATGCCGGCGCCGATGATGGCGACACGTGACATGAACGTCTCCGATAGCGGTGATGCAAATCACATGATCTGCATACCCCATCTGTCACGGTACCTGAGAGTTTCACCGGGTTTTGTGAACCTGGTTCCCCTTCGGTGGGCGCATGCGCCTCTCTCCAGAGCGTCGCGTTTATTGCAGTCCTTTTGCCTGAGAGTTTCCGGGGTGGTTGCTCCGTCGGCGTCAGCAGGGCTGATCTCTCCTGCAAAAACGTATGTCGACACACATATGATAATCATATAGCCAACAGCGACAAGCCCGGGTTTACCCTAATAAATGAGCGATCCGTTGATTGAGTATGGTCCCATTAGCTCGAAGACGCCTTATGCCCGGGCGATGGCCTGCCTTCGGAATGAAAAACCCGGCTGCCCATTCGGTGGGAAACCGGGTTGCTGTGGCAGTGTAGCGGGCAGATTGCGACGTTATTGCACGGTAATATTATTGTCCTTAATGATTTTTTCGTACAGGGCCGAATCGCGCTTGATCAGTTCACCCAGCTCGGCCGCAGAACCCCCGACCGGCACAAAACCGGCGTTTTTGAACTTGCTTTTGACGTCCGGGTCCTGCACGATCTGGGCAAGCTCGCTGGAGACGCGATCCACGATTTCCTGCGGGGTTCCCTTGGGCGCCATCAATGACGTCCATGAGTTCATTACAAAGCCCTTGAAGCCGGCTTCTTCCATAGTGGGGATGTCGTCTTCGCCCTCCCATCGCTTGGCGGAGGTGATCGCCAGCGCATTTAGCTTGTCTTCCTTGACGTAGCCCATGGGCACCAGGATCGGGTCAAAAACCATGGAGACCTGGCCGCTGAGCAGGTCGGCTAGAATGGGCGCGCTTCCCTTATAGGGTACATGCGTCATTTCGATCCCGGCTTCCTGGGCAAAATGCGCGCCGGTCAGGTGGGCGCTGGAGCCCGTGCCGCTAGAGGCGTAGGTCAGATGATTCTTCTTGCCGTATTCCACCAGTTCTTTCACATTTTTAGCGGGCACCTGCTTGCTGACAAACAGAAACAGAGGCAGATCGGCGATATGGGAAACCGGGGCGAAATCATCGTTGCTGTAATTGAGTTTGTACAGGTGCGGGTTGGCGGAATAGGCTGCCAGCACAGTGACGAATGTATAACCGTCCGGCTTGGAGCGCGCGGCTTGGGCGGTGCCGATGGTACTGTTGGCGCCGGGTTTGTTTTCAATGACGATAGGTTGCTTGAGTTTTTCAGACAGTTTTTGCATCACGACCCGGGTAACAGTGTCGGTAGCGCCGCCTGGCGTGTAGGGAACGATAACCTTGATGGGTTTGTCAGGCCATGCTGCGTTTGCCGCCATGGGCAGGGTAAGGGCTATCATGGCTGAGCACGCAAGATACGTTGTCTCTTTTATTTTCATTTGAATTAATCCTTATGAGATTTTATATAACTCGTAAAGGATAACAAACATTGGTCAAAAATAAGAGGTCACGAATGAAATAAAAAAGTAAATCTATTGAATTCCCAAAGAATCGCAAAAGCCCGCACAGTGTTGACTGGCGGGCTTTTGCACAGCAGAACACAGAGATCGTCACGAGTCGATTACCGGTTCATTTTCCTGTGTTGGCAGGCGCAATATTGCGCCCGGCCCTACGTTTTGGTTGCGCTCGTTCCAACCGGTTTATTCAAAGACGCGGAAACGCGCTGTGTCGTCCATATATTCTTTTTCCCCGGCCGGGCTGACAATGCTGCCAAAAGGCATTTGGGCGCGCAATTTCCAGCTCGCCGGGATATTCCATTCAGCCTTGACCTTGTCGTCGATCAATGGATTGTAATGTTGCAGTGAAGCACCAATGCCGTGTTCGGCCAGCGCCGTCCAGACGGCCAGTTGTGCCATACCGGTTGAATGCTCTGACCAGATAGGGAAGTTGTCTGCGTAAAGCGCAAATTGTTTCTGCAGTCCGGCCACGACATCCTGATCTTCGAAAAACAGGACGGTGCCATAGGCAGCCTGAAAGCCGCTCAGTTTTGCGTCAGTGGCCGGATAGGCATCGGCCGGGACGATGGCCTTGAGCGACTCCTTGGCGATCTCCCATACGCGATCCTGGTGTTTGCCCAGCAAAATGACGGCGCGTGAAGACTGTGAGTTAAAAGAGGACGGCGCCTGCTTGATGGCGTCTTGAATCAGCCCGACAAGTTCGTCATTGCCCAATTTGACATCGCGATCCAGCGCGTAAATGGTACGGCGGTTTTTCAAGTGCTGCAGAAAATTTGCGGACATATCAGTAAAACCCTTTAAAAAAATATTCAGTGGAAAGATCGTTCGTTTGTATACCATAATCGCTCGTGGTACTTGCATAGTTAATATTATGCTGCATCGCAGGGTCAATGTGTTTCATCTGTTTTGTTGGGACCATTCAAAAAATTTGAACGATATGGAAATGGTGCGTGGCGGGATGATGAAGTGGCAATATATGGCTGGTCTGGCAGGACCGGCATTTGGATGCGGACGCAGTCGGGGGAGGCGGTGTTCGGATGTGGTCGTTTGCCCGGCTCGTTGGGAAGTGGTCGTGGGGCAGAGTCGTTGGATAGGGGCGTTGGCTACTTTGACCGGCACGGACGCGGATTTGTGCCGGTCAAAAGTAGTCGTTATGCAGATTTCCTACTTTTTCTGAAATCCAAGAGATTCCAGCACCTTGCCTTCGTCTGCCGTGGTCTTTTTGGCAAATTCAGTATATTGCTCTGTGCTCATATAGAGCGGTTCCATATCGTATTTTTCCAGCGCTTCGCGAAAATTTGGCTTTTCCATGGCTAGCTTGAGCGCGTCATGGAGTTTTTTCACAATATCCGGATCTGTCTTTTTGGGCACAGCCAATCCGAAAGGCGAGAGCTGGACGCGATCAATGCCCGACTCCTTGAGTGTAGGGGCATCAGGAAATTTCTTGCTGCGCTTCTCGCCCCAGGTCGACAGTAAGCGAAGCTTGCCATTTTCTACATACGGCGCCCACGCGGGCGTATCTGCCACCGACATGACGAATCCGCCGATAATTGCCTTGAGCGATTCCGCATTGCCTTTGTAGGGAACATGTACCAGCTTGACTCCGGCATCCTGCGCAATCGCTTCCATCGTGATATGCAGCGTTGTCATGATGCCCGGCGAACCATAGGTCAGTTTCTCCGGGTTGTTTTTGGCGTAGTCAATATATTCTTTCATCGACTTGATGGGGGAGTCGGCAGGTACCACCAGGCCAAATGAATAGCCGGCAAGGCCGATGACATACGTCAGATCGTTGGCTGGATCCCAATCGATCTTGCTGATATAGGGCAGGCGAAACACAGGGGTTGGCGTCTGGGCCAGCGTGTATCCGTCCGGCTTTTTATTATGCAGTTGCATGGCTGGCAACACGCCGCCGGCCCCGGGTTTGTTTTCCACAATCACCGGCTGCTTCAGAATCCCAGTCAGGTTCTCTGCCAGCACGCGGAAGGGAATATCGGTTGAACCCCCGGCCGTATAGCCAATCACGATTGTGATTGGCTTGTCGGGAAAATTTTTGGCTGCTTCGGACATGGCCTGAGCCGATTGCATGCCGAACGCCATCAGTGCTGCAACCGCAGCGGTGTACATGGGCTTGCCTGGTTTTATCACGTTTGTCTCCTGTTTTTTAATAATATGGATTAACTGCATATGGCTGCCTGGATGCCCGACTAATTTACCGCAGGGTCATATCTATCAGATATTACCTTCTTTAATCAGATCCTTGGCGATGATGATTTGCTGAATTTGCGACGTACCCTCGTACAGACGGAACAGGCGCACATCGCGATAAAAGCGTTCAATGGCGTATTCCGAAATATATCCCGAGCCGCCATGTATTTGTACCGCCCTGTCGGCAACGCGACAGCACATTTCGGTGGCAAAGTATTTCACGCAAGAAGCCAGTGCCGATACACTTTCACCGTTGTCGCGTCGGCGTGCAGCGTCAAGCAACATGCATTCGGCCGCGTAAATATCGGTTTTGCTATCGGCAAGCATACCTTGAATCAATTGAAAATCAACCAGTGGATGCCCGAACTGCTTGCGGTCCTTGGCAAAGTTCAATGCGTCAGCCAGCATGCGTTTGGCCGCGCCAATGGCAACGGCCGATATATGCAGGCGGCCTTTGTCCAATACCTTCATGGCGGTCTTGAATCCGACGCCTTCCCTGCCGCCAATCAGCTGGCTTGCCGGTACGCGGCAGTTGTCAAAAATAACATCACAGGTGTGAGCGCCTTTCTGGCCCATTTTCTGGTCGCGTTTGCCTAGCGTCAGGCCGGGAGTGCCAGCCTCGACGATGAACGCGGAAATGCCAGATGCGCCTTTGACTTCGGGACTGGTGCGCGCCATCACGGTAAAGATGCCTGCATGCGGGGCATTGGTAATAAAGCGCTTGGTGCCGTTGATAACGTAATCATCGCCGTCACGCACGGCCGTGGTGCGCAGGGACCCTGCATCGGATCCGGCCTCCGGTTCGGTCAGTGCAAAAGAGCCGATCAGATCGCCCGAAGCCAGCCGCGGGAGGTATTTTTGCTTTTGCTCCGGCGTGCCGTCAATCACAATACCCGAAGAGCCAATACCGTTGTTTGTGCCAATGTAGGAACGGAATGCGGGCGACGTGCGGCCCAGTTCCATGGCGATGCGTGCTTCTTCTTCCATGGTCAAACCCAGGCCGTCATATTCCTCGGGCAACGCAAGGCCAAACAGGCCAAGCTCTTTCATCTGTTCGCGTATTTTCTGAGGGATCTCGTCGGTTTCAGCAACTTCGTTTTCGGCGGGAACAAGTACTTCGTTGACGAAGCGGCGGACGCCCTCTTCAAGAAGGGTCTGGGTTTGCTGATCGCGAATCATAAATGTGATTTATCCTATAAAAAAATGAGCGTGCTATTTTGCCAGAAAGCGACTGAACGCCGCCCGGGCTTCGGGCGAAGCCAGACATTGCGCGAAACGTTCGCGTTCGGCGTCCAGGGTTTCGGCAACCTCTTGCGCTGATGCGCGCTGCATCAGCGCCTTGGTGCTGGTCAGTGCCAGCCTGGACTGATCGGCCATTTCGCGGGCCAGTTCCTGGGCGGTGCTTTCTGCCTGGCCGGCGACAACAACCCGGTTTATCAGTCCTGCCTGCTGGGCCTCTTCTGCGGTAAACGGCATACCGCGATAAAGCCATTCATTGGCCTTGCGGATGCCGACATAACGGGCGAGCAACAGGCTGGATGCGCCTTCGGGACATAGACCCAGGGGGACAAAGGGAATGCGAAATTGCGTGCCGGTGCCGGCGACCACAAAATCACAATGCAGTAGCATCGTGACGCCAATGCCGATGGCGCCGCCTTCAACGGCTGCGATAATGGGGATGTTGACTTTGCTGATTGCCTTCAAAAACGTCAGGCCAGGACTGGCGCCTTCGGGCGCTTTGACAAAATCGTGCAGGTCGTTGCCTGCGGTGAAATAGCCGCCGGCGCCGGTCAGTACGATGGCATGCAAGTCATCTCTTGCGTTAGCCTGTGTCAATGCCGCAGTCAACGCACCATAGGTGGCGCTATCCAGCGCGTTTTTCTGTGCGGGCCGGTTGATAGTCAGTGTCATAACCCGCTGGCTAATATTGACGAGCAGGGTGGTTGTGGTGGCCTCGCTCATGACGCTTGCCCGATCTCAAGGCGCTGGCGCGCCGTCTGATATTCCTGTTGCAGTCGTTGTGCGATGGTGGCAACCGGATCGATCGAGTCAATGGTGCCCACGCCCTGACCGGCGCCCCAGACATCCTTCCACGCCTTGACCCGCGTCGAGCCAAAATTGGTGGACGATTTTTCTTCCACTTTCAGATTGTCGGGATCCAGTCCGGACGCCGTAATGCTCGGCGCCAGGTAATTGCCGGGAATGCCAGTAAAAAACGGGGTATACAAAATATCCTTGGCGCTCGCCTGGACAATCATCTGCTTGTAGCGCGGATCGGCATTGGCCTCTACGCTGGCGATAAAGCGAGTGCCGATATACGCAAAATCGGCGCCCATGGCCTGGGCTGCCAGAATGGCATCGCCATTGGTGATGGAGCCGGAAAGAATAACGGGGCCATCGTAAAATTTACGAATTTCGGATACCAGCGCGAAAGGGCTGAGCGTACCGGCATGGCCCCCCGCGCCTGCGGCCACCAGGATCAGCCCGTCAACGCCCGCCTCAAGGGCTTTTTCGGCATGGCGAATGGTCGTGACATCATGAAAGACCAGCCCGCCCCAGCCATGCACGGCCGACGCCACGTCTGTGGGCGCACGCAGGCTGGTAATAATGACAGGGACCTTATATTTTTCGCAGGCCTGCATATCATGGTCAAGCCTGTCGTTTGACGTATGAATGATCTGATTGACGGCAAAAGGCGCGATTTTTTGTTCAGGGTGCTGCTTGCGTTCCTCATCCAGCGTGGTGGTAATTTGTGCCAGCCAATCGTCCAGCAGTGAGGCCGGACGGGCATTGAGTGCCGGAAATGATCCGATCATCCCGCTTTTGCACTGCTCAATCACCATAGCCGGATTGGACACGATAAACATGGGAGAGCAAATCACGGGAAGCGACATTTTAGCGCGCAAATTTTGTACGACAGGATGAGTCATAAATACAAACCTCGATCAGAAAATATCATGGGAAATGCCTATCGTGAACCGACAAATACATCGCCCGAGAAAACGGCCGTAAGCGAAGCTCGCGTGACAATCAAATGCGACGCTAGCGCAACACCGGTGTACTGCTGACGTCGCAGACTTCGCAAAGTCTCAACAGCAAAGTCCCGAAACCCGTTCGCGCCCGTTGCTATGCGCCGGGTCGACCAAAAAATTCGAAACTATATTCTGCATTGCGGTACATTAACGCTATACAGGTACAAACGATCCGCGTTCAATAATAGACTACTCTGGAGCAGCGGGCAATGGAATTTTCTTTTTAAACATAGTATAAAACGGGTATTATTATACTTTTTGGCGAATGTGAAGCGCTAAATGCGTGGGGCATGGCCATTTTGCCTTATATTCTGCACATTGGAATTGTGCCTGCGAAATTACTTATGACATCTGACATCAGGAAAACCATTAACAAGCCGCCTTTGGCCAGTGAATATGAGGACGATCGCCACTTCATCACGGCAATCGCCCGTGGGCTTGATGTACTGGCCTGCTTTCGTTCTGGCAATAAGGTGCTGGGTAATCAGGAAATCGCCAGCCGCTGCAAGCTGCCTAAATCAACGGTTTCACGCATTACCTATACCCTGACAAAGCTCGGCTATCTGACTCACAATGAAGAGACCAGTAAATATCAGCTGGGTATGGCCACCTTGTCGCTGGGCGTGGGCCTGCTGGCAAAACTCGATATTCGCCAGGTGGCCCGGCCGCTCATGCAGGCGCTGGCGGACGAAACCCAGGGCATGGTGACCCTGGGGACACGCGACCGTTTGTCCATGCTGTATCTGGAAAACTGTCGCAGCCGGTCTGCGCTCACGCTGAGCATGGACGTGGGCGCTCGCATTCCCATTGTGTCTACCGCCATGGGTAGGGCCTATCTGGCAGAAGTGCCGCTGCAGGAGCGCGAAGAAGTTTTCGGGCGGGTGCGGGAACTGGATGAACTGGCCAGTGAAGCCTTGATGACCGGGATCGCCTCTTCATTGGAAGACTATGAACGGCTCGGATGCACCTGTTCGTTCGGCGACTGGCAAAAAGATGTCAACGCCATCGCGGTAGGATTGAACCTGGGGCGTCAGTTTCCGATCATGGCAATCAGTTGCGGCGGACCGTCCTTCAGCCTGTCCGAGCAATATCTGCTTGAAGAGGCGCGACCCAAACTGCTGGAAGTCGTGCGCAAATTGAAAGAGACGGTGGGCCAGCCTGCGTGATCGCCCAGGCGCGCTGAGGCATCGCGCGACAGACAGCAGTGTAGCAAGCCAGAATACGACATCGCGGGACAGGCCGCGGTCCTGCGGACAGCCTGAAAATAGGCTCCCGCAATCGGCGAACGCGGATCAGGCTTTTTTGTCGATCATGGAAAACAGGGCGGTGGCAAATGCCACTTTCTTGTCGCCTACGCGCAAATCACAATTGGCAAATACGACCCGTTTGCCCTTGCGTTGAATATCCACGCTCGCTTCGAGCCAGTCGCCTTCGCGCACGGGTGACATGAATTCGCAGGTCAGCGACATGGTCACGAAAGCCACCGGCTCGTCATGGGCGTGGAGAATGGCATCGCCAAATGCATTATCGGCAACGGTCATGACAAGGCCGCCGTGAGCGACGCCGACCTTGTTCAAATGCGTCGGCTTTACCCGGATGCCGATACCCACGTGGCGTCCGTCGATCACCTTTTCATAAAATGGCCCGGTCAGGTCTGAAAAGGTGCTGAAACGGTTCAGCAGTCGATAGTGTTCGGGAATATTCTGGTCAATCATGTTACGGGTGTTTCCTTAAGCGGCGTCATTATCTTTTTGCGAAGTCAGCAAGCTATCACTATATCGTTGTAAATGAAAGTCCGGATCGCCATATTGGCTGTTTAGCACTGTGACGCGTTTGAAATAATGCGGAACGATCAGCTCATCGGTCACGCCCATGCCGCCATGCAGTTGCACGGCTTCTTCGCCGACGTGGCGGGACAGTCTGGCCAGCAGCACTCTTGCGCCGGCAGCTTTGACGATGCGCTCTTGCGGATCGTCGCTCGCCAGGCTGATGGCGGCCAACAGCGCCATGGAGGTTGCCTGTTCTGCCGCAATCGCCATATCGGCCATGCGATGCTGCAGGGCCTGGAAGGTACCGATGGCCACGCCAAACTGCTTTCGTGTTTTCAGATATTCCAGAGTGGCTGTGTTCAGCGCTTCAATCAACCCGGCCGCTTCGGCCGAGAGCGCAGCGTGGGTGGCGGCCAGCGCCTGCATGATGGCCGGGTAAGCCGTATCTGCGGCGCCGATAAGGGCTTCTTGTGGCAAGCGGGCGTTTTCCATGACAAGGTCTGCCGCCTGATGGCCATCATGCAGCCGGTAAGATTTGAGCCTGATGCCCGGATGGCCGGCCTTGACCAGAAACACCGACAGGCCATGGCTGTCATGGTCCTGACCGGCTGTCCTGGCAGTGATCAGCCAGTGGTCGCATACCGGGGCGTCAATCACCATGGCCTTGTGACCATTCAATATCCACTCGTCTGCCTGCTTTACTGCCCGCGTATGGATGCGCGACTCCTGGTAGCGTGACTCCACATCATAATGTGCAAATGCAAAGCGGGTCGAGCCATCGGCAATGGCGGGAATGAGTACGCTGCGTTGTTGCGGTGTGGCGTGCTGCTGCAGGAACGAGCCTGATAGTACGACCGTGCTGATGTAGGGTTCAAGAATGAGTCCTTTGGCCAACGAGCGCATCACCAGGTAGGTGTCCAGTGCTGTGCCGTCCAGGCCGCCGTCCTGTTCGGCAAAGGGCAGGGCCAGTATGCCCAGTTCCGCAAAGGCAGCCCAGGCGCCTTCGTTTTCATGACGGTTCGCGGCAAGGTTTTTCCGGCGCTGTTCGAATGTATAGTCTTTGTCGATAAAGCGGGTAAGCGTATCCTGCAATGCAAGCTGTTCTTCGGTAAAGGTAAAGTCCATGTGGATGACTCCGTAGCGTATTCTGTTCTGTATCGGGAAGGGATGGCGGGCCGTTTACAGTCCCAGAATCATCCGGCAGATAATGCTTTTCTGCACTTCATTGGATCCGCCGTAGATGGTTGTTTTGCGGTAATTGAAATATTGTGCCGTCATGTGTTCCTGCTCCTGCGGGAACGCTGCGGAAAGTTCGTGTACCTGATCGTCCGGCAAAATATGGGCCGCCGCATACGGGCCGGCGACCTGCGATGCCAGCGCAGTAATAGCCTGCTGGATTTCGGAACCTTTGACTTTCAAAATGGAGGCTTCCGGCCCGGGCGCGTGGCCGCCGCCTTCTTGCGAAATCAATTTCAGATTGGTTATTTCAAGTGCCATCAAGTCCAGCTCGACCTGTGCCAGGCGATCGCGAAAGCGCATATCGTGTAACAGCGGCTGGCCGTCATTGCCGATTTGCCGGGCGGCCGCCGTTTTGACCTGCTGCAGCGCCGCCTTGGAACGGCCAACGCGGGCGATATTGGTTCTTTCGTGGCCCAAGAGAAACTTGGCGTAGGTCCAGCCTTTGTTTTCTTCGCCGATCAGATTGGCAGCGGGGACGCGCACATTCTCAAGCCAGACTTCATTGACTTCATGCCCGTCGTCCAGCATGATGATGGGGCGCACCGTGATGCCTGGCGTTTTCATGTCGATGAGCAGGAATGAAATGCCTTCCTGCTTGCGCACTTCGGGATTGGTGCGCACCAGGCAGAAAATCCAGTCGGCATGCTGAGCCAGCGTAGTCCAGGTTTTCTGGCCATTGACAATATAGTCGTCGCCATCGCGCACCGCCGTTGTTTTGAGCGAGGCCAGGTCAGAGCCTGCACCCGGTTCGGAATACCCCTGGCACCACCAGTCCTGGCCGGACAATATGCGCGGAAGAAACCGGTCCTGTTGTTCCTTGCTGCCATATTTCTGGATCACGGGCGCGACCATTTTCAGTCCGAAAGGCAATTGTTCCGGCGCGCCGAAGGCGGCACATTCTTCTTCAAAGATATGGCGTTGCACCGCGTCCCAGCCGGTGCCGCCGAACGCCACCGCCCATGACGGGGCGCCCCAGCCTTGTTCAAACAGACTGCGCTGCCATTGCTCGCGTTCGTCTTTTGACAGCGGCAGGCACTGCCGCGTTTTGTCACGAACATGGGCAGGCACTGCGGTTTGCAGGAATGCGCGAACGGAATCGCGAAAGGCCAGTTGTTCAGTGGTGTAGCGGATATCCATGGACGGAAATTCCTTTTCAAATTATTGAGCAGCGCAAGCAAAACCGCCGCCGTTGCGGTCAGCGGCTGGCTTATTTTTATTTATTCTGCACTGTGGAATACAAAATTGATTTATGGAATTGATTATAGCGAGCAATGGATTAAATGGAAAGACAGGGATATCAAAAACATGGAAATGCTTTCAGCCTACAATTCGCTTTACACTCGTGGGTGGCACGGAGTATTATCAAAGAATTATCAGGGTACGGAAATTCTGCTATGCGAAACAAAAAGGCGTAGTGACAACGTGCCGTCTTTTCATCAGGCCGGAACAGGAGACATCGCCATGGAGCATGCGTTTTACAAAGAACAGGACGGGGTTGCCGTTATTACTTTCAATAATCCGCCCGTAAACGGGCTTAGCCATGGGTTGCGCAAGGCCATCGTTGAAGGTGTTGATCGCGCCAACAGCAATGCGGCGATCCGCGCTATCGTGCTGGGCGGATCCGAGAGAGCGTTTTCGGGGGGCGCAGATGTGACCGAGTTTGGCACGCCCAAGGCGCATCAGGCGCCCACACTGCGCACGGTCATAGAAGTGCTGGAGCAATCGGCCAAGCCGGTTGTCGCTGCCATCAATGGCGTATGCCTTGGGGGCGGGCTGGAGCTCGCGCTGGGTGCGCACTATCGTGTTGTTGCCGCTGCTGCCAAGGTGGGTCTGCCCGAAGTCAAGCTGGGTATTCTGCCGGGTGCAGGCGGGACCCAGCGGCTGCCGCGCGTTGTGGGTCTGGAAAAAGCGCTGAACATGATTGTGTCAGGCCAGATTGTCAAGGCAGCGTCATTGGTGGAGACTGCTTTGTTCGATAAAGTGGTCGATAGCGATCCCCAGGCGGCGGCGATTGACTTTGCCAAAGGGCTGGCGGCAGATGCGCCGCGCAAACGGGTCCGTGACCTGAAGGTCAACGATGCGGATGCCGATGCCTTGTTGCTCAATGCCCGCAATGCGGCCAAGGCCGCTTCGGCGCGCTTTCCTGCGCCGGCAGCCTGCGTTGAGGCCGTCGCGGCCAGCACTCAGATGCCTTTTGACGAGGGTCTGGCCTTTGAGCGCCGGCACTTTACCCAACTGCTTGCTTCGCCAGAATCATTGGCGTTGCGCCATGTGTTCGCGGCTGAACGCGCGGCCACCAAAATTCCCGATGTGCCGGCCGATACGCCCTTGCGTCCGATCGCCCGGGTCGGCGTGATCGGCGCCGGCACCATGGGTGGCGGCATCAGTATGAATTACCTGAATGCCGGTATACCCGTGGTCCTGCTTGAGCAAAAAGAAGAGGCGCTGCAGCGTGGCGTGGCGACTATCCGCAAGAACTATGAAAACACCATGAAGAAAGGGCGGATTACGGCCGAGCAAGTGGAAGAGCGTATGAATCTGCTCAGCACGACGCTGTCCTATGACGCATTGAACGAAGTAGACCTGGTCATCGAAGCGGTCTTTGAGGATATGGGTGTCAAGGAAGTGGTATTTCGCGAACTGGATCGTGTGATCAAGCCCGGAGCGATTCTGGCTTCCAACACGTCGACACTGGACGTCGATCAGATTGCGGCGTTTACCAAACGTCCGCAGGACGTGATCGGACTGCATTTTTTCAGTCCGGCCAACGTGATGAAACTGCTGGAAATTGTACGTGGTGACAAAACCGCCAAGGACGTGCTGGCCACATGTATCGATATGGGCAAAAAGATCGGCAAAAAGCCGGTTGTCTCGGGTGTATGCGATGGCTTTATCGGCAATCGCATGCTGTATGCCTATCGTGATGCTGCCGATGAGGTAATGCTGCAGGGCGCCGCGCCTTCGCAGATTGACCGTGCACTGGAAAACTTCGGCTTTGCCATGGGGCCGTATCGTGTTGGCGACCTGGCCGGACTGGATATCGGCTGGGCGATTCGCAAGCGCAAGAAGCAAGCCGATCCAGCCGGGTATGAAGAGGTCGTCGCCGATCGCCTGTGCGAGGCGGGCCGCTTCGGGCAGAAAACGGGTGCAGGGTGGTATCGCTATGTGGCCGGCGATCGCAAGCCGCAGGTTGACCCTGAGGTGGAAAAACTGATCGAGACTTTCCGTCAGGAAAAGGGCGTCACACCACGCAAGATCAGCGACCAGGAAATTGTTGAGCGTTGCGTTTATGCGCTGGCCAATGAGGGCGCGAAGATTCTCCAAGAGGGTATTGCACTGCGAGCGTCGGACATCGACATTGTGTACCTGAATGGCTATGGCTTTCCGCTACATCGTGGTGGCCCCATGCACTATGCGCAGCAGGCAGGCCTGTTCAATGTTGTCCGGGCGCTACGACAGTTCGGCGCAAACTCAGCCCGTCCGCAGGCGTGGGAGGTGGCTGCGTTGCTGGACGAACATGCCCAAAGCGGTGAGCCACTTAAATAAAAAAAGCATGGCGGCGGGCAAGTAAGGGCCCCCGCCTTTTTTATCATTGCAAACAGAATAATCGGACTGTCTGATTTTGGAACGCCGGCCGCCTGGCGGCAGCTGGAGCCGGCATCATTCAAGCATTCCGATTGAATACGATTGAATTTATGTTGACCGGGCCCGGGATCGCTTAGCGGCGATAAGCGACGGGTCCAGCCTGGAGAAGAGACATGAGAGAAGCAGTAATCGTTTCCACTGCGCGCACCGGATTGGCAAAATCCTGGAAAGGCGCATTCAATATGACCTACGGCGCAACCCTGGGCGCCCATTCGGTGTCGCACGCGGTGGCGCGTGCCGGCATTGATCCGGCTGAAGTCGAAGATGTCATTATCGGCTCGGCCTTGCCCGAAGGAACAACGGGCGGCAATATTGCCCGCGCCATTGCCTTGCGCGCCGGATTGCCGGTAAGTTGCGCCGGTGTCACAGTCAATCGCTTCTGCTCTTCGGGGCTGCAGGCAATCGCCATGGCGGCGCAGCGCATTATTGTCGACCAGGTGCCGGTTCTGGTGGCAGGCGGTGTCGAAAGCATTTCCTGCGTGCAGAATGACGCCAATACACTCATGCGTCAGGATCCGTGGTTGCGCGAGCATAAGCCCGAAGTGTACTGGAGCATGTTGCAGACGGCAGAGACCGTTGCCACGCGTTATGGTATATCGCGACAGGTGCAGGATGAATACGGCGCCCGCAGTCAGCAGCGCGCAGCCCGTGCGCAGGCAGAAGGCCTGTTCAGTGAGGAAATCGTACCCATGACAACTGTCATGAGTGTCTTTGATAAAGCCACTGGCGGCATATCCCGCCGTGAAGTCACCATTGCTGCAGATGAAGGCATCCGGCCAGATACGACGCTCGAAGCGGTTTCCAGGATTCGTCCGGTATTTCCGAAAGGGTCGATTTCTGCCGGTAATGCCAGCCAGTTTTCGGATGGTTCATCAGCATGCGTGTTGATGGATGCTGAATTGGCGCGCCAGCGTGGCCTGGCACCATTGGGCATCTTCCGCGGATTTGCCGTTGCTGGTTGTGAGCCCGATGAAATGGGAATCGGGCCGGTCTTTGCGGTGCCGCGCCTGCTGCAGCGGGCCGGGCTGAAGGTGGATGATATCGGTTTGTGGGAATTGAACGAGGCGTTCGCCTGCCAGGTACTGTATTGTCGCGACAAACTGGGCATTCCCGATGACCGGCTCAACGTTAATGGCGGTGCGATCGCTGTGGGCCACCCGTACGGGGTGTCGGGAGCGCGCATGGTCGGCCACGCTCTGATCGAGGGCAGGCGCCGAGGTGTCAAATATGTCGTGGTCACCATGTGCATCGGGGGCGGTCAGGGCGCAGCCGGGTTGTTCGAAGTGGCATGACCAGGCCCGATTACTCCGCCGTCTGGCCGCGTGGGCGCAGCAGCACGCTCAGTATTCCCGAAACGGCCCTGCACGCCAATCTGGAGATATCGGCGCAACGCTATCCGCAGAAAACATGTCTGGTGTATTACGGCGCGACCTATAGTTACGGACAGGTGCTAGAACAGGTGCAGGCGCTGGCCGGATTTTTGCAGTCTGACTGCGGCGTGCGCAAGGGTGATCGGGTGTTGTTATATATGCAAAACAGCCCGCAGTTTGTGCTAGCCTATTACGCCATACTGCGGGCAGACGCGGTGGTTGTGCCGGTTAACCCGATGAATCGTGCCGACGAGCTGCAACATTACATTCGTGATACCGGCGCCACTGTCATCATTTACGGACAGGAATTGCACGACCAGGTTGCTACGCTTGGCGCGTTTGCGCCCGCGCACAAGCTGGTTGCTGCCTATCACGATTACCTGCCTCAGGCGGGTACAGACCAGCGTGTACCTGATGTTGTTGCCACGCCGGCGCAGCCACTGACTGGCGATGGACTGGTGCTTTGGCGCGATGTCCTGGCTGGCGGCTATGTGCCTCTGTCGTCAAGCGCGCTGTCCGCAGACATGGCCGTCATGCCCTATACCTCGGGCACCACCGGACATCCAAAAGGCTGTATCCACACGCATCGCTCCACCATGTACAACACGGTATCGGCCGCGGTGTGGTACGACGGCGGAAACCAGGACGCAGTGTATCTTGGCGTGTTGCCGTTTTTCCATGTAACCGGGATGGAAGGCGTCATGAACAGCGCAATCTATCTGGGTGCAACTATCGTTATCATGACGCGCTGGGATCGGGTGGTGGCGGCCCAATGCATCGAACGGTATCGTATTGGCCGGCTGGCGCTTATCGCACCGATGGTGGTGGACTTGCTGGCCATGCCCGATTTGCATGACTATGACCTGTCCAGTATTGCGCGCATCAGTGGCGGCGGGGCAGCCATGCCGGAAGCGGTTGCAGAAAAACTGCAGCGTGATTTCGGACTCACGTATATTGAAGGTTACGGAATGTCTGAAGTCATGGCGCCATCGCATATCAATCCGGAGCGGCATCCGAAACGGCAATGCCTGGGTATTCCGATTTTTGATGTGGATTCACGCATTGTTGATCCGGCCACGCTGCAGGAGGTGCCACAGGGCGAAGTCGGTGAGATCGTGGTGCATGGTCCGCAACTGATGCAGGGCTATTGGAACAGTCCGCAAGCAACGGCCGAGGCCTTCATTACCATTGATGGCAAACGCTTTTTACGCACCGGAGATCTCGGGCGCATGGATGAGGACGGCTACTATTTTATGGTGGACCGGCTCAAGCGTATGATCAATGCCTCGGGTTTCAAGGTCTGGCCCGCTGAAGTGGAGTCCATGATGTATGCCCACCCGGCGATTCTCGAAGCCTGCGTCGTGGGCGTGACTGACGAAAAACGCGGTGAAACCGTCAAGGCCTGGGTGGTGTTGCGAGAAAACAGTCGCGGCCGTGTCAGCGAACAGGACATTATTGACTGGTGCCGCGAAAAAATGGCTTCGTACAAAGCGCCACGACTTGTCGTTTTCACAGACGCGCTGCCGAAAACCTCGTCGGGAAAAGTCTTGTGGCGCGCGCTTGGGTAAATAACACGCACGAAATATGAAATAATGGCTTGCAGCAGCAATGGCACAAGCACAGTTACAGATAAAAGAAAACACAGGTATAACAGATGATTAATAAATTTTTGGACGATATCCACGAGGCGCTCGCCGATGTCTTTGACGGCGCCACCGTGCTTATCGGCGGATTCGGTGGCGCGGGCCATCCGACAGAGCTGATCCATGCCCTGATTGATCAGGGCGCGAAAGAGCTGACCGTCGTCAACAACAATGCGGGCAACCACGATACGGGCCTGGCTGCGCTGATCAAGGCAGGCCGTGTTCGTAAGATGATCTGTTCCTTTCCTAAGGCATCTCATTCCTATGTCTTCAATGAAATGTACAAGGAAGGAAAAATCGAGCTCGAATGTGTCCCGCAAGGCACGATTGCCGAGCGGCTGCATGCGGCCGGTGCCGGTATTGGCGGGTTTTATACTAAAACCAGCTACGGCACGGATCTGGCAAAAGGCAAGGAAACACGCAATATTGATGGCGTGAACTATGTATTTGAAAAGCCGATCCATGGCGACTTTGCGCTGGTCCTGGCCGAGAAGGGGGATCGCTGGGGTAATCTGGTTTATCGCAAGGCGGCTCGCAATTTCGGGCCGGTCATGTGCATGGCGGCCAAAACGACGATTGTGCAGGTCAAGCAGAAAGTCGAACTGGGCCAGCTTGATCCGGAAACGATTATCACCCCCGGAATTTTCGTGAATCGGATTGTTCAAGTCGCCAATCCGGCCGTCTCCAGTTAAGCAGGTCATATGATGAATAAATTGAACAGAAACCAAATGGCCGAACGTCTGGCCAAAGATATCGCTCCCGGCAGTTATGTCAACATCGGCATCGGCATGCCGGAGCTGGTTGCCAATTACCTGAAGGCAGAAGATGAGATTCTTTTGCATAGCGAGAACGGTATTTTGGGCATGGGCCCGGCCGCCACAGGGGACGACATTGATGCAGAGCTCATCAATGCCGGCAAAAAGCCCGTGACATTGCTAACCGGCGGCGCATTCTTTCATCATGTCGATTCGTTTGCCATTATGCGCGGCGGACACTTGGATCTGTGCATCATGGGCGGCATGCAGGTATCTGCCGGCGGCGATCTGGCCAATTGGTCGCTGGGCCGGCCCGGAGAGCCACCTGCGGTGGGCGGGGCCATGGATCTGGCAGTCGGCGCCCGCAAGGTATATATCCTGATGGAACACAATGCAAAGGATGGCTCGCCCAAGATTCTGGAGAAATGCACGCTGCCGGTGACAGGCCTGGGCGTCGTCAGCCGTGTCTATACCGATATTGCGGTGCTGGAAGTTACAGCAGCCGGTATGACAGTTGTGGAAAAACTAGTTGATATCACAAACGAGGAACTACAGTCGCTGACCGGCGCAAAATTGATCTTCGCCTGACCGGCAGCAAGATACCAGTATCAGATTGAAATAACACAGAGGAAATGTATGAATAACGCTTATATTTGTGATGCTGTCCGTACGCCTATTGGCCGTTACGGCGGCGGCCTGTCCACCGTTCGCACCGATGACCTGGCTGCGCTGCCGATCAAGGCATTGATGGAACGCAATCCGGGCGTAGACTGGAGCAAAGTGGACGATGTCATTTATGGCTGCGCGAATCAGGCTGGCGAAGATAACCGCAATGTGGCGCGTATGGCGCTTTTGCTGGCAGGCATTGATGTACAGGTGCCCGGCGCGACACTGAATCGGCTTTGCGCCTCCAGTCTGGATGCGGTAGGGACAGCTGCGCGGGCGATCAAGTCCGGTGAAGTTGACCTGATGATTGCCGGTGGTGTCGAGAGCATGTCGCGTGCCCCGTTTGTCATGGGCAAAGCCGAGTCTGCGTTTGCGCGTACCGCTAAAATTGAAGATACGACAATCGGCTGGCGATTCATTAATCCGAAAATGAAAGCCGCCTTTGGCGTGGATTCCATGCCGGAAACGGCTGAGAATGTCGCTGACGATTATAAAATTTCCCGCGCCGATCAGGATGCCTTTGCATTGCGCAGTCAGCAGCGTGCAGCAAAGTCTATTGCAGATGGCATTTTCAAGGACGAGATCATTCCTGTCAGCGTGCCGCAACGCAAGGGCGATCCGGTCGTGGTCGATACCGACGAGCATCCGCGTGCTACCTCGGCCGAGGCGCTGACCAAACTCAAGGGCGTGGTGCGCGCTGACGGCAGTGTGACTGCGGGTAATGCATCGGGCGTCAATGACGGTTCCTGCGCATTATTGCTGGCCTCGGATGAAGCCGTCAAAAAATACGGCCTCAAGCCCAAGGCTCGCGTGGTGGGTATGGCTGTGGCCGGGGTCGCGCCGCGCGTGATGGGCGTGGGCCCGATTCCTGCGGTGCGCAAGGTACTGGAAAAGACGGGCATGAACATTGAGCAAATGGATGTGGTCGAGCTCAATGAGGCCTTTGCCGCTCAAGCCCTGGCCGTGACGCGTGACCTGGGCCTGCCGGACGATGCCGCTCATGTCAATCCTAATGGTGGCGCGATCGCCCTGGGGCATCCGCTGGGCGCCTCCGGCGCGCGCCTGGTAACAACCGCGATGTATCAATTGCAGCGCACTGGTGGCAGGTATGCCTTGTGCACCATGTGTATTGGTGTCGGCCAGGGCGCCGCTGTTATTATCGAACGCGTGTAACCAGGCAGCCTGTCCCGCAATGGGCACAAGCCGCTCCATGACCGGTCTGGCGGTAACAGCGGCAGGGCGGAATAAAAAAATCGGGCAAAGTCATTGCCCGATTTTTTATCATTTTGCGAGGCTCTGCGGATTAATGCCCGAGGATTTTTGACAGAAAATGCTTGGCTCGTTCCGAGCGTGCTTGCTGGTTGCCGAAAAACTCTTCCTTGACGCAATCTTCGACAATTTGTCCTTCGTCCATGAAAACCACGCGGTCAGCCACTTTGCGGGCAAAACCCATTTCGTGGGTGACCACCATCATGGTCATGCCTTCCTTGGCCAGATCGACCATGACGTCAAGCACTTCGTTCACCATTTCAGGGTCAAGCGCAGAAGTCGGTTCATCAAACAGCATGGCCATGGGGTCCATGGCGAGCGCCCGGGCGATGGCGACACGTTGTTGCTGCCCGCCTGAGAGCTGGCCTGGGAACTTGTCTTTATGATCAATAAGCCCCACGCGATCCAGCAGCTTGCGACCGCGTTCCATGGCTTCGTCCTTGGAGCGATCCAGAACCTTGATTTGCGCCAGCGCCAGATTTTCCATCACGGAAAGATGCGGGAACAATTCGAAATGCTGAAACACCATACCGATTTTCGAGCGCAGTTTGGGCAGATCCGTTTTCGGGCTTCCGACCGAGATCTCGTTGAAGAAAATCTCGCCCTTCTGGAAGGGTTCCAGACCGTTGGCCGTTTTAATCAGGGTGGATTTGCCTGAGCCCGACGGACCGCAAACTACCACAACTTCACCTTTGTTGATTTCGGTTGTGCAATCGGTCAGGACCTGGAATTTTCCATACCATTTACTAACGTTTTTAAATTCAATCATAGCCATGGAGAAATACCTTATCGAATAATCGTCATACGCCGATCGACCACTTTGACCAGACGAGAGCAAACTAAAGAGATAACAAAATAAATAGCAGCTGCAAAGATATACAGCTCAACCGGGCGCCCGGTAATGTCGGCGTTAATGCGGGCCATGCCCAGCAGGTCATTGAGCGACAGTACCGTCACCAGAGACGTGTCCTGGAAAAGCACGATCATTTGTGTGAAGATCACAGGCATCATATTTCGGAATGCCTGCGGCAGCACAATCAGCCGCATAACCTGAAAGTAACGCAAGCCCAGCGCATAGCCAGCCCCGACCTGCCCACGGGGGATCGACTGGATTCCGGCACGCATGATTTCGCAGAAATAGGCCGCTTCAAACAGGGTAAAAGTAATGACTGCGCAGGTAAAGCCGTTCAGTGGTCGCGAGACCAGTCTGGCCGACTCATTGCCATTGACATAAGTCTCCCACATGAAATCGGACCATCCCAGGATATAGGGCACCAGGAAAAAGAACCAGAACAGGATCAGGATCAGGGGCAGTGAACGCATGACGTTCACGTAAGAGCTGGCAAAAAACCGGAACACCCTGATCGATGACAGACGCATCATGGCCAGGATGGTGCCCCACAGAAGGGCAAGAACGGTTGAGTACAGCGTCAGCTTCAGCGTAAAGACCAGGCCTTCCTTCAGTAGGGCCGGCGCCGCCTGCTGGATAACGCCCCAGTCAAAGGCGGCAACGCTGACAGATGACGCAGAGATAAGCAAATCTTGAAAATTCATCGTGTGCTCCTACCCTTTGCCTGAAATAAAGCCAGGAACACTGAAAAAACGTTCAACGGCTGACATGACTACCAGAATCAATAAGTTGATGATGACGTACAGGGCAGTTGCCGCCATGTATGACGGGAATGTCTGGAATGTGGATTCCTGCATGGATGCTGCTGCGCCGGTAATTTCGAGCAGACCGATGGTATAGGCAACCGAAGAGTTCTTCAGCAGGTTGAGCATTTCAGAAGTCATTGGCGGTGTAATGATACGCATTGCCATGGGCAACAGTACATATCTGTACATCTGCACACGGGTCAGACCCAACGCCGTTGCTGCCATGGACTGACCTCGCGGTAAGGAACGAATGCCCGATGACAGTTGAATAGCGATCCGCGAAGAGGTAAACAGGCCCAGGCACAATACCGCTGGCCAGAATACGGAATAGGGATACTGCATGCTGATGATCGCCTTGCCCATGGATTCGGGCAGCACTTGGGGCACCACGTAATACCAGAGGAACAACTGCACCAGCAGGGGAATGTTTCGGAACAGCTCGACATAGGCTGAACAGAATCGGGATACCAGTCGACTCTGGCTTGTTAACCCGATACCGACGGCGACACCCGTGATGAAGGCAAGCACCCACGCGATCGCAGACAGCTCCAGCGTCCATAGCACGGCCGTCGTGAACGCTTCCAGATACGTATTTCCGCTAGGGGATATCTGGCAAAACAGGGACGCGTTATCGATATTGGCCGGGTCACAAAATAATGTGGAAATTGACATAATTTGATACGCAATTTATAGAAAACAAAAAACGGCACAAAACCCGCTTCCGCTGTGTTTTGTGCCGTCGGACAGAAACCGGTTATTGGTAAGTGGCCGGGTCTGGAGAATCTGTTGGATTGGCAAGCGCTTTTTTCAGCGATTCTGACATAGGCAGATTCATATTGATGTTCTTCGGAGGAATGGGGCTTTCAAACCATTTTTTGTAGAGCTTTTCGATTTCGCCGCTTTTGATCATGGCGATTACCGCGTCGTCCACCGCTTTCTTGAACTCAGGATCATCCTTGGGCTGAATCATCGCGTAAGGCTCGATCGTGAGCGCTTCGTCGCTGACGGCCCATTTGTCAGGGTCTTCTGAGTTGGCAACCAGGCTGGCCAGCAACACGTCATCCATGAAGAACGCTTTGGCACGACCGGCCTGAACTGTCAGAAAGGCGCCCGCGTGGTCTTTGGAAGGAATAATGTTCATGCCCAGGTTTTCCTTGGCATTGGTGGCGGCGAGCCATTTGATGTTGCTGGTGCCGGCGGTGGAAGTAACTGTCTGGCCCTTGAAGCCGGCCACATCCTTGATATTGTCAGCCTTGGCCGATACAAAGCGCGTTGCAGTCACGAACGTGGTGGGCGCAAAGCTGACCTGCTTCTGGCGCTCTGCGTTGTTGGTTGCTGAACCGCAAGCCAGGTCAATCGTGCCGTTCATGATCAGCGGGATACGGCTGGCCGATGTCACAGGAACCTGTTTGACCGTGAGTTCGATACCCAGTTGTTTTTCGAGCGCCTTGACGATGCCGTCACAGATTTCCTTGGAGTACCCGATTGGCTTTCCACCGTCCAGGTAGGAAAAAGGAATGGAGGAGTCGCGATGACCCAGAGAAATTGTTTTTGTACTTTTGATTTTGTCCAGACGGCCTTCGGCGTGGGCAGACAAACCAATTGAAGAAATAAGTGCAGCAAGCACGAGACTTGATAACTTCATGGATAACTCCTTTATAACGGTGTTGCTAGTATGAACGAAATGCTCATGCTTAGGGTTCAGGTTTTACCCTAATTTTTAAGAACTCTTTTTCTGACTAAAACCGCAGTTGTATTTTTAATGGATTTTAACGTACTTTCAAACAATATATACATATGGATACATATTGCATTGTGGTGTCAAGCGAATGCACCAGAATGGCTTTGCCGATGCACGCACGCAGGGCGGTTTTCGTCTGGCAAAGAACGGGCGACTACTTTTGTTGAAGAATGAGTCTTTGGTTTGATAAAGAACGTCTATTGCTGATGATATATGTTCCTTGTGATGAGGCCAATGCGGCTTGCCGCCTTGGGATCGGCCACGCCCATTGTGCAGTTAGCTGGTTTCAGAGACGCGTGGCCGCCTTCGACTTGCAGCATTGGGCATGAAAATGCGGCTTGTGATACAAAAATTGCACATTTGGTGTATCCCCATTCTCCGCAAGGAGTGTTTGCGACTAAAATGACGTTTTAATTTGTCGGCAACCATTGCATGTTTAAACCATCCTACCCGCATCCTGTTCTGGCCCGAGAGGGCTGGCCCTTTATCGCCGGGTCTCTCATTCTGGCGTTGCTGGTGTCTTTTTGGTCTTTTGGCGTCGGGCTGATTTTCTGGCTGCTGGCCATTTTCGTGATTCAGTTTTTCCGTGATCCGCAACGCCAGGCGCCAGACGGCGAGCGGGTCGTGCTGTCGCCCGCTGACGGGCGCATCGTGTCGGTCGACAAGACGACCGATCCCTATACGCAGCACGAGGCCCTCAAAATCAGTGTGTTCATGAATGTGTTCAATGTGCATTCCAATCGTTTCCCGGTCAGTGGCCGGGTAACCCAGGTTCAATATTATCCGGGCTCTTTCGTCAATGCCGCGCTTGACAAGGCGTCTGTGGAAAATGAAAGAAATGCCGTGCATATCAGTCTGGATTCAGGCGAGCATGTGACCGTTGTGCAAGTGGCTGGCCTGGTCGCCCGTCGTATTCTGTGCTATGTCAAACCTGGTGATACCCGTGGCGCCGGCGAGCGTTATGGATTCATCCGGTTTGGCTCGCGCGTCGATGTCTATCTGCCGCCCGATTCGCGACCTCGCGTGGCTATCGGCGACAAAGTGTCTGCCACATCCACGGCCTTGGCCGATTTGCCGCAACTGACTTCAACTGGCAATCAGAGCAACCAGCCATGAATGAAAATCTGCCACGTCCGCGCAGCGCCGTTTACCTGCTGCCCAATGCGTTTACGACGGCCAATTTGTTTGCCGGTTTTTACGCCGTCGTGCAGGCCATGAGCGGACGCTTCGAGGTGGCAGCAATCGCAATTTTCGTGGCGATGGTTCTGGACGCCATGGATGGGCGCGTGGCGCGGCTGACGAACACCCAGTCGGCTTTTGGCGAGCAATACGATTCCATGTCGGATATGGTGTCTTTTGGTGTTGCGCCGGCATTGGTGATGTATCAATACCAATTGCAGGCGCTGGGGCGCTGGGGATGGATCGCCGCGTTTATCTATGTGGCCGGTGCGGCGCTGCGTCTGGCCCGTTTCAATACCAATATCGGCGTGGTCGATAGCCGCTTTTTTCAGGGATTGCCCAGCCCGGCTGCCGCTGCCCTGGTCGCGGGTTTCGTCTGGCTATCTGTCGATAATCGTATCCCCGACTACGAGTCGCTGGCCTGGCTGACTTTCGTCATGACCGTTTATGCAGGCATCAGCATGATTTCCAATGCGCCGTTTTTCAGCGGCAAATCGCTGGCGCTTGAGAAAAAGCTGTCACCGCAAAACATCATGCTGGTGCTGGTGCTTGTTTTCGCTTTTGTCTCATCCGATCCGCCCATTGTGCTGTTTTTGCTGTTTATCGTGTACGGGCTGTCGGGCTGGGTCGTCTGGTACTTACGTTGGCGCCGAGCCCAGAAGCTGCACGATAGTCGTCGCGAAAGCCGAGAGGCAGAGGCGGCGCAGGCCAATAGCGCCAGGTCTGCTTCCACCTCGTCCCCTCATGGGCCAGTGCAAAAAAAAGTGAGCGATAAAGGGCAGATGGCTTCCAAGTCGTCGGCTCATGAACCGACGCAAGATAATCAGCGCGATAACGGGCAGGCCTCTTCACGCAGCGAGCCGCATATTGCGGACCCGCAAGACGCAGGCAAGCCCAAAGACTGGTTCAAAAAGGATTGATGTGGGGCCGGCCTTTCTGGCTGGCCTAAAATCCCATGAATTCAAATTCGTGTTCGTAGGCAGGATCAGGGCCAGGGTGGTGACGAGTGACCTGCTGACCATCGCGGCCCAGGTACACATACATCAGCGAGTTCCAGACATTGGCCTGTTTATAGCGATATTCCCAGACGACCTCGTTCTTGTCGCCCAACCCGACCCGACTGACCTTGGCCGGCGGACCGAACTCGCAGGTGACATCCTGTGGTGTCCAGACGCCCTTATCCAGCTTGCGAAAATTTGCATCGGTCAGAATGGGTTCCACCCGGTCTGCGATGCCCGCGCTATTGAATCGTGTGCCATAGGCGTACTGGCCGTTGGGCTGCTGGGTCCAGATAGCCCGGATGCCGCCATCGGGCATGGGGCAGGTGAAATTGGGCGTTCCCATGGTTTCCAGAACGACCTCTTTGGGCGCATTGGGCGGCACGTCCCGATAGGTGGCGCAGGCGCCCAGCGTGGCGCAAAGGCTGGCCAGAACCATCATTCTGATGGGTTTGCGTGTATGCTCAGACCCGGCGAAAGACGCCGCTGCAGGCAACCGATGCCGGTAAGTGGTGGTAAAAAAGCCCGCAAGTTGGGAAAAACAACGAATATTAGGCATATTTGGACTCGGATGGCTCAGGTTTACGTGTAATTTCGGGCCGAATCATATATAATTGTCGGTCTTGACTGAATGCCAGACGCATATCTTGCGTGGCGTTTCTGGAAAATCCATTGTAGCGTGTTAATCTGTAATAGAACAGTTGTGATGAAATGGCTGTGTGAAACGGCTGTGACAGACCCGTTGTAATCAGAACAGTTTTGATGGGGCCGGTTTTTTAATCGCACCCGTTCTGAGTGGATCGGTTTGATCGGATCGGTTTTAATCAGATTAGTTATGATGGAGCGGCTGTAATGCTGCGGCGAAGCTGGAACTGCTGTGGTGGTACAGTCTAGCACTTAAATTTCAGGGCGTGTCACCTATATTTCCACCAATATTTTAATTGTATTTCTGGAGACCGGTGGCCGGTTCGCAGTGCAACCAATAGCATTCGAAAGCCGATGGTTACAGGGCAGTTTACTGTTTGTGCCTGTGGCGATCGCGTTGTTTTTGCTGGTGGCACTTTGGTCGGGAAATTATCTGTTATTTTATTTTTAATACTCCACGGTAAAACGCCTCGGTTTTACCGCCAGTTCATGAGGCTTATTCGATATGTCAGTTGCTGATATCAAAAAATCTGAAATTGTTGCTCAATACGGTCGCGCTCAAGGCGATACAGGTTCCCCTGAAGTGCAGGTTGCATTGCTGACCGCCCGTATCAATGAATTAACCGGTCATTTCAAAGAACACATGAAAGACCACCACTCACGTCGTGGTTTGCTGCGCATGGTTAGCCGTCGCCGTAAACTGCTCGACTACCTTAAAGGTCGTAACCCTGACGCTTACCGCTCACTCATCGAAAAACTCGGTCTGCGTAAGTGATATTGGGTTTGCGCCCAACACAAAACCGTGCAGAGCGCCAGGCTGGCGCCTGGCACGGTTTTTTTTATTGTGCCGGAACGGGATCGGTACGCGTACACAGAATCGTGGTGTACGACTGAAAACGGCCCGACCTCTCTGGCTTTATTGTAAGGATTGAAAAATGTTTAACAAAGTGACCAAGTCGTTTCAGTATGGCGATCAGACTGTTGTACTGGAAACCGGCGAAATCGCCCGCCAGTCGTCAGGCGCCGTTGTGGTTTCAATGGGTGATTCCGTTGTGCTGGCCACCGTCGTGGCAGCGAAAAATGCCAAGCCCGGACAGGACTTTTTCCCTCTTACTGTTGACTATGTAGAAAAGACCTATTCTGCCGGCCGTATTCCCGGTGGATTCTTCAAGCGTGAAGGCAAGCCCTCTGAAAAAGAAACGCTGACATCGCGCCTGATCGATCGCCCGTTGCGTCCGCTATTTCCTGAAGGTTTCTATAACGAAGTACAGGTCATTATCCATGTGCTGTCGGTTGATCCTCAAATCGATCCCGATATCGCTGCACTGATCGGCAGTTCTGCGGCGCTGGCCGTCTCTGGTATTCCGTTCGACGGCCCAATTGGCGCAGCGCGCGTGGGATATATGAATGGCCAGTATTTGCTGAATCCGACACAAGATCAACTACTCGATTCAGAAATGAATCTGGTCGTTGCTGGTACTGAAAATGCCGTACTGATGGTCGAGTCCGAAGCCAAGCAATTGTCCGAGGAAATCATGCTGGGCGGCGTAGTATATGGCCATGAGCAAATGCAAGCGGCAATCAATGCGATTCATGACCTGGTGGCCGAGGCCGGCAAGCCTGAGTGGGATTGGCAGCCAGAGCCGAAAAACGAAGCGCTGATTGCTGCAGTGACAGCGGCAGCCGAGCCCGGCCTGAAAAGCGCCTATGAAATCCGTCAGAAACAGGAACGCACGACCAAATTGCGTGAAGTGACTGCTGCCGTTAAACAGACACTGGCAGAGCAGGCTGAGAAGGCTGGTCAGGAAGCGCCCGATAACGTGGCCATCGAAAATATTATTTTCGATCTGGAATCCAATATTGTGCGTGGCCAGATTCTGGCTGGTGAGCCTCGTATCGACGGTCGTGATACTCGTACCGTGCGTCCTATCTCTATTCGTCTGGGCGTATTGCCGCGTACACACGGCAGTGCGCTGTTTACCCGGGGCGAGACGCAGGCGCTGGTTGTCGCGACGCTGGGCACCAAGCAGGATGAACAGATTATTGATTCAGTCATGGGCGAACACCGTGATCGCTTCATGCTTCACTACAATATGCCTCCGTTTGCCACGGGCGAAACCGGTCGTTTCGGTGCGCCAAAACGCCGTGAGATCGGTCATGGCCGCCTTGCCAAGCGCGCGCTGATTTCAACGCTGCCTGCCCATGAAGACTTCCAGTACACGATTCGTGTCGTGTCTGAAATTACAGAATCCAATGGTTCCTCTTCTATGGCGTCGGTTTGTGGCGGATCACTGGCGATGATGGATGCTGGTGTACCTGTGAAAGATCACGTAGCAGGTGTGGCCATGGGCCTGATCAAGGACGGTGGCAAGTTCGCTGTGCTGACCGATATCCTGGGCGATGAAGATCATCTGGGCGATATGGATTTCAAAGTGGCCGGCACCAAAAACGGTATCACTGCTTTGCAAATGGATATCAAGATCCAGGGCATCACCAAGGAAATCATGCAGGTTGCACTGGCTCAGGCCCGTGAAGGCCGTATGCATATCCTGGGCAAAATGACCGATGCGCTGACTGGCTCACGCGAGGAACTGTCTACGTTCGCACCACGCATGCTGTCCATGAAAATCAATCCGGAAAAAATCCGTGATGTCATCGGCAAGGGCGGCGCCACGATTCGTGCGTTGACCGAAGAAACCGGTTGCCATATCGATATCAGCGACGAAGGTGTGGTCACCATTTCCAGCGCCGATCTGGACAAAGCCAAGGAAGCCGAGCGGCGTATTGCCGAGCTGACTGCTGTGGTTGAGGTGGGTCAGGTGTACGAAGGTACGGTGCAACGCCTGCTGGACTTTGGTGGTATCGTGCAGATTCTGCCAGGCCGCGACGGCTTGCTGCATATCTCTGAAATCGCCAACTACCGCATTGCCAATATCAATGACGTGTTGACTGTCGGGCAGAAAGTCAAGGTCAAGGTAATTGAAGCCGACGACCGTGGCCGTCTGCGTCTGTCAGCCAAAGCGCTGGGTGGCCTGGAGGGTGCGCAGGAAAATGCACCGGAACAAGCCAGCGAAGAGTCGGACAAGCCTGCCGAGTAACTGCAGCCCTCACACGTATTGCTTCCCTTGAAGCAATACTGCCTGCACGGCTGACCGTTGCGGGCATATGCCGCAGTTGGTAAAAAGCCTCGCGCTCAGATATTGAGTGCGAGGCTTTTTTGTATTGTTGCCGCGATTGCTGCTAGAAGATTGCCCGCCCGCAGGTCGCTGCGCAGATTAAAGATCGCAGCCAGCAGAACGTAGAATACAAATCGTAAATTACAGCTTGCAGCTTACAGATTACAGCGTGCCGCTGCCGATGGCGAATAAGAGCAATCTGGCAGCGCGCATTACGTTAAATCAGACGGCGCCCTGATCTATCATGGCGTCGGCGACTTTGCGAAAACCAGCAATATTGGCGCCAAGCGCCAGATTGCCCGGTTCATTGAATTCATCTGCTGTTTCAGACGCTGTGATGAAAATATTTTGCATGATCTTTTTCAGGCGCAGGTCGACCTCATCAAAGGTCCATTGGATCATGGCTGAATTCTGGGCCATTTCGAGCTGGCTGGTGGCCACGCCGCCGGCATTGGCTGCCTTGCCCGGCGCATAATGAATGCCTGCCTTGATAAATTCCTCGATGGCCTCCGGTGTGGAAGGCATATTGGCGCCTTCGGCGACCAGTTTGCAGCCATTGGCCAGCAGGGCGAGGGCATCAGCCTGGTTCAGTTCGTTCTGTGTCGCGCTGGGGAAGGCCAGATCACATGGCACTGACCAGACCTCATTGCGACCTGCTGCGTAATCGGTCACGGGCTTGAACACCGCATCGGGATGCGCTTCCAAATACTCTTGCAGCGGCGCCTGCTGGTGTTCCTTCAAGCGTTTCAGGGTTTCCAGGTTGATGCCGGTCTTGTGATAGATCATGCCACGCGAATCGCTGCAGCTTACCGGTCTTGCCCCCAACTGATACAATTTTTCGATGGTATAGATGGCAACGTTACCAGCGCCAGACACAGCGCACACCTTGCCGTCCATATGGTCACCCGCGTGTTGCAACATGTTCAGGGCAAAATAGACAGCCCCGTAACCCGTGGCTTCCGTGCGGACCAGCGAGCCGCCCCATGGAACGCGCTTGCCGGTAAGTACACCTTCGTAGCGACCCGTCAGGCGCTTGTACTGGCCGAAAAGATAGCCGATTTCACGTCCACCCACGCCGATATCGCCGGCGGGCACATCAATGGTAGGGCCAATATGGCGGTAAAGCTCAGACATAAAGGCCTGGCAAAAGCTCATGATTTCATTATCTGATTTGCCTTTGGGATCGAAATCGCTGCCGCCTTTGCCGCCGCCGATAGCCAGGCCGGTAAGCGAGTTTTTGAACGTTTGCTCAAAGCCAAGGAATTTGATGATGCTCGATGACACGCTGGGATGAAAACGCAACCCGCCTTTGTAAGGACCGATGGCGGAGTTAAATTCAACTCTATAACCCTTATTGACATTGATTTTGCCCTTGTCGTCTACCCAGGTTACCCGAAACATAATCTGACGCTCCGGCTCAACGATGCGCTCAATAATGTTCTGATCCAGATAGTGTTTTTCTTTGTCGAACAAAGGGGACAGCGATTCCAGCACTTCGCGGACTGCCTGATAGAACTCCGATTGCGATGGGCTGGATTTGGCCAGACGGGCCAGCGTCGTATCAATATATGTCATATGAATTGAATTTAATGAGCAGGTTAAGGGTTTCAGGGGGCAAACGCATTCGCGCCGGAGTCACTTCAACGCAAAGAAAGTTGCGTGAAAAAGAGCCGGAAGCACAATGAATGTTATGCGAGGGGTAAATATCATACCGCTATATTGTGTGCAGTGCAGCGAAAAATGCACGATATAGGTGATTGCCCTGATTTATTCAGACCCATTTTGAGGTTGCTGAATAACAATATTGACTGGATTTACGTGCGTTTGCGTACGCATGTGCACCCATTCGATCGTTGCCGATCCCACTAAAAACGGGCCGCTGCGATTTGCGGCGGCGCGCCGCCCGGCATGGAGCCGGCGCTGCGGCTGGCTCCAATACTTGTTACTCAGGCAGCAATTGCCGCAATGCCGGCTTTTGCGATTTCCGCATCCTGGCTTGCCTGAACGCCCGATACGCCGACCGCGCCAATGGTTTGGCCGTCAACAATAACGGGTACGCCACCTTCAAGCATGCCTTCAATGGCTGGCGCAGACAAAAAGGACACCCGACCATTATTGATCATATCTTCATAGCCTTTGGTTTCGCGTTGACTCAATGCGGCAGTATGCGCCTTGGCCGGCGCGATATGGGCCGATATCGGAGCTGCGCCGTCAAGGCGTTTGAGTCCCAGTAAATGGCCGCCATCGTCGGTAACGGCGATCGTCACGGCCCAGTTGTTTTGCGTCGCATGTGCGGCTGCCGCATCAAGGATTTTTTGTACGTCTTGCTGATCGAGTACGGACTTGGTTTTCATAAGGGCTCCGAAAAAGAGTTATCAAACCCACCATTATAGTGACGAACGGCGCCGGCTTTGTAACTTCTGACGATAAAGCGGTGTGCATCAAAGTTTCGAATCCTTTGGTCCGCAGCCGGGCGCAATGTGTGCTGCCTTATCGGCGCGTCACAACATTGAGGCCCTGGGGCGGTGTTATGCGGCCTTGCTTAGTACTGCGCGGCGATACATCTGCAGCAGTTGGGTCCGGCGAATGGCGGCTTTTTCCATATTGGCTTCCTTGATATGGCCGTAACCGCGTATGTCGTCTGGCAGGACAGCCAACTGAACCGCCGCATCGTAATTGGTCTCGTTCAGGCTGTGATTGAACTCGTCCAGTAAATCGAAATAATTCTCGACCAGGGCACGCTCGGCGCGCCGTTCTGCAGTACGGCCAAACGGGTCAAGTGCGGTGCCGCGCAAGGACTTCAGACGCGCCAGAACGACGAAGGCTTTCAGCACCCAGGGGCCGTATTTCTTCTTGATCAAGTGGCCTTTTTTATCTTTTTTGCTGAACGCGGGCGGCGCTAAATGCACATGCAGGGCATAGTCGCGTCCCGGTTCTCCTTCAAATTGTTCGCGCAGTTTGTCAAAGTATGCCGGGTCGGTGTACAGGCGTGCCACTTCATATTCATCCTTGTAGCTCATCAGTTTGGCCAGATTGCGTGCCACTGCCTGGGTGAGGATATCGTTGCGAATCCCCAGCTTTCTTTCCGTGTCGCGGATACGCGCGACAGCCTGCGTAAAGCGCTGTGCGTAGCGGTTGTTTTGATATCTGGTCAAGTGTTGTTCAAGGCGCTTGACCAGGGACTCGGTGCTCTCGGGCATGCTGATCAGATTCTCATGGCGTGCCGTACGTTTGCCACCTGCAAGCGGCACAGACTGCAGGCCATGATGCGCCAGATAACGGCCCCACTCAAAGGCGGACAGATTCTTGTCTACCGCAACGCCATTGAGCTCAATGGCGCGCGCCAGGCTTTCGTGGTGCAGGGGGATCCATCCTTTTTGCCAGGCATAACCCATCATCAACGGATTGGCAAAAATCGCATCCCCCAACAAGGCGACCGCGTAGCCATTGGCATCGAGGAAGTCACATTTTTCGTTGCCCAGCAGATCCAGCATGTCGGCTTCAGTAATGGCAGAAGGGAACTGCCATTTGGGATTCTGGAAAACTTCCGCTGTCGGCACCTTGGCGCTGTTGATGGCTGCAACCGTGATGCCCTTGCGGGTTTTTGAGGTGATTTCACGGGACGCGGCGACAATGGCGTCGCAGCCGATTATCAGGTCGGCTTCGCCCATGCCGATGCGGGTCGAATGCAGGTCTGCCGGCTGGTTGCCGATTTGTACATGGCTGACGACAGCGCCGCCTTTTTGTGCCAGTCCCGTGATATCCAGGACATTGACGCCTTTGCCTTCCAGGTGTGCCGCCATGCCCAGCAGGGCGCCGATGGTCACCACGCCGGTTCCGCCCACGCCCGGTACCAGAATGTTGTAGGAGCGCTCGATCGCCGGCATGGCAGGGGCAGCAATATCGGTTTCTATTTTTTCAAAAGACAGCGTGGCCGTTTGCGGCTTGCGCACCTTGGCGCCTTCGGCGGTGACAAAACTGGGGCAGAAGCCATTAAGACATGAATAATCTTTGTTGCACGAAGACTGGTTGATGCGACGCTTGCTGCCCATGGGTGTATCAACCGGTTCCACGGAAAGACAGTTGGATTTGACCCCACAATCGCCGCAGCCTTCGCAGACCGCTTCGTTAATAAAGACGCGACGGTCGGGGTCGGGATACGCATTGCGTTTGCGACGCCGGCGTTTCTCGGTCGCGCAGGTCTGGTCATAAATCAGGATGGTCGTGCCTTCGGTATCACGCAGCTCCAATTGAACATCATCAAGCGAATCGCGGTGATACACGGTGGGGTCGCCGGTCAGGCGCACGCCTTTATACTTTTCCGGTTCATCGGTGACTATGACGATGCGACTGGCGCCTTCGGCGTGCAGCTGATCGTTGATCTGGGGGACCGTCAGGGTGCCGTCCACCGGCTGTCCGCCGGTCATGGCAACGGCATCGTTGTACAAAATCTTGTAGGTGATATTGACTTTGGCGGCAATGGATGCGCGAACAGCCAGGATGCCCGAGTGAAAATAGGTTCCGTCACCCAGATTGGCAAAAATATGCTTGGTGGTTGTAAAGTCTTTCTGGCCGATCCAGGGCACGCCTTCTCCGCCCATCTGCGTAAAGGTGTCGGTGCTGCGATCCATCCAGATAGTCATGTAATGGCAGCCGATACCTGCAACAGCGCGCGAGCCTTCGGGAACCCGTGTTGACGTATTATGCGGACAGCCCGAACAAAACCAGGGCTTGCGATCCTGCACGACGACAGGGCGCTTGGCATCCTGCTCCTTGGCGTGAATAATGGCAATGCGTGCCTGAATGCGGGCGCGTACTTCGTCCGGCAGGGCATGTTTCTCCAGGCGCTTGGCAATGGCCTTGGCAATAATGGCAGGGGACAGTTCGTAATTGGCCGGCAGCAGCCATTTGCCGCGCGGCACAGACCATTCGCCGCCGCCATCGTCGCGTGCGTCAAATTTTCCGTAGACATCGGGCCTCACGTCGTCGCGCCAGTTATACAGTTCTTCCTTCAGGGCGTATTCCATGATCTGGCGTTTTTCTTCAACGACCAGAATCTCATCCAGCCCTTCGGCAAAGTGCCGGGCGCCCTGGGCTTCCAGCGGCCAGACGCAGCCCACTTTATACAGCCGGATACCGATATCGGCACAGGTGGCTTCATCCAGCCCCAGGTCTGTCAGCGCCTGGCGCACATCCAGATAGGCTTTGCCGGCAGTCATGATGCCAAACCGGGCCTTGGGCGAATCAAAAATGATTTTGTCCAGCTTGTTGGCGCGCACGTAGGCCAGCGCTGCGTAGAATTTGTAATTATTCAGTCGGGCTTCCTGATCCAGCGGGGGATCGGGCCAGCGAATGGACAGCCCACCGTCGGGCATCTCAAAATCGGTGGGGGTAATGGTCTGGACGCGATCCGGATCCAGTTCGACCGACGAGCTCGATTCAATGACGTCGGTAACACATTTCATGGCGACCCACAGGCCGGAATAGCGGCTCATGGCCCAGCCATGCACGCCGAAGTCCAGATATTCCTGCACATTGCTGGGGTACAGAACGGGAATGCCGGCCGATTGCAAGTTATGCTCGGACTGGTAGGCAACGGTGGATGATTTGGCCGCATGGTCATCGCCCGCCAGCAGCAGCACGCCGCCAAACTGGCTGGAGCCGGCCGAGTTGGCATGTTTGAATACATCCATGGAGCGGTCCAGGCCGGGTCCCTTGCCATACCACATGGCAAAGACGCCCTGTTTGGTCGCGCCAGGAAACAGATTGACTTGTTGTGAACCCCAAACTGCGGTGGCGCCAAGCTCTTCGTTGACGCCGGGCTGGAAAGAGATTTCATGTTCGGCGAGGTATTTTTTTGCCTTCCACAGACTCAAGTCCAAATTGCCCAGGGGCGAGCCGCGGTACCCGGATATGAAACCGCCGGTGTCCAGTCCGGCGCGCCGGTCCCGGTCTTTCTGCAGCATGGGCAGACGCACCAGCGCCTGGGTGCCACTCATATAGACGCGACCTCTTTCAAGGCTATATTTGTCGTCAATGGTGGTATTGTTCAGGGCATCCTGTGCCACTTTAGGTAGGGGGGCATTCATTGTGTTGTCTCCGATATGAATCATATGCATGGGTACGCATGGTTCCGGGGGTGTGGCTGGCAAGTATCTTGTGGATCTTGTGCCCGTACCCGAAATGTCCACCACCCTTTCGGCTGGCGCTATATCGTCATCGTGCCAGTCAGGCTGGCGCAACGTTTTTGCTTTCCTGATTGCAGTTCCTCACTATGCTGCAATCGTGGTAAAACCGCTGTCAGGCTGGCAATGAAGTTAATGGCGCATTAACGAATTGACGTTAACGTAAACTTAAGCGATTTCCTGAAAAAAGGAAATAAAAACAGCATGAATCAGGGTATGCCCTAGAGTGATGTTAGTCGCTAGCGCAACAAAGCGCAAGAATCGAGGAAAAAGAGTGAAAGGTGTTTTTGAAAGGCTGGGGCAGTGTCTCTCTGGCATGGCGGCCAGGCCGCTGTCGACGGCCTTCGTGCTGACTATCGTGTTGTGGTTCTGGCTGCATAACTTTCTGGTGGCCGCCATGGCGGGGCTGCTGCTGGCCTTTTTCATGTCGGCACTGGTATCAGTATGGAAATTGAACCGCAAATCGGATGAGCAGCCAGAAGAGTAAGGACTTAAACTCTTCAGGAGTCTAAGGAAACGACCGATAAGAAAGGCGTCCCTGTGGTGTTGTCGTCGAAGGCGTGCAACACCAGCGAGACAGTCAGGTCTGGCTCCGGCACGGGCAGCGTCCACCGTGCCAGTATTGCCCGATAGCGTATGGTTAAGAAATTTTGAGAATGACCGGCCGAGGGGCTTGGCCCGATGCGGTTGGGATGGAGTGATGAATCGAGTTTGGTGAATACCCATCCCCGGTTTATGGGGTAGAGCCGCTGAATGCGACCCCGCCATAAAGCCAGAGCTCGCAGAACCAGCAGGGAATAAATAAATTTGACGAATGCGATCCCGCGATTACGGGTTAGCGTCATTCAGTGCTAATGCTAAGAGAGTTTGCTAAGAGAGTTTGGTGAATGCCATGACCCGATTACTGGGTAGAGCATGTTGTGATAGGGTATTATTGTTTTTGTTGAAATTACTGGGGTGACTGATGGGGCTCGAACCCACGACAACCGGAATCACAATCCGGGACTCTACCAACTGAGCTACAGTCACCATCCGAGTAAGCGTCAGAGTATAACAAGTATGTATTCAACGTACAAGGAAAAACGGGTGCAACACACTATTTTGTTGTCTTTTTAGTGGTTTTGAAGGTAAGCGGATGTCTTTTGTGATGTCTTCCCTGTGGAAATTTCTGGTTGAATATCAAACCCATCTGATTTTCGCAGTAAGCGTAGGGCTGAGCGTTTCGGCCGCCGTGCATATTGCGCTGACCAAGCGGGACGTGCGTGCCGCCATCGCCTGGGTCGGGGTCGTTATTTTTTCTCCGTTTCTGGGGCCGGTACTGTATTTTGTTATGGGTATTAACCGGATCCGACAGACCCGTATCAAGTCCCACCGTGACAGGCTGCTCAAGGAGGGCGCCGACCATGGCAGTGTCACGGTCAGCGACCTCACCCGCTATGCGGCAGCGCAATGCCTGTCCTTGAAAAGGGCCAGCGACACGGTCACCCGTTTTCCTCTATGCGGCGGCAACGAAATCATCCCGCTCAATGGTGGGGACCAGGCTTATCCGGCCATGCTTGCTGCCATTGACTCGGCAACAGATTCGGTATTGCTGCAAACTTATATTTTCGATAACGATATTGTCGGGCACCGCTTTTCCGACAGTCTTATTGCCGCCTTTGAGCGTGGCGTGCGCGTGCGGGTACTGATCGACTCGATTGGCGTGCGCTATTCCCATCCCACTATTGTGCATCGACTAAGAGAGAAGGGCGTGACGGTGGCGCTTTTCGAAACCAATGCAGTCACCTGGCGCATGCCCTACGCCAACATGCGCTGCCACCGCAAAATCCTGGTTGTTGATGGCGCCAGCGGATTTGCGGGCGGTATGAATATCCGGGAAGAATTCCTGACAGAAATCGGACACGACCAAACTGCTCGCGACATCCACTTTCGCATGCGAGGTCCGATCGTGGCCCAGTTGCTTGTGGTGTTCTGCCATGACTGGCTTTTTTCCACGGGCGAACAACTCAAATTGGGCGACTGGGTTGCTGCAGAATCGGCGTTCATGCCGGCTGATATGGCCGCACGCTGCGTGCCGTCCGGACCCGACCGCGAAATTGAAAGCACCCATAAGCTGCTGCTGGCCGCTTGCGCGGTGGCACAAAAGCATATTCGCATCCAGTCGCCCTATTTTCTGCCTGATCAGGTGCTGATCGGCGCCTTGACTACGGCAGCCCGGCGCGGCGTGCGGGTCGATATCGTGATTCCTGGCAAGAATAATCTACGCCTGATCCAGTACGCCATGATGGCGCAGATCGATCAGGTCATTGAGACAGGCTGCCGGGTGTGGAAAGGTTCGGGCAATTTTGACCACTCCAAGCTGATGACCGTGGACGATAGCTGGTCGCTTATTGGCTCATCCAACTGGGATTCGCGCAGCTTGCGGCTCAATTTTGAAATTGATATCGAAGTGTATGACCGTCGGCTGGCAGGGTGGATTAACGATGCCATCGACAATGAAATCGTGCATGCACAGCGCGTCACTTTTGAGTCATTACGCAAGCAGGGGTTGCTGGCAACGCTCAGGAACAAACTGATCTGGCTGGCTTCGCCGTACTTGTAGGATCGGGGACGTTGCCGAGCAGTGCCGCCGTTGAATGTTACACTCTTGTGCAGCACACGTACAAAGGAGCAAAAAAATGGGGATCCGATTCAATAGTACGATACATCCCAGAGTATTCTGGGGGTCAACAATTATCGTGGTTCTGTTTCTATTGGTCGGAATTTTGTTTCCGGCCGATGCCGAGGCAATTTTCGGCAAACTGCAAAGCGTCATCATAGAAAGTTTTGGCTGGTTCTATATTCTGGCAGTGGCCATGTTCTTTTTTGCGGTTGCCTATCTGGCGCTAAGCCGCTACGGCAACCTCAAACTGGGTCCGGATGACTCCGATCCCGATTATCCCTACTTTACCTGGATGGCCATGCTGTTTGCCGCGGGCATGGGCATTGGGCTGATGTTCTTTGCCGTTGCCGAGCCCATGCAGCATTTTTCCGCGCCGCCGTCAGGCTCGGTGCAAGGCGCTGCCGCCGCGCGTGAAGCCCAGGTTATCACCTTTTTTCATTGGGGACTGCATGCCTGGTCGGTCTATGCCGTGGTCGGTTTATCTCTGGCCTATTTTTGCTTTCGGTACAACCTGCCGCTGACAGTCCGTTCCGGACTGTACCCCTTGCTGGGCAAGCGCATTAACGGCTGGATGGGCGATACCGTGGATATCTTTGCCGTGTGCGGCACGCTTTTTGGCATTGCGACGTCCATGGGTTTTGGCGTATTGCAAATCAGTTCAGGCCTGGGGCATTTGATGGGGACGCCGCAAGAGCCGTGGTTCCAGATTGTCCTGATTGTGGTAGTGACGGCCATGGCGACGCTGTCGGTGGTCAGCGGGCTGGATGTGGGCATCAGAAGATTGTCGGAGTTCAACCTTATTGTTGCGGTCATTCTGATGGTGTTTGTTCTGGTTGTCGGACCGACCAGCTTTCTGATGAATGCTTTTGTGCAGAATGTCGGTGCTTATTTGGACAATTTTTTTGCCCGTTCATTTACCACCCAGGCATTTCGCGCCCAGGACTGGATGAAGTCCTGGACGCTGTTTTATTGGGCCTGGTGGATTTCATGGTCGCCTTTTGTTGGCATGTTTATTGCCCGCATCTCTCGCGGCCGCACGGTGCGTGAGTTCGTCCTTGGTGTGCTGCTGGTGCCCAGCACATTTACGTTTCTGTGGATGACAGTCTTTGGCAATACCGCCATTTTTCTTGATATGGGCGTAGCAGCAGGGCAGTTGTCGCAGGAAGTGGCTGCCGATGTCTCTGTCGCGTTGTTTCAGTTTTTTGAATACCTTCCCTGGCCCGGCCTGACCTCGACACTGGCAGTGATTCTGGTTGCCGTATTCTTCGTTACATCCGCAGATTCGGGCTCGCTGGTGATCGACACGCTGGCGGCGGGCGGCAAAGAAGATGCGCCGGTCTGGCAGCGAATTTACTGGTGCGCGCTGTCCGGTACAACCGCGGCCCTGCTGCTCCTGGCCGGCGGGCTTACAGCCCTGCAAACGGTGACGCTGGCCAGCGCGCTGCCGTTTGCCGTGATCATGATACTGCTGGTGTTCGGTTTGCTCAAGGGCATGAAAGCCGATATGCATCGACAGGATCGGCGACGTATCTATTCCGCACCAGCGCCGGGCTCCGAAGTATCCTGGCGCAAGCGTCTGTCTGCGATCATGCATACGCCAAGAAAAGAGGATGCCGAGCGGTTTATTGCGCAGGTGGCTGCGCCGGCCGTGCACGAGGTTGCCGAAGAACTGAAAAAGCGCGGCCTTGATGTCGAAGTCGCAACGGCAGACGAATCGGTCAGGCTTACCGTGGTTGCTCAGGACAGACGCAATTTTGTCTACGGCGTGCAGCCTGAAGCCAGAAAAATGGCGGCGTTTACGGCTGCTGCCGCACGCAATGAAACTGTGCATCCCCATGAATGGCAGGCCCGCACAGTGTTTGCCGATGGTAGTCGCGGCTATGACATTCTCGGATTGAGCTCGGCCCAGGTTATCAACGATATTCTTGCGCAGTTCGAACGTTATCAAATGCTGGTTACGTCAACGAACACCGCGCTTTATGCAGGTTCGCCCGATCCGGTCATCTAGGTTCGCTGCAGGCCCACATCGGGTTCTGCATCGGTTCCGGCATTGACCAGAAAGACAAGCCCGTACCCGTGAAAGGGGACGGCTTGTTCCGCTTGAATATTGGCTTGCCCTAAGAGAATAGGCTTTTTAGAGAAGCGCTTTTCGGGGTAGCATTTTTGAGGGGGCGCTTTTTGTTTTTTTGAATACAGCGATTGCTTCGGCGCAAGGGCAGGGCGCGTGCCGTGAGTCTTTGTTTTTCGCAGCAAGCCTTTATGGACAATGCCGTGCTGTTGGCCCCGTTGGCACTTGGCACAGCCTGACAGGCTAACGCATCGTATGCTTTGAGTAGTAACCAAGAGCGCGGCCTCTTCAATTTCCAATAGACAAAAAACGCAGAGGAATGTCAGGGCCCGCGCCCGAGTCGTGCAGTGATAAGTGACAACCACAAGCAAAGGAGAAGCATAAATGAGACATGCGCAACAGGAAACGTTCGCAGGACCGGCTGACAATGCAACGATTCGCGGCCCGGCATCAAGCGCAGGAATCAATCGGCGGGGCTTTCTTGCTGCCGCCACGGCGACAGCGGCCACGGTGCTGACACCGGCCGTTGCCGCAAAGCCGGCAATGGCACGGGATTTTGGCGCGCACACCGAACCGGTGCGTTATCCGGATCCCGATATCGTCGTACTGGACAAGCGGTTTAAATATAAGCTGGGAAATGCGGCCATCACGCGTTTGCATACCGGCATGCAATGGGCCGAAGGCCCCGCCTGGAATGCCGTTGGCCGCTATCTGGTATGGAGCGATATCCCCAACAATGAACAACTGCGTTGGTCCGAAGAGGACGGGCATGTCGGCCGTCGCTTTCGCTCGCCTTCAGGCAATTCGAACGGCAACACCTTTGACTTTCAGGGCAGGCAGCTGGCCTGCGAACATGATACCCGGCGCGTTGTACGTTATGAACACAACGGGCAGGTGACGGTGCTTGCCGACAGTTTCGAGAATAAAGGTTTGAATGCGCCTAACGATATCGTGGTGCATCCGAATGACGGTTCGATCTGGTTTACCGATCCGGGGTATGGCGCGCTGATGGAATATGAAGGCAACCGACACCCGGACAGCACCGATTCGGTCAGCCCCATTCAGAAGGAAGCGGTCTATCGGATTGACGCGCAAACCGGCGCCATCACCAAAGTGGCCGACCAGCCGTTCAAGCCCAATGGACTGTGCTTCAGCCAAGACTATCGCAGGCTTTATGTTACCGATACGGGAAACTCACACTATCCCTCGGCAAAGAATCAGATATGGGTATTTGACATAGACGGTGCCAAGCTGACGAACCCGCGTACGTTTGTGACCATGGAGTTCGAAGGCAAGTCCGGTTCAGCGGACGGGATTCGCTGTGATGAGGACGGCAATATCTGGTCGAGCGCGGGTTGGGGAGGTGACGGTTATGATGGTGTGCATATTTTTGCGCCAGATGGCGTGCGCATCGGACAAATCCGGCTGCCCGAAATCTGCTCCAACGTATGTTTTGGGGGAGCCAAGCGCAATCGACTTTTCATGACGGCCAGTCAGTCGCTTTATGCCGTATACGTAGAGACGCGCGGCGCCCATATTACCTGAGCGGCCAGCGGCTGCGATTGCAGGCCAGCGCATCCGTGCATCCTGATTACCGGAGAGTGAAATGATCAGCTATACCATGGTAGGAACCAACAACCTGGCGCAATCAGTCCGTTTTTATGAACCCCTGTTTGCTCAGATGGGAATGGAACAGTGCTACAGGGATGACAACTGTGTTTCCTGGGGAAAAAAGTCGGATCCGGGCGTGCCCCGGTTTTTCACCGGATATCCCTTTGACGGAGACAAGGCCAGTGTCGGCAATGGCGCCATGACGGCGTTTGAGCTGGAAGACTCGGACATGATAGACCGGCTTTATGCGATTGCCTTGCGTGAAGGCGGCAGCAGCGAAGGAGAACCCGGCTTTCGTCCCCGTTACGGCAACCGCTTTTATGCGGCCTATGTGCGGGACCCTGACAATAACAAAATTGCTTTTGTGGGGCGGTTTGCGCCAGTCCCATAGCGCAGAATAAGGGCGTGAAAAAAGAGATGCCTTAAGTTTTCTATAAAATAGAAGCCATGCCCGCATTCTAAGTGGGTCTTGCTGTTGGGCGGCACTTCCAGCACCGCCACACCACAAGCAGGACTATTGCTGGTGGGCACGATCTCATCATCTTTGCCAACAAAAGACAGTATAGTGGTGCCTCCGGCGGGACTTGAACCCACAACCACCCGCTTAGAAGGCGGGTGCTCTATCCAGTTGAGCTACGGAGACAACCAGCCCGTGATTCTAACCCGAACCTGCACCACGTGTCACTCAATTCGCTACAATAGGTGCATCGCCAGCCACGGAGTGAAACAATACCTATGTCCATACTTTTCGATGTACACCCGGTCAATCCGCAGCCACGCTTGCTCAAACAGGCAGCGCAACTGCTGGATAATGGCCGGCTAATGGCCATTCCCACTGACTCCAGCTACGCGCTGGTCGCCCGTCTTGACGACAAGGCGGCGGCTGATGCATTGCGCCGTTTGCGCGGTCTGGATGAGCGCCATCACCTGACGCTGCTGGTGCGCGATCTGGCGGAAATCGCCAAGTTCGCCAAAGTGGATAACGCCCAGTACCGTTTGCTGAAAAACGCCACGCCCGGCCCGTGGACGTTTATTCTGGAGGCCACCAAGGACGTGCCACGCCGGGTTTCGCATCCTTCCAGGAAAACCATCGGTGTTCGTGTCCCGGATCATCCTGTCACCCTGTTGCTTATCGAAGAGCTGGGTAGACCCTTGCTGTCAACATCGCTGATCCCGGAGGGAGAGGATATGCCGCTTAATGACCCGCACGAGATTACCGATCGTTACGGGCATGCGCTGGCCGGTGTGATTTCCAGTGGTCCTTGCCCGACCCAGCCGACCACGGTCATAGACCTGACCACGGCAACCCCCACGATTGTGCGGCGGGGATTGGCAGACCCGGCAACCATCGGCCTGGGCGACTAACTTTTCATGACTTTTTATGCGAGCGACGCGCCGCGGCAGCGGGTAAACAAGCCCGGCCATATCTGTCAGTCCATGCCGGGCCGATGTCGACTGTAACGTGTTTTACGGGATTGTCATTAAATTTTCTATTAATTTTTTCCATTTCAATTAAACTACCGAATTAGCTATATGCTAGGCATTTAATATCAACCTTTTCTGGACGTTTCTATCATGGCGGTCGACAGTTCTTCGTATCCTGTATTCACCGGCAGCTTTCCTGCCCTCGTGACTCCAATGCAACCCAATGGGGATATAGATTACGATGCATACAAGAAGCTGATCGACTGGCATATCCAGCAAGGGTCTGACGGTCTGGTCGTTGTGGGTACATCGGGCGAATCTCCCACCGTAGATGTGGATGAACATACTGACTTAATTCGCGTTGCGGTGGAGCATACGGCTGGACGCATTCCCGTGATTGCGGGGGTAGGGGCCAACTCAACCGCAGAAGCCATTCACCTGACCAAAAAGGCCAGGGAAGTGGGCGCCGATGCGGGCCTGTCTGTCGTACCCTATTACAACAAGCCGACCCAGGAAGGGCTGTTTCGCCATTTTGAGGCCATTGCCCGCGAAAGCGACCTGCCGATCATGCTGTACAATGTGCCGGGCCGCACAGTGGCAGATCTGTCCAATGATACGGTTTTGCGGCTGGCAGAGGTACAGGGAATCATCGGTATCAAGGATGCTACGGCAGATATTGCACGCCTGGGTCTGCTGTTTCGGGACAAACCCGAGTACTTCCAGGTTTTTAGCGGCGATGATCCCACTGCCGCAGCGCTGATGCTGTTGGGCGGTAACGGGAATGTCTCGGTTACGGCTAATATTGCTCCCGCGCTTATGCATGAACTTTGTGTAGCAGCACGGGCCGGAGATGTCCCGCGCACTCGAGAACTCAATATGAAACTGGCACATATCAATAAAGTGCTGTTTCTGGAAGCCAATCCCATTCCGGTCAAATGGGCGCTTGTGCAAATGGGCCTGATCCAGGCCGGATATCGGCTCCCAATGTGTGATCTGGGCGCCCAGCATCACGAAACTGTTCTGACCGCCCTGAAAGACCTCGGGCTGGTCAAATAATATAGGATTGAGAATATGCGTATGAATGCACGCTTTCTTGCAGTATCTGGTTTACTGTCACTTACCCTGCTGGCAGGATGTAATGTCATGGACGAAGTCATGGGTGAGACCGAACAGGTTGACTACAAGAGTACCGTAAGGGGTGACCCGTTAAGCCTGCCGCCAGATCTGTCTGCATCCCAGATCAAGCCGTCATACAAGGCGCCGGGTGGTTATGCATCGGCTAACGAATATAACAAGGCCGTGGCCGAGGCCAACCGCAATGCTGCATCCGGCGCCTCTGTCCTGCCTGAGACGCCCGGACTGCAAATCCAGAGTTCGGGCACGAATCGTTGGCTGGAAGTCAGCCAGGAAGCAGGCCGCGTTTATCCGAAAGTGATTGACTTCTGGGTCGATTCGGGCTTTACGATCAATCGTGATAACCCCCAAGCCGGGCTAATCGAGACCGACTGGGCCGAAAACCGCGCAAAAATTCCGGGCAATCTGCTCAACCGTGCGCTGGGCGCCATTATCAATATGGTTGAAGACAGCGGCGAGCGTGAACGCTTCCGTACCCGTCTGGAACGCTCCAATGGCAAAACACTCGTGTTCATCAACCACGAACGCCTGGTTGAAACCCCAATGGACCGGGATAGCACAACGTTCAAATGGCTGCCTGCCAAGGAAGATCCGGGCTTAAATGCAGCCATGCTGTCGCGCCTGATGGTATTTTTGGGCGCCACCAAGGAGCAAGCTGAGCAGCAGGTTCGTCAAAGCGCGGCTGCCGCAACGGCGCCTACCCACCCAGTGGTGATGGATGATGTGGCTGCATTGCCCCTGCAAGTGGGCCACAACCAGGCCTATACCCAGGTGGGCACGGCAATCAACTCTGCCGGTTTTACGGTCGATAACAGTGATCCGCAAGCCGGAACCTATACTGTGCGCTACCTGGACACCGACACCGGCGAGAAGCGCCAGGCGTCCAACTTTATCAGCCGCTTGTGGGGCGACAAAGGCAATCTGACACCCCTGCCTTACACCATCGTGGTCACCTCCGAAGGCAATCAGTCTGTCGTCACCGTGCGCAACGAACAGGGCCAGGCCGACAACAGCGCCACGGCGCGTCGCATCCTGACGGTACTGGGCGAAAGAATGTAATCAGGCCGTTGTTTCGCAAGAACGGTCAAGGACGCCTGGCACCTCATTGAACAGCACCTGCAAAAGTTGGACTAAGAAACCAACTTTTGCAGGTGCTGTTTTTTTTGGCAAGGCACACATTCCGGGGATTTTTGTTTAGGAGCGTCGCTATGCTCCGGCCATTGCCGGGGGTCTTTCGTTATATCGCGACCATCCAGCCGTCGTCCAACCATTCCTGCAGTAACGTCAGCGTATCTGCACTGGCTTTTTTCAGATCGGCAGTGCTCAAAACGCGGACATCGGCCAGTTTTTTGAATGTGGCATTGGTTTTGGTCTCCAGCGCTTCGCCGTTGATGAACAAATCGGCGCCGCGGTACATCATGCGGCTGCGGCGGTCCAGCGCAAGGCTGCCCTGGCGTTCCAGTACGTCATCGATATCGATCATGTCCTGGCTAATCGGAAAGACCGTAAGCGAATTGGGTTCGGTCAGCCAGCATCCCAGGAAACGCGTTGCCATGCGTTCGTCGAACGCAATTTTCTGAACGGCGGCCAGGGCACTGTGGACCAGTTCATCGGGCAGCGCCGCCGGCTGTGTCGTGGCGGGTAGGCCCTTATCCCGAAACATGCCGGATAAATCCGGTCCGGGCAGCGTCGGTGTGGAGTAGGGACCAAAGCCCAGGCCGCTGCGTGCGCTCAATTGATCGGCTGCCACCTCCAGCAGCCCGCGCGCCAGTACAGCCAGAGGGGGCGCGCGAAAACCGATAGACACGGTAATACACTCATCGGACAGGGAAATGCCGTCATGCGCAATATGCGGTGGCAAATAAAGCATATCGCCCGGTTCCAGCACGAACTCTTCTTCGGGCTCAAAATGCTGCAGTATTTTGCAGGGGATATCCGGTACCAGCGACAGGTCTTTCTGTCGGCTGATGCGCCAGCGGCGCTGCCCTTTTCCTTGCAGCAGAAAAACATCATAACTGTCAAAGTGCGGGCCGACACCGCCATGGCGGGAGGCCAGGCTGATCATGATATCGTCCAGCCGCGCATCCGGAACAAACCGAAATTGCTGCATCAGGGCTGCAGTCGTGTCATCATGCAAATCCACGCTTTGCACCAGCAGGGACCAATTGGGTTCGGCGATTTTTGGAAAGCGGGCGAACGGGCCGCTCTCCATATTCCACTCGTCATTTTCCTGCCAGATCAGGCGCGCTTCGACATCATCCCGCTTTGCCAGTTTCTTCAGTCCGGCCGCAGGCACGGGGCTGGTGAAATTGGCGATGGCCTGCCTGATCAACAGTGGCTTTTTCTGCCAGTAAGTGCGCATAAATTCAGTGGGGCTGCGACCGCCGAGCAATGCCAGGGGTGCGTCAATATCAATCGGTGTCATGATTCTGCGCCAAAGCGGTTGTGTAGTTTGTAAAGGGCGTCCAGCGCTTCGCGCGGACTCATATTGTCGGGATCCAGCTCGTGCAGTGCTTCGCGAAAGGCTGTCAGCTCAAGCGCATTGTCGCTTTGCTCGTCATCGGCTTCATGCGTTGCTGTAAAAAGATTGAGCTGGGAAATATCGCCCGATTGGCTTTCCAGGCGCTCCAGTTCGCGTTTTGCCTGCCGGATAACGGCCACAGGCAGGCCGGCGCGCTGCGCGACCTGAATCCCATAGCTGCGACTGGCCGGTCCTTGCTGTACTTCATGCAGAAATACAATGCCGCTGGTCGCTTCGGTGGCGGCAAGGTGTACATTGATCGCAGAAGGATTCAGGTCCGGCAGCCGGGTGATTTCAAAATAATGGGTGGCAAATAAGGTGAGGGCATGGTTATGATCCAGCAGCCGGCAGGCGATTGCCCAGGCCAGCGACAAGCCATCGTAGGTGGACGTACCGCGGCCGATTTCATCCATCAGCACCAGGCTGTTGGGCGTACTGGCGGCCAGAATGGTGGCCGCTTCGGTCATCTCCATCATGAAGGTGGATTGACCGCCGGCCAGGTCATCGGCTGCGCCAATACGGGTGAAAATGCGATCAATCACACCGATTGTGGCAGCCTTGGCCGGCACAAAACTGCCCATGCGCGCCAGCAATACGATCAGTGCGGTCTGTCGCATATAGGTGGATTTACCGCCCATATTGGGGCCGGTAATCAGCAGCATGCGCCTGTCGTGATCCATCAGGCAGCTGTTGGGTGTGAACTGTTCAATTGTGTGCTCGACCACCGGATGGCGCCCGGCTTCGATATCGATTACGGGTTGTTCAGCCAGTTTGGGAGCGACCCAGGCGTTATCCCGGGCATGGCCGGCCAGTGCCAGATAAACGTCCAGCTCCGCAACGGCCTGGGCGCAACGCTGCAGCGGTTTTACCCAATCCTGCATGGTATCGAGCAACTGCTCGTAAAGCCATTTTTCTCGTGAAAGCGCCCGGTCGCGCGCTGACAGCACCTTGTCTTCAAATCCCTTGAGCTCTGGCGTAATATAGCGCTCAACGTTCTTGAGCGTCTGGCGGCGCCGGTAATCGTCCGGAACCTTGTCGACCTGGCCCCTGGACACTTCAATGAAAAATCCGTGAACCCGGTTAAATTCGACTCGCAGATTGGCAATGCCACTGCGTTCCCGTTCCCTGGCTTCCAGCTCAACAAGAAAAGCGCCGCTGTCGCTGGCCAGCGTGCGCAACTCGTCCAGTTCCGCATCAAAACCTTGTGCAATCACGCCACCATCGCGGATCATGGCCGCCGGTTCGACGGCAATGGCGGACTGCAGGCTCACGTGCAAATGAGCATCAAGCGCCAATTCACTATTGAGCACCTCAAGTCGTTCGGCGTTGGCATGCTGGTCGCGCAAAACTGCTTGCAACCGGGGAAGGCGCGCCAGGGCATCGCGCAGGCTGGACAGTTCGCGGGGACGCACCGAGCGCAAGGCGATGCGCGTTGCGATGCGCTCCAGATCAGGAAACGTATTGAGTTCTGTGCGCAGGTTGTCCAGCGCAATATGCGGATGCACCGAGGCGTCGGGCCTGCCGGTCAGCATGGCCGTCACGGCGGTCTGGCGCGCCTGGATTTGACGATTGGAACGCAGCGGGTGGTGCAGCCAATGGCGCAGCTTGCGACTGCCCATTGGGGTCTCGCAATGGTCCAGCAAGGAGAACAGCGTGGGGCGGCTCTCGCCACTGATGGTCTCGGTAATTTCCAAGTTCTTGCGCGTGACCGGATCCAGTACAAGATAATCGAGAGCATGATCCACCATAATGTGCTGCACATGCGAGAGCGATTGCGTTTGCGTGCGCTCGACATAGCGCAGCAACGCACCGGCGGCACAAATGGCGGCAGGCATATCGGTCATGCCAAAACTGGCCAGCGAATCAATGTGAAAGTGCTGGCACAGGTGCGAGTCTGCATCATTCAGATCATAGTGCCAGTCGGCGGTGTGGCTGATGGAACCGGCAAATTTTGTTTCCAGCGTGAAGGAATCGGCGTGGACGATTTCTGCGGGCGCGATACGATGAATTTCGGATTCCAGGGCGTCCCTGTCGCACTGAGTCACCCTGAACTGGCCACTGGCCAGGTTCAGCCACGCCAGGCCGTATTTCGGGGCTCTGCCTTTTGGCGGCAGAAAGACCGACAGCAGCGGGCGATCCACCTTGGATGGCAACAGAGTCTCATCTGTCAGCGTACCGGGCGTGACGATTCGTACGATTTTTCGTTCAACCGGGCCTTTACTGGTTGCCGGATCGCCAATCTGCTCGCAGATGGCTACCGACTCGCCCAGCGCGACTAGACGTGCCAAGTAGGTCTCCATGGCATGCACTGGCACGCCAGCCATGGGAATGGGCTGGCCATTGGAGTTGCCGCGCTTGGTCAGTGTCAGGTTTAGCAGCCTTGCTGCTTTTTCGGCATCGTCATAGAAGAGTTCATAGAAATCTCCCATGCGATAGAGCAACAACACGGATCCGGCCTCAAGCTTGAGGCGCAGATACTGCTGCATCATGGGAGTGTGGCCGGACGTTGCAATTTTACTGGGGTCTGCAGGCATGGGTGGTGAGTTGCTATACGGTTCTGTCGTTCAATCATCTATTTTACGATCTTCCCGCCTTCGATTGGGCGACAAGTCACTTGCCTATCCGCATTACCGCTCTGTCGATCAGCGCTAACACGGCCTTTTCGGCCGCTTCGGGCGTGCTGGACTCAATGGCGTCGAGTAATGCTTTGTGCAGTCTGAGTGCTTTCGGATCGGGTCCCCATTGGTCGCTGGAGGCACGAAAGCTCATGTTCCAGACGGCAGACAGTGCCAATTCCAGTTGCCGGAAAAACACATTGCCGCTTGCATGCACGACCGCGCCATGGAAGGTCAAGTCGGCCTGAATATAGGCAGGCTGATCGGAGGCAGCCGACATCGCCAGGTATGAATTTTGCAATGCGTCGATATCGGCCGGGCAGGCCCGAATGGCTGCCAGACGGGCCGCCTGAGGCTCAATCGCTTGCCGCAGTTCCATCAAGTCGGCAATCAGTTTTTTGTCCGGCGGCAGTCGCCCATACCACTCCAGTACCGACGGATCGAAAAGATTCCATTTACAGCGCGGCAGCACGTGTGTCCCCGTACGTGGCCGGATGGACACCAGACCTTTGGCGGCCAGGCTTTTCATGGCTTCCCTGATAATCAGGCGGCTGGCGCCATAGGTATCTGCCAGTTCGGGTTCGGTGGGCAACTGAACGCCTTCGGCAAATTGCCCCGCAACAATTCTGCTGCCGAGAACGTCGACAATCTGCTGGTGAAAGTTTCGTAAGGGGGAGGAAGACATGGCGACAAGTATACCCGTAACAGAGAGCACGGCGTCAGCGGCTGCGCTTGACTTTAATCATATAATGATTATATTATTAATATAAGCATAAAGAGATAAACGCCAAGAGATAAACGCAAAATAGCGGATAACCCAAAAAATTATAGGGAGACATTGCATGAAAAAACCGATAGGCGCATTCATCCTGCTGCTGGCCGCGGCGATATTTGGCCCCGGCACTGCCGGCGCACAATCATTTCCGTCCAAGCCGATCAGGATGATTGTGCCGGTGCCGCCGGGTGGCTCCGGAGACTTGGTGTCGCGCCTGGTCGCCAGCGCTGCAGCCAAGCATCTGCAGCAGCCAATCGTGATAGATAATCGCCCCGGGGCCACCGGCAACATTGGAACCGTCGCGGCGATCAATTCGCCGGCAGACGGTTACACCATTTTTTTATGCAGCATTGGTAACTGCTCGGTCAATTCCAGCCTATATGCCAATCCGGGCTTCGATTTATTCAAAGATATAGCGCCTGTGATTTTGCTCGGATCGTCCATCAACGCATTCGTGACCGGACCAAATACTGATATCGATAGCGTGAATACGCTGATTGAAAAAGCCAAAGCGGGCGATATCAGCTATGGTTCCTCAGGCGTCGGGGCGTCCAATCATCTGGCTGGCGAGCTACTCAAGAAAATGGCAAATATCGCTTTGCTTCACGTTCCCTACAAGGGGTCGGGCCCGGCGATCACCGATTTGATTGGCGGCCAGATAGACGTTTTTTTTGACAACGAACCGTCAATCCTGCCTTTTATCCAATCTGGAAAAGTCAATGCGCTGGCCGTGACGGGGCACAGTCGCACCGCCAATCTGCCCGATGTTCCAACGATGGAAGAATTAGGATATGACGGGTTTGTCATCGAGCCATGGTTTGCCGTCGGTGCGCCGGCAGGCACGCCTGATGCCGTCATTGAACGATTGAATACCGCTTTCAATGAGGCTCTGAAAGATCCGGATGTGGTCAGCAAACTGAGCCAGTCGGGCATTCGGCCTATTGGCGGGGCCGCCTCTGTGCTTGCCGGACACATCAGGACAGAGCATGACAGGTGGGCCGAATTGATTCGGACCCAGGGCATTTCTACAGAGTAAAAAATATGCGTATTACAGGTATTGAAACCACAAGATTGAAGTCCCAGCCAAATCTGGTCTGGGTTGAAATAGAAACAGAGGCAGGCATTACGGGACTGGGTGAAACCTTTCGTGGCGCAGAAGCGGTGGAAACCTATCTGCACTCGATGGCCGCCCCGCTGATTCTGGGTGAGAACCCGCTGGACATAGAACGTTTGCACAAGGTGCTTTTTCGTGGCTATCTGGGCTTTAACGGCAGCGGTGTAGAGAGCAGGGCGGCGTCGGCCATCGATATTGCCCTGTGGGACATCTTCGGCAAAGTGACTGATCAACCCGTGTACCAGTTGCTCGGTGGCGCCTGTCATGAGCGCATGCGTGCCTACAACACGTGTGCCGGGACTGATTACAATAGTAAAAATATCCAGCGGCGGCTGATTCAACCCGGGACAGAAAAAATTCGCGGTCGTTATGATGACCAGATCGCGTTCATCGAAGATCCCGCCGAGCTTGCGCTCAGCCTGATTGATGAAGGGTTCGGGGCTATGAAAATATGGCCCTTCGATGGCGCCGCAACCGAGACCGGCGGTCAGTATGTCAGTGCCCGGCACATGCGGCAGGGCCTGGAGGTGTTCGAGAAAATCCGGCTTGCGGTCGGCGACAGAATTGAAATCATGTGCGAATTTCATTCCATGTGGAACCTGACCAGCGCGCTTGCCATTGCGCGCGAGCTCAGGCAATATCGTCCGTTCTGGGCGGAGGATCCGATCAAGATGGATAGTCCGGGCTTGTTGGCAGACTATCGCAACCAGGCGCAGATTCCGGTTTGTGGCAGCGAAACCCTGGCCTCCCAGAGTACGTTTCGAGACTTGCTGGCGGCTCATGCACTGGATATCGTGATGCTTGATCTATCCTGGTGTGGCGGCATCAGCGAGGGCAGAAAAATCGCCAGTCTTGCCGATGCGTATCAAAAGCCGATCGCGCCGCACGATTGCACCGGGCCGGTGGTGTTATGGGCTTCCCTGCATTTGGCGCTGGCTTCGCCCAACGCGATTTTTCAGGAAGTGGTGCGGGCGTTTCTCAATACTTTTTACCGGGATCTGGTGACCGAATTACCCGTTCTGGATGCTGGGTTTCTGTTGCGGCCCGATGCCCCAGGCCTGGGCACGGCACTGGCGCCGGCAGTCAAGAGTGATCCGCAGGCTTGTGTTCGACGCAGCGTGCTGCCTTTATAACAATTCCAGCCATTTGACTTAAGGAGAGGACATGGCAACTTTCAATCGACAGCAGGTGCGTGCCGCGCTTGATGGTATTTCCGGCATTCTGATTACCCCGTTTGATGCCAGCGGCAATATTGAACCGGCGCGAATGCAGCCCATTATCGATGACGCAATTGATGCAGGCATACACGTATTGGTAGCCAACGGCAATACCAGTGAGTACTACAGCTTGCGCTGGCAGGAAAGCCAGGCCATGGTGTCTGCGGCGGCAGAGCAGATACGTGGGCGGGTCCCATTACTTGCCGGGGTCGGTCGCAGCATCGAGGAAGCATGCGATCTTGCCGTCGCGTCACGGGCGGCCGGCGCCGATGCCCTGATGATTCACCAGCCACCGGATCCGTTCGTGTCGCCACGGGGCGTCCTCGCCTACGTACGGCGAATCGAAGAGGCGGCACAAGGGTTGCCTCTCGTATTGTATTTACGCAATGAAGTCATTGGCATGGAAACCATAGAGGCGCTTTGTAGTATTGCCTCGGTAGTGGGTGTCAAATGGGCGTCGCCAACGCCACTGCTGCTGGCTGATGCCATCGCGCGTACCCGGCACCTGGACGTGGCATGGGTGGGCGGACTGGCCGAAGCTTGGGCGCCGCCTTTTTATGCGGTAGGCGCTCGCGGGTTTACCTCCGGCCTGATCAATGTGGCGCCAAAGCGCAGTGCCGCTATTCATGCTGCGCTTGACACCGGCGACTACACGTTAGCAAACCAGCTTATTGACCAAATGTTGCCCTTTGAACAACTCCGTGCAGAAGAAAACAATGGCGCGAATGTCACGGTCGTCAAGACAGCGTTGCAGTTGCTGGGCAATGATTGCGGTACCACAAGGCCACCTTCTGCATGGCCAATGAACCCACAATCGCTCGATAGACTCAAGCAATTATTAAGCGCATGGCAATAGTGACAGACTAGGACGTACGAGGCGATGACGGGTTTCTTAACGGTTATCATGTCGCGCCTTGCATGCTATACCGTCACCAAATGTGCCTTATGCGGCGCAAAGGGCTGACAGAAGCCAGGCACTGGAGGCAGGAAAGCTAAGCGATAAATACAGACGGCGATGCAGTAGCAGGGCCCGACGGCATGATAGTAATTTGTCTTAAAGTAATGGTATGTTGCCAAGTGCGACTGGACAGCTGTGCATCAATGTGTTCCCAACTGTATTTCTGACGGTGCTTTTACCTCGGTTTAATTCGTTCCATCGTTGACCAGATTGCTGCGCTAACCATCGTGTAAAAGAGGCATCTCGTCGTGTATGAAAGGGCTGGCCAGCCCCGCGCGCGGCAAGCGAATATGGACACAGTCGCTTTGGTTTGAACTTGCCGTGTCGCTGTGCTTAGCGCCTTCCAGGTATGCCGTCTTCAGGGTTGGACAAGTGTCAATGACGAAATTTTACAGGCACTCTTTCCTGATATAGAACCTTAATTGCGTTTGAAATAAACCTAGGGTTTTCCATGCGTTTATTTCATATAAATGACGGCTGTTGAATGTAACAAATATATGGAAATGATGGCATTACGGTTGTGCTAGACCGTTTTTCTATGTTACTTCTATAAATGAAGCGATAACCGCTAGCGCAGCACACGCGCCACTCATGCGAAAAATTTCCGGCACGAGGCGAGAGTGTTTGCGCGTTTGAAAGTTATTTCAAATGTAATTTTTTATCTGAAATATGTTCAGCTAAAAACTTCAGGATAAATCAACTTCAAGGGGAGTAGAACTATGAATACAATACGCAAAACTCGAACCCTGCTGGCTCTCGCTGTAGCAACCGCTGCGGCTTTTGGAACAGTAGCATCGGCATCGGCTGCCACATTGCAGCAAATCAAGGATAAGGGCGTGGTGCGGATTGCCGTAGCCAATGAAATTCCCTACGGCTTTGTCGATCCTAGCGGCGAAGCAAAAGGCGCTGGCCCGGAAGTGGCTAAGCATATTATGGAACAGCTGGGCGTTAAAGAAATCAAATGGGTCACGACCGGTTTCAGTTCACTGATTCCCGGCCTGAAAGCTGACCAGTTTGATATGGTCGCCGCAGAAATGGCCATCCTGCCGCAGCGTTGCCAGCAGGTCTCGTTCTCCGAGCCTAATAGCTCATATGGCGAAGGTTTGCTTGTTGCCAAGGGCAACCCCGACAATCTGCACAAGTACGAAGACTTTAGCGAGTCTGATAAAAAAATTGCCATCATGGCAGGTGCCGATCAACTGGAAATGCTGCAAAAGCTTGGCGTTGACGATGGCCGTATGGTAACGATCTCAAATAATGCAGATGCCATCTCGACCGTGTCCACGGGACGTGCTGCGGCCTATGCTGCTACCAGCCTGACAGTGAGTGAGCTGGCTCAGAAGAGCGACAAAGTTGAAGCGGCTGAACAGTTCGAAGATCCGGTCATTGACGGAAAACCAGCGCGCAGCTGGGGCGGTTTTACTTTTGACCAGGGCTCGGACGATCTGCGTCAAGCCGTCAATGAAGAGCTAGCCAAGTTCAAGAAAACGCCGGAGTGGAAAAATATTCTAACCGAGTATGGCTTTACCGAGCATGATCTGGAAGAGTCTACCAAGCAGACAACAGAGCAACTTTGCGCTGCGAAGTAATACTGATGTAGCTTGCTGGATATGCAGGCGCCTGGTGGCGTCTGCATTCGGTTGTGCTAACGCGACAGCGAACCGGCCGGATGAGGCCGCGCCGCAGGAGCAGCCTGCTTCAACTCACGGGCTCGTGCAAGCTGCGACTTGCACCCGCCATTTGACTTCCACACAATAAAAGGCGACCGATGGATTGGAATATATATCTGGCGCCCCTGCTGCAGGGTGCGTGGGTGACCGTTCAACTGACAGTCTATTCAACCATACTGGGGGGGATAACAGCATTTGCCTTCGGTATCGGCAAACTGTCCAGTAACTGGTTCTATCGCGGATTCTCTATCTGCTTTATCGAGATCTTTCGCGGAACATCCCTGCTTGTGCAGTTGTTCTGGTTGTTCTTTGCACTACCACTGCTGGGCCAGGCTATCGGTCTGGACCTGCGCATGGCGCCTTTGGTAGCGGGCACGTTGGCGCTGGGTTTCAATATCGGGGCATATGGCGCCGAGGTGGTGCGAGGTGCCATCCAGGCGGTACCGCGCTCGCAATATGAGGCGGCCAAGGCGCTGGACTTTACTCCACGCCAGACATTGCGATCTATCAGTCTGCCCCAGGCTATCCCGGAGATGATGCCCAGCTTCGGTAACCTGGCGGTGCAAAACCTCAAGGATACGGCATTGGTGTCGCTGATCAGCCTTGGCGATATGGCGTTTCGGGCCGAACAGATTCGCAACTACACGCAGGATAGCACCACGGTGTACACCATTTTGCTGTTCATGTATTTTGGCATGGCGCTGATTCTGACAGGCATCATGAAACTGCTGGAGCGGTCTGTCGGCCGCTGGCGCGCAGGGAGGGCCTGATCATGCTATTTGGTATTGAATGGGATACAAGCAGCAATTGGGCCTTTGCCGTTTCAATTTTCCCAATACTGCTCAAGGGCCTGCTGGTTACCCTGCAGGCGACGGTGCTGGGATTTCTGGTGGCGATGGTGCTTGGCCTGATACTGGCTGGCCTCAAAAGCGCCAGGCTGGCCATTATCTCTTGGCCCGCCAAATTTATAACCGAATTCATTCGTGATACGCCGTTACTGGTGCAGCTGTTTTTTCTATATTATGTATTGCCGGAGCATGGCATTGTATTGCCTGCGTTTCTGACCGGCGCACTGGCTTTGGGTGTGCAATACAGCGCCTATTTGTCTGAAGTCTATCGGGCCGGCATCGAATCCATTCCAAGGGGACAGACCGAGGCGTCGCGTGCGCTGGATCTGGCGCCTGTGCGTACGTTCGGATTTATTATCCTGCCGCAAGCTATCCCGCGTATTATTCCGGCGATGGGCAATTACCTGGTTTCGATCATGAAAGATGTGCCGGTGCTGTCGGTCGTTACCGTGCTGGAGATGCTCAACGTAGCAAAAATCATAGGTGATCGCACCTTCAATTATCTGATACCGCTATCCATGGTGGGTGCCATTTATCTGATCCTGACCATTGTCGCGTCCTACGGGGTGCGTTATCTGGATACCCATCTGCCAAAACGAGGAATACCTTTACGATGAATAATCCGATCAATAATGATAATGTGAATGTCGCTGCGGATAACACTCAGGGCGATGATGTTGTGAAAGTCGACGGTGCCGCTGCTGACCTGGAGACCGGCGAGCCGATTATTCGTTTCGAAAAAGTCATCAAGAAATTTGGTGATGTGACTGTGCTGGACGAGCTGGATTTTGAGGTTCGCAAAGGCGAGAAAGTCACCATCATTGGTCCGTCGGGGTCCGGCAAGTCTACGGTGTTGCGCATTCTGATGACACTTGAAAATATCAATGATGGCGTCATCTATGTGACCGGCAGGCCGCTGTGGCACGAAGAAAAAAACGGGGAACTGGTGCCGGCTTCGGAAGACCACTTGCGCGATATGCGCAAGGAAATGGGCATGGTCTTTCAGCAGTTCAATCTGTTTCCGCATATGACGGTGCGCCGCAATGTCACTGAAGCGCCGGTGCAGGTGCTCAAGTTGTCCAAGGAAGAAGCCAACGAACGCGCCGACAAATATCTGGAACTGGTCGGTTTGTCTGATCAGAGCGACAAGTTTCCGAGCCAGCTCTCTGGTGGTCAGCAACAACGGGTCGCCATTGCCCGCGCACTGGCGATGCGACCCAATATTATGTTGTTTGACGAACCAACGTCGTCACTGGATCCGGAACTGGTCGGCGAGGTGCTCAATGTGATTCAGCGCCTGGCTGAAGAGCATGACCTGACCATGCTGCTGGTGACGCATGAAATGCAGTTCGCCAAGCAAATTTCCGATCGCGTGTGTTTCTTTGACAAGGGTAAAATTGTGGAGCAGGGCACGCCCGAGCAAGTCCTGGTCAATCCTCAGGAGTCGAGAACGCAGGAGTTTCTCAAAAGCTTTATTGAGCAACACTGATATGACAGGGCACTGCAAAGTGCCCTGATCCGTTTGGGCCATGAAATTCCGTTTGCCAAGCGCTGGACAGACAACGCAAAAGACGACCGTGGCAAGCTTGCTTTACCGCAAGATTTGTATGGGTCAGCGGTAAGCCGTCTACGGGGCCGGACAAAACTCGCTGCTGTGCAAGATGCGGATGCCTTGTTTCTGCATGCGCCTTCTGGTGGCGTCGTCGGTTTTGCCGGTGACCGGTGCGGTGGCATCCCAAATGACATATGTATTGAACCCGGCCGCCCGCGCATCCTGTGCGCTCCACAATACACAGACATCTCTTGCCAGGCCGCATATATATACGTTGCGCACCTGACGTTCCTTTAACCAGCCGGCAAGTCCGGTCTGTGGACGTTGCTCTGCACAATTGTAGTTTTCGCGAAATGCGCTGTAGGAGTCGACCGCGGCGTCGGTGCCTTTGCGCAGGATAAGGTTCATCCTGTCCCAGTTGATGGCGCTGTGCAGCGCCGCACCTGTGGTTCCCTGCACGCAATGATCGGGCCATAAAACCTGGGGGTGGCCATAGAGCTCAATATTGTCAAAAGGCTTGCCGCCATCATGTGTTGAAGCAAACGAGATATGTCCGGCCGGGTGCCAATCCTGGGTGGCCACATACTGGGCGAAGCGATCCTGTGCCAGTATGGCCTGCACCGGCGCCACAATAGCATCGGCCTGCTCGCAGGCCAGCGGCCCACCCGACATAAAGTCTGGCTGTATATCGACCAGGATAAGCGCGCTGCATGGCAGTATTTCATGTGTCATGATGCAATTTCATCCAGCCATTGGTTCAACTGCTGTTGTACGTCAATCGCAAATTTGCGGTACACCTGTTCGCTGACAAAGCCCATATGCGGTGTCAGAAGGATATTGGGCACAGCCATGAGCGCCGGACTGATACCCGGCTCATTGTCAAAGACATCAAGCGCAGCAAACCCCGGCCGTCCATTTTGTAGCGCCTGGATCAGCGCGGCGGTATCAATCAGCGTGGACCGGGAAGTATTGACCAGCAGGCTGCCCGGCTGCATCAGAGCCAGGGTCTCGCTGTTGAGTAGCTTGCGCGTCGCATCCGAGACGACCAGATGCAAAGAAACGATATCCGATGTGGACAGCAGCGTTTCAAGTGAAACGCTGGTTGCGTTGTGCTGGCTTGCCCGCTCGGGTGTCATATGCGGACTCCATGTCTGCACCTGCATGCCGAACGCCTGGGCCACAGTGGCCATGCGCTGGCCGATGTGGCCCAGACCAATCAGCCCCAGGCGCTTTGCCTCCAGGACCTCCGGTAAGTGGTCGCGGACGGCGGGAGGGCGCCATAGCGGCTGTTGGCGACTGACCAGCAGCTCGGGCAGTTTTTTCAGGGAAGCCAGAATCAGCGACCAGGCCAGCTCGCAGGTACTGGCTTTCGATGGCCCGAACTCGGTGGGTGTGACCACGATACCCGCCTGCTCAGCGGCTTGTTGATCCAGCGTATTGTTGCGTGTGCCGGTAAAGACAATACGCTTCAGATTGGGCAATTGCGCGATCAACGCTTGGGGAAATGGCGTTCGGTCACGCATCAGCACGATGCATTGCGCCTGTGCCAGCGCAGCCGGCAACTGATCGTCGGGCAACCGTTCGTGATGGATTGTCAATGTACTGCGGCTCTGTATACCGGACCAGTCGACCAGCCGGGCAAGTCCGTGTTCCCAGTCATCCAGTATGACAATTGAAGGCTTCATATATCGCTCCACAAAAGGGAAAATAACCCGCATGTTATGCAGCGGCGGGCAACGCTAGCCCTGTCCGCATCGTTCATGCCTGACAGTATATTACCTTGCGCGCCAGCGCATGGCACCCCGTCCTGGTGCCCAGTGCGATTGCGCAGGCGGTCCATGGTTTGCCGGCCAGACCGATAGCGGCGTGAGCCTTGGCCACGCCTGATGGGCGGCAAAAGCTCCATGGCGCTGCATGGCCTATCCCTGGAACCACGCCAGGAGCAGAGAAACACTGATGACCGACAACACAGTTGAAATAAATATGGACTGCGATACCAATTGCGTGTCGCGCTGGTACATGGTTGCCAGCATGAACGGACCAGTGCCGATAGGCAGTGCGGCAAGCAGAACCGCCGCTTCGCGCTGTACGGGCGGCATGTCAAAGACGACGAAAGCGAGAAATGCCGTCACCGCTGGCAGAAACAGCATTTTCATGAGCAGAACAGCGCCTAGCGCCGGATGCGGGCGAACACTGCGAGTTTGAGCCAAAAACAGTCCGATAGTGACAAGCGCGCAGGGACTGGCCGAACTGCCCAGCAAGCGTGTCAGCTCGGCCAGCGGTGCAGGCAGGGCAATATTTAAGCCGGATAACGCCATGCCCGCGACCGGCGAAACGATCAGCGGGTTTTTCCCGAGGGCTATAGCGGTATGGCGCATGCTGGTCCAGATGCTGCTGTGTTTCTGCAGTCCGGTTTCCAGGCAGACAATAGACAGTGCAAACAGCACGCAGGCGGTCAGTATCATGGTGATAATGACCGGTATGACGCCTTCCTGGCCATAGGCCAGCATGCACAACGGCAGCCCCATATAGCCGGCGTTGCTGTAGGATGCGGCCAGACTGGCAACGCTATTGTCGGCGGGGCTGAAGCGCCGCCGTTGCCAGACCATGAAAATGAAAAACGTGGCCAGCATGCCGCCGGTACTGGCCAGGATAAATGGTATCTGGTTCAGCTGCTGCCAACTGGCGGTCGCCATGGCATGAAAGAGCAGGGCCGGCAACGCCAGCCATACCACGTAGTTGTTCAGGTGCTGGCTCGCCTGGTCCGACAGGATCTGGCGGCGAGCGGCGATATATCCGATCAGGATCAGCGCAAAAACCGGAAATGCGGCATTGATAACGGAATTCAAAATACGGGGCTACTTAAAGGGGGCTATTTAAGGGCGGCTACTCAAAGGGGCCTGCTTAAAGCGGGCCAATTAAAGAGGGCTATTTAAAAGCGGTTTCAATAAAGCTGCGCAGTTTACGCGAGTGGAGTCGTTCGCGGGGCATTTCACGAAGCTTTTCCAGCGCCCGCATACCGATGCGCAAATGCTGGCTGACCTGCTTGCGGTAGAAGTCCGAAGCCATGCCGGGCAGCTTCAGTTCGCCATGCAGCGGCTTGTCTGACACACACAGCAGTGTGCCATAGGGGACGCGGAAGCGAAAACCGTTGGCTGCAATAGTGGCCGATTCCATATCAAGGGCAATGGCCCGCGATTGGGAAAACCGCTGGACAGGTTCATGCTGGTCACGCAACTCCCAGTTTCGGTTATCGATGGTCGCCACAGTACCGGTGCGCATGATGCGTTTGAGCTCCCAGTCCGACAGGCCCGATACTTCTTCGACAGCATGTTCCAGCGCGATCTGGATCTCGGCCAGTGGCGGCACCGGCACCCACAGCGGCAGGTCGGCATCCAGCACGTGGTCTTCTCGCACATAACCATGCGCCAGCACATAGTCTCCCAATCGTTGCGTGTTTCGCAATCCGGCGCAATGACCCAACATGATCCAGGCCGATGGCCGCAGTGTCGCAATGTGATCGGTAATGGTCTTGGCATTGGATGGCCCCACGCCGATATTGACCAGTGTAATCCCGTTGCCGTCGTCCCGTTTCAGGTGATAGGCCGGCATTTGCGGCAGTCGTTGCAGTCGGTGGGAGGTATCGGGTTGACCCTTGCGCGTGATATGGTTGCCTGGTTCGACCAGCGCCGTATAGCCGGATGTCTCATCCTCGATCAATTGCGCAGCCCGTTCGACGAACTCGTCTACATAGAACTGGTAATTGGTAAACAGAACAAAATTCTGAAAATGCTCCGAAGCGGTGGCGGTATAGTGCTGCAGGCGGTGCAGCGAATAGTCAATGCGCGGTGCGGTAAAAGGCGCCAGCGGCCCGGGCTGGCCCGGTTCTTCGCGCAATGTTCCATTGACGATAGCGTCATCCATGACCGCCAGGTCCGGGACATCAAAGAAATTGCGCAAAGACGAACCAATCGTGTCCGCATAGACGCCTTCCACGTACTGGCCACCGGTAAATGCGAAATGCAGTGGAATAGGCACATCGGACTCGCCGATCTCCACAGGTAACGAGTGGTTTTTCATGATCAGCCCGATCTGTTCCAGCAAATAACTCTTGAACTGCTGGGGCTGCGTAATGGTGGTCTGGTACAGGCCCGGCTCGGTGGTATGGCCGTAGGACAGGCGCGAATCCACTTCCTGATGATCAGGTACATGCAGGCGGATGGCCGGATAGCAGGCGCGGGTGCGCTGACCCGAGTGGTTCTCGCCGCTGATAAAACGGTAAAAGGATTCGCGGATAAACAGCGTGTTGCGTTCGTAGATACGCAGCAGTTCCTCGAAAGCCAGGAGCGGGTCGCGAAAACTGGAGAAGCTGATGCGTTGGGGGGTATGGAATGTGGAAGACGTGCTGTGCTGAGTATTCATGTGTGCTGTGTATTCATGTATAGACGCTGGTTGTTATGGTCATTGCTGAAACGGGCTCTGTTATGCCTGGCTCGCCGCATAAAAACTGGCCCGGTTTCGCTGTCCTGAAGTATATTCTGTCATTATGACACGTTAAAATCCTGACATCGCGATTGCCCGCTGTCGGCATCGGTGTACCCAGTGTTCTCGCCAGGCGCGAGCCTTCCTGTTTTATTAAATAACCAGCAAGAGAGTGACTTATATGGATATTCAACATATGGAAAGTTTCTGGCCGTTCGTCCAGCGGTTCGCCATTGACGTGGTGGTTGCGTTCATTATTCTGGGCATCGGCTGGACCGTTTCCAAATGGCTTGGCAATATGGTGCAGCGCCTGAGTACCCGGTCAGAACGAATTGACCCCACAATCATCCCCATGTTTCGCACGGTGATGATCTGGAGTGTGCGCATCGTTACCATCATTGCGGTGTTGTCGCAGTTCGGCGTGCAAACGGCCAGTCTCATTGCTGTTCTGGGCGCCGCAGGCCTGGCCATTGGCCTGGCGTTGCAGGGCACGCTGCAAAATATTGCTGCCGGCATCATGCTGCTGGGGTTGCGGCCGCTGCGCGTGGGCGAAAGCGTCACGGTGGCTTCGGGCATTTCCGGCACCGTCGACGAAGTGGGCCTGTTTCTGACGCGGATTGTGCAGGCTGACGGCGTGCAGGTGACCGTGCCCAACAGCACCGTGTGGAACGGCACGATCATCAATTTGAGCCGCCACCATAACCGTCGTATGGATATTCCGGCCTATATTTGTTTTGGCGACAATGTCAACCGGGCCATTGAGGTACTGAACAAACTGATTGATGAACAGCCTGGCGCCTTGAAAATGCCGGCGCCGGCGGTTTTCGTGGCCGACCGCAAGGATGGCACCATTACGCTGACGCTGCGTGTCTGGGCCAGTGCCGACAATTTTTTCAATGTACAGAATGACTTGAACCGGGAAGTCCAGATGAGACTCAAAACCGAAGGCTTTGACGTTCCGGCTCCGTTGCGGGTCACGGTTCATCCGCCGCAAGGCAATGGCGCCGGCGACGCCAAATAACGGGGCTACGGTCGGTACACCGTTTTCAGTATGTTGGTGCATACCCCGCGCATCATGTCCACTTCCTCCTGCGTCATGTGAATGCGGGTAAACATATAGCGCATGCGCGGCATCAGCTTTTTCGGATGGTTTGGATTCAGAAAATCAATCCCGATCAGTGCGCTTTCCCAGTGATTGATGAATGCCTCTACCTTTTCGGCAGGGGCATAATCGCGATCGGGCACACTTGAACTACCCGGAATCAGCGTAGACACGGGTGGCGCGGGGTGCTGGGCTGATGTTTCGTTGCCGGAAGAGACGGCGCCGGCGGACAGTGTTATCGGGGCTGATACCGCTGTCGTTGTCGTTGCCGTTGCCGCGCCGGCATGCCATGCCGCTGGCGCGGCCTGCATGGCGTAATTCAGTTCCCAGGCCGCCAGCAGCAATGCCTGCGATACGTTCAATGAGCTGTACAAAGGGTTGGCTGGGATATGACAGATGCGGTGGCAGCGGCTGATATCGTCATTGTCCAGTCCGGTTCGCTCTGTGCCCAGGACAATCGCAATTTGCGTATCGGCGTGATTGTGCAGGTGCGTGCGAGAGAGCTGGGCCGTCTGACGGATGTCCAGGGGAGGGGGGCCCATGTCGCGGCTGCGGGCGGTCAGCGCAAAGGCCAGGGTAATGCCCGTTAGCGCCGTGTCAAGGTCGGGAGCGATACGCGCAGACTCCAGGATATCGGTTGCGCCGCTGGCCAGGGCCTGTGCTTCTTCAGAGAAAAGTATGTCGCGATCTTTCGGGTTAACCAGAACAAGATCGGCAAACCCCATGTTTTTGAGTGCTCTTGCGGCGGAGCCCACATTGCCGGGGTGGGTCGGCGACACCATGATAAAACGGACCCGGGTATGCAACGGTGACATAAAATTCCTTAGAACGCCATGAATATGGACAGAAATGAATGGATTTGCAGAAGTCTGCATTATTGTCCATTAAAATGCCTATTTTACTACTCAACCGAAGTCTGGAAAGCTATGCACCCCATGCTCACCATCGCCGTACGTGCCGCTCGCCGTGCCGGCGCCATTATTAATCGCGGCAGTCTCGATCTGGACAAAATTCAGATTGCGCGTAAAGGCCCCAACGATTATGTTACCGAAGTCGATCGGAACGCAGAACAGGCGGTTATAGAGGTGTTACGCGACGCTTACCCGGATCACGCCTTCCTGGGTGAAGAGTCCGGTCATATTCCCGGCGCCAAGGATAAAGAAAACGAAATGCCCGAGTACCAGTGGGTTGTCGACCCGCTGGATGGCACGACCAATTTTGTTCATGGATTCCCCAACTATGCAGTATCCATCGCGCTTTTGCACAAGGGCGTTGTCACGCAGGCGGTTGTGTACGATCCGGCCCGCAATGAAATGTTTACCGCCACCCGCGGAGGTGGCGCGTTCCTGAATGATCGCCGCGTACGGGTCGGCAACCGCACCCGTTTTTCAGACGCGCTAATCTCCGGCCGTTTCCCTTCGGTTTCCGGTTCCAATCGCAAGGGCGCCGAGCGTTACTACGGCCTGGTCGACGAATGTTCGGGTTTTCGCCGGCTTGGTGCGACCGTGCTGGAACTGGCCTATGTCGCCGCCGGTCGCTTCGATGGCTACTGCGGTGTCCATCTCAAACCCTGGGATCTGGCGGCGGGCAGCCTGCTGATTCTTGAGGCGGGTGGTCTGGTCGCCGATTTCGAAGGGGAACAAACCTGGCAACAAACCGGCAATGTGCTGGCGGCCAGCCCCAAAATCTTCACCCAAATGCTTATCTCGCTGAAGCAGTAAATTGTTGTGCGGTTCGGAGCCCGTTATTATGGATCAAGTGTGGTACCTGTTTAAAGCTGTCGTTCTGGGCATTGTCGAAGGGATAACTGAATTTCTGCCGATTTCCAGTACAGCCCATCTGTTGATTCTGGGAGACTGGATTAACTTTGATTCCGGACAATTCAAGGTTTATGAGATCGTTATCCAGCTGGGGTCTATCCTGGCGGTGATGTGGTTATACCGCCAGCGCCTGCGCGAAGTCATTGTGGGCACATTTACCGGTAACCGGGCCGAGCAGCGGTTTACCATGAATCTGATTATTGCCTTTTTGCCTGCGGCGATTATCGGCCTGATGCTGATTGAACAGGTCAATCGGCTGCTTGATGGCCGATTCATGATTTATGCATTTACCCTGGTGGTCGGTGGCGTGATCATGCTGTGGGTGGAACGTCGTCCATCCATGGCCAAGCACACCACCTTGCAGGACCATGAGCTGGCCCATCTTACCAAAAGCCTGGACGACATCACCTGGAGGCAGGCGCTGGTTGTCGGTTTTGCCCAGTGCCTGGCCATGATCCCGGGAACATCGCGTTCGGGTGCAACCATTATTTCCGGTATGATGGCAGGCATCCACCGCAAGACGGCTACCGAGTTTTCGTTTTTTCTGGCCATGCCCACCATGATTGCCGCGACGGTATTGAGCCTGTACAAGCACGGTGGCGAGCTGACCCAGAGTAATTTGCTGGCTGTCGTGCTGGGCTTTATCGCGGCTTATATCAGCGCGCTGATTGTGGTGCGGGCCCTGATGCGCTTTCTGTCCAGCGCGTCCTATCGGCCGTTTGGCTGGTATCGAATCGTCTTTGGCATTATCGTGGCATTCTGGGCCTGGAACCAGGTCGCGTAGCTTGCATGCAAGCTTTTGGAAAATGCCGGCATTGTCCGGCATTTTTTATGATTCGCTGTCTGGTAAATGGCATCATTCGTTGCGTGTGTGCTCCACCGGATGAGCCAAGCCGATTATGGGTTGCGACGCAGGGCGGCATAGCCGTGACTCAATACCGTGACATTGCGTTCTTTTACCCTGGCCTGAAAGTGGATCTGGGCCGAGCCTTCCTGCCAGATATCGCATAGCAGCGTCTCGCCCGGGTACACCGGCGCCGAAAAACGGACATCGAAGCGATACAGGCGGGCCGGGTCATTATCGCAGCAGTCCTGGACTATCGCTCTTGCGACATGACCGTAAGTACTCAGCCCGTGCAGTATCGGTCGCTCGAACCCGGCGGCAGTGGCGACCTGTGGATCAATATGCAACGGGTTCGGGTCTGCATTGAGCCGGTACACGATCGCCGCATTGGGTGCGACCGGGATGCGGCGCTGATGGTCCGGCCTGCGTTGCGGCATGCTCGGCAGGGCAGCCAAGGTGGCATCGCCATTTCCGAAACCGCCGTCGGCGCGGCAGAATGTTGTTTGCTGGATGGTTGCCACAAGTGTATTATCTTCATCGTACATATTGCGTTCGGCAACTACCAATGCACCCTTGTCCGGGCCCTTGTCGATGACATGCGAAATATGGGTTTTTCCTGTCAGTACGCCTTCGGCAGCCAGTGGCTTGTGCCAGGTGCTGCGTTGTTCGCCATGCACCAGCTTGACCCAGTTGATGCCGGTCGCCGGATCCTGCATCCAGAAGCCCGGATAGCACAGGATGCTGCTCATGGTGGGAAATGCCTGCAACTGCTTCTCATAGACAAATTGCAAATGGAATGGGTCTAGCGGGTCCGAACCCAGCCCGATACCCACTGCGTACAAAATGCTGTCGCGTTGCGTGTAGCGATGACGCGTGTCGACAAAAGGCCAGTTTTTGATACGTTGGTAATCCAGTGGCATACGCACACTCCGGGTAATCAGATGGGATCCCAGTTAATCACGTCGGGCGATCGTTCCAGTTTGTGAAACTGGCCCTGCATGGCGGGAATGGCAATCTGGGCGATCAGCTCCGGGGTCCAGCCGTCCGACATGTGAACAGAGCGCACCGGACGTGGCTGGCTAAACAGCAAAATTTCATTGGCTCGCACGCCAAAAATCTGCCCGGTGACTTCTGCCGCAGCATCGCTGCCCAGATAGACGGCCATTGGCGCAACTTTATGCGTTTCCATTTTCTGTAATTTCTGCACCCGCGCTTTTTCTTCGGGCGTTTCTGCCGGAATGGAGCTGGTCATGCGGCTCCAGGCAAACGGCGCTATGCAATTGGACCTGACGTTATAGCGAGCCATGTCAAGTGCAATAGACTTGGACAGGGCGACGATGCCCAGCTTTGCAGCGGAATAGTTGGACTGACCCAAATTGCCGATCAGCCCCGATGTCGAGGTCATGTGTACGTAGGCGCCCGACTCCTGTTCACGAAAGTAGGGGGCCGCAGCGCGGCTGACAAAAAACGTGCCATGCAGGTGCACATCAATGACTTGGCGCCATTCTTCCTCGTTCATTTTATGAAAGAGGCGATCGCGCAGGTTGCCCGCATTATTGACCACAATATCAACACGCCCGAAGTGATCCATGGCCGTTTGCACAATCTGGCTGGCCGATTCATAGCCGGCGACACTGTCGGAGCTGGGTACGGCGGTGCCGCCTGCTGCAGTTATTTCCTCAACCACAGCATGTGCGGGGCCGTCAGTTCCGCCCTGGCCGCTTAACGAGACACCAATATCGTTTACCACCACTTTGGCGCCGGCTTTGGCGTAAGCGATTGCAATGTCTCTGCCGATACCGCCGCCAGCTCCGGTCACGATCACGACTTTACCTTCTGCAATCGAGCTCATTGGATTCTCCTGTCAATTTCATTGATGGGGACCGAAGCATGGCTGTCGATCCGCTTAGGGATTACTATGTATTGCTGTTCAATTTTATGATAGGCCATAATGGCGGACAGCGTTGTTCGTATTTCTCAACTACCCCCTTCGTATAAGCTTAAGATGCGCTATGACCTGACCGACCTCAAGCTGTTCATCAATATTGGGCAGGCTTCCAATTTGACCCGCGCCGCCGAAAAAACGTTTCTTTCCCTACCGGCCGCCAGCGCCCGTATCAAGAATCTGGAGGATTCGCTCAAGGTGCGTCTGCTGATCCGCCAGGTCACAGGTGTGAGCGTGACTCCGGCCGGTGAGGTTTTTCTGAAGTATGCCAAGGGGGTGTTCCAGCAACTGGAATGCATGCACGCCGAGCTTCAGCCGTTTTCTACCGGTATCAAAGGCAAACTGCGAATCATGGCTAATACGGCGGCGACGCATTCCTTTATGTCTGAAGCCTTGTCCACTTTCCTGGCCGAAAACCCCGATATTGATATTGCGCTCGAAGAAAAACTGTCCAAGGAAATCGTGTCTGCTATCCGTGGCGGATCGGTAGATATTGGCATCGTCTCCAGCAATGTCAACCTGGATGGGCTGGATGTGGTGCCATTGTTTCGCGATGAACTGGTGGCCGTCACCCACTTGGGGCATCCATTGAAAGAGTTGCGTGAAATTTCGTTTGACAACCTGATCGACCAGTATCAGTTTGTCGGTATCAATCCCGAGAGCGCCATCCAGACGTTTCTGGATGACAAGGCCTATAAGCTGGGCAAGCGCTTGCATCAGCGCGTGCATGTCGGCAGTTTCGAAGCCGTCTGCCGCATGGTTGATGCGGGTATCGGCCTTGCAATCGTGCCGATAGAATGCGCCCGCGCCTATAGCCGCGCGCCGCGCCTGCATATAATTAAACTTACCGATGAATGGGCCGATCGTGAACGCAACGTCTGCCGGCTGGCTGGACGCGATCTGCCCGCATATGCAGAAAAATTCATTGGTCATCTGCTTGAGGTATCGAATCGGATGCGCGAGCGCTAGTTGGCATCTCTGTGTCCGGGCGGACATAGAGTGATCGTGCTTCGGAGGGCAAGGGCTGTCATTCTTGCGCTTTGCGACTGCGCACAGTATTCCGATTTTGACCGATCAAACTGATGAAAAATTATTGGCCACGCGCCGATTCTTGATTTGCCGCATTGGTAGCTATTATGGACATATCTATAAAAGCGCAATGGCTGAGAAGCAGCCCGAGAAAGCGTAACAAAGTTTAGCGGGTGTCGAACTGTTTATTTTTCTGCTTTGCGCTTGAATGTAGTATTTCAATGTGGCACCCGCATTTTGTGCACTACAGAGGGTGCCGGGAACAACAACATCAATAGCAGCCGCCGGTCTTAGGCGCTGCTGAGGGGATCCTTCACGTATAAAAAACAGGGCATGGAAGATTCTGGCGGCATAATTGAACGTTGCAGCACCCACAAGAACATCATGTCATTGCAAACATGATAATAAGGAGACTGTTTTGAAAAATCCGATGATGCAACGCAGACAACTGCTCAAATCCGCGCTTTATGGCGCTGCCGCCGTATACAGCCTGCGATCTGCCGTGACTTTTGCTGCGCAGTGGCCGGCAAAGGCGGTCAGTTTTATTGTTCCTTTTGCGCCGGGCGGGCCGGTAGACACGGCCGCACGCATCGTGACCAACGGCTTGACGCAGCAATGGAGCCAGACGGCCATTATTGAAAATCGCGCAGGCGCCGGTGGTATCCTGGGGGCCCGGCTGTCGGCACAGGCTAAACCGGATGGGTACAATTATTTTTTTGCCGCCATTCACCACGCTATTTTACCCAGCCTGAATCAATCCCTGGATTACGACATTCAGAAGGATTTTGTACCGGTAGGCGCGGTTGCGCGGTTCCCGATCATACTGATTGCCCATCCCTCTCTGAAGGTCAAATCAGTCAAGGAGCTGATTGCACAGGCAAAGGCACAACCGGGCAAAATTGCCTATAGTTCTTCGGGAACCGGCGGCGGCACGCATCTGGCCGGCGCCTTGTTTGCCAGCATGGCTGGTATCGAGCTGCAGCATGTGCCCTACAAGGGGAGTGCGCCGGCGGTTCAGGATCTGGTGGGCGGGCAGGTACAGTTGATGTTTGCCGATGCCACCTCCGCCTTGCCGTTCATTAAATCGGGCAAAGTGATTCCACTGGGCGTGGGAAATCCCCAGCGATCAGACCTGGCGCCCGATGTACCACCCATTGCCGATGAAGGCTTGCCCGGCTACGAAGCCTATTCCTGGAGCGGTTTGTTTGCACCGGCGGGCACACCGGCCGATATTGTGAAGCAGTTCAACGAAAACCTGAACGTGCAGTTGAATGACAAAGGTGTGATTGAAAAAATGCATGGCAGCGGATCCGAGGCCATGCCAATGACGCCCGAAGAGTTCGGCACATTTCTGAGCGATGAAATTGCCAAGTGGCACAAGACCATTACCGACGCTAACATTACCATTCGGGGCTGAGGCAGCACATGACAAGGACAATCAGGCAGTATGCGAAGCCCATATGCAGATGCAAAAAGCATACTGCCTGATTGCGTTAACGAAAGCGCGGGCGAAGCCCGACGCTATTTAGTTGGCTGGATGCCGGCCTTTGCAGTGACTTCGCCCCACAATCGGTATTCATCGTCGATACGTGACTTCAGTTGTTTGCCGCTGCGCAGCGAAATGGTATAGCCGACTTTTTCCATTTGCTTGCGATATTCGGACAATTCAGAGACGGTCTTCAAGGCTTTTTCAATCTGATCGGCGGTAGCGTCGTCCAGTTTTGCGGGACCGACAACGCCGTACCAGCCAGTTACATCGTAGTTCTCAATGCCCGCTTCGGACATGGAAGGCACGTCAGGTAACGCGCGATTGCGTTCTTTGGAGGTGACTGCCAGGGCTCGTACCTTGCCACTATTAATGTAATTGATCGCCGTACCGGTAATGTCAAACATCATTGACGTCTTGCCGCCAATGACATCAATCATGGCCGGGGCATTGCCGCGATAGGGAACGTGCAGCATTTGTGTACCGGTTCGTTGCTTGAGCAGCTCCGCAGATAACTGGTTGGATGATCCTACCCCCGCTGAACCAAAGGACAAGGCGCCAGGGTTGGCTTTGGCGTAAGCAATGAGTTCATTGATATTTTTCACGGGCAGTTTGTTATTGACGACCAGCACATTGGTATATTCGACCAGGTTGCCCAGGTAACGGAAATCCCGATCCTTGTCGATCTGGATCCCTTTTTGAATATGCGGCGTGATGGTCAGCGTAGGGCTGGCCAGAAAATACAGCACGCTGCCGTCGGCTTGCGCCCTTGCCACGTTTTCCGCAGCGATGATGCCACTGGCACCGGTTTTGTTTTCGATAACGACAGGTTGCCCGATCTGGTCGCTCAGGAATTTGGCAAATTGCCGGGCAGCCGTGTCTACGGGTCCGCCGGCTGCATAACCGACCACCAATTTGACGGGCTTGCCAGGCCAGTGATCGCTTGCCCAAACGAGGGCGGGTGACAGCAGCAATAGCAGGGAAGCGAAACGCAGATAACGTTTTGACATGGTGTCTCCATAGGTCCGTTCGTGATCGGATGACACATAGGAAAAAGTGCCGTCCGCAATATCCAGCGGCAGCTCCGGCGTTATTCGACGCGGGCGCCTGACTGGTCGACCGCGGTTTTCCATTTCTTGATTTCAGTTGTGATGAGATCGGCAAAATGCTGTGGTGTGGAACCTTCTATTTCGTAGCCGTATTGGGTCAGTTGCTGTTTGACCGCGGGTGTCTGGGCGGCATCATTGAACGCCTTGTTCAGTTGCGTGACTACCTCTTGTGGGGTGCCCGCCGGTGCCAGGATACCGTACCAGCCATTGACGGAAAAGCCTGGGACACCGGACTCTGCCACAGTAGGCACATCGGGCAGGACAGCCGAGCGCTTGGTTCCTGTCACTGCAAGGCCTTTGAGTTTGCCGGCCTTCACGTGGGGCAGGGAGGTGGAAATGCTGTCAAACATCAGCGAGACTTCGCCCGAGAGCATGGCCACTACGGCGGGTCCGCTGCCTTTGTAGGGGACATGAATCATTTTCGTGTTGGTGGCGCTTTTGAATAGTTCTGCCGCCAGATGGCTGGTGTTGCCATTGCCGGCAGAGGCAAATGTGAGCTTGTCCGGGTTGGCCCTGGCATAGTCGATCAACTCCTGTGTCGTATTTGCCGGCGTCTGCTTGGCGGCGGTGACCAGCATGGGCAAGGTCGCCAGGACCGATACCGGCGCAAAATCCTTTTCGGTATCATAGGGCAGCGATTTATACATGCTGGGGTTGATCGCGTGCGCGGCCAGCACCATCAGCACGGTATAGCCATCGGGTTTAGACCGCGCCAGCTGTGCCGTCGCGATGGTGCCTCCCGCGCCGGGGCGGTATTCAAGCACAACGGGTTGTTTCATTGTCTTCTGCATTTGCGCGGCAATCGGCCGGGCCAGCATATCGGCGCTGCCGCCCGGTGGATAAGGAATCAGCAGCGTAATGGGTTTGTCGGGAAAGGCCTGGGCACCTGCGCTTAGCACCAGTCCGAATGCCAGCACGCCTGCGCGCAGCATCCGATGCCGCAGCTGGTTGAATGTTGTCTTCATGATGTCTCCTTGGATTTTATATTGCTCTTGATGCCAGGCAAGGGATGCCTGCCAGTGATGCTTTGCTGCCGTGTGTTTAATCACACTTGTAATCGCCGTTGCAGGGCGTTTTTTTTTCAGGATACGGCAAGGTGGCGCAACCTTTTGTCGCTCGGGGGCGTGCAATGGCGCGAGTTCCTCCTGGCGCGTGTGCGTCACACGCTATCATTGCACTGCCAATCTGTTTGTCAATCCAGATAGGGTTGGCCCTCACTGTCCAGCCGGATTGTCTGGCACGGGCCATCCATATGCAATGTCGCCTCGCTCAGGTCCTGCAATTGCTGCTGCGTCAACCCTTGCACCATGGCCCGTATAATAAAACGGCCCTCGCATACCTGAACGATGGCCAGATCGGTGTAAACATAATCGACCACGCCGGCACCGGTCAGCGGGTATGTGCATTGATGCAGCAATTTGGCCGTGCCGGTCTTGGTCGTATGCTCCATCATGACCAGCACCTGCTTTGCTCCTACGGCCAGATCCATTGCGCCGCCAATCGCTGCAATGGCATCGGGTGCATCGGTGATCCAGTTTGCCAGGTCCCCGTTTTCGGCAACCTGAAAGCCGCCCAGGATCGAGTAGTCCAGATGTCCGCCACGCATCATGGCAAATGAATTGGTGTGTTCGGTAATGGAGGCGCCCTGCAGCAGGACAATGGGTTTACGGCTTGCGTTAATGATGTCGGTATCGATTTCGTCATCAATCGCGCTGCGTCCCATGCCCAGAATGCCGTTTTCGCTGTGCAGGATAATTTCCCTGTCTGGCGGCAGATAGTCTGCGACCGAAGTAGGCATGCCAATACCAAGATTGACATAGGCGCCATCGGGCAGGCTGTTGGCTACCAGTCTGGCAATTCGTTCCCTGTCAAGACGGATGTAGTCAGGCATGCTGCCCTCCTGCAAGTAGGATATGTTTCACAAAAATTCCGGGAGTCATGACCTGTTCGGGATGAATACTGCCCAGTTCGACCACTTTATCGACTTGCGCGATGGTGTGTTTGGCCGCAGTACACATGACGGGATTGAAGTTTCTGGCCGCCCAGCGATAGGTCAGGTTGCCCCAGCGATCGCCCAGATGGGCGCGCACCAGCGCAAAATCGGCATGCAGGGGTTCTTCCAGGACATAGCCAACACCGTTGACCACGCGTTCTTCCTTGTTTTCCGATACGCGCGTGCCATAGCCGGTGGGCGTAAAAAACGGGCCCAGGCCAGCGCCGGCGGCTCGCATCCTTTCAGCCAGCGTCCCTTGTGGGGTGCATTCGAGCTCAATCTGACCGGCGCGATATGCCTGCGCAAAAATATCCGATTGCGGCGGGCGAGGGTGGGAGCAGATTATTTTCCTGACTTGTCCGTTTTTGATCAGGCGGGCAATGCCAACTTCGCGTGTGCCGGCGTTATTGCTGATGATGGTCAAATTTCGAGTGCCCATTGCTGCCAGCGTGGCCAACATCTCAAACGGGATACCCGCATCGCCGAAACCGCCCACCATAATAGATGCGCCGTCCGGAATCTGGCTCAGTGCCGCTTCGTGTGTTTCTAAAACCTTGTTTATCATTGCATTCCAATATGGGAAGGTCTTTCCATCGCTCGTTGTTGAATTGGCCGCACAAAGTCGGCGCCTGCTCTCGAAAGCTGAGTTCTCGACGTGTCCTGTAAGTCATGATGCAACAATGGCCTGAAGACTCCCCCAAGCCGCGTTGTAGAAGCGTCGATGCTGCTCTTGTAACAGCGTGCCAGCTTCTACAGTGTCGCTTGCGTACCCAATATTGCGGTGGACTGGCTCGAGAGCGTGCCGCCGTTGCCATGCACCACGGCCAGTTGGGCGTTGGCAACCTGACGCGCATCGCATTGTTCTCTTAACTGCCTGACCGCTTCGATCAGAATAAAGATCCCGTACATGCCCGGATGTACGCAAGACAGGCCTCCGCCGTTGGTATTGACCGGCAAGTGGCCGCCGGGGGCAATGCCGCCTTTGCTGACAAAATCACCGCCTTCGCCCTTGCGGCAAAAGCCCAGGTCTTCCATGAACAGTATCGTATTGATGGTAAACGCGTCGTAGACTTCGGCGACGTCAATATCCGAGGGCTTGACGCCGGCCATTTCAAATGCAATTTTTCCGGACTGCCGGGCTGCGGTCACGGTTAGATCGTCCATGGAGGAAATCTGGCGGTTCCACACGGCAGTGGCATTGCCCAGCACGTAAACGGGTTTTTGCCGGAGCGCTTTGGCCCGATCGGCGCGCACCAGCACATACGCGCCGGCGCCATCGCTCACCAGGCAGCAGTCGCGCACGGTCAGCGGGTCGGACACCATGCGTGCCGAGAGCACTTGATCAATCGTCAGCGGATCGCGCATGGACGCTTCGGGATTACGCTGCGCCCATTGGCGCGCAGCAACGGCGACTTCGGCCAGATGTTCGCGTGTTGTGCCGTATTGGTGCATGTGCCTTGCGGCAGCAAGAGCATAGGAGCTTAGCGGACTCAAAGGCTGATAAGGGTTTTCGTAAGGCTGCGGGTCCATCACCTTGCGCATCTGGCCGATAGCGGCCCGGTTCAGTGTAGAGCTGCGTTGCGTGCTGCCGTAACAGACGAGTACGGCATTACATTGTCCGCTGGCCAATGCCTGCATAGCAGGCATCAGATGGGCAACAAAGCTGGAGCCGCCCACCATGGTGTTGTCGATAAAGGTGGGTTTAATGCCCAGGTGTTCAATCACGGGCATCACCCACATGGTTGAGGCGACACTGGCCGTGGCAATGCCGTCGATATCCTGCATGGTCAGGCCCGCGTCGCGTACGGCACGGCTGGCGGCCTGAATCAGAATCTCCATTTCGGTATAGCCCTGCGCCAGCCCCAGGCCTGCCTGTCCGACACCGACAATTGCGGTTGCGCCGCGCAGTTTCGTATCAATCATGCCTGTTCTCCTGCGGGTACAAAGACCAGCAAAGCGCCTTCTTCTGTCTGCTTGATTCGGGCGCTGACCGCCAAGCCGATTTTCACTTCGCCGGGTGCCATGTCGTCTACCCGGCTCATCATGCGAGGGCCTTCCGCCAGATCGATCAGCGCCACGTTATAGTCGCCGCCTTTCTCCGGTTTGTTGCGCACGATTGTCGTGGAATACACTGTCCCCTTTCCTGAAGGCTCATACCAATACAGATCATCACTGCCGCAATGAGGGCAGATCATGCGCGGATAGAAAATGCTGTTGTCGCATTGACTACAGCGCTGGATGGTGAACATTCCGGCCTGCAACTGGATGTCAAAGTATTGATCTGCGCCAGTTTCCAGCGCCTGATTACTCACGGTCATGGGCGGTTCCTGTATCGAAAAATGAATATGTCATACAGTATTGATTCGGTGCCGGCAAATGACAATCTGTTTTTGCCTAAGGATCTCTTCTGAGTCACTTAACTCACGTTTTCCCGCAAGGCGACAGCGGGATCAAAGGCAGGCTAACGGGGGCTTCCGAAATACAGAATTGCAGTTCACGACAATTTGTAGTGAGATAGGGACGCAACAGATCTTTTGCCAATGGTCTGTCGCCAGATTGGGTATCATGGCGCACGTGCAGTTATTGCAGCCATGTCGGCGCTGATTTTGTTGGGATATTAAGGGAGTACAGCAGTGGAGAAAAAAGTTTACGAGACAATTTTGTTTGAATACCGTGACAGCGTGGGCTATATCACGCTTAACCGGCCGGATAAACTTAACAGTTTTACCGCGCCGATGCATGATGAACTGCGTGATGCCCTGGACTTTCTTGAGTCGCGTGCCGATCTGCGTGGCGTGATACTGACCGGCGCGGGCCGCGGCTTTTGCGCAGGGCAGGACTTGGGGGAGCGCCAGCCACTGGAGCCGGGCCAATTCCGTGACCTGGGAGAGGCGCTGGAAAAGAATTACAAGCCGCTGATCTTGCGGATGCGCGCCTTGCCTGCCCCGATTGTTTGTTTCGTCAATGGCGTGGCCGCCGGGGCGGGCATGAGTCTCGCACTGGCCTGCGATTTGGTATTTGCCGTCAAGTCCGCCAAGTTTATCCAGGCGTTTGCCAAAATCAGTCTGGTGCCCGATGCCGGATCTACGCATTTTCTGCCGCGACTGGTAGGCACACAGCGAGCCATGGGCGCAGCGCTGTTGGCTGAACCGGTATCGGCCGAGACAGCGGAACAATGGGGCATGATTTGGAAGTGCATTCCCGATGAGCAGTTGCAATCACAGATGCAATTGGTTCATACGCAATTGATTACCGGTGCAACACGTGCGCTGGCCGCTACGAAACATGCCTTGTATGCCAGCGCCGATAATAGCCTGCCGCGGCAAATTGAGCTGGAAATCGAGCTACAACGCGAGATGGGTATGACAGAGGATTATCGGGAAGGAAGCAAGGCGTTTCGCGAAAAACGCAAGCCGCTGTTCCAGGGGCGCTAGCCGGCCGGCATGCTGGCTAATGGCAGCCCGTTTTTCCAGCGAATGAAGGCTTTGGCGCCGACATCGAATCGGGCGCCGTATAGCGATGCATCGTGATCCCGGCTGCGCCGATAGACAGATACCCCCCGCGAAAAGGCGGATGATCCCATTCCCAGTCGGGCAACACCCAGCGGCATCGCTGTGCTCCGTGATCTTCAAAGCGGTGGCATTTGGGTTTGTGGGTATGTCCGTGCACCAGGTGAATGAGTGCCGGATGGGTTCTGAATACTTCCGAGACTGACGTGTGAGCGACGTCCATCAGATACATCGGCTTGGTGCCATGCGAATGCATGCTGGTCTTGCGGGCGCGCCGGGCGATCATCTGGCGCACACGCAAGGGCAGCGCCAGAAACAGTTGACGCGTGAGCCGGTGGCGCGAGAATTTGCGAAAACGCTGGAAGGGCACATCGTGCGTGCAAAGTTCGTCTCCGTGGCTGATGTGTATGGGCCCGACGTCTGTCTGGAACAGTGCAGATTCGGGCATCAGTGTTGCGCCAAGTCGGCGGGCCAGCGCCGGTCCCATCAAAAAATCACGATTGCCATGACCTATGAATAGTGGGATCTTTTTTGCAGTTTCGGATAAATGTTCGAGCGCTTCCCGCAGCCACGGTTCGGGTTCATGGACGGCTGCATCGTCGCCGATCCAGGCGTCAAAGATATCGCCCGCCAATATGAGTGCGTCGGCATGCACGGCCGCCTCGGCCAGAAAAGCATAGAAAACGCGGCAGGTTTGCGGAACCTGCCGCGCCAGATGGATATCCGAGGCAACCCAGATCGTGCCGGGCAGTGTGAAATCAGTTTTCGACAACGCTGGCTTTTTCGATGACGACGGGCTCAACCGGCACATCTTGATGGAAACCACGATTGCCTGTTTTGACTTCTTCGATTTTGTCGATGACGTCCTGGCCTTCTACAACCTTGCCGAACACGGCATAGCCCCAGCCTTGCGCAGTGGGTGCTGAGAAGTTCAGAAAATCATTGTCCTTGGCGTTGATGAAAAACTGAGCAGTAGCCGACTGGGGATCGTTGGTGCGAGCCATGGCGATGGTGTACTTGTCGTTCTTCAGGCCGTTATCTGCTTCATTCTTGATAGGCGCTTCGGTCGCTTTTTGTTTCATCTCAACGTCAAAACCGCCGCCCTGAATCATGAATCCCTTGATCACACGGTGGAAAATCAGGTTATCGAAGAAACCATTGTTGACATATTTCAGAAAGTTTTCTGTGGTAACGGGTGCTTTTTCAGCATTCAGTTCCAGGACGAAATCGCCCTGATTGGTTTGCACTTTAACCTTTGGCTGACTCATGGATATTTCCTTTTTGGTTGAAGAATCTGCGGCATATGCCGCCTGTATCGCGGTGACCGACATAACGGCCCCCAGCGCGAAGCCGGCAATGCGGCGTAAAACTACAAAATGCGATGTCACGTTTTTCAATTTCCTTGAATAATGCGCTCCAGGGCCTGCGCCTGGGCTGCGGCACCGGGAATGCCGTTACGGGACGCATCGGCAAATGCCTTCTGGGACAGCATCAATTGCACCATACCCATGTTGCGCAATGCAACCCCGTAGCGTGGATTAATCGACAAGGCAGTTTTGAGCGCCTCATGTGCCGGCTCCAGCAGACCGGATTGCAGGTAAAGCGCTGCCATATTGTTCCATGGTTCGGCCAGTTCTGGGTAGCTGGATGTCATGCTGCGATAAACTTCCAGGGCCTGCGGCGCGCGTCCCAGCGCCGCCAGTGCGCGAGCTTTGAGAAAAAGCAGTTGTACATCGGTCGCCGGGGCAATGATCCGATCATTAACGTTCTGGCGCTGTTCGATTTCCCGCAGCGCCTGGGCTGCCTGGCCTTGCGTTATCATCGCACTCAGGCGATTGGCGGCATCCGATGCGGTTTCCGGAATGGACGTGTCCACTGAGGGCTCCAGCTTTTTCAGCACGTTTGCCAGCCCCTGCCAGCCAGGCTCGCGCGCATTCGGCCCGTTGTCCTGAGTGTACCTTGGGGAGGGGATGGCATTGATCGCATCGTCTGAAGACGTTGAGCCGGCCTGATACGGGGTCGCTGCCTGCTGGGCAATTGCCTGCAGCGCTGGCAACAGGCACAGGGAGCACACCAAGAGCGAACGGTGAATAACAGTTGGTTTCACAGCGCTTATCCAGAAAATCGTGAAAGAAAACCTTCAAGTACATGCAGCCTCCGGTGAGGAATTGCTATACTTACTCCTTCGTATTTTAGCCTTAGTTGGGCGTGCGGCGTATAAACCCTAACCCGCTACGGCTATTTTTCTTTGCTGCATCGGTCAATCCCGACCGCAAGCACGTCCGGTTTTTTTGTTTCTGCCATGCAAATATTCAACACCCTTTCCCGCGCCAAAGCGCCTTTTGTTACGGTAGAGCCCGGCAAAGTGCGGATGTACGTTTGCGGCATGACGGTATATGACTTCTGTCATCTGGGCCACGCCCGTATGCTGGTCAGTTTCGATGTCATACAGCGCTGGCTGCGCCAAAGCGGCTATCAGGTCGACTATGTGCGCAATATCACCGATATTGACGACAAAATCATTAACAAGGCTGTGTCGCTGAACCAGCCTTTACATGCTGTCACGTCCTTCTACACCGATGCCCTGCACGCAGACGAGCGTGCGCTGAATGTACAGCCGCCCGACCGGGAGCCGCGCGCCACCATGCACATACCCGGCATGCTGCAAATTATTCAGGACCTCAAGGATAAGGATCTGGCCTACCAGACGCCGGACGGCGATGTCAATTATGCAGTTCGCAGTTTTCCGGGCTACGGCAAACTATCGGGCAAAGTCCTGGACGACCTGCGCGCAGGTAACCGTGTGGCGGTTTCTGATGGCAAGCGCGATCCCTTCGATTTTGTACTATGGAAGCAGGCCAAACCTGACGAGCCGGAAGATTCCATCTGGGAATCTCCGTTCGGGCGTGGCCGCCCGGGCTGGCACATTGAATGCTCGGCCATGAGTCGCGAGTTGCTCGGGCAGCCCCTGGATATCCACGGCGGCGGCCCCGATCTGAAGTTTCCGCATCACGAGAACGAGATTGCACAGTCCGAGGGCGCTTACGGCGGCACATTGGCCAATTGGTGGATGCATTGCGGCCCGCTGATGGTCGATGATGAAAAAATGTCCAAGTCGCTGGGCAATTTCAGGACAATCCGTGATACTGTCAGTACTGAGCCGGACGCGGCAACGGCCGATTACCAGGTCAATACGCGCGAGGCCGAAATGCTGCGGTTTTTTGTGGTGCGCAACCATTACCGAAGCCCTCAGAACTTTACGCCGGACAACCTGTACAATGCACAGGCTGCACTGGATCGTATTTACCAGACGTTGAACAACACCGGCGTGACCGCCAGTGGCGTCATCGACTGGTCGCTCGATTACGAACAGGCGTTTAAAGCCGCCATGGACGACGACTTCAATACGGCCGTGGCCATTGCTGTTCTGTTCGACATGGTTACCGAAGCCAATCGGCAAAACAGCGCCACGCTCAGCGGCCGGATTCGTGCGCTTGGCGCGGTTTTGGGTTTGTTGCAACAGGATCCGCAGCAATATCTGCAGTCGCCGTCACGCTATATCCGGCGCGAGGGCCTGTCGGTTGCCGCCACCGCCTTGAGTGAGGCCGATATTGAGGCGCTGATTGAACAGCGCCGCCAGGCCAAGCAGGATCGTGATTTTGGCAAGGCCGATCAGATCCGTGCGCAGCTTAAAGAGCAGGGCGTGGAACTTGAAGATAAACCAGGTGGCCTGACGCAATGGCGTCGCGCCTGATAGGGGAACACATGTCATCTGCAGCACCGGCACCCGTAAAGCCCGAGTATTGGGACGAGGCGGTTGCGTTTCTGATAAAGAAGGACCGTATTCTTCGAAAAATCATTCCGGCTAATCCCGATTTATGGCTGGCCACGAACAAAACCGCCTTTGTTACACTGGCGCGCGCCATTATCGGGCAGCAGATTTCCGCCAAGACGGCGGACCTGCACTGGAAGAATTTCACACAGCTTTGTGGCCACCGGCCATCACCGGCGACCGTTCTTGAATACAATGAGGCCCAATGGCGGGAAGCGGGCTTGTCCAGGCGAAAAACAGAATACATTCTGGATTTGGCAAATCATTTCAACGAGCGGAAAGTAAATCCGTTGAAATGGTCTAAAATGGACGACGAAGACATCATAACCGAGCTATGTGCCATCAGAGGCATCAGCCGATGGACGGCCGAGATGTTCCTGATTTTCAATCTGCACAGGCCCGATATTTTGCCCATCGATGACCAGGGGTTGTTGAAGGCAATTTCTGCGCACTACTTTAGCGGCGAACCGGTATCCCGGTACGAAGTACGCGAAGTGGCTCAATCGTGGCAACCGTGGCGAACAGTGGCGACATGGTACTTATGGCGAAGCCTGGAAACAGTGGCCTGAGTGCACGTGAAAAATCATTCATGACAAGACAATTATGAAATTTACTTTTTTAGAATTCGAAGAACCAATTGCAGAGCTCGAACAAAAGATCGAGCAGTTGCGTCATGTTTCCTCTGATTCGGCAGTCGATATTTCCGAAGAAATCACAAAGCTGCAGCAAAAAAGCGAGAGTCTGACCAACAGTATCTACTCCAAACTCACGCCCTGGCAAACCGCGCTGGTTGCGCGTCATCCGCAACGCCCCTACACCATGGACTACGTTCGCGAAATCTTCACCGATTTTCACGAACTGCATGGTGACCGCATGTACGAGGACGATCTGTCTATCGTGGGCGGTCTGGCGCGCTTTTCGGGCGAAGCGTGCATGGTTATCGGGCATCAGAAAGGGCGCGACACCAAAGAGCGGGCCAAACGCAATTTTGGCATGCCGCGACCTGAAGGATATCGCAAGGCACTGCGGCTGATGCGTCTGGCAGAAAAATTCCAGTTGCCAGTATTTACTTTTGTCGATACCCCGGGCGCCTATCCGGGTATTGGCGCTGAAGAGCGCGGCCAGTCGGAAGCTATCGGTCATAATCTGTATGCCATGGCCGAACTGCGTGTACCCATTATTTCAACCATTATCGGCGAAGGCGGATCGGGCGGCGCGCTTGCCATTGCGGTGGGCGATGTGGTGCAGATGCTGCAATACGCGACCTATGGTGTCATTTCTCCCGAAGGCTGCGCATCGATTCTGTGGCGCAGTGCCGACAAGGCACCTGTTGCTGCTGAAGCCCTGGGCATTACTGCGCCACGGCTGCTGGACCTGGGTCTTATCGATAAAGTGGTCCCTGAGCCCGTGGGTGGCGCGCAGCGGGATGCCGTTGGCATGGCCAAAACCCTGAAGCGCTCGCTTTCTGAAGCACTGCGCCTGGTATCAGGCATGGATGTTGACGAGCTTCTGGACAAACGCCTGGAGCGACTCATGTCCTATGGTCGTGTCCAGGATAAATAACCCTGTCTCTGACCAGGCCGGTGTGCTTGAAGACACCACGCTTCTTGGGCCCCTGGACACTGTCCTCAGCACGATAGACGCACGCAATATTGCCATCGGTGTCAGCGGCGGTGCCGATTCGGCCATGCTGCTGATTGCTGCTGCCCAGATTGTCTCGCAGCACAAGAAAACCCTGCATGCGGTTCATGTGCACCACGGACTGGTGGATGCTGCCGATGCCTGGGCGGCGCACACAGCTGCGCTGGCGCGGCAACTTGGCCTGGCATTTCATTTTTTGCCGGTGCGGGTTACAGGCGACTCCGGTAAAGGCACTGAAGCGGCCGCGCGACTGGCCCGTTATACGGCGTTCCAGAACTGGGCGGTCAATCACAATTGTCATCATATGTTGTTGGCTCATCATCGAGATGACCAGGCAGAAACCATTCTGCTGCGTTTGCTGCGCGGGGCAGGGGTGCAGGGCATGTCGGGTATGGCAGCTCATACGCAGCGCGGTGTTTTGCAACTGTATCGGCCATGGCTGGATGTCGATCGCAGCAGGATTCTGAATGCGGCCGTCCATTATGAGGCGCAGACCGGCTGGATACCTGTACAGGATCCGACCAATCGCGATCAGAAATATACCCGCGCCGCCGTGCGAACGCTGCTCACGCCCATCTTGAATGCGCGCTGGCCACAGTGGCAGGGCAACTTGCTGCGTCATGCCCGGGTAATGGCGCAAAGCAGCTTGTTGCTGCAGGACCTGGGCGAGATGGACCTGCGCCATTGCGAGCTTACCGAGGACGGGATCTCCTTCTCGCTGGCCCGCTGGCGCCAATTGCCGCAACACCGCCAAGCCAACGTGTTGCGCCAGTGGCTGCAGCGTCATCATATTCCGATGCCTACCGAGGCGCGACTGAATCAGTGGCTGCGCCAGTTGCGTCAGGTGCATGCACTCGGACACGACCGCAATATCCTTCTGAAACACCACGGTTGCCATATTGTGTGCCAGCGCGGTCAGGTCCGGTTGAGATGGGACGATAGCGTGTGACAGTCACGTTGTCCGAATGTGGTAGAGTCAAAGGGTGCCTGTAAATCACGCCTGTGAGACAGGCATCCTTTTTTATTCAGGTGTTTTTATGTCCTATCCTGTTCTCTATTCGTTTCGACGCTGCCCATACGCCATGCGCGCCCGGCTGGCTATCGCGGCCAGCGCGCAGACCTGCCACTTGCGCGAAATTGTTCTGCGCAACAAGCCCGCTGCCATGCTGGCAGCCTCGCCCAAGGGCACCGTGCCGGTCCTGATTCTTGCCGATGGTCAGGTTATTGAGCAGAGCCTGGATATCATGTTATGGGCGCTGCGCCAGAACGATCCGTCAGGCTGGCTGGCGCCGACGGGCAATTCCCTGGCCGATATGCTGGCAATCATTGATTCATGCGAACAAGATTTCAAATGTCATCTTGACCGCTACAAGTATCCGCAACGTTACGATCTTGAACACGGCTTGCAGCATCGTGATCAGGCGGCAGATTGGGTAATGGGACTGGAAATAAGTTTGAGTCATACACCGTATTTGTCGGGGGCGCATTGCGCGCTGGCCGACATGGCCATTGCACCGTTTGTCAGGCAATTTGCGCATACCGATTTTTCCTGGTTTGAAACGCAGGCCTGGCCGCATGTGCTGCGCTGGCTTGAAAACTGGAAGCAGTCGGCCATCTTTGCGCGGGTGATGCATAAGTATGCGCCCTGGGAGGAGGGGCAGACGCCTGTACTGTTTCCGCCTGCTATGCAGGCTGCGCCTGAGCGATCCGATATGGCCAGTCCCTGAATATACGAATTTTTGGCAGCTGGCTTTGGTCAGCGCACCAGGATACTGTGAGGGTTGACCACGTTATCAACCCGAACCCCATCAACCCGAATCCATCATTCGGCCAGGATCGCGATACCATCTGCTGCTTTGACGCCTTGTCCATCAGGCAGGACAAACAGTGGGTTGATCTCGGCCTCAATAAGCCTGTCGCCCACGCTGGCTACCATATTGGAAAAGTTCACAATGGCTTGTGCCAACGCTTGCTGATCGGCTTTCATGCGGCCACGATAACCATCGAGCAGGGGCCAGGTGTGCAGATCACGCATCATGTCATAGGCCTCATTAAGACTTAGTCCGCCCTGTTCCGGCAACAGACGCATGGTGGTGTCCTTCAGCAATTCTGCAGTTACGCCTCCCATGCCGAGTAAAATGGCACTGCCCAGCGCATCACGATGAAAGCCCAGGATCAGTTCGATGCCCGATGTCACCATCTGCTGCACCAGGAACTGTTCAGGACGCACACCGGTTTTGGCCGCAACTTCCGTTTGCATCTGGGTGACGCGTTCTGCCACCTGCTCGGGCGCTACACCCACACATACGCCACCCACGTCGCTTTTATGCAGAATCTGGCTGGACAATATTTTGAGCACAACAGCTGATTCATAGCACAGGGCAGCCGCCTGTGCCTCTTCGGGGCTTGAGACAATGGTTTGTGCGGCGCCGGCAATGCCAAAGCGGGTAAACAAATCCCTGGCCTGGGCTTCGTTTAATGATCCAGTCGGCAGGTCTGGCAGTGGCGGCGGCTGGGTCGCACTCTGCTCCTGCTGGGCAGGTTCTGCCTGTGTTTGCCACATGGCATCCAGAGCAACCGCGCAGCATTCCGGTTCCATGAAGGCCGGGATTTGCCTTTGATTGAGCAGGCGGGCTACGTTTGGCGCGTGCGGACTGACGAATGCCACAATCGGTTTGTCCGTTTCGGGCAGGCAATCACAAATGGCATCGGCCATCAATTGCGGATTGCCCAGGCTGGACGAACCCACAATCATGACCAATGCGTCAAAGTCATCACTGGCCGACAGGGCTCGGATTGCTCCACGCAGCAGATCCGGCTGCAAACCGGCCAGTGTCACGTCAACGGGGTTGCGGTCCAGCGCCGACGGCATATCGCCTTGAAGTGCGCGCAATGCGGCAGCGGTGTCAGCGCCAGGCGCGGGGGTTTCAAAGCCAGCCACGCCCAGGCTGTCTGAGACCAATGTGCCAGCACCGCCCGTTGAAGTCAGAATGGCAACACGTCTGCCGCGCAGTGTACGTCCGGTCGATAATGCGCCTGGCATATCCAGCAGGTCGCTGAATCGCTGCGCACGAATCACACCGGTTTGCCGGAACAGGGCGTCATACATTGTATCCTGGCCCGCCAGCGCGCCTGTATGCGAGATGGCCGCCTGGGCGCCCGCTTCGGATCTGCCGATCTTGAATGCGACAATGGGCTTACCCGCATGCCGAGCACGAAGGGCGGCGGCACGGAATTTTTGTGGATTGCGTATGGATTCAATATACAGTGCAATGACTTTGGTGGCTTCATCGTCAACCAGATAGTCGATGAAATCGGCCATTTCCAGGTCCACTTCATTACTGGTCGATATCAGCTTGGACATGCCAAGTCCGCGTGCCGCTGCGCGCGAGAGCAGTGCACCCAGAATGCCGCCGCTTTGCGAGACCACGCCAACGTCGCCGACCGGGAACTGATCCATTTCCAGCGCTCCGCTTGCAGACAGCGGAATGCCATCGGTCAGATTGACCAGGCCAATGGTGTTCGGTCCCAGTATTCGCATTTCGCCGGCGGCCTGCCGCAGTTGTTGCTGGCGCTCTTTTCCTTCGTCGCCGGCTTCGGAATAGCCGCTGGCAAGTACGATTGCCGCCGCAGTTCCCTTTTGCGCCAGCTCTCGCACTGCCTGATGCGCACGCCCGGCGCCCAACAGGATGATGGCTACATCAGGAACCGTTGGCAGCGAGTCAATATCCGGATAGCAAGGGACATCTCCAATATGCGTAACGCGCGGATTGACGGGATAGATGGCGCCATCAAAGCCATGTTTGCGCAAATAGGCCAGGGGCCTGCCTGCTGTTTTTCCCAAGTCGGCAGAGGCGCCGATAATTGCCACGCTGCGTGGCCGGACAAGACGTGATATTGCATTCATGATTGTGTTGCTTTCCCGTTATTTTGCAGTCTTTTTGTCGGCCATTCTGGCCAGAAATGCCATCACGGCTTCCCGGTGCTCAGTGCTGGTGTAACAGATGCCCTGGGCCTGGCTTCCCTGGGCGAACGCCTGGGCGGCAGTCAGCTCGAAAGTCTGGTTCAAAATGGTTTTGCCCAGGGCCAGTGCGGTTCCTGAACCGGCGCTTAGCTCTTTTGCCCATTGTTGCGCGTTGCTCAATAATGCCTCGGGCGCCACCAGACGGTCTGCGATCCCCAGGTCCAGTGCTTCCTGAGCGGCGACGGTGCGTCCGCTGAAGATGAGTTCCTTGGCTTTGGGCAGGCCGATGCGTCGCGGCAGAAAATACATACCGCCGCCATCGGGAATGAGCCCGCGATTAATGTATGACCAACTGAATGTGGCGGCCTGGGAAGCGACGATAAAATCGCAGCTCATGGCTGTATCAGCTCCCAAACCGGAGGCCGCCCCGTTGACCGCGGCAATGGTGGGCTTGGGCATCGTATGCAGCAGTGAGACTGCATGATGAACGCGTTGCTGGCGACTCCAGCCGTTGATGGCGACGTCGCCGGGTGCAGCATCCATGCGTCGCTGCATGCCGGTGATATCTCCGCCCGCGCAAAATCCTTTGCCATTGCCGGTCAGAACCAGCGCCCGGATGGATTTGTCGGCCGCGATTTGTTCCAGGGCCTCAATGAATTCCGTACGCATATCGTCGCTCATGGCGTTGCGTTTTTCAGGCCGGTTGAGAAATACAGTTGCAATACCGGATTGCACCTGGACATCGATCAATGTGTATGTCATATCACTGCTTCCTTTTTTTCGAATTTGGCTAGTCCAGCGTGATTTTGCTGGATGAGATTACCTTTTTCCAGCGCGCTTGTTCGCCTTTGATATAGTCGTCGAGCGCCTCGGGCGTACCTGTTGATATCTCCAAGCCCTCGCCCTGAACCTTTTTCCTGAATGTTTCTGTGTTGGCTGCTTTATGCGCAGCGGCGTTCAGCGTCGCGATAACTTCGGGCGGCGTACCGGCCGGTGCATACAGGCCATACCAGCTATCGAGCACATAGTCGGCCACACCGCTTTCGGCAATGGTGGGAATATCCGGCAGTGCGGGAGAGCGCTCGGCTGTGGTTACACCCAATGCCCGCAATGTGCCCGCCTCCAGGGAAGGGCCCACCGCAGCAGCCGTGCCGAACATCATATCGACATGACCGCCCAACAGATCATTCAGTGCCGGTCCTGCACCCCGATAAGGTACATGTGACATATCTATTTTCGCCAGGGATTCGAGCAGTTCACCGGCCAGATGCGCCGAGGTACCAACGCCCTGAGAGGCATAGGTGAGCGTGCCGGGCTTTTGTTTTGCTGCCTCGATCAGATCGTTCACAGATTTGATCGGACTATCGGGCTTGACCACAAGTACGCTGGGCGAGTGACCGATCATACTGATTGCGGCAAATGCCTTGTCGGTATCGTAAGGCAGCTTGGGATGCAGATACGGATTGACGACATGGGCAAAGGTTGCCATCAGAAGTGTGTATCCGTCGGGGCGAGCTCGGGCCACGTCGTCCGAGCCGATCGCAGTGCCCGCACCGGGCTTGTTCTCTACGATCACTGGTTTTTTCAGCTCACGTGCCATGCCTTCTGCCAGCAGGCGGGAGATCATGTCGGTGCCGCCGCCCGGCGCAAATGGAACGATCAGGCGCACTGGCCGTTCAGGAAATTCTGCATGTGCCGCCTGGCCCGCGAAGGCTGCTGTCAGGCCAGTGATGGCCACAAGGGCTGCCCGCAGGCAAGCGCGTGATATGTTTTTGGTTTTCATGGGGTCTCCTGTCATTGTCTGGGTGTTCAGGCACAGTCTTGCCGCCGCCCAAACTCGTGTTGGTCTATCAATATTACGATTGCAGTTTATGCGTTAAACTTGCCAAACGTAATAACAATATTTCACTAGATGGAATTGGCAGGGAGTGCACATGGTCAAGAATAAAGTGCAGGAACGTCTGGATCGCCCGGCGCAAAATCGCTCACTGGAGCGCGGGATCGACATTCTTCGGGCATTCCGTCCAGGAGCTGACTTGATCGGAAACAGTGAATTGGCTGAGCGCACCGGCCTGGCGCCGGCTACGGTCAGCCGCCTGACACAAACGCTGGTGCGCACAGGGATGCTTGATTACGACGCGAGAGAACGCGCCTACCGGCTGGCAGCACCCTTGCTCAGTTTTGGCCATGCGATGCGTTCGGGATCGCCGGTGTTGAAAATTGCAGCGCCGCTCATGCAACGCGTCGCCGAAACGCACAAAATCAATGTGGGTATTGCGGTGATAGACCATGATGAAATGGTCTATCTGGAATCGGTTCGCTTCAATAAGAAAGTGTCGTTGCGCAATGTCGTCGCGGGGCAGCGGGTGCCCATTGAGCTGACGTCACTCGGCCGGGCGTATCTCGCAAGCATGGCGTCGCAGGCGCGCGCTGAACTGATGCAACGCCTGCACCTGCGTCGGCATGCAGACTGGGCGACTCTGGAACGGCAGATTCAGCATTCACTGGGACAGGTGCGAAAATCCGGCTTCTGCGTCGCATCCTGGCAGCCGAACGTGATTGCACTGGCAACGCCATTGCGTTTCCAGTATCAGCCTGTTCATGTGTTGAATGTCAGCGTCAACACGCATCTGCCGCAAGTGGATATCGTGAGCCGACTTGGGCCGGTTCTGATGGAACTGGCAGGTGCCGTGCTTGAGGCAGAAAGTTAATTGCCCACTGGCATTGCCTTGCCAAGGCTTACCAATCGGCTTGTGTCAGGCGATAAAGCACGTGTTGACGCAACGGGTGGCCTTCGGGCAGCGCCGGATGTGCGAAATCATTACTGACGCAGTGGTGCATGCCCAATCGCTGCATGAGCGTAATGGAAGGCGTGTTGACTGCTGCGGTGTAGGCAACGATCTGTGGCAAATTCAATGTATGAAAGGCATAGTCCAGGACGGCGCGCGCGCCTTCGCTGGCATAGCCCTTTTTCCAGTACGGACGGGCGAGCCGCCAGCCCACTTCCACACATGGCATAAAAGAGGCCTCGAAAGACGGCACGGACAGCCCGAGGAATCCGGCAAAATCGGTCACGCCATCAATCTGCATTGCCCACAATCCAAATGGGGCGGTGTCAAGGCGGTGCCGTATTCGGGCAGCCAGGGCGTCGCTCTCCTGCCGGTGCAGCACAGCGGGAAAATAGCGCATCACTTGCGGGTCGGCATTCAACGCGGCAAATGCAGGCAAATCGCTGTCTAGCCATTGCCTTAGCATTAAACGGGGTGTCGATAGAATCGGGGCTGACATTGTCGACCTTTGAGGAAAAGTTCAGAGATATTTTACCTGTGATACATTGCTGTGCCAAAGCGGATAGCAAACAATGCTAGTGATGAGTGAACATGACTTTATCTGGCAGCAAAAAAAGCCTGCGGATCGTTTCGCAGGCCCCTCAATCCAGGTAAATATTCATCGTTATTGACACATGCGCCCCCCCGAGACCGCAAATGGCATCAGTGGCTGCCATCGATCGTGAGGCATGCACTTTGCGGGTCATTGCGAGCCTGGTGTTGGCGGCCACGAATGGGTTTTTCCCGCTCGCCTGTCATTATTGCTGTCCCACCTTCAAACCATCTATTGCCTTTGAAAACATGGATTTCTGTTCCTGGAGATACGCGGCATATTGTTCGGGATCCAGTAGCTGGATCTCTGCACCCAGGGTAGTCAGGTTTTTGTTGATTTCGTCTTTATGTTCCTCTATGGCTTTCTTTGCGGCCTCATAGATGGCATAAACCCGTTCCTTGGCTGTCCCTTTAGGTGCAACGATGCCATACAGGGCAGGGCTGTTTACTCCGTACCCCAGCTCCGCTACCGTGGGTACATCTGGCAGCAACGCAGAGCGGCGATCGCTGATGACAGCCAGCGCGCGCAATCGTCCGCTTTTAACATAGCCCAGCGCCGGCGCTATGGCTGCCATGGCCATATTGATTTCTTTGCCTAGCAGGTCGACGACCGCAGGTGTGCTTCCCTGATAGGGAATGTGCATGAGCTCGATGTTGGCATTCTTCGAAAATATTTCAGTCAGCAAATGAGTAATGCCCATCGTGCCGGAACTTCCATAGGTCAGTGTACCGGGCTTGGTTTTTGCGGCGGTAATGAGATCTTCCAGTGTGTTATAGGGTGAGTCGCCAGGCACTAGCAGCAGGAAGGCGCCTTTAGTAAATGCCGCTACGGGTGCGAACGACTCGGTTTCGTATTTGAATTCCTTATTGGCCAAAGGTACGATGACCAGCGCGCCCGGCGAGCTGCCTGCCAGAGTGTAGCCATCGGCCTTCGCGTTGGCTACCTGGCTTGCTCCTACACCGCCACCGGCGCCAGGTTTATACTGCATGACTACCGGTTGTCCCAGCGCATCGCCCATTCTGTCTGCAATAGGGCGCAACATTTTATCTGTGTCGCCAGGCGCAAAGGGAATGATCAGTTCAATCGGCTTTTTCGGAAAAGCCTGCTGAGCGTTTACGAAAGGCATCATGCAAAGGCTCAGCAAAAATGCAGTTGCTATTTTCAAGCCGTTACGTTGAATGTTCATATTTGTCTCCGGATTATTTTGATATATTTTTCGCCAGCGTACTGGTCAATCGTGGTCTATCTGTAATGCCTCCAGAAATCGTGAAACCATGTTGTAGGCGCCGATAGTCGCCGTCACTTCGACCAGCTCCTGGTTGTTGAAGTAGGGACGTATTGCTTCAAATGTGTGATCAGGTACGCGAATGTCACGTGTCATAGCATCGCAATAGGCAATGAGCGCGCGATCTCTGTCGGCAAAATCGCGCAGATCACTGTGGCGTAACTGTTGCATCTGAGTTTCAGAAAAACCGGCTCGCAGCGCGAACGGCAGATGTTGTGAAAATTCATAATCTGCTTCGTTGAGCACGGCCACCCGCATAATCAGCAGCTCCCTGACATCGGCCGCTAAAGTACTTTTCTGGCGAATTGCTGTCAGAAAAACCAGCCATCCTTCTGCAACCGGCGCACTATTGAGTAGCATTGCATACAGGTTAAATACCTTGCCTCGTTCTGCGGTAATACGTTCTTCCAACGCCAGTGTTTCGGGTTGGCCAAGTTTTGCGTAGGGTATCCTTGCCATCATCGGTCCTTATCGAGTTTGAAAATAGTGAAATGAATGGTTCAATCACAGCGCACGCTCATGCCTCCATCTACGACCAGTTCAGTTCCGGTAATGAAGCGCGCTTCGTCGGAGGCGAGAAACAATACGGCGTTTGCCGTATCTCGTCCATCGCCTGTAATGGATAATGGAATTCGTGCCTTGCGGCGATCAAGCAGCGCCTGTATGTCGCCCTTTGCCTGATCCCTTGCCAGAAATGCATCTACCAGGGGCGTATGAAGTTGTCCCGGTACCACCGTATTGATTCGGATCCCTTTCGGTGCATACTCGATGGCGGCAACGCGACCGAACTGGATTACACCGGCTTTAGCGCAGGCATAACCGATTTGTGCTGCGCCCGTCCAGCGTATCCCGGAGGTAGAGGCTATATTGACAATGGCGCCACTGCCCTGTGATTCCATGAAAGGCAATACATGCCGACAGGTCAGAAATACCGTAGAAAGGTTAAGATCCAGCTGCGCTTGCCACTGTTCTGCGGATAGCTGAGCAGGGCCTCCAGGGACAGGACTTCCGACGTTGTTGACCAAGATGTCGATATGCCCGAATCGATTTCTGACGGTCTCTACGAGCGTACCTATTGCTTTATCGTCCGTTACATCGCATGCAAGCGGCGTAATGGCATCGGCATGGTCATCGGCCATCCTGATGGTTTCATCCATTGCATTGAAGTCCCGGTCAACTGCGACGACAAGGGCTCCTTCCTGAGCGAGCCGAATTGCCGTTGCGCGGCCGTTTCCCCAACCGGGCCCCACACTGCCGGCCCCGGTGACGATGGCGACTTTTCCGGTTAGACGGGCATAGGTGTGAATCACACGCCTCTCCTTGTATCAACGGGTTGCCATGGTCACGCCGCCATCGACCACAATCTGCTGTGCGGTAATGTAGCGGCTTTCATCGCTGGCCAGAAACAGCACCGCATGCGCGACATCCCACGCGTCGCCCATTCTGCCCATGGGCACTTGTGCGTGTCGATGAGCGACAAAGCCTTCGTAATCTCCTTTTGCATATTTATTTGCCAGCCGTTCAACCAGTGGAGTGAACATCAGCCCGGGAACCACCGAGTTAAGACGTATGTTCTGATCGGCATAGATAATGGCGGTGGTCGATGTCATTTGCATCAACGCGGCCTTTGCTGCAGCGTATGCCACTTGTGGTTTGCCTACGTAACGCAAACCCGCTATTGACGATATGTTAATAATGGAACCACCGCCCTGGCTTTGCATAACGGGAATAACGTGCTTGCAGCACAAGAAGGCCGAGGTCAGGTTGACCTGTATTTGTTCGCTCCAGACATCTTCGTCCATTGTCACCGGATCGCCGGGTTCGGATCGCCCGACATTATTGACCAGGATGTCGATACGACCGTATTGCTGCAGACAGTTGGCAACTAACTGTGCAACGTCGTCCGCGCTGGTAACATTGCACGACTGGACAGTTGCCGTCCCCCCTTCCTCTTCAATAATCGCTTGCGTGTTTTGCGCTGCGTCCAGACTCAAATCACAACCGTAAACTTTCGCACCTTGCCGCGCCAGCATGACTGCTGTTGCCTTGCCGTTACCCCAACCGCTTTGCATCGTGCCGCAGCCCGTTACCAAAGTCACCTTGTCGTCCAGCCGTAACATATGATCACCTCTTTCCTATACACAGCCACAAGGTTACACTCGCAAAGACAAAAGAATAAGTTCATTTTTTTACTTTATTAATAGAAGAACGGCATGAATCTGACTCCGAGGCACCTCCATGTATTTGTTGTTCTCGCCGATGCGCTGAGCTTTCAAAAGGCGGCCGATCAGCTTCATATTACTCAGCCCACGCTCAGTAAACTGGTAAAGACAGTGGAAGAGCTGGTGGGAGTCCGACTGTTTGAGCGCAGCACACGGCATGTGAGCCTGACTCGCGACGGGCAGGCGCTGCTGGAGATTGCCCGGCAAACCGTTAATGGCTATAGGGACGGGCTGAATAATTTTGAACAGATGGTCAGGTTTCGTAACCAGCGGGTAGCCATTGCAGCATTGCCGACGCTGGCCGCCACGCTGCTACCCAAATTGATCACGGCACTGGGGCGGACTCATCCGCAAGCCAGAGTGCAAGTATTTGATGTTATCGCCAATGAAGCGATGCAATTGCTTTACGACAGAAAGGTGGATATTGTGCTGGCGGCCAGAGAAAATGCCTCACAGACGTTGCAGTTTACAAAACTGTTTGTTGAGCCCTTTGTCTTGATGCATCGCCCGGATAACCATATCGGTCTGAAAAAATGGGATGTCGCCGGACTGTCGACTCTTCCGATCATTTCCATGCCCCAGGGGACCAGCACCCGATCGGGCGTAGACGATTATTTCTCCGCCCACAAAGCCATATTCTCACCGACGTTCGCGCTGCGGGATCTGAATACCATCTCCCAATTTGTTCGGAGCGGATGTGGCGTCGCGATACTTCCGTGGTCGGCGGCACGACCGTTTCTGAGGGACGATCTGCAGATCTGCTATTTGAAGGGAGCGCCGCATCGCTATATTGGTATTTTTACTTTGAAAGGACTTTCCCATTCGGAACTGACGCTACATGTGATGCGCTCTCTGATCCGCATGAGCGCCGAGCTGCCAATGCCGAATGAATAGTCGGTACATTGTCGCAATATCTTGCGAATAAGGATTGATAACAGCCACCAGATGGCCAAACAAGGTCCATGCTGCGGTGCGTTACAATCCCACCTTCGATCATTAAAATCTTGTTCAGAGGCATTCGGTGAATACGCAGTCGATCTCTATAAATAAAGTCAAGCTCATGCTTTATTTTCTGTTGTCCGGGTTTATATTGAGCCAGGCTTATCGTACTGTGGGCGGTATTCTCTCGGTGCCGTTGAGCACCGAATTTAAGCTCGACAGCGACAGGCTGGCAGGTGTAATTGGCTCTTTTCATATTGCATTTGGCTGCCTGCAGGTTGTCATTGGCATTTTGATCGACAACTTTGGTATTCGAAAAACCATTCTCTTTGTTTCTCCGTTCTCAGTAGCGGGCGCGGTGCTTTCGGCCATGGCGGTGTCACCGGCAATGCTGCAGTGGGGACAGATTCTGATTGGCTTTGGCTGTGCGCCTGCCTTTCTGGCATGTATTGTTTTGATGGCCCGGCATTTTTCGGGCAAGCAGTTTTCAATGATGTATGCGTTTGCGTTGGGATCGGGCAGTCTGGGCCTGATTTTTACATCGACACCCACTGCCTGGCTGGTCGGTCATTTCGGCTGGCGTAGCTGCTTTTATATTCTGGCTGTTCTAAGTTCCCTGACCTGGCTGCTCATTTACTTTGGCGTTCGTCATGTGGATGGTGGACTGCAGGCCTCATCGCTCAGTCTTAAACAAAAGTCCCTTATGGCAGTGCGTTCAATTTCGGGCTATAAGGCCTTGCTGCAAATTCGGGAAACGCCGGGCATTCTGTCGCTGGTGTTCGTGATTTATGCTGCGTTCCTGACGCTGCGTGGCTTGTGGCTGGGGCCACTACTGGTCGAGCGTCATCACGCAAGCCTGGTTTTTGCAGGAAATCTGGCCCTGCTGCTGTCTGTTATCTCGGTGTTCAGTCCGATGCTGTTCGGGCGCCTGGACCCGGGTCCAGGCAAACGTTACGCGTATTTATGCATACAGCCCTGGGTTCTGGTCATTGCTTTTATTATCCTGGCGTATAGCCAGCAGCTGTGGCTCAGTATCGGCACGATCGTGATGATTGCGATCGGAGCCGGCAATACCGTCTGGCAGCTGGCCGACGCCAAGGAGGTTTATCCCCAGAACATGCAGGGCCGTGCTATCGCGCTATTTAACACCTCACTGTTTCTGGGCGCTTCATTTATGCAGTGGATTTCGGGCAAGGCCCACGATATTTTCAAGCTGCAGGGCCAGGATATTTTTACCTCTGCCTTTTTGATGTCCGCCATGGTGCTGTCCATAGGGATTGTGGCATACACAGTGCTGCGGCGGCCAGCACGCCGTAAGTAAGCGGCGGGGCCGGCGGTACAACTTGCGGTTTTTACAGCTTGCGGCTTGGCGGCCTTGCCAAGTCCAGAAGGGGACCCAGCGGAACGATGCCATTCGGATTGATGGTATGGTGGCTCCGATAGTAGTGCCGCTTGATATGATCGAAATTAATGGTGGAAGCGACTCCCGGCCATTGGTAAAGCTCGCGGGTGTAGCTCCACAGGTTTTCGTAGTCCACCAGACGTCTGAGGTTGCATTTGAAGTGGCCATGATACACCGCATCAAAGCGGATCAGCGTGGTGAACAGGCGCCAGTCTGCTTCGGTCACTGTCGGCCCGAGCAGATAACGACGCTGGCCCAGTTCGGTCTCCAGCTCATCCAGTGTGGCAAACAGGCTGGTAACCTCTTTCTCATAGACTGCCTGATCGGTCGCAAAGCCCGCCTTGTACACGCCGTTATTGACGTTGTTATAAATTCGCGCGTTGATCTTATCGATTTGCGGCAACAGCGCAGCAGGGGAGAAGTCAGCAGGCGTTGCGCCTATATCGTCAAATGCGCTATTGAGCATGCGGATGATTTCCGCCGACTCGTTGTTCACAATCGTGTTGCGTTCCAGGTCCCACAGGACTGGTACGGTTACGCGACCACTATAGTCTGGCTGTGCCCTCAGATAAACTTCGTACATATAGCGAGCGTTGCCGACCGGATCGCCCACGACCCCGTCGTCTGGTTCAAACGTCCAGCCCTTGTCTCCCATGTACGGGTTGACGACGGACACGCTGATTTTGTCTTCAAGACCTTTGAGGGCCCGCAGAATCATTGTGCGATTTGCCCAGGGGCAGGCCAGCGACACGTATAGGTGGTAACGACCAGCTTCGGCCCGAAAGCCGCCTTCGCCGCTCGCGCCGGGACTGCCGTCTGCTGTGATCCAGTGGCGAAATTGTGCGTCGCTGCGTACAAATCGGCCTCCGCTGCCGGTTGTGTCGTACCACTGGTCTTTCCATTTGCCGTCGATTAATAGACCCATCATATTCCTCGCTATTGTGCTGCGGCAGATGATTTGTTAACCATTTGCCGGCGTGTGATCGATTCCTTCATGCCTGGCCACATAGTCGGCGGCTCGCCAGCGCATTCAGCAGACTGCCCGGAACATCAGAAGGGTGCTGGGTGCGTGAGGCCGAAAGCATTTATTTGACCGATGTAAACCCCAAGTATAAGGGTATTGCGAGCAGATTGCTGGGGCGCTAAGAAACAGCTGCCTGCGTGCTGCGCCCCGGTCGGGCGAAAAATGAGTATAACAACCAGTTCAATTTGGGCTGAAAATGGCATATAGTAACGATGCGAAGGTGATCAATACAGTGATCGCTTCGGCTTTTATATGTGCAACAGGAGATATTTTCCATGAAAGAATCAGACAAAAAAAATAATTCCGGCTCGACCACAGGCACTGGTGCGCCCGCGCAAAGCGATCGTCACTCTCTGACAGTTGGACCGAACGGGCCAATTTTGCTTCACGATGTCCATTTTCTTGAGCAAATGGCACACTTTAACCGTGAAAAAGTGCCGGAACGTCAGCCCCATGCAAAGGGCGCCGGGGCGTTTGGAGAATTCGAAGCGACGGAAGATGTCTCTGCATATACGAAAGCGGCAGTCTTTCAAAAGGGCTGTAAGACTGAAATGCTGGCGCGCTTCTCTACGGTGGCCGGCGAAGCAGGCAGCCCCGATACCTGGCGCGATGTGCGCGGTTTTTCCCTGAAGTTTTACACCGACGAAGGCAACTACGATCTGGTCGGCAACAATACCCCAATCTTTTTTGTGCGCGATCCGATGAAGTTCCCGCACTTTATCCGCAGTCAGAAACGATTGCCCGATTCCGGGCTGCGCGACAATCACATGCAGTGGGATTTTTGGACCAGCAATCCTGAAACTGCGCATCAGGTCACGTATCTGATGGGAGAGCGCGGCCTGCCGCGTACCTGGCGTCATATGAACGGTTACGGTTCGCATACCTACATGTGGATCAATGAAGCAGGTGAAAAATTCTGGGTCAAGTATCATTTCCATACGAACCAGGGTATGGCGTTTTTTAGTAATGCCGAAGCCTCTGAAATGGCCGGTAAAGACGCCGACTTCCACAGGCGCGATCTGTTTGATGCCATTGCCCGCGGCGAATATCCAAGCTGGGTGTTATCAGTGCAGGTTATGCCTTATGCCGATGCCGGCAAATATCGTTTTAATCCATTTGATCTGACCAAAACCTGGTCGCACAAGGACTATCCGCTGATCAAGGTCGGTACGATGACACTGAACCGCAATCCCGAGAACTTTTTTGCTCAAATCGAACAGGCCGCCTTTTCGCCCGGCAATGTGGTTCCGGGTATCGGCCTGTCACCAGATAAAATGCTGCTCGGACGCGCCTTTGCCTATAACGATGCGCAGCGCAATCGGATCGGCACCAATTTTCACCAATTGCCGGTCAACCGGCCCAAAGTCCCAGTCAATACCTATATGTTCGACGGGCAAATGGCCTATGAGCACAGCGGCAACGCGCCCGTATACGCGCCCAACAGCGCCGGACGCGACTGGTCCGACAGTACCGGAAAAGTGGACGACGGCTGGGAAACGGATGGCGATATGGTTCGTCAAGCTTATACGCTGCACGCTGAAGATGACGATTTTGGTCAGCCCGGCACGCTTGTTCGCGAAGTCTTCAATGATGAGCAGCGCAACAAGCTGATAGAACAGGTGGCCGGCAGCCTGCTGGGTGGTGTGCGCAGTCCGGTCCTGGAACGCGCCTTCGACTACTGGAAGCGTATTGACGCTGACCTCGGGCGTCGTATTGAAGAAAAGGTACGCCAGGGCACGGCTCCCGAGCCGGCAGCAGGCCAGGGTGAAGCTTGAGCCTTGAGGTTGTCGAGCGCCCGGGAAAATCACCGATTTAAGCCGGGCTTTTAAATTCTTTAAGGGCGATCTGCATGGCGAGGGTAGCGCTGAGATATGGGTCGTAAAGGTGGTCTCTCAGCGCTTTTTCGCCTGCTGTTTTGGTCCTGCAAGCGGGCTGTAATGGTGCTGATAGGGCATGCTATATTGATGCCATTGTGAGGAAACGGCTAAGAGAGTACACACGAATTCGATATCATATCTCTTGTCGGGGGGCGCATTTGGCCAACGGCCGAGTATCCCGCCGTTCCCCTGTTCAATCCGCAAAAACGGTTCGCTGTTCGTTAAGCCATCGCTTATACTCCTGCTCGAAAATCCTGACAACACGCTGGCTATGCCCTGCTGACGCTGCGCTATTGTGGGGCGTGATCCATACGTTAGGCAGTGTCCAGAGCGCAGATGACGTGGTCAACGGCTCTTTCGTGAATGTATCCAAATAGGCACCTGCAATCTGACCCTGCGACAGCGCCTGCGTCAGTGCTGATTCATCAATCAGCGCGCCCCGCCCGATATTGACGATACGTGCATGAGCCGGCATCAATGCAAGACGCCGTTGATCGATCAATCCATGTGTTTGTTCATTCAAAGGTAAAGCCAGAACAAGCCAGTTACACTGCTCCAACGCACGATCGAGCTCAGTATAATCAATGACGTTCACAAAGGGTGGTATCGGCGTAGCAATCCTGCGCACTATAGTTACCTTGAATCCGATTGCCAACAGCATGCGTCCAAGCGTCAGGCCGATCGCGCCTGCGCCGGCGATAATAACGCGCTGCGTCTCGATGTCTGCCGGCAAATCTTTTCCTGTCAACGGTGCCCAGTCTTTTCTCGTCTGTGCCGGAAGCCAGTGTCCAAAACCCCGTGATAATGCCAGTATGGCCGCAAGCGTTGTCTGTGCAATCGCTTGCGCAGTTGCACCGCTGGACGTCGTAACCCTGACTCCTCTTTTAATAGCGACCTGATATTGGGGCAGATCCAGGCCCGAGGAACAGACATGTAACCAGGTAAGTTGTCTTGCGTTGTCCACGATGCGAAAAAAGGCATTCGATGAGGGACTTGGTTCGTGCAGCGAACTGCCTTCATATAAGTCCCGAGAGAAAAAGGCGGCGTTGATCCGGTCTATTTTTCCCTGTACGTCGCTCGTCGTATATCGTAGTAAAGGTACTCTGATACGCTTTGCAATTTCATCGAAATGCTTGCCATATTCTAGATTGACAGCTTCCGAAAGAAGCAGTCCAACCGGCAGCACCGGTTGCTCTACGTGATGCTTATCCACTGGCTTTTTTCTCCAGGATAGATCACACCATATTGCTCTGTGGCTGCATCGTCAAAATGAAAGCCTAATCCGTCGCCCTTAGGCAACAAGATGTCGCCATTTTCTGCGGTCAGTTGCTTGTCGATGACCTTGCGAAAGTTGACGATGTGGTCATCAGGCATCCATTCGACGTAGGTTGTATTAGGGGTGCTGGCCACCAAATGAACGTGTACGTCGTGCCAGGCATGGGGTTCGACCATAATCCCATGGCTGGCAGCAGTTGCTGCGATTCGTTTCCATTCTGTTATACCACCACACACAGTTGCGTCTGTCTGAAGCAGCGTCGTGGCCTGCTGAGCGATTAGATCTTTGAAACGCCATCTGCCGGCTTCAACCTCGCCGGTTGCTACGGTTACAGGTGTAGCCTTTGCAAGACGAACGTGATTATCAACGTCATCGGGAGAAAATGGCTCTTCAATCCAATATGGGTTATACGGTTCAAAGCACCGCATATATTCCAGCGCTGTCGGCAGATCTTGCCAGGCATTGTTGGCATCGAGCATAAGTCGGATATCGTCGCCAATCGCTTCGCGCACCGCCGCAAGTCGCTTTCGTTCATTTGCTACGCTTTCGAGGCCGACTTTGATCTTTACCGCTCTGAACCCATCCGCTACGTGATTAGCCATCTCCTGAGCCAAATGCTCGGTCGTTTTCCCGGGTAGATAATAGCCACCGCTGGCATAACCTGGCACACGTTCCAATGTTTTCGCACCAAGATATCGGTATAGGGGAAGTTTTGCTGATCTGGCATTCAAGTCCCACAGAGCAGTGTCGAGAGCAGATAGGGCGCGCATAACGGCACCGGTGCGGCCGACCAGTAATGCTTCCTGGTACATTTCCGTCCATAACCCTTCTACGCGATGAGAGTCCTGGCCGACGAGTCTGGCGGCTAGCAGATCGGTGACTGCCACTGAGAGAAGGCGTCCGGCACTGTTGACTGCATAACAATAACCCAGTCCTTCGACGCCGTCTGCCGACCGGATGCGAACCAGGCAATATTCACGCGCTGTGACCTTTCGTGTGGAAAAAGTAACCGGCTGTGCCAAGGGAACGCGCGCGATACATACGGAAACGGACTCAATGATTGGCATAAGATAAATCACTCCTGATAATCGATAATAGTGTTAGGGAAAGTTGGCCCGAGTTATTGAAATTGGATGTTTGCTTTCTTAATGACGTCCTGCCATTTTGTTTGTTCCTCTTCAAGCAAAGCCTGGAACTCCTGGGTGGTGCTGCCGATAGGATTGAGTCCTAGATCCTGAAGACGCTTGCCTATCTTGTCGCTTTTTACAATGTCGTTGATCTCCTTATTAAGTGTCTGAATAATGTCGTCGGGTGTATCTTTGGGAGCGATTATTCCAAACCAGACATTGGCTTCGTAGCCCGGAAGTCCTGCTTCATCAAAAGTCGGGACGTCGGGAAACTGCGAGAGGCGTTTTCGGGAGGTGACCGCAATTGCCTTCAATTGCTTTTTCTGAATGAATGGTAGACTCTGAGTAGGCGTGGCAAAGATGACGGGGATAACGCCGCCCAGCAAATCAGTCTGTGCAGGCGCCCCGCCTTTATACGGGACATGATTCATTTCTATACCCGCCATTTGGTCCATGAGTTCCATGGCAATGTGTTGTGTCGAGCCTAGGCCAGGCGTCCCAAAGTCTATCTGTTGCTCACTGGCCTTTGCCAGATCGATAAATTGTTTAAGGGTGTCAGGCTTGAATTTGGGGTTGGCCACCAATACAAATGGAGTGTCGGCAATAATGGAAACGGGTTTGAAATCTGCCAGGTTGTAATTCAGGTTCTTATACAACATGGTGTTGGTCACATGTGACGAAATGACAAGCATCAAATTGTAGCCATCCGGTTTTGCCCGCTTCAATTCGTTTGTAGCGATTGTGCTATTGGCACCTGGTTTGTTTTCCACTACGAACGTTTTACCCATTTTTTCCGATAGCTCGGCTGAGATCAGCCTCGCGATGGTGTCGTTGGCTCCGCCGGGAGCCATACCCACTGTAATTCGGACGGGCTGACTGGGGTAATCTTTAGCCAATACATTTGCGGTGCCTGCCGATAAAACGACAAAAACGACCGCTCGAATCAGTCTTACAACTTGCTTCATAGATAGATCTCCTTTCGATGTGGCGCTGGATTTTTAAGATTGTTTTATGTAGTCTAGCGCGCTTGAGCTAGCTGATATATGGATTATTTTTGTAAATTAATCGATAAATCAGCATAATCAAAAGAGGTTATTTATTTGGTCGGAAAAGTATATCGGTGTTTCTACAAGCCGCAGTCGTTATTTCCAGGTCGGCTGACGTGAAGTAAGCAGTGCGACCTCCTCGGGCAGTCGGTTTCTCAACAGGCGGATCAGTTCCTGTGCTGCAATGGATTCGGTCGCATCCTTTCTACGCAACAGACAAATATCGCGCTCGTTAATAGGCAGCATGACTGGAATGGCAAGAAGCCTTTTCAGATTGAATTGACATAATCCGAGTACCGGGACAATGGTGGGTCCGATACCTGCAGCCACTAGACCGGCGGCAGTTGACAGGTTATTGACCTGAAGCACTTTTATCCACTGTTTTGGATATACGGAAGCATCCAGATGCTGGCGGATACTGCTGGCCTTTTCAAAGACGACGATCGAATAGGGAAGAATATCAGCAACAGAAAGGCGCTTGCGGTGTGCCAGCGGATGGACCGGTTGGCAGACAAAGTAAAATGTGTCCGATGCCAGTTTTTCCAATAGGAGGTCTGTTCCGGGTTCTGCTGACGCACACAGTGCGAAATCTACTTTGCGATTACGAACAAGCTCTACACAGGCCGTATTCGGCACATCTTCTACAAATAGCGCTATACCCGGATTATCTTTGAGAAAAGTAGCGATAATGTCCGGGAGTAGCGACGAAAATATGGTAGGTAACGCCGCGATGGCTACCCGGCCCTTGCGTCGGGATACATGGTCCTGCATTTCCGATAAGGCACGCTCGGTTTCCGGAATGAGATGATTGACTATGTTGAGAAAAACCTCACCTTCGGCGGTAAGCTCCACGTTGCGCGTATTTCTTGAGAACAGCTTGGCGTTCAGCCCACTTTCCAGGTTTACAATAAGCGCACTGAAAGCAGATTGAGTAATACTGCAGTGCTCTGCAGCGCGAGTGAAGTTACGTAAGGTTGCCAATGCTGCGAAAGCTTTCATTTGGCGCAGAGTAAGGTTCATGGGCGGTTTTCTGTAGCTCATGCCAGAACCAGCGTATGCGAGGCCCGCGCCCTATATTTGGGTGTGGCCATGGATTCGGTTTCCTGTCGGTACACCGAGCCAAACCCAATGCGCTTGACTGCTGATTCGCTATCAAGCCGTTTGTAGATGATGCAATAGCGGTATATGTTTTCCATCACCGATAGCGCCAGGGAAAATTGCTCTCAGCCAGCGACAGTACTGCCGTATTGTGAAAGTTCAGCGTTTCGGCTAGCTCGGCAAAATGCCTGATACAGCGCAGTTTCAATTTGAATATCCTGAGAATTGCATATGCGAGGTCGTTGTCGATTCGCATTACCGAAACAGTGTGAGCAGGGCCGGGCAGCGCGGACGGTCATACTGCGATCACCATCTGGAGCTGTGAACCAGCCTGAGAGACTCGGCCTGATTCAAGCGTTTTGCCTCTTGTTCTGCATAGTCCCGCTCGTCCGGCTCGTATGCGCCTTCATACAGACAGCTAATGCGGTACCATTTGCAATCGTCGCTGCGAGCGGCAGCGACCGGGGGTTTTTTGGCGCCTGAGCCGCAGCCTGCAATAAAAACGGCGAGAGACAACACAACGGCGCATCGGCTAACTGTTTGAACGGACATTCTGGCGACTCCTGAAGAGGTGCAACGGCCATTTTATAGCATGTCTCATTGCGTCACCTTCCCGATGCAAGAAAATAACCATTACGGTTGTTTGCGGCATCTTAGTCAAAACCGGCCTGGCACGCATTACGATAACCTTACTATTTGGCAAGATTGTCGGCGCCTATATGCCCACGCGATGTTGCGGTGCCTCCGACCGCTCGTGTCGTTGTTCGTGGCCTGCAAGCGGCCTGTACTGTTCCATGTTGCACTGCGTATTACCGCAACACTGCGCTTGGTTATTGTAAGACCCGGGAATATGTCAGGCGCTTACCCAAGATAAGCCGGCCAGCAAACATGATCGCCGTGCCAAGCACTTCTTGAGTCTCTTGCCGCTTGGTGATATGGTCTACGATAGCTGCATGGAAAGGACATGAGACCTAAGAAGTGCTTTGCTAATCTTCAAGGGGCTTTGGCCTCACACTTTTCGCTTGGAAACAGATATGTGGCAATGTCTTATTATTGAGGATGATCGGGATAACGCTCGTTATCTTGCCAACGGCCTGACTGAGCTTGGGCATTTGGTTTGCGTCAGCCGGGATGGTGCCAGCGGACTTGAAAATGCGATGAAGGACAAATGGGACATTATCATTTTGGATCGGATATTGCCCAATCATGTCGATGGCCTTTCAATCCTGTCCGCGCTGCGGGTAGTAGGCAAAAAAACGCCTGTTTTGGTGCTAAGTGCACTGTCGGCTGTTGATGATCGGGTAGACGGTTTAAAAGCCGGTGGTGATGACTATCTGGTCAAACCTTTCTCCTTTTCTGAACTGGTCGCTCGAATGGATGCCTTGGTCAGGCGAACGCGGCCCGATCTGCAAGTGAAACAACTCCGGATTGCGGATCTGACGATTAATGTCGCTACGCAGAAAGTACAACGCGCTGAACGAACGATTTCCTTGCAGCCGCAAGAATTTCGTTTATTGCTTTATCTCATGCTGAACGTTCACAGAATTGTGACGCGAACGATGCTGCTTGAAACGATTTGGGGGTACAGCTTTGACCCGCAGTCCAATGTGATTGATGTTCAGGTTAGCAGACTGCGCCGCAAGATTGATTTCATTTCGTCTACCCCTCTGATTCATACGATACGCGGTGTGGGATACACCCTTTCTGATCGGCAGGGCGCCAATGCGGGGTCTGAAGAAGAATGACCCATCAGTTCAGGCGGCTGTGGAACTCCATTTCGTTTCGCCTTACGTTAAATTACGGCTTGCTGGCAATTGCAACAACTTCAATATTGATCGTATTCATCTACGTTCAATTCATTGGCGCATTACGCACCGAGTACACCAGACAAATAACAGCGACAGGGCAACGTCTGGTCGCTGCCTTTGAGGACGGCGGCCGTGATGCGCTTATATCTGCCATTGAACTGACGCTGTCGGATCGAATCGACTCCGACAGAGAAATCTATTTGCTTCTTGATAAGGATGGCCGCAAGCTGGCCGGAAACCTTGCACCGTTTCCGCAATTGGATTCAAGCTCTACATCAATCTTTGACGCTGAGGTTGTTCAAGAAGGCGTTCCGACGCGCGGCCAGCTACAAATCCAGACTTTGTCTGACGGTGAAGTATTGGTCGTCGGACAAGACTCAAGAGAGATAGGCGACATCACCGCATTAGTCGGCCAAGCGACGTTAGCAGCCATTATTTTGGCAGGGCTTATGGTGTTTCTTGGAACCTATCTGTTTAGAAGAGAACTGGCATACCGAGTTAGCCACATTCGACGGACGACGCAACAAATTGGCGCCGGCAAACTTTCTAAACGTGTCTCGGCACCGACAGGCGAAGATGAGTTCACACTGCTCAATCATGACATCAACACGATGCTAGACCGGATCGAACTGTTGATGAAGAGCGCCAGGCACATTTCGGATACCATTGCTCATAATCTGCGCACTCCGCTGACCCGCATTGTGGGTGCCTTGCAAGAGGCGCAGCAGCCGGGCGTATCCATGGCAGAAGCGCTAGAGGCCAACCAACACGCAATAGAAGGCATCGAACGCCTTAATGTGTTGCTGGAAAAACTTTTGCAAATTGCAGAGATGGAAGCGGGTATACAACGTCGTTCATTCAAGCCCTGCGGCTTGGACGTAATCGTCACTGACGTGGTGCAGATGCATGAGGCGTTCGCGGAAGAAAAAGGGATAACGTTATCCTGTGCGAACCTGGATCATGTGAGTGTTGACGGCGATGTTAATTTGCTTGCCAGCGCATTGGCCAATCTGCTGGACAACGCGCTTAAGTATGCCAGTAATCGGGTCGTAGTTGACGTAGTCAAGCAGGATCGTACCGCACTCATTAATATCGAGGACGATGGGCCGGGGCTGCCCGCCACCGAGTATGAGCACCTGGGCAAGCATTTTTATCGATCGGACCCGTCCTCGGAAGGCCACGGTTTAGGTCTGACCAGCGTAATGAGCATTGTCGGCTTGCATGGCGGAAGCCTTTCTTTTTCTAACGCGCAGCCAGGCTTGCGGGTCACCGTAACATTGCCGCGTGATCCAGCTCACAGTTAACGCCATATGGATGGCTAGAGCAGTGATCCGCAACACGGTGGCTGACGCCGCCAACAATCCGATAATCAGAATCCTGATCTTATCTGAGCGCCACCTATCTGTGGATCCGTGAGTCTCGGTATAAGTATGGCCGTTTGCCGGCCAATTGCGCGCCGTGACGGTTCCAATATTACTGGTCGCCTCCGGATGATTATCTATAACGATTGGATGGGCTGCTGAAAATACTTGCGGCCAGGCGTCAAGCAATACGCTGCGGCCATCGATAGGACAACGCCACTTATCTGGTTTAAAAGGCCAGAACCTGATACATGCGTCAATGACCTACCATGATTGCGGGCAAACGACGGATGCGCCCAGTGTGTGCTGCTTATTGGCGCATGAATTGGAAGCTGAAAGGCAGCAGAGCCAAGCGCTCAAAGTTCAAGAACAGCGTCACAGCGCACAGGAAGAGGTTAGTGAGTATTTTAAGCGGCTTGGCTGTTATCGAGTGTGTTTGCGCATCGTCGAATGACCTTCGCATAGGCTATGCGGTCTGCACAAAAAGCGATGGCCGACTTGTGTCGGCCATCTTTTACAAAACGTCAGCGTGGATCACGTCGACTCAGACGAGTCGGCCTGGGGCACGGCTGACCGGTGGCGCAGGCTACTCCAGAAGCCCCAAACCAGCAAGGCTGCGGTCAGGAGCAGCACCCACATACTGATCGGACGCTCAATGAACGTCTGCATACTACCGCGCGAGAGTAGCATGGCGCGCCGGAAGTTTTCTTCCAGCATCGGGCCCAATACGTAGCCAAGCAGCAGCGGCGCAGGCTGGAAGTCGAGCACGCGCAGTACGTAGCCGCCAATGCCGAACACCAGAACAGCATAGACATCGAAGACGTTGTTGTTGACCGAATAGGTGCCGATGCAGATGAACATCACGATCGCCGGGTAGAGGATGTGATAAGGGATCGTTAACACACGGATCCACAAACCGATCATCGGCACGTTCAGGATCACCAGGACGATATTGCCGATCCAGAAACTCATTACCAGACCCCAGAACATGTCGGGCTGCTCGGTCAGCATTTGCGGTCCGGGCTGGATGCCGTGAATCATCAGCGCACCAATGATCAAAGCCATCGTTACACTGCCGGGAATGCCAAGTGTCATCGTCGGAATAAAGGACGCCTGGTCTGATGCGTTGTTGGCTGCCTCCGGGGCCATCAGGCCTTCGATCGCGCCTTTGCCGAAGCGCTCGGGAGTCTTCGAGGTCCGTTTCTCCAGCGCATAGGCCATGAAGGCGGCGACGGTGGGACCTACGCCAGGCAACACGCCGAAGAACGACCCCAGGCCTGATCCACGGGCCATTGGTCCCCAGGAGCGCTTCATCTCATCACGAGTCGGCAGCATGGCCTTCATGGATACGTCGATCTTGCGGTCGGCCGCCTTCACGTGATTGATACTGGCGATGATCTCGGTGACGCCAAACAGGCCCATGGCAAGTGCGACGATCTGCACCCCGTCCTGCAGTTCGGGGAAGCCCAGATCGAAGCGCGCCACGCCGGAATTGACGTCGGTGCCGACCATGCCCAGCAGCACACCGCCCACGACCATCGTGATGCCTTTGAGAGCCGAACCAGATGACACGACAGAGGCCGACACCAGGCCCAGCACCATCATTGAGAAGTACTCTGCGGGACCGAATTTGAACGCGACCTCTGCCAGCAGTGGAGAGAACAGCATCATCATAAGAATGCCGACGCTGGCCCCGAAGAAGGAGGCAACCGTCGTCATCAGTAGCGCGACGCCAGCCCGCCCCTGTTTGGCCATCGGAAACCCGTCAAGACAGGTCACAGCGTTGGCCGGCGTTCCGGGAAGATTCAACAGAATCGAGGCTGTCGATCCGCCGTAGGTGCTGCCATACCAAATGCCGGCCAGCATGATCAGCGCGGCGGTCGGTTCCAGGACGTAGGTGATCGGAAACAGCAACGACATTGTTGCCAGGGTACCAACCCCGGGGATGACGCCGATCAATGTGCCGAGCGATACGCCGACGAGGCACCAGAGAAGATTGTTCCAATCGAGCGCGGTCGTCAGACCGAGCATGATGTTGTCAAGTATTTCCATCTTTATCTTCTCCTACCAAGGCCAGGCGAACGTCGGAAGGATGACACCCAGGCCAAATTTGAATACCAGGGTCGCTCCGACAGAGAGAGCCCCGGCCAGGAGCAGCGAGCCTCGCCAAGACAGTTTGCAATCCGAGATGCCCGCCAGGATTGTTTGCGCGATGATCGCGGGCACCAGACCGAACGGAAGAACCAGCAACGCGAATGCAAGCATCGAAAGACTGATCCAGAACAAAGGCCTCCATTCGAAGGTCGGCATGGGTCCTTCACGCAGCAGTGCAGGAATCATTATCAGGATTCCGCAAAGCATTAACAGGCCACCGACGAGGGCGGGGAAGTAACCTGGTCCCATCCGGGCCGCCGTGCCTACAGAGAAAGCGGTCAATGAATGGTACGTAGCCCCGGCACCGGCAGTTGTGATCAATATCCCCCCGATCAAGTCTCGGTAATCGACTCGACGCATGCAGTTGTCTCCTTGGAAATTGTTTAATACAGCTTCGGTTCAATGCACGAAGCTTCGAGCCCACAATTATGTCTTTGGGCAGCCAGCGCAGCAACTTAGCGTTTTCTTACCATTTAGTCATGCAAGAGATGTTCTGGCGCGCTGGTACTTTGGATGCACTGGTTCTTGTTTGGATGGATTGGTGTTTCAGATTGGCCCGTATATCTTTAATGGCCATCCCAGCGGGGAACGAAAGGTAGTGCGAGAGTCGAACCGGCAAGGCGTCCATATTTAAATGGAGATGCGCTCGTGCCAAGCGTGAGAGTTTGGAAGTGTTGAGAATGACCGGTTGAGGGTCTTGGCCCATGGCGGTCGGAATGCAGGGTGGAGTCGGGTCTGGTGAATGCTATGCCCGATTATGAGATAGAGCCCCGATTATCGGGTAGAGCAGGCAGGGATGAATCGAATTTGGTGACTACTGATACACCAATTTTGGCGTAGAGCCAGAACGTTTAATAGGAAGACGACGTTCTTATAAGACAAAAACAGAAGGCACAAAAACAAAAGGCCTCCATATGGAGACCCTAAGTAATGTGGCGCGCCCGGCAGGATTTGAACCCACGACCCCTTGGTCGTGGTCGTAGCGATGTGACGTTATTAGCTGAGATTTCTGATGCTTGTTATAGTCGAAAATTTTGGTATCTAGAGATATTGACGAGCATTTGATCCAACGTGGAATAGCTTTGCGAGATGCTATGGAAGTAGATTCTCGTGAAGCGATAAAACTCATGGTTAGGCATGGTTTTGGAGTTTCTTTTATAATTCAGCGGGCTCCGACTATTGCTGAATAATATATGCTAGAACAGCGTCGTTGGGAAGGTCTCCGTTAAAGAGGCCAATTGGCTTGGCTTTGAAGCCTTCGAGCCGGAATAAAAGGGTTAGGGCCTGAACCCTGTGACGAAGTTTTCCGTCTGTATGAGATTGTGACTGATGCGCTATTGGAGACGTTGAAATCACGTGGGAAAAATTCAAAAGTACTTCGTCAGATAATTTCAGAAGAAGCTATTTCCTTTCTTATAAAACTTATAAACTGATCAGCAGGAGAGCTGGCGGTGCCAAATTTCTGAGTTATTAAATAAATGTTTGTATATATCGAATTATCCAGTTCAATCGAACGTGTATTTCGCCATTGATCAGTATCAAAGCCGTGAGAGTTTATTATAGAAACGCCACGTCCAGAATTGATGATAGCGCAGACGATCTCTGATCTATCAACTTCAATATACTTGTCAAACTGGACTCCCATTTCTTGGGCCTTTCGATCTATATAATTACCGATTGGATTATTTCTATTGGTAAAGATAAACTCCTGATCGACGAAATCATCAAAGCGAATTTTATTAAGCTGACTCAGGGGATTTGTTTTGTGGCATAAAAAAACGAACCGGCTTTCTGCAATAGGCGTGCAAATTATTCTGTCGGAAACAATAGGCCAAATAGTCAGCCCAAACTCAAACATCCCAGACTCCACATTGGGCGCTATATCTCTAAGCATACACGATTCAAAATGGATACAGGTATTTCTATCGTATTTTGCCAGTATTTTTGGGAGGAAAGTATTGGAAAGCGCAGGCGATGCACCAAATTTCAAATGATCAACTTTTTTGCCTTGAAGCAGTTTAATGACGGTATCCAACCGGTTTGTTGATTCAAAAATTTCTTCACAATACCTGTTCAATATATAAGCATTCTCCGTTGGAACTAGATGGGAAGTCCGTCGTTCAAATAATTGGAGGCCAATATTGTTCTCGAATTGACTAATGGTTCTACTCACTACGGGCTGGCTTACACACAAATAGTGGGATGCTCGGTTTATGGATCCATAAAGCATTACGGCTCGGAAAAATTCGAGTTGTTTAAGTTTAATCATTAGAGTAAACACCTATGCTAATTTAGTATAGATCCAGAAAGAATAGCATACTGGCCAAAGTAGAAAGCAATATTATTAAGTTTTCGACACAAGGGGCTAAATTATGTTGGGTGCTGTATTTCCAGGTGATCGCACCGTTCAGTTGATGGAGTTCGTAGATCCGACACCAGAGGATAACGAAGTTGTTTTAGAGATGAAGGCATCGGGTATATGCGGAAGTGATCTCAAGTCATTTAGGGGGACATTCAAGGGAAAATTGCCACCAGGACCAATTATCGCAGGCCATGAACCATGCGGTGTAGTAGTCGCCAAGGGATGCGCTGTTAACAGCCATGTCGCGCGAATAGGTGCTCGGGTCATGGTCCATCATTATAAGGGATGTGGGTGTTGCACTGATTGCATGACCGGCTGGACACAATTATGCCGCGACAAAGAGGCGAGCTATGGGTTAACTGCGCATGGTGGACACGCCAAGTATTTAAAAGTGCCCGCTGATACTTTGATTGAGCTACCAGATGATCTTTCGTATGAGGTTGGCGCTGCAATTTCATGTGGTTCTGGGACAGCCTGGGGGGCATTAAAGAAAATAGATTATTCTAATCGTGAAGCCATTCTGGTGGTCGGTCAAGGGCCTGTAGGTCTTGCGGTCACACAGTTTGCAAAAGCGATGGGAGGAGAAATCATTGCATTGGATGTTAATGCAAGTCGGCTGCATGAGGCTAAGAATCTTGGCGCCTCAATCACTATTGATACTAGTAAAAACGATGCGCTTCAGGCGATCCGGGAATTGACTCAAGGCAGAGGCGTGCCGTATGTAATAGATACCTCAGGTTCCGATAAAGGGGGAGTCGATGCGTTACGGTGTGCATCAGTATGGGGAAAAGTGGCTTTCGTTGGAATGGGGGGGACTGTTCCCGTCGATGTTACTGAGCACCTAGTCAGAAAACAACTGAGGGTCTATGGCTCTTGGACTTTCTCAAAATCGTGGCAGGTAGAGTGTGCGGAATTTGTGTCCAAACATAAAGTGGAGGTCGAACGGCTTTTTACCCACACATGGAAATTGGAGCAGGTAGACGAAGCGTATAGACTTTTCGACGAACAGAAGACAGGGAAATCTGTTGTGGTTTTCTCGTGAGGTGCTAGTAAAAGGTCGGCGGGTATCTCCGATGCTCGACAATATAATGTCGAACTCTACGTCTAGCGCGAGAGTAGCGACTCATGAAAAGGTGTAGTGCAAATGAAAAATTACGAGTTATTCATTAACGGAATCTGGCATGCGCCAGACTCCGGTAGATATTTTGATTGTATTAGTCCATATGATGCTTCTATTTGGGCAAAATGTCCAATCGCGTCGGCCGCGCAGGTGGAAGATGCGGTGGAGTCGGCGAGCATAGCCTTTGATAGTTCACCCTGGACAGACTATCTTCCTGCAAAACGCGGAGAACTGTTGCGAGAACTTGGCCGACTAATTGAACAGCATGTGGACGAATTGTGTAAATACCCCATCTTTAATACACCACACACATAGAATTTATAATGTTAATTTATAGTCAATGGGTGTCATGTCATTGAGTGAATCGTGCGGTCTTTCGGTGTTGTAAATCGTTGTCCAGTGTTCCGTGATGTGTTGAACTTGCTTCAACGACGTAAAAAGATATAAATCTAATACCTCTTGGCGGTACGTACGATTGAAGCGCTCAATATAGGCGTTTTGATAGGGGCAACCGGGCTGCGTATAATCAATATAAACGCCATGTTGATGTGCCCACTGAACGAACTCCGCGGAGGTGAACTCGGGGCCATTATCGACACGAACTCTACGTGGGTAGCCGTGCCAAGAGGCCAGCCCATCTAGGTAACGGGTGACACGAGCAGACGGCAAGCCCGTGCCAATATCGATTCCTAGCAACTCGCGATTGCAATCGTCAATCACATTAAATGTACGAAATCGCACGTTATTTTCTAAGCGGTCCGACATAAAATCCATCGACCAACACTGACCCGTACTTTTAGGTACGACGAGTGGTTCGGGTTGGCGAGCAGGCACGCGTTGCTTGCGCTTTGTCTTTATGTTGAGTCGCAATGCATTATAAACACGCTGTACACGCTTATGATTCCAGCGGTAACCTAAAGCGCGTATGCGCTTAAAACACTTGGGGAACCCCCAACGTTGATGTCTTTCAACCAGCGTGTTTAGCACTGTAATTACCTCGCTATCATCACAACGTTTAGGCTGATAGTAAAACGCGGTGCGACTCATCCCCGTAATCATGCAGCTTAAAACAACGCTGATGTCATGCTGTGCCTGTAGCGCTTTTGCCCAGTCTTTACGCGTCGCAACAGGCACTACAGCTTTTTTATGATTTCTTCCTGCAACTGAGACTTCAAACTTAAATCAGCATACATCTGCTTTAAGCGACGATTCTCCTCCTCGAGCTCTTTGAGTCGTTTTACGTCGGAGAGCTCCATGCCGCCATATTTGGCTCGCCATTTATAAAATGTGGAGTTACCTACATGATGCTTGCGGCACAGCTCTTTAATCGGTATCCCAGCTTCCGCTTCTTTCAACATCGCCACAATTTGGCTTTCTGTCATCCGTTTGCTCATCGTAAAAATCCTTTTTTCTTAGTGTAAGAAAAATTCTACGCTTCAGCTGTATTATTTTAGGGGATAGTTACAGTTGCCGCTCTCGTTTTTGGTCAACTGTTTTTTCCTTCCTATTCCCCTTTGGTTGGCACGCTTGCGTCCTTCGGGACACTCGCTGTGGGGTTTCTTGCGCGGCCTTTGGGTAGCGTAATATTTGGTCATTTTGGAGATAGGATCGGTCGAAAAAAAATGCTGATCACTACCTTGACGATGATGGGCGGCTCAACGTTTCTCATCGGATTGCTACCTACTTACAGTAGTGTCGGTATTTGGGCGCCTATACTTTTGGTTCTTTGCCGCTTTGTTCAGGGAGTGGCGATGGGTGGTGAGTGGGGCGGTGCTGTACTGATGGCCGTGGAATATGCTCCAAAGCGCACTAAAGGGTTTTACGGGAGTATTGTGCAAATCGGCTGTCCGGCTGGTTTAGCTCTAGGTGCCTTAATGTTTTACTATTCTTCTTCTCTTTTAGGTGAAGAGACCTTCACAGCGTGGGGCTGGAGAATTCCCTTCCTCGTGAGTATTTTGTTATTTTTTTGCGGATTTTATATTAGATTTCGTACGGCAGAGACACCTGTCTTTCAAGAATTAGTAGAGCATGGTGAAATTGTTGAATTTCCCATTGTTGAATTATTTAAAAACCACTCAAAGGAGCTTGTTTGCACGGCGTTGGTCTATTTAGCGTCCTCTACCGTTCCCTTTTATATTGCATGGGTTTTTTTAGCCTATTACGCAAAAACGATTTTGCATATGGATCAGACGCAAGTGCTTATGGGGATGGTGGTTACTAATGCGATTATGAGCGCGATCATTATTTTTATCGGAAAACTATCCGACCGGATCGGAACGGAACCGATTCTATATGCTGGATGTATATGTATGGCTCTAGTTGCGTTTCCAGTGTTTTGGTTAGCAGACACCACCAACGTTCTAAACTTGTGGTTTGCTATGTTTTTGGTGGCCGCTCCGCTTTGGTGCACTTTTGCTGTCTTGCCTGTTTTCTTTTCAGAAACATTCCCAGGACAGCTTCGGTATACCGGCATTTCATTTGGAAGCCAGGCCTCCACAATTTTCGGTGGACTGGTGCCAATTTTCGCAACCGCCGTCGTTCCTCAATACGGGACATGGCCTGTGTCAGTACTATTCATTGTCTGTGAAATGCTCGGTATTTTGGCTGTGCTAACGTTAAGAAGGCCTTCGGCGCGAACCTTTCTGGTCCGAGCACGTGCTAATTAACAATTAGAGTACTGACAGCTAATTAGCCCGATGCGAAGTAATTAGTCGGGCTATTAGAGATTTTCAACGGAAAAAAATTAATAGGAAGGGATCACTCTTGCTGTTATGAAATAGTTTATGCTAAAGGCGTGAATCCTTGATTTACTCGTCTCTTGCATTATTTTTATATCTAGATTTGGCAGACTCACTGACAGGAGGAAGGCTCGTCTCACGTACTACAAGTTCAATGGGCAGGCAACGGTCTGTCGGCGGACGATTAGTTGAAAACCAATTGAGTAAGCTTTGTGCGACTTGTTGTCCTAGATCATAGGTTGGCAACAGCACAGTGGAAAGTTTAGGTGTAATTTGCGAAGAAATAGGGAGATTATCGCAACCCACAATTGATAATTCTTGTGGCACATCGATTTGCAGAGATTGTGCTTCAAATAGTGCGCCGAGCGCAAGTACATCGTTACCACAAAAAATGGCAGTAGGCCGGGGACGCATTTGCATTAATTGGTTGAGGCCTGAGCGCCCTCCATCAAACCCGAATGGTTGCTCAATTACGTAGTCATCTGGCAACCGAACTCCTGCGTCGACTAGGGCTGTGCGAAATCCCTCGACCCGATGTCGTGCTCGATCGTTGTGTCGAGTAAAGCCAGAAACCATGCCTAAATTTTTATGTCCAAGCTTAAGTAAGTGCTCAGCAGCGAGCTTACCGACAAGACGATTGTCGAAGCCTATATGTGGAGCGGGTATCGAGAGAATTCTTTCTGTTGTCTTGACGTTGGTCCACGTAACAAGAACTGGCACACGGGTAGTGTTGATTAGTTCCCATGTTTCAAACGAATGGTCGCAGCCAACGAGTACCAATGCATCAATAGATCGCTCTAGAAGAGCACGAATCGCGTGGGTTTCTGCAGTGAGGCTATATTCATGCGCTGCTATAAGTAATTGATAATTCGATTCTTGCAGGGTGCTTTGCATGCCCTGCACCGCGCGTGCGAAGATCGCGTTATCCAGTGTAGGAACTACTGCCCCAACCATTCTTGCGTGACCGAGTGCTAATGCACGTGCTGCTCCATCTGGTACATAACCTAGACGAGTGACAGCGTGCATAATTCGTTCCCGTGTTGGCGCTTTTACTTTCTCAGGATTTGAAAGTGCACGTGAGACGGTAGCAGTGGATACGCCGGCTAATGCCGCCACATCGGCGATTCTTGGTCGTTCGGAACTCATGAGAAGTGTTGTTCTCCAATTAGCAGTAGTAATTGTACGAGCAAGCCCTTACATATGACACAAAAAAATGCCGCTGCTAAGTATTAACCCTAGTGCAAACGTATCAAAATAACTCTTAATATATACATATAAGTGCTTAATATTGAAACAACTAGCCGGAATCATAATCCTGGCTTATTTTTTAGCTCGAAAATGCAAGCGCTTACATTTCGAGCTAGTGAAAACGATTGACCTAGGAGAAAACAATGACAGTGTCATATTTAAAAAAAGCATCAAAAACACCGGAGACAGAAACTGCTACAGCTCAGCGAGTCGTTACTGAAATGTTGGCAGAGATCGAGGCAAGGGGCGAGTCTGCTGTGCGAGAATATGCAGAAAAGCTAGATCGCTGGACCGGAGAAATTATCGTCCCTCGAGCGGAGATTGACCGGCGAGCAAACGAAGTCCCGCAGCACATTCGTAATGACATTGACTTTGCAGTGAAACAAGTTCACGAGTTCGCATTAGCGCAACGACGTTCCATTGAAGATTTTTCAGTAGAGCTGCATCCTGGTGTAATTGCCGGGCAGCGAGTCATTCCGGTCAACGTTGTTGGGTGTTACGCTCCAGCAGGTCGTTATGCACATATCGCATCAGCGTATATGGGGGTTGCCACGGCAAAAGCGGCAGGTGTCAAAACAGTTATTGCATGTTCGAGTCCATTCAAGGGAGGAGGTATCCATCCATATGTACTGTACGGGTTTAAAGCCGCAGGCGCTGATGTAATAATGACTCTGGGCGGTGTTCAGGCGATCGCTTCAATGGCCTATGGCTTATTTACGGGAAAGCCGGCCGATGTAGTGGTCGGTCCTGGTAACAAATTCGTAGCTGAAGCGAAGCGTGCCTTGTTCGGAAAAGTTGGGATTGACGTATTTGCTGGGCCATCTGAAGTAGCTGTGATCGCTGATGCGAGTGCTGATCCGGAAATAGTTGCAAGTGATCTGGTGGGGCAAGCCGAGCATGGTCACGAATCGCCTGCGTGGCTTTTTACAACGTCTAAGTCTTTAGCCGAAGAGGTAATGGCTTTGGTACCACGTTTAATTGAAGCGTTGCCACCAACGGCGAGAGATGCAGCCGCAACAGCATGGCGTGACTATGGTGAGGTTATCGTTTGCGACACTCGAGAAGAAGTAGTTGAAGTATCTGATCGATATGCTTCTGAACATCTGGAAGTTCAGGCAGAAGACTTGGAATGGTGGCTGGAGAACCTAACTTGCTACGGCTCTCTATTTTTGGGTGAAGAGACAACAGTTGCATTTGGCGATAAAACAAGTGGTCCTAATCATGTACTACCCACGAAAGGGGCCGCCCGCTATTCCGGCGGTCTTTCAGTTCATAAGTTTGTTAAAACTTTGACCTGGCAGCGCATGTCTCGAGAAGCTGCTAGGCAAATCGGTGAGGTAACCGCACGTATTTCCCGCTTGGAGGGTATGGAAGCGCATGCACGTACAGCAGACGACCGCTTGAGGAAATATTTCCCGAACGAACAATTTGAGAAAGGGGAGGCTGTGTCGGTTTAAAGCGCATAGTCTCCGCCAAAGTGGAGTGAGGTAGCATTCGCAGTAAAGGCTGGCATTAATGCCAGCTTTATTTCATAGATTAAAAAATGATAGAAAATGCTAATTTCACTTGCCTTCTAAATGAAGAGGTATGCGATGCAGATCGCCCCCATTGTCCTTTCCCGGCAGATTTTTTTAACCCTTACTAATTTAAGAAAACCCCTCATTTGAGGGTTCAAATTGGAAATAAATTCACAATGAACATTATTTCGTGATTAAAACTTCCAATTTGTTAGGGGTTATTTGCCTGCGGCCAAACTGAGAAATCATTTAATAATGGAACTAATCCGTCTCCAGCCCGAGCCTTCAGCATCTCTTCGCAGTGATATTCGCCTTTTAGGTAGAATGCTGGGCCAAGTCATAAAAGCCACTGAAGGAAAACGAGTCTACGATACTATAGAAACACTGCGCCGCGCCGCTCTGAAGTATCGTCGGGAAGGTAAAGCAGTGGACAGCGAATTGTTGAGAAATTACGTTCAGAATTTACAAGGCGATGATCCCAATTCTGTCGCAAGGGCATTTAGCTATTTCCTACAGTTGTCGAATATAGCCGAAGATCGTGAACAGAATCGTGCTCGTCGACAACATTCCTTGTCGAGTTCTACCGCTGCGAGAGGTAGTTTGCGAGCTGCTTTCGAGGTACTGAAGAAACATGGAACTTGTCCTTCCAAAATTAGCGAGCTTTTAGCCGGGTCGCATGTCATGCCAGTGCTGACAGCACATCCAACTGAAGTACAACGCAAAAGTACTTTGGATCTCCATCGTGAGATTGCTGATTCGCTAATTCAACGTGACGCTCCAATGTGTGATAAAGAGCGCGCTGATTTGGACTTTTTATTATTAGGGCGTGTTGCATCGTTGTGGCAGACTCGAATTTTGCGTTTCACGAAAATGACAGTCGACGATGAAATTGAGAACGCGCTATCGTACTATCGTAGTACTTTTTTATCAGTGATACCAAGTATGTATCTTGATCTCAGTAAATTGTTGTCGGACGAATCAGTCACACCGTTTTCGCCAACTCCTCGTCTTTTGCCACCATTCTTGCGCATGGGAAGTTGGATTGCTGGAGATCGTGACGGTAATCCGAACGTCAACACAGAAAGCCTGGAAAAGGCTTTCCAGCATCAAGCTACCGTCATATTTGATTATTATTTCAAAGAACTACGTGGTCTTAGTAACGAGCTTTCAATGTCCAGCATGCTCATCAGAGTCACTCCGTCTCTGGCTGAATTAGCGGAAGCTGGTGAAGATGAATTGAGTCACGCCCGCGATGAACCTTATCGTAGTGCCGTGCGTGTTATATATACTCGATTGAGTGCTACAGAAAAAAAATTATTAGATCAAGATTTATTTCCAGATACAGTCTACTCATTTAGACCATACGAAACTCCGAAAGAGTTGGCTAACGATCTGGCCATTGTTGCCACATCTTTGGAATCTCACTGTGCTGCCCCAATAGTACGTTTGCGCTTGCGCAGTTTACAGCAAGCAGTAGACGTATTTGGGTTTCATTTGGCAACTATTGACTTGCGTCAAAGTTCTGATGTACATGAACGTGTATTAGCTGAATTGTTCTCAGTAGCTGACGTTCGACAAGATGGGAAACTGCTAAATTATTTCGAGTTGAATGAGGGTGAACGCGTCCAGCTATTGCGGCAAGAGCTCGCGCAAGGGCGACCTCTAACATCTCCTTGGCTGAAGTACTCGGACGAAACAATTCGCGAGTTGGCCATTTTACGAGTTGCTACTTTAGCGCGCACAAGCTATGGAAATAATTCAATTCAGCAAACAATTGTTTCTCACACTGAAACATTGTCAGACTTGTTAGAAGTATTTGTGTTGCAAAAAGAAGCCGGGCTCATCAAACCTGGCAACCAAGCTCCTCACCATGAAGAGGGGTTGATGGTAGTCCCACTCTTCGAAACCATTCTAGATTTAGAGCGTGGGCCCGAAATTATGTCGGCATTCTTGGATTTGCCCGAAATTAGCGCTCGTGTGCGGTTGGCTCAAAACAACACGCAAGAGGTTATGTTGGGCTATTCAGATAGTAACAAGGATGGAGGCTTTTTGACATCGAATTGGTCTCTGTACCAGGCCGAGCGCAAGTTGGTCGAGGTTTTTGCGAAACGTAATATTACATTGCGCTTATTTCATGGTCGTGGTGGTTCGGTAGGGCGTGGCGGTGGGTCCAGTTTTGATGCTATCCTGTCTCAGCCTCCAGGTACGGTAGCTGGTCAGCTTCGGCTCACAGAACAAGGGGAGGTTATTCAAAGTAAATACAAAGATGCTGAAATTGGCCGCTGGCATTTGGATATGCTGGTGGCTGCGACTCTAGAAGCAAGTTTAAGTGATGCCAGCTTTACTGCAAGCGTGGAAGATTTGCATCTCAAGCACTTCGGTTCTGCGATGAGCTGCATGTCTGATGCCGCTCAGAAAACCTATCGTAGCTTGGTGTATGAGACAGCTGGATTTGCCGAGTACTTCTTCACCGCCACCCCTATAAACGAGATCGCGGGACTAAATATTGGATCGCGTCCTACCTCTAGAAAAACAGGCCATAGAATAGAAGACTTACGTGCCATTCCCTGGGGATTTTCTTGGGCGCAATGTCGCTTAATGCTGACTGGCTGGTACGGTGTCGGATCGGCTGTGGAAGCTTATATATACAATAATTGTCCAAATGCGCCGAAGTCACAAGGGGATCGATTGGCACATTTACGTCAAATGGCAACACAATGGCCAGCATTTCGTACCTGGCTTTCCAATGTCGAAATGGTGTTAGCTAAAACCGACCTATGCATTGCTGAACGATATTCGCAGCTGATGCCGAAGAAATTTTTACGCGAAAAAATTTTCGACATGATTAGAATTGAACACGAGCGCACATTGAAGATGCTGCATCTTTTGACCAGGCGTGAACTGCTCGCTGATAATCCGGTTTTGCTTGCGTCTTTGAAAGAGCGCTTTGCCTACATTGATCCGCTGAACTATCTTCAAATCGAATTATTGAAACGTCACCGTTCTGCTCAAGAAAATGGGGAAGAGCCCGATCCGCGTACACAGCGTGCAATACATTTAACCATTAATGGTATTGCTGCGGGGCTGAGAAATTCAGGATGACAATGGAATGGGTGGAGCGTCGGGGTATTGGTAATGCCGGATTAGCGCTACGTTTATGTATTAGTAAAGCACTTTTGAGACAGTCCACAATCATTTCTTGAGCAAAGTTTTACCGAGATTTTTGTGGATCCGTTGATGATTTAATTGTGCAGAATTAGTTTGCTTGCAAAGGTGACTAACTATTCTGTACAAGAAATCTGATCGACTTGAGTTTTACGCAAATGGCCTGTCCTGCTTATAGTCAATTACAGGAACCTATATTTTTATTTTGCTGAATTGTAATGGAGTATTTAAATAGTACTCGTATAGTATAAATATTTTTCAAACCGTCCTGGCTTAGTATTGAATTGTCTTAAATTTGTATGCTATTAGATTCTTATAAAATTAGAATATGATTCCCAGCTCTTAGGAGCTGGAACAGTGCCTGCAACGATCAGGGCTGAAACCGATTCTTGTATCGCAGCTAGACTCGTATAATGGGGTTGATAGCCGAGGCACCGACGTGCTTTTTCTATGGATAGCGACGAACTACGTGAGATATGCTCCATAGCCAACTTGGCATCATTCAGCGACTCGCCTTCCAGCCATTCCATGATCGGTTGGAAACGAATCTTCGGCTCGAATCCGAACCAGCGAAACATTGCTTCTGCGTACCCTCGTAAGTTCAATGCTTTGGAAGAGACTGCATTGAATGCCTCACCGACGGAGACTGCCCGATTGGCGATGGCTAGCATGACAATTTGTGCTACATCGCTTGCGTGAACGTGATGGAGTGTTTCTAAACCGAGATTGGGAAGTGCGATCTCTTCGTTGCGAGTTATCTGGGAAAATATCTCTGTGTTGAAGTGGCCTTTTGGATTGATTGGCGCCCAGCCCGGACCGACGATATGGCCGGGGCGGAATACAGTAGCAGGAAACCCATTTCGTCGGGCCTCTCGCAACAGCCAGGTTTCAATCTGCGCCTTGTTGATGCCGTACTCGCCGAATGGATTAAGCGGATCCGTTTCTTCTGCTGGCACCGCTGCATTATAGCCGTACACCCAGATTGTGCTGCAGTGCAGGAAGTGTTCAACCTTGTCGCGAAGGGCTTCGACAAGCATTCTGGTGCTAGGAAGGTCGAACGAAATCAGGTCAACGACGATATCCGGGCGGAGTTCCGCAATACGCAGGCCAAATTGCCCCGCTTGTTCCTCAGCGCTTCGGTCTAATGTCATTTCCTCCACATGGTTCCAAGCTGAATGTTTCAAGTAAGCACTTGCTTGACCACGGCTAACGTTTACTACTTCATGGCCAACTTCGATTAATTTCGGGATAAGGTAGCTGCCGATATGGCCGCTCCCACCGATAACAACAACTCGCGACATTAGTTTTCTCCTGCAAAAAATTCGGGATAGGCCGATGTGCACCTAAAATGTCCCAATAATTTCGTCACTATAGCATTCACCAATTTATGCGATAAGATGGCAAAATAGGGATGGTCTTATGCCGTGGAGCATGAATGAAAGAAAATCTTAACGACCTCTTGGCATTTTTATCTGTTGCGAGAGAGCGTAATTTCACGCGCGCTGCCGCCCAGATAGGTGTGTCGCAGTCAGCCCTCAGCCGTACAGTGCAGGCACTTGAAAAACATATAGGAATGCCGTTGTTGACGCGCACAACCAGAAGCGTTTCATTGACGGATGCTGGCGAGCAGCTCGTTTCCACCATTGCACCGAGGCTGGCAGAGATAGACGCAGAGATCGACTTATTGCGATCGTCGCACTATCGAGCTGCCGGAACCGTGCGCATTACAACGACAGATCATGCGGCGAAAACCTATGTATGGCCGCGTCTTCAGCCGCTGCTACGTGAGTACCCTGAACTGAAAATCGAGCTCGTAAATGCATACGGACTTACCGATATCGTGGCAGACCGGTATGACATCGGAATTCGGCTAGGTGATCAAATTGCGCAGGATATGATTGCTACTCGAATTGCTCCTGATCTGACAATGGCAATTGTTGGCTCCCGTGCCTACTTTGCATCAAAGCCAGCGCCCCAGAACCCCCAGGAACTAATGCTGCACAACTGCATTAACCTTCGACTGCCGACAAGAAATTCACTGCTTCCCTGGGAGCTAAGGAAAGGCAAGCGTCAACTTCAAGTGCGTGTCGAAGGGCAACTGATTTTCGACAATGTCTATCAGATCACCGATGCTGCACTTGATGGATTTGGACTTGCATACGTACCCAAGGATTTGGTAGAGCCTTATGTTCAAACGCGCCAACTTAGCTGGGCCCTCACAGACTGGTTTCCTACGTTCACTGGACTTCACGTCTATTATCCTAGTCGTCGAAAGTCATCCCGCGCGGTAGAGCTTGTTGTTGAAACATTGAAAGCTGGCTATCTAGGAGCGGGCAATCGCTAATTTCACCAAAAGTGCCTTTCACTCGGGCTCGCCGCGCACTTGCGTCAAGAGCATATCGGCTTTTTCTTTAACGACCTCTCGTCGGGCTTGGAGGCGCGCCTTTCCCGGCATCGTCAGGGTCTGGGTTCGTCCTCCCTTGAACCGGAGCCCGATACGCGCGCGTAGCATTGAAGGAAAAGGAGTATGCCCCCAACGCGAGGTTACGTGTTCTTTCGGGTCAGGGCGAGAGTGCACTTATGTAGAGTTCCTACCTGACATGCCGAATTGTGCTACGGAGGAGGCGGTACTTGACAGCACTCAGCATTCCCCATAGAATACATCCGACTAGTTGGTTGTTTTTATTGTTAATACCTTGTTGCAATTTGAGCAAGTCTTTAAAAGTTGACGGCAAGGTGATATTTTGATTGGAGTGGACCATGGCAGCCGGAACTCGCGAAGCATTGTTACGGATTGCAGCAGGTCTGATGCGTACAAAAGGCTACGCCGCATTTAGTTATGCTGATTTAGTGGATGATGTAGGGATAAAGAAGGCGAGTATTCATCACCATTTCCCAACGAAAGAGGATTTGGGTGTAGCGGTTGTAGAGGAGTACATTAGCAATATTCGTGGTGAGTTAGCCAATATCGAAGCCAAAACCGAAGTTACGATCGAGCGGCTAGAGGCTTTTTTTGCTCTATTTCGAGCTAGCGCAGAGGTAGAAATGCTTCCTTTATGTGGTGCACTAGCGGCAGAAATGTCGGCTCTCCCCGAAGGCCTAAGACGGCTGACGCATGTCTTTTTTGATATGCAGATAGATTGGCTAAGTAGCGTGTTGCAACGAGGTATCGAGCAAGGGGAAATTCCTGCCGGCGACGGAGCCAGAAAAAAGGCGTTCGCTATATTGAGCTTATTGGAAGGGTCCTGTTTTATTAACTGGGCAACGCGCGAAGAAGATCTACTGAGCGGTTCAGTCGTACGGCTCATTGCAAGTCAAGATTAAAGTTGGGATAGGCGTCGCGACCTATGAAAAGTTGGTTTTTTTTGAGCTGTAAAACTACCAACTAATTGGTAGTATTTTTGAAGAATTTACGCAATAGCGTTAACGTGTTACACCGGAAAAGTGCCATGAAAAAAGTTAGCGTTGAAGTTTGGTCTGATTTTGTATGCCCATGGTGCTGGATAGCCAAGCGCCGATTCGATAAGGCAATCGCTTCGCTTCTAGGAAAAGTTGATGTGAGCGTCACGTTTAAGGCGTATCGCCTCGCCAAGGGAGCAGAGCCGTTGGAATACAGAACGGCCTTAAGTCAAAAATTCCCTAGTCGCGAAGCTGTGGAGCGTTTCATGGCTATTGTTGGCCAAAACGGGGTTCAGGAAGGACTGATCTACAACTTTGAGACCATGCGTTTTGGTGATACCACCCTGGCCCACGCATTAGTAAAGAGTATCGATTCTCAAGCTCTCAAGCTTGCACTTACAGAGCGCATTTATAAGGCAGCGACCACGGACGGATGCGACATATTTGATCGTGACGTGCTCGTATCGCTCGCCAAAGAAGTTGGGGCCACAGATGTCGCGAAAGACTTCATCAATCCGACCATCATTTCAGAGATCGCGAATGATGAGGTCAGTGCAAATTCCATTGCTAATGGCGTCCCATTGTTTCTCTTCAATGGCAATGCGTATGTATCGGGCGCGCGTGATGTAGCGGTATTCGAAAAAGCCCTGCTCGACACAGCAGTAGATAGTCCAGAGGCTATTGCGACAAGTTGCAGCATTGACGGATGTAGTATCTAGCTGCTTATATCGCCGACGCTGCGGCAATGGGTATCTCACAGTGGCGTAGACAGTTGGCGTGTTTCGAGTAGGTCCATACTCACCCATTTTGAGGGCTCAAGGCATTTTGCTTATGACCTTCTACATCGAGCGATTGCTCGACAACCTCAACAGGAGATTTTAATGCGTTACGCTCAAATTTTTCGTTACACCTTGGATCTTGCCCCCGAGGAATACGTTGCAAAGTTCGTTGATCCCTATGCCAAAGTCATCTCCAATGCCCCAGGACTGATTCGTAAAACGTGGATGGCTGACTTTGAGACCGGGGAATTTGCGAGTTTTTACTTGTGGGAAAGCAAAGAGGCGATGGACCAATTCATGGCGGGTGCCGCGATTGCTAAGGTGGCGGCCGAGCCATTTTTAAAAGATCTCGTTATCACGGCATTGCCTGTCGTGCAAGGGGCTTCTGAAATCACCCGCGGCATCTAATCCGTATGCGCAACAAATCAAAACGTAGTTAGACTTTTAAAGGAATTCAATCAAGTTGAATTGGAAGCACACATTCAAAGACGTAAATGTTGGCATGAAACAGCTGTCGGTCAGCCCTCAGGATACCAATCGAGGTATCGGTATGCACTCTGTCTCGGCTGAAAAAACTTAAGTGTCCGGGGAACACACATTGATACAGCCGCGCGAACAGATAGGCATGATAAGGGTGAGAAGCGCCGAACACCTCAATCACCCGGGCCATCAACATGATTTCGGATCCAGCGCCGCAACATGTTGACATTCAGTCTGCTTGCCAACGCCAGGCCGGCCGTAGCAACGCCAGGCTGCTGGCTCGCGGCAACTATCTCAGCCTTGAAGGTTGCCGGGTAGGCGCGCCGGGTGCGCTTAACAAGGATTAATTCGTCTGTCATCGTGTCCACTTAAATATTTAGTGGACACTATCCTGGCAGGCTTGATAAGAGATCACAAGGTGGTTTTATCGGATGCTTACTGTACCATTACGATTTCACATGTGAAAGAACAAAAATATGAAGCCACGTATTCAAGAACTTACTTTTAGCGCACTTTATGTTTTGAATTCATGTCCACTGAGAGGGGCCTCTAGTCTTGACTCCTGACCAGGTACTGTTACTCAACACACTTATGTGACAAAAGGGATATTGAAAGAATGTGCGAAATAGTAGACTGCGTTTCGTGAATTAATCGAAGCTGGAAAGAATAAAACCCCTAGACCTTTCCAGAATAGCTGAACTCTATTTTACGGCATTGTAAGGTGGCAGGTACGATCTTAGTAATCTAAATGAATATCGAAACCATTATTATTAAAAATAATGATTTAATATCACGAGATACAATCTTTCTACAGAGAAGCGATGAAACTTCTGATTATCGAAGATCACGAGCAATTAAGGTCACTCTTGACAGAGCATATGCAATCGCGCGGTTTCGTGGTGGATTCCGTCGATAGCGGCGGCATGGCGCAGGCGTTGATTAACAGCACCTATTACGATGCGATGATTCTCGACCTTGGACTGCCTGATATGGATGGACTGCAATTGCTATTAAATCTACGTTCAAATCTTCGTTCCCCTTCATGCATCGTTTTAACGGCACGTGACGCTCTGGAAAGTAAGATAGATGTTCTGAATGCAGGCGCTGACGATTATGTACTGAAACCAGTGGACGTGACTGAATTGGAAGCTCGTATTAGAGCTGTATTGCGCCGCGCGGGGCACGGTTCTGACACGCTTGAAAAAGGAAATCTGTCCTTCGAGCCACAATCTCGTCATGTCACGGTAGATGGTCACGTTTTAGTTTTGGCCAAACGAGAATTGTTGCTTCTTGAAGAGTTGCTGCGTACGACGCCTCGAATCGCTATTAAGGACCATTTAGAGGAACGTATCTATTCTCTTCAGGAAACAGTAACGTTAAATGCGATAGAGGCACTGGTATCACGTTTGCGCCGAAAATTGCACACTGCAGGCGCAAGCGTTCGAATTGATACGATACGCGGTATTGGGTACCGTTTAGTTCTAGATACTCCTCATGTTTAGTCATAGCCTCAGGAATCGACTGCTTGTTTCGATGGTCATTGTCTTGATGTTGGCTTTTTGCGCCTTGGCAATCAACTTGTATGAGACCAGGGATCAATTGCGCCGGAGCATCATGCTGATTACGGCGAATGAAATCGGAGCCGGGTTTAAGGCGGGTAGCGACTTTACAAAACTCCCATCACAACATGCAGGTAGCGAGCTTTTTTATACGCTATATGCTTCAAATGGTGATCTACTATGGCATTCTCGAAATTTGGAAAATCCGAGACGGTTGCGCCGTGGTTCGCTGCAGGATGAAATCAAGCTTATCCGTACAACTGTACGCAGTGGACGCGGGAAAATTATTAATGTTCCCGTAACATTATCAGACGGAAGCGTTCTTATGGTTAGTAAGAATGATCATCTTGAGCGAGAGCTTATCGACAATTTGTTGCACCAGCGTATAGTGCGAGGGTTGGCGCTACTTATCCCTTTTGGTTTGATTGTTATTGGGATGCTATTTCTTCTATTGCGATGGACTTTGCTACCTATTAAGAAAGCAGTTGCGCTTGCAGAAAACATCGGTCCGGATCAGCCAGAATTGCGCATTCCACTCGACGAATTGCCTAATGAGGTGCGCCCGCTTGCGCGGGTAGCCAACGACGGTCTGGATCGTCTTGCCCAAGCTTATATGTATGAGCAGAGCATAGTGAGTGATGCAGCCCACGCCTTGCGCACTCCGTTGGCAGTACTAGACCTTCACTTGCAAAAACTAATTATCTCAGACGAAAGAGGAATGTCCGACCTGAACCAAGAATTTGGAAAGGTGCTTAAATTAGTTAATCAGCTATTGGTCTTAGCTCATCAAGATAGGGTACAGTTACTATCTTTACATCGCGACCAACAGGCTGATCTGGCAAGAATTACGCGTGAGGCTGCGGGCACTATGCTACCACTTTTCGAGGCAGCAAATAGATGTATTGAAGTGCATTTGAGTGAGAGTGTAGCCGTGAGAGGCAATGCGGATTTATTGCGTGAGGCAATTCGAAATGTTCTCGAAAACGCTCTTTATCATGGTGCTGGCGATGTAATAGTGACAATGGGTGAGCCTATAGGGAAAACGGTTACCCTCGACATAGCCGATGAGGGCGCGGGCGTATCGCCTGAAAATCAGGAAGATATGTTCGCACGCTTTCGTAAGGGTCGTGAAAACAGCGAGGGCTCTGGTCTCGGATTAGCTATTGTACGAAGCACGTTGCGCAATACGGGAGGGGATGCGATATTTATTAAAGCAAAACCGAGCACCATGCAATTACGGTTTTGTTTTGCAACCTGACGGTTTACCGTCATTCACTCATCATTTATCGCTCTTTGGCTTGGTCAGGTTTTGGTCAGGTTAATAGAATAGTATAAAAATATAAATTGTAACGATAATGAGTCGTATTTCTAATTAATGCAAATTTACGACACTTTTAATACTTCTATGTGAGCGAAAATGATTATTTGTCGTCAGGCTTCAATGCGCCATATTTGGCGTGCCACTCAGACGGGGGCCATTTTTATCCTATCGAGCTTTTCTGTCCAGGCGCAAGAAGATCATGTTACGACGCTCTCCGATATCGTCGTGACAGCGTCGGGCTTCGAACAGATGGTGGCCGATGCCCCGGCTACCATTACAGTTATTCCAAAAGAAAATTTGGAAGGCAAATCATACCGGAATATCACCGATGCGCTGGGAGACGTTCCTGGTGTGTCCATCGAAGGCGGTGCGGGAGGAAAACTCGAAAGCACGAACGTAACGATTCGCGGAATGGGTGAAGATTATGTCTTATTTATGGAGGACGGCAAACCGCTGGGCGCGTCATCTGAGGCATATTACAACGGTTTTGGCGGCGGTGCGCAAGTCAATTGGCTACCGCCGGTTTCAGCGATTGAGCGAATTGAGGTTATTCGCGGGCCCATGTCATCGCTATATGGCTCCAGTGCTCTAGGTGGTGTAATTAATGTGATCACCAAAAAAGTGACGGACGAATGGACGGGTAACCTAACACTGGATGGCACGCTCCAACAGCACTCGGATTCAGGCAATTCTTATCAGGGCAAATATTATTTGAGCGGACCGTTAATTAAAAACAGGCTCGGATTAACGGTTTATGGCACTCGCTACCAGCGTCAAGAAGACGAAATTGAGTCGGGATATGCGAAGCAGCGCATTTTGAGTAACAATGCAAGACTGGATTGGATTCTTGATCCAAATCATAGTCTTAGATTCGAAGCGGGCCGTACAACCACCGACAACGTGCGCACTGAAAAATCGGGCACCCCCAGTGGAATGGACAATGAGCGCGTTACTTATGGGCTGACTCATGATTGGAAATGGGGAGACCATAACTCAACAAAAACGTATCTGCAAAGGGAAAACGTCAAAATCAACAACGATTCAAATTTTTCCAAATACGAATCGACGGTATTTAACACCAAGTCTCTTATTTCACTAGATCGCCATATGGTCTCGGTCGGTGCCGAGTTCAAGCAGGAAGAAACTGACCACGATGCGAACCGTTTTCCTGGCTCAAAAGCATTAAATTTGACCAGGTGGCAAGCTGCTGTCTTCGCTGAGGATGAATACAGTCTGACCGACAATTTTTCACTGACTACAGGCGTACGCTTTGACAAAAACGAGCACTATGGCAACCACATCACGCCACGCTTATATGGCGTTTACCACTGGAATGATAATCTTGTCTTCAAGGGCGGCGTGAGCGGGGGCTTCAAAACACCAACGTTGAAACAAGCCGATGATAGCATCGTTGAGCAAGCGGGCAGAGGACGTTCGTGGGACATGGGGAACTCAGATCTTAAGCCCGAAAGCAGCACCAACTACGAGGTCGGCTTTGCTTGGAGCAGTCCGGAATCTATCAATTTTGGCGTGATGGCGTACCATACTCGATTCAAGGACAAGATTGACAAAGAATATATTTGCAATACACCCGAAGGGGCTGCGCCATCATGCACATACAACGGGCAAACGCGATATAGCATCCAACAATACACAAATCTGGATTCCGCCACCTTGCAAGGTATAGAGGCGACCTTTGGTATGCCTTTGGGACCCGTCGCATTAACGACAAACTACACCTATTCTGATAGTGAGATCACTAGTGGTCAGAATATGGGGAAACCGCTTAACAACACTCCTCGTCATATGTTTAACGTAAGCCTGGACTGGAAACCGAATGACGTGCTGGGTGTCTGGGGAAAGTTCAAATTTAAAAGCGACACGATAGACGGTGGTGAAGATCGGATTCCTTCATATGCCCTGGTGGACACAGGTTTGACATACCGGTTCAATCGTCATGTTAGCGGGTATTTGGCTGTGTACAACGTATTGGACAAAAAGGTGAATAGTGAGTCCTACGGGAAAACACTTGACGGAAGAAGATACTACGCAGGCGTATCAATGGAGTTTTAAGCAATATTTTGAAATCGGGACTGATGTCGCACGCTCGCACATCCATATTGGAATGCTGAGATTTCATAGTACTACATCTGAAAACCGTATTTCGACCAGGGATTTTCCCAATTTTCTTCTATTACCGGATTTTGATAATGTTTCGTTCTGCTTTGATCGCTTTGATCGTTATTTGCCTGCCTATTGCAGGAAATGCGAAGGTAATTGACCTGTCCAAAGCGCCTGCATATCCGCAACTCTATAAGCCGGAAAGTCTTGCTGTCAAATCGCCTCGCGATCTGGTTCTGCTTGGCGCAGATCTTGTCGAAGTGGCGGTTGCATTGGGAGCTGCGGACCGGATACTGGCGCGACCAGATCCGATCGACTTGCCGGGTATTTCAGGCACTCCGAACAAAATGCGCGAATGGGCCGGTGTTGAAGGTGTTGCGGCATTGCGGCCTGGTCTTGTTATCGGATCTTCCGTCATCAACACGCGCTTGCTTGATGGCCTCAAATCGATCGGAATTGAAACGGACTTGATTGATCGCACGCTTCCCGCAGTGGACAAAGTCGCGCGAATGGCAAAACATTTGAACGCAGAAGAGCGCGGGGCAGCACTGATTGCAAACATCAAAGAGGATTATCAGGACGCCAAAGCACCACAGATCAACGGGCGGCCAATCCGGATTCTGCATGCATCCAAAATGGGAGCAGGGAGCAGTTTTACGGCGGGTGGAGCAAAAACAGCAGTTCACAACCTGATAGAGCGTGTCGGGGCACTCAATGCCGCAGCTGAAATCGGCAGGGATCGTTATCGGCCCATCACACCGGAAGGCGTTATGGCAATGGCTCCTGACGTGGTAATTATATCGGCGGCTGAAGTTTCCTCCTTTGGAAACATGGATTCGTTTTGGGAAGACTACCCGGGACTGGCTTTTACTCCCGCTGCAGAACATAAAAATTTGATTATCATGCGCGAACTACATGTCCGGGCCGATGCGGCATCTTCCGGGATCGCCTCAGCACAGCTAGCGGCTGCTTTGAAAGAGCTCTTCAAATGAGTGTTTCGTCCCAGTTTGCACGACCGCCCAGGCCCAAAAGTCGGATACCGTATTTAGCGCTTCTGGTTATTCTGTCGTTAACAGTGGCGTTGCTGTTGTCGATAGCGAACGGCGCTATCCCTTTGAGTTTGACTGAAGTCCTTTCAGGACTTGCTTCTCGCTTCTCGTCGTCAGCTCTCTCTCGGGACGAAGCGCTGAATGCGGCCGTTGTTTGGGATTTGCGGCTGGCACGAAGTTTGACCGCTGTCGTAGTGGGTGCGAGTCTGGCGACCTGTGGTGCAGCCATGCAAGGTTTGTTCGGAAATCCGCTGGCTGATCCTGGTCTGGTTGGCGTCTCTTCGGGCGCGTCTTTAGGTGCCATTGCGGTAGTTGTATTGCAGATCTCCACTTTTGGTATCTGGACCTTGCCCATTGGTGCCTTTTTGGCCGGGGTAGGCACGACCTTCCTGATTTATGGGTTGGCCAAGCCGGGGCGGGCCGGCGCTGATAGTTCGACGCTGCTTCTGGTCGGTATAGCGATCAATGCTATTTCAGGTGCAATTGCAGGATACCTGACTTATCTGGCTACGACAGAGCAGTTGCAAAGTCTGATGTTCTGGTCGATGGGTTCGCTGGCCTCGGCAAAATGGCTGACGCTTGCAATCACCATTCCGCCAACGATTATCGGTATTTGGCTGTTGTTGGTGTGGGCAGGTCAGCTGGACCTGCTCGCACTTGGGGAGCGCCAGGCAAGGCACTTGGGGGTGGACGTCACCCGGTTCCGGCGCAAACTGATCTTTGTCACCGCGTTATTGGTGGCCGCTGCTGTGTCCTTCAATGGCACCATCGGCTTTGTTGGACTGGTGGTTCCGCATTTGTTCAGGTTGATGATCGGCCCGTCACACCGATTGTTGATCCCATTTTCGGCCGCAGGTGGCGCGTTACTGATGCTGGTGGCAGACCTGGCCGCCAGAACGCTGGACCCGCCAAATGAAATCCCTATTGGCGTCATCATGGCATCCCTCGGCGGACCGTTCTTTTTGTGGATGATTCGACGTGGCGGCCGATTTATGGGGCAAAAGCAGTGATCAAAGTTGATAACGTTACGCTAGCTATTCGGGACAAAACTTTATTGAAAAATGTAAGTTTATCTTGCGGTGCGCAGACCATTACCGCACTGTGCGGTCCCAACGGCGCCGGTAAATCTACGCTGCTTTCTGTGCTAGCCGGAGATATGTCGCCGGATTATGGGAGTGTAGAGCTGTTGGGGCGTTCTCTCGAGAGCTATACCATTCGTGAACTTGCTCAGATCCGCTCCGTTTTTCCCCAAGGAGCCCCTATCCGCTTCGGATACAGTGTCGAGGAAGTCGTCGCAATGGGGCGCGCATTTCGGGAACTCCCTCCCGATGCAGATCAGGAGTCGATCGACCACGCCATGGAGGAAGCTGAGATTGCACACTTGGCATATCGTAATGCGCAGACCTTATCCGGTGGTGAAAAAGCGAGAACAACATTTGCACGCGTCCGTGTACAAGATACGCCGATCGTGCTATTGGATGAGCCCACCGCTGCGCTGGATTTGCGCCACCAAGAGAAGGTATTGCAGTCCGCACGTCGTATAGCAACAGCCGGTTCAGCCGTGATCGTGGTCCTGCATGATCTTAATCTTGCCTCGGCGCATGCTGACTCGATCATTCTTCTCGAAAGCGGCTGTATCGTCGCGCAGGGTTCGCCTGCGCAGGTTCTGACGAGTGAGTTGATCAGTCGGGTATACCGCCAGAATGTCTGTGTCATCTCACATCCTCGACGGGATTGCCCTGTCGTACTAATCGATTAATAGAGGTCAAAATGAATATACTAAATAGTCCGGAAGTTGCTGCAGTACTGGAGCGGGAGCACAATGCAGCGAAAGCGCAGCGCATACAACGTTTAGCAAACTCTGCACCCAAGGGAAAGTCACCGCAACGACCTGACTTTCGAACCTCGGAAATGCATAAGACAAATTATCTGTCTATTGGCCCGACTCAGGGTCGCTGGCTATTTGCTCAGGCTGTGGCGTGCAAGGCGCAAGAAATTGTCGAGTTCGGCACCTCGTTCGGCATTTCTACTCTGTATCTTGCCGCGGCGGCAACTGAAAATAAGGGCAGGGTGACAGGAACAGAGTTTCATCCGGAAAAGGCGGAGAAAGCCCGGCGCAACCTGGCTGAGGCAGGACTTGCCGCCACCATTCTTACAGGCGACGCCAGGGAAACCCTTGCCGTTGATGGGCCGAAAATCGATCTGTTGTTCCTTGATGGCGCCAATGAGCTTTATTTGCCGATTCTGGAAATGCTATTGCCACGCCTGGGTGGTGGTAGCGTGGTGATTGCAGATAATATTCCGGTTTCCGAAGAGGAACGACGAGAAAATGCCGCTTCTGGATTTGACGCATACCTTAATCGGCCTGAACATCAATTCGTGACTTCTGTGCTGGGGTTCGGCAAGGGCGGAATGAGTTTTTCAGTGAAACTTTGAGTGAGTCGAATGAATAAAATTATCGATCAGCCACGACGCCGCCCGGAATTACCTACACACGAACTGACTGTAGTTGACAGTTTCAATTTGCATACAGGCATGAGACGTGTGCTGTTTGACACAGCAGCCTTTGACTATATACCGGGGCAGGATTTGGTTTTGATGCTACCGCTAAAAGATGGAACATTAGGGAGACGTCACTATACAATTCGTCATCGCACAGAGCAGGGCAGAATTTCAATTGATTTTGTAATGCATGGTGAAGGAGCCGGGCCACGATTTGCTCGCAATGCTGAGTCTGGTCAAAAGGTGCAAGCAAAGGGTCCGCGGGGTCGAAGCTGGCTGCGTGAAGGCTTTACCAATTATCTGATTTGTGCGGATGAAACAGGGTTGCCTGCAGCGCTCCACATAGCGGAATCAAAAGACCAGTATCAACAGATCCAATTAGTGCTTGAGGTACAGAATGAAAGCTGGAAAGTGCCTGTGCTGGACATTGGTGTAAGTGTAGACTGGATTTTCAGAAATGACCTTCCGCCTGGACCTAATAATCTGTTGCGCGATCACGTCGCCCGGATGACTTTGCCGCCGTCGTGCATGGCTATCGTGATGGCAGAGACCTCCAATACGCGATCTGTCCGGCATCATCTAATTGAACGAGGTTTTACAAAAGAGAGTATTGCATCCGAAGGTTATTGGCGGCCTGGCAGGATCGGTGGGCACGATCATGTTGAGGAATGAAAGTTAGACTGATTTATTACCTTACTTGCTAGTTTGCAGATCCTCCAAGTTTCTACATATATATCCCAGCCAAGACGAGATCTTTTATGACTTTCGATGCAGAGAGATCCAGCTCTCAACGGTCGCAATGATAAGTGCTTTTTGGCTGGGTTCTTATCTGGACGGTGTCGGTTCGTGTGCCGTGCTCGTGCGCGTTAGTATTGCTATCGTGGAAAGAAGTGGTAGCGCCGCATTAAGCGGTTTCGGCGGTCTGAGTCGCGGGGGGGGGGGCCGCAATAAGAATTATTTTGAATATCCAAAAAATTAATTAGATTTACATGACATAAAAATAAAATTTGCCTCAACTCCCTTTTTAATATTTAGCCACTTCTACTGGATTTGCTCATGGTTAATCGTGAACCTCACGAGCTTCGCTTTGTCGCGTAATGCGAACTTTTTCGCACACGACTAACACGGCACGACTTGCATTTACGTAAAGTGCCTATCCTGCATATAGTCTTTTAAGCATAATTTTAAGGTTAATGAGGGCTGAGATAATGCGTACGATATATATTTTAATGCGTAAAATTTGCATTATTAATGCACGCTATTGCACAGTATAAAGTGGCAACCATAGCATTTTAAAAGCATAAAATGGCATAATTACAACTTAAAATAGATTTTAAATAGCATTAATAGTGCATATTTGGCACATTAAAAGGATTGTCCTAATGAATGTTGATGAATTTATCAAAATGAATGCAGCTGAGAGTTCATTGAGGCTTTCTCAGCTAGCGCCTTTTCGCGAGGATATTCTAAAGCTTAAAAACGAAGGCTTTACGGAAAGGAAAATTGTCGAATTTTTGGCGCTTAACAACGTTGTAGTTAATCAGTCCACTTTGCACCGGTTCGTAAAAAGACAAACCGAGAATAAGTCGCCCAAAAAGGACAAAAAGAAAACGGCCCCAGCTGGAAATTCAGACGTGTTACATGTTTCTCGCTACGCAACTTCCACGAACCAATCTGAACCGCAAAAGAAAGAGCGCCAGATAATTCAATTTCACGGCCGGACCATCGATGTTAGCTATAAACCGTCTTGGGTTCCTGACGATATCAATTTAAAAGATTTGCTTTGATTATTCGTAACGGCTCGCTCAGTATCGTCTGGGGATTTAGCTGAGATATCTCCAAAATACATGGACACATGTTTATTAAGATGCACCCGGTATATCGATGGGCAATTCTTTTTCCCTGATTTCAACGAGCCATGCATCCCGGCGGCGTTACCCTGTTACCCGATGACTCGGCCACTGCGAAAGCGCTGGACTACAGCCTTAAACGCGGGATCGCCCTGACACGCTATTTGGACGATGGGCAATTGCCAATTGATAATAATCATATCGAACAGAAGATTCGACCAATTGCGATTGGACGCAACAATTGGCTGTTCGCCGGGTCGCTGCGCGCCGGCAAACGTGCCACTGCCATTATGACACTCATGCAATCGGCCCCTTTTGAATGGTCATGATCCCTATGCCTACCTCAAGGATGTGTTGACACGTTTGCCTACTCATCCGGCCAGCCGGATCGACGAACTGTTACCACACAACTGGACGCTTGAATCTACCTACTAAAAGACAACGGCGGCTAACACGGCCCTGTCAATATGTGCTTATCTGACATTTACATAAATTCTACATATAAGTAGATTTAAGTAATATAAAAGAGGATAAATTAACTAATATGTGTTATTATCAATCCATGCTTGCACATTATGCAATACCAATCGATAAGGATGCGCTGAATACCCGAGCTTCAAATTTGCTCAAAGCCGAGTTGCGACGTGCGGGTGTCGGTTATGCCGAACTATGCCAACGCTTAGCAATTATTGGTGTTAATGAGAGTTACAAAGGTGTGGCTAATAAGATTAATAGAGGAACATTTAGCTTCGTTTTTTTTATGCAATGCATGAAGGTTCTTGACGTAAAAGAAGTTCGACTATAAATCGAATATTAATGGGGTTGCTAATGAAGCAAGATAACATCATTCAAAAGATATGGGGGCTTTGTAACATACTTCGTGGGGATGGGATCACTTATTACCAGTATGTATCTGAACTAAGCTATCTATTGTTTCTTAAAATTGCTCAGGAAAATGGTTCAGAAAAGCTGATACCTAAAGGTTATCGCTGGGTTGATCTGGAATCTCATACGGAAGATGGGCTATTAGGATTTTATCAAGAAATGCTTACTCACTTAGGTGCTTCTGTTGAAAATGAAGTTGTAAAGGCAATTTATGCATTTCCTACAACTGTTTTTTCCCATTCCGAGAATTTAAAAGCTGTAATAGATGGCATATCAAAAATAGAGTGGCACCAAGTAGGAAAAGATGGATTTGGTGACGTATACAGCGGCTTAATTGATAAGAGTGCTCAGGATACTCGTTCGGGAGCAGGTCAGTACTTCACTTCACGCTCTTTAGTTAATACTATAGTGAGATTAATACAGCCTAGCCTTGGAGAGTTAATTCAAGACCCCGCAACCGGAAGCGGTGGCTTCTTGGTTTCTGCTGACAGCTATATTCGAAACAAATTTTCACGAGAACAATACAAAGCTAATCCTCCTAAATATCAAGGGGTGGAAATAGAGAAAAACACTCGTCGAATTTGCTTAATGAATACCTTTCTACATGATTTAGATGCGAATATTATTTATGGTGATGCACTGACTGATGATGTAGCTGAATTGGATGAAGCTGATGTAATCATAGCTAACCCTCCCTTTGGTAATAAGGCGGGAGGGCAACGTCCTTTGCGTAACGATATTCCATTTCCCAATACAAATAAGCAACTCGCATTTTTGCAGCATATTTATTTGGGGCTTAAAGCTGGTGGCCGGGCTGCTGTAGTATTACCTGATAACGTGCTATTTGAATCTGGTGCCGGTACCGATGTGCGCCGAGACTTAATGAATAAGTGCAACCTGCATACTATCTTGCGCTTACCCACCGGTATTTTTTATGCCCAAGGTGTTAAAACTAATGTGTTGTTTTTCACTAAAGGTTCCGCCAGAAATAAATACCAGGAAGAAAATTGTACTGAGAGTATCTGGGTATACGATCTGCGTACTAATATGCCCAATTTCGGTAAACGTACGCCCTTTGGTAATTCGGACATTGGCTTTGCTCCAGAAGACTTCGGCACTGATCCGCACCTCGGTGCCTTTGAAAAGGTGTTTGGTGCAAACGCCGATGGCACAAGCAAACGTACCGAAGGTGAATACAGCTTTGGCGTTCAAGATATCGAAGTCATTAAATACGCTGCGGAAGAAAATCGGGGTATCGACGAACGCTTGGCCCACTCCCGCTGGCGCTGCTTTAGCCGCAAATGGATTGCTAATGCCAAAGGCGACTCGCTGGATATCAGTTGGTTAAAAGATAAAGACAGTGTCGATGCAGCCAGTTTGTCAGAGCCGGATGTATTGGCGCGAGAGGCGAAAGAAGAATTGGAAGCAGCGCTGAGTAAGCTCGACGGATTGCTAGCCGCTTTGGAGACGAATTGATGAGTTCAGTCAATTCATACAACTGGATAGAGATAAAAATTGGTGAAGTCGCGGAAGTTGTAGCAGGTGGAACTCCGAAAGCTGGTAACCCTGATAACTTTAAAGCACCTGGGACCGGAATTGCTTGGTTAACACCAGCGGATCTGAGTGGCTATACAAAAAAAAATATTAGCTTCGGTGCCAGAGACTTGAGCCACCACGGGTACAATTCAAGCTCCGCGAAAATATTGCCGAAAGGTAGCTTATTGTTCAGCAGCCGCGCGCCGATTGGATATGTTGCAATTGCACAAAACGAAATATCAACGAATCAAGGGTTTAAGAGTTTCGTTTTTCCCTATGGGGTCGATTCAGATTATGCTTATTACTACTTAAAAAGTATAAGGGATTTAGCTGAAAATTTGGGAACAGGTACTACCTTTAAGGAAATTTCAAGCGCCAAAGCAAAAACGCTACCGTTCCTACTTCCCCCTCTAGCCGAACAAAAAGTCATTGCTGACAAAATCGACTCCCTATTGTTACAAGTGGATACCATCAAAGCCTGGCTCCAGTCCATCCCCGACATCCTCAAAACCTTCCGCCAATCAGTGCTGACAGCCGCCATTAGTGGAAAGTTGACGGAAGAGTGGCGAAAACTAAATAAACAGAGCCTTAGTATGTGGAAAGATGGGGTTCTCGCTGATTTTATTGAAAAGCCAACTTATGGTTCATCGGCTAAATCTCAGCCTGAAGGTCTCATCCCCGTATTGAGAATGGGTAATTTACAAGATGGTAAGCTAGATTGGACAAATCTAGCGTATACCTCAGACCCAGAAGAAATAAAAAAGTATAAACTTTTCGAGGGTGACGTATTGTTTAATCGTACAAATAGCCCCGAATTAGTCGGTAAAACCTCAATTTTTCGGGGCGAAAAGGAAGCGATATATGCTGGCTATTTAATCCGAATTATATGTAAAGAAAATTTGAAGCCTGAGTTTTTGAATTATCTTTTAAATAGCCCGGATGCCAAAGACTACTGTTATCATGTAAAGTCTGATGGTGTAAGTCAGTCAAATATCAATGCTACAAAACTTACAGCCTATCCAATCAGCGTTCCAACAATGTTAGAACAAACTGAAATAGTCAGCCGGATCGATGAACTTTTCGCTTTTTCAGATAATATCAAACAAAATACTGTTGCGGCATTAGATCGAGTAAATAACCTCACTCAATCCATCCTGGCTAAAGCATTTCGCGGTGAGCTCACTGCTGACTGGCGTGCTGCCAACCCTGATTTAATTAGCGGCGACAACAGTGCCAATGCCTTGCTTGAAAGAATTAAGGCAAAACTTGAAGCCAGTGAAAAACAACCTAAGGCAAAACGCGCCGATATAAAAGAGAAGACAGGTAGCCGTATGAATAAACAGATAATCAGAGTAGTTGAAGCGTTAAAAATAGCAGGAAAGCCGCTTAGTGGCCAGCAATTGTTAGCGACTGCTGGCTACCCTAGCGACAGCAGCACCGATCAACTTGAATCGTTCTTTCTAGATATTCGTAACGCTCTTGCTATCGAAAAATCTATTGTTAAGCTTGAGCGTAGTGACAATGGCCAAGATTGGTTCGCCTTGGCTCAGACAACTACCAATAATTAATAAAGTAAAGAGTTAATGGCAACCCATGAAAGTCGACAAACTGCATATTCGCTCACGCTTTAAAAATCTTGAAGACGTGAAAGTGGACTTTGACGAAGACCACCTGATGACCGTAGTGGTGGGCCGCAATGGTTCCGGTAAATCCAACGTTCTCGAAGCCTTGGTGGTTATATTTCGTAACCTCGACTTAGGCGAAGCCCCTCCCTTTTCTTACAAGTTGATCTATCGATTGGGTGAGCGCGATAAGCCCAATCAACCCAGTGAGCGGTGGCTGGAAATAACTATTGATGCCGATCCAGATCGAGGCACACTGGCAAAGCAATACGAAATACGTGCGCGCGACCTTTTAAATGACAACACACCAAAGGACATCATTGGTGAGCTGCCTTCAGGCATGACCATTCCGTTTTCAAAAGTTAAGCGAGATAAAAGTGGTAAAGCACCATACCTGCCTAACTATGTTTTTGCGTACTACTCAGGACCTAGCGATCGACTTGAAAACCATTTTAAAAAACACCGTACGGATTTTTACCGTAGGTTACTCGAAGATAAGCTGGATTTAAAAGGTGACATCCGGCCGTTATTTTATGCTAAGCCTCACCACAGCCAATTCGTACTACTTGCCTTTTTCTTATCAGAACAGGACAGTGCAGAAAAGACATTTTTGAGAGAACACTTAAGCATTGAAGGACTAGACAGCATTCATTTTGTGATGCGTCAACCTGGATGGGCCAAACAAAAAGGTGAGCTGTTTTGGGGGGCAAAAGGTGTCGTACGTCGTTTTCTTGACGAGCTAATTAAATATAGTGTGTCTCCTGTAAAAGTAACACGCCAAGAAGATACATCACTAACAGGCAGTAGTATTCGCAATGAGTTCTTCCACTTGTTTTTACCCGGTGTAGATGCATTGCGCGATTTCGCTAAAAATCTCAGTGCTGACGAACTTTTTAAAATGCTCGAAAGTACGCTACTATCCGAAATTATTTCCGAAGTAAGCATTCGGGTAAAAGTTTCCAGCAGCCCAGAACCACTGACTTTCCGAGAACTGAGTGAAGGCGAACAACAATTACTGACTGTACTAGGCCTACTCAAGTTTACTGGTGGTGAAGATTCCTTGTTTTTGCTCGACGAGCCTGATACGCACTTAAACCCGTCATGGGCCGTGAAATACCTGAAATTCCTTCGAGAGTTCGTGCCCAATCATGAAGCAAGCCATTTGCTGATGGTGACCCACCATCCTCTCGCTATTGCTGAATTAGAAAAACAGCAAGTTCAAGTGATGTGGCGGGACTCTGATTTTCAAGTCCATGTACAGGAACCGGAGGAGAGTCCCAGAGGCATGGGATATGGTGGAATACTCACTAGTGATATGTTTGGTTTACGCACGACGCTGGACAATTCAACTGAGCGTTTGCTGCGATTGCGTCGATGTTTTACGGAAAAAACGGAATTATCCCTCATTCAGGCTGGTCGCTTGAAAAAAATAGATAAAGCAATAGAGGGGCTTGGCTTCACAACGGCTCATTGGGATGAGGAGTATGCACAGTATTTGCGTATGCGTAGAGAGGTGGAGCGGGAAACCGAAGCCGTTGACGTAACACCAGAACTTAAACGTGTTCGAAAAGAACGTGCCAAAGAGATCGTTCAGCGCATGCTGACGTCTGAACAGGAAGAAGACAACAAATGAGGCACTTAGACATTGATTTCAATACGCTTGTTCTGCCGCAAGGCTGGCAAGAGAAAGCTCAGGAGCTTTTAGATTCACTGGTAGCAGAGCAGGACGAAGAGCAACGATCTGAGATCATAGATAAGAATCAGGATCATTGGAAAGCCGTTAAACCAATATTAGCCCGTTTGTTCAACTATAAATGCTGGTACACAGAGGCTCCTCAGCAGGGTACGGATGTCGATGTCGACCATTTTCGTCCTAAAAAGCGTGTTCAAGAGACACTATCGACGGCAAAGCAGCATTATGGATACTGGTGGTTAGCATTCAACCTTCAAAATTATCGTTACAGTTGCATTGTCGCTAACCGTCGACGAACCGATGTCGAGACTGGAGTGACTGGTGGTAAAGCCGATCATTTTCCTCTCTGTGATGAAAGCATACGAGCGCAGACCCCAGGTTGCGACCTAGAAGCGGAACAACCAATACTGCTAGATCCTTTAAAGGCTACCGACGTACTGTTACTACAATTCAAACCGGATGGCGAAGCAATGCCTCGGTTTTCTAAAAAGAGCCATGCTCGTAAGTTTATGCGCGCAGACCAATCCATTGCATTTTATAACCTCAATCATTCAGATTTTGTTCGTTACCGTATAGAATTACGCGATTTGATTGATAATGACGTTAAAGCTGCAAAGAGGTACTTCAACAAATTAGAGACTGGCGATGCAGACAACGACCTCGCTTATGAACAAACCATTTGCCGTTTGCGCAAAATGCGGAGTAAACAAGCTCCATTTTCCAGCTTTTGTATAGCTTATTTGGATGGATTCAGACATAAATCAGAATATGAAGGCGTGCTTGATGCAGTTTATTCATAAATTTCGGCAATTAAGGGCATCAAATGATGGTTTCGGAAAATGCTGACCACAGCTCCCGATTGCGCAGACTGATCGTACCGTTTGACCCAGGCGTACAAGCTCTGGCTTCACGTGCCCAGTCGTAGAGACATTTCAGCCACTGGTTGGTGGTATCCTGTGATCCGCTTTATCGCTTCGAGTTTGAATTCTTCCGTAAATCGGATCTTGCTCATAATAATCTCCATCTGTGAGTATTATGAGGCTTAAAAGTGTCTAGTAGACCCTGGCCGATTCAAGGAGCGCCACCCAGTATTTCAAGTTCGGTTTCGATGGCGCCAATGTCCTCGCCTACCGCTTCCTCAAGCAATGTACCTTGTACGCCCGACAGCTGCTCTCCTTTTTTGCCGAACTGATAGCGCTTCAGTGCGGGGATCTTGTGCGTGAGCTGCGCAATCCTGGCATTTTTAAATCGGATCTCATCCTGCTGGCGTACCATCATCAGCTCACGCCGCACCGTGACCTCTCTCGCAGCAGCCACCTCAGCCGCAAGCTGCTGGCTCTTTGCCTCAAGCTCAAGAAACAATTTTTTCAAGGCCGGAGCATCCATTTGATCGAGATCGGGCCTTGTTGAGGGAGAAGGCATATTGATAGTGTGTCTTAGGCTGAACCACCTGCACAGGAATGAATTGCGCCGCGATATCGCAGCGCACGGCGGGCGCTGCCTTCTGGCTGTCAAAGCGCTCATGTGCTTGGACCCAATTACGTAGCAGGTAGGGATGCAGATCGTACTGGCGGGCCACCGCCGCCACCGACACCCCACGCCCCTGACATTGGGCGACGATAAGGGCATAGTCGCATTTAAGTAATCAGTATGCATTTTAAATTTTTTTCAGAGACAGATCCCCCCATATTCCTGAAGACACTATTCCCCTGGCATTTTGCTGAACGGAAAAAGTGGGACACTTTCCTCTTTCAGAAACCTACAATTTAACGAACATTAAGATAGTAATGGTATTATAAGCACAGGATGATATATTTCAATTCGCATCAATTGTATCTAAAAGTTATTTGATTTGTATCATGAAGTGAGACGCTCAGCGCTCGTGTATCCTCGTGATACTCGCTCGTATCTGTAGTCGGGGGTTAACGGGTAGGGGATCCCGCTCTAAGTAGGGGAGCGATTTAGATAAGATAATTTCTTGACGCATGCAAAGTTTTGTTCATTTCTGAAGAGGTTGATACGTAGAGGATCTGAAACTTGGTAAAAATCCAGATTTATTAATACTTATATTATCAAATGCTGTTGATCACTCAATAGCAAAAGTTAATTATTAAAACCAATTTACGATCGAGAACAACAGCATGATTGAAGACCAGAAAATGCGTGTCGCAAAACTCAAAGACCTTATTGGCGAGCAAAGTATTGCTGCTTTTTGTCGAAAATTCGAAAAAATAGATCCGAACTATATCTCGCAGATTTTAAATGGGCACAGAAGCTTTGGAGAAAAAGCTGCACGTACGATGGAGGAAAAGTTGGGATTGCCTCCTGGGTGGTTCGACCGTCGCTCAGACTATGTTTGGCCATTCACGTCAATAACTTATCAGGAGTATCTGCGTTTAGAAGCTGCAGATCAACACGAAATTGAGACATTGCTGGGATTAAAGGCGCTTAAAATTAGAGTATCTAAAAATAATTAATGCAGCCTAGCGTGCGGGAGTTCTAATATTCGCATCATTTGCCTAGTGCAGATTTAACCTTCACCAAACGACAGTCGCGAATCGTGCAGCTTCAAGGGTTCGAATGTTGTTGTTGGATTTTTTTATAAAAACCATTTTCGATGCTGATTTAAACCCGAATCTGAGCAACGCGCTCCTCTAAATATTTAAACTATTTCGAAAATCTAAAAAATATGAAGCAAATGCTATTGATTTTATGGGTAGCAATTGCTAATATTAAGTATCGAACGGCACACGATTGTCGGAGCCCAGGCGATGCCCTACGGGGAGCAATTGGGACGAATCAAAGGGAAACTGGAGATTCAAGATGCCCGATGCCAAAGAGGGAACAGTCGAGCGTAGTATCTTTGAGGGCCTTTCTGGTACAAGGGTTTTCAAAAATGCTTTCAAACAAAATACGTCTGCTCAATTTGCTCGACGATAAATTTTCATCAGTTTTTGAGGGTGCCTCTGTTGTGAGTTGATAGACGCTCTAATTGTACTCATTGACGCGAGTCATATAATTGAGACAACCTGAGAGAACTGGGGAACTGAAATGTCAGAAACAACATTTTTAAGAACGTCAGAGCTGATCAGCTTGACTGACCGTACTCGGCATGACGCCCAGTTACGGGCCTTAAGATTCATGGGAATTGAACACAGAGTTCGTCCAGATGGTTCGATAGCGGTGCTACGCGCCCATATTCATTATGCTTTTGGCGCCGGTGATAGGGTTAAGAGTTCTGATGAAAACGAAATCGAACCTAACTGGGACGCCGTATAATGGGACGCAAACGAAATGCCGAAAATAGAGGGTTACCGAGCAGATGGCGCTTAAATCATGGGGCTTACTATTATCAGGTTCCGCCAGGGCTCGAAACTCTTTGGGACGGAAAGAAAATGTTTCGTCTCGGCACTTCCTTGCCGGAGGCCTACAAAGTTTGGGCGGCCAGGCTAGAACATAATATTGAGGTACGTTCCATCGATAACCTGCTGGACCGATATTTACTGGAGGTGGTCCCGACAAAAGCAGTTAGTACGCACGAACAGCAACGTATTTGGGTACGACAGTTGCGTGGCGTCTTCGGTAAATTGTCAATAACGGGAATGAAGCCTCGGCTCGTTTATCGCTACGTTGATGCTCGGAGCAAAAAGAAAACGACTGTCGTCAAAGACGAGCTTACCGGTATGGAAAAACGCAAAGTCACCGGCGGGCGGGTGGCGGCGCATCGGGAAATCGAGGTGCTATCTCACGCATTCACCAAAGCGGTAGAATGGGGGTACTTGGATCGCCATCCTTTTAAGGGTGAAGTGAGGCTGCGAGGTGAGCTGTCGCGTGATCGTTATATCGAGGACTGGGAAATTATTGAAGCACTCTCGCTGCCATCGCAACGCAAGAAGGGTAGCGTGTTGGCAATACAGGCATATATGCGAATCAAATTGATGACCGGTATGGCCAGATCTGATTTGCTGCGCCTGCGGGTCAATGAGCACATCAAGGACGATGGCATACACATTCAACGCCACAAGACTGAAAACTCGTCCGGCAAACGAACCATTTATGAGTGGACGCCGGAATTGAAAGCCGCTGTCGAGCAGGCCAAGTTCGTGAGGCCGGTACTATCTCCGATGTTGTTCTGTAACAAGTACGGAAGAGGCTACATCGACGAGGAAACGGGCAGCACCGATGGCTGGGACAGTATGTGGCAACGCTTTATGGAAAGAGTGCTGAAGGAGACCAAGGTGACCCAGCGATTTACTGAACATGATATGCGTGCAAAATGTGCTTCCGATGCCATCACACTTGAGCATGCCAGGGCGCTGTTATCGCATGCTGATGCTCGAACTACGAATAAGATTTACCGACGCAAACCAGAGCGCGTTGGCCCTCTGAAAGGTGTGGTGTAGAGTTTGGTAAGGGCTAAAATCGAGTGTTTTTCACATTTCAATAGTGCAAACCCGATTCAATAGTGCAAAAACAAAAGGCCTCCATCTGGAGACCCTAAGTAAAATGGCGCGCCCGGCAGGATTTGAACCCACGACCCCTTGGTTCGTAGCCAAGTACTCTAATCCAACTGAGCTACGGGCGCGCTGTAACTGCAAGAAAAGAATTATGCGCTAAACACAGCCGGATTGCAAGTTATTTTTGCTTCGGTTATTGAAAAAAGTCGACAACGCGCAACAAACCCGTGATGCCGACCTTTTGAACTGAATTTTGTTGTCCAAAAGCAACGTGATTGTTGCGGATTTGTCGGTGTTCAGGCTAGATGCAGGGTTAATTGACGATATTGTAAATGTCGCAATTGCTTATGGCTTCATGACGGCCATCACGGATGGCGCAGCAAGCCCCGAAAAATCGAAAATAGGAAAGGGACCTATGATGGAAACAATTTACGATGCATTGCGTGAGAGCCACGAAACGCAGCGCAGCCTCTGTAAGCGGCTGCTCCGTACCAAACCTGGTACAGGGCGGGATGATATCTTCAAGGCATTGTATGTTGAACTTGAAGCGCATGCGGCCTCAGAAGAACGGTATTTATATGCGCCCATTCTGATGGACGATAATGGATTATCCCCATCGCGACATGCGCTGGCTGAACATCACGAGATTGAAGAGATGCTGGAGAAACTGCAATCTGAGCCTTCCAATTCGCCGGGATGGCTGCCACAGGCCAAGGCGCTGTCCAAAAAGGTGCATCACCATTTGCGTGAAGAGGAAAAAAAGTTCTTTCAGGCGTCGGGAAAAATTCTGACTGACGCGCAAAAGACCAAACTGGCAAAGCAGTATCGTCGCGATTTCGAGCGGATGAAGAAAGTGCTGGCCTAAGGTGTCGCCGTCGCCATGTTGTGTACGGTATCGGACGGTCGAATCCGCCTCCCGATCATGTGCACAATATAAAAAGCTGCCTGTGTAATGCATACACAAGGCAGCTTTAGCCAATTACCGATCTTGTCATCTGCTGGTAGACAGGGACGTTGTCCAGATATTGACGTCTGTAATTTATTTATGACGGTCTGCAGCACCAGAGATCGCAGCACCACCACGTTCCAGGTCCTGTCCGGCGCCGGAGATGGTATTGCATGCAGCCAGGCCGAGCAGAGATACCAGTACAGCAACAAGTCCTAATTTTTTCATGAATTATTCTCCTATATCGGTCTAATTACAAATACAAACGTGATAATCCGCGATTACGAATAAACTGTCAACGACCAATTACTCTGCCAGGCGATTTTTTTCGGAAATGTTATTTCAGCTTACTACTTATGTGGCTGTGACGGATCGCATCCAGTCGCTCAGTTCGTCGGCATGCTCTTCCTCGTCGTTCAGGATATTTTCCAGAAGTCGGCGTGTTGTAGGATCCTTGTCGCCGATCAGTTCGATCATTTGTGTATAAGACTCAATCGCAACCCGCTCGGCAATCAGATTCGATTTGATCATTTCGTGCAAACCAGCTTCATCGTTGTAATCAGCGTGACTGCGAGCCAATAATGTGCTTGGTGAAAAATCCGGTTCACCACCCAGTTGCACGATGCGTTTGGCAATGGAATCTGCATGCGCCGATTCTTCATTGGCGTGCACCAGGAACTCTTCGGCGATCGCAGGAGACTCCAGGCCAGTGGCAGTAAAATGATGGCGCTTGTAGCGCAAGGTACAGACCAGCTCGGTGGCAAGTGCATCGTTCAGCAGACGCACAATGTCTTCGCGCCAAGGGTTATCATGCTCTATAACGGCTCCATCATCCAGACTTTGCTTTGCTTTTTCAATGGCCGTCATGTCCAGCTCCAGACGATTGGCGGTATTATTTTTCACACTTGCTTTGCTCATCTCTTTCATAATAACTCCTGTCTTGAAATAAGTATTTAATAAGGAATATCGGATTCAGAATAGTGTCAGATAGAATGAATGCCAATCAAAATCTATGATCAAATAATAACATTAATACGCAGGATGAAAAAATTACCAGGGGAGGCACCACAATGATATGCCGACTGCCATGGTTTTATCGCTGCGTCCAACCGGAGGGTAGGTTTGCGTCAATTTAACCAGAGGAGCAACACATGCGGGATATGTATGTCAGGCGGGCGCAACCGGGCGATTTTGATCAGTGGACATTGCTATGGCGCAGTTATCTAGCGTTCTATGACGAGCCGCAGGATGCGCAGATTACCCAGACCACCTGGCAGCGCTTGATCGATGAGAAAGAGCCCATGTATGCATTTGTGGTTATCCGGGATGGACAGGTGGTCGGGTTTGCGCATCTTATTGGCCACCGTTCAACCTGGTCGCAAAAAGATCGCCTGTATCTAAATGATTTATTCATCGCACAGCCTCACAGGCAAAATGGTTTGGCGCGCCTGTTGCTTGAACACGCCAGGCATTTTGCCGCCAGCAATAATTATGAATGGCTGTACTGGACGACTCGCGAAGGTAACGCTACGGCAAGAACACTTTACGACCAGATAGCCAATCGAACAGACTTCGTGCAGTATCGTATTTTTATAGAATGATGCCTACTCACGGCGCTTCAGCTTCAAGTGCTTTTGTACCGTATTGGTATTTTGTTGTTTGTGTCGGAAATCGCGCGCGCAACTTACCGGCACGGTACGTTGATCCGGGCAACAGCAGGCATTGAGCGTTGACGCGGACAGCGCTAGACATCGGACGTCGATGCGGACAAGGCAGACTTAGGGCGTTGATGCGGACAAGGCAAGCGCGGGACGTTGAGGCGGGCCAGGGCAGGCACCAGCGTTATCAACGGGTATTTGCAAAATAACAAAGCCGTTAACGCCGCAGGCTTAGCAAGATCCCGCTCATTGGGTTCGCGCCGATCCGCCCCGTCAGAGGGCGCCGGGTAAATTGATTCTGACGGTGCCATCCCACCCGAGCCTTGCGGAGCCGGGCAGGGGACTATCTGGTTTTGGCTGACGAGCTCATTGCCTGCGCCAGCGCGTTATTGCCTACCGATTTGTCGTCATTGCGCAGATGTTCAATGACGCCGGCCTGATCGGCCGGGCTGCGATTCTGGCTCAACTTCCATTTTCCGTCGATGTGGGAAACCGTGATTTCCAGCCCGACAATGGCACGCTTTTGCCGGTCAATAAAATCGGCTGGCGCATCGGTCACCTGCCATGGCGCAGACCTGCCGGTTTCCTGCATGCGGGTCAATGCGCTGATCTGACTTTGCAGCCAATCTGCATCGTCTGTTGTAGTCAGGCAGCCTCGCATTTGCACCATGACATAATTCCAGGTCGGGACGACTTGATGGGTCGTTGCCTTGCTTGCATACCAAGATGGCGAGACGTATCCCTGTTCGCCCTGGAACACTATCAGGCAAGACGGATCGGCCGCCATTAATTTCCAATGGGGATTGGCTCGCGCTACATGCGCGCGCAGGACGCCATGTTTGCCCTCTTCTGGGAAGTAAAGAAAGGGTATCGGGCTAGCCTGCGCACCTTCCGGGCTGGCGGAGATCAGCAGGCCCAGCGGATATCTGCGGATCAAGTCTGAAATCGCCTCGGGGTCAGTAACGCGAAAGTGAGAAGGGTTATACATGACAGTCCAGCTCAAAGTGGGGATTCGGATTGGGTCAGGGGACAAGCGCCAGTGCTATGTTTATTATACGAAGTGATATTGGCCGGCGCGATGCCAGTCCCGCGCAACGCGCATAAAAGCGGTTTACGCCGACTTTTAAGCAACAGAATTGGTGACGGCGCTCGCGCAAGCTTTCGATTGCGGGTGGCGGCAGTGGATGGCGCGAGAGTGAGTGTCGATCGCAGGAATCCGTCACGCAAGACCCTATGTTCGCTCAATATCGCTGTTCGTCTCTTATTTTGGTCCTAATTTGCAATTTATTAAAATTTCATTTGCGATGCCTTCTTTTTAGAATAGTAGCTGAACGTCGCATATGCCTGGTTGATGCCAGGAATGTCATGTCTGCGACAAATATTCAGGTATTGCCCCATGTATCATTTTTACAATCAGTATTGTGCCGAACAAGCCGCCAAAAGCCGGCTGCGCGCACTGCCATCGGTAGACCGGCCTGTCTCGTTCGATTTTTCCAGTAATGACTATCTTGGTTTGGCTACGCATCCCGATGTCGTCAATGCGGCGATAGAGGCCGCCAGGCAATGCGGGGTCGGTTCAACCGGTTCCCGGCTGCTATCCGGAAACTATCGTCTGATTGAATCCTTCGAAAGGCAGATAGCCCAAAGCAAACAGACCGAGGCTGCCGTCGTATTCAGTTCAGGATATCAGGCCAACATGACTGTGCTGGCCAGTCTGTTGAGCCGGCGAGTGCTGCCGGCCCCGCCCATTGTTTTTTTCGACAGGCTCAATCATTCCAGTCTTTATAACGCGATGTTTTTATCGGGGGCGCAATATGTGCTTTTTGAGCGCAATGACATGGATGATCTGCGCCGTCAGTTACAAAAATATTGCGTGGCATCGCGGCCCGCTTTTATCGTGACGGAAACCGTCCATGGGATGGAAGGGGATTTGTTGCCCATTGCCCAGGTCGTCGATCTTGCTGCCAGCTACAACTGCTTTCTGTATCTGGATGAAGCGCATGCTACTGGTTTGTATGGCCCGCAAGGCTATGGTTTGTCCACGACAGTCGATTTGTCCCTTGTGTCCCATATTGTGATGGGAACATTTAGCAAGGCGATTGGCGGCGCTGGCGCATACATTGCCTGCAACGCGGTCATGCAGCAGTTTATTTTGAACAGAACAGCCGGTTTCATTTATTCAACTGCGCCGTCGCCCGTGAGCGTGGCGGCAGCAGCGCAGGCATGGAGTATGATTCCGTCCCTTGCTGCGCAACGCCAGCAGGCATTTTCACTGGCCGATTTGCTGCGCCGGCTATTGCGCGCCTGTGGTGTCGTCGTCATGGGCGATGGGACCAATATCGTGCCCGTGTGTCTTGGAGACGAATGCGCTACGCTTGCGTTGAAGAACGCGTTGCTAAACGAGGGCATGATGGTGTCGGCCATCCGGCCACCGACGGTGCCGACAGGAACATCGCGATTGCGTATCGCTATCAATGCGCGCCATGACAGCCAGTGTGTGAACCAGTTGGCTCGGGCGATTGCCCAACACGTGTCCCTTCCAGCGGCAGGGGGTTGAGGATGCGTATTTTTGTCACAGGTACAGATACCGGCGTAGGAAAAACACTTGTCTCGGCCTGGTTGTGCCGGTATTTTGGCTTCGATTATTTCAAACCGGTGCAGGCCGGCTTGCTACCAATGACCGATAGCGAGTGGGTAAAGCGCTATGCCGGTTGTCATATTTATCCGGAAGCATACCGGCTGCGCGAGCCGGCATCTCCCCATTACGCGGCACAACAGGAAGGCCGGCAAATCGCGCTGGACAACATTCGTCTGCCTGCTGCGCAAGGGCTGGTGGTAGAGGGCGCCGGCGGCGTCATGGTCCCGCTGGGCGCCCAATGCTTGATGATTGATTTGATTGCCAGGCTTGGCCTGCCTGTACTGGTTGTTGCCGCTACGCGGCTGGGAACGCTTAACCATACCTTGTTGACGTTGCAGGCATTGCGCCTTCAGCGTCTTTCTGTGCTGGGCGTAATCCTGAACGGCCCTTTATGCGACATGACAGCCCGCACAATCGCCGACTATGGCCGCGTGCCTGTGTTGCAGCAAATTCCAGCATTATCCGCTGGAGTCAGTGCGTCAGATTTGATGAACATCGCGCCGACAGCGGCGCTTAAGCGGACATTGGGAGTGCAAGAATGAATAGAAGAATAAATCGTACCTTGGCGCAACGGGACAAGGCGCTGATCTGGCATCCGTTCACACAAGAGAAAACCGCTACACCACGCCTGCCGGTTTCGCATGGGCGCGGGCCATGGCTTTACGATACGGACAATAATGCCTATCTTGACCTGGTTTCAAGCTGGTGGGTGAACCTGTTCGGGCATGGCTGCCCGCAGATTGCGCAAAGCATTGCCGCGCAGGCGAACAAACTGGAGCATGTGCTGTTCGCGGGCTGCACCCATGAGCCTGCCGTGCAACTGTGCGAAGCGCTCAATGCGATGCTGCCTGCGCAACTGGGCAAGTTCTTTTTTTCCGATAATGGTTCGACGGCCGTTGAAGTCGCACTGAAAATGGCGCATCAATACTGGAAAAATAGGCATGGACAGCAGCGTAAGCTGTTTATCGGCTTTGAAGGCGGCTACCATGGCGACACCTTTGGCGCGATGTCAGTTGGCGCCCATTGCGGTTATCACGATCAGTTTCGCTCCCTGTTTTTCGAATCGGTAGCGATACCGTTTCCGGATACCTGGTGGAATGACCAAGAGGTGCAGGCCCGGGAGCAGGCCGCGCTTGCGGCATTGGAAGCCGCATTAACACGACATGCCGGGCAGGTCGCGGCCTTGATTCTGGAGCCGCTGGTGCAGGGCGCGGCAGGCATGCGCATGTGCCGGCCACAATTTGTTGGCAAGGCATGTGCACTGGCCCGGGCACACGACACGCTGGTGATTTTCGATGAAGTCATGACCGGGTTCGGTCGCACCGGAACCCGCTTTGCGTTCGAGCAGACAGGCGCCGTGCCGGATTTTTTATGCGTCTCCAAGGGGATTACCGGCGGTTTTCTTCCATTGGCATTGACCATCACGGGCGAGCATATCTACGAGGCTTTTTTGTCTGAGCAGGCTGGCCGGGCATTTTCGCATGGACATTCCTATACCGCCAATCCGTTAGCATGCGCAGCCGCCGTGGCGGCAATGGCCTTGCTGGTCACCGAAGAGACATCCCGCGCCTTGCAGGTTTTGCCACAATGTCACGAGGAGGGATTGCAACTGCTGCAACAGACCGTGCCGGCAATATTGCGCCCCCGGATTACCGGAACCATCGCCGCCTTTGATTTGCCGTCGTCGTACCCGCATTCGGCAGGGCCGTTGCACCAGCGCTTTCTGGAAAAAGGCCTGTTGCTTCGTCCCATTGGGCAAACGGTGTATGTGTTGCCACCCTATGTCACCAGCCCGGGGCAGTTACAGGCAGCGTATCAAACGATGGGGCAGGTTCTGGCTGCGCAGTAAAGGCGGCAGTGTTCGGTACTGCGGCTAGCAGTATTTTAGGATCACAGATCACTGTATCCGGTCCAGTAAAAGAAAAAGCCCTGAATTATCAGGGCCTTAACTATTAGCATTGTGGCGGAGACGGAGGGATTCGAACCCTCGATGCAGGTTTTAGCCCACATGCTTCCTTAGCAGGGAAGTGCCTTCAGCCTCTCGGCCACGTCTCCGAACAATCCGAGATTCTAACACGATTTTTGTCGTAGCCGCCACAAAATTTGTTCAAATTGCTGACAACAGCTGGAAAACGCGTGTGGGTGTGGCAACAGCGCTATTGCCTGGCTCGCTTGCTGCCCCACCAGTGTGACTCCCGGCGATTGAACCGCGATCAAGCCTGTTCGGCTTCCTGGTCCAGGCCAAACGCTTTGTGCAGGGCGCGGACGGCCAGTTCCATGTATTTGTCGTCAATCAGGACCGAGGTCTTGATTTCGCTGGTGCTGATCATCTGGATATTGACGCCTTCCTTGGCCAGCGTGCTGAACATCTGGCTGGCCACACCGGCGTGTGAGCGCATGCCGATACCCACGATAGAGACTTTGCAAACCTTGTCGTCGGTTAGCACTTCACGGGCGCCCACTGCAGGTAGAATGGTGTCGGTCAGCAGTTCCGTAGCCCGTTTGAATTCGCTGCGGTTCACCGTAAAGGAAAAGTCGGTGGTGCCATCAACAGACTGATTCTGGATGATCATGTCGACGTCGATATTGGCTTTGGCAACGGGGCCTAGAATGGCATAGGCAACGCCGGGCTTGTCAGGTACACCCAGCAACGTCAGTTTGGCTTCGTCGCGGCTGAACGCGATACCGGAAATGACAGCGGATTCCATTTTTGAATCTTCCTCAAAGGTAATTAATGTTCCTGAATTTTTCTCTTCCTGCAAGGGAATCGCAGGGTCGGTGAGTGATGACAGGACGCGTAACGGCACTTTATATTTGCCGGCGAACTCGACGGAACGGATCTGCAGGATTTTGGAACCCAGCGATGCCATTTCCAGCATTTCTTCAAACGAGACGACAGACAGGCGCCGGGCTTCGGGCACAACCCGCGGGTCGGTGGTGTAGACGCCGTCGACATCGGTATAGATCAGGCACTCATCGGCGCCGATTGCAGCGGCAATGGCAACGGCGGAGGTATCGGAGCCGCCACGACCCAGCGTTGTGATATGGCCGTCGGGGTCAACGCCCTGAAAACCGGTGACAATGACAACCCGGCCACTGTCCAGCTCGGCCTTGACGCGTTTGTCCTCTATGGACTTGATGCGCGCCTTGGTATAGGACGAGTCGGTGTTTACAGGCACTTGCCAGCCGGTGAAGCTGCGGGCTTTGATGCCTTCGGCTTGAAGGGCCAGCGCGAGAAGCGAGCTGCTTGCCTGTTCGCCTGTGGAGGCGAGCATGTCAAGTTCACGACCGTCGGACAGTTCGGAAATTTCCTTGGCCAGACCCAGCAGGCGGTTGGTTTCACCGGACATGGCAGAAGGCACGACGACGACCTGGTGGCCGGCGTTATGCCACTTGGCCACGCGCTTCGCAACATTCTTGATTCGTTCAACGGAGCCCATGGAGGTTCCGCCGTATTTGTGGACTATAAGAGACATCGAATTTGCAATAAAAGTTGCCCGAGATCGGGAGTAACTCATTATTCTACAACGAGTGAACTATTTATTCTGCAAAATGCCCACCCGGCGCGCCCATTGGATAGTCTTGGCTGACAGGCCGTCTTCCATGGTTGTTTACTGCAGGCAGGTTGTGCCTGGCCAATTCATGTCAGGTTATCACAGGCGTGGTATTCTCTTTTCAGCCAAGGCATATTACGTTTTTATTGAGGAGGATACGATGGCAAAAACAAAAATCGTTCAGGTCGCCAGTGGAACGCAACGGGTCAATTCCCATCTGCAGGACAATTACGAGGTGCTGGCCTTGTGGGAACAAAAAGACCCGCAGGCGTTTCTGGCCGAACACGGCAAAGGCGTGCGGGGCCTGGTGACAACTGCCGGACATGGACTGAAGAATGAGTGGCTCGACAGCCTGCCTGATCTGGGCGTGGTCAGCAGCTTCGGTGTCGGGTACGACACGATTGATGCCGGTGAGCTTAAAAAACGCGGCATTCAACTGGGTAATACGCCCGATGTCCTGAACGCATGTGTAGCAGACCTGGCGGTTTGCCTGTTGCTGGGCAGCGCGCGCCAACTTGTTCGCGGTGACCGTTATGTGCGGGAAGGGCGCTGGCCGGTAGAAGGACAGTTTCCGCTGGCAAAAAGTGTATCTGGAAAAAACGTGGGCATCGTCGGTCTGGGCGGTATCGGGCTCGAAGTGGCACGCCGTCTGGCCGGATTCGACTGTGAGATTCGCTATCACAATCGCAAGGCGCGCGATGGTGTCTCGTATGGCTATGAAGCCAGCCTGACTGCACTGGCCGAATGGGCCGATTATCTTGTCCTGACCTGCGTGGGCGGGCCCTCCACGCATCATCTGATCAATCGGGAAGTCTTGCAGGCGCTAGGTCGCAACGGCACCGTCATCAACGTATCGCGCGGTACGGTCATTGACGAGACCGCACTGGTAGAGCTCTTGCAGCAAGACCAACTGGGCTGTGCCGCGCTGGATGTGTTCGAGCATGAGCCCGATGTGCCGCTCGCACTGCGCGAGCACGAGCGCGTCACTTTGATGCCGCATGCGGCCAGCGCCACCGTGGAAACCCGCTTGAAAATGAGCCAGCGTGTCATAGACAACCTTGATCGTTTCTTCGAAACAGGTCAGGTAATATCACGTGTTGTTTAAACCGTTTATCTAAATCGGCTCTGTCAATCCAGCAGTACGATCACGCCTGGTCCCAGTAGCAAAACGATGACGCGTGGTTCAAGCCGCAGTATGTTTACGCGTCGTCCCATTTGCAGAGCGATTACGCGTGATCCGTGTGGCAGATCATGCGGGATCCTTGTCACAGAATGTTTGTGCGTTATTCCTGGCATCGCACGTTAGGCTTGATCCCTGCCGCAGAACGATTAGGCTTTATCGCTGTTGCAGAACGTCTTGTAAATGACATTCTGCATGTCCATTTCGCAGTATCTTGCGGTATCAACAGTTTCGTATAATGGATTTACCATCGGCCAGAACTCGTCTGTACCCCATGCCTGGCGTGGTGCGCGGGCCTGCAATCCTGTCCGTGCTACAGGTAGGCACTGGCCAATCCTTGGTCGGGCTGGAAAAAAATAACGGAGACAGTAATGAATATTGGTTTTATCGGACTGGGCAATATGGGCGCGCCCATGGCGCTGAATCTGCTCAAGGCGGGACATCAGCTGCACGTGTTTGACCTGGTGGCGTCGGCGGTGGCCGAACTGGTCCAGGCCGGCGCTGCCGCGGCCGCATCGCCCAGTGAGGTGGCCGCGGCCCGCCCCGACGTGCTTATCACGATGTTGCCTGCCTCTGTGCATGTGCGCAAGGTGTACCTGGACGACGACGGAGTGTTGGCGGCAGTCGATCCGAGTGTGCTGCTGATCGATTCTTCTACCATCGATCCGCAGACCTCGCGCGAGGTGGCTGCGGCAGCGCTACGGCAAGGCAACGTCATGCTGGATGCGCCGGTCTCTGGCGGGACAGTGGGCGCCAGGGCCGGTACGCTCACTTTCATGGTTGGTGGCGAGCAGGCTGCCTTTGACAAGGCGCTGCCCATATTGGAACAGATGGGCAAGAATATCGTCTATTGCGGCGGCGCCGGCAACGGGCAGGTAGCCAAGGTTGCCAACAATATGCTGCTGGGCATTTCCATGATTGGCGCTGCCGAGGCCATGAGCCTGGGGGTGTCACTGGGCATGGATCCCAAGGTATTGGCCGGCATCATAAATACCTCATCCGGCCGTTGCTGGAGTACCGAGGTCTACAACCCGTGGCCCGACGTGGTGGAAACGGCGCCGTCGTCCAAAGGCTATGCCGGCGGCTTCGGGACAGATCTCATGCTCAAGGACCTGGGGCTGGCTACCGAAGCGGCCCGCGCGGCCAAAGTGCCGGTGGTCATGGGCGCGACGGCGCAGCAGCTGTATCAGACTTTCAGCGGGCAGGGCAATGGCCATCTGGATTTTTCGGCCATCATTCAATCCATGGGAAAGGTTGACAAATGAGTACATTTGATACGGCGCTCAGCGAAGAGCAACGCATGATCCGGGATATGGCGCGCGATTTTTCGGAACAGGAAATCGCGCCGCACGCTGCCGCCTGGGAGGCTGCCGGCTGGATTGACGACGATGTATTGCGCCGCATGGGAGAGCTTGGCCTGCTGGGTATGGTCGTGCCCGAGGAGTGGGGCGGGTCAAAAACCGATTACGTGTCGTACGCACTGGCGCTGGAAGAAATATCCGCTGCCGATGCGGCAACTGGCACGCTGGTGTCGGTTCACTGTTCTGTCGGTTGCGGAACCTTGCTCAATTGCGGCAATGACGCCCAGAAAAAGCAGTGGCTGCCCGAGCTGGCCAGCGGCCGCGCCATCTCGTGCTTCTGCCTGACTGAGCCGCAGGCGGGGTCCGAAGCGCATAACTTGAAAACCCGCGCCCAGTTGCAGGATGGCAAGTGGGTGCTCAACGGCGCCAAACAGTTCGTGACAAATGGCAAGCGTGCGAAGCTGGCCATTGTTTTTGCCGTGACCGATCCGGACCAGGGCAAACGGGGGATTTCCGCATTTCTGGTGCCCACAGACACCCCGGGGTTTATAGTGAACCGGGTCGAAAACAAACTGGGCATTCGCGGGTCCGACACCTGCGCCATTACTCTTGAAAACTGCATGATAGATCAGGATAATCTGCTCGGAGAACGCGGCCGGGGTTTGTCGATCGCGCTGTCGAATCTGGAAAACGGCCGCATCGGAATTGGAGCGCAGGCGGTGGGTATTGCGCGTGCGGCGCTTGAGGCTGCCATTGCCTACGCCAAAGACCGGATCCAGTTCAATGAGCCGCTGATCAAACACCAAAGCATCGCCAATATGCTGGCCGACATGCACACCCAGGTCAATGCAGCGCGGCTGATGGTGCTGCATGCGGCGTCATTGAAGGACAAAGCCATTCCGTGTTTGTCCGAGGCGTCCCAGGCCAAGCTGTTTGCTTCAGAAATGGCCGAGAAAGTCTGCTCGCAAGCCATCCAGATTCACGGTGGTTATGGTTATCTTGAGGACTATCCGGTGCAGCGGTTTTATCGCGATGCCCGTATTACCCAGATTTACGAGGGCACCAGCGAAGTGCAGCGCATGATTATCACCCGCGGACTGTCAGACTATACCGGATTCTGCCCCTGAGCCCGCTTGCTTTTTCGACAGATGCGGGTAAGGTACGGAATGGTATGATTGCCATCAGCAGGAGAGCCCGATATGAAAGACGAAAAAAACGCCGATGCCAGTAAACAGCGGAATGAAAACGCGCAAACCGCTGATTCGGGGGGCCAGTCGACAGGCCCGGATGCCGTTGTCGCACCCACGGGCGGCCCCACAGCCAAGGCGGGCGAACAACGAGCTGGCGGTTCTGCACACAAGGGGCACGAGCACGCAACTGGCGTTGCAGGCTTACGTGCCGCAGGCCCTGATGCACACGGCGTGGCTCAAAAAAAGGCGATTCCGGGAGTGGCCAAGGCAGTCAATCATGATAGTGGGTCCGGCGTGGTGGCTTCGGTCGAATATGTCCGAGGTCATCGGCACGCCATTATTGCGCCGGAAGACATTGCCGGCTACAAGCGCGATCCCGATCATTTATTGTGGACGGGCCTGAAGGATCCGTCTGACGATGAGCTGCGCATGACGTGCAAGAATCTGTCGTTCAGCAAGTTGGCAACCAAGGAAATCGTCAAGCGTCATTTCCGTCCAAAAGTGATCGACTATGGCAACTATATTCTGATTGTCGCGGTTACCATCTCCCGCCAGAACAAGAAGATTGTTTATGGCGAAATGCAGATGATTTTCGGACAAAGCTTCATTCTTACGGTCAGGCGGGGCGAGGCAATGAGCAATACGCCTTTGCGCAATCGCCTGGAGGACTCGCCCGACCTGATAGCCCGGGGCAGCGACTTTGTTGTCGCGGAAATACTCGACGGTCTGGCAGATAGTTACCTGGCGCTGACTAGCGGCTTCGAGCAGGATGTCGAGCAGCTTGAGCAAAAAATGATCCTTCACGGTTTTCGTGACTCGGATGTACGCAAGCTGTACCGGCTGCGGCGCGACTTGTTGCGCGTGCATACGTCAATTGCGCCGGTGATTGAAATCTGTAGTCGTATGTCGGTGGTCAACCTGGCGTTTGTCGAACCGGATTCCCAGGGCTATTATCGGATTGTTGCTGACCGGGTGGCCCGGATTGATGATCAGATAAACGCCTTGCGCGAGTCGCTGGCTTTTGCCTTTGAAGCCAGTCAGATGATTGCTCAGGCGCATCAGACCGACATTACCAAGAAGCTGGCATCCTGGGCGGCAATATTGGCCGTACCCACTGCGATCGCCGGCATCTATGGCATGAACTTTACCAATATGCCGGAAATCAACTGGGCCTATGGCTATCCGCTGGTCATGCTATTGATGTTCCTGATTTGCGGTTTGCTGTTCCGCCAGTTTCGCAAGACCGGCTGGCTGTGAATGCCCTTGCCGGTCATATGCCGAACAGTCTTTTGCGGCGAATATGATTCATAATGCTCCCAGATGTGTTGACGCTGGCCGCAATCGCCGGCCATGATACGGCGCGCAAGGCGCCGGCGACAAAAACGGCCGAATCCGGCCTATGAGGCAGGAGGAAGATTTTGAGCGACGCAGTGGTGTTTGACTACATTGTTATCGGGTCCGGCATTGCCGGGGCCTCTTTTGCCTATCAGCTGTCACAGCGGCCCGGCACGGTGCTTGTGCTTGAACGCGAGGCCCATGCGGGATACCATTCAACCGGCCGCTCTGCTGCCATGTTCATTGAAACTTATGGGCCTGCCCAATTGCAGGCGTTAACGCGCGCCTGCCGCGAGTTTTTCCAAAATGCGCAGGCCAGCGGCTTTTCCGAACATCCGGTACTCCATCCCCGAGGCTGCATTTATGTCGGGACACACGCACAGAAAGCGATTCTTGATAGAACCTATCAGGAGCTGCTGGCCCGTGCCCCGAATGTAGCGTGGCTGAGCGCAGCGCAGGTGCTTGAACGGGTACCTTGCATGAAACCCGACGATCTTTACGGCGGCATTTATGAACGCGAGGCGGAAGATATCGATGTTGACGCGCTGCATCAGGGATATCTGAAAGGAATGAAGCGCAATGGTGTAGAACTGGTTTTGTCCGTAGATATCCGCCACGGTCAACGGCACGATGGGGTATGGACGCTGGACAGCGCCGACGGCAGGCAATTTCGCGCGCGCCATGTTGTCAATGCCGCCGGCGCCTGGGCCGATGTGTTGGCGCAGCGTTGTGGCGTGCAGCCGGTGGGCATACAGCCGCGGCGACGCAGCGCATTCACCTTCAGTGCGCCGCAGGGTCTGGAACTGGAGGCCTTGCCCATGGTATGCGATATCGAAGAGACCTACTACTTCAAACCGGATGCCGGTCAGTTAATGGGCTCGCCCGCTAACGCGGACGATGTGGACCCTCATGACGTCGTGGCCGAAGAACTGGATATTGCAACCGGGATCTATTACATTGAGCAGGCCACCACGTTGCAGATTCGCCGGCCCACACATGTTTGGGCCGGATTGCGCAGCTTCGCACCGGATGGCAATCTGGTGGTGGGGTGGGATAGCGGTGTTGAGGGGTTTTTCTGGCTGGCCGGGCAAGGCGGTTACGGTATTCAATCTTCCGACGCCGTTTCCCGGCTGGCTGCAGCACTGGCTTGGAATGAAGCTTTGCCGCAAGATTTGCTAGTGCAAGGCGTGGACCCGGGGCAACTCAGTCCCTTGCGGTTTCGCGCCGGCTGAGTCCGCCAAGCCGTCGATAGGTAAAAAGGTCGCAAGTCCAAGGCTCGCGACCTTTTTTTGCATTAAGCCTGGGCAACCTGGGTTTCCAGCTCCGCCTTGAGCTCCGGTGTCAGGTCCAGTTGCTTGGCCAGTTCGTCCAGATACGCTTTTTCCATGAAATTGGTGCTGTCAATAATGGACACGCTGATCGCGTACATTTGCGATGCCAAATGCGGGTCCGTTGCCAGGCTGGCCACAGCAACCGGATCTACCGGTTTGGCCAGTTCAGCCTTGAGCCACGCCTGTTCTTCGGGCGTGCTCATTTTGCTGAAATACTGATCCAGGATGGTTTGCTCGTTTTCTTCGATATGGCCATCGGCCTTGGCGGCGGCGATCATGGCAGTCAGAATAGCCTTGCTTTGCACTTCGGCCTGCGCGGCTGGCAATTGGTTGATGGGCGCTGGAGGCTGTGACTGGGCGGGGGCAGGAGCAGAGCCAGATGCCTGCATCTCGGGCTGGCGATCAGACTGGTTTGCCTGCCAGCGTTGATAGGCACGATAGGCTACCGTACCCAGTGCGGCCAGCCCGCCATAGGTTGCCAGGTTGCTGTTGGCTTTATGTCCCACCAGCATGCCCAATACACCAGCGCTCAGCGTTGTTTTATCACTATCGGAAAGCAGTGACTGGTCACCGGAGGCGGCATTTTTTACCGATGATCCAGCCTGGTTCATTGCCGATTTGCCGGCGCCGAGCAGGGATTCAAGTATATTTAGTGCACTCATGATGGGTATCCTTATTCAATGGTGGGGATCGATAGCGCTCAAACAGTGTCGGATCAGTCCAGATCTGTCAATGCTCAGACAAAGTCTACCAAGTTTGCGTGTCCAATTGCTGTCGGGATTTGTCGATTTTTGTAAATATTCAGGTTCGCACTTGCGCTGCTGATTCATTGAAACCTTGCGGCAGGGCGCGTACATTGAAACCCCGTGACAGGACGCGTAGAATATCCTTTAATTTCAATAGATGGAGAGAGGGATGCCCAGTTTTGACGTGGTTAGTGAAGCCGAAATGACCGAGGTCCGCAACGCGGTCGATCAGGCAAATAAAGAAGTTTCCACCCGTTTCGATTTCAAAGGGTCCGATGCCCGCATCGAGCAAAAAGAGCTCGAACTCATTATTTATGCCGATGACGACTTCAAAGTCGCCCAGGTACGTGAAGTGCTGCTCAGTAAATTGGCCAAGCGCAATGTCGATTTGCGCTTCCTGGAAAAGGGTAAGGAAGAGAAAATTTCCGGCGACAAGGTCAAGCAGTTCAATACCATCAAAAAAGGGGTGACGGGCGACCTGGCCAAGAAAATCGTGCGCACGATCAAAGACAGCAAGCTCAAAGTGCAGGCAAGTATCCAGGGCGATACCGTTAGGGTTACCGGCGCCAAGCGCGACATACTTCAGGAGGTTATTGCGTTGCTGAAAAAAGAAGTGGCCGATGCGCCGCTAAGCTTCAACAATTTTCGGGACTGATCGCTATCATGCCGGTCGTGTATGTGTTCGCATCATATGCAGCATGGCTAACGGGGTGTCTTTTGCAACGGGCTTAGCCCGTTGTGTTGCAGCAGTTTCACCGTGCAGCCGAAGGGCCGACGGATTTTTTGCAACGGGCCCACGTGTTTTTGGTAGAGAGCTCAGGCAGAAAGTCGGTTTGCGCAGGTTCGGGTTCACGAGATTGATCGCGACCTGGGCCAGGCCACTATAAGCTGTGTTTTTGCCCGGATGAGCCGGCATGAAAAAAGCCCGCCGACCTGCTGAATGAATCAGCCAGGGCCGGCGGGCTCTTACATAATCGGGCTCGCGTCATCGGAAAAATACAGCGCCCGCTTATGCCTGATTACATAACACGACTGCGATATTCGTTCGTACGTGTGTCAATTTCAATTTTATCGCCGATGTTGCAAAACAGGGGCACAGCCAGCTCGTAACCTGTGCTGAGTTTTGCCGGTTTCAAAACTTTGCCTGAGGTATCGCCCTTGACAGCAGGCTCGGTATAAGTGATTTCACGGACAATGATGGTAGGCAATTCTACAGAAATCGCGCGGCCTTCGTAGAACACGACTTCAACTGTCATGCCTTCTTCCAGATAGTTCAATGCGTCGCCCATGCTTTCGGCTTCAACTTCGTACTGGTTATATTCTTCGTCCATGAAGACGTACATTGGGTCTGCGAAATAGGAGTAGGTGCACTCTTTCTTGTCCAGCACGACAATTTCAAATTTTTCGTCGGCTTTGGAAACCTGTTCGCTGCCGGATCCTGTCAGCAGGTTCTTGAATTTGAGTTTGACAACAGCAGAGTTACGACCGGATTTGTTGTATTCAGCTCTTTGCACGACCAGAGGTTCGGTGCCCACCATGACGACGTTACCTACGCGCAGTTCTTGTGCGGTTTTCATTAAATTTGCTCCGGATGGAATGGATATGGCTGATTCCGCTGCAAACGCGACAGGTGTGATGCCTGAATACGGACGCCGGCGGAAAAAAGTATGATTTTAGCCTGAGTTGACGGCTTTTTCATAAAAAATCCGGATCGATTCCGATAATGTCTTGTTTTTAGACAAATTTTCCGCAAATGTGCGACAGCTTCTGCGCCAGCTGTCCAATTGTCTCGGGTTATTGAGCAACGTCGTGAGCTGATTGGTAAAGTAGGCATGCCGGGAAGGAGAGTTCCAGCTGCGCATCATGGCTTTGGTCTCTTCATGGCCCGGGAACAGCGCCAGCCAGGCCTGCAATTTTTTCAGGTGAATATCGTCACTTTGCTCGTATATTTGCCAGAGAAAGGGCTTGCGGGCCCAGATGGCTCGAATAAAGCTGTCTTCTCCGCGCACGAAGTTCAGGTCACAAAGCCATAACAATTGATCGTACTCGTCCTGGGGCAGAAAAGGGATACGCAAAAGCGTGACACCGGGCAACGGTGCAGAAGCCAAGTCAGAGTCAGGCCTGTTTGCGACAGCACCACCCATGCCGGTATCGGGAATGGCAACCGCGCCATGAAGCTGTGTGACTGCGTCGCGCTCCAGCTGGGGCAAGACCGATTGGGGCACCAGCAGAACCACCGGTTTGAGTGATTTGCGCAGGGCATGCAGCAAACTGCGATAGGGAGCCGATGCATAGCAGAACAGACTGATAAAGAGCGTATCTGCGTCCAGGTGCGCCTGGGCTTGCGGCAGTCCGATGCGTTGCAGAAATTGTTTTTTTTTCGTCGGAGAATGCATCCAGCTGCGTCGGCGCTCGCTCAGGTCGGCTTCACGGATCAGCCCGCCCGTGTCGCCGGAAAAACCGGGGAAAAAGAAATATTTCGAAACCCCATTGCGCTGGGGAGAGGGCTGAGCGTGAAAGCCGGCAGTCCAGGGCTCTGCCGACAAATACTCCAGATTGAGCCATAGTTTTGTACGGCCCGGCATGGCGTCTATGTATTCCGATGGAGGATCGCAGGCGAACGCTTCGATGACCACTTCTGCCGGTATATGTGAGGTCGGAGTGTCAGTCCAGTGAACGATCTGGATCCCGTCCACTTCCTGTTGCGTGTTTTCGGGTTGCACCGCCGGGGCCAGGCGCCGAAATACCGTCAGGTCATCAACCCAAAGCCTGACCTGCGCCGGCCATTCTTGATGCAAGGAGCGGGCGAGCCGCCAGCACACGCCAATATCACCGAAATTGTCGACGACCCGGCAAAATATATCGATACGAGGGCCGCCCGGTTGAGCAAGCGTCTTAGTGGAATCGTCCAATCGGATCCTCCGAAACGTCCGGCATCATCACGGGCATCAGTTCGCCAGCCGGATTGGGAAACAGCGGCTCTTCCGATGCGTCGCTACTGCCGTCAAGCGTTTCCTTAAGAACGGTAATATGGCGTACGCCATTACCCTGAAGGTGTTCCACGAGCGTATCGAGCTGAGCAAAATCGCTGATGCTCTCCAGTTGCTGTTCCTCGATTTCGTCGGGAAAGACCGGCCACAGGCACCCGTAAATCACTTCATGCGATTGGAGCAGAGTGAAGCCGATCCTGATTTCCCGCAAGTTTTCGTCCTGATACATCGCCACGGTGGCACGAAAGGCATCGGGCGGTGTGTCAAAAACCGTTTGTAGCCACTGCATGGCTGCCGTAATGGCGGCAAAGCGGATTCGTTTGTCGGCCTGCCGATTGGCAATATAAAAGGCATCGGGCAACATCAGGTCCAATCCGCAGGCTGGCAGCAGTTTCTGGAATAAAGGCGTGGCGGCGTCGCGCCACTTGCCCAGGCAAATATCGCGCTGTTCGCTGAATTGGCCATCCGCCTGCTGCCAGCGGAAAATGGCCTTGCCCTTGGGCGTGCAGAAGGCGGCCAGGACAAAACGGCTGTCCGACATCAACTGCATGTCTTCGGATAGATTGTCTACCGGGACGCCGGAACGCACGGACTTGCCGAAAACCCTGGCGGTAATGGCGTTCATCCACTGAAAGACGCCGGTAAAAGAGCGCGGCATCTGATCGACGCTCAGAATCTGCGGATGAATGGCCATTCGCACGTCGTTGGCTGCCACATGCTGCTTCAGCTTGTCGGTGAGCGTTTGTTGTGTTGCCTCGTCAAGGATGGGCAGGGGGATCTCGAATCGGGTCCAGGCAACAACGGGTATGGCCACAAAGACACAATCGTAGGTGACTTCCTCATGGACCCATTCGCAAGATTCCGATAACGTTTCTGCGTGCTCCAGCAGAATGTCGTGGGTTTCGGAATCGCTGTCGGACAGGTGGTCCAGTAGTCGCTCCACTGTTTTCTTGCGGCTGTGCCTGAAAACGTCCAGAATCGCGGTCTGAATCAGATTTTCCCAATAACGATCTTCAACAATGCAGCCCGACTGCTTCAGGGCAAGGCATAAATCGAGAAGTGGCTGGTCGCTGGCGTGCAGGCTGGCTGGTTTTTTCCGGTTCATTACACTTGCAGTTGCGCTGCCACTCTACCCTTAACGGGCAGGCCGGGCAGCATGTTAGGATCGCGCGCGGCTGCGCTGATCGGGCAAAATGCCATTTGCTTGCCCGGGCCGTTGCTGCGGGGGAAAGCGCAAGGATACTTGGCTTGCTTTCCCGACACGCTGCAGAACCCGGCCTGTGTCAAAGCAACTGGCGCAGTACGAACGGCAAAATACCGCCGTTCTGATAGTAATCCACTTCAATAGGCGTATCAATGCGCAGCAGAATACTGACGTCCTGTGAGCTGCCGTCTTTACGACGGATGGTCAGGGTGACATCCTGCTGGGCCTTGATGCCGTTTTCCAGCCCGCTGATATCGAAGGTTTCGGTGCCGGTAATGCCCAAGGTATCGACACTATCGTCGCCCTTGAACTGCAACGGCAAGACGCCCATGCCAACCAGATTGCTGCGATGGATGCGTTCGAAACTGCGTGCAATGACGGCCTTGACGCCCAGCAGTTGCGTGCCTTTGGCGGCCCAGTCGCGGGAGGAGCCGGTACCGTATTCTTCGCCACCGAAGACCACAGTGGCGACCCCATCGCCAATATATCTCATAGCAGCATCATAAATGGACATTTGCTCGCCACTGGGCTGGTGCAGGGTTTCTCCGCCTTCGACGCGACTGCCGGTCGGCAACGGTGGAATCATCAGATTCTTGATGCGCACGTTGGCAAATGTGCCACGCATCATGATTTCATGATTGCCGCGACGTGAGCCGTAGCTGTTGAAGTCTGCTTTCAAAATGCCATGGTCGTTGAGCCAGCGGCCGGCGGGCGACGTTTCCTTGATGGAGCCGGCAGGCGAAATATGGTCAGTGGTGACCGAATCGCCGAATATGCCAAGCGCACGGGCGTTTTTGACCGGTGGCATGGGGGTGGGCGTCATCTCAAATGCATCAAAGAACGGCGGCTTGGCAATATAGGTTGATTCGGGCCAGTTATAAACGTCTCCCGTTACGCCCTTGATATTCTTCCACAGCTTGCCGGGATTGTTTTTGACCTGGGCGTAATTCTGGCGATAGACCTCGGGCTGCATGGCGGCCGCAAGCAGTGCCTGCACTTCTTCTTCGCTAGGCCAGATGTCGCCTAGCCAGATGTCGCCATTTTTGCCCTTGCCTACTGGTTCGGTCATCAGGTCTTTGTTAATGGTGCCGGCCAATGCGTAGGCGACCACCAACGGTGGCGAGGCCAGAAAGTTGGCCTTGATGTTGGGATGGATACGGGCTTCAAAGTTGCGGTTGCCGGACAGGACGGCGGCGCAGACCAGGTCATTTTCAGTGATCGACTGGTTGATGTCGGCGGCCAGATCGCCGGCGTTGCCGATACAGGTCGTGCAGCCGTAGGCGGCGACATCGAATCCGAGCTTGTCCAGGTAGGGCAGCAGGCCGGTTACAGTCAGGTACTCGGTAACTACGCGTGAACCAGGCGCCAGCGAGGTCTTGATGTGGCTGGGCACTTTCATGCCGGCCAGAACCGCTTTTTTCGCCAGCAGCCCTGCGGCCAGCATCACACTGGGATTGGACGTATTGGTGCAAGAGGTAATGGCGGCAATCAGAATATCGCCGTTGCGCAGCTTGGTACCTGCGCTGGTTTCAAAAGTCTGTTCGAATTTCTCGGGGGACTGGTTAAAGCCGTTTTCGATGGCCGGTTTGATGAACAGGTCGGCAAAAGTCTCTTTAACGTGTCCGATCTCGATGCGATCCTGCGGCCGCTTGGGACCCGCTAGCGAAGGCGCCACCGTGGACAGATCAAGATGCAGCAGTTTTGTATAGCGGATGTCCTGGCCATTAGGGATGCCATACATCTGCTGAGCTTTGAAATAATTTTCAAGCGCCGTCACTTCCTGCTCTGTACGGCCAGTTCCCTTGAAGTAGTCGATCGTGTGGTCGTCTACCGGGAAAAAGCCCATGGTGGCGCCGTATTCGGGGGCCATGTTGGCGATGGTGGCGCGATTGGTGACAGACAAGGTGGCTGTGCCCTGCCCACAGAACTCCACAAATTTGCCTACTACTTTTTCACGACGCAGCAACTCTGTGAGCGTGAGCACCAAATCGGTTGCGGTGACGCCACCGCGCAGTTTACCGGTGAGCTCTACGCCGATCACATCGGGTGTCAGGAAATAGACCGGCTGGCCCAGCATGGCGGCTTCGGCCTCGATGCCACCCACACCCCAGGCGACTACGCCAATCCCGTTGATCATGGTTGTGTGGCTGTCGGTGCCAACAAGAGAATCCGGATAGTAAACGTTGTTTTTTTGATAGACGCCGCGGGCCAGGTATTCCAGATTGACCTGGTGGACAATACCGAATCCGGGAGGCACCACGCCGAAGGTATCGAAAGCCTGCATACCCCACTTCATGAACTGGTAGCGCTCTTTGTTGCGCTGAAATTCCACTTTCATGTTTAAATCCAGCGACTTTTTGGTGCCGAAGTAGTCGATCATGACCGAGTGATCTACCACCAGATCAACCGGTACCAGTGGTTCAATGCGTTTTGGGTCTTTGCCCATTTCGTGGGCCACGGCGCGCATGGCAGCAAGATCGGCCAGCAACGGGACGCCGGTAAAGTCCTGCAGTACGACTCGCGCCACAACAAAAGGGATTTCGTCTTCGCGTTTTGCGACCGGCTGCCAGCTGGCCAGCTGGCGCACATGGTCTTCAGTTATTTTCTTGCCATCGCAGTTTCGCAGTACTGATTCGAGCACAATCCGAATGGATACCGGCAGCGATTGAATATTGACGCCCAGTAGTTTGCCGAGTTCCGGCAGTGAATAATATTTTGCTGTGGCGCTGCCGATACTAAATTCTTTGAGGGTGCTTCCAAACGACATTCTTTATCTCCGGGGAGGATCTGCAAAAAAACAGACCTAAGTGTAGATCATTTTACTCCTTTTTACCTGTGTGACCGGCTACAAAAAAGCGGACTATCCACAGGGATAGCCGCCTTGGCCAGATATTGCCGGTCAAACGAAATGACCGGCCGGGTTATGCCTTGAAAAGTTTGCCCAGGTCAGCAATGCCGGCCCGGATTCTTTCCTCTGTCACAGTAACAAAGCTCAGGCGCAGCGTGTTTTTCGGTGCCGAGGCGTCTGGGTAGAAAGGTCCGCCCGGCACATAGGCCACTTTGTATTGTTCTACGGCCTGCGCCAACGCCGCAGTAGTATCAAACTGTTCATCAACCGTGACCCAGATGAACATGCCGCCCGTAGGACGGGTCCATTTGGCCGACTTGGGAAAGTGTTCGTCCATTGCGTCCAGCATGTACTGGCACTGGTTCCGATACAACTCGCGTACCTTGGGCAAATGTGTGGTTAGAAAACCATTCTTGATGGTTTCGTACACAGCCATCTGGGTGACGGTAGCGGTGTGCAGGTCGGTGGCCTGCTTGATCTGTACCAGCTTGGCAATGATTTCACGCGGTGCAACCAGATAGCCCAGGCGCATGCCCGGGGCAAGGACTTTGGAGAACGAGCCCATGCGCATGACGGTGGCGCCGGCCTGGCGACCCAGATGCAAGAGCCCCGGCAAGGGTTCGCCGACGTAGCGCAACTCGCCGTACGGATCGTCCTCGACAATAGGCACATTCAGGCGGGCGCAACGCTCGACGAGCGCCTTGCGCCGTTCCAGGTCCATGGTGCGGCCCGTCGGATTCTGGAAATTGGGCAGACAGTAGATAAAACGCGCGCCATCGGCTTTTTCTTCGCTGATGTCCTCGGGGATGAGACCGCCATCATCGGTAGCAACGGGCTCATAGACCGGTTCAAAGAGCGAGAACGATTGCAGCGCGCCCAGATAGCTCGGAGATTCCACCAGTACTTTGCTGCCAGGGTCTATCAGCAATTTACCGATCAGATCCAGTGCCTGCTGAGAACCGGACACGATCAGCACTTCGTCGATATCGATTTGTGTGCCACGGGCCTGGAAATCGCTCACAACCCATTCGCGCAGTGGCCGGTAGCCTTCGGTGGGTCCGTACTGCAGGGCTACATTGGGAGATTCGGACAATACCTTGTCGTACGCAGCCCGAATCTGCTCACTCGGGAATCCGAGGTGTGATGGCAGGCCACCGGCAAAGGACGTGACATCAGGGCGTTCGGTAATTTTCAGGATCTCGCGGATGGCAGAGCTGGTCAGTTGCGTGGCACGTTGGGAGAATTGAAAGGGAACTCGGTTCATAATGACTGTTGGAATTATTCGGACAGATAGATGAAGCGCAGGTTGCACACTGGCACAGCCCGGCATCACAGGAATGGCTTTAACCCATACAGAACCGCAAGTCTTGTGTAAAAGACATGTTTTATAGAAATTTTGTTAATTCGTATAAAGCGTCTATCTGGTAAAGTATGCTGTCGATTACACCACCACCGGCGCGGCTTTTCAAGCGATTGATGCAAAAGCGCTGAATTTGTCCTGCAAAGGTGGTTTTTGGCGCAAAACTGTTATGGCAACGGCACCAATACAGCGCCAATGAAGGCTTTGCGCGCACCCGGGCAAAGGGCGGCCCGTACCCGATGCGTGTTGGGAACGAGCCCCTCAGCGGGGCCGACGCGGGCAGACAAATAACGGTATCCAACGTGCCTTAGGGCTTGGGCAGGCAGGGCGACGCAGGTACCCTCCGGCGCGCCATGGCGAGAGGTTGGCGATGGGATGGTCCCGCGGCCTGTCGAGAGTGGCTATGAGCCTGCAGCGTGTGATTATGGCCCGCAGCGTGGGGGTAATCACTTGTCGCCTGAGGAGATAACATGTCGCACGTGGGATAACATGCCGCGAGGCAGGCTCAATTAACCCTGTTCGTGATGCTGTTCACAAAATCGCAGATGATTGCCGAACGGGTCTGCAATATTCATGGTAAAGCCCCACGATTCTTTTGTGACGCCTGGACGGGCAAACGATGCCTGTTTGGCGATCAGCTCCTGCTGCAACTTGTGTATGCCCTCCATGGGCACGAAAACGGCGCTGCCCGGCGTGCCGTCGCCAAAGTGTTCGCTCAGATGCAGTATTACGTTGTCGCGGGCGATTTGGACGTATAACGGCATGTCGGGGGCAAAACGGTGCTCCCAGCACTTTTTGAAGCCCAGGAAATCTAGATAGAAGGTCTCGGCAAGCGGGACGTTGAAAATACGTAGAATGGGGACGGGATGATCAAGGCGCATGACGGTGTATCCGAGAAAAAACCGGTTGATTGTCAACGGGGGGCTGGGAAAAAAGGCGCTGCCACGGTGTATTTCGGGATTTAGCGGCTAACATTACGACGGATTTGGCAGACAATAACAGCTGTGATAAAAATCAGCAATAAGAGGCAGGAATAAAGCACAGTAATAAAAAATACTATTCAACGCCGTAATCGAAGATAACTGCAAATCGCTGAAGTAAAAAGCCGCAACTAATGCCGACAATAAAAAACAGTATGGCAATGAAAAACCCGGCAACAGTGTGCCGGGTTCGGTGTGCGCGCGAGCGCCGATAACTTGCGTGGTTTGCGAAGGCGGCGGCCACTTTAAACCGATGCCTTTGCAATTGCGGTCAGCGTTGGCATTGCTGACCGATGTCCATCAAATACCAACGGAATCCGCGATTTCCTTGAAGTCTTCAATTTGATCGAAGTTCATGTAGCGATAGATGTTTTCGCTATTCTTGTCGATGATACCCATATCGGCCATGTATTCTTCCCGAGTCGGGATTTTGCCAAGGCGTGAGCAGATCGCGGCCAGTTCGGCCGATCCGAGATACACGAACGTATTCTTGCCCAAGCGATTCGGGAAGTTACGGGTACTAGTGGACATGACGGTGGCGCCTTCACGAACTTGTGCCTGGTTACCCATGCACAAAGAGCAGCCCGGCATTTCCATGCGGGCGCCAGCCACCCCAAGCACGCCATAGTGCCCTTCTTCGGTAAGCTGCTTCTGGTCCATTTTGGTTGGCGGGGCGACCCACAGTTTTACCGGAATATCGCGTTTTCCTTCGAGCAGCTTGGAAGCGGCGCGGAAGTGCCCGATGTTGGTCATGCAACTGCCGATAAACACTTCGTCAATTTTTTCACCGGCCACATCCGACAGAGTTTTGACGTCGTCCGGATCGTTCGGGCAGGCAACAACAGGCTCGTGCACATCGGCCAGGTCGATTTCGATGACTGCGGCGTACTCGGCGTCAGCATCCGGTTCAAGCAATTGCGGATTGGCAAGCCAGGCCTCCATGGCCTTGATACGGCGGCCCAGTGAGCGCTCGTCTTCGTAGCCATTGGCGATCATCCATTTTAGCAATGTGATATTGCTGTTCAGATATTCGATAATGGGTTCTTTGTTCAAACGAACGGTACAACCGGCAGCAGAACGTTCCGCGGAAGCGTCTGACAGCTCAAATGCCTGCTCGATTTTAAGATTGGGCAGACCTTCGATTTCCAGGATACGGCCAGAAAAAATATTCTTCTTGCCCTGTTTGGCAACAGTTAGCAGGCCATTTTTGATGGCATACAGGGGAATCGCATTGACCAGATCACGCAGGGTGACGCCGGGCTGCATTTTACCCTTGAAACGGACCAGCACAGATTCGGGCATATCCAGCGGCATGACGCCTGTCGCTGCGGCAAACGCGACCAGGCCAGAGCCTGCCGGAAAACTGATGCCGATCGGGAAGCGCGTGTGAGAGTCGCCGCCGGTGCCAACTGTATCAGGCAGTAGCATCCGATTGAGCCACGAGTGGATGATGCCGTCGCCGGGCCGCAGTGCGATACCGCCACGGTCACTGATAAAGTCGGGCAGTTCGTGGTGGGTTTTGACATCTACCGGTTTCGGATAGGCCGCTGTATGGCAGAAAGACTGCATGACCAAATCAGCAGAGAAGCCCAGGCAGGCCAGATCCTTGAGTTCATCACGGGTCATGGGGCCGGTTGTATCCTGGCTGCCCACCGAAGTCATTTTCGGCTCACAATATGTACCGGGGCGAACACCCTTGCCTTCAGGAAGGCCACAGGCACGGCCGACCATTTTCTGGGCCAGTGTATAGCCTTTGCCGGAATCGGCAGGGTCTATGGGCAAACGAAACAGGGTTGAAGCTGGCAGGCCCAGCACTTCACGAGCCTTGGCGGTCAGGCCGCGTCCAATGATCAGCGGAATACGGCCACCGGCACGTACTTCGTCAAACAGCACATCGGATTTGACCTTGAATTCGGCGATCACCTTGCCGTCTTTGAGGGCTTTGCCTTCGTAGGGACGCAGCTCAACGATATCGCCCATGTTCATGTCCGACACGTCCAGCTCGATTGGTAACGCGCCGGCGTCTTCCATTGTGTTATAGAAGATTGGAGCGATCTTGCTGCCCAGACAGACGCCGCCAAAGCGCTTGTTTGGCACAAAAGGAATATCCTGACCTGTGAACCACAGAACGGAGTTGGTTGCCGATTTACGTGAAGAGCCTGTACCGACGACGTCTCCGACATAGGCAACTAGATGGCCTTTTGCCTTCAGTTCGTTCAACTGGCTGATCGGGCCAATCTTGCCCGGTTCCTGAGGCTCGATGCCCTCACGCGGGTTTTTCAGCATAGCCAGGGCGTGCAGCGGAATATCCGGGCGGCTCCAGGCGTCGGGTGCCGGTGACAGGTCATCGGTATTGGTTTCGCCGGTCACTTTGAATACGGTAATGGTCAGGCTTTCGGGCACTTCAGGACGGCTGGTGAACCATTCGGCATCGGCCCAGCTTTGCATTACGGCCTTGGCGTTAGCATTGCCTTTTTCTGCTTTTTCCTGGACATCGTGGAAAGCGTCAAATACGAGCAGGGTTTTTTTCAGGGCTTCGGCAGCCATCGTACCGAGTTTTTCGTTGTCCAACAGCTCAACCAGCGGGCTGATGTTATAGCCGCCCAGCATCGTGCCCAGCAATTCAGTCGCTTTTTCATCGGAAATCAGGGGGCATTTTTCTGTACCAAAGGCGACGGCCGCCAGATAAGACGCCTTGACTTTGGCTGCATCATCAACACCGGCGGGCACGCGATGGGTGATCAGATCAAGCAGAAACGCCTCTTGTCCGGCCGGCGGCGCCTTGAGCAGCTCAATGAGAGCGGCTGTTTGCTGTGCAGAAAGAGGTAGCGGAGGGATGCCCAGCGCATCGCGTTCTGCGGCGTGCTGACGATAGGATTCCAACATGTTAAGACCCTTGAAAGAGAAGAGGAGGGATATGATTTTCACCTATCATTATAAGGGTTTAGCCGTATTTAAGCAAATGTCTTATATAAGACATAAGACTGGATGCGACACACTCGCCTGCGGTGAAACCCGTTACAATCCCGCAAGGGTCCGATGGGCTTCGCAATTTGTGCCAAACGGTATCTAAATATGCCATACCGCGACGGAAAGACAAATTGTTGCGTAATTCAACGAAAGTAAGGAAACAACATGGCAGGATCCAGAAAATTTGGAGTTACGGCAGGTGCGCTGGTGGTGGTGGCCGCGGCTGTCTGGTTCGGGGGTAATTACTACGCTAAAATCCGTATCGAAGAACAGCTCAATGCATACTTGGTGGAAAATGGCATGCAGCAAAACGTGACATGGCGTTCACTGGATGCGTCGATTCTGGGGAATGCATCCTTGCATGACGTAAAAGTCGTTCACGAGGACGACCCGGCCCGGTTCTTCACGATTAATAATCTGACAGTTCACCAATTGCAGGTTGACAACGACGAGCAGCACTACGATTTCGAATTTGCCGGGGTTGCCGATGAAACCGGCAACAGTCCGCTTTTGAGCCTGCTCGCGGACAAGGCGGGCGAACTGGGTTATGACAAATTGCCCTTGCTGGAAGGTCGGATGAAGGGAGTGCAAGATGAGAAACAGGATGCTGGTGATCTTGATCTCGTTTTAAAGCAGCCGGAAGTCGGCGAGCTCAAAGCGGTGGTGAAAGTGAGCCAGATTGCTGAGCTTATCAAGGCTTCGCGCACGCAGCGCGACGAGCTTCAGTCCAATCCGCTCGCGCTCATGGGTGCGTTATCGTCGCTGAAGATCCATCAGTTGTCGGTGATGTTCGACGATGGAGGCGTGATGCCTCGCGTGGTGAAGGTGCAGCAGGGCGTAGCGCCTGTAGATGGCAAGCCGACCGAGCAGCAACTGCAGGCTTTTGATGCCCGCGTGGCCCAAGAGGAAAGCAATTGCCTGAAGGAGGCGCCGACGCAGGGCATTGCCAATGCCGAACAAGTGTGCAAGTCGGTCAGCCGCTTCATGAAAAACGATGCAGGCAGCCTGAAAATCTCCATCACGCCCAATCCGCCATTGCAACTCATGTCATTTGTCATGCAGACGCAAATGGGTAATAGGGAAGCAATCGCTAAGGCGGTGCAGCAGTTGAATGTGAAGGTCAGCAACTGACTTTTGTTTCGCCCGGTCGGTTTTTCCGGCCGGCTTATTATTGCGAGTCTTAGAGAGGTTTATTGTTGCGAGTCTTTCAGGGACGCGCTCACCGATCACGTGGCGCGGTTATGGTCATGTATGTCGGTTTATATCGCCCGATAACACCGTATTATTCGCGACGGTATAGTGTGTCATATTTGGCTGTACAGAATTATTTTCGCCTGCATAGCGTGACCATCAACCGTTCAGGGAGATCAGCAACCGTACAGTGAGATCAGCAACCGTACAGTGAGATCAGCGACCGTACATTTTTATTCGCGCCTTACTGTATCGTTCCAACCGTACCGGTCATGCCGCTGACAGGTCTCGATGCTCCGGATGACGTTTGAAATAAGCTGCGGTGTAGCTGCATACCGGATTGATTTTCCAGCCGTTTTCCCGCGCCAGGTCCAGCGCATAGTCGGTCAGTTTGCCAGCGATCCCTCGTCCGCCTACCGCAGCGGGCACAATGGTATGCAGGACATGCATAACCGTGCTGTCCAGCCGATATTCAATATAGCAGAGGTTGTTTTCAACGTTGGCTTCGATTCGTCCTGCTTCAGGACGGTGATTAATTTGCAAAGTCATCGGCAATTCCTTTTCATGGCGAAAGTGGGCGCAATGGCGCCTCACTGGTATGACTGCGTGCTACTGCCGAGCCGTGAGCATCAGGCCCCAGAAGATAATCATCAGCACAATACCCAGCAGGCACGCTCCCCACAAACCCAGTAACGGCCAGCGAATCCGCAGCGGAACCGTTTTCGGATTGACGTGCGCCAGCAGGATATTGGCATGGCCGGCAAGCCATACGGTGCTATTGGGTAAAAACAGACGCAGGAAGTAGTCCAGCAAAATCGCGCCGCGAATTCCCAGCGGGTAACGATTGAACGGCTGTTGCGTCAAATACGGGTGCTTGAGCAAGGCATTGGTTTCTTTAAGTGAGACAAATGCCAAATACAGGATAGAAGCGAGGGCAATGACCAGACAGGCGACCAGAAGACTCAGAATAAACGGCAGCGCCGCTGCAATATAAGGATGAAACATGGCAACAAATGGGTATGACGAATGTGAAGGACAATGAAGCAATAGTAAGCGAATTTGCCGGCAAGCAGGGTGTAGACGCCGCGTGATGGCGATATTTTCCTGCGACCGGCAGGTCGCCCGACAGCAGCAGAAGCGTTGATCATTACCGCGACAGTATTGCAGGCGCGGGATCGCGCGAAGATATAAGCTGCGGTACAACCATGCGCGGACTGAAGGCGCGAGGGAATCACGCGAGGACTCAAGCTGCGACGGAATCACGTGTGACGTGAAGGTGCGGTAGAATCGCGCCATTCACAGGGCAGCAGCGCGCCAGACCCGCAGAAAATCTGCAGCAGAACTGCGGCGCAAGTGCGGCCGCATCGCAGCAGAACTGCCGTAGCACCGCGGCGGGCGCTAAGCCGCTGGCAAAAACGGCATCCCGAGAGATGCCGTTTCCGTTAATGACGACTTTTGTTTATAACGAAGACTTATGGCCTCCGCTAAATGACGTACATGTCAACGTACTCATGAACCGGCATTGTTTCAAGCGCCTTTTGGTCTAGTGAAACTGCCAGGATTTTATCCTGCTGCTTGTCTGGAAACACGCGTGCCAGGTTGATGCGGAATTTGGCCTCCAGCAGGGGGATGCCATCCTGGCGACGACGCTTGTGGCCGATGGGGTATTCGCACACCACTTCTGCCAGTTTGCTGCCGTCATTGAATTCAACGGTCAGCGCATTGGCAATAGAGCGTTGTTCGGGATCATGATAATCACGGGTGAACGCGGGATCTTCGACACATTCAATCTTCTCGCGCAGTGCATCAATACGTGGATCGGCAGCAATGCCGTCTTCATAGTCGCCTGCAGTAAGACGCCCGTATAGAATAGGCACGGCAACCATATATTGAATGCAATGATCGCGGTCGGCCGGATTATTCAGCGGGCCCTTTTTGTCAATGATGCGGATACACGCTTCATGGGTGCGGATCGTGATTTTCTTGATATCGTCGGCGGTTTTGCCGGCAGCCACGATCTGGTCATGGATCTGCATGGCGCACTCAACGGCCGTCTGCGAATGAAATTCCGCCGGAAACGAAATTTTGAACAGCACGTTTTCCATGACATAACTGCCATAGGGGCGCTGGAACTTGAACGGCTGCCCTTTGAACAGCACATCGTAAAATCCCCAAGTTTTGGCTGTCAGTGCCGATGGGTAGCCCATTTCACCAGTTTTTGCAATCAGTGCCAGGCGCACGGCGCGGCTGGTGGCATCGCCCGCAGCCCAGGACTTGCGACTGCCTGCGTTGGGTGCGTGGCGATAAGTGCGAAGACTTTGACCGTCGACCCATGCCAGTGATACGGCATTGATGATTTCGTCACGAGTCAGGCCAAGCATGTGCGCAACCACGGCGGTGGAGGCTACCTTGACCAATACCACGTGATCCAGGCCAACTTTGTTGAATGAATTTTCCAGTGCAATGCAGCCCTGGATTTCGTGGGCCTTGATCATGGCGGTCAGCACGTTGCGCATCGTCAGCGGCGTCTTGCCTGCGGCGATTGCATTGCGTGACAGCCAGTCTGCGGTCGCCAGGATGCCGCCCAAATTGTCCGAAGGGTGGCCCCATTCTGCAGCAAGCCAGGTGTCATTGAAGTCGAGCCAGCGGATCATGGCGCCGATATTGAATGCAGCCTGTACCGGGTCAAGTTGAAACTGCGTGCCGGGTACCTTGGCGCCATTGGGAACCACGGTGCCTGGCACGATGGGGCCCAGCAGCTTGCGGCATGCCGGGTATTCGAGCGCTTCCAGGCCGCAACCAAGCGTATCGATCAGGCAGTTGCGCGCCGTTTCATAGGCGACATCGCTGTCGACCTCATAGTTAAGAACATAGTCGACGATGTCGACAAGGACCTGATCCGGCTCGGGACGGACATTTGAAATATGGCTGGACATGTAGTTACCTGTATAACAAGATGAATAATACGATTGTGATTATTTGCGTTTGGACAGCGGCACGAATTTCTGATCATCCGGACCGGTGTAGTTGGCCGTTGGCCGGATGATTTTGTTGTCGATACGCTGTTCGATAATGTGCGCTGACCAGCCTGCGGTTCGTGCGATGACAAACAGAGGGGTAAACATCGAAGTGGGAATGCCCATCATGTGGTAGGACACGGCAGAGAACCAGTCCAGGTTAGGAAACATCTTTTTGATGTCCATCATTACGGTTTCCAGCCGTTCTGCAATATTGAACATTTTCGTGGTGCCCGCATCCTGGGACAGTTTTTTTGCCACGCGCTTGATCACGACATTGCGCGGATCGGAAATGGTGTAAACCGGGTGACCGAATCCGATGATGACCTCCTTGTTTTCTACGCGCTTGCGAATATCGGTTTCAGCCTCGTCAGGCGTGTCATAGCGTTTTTGCACTTCGAAAGCCACTTCGTTAGCACCGCCATGTTTGGGACCACGCAGCGCGCCAATTGCGCCCGAGATGGCCGAGAACATATCCGATCCTGTGCCGGCGACAACACGGCCGGTAAACGTGGAAGCATTGAATTCGTGCTCCGCATACAGAATCAGCGAGGTGTGCATGGCGCGCACCCATTCTTTGGACGGCGTCTGGCCATGTAGCAGATGCAGGAAATGTCCGCCGATACTGTCGTCGTCTGTCTGCACATCGATGATGCGGCCGTTGTGGCTGAAGTGATACCAGTAAAGCAGGGCAGAGCCCAGGCTGGCCATCAGTCGGTCAGCGATATCGCGCGCATCTGCCAGATTGTGATCGTCCTTCTCGGGCAGGGTGCAGCCCAGGACGGAGACGGCAGTGCGCATCACATCCATCGGATGACTATGGGCCGGCAGGGATTCAAGTACCGTCTGCAGGTTGGCAGGCAAACCGCGATAACGCTTGAGCTTTTGCTTGTACGCCGTCAGTTCAGCCTGCGTTGGCAGTTTGCCGTGGATGAGCAAATGGGCGATCTCTTCAAATTCACTGGAGTCAGCCAGATCAAGAATGTCATAGCCGCGGTAATTCAGATCGTTGCCGCTGCGTCCGACCGTGCAAATGGCCGTATTGCCCGCCACAACGCCGGACAAGGCGACTGATTTTTTCGGTTTGAAGCCTGCGGGATTGTCGGCGGAGGCCGCGGCAGCGGGTGCGCTGGCGGCTTTGCGGGCTTTTGCTGGCTTAATCGCTTTTGTAGACATAGTGTTATCTCCTGGCTGATATAAAGTGTTATTTTTTGCTGGCGAACAGAGCGTCAAGTTTCTGTTCGAAATCGTGGTAACCAATGCGATCATAAAGCTCATCGCGCGTCTGCATTTGGTCGATCACGCTTTTCTGATGCCCGTCGCGGCGAATGGCTGTGTAGACGTTTTCTGCCGCTTTGTTCATGGCGCGGAAGGCCGATAGCGGATACAGTACCATACCCACGCCCACGCCGCCGAGCTCCTGGACCGTAAACAGCGGGGTCTGACCAAACTCGGTAATGTTGGCCAGCAAGGGCACGCTGATGGCGCTGGCAAATTTTTCGTAGGTCGGCAGATCGTAGGCCGCTTCGGCGAAAATACCGTCTGCGCCTGCCTCGACGCACTTGATGGCGCGTTCGATCGCAGCATCGACGCCGTCTACTGCAATGGCATCGGTGCGGGCGATAATGAAGAAATTGCTATCGGTCTTGGCATCGACGGCAGCCTTGACGCGATCGACCATCTCACCGGTGGTGACGATTTCTTTTCCGGGGCGATGGCCGCAGCGCTTGGCGCCGACCTGGTCTTCAATGTGGCATGCGCCGGCGCCGAACTTGATCAGGCTTTTTACGGTGCGTCCGATATTGAATGCCGAGGGTCCGAAACCCGTGTCGATGTCCACCATGAGCGGGGTGTCGCATACATCGGTAATGCGTCGCACGTCGGTAAGCACATCGTCCAGTGTGTTGATGCCAAGATCCGGCAGGCCCAGTGAGCCGGCAGCGACGCCGCCCCCGGAAAGGTAAATGGCTTTGTAGCCGGCGCGTTTGGCCAGCAGGGCATGGTTGGCATTGATGGCGCCGATAACCTGAAGCGGCTTTTCTTCAGTCAGGGCCTGGCGAAAGCGGGCCCCTGCGGACGAAATAGTTGACATACAGTCTCCGGGTAGAAATGATGTACAGAAGATTATCTGCGCAATGGCGACCGAACACTGTCCTTCAGAAGATAATTGCCACCGGCTTAGAACATTTTTTTGTGTATGGGTCGCTGTAATGTTAAAAAAATAGCCACGGCACCGTGGCTATTTGTGTATCCAGGGTTAGCCCAGCAAGTCCGCGACGCCGTCGCGCTCTTCGAGCAACTCTTTCAGGGTAAAGTCCATGCGCTCACGGGAGAACTCGTTGATCTCAAGGTCTTTCACAACCTGATATTCGCCGTTTTCCGTGATGACGGGCACGCCATAAATAATGCCTTCGGGAATACCGTAGGAGCCGTCAGACGGCACGCCCATGGTGACCCATTTGCCATTGCTGCCCAGAACCCAGTCACGCACATGGTCGATAGCTGCATTGGCTGCAGAGGCTGCAGAGGACAGGCCGCGTGCTTCAATGATGGCTGCGCCGCGCTTGCCGACGGTAGGAATAAAGGTGTCTTTGTTCCATGCATCGTCGTTGATCAGTTTTTCCAGTCCTTGGCCGCCAACGGTGGCAAAGCGGATGTCAGGATACATGGTAGGCGAATGGTTGCCCCAGACCACGAGTTTTTCAATGTCCTTGACGGCTTTACCGGATTTTTGCGCCAGTTGAGTGAGGGCACGGTTATGATCCAGGCGCAGCATCGCAGTGAAATTTTTGGCAGGCAGATCCGGTGCGGACTTCATGGCGATGTAGGCGTTGGTGTTGGCAGGGTTGCCCACGACCAGCACTTTGACGTTGCGACTGGCGACCTCATTGAGTGCCTTGCCCTGTGCTGTGAAAATCTGGGCATTGACCTTGAGCAGGTCTTTACGCTCCATGCCAGGGCCGCGCGGGCGTGCGCCAACCAGCAGTGCAATATCGGCATCTTTGAAAGCCGTTTTCGGATCGCTGTGAGCGGTGATTTCCTCCAATAACGGAAAGGCGCAGTCATCCAGTTCCATGATGACCCCTTTGAGGGCCTTTTGCGCTTTTTCGTCGGGGATTTCCAGCAGTTGCAAAATAACGGGCTGGTCTTTACCAAGCATCTCGCCTGATGCAATGCGGAAAAGCAGAGCGTAGCCGATCTGACCGGCGGCGCCCGTGACGGCGACGCGTACGGCGGGTTTGGACATAGGGGATCTCCAATAAATAAGGGGGAAAAACGGAAATATTTGAAATGATTTTAACGCTAAAGCTTAGTAGAAATCTGCCGTATCGTCAAATTGTCTTATAACTTATATCTTATATAAGAATAGACAATTCGGCTCGCAATATGAGATAATAAACAGGTTTTAATTTGTTCACCGAACATGTCTGAAATCCCAACCTCCTCGTTGAAGTCGTCTGCTGCGGCATTCAGCCCTTTGTATAAACAAATCAAGGACCTGCTGGTTCACAGTTTGCACGAAGGCGAATGGAAGCCGGGCGAGAGCATTCCCAGCGAGCTAGAGCTGGCGGCGCGTTTCCAGGTCAGTCAGGGAACGGTGCGCAAGGCCATAGACGAGTTGGCTGCCGAAAATCTGCTGATTCGTCGGCAGGGCAAGGGAACATTTGTTGCCACGCACCATGAGGCGCAGGTCCGCTATCGTTTTTTAAGGTTAAAATCTGACAGCGAAGGAAATGCAGCCCGCGCCCAAAGCGTTTATTTACAGTGTAGCCGGCAGCGTGCGTCGCAGGATGTGGCACGCGTACTTTTGCTGCGCAGCAGCGATTCCGTGATTTATATCCGGCGGATCATGTCATTTGGCACCGTGCCCACCGTGCTCGACGAAATCTGGCTTCCGGGAGACGCATTCAAGGGTCTGAGTATTGAAAAGCTGCAGGCAATGAATGGCCCACTATACGGTTTTTTTGAGACGGAATTTGGCGTGAACATGGTTCGCGCCGACGAAAAACTCAAGGCGGTGGCCTGTGATGCCGAGACCGCAGCGCTTCTTAAAGCGACGGAAGGCGCGCCGCTGTTGCAGGTCAATCGTGTTTCCTACACCTATGGTGACAGGCCCATGGAGATTCGCCGGGGTTTATATGTAACCGAACATTATCATTATCGAAATGGTTTAAACTAATTCGATCAAAAATGCGGGGGCCGGACAGCGGTTCTTCGCATTTTTACGTGCATTTTTATTTTTTATTTTGTTGTAGTTTGTTTCCTAGAGGCCGTTATGTCAGACACCCCGTCAAAACAGCGCCCGCAATATCGTAATATCGATGTTGCCCAGATCACAAAATACCACCTGCCGGCTGCTGGCAAAGTGTCTATTTTGCATCGAATCAGTGGCGCTATGCTTTTTCTCAGTCTTCCCATCATCCTGATCCCGCTTTTTGCCGCCAGTGTAGCGTCGCCGGAAAGTTTTGCATCGTTGGGCAGCGGGGCAGGCGGTCTCATTCTCAAGCTGATCCTGTTGGTTCTGCTTTGGGGCTTCATGCATCATCTGTGCGCCGGTATCCGTTACCTGGTCCTGGACCTGCATATTGGTATTGACAAGGTGTCGGCACAGAAAAGCGCAGCCGTGGTCATGGGAGTCAGTCTGGCGCTCACCCTGGTGTTCGCCGTTAAAATGTTTGGAGCAATCTGATGGCCAAAGAACGGGTAGGTACAAAACGCCTGGTTGTGGGTGCGGGCTATGGCATCAAGGATTTCATTGTTCAGCGTATTACAGCCGTGATTCTGGCTGTGTATTCAATCATTTTCCTGATTGCAGCGCTGTTCACCCCCATTAATTACGAATCCTGGAAAGGGTTCTTTACGTTCTCCTGTTGGGGCCTGCCCCTGGGGCAGATCGCGGCAACGCTGGCCTTTTTCTCACTTGCCTGGCACGGGTGGATCGGCGTACGCGATATCTGGATGGATTACGTCAAACCCGTGGGTGTCCGATTAACGTTGCAGGTGCTCACTATCCTGTGGCTGATCGCCGCCGTCCTGTATTTCGCAAAAATTGTCTGGAGTTTATAAGCCGTGGTCGCTATCAATTCATCCTTACCGCGCCGCCAGTTTGATGTAGTGGTTGTAGGTGCCGGCGGTTCCGGCATGCGCTGCTCCCTTCAATTGGCTCAGGCCGGATTATCCGTCGCCGTCCTTTCCAAGGTTTTTCCAACCCGCTCCCATACGGTAGCCGCGCAGGGTGGTATCGGCGCCTCGCTGGGCAATATGAGCGAAGACAACTGGTACTGGCACATGTACGATACCGTTAAGGGATCGGACTGGCTGGGCGATCAGGACGCCATTGAGTTCATGTGCCGTCAGGCGCCCAATGCGGTTTACGAACTTGAGCACTTTGGCATGCCGTTTGACCGCAATGCCAACGGCACCATTTACCAGCGTCCATTTGGCGGCCATACCGCCAACTTCGGCGAGAAGCCCGTGCAGCGTGCCTGTGCAGCGGCTGACCGTACCGGTCACGCACTGTTGCACACCTTGTATCAGCGTAACGTTGCGGCGCGCACCCAGTTCTTTGTCGAATGGATGGCACTTGACCTGCTGCGCAATGACGCCGGCGATGTTGTGGGTGTCACCGCGCTCGAAATGGAAACCGGTGAAATCTATATTCTGGAAGCCAAGGCCGTTGTCCTGGCTACCGGTGGCGCCGGTCGCATCTGGCAGGCCTCCACCAATGCCTTCATTAACACCGGCGACGGACTGGGTATGGCTGCCCGTGCCGGCATCTGTCTGCAGGACATGGAATTCTGGCAATTTCACCCAACCGGCGTAGCTGGCGCGGGTGTGCTGATTACCGAAGGGGTGCGCGGCGAAGGCGGTATCCTGTTGAACAAGGACGGCGAGCGGTTCATGGAGCGCTATGCGCCAACCCTGAAAGATCTGGCCCCACGCGATTTTGTTTCGCGCTCAATGGACCAGGAAATCAAGGAAGGCCGCGGCTGTGGTCCCGACGGCAGTTATGTGGTACTCAAGCTGGATCACCTGGGTGCGGATGTCATTAACAAGCGCCTGCCTTCCATTCGCGAGATCGCGATCAAGTTCGGCAACGTGGATCCCATCAAGGAGCCCATTCCCGTTGTGCCAACCATCCACTATCAAATGGGCGGCATTCCGGCCAACTATCATGGCGAAGTGGTTACCTGGGAAAATGGCGAAGAAAAAATCGTCAATGGCCTGTATGCAATCGGCGAATGCGCGGCCGTATCGGTGCACGGCGCCAACCGCCTGGGCACCAACTCGCTGCTTGACCTTGTGGTCTTTGGCCGTTCAGCCGGCAACCGGATTGTGGAGTCGCATCTGGAACGCCAGCTCTCGCATCAGGATGTGCCCAAGGAATCGCTGGACTTCTCGGTGTCTCGCGTCAATGAACTGGAATCGCGCACGAGCGGCGAGAAAGTGCAGGATGTGGGCAACAGCATTCGCGCCTCCATGCAGCGTCATTGCGGTGTGTTCCGCACTCTCGAATTGCTCAGGGAAGGTGTCGGCCAGATCAACGAGCTGGCCGAGCAGGCCAAGCATGTCAAATTTGACGACAAATCCAAGGTCTTCAATACGGCGCGTGTCGAGGCGCTGGAGCTGGCCAATATGACCGAAGTGGCCCGTGCCACGATCCAGTCAGCAGCAAACCGTACCGAGAGTCGCGGCGCGCACGCTCTGGATGATCACCCAGAGCGCGATGATGCGAACTGGCTCAAGCATACGTTGTGGCACTCGGCCGATAACCGTCTGGAATACAAGCCGGTACATATGAAGCCGCTGACCGTCGAGTCGTTCCCTCCAAAAGCACGTACATTCTAAGCAGGGTATTATGAGCACAAAACGTACCATGAAATTCGAGATTTACCGCTACGATCCCGACAAGGACGAGCGCCCCTACATGCAGAAACTGGAAGTGGAGCTGCAACCGACAGACAAGATGCTGCTCGATGCCATTATCCGCATCAAGAACGACGTGGATGACAGTCTTGCCATCCGTCGTTCATGCCGCGAAGGGGTATGCGGTTCCGATGCTATGAATATCAATGGCAGAAACGGCCTGGCGTGTACCACGAATCTGAACGAGCTGAAAGAGCCGATTGTTCTGCGTCCGTTGCCCGGTCTGCCGGTCATTCGTGACCTGATCGTTGATATGACGCACTTCTTCAATCAGTATCATTCCGTACGCCCGTATCTGGTCAACGATACGCCGCCGCCAGAGAAGGAACGCCTGCAGTCGCCCGAAGCCCGCGAAGAGCTCGACGGCCTGTATGAGTGCATTCTGTGCGCGTGCTGCTCAACTTCCTGTCCTTCCTTCTGGTGGAATCCTGACAAGTTTGTCGGCCCTGCCGGATTGCTTCAGGCTTACCGGTTTATTGCAGACAGTCGCGACGAAGATACGAACGCCCGTCTCGATAATCTGAACGATCCATACCGTCTGTTCCGTTGTCATACCATTATGAATTGTGCCGATGTATGTCCGAAAGGGCTGAATCCGACCAAAGCAATTGGCAAGATCAAGGAACTGATGGTTCGTCGTGCGGTCTGATTACCAATGACCACACTAACCGAACTGGAACGGGCGCGCCTGCGCTGGCGTGCTCGCCGGGGACTGCTTGAAAACGATCTGATTATTACCAAATTTTTGGATCGTTACGAACAGGAGTTGACTGACGAGGATGTCTCGTCGCTCACCCAGCTTTTTGAACTTGATGACAACAGTCTGCTTGATATTCTTCTTGACCGTGCCGAGCCGGAAGGTATCTATGATACGCCTAATATACAACGCCTTATCGATTTGATGCGGCAGGGATAGCGGGCAGACTGAAGTCTGGTTTTTTCTTAAGGATGTTAAATGAACCTCTCTGACAAGAAAGCGATTCTGAGCTTTTCAGATGATTCTACGAAGATTGAGCTGCCTATTTACAAGGGCACGGTAGGACCGGATGTGATTGACATCCGCAAGCTGTACAGCCAGACCGACATGTTTACCTACGATCCCGGCTTCATGTCCACGGCAGCGTGCGAATCCAAAATCACCTATATTGATGGCGAGAAGGGCGAATTGCTCTATCGCGGATACCCTATCGAGCAACTGGCAGTCAATTGCAGCTTCCTGGATATCTGCTACCTGATCCTGAATGGCGAACTGCCCAACTCATCGCAGAAAGAAGAGTTTGACCAAACAGTAACGCATCACACCATGGTCAATGAGCAGTTGCATTTCTTCCTGCGCGGCTTTCGCCGTGACGCCCATCCCATGGCTGTGCTGACCGGTCTGGTCGGTGCGCTGTCTGCGTTCTATCACGACTCAACCGATATCACCAATCCAGAGCACCGTCATATCTCAGCGATTCGTCTGATTGCGAAAATGCCGACATTGGTTGCCATGGCATATAAGTATTCTTTGGGCCAGCCTTACATTTATCCGCAGAATAACCTGTCCTATACAGGCAACTTCCTGCGCATGATGTTCGCAACGCCATGCGAAGAATATAAAGTTAATGATGTGGTCGAACGTGCGCTTGATCGCATCTTCATTTTGCATGCGGATCACGAACAGAACGCTTCTACCTCAACGGTAAGGCTTTGCGGCTCTTCAGGCACCGACCCGTTTGCGGCGATTGCTGCCGGCGTGGCTTGCCTCTGGGGTCCTGCTCATGGCGGCGCCAACGAGGCTTGCCTGAACATGCTGGAAAACTTGCAAGCCAATGGCGGTATCGAAAAAGTTGGCGAGTTCATGGAAAAAGTGAAGGACAAGAACTCGGGCGTGCGTCTGATGGGTTTTGGCCATCGCGTCTACAAAAACTACGATCCTCGCGCCAAACTGATGCAGGAAACCTGCAAGGAAGTGCTCGAATCACTGGGTCTGGAAGACGATCCATTGTTCAAGCTGGCGATGGAAGTGGAACGTATCGCCCTGGAAGATCCTTACTTCGTCGAGCGCAAACTATATCCGAACGTCGATTTTTACTCAGGCATCGTGCAGCGCGCCATTGGCATTCCAACGTCGCTGTTCACCGCGATTTTTGCACTGGCTCGTACAGTAGGCTGGATCGCACAATGGAACGAAATGTTGTCTGATCCTGATTACAAAATCGGCCGTCCACGCCAGTTGTATACCGGCTACTCGGCTCGGGATGTTGGCAATATCGAGACACGCAAATAATACTTGTGCGCTGCTTGACCGAAAAGGCCGCAGACTAAACATCTGCGGTTTTTTTTCGTCTGTCGGTTGCCGATCGTTCCTCTGTCGCTTATCTAATGCATTTTGCTCTTGTGCATTTTGCCAACTGGGTAGCTGCCGTGAAATGACGTGAACGGCCGTTTCGGGTTGGGCCTGTCGTGTGGCGGGTGAGCTTGCTTTGGTCATGAGCATGCCATTGATGACGTCGCCCGTACCTGATAGCGTTGGGGCGTGAAAAATAGTGAAACGGGGAAACCGGCCCACAAAAAAGCCGAACCACGGTTGTGATTCGGCTGGCAGCTAGACGCTGCTGTCGGTTATGCGGGCAGCAGGTTTTGCAGGTTTTGCCTGTCCTGTTAGTTGTTGTACGGGCTATTCATGCTGAAACGGCCCGCGCCGGCAAAAAAGACGGCGATAGCGGTAAACAGGAAGAAGTATTGTGTTTCCAGTCTGAGCGCGCCGTTGCCTGTCACCATGAACAGCTGGCCGCTATGGGCCAGCGCAATGGCAACCACCATGTTGATCGCAATCAGCACTGCGGCAATACGCGAGTAAAGGCCGACGATCAGCAGGATCGGCGCAATCACCTCGCCAATATAAACGGCGTAACCCAGCCATCCGGGTAGCCCGGTAGAGGCAACCATGCCCATAATCCCGCCGATGCCGTTTTGCACCTTGAAGATGCCGTGCATGAGCAGGAGAATGCCAAGCGTCAGGCGCAGCACCAGTTTTGATATATCGTCCGAGCGCATTATTTGGACTCTCCAAGCGTGTCAACGACGGCCAGCGCTGTCATATTGACAATGCGTCGCGTTGTCGTGCTGGTGGTCAGGATGTGGACGGGCTTGGCCGCACCCAGCAAAATCGGGCCCATCGCGATACCATGGCTGCCGGTCATTTTCAGCATGTTATAGGTAATATTGCCGGTATCCAGATTCGGCATGATCAGCAGATTGGCACGACCTGCAAGCGTGGAGTCTGGATAGGCGTCCAGCCGGATGCGTTCGGACAAAGCGGCATCAGCATGCATTTCGCCATCGACTTCCAGATCCGGGCGACGTTGCGCGATCAGGCGACGGGCCGAGGACATTTTGTGCGAAGAGTCTGAAGGACGGCTGCCAAAATTCGAATGCGACAGCAGGGCGATTTTGGGTTGGATGCCGAAGCGGATCATTTCGTCGGCCGCCTGGATTGTGATATCTGCAATCTGTTCGTCCGTCGGATCTTCATTGACATGCGTGTCGCAAATGAATAGCGTCTGGTCAGGCAGAATCAATACGTTCATGGCGGCGTAGGTCGTAACACCTTCCTTCAGGCCAATCACTTCCGATACATATTTGAGCTGGTTGTCAAAGCGGCTGCCCACGCCGCAGATCATGGCATCGGCATCGCCGCGTTCCATCAGCAACACACCGATCAGGGTATTGTGCTTGCGAACCATGGCTTTAGCCACATTGGGCGTTACGCCATCGCGCCCTTTGATTTTGTAGTAGGCTGTCCAGGTTTCCGTAAAGCGTTCGTCGTCTTCGGGGTTGACCACTTCCATATTGATGCCGGCAGCCAGGCGCAGCCCCAGTTTTTTGACCCGCATCTCGATGACGGCAGGACGACCCACCAGAATCGGGTAGGCCAGTTGTTCGTCGATGACCGTCTGCGCTGCACGCAATACGCGTTCGTCTTCGCCATCTGCATAAACGACGCGTTTCGGTGGCGTTGTGCGGGCCTGTTTGAAGAGGGGTCGCATCAGCGGGCCGGAACGGTAGACGAACCCAAGCAGTTGCTGGCGGTAAGCATCCATGTCTTCTATCGGGCGGGTTGCCACGCCCGACTCCATGGCCGCCTGGGCAATAGCCGGGGCAATCTGGACGATCAGCCGAGGATCAAACGGTTTTGGAATAATGTATTCGGGCCCGAAGCTTAGATCCTGGCCTTCATAGGCCAGGGCAACTTCATCGCTAGGCTCGGCCTGCGCCAGCTCTGCAATAGCGTGTACGCACGCCATCTTCATTTCTTCCGTAATCCGGGTGGCGCCGACATCCAGTGCGCCGCGGAAAATGAAAGGGAAGCACAGCACATTGTTGACCTGATTGGGGTAGTCGGAGCGGCCAGTCGCGATAATGCAGTTAGGGCGCACCGCCTTGGCATCTTCCGGGCGGATTTCCGGATCGGGATTAGCCAGTGCCAGAATCAGGGGAAAGTCTGCCATGGTGGCGACCATCTCTCGTTTCAGGACATCTTTGGCTGAGCAGCCCAGGAACACATCGGTGTCACGCATGACGTCTGCCAGCGTGCGGTCATCGGTTTTCTGTGCGTAGCGCGCCTTGTTCGGTTCCATGTTGTCGTCGCGGCCTTCCCAGATAACGCCACGAGAATCCACGACGTAGATGTTCTGGCGCGGCACGCCCAGGTTGACCAGTAGATCCAGGCAGGCAATGGCAGCGGCACCCGCGCCGGAGCAAACCAGCTTGATCTTGTCGATGTCCTTGCCGACGATTCTCAGGCCATTGAGAATGGCAGCCGAAGAAATGATCGCTGTGCCGTGCTGGTCATCGTGAAAAACCGGGATCTTCATGCGTTCGCGCAGTTTTTTCTCGATATAGAAGCACTCCGGCGCCTTGATGTCTTCCAGATTGACGCCACCTAGTGTGGGCTCCAGCGCGGCAATGATGTCCACCAGTTTGTCAGGGTCATTTTCCGCCAGCTCGATATCGAATACATCGACCCCGGCAAACTTCTTGAACAGGCAGCCTTTGCCTTCCATTACGGGCTTGGAAGCCAGCGGACCGATATTTCCCAGTCCCAGTACGGCCGTGCCGTTTGTGATAACGCCCACCAGGTTGGAGCGCGAGGTATATTTTGATGCTGCCATGTCGCCATCTGCAAAAATGGCCATGCACGCCGCAGCGACGCCGGGAGAATAAGCCAGCGACAGGTCATCCTGGTTGGCCAGGGGTTTGGTCGGGGTAACGGAAATTTTGCCCGGCGTTGGATACGCGTGGTAGTCCAGGGCAAGTTTGTTACGGTCGTGGCTCATGGTTTCTATCCTTAAGGTTCAACAATATTGTTCTGTTCATTGCAATGGAAAAAAATTACAGTTTCGATATGATAACGCCGTTGGCCGCCTTCATGCGGCAACTTGCCCCCTCTGGCTGCAGGTGAGTGCCTCGGGCTTTGCCCTTGGTGATTCCGCTTTAGTGATCGGGCAGTCGCGGTCGGGCGCATCGTTTATGACCACAACGTGGCTGACATGGCGGATGCTCGGTGGCGCGGCAAGAGCGTCCTTTATTCTAAAAAGGATGGGTCGCCCGATTTCTAAAAAACAATGGCAGGCCCTCTTTTAAAAAGGATCGGCGGGCCATCCAAAAAAATTGCTGAACGTGAAAATGGGGCCGCCGATCTGCGAGCGCGCACGCCGGTAAAAACCGGTAGCTGCGGCAGCGGCGTGGGTCGTTAGCAACGAAATATTGAAATATACCAATCACAATCGATTGAAACCGGTTATTTCCTGCATAATCGAAAAAGTTCCTTGGATTAAGACTGCCCGGTGGTTATACTTTAAGGCATTGGCTATCAAGGCTATGTTATGTGCCTTCTGCCCGCTATCCGCAACTCGGTCTAGCCGTAACCCGGAAGGTATACCTGCATCTCAAAGGGTGAAACACCCGCAACGGTGAAGCGATTTTATGACAACGGAAACTGAAAAAAAATCTACCTCTTATTTATTTGGGAGTAATGCTCCCTACGTTGAAGAACTGTACGAAGAGTACTTGGCCAATCCGGCTGCAGTGGGGGACCATTGGCGTAACTACTTTGATCAGCTTCAGCACACGCCCGCCACAGACGGCTCCGAACGCACACGGGACCAGAACCATCATTCTGTCGTCACTTCCTTCGCTCAGCGCGCCAAGGCCAATGCCTTTGCCCAGGCAGCACGGGCCACTGCGCCATCGCTGGAGGTGGCCAGTAAACAGCTTCACGTTCAGTCACTAATCGCCGCCTATCGCACCCTGGGGGTACGCTGGGCAGAACTCGATCCGTTGAAACGTCGCGAACGCCCCGAAATTCCAGAACTCGATCCTGCCTTTTACGGCCTGACCGAAGCCGACCTGGACCAGGTGTACTCTGCCACCAACACTTATTTCACGAAACAGGGCACCATGACTCTGCGTGAAATCTTAAATTCCCTGCGCGACACCTATTGCGGCGCAGTCGGCGTTGAATTCATGCATATGTCCGACCCCAAGGCCAAACGCTGGGTGCAAGAACACCTGGAGTCGACCCATGCCAACGGCTCCTTCGATAGCGGCACCAAGAAACGCATATTGCAGCAACTGACCGAAGCCGAAGGGCTGGAGCGTTTCCTGCATACCAAATATGTGGGTCAGAAACGCTTCTCGCTTGAAGGCGGAGAAAGCTTTATCGCCGCCATGGACGAAGTCGTCAATCACGCCGGCGATCTGGGCGTTCAGGAAATTATCGTGGGCATGGCCCACCGTGGTCGCCTGAATATGTTGGTCAATATCATGGGCAAAATGCCCGGCGACCTGTTTGCCGAGTTCGAAGGCAAGCATGCTGAAGGCCTGACCGACGGCGACGTGAAATATCACAATGGCTTTTCCAGCGACCTGTCCACCCGCGGTGGTCCGGTGCACCTGTCACTGGCATTTAACCCGTCGCACCTGGAAATCGTCAATCCGGTCGTCGAAGGCAGTGTTCGCGCACGGCAGGAGCGCCGCGCGGATCCGCTGGGCCAGCAGGTGCTGCCGGTGCTTGTGCATGGCGACGCGGCCTTTGCCGGTCAGGGCGTGGTCATGGAAACCCTCAATATGGCGCAGACCCGCGGTTATGGTACGGGCGGCACGCTGCATATCGTGATTAATAATCAGATCGGGTTTACGACATCCGATCCGCGCGACGCCCGGTCTACGCTGTACTGCACCGATGTGGTCAAGATGATCGAAGCGCCGGTCTTTCATGTCAACGGCGATGATCCGGAAGCGGTGGTTTTCGCCACGCGCCTGGCGCTCGATTACCGTATGGAGTTCAACCACGATGTGGTCGTCGATATCATCTGCTACCGTAAACTGGGACATAACGAGCAGGATACGCCGTCGCTCACGCAACCACTCATGTATAAGCGCATTGGCGCGCACCCCGGCACACGTAAAATATACGCAGATAAACTGACTGCGCAGGGTGTGTTGACCGAAGGCGAGGGCGAAGAGTTTGTCAAGAATTATCGCCGGCTTATGGAAGACGGCCAGAAAACTGTCGAGCCTGTCCTAACCGACTACAAGAATAAATATTCCATTGACTGGACACCGTTTCTGGGCGCCAAGTGGACTGACAGTGCCGACACTGCCGTGCCGCTGGCCGAACTCAAACGCATTGGCGAGCGCATTACCACGGTTCCCGATACCTTTACACCTCATAACCTGGTGAAAAAACTGCTGGCTGACCGTCGTGCAATGGCAATGGGCGAGCAGAATCTGGACTGGGGTATGGGCGAACATCTGGCGTTTGCCACGTTGCTCTCATCCGGCTATACCATCCGTATTACCGGACAGGATTCCGGGCGCGGCACATTTACCCACCGGCACGCCGTGTTGCATGACCAGAAACGTGAACGCTGGAATGACGGCACCTATATTCCCCTGCAGAATGTATCCGATTCGCAAGCGCCGTTTACCGTCATCGATTCTGTGCTGTCAGAAGAGGCTGTCCTGGGTTTTGAATACGGTTATTCTTGCTCTGAGCCGAACACGCTGGTCATCTGGGAAGCCCAGTTCGGCGATTTCGTCAATGGCGCGCAGGTAGTGATTGACCAGTTTATCAGCTCCGGCGAAGCCAAATGGGGACGCCAGTCCGGTTTGACACTGATGCTGCCGCACGGCTACGAAGGACAGGGCCCCGAGCACTCTTCGGCTCGCATCGAGCGCTTCCTGCAACTGTGCGCCGACCATAACATGCAGTGTGTGCAGCCGACCAACGCTGCGCAGATTTTCCATCTGTTGCGTCGCCAAATGATCCGGCCATTCCGCAAGCCGCTGGTTATCTTTACGCCAAAATCACTGTTGCGTAACAAGGATGCCACCTCGCCGCTGAGCGAACTGGCCGCTGGCGAGTTCCACACTATCCTGGGTGAAATTAACAGCAATCTGGATGCCAAGAAGGTCAAGCGTGTGCTTGTTTGCTCCGGCAAGGTTTACTATGATTTGATGAATGCACGCAAGGAACGCGATGCCGACCACGTTGCGATTCTGCGGGTAGAGCAGTTGTATCCGTTTGCCCATAAGTCGTTTGCCAGTGAACTGGCCAAGTATCCGAATGCGACGGAAGTCGTATGGGTACAGGACGAGCCCCAGAACCAGGGTCCGTGGTTCTATATCCAGCACCACCTGTATGAAGACATGTCTGCAGGACAGCGCCTTGGGTATGCCGGACGTACTGCTTCGTCTTCGCCTGCTGTCGGTTATATGGCCAAACATATAGAGCAGCAAAAGGCATTGGTGGAACAGGCTTTCGCGCCCAAGCTCAAAGGGTTCATTCTGACCAAGTAAGCGGTCTAATTACAATTTTACGGATTATTGAAAATGGCTATTATTGACGTTGTAGTTCCTCAGCTCTCCGAATCGATCTCAGAAGCGTCACTGCTCGAATGGAAAAAGAAAGTCGGCGAAGCTGTCACTCAGGATGAAACCCTGATCGAAGTCGAAACCGACAAGGTGGTACTGGAAGTGCCCGCGCCGGCGACTGGTGTGCTTACCGAAATCGCCGAAGGCGATGGCAGCACAGTGACTTCCGGCCAGTTGCTGGCAAAAATCGACACCGAAGCAAAAGCCGGTGCGGCCGCGCCTGAAGCGGCGGCTGCCGAGCCCGCCAAAGCAGCCGAAGCGCCTAAAGCAGCCGAAGCGCCTAAAGCCGAGCAGGCTCCCAAAGCCGCCGAAGCCAGCAAAGGCAGTGCAGGCGTTGCCTCTCCTGCCGCCAGCAAAATCTTGTCTGAAAAAGGCATTGCCGCTGATGATGTAGCCGGCTCCGGTCGTGATGGTCGTGTGACCAAGGCGGATGCGGTTGGCGCTTCTGCCAAGCCCGCCGCTGCACCGGCGGCCGCTGCCGCCGGCACTGCCGATGGCCTGTCTCTTGACGGTCGTCCGGAGCAGCGTGTGCCCATGACTCGTTTGCGTGCACGTATTGCCGAGCGCCTGATCCAGTCCCAGCAGGAAAACGCCATTCTGACGACGTTCAATGAAGTCAATATGAAGGCGGTCATTGACCTGCGCAACGCTTATAAAGACCGTTTTGAAAAAGAACACGGCGTCAAGCTCGGATTCATGTCCTTTTTCGTCAAGGCCGCCGTTGCTGCGCTGAAGAAATACCCGTTGCTTAACGCTTCTGTCGATGGCAAAGATATTATCTATCACGGTTATTTTGATATCGGTATCGCGGTCAGCAGCCCGCGCGGCCTGGTGGTGCCTATCATTCGCAACGCGGATCAGCTGTCTTTCGCTGAAATCGAAAAAACCATTGCTCAATACGGCGTCAAGGCACGAGAAGGCAAGATTAGTCTGGAAGACCTGACTGGCGGCACGTTCTCTATCTCCAACGGCGGTGTTTTCGGTTCCATGTTGTCCACGCCTATCATCAACCCACCGCAGTCTGCGATCCTGGGCGTTCACGCCACCAAGGACCGCCCCGTAGTGGAAAATGGTCAGGTGGTTATCCGCCCGATCAACTTCCTGGCCATGTCATACGATCACCGTATCATTGACGGTCGTGAAGCCGTACTGGGCCTGGTTGCCATGAAAGAGGCGCTCGAAGACCCGCAGCGCCTGCTGCTGGATCTGTAATCGCCACAGTCTGAATGCGCCCCTTCACGGGGCGCGCGTTTTTCATAGGATGCGGCAATCGCATCTGCTATATCGAAATCAAGAGAATATTATGTCTTCACAATTTGACGTTGTCGTAATTGGCGCCGGTCCTGGCGGCTACATTGCAGCGATCCGTGCTGCGCAGCTGGGCAAGAAAGTGGCGTGTATTGATGCCTGGGCCGATGAGGCCGGCAATCCCAAACTCGGTGGCACCTGCACCAATGTGGGCTGCATCCCATCCAAAGCCCTGTTGCAATCGTCCGAACATTTTGATCAAGCCAACAACCATTTTGCTGAACACGGCATTGAAGTGGGCAGTGTCAAGCTCAAACTTGACGCGCTGATCGGTCGCAAGGACACGGTTGTCAAGCAAAATAACGATGGCATTCTTTATCTGCTCAAGAAAAACAAAGTCACATTCTTTTCCGGTGTGGGCGCGTTCGACGGCAAGGCCGAAGATGGCAGCTGGAAAATTAGTGTGACCGGGAAAAAAGCAGAAAGCCTGACAGCGACCCACGTCGTTGTGGCCACCGGCTCGGTGGCACGTGCCTTGCCCGGGCTGCCATTCGATGAGAAGCAAGTGCTGTCCAATGACGGCGCGTTGCGTCTGCCAGCCGTTCCCAAAAAACTGGGTGTGATCGGCGCTGGTGTGATTGGTCTGGAAATGGGTAGCGTCTGGCGCCGCCTGGGTGCTGAAGTCACCATTCTGGAAGCCATGCCCGAGTTTCTGGCCGCCGCCGACGCGCAGGTCGCCAAGGAAGCCCAGAAGGCATTCGCCAAGCAGGGTCTGAAAATTGAAACCGGGGTCAAGATCGGTGAGATCAAGTCCACGACAAAAACCATTACCGTTCCCTATACCGATTCCAAAGGTGCCGAGCAGTCTCTGGCTGTAGACAAACTGATCGTTTCCATTGGTCGTGTTCCGTTCACGGGTAACCTGAATGCCGACAGTGTCGGCCTGCAACTGGACGAGCGCGGCTTCATCAATGTAAATGAAGAGTGCAAGACCAATCTGCCAAACGTATGGGCTGTGGGCGATGTGGTGCGCGGCCCGATGCTGGCACACAAGGCCGAAGAAGAGGGCGTTGCCGTGGCCGAACGCATTGCCGGCCAGCACGGCCATGTCAACTTCAATACCATTCCTTGGGTTCTCTATACTTCTCCGGAAATTGCATGGGTCGGTAAGACCGAACAGCAGTTGAAGGCAGAAAAGCGCGAAATCCGTACCGGCAGTTTCCCGTTCATGGCCAACGGCCGGGCGCGTGCGCTGGGTGATACCACCGGCTTTGCCAAGGTGATTGCCGATGCCAAGACCGACGAAGTGCTGGGCGTGCATATTATTGGCCCCATGGCATCCGAACTGATTGCCGAAGCGGTAACGATCATGGAGTTCAAAGGTGCCTCCGAAGATATCGCGCGTATCTGCCATGCGCATCCGACCTTGTCCGAAGCGCTCAAAGAAGCCGCACTGGCCGTTGATAAACGTGCTCTGAACTTCTGATCAACAACACGATGTTGTATACGGCAAAGGCATCGGGTTCGGCCGGTGCCTGCCGTCAGTCTGAACGTTGCGTATTGGGCAATCCGGGGTGCTACTGGCACCCCGGCCTGTTCCTGCGGTACAAGCATATCAGTCGGCCCGCGAGGGCCAGGCGCGTCGTGTCCCCCTTGCCAGTCTTGCCCTCAATCCGAATTGATTTGAACCGACCTGTTTCATGAACGTACTGCAATATTACGAAAAGACCCTTGCTGAGCGCGGCTATCAGGCCGATGAGGCCCAGCAGCGGGCGATTGCGCGTCTGCAGGTATTTGCCGATGAGCTGGTGGCGTACAAGCAGGAGCTGGGCAAGCCTTTCCGGCGCTTTTTCCGCAAGCCCGAGCCGCCGCGCGGCGTTTATATGTGGGGCGGAGTCGGGCGTGGCAAAAGCTTTCTGATGGATTCGTTCTTTATGACGGTACAGATCGAGCAAAAGACACGGATTCATTTTCATGAATTCATGCGCAGCGTTCATCATCAATTGCAGCAACTGCGGGGCAAGAGCGACCCGCTGGACGAAGTGGCGCGCCTCATCAGTGAAAAATACAAACTGATCTGCTTTGATGAGTTTCACGTTTCGGATATTGCAGATGCCATGATCCTCTATAAGCTGCTGCTCAATCTGTTTGAAAATGGCACCAGCTTTGTCATGACATCCAATTATGAACCATCGACGCTGTACCCGGATGGTTTGCACCGCGACAGGATCCTGCCGGCCATTGCCCTGATTCAGAAGCGGATGGATGTACTCAATGTTGATACCGGTGTGGATTATCGCCAGCGGACGCTGGAACAGGTACCCATGTACCTGACTCCCCTGAATGACGACACGCAAGCGCAATTGCAACAGGCGTTTGATCGACTGGCAGAAACCGCGCCTCAGGATACCGATCTGCGTATTGAAAACCGGGTGATCAAGGCGGTTGCGGTGGCCGGATCAGTGGTATGGTTCAGTTTTGCGGAACTTTGCGGCGGACCCCGCTCGCAGAATGACTATCTGGAGCTGGCCAATCGCTATCAGACAATCATTCTGTCGGGTGTACCACGCATGATGCCCCGGCATTCGTCCGAGGCGCGCCGTTTTACCTGGCTGATTGACGTCTTGTACGATCATAATGTCAAACTGATCATGTCTGCCGAATGTCCGGCTCAGGAGCTGTACACCGAAGGGGTCCTGGCCAATGAATTTCACCGGACCGTGTCCCGTATTACCGAAATGCAGTCCAAAGAATACCTTGAATCCGAAAGACGATTGTCGGTGAAACTTTAATATTATTGCAGTTGGAAATCGAATATGAGTGCTGAACAAACTCCCATCCCCAGTAGCGCAAGTCAAAGTGTACGCGTACTGACGGGCATTACGACATCAGGAACACCGCACCTGGGCAATTACGCAGGTGCCATCCGGCCAGCGGTCGCCTCCAGTCGCCAGCCCAACGTCGATGCCTTCTTTTTCCTGGCAGATTACCATGCCCTGATCAAATGTGATGATCCGCAGCGCGTGGCCCGCTCGCGCCTTGAAATTGCCGCGACCTGGCTTGCCGCCGGACTGGATCCCGACAAGGTAACGTTTTATCGCCAGTCGGATGTGCCGGAAATTCCTGAACTCAGCTGGATACTGACCTGCATTACGCCCAAAGGCCTGATGAATCGCGCCCATGCTTACAAGGCATCGGTCGATCAGAACGTGGCCCGAAACGTCGAGCCTGATGATGGCGTGAATATGGGTTTGTTTTCTTACCCGGTACTGATGGCAGCCGATATTCTGATGTTCAATGCCAACCGCGTGCCGGTCGGCCGCGACCAGATCCAGCATCTGGAAATGGCACGGGATATTGCCCAACGCTTTAATCACCAGTACGGAGCAGGACGGGACTATTTTGTGCTGCCCGATGTGCAGATTGATGAAGACGTGGCAACGCTGCCCGGCCTGGATGGCCGTAAAATGTCCAAGAGCTACAACAACACTATCCCGCTTTTTGAGGGTGGCGCCAAGGCATTATCAAATGCCATTGCGCGGATCGTGACCGACTCGCGCGCACCAGGCGAGTCCAAAGATGCCGACGCGTCTCACCTGTTTCTGATCTACAAGGCGTTTGCCACGCCCCAGGATACTGAAAACTTCCGGCGTGAACTGGCTGACGGCATGGGCTGGGGCGATGCCAAGCAAAAACTGGCCGCTCACCTGGAAGGTATTCTGGCCCCCATGCGCGAGCAATATGTCACGCTGATGGACAATCCCGAAAGGATTGAAGATATCCTGCACGCCGGCGCGGCCAAGGCGCGCAAGCTGGCAACGCCATTCATGCAGCAAATTCGCGAAGCTATCGGCTTGCGCAATGGCACCCGCGTGGCCAGTGCAGCGCCTGCCAAAAAGAAAAGTGGTAAGGCGGCCCGGTTTATCAGTTTTCGCGATGAAGCGGGCGCATTCCGCAGTCGCCTGGTCGCGGCCGATGGCGATACGCTGTTGCTGTCGGCTCCGTATGCCGAACCGAAACAGGCAGGGCAATTTTCATCACAATTGCTATCACTAGACCTTCGCTCGCTGATTCGGCGCAATCCGGATTATAGTATCACTGTCGTGCTGGACGAACAGGAATTGGGTGCCAGCCCTGCGATGCAATCGGAGATGGAACGCGAATCGCTGATTGTGCGCTTGCTGCAGACAGTAGAGTCATTGGCGCCTGCCAGCGACGCGTCGTCCTAATGCCGCCCGGCCACGGTATTGGTGCCTGACAAGTCATTCCGTGCGCTGGGTGGTGGTGAGCAGGGCTCACGGCTACCTCACTGCATGTGCTGTCTGGCGAGCTTGGTTGATGGCAGCCGAAAGATTACAATGGCCGCATTGGGCATATTTTTACAGGGCAATCAGTATATGGACACCGCGGTGATCGATCAGGATTTGGTTATTATCAACGAAGCACAGTATGGTGTTGTCATTGACCTGGTTTATGCCAGCAGCAATAACATTGCAGGGCGCGTCGTGTATCAGACCGCCCGGTGTGCGTTGCACAAAGACGCGGCGCCGCGATTGCTTCGCGCTTCGGAACTGGCCCGTTCAGCCGGATACACCCTTAAGGTCTTTGACGGATACCGGCCGCCTGCCGCGCAGAAAATCTTCTGGTTGGCGCTGCCTGATGCCCAGTATGTCGCGGATCCGTTACAGGGATCGCATCATTCGCGCGGCACCGCCGTGGATGTTACGTTGCTGGATGAACAGGGCGCCGAACTGGACATGGGCACCGGTTTTGATGCCATGGAAGATGCCTCGCACCACGATTATGCAGACTTGCCTGCCATCGTGCAAAAAAATCGCCTGCTATTGCTGGGTATTATGCTGCATGCGGGGTTCCGCGGCATCAAGTCCGAATGGTGGCATTACGAATTGCCGAACTCGGGTGCTTACCCTGTCATCGAAAGTACGCTGGTGACGGTATAGCGAACTCAGTATGGCGTTCCCATGTGGCGCTCCTGATTGGGTAAACCAGGCAACACGATCCAGGTAAGACGATCCAGGTAAGACGATCCAGGTAAGACGATCCAGGTACAACAATCCAGGTACAACAATCCAGGTACAACAATCCAGGTACAACAATCCGGGTACAACAATCCGGGTACAACAATCCGGGTACAACAATCCGGGTACAACAATCCGGGTACAACAATCCGAGTATAGCGATTTGGGTACAACAATCGGTGATGGCGATTCCGAAACGACAATCCTGATATTAAGACCTCGATATTGAGATACTGGTATAGGGATATATGTCTATTTCCTATTCCGACGACATTTGCTAAGATTTGCCGTTCATGTGCAGGCTGAGGGCTCTCCCGGTTTTCTGCATACCAATCATTGTCGCCAATGCCTGCCGGCAACAATGACCTGGCGCGGCCTGCGTAGCTTGCCGTGATCGGGTTCCCGCCTGTAGTTAGTTCATTCTATCGGAGTCTTTCCATGTCAGTTCGCCGTAAGTTTATGAGAAACGCGTTTATGGCGGCCTGTGCCGCCGCCCTCGGATTGTCCGTCAGCGTCACAGCGCAAGCGGCCACGCCTAAGAATATGCTGGTTATCTCCAAGAGTGCCGATCCGCAAATGCTGGATATCGCTGTCACCATGGATAATAACGATTGGTCCATTACCTATCCCAGCTATCAGCGCCTGATTAAATACAAGGCTGAGGGCTCGACCGAAGTGGAAGGGGAGCTGGCAAAAAGCTGGGCAACGTCGGCTGACAAGCTCACCTGGACATTCACGCTGAATGAGGGGCAGAAATTCAGTGACGGCGCACCGGTCGACGCCCAAGCGGTCAAATACAGTTTTGACCGCCTGATGAAAATGAAGCAGGGCCCGTCTGAACCTTTCCCGGCAGGGTTGCAGGTGACCGTCAAGGACCCCATGACCGTGGAGTTCAAGCTGGACAAGCCGTTTGCGCCATTCCTCAATATCCTGGCCAACAACGGCGCAGGCATCATCAATCCGGCGGTTGAAAAACAGGCGGGCGGGGCAGACAAATATCTGGCCGGCCATACCGCCGGTTCGGGACCCTATCAGCTGGCAAAATGGAACAAGGGTCGCAGCCTGATTCTTGAGCGTAATCCTCATTACGGCGGCCAGCAGCCCACACTTGAAAAAGTCGCATTCAAAATCGTGCCCGAGGCTTCAGCCCGGCGCCTGCAATTGCAAAATGGCGACCTGGACATTGTCGGCAGCATACAGCCTGACCAGGTTAAAGCGATGCAAGATGCCAGCGGTGTGGTATTCAAGAAAGTGCCATCGTTGCTGGTATCGTACCTGTACCTGAACAACAAGACGGGACCGCTCAGTAATGTCGCGCTGCGTAAGGGTATTGCCCAGGCAGTCGATTACAACGGCATGATCAATGGCATTATGCATGGCGAAGCCAAACCGCTCAATGGTCCCATTCCCGAAGGCATGTGGGCCCATGACGAGACGTTGCCGGGCGTCAAGACCGATCTGGCTGCGGCCAAGGAAAGCGTAGGCGAGGCGGCGCCTGACAAGCCGCTTACCTTGCTTTATTCGACCAAAGAGCCTTACTGGGAACCCATTGCGCTATCGGTGCAAGCCAGTTTGCAGGCCGTCGGCGTCAAGGTACGACTGGAAAAACTGGCCAATGCCACCATGCGCGACCGCCTCGGAAAAGGGGATTTCGATATTTCAATTGGCAACTGGTCTCCGGATTTTGCCGATCCGTTCATGTTCATGAACTACTGGTTTGATTCGTCCAAGCAAGGTCTGCCCGGGAACCGGTCATTCTATTCAAATCCGGAAGTGGACAAACTGGTGCGCCAGGCTGCGGAAGAAACCGATCAGGCCAAGCGCACGGACTTGTATCAGCAGGCGCAAAAACAAGTCGTCAAGGACTACGCCTATGTCTACCTGTTCCAGCATAGCAACCAGATGGGCTTGCGCGATAACGTAAAAGGTTACGCTTATAATCCGATGCTGCACGATGTATATAACGTAGCGGATATTTCCAAAGACTGATGCGAGCGATACGATCCGGTGCGTGCCGTTGCGAACCGGATCTGTCAAACATGCGGTAATTAAACCGACACGGCGTCGATATCATTTCCAAAAAGGCTCGTTTTGTTTTTCCAGATATTGTTCAAGCGCCTGCCCTGGCTCGTTGTGGTGATGCTGGGCGTATCAATGATCACTTTCATTGTCTCTCATATGATTCCCGGCGATCCGGCACGGCTCATTGCCGGTGACCGGGCAACAGAGGAAATCGTTACCGGTATTCGTCAGAAACTCGGCCTGGATCTGCCACTATACGAACAGTACTGGCTGTACCTGAAGGGACTGCTACAGGGCGATTTAGGCACTTCCATACGTACCGGCCGACCGGTCATAGAAGATCTGCTTGCGTTTTTCCCGGCCACACTGGAGCTGGCCATTGTGGCGCTGATCTTTTCCATGCTGGTGGGTATACCTCTGGGTGTCTTGTCGGCGGTCTACAAAAACGCCTGGATCGATCAAATTGCCCGCACCCTGGCTGTAATGGGTATTTCCATGCCTGCATTCTGGCTCGGCCTGGGGCTGCTCATTATTTTTTACGGGCATCTGTCCTGGTTTCCTTCGGGTGGCCGGATTGATAGCCTGCTGGGAGATCCGCCGACTGTCACAGGTTTCTTCCTGATAGACTCGCTGCTGGCCGGCGACTGGGAATTATTTCGCAGTGCGGCCCAGCATCTGGCGCTGCCTGCGTTCACACTCAGTTTCGTGCACCTGGGCGTCGTGGCCCGGCAAATCCGCTCGTCCATGCTGGAGCAGCTATCCGAAGATTATGTGCGCACCGCACAGGCCTATGGGCTTGGAAGATGGAAGATTATTCTGGGGCACGCTCTTCCCAACGCGCTGATCCCTTCAGTAACCGTACTGGGGCTGGCCATGGGCGATCTGCTTTACGGCGCAGTGCTGACCGAGACGGTCTTTGGCTGGCCCGGTATGGGACTGTATGTGGTTGATTCCATCCAGGCGCTGGATTTTCCCGCCGTCATGGGGTTTGCCGTGCTAGTGTCGTTTGTCTATGTCCTGCTCAATATGCTGGTTGATTTGCTGTACAGCGTACTGGACCCTCGTATCAAGGATGCCGGCTGATGACTGCAATGGGTGGAACCTCGTCAATGTCCTATTCGCTTTCGTATTTCTGGTATCAGTTGCGGCGCAGCCCTATGATGCTGGTCGGACTCACGCTGATCGGCCTGATGTGTCTGGCTGCGTTGCTGGCGCCGCTGCTTACCGGACACGATCCTGATGCCATCGACCTGAGCAACCGGCTGTTGGCGCCATCGGCGACGCATTTTTTCGGTACCGACGAGGTCGGAAGAGATCTGTTCAGTCGCGTGCTGTATGGCGCACGTCAGTCCATTGGCGTCGGCATTTTCGTGGCATTCGTGGCCAGCGCCATCGGCTCGGTCATTGGCTGCTTTTCGGGCATTATCGGCCGAACTGTTGATACCGTTATCATGCGTGTGATGGACATTGTGCTGTCCGTTCCGTCGCTGGTTTTGACAATGGCGCTTGCCGCAGCGCTGGGCCCGAGCCTGTTCAATGCAATGATTGCCATCACGATTGTGCGTATTCCCTATTATGTGCGTCTGGCTCGGGGCCAAACGCTGAGCATTCGCGAGATGGCCTATGTGCAGGCAGCCCGTACTTTCGGAGCTGGCAAAAGACATATCGTGCGTTGGCACGTATTGCGCAATGCCTTGCCGCCGGTGATTGTGCAGATGACGCTGGATATCGGTAATGCCATTTTGATGGCGGCCGCGCTCGGATTTATCGGCCTGGGCGCCCAGCAGCCAACGGCCGAATGGGGTGCAATGATCGCCTCGGGTCGTAATTTTCTACTGGACCAGTGGTGGTACTCTACTTTCCCGGGTATTGCGATCCTGATTACCGCTATCGGGTTCAATCTGCTTGGAGATGGTGTTCGTGATATGCTGGATCCGAAACAGAAGGTGAAATGATGAGGCCCAACAATCAGCCCATTGCGCCGCGGCACGTAGCGGCGGCGCCAGCGGGGCAGGAAAGCATCCCGCCGGTACTGGACATAGCTAATCTGCATATTGAATTTCCCATTTACCGGGGCGCTGTTCGTGCGCTCAATGGCGTGACCATTCAGGTGCAGCCCGGTGAGATTGTGGGCATCGTGGGCGAATCGGGTTCGGGAAAATCGGTGACCGCCATGATGAGCATGCGATTGATTCCCCGACAGCACTATATTGTCCGCAAGGGGAGTATTCACAAATCGGGAAAAAACATACTGGATGCTTCGGAAAAGCAAATGCGCCATATTCGCGGCCGCGACATGGCCATGATTTTTCAGGAGCCCATGACAGCGCTGAATCCGACCATGAAGGTGGGTCGTCAAATTACAGACGTCATTGCAAGGCATACCTCGCTGTCGGCAAAACAGGCGCGGGAACGCGCCATTTCATTGTTGCGAGACATGCACATTGCCGATCCTGTGCAGGTGTTTGATGCCTACCCCTTTGAGCTGTCCGGGGGAATGCGCCAGCGGATCATGATTGCGCTGGCATTCTCTTGCGACCCGTCCTTGCTGATCGCCGACGAGCCAACGACGGCTCTGGATGTCACGGTGCAAAAGCAAGTACTGATGCTGCTGCGTGAACGAGCAAAAAAGACCGGGACCGCCATTTTGCTGATTACACATGACATGGCCGTCGTATCACAATTTTGTGAGCGGATTTATGTCATGTACGCCGGCAGTGTTATGGAGCAGGGCGCAACCGGCGACGTCATTCGTGCACCAGGCCATCCCTATACGCGAGGGCTGCTTGGGGCGCTGCCGGACAACGCTACGCCGGGTGCGCCGCTGCTGGCGATTTCGGGTCAAGTGCCAAACCTGGCAGATCTGCCTGATGGATGTGCCTTTCGCAACCGCTGCAGTCTGCAAACAGAAGCCTGTAGCCGGATTCCGTCGCTGATGCCGCTCAAGCCGATGGCCGGGTCTGGCGCACATGCTGCCGCATGCTGGATGACAGTTGGGGAGACGCGTGATGCCTGAGGCCATTCTCAGACTTGACGACATCCATGTCCACTTTCCCGTAAAGCGCAACTGGCGCGGCAAGGCCCGGGCCTGGGCACATGCGCTCAATGGTGTGGATCTGGCCGTCAGACGTGGCGAAACGCTGGGTGTGGTGGGCGAATCGGGCTGTGGAAAAACCACGTTGGCCCAGGTGTTGATGGGTCTGCAACATCCAACACATGGGCAATTACGCTGGAACAATGACCTTGGCCAGCCCAATGTACAGATTGTTTTCCAGGATCCGCAGTCGTCGCTGGATCCGCGTCTGCCAGTCTGGAAAATCATGACCGAGCCCGTGTATGTCAAGGGAAAAGCGCAGGAACCTGCCATGCGGGCCCTTGCTGCGCGACTGGCTGAACAAGTGGGTTTATCGCCGGATTATCTGAACCGCTATCCGCATGAGTTTTCCGGTGGACAGCGCCAGCGTATTGCCATTGCCAGGGCGCTGGCTTCCGATCCCGATGTGATTGTGCTTGATGAGCCGACATCGGCGCTGGATATTTCAGTGCAGGCGCAGATCATCAACCTGCTGTTCAAGTTGCAACGTGAGCACCAGCTCACTTATATTCTGATTTCGCACAACGTCTCGGTCATCCGGCATATGAGCAACCGCATCGCGGTCATGTATCTTGGACAGATTGTAGAACTGGGCGACACGGCAAATGTTCTTGCGCGACAGCGCCATCCCTACACCCGACTATTGCTTGACGCGGTGCCGGTCCTGGGATCCGTCTTGCCGGAAAACGCCGTGCAGGCCATCCCCGAATTACCGGGCAATCGTGTGTTGCCAGGGGGCTGTTTTTTTCTGGACCGTTGTGCATTTCGCACACAAGGATGCGAACACAGGCAACTGCTCAAACCCATACCCGAAGAAACGCCGGCACACAGTGTCCGGTGCCACCGCTACGATCATGATGAGCCAGATGAAAAATAAAAAAACGCAGACAGAATCTGCAAGAGCAGCAAGAAAAAAAGGCTTTGGCGTTATTGTCTCGCTATTGCCTTATGTGTGGATGTTCAAGTGGCGCGTGATAGGCGCACTGGCGTGCCTGGTGATTGCCAAAGTGGCCAGCGTCATGCTGCCAGTGTATCTGAAAGATATTGTCGATCAGCTGAGCCTTCCCGGGACGACGCTTATGCTGCCGGTCGCAGCGCTACTGGCCTATGGCTTTGCAAGAATTTCCAGCAGTGTCTTTTCGGAGTTGCGTGATGCCCTGTTTGCCAAAGTCACGCAAGGCTCGATACAACGGATTGCCGCCACAATTTTTACGCATCTTTTCGGACTTTCAATTCGCTATCATCTGGAGCGGCAGACCGGCGGTCTCAGTCGCGATATGGATCGCGGCACTAAGGGCATTGGGTTTTTGCTCAACTTCACGCTCTTCAATATATTGCCCACGTTGCTTGAACTGTCCATGGTCATGGTGATTTTGCTGGTGCGCTACGACATCTGGTTTGCCGTTGTGATTCTGGCCACCATCGCCGCCTATATCGTATTCACGCTTGTGGTGACAGAGCGGCGCATGGTCATGCGCAGGCGCATGAACAGTTTGGACAGCATGGCCAATACACAGGCGATTGATGCCCTGATCAATTACGAAACCGTCAAGTATTTCAACAATGAATCCTACGAGATCAATCGCTACGATACCAACTTGGGCACCTGGGTAGATTCAGCGGTCAAGAATCAGATTTCGCTCAATATGCTGAACGCCGGGCAGGGCGTCATTATTACGGTGGGCATGGTCGTGCTGTTATGGATGGCTGCGGGGCGCGTGACGACGGGGCAAATGACAGTCGGGGATATTGTCCTGATATCGGCGTACCTGACGCAGTTGTATGCACCGCTCAACTTCCTGGGATTCATTTATCGCGAAATCAAGAACTCCCTGTCTGACATGGAACGCATGTTCGGCATCCTTGACCAGCATCAGGAGATTGAAGACACGCCACAAAGCGTTCCAATGAATACGCGCAATGCCGAAATTCGCTTTGAGCATGTGGGCTTTGCTTACGAACCGGAAAGACAGATACTGCATGATGTCAGTTTTACGATTGGCGCAGGAGAGACGGTTGCGGTCGTAGGTACCTCCGGCGCCGGCAAGTCCACCCTGTCGCGCTTGTTGTTTCGTTTCTATGACGTAACATCGGGACGGATCACGATTAACGGTCGTGACATCCGCGAATACACGCAACTGAGCTTGCGTGAGCATATCGGGATCGTGCCGCAGGATACTGTCCTGTTCAACAACAGTATTTATTACAACATTGCCTACGGGCGTCCCGAAGCGACGCGGGACGAAGTGCTGCAAGCGGCCAAGGCCGCCAGTATTCACGAATTTGTGATGTCGTTGCCAGAAGGTTACGATACACAGGTGGGCGAGCGCGGTCTGAAATTGTCTGGCGGCGAGAAGCAGCGCGTGGCGATTGCCCGCACCATTTTGAAAAATCCACCCATCCTGGTGCTGGATGAAGCGACCAGTGCGCTGGATACGCGCACCGAAAGAGCGATCCAGGATGAATTATACAAAATCACAAAAGGCCGAACGACCATGATTATCGCCCATCGCTTGTCCACTATTGTGGATGCCGACCGGGTCCTGGTCATGGATCAGGGCAGGGTGGTCGAACAGGGCTCTCATGTCCGGCTGTTGCAGGCCAACGGCGTATACGCGCGGATGTGGGCCATGCAGTTTGCCGCAAGCGAAGAAGGGACGGATGTCTGAGAGGCGTCGCGGGCAAGATGCCGCCAGCCAGTGACGCCGGCAAATTGCACGTGACGGTGTATTGATTTGCGCCGTACTGCTGCGTACGGACGCTGTATTGGTCGCGCAGAGGTGGCAAATTGGCAGGAAAGGCCCAGAGCTACGCCAGCTCATCGATATTGCCTTTCCTTAGGCGAATGCGGGTGGACCAGGCAGATTTAATAGACCGCATTATTGCATTCGCAATAGCGGTTTACTAACCCGGGCAAAGACTACAGTCCAAGTTACCCGCGCAGATTACTGATGCAGAATACTTGCCCCTGCTACTGGCTCAGACCCGCGGCCTTGATCACCTGCTTCCATTTGCTCACTTCTTCTTGCTGAAACTGGGTAAATTGCGAGGGATTATTTCCCACGATGGTAAAGCCCAGTTTTTTCATGGTCTCTTGAGTGCGCGATTGTTTCAGGCTTTCGCTGACGGCCTGGTGCAGCTTGTCAATCACTTCTTTGGGCGTGCCCTTGGGCGCGGCAACGCCTTGCCAGGAGTAAACAACCATATCCTTCATTCCGGATTCAACCATGGTAGGTATATCAGGCAGCTCGGGCGCGCGTTCGGAACCTGTGGTGGCCAGCGCCTTGAGCTTGCCACTCTGCACATGCGTGAGCACAGCGCCCAGATTCTGGAACGACACATCTACCTGCGCGCCAAGCAGATCGGCAATAGCGGCGCCGCCGCCTTTATACGGAACGTCTATTCCCGTGGTGTTGCTGCGCTGGCGGAACATCACAGCAGATAAATGATCCGATGAGCCGGTGCCCGAGGAGGCATACGAGGTCTCGTCCGGATGCTTGCCAGCGTATTCGATCAGTTCGGCGACGGTGTTGACCGGAATTTTCGAGGACACGACCAGCACGTTAGGGTTGCGAACCAGCTGGCTCACGTAGTCGAAATCCTGGCTCGGATTGTAGGACAGTTTTTTATAAAGCCCTTCATTGATCGCGAAGGTGCCAATGGATCCGACCATCAAGGTGTAGCCATCGGGCTTGGCATTTTTCAGTTCCTGGGCGGCAATCGCGCCATTGGCACCCGGCTTGTTTTCCACAATTACCGTTTGGCCCAGCACTTTTTCCATACCCGGCGCAATAGTGCGTGCGGTGATATCCGAAGAGCCGCCAGGCACGAACGGTACAATTATTCTTACCGGCTTTTCCGGATACGCTGCCAGGGCAGGCCCTGCCACAGCCGCTGCCATTACCAGCGCGCTTGTAAGCAATTTATCAATCATGCGTTTTGTCTCCGCCAATACTATTCTGTTAAGATAAGATGTCTGATGTTGTTTACGCTTGTACGACAACTATATTAAGACATCGATATATTGTCAAATGAATTATCCAGTCGCGGGCGGCTGAGCCCACGGCCCGTCGTTGGCGACGCAGGTCGCAGTGTGCTGGTAAAAAGATCCACAGTCGGTCCGCGCTTGATTTACTATAAGGGATAAGGTCGGCGATGGATCGTTGGCGATATAAGCGGCCAGTCGGGTAACAGACAGGTCATACAAACGGAGGGCTGGGGCCCTTCAATCACGGAGACGAGGAATGATAAATTTCAGTAAAACAGTCAGTGCCATGATTCTGGCCTTGGGGATTGCCGGTAGTGCCAACGCAGCCTATCCGGATGCGCAACCGGTCAAGGTGTTAGTCGGTTATACACCCGGCGGCACCACCGACTTGGTGGCACGCATTGTGGCCAGGGGCCTGAGTGAAGAGCTCAAACAAAGTTTCGTCGTGGAGAACAAACCCGGCGCCAGCAACAATATTGCCATGACGGAAGTGGCCAGAGCCAAGCCCGACGGCTATACCCTTATTGTCACGACCATTGCCAGTTCGGTCAACGCCACGATGTTCAAGAAGCTGAACTATGATCTGAAAAAAGACTTCGCACCAGTCGCCCTCGTCGCCAAAGTGCCCAATGTGCTGGTGGTCAATCCCAAGCTGCCGGTCAACAACGTCAAGGAGCTGGTCGAATACATCAAGAACAACAAGGACAAGGCCACTTATGCCTCTTCGGGAGTGGGCTCTTCGCAGTTTCTATGCGGTGAGCAGCTCAATCAGGACGCAGGCACGCAGATTCTGCATGTTCCATTCAAGGGAAGTGCGCCAGGGTTGACCGCGGTCATGGCCGGCGACGTGCTGCTGGAGTTTGACAATATGCCGTCTGCCTGGCCGTTTATCAGCTCCGGCAAGCTCAAAGCGCTGGCCGTCACCAGCAAGGAAAAATCGGCAGTGGCTCCTGAGTTGCCCACAATGATAGAGGAAGGCTTCGAGGATTTTGATATTTCTTCGTGGTTTGGCGTATTGGCGCCGGCCGATATGCCAGCCGAAGATGTGGCGCGACTGAATCAGGCAATTGTGAAAGTGGTGGCCAAGCCCGAGGTGCAGAAACAACTGGCAGACCAGGGCGCCATTCCGCAAAAGATGACACCCGAACAGTTCGGTTCATTTATCAGCGAGGAAGTCGACCGCTGGGGTGCGCTGATCACCAAGCTGGGTGTCAGCGTCGATTAGTCGATGAGTTGACTGCTCCAATAGTCGAGTCATCGAATACTTGAGTCGTCGAATTATTGAGTTATCGAGCAGTTGAGTCGTCGATCACACTGCGGCCCGCCACCGAAGCGGGCCGCAGTCTCTTATTTTTTCAGTTTGGCAAAGGCCGCTGCCATGGCATTCATGGATGTGCTGGCAGGCGCCTGGTTGCGCGCCTGTTGCCGCCCGCCACCAGAAGATCGCGGTGCGGCAGCGCCCGGACGCGAATCGCGCCGAGCAACCGGACCGGTATCGTCCTTGAGCCTCATGGTCAAACCAATACGGTTACGTGCCACATCCACTTCCTGAACCTTGACCTTGACTGTCTGTCCCACGCGGACCACATCGCGCGGATCTTTCACAAACGTATCTGACAGCGCAGAAATATGCACCAGACCGTCCTGATGAACGCCGATGTCCACAAACGCACCAAAATTGGCCACGTTGGTGACCACGCCGTCCAGAATCATGCCTTCTGACAGATCCTTGATCGTTTCTACGCCTTCCTGGAAGGTGACTGTTTTGAATTCGGGACGCGGATCGCGGCCGGGTTTTTCCAGTTCAGAGAAAATGTCTTTCACGGTAGGCAGACCGAAGCGCTCATCGGTAAACTCGCTCGGAGACAGTCCGTTTAACGCCTCTTTATTGCCAATGACCGTTTTGACGTCCTTGCGGATTTTATCCAGGATGCGCTCGACCAGCGGATAGGCTTCTGGGTGGACCGCAGAGGCGTCCAGCGGATTGTCGCCGTTCTGAATGCGCAGAAAGCCCGCAGCCTGTTCAAAAGCCTTAGCCCCGAAACGCGAGACGTCCATGAGGGCTTTACGCGTGGAGAATGCGCCATTCTGGTCACGCCAGTCGACAATGTTACGTGCCAGCGTGGAGTTCAGGCCCGACACGCGTGACAGCAGGGCGGCAGAAGCGGTGTTGACATCAACGCCGACCGCGTTCACGCAATCTTCAATGACCGTATCCAGCGAGCGCGCCAGTTCCCGCTGGTTGATGTCGTGCTGATACTGACCAACACCGATCGCCTTGGGCTCAATCTTGACTAACTCGGCCAGAGGATCCTGCAGGCGGCGCGCAATGGACACGGCGCCGCGCAGGCTGACATCCATATCAGGAAATTCTTTCGCCGCCAGTTCCGATGCCGAGTACACCGACGCACCGGCTTCGGAGACGACAATCTTGCGCAGTCCCGCATTGGGCAAGGCTTCAATGAGTTCGGCGGCCAGCTTCTCGGTTTCGCGCGAGGCCGTGCCGTTGCCGATGGCAATCAGTTCAATCTTGTGCTTGTTGACCAGTGCTGCCAGCGTAGCCAGTGATCCATTGCGATCGCGACGCGGCTCAAAGGGATAGACGGTCGCGGTATCGAGCACCTTGCCTGTTTTGTCGATGGCTGCCACTTTGACGCCGGTGCGAATGCCCGGGTCCAGGCCCAGCACCGATTTGGGGCCTGCCGGTGCAGCAAGCAGCAGGTCTTTAAGGTTCGCGGCAAACACGCGGATGGCTTCGGCCTCGGCCTCTTCGCGCAGTTTGGTGATGAACTCGGATTCAAAGGCAGTGAGCATTTTTACGCGCCAGGTCCAGCGGGCCACATCGGCCAGCCATTTGCCACGTGCATTGGCTGCGGAAGAAAAATCGGCATCCAGAGTCAGGAAACGGCTGATGCGTTCTACGCACGGATGTGGCACCAGCGCATCCTGGTCATCGCTCAGGCCGATGCGTAAGTCCAGGGCGCCCTGCTGGCGGCCGCGTAGCAGAGCCAGTACGCGATGCGACGGCAGGCTGCGGATCGATTCACGAAAGTCAAACCAGTCGCGGAAATTGGCGCCTTCCTCTTCTTTGCCTTCAATGACCTTGGAATACAGGAAACCATGCTGTCCAAGGTAGTTGCGCATATCGGCCACCAGATCGGCGTTCTCCGAGAACTGTTCGGCCAGGATGTCTCGTGCGCCGTCCAGCGCGGCGCGTGCGTCCTTGACACCGCCCTCTACGTTGACATACTCCTGAGCGCAGGTCTGTGGATCGCTATTGCGGTCGGTCAGGAGCAACTGGGCCAGCGGCTCCAGGCCGGCCTCGCGGGCAATCTGGGCCCGGGTGCGACGCTTGGGCTTGAACGGCGCGTACAGATCTTCCAGACGCTGCTTGGTGTCAGCGGCCACGATGGCTTCGTTGAGCTCGGGCGTGAGCTTGCCCTGCGCGGAAATGGATTCGAGTACGGCGGCGCGGCGCGACTCCAGTTCTCGGACGTAGGCGAGTCGCACTTCCAGGTTGCGCAATACGGTATCGTCCAGGCCGCCGGTGGCCTCCTTGCGATAACGCGCGATAAACGGGACGGTTGCTCCGTCGTCAAGCAGCGTAACGGTGGCTTCGATCTGGCTGGCACGAACATTGAGTTCGGCAGCCAGCAATGCGATGATGCGCGCCGGGTCAACCAGCGGGGAAGATGCGGTTACAGAAGGAGAAGATACGTTCATACTTAACGATTAAAATTTAAACTTAACGCGACATTGTGCCATAAGCATCGCGGTTGGGGCACCAGAACTGGAGTATGATGCCACATGTAAATGCCGAAAGGCGAAGTCGTGGGAAACGTGGTGCGAGTACTAGATTTTGATATTTCCGACTGGTTTGGCCAGGAGGGTCCGCTGGCGGCAGCGGTGCCCGGCTACACGCTGCGCGACGCGCAGATTCAATTGGCGCAGGCCGTGGACGAGACCATCGCCTCGCATTCAGTACTGGTGGCGGAAGCGGGCACCGGAACGGGCAAAACCTGGGCGTATCTGATTCCGGCTTTTTTGTCGGGCGGTAAAGTCTTGATTTCCACCGGGACCCGCACTCTGCAGGATCAGCTGTTTACCAAAGACGTGCCGCGCGTGCGCGATGCCCTGGCGCTGCCGATTCAGGTGGCGCTACTGAAGGGACGCAGCAATTATGTGTGTCATTATCACCTGGAGCGGCTGGAGCAGGATGAGCGCGCGCTCAAGTCCAGGGATGAAGTGTCCCAGCTACGCCAGATCCGTGTATTTGCCACGCGCTCGCGTTCTGGCGACAAAACCGATTGTGGCCAAGTCCCCGAAGATGCCGATATCTGGAACCGCGTCACTTCTACCCGCGAAAACTGCCTTGGGCAGGACTGCCCCGATGTCAAAGAGTGCTTTTTGTTGAAGGCGCGCCGGCAGGCGCAGGATGCCGATGTGGTGGTGATTAACCACGCCTTGTTTTTTGCCGATCTGGTCTTGCGCGAAGAAGGGATCACCGATCTGTTGCCGGCGGCCGATGCGGTGGTATTTGACGAAGCGCATCAGTTGCCCGAGACCGCCACCCGTTTTATGGGCGATGTGGTTTATTCGGGCAATATTACCGATTTTCTGAAGACGGCTGAAGTAGCAGCGCTGACCTATGCGCGAGACAGTGCTAAATGGGCTGACGCCTGCCAGCGGGTCTCTTATTACGTGAAAGATCTGCGGCTGGTGGCGGCGCCGATTGAGAAAATGCCGGGGCGCAAGGCAACCTTTGAACAAATACCGGAAGCCGATCGCTTTTTCGACATTCTAAATAAGCTTTACGATGAACTGGTCACGCTGACCGGCATGCTGACAGCGGTGCAGGAGCGGCATCCCGATCTGGCGGCAGCGGCCAAGTCGGGCACGCAGCTGTGCGCGCGATTGTATCGCTGGTCGCAACCGGTCATTCTTCCGGAAGGCGTGCCACGGGACGCGAGTAATGCGTCGTCCGATACCGGGACGGCCGCATTGGCAGTAGAACACGAAGCCAAGAACGTGGTGGCCGAACAACTGGTTCGCTGGGTCGAGGTCGGCCTGCACCATTTTCGCCTGCAGATGGCGCCGCTGTCGGTCGCTGATGCATTCTCGCGCCAGCGACGCAAGGACCAGGCCTGGATCTTTACCTCTGCCACGCTGTCGGTCTACAAGGATTTTTCGCACTATACCCGGCAGCTGGGGCTGTATGGCGCGCGCACAGAAAAATGGGAGTCGCCCTTTGACTATCAGGACCACGCCATGCTTTACGTGCCGGATCATCTGCCCGAGCCGCAGTCGCCCGATTTTCAGAAGCAGTTCGTCGAGACACTGATTCCCCTGATTCAAGCCAGCCCGGGTGGCGTACTGGTATTGTGCACCACCTTGCGTGCCGTCGACAATATTTCAGCCATGCTGCTGGAGGCCTTTGATACGCATTTTATCGAGCGTGCCGTCTTGCGCCAGGGGGAAAGTTCGCGCGGCATCCTGCTGGCACAGTTTCGCCAGTTGAAAAACGCGGTGCTGGTCGGTAGCGCCAGCTTCTGGGAAGGGATTGATTTGCCGGGCGAGATGCTCACGCTGGTGGCGATTGACAAATTGCCTTTTGCGCCGCCCGATGACCCGGTGCTGGAAGCACGCATAAAAGCTTGTCGCGAATCTGGCGGGAACCCGTTTTTCGAATTTCAGTTGCCCAGTGCCGCCATTGCCCTCAAGCAGGGCGCGGGCCGTCTGATACGTACGGAACAGGATTGGGGGTTACTGGTAGTGGGTGACAGGCGCCTGGTTGAAAAACCTTACGGCAAACTGCTGTGGCGCGGCCTGCCGCCATTTCGCCGTACTCGCAAGCTGGAGGAGGCGGCTGCGTTTCTCAAGACCCATGCCAGCGATATTGCCGTACCTGCGCAAATCGATAACGTATCCGAATAGCTTGAGCACCGGAAATTCGGCTTGCGGTGCCCAGCATCATGATCAACACGAAAAAGCATCAGGGCGACCGTCGGGGTCGCCCTGATGCTTTATAAAGACGCTGAAACTGCGCCAGGCCTGTTTTATCTGAACACGCGTAATGGATTGATTAAACACACGCAATCGCTTAATTAAAACTTAAAACGTCGCGAGGGATCAATTGAACATACGTGACGGATTAAGCCATGAGATCCAGCCACTGTCGCCGTCCAGGCCTCGTTCATAGTATTTGCTGTTAGGGTAGTTCTGGTCCAGGATCCGTTTTGCATCGTTGGCCTGATCGGTCATTCCCAACTGCTGGTAAGACTTCATCATGATGTACAGCGCCGGTTCTGCAGCGGAAACGCCAGAAAAATCTTTCAGAACTGCCTGGCTGCGATTAATTGCAGCAATGTAGGCATGACGGGTGTAATAGTACTTGGCCACGTTGACTTCGTTGTCTGCAATGGTGCTGACCAGCCAGGTAATGCGTTGCTGGGCATCGCGACTGTAGCGGCTTTCCGGAAAGCGCTCGATAAGCTCATTGAATGCATCGTAGGACTGGCGCAGACCCTTGGGATCACGCTCGCTGGGGTCTTGTCCCGTCAGGCTGCGCAGATAGGAGCTGGGCGGCGTAAAGGTAACCAGACCTTTCAGATACAGCATGTAATCGGTGCCCGGATGGCTGGGGTACAGACGCAGGAAGCGGTCGATGACAGTCACTGCCTTTTCCGGTTCATTATCTTTCCAGTTTACATACGCCTGGTCGATGAGCGATTGTTGCGCAAAACTGGAATAAGGATATCGGGCTTCGACGGCTTCCAGATAAGTGCGCGCAGTTTTGAAGTCGTTACTGCGCACATTATCGCGAGCTTCCTGGTACAACTGGGGAGCTGACATGCCGGCTGTTCTGTCAGCTTCTCGGGTCATCATGCTGCTGCAGCCCGCAATAGTCAGGCAGCTCAGCGCAATGAGAGAAGTTCGAAGCAAACGTTTATGCATAATTTGGAAGTGACTGTTAGTTAAAGTTCAAAAAGCAATCTGATAATAGCATTGCCGCGTTATTATAGGAACATTATATGATTTTACAGTGTTTTCTATCGATGTCAGACCCAACTTTGCAGGATGCCGACGAAATTCCCGACAACGCGCCGCGCCAATTCCGTCTTCCCATGACCATGAACGGCGAGCGCCTGGACAAGGTTCTGGCTGCGCTCATTCCCGAACATTCACGCAGCCGGCTGCAGGGGTGGATAGAAGCGGGGCACGTGCTGGTCAATGGCGTTCCTGGCAAAATCCGGCAGAATGTCGGTGCGGACGATTTGCTGACCGTCGCCATGCAACAGGCGCCCGAACAAACCGCCTTTACGCCCGAACCGGTGACGTTTGTCGTTGTGGCCGAATCCGCAGACTGGATCGTCGTCAATAAGCCGGCTGGTCTGGTGACCCATCCTGGCGCAGGCAATTGGTCGGGCACGTTGCTCAACGGATTGCTGTACCGATATCCCGAGCTGGCACAGGTGCCGCGCGCAGGAATTGTGCATCGGCTGGACAAGGATACCGACGGCCTGCTTGTTGTGGCGCGCCACGAAGCGGCGCAGACGCATTTTGTCCGGCAATTGCAGGCGCGCAGCATGGGTCGGGAATACGAGGCGCTGGTGATGGGCCATATTGCGGCCAGTGGGTGCGTCAACCTGCCTATCGGGCGTGATCGGCATGTACCGGTGCGCATGTCGGTCGTGGCCCCGATCGCAGCAAAAGAGGCCATTACCCACTTCGAGCGCCTCAATGTCGGCCATATTGACCAGGCACCTGTCAGTCACGTCCAGTGCAGGCTGGAAACCGGCAGAACTCACCAGATCAGGGTGCATATGCATAGCCTGGGTCATCCGTTGCTGGGGGACACCCTATACAACGGCAAACCGCTAGGGCAGGCGCAGCGCCAGATGCTGCACGCTCGGCGCCTCACGTTTATCGATCCGGCTTCGGACCAGCCGCAGTCATTCGACGCGGCCCGCCCGCCGGACATGGAACAGGTGATGGAAACAATCCAGTGGACGTCGCGATGAAGCCGTTATACGTGACAGGATCGGTCCGGCCGGGCGTGCAATACTTTACGACCACCCGTCACGGGGGCGTCAGCCACGCTCCCTTTGATACGAACAACCTTGGGTTGCACGTTAACGACGACAGTCAGGCTGTACTGGAAAACCGCAGGCGGCTACGCACTCTGGCGCCCGGCGATCCCGTCTGGCTGGATCAGGTGCATGGCACTCAGGTGCTGGATGTCGATGCAGCCGGCCCAGCCGGTTCTGGCCAATTTGACGCCAGTGTAACCATGACTCCGGGCCGCGTGCTGGCGATATTGACCGCAGATTGCCTGCCGGTCGTGTTCGTGTCGCCCAATTGTGTCGCAGCAGCCCATGCGGGTTGGCGCGGATTGGCGGCAGGTGTGCTGGAAAATACTGTCAAAAAAATGCATACTGCTTGCGGTAAACTGCCCGATTATGCCTGGATCGGTCCAGCCATTTCTTTCCGTGCATTCGAAATCGGCCCGCCTGTGCGCGAGGCGTTTCTGGATAGAGATCCGCAGTTGGCATACTGCTTTGCGCCCCATCCGGATCATGCCGGCAAATGGCTGGCCGATCTGTCGGCTATTGCGGCGCATCGCTTGTCTGCTTTGGGAGTCGCGCATGTCGAACAAAGTGGCCTGTGCACCTTTGGGCAGGACCATCTGTTTTATTCCTACCGGCGTAGCGCGACAACCGGCAGGCAGGCAACGCTCGTCTGGATCAAGCCCTGATTTTTTCCGGATTGACCGGGACCGGTGCTGCGGCGCAGAACAGGTATTAAAAACGCTCAGGGTTTCCCTTAGTGGGGTAGATACTGTCTGACGTACCATTTGTTTTTATATAGAATGATTTGGAAACGGTGAGCATGCCACGTTTGAAATCGGACCACAGCCGGAGATACAAGTGACCAACGAGACTGATAAAGCCTGGCGCTCCCAAGCAGATCGGGCCCCGGGTGGAGTATTTCCATCCCGGTTGCAGGCCGAATTCCTTGAAAGGTGGGAGCAAATCGCTGCCGATGCGCGTGAGGGCACCCTGCCTGCGCTCACCGACAGGCGGTTCAGCAGCCCGGCGTGGCAAACTAGTCCGCAGCATCTGATGATGGCTCACTTGTATCTGTTGTCCACGAAGGTCATGCAGAAAATGGTCGACGAAGCGGCGGTGCCCGATAGCGTGCGCGAACGATTGCGCTTTGCGGTGCAACAGTGGAATGACGCCATGTCGCCCGCTAATTATTTCCTGACCAATCCTGATGTGATCAACACGTTTCTGGACACCAAGGGCGAATCCCTGCAAAAGGGAGTTCTGAACCTGCTGAGCGATCTGCGCAAAGGCCAAATTTCCCAGACCGACGAAGCAAGTTTTGAGGTGGGGCGCAATCTGGCGACCACGCCCGGTTCCGTCGTCTTTGAAAACGCGTGGTTCCAGTTGCTGCAATATGCGCCGCAAACCGCTACGGTGTATCGCCGCCCGCTGTTGATGGTGCCGCCGTGTATTAATAAATATTACATTCTTGATCTACAGCCGGGCAATTCACTGGTGGAGTTCGCCGTTAGCCAGGGCTTTACCGTCTTTATGGTGTCATGGCGCAACCCGACCATAACCGATACCGACGGGATACAGAAATCGACCTGGGATGACTATATCGAAAAGGGTGTACTCACTGCCATCGATACTGTCCGCGCAATAGCCGGCCAGCAACAAATCAATGCCCTGGGCTTTTGCGTTGGCGGCACCATGCTCGCGAGCGCACTGGCGGTGGCGCGGGCTCGTGGCGAAAACCCGGTGGCCAGCCTGACACTGCTGACCACGCTGCTGGACTTTGAACATACGGGCATACTGGATGTGTTTGTCGATGAGGCTCATGTGGCCTATCGCGAACAGTCGCTGGGGCAGGGCGGGATGATGACGGCCAAAGAGCTTGGCACGACCTTTTCCTTTTTGCGACCCAATGAGCTGGTATGGAACTATGTCGTCAGCAATTATCTGAAGGGTGATGCACCTGCGGCGTTTGATTTGCTGTACTGGAATTCCGATGGCACGAACCTGCCGGGGCCGTTTTTTACTTGGTACTTCCGCAATATGTATCTGGAAAACAGGCTGTGCCAGCCCGGCGCGCTGAAGATATGTGCCGAATCGATAGACCTGGCCGACCTGGATATGCCGGCCTACGTTTATGGGTCCAAAGAAGATCATATTGTTCCATGGCAAGCCGCTTTCGCGTCCACGCAGCTATTATCAGGACAGGTCAGGTATGTCCTGGGCGCCTCGGGGCATATTGCAGGTGTCATTAATCCGCCGGCAAAGAACAAACGTAATTACTGGTCCGGTGATACCATGCAAGTGAAGCAGACTCGGGCGCAGCAGTGGTTTGACCAGGCCAGTCCCGTGCCCGGCAGTTGGTGGCCAGACTGGAGCAGTTGGCTCGCCAAACATGGCGGACGCAAGATTAAGGCCAAGGCGACTCAGGGTAATGACCTGTACCCACCGCTGGCGCCTGCACCGGGGCGGTACGTGACCGTCCGGGCCTGAACAACAGAATAACGCATCGTTTTATTACCGTGAAAAGCAGCCTAAGGAGTTCAATATGACACAAAAAATAGCATATGTTACGGGTGGGATGGGAGGTATCGGCACCTCTATCTGTCAGCGCCTGCACAAGGACGGATTCACGGTTATCGCCGGGTGTGGTCCGCAACGCAATGCCCAGCAGTGGATTGACGAGCAGGCCGCACAGGGGTATACGTTCTATGCGTCTGCCGGGAATGTGTCTGATTGGGATTCCACCGTGGCTGCATTTGATAAGGTGAAGACCGAGCACGGTCCAGTGGATGTGCTGGTGAACAACGCAGGCATCACACGGGACGGCGTATTTCGCAAGATGTCCATCGACGACTGGCGTGCGGTCATGGATACCAATCTGAACAGCCTGTTCAATGTGACCAAGCAGGTTATTGAGCACATGTACGAGAAGCGTTGGGGCCGCATCATTAATATTAGTTCGGTCAACGGGCAAAAAGGGCAGTTTGGCCAGACCAACTATTCCACGGCGAAGGCAGGTATCCATGGATTTACCATGGCCCTGGCCCAGGAAGTGGCCAGCCGCGGTGTCACGGTCAATACGGTTTCGCCCGGTTACATCGGAACCGACATGGTGCGCGCCATCCGGCCCGAGGTGCTGGAACAGATTGTTGGCACCATCCCGGTCCGTCGTCTGGGAACACCGGAAGAAATTGCTTCAATTGTGTCATGGCTGGCTTCCGATGAATCCGGCTTTTCCACGGGCGCAGATTTCTCGGTCAACGGCGGCCTGCATATGGGTTGAGTTTCTCAACCGGCTAAGACAGTTATTTAAAGGTTAAACAGGTAATGGCTAAAGCAACTGAAACGGACGTGGTCCGCACAATTAAAAAATATCCCAATCGTCGGCTCTATGATACGCAGACCAGTACATATATTACGTTGCAGGACGTGAGACAATTGGTGTTGGACAATGTCCGCTTTCAGGTGCTGGATGCAAAATCCGGCGAAGAGCTCACGCGCAGCATCCTGCTTCAAATTATTCTTGAAGCCGAATCGGGCGGGGTCCCCATGTTCAGTTCCAATATGCTGGCGCATATTATCCGGTTTTACGGGCATGCCATGCAGGGCGTCATGGGATCGTATCTTGAAAAGAATATGCAGGCCTTTGTCGATATCCAGGACAAGCTGGCTGAACAATCCGAGGGCGTTTATTCGCCACAGTTCGGTGCAGAAGCGTGGTCACAGTTCATGAACATCCAGGCGCCTTTGCTCAATAATGTGATGAACAACTACGTGGAGCAATCCAAGAACATGTTCGTGCAAATGCAGGAACAAATGCAAAACCAGACCAGCAATATGTTTGGCGCGTTTCCGTTCAATCCTGTCGTCGATAAAGAAAAAGATAAAGATCAAGACAAAGACGAGGAAGACAAATAATAGTGGGCCACGCACGGCTCGCCGGGCCCGGCTGTCTGGGCCCTTGCTGCCTACATTGAGTTTGCGCTATGGCAGGGATGGCGGTGGTATGTCAGCCGCGTCCTGTTTTCTGAATGGCGAATGCTCCTGCAGTTCATCCAGATACGCCTGCACATGTTTCGTTTCTTCGTCCAGAAACCGATGTATTGCATCGGCAAACTCAGGCCGGGCAATCCAGTGCGCCGAATAGGTGGTCTGCGGCAGCAGACCGCGTGACAGCTTGTGCTCCCCTTGCGCACCGCCCTCGAATACCAAAATGCCATTGGCGATGCAATAACGTATACCCTGCATGTAGCAAGTTTCAAAATGTAGGCCGGGGATGTATTCGTGCGCGCCCCAGTAGCGCCCGTACATTTTATCGTTTCCTATCATATTCATCGCGCAGGCTACCGGGGCTCGATCGCGTTGCGCAATCACAAGCAAAATACTGTCGGGGGCATCTTGCAGCAACTGGCTGAAGAACGCCTCGGAAAGATAAGGGTGGCGACCGCGTTCATAATAGGTGTTGCAATAGCAGGAATAGAAAAAGGAAAGGTCGCCAGCAGTAATCTGACTGCCACGTTTATATTCAAATGTAATATTCGCCTGGGCAACCTTGCGGGCCTGCTGGCGAATTTTCTTGCGCTTGTCATAAGCCAGACTGCTTAGAAAGGCATCGAAATCGTCATAGCCTGCGTTCTTCCAGTGAAACTGCACGCTTTCGCGGAGCATATAGCCCGCTTCCTGCAACACGGCCAGATCCTCTCTTTCGGGAAATAGAACGTGGATGGAAGATACCCGCAAGCGTTGGGCGACCTCAAGGGCGGCGCGGGCAAGCACCTGCCTGGCCTGGGCGTCGCGGCCAATCAGACGCGGTCCTGTGACGGGTGAAAACGGCGCGGCGCACAGCAGTTTGGGGTAATATTGCAATCCATATTGACTAAAAGCGCGCGCCCAGGCCATATCAAAGACGAATTCGCCCTGAGAATGGGTTTTCAGATACATCGGCATGATGCCAGCAGGTTTGCGGGCCTGGTCGTATAGAATCAGGTGACAGGGCTGCCAGCCGGTCTCTTCGCTGGTGCAGCCGGTGGTTTCCATGGCTCGCAAAAAAGCCGGAGATATGAAGGGGTTGCCGTCAGACCAGGCGCTCCAATCGAAATCCGGCATATCGGCAAGCGAATGCAAAAGCTCAACCTGCATGTTCGTTACGTCTTCAGATGTCACTGCACACCACCGTTTATTGCGACTACCACTTCAGACTCCTTGAATGACCATGACTGCATTTGACTCTAACGGCACAATTGTTGTTACCGCCGTTACCGGATTTCTGGGTAGCGGCAAAACCCGCTTTATTAACCAGCTGTTGCAGCAACCTGGTATGGCCAATACCGTTGTGATCGTCAATGAAATTGGCCAATTGGGTATCGACCAGGCCAACTGGTCGTTCGTGCAGGCTTCCGTTATTCTACTTGAAGGGGGATGTCTGTGTTGTCAGATGCAAGGTTCCATGAGCGCAACGTTGCAACGGTTGTTTACCGATGCGCTGGCCCGAAAAATTCCCCGTTTCAATCATATTATTGTCGAGACCAGCGGTCTGGCGGATCCGTCGGCCTTGCGATTTACGCTGTATAGCGATTTTTTTCTTAAGGAGCGTTTTTTTTACAACGGCTGTATCTGTATCGTGGATGTTGTCAATGCCGATAAACAGAGCGCTTACGTTGAATGGTCCCGACAGTTGGTGCAGGCTGATCTGGTATTGCTGTCACGAACCGATGTCGCGACCCGCGAACAGGTGCGTGAATTTACGCAGAATGCGACGTCATTCACAGATGCGCCGGCCATGGCAATACCGGCGTTTTTCTCCAACCATGCAGTGAGCGATATGCTGGTTGCGTTGGGAACGTCTACCGGGCAACCGCGCCTTGGGCGCATGGGTGCACTGCGCCCTGGTCGCACGGGTGCACTGCGTCCTGTGTTCGCGCATTCTGCGATTCGGACTATTACAGTTGAATTGTCCAGGCCGTTGCGGCGCAGCGTGTTTAATCGTGCGATCGAGCAAATATTGGCCAGACTGGAAACCCGGCTGATTCGGGCCAAGGCGCTACTGCGCTTTGTCGATGATCCGCAACTGTATCTGTTCAATATTGTTCATTCGCAACGATATCCTGCCCGGCGGCTGGATCACGTGCAGAAGACCAAGCAGACAGGTATTGTATTTTTTGTGGCGGGCGATACGCCGCAAACGCTATTGCCGCAAGCCGATGAGTTTTATTACAGTTGACGGTGGACGTCGGATTTGTTCATTCGCCGCTTGTCGGCAGAACCGGTGCGGCTATCTTTCAAGTGCCGCGTTCGCCCTTGGCTGGGAAAAGCGCGGGGCAAAAAGAAGGCCGCAGTCTTTGTGCCACTTGGCTGGCAGTCTCAAAGAATGCGGCGTTTCGTTCGAGTACGAAGATCTGATGCGGCTGGCGATACGCCAGCCCTGGGTCAGTCAAGCCACGTTTGCGGGTTTGATGAGCGTATCAATGAAACCAGCAAGCTGACTTGGACGTCTTGTTATACGTCGTTATTATGACGGGACCAGAATTCATCGACCTGTTTTTCTGCTTCCTCTTTGGTGCGGCCATATTTTTCCTGCAGGATGCCTGCCAGTTTCTGGGCGCTACCATTGACCTGGGCGACGTCATCGTCGGTCAAGTCGCCCCAAGTTTGCTTCACAGAGCCTTTGATTTGTTCCCATTTTCCGCTTGCAATATCTTTATTCATACTGTGCTCCTGTCTTCGTTAATGTGAAAAGTAGTGATTGACACTGCACTTCACAAGAGTCTTTAGCGTAACATGCAGCCCGCTGGACAGACTGTCAAGGATGTAACTTGCGGTAAAAGGGGCAGCTAGTGACACCGACCACGAAAAAAAACGTCGTAGTCGCGACGGATTTTTGCACGTGTTGGAAACAGTCGGAACACGGCGGCTGCTGGTGCGTTAGTCGCGATCTGCCGCTGCGCGAACGCGTGCTGCCAAAAAATCCATATAAATAGTTACAAGAATCCGGAATATCTACGGCCTTGTCTTTTACTTGACTTTAACAGCAGTGGTTTGGTCCTGGATCGGGTGCAGTTTTTGCGCCAGATCCAGCATGTCGGTGGCCACCACGTCCCAGTTTTCTTCCGGCGCAAGGTCTGTTGTCTGCGTGGGCCCATGTTCTGTCGTCCGAGTGATGAAGGCGGTGCGCATGCCACAGCGGCGCGCTGCTGCCAGATCACTATTGTGCGCGGCGACCATGCATATCTGGTCGGGTTGCAGATCCAGAATCTCTGCTGTACGCAGATAGGCCTCTGGCGAAGGTTTGTATGCCCCGGCGGTCTCCGCGCCCAGAATGGCATCCCATGGCAGGCCGCTGCGCTTTGCCATGTCGAGCATGAGCCGGATATTGCCGTTTGACAGCGGCGCGATAATATACCGCGCTTTTAACTGGGTGAGACCGGCCACAGAGTCTGGCCAGGGATCCAGCCTGTGCCATGCGAGGTTCAACTCATGCAGGGCTGCTGCAGGCACGCTGGATACAGACACATCAAACGTTGCCAGGGTTTTTTCCAGATTCTCCCGGTGCAGCACATCCAGTCGGGTAAAGGGGCGTCTGCCACTGCGTACCTCAAGCATGGACGGGACGTAATGACTGCGCCACATATCCGCGAACGCTGCAGGGTCAATGCCGTTGAGTCCATGCTCGCGGGCGAACGAGCTTACCTCTCTGATCACGCCGTTGCGCCAATCTACGACGGTTCCGAATACATCGAACACAAGTGCGTGCAAATCAGGCCCTATTTCTTCTGTCATAAATTTATTGCCTTTGAAAGATCGATAGACGGGGCAAGAGCCCACCCAAAAAAATGGGAAGTATTCTGATGCATATCCCCAGAAGGATAATGTACTGCATTCGCGCACAGCCTGCCAACGAATCGCTGTCGTTGCCAGGCAAAGCGCACAGCTCAGTTTTATTGCGGCAGGGCGCCAGGCTGCATCAGTTGCTTGTTGGAAGGCGCATGCGGCGCTCCGTCGACGACTATGCTAATTAGGTCCGCGTTGTTTTAACAAATTACGCCTTTCTTTCGGCATTTACGGATTTTTCCATTCTCTTTGAATCACTAGAATATTTTTGCCGCCACAGGACGCAGAATCGACTCCTGTTCATGGAGTGGATCAAGCGCGTGTAGGCGCAAATATTGATTCAACCAGAGAGAAATTTGTATGCATACACACAATAAAACGATACAGCAAGTGACCGTAATGGCCTTTACATCCATGTTGCTGTTTTGTCAGTACGCTGTCGCCGAACAGGGCGAGCCGCTTTCCACGCAACTTGGCTATAAGGCTGAAGCCCAAGGCACCGGTGCGGTGGCCATAGGCTGGGGAACAAACGCCAGTGGAAACGGCAGTATTGCCATCGGTTCGAAAAAAACAATGATAGGTTTGGATGGGACCTCGGCCACCAATGGCGGCATTGCCATTGGACAGGGTTCCCAGTCGCATGTCGACGGCGATGTGAACTTCGGTTCGCGCCGGCTGTCAGGTCTGCGAGACGGCGTCAATGACGACGAGGCGGCCACCATGCGTCAGATAAATGAAGTGAAGGCTTACTTCGATTCATCCAGTAACCAGGCCATTGCCATCGCCCAACAATATAGCGACACAATAAAAAATGACGTACTGGCGCAAGGCAAGCAATATAGTGAGGCACTAAAGAACGATGCACTGGCGCAGGCTAAACAATATAGCGATGCATTAAAGAAAGATGCGCTGGCGCAAGGCAAGCAATATATGCAGCAGTTAGTCAAGGCAGAGCGTGCCCAGCAGGATCAGCACTTGCTCTCACAAGCAAGATCATATGCAGATCGTACCAATCAGACCACTTTGGAAAACGCCAAAGAGTACAGTGAAGAAATCGGTCGTTCTGTACTTTCCAATGCAAATGCATTTACAGAACTGCGCAGCGAACGAGCAGAAGTCAATGCTGTGAAACGGGCCAATCAATATACGGATCAGCGCTTTGGCCAGTTACAGTCGCAGGTCAGGCAGTTTCGCAGGCGGGCGTATGCCGGTGTCTCGGGGGCTATGGCAATGACCGCATTAACACCACCTCCAGCAGATGCAAACCGGTCTTTCGGCATGGCAATGGCAACGTATCGTAATCAGATCGCACTGGCTTCTGGTCTATCGTTGCGAGCCGGAAAGAACAGCAACATTCGTCTGAACGCATCGTGGGATTCGGCCGGTGGTCTCGGCGCCGCTGCTGGCTTTAATCTGGCCTGGTAAGCAGGTAAAAACAAGTCGGCCGCAAAGGCCTTGGTGCCCCCTTCATGATGCGCCAATCAAGCAAAAAACGGGGCGCGACGCCGAGTGTCATCAAACAACGCTCTTCAAACGGCAGTCCTATATCTAAAACGGCAGTCCTATATAAAAGGGAGGTATCAGTTCGTACCGTAATGACAAGGACAATGTCGCGGTGGCGGCGGGCTTTTGTGCCCGCCAAGACGATCCAAAAAACTTATTGTGAGTGGTCGCCCGCTTGAATGCGCTTGAGGCCCAAAAGAGATCAATTGTTGATCGCCGGGGATTTGCTCAAGGCGAGCCACCATGTTCAGATTCCGAATAGTCAGAAGACGTTCAAGCAATTATTGTTAAAACTGAATGCAGAAATGGGCCAGTAATGTGCCGCCGGCATGGTCAAATGCGCCGCCAGCATGGTCAATTTTGCAAGGTATTTTCGGTTGGATTGAACTGAAGGCGCCAGGCAAAGAAACTGGGCCTGAAAATGAATACGGCTCAAGTGCTTTAGTTGCGCTTGAGCCGTATAGTGTGGTTGCGGGGGCAGGATTTGAACCTACGACCTTCGGGTTATGAGCCCGACGAGCTGCCAGACTGCTCCACCCCGCGTCTGTCTGTGTAAGAAAAGAATATTAGCCCAATTTGAGTTATGATGCAAGTCTGATAATACAAAGCGACAGATCATGGACCAGAATTTATCTCAAAAAATCCTAGAAACCGCCTTGCTATGTGCCGATGAGCCTATGAAAATAGGGGATTTGCGCAAGTTGTTCACTGATTTGGATGAAGTTGATAATGATGTAATTAAGCAACAGTTGCAGGTATTGCAAGACGAATGGGCTGATAAAGGTTTAGAATTATCGGAATTGGCAAGTGGCTGGCGTTTTCAAAGTCGGCCCGAGATGCAAAAGTATTTAGAACGCCTGAATCCGGAAAAACCGCCCAAATATTCACGGGCAGTCATGGAAACTCTGGCAATTATTGCCTGGCGTCAGCCTGTCACTCGCGGAGACATAGAAGATATTCGCGGTGTCACGGTTTCATCACAAATTATCAAAACGTTAGAAGAGCGCGGCTGGATAGACGTGTTAGGACATCGCGATGCCCCTGGGCGTCCGGCGTTGCTGGGCACGACAAAACAGTTTCTCGATGATCTCGGGTTAAAGGCGCTTGATGACCTGCCTGTACTGGATAGTGGCGAAGCTGGCATGCCGGATTTATCCGGACTGGATATGAATATCGCGGCCACGCAAATGCCTGCGCAAGAGCAGGTAGAATCTTCGGTTTCAGATGAATCTGCGTCCGATGCTGCCGGTTCGGATCCTTGTGATTCAGAAACGTCTGCGCAAGCGGTGACCCAGGGCGACAGCGCTGATGTCAACCATCCGGTTGATCCGCTGCCCGATACGGGAGCAGCAGCGGCTGGTGATACGACAGCGCTGGCTGGCGACGTATTGGATGATGCCGGTATACAGACAGGCGAGAACGTTCCTGCGGCCGCAGCACAGGCGCAGGACTTCGGAAAGACGCAGCAGCACATCGCCGAAGGCGACGTGAGCGAAGAAATGACTGATGTGACAGAGACTGCATCAGCCGCCCCGCAGATGTCGGGCGGGTCCGACCCGGATTCGACATCGCAAATTGAACAGCCAGACGATCATAACGTTGATCCTGCTGATGAAACTTCATCAGATCGGGAGGCGAGTGATAATCAAAACGACGATTTAAAAAATAAAACATAGTTTTTTGGAGTTACCAACATAATGAAGAGTTCGGATCACGTTGAAGCGGAAAACAATTCAAATGAAACGCGTTCAAGCCGTACAAACGAATACGACAATGATTCTGCTGCCAGAGTAATTACGGTACAGGGCGCAGAACACCCGGGTGCCGCCTCTGAAGCCGAAGGGCGCCAGAAGGGCAAGGGGCGCAAGTTGCGCACGCCGTTTCGTCGGCGTCGTGCCGATGCGGTCGTCGATAAAGCGGAACAGCCCGAAGTGGCAGTCGAAACCCATTCTGCGCCGGTGAAAAAAGCGCCGGCACGCCCGCGACGCACTTCCGGCTCGCGCGCTGCGGGTTCGCGCGCTGGCGGCGGCAAGGGGCGTGTTCAGCCACCGCGCCAGGCGCAGCAGGCTGCCAGCCCGTTTACCGCTGCCCAGGAAGAGCAGGATGCGGATCAGGCGCTGGCCTATTTAAACGGCGCCGCGGGTCTGGAGCAGAAACTCAATAAAATTCTCAATAGTGATGCGATCAACCCCAAGTTGCATAAGGTTCTTGCAGACGCTGGGGTGGGGTCGCGCCGCGATATGGAAGAGCTCATTATTGCCGGGCGTGTTTCGGTCAACGGAGAGCCGGCTCATATCGGTCAGCGGGTGGGTCCGCAGGATCAGGTCCGTGTCAATGGTCAGCTGGTGACCCGGCCCAATGCGAAGCGCCCTCCGCGAGTCATTCTGTATCACAAGCCTGCCGGAGAGATCGTCAGTCACGATGATCCCGAGGGTCGTGCTTCGGTATTCTCGCGTTTGCCCAAGATGCGTACCGGTAAATGGATTTCTGTTGGTCGTCTGGATCTCAATACGGAAGGTTTGCTGATATTTACCACGTCGGGCGATCTGGCTCATCGCTTTATGCATCCTCGCTTTGGCAATGAGCGCGAGTATGCAGTGCGGGTATTGGGCGAGATGACGGATGCTCAGCGTGAAAGTCTGGTTAAGGGTATCGTGCTTGAAGACGGTGCGGCGTCCTTTACAAGTATGGAGTTTATCGGCGGCGAAGGCAGTAACCGCTGGTTTCGCGTAACCTTGCAAGAGGGTCGTAACCGCGAAGTGCGGCGGATGTTCGAGGCGGTAGGTGTTACGGTAAGCCGCCTGATTCGCACTCGTTTCGGCGACATCGTATTGCCCCGTAATCTGAAGCGCGGTCGGTGGGAAGAGCTTGATCCGGCGCTGGTTAGCGCGCTCATGATTCAAACCGGCTTGATCAAGGAAGACGATGATTCAGACCAGCGCCGTCCCCGGCAGCCCATCTCTCATGATAACGCCATGCCTCCGGGTTTTGAAACGCCGGCCAAGACCCGTGCTCATGGCCCGGGCGCTCGCCCGAATCATGGTCGCAACCATGGCAATGGTCGCACAGGTGCTGCGCCGGGTGGTGTAGGTGCTGGGCGTCAGGGTCGCAACGGTGCCGGGCCTTACAATAATCGACGTTCGACCGGACCTGTTGAAGGTCGTGGCGGTGCCAGGCATACAGATAAGGCCGAACAGCCCCGTAACGGAAAAAGCGGTGGGCGTGGCGGCAACGCTGGCGGACGCTCTAATTCCAGGCAGGCGCCGTCGCGTAACCGCGATGAGTGGCAGCCCTCCGGGCCGTCTGCGCACGAATCCCAGCTTGCCTTCCTTGGGCGCAATCGCAACGGCAGATAGGTCCGTCGCAAGCGCGGCGCCATAGCAGGGGCGCGCTGGCGGGCCGGCGGCCGTCAAATTGATATCTCGCTGAATAAATAGTAAAGTATTGATTATTCTGTTATAATTTCTGATTAACTAATTGCTAGGTTAGTGTTTTTGCCGAATTTGCGTGTCAGGCAATAGGCTTTTGGGCTTTATTTATATTGGCTCTATAGGCTTTTTGTTCTTTGCGGGCTTTGTGCGGTGGTTTTGCCACAAGGTCAATGGCACGGCGTGACGCTGGGGCGACCCAAAAAATGGGAAGCCGCAGTGCACTGTATGGGATACCAGGCATAAAAACATAACCAGAAACAGCTATGTATACCTTGTTTTTGCAGGCAAACGGCTTTTATGGGGCTGGCCAGGTAGAAATGTCGGGTAGTCTGCCAAAAAATGGCTGCATCTGCAAATTGCTGCATCTGCGGTTTTTTTTGCGCGCATAACTGTAATCAACAATGGGCTGGAAAAGGCCCATTTTTTTATTGTATGACGGATTTATACACACTTACCGAACAGGCAATTGCCGGCCTTGGTGTCGAACTTGTTGATGTCGAACGGGCGGCCCTTGGACTGTTGCGGGTCACAATCGACCGCGAGGGCGGCGTTACGATCGAAGACTGTGAACAGGTTTCGCGGCAGCTTTCGCGCGTATTCGAGGTAGAAAACGTTGAATACAAACGGCTTGAAGTCGGCTCCCCGGGAGTCGATCGGCCGTTGCGCACTCGTCGGGATTTCGATCGGTTCGCTTCGCAGCAGGCGCGTGTAGAAGTAAAATTGCGGGAACCGCAGGACAATCGCAAGGTATTTGCCGGTATTCTGCGGCACAAAGATAGTTCAGATGGTGCGCCGACAGAGATGTTCTGTCTGGAATTTGACATTAAAAAGAACGAGACACAGACAATTGAGTTTGCCTTCGATGATATCGAAAAGGCAAAGCTGGATCCGGTTCTTGATTTCAAGGGTAAAAAGCGATGAGTCGCGAAATTCTTCTGCTTGTAGATGCATTGGCACGTGAAAAAAACGTATCGCGTGAGGTCGTATTTGGTGCGCTTGAAAATGCGCTTGCCTCTGCGATGAAAAAGCGCTTCAAGGACGACGCTGATATTCGTGTTGTCATTGACCGCGCAAATGGCTCGCATGAGGGGTACAGACGCTGGTTGGTGGTGCCCGATGAAGCGGGACTGCAGGAGCCGGATCGGCAGGAACTGTTGTCTGAAGCGCAGGAAATCCGACCTGGTATCCAGGAAGGTGAATATTTGGAAGATCCGCTGGAGCCCATCGAATTCGGGCGTATTGGTGCGCAGGCTGCCAAGCAGGCAATTATTCAGAAAATCCGCGATGCCGAAAGAGAGCAGGTATTGAATGACTTTCTGGATCGCGGCGAAACGATTATTTCCGGCACGATCAAGCGCCTGGATAAAGGCGATGCCATTATTGAGACCGGCAAGATCGAAGCGCGCCTGCCTCGTTCCGAAATGATACCCAAAGAGAATCTGCGGGTTGGTGACCGCGTTCGCGCCTGGGTCGCCAAGGTAGATCGTGCGGCTAGAGGGCAGCAGGTACTGTTGTCCCGTACTGCCCCTGAATTTATCCGTGAATTGTTTGAAAACGAAGTTCCTGAAATCGAGCAAGGTTTGCTTGAAATCAAGGCAGCGGCCCGTGACCCCGGACTTCGCGCTAAAATTGCAGTTGTGGCATATGACAAGCGTATTGATCCTATCGGCACATGCGTAGGCATGCGCGGTTCTCGCGTTACCGCTGTTCGTAATGAACTGGGTGGCGAGCAAGTCGATATCGTATTGTGGGCCGATGAGCCAGCCGAGTTTGTCATCGGCGCACTGGCGCCGGCCGCAGTCGAATCCATTGTGGTGGACGAAGACAAGCACGCGATGGATGTCGTAGTCGATGGCGAGAATTTGCCCAAGGCGATCGGCTCGCGCGGTCAGAACGTGCGTCTGGCATCAGAGCTGACCGGTTGGCAGATCAACATCATGACACCCGAAGAGAACCAGAATCGCCAGGAGCAAGAGCGTAGTGGCCAGCGCAGCATGTTCATGGAACGGCTCGACGTGGACGAACAGGTGGCTGACATTCTGATCGATGAAGGCTTTACCGGACTGGAAGAAGTGGCTTATGTCCCTATCCAGGAATTGCTGGAAATTGACGGCTTCGATGAAGAGACCGTCAACGAATTGCGCAATCGCGCACGTACTGCCCTGCTGACCGAGGCCATTGCCCAGGAAGAGCGGGTTGAAACAGCGCAAGATCTGCTGGATATCGAAGGCTTGACCCCGGAACTGATCGCCACTTTAGGCGACGCCGGCGTGGCAACGCTTGACGATCTGGCCGAACTTGCGACCGACGAACTGGCTGAAATCACGGGTATGACAGATGAGCAGGCCAGCGAAATTATCATGCGCGCCCGGGCGCACTGGTTTGATGACGAAGAAAAGTGATTACAGGGTGAACTGCCCCGGTATGTGTTGTTGCACGGTTGGCCGCCGTGCAATTGACGCACACAAGCGCAGCGGCTTTGTCGATCCAGCCCTGAAGAACGAAGCTCACACTTTGGTCAGCGGCCATCAGCCAGTTATTGAAACGTTGTAAGGGAAGAGAGAACTTAATGCCCAGTAATACCGTAAACCAGTTTGCCGTCGAACTCAAAATGCCAGCGAATGTGTTGCTTGAACAGCTTCGCTCGGCTGGCGTGAATCTGAAATCGGTGGAAGATGTCGTGACCGAAAGCGATAAAGCGAAACTTCTGGACTCATTGCGTCGCGCGCATGGTGCAAAAGATGGAAAAAAAATCACCGTGACCCGCCGTGAAACGTCAGAGATCCGTCAGGCGGATGGCTCCGGTCGTTCCCGCACAATCCAGGTTGAAGTGCGCAAAAAGCGCGTGTTCGTCAAACGGGATGTCAATGAGGGCAAGCCCGAGGCAATCGATGCGCCTCAAGCCAATGAAGCTGCAGCCGTTGCCGGTGCCGAGCAGGCTGCGACACCTGCTGTTGCTCAGACCCAGGATACTCCTGCTGCCCCCGCTCAAGCTCAAGCATCGCCGGCGCCCGCAGCGACCAGCGTAGAACCTGCAGCTCAGCCTGAGCCGGCCCAGCCTTCGGTCAGCGAAAAAGCGCCGGAACCACAGCCGGAAGAAAAGGCAAAAGCCGAAACCGATGCCAAGCCTGCCGTCACAACAGAGACGCCGGCAACTGGGGCGATATCGGCGTCTGCGCCGGCTGCGGAAACAAAGCCTGCCCAGCCTGCGGATACAGCAGCGCCAGCGGCTTCAAAAACCGCTGCTGCGGCGCCAACGCCATCGCCGGCTTCTGGGGCGCAGACCGAGGCCCGCAATACGAGCGCGCGCGATCAGGCCAAACCAGAAGCGGCGCGCACAGAGCAGGCCAAACCACGCCAGCCAGACACCTCGCGTGCCGGGGCTGCGCGTAAACCTGCACCGGTGCGCAGCGAAGCAGCCGATGCCCGTCGCGACGAAGCGCGGCGCCAGGCAGAAGCCGAGGCTGCCGCCCTGCGCGACATGCTGAACAAGCCGCGTAAAGTATTGCGTGCTACGCCGACTGCCGAAGGCACTGACGCGGCGAAAAAAGCCGTGAAGAAAGACGTCAAAACCCTGGCCGCGCCTGGTGCGCACAAGGCTGGTGAAACAGACAAGAAATGGTCTGATGAACAGTCTCGCGGGAAAAAGGCCGTTGCCGAAAAACGTGCCGGTCCTGCCGGCAAGGAAGACGGCTGGCGCTCTTCCGGTGGTCGTGGTGGATCACGCGGTCGCAATAAGCATCAGCATGCCCAGGTGCACCAGCCTTCCACCCCAGAATTTATTGCGCGTGAAGTTCATGTGCCCGAGACGATTACAGTGGCCGACCTGGCCCATAAAATGTCAGTCAAGGCAGCTGAAGTGATCAAAGAACTCATGAAATTGGGTCAAATGGTCACGATCAACCAAGTTTTGGATCAGGAAACAGCCATGATCGTCGTCGAAGAGCTGGGCCATCATGCAATTGCCGCCAAGCTGGACGATCCCGAAGCCTTCCTGGATATCGGCGACACCGGGTCGGACGCAGAGTTGCATCCGCGCGCACCGGTGGTGACTGTCATGGGGCACGTTGACCATGGTAAAACCTCACTGCTCGATTACATTCGCCGTGCCAAAGTGGCTTCTGGCGAAGCTGGCGGCATTACGCAACATATTGGCGCCTATCATGTCCAGACCGAAGGCGGCATGGTCACATTCCTGGACACGCCAGGCCACGAGGCGTTTACCGCCATGCGTGCCCGCGGTGCCAAGGCGACCGACATCGTCATTCTGGTTGTGGCTGCCGATGACGGCGTGATGCCACAAACCAAAGAGGCGATTCACCACGCCAAAGCGGCGGGTGTGCCCATGGTTGTCGCCGTTAACAAGACCGACAAGCCCGAAGCCAATCCGGAGCGCGTCAAGCAGGAACTGGTCACTGAAGAAGTGGTTCCCGAGGAATATGGCGGTGACGTTCCCTTTGTGCCGGTTTCGGCCAAAACAGGGAAGGGCATCGACGAATTGCTGGAAAACGTCTTGCTTCAGGCAGAAATTCTTGAACTGAAGGCGCCGGTTGATGCACCTGCCAAAGGTATCGTGATCGAAGCGCGTCTGGACAAAGGTCGCGGTCCGGTTGCCACCATTCTGGTGCAAAGCGGTACGCTGAATCGTGGCGATGCATTGCTGGCTGGCGCAAGCTTTGGCCGCGTGCGCGCCATGCTGGATGAAAACGGCAAGCCGATTACCAAAGCCGGTCCTTCCATTCCAGTCGAAATCCAGGGCTTGACGGAAGTACCACAGGCCGGTGATGAGGTTCTGGTTCTGGTTGACGAGCGCAAGGCGCGCGAGATCGCGCTGTTCCGTCAAGGCAAGTTCCGGGATGTCAAACTGGCCAGACAGCAGGCAGCAAAACTGGAGTCCATGTTCGACAATATCGGCGAAGGCATGCAGACCCTGTCTCTGATTGTCAAGACCGATGTCCAGGGTTCTCAGGAAGCGCTGGTGCAGTCACTGACCAAACTGTCAACCGACGAAGTGCGTGTGCAGGTTGTACATGCGGCCGTGGGTGGCATTACCGAAAGCGATATTAACCTGGCCATTGCATCGAATGCGGTTGTGATCGGGTTTAATGTCCGGGCAGATCAGAGCACCAAGAAACTGGCCGAGACCAACGATATTGACGTTCGCTACTACAACATCATTTACGATGCTGTCGATGACGTTCGCAATGCGATGTCCGGCATGCTGGCACCTGAAGAGCGTGAAGAGGTCATTGGTATGGTCGAAATCCGCGAGGTCTACAGTATCTCCCGTATCGGTAAAGTGGCCGGTTGTATGGTCACCGAAGGTGTGGTCCGTCGCGATTCGCAGGTACGCTTGCTGCGCAACAACGTTGTCCATTGGACCGGATATCTTGATTCGCTCAAGCGCTTCAAGGACGACGTCAAGGAAGTCAAGTCCGGCTTCGATTGCGGTATCACGCTGCGCAACAACTCCGATATCGAAGTTGGCGACCAGCTTGAAATTTTTGAAATCAAAGAAATTGCACGTTCACTGTAAATTATTATGAACCGTCATAAATCCTCCGGGGCCAACCGGAACGTACGTCTGGCCGAGCAGATCCAGAAAGATCTGGCAGTGTTGATTCAGCGTGAGTTCGATATATCACGCTCGGGTCTGATTACGCTGACCGGCGTGGATTTATCGGCTGACTATGCCCACGCCAAAGTATGGTTTACCGTACTTGGCGCCGAGCCGGAAACGGCAGCGGCATTGCTTAATGAAAAAGCAGGCTGGCTGCATTCTTTGTTGTTCAAAATGTTGCATATCCATACTGTCCCGACGTTGCGTTTTTTTCATGATGATCAACTGGCGCGCGGGATCGAAATGACCCAACTGATAGACCGCGCCAACCGGCCGGAAGACTATCCGGAAAGCGTCGATCCGCTGCCGGACACCAAAGACGATCGCAAGTAATATCAGGGCAGCCGATGGGAAGAAAACGCGGGCAGGAAATCGACGGCGTCCTTTTGCTGGACAAGCAATTTGGCTATTCCAGCAACCAGTCGTTGCAGCGCGTTCGCCGCATGCTGGATGCAAAAAAAGGCGGTCACACCGGAACGCTGGATCCATTTGCCACCGGCCTGCTGGTGTGCTGTTTTGGCAAGGCAACAAAAATTTGCGGGACCATGCTGGATGCAGACAAGTCCTACATCGCGACATTGCAGTTTGGATCTGAGACGGATTCAGGCGATCTGACTGGCGCCGTTGTCCAGCAGACACAGCTGACACCGGAATCGGTCACGCGTGAGAAAATAGACAGGGTATTGCCACAGTTTCGCGGTTCAATACAACAGATTCCACCTATGCATTCGGCGCTCAAGCGGGACGGGCGACCGCTTTATGAATATGCCCGTCAGGGAATCGTACTGGAAAGGGAGCCACGCAGCGTTGTCATTCATCAGCTGCAGGTGCATGCCCTGGATGAAACATCGATGGTGCTGGCTGTTGACTGCAGCAAGGGAACGTATATCCGGACACTGGCCCAGGATATCGGTCGGGCGCTGGGCTGCTTCGCGCATCTGACCGCTTTGCGCAGGACCCGTGTCGGGCCGTTTGATCTGGCCCGCGCCACGACGATAGACCAGCTCCAAGATATGGATAACAGGCTGACCCCCCTGATACCGCTGAATGAAATACCGGATGGCTTGCTGCCGTCCAATATACGACAAAAGGAAGATACATTATGAGCCGAGCGCTCCGTAACGTTGCGATTATTGCGCACGTTGACCATGGAAAAACAACGCTGGTCGATCAGCTATTACGCCAATCTGGTACGTTTCGTGACAACCAGGCGGTTGCAGAACGCGTTATGGACTCGAACGATATCGAGAAGGAACGTGGTATTACGATTCTGTCCAAAAACTGTGCCGTCGAATATGAAGGCACGCATATCAATATTATCGATACGCCCGGGCACGCCGACTTCGGCGGTGAAGTAGAACGGGTGTTGTCCATGGTTGACGGCGTGCTCTTGCTGGTCGATGCCGTTGAAGGCCCTATGCCGCAAACGCGTTTTGTGACCAAGAAGGCGCTGGCCCTTGGTCTGAAGCCGATTGTTGTTGTCAATAAAATTGACCGCCCCGGCGCGCGTCCGAATTTCGTTATCGACACCACCTTCGATCTGTTTGACAAACTTGGCGCCACAGAAGAACAGCTTGATTTCCCGATCGTTTACGCTTCGGGCCTGAGTGGTTACGCCGGCCTGACCGATGACGTTCGTGATGGCGATATGCGCCCGCTGTTTGACGCTATTCTGGAGCATGTCCCGCAGCGCAACGACGACAAGGAAGCGCCGCTGCAGTTGCAGATCATTTCACTTGACTACAACAGCTACGTCGGCAAGATTGGCGTGGGCCGTATCAATCGTGGCAGAATCCGTCCGGGTCAGGAAGTCCTGGTACGTTTTGGTGAAGACGGCGAGCAAAGCAAGGGCCGTGTCAACCAGGTCTTGAAATTCAAGGGCCTGGAACGTGAACAGGTGGAGAGCGCCGACGCCGGCGACATCGTGCTGATCAACGGAATCGAAGAAATAGGCATTGGTTGCACCTTGTGTGATCCCAACCATCCGGAACCGTTGCCCATGCTCAAGATTGATGAGCCAACGCTGACCATGAATTTTATGGTCAATACCTCGCCTTTGGCTGGTCGTGAAGGCAAGTTCGTGACCAGCCGCCAGATCCGGGACCGCCTGAATCTGGAACTCAAATCGAACGTTGCTTTACGTGTTCGAGAGACCGGCGATGATACGGTGTTTGAAGTATCGGGTCGTGGTGAATTGCATCTGACAATCTTGCTTGAGAATATGCGTCGCGAAGGATACGAACTTGCCGTTTCACGTCCGCGTGTGGTCTACAGGGAAATCGACGGCGTGCGCCATGAGCCTATGGAACTGCTGACGGTTGATCTGGAAGATGATCACCAAGGCGGTGTAATGGAAGAGCTGGGCCGCCGCAAGGGTGAGTTGCTGGATATGCAATCGGATGGGCGTGGTCGCACGCGCATGGAATATCGTATTCCCGCACGTGGCCTGATTGGCTTTCAGAGCGAATTCCTTTCCATGACGCGTGGTACTGGCCTGATGAGTCATATCTTTGATGAATATGCACCTGTGCGCGAAGGTAGCATCGGCGAGCGCCGTAATGGCGTACTGATCAGCCAGGACAACGGCGATGCGGTGGCCTATGCCTTGTGGAAACTGCAGGACCGTGGCCGCATGTTTGTGTCTCCCGGCGAGGCGCTATACGAAGGCATGATCATCGGTATTCACAGTCGTGATAATGATCTGGTGGTAAATCCGATTAAAGGCAAACAGCTGACCAACGTACGCGCCTCGGGCACGGACGAGGCCGTGCGCCTGGTGCCGCCCATCAAGCTGAATCTGGAGTATGCGGTCGAATTTATTGATGAAGACGAACTGGTTGAAGTCACACCAAAGAGTATTCGTCTGCGCAAGCGCTATCTGCTGGAGCACGAACGCAAACGTGCTGCACGCGAAAGCAACTGATAAGATAGTCGACAGGCCTTTTCATTTGCGCCTGTCGTTACCTTACAAAGAACCGTGCCCGGTGTAACCGGCGCACGGTTTTTTTGATGGTCATGCCGCTGAGCCGCCGAACTGAAAAGCGCAGAAGCTCGGAAACGCAGAAGCCGAGAAGCCGAGAAGCTTAGAAGCTTAGAAGCTTAGAAGCTTAGAGGCGGAGAGGCGGAGAGGCGGAGAGGCGGAGAGGCGGAGATGGCGAAATGCCTGCATAGAGTGGTTCGACGACTTTCACGTGTTAACTCGCAATGATGTCTTTGCTGTATCGACGGCCGATCCCGTTCGCTTGTTCTATTTCTGTTCATTCGTTTTGCTTGCCCATTGCACCAATGATGGCTGGGTTTGGCATTGCCGTTTATTGCCAGCGATAGGCAATAAGCGCAGCCAGCATCAGGGCGGCAATAAGCACCCAGCGCATCATGAGGGAGCCATTTTGTCTGATCCAGCCAAAGCCTGCGCCAATGCTGCTTGCCCACAGGCGACTGAGCGCCGGACTGAAAAAGCGTCCGATCCAAAACAGGATCACCCCCATCAAAAGCAGCTTGATTATGGTTGCCATAGTTATTCAATACTTAATCACACGTTGACCACATCTTACCCACAACTTTATCCCGGTGTGGACAGAACCGTGGCTTATCAACAGAATATGTTGAGAATGATGTGGATAGGATTTTAATAATTCTGTAAAACATTGACAACTGTATGATATTACGGCGTTTTTCGATTTCTGATCACATTTTGAGCATCGACTGTTATCCACATCGCTGTCGGGTGCGCCGATTGCATAATACGCTTTGCTTGCTAAGGCTGAGAACGCGTCGGGAATGTTACGATAGAGTCGAACCAGCATCGCAGCAGGGACAATTTTTTACATTACTTTTCATAATATTTTTCACAATACTTAAGGAGATTTTGATGGCTGAACTGCCCGACGTCGGTTTTTCTGATCAATTCCGTATCCATAACGGCAAGACGTTCAGCCTGAAAAAATGTAGCACCGATCCTGATGTTGTGCCAGGCAAGAAAGCGGCAAAAAATCGACTGCAAAAATATGTGGAAGATATCGCAGATTTACAAAACAGGCTATACGCGGATAACCGCTGGTCTTTGCTATTGATTTTTCAGGCCATGGACGCCGCCGGCAAGGATTCGACTATTAAGAACCTGTTATCTGGTGTCAATCCCCAGGGCTGTGAAGTTTATGCATTCAAGCGGCCATCGGAAGAAGAACTGGGTCATGATTTTTTGTGGCGTACCAGCAAGCGCCTGCCACAACGCGGCAATATCGGGGTTTTCAATCGTTCTTATTACGAGGAAACACTGGTGGTGCGTGTTCATCCCAAAATACTTGAGGGCCAGCATTTGCCCAAACCCTGCCTGACTGAAAAGATCTGGGATGAACGCTTTGAAGATATTTGTAATTTCGAAAAGCATATGGACCGCAACGGCACCAAGGTGCTGAAGTTTTTCCTGCATATTTCGCCGCAAGAACAGAAGCAACGATTCCTGGAGCGGCTTGATAACCCTGCGAAGAACTGGAAATTTGAAAGTGCAGACCTGCAAGAGCGGAAGTTCTGGGATGAGTATATGGACGCCTACGAGCAAACGATCATTCACACCGCAAGCGAAGCGGCCCCCTGGTATGTGATTCCGGGCAACGATAAACCCTATGCCCGGCTTGCTGTGGCCGATGCCGTGTTGCAAACACTGCAATCGCTGGATTTGCGTTATCCGGAGCTGGAAAAAGAAGAACAGAAAAATCTGGCCGGCTATAAGGCGCAGCTGAAACAGGAATCAAAAAAGTCATAAAGCCGAGGGCCTGACCTTTGCGCGGAAGGTTACAGGCAAGGCCAGGGATTGTTCTCTGTTATTTGCGGCTTCCATATGTATTGCAACTGTGATTGGCCGCCGCAGTGTATGGCGCTGCCGTGTGCTGACGGCTTACCATGTACAACAGCGCCGTCTGTTGCGTCGCAGCACGGCATTCGCTACGTTAAGCAACCGGCCCTGCAGCAATATCGTGTCGTTTGTCGCCGATGCAGCACTGGCAGTAGCCGATAAAAAATTGCGAATAACGATATAAGGATAATGACTAAATATTATCGGCAACTGACTTGATGCGGTCACGTTTGCAATGCTATATTGACCACACTTATCCAGGCACCCGGACAACGGTGCCCAACGCAATGGTGTTGACAGCACATCGTGAACAGCTGCGTCGATTGTCATCGGCAACTGTATAACGTTGGACAGGAGAAAAACAGTGGCGACCTTGAATAAAACTGAACGCGTCAAATCCCGTATCGTCAATCGCCCATTTGATTTTGAACGTGCTTCGCTGGCTTTGTTCAAACAATTAAAATTATTGGCGGGCCAGTCAGGCAAGCCCGGCATGGCAAGCGAATGGAAAGACCCACCTCGCGTACGTTGGTAATCAAGCCAACGCCCGCGCGCAAAAGGCATCATGCAGCTTCAAATCAGACAGTTTCATCCCGATGATACCGAGCAAATAATTGCGTTGTGGCAAGCCTGCGGCCTGACGCGTCCCTGGAACGACCCATACAAAGATATCGATCGCAAGCTGCAGCAAGCGCCTGAGTTGTTTATGGTGGCGCAGCAGGATGGCCAGCTGGTGGGTTCGGTGATGGCTGGCTATGACGGGCACCGCGGGTGGATTTATTATCTTTGCGTCGTGCCACAGTATCAATCGCAGGGCATCGGGAAAAGATTGGTATTGCAGGCAGAGCAAAGACTGCGTGCCAAAGGCTGCCCGAAAGTCCAGTTGATGATTCGGCAGGATAACAGCACGGTGCAGTCGTTTTACCAGACAATGGGCTACGAGCCGGCAGAGGTGCTGGTGCTTGGCAAGCGGCTTATTGAAGACGCATAAGCGTACACTTGCGGGCCTCACAAAGGGCGAGCAGGCTGGCCGTGTTCCGGCAAGCCTGCGCTTTGGCGATATCAACACCGGCCAAAGAGAGCCCTCCGACGATAAGAAAGCCAAGACCTCATTTGAAGCAGTCTTGTTCCTCCATCAATGGTGTCTTAGTCGCGAGTCGGCGCCTAATCAACCTGTTTCGGTTCGTCGTCGCCGGCTTGCGTGCCGGAGCCCGCTTCATCGTTCTTAAAGCGCTGGTACAGGGTCGCTACCAGGGGTCCGGTGATGTTGTGCCAGACACTGAAAATTGCGCTTGGTACAGCAGCTGCCGGCGAAAAGTGTGCGGTTGCCAATGCGGCGCCCAATCCGGAATTTTGCATGCCCACCTCGATGGACAGCGTTTTGCGCTGGGCAACACTCAAGCCTGATAGTTTTGCCAGCCAATAGCCCAGCAGTAGGCCCAGACCATTATGCAAGATGACGACAGCAAAGATTTCCAGCCCACTGGTGGCTATTTTTTGCTGGTTGCCTGCCACGACCGCTGCGACGATGGCAACAATGGCGACAACTGAGACCAGCGGCAGCACGGCGACGCCAGCCTGCACTTTTTCCTTGAGTACCGTTTGTGCGATCAGACCCAATCCTATGGGCAGGATCACAACTTGTACGATCGACCAGAACATGGCCGCCGCACTCACGTCCAGCCACTGGCTGGCCATCAGGTAAATCAGCCCCGGCGTGACGATGGGTGCCAGTAATGTGGTGACTGAAGTGATGGCCACGGAGAGGGCGATATCGCCACGAGCCAGAAAGGTCATGACGTTGGAGGCAGTGCCGCCCGGGCAGCAGCCGACCAGAATAACGCCGACTGCCACTTCAGGGCTCAAGTTCAGGCCCGTGGCCAGCAACCATGCCAATCCGGGCATGATAATGAACTGTCCGAGCACGCCGATGGCAACCGTGCCTGGGCGTCTGAATACCTCGGCAAAGTCTTTTTTGGATATGGTCAGTCCCATACCGAACATGATAATCCCCAGCAGGGGAACTATATACTGACCCAGCCATGTATAGCTGGTCGGGTTGAAAAAAGCCAGTATTGCAAACAGCAATACCCATATGACAAATGTCTTGCCAACGAATTGGCTCAGGCGGGCGATGGCCTGCATCATGAATATTCCTTGAGATAATCGCCATGTAGCGCGATGGGTCGCTACGGTAAATAACGACGGCGTCAGCGGGCAGTCACGGCAAAGCACAGCACGAGTAATAGGGTTGATCACCGACGGCAGGCCTGCGGCGCTGGTAAGCCCGGGGCCATTTTGTTGTGCAGATCATGCGGAAAACAAAGACACCGGCCTTTTGGGGCCGGTGTTGCGGTGCAGTAAATTAATTGTACTGCTTTTCAGATCGTGGTGGGGTTACCCTGAGTAGAGATGGTAATGTTGTGCCGGTGCAGCTTGCGATACAAGGTATTGCGGCTGACACCCAGTGTGCGCGCCACGTCACTGATATTCCAACGGTGCGTCTCGAGCAATTGAATCAGCGTGACTCTTTCACTTTCCTGCAGCGGATTGACTGGTCCGTGTTCTTCTGCAGTGCGCATGCAGTCTGTCAGCTGCGCCGGGGCAGCAACGCGGGGCGCCGGTTGTTGAGCATGCATGTCGGCCAGCGGCCCGGGCAAGTGTTCAGGGCCGATGGTGGCGCCGTCGGCCAGCACTGCCATGGTGCGCAATACGTGACGCATCTGGCGCAGGTTGCCGGGCCAGACATATTGCATCAGAATTTCCAGCACTTCGTCACTGGGCGTGACCGCCTTGCCCGCTTCCTCATGAAGGATCGCTTCAATTAGCTGGCGTTTGTCCTGGCGATCGCGCAATGGCGGCAGGCGGATTTCCACGCCATTGAGCCGGTAGTAAAGGTCTTCCCGGAATTGGCCCTTAGCCACCAGGTCTGTGAGGTTTCTATGGCTGGCGCTAATTAGCTGAATATCCACATCGACCGAGGCGTCTGCTCCCAGCGGCGTGACCTTGCGTTCGTCCAGAACGCGTAACAGGCGGGCCTGCAGAGCCAGCGGCATGTCGCCAATCTCATCAAGCAAAAGGGTGCCGCAGTGCGCCTGCAGGATTTTGCCGCTGCGGCCCTGACGCTGCGCACCCGTGAAAGCGCCGGCGCGGTAACCGAACAATTCGCTTTCAATCAGGCTCTCGGGCAGCGAGGCGCAGTTTACCGCAACGAATGGTCCATCATGACGAGGGCTTCGATTATGAACAGCGCGGGCGAGCACTTCTTTGCCGGTGCCTGTTTCTCCATACAGCAAAACCGGGACCCCTTTGCTGACCACACGCTGCGCCAGTTCGAACTGCTCGCGCAGGAAGCTGTCGCCCAGTTCGACGCAAGCGATGCCCGGTTTGCCGGTTTTCTGAGGCAGGGCAATTGAATCGGTGATTTTTTCCTGCGGTGGCAGGCCTGACGCCTTGCTCGACGAGGTATGAAACGATACATTGGCCGATGCGGCAGGAGGCAGTTGAGCCACCGCAAAGAAACGGCTTGATGCACCGGCCCGATAAATCGGCACGGGATGAAAAGAACTTTGCATACTGCGCTGCAAAAGCGTTTCGAGCGTTGACTGGAAGATCTCGTCAAAGCGGTAGCGGCGCAACTGTTCCATATTGGGAAATCCCAACTGAAATAGCGCGCTCTGGTTGGCGGCAACGATGGTGCCATCTTCCTCGACCATGAGCTTGCCGTCATGCACGGTGTTGATGCTTTCCGGACGGCTGTGAAAATGGACCGGGTGCGCATGCTGGCAACTGACGGTAAGTAGTCGGTTCTCAATCATGCGGGCTGTCATGCCGATCAGCACCAGCGAATGCTGTTGCAGCAATGACGATCGACTGGTCACGTCCAGCACCGCGATCATTTTTCCGGTATGGTCGGTAACGGGAACGGCAGAGCAGGTCAGAAGAATGTGCTTGTATAAAAAATGGTCGGTCTGGCGAATGGCAATGGGCTCGCCGACAACCAGGCATGTACCCATCCCGTTCGTGCCAACTTCTTCTTCGCTCCATATCGCGCCCAGGCGCAAGCCGAGCCCGGAAAGATCACTTTCCAGATGATCGGCGGCGACCATGTGCAAAATACAGCCATCGGTATCCACCAGCACGACGGCCAATTCCGGATCAGCCAGTTGCTGATACAGAATATTCATTTCGTGTTTGGCCTCGGTGATGAGTACCTGCTTCTGCTCGGTGCGCGCGACTCTTTCGGCGTGTGTCAGAACCGCGGGTAGTCGCCGGCTTTCCGGGTTAAGGCCATACTCATTGACGCAGCGGCCCCATGAACTGGCCACGGCCGGGTCAATGTCGGGAACCATGGCGCCATGATGGACGATCTGGTTGATCCGCTCAATGTGGTTGCTGACCTCCAACGCGTACATGTGTCCTCCTGCTATGGTAATCGGCAATCATGGATTTGATCATGATGCGATTTTTATAAACTGTCTCGGTGCATTGTGACGGGTTCGTATCCCACTGCATGCTTACGTCGTCTTGCGCGACATTAAATTGCAATCGTATCTGTAATCCTGTGCATCGGAAGACGGATTGTTGCTCTTCCGATTGTATCTCACCTGTCCGGCTGTGCGTGTCTCGTTTTCCCTATGAACGGGAGATTTGGTCGGGTGCTGCTGCCGGTAGCGTATCGTTTGCAGCCGACAGGCTGCGGGAATTGGCATCGTTGCGGAACACCAGTGGTTTTTCCTCAATCGCAGGCACTGGCGTGCGTCCGATCATATCGGTAATGACATGATGGTGGGGGGACTTATCGCAAACCGGGTCAGCGTTCGTAGCGTCGCCTGTCAGGGCCAGTGCCTGGCAGCGACAGCCACCAAAATCACGTGTCTTTTCCGGACAGGTGCGACAAGGTTCCTGCATCCAGTCATCACCGCGGAATTTGTTGAATGCGTCGCTGTGGTACCAGATATCGTGCAGTGCGGTATCGGTCACCTGCGGGAACTGCAATCCGGGAATGGTTTTTGCTGCGTGACAGGGAAGGGCGCTGCCATCGGCAGATACGGCCAGGAAAACGGATCCCCAGCCGTTCATACAGGCTTTGGGCCGAGTCTCGAAATAATCCGGCACGACAAACAGGATGCGCATCCGGTTGCCAATTTTCTCGCGGTAGCGGGCAACAGCCGCTTCGGCGCGCTCCAACTGCGCCCGGTCGGGCAATAACTGGTCTCGATTGATCAGGCCCCAGCCGTAATACTGCGTGTTTGCCAGTTCAAGATACTCCACCCCCATCTTGTCTGCCATCTCAATGATACGCTCAATGTGATCCAGGTTATAGCGGTGTAGCACCACATTCAGCACCATGGGATACTCGAACTCCCGGATCATGGCGGCAACGCGCGATTTCAGATCAAAGGTTTTTGTGTGAGTCAGAAAATCATTCATCTCCCGGGTCGAGTCCTGGAATGACAACTGAATATGATCAAGCCCGGCATCACGAAGCGCAGCTAGCCGTTCTCGCTTTAAGCCGACGCCGGACGTAATAAGATTGGTATAAAAACCCAGCTGACGACCTTCTGCCACTAGCACTTCCAGATCGTCGCGCAGCAACGGTTCACCGCCTGAAAATCCCAGTTGCGCCGCGCCCATTTCACGGGCCTGGCGCATGACGCTGATCCATTGATCTGTGGTCATCTCATTCAGATTGCTGGCGTAATCGACCGGGTTATAACAGAACACACAATGCAGCGGACAGCGATAGGTGAGCTCGGCCAGCAGCCACAACGGCGGGGCTATGGTGGCTTTGTGCTTTTGCTCAACGGCTTCAGGCATATCCATGATGACCTCTATTTAATCCAGCCACGCTCCTGTGCGGCCTGCAAAAATGATTCAACATCTTTGTGCAGTCCTGTCGTGGCAAAGCTTTGTTCCAGATCGGCAACGATTTGGGCAATGGTACGCTCGCCATCGCAACGACGAAGTATTTCAGCGGCACTGTCATTCAGTTTGACCATGCCTTCGGGATATAACAGAACATAGGCATTTTGCGCCTTTTCGAACTGCAACCGGAATAGTCGCGACAAATGGGGCTTTTCCGGCAATTCAGTCATGATTTGTCTCGCTATTGACCTGGCAGGCTTTTTCGATGGCATCCAGCATGGACCATAAAATGTCCAGCTTGAACTGCAGGATCTCCAGTGCTCGCGCCTGTTGCTGGCCAGTGGTAAAGTAATCCAGCGTCACTTGCAGGCCATGCTCCACATCCCGTTCTGCCAGAGAGATTCTGCTGCGGAAGTACTCCAGTCCATCCGGTTCTATCCATTGGTAATGCGTCGGCCAGTTGGCCAGCCGGTCCTTGTGAATCTTCGGCGCGAACATTTCCGTGAGTGATGAGCAAACCGATTCCTGCCACGGCGCCTGCCGGGCAAAATTGACATAGGCATCGACTGCGAAACGGACACCGGGTGCAACCAGCTTGAGCGACCACAAGTCTTCGCGACTGATGCCCACAGCCAGTCCCAGGCGTGACCAGGCTTCGATGCCGCCTTCGTTGTCGCCAAAGCCGTCATGGTCGAGCATGCGCAGAATCCAGCGACGCCGCGTTTCCCTGTCGGGACAGTTTGACATGACTGCTGCGTCTTTAAGCGGAATGTTGATCTGATAATAGAAACGGTTGGCAACCCAATACTGAATTTCTTCTTTGCTGAGCTGGCCGCTGTTCATCCTGATATTGAACGGGTGATGAATATGGTAGCTGGCGCCCTTGGCGCGCAACTGTTGCTCAAATTCATCCCGGTCCCACGCCTGGGGATCGGCATGTTTCTGGTTGTATGCAGCAAGATTTGAAAGGACGATGCTCACAATACGATCTCCATGCCATCGACGGCGATTTCAATATTATGCCGCTGCAGTACAGCCGCTTGTTCCGAGTCCTCGTTCAGGATCGGATTACTGTTATTGATATGAATAAGAATCTTGCGCTTCTGATCGCCTAGCGAGTCCAGAACGCTGATCATGCCACCCGATCCCGATTGTGGCAAATGGCCCATTTCGGCAGCGGTCTTGCGGGACAGACCCAATTGGATCATCTCGTCTTCCGTCCACACGGTTCCGTCTACCATCACGCAATCAGCACGGTTCATGGCTTCCAGAACCAAAGGCTCAATCTGTCCGAGACCTGGCGCATAAAAAAGCGTTTTACCAGAACTTTCGCTGGTAATGAGCAGGCCGATATTGTCGCCCACTTGCGGGTTGTTGCGATTGGGAGAGTACGGTGGCGCCTTGCTTGTCAGGGGAAAGGGCGTGATGCTGATGCCGGGCAGCTCAACCAGTTGCAATGGCGGACTGAAGCGATTTTCCTCGACAGTAATGTGTCGATGCGTCAGGCCGCAATAGTGCGACAGCACATGTGTCAGGGGCAGCCCGGTACTTAGATCGTTCCATACCGGCTCAGTGCAATACAGCGGGATGGGGCTGCCGCTCTCGCGCAGCATCAGCAAACCGGTCACGTGATCAATCTGCGCGTCCATCAATATCACAGATGTGATTCCGGTGTCACGCACGCTGCGTGCCGGTTGCAGTGCCGGATTGGATTGGATTTGTTTGAGAATATCGGGAGAGGCGTTGACCAGCAACCATTGGATGCCGTCTGCCGAGATGGCGATGGACGATTGCGTCCGCGCTGTCGCACGAATGGTTTGCCGGCGTATGCCGTCACAATTTGGGCAATTGCAGTTCCATTGTGGGAACCCACCGCCGGCGGCAGAACCAAGCACAAGAATTTTCATAGGTCGCAACTAAAAACGGCGCTGGCTCTCGCCAGCGCCGCAGGGTATAAATGTTGGAAGCAGATTAGCGGTTGGCGATGTACATCGTGATCTCAAAGCCGAAACGCAGATCGCAAAACTCAGGTGTTGTCCATTTCATAATTGTCTCCTGTTTAGAGGGAAAATGTTGGAGTGGCGAGCAGAACGCATATGAGCCAGTTGTCAGTAAAATACTGATATTTCGATATTGATACTGTCTCGCATGACTGCAAAATAATGCACAGTCAAATTAATGGTAGCATGACCCGCACATTTGTCAAGGCGCTTTAACTTGCAAAAAATTGCCGGTATTCGCTTTCATTATTATACGAGTTGTAATATGGTGCTATCGCTTTCACTCACTGCCCGGATCCTGTTTTGATGAGCAATTCTATCTCCCACGGTTATATCAATACGCCCGACGGGCATCAGCTTTACTATGCGCAATTTGGCAACATACGGGCTGCGACGGCTGTTGTTTTGCATGGCGGGCCTGGCAGCAGCAGTAACCTTGCGATGCTCGATTGGTTTGATCTGCAGCGGTGGCACGTAGTGTTGATTGATCAGCGTGGCGGCGGCCAAAGCCTGCCGACCGGCAGCCTGGAACATAATACAACGGCGCACCTGGTTGCCGATATCGAGCGCGTGCGTCAACACTTGTCGATTTCAGATTGGACTGTGGTGGGCGGCTCCTGGGGGGCGTATCTCGCGCTGGCTTATGCTGTCAGTCATGCGCGGCACGTTCGTCATCTGGTATTGCGGGGCGCATTTGTTCCTTCCCGGCTTCAGCTGGATTGGTTCTTTCAGGATCTTGGTGCCCTGGTTCCACAGGCGTGGCACACGCTGACCGAGACCATGACGGAAAACGAAAAGCAGACGGTTCTCAAAACGCTGACCAGCCGGCTGCTTGGCACTGATCCGAAGGCAATATCGGATGCGGCCCTGCGATGGAGCCAGTATGAAACGGGTATCATGAACAGTATGATGCAGTGCAGGGCGGCCCGCGGAACGCAGGGCGATGAGTCTGCCCGCCAAAATCATGCAAACGGACACGACGCAACGCCAGGGGCCGATTCAAGCGCAACCGCGCAGATGGACAGCACGCAGGACAGCAAGAAAGGCAGCCGGGACCAAAGCGAGGCTCGCTCGCGCCTTATTCATAAATATCGGATTCAGGCACATTATCTGCAGCACGGCGGGTTTGTCCACTTGCCGACTTTACTGGAGCAACTACGTACACTGGCGGTTGATACCACCTTGTTGCACGGCACTCACGACTGGATTTGCCCGCCGGCCAATGCGTTCTTGCTGCAGCAACACTTGCGCAATGCAGACATGCAGTGGATACAGGGAGGCACTCATACGCCGTCCGATCCGCTTGTTCTTGCGGCACTGACCAACACCATGGGCCGACTGGCTGGCGCGGTTGGCAAGGGACCGTACAGCTGACGGTCCTACCAGGTCAATCCGAGACGACAAGCTTGCCCGCAGCCCACAATCCGTGGCATGAAGCATGAAGCCGGCCTCCGCCAGCACGGCGTCCGTCATCCGCAGCACGCTGTCCGGCGTTCACAATCCGAAGCCCGAAGCACGCGAACGCCCGCCTATGCTTCAGCTGACAGGCGTTGCAGATGTATCAATCGCTGGTCAAACCCATACATGCATGGGACAGCCTGTATCGTATTCTGAACAACTCCTGATTCGAAGAGGCCCTGGGCGGGCAGACGACAGACGGACAAATCGGGACGATTCTGGGCCTGGCCTTACGGTTTACCCTGTGCTGACAGGGCACTGTGGCGTGTTTGGCATGGAAGTTGCTTGAGAATGGGTTATCGCCCGCCCCGGTTGCCATGCCTGCATGCGCGATGGGGAAGGGCCGCTCAAGTCAGAACCGTTCATAACCAATCCGGAGACACATATGAGTTACAATATTCATCCAGCCGTCAACAATGGCGTTCAGGCAAGTACAGACAATAACTTTACCGGTGGAAAGCTGGTTTGCAATTGCGAGACAGACAGAGTCGAAGTCACGGTCAACTCGCAATCGGCACATAATCACCTTTGTGGTTGCTCCAAATGCTGGCGGCCGGCCGGTGCCCTGTTTTCGCAGGTTGCCGTGGTCCCCCGGGATTCAGTGCAAGTGACGGCCAATGCCGACAAGCTCAAGGTGGTTGACGAATCGGCAGCCATTCAGCGCCATGCATGTAGCGGTTGTGGCGTTCACATGTACGGCCGTATTGAAAATACGCAGCATCCCTTTCACGGGCTCGATTTTATTCACACGGAACGGTCTCCAGAGACCGGCTGGTCTGCGCCCACGTTTGCCGCCTTTGTGTCATCCATCATCGAAACAGGAACCGATCCTGCCGAAATGGATGGCATTCGTGCACGACTGAACGAATTGGGATTGCCTCACTATGATGCGCTGTCGCCAGCGTTGATGGACGTTATCGCAACACACGTTGCAAAATCAAAACATGCATCTTAAGCAGGAGTTGAAGTAATGGATACAAAAGCCGCTGTTGCTACAAAAGCCGGGGCGCCGCTAACGATAGAGACGGTTCAGCTCGAAGGTCCGCGCGCATTCGAAGTGCTGGTGGAGATCAAAGCCTCGGGCGTGTGTCATACCGATATGTTCACGCTCTCCGGTGATGATCCTGAAGGGATTTTCCCGGCGATTCTCGGCCACGAAGGTGCCGGTGTGGTGGTGGAAGTGGGGTCGGGCGTAACGACGCTCAAGCCCGGAGACCACGTGATCCCGCTTTATACGCCAGAGTGTCGCAATTGCGCATTCTGCCTGTCGCGCAAGACCAACCTGTGCGGCGCCATTCGTGAAACCCAGGGCAAGGGCCTGATGCCTGACGGCACAAGTCGCTTCAAGATCAATGGCGAGGATGTGTTCCACTACATGGGCACCTCCACCTTTTCCAATTACACGGTTGTGCCGGAAATTGCACTGGCCAAGATCCGCGAAGATGCGCCCTTTGAAAAAGTTTGCTATATCGGCTGCGGCGTGACTACCGGTGTTGGCGCCGTGATCTACACGGCCAAGGTAGAGCCTGGTGATAAGGTCATTGTGTTCGGCCTGGGTGGGATCGGTCTTAACGTCGTACAGGGTGCGCGCCTGGCCGGCGCCGATATGATTATCGGTGTCGATATCAACCCGGCACGCGAAGAGCTGGCGCGTAAATTCGGTATGACGCATTTTGTCAATCCGAAGGAAGTGGAAGGCGATATCGTTCCCTATCTGGTAAGCCTGACCAAAGGCGGCGCCGATCACACCTTTGAATGTATCGGCAACGTGAATCTGATGCGCCAGGCGCTGGAGTCCTGCCATAAAGGCTGGGGCAAGAGCACCATTATCGGTGTGGCCGGTGCGGGGCAAGAGATATCGACAAGGCCGTTCCAGCTGGTTACCGGCCGTGTCTGGCAGGGTTCGGCCTTTGGCGGGGCGCGTGGTCGCACCGATGTACCGAAAATTGTCGACTGGTATATGGAAGGCAAGATCAACATCGATGACCTGATTACCCATGTCATGCCAATCGAGAAGATCAACGAAGCTTTCGACCTGATGCACGAAGGTAAATCAATTCGTTCGGTGGTCACTTTCGACTGATTGCTACCAGGCACGTCGCAGTCTGCGACGTGCCCGGGATTGCAGTACGATTTGTCAAAGCGGTATTACTGATGTGTCGGTATGGCACAACAGCCAAAAAGAAGGGGCTCTTATTATTGAGCCCCTTCGTCATTCTTGCCGGGGATGCGCTCGCGCCGGAGCCAGCCCCGTGACAGAACTAGGCTGCCTTGGCCTGCTGTGCGTACATCTTGGCCATCTGGTCAAGCGGTATCGGCTTGATGGAAGAAGCACGACCCGCGCAGCCGAATGCCTCAAAGCGTTGTTCGCAAATCTGCCTTGCGGCTGCCGTGGCTTCCTTAAAGAATTTTCGCGGATCAAATTCTGATGTGTCCTGCATCATGCAGCGACGCATGGCCCCGGTCATTGCCAGCCGGATATCTGTGTCAATATTGACTTTGCGCACGCCATTTTTGATGCCTTCGCAAATTTCCTCTACCGGCACGCCGTAAGTTTCGCGAATATCCCCGCCATGCGCCCTGATGATGTCCAGCCACTCCTGGGGTACAGAGGACGAACCGTGCATGACCAGGTGTGTGTCGGGAATACGCTCGTGGATTGCGCGGATGCGGTCAATAGCCAGAATGTCGCCAGTTGGCTTGCGGGTAAATTTGTATGCGCCGTGGCTGGTGCCAATGGCAATTGCCAGCGCATCCACTCCGGTACGGGCCACAAAATCGGCGGCCTGTTCCGGATCGGTCAGCAGTTGTTCATGCGATAAGATACCCTCGGCGCCTGAGCCATCTTCCTCGCCGGCCTGGCCTGATTCCAGCGATCCCAGGCAGCCGAGCTCGCCCTCTACCGAAACGCCCACGCAGTGAGCCATATCGGCAACCTGGCGCGTCACTGCGACATTATATTCGTAGGTCGATGGTGTTTTCATATCGGCCTGCAGCGAGCCGTCCATCATCACACTGGAAAACCCGGATCGAATCGAGGCCTGGCACACTGCGGGGCTGGCTCCGTGATCCTGATGCATACATACCGGAATGTCAGGATAGGACTCGATGGCCGCTTCTACTAGTCGGCGCAAAAAGGCTTCTCCGGCATACTTGCGTGCGCCGGCCGACGCCTGCAAAATGACCGGGCTATCGGTGCCGGCCGCAGCCTGCATGATGGCCTGGATCTGTTCCAGATTATTCACGTTGAAGGCGGGAATGCCGTAACTGTGCTCTGCCGCGTGATCCAGCAGTTGACGTAATGAAACGAGGGCCATGTTGATCTCCTTGAGTGGTACAGGGGGCGTTCAATCTGAATGCGCGACCCTGTGTTCGAATAGTCTATGGATTGAGTGCGAGCTGTGCATGGACAGCGTCGCGAACCGCCTGCGGGGTAAGACCGAAGTAGTCATACAACTGGCTGGCCGGCGCCGATTCGCCGAAGGTATCGATACCGATGACGGTGCCGTTATTGACAACGCCGCGCCAGAACCAGCGGGAGCCGGCTTCGATGCTGATGCGTGGCAGCTCGGGCGGGAGCACCTGATCGCGCCACGCTTGCGGCTGGGCATAAAACATCTCGACGCAAGGCATGGAAACGACGCGCACCGCGATACCTTCTTCGCCCAGTGCCTTGGCGGCATCGATGGCAATGCCCACTTCCGATCCCGTGGCAATCAACACGGCTTGCGCATTGGCCGCGTCCTGCAGGATATAGCCGCCGCGTGCGATCTGATCGCGTTGCGCCTTGTCACGAGTAAAGGGAGTCAGATTCTGGCGCGACAGGACCAGGCAACCCGGCCCGTCGTGGCGCTTGAGCACTTCTTGCCAGGCAATGGCTGTCTCTTCACCATCGCAAGGCCGCCATACCCGGTTGTTGGGAATGGTACGCAGCGAACTGATATGTTCTATCGGTTGATGGGTCGGGCCGTCTTCACCCAGACCGATAGAGTCATGCGTGAAAACATGGACGACGCGTTGTTTCATCAGCGCGGCCATGCGGATTGCGTTGCGCGAGTAATCCGAGAAGGTCAAAAACGTGCCTCCGTAGGGAATAAATCCGCCATGCAATGCCAGCCCGTTCATGACCGCTGCCATGCCGAATTCACGTACGCCGTAACTTAAATAGTTACCGTGGCCATGATGATTGACCCACACGGACGATTTCACATTGGTCAGGTTCGAGCCGCTCAGGTCGGCCGAGCCGCCGAACAAGCCCGGCAGGGTGGGGGTCATGGCCTCCAGAACGATCTGGGATGCCTTGCGGGTTGCGATTTTGCCGTGAAGCGCGTCGCTGGTATCCAATAGGGCGTCCAGCGCCTGCTGTGTGGCATCGGGTAGGTTGCCGTGCAGTCGCTGGGCCAGCTCATCGGCATCCTCGGGAAATTGCGCCTGCCAGCGATCAAAGCGTTGCTGCCACTCTTGTTGACGGCTCGCGCCCTGCTCGATGGCGTTCCAGTCATTGACCACGTCGTGGGGCAATTCGAATTCTGCGTAGCGCCAGCCTCTTGCCGCCCGCATTGCTGCGATTTCATCGGGCCCCAGCGGCGCGCCATGTACTTCGTGACTCCCGGCCTTGGTTGGCGCGCCGTGACCGATATGGGTGCGGCAGCAGATCAGGGTAGGGCGCGCTTGTTCGGACGCCTGGGATTTTGCCTGGCGGATGGCTGCATCGACCGCCGCTGCGTCATGTCCGTCTACATTGGCAATCACATTCCAGTTGTACGCCGCAAAGCGTCCGACGGTGTCGTCGCCGAACCAGCCTGTGACCTGGCCATCAATGGAAATTCCGTTGTCGTCATAAAAACAGATCAGCTTGCCCAGGCCCAGGGTGCCGGCCAGCGAACACACTTCGTGGCTGATGCCTTCCATCAGGCAACCGTCGCCCAGAAAAACGTAGGTGTAATGATCGATGATGGCATGACCGGGACGGTTATAGCGGCGTGCCAGCAATTGTTCTGCCAGCGCCATGCCCACGGCATTGGCCAGGCCCTGGCCCAGCGGGCCGGTTGTTGTCTCTACACCAGGCGTGATACCCACTTCGGGGTGGCCGGGCGTCACGGAGTGAAGCTGGCGAAATTGCCGGATCTGCTCCAGCGGCAGATCGTAGCCGGTCAGATGCAGCAGGGCATACAGCAGCATGGAGCCATGGCCGTTGGACAGCACAAAGCGGTCGCGATTAAGCCATCCCGGATCGGCCGGGTTATGGGACAGATGCTGTCGCCATAGCACCTGGGCGATATCGGCCATGCCCATGGGGGCGCCAGGATGGCCCGACTGCGCCTGTTCTACGGCGTCGGCCGCCAGAAAGCGCAGCGCATCTGCATGTCGTGTATCCTGAAGGCCTATTTTTTCGGCAAGATTCATGGTTTTCTCCTCAAGCCTGTGTCGCGCGTTTTTTGCGCTCCATCATGCGCCAGACAAATGGCGTAAAAATCAATTGCATGGCCAGTTCCATTTTGCCGCCAGGAACGACAATGGTGTTGGCCCGCGACATGAACGAATCGTGCACCATATTGAGCAGGTACTGAAAATCAATGCCCTTGGGGTTGGCAAAGCGGATGACCACGAAACTTTCGTCCAGCGCCGGAATGTCCCGCGCAATAAACGGATTGGAAGTATCCACGCATGGCACCCGCTGAAAGTTGACATGCGTTAGCGCAAATTGCGGACAAATATGGTTCACATAATCGGGCATGCGCCGCAAAATGGTATCTGTGACCGCTTCGGCCGAATACCCTCTGGCCGATTTGTCGCGCCACAATTTCTGTATCCATTCCAGGTTGATCACTGGCACCACGCCGACCAGCAAATCCGGATATTGCGCAATATTGATGTCCTTGTGCACGACCGCGCCGTGCAGCCCCTCATAGAACAGCAGGTCAGTATCCGGAGGAATATCCTCCCACGCCGTGAACGTGCCGGGCTCCTGATTGTAGGGGGCAGCTTCACGCGTATCGTGCAGGTACTTGCGTCGCTTGCCCGAGCCGCTCTCGCTGTATGTGCGAAACAGCGTTTCGAGTTCGGCAAACAGATTCGTATCTGGTCCGAAATGACTGAAATTGGCATTGCCGTTTTTCTCGGCGGCCGCCTGCCGCTCTTTCATTTGCGCGCGGTTGTAGCGATGAAAGCTGTCGCCTTCGATAGAAGCCGCTGTGACGCCTTCGCGGCGGAATATATTTTCGAAGGTCCGGGTCACCGACGTGGTTCCGGCGCCTGAAGAACCGGTAATGGAGATGATCGGGTGGCGTTCTGACATATTTCTGGCCCTTTGGTAAATGAAAAATGACGTATAACCGGCGCGACGCTAAAAGTGCCTGTCGCCGCAGAGGCAGCCACAAGGGCTGTGTGCATGTAGCTTCATCACACGCCCGTCGATTCGGTAAACAGGCTGCGCTCATGAAACAACGGATTTGGCGAATCGACGCGTCGCGGATGCTGGTGGTACTGCTCAATCCGCTCGACCTCGTTTTTCGATCCGAAAATAAAACCGATTCGCTGATGGATGTCGGTGGGAACCACTTGCATGACCGGTTCAACGCCGGTGCTGGCACGCCCACCGGCCTGCTCCATGATAAAGCCGATAGGATTGGCTTCATATAACAGACGCAATCGGCCATTACGCGCCGGCTGTTTATTGTCTCGCGGATACAGAAACACGCCGCCGCGCATCAGGATGCGGTGTGCTTCGGCGACCAGCGACGCAATCCAGCGCATATTGAAATCCTTGCCGCGCTCCCCCGTCTTGCCGGCGATGCATTCATCAACATAGCGTCGTACCGGATCTTCCCAGAAGCGACTGTTGGACGTATTGATGGCAAATTCATTGGTGTCTTGGGGAACCTTCAGGTTCGGATGTGTCAGCATGAATTCGCCAACCAGCGGGCACAGCGTAAAAGCGTGGACGCCGTTGCCGACCGACAGCACAAGCATGGTGGAGGGCCCGTAGATGGCATAGCCGGCGGCCACCTGTTTTACGCCGGGCTGAAGGTAGTCTTTGGTCGTGGTTGCACGCCGTGAATCAGGCGTGCGCAGCACCGAGAAAATACTGCCAACAGCGACATTGACGTCAATATTGGAAGAACCATCAAGAGGATCGAACAGCAGCAGGTATCGGCCGCGGCTATACGGCTTGGGAATGCTGTATGGTTCATCAAGTTCTTCCGATACCATACCGGCCAGTTGCCCACCCCATTGATTGCCTTCGATGAACAAGTCGTTGCTTAGCACATCCAGCTTTTTTTGCTCTTCGCCTTGCACGTTGGTCGAGTTGGCACTGCCGTTGGCGCCGGCCAGTACGCCGCAGGCGATCGTGTGCGATATTCGGCGACAAACCAGGGCGATATTGAGGATCACGCTGTTGAAATCACCGCCCGCCTCGGGAAAGCGCCGTCTTTCGTCGATCAGGAACTGGGTCAGAGTAAGTCGTTGCTGCGTTTGCATGGTGGTTTCCTCTATGTAAATCAATGTCTGGCGATATGTCAGCCGGCCTTGAGCAGCGGATCTGCGTGCAGGCACTTGAGCGTGAACAGGTCCACCATGGTCTGATGGATGCCGTTGCCAGGCGGAATCGGCAGATCGGGATCGCCCAGATGGGGTAGCACCAGCATGGCGCCATTAAAATCCTGCTCTTGGGTAAAATGCGTGGGTGTGATAATGGTCGAGATGCCGGCTTTGGCCGCCGCGCGCAACCCGTTTTCCGAGTCTTCGAAGGCAATGCAGTTTGTGGCGTCCACGTCGAGCTCGTCCAGGGCGTGAACGTAGACGTCCGGCTCGGGCTTTTTCTTGCCCGGGGTGCTGGCATCGCAGATTGCGGCAAAGAATTTTCGCCAGTCCGATCCCAGACAATGGTGCAGCAGGGCATCAACATTGGCCGCCGTCGTGGTGGTGGCAATGGCCACCGGGATGCCAGCGCAATAGGCGTCTATGAGCAGTCTGTGAATGCCGGGGCGCAACACGACCTGGCCGTTTTCCACCAGACGCGCATATTCCTCCGTCTTAATGGCGTGAATTTCCCGGATTTTTCTTGCGGCCTGCAGTGTACTGGCGCCTTCCGGGTCAATGGACAACCAGTAGTGGGCCATGCGCTCCTTGCCGCCGCTAATGGCCAGCAACTCCCGGTATAAGTCTTCGTCCCAGTACCAGTCCGTGCCGGCCAGCACGAAAGCGGTATTGAACGCGCGTAGATGGACGGTCTCGGTATCGGCCAGTGTCCCGTCCACATCAAAGATCAGTGCTTTGAGCATGTTATGTCTCCCCATTGTTTTCCTGTTTGCTGCCCGGGTCGCGCTCGCCGCCAGTCTCTGACTCCTCGCTGAACACGCGACTGGCGCGAATATCCTGGGCGCAAATGGTTTGCAAGGCGGTGTCGCTGACATTGTCCGGCGCTTGCATCAGTCTGGAAGCATGCCGCAGGCGCGCGCGCTCCAGGGCATTGCGCACACTGCGTGCATTGGCAAAGTATGGCTGTTGCATGCGCTTGACAATATATTGGGAAAACGCCTGTTGCGCCTGGTCATCAAAGCGATACTGCATGCCGTCGAGCATGATGTCTGCAATTTTTTCCAGTTCGTCGGGTGCGTAGTCCGGAAAATCAATATGGTGGGCAACGCGCGACGACATGCCCGGGTTCGAAGAGAAAAAGCGATCCATCCTATCCTTATAGCCGGCGAAAATCACGACAAGATCATCGCGATTGTTTTCCATGACCTGCAGCAGGATCTCTATGGATTCCTGACCATAGTCGCGCTCGTTTTCCGGACGATATAAATAATAGGCCTCATCGATGAACAGCACGCCTCCCATGGCCTTTTTCAAAACCTCCTTGGTTTTCGGTGCGGTGTGTCCGATATACTGCCCAACCAGGTCATCACGCGTGACGGCAACCAGATGGCCACGACGCAGGTAGCCGAGCCGATGCAGAATCTGCGCCATACGCATTGCTACCGTGGTTTTTCCGGTGCCGGGGTTGCCCGTGAAGCTCATATGCAGGCTGGGCGTGCCCGTACGCAGGCCGCGTTCGGCACGCATTTTGTCAACCAGCAGTAATGCGGCGATATCACGAATGCGCTGTTTGACCGGCGCCAGGCCTACCAGTTCGCGATCGAGCTGCTGCAAGGTCTGGGCAATGGCCAGCTGGTCTTCCGACGCCGTACTGTTTGCTGTCTGGGTTTTTTCCGGCGCATCGGCATTGAGCGTGGTTTGCGTCATGATCTTCTCCTTTGGCGTGGACCCTGGGGCTGGGTATCTATTTAATGGATATCATGCCGGGCGATAGTCGCTCCGGCTGCTTGCGTTCAATATCAGTAGCGACTGCCTTCTGCGGCGCCGGTCACGGCATAACTTTCAATGGTGTAGCGCATGCGACGTCCATCGATCTCCTGACGTACAAGGCGAAAGCCCGGTTCGTTCTCGGGACGGTTGACAATGAACGACATCACTACAGATTCAACGGTGTGCGTGTTATCAAAAGCAGTCACTCGAATGTAGTGGTTCGGAAAGGTGTTGCGCGCTTGTTCGATCTCCTGCAATATGCCGGCGGCATCGCGCAGATCAAACATCGGGTTGCCGAACATTTCCCAAAAGGTATTGCGTGGATGCGGATCATCGGTATATTCGATGCCGACAGCCCAGCCATTGTCCAGGCAATATTGCAGTTGCTTTGTGATCTGCTCGTTGGTCAGATCGGGAAGAAACGAAAAAGTACCCTGTGTAATACGCATGATGTTCTCTCTTGTCGTGAAGTTCTAGTGTTCAGGCTTTGATTACATCTGTCATTTAAGCGACAGACGGCATGGGTGTGTAGTCGGATGTGTCGGTTGACTCGTAATTGAATGTCACTTCACCCCATGTATCCAGCGCCGCACGCAGGGGACCGCAATGCTTGGCGGCATCCTTCAGAATTTGCGGGCCTTCCTCTGCAATGTTGCGTCCTTCGTTACGTGCCAGAACCATGGATTCGAGCGCCACGCGATTGGCTACCGCGCCAGCCTGAATACCGTCGGGGTGACCAATAGTGCCGCCGCCGAACTGCAGGATGACATCATCGCCAAACAGATCCAGCAGTTGGTGCATTTGTCCGGCATGAATACCACCAGAGGCTACCGGCAAGACTTTGCGCAGCGCTACCCAGTCCTGATCGAAAAATATGCCGCGAGGCAGATCGGTCTCGGTATAGGATTGACGGCAGACGTTGTAATAGCCTTGTACTGTCATTGGGTCGCCTTCCAGTTTGCCTACCGCGGTGCCGGCATGCACATGATCGACGCCAGCCAGTCGCAACCACTTGGCAATTACGCGGAACGATACGCCGTGATTTTTCTGACGCGTGTAAGTGCCGTGTCCTGCGCGGTGCATGTGCAGAATCATGTCGTTCTGACGGCACCAATGCGAGATCGACTGAATCGCCGTCCAGCCTACCACCAGGTCGACCATCACGATGACCGAGCCCAGTTCCTTGGCAAACTCTGCACGGCGATACATCTCTTCCATGGTGCCCGCAGTCACGTTCAGGTAACTGCCCTTGACTTCGCCCGTTGCAGCCGATGCCTTGTTCACTGCATCCATGACAAACAGAAAACGATCGCGCCAGTGCATGAAGGGTTGCGAATTAATATTTTCATCGTCTTTCATGAAATCGAGGCCGCCCTTGAGGCCTTCATAAACCACGCGGCCATAATTGCGTCCGGAAAGACCGAGCTTGGGTTTTGTGGTGGCGCCCAGTAACGGACGTCCGAATTTATCAAGACGCTCGCGTTCAACAATAATGCCGGTGGGCGGGCCGGCGAATGTTTTCACATACGCTGGCGGAAAGCGCATATCTTCAAGTCGTGCTGCCTTCAGGGGTTTGAAGCTGAACACGTTGCCGATGATGGACGCAGTCACGTTTGTGATAGAACCCTCTTCGAACAATGATAGGTCGTAGGCGATATAGCAGAAGTATTGCCCTTCGTTATTGGGCACAGGATCGACCCGGTATGCTTTGGCGCGATACTTGTCGCAGGCAGTCAACCGGTCAGTCCATACCACTGTCCACGTGGCTGTTGATGATTCTCCGGCAACCGCAGCAGCCGCTTCGATGGGGTCAACGCCTTCTTGCGGTGTGATGCGGAACACGGCGAGTATATCGGTGTCAAGGGGTTCATAGTCGCCGTCCCAGTATCCCATCTGCGCATATTTGAGTACACCGGCTGCGTACCGTTTTTTCTGGTCTTTGATCTGGACGTTGCTGATATCGTTCATTGTTCTATCTCCTGAGTGCTTTGTGTGATCAAGCCGGCAGGGTGATGCGTCTGACCGGTATGAATGAACTATACAAATCACAATGCTTCAGGTCTAATAATAAATATCGAAGAAATCATAAGCACAGGCTTATACATCACCATGCGACGTTACACACTTAGACAGCTCGATACCTTCCTGGAAGTTGCTCGCGCCGAGTCGGTATCCAAGGCAGCCGAGAAATTGCATGTGACACAACCTGCCGTGTCCACTCAGCTTCGACAGATGGAAGAGGCATTGGGTATCGCGCTGGTAGAAGCCAATGGCAGACAGATCCGCCTGACTGCAGCCGGTCGTGAAGTAGAACAATATGCGATCGCTGCCACTTCGCAGCTTAGTCAACTTGATGACGTCGTTGAAGATTTAAAAGGGCTGCAGCGAGGTCGCATCAACCTTGGTATCGTTGGTACGGCCAAGTATTTTGTTCCGATGCTGCTGGTGCATTTTCGCAAACGTTTTCCGGGCATCGAGATCTGCCTGCAGATTCAGAACCGTGATCAGATTTTTAATATGCTGGAGCGCAACGAACTGGATCTTGCCATTACCGGCAGGGTCCCGGAAAGACTCGATTGCCTGTCCGAAGCCTTTGCGACCAATCCTCTTGGATTTGTGAGTGCGCCGGAGCATCCGTTATCAAGACGTCGCCAAGCACCGTTGTCCATATTTAATGATGTCGATTTTGTAGTCAGAGAAGCCGGCTCGGGCACGCGCGCGACCATGGAGAGCATTTTCCAGAAAAATAACATCAGTCCGCGCATTGTGATGGAGATGCCCAGCAATGAGTCGATCAAGCAGGCGGTGATGGCAGGCATGGGGCTGACCTTTTTGTCATTGCGTACCGTGCGTCACGAGCTGGCGGCGGGGCACCTCGCCTTGCTCGATATTCACGACACGCCGATTCTGCGGCAATGGCGCGTGGCACATCTGCGTACCAAGAAACTGGCGCCCGCTGCGTTGGGACTCAAGGCGTTTCTCATTAGCGATGCAGCTGCATTGATTAATGTCTGGGCCTGACAACTAACGGTACACATTGTCACGCAAGCGTCACATCAATCAGCAAGGGTGGGCAAGCTGTTTCAAATTCGACGGGCACTGTTCTCAATACCAACGCCTTTGGCGCTTCGCACACGCTTGCGTGATGATCGATACAGGGCGCTTTGCGCCTATATTTGTTTTTCAATTAAGGGTTTACCTGTATAAACGCCGGACTGGTACGGATATTGCTTAAGAAGGCGGGCGAGGAGTCTAAACGCACTGTCAGGGGTGTTATCACGTTGGAGACACTTTTGTGATAACGAAACTATACTTCGAAGCAAAAAGGACGGAGACAATATATGAAGCGAATACTGCTTTCTATTACGCTCGCAATGGGGGTTGCACTTCCCTTTGCGCATGCCAACGACAAACTTATAGAGCTTTCAAAAAGCGATGAAAACTGGGTGCTTCCCGGAAAAACCTATAGTGCTACAAACTATAGCCCGATGAAGCAGATTAACGTTGATAACGTTAAAACGCTCAAGCCCTCCTGGAGTTTTTCAACCGGGGTGCTCAACGGGCATGAAGGCACGCCGCTGGTTGTGAATAATATTATGTATATTCACACACCATTTCCCAATACCACCTATGCAGTCGATCTCAAGGAGCCCGGCAAAATATTGTGGAAGCACGAGCCAAAACAAAGTGCGGCAGCGCGCTCTGTCGCGTGTTGTGACGTGGTCAATCGCGGCCTGGGCTACTGGCCGGGCGATGGAGATTCACCACCCCTGATTCTGAAGACGCTTCTTGACGGCCATGTGGTCGCGCTGGATGCGGAAACCGGAAAAGAGCACTGGAAAGTGGAAAACTCCGATTATAAAGTCGGTTCTACTTTGACGATCGCGCCGTATGTGGTCAAAGATATCGTGCTGATCGGTTCATCAGGTGCAGAGCTGGGTGTGCGCGGTTATGTCACTGCCTATGATGTGAAAACAGGTGAACAAAAATGGCGCGCTTATGCGACAGGTCCCGATGAGGATATTATTCTTGCCGATAACTTTAACGAGAAAACACCTCAGTACGGGCAGAAGGGTCTGGGCACTGAAACCTGGGAAGGCGACGCCTGGAAAATCGGCGGCGGCACGAACTGGGGCTGGTATGCCTATGACCCGGACACCAACATGGTGTACTTCGGCACCGGTAACCCTGCTCCATGGAACGAAACCATGCGTCCTGGCGACAACAAATGGACAATGGCAATCTGGGGAAGGGATGTCGATACCGGTCAGGCCAAGTTTGCTTACCAGAAAACACCTCATGATGAATGGGATTACGCTGGCGTGAACGTCATGATGCTCAGTGAGCAGAAAGACAAAGATGGCAAGATGCGCAAGCTGCTGACCCATCCTGACCGTAACGGCATTATCTACACGCTTGATCGCGAGACCGGTGAGCTGGTATCTGCCGATAAGATGGACGATACGGTGAACTGGGTCAAGAAGGTGGATCTGGAGACAGGTATACCATTGCGTGACCCTGAGTTCGCCACCCGTATGGATCACAAGGGTCGCGATATCTGCCCGTCTGCCATGGGTTACCACAACCAGGGGCATGATTCGTACGATCCCGAGAAAGAACGCTTCTACATGGGCATCAACCATATTTGTATGGATTGGGAACCGTTCATGCTGCCTTACCGCGCAGGTCAGTTCTTCGTTGGCGCAACACTGACCATGTATCCTGGTCCTAAGGGTGATCGTCAGAACTACGTTGGTCTGGGTCAGCTCAAGTCTTATGACGCCATTACCGGCAAGTTCGATTGGGAAGTGATGGAGCGCTTTGCAGTTTGGGGCGGTACCATGGCTACAGCGGGCGATCTGGTGTTCTATGGCACGCTTGACGGTTTTATCAAGGCGCGTGACAGTCGCGATGGCAAACTTGTGTGGAAACATCGCTTGCCATCCGGTGTAATTGGACACCCAATGACATACATGCATGACGGTGTGCAGTATGTGGCCATTTTCTATGGTGTCGGTGGCTGGCCTGGTGTAGGCTTGGTGTTTAGTCTTGATGATCCGACTGCCGGTCTCGGTTCAGTGGGTGCTTTCAAAAACATCCAGAACTACACAGCGATGGGCGGTGGCGTAATGGTATTTTCTCTTGACGGAAAGGGCGCTTATGACGACCCTGACGCGGGAGAGTATGCTGCCACGAATACATCGGCTAAAGCAGAACCATCGGCTCAAGCAGAACCGGCCGAAAAGCCTAAGGCGCAGTAAACAGTAATAGTGGTATTGCCCGCCATTTCTTCGGAAATGGCGGGATCTAAAACTGAACAGAAATGAAAAGATAACGACGACATTGTCGGAATAACGGAGACAAATATGCTGAGAGTGATGCGTGGAAAATGGGCCGGTTTAAGTATTTCTGCGCCGGCTATGCTTGTAGCGGTACTGTTATCGGGAGTTAGCAGTGCGCAGCAAGTGGAGGGCGAAGTTCCCGCGTCTCCGGATATCTTGCGCGTTTGCGCTTCGTCGAATGAAAATCCCTATACCAGCAAGGACGGTTCGGGCTTCGAAAACAAGGTTGCCGATATCGTCGCAAAAGCGATGGGTCGCAAGGCAGTCTTTGTGTACACCGAAAAGCCCGCTATTTACCTGGTGCGCGATTTTCTGGACAAGAATCAATGTGATGTGGTGATGGGCCTGGACACCGGCGACGATCGTGTGCTCACTTCCAAACCTTATTATCGTACCGGCTACGTGTTCGTAACACGCACGGATCGAAATATCCACATCAAAGACTGGGAAGACGACCAACTGGAAAAACTGACCAGTATTGCCATGGCCGTAGGATCGCCTGCCGAGCTGATACTCAAGGCGATTGGCAAGTACGAAACCAATATGAACTATATGTATTCCCTGATCAACTTCAAGTCGCCGCGAAACCAGTATGTGCGACTTGATCCGTCACGAATGGTCAATGAGGTCATCCAGGGCAAGGCCGATGCAGCCATCGCTTTTGGCGCAGAAGTTGGCCGTTATGTGAAAGCCTCAAGCGTACCGCTGACAATGGAGTTCGTGCCGGAGGATCGAGTTGCTGATGGCGAAGGCAAGACAATTGAATTCAATTATTCACAATCTGCAGCCGTAAGAAAAAGTGACGGCGATTTGCTCAAGCAGATTAACGAGGCGATTGCCAAGGAGCAATCAGAAATTAAAAAAGTGTTGGAAGAGGAGGGTATCCCCATGCTTCCAATCGAGTCCTAATTTTCCGACAAATGCACTCGGAAAGAAATTATTAAAATGCCAGGAGATAACCCAAATATGGTAAAGCAAGCATTGATCAAACGCCTTTTATGCTGTGCAGCAATTGCTACGGTTTGTGTCGCACCTGTTGTTGCCCAGCAGATGCCTTTTATTAATATTGTCACCGGTGAGCCCCTGGATCTGGAATCAGGCAAGGAAGAAGGCCGCGATACGCCTGCGGTCAAGCAATTCATGCAAACTGGACAGAATCCATACAACGAAGACAAAGAAGCGTTGGCCAAAGGAAAGGATCTCTTTAATACCTCTTGCTCAGGCTGTCACGGGCATCTTGGTGAAGGGAAAATCGGGCCGGCGCTCAATCATGGCAACTGGCATTACGATCTGGAAGAAGACAAGGCCATGTTTGAAGTGATATTTGGGGGCGCGACGCGCCAGATGGGCCCGCAGAACGAGTTTTTGACTCAGGACGAAATCCTTCATACCATGGCCTGGGTCAGGCATCTGTATACAGGTGAAGCCGAGGAGGCAACCTGGCTGACGGAAGAGCAGCGAAAGAATTTCAAGCCTTATAAAGAATAATCCGCAGTTTAATGCGGATAGCAGATCTTGCGTTAAAACGCGGGAAATCGGAGCCTGTAATATTCGGTTAGCGGTTGCCGACAGGCAGTGATCATACAAGAGGAGAAACTGATGAGACAGTCTATAATTCGTTCCGCGCTTGTGTTGGCCGGGACTGCCGTAATGGCTCTGGGTTCAGCAAGTGCTTTTGCATACGACGGCACAAAGTGCAAGGCGCCCGGCAATTGCTGGGAGCCTAAGCCAGGATATCCAGCCCAGGTGAAGGGATCCAAATACGATCCTAAACATGATCCCAAGGAAGTGGCAAAGCAGCAGGAAACCATTCAGAAAATGGAAGAAAGAAACAAGCTGCGCGTGGAAAACTTTAAAAAGACAGGCAAGTTCGAATACGACGTTAAAAAGATTCCAGCGTCATAACAATATATGGAGCAGCTATGCGCGCCCTGAGCCGTTGCAACGGTTCAGGGTCGTTCGCAGTGAGCGGTTGCCTGCATTTCGGCGTCTCTTTGTATTGATTTGATATGACCCTTTCTGGAGAAGAGTTTGATGGTTCACGAACCTGCCCAAGACAGCATTGATCTGGTTCATTGGCGCCAGCGAGCCCTGTTGTTTGAGCAGGAAGTAGCAAAAGCGGCAATTGGCCAGACGCGTACCATTCGAATGCTCACGATTGCGGTTTTCGCCAGAGGACATGTCTTGCTCGAAGGGGATGTTGGCGTTGGCAAGACGCTAATGCTGCGCGCTGTTGCGCGTGCTATCGGGGGCGCTTACAGTCGGGTGGAAGGCACCATTGACTTGATGCCGGCCGATTTGATTTATCACACCTACCTGAACGAAGAAGGACGACCCCGGGTCGAGCCGGGCCCGTTGCTCTCGCATGGGCAGGACATATCGGTTTTTTTCTTCAACGAGATCAATCGCGCCAGGCCGCAAGTGCATTCGCTGTTACTCAGACTGATGGCAGAAAGAGCTGTCAATGCCTTTAACCGGGATATCCCGTTGCCAAACGTGCAGGTTTTCGCAGACCGCAACCAGATCGAGAAGGAAGAAACCTTTGAGTTGCCCGCTGCCGCCAGGGACCGCTTTTTTATGGAAGTGCCGGTCCAGGCGCCCGATGACAGGCAGTTGCGACGAGAACTTATTTTCAATCCCCGGTATCACGATGTTGATGCATTGATCCAGGAGGTTACCGAAGGTGTATTGGATCATGCTGCACTAAATGCCGTGGCCGTACAGATTCAAGCAAGCATCCAGACCAGTATGGCGCTGCAGGATTACGTGGTTGCGCTGTGGGAGGCGATTCGCTATCCCGCCGGTGCTGGTATCGAGATTGCCGGCGTCGATAGCGCCAGGCTCGTCAAGGGCGGGGCCAGTCCGCGAGGCATGGCTGTGCTGGTTCGGGCAGCCAGGATCTTGGCGTGGCTTGAGGGCCGCGATATGGTATTGCCCGAAGATGTGCGTGACGTCTTTTACGAGACCATCGGACATCGGATTTTTCTGAATCCCATATACGAACCCAGGCGCGATACGATTGTTCCGGAACTGTGCCGGCAGGTCTTTTCAACGGTGGCGGTCCCATGACTGCGCCCGGGAACGCCGCTTCCGCTGGAGCGATGATTGATTACTCGTTGCGCTGGCGCGTGCAAAGCGTTTATCCTGGCACCCATTCAGGCGCCGGCGGTGCGGCTTCGGGCATATTCCGGGCACTGGTGCCCTTTGAGCGTGCACCGGATATTCGCAGACTGGACTTGCGGCGCAGCATGCGCGACCCCTTCGGTCAGTGGTACTCACGGGAGTACCAGCCTCGGGTTGCCGTTACGGTTTGCGCGCTGGTCGATGTTTCTGCCTCCATGGCCTGGCGCGACAACGATTCAAGCAAACTGGCAATTGCGGCCGGACTGTGCGATGTACTGGCGCAGTCGGCGCATCGCAACGGCGACAGTTTTGGACTCTATGCCTGTGGCAAAGAGGTTCATGAGCAAACAAGCCTGGTGGCGACACGCAATCGTGCCGGCGCGACCGAGATGATCAACCACCTGGCGCAAGTGCGCCCGGCCGACGACAGTGCGGCGGGTCTGGCCCAGGTTGCAGAACACCTTGCGGGGCCACGCAAGCTGGTCTTTCTGATTTCCGATTTTCTGTTCCCCGATGAACAAATCGAAAAAATCCTGGCAACGCTGGTATTGCACGATGTCATCCCGGTTGTGCTGCAGGACACTGCCATCGCCGACCTACCCGAATGGGGATTTAGCGAGTTTGCCGACCTGGAGTCGGGCCGGCGCCGTTTTGTGATTCTGCGTCCATCCCTGAAGCGGCGCTGGCTTGACCAGGCCGAAAAGCGTCGAAAACATTTGGACAGCATTTTCAGGCAATATGTCAACCCGCCTTTTGCAATAACAGATCAGCTGGATATTGAGGCACTGAACACGTATCTGCTTGAGCGATAGGAGGCATGATGAGAGGACGGATATGGCCTTTTCTGCTTTTTATTGCGGCGTTATATTTTGCGGGTGCATTGAATCCCTTGCGTGCGCAGGTAACCAATGTGCAGGTACAGGCGCCCAGGCCGGCCGGATGGATCCTGGGTGACGTCATCCCGGTCACGATCACGATCGACAGCAAGCAAGCCAAGTTACAACAATCGTCGTTGCCGCACCCGGGACGGCTGAACTACTGGCTTGACCTTCGGTCTCTGGATGTGCAAGAAAAGGCATTCAAGAATGGCTTGCGCTATACGCTGACGTTGCGCTATCAGACTTTTTATGTACCGCTGGATGTAAACCAGCGTCAAATCCCCGAGTTAGATCTGCTTTTTACCGATGGCGGACAGTCCCAGACAATAAGAATACCGCCTCAGGACTTTTTCATGTCTCCGCTAAGGGGCGTTGCGCATTCGGGTATTGGGCTGACCGAACAGGTCCAGCCGGATGTGCCCGCACGTCCCATTGCCAAGACGTTTTTGCAGAAACTGGTTATCAGCCTGGGTGTGCTGACCGTGCTATGGCTGATTGCGCTTGCCGTTCACTATTGCATTTGGCCTTTTCATCGACGCCCGGCCCGACCGCTGGCGCGTGCGCATCGCGCCATCAAAAAACGATTGCGCAAGCCTGGCGCAGACGCATACCGGCACAGCCTTATCCAGTTGCATCGGGCGCTTGATGTCAGCAATGATGGGCGCCTGCTGGCCGGTGACATTCCACAGTTTGTGCAGCAACACGCATTTCTCAAACCAGTACAAACCGATCTTGAGCAGTTTTTTGCCGCTTCCTCGTTTGTGTTTTTTAGCGATGACCAGACGCGAGCGTTGTCCGAGTTGCCTCCTGCGGCCCTGCTGGGCATCGCAAAGCGGCTGGCAGCCGCCGAAAGGAAGAGCATATGAACGGCCTGGGCGTGATTGCGGTCGATTTCCCGTACATGCTGTTACTGCTTCCCGGCAGCTTGCTGCCGTTCTTTCTTCGTCCGCGCCGGGTGTCGGGCTGGCCCTGGCTTGGCACGGCTGGATCCGATCGACTTTCAGAAGCCGTTGACATCCTGCTGCGCATTTTGGGTTTTTTGGCTTTATTGGTATTGATTCTATGTCTGGCCGGCTTGCATATGAAAGGGGGCTCGATCCAGAAACTGGGAACAGGCGCACATATGGTGCTGTTGATTGACCGCAGTTCAAGTATGAATAGCAGTTTTGACGGAGATATACCGTCTGGTGAGGAAGAGTCCAAGGCTGCCGCGGCAAAACGTTTGTTGAAGGGATTTGCGAAGCAGCGCGAGCAGGACCGGATCGGCATGGTTGCATTCTCGACCATGCCGATGTATGTCTTGCCGCTCACCGACAATTCGCAGGCGGTTGATGCGGCCATCAATGCGATCGATCGGCCCGGCTTGTCCTATACCGATATCGGTCGCGGGCTTGCAATGGCGTTGTCCCAGTTTGATGAGGACAATGACCCGCTGGCGTCCCGGGTCATCTTTCTGGTGTCCGATGGTGCAGCCGTAGTCGATATGCGGGTGCAGAACGCGCTGAAGCAGGCGCTGGCCTTGCGCCCGATTCGTTTGTATTGGTTGTTCCTGCGAACCCCGGGGTCACCGGGAATAGGGGATATGCCGTCTGATCCGGACAAAGACACTCCGCAGGCCATGCCGGAACGCCATCTTGATATTTTCTTCAAGTCCCTGGGCGTGCCGTATCGGGCTTTCGAGGCCGAGAATGTAGAGGAGGTCGCTGAGGCGATCGCCGAAATCGACAAACAAGAAAAGGCGCCCCTGCAATATACCGAACATATTCCGCGCAGGGATCTGTCAGGCTATCTTTCCGGTCTGGCTGCCGTGATCCTGGCGGTATTGCTGATGGTCCATTGTGCGCAGCGGCTGGTCGGCGGCAGTGCAATAAGGAGTGAAAATGGTCGACAATTCACGTCCGGGATTTAAGCGCAAGCGCCTTGCCTTGCGCTTTCCGGCGCCGGGACGAATATACACATGGTTTTTATGGCTGGGATTGCTGGCAACCGTGGCCGGGCTGATCGGCTCGCTTGTTTTTCTGCAGCAAACAACGGCCGATAACGTCATCATTGACAAACTGGAAAAACGTAACGATATCGCTGTTGACGAGCAGGCAGTGCCACAGGTCGCCTTTGCCCGGCTTCGTTTTTTGACCGCAATCGGGCGGCTGGACGAAGCCTTGCCATGGGTTGAGCTTCTGGCTGGACGGGCTTCTCAGACTGGCTCGGCAGCATCTGCCCAGGAAATTGCCCATGCCGTTTACGCGCTTTACAACATGGGTAATGCACGGCTGCGACATGCCATCGATCTTCTGGGCAGCAGTAAAACAGACGAGGCGCCGTCTTCAGTACGCCTTGCCAAAGACTACTATGTGAGAGCGCTAAGGCTGGATCCGTCGTTCTGGAGTGCCCGGTATAACCTGGATATTGCATCTCGCCTGGTTCGCGATCTGCCGCAGGCCGAGATGACCGACGATGAGGACTCGCCGGAGGCACCCAAACGGTTTTGGACAGACTTGCCGGGTCTGCCAAAGGGGTTGCCGTAATGCGTCGCTTGCTTGTCGATTTTCGATTCTGGCTTTTGGCAGTTGCCTGCGCGTTAGCGATCGCAGGCTGCTTCAGGCCTCATATCGCGGTCGAACAAGAGCGGCCTGAAGTTCTGTTTGCCGTGGACATTACCGGCAGTATGAATGTGCGGGATTATGGCGTCGGAGAAAAGTTGCATACCCGGCTGCAGGAAGTCCGAACGAAGTTGAAGCAGACATTGACCCAGTTGCCTTGCGGCAGTCGTGCCGGGCTGGCGGTTTTTTCTGAAAGACGCTCGTTCTTGTTGCTGGAGCCGATTGAGGTCTGCGAAAGCTTCGCGGCTTTGTCCACCACAATTGAGCAGCTGGATTGGCGAATGGCATGGGAAGGCGACAGCTACATTACGAAAGGGCTCGAATCAGGACTGGAAATTGCCAAGAGCCTGGGCGTCAGTCTGGTGTTCGTGACCGACGGGCACGAAGCGCCGCCGCTGCCGGCAGAGCAGGCCGAAATCGGCCATATGATGATGCAGGGTGAAGCCGAGGTCCGGGCGCAATCGTTAACAACGCAGGGCGCCACGACAGCCGATAATGAATCGGAGCGCAACGCAGGCGTGGTCATTGGTGTAGGAGGCGCCAATCTGTCGCCCATACCGAAATTTGACGAGACTGGCAATCAAATTGGATTTTTTGGCGCTGATGAGGTCGATCAGGAGAATCGCAGCGGCCCGCCGCCGGCAGATGCGGCAGATCGTGAGGGATGGCATCCCAGAAACGCGCCATTTGGCGCCAGTGCAGCGGCCGGAAATGAACACTTTTCTTCACTGAAGGAGTCGCATCTCAGGGGGCTGGCCACAACCTATGGCTTGGCCTATACCACGTTAGCAAACTCTGGCGCGCTCACTGAACTGATCATGGCTAACGCGAAAAAGCGTCTGGTACAGACCTCGATTCCGCTTGCCCCTTACATCGCCGGGCTGGCTTTGCTTTTACTGGCTGCTTACTACTTGTCTGCGTTCTTTATAAAGCGCGCAATCCCACCGTCCGGTTCCGGCGGCGAGCAAACCACAGCAGCGGCAGAAACGAATTTATCCACGTCCACAAGGAGACTCATTTGATTAAATCAACATTAGTTAGTGCCCTTTTTTTTACTATGACATTGGCGCCTGTTTACGCGCATGGGCCAACACCCAAGAAAGTTGAGGAAGCCGTCAATATTGCCGCCCCGCCCGATAAGGTATGGGAGACCGTAGGCGATTTTGGCGCAATCGCCAACTGGCATCCGGATGTCAGCAACAGTGCGGCAGACAAGGGAAACGAGGCGGGATCCGTTCGCGAACTGACGCTGGAAAAAGGCATTATTAAGGAAAGTCTGGACGAATACGATGCCGCGGCGCATTCCTACAGCTATCGGATGGATGGCGAAAACCTGGAAGCGCTCCCGGTCAGCTCATACTCATCCACGATCTCGGTTGAGGCTGAAGGCGAGGGCAGCAAAGTCTCGTGGATTGGTCGGTTCTATCGCGGCGATACGAGCAATGAGCCACCGGAAGCACTTAATGATGAGTCGGCAATTGCGGCGATGACCGCAATCTACCAGAACGGACTTGCCGGCCTGAAGAAAACGATAGAGGGTAAATAACATGGCCATGGGCCGTATAAACCTGTTTGTTTGGTTCGTCCGTTGCGCGATGGCGGGGCTGGCTGCATTATGCTTGGCCAAGGCGGCGTGGGCGGACCGGGAAAATGAATATGTTTATGTGGCCAGCCAGGACGGCAATTCGGTAAGCATTGTAGATGTTGACACCAATCAGGTTGTCTCACGTATCCAGGTGGCCGACAAGCCGGTATTTATTGCGGTTACCCGTGATGGTAAGCGCGGCTTCGTGACGCATCCCGATAGCGGAAAAATATCCGCGCTCGATCTGCAAGGCAAGCACGTCAGTGCTGTCTATGATTTTCCGGGAGAGCCCTTTGCCGCCGTGCTATCTGCGGACGAACAGTCTCTTTTCGTATCGGACTGGAAAGGAAATGCGGTCGTGCGTATCAGTACGCACGACGGAATCGAAACCGGGCGTATCGCCGTTGGTGATGCGCCCGCAGGATTGACACTGGACGCCGCGTGCCAGCGTCTGTTTGTCGCGGATCGGGGCAGCGCGACAGTGTCAGTGATCGACACGGGTGCATGGAAGCATCTGGCGGGCATACCGGTGGGCGCTTCACCCTTTGCCTTGGCCTCCCATGGTAATCAGGTCTATGTCGCCAACGTCAAGGACAACACCATCAGCCGCCTGGAGGCTGACTCGTTGAAGGAGACGTGGCGCGTCAAAATGCAGTCCATGCCATATGGCATTGCCATTAGCAATGACGGCAAGCAATTATGGGTGACCGCCCAGCAAAAAGGTGTGCTCCAGCGGATCGGCAGCGATGGCAGTGTTGACGAGACCCTGGTGAAAGTTGGGCGTTATCCCGAGGGTGTCGCTATTGCAGGCGGGCGCGCCTACGTTGCGACATGGTTCGACGATTCAGTGGTTGTGATGGATCTGGAGCCGGGACAAGTATTGAAAAAAATTGCGGTGGATGCCGGGCCGCGTATCGTGGTAACGCGTTCGCGCTGCAAAAAAGAATAATCTGAGGGCCGGGAGGGGAGTATGTGGGTGGTAAAGCTTGATGGTAATTTGGCACATGATAATACCTTGAATCTCTGGCTGTCCCAGCTTGGAACGCTGGGTGGCGGGCGCGTCATCATCGTCCCGGGGCGATGGCGTGGTGTTGATTTCATTTGCAATATGAAGAAGCAATGGGATTTCGACAGCCTGGTCACGCACAATATGCTGGTGCTGGCCAGGGCACAATACGGTCTGATGCTTACCGGGTTGTCGTCCCAGCTGACGCCGGCCGTCAATGCCAACGCAATTCGCAATGTGTTGCAGCGCGGCGGCGTTGCGGTTTGGATGCCGCTGTATCTGATGCGTGAGCAGGCTGATGAATTGACGTCGGTGTATATGTCGTCAGATTGTATTGCAGCATGGCTGGCCAATCACTTGAAGGCTGAGCGGCTTGTTTTAATCAAGACTCGGCCGTTTTTTCCCAAGGCGGGCATGTCGCAGCACATTCGCGATGGCGTGCTCAATCCTCAATTTGAGCGATATGCCAAGCAGATAGCATGCCCAATCAATATCCTGCATAAAAGTGAGTTAGCGCGTTTTCATGACATGCTGATTAACGGCGACACAAGTGGGATGCATGCCGGATACCCTGGCGACCTGACTCTGGCGTGAGAAACCGCGGGCGCTGTTGGTCGCAGGTTGCGGGCGCCTGTTTTGGCAGCAATATGTTGTCAGAAGTCTGCACTCTTGCCCAGTGCGCAGTCAATGGCTTGAAGACGCGGAATCACATGCCCGAGGCGGGTCTGCAGAGCCGGCTACAGTACCCAGTGGATGGCTAGCCGCTATCGGCGCGGTTCGCGCCAGAAAATGCTTTCGGAAAGCCGATATTGGTTCAATGTTTTAAACGATGTTTGAGGCGTAATGCTAGGGTATATCACTAATTGCACAAACAGAACGCGACGAGTAAAACGATCTTTATAGCAGTATAAATAACAAACATTTGAGAACAACGATCAAAATTTAACAATACTTTCTGGGAGGAAAGACATGAGTGACGATATCGTCCAACGGGTGATGGCAAACCCGAAATACAAGGAAATGACCAAAATGCGCAGTACCTATGGCTGGGTCTTTTCTGTCATTATTCTGGTTGCCTACTATGTCGGTTTCATTGGCATTATCGCGTTTGACAAGCAGTTGTTTAGCCAGTCCATCAGCGGCGGCGCCATGACCTGGGGCATTCCGGTGGGCTTTGGTCTGATGATCCTGATCATCGCACTGACCGGCCTTTATATTCTGATCGCGAATACAAAATTTGATGCTATGGAACGCAGCCTGTTGAATGACGTAGGGGCAACTCATGAATAAAGGCGTATCGCGGTTATTGATCGGTATGGCATTTGCCGGCCTGTTTTTTTCCTTCGCCTATGGCGCAGATGCCATTGGCGAAACAACCAAGCAGCAGGTCAATATTACGGCGATCATTATGTTCGTCGTTTTTGTTGGTTTAACGCTTTTTATCACCAAGTGGGCTGCAACCCGTACCAAATCGGCTTCGGACTTCTACACCGCTGGCGGCGGCATTACCGGTTTCCAGAACGGGTTGGCCATTGCGGGCGACTACATGTCGGCTGCGTCCTTTCTGGGGATTGCAGCACAAGTGATGTCCAGTGGCTATGACGGCCTGATTTATTCCATTGGTTTTCTGGTGGGCTGGCCAGTGATCATGTTCCTGATGGCAGAGCGTTTGCGCAATCTGGGGCGTTTCACTTTTGCCGATGTAGCCAGTTATCGCTTTGCTCAAATGCCGGTGCGTACCTTTGCCGCTTGCGGCACCATCGTGGTCGTGCTGTTCTATCTGATTGCGCAAATGGTCGGGGCAGGTCAGCTGATCAAGCTGCTGTTCGGGCTGGACTACTGGCTCGCTGTTGTCATCGTGGGCGTGCTGATGATGGTCTACGTGCTGTTTGGTGGAATGACTGCGACCACCTGGGTCCAAATCATCAAGGCCGTCATGTTGCTTTCAGGTGCGACGTTTATGGCGTTCATGGTCATGAAACTGAACAACTTCTCTTTTGAGTCGATGTTTGCCAAAGCCGTGGAGGTTAAATCGGCGGGCGCCCTGGCTGCCGGCCAGACGCCAGAGGAGGCGGCAGCAGCAGGCACATCTATTATGGGGCCGGGCTCCTTCATCAAAGATCCGATTTCAGCCATTTCATTCGGCATGGCGCTCATGTTCGGAACCGCAGGCCTGCCGCATATCCTGATGCGTTTCTTTACGGTGCCAAACGCCAAGGAAGCCCGTAAATCTGTGTTCTGGGCCACTACCTGGATCGGCTACTTCTATGTGCTCACTTTCATTATCGGTTTTGGCGCGATTATCTTTGTCTCGACCAACCCCGATTTTCTTGATGCAAACGGCGGTCTGATCGGCGGTGCCAACATGGCAGCGGTGCATCTGGCTGACGCAGTCGGCGGACATATTTTCCTGGGCTTTATCTCGGCGGTGGCTTTTGCCACGATTCTTGCCGTGGTTGCCGGGCTGACCTTGTCCGGTGCATCCGCGGTGTCGCATGATCTGTATGCGTCGGTGCTCCGCAAGGGTAACGTGGATTCGGCCACCGAACTGCGCGTATCCCGCATCACGACATTCGTGCTGGGTATACTGGCTATTTTGCTGGGCATCCTGTTCGAGAAGCAGAATGTGGCGTTCATGGTGTCGCTGGCCTTTGCCATTGCAGCATCGGCCAATTTCCCCGTTCTTTTCCTATCGATCATGTGGAAGAAAATGACCACGCGCGGCGCCGTCATTGGGGGCTTCCTGGGACTGATTTCTTCGGTTGTGCTCACTATCGTCTCTCCCGATGTTTGGGAAGTCACATTGGGCAATCCGGAGGGCAGTGCACTGTTCCCGTATAAATCGCCAGCGTTGTTCTCTATGATCATCGCTTTTGCGGGCATCTGGTTCTTCTCCGTGACGGACAAGAGCAAGCGTGCCGCTGTCGACATCGCTGCATACGACGCCCAGCGCGTACGGGCAGAAACCGGTATTGGCAGCAGCAGGGCTACGGCACATTAACGTAGCCTGTCAGAGATAGGCAAACACGCGACTTTTAAGTCGCGTGTTTTTTATATCGTATGGCAAATGCAACAATTACGAAAAAAGAAGCCATTTTCGGAAACGGGGCTTGCATCCCGGCTTGGTTTCTGGCTATAATCATTTTCTTAATTGATCCCCGATAGCTCAGTCGGTAGAGCGACGGACTGTTAATCCGCAGGTCACTGGTTCGAACCCAGTTCGGGGAGCCATCAATTTCTTAGTAGAACCAAGCAGTTAAGCCGCCTCCGATGCGGCTTTTTTGTTTTCTACGGCTGAACCATCGCTCAATCTTGACAAAACATGATACTGATCGCGTGTTCGGCCAGGTGGTCAGCGGGCTTTACCCCATAATCGGCATTCTACGCCAGATAGGGGGAGGCTCTACACCCATAGTCGGGGATGGGCATTCACCAAACTCGATTAACCACTCCATTCCAACCGCGTTTAGCCCATATTCGCACGCGGTAATTGTCAAAAATCCTAAACCCATACGTACGGCGCGAAAGCTTTTCCATTTTTAGTGCGGAAGCTTCGGTAATGCCGTCAGTTTTAGAGAAAAATCCCATCCGCACACCTGCCTCAATCCGGGGTTTTCGTGGACCGTCCGAAAGCGTGCTGCGCAGGCTCAATCCAGAACCTTAGCAAATGCTTCGCGAGCGGGCTGCGCTGGCTCAATCCAGGGCGCCAGTGGACGTGTTACGCAAGCGTGCTGTGAGCGGCCGGCTCGGCCTTCCTATTTGCGCAAAAAACTGTGGGATAATTATTCTATTGTGTAGTGGGAAAGGCCGTAAGGTGTACGCTGTCTGGCGAAATCCTAAGGTGTACTGTGTAGGGCACAAGACCCTAAAGTGCACTGTGTAGAGGCCGAGGCCTTCACATGCCGCCGGTGTGGCGGCGTATTTTCAGGCGGTGTATGATAGTCTTCAACGGGTTTAGCCCCGGTTCAGGAGCCAATATTGAAAAAGCTGCTTTTGCTGCTGCTAGGTTGTCTGGTCAGCTTCGGGCTGATCGCCTGTAGTGTTCCCAGCAAGACGGATGTAATGGGAAACGCCGATTATTTTGATCCTGCCTTTCTCAACAAACACCTGGTTCGGGACAAGACGACGGTTGCTCAGGCCATTGAGGTTTTGGGCGAGCCCGATCGCACTACTCGCAATTCCAATAATGAAACTACGCTCAAGTATGCGCGCAAGTCTTCCGGTAATATGGCCGGCAATATGGTTGGTGCCGTGCCGGTGGTCGGACCCATGATCGATTCTGCCGGCAGGCTGTTGCGTCCGGGCAAGACCGACCTGGGGACGCAGGTGTTGGAAATTAAATTTGTCAATGACGTTTTTCAATCCTGGGAAATGTAAATTCCCGGGCCGATAGGATCCCTGACGCGGATCCATTCACTTTATGGAGTATGTCGTATGAAAGGTTTTGTCGATGATATCGAAGAGTTGACAGTCAACAATGATCTTTACCGCAAGGTGCTTTACACGGGAAAGAATCTGCAACTGGTATTGATGACCTTGCAGCCCGGTGAGGAGATCGGCGAAGAGGTTCATGAGGGTCATGATCAGTTCTTTCGGATCGAACAGGGCAAGGGCAAGGTCGTGATCGATGAGCAAACGCATGCCATCGAAGATGATGATGCCGTCATTGTTCCTGCCGGCGCCCGCCATAATGTGATCAACAGCGGTGATCAGCCGCTGCGTCTGTACACTATCTATGGGCCGCCAGAACATCGGGATGGCGTGGTGCATGCCACCAAACAGGATGAACAGGAAGAGCACTTCGATGGCAAGACGACAGAATAGTCGCCAGTCATGACGGCGTCGGCAATTGCCCACTTGCAGGCCTTCGTGCAGCAGCATGCAGGCCTGCTGGTGATCACCGGGGCCGGTTGCAGTACCGATTCGGGCATTCCGGCCTATCGCGATACTGATGGTGCGTGGATGCGACCACCGCCCATGACATTTTCGCAGTTTATGGGCACAGAGGCCGCACGCCAGCGTTATTGGGCGCGCAGTATGGTTGGCTGGACAATGTTTTCCGGCGGCAAGCCGAATGTTGCGCACCGTGCACTGCAATCGCTGGAATCAAAAGGATATACCGGATTGCTGGTGACGCAGAATGTAGACGGTCTGCACCAGCAGGCCGGTCAGTCCCGACTGTTGCAGTTGCACGGTTCATTGGCTGACGTTGTCTGTATGCAATGCCGTCGTCTATTCGATCGGCTGGGCTATCAACAGCGTCTGCTGCTGGAAAATCCAGCCTGGGCCAATATGACAGCTGTCATGGCGCCCGACGGCGATGTGGATCTTGAAACTGATTTTTCTTCGTTCCGCATCCCGCCTTGTGAACACTGCGGCGGCATTCTCAAGCCTGATGTGGTGTTCTTTGGCGAACAGGTTCCGCGCGACAGGGTACAAACCGTATACCAGGCGCTGGAGAAAGCCAGTGCGGTCCTGGTGGTAGGCTCATCGCTCATGGTGTATTCAGGCTATCGGTTTGTGCGCGATGCCGCGCTGCAGGGCAAGCCGGTGGCGGCGATCACGCTGGGCAGAACCCGTGCTGATGCAGTGCTTTCGCTGAAACTGAATGCGCAGTGCGCGCCGTTGTTGGCTGCGCTGGACGCGGGACTGGCAGAGTCTGCTGCGTTGTCGGGCAGTGTCGCTGAACGTCTGCAGGCCGTATAACCATGGCACAGAACCATCCCACATAACCGTCCCACATAACCGTCCCACATAACCGCAACAAACACGCGTTAAATAGAGCCGTTACATACACCCATCCCACATACCCGTCACATATAAAGTGTTGTTGCCCATAGCGAGAGCAGGCCAATGGTCGCAAAAAAGGCGATTACATAGCAAAGCAGCATAAGCAAGGTTTTTCGTTTTCGGTCCATGATCGTTTCTTGAAGTTTACATCGCCCATTATACGACCTGTTTTGATACGAAGGCCTTTGGCGCCTTACAAAAGGGACAGGCTCAAGTTATAATTCAAATTTCCTGCTACGGCCCTTTTCGCGGGGCCCTTATTCCAATGACAAAGTATGTATTCGTTACCGGCGGCGTGGTCTCTTCGTTAGGCAAGGGAATCGCCGCCGCGTCGTTAGCGGCCATCCTTGAGTCGCGTGGCCTGAAGGTCACCATGCTCAAGCTGGATCCCTATATCAACGTGGATCCGGGCACGATGAGTCCCTTGCAGCATGGTGAAGTATTCGTGACCGAAGACGGTGCCGAAACCGACCTGGATCTCGGTCACTATGAGCGGTTCATTTCGGCCCGCATGCACAAATCCAATAACTTTACCACCGGCCAGATTTACGAATCCGTGCTGCGCAAAGAGCGCCGTGGCGACTATCTTGGCAAGACCGTGCAGGTTATTCCGCATATTACAAACGAAATTCAAGATTTTATTATTCGCGGTGCAAGACAGGCCTGGGACGGGCAGACCGACGTGGCCATCGTTGAAATCGGCGGTACGGTCGGCGATATCGAATCGCTGCCGTTTCTGGAGGCAGTGCGCCAGATGAGCCTGCGGCTGGGCCGCAACGGCGCGGCTTTTGTCCATCTGACGCTGGTTCCCTTTATCGCTTCTGCGGGTGAACTCAAAACCAAGCCGACCCAGCACTCTGTGCAAAAGTTGCGGGAAATCGGTATCTATCCGAACGCGCTGCTGTGTCGCGCCGACCGCGAAGTGCCAGAAGACGAGCGGGCCAAAATTTCATTGTTTTCCAATGTGCCGCTGGATGCCGTCATTTCAGTCTGGGATGCCGATTCCATTTACAAAATTCCGTCAATGCTGCATCACCAGAAACTTGATGACCTGGTTTGCGACGCGCTGGCCATTTCTCCGCCTCCGGCCGATCTGTCCATGTGGGACGGTCTGGTCGATGCACTGGAGCACCCGCAGCATGAAGTGCACATCGGTATGGTCGGCAAATATGTCGATCTGACCGAATCGTACAAATCACTGATCGAAGCGTTGCAACACGCCGGTATTCATACGCGTTCAAAAGTGATTATTGACTACATCGACTCTGAAGATCTGGAGGGTGGTGCGGTCGAGAAACTGGCAACGCTCGATGCCATTCTGGTGCCGGGTGGCTTCGGTAAACGGGGTACCGAAGGAAAAATTCGCGCCATTCAATACGCGCGGGAAAACAACGTCCCCTATCTTGGCATCTGCCTGGGTATGCAACTGGCCGTCATCGAGTTTGCACGACATGTGGCACAGCTGGGTGGCGCCAATAGTACCGAATTTGATCCGGCGGCGCCGCACCCGGTCGTGGCGCTCATTACCGAATGGATGGACCGCGAAGGCAAAGTGGAAAAACGCACGGCGTCTTCCGACCTGGGCGGCACGATGCGCAAGGGTGCCCAGCGCTGTCCAGTGCTGGAAGGAACACGCGCCTACGATATTTATGGTCCTGAGGTCAACGAACGTCATCGCCATCGTTATGAGGTCAATAACGTCTATGTGCCGCGCCTGGAAGAGGCCGGCATGGTGATCAGTGCCAGGACGCCGACCGAAAACCTGCCGGAAATGATGGAAATCCCGAGCCACCCATGGTTCATGGGGGTGCAGTTCCACCCCGAATTTACCTCTACGCCGCGTAACGGCCATCCATTGTTCAGCAGTTTTATTCGGGCGGCACTGAATAATCAGCAACAGCGGCAGAACAAGCAATAAGGACAACACCATGAATCTTTGCGGCTTCGATGTGGGTTTGAGCAGACCTTTTTTCCTGATCGCGGGTCCATGCGTCATCGAGTCGCGCCAAATGGCATTCGATACCGCGGGCTCGTTGCTTGAGATGACCAAGCGACTTGGCATCCCTTTTATCTACAAGAGTTCCTTTGACAAGGCAAACCGCAGCTCGGGCAAATCCTATCGCGGACCGGGCATGGATGAAGGCTTGCAGATTCTGGCTGATATACGTGCGCAGTTGAATGTGCCCGTTCTGACCGATGTCCACGATATTACGCAGGTGGAGCGCGTTGCCGCCGCAGTCGATGTCCTGCAGACGCCGGCGTTTCTGTGCCGCCAGACCGATTTCATCTCGGCCTGTGCTGCTACCGGGAAACCGGTGAATATCAAGAAGGGCCAGTTTCTGGCCCCGGCCGACATGCTGCAGGTGGTAGCCAAGGCCAGGGCCGCCGCCATTGCTGCTGGCGGCGATGGTTCCAATATCATGGTCTGCGAACGCGGCGCCTCTTTCGGTTATAACAATCTGGTGTCGGATATGCGTTCACTGGCGATCATGCGTGCCACCGAATGCCCGGTTGTATTTGATGCAACGCATTCGGTGCAGTTGCCTGGCGGCCAGGGTACGTCGTCTGGCGGCCAGCGTGAATTCGTGCCGGTGCTGGCGCGTGCCGCGGTTGCGGTAGGGGTGGCCGGCCTGTTCATGGAGACGCACCCCGATCCTGCCGTGGCGCTATCGGACGGACCCAATGCGGTCCCGCTGGTTCATATGGAAGCCTTGTTGCAGTCGCTGACCGATATTGATCGCATCGTAAAAGCGCAGGGCTTTATCGAAAACCAGTTTGGCGCCTGATCGCTTGGTTTGCGGCTGACTATCTCCTGTCAGACCGGCGCGAGGGGTTAGCCAGTCTGCAGTGGTCACCCAGGCCGCGGTGGTCAGGCAGCTGCACTGGTCAGGCGCGCGGGCGTGATCAATCAGACGGCCCATTTTGCCTGGCAGGGTTTGATGCCGGCGTTTACTTTGAACGGGAAGTATGGTTACCAGAACAATCGAAGTGAATGAGGAAAGATCGGCATCGGGTCGATTGCTACCGTTTGGCCAGTCCTTGATGGCGGTGCTGGGTATCTGTTTCGTGGGCATGCTGGTCGGTCTGGACCAGACTATTGTGGGAACCGCTTTACCGACCATCGTCGCCGAACTCAATGGTTTTGAACTATATGCGTGGGTTGGTACTTCTTACCTACTGGCTTCGGTCATTACTGTTCCTATTTGTGGTCGCCTGAGTGATTATTACGGACGCAAACCCTTTGTGGTGGCGTCCGTCATTATTTTTACCATCGCCTCTATGCTTTGCGGCATGGCCGGTTCCATGACGCAACTGGTGCTGGCCAGGGCGTTGCAGGGCATCGGTGGCGGCATGTTGGTGGGCACGGCCTTTGCCTGTGTGCCGGATTTGTTTCCGGATGCCAAGGTGCGCCTGCGCTGGCAAATTCTGCTGAGCTCTTCTTTCGGCATCGCCTCGGCTGTCGGTCCTTCCCTGGGCGGCTTTCTGACACAATATTATGGATGGCGTTCGGTTTTCTATGTGAATCTGCCGGTCGGCCTGATCAGTCTTTTTTTTATTTGGCAGTACTTGCCGCTAATCCGCTACCAGCGTGAGCAGACCATCCGTCTGGACTGGCAGGGCGCATTGCTGATTGCACTGTTTTTGGGTTGTCTGCAACTGGCAGTGGAGCTGTTTGCCACGCATGGCGTGTCCTGGCGGGTCGGCCTGTTTTCCATTGTTTCCGTGATGGCGTTTGTCGTCCTGATCCGCTGGGAGCGACGTTGTGCCTTTCCGCTATTGCCGCTGGAGCTGTTTCGCGATCGCAGCCTGAGTACTATGTTCGCCTTGTCGTTATTGACCGGATTTGTCATGTTCGGGATGCTGTTCTATATTCCCTTGTTGTTGCAAAGCGGCTTTGGCTATTCTCCGAACGATGCCGGTATGCTGGTTACGCCCTTGGTCGTGTGCATTACCGTGGGAAGCATTCTTAGCGGCCGGGTCGTGACTCGCCTGGCCCGTCCCAACTGGATTCTGTATATCGGTTTTGTGTTGACGGCGATTGCTGTGGCCGGCGTTGTTTTGTACGACCGGCATATGCCACAACTGGTTTTTTTGCTGTACATGACCCTGGGCGGCATTGGCCTGGGTTTTATTATGCCCAACCTGACCATTTTCAGCCAGGAATTGTCGGGTCGCAGTAACCTGGGCATTGTGACCGCGCTGGTGCAGTCCATCCGCATGATTGGCGGCATGCTGGGTACAGCCATTATTGGCGCGATGGTAAATTTTTATTTTGTCTTGGGCATCCAGGGAGAAGCCCGGAAAATCGGTTCGCCGGAGCTGGTCGCTGCCTTGTCTGACCCGCAGTTGCTGGTCAGGACCGACAGCCAGGCGGGGTTGATCACCGAGATGGCCTCCCTGGGCCAGGACGCGCGGCCATGGCTGCTTGTGGCGCGCGAGCACATGGTCGGCGCAATCGAATTGGGCCTGATCGTGGTGTTTGTTGTCAATATCATCGCCTTGCTGTGGCTATACCGGTTGCCGCTGATCCGCTTTGCCAGTCTTGGAACTCCCGTGGCCGCCCCGTCATCGCGCAGGCGTGCCCGCCGCATGCGAGGCAAAAGGCAAGAGTAAGAGTAGCGGCTTAATGAAGAGGGTATTTTTTGTATGAACCCGATTGCGCGTTGTAATCGGATTGTTTGGCCTTTTTCCGGCTGGCGTTTTCCGCCTGAAAAATGTAAAAAACGGATACAAGTTTAATTGGCGGTGAATGCAAAATTACAAGATTGGCGGAGTAAGGTACAATCTACGCAATAAAATCCCATCAAAACCACTGTTTATCAGGCAGGAAAGTCATTACCATGAGTGCAATTGTTGATATTATCGGTCGCGAAATCCTGGATTCCCGTGGGAATCCAACCGTAGAGTGTGATGTGTTGCTCGAATCAGGCGTTATGGGGCGGGCCGCTGTGCCATCGGGCGCCTCTACCGGTACGCGCGAGGCTGTTGAATTGCGTGACGGCGACAAGTCCCGTTACCTGGGCAAGGGCGTGCTCAAGGCAGTGGAAAACGTCAATACTGAAATTTCCGAGGCGCTGATGGGCCTGGACGCCCAGGAACAGACTTTCATCGACCACACGCTGATCGACCTGGATGGGACCGAGAACAAGGAACGCCTGGGCGCCAACGCGCTGCTGGCGGTGAGTATGGCTGTTGCCCGTGCTGCGGCCGACGAGTCGGGCCTTTCCCTGTATCGTTATTTCGGCGGCAGCGGTCCCATGAGCATGCCTGTGCCCATGATGAACGTCATCAATGGCGGCGCGCATGCCAACAACACGCTGGATATGCAGGAGTTCATGATCCTGCCGGTCGGTGCGACCAGCTTTCGCGAATCGTTACGCATGGGCGCCGAGGTCTTTCATGCGCTCAAAAAACTCATTCACGGTCATGGCATGTCTACCGCGGTCGGCGACGAGGGCGGTTTTGCGCCAAACGTGGCCAACCACGAATCGGCCATTCATCTGATTTTGAACGCCATTACCGAAGCCGGCTACGAGCCGGGTACCCAGATTGCGCTGGGCCTGGATTGCGCCAGTTCCGAATTTTACCGCGACGGTAAGTATCATTTGGCAGGCGAGGGCAATATCTCCCTGACATCGGCCGAGTTTGCCAATCTGCTGGCGTCCTGGTGCGACAAATATCCCATTATCAGCATTGAAGACGGCATGGCTGAGAATGACTGGGATGGCTGGAAAATCCTCACCGAGCAACTTGGCAAGAAAGTCCAGCTGGTAGGCGACGATCTGTTCGTCACCAATACGAAGATTCTCAAGGAAGGGATCCAGAAGGGCGTAGCCAATTCCATCCTGATCAAGATCAACCAGATCGGCACCCTGACCGAAACCTTTGCCGCCATTGAAATGGCCAAGCGTGCCGGCTACACGGCTGTGATTTCACACCGTTCCGGGGAAACCGAAGATTCGACCATCGCTGATATTGCCGTGGCCACCAATGCGATGCAGATCAAGACCGGGTCGCTGTCGCGTTCTGACCGGATGGCCAAGTACAATCAGTTGCTGCGTATTGAAGAAGAACTGGCAGAAGTGGCCCGCTTCCCGGGTCTGGATGCGTTTTACAACATCCGTTAAGCGCTGCGGCGCGAGCACTGAGCATTTGTCATGCGCTTACTCTATCTTGCCCTGATGGTTGCGTGTGTTGCCATTCAATACCCATTGTGGTGGGGGGAAGAAGGGTGGGCGCGCGTGACCGTGCTCCAGCAGCAGCTTGAGGCGCAGGAAGAAAAAAACCGGGCGCTGCTGGCACGCAATAATGCGATGGAAGCGGAAGTTCATGATCTCAAAACGGGCACCGATGCGCTTGAGGATCGCGCCCGCATTGAAATGCGCATGATTAAGAAAGATGAAACCTATGTGCAGATCCTGACGCCCAATGAGCCTCAGCCCGAGGTGCCGGTCAGCTACGAAGTTCCGGGCGCTCCCAAGGCAGGCAAGCCTGCCCAGGTCGCGAGCAAGCCACAGGCCAAGGCAAGTGCCCGGCCCCGGGCAAAGTCTGACGCCGGAAAACCGGCCAAATCGCCCAAACCTGCCCACCAATAGCCGTTTTTTCGGGTGTGCCTGGTGTGGTACGGCTTTTCCCATGTCTTTCAATTTCAGTGCATATCGCAGTCATCGATATTGCAGTCATCGATATTGCAGCTATCGATATTCCGGCCCTCTTGTGAGCCATTTATTTTCCCATCCCTTTTCCCATTTGCCTGGTTTTGCGAGCCGCTGACATTAAGAGCCACAGACTTTACGACTTGCGGACTTTGCGATTGTACGATTCGCCGATTTTACGAACCCCTGACTTTGCGACCGCCTGACTTGCTTGTTTTTCCCCTTGTGGTGTTAAGGCAGGCAAGCCGATTCGGCAGGCAGGCTGTTTTCGGCGGCGCTATTGTGCGCCAGGATATCGGAAGCCGGCAATCGGGTTTTTTCCGAATGACTTTGGTCAATCGCTGTGGATCGGTTTGGCAATTGGTCGGAGCGGTTCTTTGCCGATTCTAATTGGCCGCTAACGTTGTTCTCCGTATGGCTATTGGGTGGCGCCTTTACGCTCGTGCGCTGTTGCTCCTTTCCCGGGAGTTGGGCAAATGCGTTTCGATGTAAATAGTGCACATGGGCGGTTTCCTCAGCCTGCCAGAGTACCGGGTGCGATTGCATTTCTATGGTAATCGATGCGCGGATTGGAAGTGCACCATGTGTCGCCAGCGGCGATCCTGATTCACTGATCGGTCCGAACAGCGTGCGTAGCAGGGCACGCATGCCCGGAACGACCGGCACGTAAAGATACTGAGCATGCAGCTCCAGCGTGTTGGCATCGTAGATCGTACTGCCCGACGTGGGTCCGCGCGGATATTGTTGGTGCTGGTTTTGCTGGTAATTATTGTTGATGGCCGGATTGCCCGTCTTTATCGCGATGGGAAGATCTTTTTGCATGAAATCGGCAAACTCGGCCATATCGGGATGCGCGATGGCAATATCCCATGCGCGCCTGGTGCCGATGCGCTCCAATTGATTCATTTGATGAAGCATACGATCTCGCGGACTGCGAAAAGCGCCCGCTGGCGCATACAGTGGCGTCAGTGCGCTGAGGAATGCCGCTTCAATGGCCCGGGGCCTGGCGTGGCTGACGCTGCCGGCGCGCCCGGCCTCCAGCAATGCCAGGCTGACGGCTTCGCGCGTCATGTACCATCGTGATACCTCGTAGCTGGTCATCGCCGCAAACAATAGCGGGATCGCGACCACGATAAACTCCACGGCAGCAAAACCGCGCTGTCCTGTGCAAGCGACCATCGTTTGTGATCGTTCGGCGTTAGCCTGCGTAGTCTGGGCGCTGCGGGAAAAATGGAAAGTAAAAAGCGTTTCTGGCAGGAGGTGTTTCATCCCGGCAGTTTGCGCAAATCAACGGTAATTGTATAGTGTGGATTGTTGCGCTGGACAAAAGAGGCGACGTCAGAAAGCAAGTCTTCCATGGGCGTTGACGAGCGCAAGAAGCAGCAAGAGAACAGGGAAAGCGGGAACGACGAAAGAGGTTAAATGAAGTCGTGGAGTAAAGGGGAAGAGAGGAAGAGAATAACAGAACAAGAGAACAAGAGAACAAGAGAAAAAACAGCTGGTGCCTTGGATAGCTACCAGCTGCCTGTTATGCGAATCGGTAACAGCGGCGATTGCCTGCTGGGCCCTCGGTTAATGCTCAATTAATGCTCGATGGGTTCGGGTGGATCTTCGGGAGCCTGGCCGTCGATGAACAGACGGGCGCAATCGACGGCATCGAATGTGTATGGCTTGCCGCAGAAATTGCAGGCAATGTCGACTTTATCCTGTTCGCTTAGAATGTTTTCGATTTCGTCCTGGCCAAGCATCTTGAGCATATTGCCCACGCGTTCCCGGGTGCAGGGGCAGAACCAGCGCACCGGTTGTGGCTCGAATGTGAGCAAGGGCTCTTCCCAGAAAAGTCGATGAATCAGTGTTTCGGGAGATTCGCTGAGCATTTCCTGGGTAGTCAGGGTCTGGGCCAGGACCCGCGTGCGCTGCCAGGACTCCTGGTGCGCCACGCTGTCATCGGCCGTGCCGCCGTGATCAGGCAAGCGCTGCAACAGCAGACCGGTTGCGCGCTGGGCGTTGGCGGCTAGCCAGATATGCGTGTCCAGCTGTTCCGATTGTTTCATATAGTGCTCCAGCACGTCGGCAACCGAATCGCCTTCCATGGGCACCACCCCCTGGTAGGGTTGCTGGCCTTCCTGTCGGTCTGTCGGATCCAGAATGACAATAAACCGGCCATTGCCGTTGCTGTTGAGCAGGGACTGGAAGGTGGCGTTGTCGGGAACGACAAACTCCTGCCGCAACTGTACGGTCGCTCGTAGGCTCAGGTCAGACTGACACTCGACCACGATTAGGGCCAGGGCGCCATCGCCCTGCAATTGCAACACAAGCGAGCCATCGAATTTAATGTTCGAGGCCAGCAGCACTGAGGCAGCACAAAGTTCTCCGAGCAGGTCGCGCACGACCGGCGGATAGCTCTGGTGTGCCAGGCCGGTGTGCCAGGTTTTGGTCAGATCAACGGTCTGGATACGGGTGCTGCGGTCGTCAAGAAGGTATTTTTGTAATTGGTCAGTGGTCATGGCAGGATGGCAAAAGGCCCGAATTATGCAAGGCGCTTGAGGCCGCTGCGGTAGCGTTGCCCCTGCCACACGTAATGGGCGGTATTTTTATGGATATTGGCAATCTCCTCCTCGCTTAGCGTACGTGCGATTTTGCCGATACCGATAACGAGAGAGCCGTCAGGAATGACTTTACCTTCAGTGATAATAGCGCCTGCGCCGATGATACAGTTTTTGCCAATGCGTGCATTATTCAGCACAATGGCCTGCATGCCGATCAGCGACCCCTCGCCAATCGTGCAGCCGTGCAGCATGGCTTGATGGCCCACGGTGACATTTTTTTCGATGGTCAGGGGGACACCTTCGTCCACGTGCAGTACGCTGCCTTCCTGCACGTTGCTGCCTTCCTGAATCAGAATAGGCGCGTTGTCGCCGCGAATAGCCACATTGGCCCAGACGCTGACATCTTTTTCCAGCGTCACGTTGCCGATGACTGTTGCGCTGTCAAAGATAAAAGCGGTGGGGTCGATGTTTGGCGCCAGTTCATCAATCTGATACACAGCCATGATGATTTATTCTCCTTGCTGGCCGGTAAGGGCGTCAGGTTCGGGCTCGGGCTCGCGCCAGACATAGCCGTCCTTGTCGATGTGGCCGCGAATGGCTGTGGGAATCCACTCCTGTGGCTCGGCCTGCAGGGGATGGATTTGCGCGGCGGACCAGTAATGCAAGGCAATGGCCGGGTCGGGGTAGTCGTTCTGGTCTGTTCTGTTGACCGCAATACGGCCCTTTTGGCCAGTTTTGAGCGGCTTGCCGTCCTCGTCGATGACGGTGATTCGGTGACCGGGGTAAACACGGCCCATGCTGCCCTGGCGAGGCGCCCATTTTTCCTGGCTTTCGCCAATGATATAGCCAAAGCCAAGCGGTGCAGCGACCACGTTGATATCCACATCAAAGCGCTGCTTGGCCCATTGGCCCAGCGATGGATCGTAGTCGATGTCCAGGCAGCTGATGCTGCGGATGGCCAAATCGAACTCTTCGAGCGCATCGGGATATTCGCGAATGCGGCGCAAGTCCGCCCCGGATGCGTGGATATTGGTAATCTGGTAGTGCTCAAGCAGCGTGAACAGCCGCGGTATGGTGCGACCTGCCGGACAGCCGACAATGGATTTGCCGAAATAAAGCGTGGGTAGCAGCGCGTTGAGCAGACCGTTGGGGCTGTTCCAGTCGTAGGAAGTCCAGAAAATATCGTTTGCTTTCGGAAACCAGTTTTGCGATGCAACAAAACCCGGCAGCGTACCGATAAGTGTGCTGTGATCCAGCAGCACGCCTCGCAACGGTTCGTTTGGCACACTGGCCGGATAGATGAGGATGGCCGGCGTAGAGGCGCTGACCACATGCGGGGTGAATGTCGATGGCTGACGCGCCAGTAGGGTGCGCCAGGAAATAATGCGGTCGTCATCGGTATGAATCCCGATGATCTGCTTGACCGGAGATTGATTATCCACAGCGGAAATCAGCGCGGTAATGGAATGCTTGTCCACCACGGCAACGCGTGCCTGCGAGTCGTGCAGTCTTTCGGCGTATTCGGCGTTGGTCAATGTCGCGGTCAGGGGCACGACGATCGCCCCCACCGTCAGAACCGCCAGCTGAGTGATGGCACTTTCTGCAGAATGTTGCAGTGCAACAGCGACGCGGTCCTGCGGTTGCACACCCATACGGATCAAGCCGTTGGCCAATTTATTGACCTTTTCGGACAGTTGCCCGTATGTGAGCAGTGTAAGTTGCCCTACCTGATCTTCGAAATAAATGGCAACCTGGCGCGCTTCATGAGGGCTGGAGGCCCACCGGTGACAACAGGCATCCGCTATATTGAATACCGAGGGAACCAGCCATTCAAATGATTTATAGAGTGACGAATAATGATCGGTCATATGGGGACGTAAGGAAACGGGGGCGCTAAAGAAATAGGGCAGTGCATGCAAAAATGATCCTGCCTGCTGCCCGGGGATTTCTGATTCTATCATTGAATCGCCGCCGGCGATAGATCGGCCAGGCGGGTGCCGGCCAGCCTGTCATGCAGCATGAGGCCGTCCCGATCAAACCAGCTGTAGACAAAATTAAGAAACGGCGTAAAGACAATGAACAGGGTCACGGAAGGCCAGCCCAGCGATGTCGAGGCCAGATACACAAGATAGGCACCCAGCAGGGGGACAGGCCAGCACAGGACATAGCGCAACACCAGTTGGCCCAGCGAGGGCCGTATCGCTTGCCGACCCACGAGCCGGATATTCCAGGTCTTCATGGGCAGGGTCTGGCCGTGCTTACGCCAGCACAGCAAAAAATAGACGCCGATGGCGACAAACAGGACGGCCTGCCGCGGTCCAAGCAATGTCAGGCCGCTGCGGCTTTGCGTGAGCGTGTCGAAAATATAGTCGGCAAAGAAGACGACACCGAACAACAGCACGGCCTCATACATCATGCAGGCAAACAGGCGCCATCGGGAAGGAGAGCGACGCGACAACAGTGCCGCGTCAGGGGAAGCAGTAGGTTTCATGCAAGTGGATTTCAGGGTTTACGGTAGCTGTCGGCAACCATTTCAAATGAAAACAGGCGGCAGTCGAGCGCTCCATTGTACAGCGGCGTACGGCGCCGGGCTTTCAGGCGCAGCTTTCTAGGCAGTTCCAGGTCGCTGGAGATCACGTGGACCTGCCATCCGGCAAATTGCTGTTTCAGGCAGGCTGACCAGTCTCGCCAGAAACTGTCGTCCTGCTGATCCAATCGTTCGCCATAGGGTGGGTTCGTAACCAGCCAGCCCGAATCCGTTGGCGGTTGCAGATCCAGCGCGTTGGCGCGTGCGAACTGAATGGAGTCAGGCGCCAGATTGGCCCGTTGCATATTTTCGTGCGCCGCTTCCAGCGCATGCGGGTTCAGATCGCACCCGTACAGCGGCGTTTCCAGTTCGGGCGCGATGCGGCTCAAAGCGTCTTCTTTCAAGGCTGACCATTGTCGGGCATCGGCGTTGCGCAGGCGCTCAAAACCAAAGGGCCGGGAAATGCCGGGAGGCACGCCCTGCGCGATCCAGGCCGCCTCGATTAGAATGGTGCCGCTACCGCAGAATGGATCCAGCAGGGGCATGGACGGGTCCCAGCCCGAGAGAGCCAGGATGCCTGCAGCCAGGTTCTCGCGCAGTGGCGCTTCGCCCTTATCCAGGCGCCAGCCGCGCTTGAACAGTGATTCTCCGGAGGTATCCAGGTACAGCGTGCCAGAGTCCCGAGTCAGAAAAAGATGCACTCTGGCATCGGGTCGCACGGTATCAATGCTCGGGCGCTCGCCTTCGCGGTCGCGCAGGCGGTCGCAGATACCGTCTTTGGCCTTCAGATTGCAGAACATCAGGCTTTTCATGGGGCTCTGAATGGCCGAGGTATCGACCCGCAGGGAGTGTTCCGCACCGAACCAGCGCTCCCATGGAGCGTCGTAGGCCAACTCGTAGATATCGTCTTCCTTGAGCACCAGGCCGTGCGCCACTTGCACCAGAATGCGGGTGGCCAGGCGCGAGTACAGGTTGGCCCGTAAAATGCCTGTCCAGTTGGTTTCGAAGGCACATCCGGCGCGCCCCTTTTCTACGTGCTCAAACCCCAGTGCCTGCATTTCCTCGCACAGCACTTCCTCCAAACCCTGCGGACAGGGCGCAAAGATGCGAAATGTCTCAGTCAGTCGGGACGAAGGACGCTGGCGCGATTCGTCTGCCTTGCGTGATGCATGGGAACGATCAGAACGGTCAGTACGATCGAGACGGTCAGACAGCGTCCGGCGCGGCTCACGTGCTGCAGGAGCATCGGTACCGGCGGGCATTGGCCGCCTGGGTTTGGCAGGCGTCGCTTTCGCTTCGCCGGTGCGCAGCTGGTTTTGGGCTACCGCGCGAGCACGCGCACCGGAACGCACCCGTGGCTTCTCATCATCATCGATAGTGCGGCGCGGAGAACGGGCAAGGCTGAGCTTCTTGCGATTTTGGGGGGAATTGTCGTCGGTCATGGCTAAGCCTGTCAGAAGGGTTTGGTGACCACAAGAATGACCACCGCCAGCAGTAGCAATACCGGTATTTCATTGAACCAGCGATAAAAGACATGATCGCGCTGGTTGCGACCCTGTACAAATTTTTTATAGATACGGAAGCAGGCGTGATGGTAGCCGATAATCAGCAGGACAAACACCAACTTCGCGTGCAGCCAGCCATTGGTCAGTCCGATTTTGTAATGCAGCATAAGGACCAGTCCGAACGCCACGGCCGGAACCGCCAGCATGGTGGTAAAGCGCAGCAGCCGCCTGGCCATGCCCAGCAGGACCGGGTAGACCGGGCCATCTTGCGGTTGTTGGGCCAGGTTGACGAAAAGGCGTGGCAGATAAAACAGTCCGGCAAACCAGGCAGTGATGAACACGATATGAAGCGATTTGATCCAAAGCATTGTATTACCCGCGCAATTGGCCGTTGCCTTCGAGTACCCATTTATAGGTTGTCAGGCCTTCGAGGCCGACTGGGCCGCGAGCATGCAGACGATTGGTTGAAATGCCGATTTCCGCGCCCAGACCGTACTCGAATCCGTCAGCAAAGACAGTCGGCAGATTGACATAAACAGAGCTGGAATCGACTTCCCGCTGAAACCGGTTGGCAGCCGAGACACTGTCTGTGACGATGGCTTCAGTATGGCCCGAGCTCCAGGCGGCAATATGCGCCATGGCATCGTCAATAGAGTCAACAATGCGAATGGCCAGAATGGGCGCAAGGTATTCGGTCGCCCAGTCTTCATCGGTGGCGACATCTGCCTGCGGCAGCAGCTGCCGGGTTCGGGAACAGCCGCGAAGTTGCACGCCTTTTTCGATATAGGCAGCAGCAAGGGGCGCAAGCACCTGCTGCGCCACATCCTGATGGACCAGCAGCGTTTCCATGGAGCCGCAAACACCATAGCGATAGGTCTTGGCCTGGAAAGCGATGTCGTGGGCCATTTTCAGATCGGCGGCGCGATCTATGTACACATGACAATTGCCATCAAGGTGGCGAATCATGGGCACGGTTGCCTCCGCTTGCAGGCGTCGGATCAGTCCTTTGCCGCCACGCGGAATAATCACGTCCACGAAATCGGCCATGGTAATCAGCTGGCCAACAGCGGCGCGATCTGTAGTGTTGATGGTTTGCACGGCATGCGCAGGCAGCCCCGCGTGAGCTAATCCTTCCTGGATGATTTTTCCCAGCGCCTGATTGGAGCGGAAGGCTTCACTACCGCCGCGCAGGATCGCCGCATTGCCCGACTTGAGGCAAAGCGCCGCCGCATCGATCGTGACATTGGGTCTTGATTCGTAGATGATGCCAATGACACCCAGCGGTATGCGCATTTTGGATACCCGCATGCCGTTAGGCCGGATTCGGGTTTCACTGCGGCTGCCAACCGGATCTTCCAGCGCCGCGATCTGGCGCAGTCCGGTCGCCATCAGGCCTAGCGCCTTGTCCGACAGCGTCAGGCGATCAAGCATAGCCGGTTCCAGACCGTTGTCACGGGCTTTTTCCAAATCCAGCGCATTCTCTGCTCGCAATTGATCTGCCTGTGTTTCCAGCGTATGGGCCATATGCAGCAAGGCTGCCGACTTCTGTTTGTCGTCGGCGCGCATCAGCAGACGCGAGGCGGCCTTAGCCTGCTGGCCGTATGCCAGCATTTGCGTCTCAAGGGTAGGGGTTGGACTGTTTTCAGTTGTCATGATTGAATCAGTGAGTAGATACGGACGTCTCTGCCATGCGCAGAACGAGCCGGGCCATTTCCTGCCATGGGTCGGTCAGTCGCCCGTCTGCCGGAAAGCCCTTGAACAGGCGATCGATATCGTGGGCATGCTGCACCAGCCCCATGATCTGGGAAAAGGGCAGCCGATCCAGCGTATTGAGAATCAGTTGATCCTTGGGAGGAAACAGACCCAGCTTGCGGGTCAGATTCCTGGGATTGTGTCCATTCTGTCTTGCCTGGGCAAGCGTGTAAAGATTACGAATGTCATAAGTGAGCAGGCCCAGCACCATCGGCAGGGCTTCGCCCTCTGCCTGCAGACCATGCAGCACCTTCAAGGCGCGCTGGCCGTCGCCGCGCAAAATGGCATGGCTCATATCAAAGACATTATAGCGACTGACGTCGAGTATGGCATTTTCCACTTCATCCAGCGTCAATTCGCCTTCTGGGTATTGCAGGCCAAGTTTGAGGATTTCCTGATGCGCAGCCAGCAGATTGCCTTCGACCTTATCGGTGATCCATGCCAGGGTTGCCGCATCGGCGTGCTGCTTCTGGCGTTTGAGCCTGCCCTGGATCCATGCGGGCAGCTGCTCGCGGGTGATGATCGGGGTGGTGACCAGCACCGCCTGCTGCGTGACGGTGGTATACCATTTTGCAGAAGACATGGTTCGGTCTGCCCGGGGCAGAATGAGCGCCACGGAAATATCGTTCAGCTCGCCGTTGGCAGCGCGAGTAGCCATTGCGGCCAGCGCGTCGCCGCCGGTTTTACCCGGTTTGCCGGTAGGCACTTCGATTTCCATCAGCTTGCGATCGCCAAACAGGGAGATCGACTGGGTGTTTTCTTCGATGGCATGCCACGGTCCGGTGGCCGCCAGCGTGAGCGTGACCCTTTCGGTGTATCCCTGGCGGCGGCAAGCCGCGCGCAAGGCATCCAGCGCTTCATTGCGCAGCAGCAACTCGTCGCCGCTGATGACATAAAGCGGATGCAGAGGCGCATCCGGTTTACCCAGATCAGTAATGAAGCGCTCGTAGTTAGGCGTTTGTCCGGCCATTGCGTTTATCGGGCAAACTGCGCATCACCTGGCGTGCCCGCACCCTGTTGATACCCCTGAATGACATCATCAGAGCTGATACGCCGAACCAGTTGGTCTACCATCTGGGCTTCCATGTCTTGGTAAAGCGTGACCATTTCCTGGTCCTTGGCTTGCGAGTTGGCCTCGTCGTACGGTAATGTGCGTGTAGAGGTGAGCGTGGACGGCGGAATCAGCAATTGGCCGTCCGAGGATACCAGTTGAAATGTCAGGCGCAGCATCAGTTCGTACTCTTCAACCTGTCCCTGGGCATTGAGCGAGACCTCACGCTGCGATTGCTCCCTGTCCAGTTGCGATAGCACTGCCTGTGCCGCCCCGGCATTGTCCACGAATTGCAGCGACGGCGAGCTGGCCTGCAGCGAGCGACGCAAATTTGCGCCAAAACGCGTGTTCGCATCAATATTGGTGTACATCGACGTAAACGGTAGCGGTTTTTCACCCCGCAGTTTGAAGCCGCAGCCGACCAGCACCATGCTGAGCAAGACGGCCGCCAGCACCAGCTGAGGCCAGCGCAAAAAAGGGGTAGGGTACGCCATGGTTTTCACCTGCTGAAATTAACCGACAATATTGACAAGTTTTCCGGGAACCACGATAACACGTTTGGGCGGGCGTCCTTCCAGGAATTTGTCCAGCGAAGGATGGCTTTTGGCGACCGCCTCAATGTGTTCGCGATCGGCGCCATTCGGTATCTGTATGGAGCCGCGCAGTTTGCCGTTGATCTGCAGCATCAGTTCGATTTCGTCGGCAATGAGCGCGGCTTCGTCAACGACTGGCCACGGTGCGTCAAGAAGATCGCCGTACTGTTCGACGTAGCCAAGATCGTTCCACAAATGCCAAGCCAGATGCGGCACGATCGGATACAGCATGCGGATCAGGATTCCAGTAGCTTCGCGCAGGGCCGCATCTTCTGCCGCGCCCTCTGGCAATGCGGCATCGTCAATGGCATTGAGCAGCTTCATATTGGCCGAAACGACTGTATTGTACTGAATACGCTCATAGTCATAATTGGCCTGGCGCAGCAGCGAATGGGCCTGCAGGCGCAGATTCTTGACCGCTTTGCTGGCCTGGGTAAAATCAGGCGTCTCGGCGGGCGCTGCCAGGATGCGGTCTTTCAGGCCGCGGGCGATAGACCACACGCGCCGCAGGAAGCGGTGCGCGCCGTCAACGCCGGAATCGGACCACTCTAGCGTCTGCTCGGGCGGGCTGGCAAACATCACAAACAACCTTGCCGTGTCGGCGCCCATGGTATCGATCAGCGCTTGCGGATCAACGCCGTTGTTCTTGGACTTGGACATGGTGCCTACGCCACCGTACTGGACGACCGAACCGTCTCGGTTCAGGGTGGCGCCGGTAATGGCGCCTTTCTCGTCGTACGTATTGGTCACTTCTTCAGGCCAGAAATACTCGACGGCCCCCTGTGGAGTCCGGCGAGAGTAGATATGATTCAGCACCATGCCCTGGCAGAGCAGTTTAGTGAATGGTTCGTCAAATTTAAGCAAGCCCAGGTCGCGCATGACCTTGGTCCAGAAACGCGCGTACAGAAGATGCAATACGGCGTGCTCGATACCGCCGATGTACTGGTCCATGGGCATCCAGTAATCATTGCGCTGGTCCACCATGACATTGTCGTTGCCGGCTGAGGTATAGCGCATGAAATACCAGGAAGAATCGACGAAGGTGTCCATGGTGTCGGTTTCCCGTCTTGCCGGCTTGCCGCAAGAGGGGCAGGAACACGACAGGAAACTTTCGTCTTTTGCCAATGGGTTGCCGCTGCCATCGGGAATCAAGTGCTCGGGCAGGCGCACGGGCAAGTCGGCTTCGGGTACCGGCACCGGCCCGCAGCTTTCACAATGGATGATCGGAATCGGCGTGCCCCAATAGCGCTGGCGCGAAATACCCCAGTCGCGCAGTCGCCATGTGGTTTGTTTTTCGCCCAGGCCTTTTCCGGCCAGGGCAGTAGCCACGGCGTCGACCGCCTGACGATAGTCCAGCCCATCGAACTGGCCGGAATTGACGACCCGACCCTGCTGCTTGTCAGCGTACCAGTCCTGCCATTGGGTATTGTCAAACGCTTTGTCGGCGACCTGTACAACCTGTTTGATCGGCAGGCCATATTTAAGCGCAAAGGCAAAATCACGTTCGTCATGAGCCGGCACGCCCATGACTGCACCATCGCCATAGCTCATGAGGACATAGTTACCCACCCACACTTCAATGGCATCGCCGGTCAGGGGGTGGATCACGTTAAGGCCGGTCGGCATGCCTTCTTTTTCACGGGTAGCCATCTCGGCCTCGGTCGTGCCTCCAAGCTTGCATTTTTCAATAAATGCAGCCAGTTCCGGATTGCGGGCCGCTGCTTGCGTTGCCAGCGGGTGTTCGGGCGCGACAGCGCAAAACGTGACGCCCATGATCGTGTCCGGCCGGGTCGTAAATACAAACATGCGGCCGTTCTGAATCAGCTGGTTCTGCTCGTCACGGATATCATGCGTAAACGCAAAGCGTACCCCTTCGCTTTTGCCCAGCCAGTTTTCCTGCATGAGACGCACCCGTTCGGGCCAGCCCGGCAGGTTGTGCGTGACCTGATCCAGCAGCTCCTCGGTATAGTCGGTAATGCGCAAGTAGTAGCCCGGAATTTCCCGCTTTTCGACCAGTGCGCCCGAGCGCCAGCCCCGGCCATCGATAACCTGTTCGTTGGCCAGTACGGTTTGGTCCACGGGGTCCCAATTCACAACCTGTGTTTTTCGGTAAGCAATGCCTTTTTCCAGCATTTTGAGAAAAAGCCACTGGTTCCATTTGTAGTACTGTGGATCGCAGGCACACATTTCCCGCGACCAGTCGATCGCCAGTCCCATCGCCTTCATCTGTTTTTTCATGTAGGCGATATTGTCATAGGTCCATTTGGCAGGTGGCACCTTTGATTTGATGGCCGCATTTTCCGCGGGCATACCAAAGGCATCCCAGCCCATGGGCATCAGTACGTTGAATCCCCGCATGCGCAGCTGGCGCGCCATCATGTCATTGATTGTATAGTTCCGGACATGGCCCATGTGCAGCTTGCCGCTAGGGTAGGGCAGCATGGAGCACGCATAGAATTTGGGCTTTTCATTGCCACTTGCGTCTTTTGCGTGTTCGGTCACAAGATAGGCGTCACGCTCCTGCCAGTTTTGCTGGGCGGATTGTTCAAGTTCGGTGGGGTGGTAGTGATCCTGCATCATAAGTTCGCACAAAAGAGGACGCAATGTGTTGCGGGCCGGCAAACGAGAGCGGCACGAATCCGGCGTCCGGAAAGAATGGGGTTAACCCGTTATTATAGATGTTAGCCGGCCCAACCGTGTGCGATGGACCTGGAATAGAAAATTCTATGACGGAATAATGCCGGCGATAAACGCTCTCATGGCTGCGTCATGTCGGCTTTGCGTGCTGGTCTTGTCCAGGATCTGCTTCGTGTGGTAATTGACGGTATGAGAGGAAATGCCCAGGATATGCGCGATGTCATCATTGGTCTTGCCGTCGGCGATCCATTTGAGAATGTCGGTCTGTCTGGCGGTAAGCTCAATTGCCAGCTGTTCGCGGTGGCGTCTGGCCAGGATGAGTTGGCACATGTGCTGCACGGCGTAAATAAGCAATCGGTACAGCGACAGCTTTGCGTTCAGTTCCTGGTGGGTGATCGGCCGATTCAGTCGGATCAGCGTCAGGACAGAGCTGGTGTTTCCCTGCAGGTTGGTGCCTGGCGCGAACAAACCATAGAAGTTCTGGTGGTTTCTTGCCGCAAGCTCCGGATGGATAGCGTAAAAATCCTTTAGTTCCCAGATCAGATCGGCCTTTCGTTGCATGACGGCCGGAATAATGGTGTCGTGAATCAGATGCCGCTCGTCCAGCCGGATGAGCGCCTCGGGGATCGTGCCCAAATGATGATAACGGGAGGTGGTAAAGGGACTGGGGCATCGTTGAATATAATCGAAACAGTCAAATCCCAGCATGGCTAGCCCACGTTCGATCATCGCCAATTGTGATGCCTCGTTCTGCGCTAGCAAAAATGTGTCGTAATCCACAGTAGACATGCCGCCCCCTTTATCAAATACGGAATCCTGATCGTATCGGAAAGAGGCAAAAAGTGAATGGTCGATATGCGCAGCAAAGGATAAAGTTGTCCGGCCCGAAATAGCGTGGTGTCAAGGCCGTGCAGGTGTGGAGCAGCCAGGGTGTTGCTCGCCTGCCAAAAGCTGAACAGCGGCAAAATAACGCACCTGTTATGGGTCAGCCGAATGCGACAGGCCTGTGCGACGGTGAATCGGTTGCGCGCGGACAAAGCAGAATGAGCCTGTGCAAATGGCAACCTAGGTCGTTTGAGATGGCCACATGGTGTTCAGTCGAACCAGGCAGCAGTGCCTGTGGGATCCTCTGCCCCGAAAAGGCCCCGCCCGCAACAAAAGTCGTCAGGTTAATTGCCGCCGTACAAGTCGGCCTTTTCCTTTGGCGCGGCTTCGGCCGGCGCCTGCGGATCATGGATAACGGTGCTGGTGCCAATACCGGTGCCCACGCCGGCCGTCGCGCCCGAGCCAATACTGGTGCCGACGCCCACACCGACACCTGCACCGGCAGACACGCGTCCGCCATGACCGACCCCGACGCCGGCGCCAACCGGCCCGATTCCCGTCCCCAGGCTGATGCCGCCGCTGCCAATGCCGAGGGATACTCCACTGACCAGGGGTACGCTGACTCCAAAACCGGTGGAACAGCCGCCAAGCAGCAAGGCCCCGATGACGATAAGAGAGGTTTTGATCTTGTTTGACATGAAGCGCCTTGATCGGTGTAAGGATAGGGTAAACGTAAAAAATTGATCAGAACTTAGCATAGAACCCTGATGGGACTGCGAAAACAAGTGCAATTTTTTGCAAACTGTGTAATAAATCCCTGGGGGTGTTTATATCGGCCGTCGACGCCCGCCAACGTTGGGTTATGATGCGGCAACAGTCAATTATGTCCCATCGGCAGCGAAAAACCTGTCGCCCGGGTCGCAATATCACAGGAGGCCTGATGATTCGTCATTCGATATTACCGGTTTTCGCAGCCCTGGTACTGTCCGGCTGCGCGAGCAAAGCCATTTATGATGAAAATGATTTGCACTTCATACTGCCGTGTAAAACGGATACGTCGGCATGCATGGCAAAAATGGAACAAGCCTGCGCTCAAGCTAACGGGCGGATCATGTCACGCAATACCGTCAATGAAGAGGTGCCGGTCGTGCAGGTTATCTGCCGGCCGCCGCCTCAAAAGAAACCGCAGGCGGAGTAAAAGTCCGGCGCCAGATAGATGGCCGCTTTGGCAGTACAATGCAAATCGCTTAGCACAGCCCGACACAGCTGGCGTCCAGTACGTATTGCTGGTGCGATGACTGAATATGCTCCACCACTTTTTGCGGATCGTCTTCGACAATGAACAAATCCAGGTCGTGTTCAGAAATCAGTTTGTTGGTGACAAGCTGGCTCCGTATCCAGTCCATGAGGCCCTGCCAGAACTCGGAGCCGACAAAGACAACCGGCGCCTTGCTTGCTTTGCCGGTCTGGATCAGCGTGAGCGCCTCGAACATTTCGTCCAGCGTGCCAAAGCCGCCGGGCATGATGATATAGCCCGCGCTGTTCATGAAAAACGTGGTCTTGCGCGATACGAAGTATTTAAAATACAGGCTCTCGGTCTGATAACGGTTGTCTTTCTGCTCGTGAGGCAGCTCAATGTTCAGCCCGATGCTGGTTCCTCCCGCTTCATGACAGCCTTTGTTGGCTGCCTCCATGATGCCGGGCCCGCCGCCGGAAATAACATTGAAGCCGGCCTTGGCCAGAAGGCCGCTAATCTCCTGCGTTTTGGTATAGTAGGGCGAATCTGACCGGATCCGTGCACTTCCAAAAATGCTTACCGCTGCGGTCAAATCCTTGAGATGATCGGCCGCTGTCTGCAGCTCGTCTGTTATCTCGTTAATCTGACCCTGAATCGTTGTTGCTTTTGTTACTGACATGAAAAAAACCTTGTTACTTGTTGACGGATCAAGCTATTTGTACCGCGCTTTCTATGCCATGCCCGATCTGCGTAATGCGCGTGGAGAGCCCACAGGCGCCCTGTATGGCGTGATAAACATGATGCGAAAATGCATTGATGATTATAAGGCGGATTATGCCGCATGTATTTTTGATGCCAAAGGGAAGACCTTCAGGGATGATTTGTACCCGGAATACAAGGGCGACAGGCCACCCATGCCCGACGATCTTGCTGTGCAAACAGGTCCTATTCACGAGGCCATAAGCGCAATGGGCTGGCCCGTTATTGCTGCCCCGGGCGTGGAAGCGGATGATGTGATTGCGACGCTGGCAGATATGGCCGCACGCTCTGATATTCACACCATTATATCAACTGGCGACAAGGATTTGGCGCAACTGGTCAATTCCCATATTTCGCTTGTCAATACCATGACCGGCGAGAAGCTGGACGAGCCCGGTGTCCTTGGCAAGTTCGGCGTCAGACCGGAACGAATTGTGGACTATCTGATGCTGATCGGCGATTCCGTCGACAATATACCCGGCGTGCCCAAAGTAGGGCCGAAAACCGCGGTCAAGTGGCTCAATGAGTACGACAGCATTGACAATCTGGTTGCCAACGCCCACGCCATTAAAGGCGTTGCGGGACAGAATCTGCGCGACGCCATAGCGCAGTTTGATCTGACGCGCAATCTGATTACGGTCAGGCGCGACTGCGAACTGACTGAATTCATGCAAGGCGTAGAAGATCTGCTGCCCCGGGCTCCTGATGTGCCAACGCTGACAGCGATCTACGATCGTTACGGCTTTCGCACCTGGCTGCGCGAACTGACCGGCCAGGCTGATCGCGTGCCCGAGCAGGATGCGCGGGTGGCGCCGAATCTGCCCGAAGCGCCGGTGCAGGTCAATTACCAGACTGTTGATACGGCGGACAAGTTGACCGCATGTTTTGAGGCGATCAAGCAGGCGGAACGGGTCGCCATCGATACGGAGACGACTTCTCTGAATCCCATGCAGGCCAGCCTCGTGGGTATTTCACTTGCAATCGAGCCGGGCTCGGCCTGGTACATCCCATTGGCTCATCGCGGCACCGGCGCGGGCACGCAATTGGACAAGGCGCACACGCTTGGCCTGATGCGCGACTGGCTGCAGGACGAAAGCGCGGCCAAGATCCTGCATAATGCCAAATATGACAGTCATGTTTTTCTTAATGAAGGAATCGTACTGGCAGGTATCGAAGATGACACCATGCTGATGGCGTATGTACTGGAATCCCACCGCAACGTGGGCATGCAGGACCTGGCCCAGCGTTATCTGGGGCGCACCGGCACCACCTACGAGGCAATTTGCGGTAAAGGCGCCCGGCAGATCTGTTTCGATGAAGTGGATATCGAAACGGCAACGCATTATGCTTCAGAAGACGCCGACTTCACCTTGCAGCTTTATCAGGCGCTGGCTCCCATGGTTCGGGAACAGGAAGGCCTGCAGCGCATTTATCGCCTGGAGGTACAGGTCTCGCGCGTGTTGACACTGATTGAACGCAATGGGGTGCGAATTGACGAGGCGATGCTGCGCCAGCAAAGCGCGCAGATTGGCGCCAAGCTGGTTGAGCTGGAGAACAAGGCATACGAGCTGGCCGGGCAGCCCTTCAATCTGAATTCGACAAAGCAACTGGGCGAGATTCTGTTCGGCAAAATGAGCCTGCCGGTACTGCGCAAGACGCCCAAGGGGGCGCCCTCTACCGATGAGGACGTGCTATCCAAACTGGCAGCCGACTATCCGTTGCCGCGTACGCTGCTGGACTACCGCAGTCTGGCCAAGCTCAAGTCCACCTATACCGATAAATTGCCGAAAATGATCAACCCGATCACCGGACGGGTGCATACCGATTATGCCCAGGCAGCGGTCATCACCGGCAGGTTGGCTTCATCGGAACCCAACCTGCAGAACATTCCGGTCAGAACAGAAGAAGGGCGTCGCATCCGCATGGCATTTGTGCCATCCGATGGTGGCGTTATTGTTTCGGCCGACTATTCCCAGATCGAGTTGCGGGTTATGGCGCATTTATCGGGCGATGTGAATTTGCAAAAATCGTTCCAGGAAGGCGAGGATATCCACCGCGCGACGGCCGGCGAAGTGTTTGGCGTTGCCCCGGACGCGGTCAATAACGAACAGCGCCGTGCCGCCAAGGCCATTAACTTTGGTCTGATTTACGGCATGAGCGCATTCGGGCTGGCTGCCAACCTGGGCATTACCCGCGATGCGGCACAAACGTATATAGACCGGTATTTCGCCCGCTATCCGGGCGTGGCCGACTATATGTCGCGTATCAAAAAGGAGGCCTCGGCAAACGGTTATGTGGAGACGGTTTTCGGACGACGCCTGTGGCTGCCCGAAATCAACGCCAAGGGACCGCGGCGCGCCGGAGCAGAGCGGGCCGCCATCAACGCGCCCATGCAGGGCACATCGGCAGATCTGATCAAAATGGCCATGGTGGCGGTACAGGCCTGGCTGGAGAAGGAAAAGCTGGTTTCTCGCCTGGTCATGCAGGTGCATGACGAATTGGTACTTGATGTGCCGGGCGCTGAACAGGCGCTGGTCAGCCAGGCGTTGCCCGGGCTGATGTGCAATGTGGCCAGCCTTGCAGTGCCGCTTGTGGCAGAAACCGGCATCGGCAATAACTGGGAAGAGGCGCATTGACGGCAGGGCCATCGCGCTGAACGCCAGGCTCAGTAGCGCAGTCGCGTGTTCCGACCCGCAGCATCAGCCTGCACTAGTGTCTGCGTAACGATGCTGGTGGTGACGTTGGCAAAGCAGCGGGCACCCTAGGGCCGGTATTTTTCTTCATCGGCCGGCGTTAGCGCGATAATGCCGGGGCATTTGCCGACAGTCGCCACTGCTTCCAGTGCGTGTCGGATGGCCTGCTGCACCGGGGCCGCATGCATGCCAGTTTCTGCCATGCCCCATGGCGTAGGTCAGCTCGTTGGGGCCGATAAACACCACATCCACACCGTTGCAATATCACCGGCGACCACAATGGCTTCTGGAGTTTCGACCATGGCACCCAAGACGATTAGGCGCCGCCTATCTGATCTGGCTCTGGTTGAAAATGCTCCTGGGGCAGCCTGTAGCGCAGCAAGACATCGCCGGCTGCGATCGCGTTGCCGGTAGCCAATACGCACTCACTGTTGATGCGCGGCTTTCTGACAACCATTACCAATCCTAAAGCGCTACTGTTTTTCACCGCATTCTTTCCCCAGTTTGCCACCGTGGGAGGAGACAAGCAGGTGGTTTCCTTCCTGTTGCTGGGGTTGGCCTATGTGGTCATTGGTTTTGTTTGCGAATCCACGTTCCCATGGTTGGTCGGCAGTACGGCAGGGGCTGTTTCGCGTAATCAGACTGTCAAAATCCGGATCGACCGCGTCGTTGGACTGGCATTTATTGCGCTTGACTCGCGTATCTGGCTGACAAAGCGTTGAGTCCGTCGAAATAACATTATCAGGGCTGCCCGTACCATAGCAAAGGGGGGTAGCAGTGTGCCGGCAGTTCGCCCTTCCTTTCTGCGTTATTTGGGCAGGACGTTCTCAGCGTAAGCCAGCTTGCTTAAGCTGCTACGTAAATCCCCCAGCTCTTGTTTTCCCAATATTGCTTCATATTCTTGTTCAATCGATTTAATTGACGCATGGATTTGCAGCAAATATTCGACGCCGGTATCTGTAAAAAAAATAATCTGTGCACGGCCATCGGATTCGTCCTGTGAGCGCGTGACCAGACCGGCATCCTCCAGCTCCTTAAGCAGTTTGCCGACCGCTTGTTTGGAAATGCCCGCGCGTCGCGCAATTTCTATGCTTCGTGTTCCCTCCAGATCAATAAAGGGCAGGATCGAGCCTCCTACAATGGGGTTAGTATTCCCGGTTTTATCAGCCATTTTTTTTGACAGGCGTTGTGAGAAATCACGGCGCGCCAACAGAAACAAACGTCCTATGCCGAAGGATCGGGCTGAACGCAATTGAGCTGTTTTTCGAGCAGAAATCATAATGAGTCGTTACTCTTAATTAGTCAACCATGTTGACTTTTGTTTTGAACAGGTAGATCATATTGTATCAATGACTATACAAAAAATTTCGTCTTGAACGAGATAATTCACGGAGATAAAAATGCAGGCATTTCGGATTTGGATGGTTACCCTAGCTTGTTGTATGTCAGTAACTACAGCGTCGGCGCACGAGGCTTACCCGTCAAAGCCGATACAAATGATTGTTTCGTATCCTGCCGGGGGCAGCACCGATACGATTGCCCGGCTGTTTGCGGCAAAGCTGAGCCAGGTAATGGGACAGCCGGTGGTTGTAGACAATAAGCCGGGCGCCGCAACCAATATCGGAAGCAATCTCGTGGCTAATGCCAAACCCGATGGTTATACCGTGTTATTCGGCGGTGGCACACCTACGCTGAATGCCGTTTTTGGGCCGGTTCCTTCATTTGACCCGATTGACGATTTCCAGCCAGTCAGCGTGATTGCCAGGGTGCCATTCGTGATCGCAACGCGCACTGATTCCGCATTTGCAAATGTACAGGAAATGATCAGAAAATCGCGCGCAACCCCAGGCAAATATACGATATCCAGCGCCCAGCTTAGCTTGTACGTGGAGTTGACGAAGCACCGCGCACAGGCGCCTTTGCTGCACGTGCCATATAAAGGGGGTGCGCAAGCGACCAATGATGTGATCGGTGGGCAGATCGATACAGTGTTTTCTCTTGTGCCCGTCGTCCTGGGCTATCTTCAGTCGGAGCGCTTGACTGCGCTGGCTGTGACATCAAAAGAACGCAATCCGTCATTACCGTCGGTTCCTGCACTTCAGGAGCTGGGAGTCGATTTGGATCTTAGCGTATGGTTCGGCCTGCTGGCACCAGCGGAGACGTCCGACCATATTGTACAGGCGCTGGGAGAGGCGACGCGTCGCGTCGTCCAGGATGACACCTTTTCCAAAAAGCTGGCCGACATTGGCGCGCAAGCGTCATTTTCCTCTCCTGCCCAGCTCAGGGAGCAGATGAAGCAGGAATCCCAACAATGGAACCAGCTTGGAGAATCGGTTCCTCAGTTACGGCAGGCAGCAAAACAGCGTTAATTCAATTTGATAATTTTGGAATAAAAAATGTTTGATGATTTGATACAGGAACACGAAGAACTTCGCCGCAAGGTGCTTTCCATGGGGGGAGATCGCAAGCTGCAACAGCGGGCGCAAGAAGGCGTCATGAATGCGCGCCAACGCATTGACCGCCTGGTGGATCCCGGCACTTTTCATGAAATGGGTCTTTTTGCGACCAGTAATCGGCCGGAAATGCGCGAGTGCTCTGCTGCCGACGGCAAGGTAACGGGGTACGGGAAAATCAATGGCAGAGAGGTCGCCGTTGTGTCCAACGATTTTACCGTTATGGGGGCATCCAGCAGTTCAGTCAATACCCGGAAGGTTGGTTATGTCAAGCGTGTTGCGACTCGCCATGGTATGCCCATGATTTTTCTCGGAGAGTCTACCGGTGCCCGCATGCCTGATGTCATGGGAGCGTCGGGCGTAGGCAGCGGAGACCGGCCGACCCAGTATTTGCGTACGCGGGAAACGCCATGGGTGTCTGCAGTGCTGGGGCATTGTTACGGTTCATCATCCTGGTATGCCGCGTTGGGAGATTTCGTCGTTATGCGCAAGGGGGCGATTACTGCGGTATCCAGCGTTAAGCTGACTGCCCGCGCCATTAATGAAGAGGTTGACCCCGAAACCCTGGGTGGGTGGAAGTTGCATACAGAGGTCACCGGTATGGTTGATCTCGCAGTCGACACAGACGAACAAGCATTGGACGCCATTGGACGATTTTTGTCTTATCTGCCCAGCCATCATAACGAACCGCCACCCGTGTGTCCGGTTCCTGAAGGATCAGGGGACGATATCGGGTACATCCTGGACATTCTACCGAGCGCCCGTGCCCAGGTATATGACGTCAGAAAAATCCTGAATCTTATTTATGACAAGGATTCGATTTTCGAGCTCAAGCCGCGGTTTGGAAAGTCCATCGTTACCGCATTGGCCAGGTTGGGCGGCCGCTCTGTCGGTATTGTGGCCAATAACCCTATCCATAAAGGCGGAGCCATTGATCCGCAGGCATGCCGCAAGGCGGTCAGCTTCATGATTCTGTGCGACTCGTTCAATATTCCGCTGGTGTTTATGGTCGATCAGCCCGGCTTTTTGATCGGAGTCGAAGGCGAGCGCCAGGGCGCAATCGGGCATGTGATGAACTGGATGAACGCCATTTCTCTGGTTACTGTGCCAAAAATTTCAGTTGTCATGCGCAAAACATACGGGCAGGCCGTACTGAATATGGGGGGCGGCGGTAACGCCGATGAGGTGATCAACTGGTTCACTGCAGAAGTCAATTTTATGGACCCGCGCTCGGCCGTCTCGATTGTGCATGGCGTGACCGAGGCAGATGATCCCGTGCAATACCAACAACTACTTGAGCAAATGACAAAAGGAACATCTGCCTACGATGCGGCGGCTGTCTTTGGCGCGCAGTCGGTCATCCATCCTGCGCAGACCCGAGCGCATCTGATCCGCAGTCTGGAAATACATGGAATGCGCCTGACCGGCGGTGTTGGCGAACATCTGATGCGCACCTGGCCAACGAGTCACTGACCGGTGGCCATATAGCGATATCTGATACTGTCCGCAGCGACCGGACTGTTCGTTATTAATCATTGAATTTGGAGTAATCAACAATGTTTCAAAAGGTCCTGGTTTCAAACAGGGCAGCGATAGCTGCGCGCGTTTTGCGGACATTGCGCAAGATGGGGATACGGTCAGTGGCAATCTATTCCGAGGCCGATGCGTCATTGCCGTATCTGGCTCTGGCGGACGAAACTTACTGCATCGGACCGGCCGATCCTGCACACAGTTATATGAATCAGGACGCGATACTCAAGGTCCTGGAACAAAGTGGGGCCGATGCCGTTCATCCGGGCTACGGTTTTCTTTCAGAAAATGCAGCATTTGCCCGCAAAGTCATGCAGGCCGGCGTCACCTTCATCGGTCCCAGCCCACAGTGGATTGATGCGATGGGCCACAAGACCCGGGCGCGTGCGCTGATGCATGAGTTTGGCCTGGCAATGGCGGCCAGCTCTGGCTTGCTGACCGATGATGAAAATGAACAACGCACAGCCGCTGCCAAGATCGGCTATCCGGTCATGGTAAAGGCAGCCGCCGGAGGCGGTGGTATCGGCATGGCGGCGGTGCACAATGATGCGCAATTGCTCAAGGCGGTTGTTCAAACCAAAGCCATGGCGCTGCGCAGTTTCGGCAGTGCCGATCTGTACTTGGAGCGCATGATGGAACGACCCCGCCACATTGAGTTCCAGATTCTGGCGGACCGTTATGGCAATGCCTGCCATTTGTTCGAGCGTGATTGCTCGGTCCAGCGGCGGCATCAGAAAGTGATTGAGGAGTCGCCCGCTGCGCGAATACCCAGAGCGCTGATAAACGCCAAGGCCAGCGAGATTGTACAAGTGTTGCAGAACATGAAGTATGACGTGATTGGCACCGTCGAAACCTTATTGGATCAGCAGGAAAATTTTCAATTTTTGGAAACCAATACAAGAATCCAGGTTGAACATGCAGTGACCGAAGAAATTACAGGAGTTGACCTGGTTCAGGTGCAGATTCGGCTGGCCGCCGGTGAGCGTTTGTCCGAGGTCTTGCCTGAATCCGTCTCGATTCGCGGCCATGCGATCGAGGCGCGCATATACGCCGAAGATCCGGTCCGGTTTTTCCCGTCGCCCGGCACACTGCGGGCATTGTCTTTTCCCGCCGGTCGAGGCATCCGGGTGGAAACCGGTTTTGCTGCTGGCAATGTCATCACACCCTACTACGATCCGATGATCGCCAAGCTTATTGTGCATGCCGACAGCAGGGAAAAGGCAATTTGCAAGCTGCAGGAGGCATTGACTGCCACGGTGATCGAAGGCGTCAAAAATAACATCCCCTTCATACAGAAGGTGATCGGCAGCGCCCAGTTTAAGGCCGGAGACGTTGACACCGGTCTGACACAGCGCATACTTTCGAATTAATTTTGTCTATCAGGAGAATGAATATGTCAACCGAATTGATCTCGGAAGTGACAGGAACCGTGTGGAAAATCCTCGTTCAAGTGGGGGCCGGGGTAACACCCGATGAGCCTGTCCTTATCGTTGAATCCATGAAGATGGAAATCCCGGTCATGAGTGAAGAAGAGGGCGTGCTGCTGGCGCTTGATGTCAAGGAAGGGGATGCAGTGGAAGACGGCCAGGTGGTGGGTCAAGTCGGTAAAAGGAACGGCTGACATGAAAAAGGAAACAGCGGGTGCACAGACCGGGGCCGCGCCACTGACCGGCATCCGTGTCATTGAAATCTGCACCACTATCGCCGGCCCCGCCTGCGGTCGGCTACTCGCCGATTTTGGCGCAGACGTTATAAAAATTGAGCCGCCTGACGGCGACCCGGTGCGTCAGATGGGCAGCCATGTTGGCGAGGTGTCGCTCTATGGCGCCTCAATACTGCGAGGCAAAAGATCCATCGCGATGGACTTGAAGAGCGCAGAGGGTCAAAGGCTTGCCCAGGCCCTGATCGGCAAAGCCGATGTGGTGCTTGAAAACAATCGTCCTGGTGTCCTGGAGCGACTCGGACTGGGTTATGAGGCAATGTCCCGCCTCAATCCAGCCATTATCTACGCACGCATCAGTGGCTACGGGCAGACCGGTCCAAGCGCTCATTTGCCCGGTTACGGTGCGATTTGCGAGGCATTTGGAGGCGTGCGGCACATGACCGGAGATCCGGATCGTCCTCCGTCCCGGGTCGCGCTGGCCACCACAGATTATCTGACCGCTGTGTACACCGCATTCGGTATTCTGGCGGCGCTTCGCCATCGCGATGCATCGGGAGAAGGACAGGTTATTGACGCAGCGCTTTATGAATCGGCCTTTACGCAAATGGAGTCGCTGGTGCCGGCATTCGACAAGCTGGGCAAAGTGCCCATGCGTCAGGGGGCGAATCTTCCCTCCATGGCGCCCAACAGTTTGTACCCAACGGCAGGCGGCGGTTTCGTACTCATTGCGGCCAACAGCAATGCAACATTCGACAGGCTTGCCAGATTAATGAACCGGCCCGATTTTCTGGCTGATCCCCGCTATAGCACGATCCGGGCACGCGGACAGGCGGAAAATATGCGCTACATTGACTCTGAGGTAGCTGACTGGACACGGCAGCAGGACGGCCGTGCGCTTGAAAAGTCCCTGCAGGATGCCGGCGTGCCGGTCTCTCGTGTATTGACGATCGAGGATATTTTTGAAGAACCTCATTATCGGGCGTGCGACATGATTGCGCAGGTCGCACATCCTGAGCTAGGCAGTGTCAGTCAAATCGGCGTGACGCCCAAACTGAGCAAATCGCCGGGGCGTATTCGATGCACCGGTCCGGCGCTGGGAGAGGACACCCGCGATGTGCTTGGCACCGAACTGGGTATGAGCCCCGATGAAATCGATGTGCTGATCACTGCAGGCGTCGTGCACCATTCGAGCAGAAAGGGAGCCTGAGATATACAAGCAAAGGCCGGTTTGTATCGCGTGGTATTTATGGTAACGGAGAAGGAGAATTTATCAGCAGCAATGAAATCTTCGGACCGGTTGCGGTTTTATTTTTATGTAAGTTCGAATCAATCCAGGAGTGTGTTGTGTTGACCAATCATACAAACTGCGGGCTGGCTGCAGTGGTATGGGGACACCACATAAGTTACATCCATCAACTTGTATCGCGAATTGAAACAGGTCCGGTTTTTGTCAACAACTACTTTGCCGGCGGCGTCGAGAACTTGCTTGGTGGATATAAAGAAAGCGGGATTGGAAAGGGTATGTCGGCCAATTTGAATTATCAGCGCTTCAAGAACCTGGTCTTTGTGCTGGGTCCGGCGCAATGAGCGGGTCACAATATCCGCGTGAACTGATGAGCATCCACGGCAAAGTGCGTCTGTGGTCATGGACGATGCCCGGCGAGGCCGCCAGGCATCGACAAATCAGGACTGCGCAATACGTGCACGCAGCGCATTGATGCGGTGCTCAATGGGGGGGTGGGTAGAAAAAAGGGCTGCCACGCCGGCGCCGCCGCTAATGCCAGCCGATTCGAATTGCTTGGGCAGGTTGCCAGGGTTCAAGCCGCCCAGTCTGGCCAGCGCATTGATCATCGGAGAGGCTGAGCCAAGCATTTGCGCAGAGCCGGCATCGGCCCGGTATTCGCGCTGACGCGAGAACCATGCCACGATAATGGATGCCAAAACACCGAACACGATCTCACAGACCAGCACGGTAATGTAGTAGCCGGGGCCCACGCCGCGCTCATTACGGAAAATCGTGCGGTCGATGAAATACCCAACGACACGAGCCAGGAAAACCACAAACGTATTGACCACGCCCTGGATCAGGGTCAGGGTTACCATGTCGCCATTGGCGATGTGAGCTACTTCATGACCCAGCACGGCGGTCACTTCCTCTTCGCTCATGTTTTGCAGTAGGCCGGTAGATACGGCTACCAGTGAGTCGTTTTTAAAGGCACCGGTGGCAAACGCGTTGGGTTCGCCTTCGTAGATGGCTACTTCGGGACGGCCAATGCCGGCGCGATCAGCCAATTGGTGCACCGTGTCAACCAGCCACCATTCGTTCTGGTTGGCCGGCGCAGCCGGATCGATCACCTTTAGTCCCATGGACCATTTGGCCATCGGCTTGCTCATCAGCAGAGAGATGAAGGCACCCACGAAACCCACCACGGCAGAAAAGACCAATAGCTGGCCCATGTTAATACCATTGGCGTCCATGTAGCGGTTCACGCCCAACAGGTTCAGCGTAATGCCCAATACCACCATGACGGCGAGGTTGGTCATAAGGAAAAGAATAATGCGTTTCATGCAGCAGGTCCTTGTAGGAAGGGGTCAACCCGGATGACAGATGTGGAATCCGAAAGAGTCTGACATCGGGAGCTTAAAAATAACTGAATTAGGCCAGATCAATTATATAAGGGCTATGTTGTCCTTTTACAGTGTTGTTCGCAGTAGAATGTTATTTTATTTTCAAGCGATTTCCGGATTTAGCATGCAGGCACTGTGGATGTTGGTGGCTTCTCTCATGTTCGCCATCATGGGGGCGTCTGTGAAACTGGCGTCCGAACACGCAGCCTCGCTGCCGCTGGTCATCTTGTTCCGGGGCTTGCCATCAGTCGTGCTGCTCGTGCTTTGGGCGGTGTCAACACGAAAATCGCTCAAGCCCAAAAGTATACGGCTGCATCTTATGCGCAACGTTTTTGGCGTCGGCGCCATGTGGATGGCGTTTTACGGATACAGCGTACTGCCGCTGGCCACCAGCACTAGCCTGAACTATACCTCGCCGTTATTTATCGCTGGCTTTTTGCTGCTTTCGGGCAAAGCGGCCAACGATATGGTGCGCACGCTTGCAGTAGCCATCGGCTTTGCCGGGGTGTTGCTGATTCTGCGGCCGAGCATAACTGAAGATCAATGGTTTGCATGCGCGCTCGGACTGCTTGCCGGCGCATGTGGCGCGGTGGCCATGATGCAGGTGCGCCAGCTGGGGTCCATTGGTGAACCCATCTGGCGCACTGTCATGTTCTTTTCCATTTTTGTGACGAGCACCAGCCTGGTGGGCATCAAGGCGCATGGTATTGGCCAGCCAGACATGGTAGCGTGGGCTGCTTTGCTGGTCGTCGGACTGTCGGGGCTCTTTGGGCAATTGGCCCTGACACGTGCCTTCGGATCGGGCTCGCCGCTACTGTCGGCCGCACTTCAATACACCACAATTATCTTTTCGGCGTGCATCGGTATCCTAGTATGGAACAACGCGCCGGACGTGCTGGCATGGCTTGGCATGGGCATGGTGATTCTGGCTGGACTGCTTTCGGCATGGCGCACCTTGTCGCTTGCCGAAAGGCAAAAGAAAACGCTCATCAAAACCACCCCCTGAAGCGTGCAGGGCAAGCCACTTGCCCTGCACTTAAGCCATCAGTTTGTTATACCACTCATGAAAGTGCTGCATGCCGTCTTCCATGGGCGACTGGTAAGGTCCGGATTCGGACGTGCCGCGGTTGTATAGAGCCAGTCGGCCCGCATCCATGCGTTCGGCAATCTCATCGTCTTCGATCGCTGTTTCCATATATGCCGCCTGCTGGGCTTCAATGAAGTCGCGCTCGAACATAACGATTTCTTCAGGGTAGTAAAACTCAACCAGATTGATCGTTTTTTGCGGCCCCGCCGGGTAAAGGGTGGACAGAACCAGCGCATGCGGATAAAGCTCGATCATATGCGTGGGAAAGTAGGTGACCCACATCGCGCCAAAGTCAGGGGCTTGCCCCTGGCGGAATTTAAGTAATTCGTCATGCCATTTTTTGTAAACTTCCGAGCCTGGGTTGGCCAGTGCCTGATGCACGCCCACGCGTTGCAGACTGAAGGTGTCGGTAAAGTCCCAACTCAGGTCATCACAAGTGACAAAACTGCCCAGGCCCGGGTGAAATGGCGCGACATGGTAGTCTTCAAGATAGACTTCGATGAAGGTTTTCCAGTTGTAATTGCATTCATGCACGAGAGCGCGATCAAACACATAATCGGAAAAATCGAACTCGGGGCGGTTAAACAGCGGCGCCATATCGGTGGCCGGATTGCGCGGGCCCTCAAATAGCAGGCCGTTGCAGTTCTTTAGCGGAAATTGCTGCAGATTCTTGCAGGGGTTACTGTCAAATTGCGGCGCACCCAGCAGCGTGCCCTGATTGTCGTAGGTCCAACGGTGTAGCGGACAGACAATATTGCCGCCGGTGCTGCGCAAATTGCCATGATTGTTTGTCGTGCTGGTCACGTCGCCGGCCTGCCCACCCAGCATGATAGCCTGCCTGTGCCGACAGACATTTGACATAAGGCTGATCGTGTCACCATTGCGCACCAGCACGCGGCCGGCCTGTTCATGCGCCAGTGTGCGCCAGTCTCCGGATTCGGGCACCAGTTTTTCATGTCCGACGTACAGCGCCGAGGCATCGAAGATGCGGGCCTGCTCCTTTTTAAAGATATCGTCGTCAAAGTAGACGTCGACTGGTAGCTGAGTCGACGCCGGTGATACATGTGCCAGTTTGGCAATATCAGACATGAAATGCCCCCCGAGGAAAACAAATGCCGCCTCACCAAGGGTCATGAGCCGGCATCAAGTGTGTAAAAAATGAAAAAGGAGGGTAATTTTAAAGAAAATCAATACCTTAGTCAAGAAAAATGGGCTAGGCAAATACCGCAATATTTGCCGGTCTGGGCGGCACGAATCGAGTTTGAGGCGAAAGTCGTAAATCTGCAACCGCAGCTGCCGCTGATTTCGTACAATGAGCAAATTGCACAACTGAAAGCATTGGAGACTGGTTTTGACCGTGAACGCAAAAACCGACACTGTGGCACTGCCCGATCAGTTCGAGGCGGCGCTGGGCGAGCTCGAGTCGATCGTGACGCAAATGGAAGACAACAGCATGTCGCTGGAGGATTCCATTGCTGCATACGAAAGAGGTGTCCGTCTGGCGCGGGTGTGTCAGGACAAGCTGGATGCCGCAGAGCAACAGATCAGTGTGCTTCGCAACAATATGCTGGTTCCCCTGGCTGAAACAGGAACGCCGGAATCATGAATGCCCGGGTCGTTCCGTTTCAGGACTGGTTGCCAGCCTGTATCGATAAGGTCGAGGGCTCGCTTGACAACGCGTTACCGCCAGCAGATGAATCGCCTGCGAAGCTGCATGAGGCCATGCGATATGCTGCACTTGGCGGCGGCAAGCGTTTGCGGGCGGCGCTGGTATATGCCGCCGGACAGGCAAGCGCCCAGCAAAATGCACTACCTTCGGCGCTGGAGCACACCTTGTCCCGGGCGGCTGCCGCCGTCGAACTGATTCATGCGTATTCGCTGATTCACGACGATCTGCCGTGTATGGATGATGACGTACTGCGGCGTGGCAAGCCTACGGTTCATATTCAGTTCGACGAGGCGACGGCAATGCTGGCAGGTGATGCCCTGCAGCCGCTGGCTTTTGCGCAACTGGCCCAGATGCCGGTCGCGCCCGCGCTTGTCGTTCAGGCGGTCAATGTGCTGGCACAGGCTGCCGGCAGTCAGGGCATGGTGGGTGGACAAGCCATTGATCTGGCTAGCGTCAGCATACGCCTGGATCCCGAACAGTTGCAGCATATGCATCGGCTCAAAACCGGTGCCCTGATTGAAGCCAGTGTTCAGTTGGGGGCAATCGTTACCGCTGCCAATTCCGACATCCGGATGGCGCTGGAAAACTATGGTTCGGCCATCGGCCTGGCGTTTCAGGTGGTTGACGACATACTCGATGTCACTGCTGATCAGCAGGCGCTGGGTAAAACGCCGGGCAAAGATGCGGCTGACAACAAACCCACGTACGTGTCGGTGATGGGGCTGGCGCAATCCAGGGACTTTGCCCAGCAGCTGTATGAGGCGTCGCTGGACGCCATCAAGCCCCTGGGCGAACCGGCCTGTCGCTTGCGGGAGCTGGCTGACCTGATTATCCATCGAAAATCCTGATTGCCCGCTGATGTCAATCCGTGATTCATTCTGCCCGGCTTTTGCCCTTTGCAGTGCCGGGCGCCCAAGAAGATTTCATGACAAAGTTACTAGATACACTTGATTCACCCGCAGATGTGCGAAAACTGAGTCCGCAACAATTAAAGAGCGCGGCAACCGAGTTGCGTGCCTTCATCCTGGACTCGGTCTCGCGCACGGGTGGCCATCTGTCGTCCAACCTGGGTACCGTAGAACTGACACTGGCCATTCACTACGTTTTCAATACGCCGCATGACCGGGTGGTATGGGATGTCGGGCATCAGTCCTATCCCCACAAGATTCTGACAGGCAGGCGCGCCGATATGGGCGGGCTGCGCCAGTACGGCGGGATTTCGGGGTTTCCGCGTCGCAGCGAGTCAGAATACGATGCTTTCGGCACAGCTCATTCCTCAACGTCTATTTCGGCTGTGTTGGGTATGGCGGTTGCCTCCCGCAATTTGAATGTTGACCGCCAGCATATCGCCGTGATTGGCGATGGCTCCATGACCGCCGGTATGGCTTTCGAAGCGCTTAATAACGCTGGCGTGACGCCCGGCGTCAATGTGCTGGTGATTCTGAACGACAACGATATGTCGATTTCGCCCCCGGTAGGTGCGCTCAATCGGTATCTGGCGCGCTTGCTGTCGGGCGGCCTGTATCGTGACGCAAAAAATGTGGGTCGTGCCGTGCTCGAGCATATGCCGGCGCCCATGCTGGACATCGCCCGGCGGGTCAAGGGGCATGCCAAGGGCATGATCAGCCCGGCCACGCTGTTTGAAGAACTCGGTTTCAATTATGTTGGTCCGATCGATGGCCATGATATGGAGTCGCTGGTTCCGACCCTTCAGAACTTGCGGGAATTGGGCGGCCTACAGTTTTTGCATGTTATAACCAAAAAAGGTCAGGGTTATAAACTGGCCGAAGCCGATCCGGTGCTTTATCATGGACCGGGTAAATTTGATCCGGAATTGGGCATCCAGAAGCCGGCTAAGCCAGGCAAGCGGACATTTACCCAGGTCTTTGGCGCCTGGCTTTGCGATATGGCCGAGCAGGACTCGCGTCTGGTCGGGATAACGCCTGCCATGCGCGAAGGCAGCGGTCTGGTCGAGTTTGAAAAACGTTTTCCGCAACGCTATTTTGATGTAGGTATTGCCGAGCAGCATTCGGTCACGTTCGCGGCCGGCATCGCCTGTGAAGGGCTCAAGCCGGTACTGGCCATTTATTCCACGTTCCTGCAGCGCGGTTATGATCAGTTTATTCACGACGTGGCCCTGCAGAACCTGGACGTTACCTTTGCGCTTGATCGCGCCGGTCTGGTAGGTGCTGACGGCGCAACACATGCCGGCAATTACGATATCGCGTTTTTGCGTTGCGTGCCCAATATGGTTATTGCCACGCCTTCCGATGAAAACGAGACTCGCTTGCTGTTATCCACTTGTTATCAGCATGTCGGTCCGGCTTCTGTCAGGTATCCGCGAGGCAGTGGAGTCGGCGCGCAGGTTGAATCCACGCTGGATGCCGTGGAACTGGGCAAGGCCGTTGTGCGTCGTCAGGGTCAAAAGCTGGCCATACTGGCTTTCGGGCCCTTATTGCATGCTGCGGCGCCCGTCGCAGAAAAGCTGAATGCGACGCTGGTGGACATGCGGTTTGTCAAGCCACTGGATGAGACCTTGTTGCTGTCGTTGATGGCATCGCACCAGCAACTGGTCACCGTGGAAGAGGGCGCCATCATGGGTGGCGCAGGCAGTGCAGTGGCCGAGCTGATGCACGCAAATGGCCTGTGTTGTGATTTATTGCAGTTGGGATTGCCGGACGTCTTTATCGATCATGGCGATCAGGCAGGGTTACTGGCCAGTGTCGGACTGGATGCAGCAGGAATAGAGCAGGCGATTACCCGGCGTTTCGGATCGTCACCTGCTGATAAATAATATAGAGCGAATAAATGAATTCTCAAATTGAACCATCGGTGCTCATGCCCGATGTGCAAAGTACGCTGGATGAGCGTCATATCACCATACAGCGTGTGGGTATCCGGCAGGTCAAGCAGCCGATGCTGCTGCAACTGGCTGACGGTTCGGTCCAGGCAACTATTGCTGAATGGACTTTTACCGTTATGCTGCCGGCGCATGAAAAAGGCACACATATGTCCCGTTTCATGGCGTTGCTCAACACCTGGCGCAACCGCCCCATGACAGCCGAGACGTTCCGGGCCATGGCGCTGGAGATGTTGCCGCTGCTGCATGCCGAAAAGGGTGATATCACGGCGACATTCCCTTATTTCATCAATAAGAAGGCGCCGGTATCGGGTGTGGAAAGCCTGATGGATTATCAGGTTACCTGGGTGGCCAAAGCGCAGAAGGACCAGGCGGTTGTGGAACAGACGGTGCTGGTGCCCGTCATGAGCCTGTGCCCATGCTCCAAGGCAATTTCCGAATATGGGGCGCACAACCAGCGTTCTCATGTGACCGTCAGCCTGATCGCACAGCAACACTACGAACTGGACGATCTGATCCGGCGTATCGAAGCGCAGGGCTCCTGCGAACTGTGGGGCTTGCTCAAGCGCACCGATGAAAAATATGTGACCGAAAGATCTTATGATAATCCGAAGTTTGTTGAAGACCTGGTGCGCGATGTCGCGGCGGTGTTCCAGAAGCTGCCTGGCGTAGTCAGTTATCGCGTCGAGGCCGAAAATTTCGAATCCATTCATAACCACAGCGCATACGCGGTGGTAGAAGGCTAAAAAAGGCAAGGTCCGGGCGGGCAGGTTGTCAAGCCGGGCATGATCAAGCTGCAACAGCAGGCCGCAAACCTGCTCGCCCAAAAAAGTAGTGGTAAATCAGCATCTTGCCTTGAAAAAAGGCCACAAATCGTGGTTTTTCTGATTATTTCGTGTTATAGTCTACGGTTTCTTGCTCGCCCCGGTATGGGGCTGCGGGTGTGCTGGGCAACGTTGGTCATTAAAAGAATGACCATATCGCTTTCATACCGTCTACGCAGCCAGTGGTGCCGGCGGGCTGCCCCCCGCGATCTGATGTCTGGTTTTGCTGTGGCTGCAAAGTGCAGTCAGGTTCAATTGCAAACGCCATGTCGCGGACATTCCACAAGGAGTTATCTATGCGTCACTACGAAGTAGTGTTTATTGTTCACCCTGATCAGAGCGAGCAAGTGCCCGCCATGATCGAACGTTACCAGGCAACGGTAACAGGCGACGGTGGTACTGTACACCGTCTCGAAGACTGGGGTCGTCGCCAACTGGCTTACCCAATCCAGAAACTGGTCAAAGCTCACTATGTCTGCATGAATATCGAATGCTCACAAGCTGCATTGGATGAGCTTGAGCATGCGTTCCGCTATAACGACGCTGTACTGCGCCACCTGGTTATCAAGGCCACCAAGGCTCACACCGGTGCGTCAGTCATGATGAAATCTGTAGAGCGTGAAGAAGCCCGCAAGGCAACCACCGAGCAGACATCAGAACAGGAAAACGCGGGTTAATGGCGCGCTGCGCCAGGCATCAACATGAACCAGCTTAGCCTGCAGGCCCGCATATTGGAAATGGGCGCCCTCAGGCATACACCGGCAGGTTTGCCGGTACTGGATCTGATCCTGACGCATGAGTCCGAAGTGATTGAAGCCGGCCTGCCGCGACACGTTCAAATGACGATTCCGGCAAAGGCCATTGGCCAATGGGGTCAGAAGCTGGCCTCGCTGCCACTGGGAGCTGAAATGCGCGTACGCGGGTTTCTGGCACCCACAAGGAAAAACTCCAGCAGGCTGGTGCTGCATATCCAGCAGGCTGAATTTCCCGGCAGATCGAAAACAACGGACACGCCGCCTACACCAGGCATTCCCGCATAACGGACAGAGCGGTACGCTCACTATTGAAATTCAGAGGGCCCGGCCCTCGCAAACATAAAAGGCAATATCATGGCTTTCATGAAAAAAGGCAAGGATAAACGCAGTAAGTTTCCTCAGCAAAATCCATTGTTCAAACGCCGCAAGTTCTGCCGCTTTACGGCAGCCGGCGTTGAAGAAATCGATTATAAAGATATCGACACCCTGCGCGATTTCGTCACTGAAACAGGAAAAATCATTCCTGCACGTCTGACAGGTACCAAAGCGCACTACCAGCGTCAGCTGGATACTGCCATCAAGCGTGCGCGCTTTCTGGCTCTGTTGCCGTACACAGATAACCACAACTAATTCAGGAAATCCATCATGCAAGTTATTCTTCTCGAGAAAATTGTCAATGTCGGCAACCTGGGTGAAGTGGTTCGCGTCAAAGACGGTTATGCGCGCAACTTTCTGATCCCTCAGAAAAAAGCCCGCCGTGCAACACAAGCTGCAATCGCCGAATTTGAAGCCCGTCGCGCCGAGCTGGAAAAAATCCAGGCAGAAAAACTGGCTGCTGCCCAGGCTCAGGCTGAAAAACTGAACGGCTACAAACTGCAGATCGGCCAGAAGGCTGGTGTGGACGGTCGTCTGTTTGGTTCTGTTACCAATATGGACATCGCTGCTGGCCTGCGGGCAGCTGGTTTCGAAGGCGTTGAAAAAAGCCAGGTTCGCCTGACTGACGGTGCCTTCAAAGCCGTTGGCGAATACCCGGTGCAGGTCTATTTGCACGCTGACGTGGTGTCTGACATCACTGTCAATGTCGTGGGCGAAATGGCGTAATCCATTGCACGTTCACTGCGATAGCAGTACCACAAAGAGCCGGTTAATCCGGCTCTTTGTATTTGCGGGCCTGCCTCACGCCCTGGCGGTTAACTGCGTATAATGACATCTTTGTCTGGTTGTTATGTGCCGGTTTTGCCGCGGCTTACTCAACATCCGATTGTCATATTTCCTATTTCCCGGTTCTCCCTGCCATGAATGCTCCTGATCCTCAACTGGATTCCCTGCGTCTGCCACCTCATTCGGTTGAAGCCGAACAGTCTGTGCTAGGCGGGTTGCTCATAGACAATGCGCAACTGGAAAATATCAGCGGTATGCTCAACGAAGACGATTTCTATCGTCATGATCATCGGCTGGTATTTCACCACATCGCAAAACTGATCAACCTGGATCGCCCGGCTGATGTCATTACGGTGCACGAGTCGCTGGTGCTCGAGAGTAAGTCCGATGAAATTGGCGGGCTGGCCTATCTGGATGCGCTCACGCGCAACACGCCGTCTGCCGCCAACATTATTCGCTATGCCGAGATTGTTCGCGAGCGGGCTATTTTGCGCAAGCTGGTTACCTTTGCCGATGAAATCGCCTCCGAGGCGCTCAATCCCAAGGGCAAGGAAGCGCGCCAGTTACTGGACGAGGCCGAGACACGCATCTTGCAAGTATCGGAAGGCTCTTCTTCCGGAAGCGAATTCAAGGAAGTGGGCGATTTGCTGGTCGATGTGCTCAAGCGCATTGAGGAGCTGGGGGAGGGCAATCACGGCGATGTGTCGGGCATTCCAACCGGATTTGTCGATCTGGACCGCAAGACCACGGGGCTACATCCCGGACAGCTGGTTATCGTGGCAGGTCGGCCGGCCATGGGTAAAACGTCGTTTTCCATGAACATTGCCGAACATGTGGCCATTGACGAGGGGCTGCCTGTAGCGGTGTTTTCCATGGAAATGGAAGCCACGCAGCTGGCAGCGCGTATGATTGGCTCCATTGGCAAGCTGGATCAGCAACGCATGCGAACCGGCAGGCTACTGGACGAAGACTGGCCCAAGCTGACCCACGCCATGCAGTTGTTGCAGGAGGCGCAAATCTATATTGACGAGTCGCCGGCGCTCAGTCCGCTGGTGCTGCGTTCACGTGCGCGCCGTTTAAAGCGCAAGTGCGGCAAGCTGGGTCTGATCGTGGTCGACTACCTGCAGCTGATGTCGGGCAATGCGCTGTCAAAAAACGATAATCGTACCGCGGAAATCTCCGAGATCAGCCGCTCGCTCAAGACGCTGGCCAAGGAAATGGAATGCCCGGTGATTGCGCTGTCACAGTTAAATCGGGGTCTGGAACAACGGACCAACAAGCGGCCCATCATGAGTGACCTGCGCGAATCGGGTGCGATCGAGCAGGATGCTGACTTGATTTTATTTATTTATCGAGATGAAGTCTATCACCCTGATACACAGGACAAGGGCTCGGCCGAAGTCATTATTGGCAAGCAGCGTGCAGGCCCTATCGGTACGGTCAGGCTGACATTTGCCGGCGAATTTACCAAGTTCATGAACTATGCCGGTCCGGGCGACAGTTTTATTGCTGAATAACGGCGGGATGCATTATCTGCCATAGCTAAATAGCCGGCGGCCAATCGTGTTTCCAGCGTGTCGCCCGCCGCAAAGAATGCGTTAACGGTCAGCGCGATTTCCTGAGGAATGCCTAGCCCTGGCTATCGACAGGGATGTCGTCGGGGCGCGTGCTTATTCCGGCGGTAATAACCGCGCAGACCTGTGGCAAAGAATGCGTTACCGGTCAGCCCGGTTTCCTGAGCAACGCCTCGTCCTCGCTGTCGACAGGAATGTCTTCGGGGCGCTTGCTCAGTCTGGCGGCAATGACTGCGCAGACCATCAGCTGGATCTGGTGGAAAATCATCAGAGGCAAAACAATGGCGCCCACCGCCTGTCCCGCAAACAGCACCTGAGCCATGGGAAGGCCGCTGGCCAGACTCTTTTTCGATCCACAGAACACAAGTGTGATACGGTCTTCGAGGGAAAAGCCCATGAGCCGACCAATCAGCGATGTCAGAACCAGCACAACCGCCAGCAGCAGGACGCTGGCGACCACTACTGCAATAAGGGCAGCTATTGGTGTTTCGTGCCAGAGCCCTTCATTGACCGCTTCGGAAAAGGCAACATACACCACCAGCAGAATCGAACCCTGATCCACAAATTTCATCAGCGAGCCATGCCTGCCGATAAACGCGGACGTCCATGGGCGGCTGAAATGTCCAAGCGCAAAGGGAACTAGCAACTGCAGGGTGATTAGCCATATGGCCTCAAGCGCATGCTGGGGATCTGCCGTCGCGTTGCTATCGGTAATCAGTAAATTAACCAGCATGGGTGTGATGAAAATGCCCAGTATGCTGGAGGACGAAGCGCTGCATACCGCTGCGGGAATATTGCCGCGCGCGATGGAGGTAAAGGCGATGGCTGACTGCACGGTTGCCGGCAAGACGCACAGGTATAGCACGCCCTTGTACAAATCTGGCGTTAACATAGGTTCAAGCACCGGCCGCAGCACAATGCCCAGCAGCGGAAAAAGAATGAATGTGCAGGAAAAAATGACCAGGTGCAGTCGCCAGTGCGTCGCACCGGCAATAATGGCCTGACGCGACAGGCGTGAACCGTGCAGGAAAAACAGCAGCGCAATGGCCAGATTAGTGATCAGCTCTGCTATCGGCATCCCCTTGCCGTGGGCCGGTAATACAGATGCAATAATTACGGCGATAATCAGCAGCAGGGTGAAGCGATCTATTTTCAGAAAACGAAGCAGGGACTGGGACATTGCGGGGGTCTACGGTTAGGGGTTAAAGGGTTGCGCCTATTGTACTCAATCCTGCGTCCGATTCCGCACGCATCGGTAAGGCGTTGGGCGTAATCGCTTAGCATATCCCGTGATGTTACGGCACGGTTATAGCGGTATAAACGGTCTTGCCCGCGCCTGACTGTTTGTCGGCAGGACTGGATATGACTGGCTCACAGGCCGATTTGCGTCGGCAATCCGTAGCCTGCCGACTAACGCCTGGCATAAAGGAATGCACATTCGGTAAAATCACCTTAAACCTCAAGTGAGGTATTGGCCTGTCGTTAAAAAAGCCGAATACCTACACAAACAAGAAAAGGCGCCCCAGCAATATACCGAACCTAGTCCGCGCAGGGATCTGTCCGCCCCGAAAACCGGGACTTGTTAGAAAAGCAGGAATCTATTAAGAAACGGGGCTCGTTAGAAAAGTACGGATCCATTAAAAACACGGATCCATTTAAAAACAGGGACCGGTCAAAAAAGCCGGAGCCCATTAAAAAGCCGGTGGCTTATCTCATTTTGGAATGGTGCCACCGGCCTTTGCCTTCTGACAGGCCGAGTCAACTCACGCTAAAGCGCATCTGCGGCATAGTCGGCCAGGCGAGAGCGCTCGCCTTTTTGCAGCGTGATATGGCCCGAATGGGGCCAGCCCTTGAAGCGATCAACCACATAGGTCAGACCCGAACTGCCTTCGGTCAGGTACGGTGTATCGATTTGTGCGATATTTCCCAGGCAGATGATCTTGGTACCCGGTCCGGCCCGGGTGATCAGCGTTTTCATCTGCTTGGGCGTCAGGTTCTGCGCTTCGTCGATGATGAGGTATTTATTCAGGAAGGTTCGACCACGCATGAAGTTCAGCGATTTGATCTTGATATGCGATTTGACCACCTCCTTGCTGGCGCTACGATCCCACTCTCCGGATGAACCGTCGTTTTTGCTGCCGGTATTGAGAAACTCCAGGTTATCTTCAAGCGCTCCCATCCATGGCTGCATTTTCTCTTCTTCGGTGCCTGGCAGAAAGCCGATATCTTCGCCCACGGGTACTGTCACACGGGTCATGATGATCTCGGTATAGCGCTTGGTTTCGAGCACCTGGGTCAGGCCGCAGGCAAGGGCCAGCAGCGTTTTTCCGGTGCCCGCCTGGCCTAGCAGCGAAACAAAGTCAATGTCGGGATTCATCAGCAGGTTGAGCGCAAAATTTTGCTCTCGGTTGCGTGCGGTCACGCCCCAGACGTTGTTTTTCTTGTGCGTATAGTCGCGCAAGGTCGCCAGTACAGCTGTTTTTCCATTGACCTCGCGAACCTGCGCGTACAGTGGCGAGTCGCCTTCAAGATAGACAAACTGGTTGACGACAAAGTCGGCGCACAGCGGACCCTTGATCTTGTAGAAAGTGGTGCCGCCCTGTATCCAGGATTCAACATCTTTGCCATGCTTGGTCCAGAAGTTGTTTGGCAGCAACATGGCGCCTTCATACAGCAGGTCCGAATCTTCCAGCGAATGATCGTTCAGGTAATCTTCGGCTTCCAGTCCCAGCGCTCGCGCCTTAAGCCGCATATTGATGTCTTTGGACACCAGCACGATCTGACGTTGCGGCTGCTCGCGATGCAGGGTTTGAACGACACCCAGTATCATGTTGTCGGCCTTGCCATTGGGCAAATCTACCGGAAGGCGGCCTTCCATATTCTGCGTCTGAAACAGCAGGCGGCCGGTGGCGTCCTTGTGGCCCAGGGCGTTGAGTGCCATTCCCTTGAGAACGTCTTGCGTTTCTGCGACAAGCGCATCCAGCGATCGACTGACCTGCCGCGCGTTGCGAGCCACTTCCGTCATGCCTTTCTTATGATGGTCCAGCTCTTCCAGCGTCATCATGGGCAGGAAAATATCATGCTCTTCAAAGCGAAAGATCGACGTGGGATCATGCAACAGCACATTGGTATCAAGAACAAACAGTTTTGACAGCCCGTTGGTGCCGGCGGTATTTGCTGCCCGCACAGGTGCGCCGCGCGTACTACCCGACTTTCCCGAGACCGCAGAGGCGTCGCCGGTCTCTGCTTTGCGCGCAGTGGTCCGGCGAGCCCGGGTGCCGGCCTGCTCGCGTGTTTGAGGCTCGGGCGACGCCGCTTTGGCAACGTCGGCGAGCGCCTGCGGCGCTGTGCCGGTGGCCGGCACAGTGCTGCTGGCTGGTTCGGCCTGACTGGCATCCTGTTGGCCATAATCGGTTGCATTGGCCGCTTCGGTGCTTGCCACCGTACCGGTTGCATCTTGCTTGCGGCGCTTGCGTTCGCGGGGCGCCGTCGCTGCGGAGTCTTCCCTGGAGGCTTTTGGAACCGGCATTCCTGTCATGTCCAGGATGTCGGCAGGTTTGGCAGGCAGCTTTGGAAGTGGCATAGATAGTTTCTCACATGGCTGTTGTTCCACGCGCGGTTGCGCCATGGAAAGGGGTACCTCGCGGAGCCCGGTCGGGACTAATCCTGTTGTGCGGCATTCAGCGTGCGCACCGCGTCAAGGACGGCCTCAACATGACCGGGGACTTTGACTTTGCGCCATTCCTGCACAAGCTTGCCGCTGGCATCGATAAGAAAGGTGCTGCGCTCAATGCCGCGCACCTGCTTGCCGTACATATTCTTCATCTTGATAACGTCGTATTGTGTACACAGCGTTTCATCAGGATCGGATAGCAGGGCGAAGGTCACGTTCAGCTTTGTCGCAAAATTTTCGTGGCTTTTGAGCGAATCGCGCGACGCGCCCAGCACGACGGTATTTTCTTTTTCAAAGTCGCTTAGCGCATCCCGAAAACCCTGGGTCTCGGTTGTGCATCCCGGCGTGTTGTCCTTCGGATAAAAATACAGTACAACATTTTTGCCTTTCAGACCGGCCAGTGTAACCGGTCCCAGCTGGCTGTCAGCCTTGAAAGCGGGCGCTTTTTTACCAATTGTGGGGGGATTTGTCATTTTATTCTCCTTCGCTGAGCATCAACGCCACAGCAACATTGCGGCCTTCAGCCATCAGTACATTATAGGTGCGTGCCGCTGCCTTTGAGTCCATGGCTTCGACGCCAATTCGCGCGGCCAGTAGCGGCCCGGTCACGGCAGCGGGCAGAAAGTGCTGGCGCGAGCCAGTGCCTACGAGCAAAATTTCGGGTGTGTTCTTAAATTTGACGCTTGGGGCATCGTCTTCTAGAAAGTCGATGGCATCGCCTTGGACCTTACGCATATCTGCGGCCAGAATCAATTGATCTGTCGTGATATCGCTAACGGCTATCACGCCCCATTGGCGGATTGCGCCTTCAGGGCGAAATGCAATGGCGTGGGTGTATTTGACCTCGTTGACTTCGATAAATTGGTCCCCATAGCGGGTGACTGTATTAAGTGCTGTTGGCTGTTCTCGTTTCAGTTCCACAAAGACTCCTTGTGCGTTTATCTTATTCTAACTGTATTTCATATATGTGATAGTGGTACTCAGATATTTTGTACCATGTGCAAGCGCCTTGCCAGGCTGTGTTGCTTGCAGGCCCTGCGGGCGGGTGCGACCTCAGGATGAGCGCCCGGCATGCCGGGGCGCGCACCATCGCCCAAACCTTTCCTTTTTTGTACTGCAACGACAGCGCCATTGCAAATTTTTTGCGTGCATGGGCAAAATCGTTTGCCGTACGGTCTTATATAGGCTAGATTTACTGGTTTCATCCTAAATTTGTTCCTTCACTCCTTCCAGGTCCGTCATGAGAAACTTCCCACGTATAGAAAGGCTCCCCCCTTATGTGTTCAACATTACCGGCGAGCTGAAAATGGCGGCGCGCCGGCGTGGCGAGGATATTATCGATATGTCCATGGGCAATCCGGACGGTCCCACACCTAAGCATATCGTGGACAAAATGGTTGAGGCCACAATCCGTCCCGATACGCATGGCTATTCAGTATCCAAAGGCATTCCGCGCCTGCGCAAGGCAATTTCCGACTGGTATTCGCGCCGTTATAACGTCATTCTGGATCCGGACCGCGAAGCCATCGTGACCATCGGTTCCAAAGAGGGGCTGGCCCACCTGATGCTTGCAACGCTCGACAAGGGCGACACGGTGCTGGTGCCCAATCCCAGCTATCCGATACATATTTACGGCGCGGTGATCGCCGGCGCCAACATTCGTTCCATACCCATGAAAAAAGGGCTGGATTTTTTCGAGGAAATCGAGCGCGCCGTGCGCGAATCCATTCCCAAGCCGAAAATGATCATCCTTGGGTTTCCCAGCAATCCGACCGCGCAATGTGTCGACTTGCCGTTTTTCGAGCGGGTGGTTAAGCTGGCCAAAGAGCATGATATTCTAGTTGTGCATGACCTGGCCTATGCCGATATCACCTTTGACGGCTACCAGCCGCCGTCTATCATGCAGGTGCCGGGCGCCAAGGAAGTGGCCGTTGAGTTTTTCACGATGAGTAAAAGCTACAATATGGCAGGCTGGCGTGTGGGCTTCATGGTGGGCAATGCGGAGTTGGTCAATGCACTGGCCCGTATGAAAAGCTACCATGATTACGGTACGTTTACGCCCATCCAGGTGGCCTCCATTGCTGCGCTGGAAGGCCCACAGGAATGTGTGGCCGAGGTGGTCGCGCACTACAAGAATCGCCGCGATGTACTGGTCAAGGGTCTGCATGATGCCGGCTGGATGGTTGAAATCCCCAAGGCGGCCATGTACATCTGGGCCGAGATCCCCGAACCGTACAAGGCAATGGGATCACTGGAATTTTCCAAAAAACTGCTGGCCGATGCCAAGCTGGCGGTATCGCCGGGTATCGGTTTTGGCGACCTGGGCGACGACCATGTGCGCTTTGCCATGATCGAGAACGAACAACGCACGCGCCAGGCAATCAGAGGAATTAAAGAAATGTTCAAAAAAGACGGGTTCCTGAAAAAATGAATCCAATGAAGGTAGGTTTACTCGGTTTTGGGGTTGTGGGCAGTGGCACCTATGCGGTGTTGACGCGCAATGCAGAAGAAATTTCACGTCGCGCCGGGCGCCAGATTGTCGTGTCCAAAGTGGCAACGCGCACGCCTGCCAAGGCAGTGGCCGTATTCGGCGACAAAGTGCCTGTCAGCAACGATATGGCGGGGCTGGTGGCCGATCCCGAGGTGGATATTGTCGTGGAGTTGATCGGCGGCACGACACTGGCACGCGAGCTGGTGCTGGCTGCCATTGAAAACGGCAAGCATGTGGTAACGGCCAACAAGGCGCTGCTTGCCCTGCATGGCAATGAAATCTTCGCCCTGGCCAGCAAAAAAGGGGTCATGGTCGCGTTCGAAGCAGCGGTGGCAGGCGGCATTCCCATTATCAAGGCGATCCGCGAAGGGCTGACCGCCAATCGTATTCAATGGCTGGCCGGGATTATTAATGGCACCACCAATTTTATTTTGTCGCAAATGCGCGATCACGGCCTGCCGTACGAGACCGTGCTGGCACAGGCTCAGCAACTGGGCTATGCCGAGGCAGATCCGGCAGGCGATGTCAAAGGCATTGACGCCGCCCATAAACTGGCATTAATGGCGTCACTGGCGTTTGGTATTCCCATCCAGTTCAGCAAGGCGCATATTGAAGGCATTACCGAACTGGATCAGCAGGATATTGTCTATGCCGAAAGATTGGGCTATCGCATCAAGCTGCTTGGCATTTCGCGACGTCGCGACCAGGGCATTGAATTGCGCGTGCATCCGGCACTGGTGCCGGCCAAGCGGCTGATCGCCAATGTGGAAGGCGCGATGAATGCGGTCGTTGTCAACGGCGATGCGGTGGGCGATACGCTTTACTACGGCCCGGGCGCCGGCTCTGAAGCCACGGCTTCGGCCGTAGTTGCTGATCTGGTCGATGTGACCCGCTTGCATACGTCCGATCCCGGCAATCGGGTGCCTCATCTGGCCTTCCAGCCGGAAGCGCTGTCCGATACGCCGATCCTGAATATGGAAGATGTGCGTACCAGCTACTATTTGCGACTATCGGTGGAAGACCGTTCCGGCGTTCTTGCAGACCTGACGCGAATTCTTGCAGACCACCGGATCTCCATCAATTCCATGATGCAGGAGCAGGACGGTGAAAATCGCGCCATCATTATTTTCCTGACACACCAGGCGCGGGAAGGCGATGTCAATACCGCGATTAAGACCATAGAGGCCATGCCGTTCGTGCATTCGTCCATTACGCGTATCCGCCTGGAACATCTGGACTGACGGATCTGACCGGCACGATCGGCAAGCCAAGCGGTCGTGCCTTCACGTTTGCGGCGTGGGACGCCGCAATAACGGAGCAATAATGAAATACATTTCCACCCGCGGCGGTATGAGCCCGGTTTCATTTTCCGAAATCCTTCTGGAAGGTCTGGCGCGGGATGGAGGTCTGGCGGTGCCTGAAAGTATTCCTTCGGTCAGCGCCAAGCAGCTCGAACTGTGGCGTTCGCTGTCGTATGCCGAGCTGGCGACGGAAATACTGAGCCTGTACATTGATGACATTGCGCGTACCGATCTGGAACGCATTTGCAAGGCGGCCTATAACGAATCGGTCTTTTCCGGCAGCGAGATTGTTCCGCTCAAGCCGTTGAACAAATCCATGACGCTGGTTGGCTTGTCCGAGGGGCCGACACTGGCTTTCAAGGACCTGGCGATGCAGTTCCTGGGCCAGGTTTTCGAGTTTGTATTGGCGCGTGAAGGCCGCAAGCTGAACATTCTGGGCGCCACATCGGGCGACACCGGTTCTGCGGCAGAATACGCCATGCGTGGCAAACTGGGGGTATCCGTCTTCATGCTCTCACCGCATGGACGCATGAGCGCCTTTCAGCGTGCGCAAATGTATTCGCTAATGGATGAAAATATCCATAATATCTCGGTCAAGGGCGTATTCGATGATTGCCAGGATATCGTCAAGGCGCTGGCCGGCGATGTCTCGTTCAAGACAAACTATCATCTGGGCGCGGTCAACTCCATTAATTGGGCGCGTATTTGTGCGCAGATTGTGTACTATTTCTGGGCCTGGCTGCGCAGCACCGATGCTGCAGTCAATGACGGCGTCGACGTATCGGATCACAAGGTGTCGTTTACCGTGCCGTCTGGCAATTTCGGCAATATCTTATCCGGCCATTTCGCGCGCCGCATGGGCCTGCCTATCCATCGCCTGGTTCTGGCAACCAACGAGAATAATGTGCTGGAAGAGTTTTTCCGTACCGGTATTTATCGGCCCCGGGTCAGTGCGGAAACGTTGGCCACCTCCAGCCCGTCCATGGATATTTCCAAGGCCTCCAATTTCGAGCGTTTTGTGTTCGATGTGCTCGGGCGGGATGCCAAGCGTCTGGCCGCTACGTGGAAAAAGCTGGAGCAGGAGGGGGCATTTGATCTGTCTGCAGAAAAAGCCCGCTTTACCGAAGAGTTTGGCTTTGTCGGCGGCAGCAGCACGCATGCGGATCGTCTGAACACTATTGGCCAGGTGCAGCAGGAGTCTGGCATTCTGATTGATCCACACACGGCCGATGGCGTGAAAGTGGCTGGTCAGTTTGTCGAGGACGGCATTCCCATGTTGGTACTGGAGACCGCGTTACCTGTCAAATTCGGTGAGACAATTCTTGAGGCTACCGGCCAGCAAGTACCCGTTCCCGACCATCTGAAGGCACTGGCTGATATGCCGCAAAAAGTGGTCATTATGGACAACGACGTTGAAGCGATACGCGACTATATCAAGGCGCGCGCGCTATCCTGACTGCTGCGATGAGCGAGCTGCCGCCGTACCGGCGTTAGCAAGTAAAAAGGCCGATCCGATGGATCGGCCTTTTTTAATTGAGATATGCGCTCGGCTTGATAAGTCCCTGTTTGCAAACGCGATTCGGCGGGGTCATGGTCTTTTTCTGTTGTTGCGCAGTATCCGAGTACCTGCGTATCGTGCAGCGATTGGAACCCCTTTTTTTGACCTTGGACAAGGCCAAGTGCAAGAGTAGGCCGGTTTTTCTAAAAACATGTATATAATTTACATATTATTGTCCTGACCATGGCGGATTCTCATGCACGCATCCATTCCTGTACAGCCGCGTTTTTCTTCTGCCGCATTTTTATCCCTTGGATTTCGCCCCTTGTATATTGCAGGCGCGGCGTGGGCGCTTATTTCTGTTGCCATTTGGATTTTTATGCCGCACTTGCTCAGGGGGCAGCTGGGTGGGGTATGGTGGCATGCCCATGAAATGCTGTGGGGCTTTGTTGCCACAATCGCAGTGGGTTTTTTGACAACGGCCAGCGCCACCTGGACCGGTATCAATCCGATCAGGGGGCGCGCGCTGGGCATGCTGACCCTGTGCTGGCTGGTGGCGCGGCTGGCATTTCTGGTGCCGGGCCAGCCTGCATTCATTGTTGCAATGGTTTGCGATACGCTGTTTTACCTGGCTGCAGCGGTGGCGCTCTGGCGGGTGATTTTCAAGGCGCGCAATAAACGAAACTATATTTTGCCCGTGATGATGCTTGCACTTGGACTGAGTGATTTTTTATATCTTCTGGCCGTAAGCCAGGGCCGGGTAGTGCTGCTTACGGGCTTCATGCAAATCGGCATTCTTTGCATGGTGTTTATTGCTTTGCTGATCGCACGCCGGGTTATTCCGTTCTTTGCCACCCGCGCGATCGCGGACCTGGAAATGCCTGCGCATGAACGTTCTGGTTTATTGCAACTGGTGGCCTGTGGCGTAGCCATCCTGGGCGTTGTCGTGCAGGTCGATTATCTGCTGGCGGCCGGTGCAGCAACAGCCGGCGCCACGGCGCTTTATCAGCTTGTTCAGTGGAAACCACTGCGTGTGGTGCGTGTGCCATTGTTGTGGGTACTGTACCTCGCCTGGTTTTTCATGGGTGCCGGTTTGCTGCTTGCCGCCTGCTATTTCCTGGGCTGGCGACCAACATTTCTCGCACGGCAGGCCGTATATGTGCACGTGATTGCCATGGGCGGTTTTTCCATTATGATTATCGGCATGATCACGCGTACAGCGCTGGGCCATACCGGACGTGCACTGAAGGCGGATCGTTTAATGGTATGCAGTTATCTGCTGATTTTCATCGCCACCTTGGTGCGATTGGCTGCGCTGATGCTGCCTGCGCTGAGCATGCCTATGTTGCACTTGGCTGCGCTGGCCTGGATAATCGCCTTCGCCCTGTATTTATACCGTTTTGTCCCTTTTCTTGTGTCACCCCGTCCACAGCAGGGCAATATGCCGCCTATGGCAATACGACCAGACCAAAAAAAATCATGACGTAATTCCGTGGTGTGTAGTCGCAGATGCAGACATCGCAAGCTTTGCCGGTGGCATCACAACGGCTGCAACGTCCTATGAATCCGTAGTGACTTCGACGTGGCCGGGCAATGGCAGTGAACGGGCACGAAAGGTAGCAGGAAGGTGGCCGGCCCCGACGCCACTGTGTGAGTGACTATGATGCGCAAGAGCCGGAGCTGGCGGTTGCCGCAATTCTTATGATTCGCTGTTTCCGGTGTCCAGTACCCGACTGAGCATGGGCTTGATGCGCGAGAGTTCGTCTCTGTGCGCCGCCGACAGTGCCGCTAAGTGTTGCTCGGCTCGCGATGTCAGTTGCAATAGCACTTTGCGCTGATCCGCTTGGTCTGTGAGCCGCTCGATAAGATGGCTTTCAGCCAATCGACTTGCCAATTCCACTGCGCTATGGTGTTTTATCCGCAAGCGGTCGGCCAGAGTGCCGACTGTCACCGGTGCTCCCTTTCCGTATCCTTTGATGACCAGCAGCGCCTGGTGTTGTCTTGGCGTCAGTCCCACAGACTTTGCGCGCTCTTCACTAAACTGCAGAAAACACCGTATCAGATAACGAAATTCCGCCAGGGCTGTGTAATCGGATTGGTCAAGCGAGTCGTCAGGCATGGCAGTGGATCGTAACTGTTGAGGTGAAGGAATACAAGCAGGGTACGCAACAGGGTGCCCAGGCAAGGAATCCAGGCAAGGAACGTTGCGGGTCCAATGTAAACAGGAAGCGTACATACGCAATTGCGCAGTGTATCAGATGCAGGTTGAATTATTATATCGTAATACGATATAATTACGCGCTTCTGGAAATTTATGCCAATCTGATTCTTGAATCACATCCAGTGGCACGGCTCATGTCCTATATCCGTGTCACGGCCCTTGCCCGTTATTTTTTATCCGGCTCCTTTTTGTATCGGAATTCCTTTTTTTATCGGGCTCCTTGATATATCCGTCTCTTTTTTTCTTTCTCGATCTGCCTTTTATCTCTGTCTCAACTTCATGACTATCAAACACATCCGTAATCGACAGCTCAGCGATTTTTCAACGGATAAGCGAGTCCTTTTCGTCATTGCCATTGCCTTGCCGGTTGCTATCGCGGCGATGTGCGCCGGCCTGTTGCTACTGCAGTTGATCCGGTTGTGCACCAATCTGGCCTATTTCGGACAATTTTCGTTTGCCGAACTGCGGCTTGAGGATGCTTCCCTGGGACTGTGGGCGGTAGGTATTCCCGTGATCGGCTCGCTGCTGATCGGACTGATCGCCCGTTACGGCAGCGAAAAAATCCGCGGGCATGGTATTCCAGAAGCGATTGAAGCGATTTTGCTGGGCCGCTCGCGCCTGGATGCCAAAGTGGCGGTGCTCAAACCGTTGTCGTCGGCGATTGCCATTGGTACGGGCGGGCCTTTTGGAGCCGAGGGGCCGATCATCATGACAGGGGGTGCGATTGGTTCACTGATTGCGCAGGCTCTGCCGGTTTCGGATAACGAGCGCAAAACGCTATTGGTTGCCGGCGCTGCAGCGGGTATGACAACTGTATTTGGAACACCCATTGCAGCAATCATGCTTGCCGTCGAACTGTTATTGTTCGAATGGAGTCCGCGCAGTTTTATCCCGGTTGTTGTTGCCGCTACTGTTGCTCAACTGGGACGCAGCCTGCTTGGAATGGGCGAGCCGCTGTTTCCCTTTGACGGAGCGATGCTGACCACTCTGGCCGGTTTCGCAGGTTGGATTGCCATCGGTATCGCGGCTGGTTTGCTTTCGGGCCTGCTTACGCAATTGGTGTATGCCTGTGAAGATGGCTTTCAGCGACTGCCCATACACTGGATGTGGTGGCCCATGATCGGCGGGCTGGTCGTGGGCATTGGCGGATTAATTGATCCGCGCGCACTTGGCGTTGGCTACGAAAACATATCGGCGATGCTCGACGGCCAGATGCTGGGAGTGGCAGCGATCACACTGCTGGTTGTCAAGGCCGTCATCTGGTCGGTCGCGCTCGGCTCAGGCACATCGGGCGGCGTGTTGGCGCCGCTGTTGATTATGGGCGGGGCAATGGGAGCGGCACTGGGCGGATTTCTGCCGGATGCCAGTCCTGGTTTCTGGGCATTGCTGGCCATGGCGGCCATGATGGGCGGGACCATGCGTGCGCCGCTCACAGCCACTTTTTTTGCCGTCGAGCTCACGGGCAACGTTCAAGCGCTGTTGCCCCTGATCGTGGCTTGCGTGACAGCGCATGCAATGACTGTACTGCTGATGAAGCGTTCCATTCTCACTGAAAAGATTGCTCGACGTGGTCACCACATTGTGCGCGAATATCGGGTTGATCCGTTCGAACTGACGCATGTGAGAGATGTCATGACCTCAGACGTGATTAGTGTCCCGGCAGCCATGACGCTGCACGGCGCGGTGCGTTTTCTGACATCGCCCCAAACCCGCCACCCGAGCTTTCCGGTGGTAGACCAGCAAGGCAATGTGCTTGGCATTGTGGACCCGCCATCGGTCCTGGCCTGGCGGCGAGCCGGCAGGCACCGCAACCAGAGCCTGGGCGAGCTGCTGCAGGGCGCCAGAATCACGCTTGCCTATCCTGATGAATATCTGGCGGGATTGGTCGATAAGCTGGTGCATGCCAATGTCGCTCATTTGCCTGTTGTCTCGCGCACCGATGGTTCGTTGATCGGATATATCGGCTGGAAGGACCTGATGCGGGTGCGGCAGCGCCTTGCCACCGAAACGCATGAGCGTGCAACATTAATGGGTCCAAAACGCAGGCGTACTGCCCGGCAATAGTTGCCGGGACATCAGCAATCACCGCTAGTCCGGTTGGCGATGGCTGCCAGTTGTCTGAGCCGCTTTGGCCGCCGCCAGGCCACTCATGACGGCACCCTCCAGCACGCCGGGATAGCCGGTATTGGTCCAGTCGCCTGCGAGAAACAGCCCCGTCCAGGGCGTGATGTTCTCTGGCCGGCCCAGGCCAGGCGTGGCGGCAAAGGTCGCCCGTTTTTCCATGATCATTTCATAGCCCAATACTTGCGGCAATGCGACACCCTGGGGCATTTGGCTGCGTACCTGGGACAGAATGGCGTCGGCAATCGTGTTCCGGTCTGTTCCGATCAGATGATCTGCATGACTGATGACAATGCAAATCGCATGGGGTGTCGCGCCGTTGTGTTGAGTCGTTGCGTCTGTATCTTTTTCGCGGATCGTCTGCGCAGCGGTGACCGGATGCATGAATGCACTGCGGTTAAACAGCCATTGTCCATCAAATCCCGCCTTTCGATTTTCCTTGAGCATATACATGCTGTCCGGCAGTGGAAAAGGCGCTTCCAGGAAAATTGTCAGTGTGGCAATGGCGTGATACCGAAAGGCACTCAGTTGTTCGAGCAGCGCTGATTTTGCCGCCGTCGTGGGCCCGGGCTCGCGGCATGTTCCGTCCCTGTTCTCATCTGTATTGTCCTGAACGATAGACTCGGTGCTTTTATTTACGTTATTGCTATGCATTAGTTGCGACAGCAGGCGCCGGCAAATGGGGGGCGGAGCGGCAAGTATGACGGCATCAAAGTCCAGGCGTCCATCGCCGGCATCGCGATGCCCGTCAGGATCGTGTTGCCCTGTATCGCACGGATTTGTTCGATTCTGGCCGTCAGTGTGCAATCGATAGCCACTAGGTGCGAGGCTTAAGCCGCGCACAGGAGTGTTGAGATGAATAGACAGCTCGGGCGCCAGCACTTCTGGCCACAGTGCACTCAGATCGACCCGAGGAACAAGCAGATCACTGGCTTTAGCGTCGCTGGCCAGACTGTCCCTGAGCACGACGGCAAACAGACGCATGCAGGCATCGGCAATGGGCGTGTTCAGGGTCGCAATGCACAATGGTTCCCAGAAAAGACGAATTAATGCAGCTGGCTGGCGATGCGCTTGCAGCCACGCCAGTACTGTCGTGCCAGGCGCTACGCGCCAGGCGGACCATTGCAGTTGCAATAGCGCCCGAAACAGGCGGTATTTGTGGCCGGCGCTCACGCCCTTCATGTTAAGCAAGGCCAGTGGCAACCGGAGCGGCCCCGGATGCTTCATGTTGGCCATCAGACTTAACGAGCCATCCAGGGTTGTCAGTTGTAATGGCAATCGCAGCAGGGCATGTTCGCTATTGACACCGATGTCCCGCATCAGCTCAAGGACATGACGATAGGCGCCCAGCATCAGGTGCTGGCCATTGTCCAGTGTCACGCCGCGACGCGGTATTACCGCCTTGCGGGCGCGGCCCCCCAGTACCGGAGACTGCTCGAAAACCTGAGGATGCCAGCCGGCGCGTTTGAGTGTAAAGGCGGCGGCCAGGCCAGCCCATCCGGCGCCAACGACGGCAACGCGCCGCCCGGCGTGATCAGGCGCCAGGGACATCCAGCCCACGCATCTTGCGGATAAAACCTTTGCCGCCGCCTACCCAGATCCTCCAGGCGATAAGCAGTTTGCGCAAGGGCGTCAGGGAGATGCGGCTTGTCAGCACCGGCCAGCCGTCTTTTTCGATTTCACAAAGCAGGGTGTAATAAATGGCCGCCATCATCAGCCCCGGGCGCTGTGCACGCCGGTCTTGTTCAGGCAGCAGCTGTGCCGCTTCCTGGTATAGCTGGCGGGCCCGGACAGTCTGGAACGCCATCAGGGCGCGAAAGTCGTCCGTTTCCCGGCTGTTCAGAATATCGGCTGCCTTGACGTTGTGCTTTTGCAGGTCATCAATGGGCAGATAAATGCGCCCGCGCCGCGCATCGTCGCCTACGTCGCGAATGATGTTGGTCATTTGCAGTGCCAGGCCAAGCTTTTCGGCATAGGCCAGCGTGTCCTCGTTATTGTAGGTAAAAATTTGCGCCGACAGCTGGCCTACCACGCCCGCCACGTGCCAACAGTACTTGCGCAGGCCGGGCCAGTCCATATAGCGCGTCTGGTCCAGATCCATCTCCATGCCATCGATAATGGCCTGAAATTGCGCTTGCTGCAGTCCAAAAGGACACAGGTGCGGCTGCAGCGCCTGCGCAACAGGGTGCTCGGCGTGCCCCTCGAACAGCTTGTGTATTTCCTTGCTCCACCAGGCCAGCTTGATGCGGGCGACCGAGGGGTCGGTGCATTCATCCACCACGTCGTCCACTTCCCTGCAAAACGCATACACGGCCGTGATGGCGCGTCGCTGCTGCACGGGAAGAAACAGGAAGGCGTAGTAAAAGCTCGATCCGCTACGCGCCGCTTTCTCTTGGCAATACTGGTCAGGTGTCATAATAATTGTTTCGTACGCTGCGCCACGCTATCAGGGCCCAGTCTTTTTTATTCAGTGTTGGTCGGTGGTCAAAGACGTCGCCCGCAACGGCGTCTATTTTTTCCAGTATGCGCAGGCCACCCTGGACGATCATGCGCAGCTCCAGGCCCGGCCGGCCATGCAGACGTGTACACAGCGGCGCACCGGCAAGCAGTATTCTACGTGCAAACGCGGTATTTTCCTGCATTAACTGTGGCCAGTGGCGATTCAGTTGCCGGTTGGCCAGGTCGGCATGGCTCATGCCGTAGGCGGCCAGCCGGTCTGCCGGCAAATAATATCGATGGCGCGGGGTATCAATGGCGATATCCTGCCAGAAGTTGATCAGTTGCAGCGCGCTGCAGATCTTATCGGACAGTTGCAACGAGGATTCGTCTGTCTCGCGATACAGGTGCAGGAGTATCCGTCCGACCGGATCGGCAGAGTAGCGGCAGTAGTTCATCAGGTCCGTATCGTTCTGGAAGGGCTGATGCATAACATCCTGCCGGAATGCTACCAGCAGGTCGCGCAGCGGCGTGACCGGCAGCCCGTGCAGGCGCATTTCGCGCTGCAGGGCAAGAAAAAGCGCCTGGGGCACATTTTCAAATTGCGTGGCCGAGAACTGATTTTGCTGCATATGAAGCACGGCCCGGTCAAAGGCATCAAGCTGGGCCAGGCGTTCCTGGGCGCTGGCCCGGCCTTCGTCGGCAATATCGTCTGCTTGACGGGCGAAGGCATAGATAGCCGTGACCGCAGTGCGCAGGCGTCGCGGCAGGAGGATGGAAGCTACCGGAAAATTCTCATAATGATCGACGGACATGAATACGCGCTAATGTAGTGATGCAATGATTATAATTTATGCTGATCGTTCAAGTACGATGAATTTGACTAGTGGAGCCACACCATGCCGCGTCCCATCCGGGCATTGATATCACAGCAGGCCATGTCGCATAATCTGAGCATTATCCGGCAATACCTTGACAATGCGCGACAAGCGCCGGCCGGCGGCCATGGCGGCACGCCGGCAGCGCAGGCCGGAGCGACCCATATCTGGGCCGTCATCAAGGCCAACGCCTATGGTCACGGACTGGAAACCGCCATCGCCGGTTTTTCCCAGGCCGATGGTCTTGCCATGCTGGATTTGCAAGAGACTGTCCGCTGTCGCGACGCCGGCTGGCAGGGGCCGCTGCTTTTACTCGAAGGTTTCTTCGAGCCAGGGGATTTGCCGGTATTGCAGCAAAACCGCGTCGTCAGCACCATTCACCATCCTGACCAGATCCGCATGCTGCAGGCAAGCACACTGGCGGGGCCGCTGGATGTCTTTCTGAAAATCAATACGGGCATGAATCGGCTGGGCTTTGCGCCGCAGCAGTTTGCCGACGCTCATCAGGATCTACTGGCGTTGCAGCAGCAAGGCAAAGTCGGGCGGATTGGCTTTATGACGCATTTTGCTGATGCCGATGGCGCGCAGGGGGCAGTCGACGGACCTGTACAGCTATTTCGCGATACAGTGGGCGATAGAGCAGGCAGTATCAGTCTGTGCAATTCGGCTGCGGTTCTACGGTACCCGCAACTTGCAGTTTCTGCCGCTGACAACTGGGTGCGCCCCGGCATTTGCCTGTATGGCTCTTCGCCTTTTGCCAATACCACCGGCCAGGAGTTCGGCCTGCGTCAGACCATGACGCTGCAGGCGCGTCTGCTTTCCATCCAGCATGTGAAAGAGGGACAGAGCGTGGGTTACGGGTCTACCTATACCGCTACGCGCGATATGCGTATTGGCGTGGTGGCCTGTGGCTATGCTGACGGCTATCCGCGCAGCGCGCCGTCGGGGACACCGGCGTCGGTCAATGGCGTGGCAACCCAGCTGGCCGGGCGCGTCTCAATGGATATGCTCACTATTGATCTGGATCCGATACCCGATGCCGCTGTCGGCGACTGGGTGACCCTGTGGGGCAATGATGGCCCGCACATCGACGATGTTGCGGCATCGGCGGGTACAATTGCCTACGAACTGCTGTGTGCGCTGGCCAGGCGCGTTCCGGTTCACATTGAACACCCAGGAGAGTCCATTGAAAAATAAGTGCGTCCTTGTAACCGGTGCTACCAAAGGCATAGGATGGGCCATTACCCGCCGCCTGAGCGATGCCGGCGCCCATGTGATAGGCATCGCCAGGCAGGTCAGTGATATTGACTTTCCGGGCTTTCTGTATCAATGTGATTTGAATGATGCGGGCCACACCGAAGAAATGCTGCGCATGATCCGCGAGAAATACCCGGTGGATGCCGTGGTCAACAACGCGGGTATCGTCCTGGCCGAGAACCTGGGTCAAGTGAATCTGTCGTCCCTGTATCAGTCTTATGATGTCAATCTGCGTGCTGCCGTTCAGGTCACACAGGCCTTTGTGGAATCAATGAAGGTGCGTCGTGAAGGCCGGATTGTGAACATTGCCAGTCGCGCAGCAGGCGGCAAGGCAGGGCGCACAAGCTATTCAGCATCCAAGGCGGCGCTGATCGGCTGCACCAAAACCTGGGCGCTTGAGCTGGCTGAGTACGGTATTACCGTTAATGCCGTCTCGCCCGGCCCGATCGAAACCGAGTTTTTCCGCAAGGGTCAGCCGCCGGGCAGCGAGCAAGAAAAACAGATGCTCACACGCGTGCCTATGAAACGGCTGGGTCGTCCCGAAGAAGTTGCGGCCACCGTGGCGTTTTTGCTCTCGGATGAAGCGGCTTACATTACCGGACAGAATCTGGGCGTGGACGGCGGCGCATCCCTGTAGACAGGTGGCGCCAAGCCGCTTGCTTTTTCGTTTATTAAATCAGGACGCCCTTGCAGGGCATGGGAAATCAGGGGCGGTATGGCAAAGGCAAAAACGGTGTATGTATGTCAGGAGTGCGGGGGCGTCAGTGCCAAATGGCAGGGACAGTGCCCACACTGTCAGGCATGGAATACCATGGTGGAAACCGTAGAGCGGGGCAGTGCGGCAGTCGCGCCCAACCGTTATGCCCACCTGGCGCAGGCCGCGCCAGTAAGAAACCTGGCCGATATCGAGGCGCGCGACACACCGCGGCAACCTACCGGTTTATCCGAATTTGACCGGGTGCTCGGCGGCGGGCTTGTGCCCGGCGGCGTGGTGCTGATCGGTGGCGACCCGGGTATCGGCAAATCCACATTGTTGCTGCAGGCGCTGGCGTCGCTCTCGCTGCGAGCACAGGTCCTGTACATTACCGGCGAAGAGTCGGCCGAACAGGTGGCGCTGCGGGCCAAACGTCTGGACCTGGCTACCGGCGCCGTACAACTGGTGGCGGAAATCCAGCTCGAAAGCATCCAGGCAGTCCTTCAGCAGTATAAGCCTGCGGTGGCGGTGATCGATTCCATCCAGACCTTGTACTCTGCCGAGTTGACTTCCGCCCCCGGCTCGGTATCGCAGGTACGCGAATGCGCAGCCCAGCTTACGCGCATTGCCAAGCAGACCGGCGTTGCCATGGTCATGATCGGCCATGTGACCAAGGACGGCACGCTGGCCGGCCCCCGTGTCCTGGAACACATTGTGGATACTGTCCTGTATTTTGAAGGGGAAACCGACTCCTCTTTTCGGCTGATCCGGGCTTTCAAGAACCGCTACGGCGCCGTAAACGAATTGGGCGTGTTCGCCATGACGGACAAGGGCCTCAAGGGGGTAAGCAATCCCTCGGCGCTATTTTTATCCCAGCATACCGATAATGTGCCCGGTTCCTGTGTGGTCGCCACCCAGGAAGGCAGCCGTCCGCTGCTGGTAGAGATCCAGGCGCTGGTGGATACGGCACACGTTCCAAACCCACGCCGACTGACGCTGGGGGTTGATGGCAGCCGTCTGGCGATGTTGCTGGCGGTGTTGCACCGTCATGCGGGCGTGGCCACGTATGATCAGGACGTATTTGTGAATGCCGTAGGCGGCGTGCGAATTACTGAAACCGCAACGGATTTGCCCGTCCTGCTGGCAATCCTGTCTTCGCTTCGTAACAAACCGTTGCCCAAGGGAATGATCGCCTTTGGCGAAGTCGGGCTGGCTGGTGAAGTGCGTCCGGCGCCGCGTGGGCAGGAGCGGCTGCGCGAAGCGGCCAAGCTGGGTTTCAGCATTGCGCTCATCCCGAAGCACAACGCCCCAAGGCAGCCGATAGAGGGGCTGGAAATCAAAGCGGTTTCCCGGCTGGATGAAGTGCTGGAGCTGATACGCTGAGTGGCGGCTGGCCGGGAGCGTCCCGGGCTTGCCGATAACAGTTTCAGACATGATTAATTGAGAAGCGCAGCAGCAGCAATGCCGGCGCAGGCCTTTTTAAATGAGAAAGCATGGATTGGTATTTGAATCTGCTGTTGTTTGTTTCGCTTGGCGCAGCCATCGGGTTTGTGGGCGCCATTGTCGGAATCGGCGGCGGCCTGATCGCCATTCCCATGCTGGCACTGGTGTTTTCGATGCCGCAGCAACTGGCGCAGGGCACGGCCCTGCTTATGATTGCGTCCAATGTGGTGTTGACCCTGCGAAATTATCACAAGCGCTCGCCTATTGATTTTCGTAGCGTAGCCATCGGCGTGGCTGCCAATGTGATAACAACACATCTGGCGGCACTGGTTGCACAGGGCATGAGCCCCGTTTTGTTGCGTAACCTGTTTGCACTTTTTCTGGGTTCGGTGGCCACGTTCTATGTATGGCAGACGCTGCGAAAAGGCAAAAAACGCGAAGCGAGCCCGGCAGCGCCATCCTTGCGTATGGGCTTTATACAATATGTCATACTGGGGTCTATTTCAGGCGTGATTGGCGGCCTGTTCGGGGTCGGCGGATCGCTTATTCTGGTGCCGGTCATGACTGTCGTCTACCGATTCAGGCAGACCTCAGCACAGGCAATGGCGCTGTCCATGATCCTTCCCGGTTCGCTGGTGGCGTTAATAACCTATTCGTGGCACGGCAATACGGACTGGACCGTGGGTATTGCGCTTTCGCTGGGTGGTATGTTGATGATCCGGCAGGGCGTGCGCCTGGCGTTTTATCTGCCCGAGCGCACGCTTAAACTGATCTTTGCCGGCGTGCTGTATTTGACAGTGGCGCTGTTGCTGTTCAAATAAATCCTTTTTTCAGGAGAACACCTTGGGTCCCTTGGCTATATGGCAAATGGCATGGCGCTTGTTTCGCCGCGACTGGCTATCGGGAGAATTGCGTCTGCTGGCATTGGCCCTGGTTGTGGCGGTGACCGCAGTATGCAGCGTTGGGTTTCTGGCCGACCGTGTCTCTTCAGGCCTGAACGACAACGCCGGCCAGGTGCTTGGGGCAGACCTGCTATTCGAATCGGATACTCCCATTGAACCTGAAGTGCTCGAACATGCCGGCGCTCTGGGACTGCAAACGGCCAAAACCTGGCAGTTTCCGTCTATGGTGACGTTTGGCGATCACTCCAGACTTGCCTCTATCAAAGTGGTCTCAGCGAACTATCCGTTAAAAGGGACCGTGACCTTGCAAGAAGCGGACCAGAGCAAACAGTCGGATGCACGGCAGTCTGTACAAACCATTCCGCCAGCAGGGACAGCATGGGTGGATCCGGCACTGCTTGCCCAGTTGCAGGCATCGCCGCAGGCGCCATTGCGAGTGGGCATGTCCACCTTGCAGGTGTCGGCAATCATTGAAAACGAGCCCGATCGCAATGTCGCCTTTGTCAATATTGCGCCGCGGTTGATGATGAACGAGGCAGACATGCAAGCAACGGGTCTGCTGGTGCCGGGCAGTCGGGTGAAGGAGACCTTGTTGCTTGCCGGTGACGGTGACGCCGTCAGACAGATGCGCGTATGGCTGACGGATCGACCCGCCAAGGGACGCCAGATTATCGGCACCGATTCGGCCCGCCCTGAAATCCGGGCATCGCTGGACCGCGCAGAACAGTTCCTTTCGCTGGTTTCGGTCCTGAGCGTGATGATCGCCAGTGTCGCTATCGCCCTTGCCGCAAGGCGTTTTTCTAGCCGCCATCAGGACGGCCTAGCTGTCATGCGCAGTCTTGGCGCTACCCAGGGAACCATATTAAGGCTGGTGGCGATTGAATTTTTGCTGATTGCCACGTTCGCCTCGGTGGTTGGCGTGATTTTGGGCCTGGCGCTGCATTATGTGCTGATGTATTTCCTGGCAGGGCTGATTCCCGCCACGTTGCCAGCAGTGTCTTGGGCACCTGGCTTGGCAGGCCTGGTCACAGGCTGGGTACTGGCTTTCGGCTTTTCGGTTATACCGGTCATGCACCTGTCGCGAGTGCCACCGCTTAAGGCGCTGCGCCGCGAGCTGGATGTGGCGACCGGCAGGCCATTGATCGCCATTGCGGTGGGGATCTTCATCTGGGTCGGCCTGCTGTTGCTGCATACTGGTAATACCACCCTGGCGCTCATCAGTGCCGGCGGGTTTATCGGGGCCATGCTGGTGTGTGCGTTTATCACCTGGATCATTCTGCGCCTGCTGGCAAAGCTGCGCCACAGACTGGTGTCACGGCCGGTTTTGCGCTTCGCCCTGGCCGGACTGGTGAACCGGCGTGGCATGACCGTTGTGCAAATATGCGCGCTGACGCTGGGAATCATGATTATCCTGCTGCTGGGCTTGCTGCGCACCGATTTGCTGGCCGCCTGGCAGAACAATCTGCCCCCCGATGCCCCCAACCGCTTTCTGATAAATATTCAGGAGGAGCAAAAGCCGGCGCTAGGCGAGATGTTTGCCGCAGCGGGTTTGGATGCGCCCTTACTTGATCCCATGGTGCGGGGGCGTCTTGTTCGCATTGGCGATAAGGACGTTGATCCTTCGGCCTATGCTTCTGAACGTACCCAGCGGCTTGCCGAACGCGAGTTCAATCTGTCCTGGCTCACCCAGCTGCCGGCGAGTAACCGTATCGCCAGCGGTCGCTGGCTGGACCCGGCTGCCGCCGAAGTCTCGTTTGAAGACGATATTGCAGCCCAGCTTGGCGTCAAACTCAATGATGAGGTGACCTTCGATGTCGCCGGTGAGCCGGTCAGTGCAAAAGTGACCAGTCTCAGAACAGTCAAATGGGATTCGATGCAAGTGAATTTTTTTGCCATCCTCTCGCCCGCGGTCTTGCAGGACAAGCCGGCCACCTGGATTACCGCTTTTCATCTGCCCGAGCAAAAAGCGGCATTCACCCAGGATGTGGTCAGCCAGTTTCCCAATATCACCGTGTTTGATGTTTCGGGCATATTGCGTCAGTTACAGACTATTCTCGATAGCGTTGCGGCTGCGGTACAGTTTTTGTTTGTGTTTACACTGGCCGCCGGCATTGTGGTGCTTAGCACCGCCTTTCTTTCTACCCAGGATGAGCGGATGTACGAGGCGGGACTGCTGCGTGCCATGGGGGCGACTTCAAGGCAACTGGACCAGGCGCAGCGCAGCGAACTGATTGTTATCGGCGTAGTGTCGGGCACGCTCGCTGCCGGTTTTGCAATACTGATTGCGCAGCTGCTGGCCGTGCAAGTCTTCGACATCACGCTCAAAACCGGCATCATGCCCTGGATAAGTGGAATCGTATTGGGCATGGTTGCCTCATGGGCGGGGGGTAAAATGGCCTTGCGTGCTGTCAAAAATACACCCCCGCTACTCATTTTACGGAGTGCCGACTAATGGCAAGAACACTGAATATTGTGGAAAATCTTGATACCACAACGACATTTTATGACCAGATCGGCGGCCAGGCCGGCCTGCATGCCCTGGTGGAACGCTTCTATGACCTGATGGACCTGGAGGATGACTTCAAGGCATTGCGCGCCACGCATGGCGACTCGCTCGATAGCGCCCGCGAAAAGCTGTTTCTCTTTCTGAGCGGCTATCTGGGCGGACCGGACCGGTATATCGAAAAATTCGGACATCCCATGTTGCGCGCCCGGCATCTGCCCTTTGCCATCGGCATCCGGGAACGTGATGAATGGGTCGCCTGCATGGGGCGGGCCATGATCGACTGCAATGTGCCAGCGCCTTTGCAGGAGCATTTGCTGCATTCGTTTTTCGGCGTTGCCGACTGGATGCGAAATAAAGATGGCTGATCCGCACTTTAACAGCACTCATCGGCCAGTGCGTCAAATGCATCATGGTATCCGCGTACATCCGGACTTTCCCGTTCCGGCCCGTATTGAAATTTTTACGCCACGAACCTGGGGCGATAAGGCAGTCAAGGTTTCCGATGGCGGACGCAATACCGCCTGGTATCTTTCCACGCCCTGGGGCGAAGCCGTATTGCGCCACTACCATCGCGGTGGACTGATCAGTCGCTTTGTCGACGAGCGCTACTTGTGGATATCCGAGGAGAGAACCCGATCTTTTGCGGAATTTGCGCTGCTCAATGAGTTGCATGCGCAGGGTCTGCCGGTACCGCGAGCCATGGCCGCCTCGTACCAGCGACGCGGGGTCACTTACCGCGCCGCCATTATGACCGAAAGGCTGCACAATACGGTGTCGCTGGCCCAGGCCATCAGCAGGGCCGGGCCAGCCAGTATCCGGCTGGTCGAGCCGGTGAGCACAGCGATCCGCCAGTTGCATGACGCCAATGTCTATCATGCCGATTTGAACGCCCATAACATTCTGGTCGACGATGCGCAGAAAATCTGGCTGATTGACTTTGACAAATCATCGCGCAGGCCCATGACGGCAAGTTTGCGCGAACAGTCGCTGCAGCGTCTCGGACGTTCGCTGCAAAAGCTGCTGGGAGAGCAGGGCGTGATTTTTTCGGGCCAACTGCAACAGCATTATCAGCAAAGCGGAAAAAATCGGTGACCCTGGGAGAAAATGCCTTTATTATTTCTTTTTTTTCTAACCTGATTTGGGGAAAACGCAATGAAACCGTCCTCTGTCCGTCGCCTTGTCCTGGCGATGTCACTGGCCTGCGCTGCACATGTCGTTCATGCTGCTGAACAAAAGGTACTGAACGTCTACAACTGGGCTGAATACAGTGCGCCGGACACGATTCCGGGTTTCGAGAAGCAAACCGGCATCAAGGTTCGCTACGACACATACGATACCAACGATATTTTGCAGGCCAAGCTGCTTACCGGCAAATCAGGATACGACGTGGTTGTGCCTTCAACCCATTACGCATCGCGCCAGATCGAAGGCGGCCTGTTCCAGAAACTGGACAAGTCAAAAATACCAAACTGGAAGAATCTGGACCCGGCCATTATGGAACTGGTCGCCCAGGTCGACCCGGGTAACCAATACCTGGTGCCCTGGGGTTACGGTACCAATGGCATTGGCCTGAACGTGACCAAGGCCAAAGCGGCGCTGGGTGATGATGTGGAGCTGGGCAAGTGGGAAACGTTATTCGACCCCGAAAACGCCAAGAAAATGCAGGCTTGCGGCATTTCCATCCTGGACGAAGCGGCCCAGGTGTTTCCTGCAGTTCTGCATTATCTGGGCAAGGATCCCAATAGCGACAAGCCCGAAGACTATCAGGCCGCGCTGGATGTGCTCAAGAAAATCCGACCGTACATTCGTCAATTCAGCTCATCGGGTTATATCGATGAACTGGCTTCGGGCGACCTGTGCATGGTTTACGGCTTTTCCGGAGACGTGATGATTGCGGCCAGCCGCGCCAGGGAAGCCAACAAAAACGACGTCATCGACTACTATATTCCTGCCGGCGGCGCGCCTGCCTGGTTCGACACGATGGCTGTGCCCAAGGATGCGCCACATCCGGAAAACGCCATGGCATTCATCAATTATATTGAAGAGCCCGAAGTGCACGCGGCGATTACCAACAATATGTTTTATCCCAATGCTAACAAGGCGGCGCGTGAATTCGTGAACAAGGAAATTGCCGACAATCCGATGATTTACCCGACGCCCGACGTGGCAAAGAGCCTTTTTGTGATCAAGGCCCAGCCAATCAAAATCGCCCGCTTGCAGACGCGCTTGTGGGCCGAGCTCAAAGCAGGAAAATAAGATGTCGGAGCGGCATTTGTCAGCAGCCAGCGATGCGGATGAATTCGTCAAGCTGGTTGACATCGTCAAGATTTTTGGCGACACCGTTGCCGTGCAGTCGGTCAACCTGAGTGTGCGGCGCAACGAGATCTTCGCGCTGCTGGGCAGCTCAGGCTGCGGCAAATCTACATTGTTGCGCATGCTGGCCGGCTTTGAAGAGCCGACCTCAGGCAAGATCCTGCTGGACGGCACAGACCTGACAGGTGTCGCACCGTATAAGCGACCAGTCAATATGATGTTTCAGTCGTACGCGCTGTTTCCCCACATGACCGTAGAGGCTAATGTGGCTTACGGCCTGAAACAGGAAGGCGTTGATCGCCAGGAAATTCATGATCGCGTGTTCGCTGCGCTGGACCTGGTGCAAATGGCCGGTTATTCGCGGCGCAAGCCGTCGCAATTGTCGGGTGGACAGCAGCAGCGCGTGGCGCTGGCGCGCAGCCTGGTCAAACGGCCCAAGTTGTTGTTGCTGGATGAACCCATGTCGGCGCTGGACAAACAGATCAGGCAGAAAACGCAGATCGAGTTGGTGCGCATTCTGGATCAGGTGGGTGTTACTTGTGTCATGGTAACCCACGACCAGGAAGAGGCCATGACCATGGCCAATCGCATCGCTGTCATGACCGAAGGCCAGATTGTGCAGACCGGTACGCCGCAAGAGGTCTACACGTTCCCCAACTCGCGCTTTGTCGCCGGTTTTATCGGATCGACCAATATCTTCACCGGCACGATCGTGGTGGATGAGCCCGATCATATCGTGATTGAAAGCGATGAGCTGATGCGCCCGCTGTTTGTCAATCATGGTGTCAGCGAGCCGCTGGGCATGGAAGTGTTCGTCTCAATTCGTCCCGAGCAGATTCGCGTGCTTATCGATCAGCCTGATGACGAAACTAATATTGGCCACGGTATTGTCACGCACGTGGCCTGGATGGGCAGTTATACCCTGTATCAGATACGTCTGGATGCTGGCAAGATTATAGAGGCCAGCGTGCCAGGCATTGAGCTGTCGCAGGAAAACGCGCCAGGCATCGACGACGAGGTCTTCGTGACCTGGGGGCCGGACAGCGCAACGGTGCTGCCGTCATGAAACCATTGCGTTCGCTGCGAAACTACCGCCCCGATCAGCAGATCTGGGCCATTTTGCCGCCGTATGCATGGCTGGTCCTCTGTTTGCTGGTGCCGTTTTTCATTGTTCTTAAAATCAGCTTTTCAGAATCCACTTTCGGTATTCCTCCTTACGGGCCTTTGGTGCAAATCGAGGAGCAGGTGCTCACGCTGTCGCTGCACTTTGAGGGATATCTGCTGCTGCTGACTGATCCGCTTTTTGTGGGCGCCTATCTCAAATCGCTGAAAATGGCGCTGGTCACGACCTTATGGTGTGTGGCTATCGGCTATCCGATGGCCTACTATATCGCCCGGTCGTCGCCGCGTCAGCGTAATTTGCTACTGCTGGCGGTGATCCTGCCATTCTGGACCTCACTGTTGCTGCGCGTCTATGCCTGGATCGGTATTTTGCGCAATGAAGGCTTGCTGAACCAGTTTTTGATGTGGACGGGTATTTCGTCGGCGCCGATAGAAATCTATCGCACCGATATGGCCGTGTATATCGGCCTGATTTATACCTATCTGCCATTTTTTATTCTGCCGCTGTATACGAGCCTGGTCAAAATGGACCGGCGTCTGTTGCATGCGGCCTATGATCTGGGCGCGCGCCCCTGGAAGGCATTTGTCACCATCACGCTGCCGCTTTCAATACCGGGCGTGATCGCCGGCGCCATGCTGGTCTTTATTCCCACCGTTGGCGAGTACGTGATTCCCGAGTTGCTGGGGGGCACTAACACGTACATGATGGGGCGCCTGATGTGGGATCAATATTTTACCGACACCAACTGGCCTGTCGCGGCGGCAGTGGCGGTCACAATGACGGTCTTCCTGCTGATTCCGCTTGTCATATTCCAGTATAGTCAGGCCAGGGCCCTGAAAGGACGGGACGCATGAAACAGGAAAATACCTGGTTAAAATGGCTGTTTCTGGGAGCAGGCCTGCTGTTTCTGTATATCCCGATTCTGAGCCTGATCGTGTTCTCCTTTAATGGGTCGGCATTGGCTTCAAGCTGGTCGGGCTTCTCGCTGCGCTGGTACCAAAGCCTGGCGCAGGACCGGGCCTTGCTCAATGCAGCCTGGCTGTCGTTGCGCATTGCGTTTCTGACCGCGACTGCGGCAGTGGTCATCGGCACCTGGGCCGGCTATGTCCTGGCGCGCAAGGGTCCGTTCAAGGGCTTCGGCCTGTACATCGGTATGCTCAACGCACCGCTGGTCATTCCAGATGTCATTTTGGGCATTTCGCTGTTGCTGATGATTATCGAAATCCGCAACATGACCGGCTTTCCGGAAAGCAACGACATTTTTACCATCTGGCTGGGCCACGTAACGTTATGCGTGGCTTATGTGTCGGTGGTGATTCAGTCGCGTGTTCGGGAGCTTGACCGCTCGCTCGAAGAAGCCGCGCTGGACCTGGGCGCGCCGCCTCTGCGCGTGTTTTTTACAATCACACTGCCGCTGATCGCGCCCGCACTGGTGGCTGCCTGGCTGCTGTCTTTTACATTGTCCCTGGATGATGTGGTTATTGCCTCCTTCCTGAATGGTCCGGGCTATACTACCTTACCAATTGAAGTGTTTTCGCGTGTGCGGCTCGGGATCAAACCCGAAGTGAACGCGCTGGCAACGCTGATGATTCTGCTGGTCGGGACATTTGTGATTATTGCCAATTATTTTCAGGGACGTACAAAGCAATGAGTGTAATACGCCAATACGGGCTCAAGCGCTGCAGCACTTGCGTTAAAGCGCGCAAGTGGTTGCAGGAACAGGGGCAGCAGGTCGAATTTACCGACTATCGTGATGAACCGACAGACCAGGCGCTGCTTCAGACCTGGGCTGCAGCCGCCGGTGGTGCGCAGGCGATGATCAATCGCAACTCCCAGACCTGGCGCGGCTTGCCGGAAAATCGCAAAACCCCCGGTTCGGAACAGGAGTGGCTGGCGCTGGCAGCGGAATTTCCCTCGTTAATCAAGCGGCCGGTCACCATGTTTGCCGATGGTTCGATCACATTCGGGTTTGCACAGGACACGTTTGCGGCCCATCTCTCGTAACAGGTAAAATATGGAACTGAAGTCACAGGAACAACTCAAGCGCGACGTGGCCCTGGCCGCCGTCGGGTACATTCGTCCTTTTTTCGGGCCTGAGGCGGTCATCGGCGTTGGCACCGGTTCCACGGCAGATCTGTTCATCGACGAGCTGGCAAAATACCGCAAGGAATTTGCCGGCGCCGTGGCCAGCTCCGAACGCAGTGCGGCGCGTTTGCGCGAGCAGGGCGTGCGCGTGCTGGATCTGTCCGAGACCAACAAGCCCTTGCCGGTTTATGTGGACGGCGCCGATGAGATCAACCCCCTGTTGCAGATGGTCAAGGGCGGCGGCGGGGCGCATACACGTGAAAAGATCGTGGCGGCCGCGTCTGACCGGTTTGTCTGCATCGTAGACGAAACCAAATGCGTTGATCTGCTGGGCGAATTTGCCATACCGCTAGAGGTCATTCCCATGGCCGTGCCCGTAGTAATGCGCAAGATCGCTGCGTTGGGGGCCACCGCGACTTTGCGTGCCGGCTTTACGACCGACAATGGCAATCCGATACTGGACGTTGCAGGCATGCGCCTGGCCGACGCCCGCGAGATGGAAACCACCATGAACGCCATTGCCGGCGTGGTTACCTGTGGCCTGTTTGCGCTTGAACCGGCCACCGCGGTCATGGTCGCCAAACAGCAGGGGGTAGACATTCGCGAAAACGAATGTCATATTCCTGACATCGAACGGTCTTAAACTTCTTTTATCTTTCTTATTGCAGGCATCGACATGGCACTACATACCAATACCCGCTTTGATGCGGAACTCGAAGATATCCGCTCTCGTTTTTTACGTATGGGCGGCCTGGTAGAGGCAATGATTGAAGACAGCATGTTGATTCTGGCCGAGGGCGACCTCAGTGTGGTCGAACGCGTGTTCGAGCGGGAAAAGGAAGTCAATCGGCTGGAAATGGACATTGATCATTCCATTGCCCAGACACTGGCTTTGCAGCAACCCACGGCGGGCGACCTGCGTCTGGTGATATCGGTGTCCAAGATGTTGACCGATATGGAACGCTCGGGCGATGAAGCCGAGAAAATCGCGAAAATGTCGCGCCGCCTTCACGAAAGCGCCAATCGTTACGAGCCCGTGGTAGACATGACGCATTTTGGCGAAGCTGTCCAGAAAATGCTCAATCGCAGTCTGGATGCCTTTGCCCGTAAAGACGCCATTCTGGCCGCAGATGTCGTGCGTAGCGACAAGAAGGTCGACAAGGAATGGAAGGGCATTCTGCGTGAATTGAGCAGCTACATGATTGAAGACCCGCGCACAACAACGGCGTGTATAGACTTAATCTTTATTGCCCGCGCCCTGGAGCGTATCGGCGACCATGCCAAGAATATGGCCGAGCGGGTGATTTACTTGGTGCAGGGCGAAGATGCCCGCCACACCAGTGTCAAGAAAGTGGAATCGATGGCGCGAGGTGACGAAGAACCCACAGCGCCTGCAACATCGGCCTCGGTCTCGGGCGACTCGAACTGAGCAAGGCCGGTCTGACAGTGCCCGTGGATTGACTGTCCGACAGCGCCGCGCGATTACTTATCCTGCGGCGCCCGGGGATTATCCACCTGACCGTACTACGCAATCGCTTCAATCTGGTGGGTAACGCGATTCTTATGCTGATTTGGCATCGCGTCTTCCAGTATCATGTGCCAGCGCTACAGGTATTGATCATTGAATTTGCAAATCGGGAGTATTCGATTCGGACAGACAGTAAAAACTCAACAACAATAAAAACCGAACAGGCAGTAAACACAGATCAGGCAGTAAAATTGGACAGGCAGTAAAACGAAAACACGCCGCATGAAAGTGCGGCGTGTTTTTTACCATGTCGGCTTGAGCCTGTATAGTGGCGAAAAAAAACGGGCATGCGCCCGGCGGGGTCGCAGTTATCGCATCTGCCATAACTGCCGGTTTATCACAATTGTAATTTTAACTGAACACCAATTTATGCTGACGGTGGAACGTAGCCTTGCGCCTCAACATCGACATCGTCAAACAGAAAACTTTCCATTTGCTGCTGCAGATATTTCCGGGCGCGGGCGTCGGCCAGATTCAGCCGATTCTCATTGACAATACGAGTCTGGATGTCGGTCCACTGCTGCCAGGCCTCCTTGGAAATGGAGTTCCAGATCTTGGTGCCCAGTTCGCCGGGGTACGGAGGATAGTCAAGACCTTCGGCTTCTTTTTTCAGTTTGACACATTGAATCATTCGGGCCATGGCAATTCTCGCTTAAAGTTTTTTGATAAAGATATGACTGTTGCGGCTACGATTGTAGTTCATTTGCTTTTCCTGGGGCAAATCACCTATCGTTCCCTGGACAAAGCCGCGTTTGATAAACCAGTGCGAGGTCCTGGTAGTCAGTACGAAAAGCTTTTTCATTCCCATGGCGCGTGCGCGCGCTTCGGTATGACGCAAGAGCATTTCGCCTTCGCCCGAGCCTTGCCATTCAGGATTCACAATGAGGCAGGCCATCTCGGCCATCAGGTCTGCGGGAAACGGATTGAGTGAGACGCAGCCATAGATGACGCCATCGTGCTCAAGCACGGTAAAGCGTTCTACATCGCGTTCAATCACATGACGTCCGCGCGGCACCAGTGTGCCATCGGCCTCCAGCGGCTCGATCAATTGCACGATTGCGCCAATATCGTCAATCGTGGCGGTGCGCAAGTCATCCAGCGTGTCTTCCACCACCATGGTGCCTACACCGTCGTGGGTGAAGTATTCCAGCAAAATGCTGCCATCAAGATCGAATGGAATCAGGTGAGCGCGCGCCACACCGCGCTTGACCGCCTTCGCCGCATGCGACAGATAACTGCGAGTGTCCACGTCCAGCGTGCCGTCGCGGATCATGGCTTCAGCGTCTTCGCGCGCAATTTCTGTGATAATCTGACCAAAACTGTCGCGCAACATGCGGTCCTGGGTCAGGAAAATGAGTTTTTCGGCGCGCAGGGCAACCGCAGTACTGGTGGCAATGTCTTCCATCGCCAGATTGAACGCCTCGCCTGTGGGCGAAAATCCGATAGGAGAGAGCAGGACAACACCACCGTGCGACAGCACTTTTTTCATCGCGTCCAGATCGAACTTGCGCACCTTGCCTGTATGACGAAAATCCACGCCATCAATCACGCCGATTGGCTGCGCGGTCACGAAGTTGCCCGAGATGATGTGAATCTGCGCATTGGACATGGGGGTGTTGGGCAATCCCTGGCTGAAAGCGGCCTCGATATCAAGCCGGATTTCACCGGCGGCTTCTTTGGCGCATTCCAGGGCTTCGGCAGAGGTCGGCTCCGGCTCACGGCCGAACTGAAAGGAAAACCCTTTGAGGCGTAACTGTTCGTTGACCTGCGGCAGACAGCCGTGAACCAGTACAATGTGCACCCCTAGAGAAGTAAGCAGGGACAGGTCCTGTATCAGCGCATTAAGTGCCCCTGCCTGAATCAGATCGCCGCCGAATCCGACCACAAACGTCTTGTTGCGCAGCGTATGCACGTAGGGAGCGACATCGCGAAACCATCGCACGAATTGTGCGGGAACAAATTCAGGTGCATCCTGGGCAGAATAGGTTTCGGGGTCGGGAGCAATGGTCACGGTGGTCTGGGTTCCTTGAATTGATGGGAAATACCGCAAGCGGATAGATAAGCGGCCTGCCAAAATTATAATGTTGGCTGAATGAACAGATTGAAATTGTATGAAAAAAAAGGAAGATCGGACCGCCGAGACGGCAAAGAAACCACAGAATGCGCGCCAAAGTCCTGGTCAGCGACCTGTGCATGCGCCGCGCCAGATCCCGCCCATCACTTATCCTGAATCGCTTCCGGTCAGTGAGCGGCGGCATGAAATCGCCCGTGCGCTGCAGGAAAATCAGGTCATTATCGTCAGTGGCGAAACCGGTTCGGGTAAAACCACGCAGTTGCCCAAGATCTGTCTGGATGCAGGCCGAGGACGCACGCGCCTGATCGGCCATACCCAGCCGCGGCGGCTGGCCGCAACCTCGGTGGCCCGCCGTATTGCAGAAGAACTCAATACTCCACTGGGCGAACTGGTGGGTTACCAGATCCGGTTTAATGACCGCACCGGCCCGGATGCGGCCATCAAGCTGATGACAGATGGCATTTTACTGTCTGAGTCGCAAAAAGATCCGCTGCTGCGCAAGTACGATACGATTATTATCGACGAGGCCCACGAGCGCAGCCTGAACATCGATTTTCTGCTTGGCTTTTTGCGTGTGCTGTTGCCGCGCAGGCCCGATCTGAAACTGATCATCACCTCCGCGACGATTGACGCTGACCGCTTCGCCCGCCATTTTGCCGATGCCGCCGGGAAACCGGCTCCGGTCATTGAAGTGTCGGGCAGGCTGTTTCCGGTCGAAGTGCGCTACCGGCCGGTCCATTTTCTTGACGACGACGACCAGGCCAGGCCGGCAAAACAGGCGGCAGGCGATTCACGTCGTCTGGACCGCGATGGCGAGAAAGAGCTGGTTGACGGCATTGTGGCGGCGGTAGACGAATGCGCCGCGCATGGCGCCGGCGATATTCTGATCTTTCTGCCAGGAGAGCGCGAGATACGCGAAGCGGCCGAGGCCCTGCGCAAGCATCACCCACCCAGCACCCAGATATTGCCGCTTTTTGCCCGTATGTCGCAGCAAGAGCAAGAGCGCATTTTCCGCCCCGACACCAATCAGCGCCGGGTCATTCTGGCTACCAACGTGGCCGAAACATCGCTCACCGTGCCCGGCATCCGCTTTGTGGTCGATAGCGGTCTGGCCCGCGTCAAGCGGTACTCCTGGCGCAATAAAGTTGAACAACTGCAAATCGAACCCATCAGCCAGGCCTCTGCCAACCAGCGCGCCGGGCGTTGCGGCCGTGTGGGCCCGGGTGTCTGTATTCGGCTGTATGACGAAGAGGGCTTTGCACAACGCGCCAAGTTTACCGATCCCGAGATTTTGCGATCATCGCTAGCCGCAGTGATCCTGCGCATGAAAGCGTTGCGCATGAGTGATATCGAATCGTTCCCGTTCGTCGATCGGCCAGCAGGCAAGGCGGTGGCCGATGGCTATAACCAGTTGCAGGAACTGGGTGCCCTTGACGAACACAACGCCTTGACCACCATTGGCAAAACTTTGTCATTATTGCCGCTGGATCCGCGCATTGCGCGAATGATTCTGGCAGCAAACGATCAGCATTGCCTGCACGAAATATTGATCATTGCCTCTGCCTTGTCCATTCAGGATCCGCGAGATCGGCCCTTTAATGCGCGCGAGGCGAGTGAGCAGGCGCATGTGCGCTTTCGCGATAACAAGTCTGAGTTCATGTCCTATCTGAAACTGTGGAACTGGTATGAAGACGCCGTGCGCCACAAGGGATCACAGCGCAAGCTGGTCACGCAGCTGCGTGGTGAATTTCTCTCGCCGCTGCGCTTGCGCGAGTGGCATGATGTTCACACGCAACTGATGCAATTGGTGCGCGAACAGGGCTGGCGTGTCAACACGACCGAGGCGACTTTCGAGCAGGTGCACCGCGCGCTGCTGACCGGCTTACTGGGCAATATCGGCGTCAAAAGCGAGGAAAGCACTCAGTATCAGGGCGCGCGCGATATTCGCTTTGTGGTTCATCCCGGCTCGACGCTGGTCAAAAAAAGCGGCAAGTGGATCGTGGCAGCCGAGCTTGTGGAAACCACGCGCCTGTATGCACGATGCATTGCCAATGTCGACCCGCGCTGGATCGAGGCGGCCGGTACGCATCTGCTGAAAAAACACTGGTCCGATCCGACATTCAATCCGCGCCGCGGACAGGTGCTGGCCAATGAGCGTGCGACGCTGTACGGTCTGATGGTCTACAGCGGCCGCAAGGTCAATTACGGGCGCATCGAGCCGGGGGAGGCTCGCGAAATTTTTATCCGCCAGGCGCTGATCGATGGCCAGATGACCGCGACGCTGCCGTTTCTTGAGCATAATTCGAAGGTGATCCGGGAAATTGAAAAAATGGAGCATCAGGCCCGACGGCCGGATATTCTGATTGACGATGAACTGATTTTTGCCTTTTATGATAAGCAGATTCCAGCAGACGTATGCCAGGCGCAAACGCTTATCAACTGGTATGGCAAGCTGGACCAGGCAACGGCCAGGCAGTTGCTGCTGAACCGCGAAGACCTGATGCGTCACGAGGCATCGGGCATCACGTCCGATGTGTTTCCTAAGCGCACAGAATGGGAAGGCATGGCTTTGGCCCTGTCCTATCATTTCGAGCCGGGGTCGCCCAAAGACGGGGTGACCGCAACGATTCCGGTGTTTTTGCTCAACCAGGTGGATCAGGCTCAAAGCGAATGGCTGGTACCTGGCATGCTCAAGGAAAAAGTGCTGCATCTGCTCAAATCGCTGCCGCAGAAATTGCGGCGCCATTGCGTGCCTTTGCCTGATTATGCTCAGGGATTTTTCGAGCGCTGGTTTGCCACAGCTGCCGATCCGGACCGCTCGCTGCTGGTTGCGCTGGCCGATGACATTCGTGATGAACTGACGGTTCGCGTCTCTGCCAGCGACTTCAAGCCCGAAACCCTTCCGGCGCATTTGTTCATGAATTTCCGGGTCGTTGACGAGCACGGACGCATGTTGTCTGCCGGCCGCAATTTGAGCCAGCTCAAGGCCGAGCATGCGCCGGCTGCACAAGCGTCTTTTCAATCCATGGCAAGCCGCGACAAATCGGTGGCCCAGGTGGTCAGCCAGGACGATATTGTGGAGTGGAATTTCGGCCAGTTGCCCGAAATCATGGAGATCCGCAAGAAGAACGACGTATTCATCGGTTATCCGGCATTGGTTGATCTGGGACAAAGTTGCACTATCGACGTTTTCGATGATCCGGATATCGCTGCGCGCAAGCATCGCCAGGGGCTGCTGCGTCTGTTTCGCATCGCCATGAAAGACCAGTTGAAGCAATTGGCCAAATCCATTCCGGATCTCACTCGCATGGGCATGCTGGCGGTATCGCTCATGAATCAGGACAGCCTGCGCGATCAAATTGTACAAGCGGCGCTGGGCCAGGCCTGTCTGGGGCAGCCGCTGCCGACCAACGCAGAACAGTTCGAGACGCGCCGCCAGGATGCCAAGGGACGTGTAGGTTTGCTGATTCAGGAAGAAGCCCGACTTGCCATGGTCACACTCACTGAATGGGCGTCTTTGCAAAAGAAACTGGTGTCGGTGCGTTCGGTCAAGCCTTTGCACGATGATATCGTGGCCGGCATTAGCGCTTTCATGACCGAGCAGTTTCCGACAGCGCATGCGCACGCCAGACGCGTGCATTATCCGCGCTATCTGAAGGCGGCCTCGGCGCGCATCGACAAATACCGCAGCGATCCGGCACGCGATGCCCGCCTGATGCAGGAAATGGCGCCACTGCTACTGAATTATCAGCGCATGCGCAGCGCCCTCAAAGGCCAGGCCGACCCGCGGCTGGACGACTTTTTCTGGATGCTGCAGGAGCTGCGCGTGGCACTGTTCGCCCAGGAGCTGCGCACCCCTGTGCCGGTGTCGGTACGGCGTTTGCAAAAAGCCTGGGAAAGCCTTAATCGTTGATACAATAGCGTATGACTTCAGTAGATGCTTCTCCCACGTTTGTCCATTTGCGCACCCACTCGGAATTTTCCGTGGTGGATGGCACTGCGCGCATCAGCGAGCTGGTTGCCGCTGCCGCGGCCTATTCGCAACCGGCCATTGCGCTGACCGATTTATCCAACTTGTTTGGCCTGATCAAATTTTATAAATCGGCCAGAGCCAAGGGCATTAAGCCCATCGCCGGATGCGATGTGTGGCTGGCCAATGATCAGGATCGGGATAAGCCGTTTCGGGCGCTGTTGCTGGTGCAAAATCGGCAGGGTTACCTGGCGCTGTGCGAGTTGCTCTCGCGGGCCTGGACTGCCAATCAGTACAAGGGAAGGGCAGAGCTGCAGCGTGACTGGCTCGAAAATCAGTCGGGCCTGATTCTGCTTTCCGGTGGCATGGCTGGCGATGTGGGTCAGGCCTTGCTGGCTGGCCGGCCTGATCAGGCCGAATCGCTGGCGCGCCGCTGGGCCGCCTGGTTTCCGCGCTCGTATTTTATCGAATTGCAGCGCACCGGCCCGCAAGCGGACGAGCGCTACGTGCAACTGGCCATGCAGCTGGCGGCACGGCTGAACCTGCCTGTGGTCGCGACCCATCCGGTGCAGTTTACGCGGCCTGAAGATTTCCGCATGCACGAGGCGCGCGTCTGTATTTCTGATGGCGAGCTGCTGGGCAACAAATCGCGTACGCGCCGCTTTTCCGAAGACCAGTATGTGCTCAGTTCCGAGCAGATGATCAGCAAATTTTCTGATGTGCCTTCGGCCATTGCCAATACCGTTGAAATTGCCCGCCGCTGTTCCCTGACGCTGTCGCTGGGCAAGCCGCATCTGCCCGACTTTCCTACGCCTGACAATAGTTCGCTGGACGAGTATCTGGTCAAATTGTCCGAAGAAGGGCTGGAAACCCGTCTGGCGCAGTTGTATCCGGATGAACAGGAGCGGCAAAAGGCGCGACCGGCTTATCAGGATCGGCTCAAGCTCGAATGCAAAACTATCATCGGCATGGGATTTCCCGGCTATTTCCTGATTGTTGCCGACTTCATTAACTGGGGTAAGAACAACGGCGTACCCGTGGGGCCAGGCCGTGGCTCCGGCGCCGGCTCGCTGGTCGCGTATGCGCTTGGCATTACCGATCTGGATCCGTTGCGCTATGACTTGCTGTTCGAACGGTTCCTGAACCCCGAACGCGTATCCATGCCTGACTTCGACATTGACTTTTGCCAGGACAACCGCGAGAAGGTGATCGAATACGTCAAGGAAAAATACGGACGCAACGCGGTCAGTCAGATTGCCACTTTCGGTACGCTGGGGGCCAAGGCAGTTGTGCGCGACGTGGGCAGGGTGCTGGAGTTGCCTTATTCCCTATGCGATGGCCTGTCCAAACTGATTCCGTTCAACCCTGCCAATCCCTGGAGTCTGGCCAAGACGCTGGAAGAAGAGCCTGAATTTCGTCGTCGTTACGACAATGATGAAGAGGTCAAGGCGATTGTTGATCTGGCGCGACCGCTGGAAGGCCTGACCCGCAACGTCGGCATGCACGCCGGCGGCGTGCTGATTGCGCCCGGCAAGCTGACCGATTTTTGTCCGTTGTATTGCCAGCCTGGTAGCGATACCAGTGTGGTTTCCCAGTATGACAAAGATGATGTTGAGGCCGCAGGCCTGGTCAAGTTCGACTTTCTGGGATTGCGCAACCTGACGATTCTGGATTGGGCGGTGCGCTATGTTCGGCGCTTTAATCCGGCCCTGCGCGACTTTGACATCATGTCGCTGTCGCTGGACGATCCCGGGGCCTATCGCATTTTGTGCGAAGGCAATACCACAGCTGTCTTTCAGCTTGAGGGCCGGGGTATGAAAGAGCTGCTCAAAAAGCTGCTGCCCAATACGTTTGAAGATATTATTGCCGTGCTGGCGCTGTATCGTCCGGGTCCGCTGGAATCGGGCATGGTTGATGACTTCGTCAACCGCAAGCACGGACGCGCTGATGTCGATTATTTCCATCCCTCACTTGAGTCGACGTTGCGTAGCACCTATGGCGTCATTGTCTATCAGGAACAGGTGATGCTGATTTCCCAGATTGTAGGTGGCTACAGTCTGGGCGGCGCTGACCTGTTGCGTCGTGCCATGGGCAAGAAAAAAGCCGAGGAAATGGCTAAGCACCGAGAGCTGTTCGAAAAAGGCGCGGTGGAAAAAGGCTATGACGGTGCCCTGGCCGTGCGCCTGTTTGACTTGATGGAAAAATTCGCTGGTTATGGCTTTAACAAAAGTCACTCGGCGGCGTATGCGCTCATTTCCTATCAGACAGCCTGGCTCAAAGCGCATCATCCTGCTGAATTCATCGCCGCGACAATGTCTTCGGACATGGACGATACCGATAAGGTTCAGATTTTTTGGCGTGATGCACTGGACAATGGGGTTGCTGTGCTGCCGCCCGATGTGAATCAGTCGGTTTACCGTTTCGAGCCTGTAGAGGATGAGGCCATGCGCGCGGGCAAGCCACCGCGTACCATCCGGTTCGGCCTGGGCGCCGTCAAGGGCACGGGCCAGGGCGCCGTCGAGGAAATCCTGCGGGCTCGTGATGCCGGCGGACCGTTTCTGGACCTTTACGATTTTTGCAAGCGCGTCAATCGCCATACCGTCAATCGCCGCACCATGGAAGCGCTGATTCGTGCCGGTGCATTTGATGAGCTGGAACGCAATCGTGCGGCACTGCTGGCTGCCCTGACACGGGCCATCGATGCGGCCGACCAGGCCGATCGCAGTGCCGATCAGGTCTCTTTATTCGGCGACGATTCGGGCGCTATCGTGCAGGACCAGGTCGCGCGCGTTCCGCCTTGGAATCTGCATACAGAACTTATCGAAGAAAAGAATGCGCTTGGCTTTTATTTCAGTCATCATCTGTTTGATGTCTGGCGCGATGAGGTGCGGCGCTTTGCGCCGACCAAATTGTCGGGCATTAATGAATCGCGCGACGCCCAATGGGTGGCCGGGGTACTCATCGGCCAGCGCTTCTTTGTCAGCAACCGCAGGACGCCGGGCCAGCCCGAAGCCGATGATCGCTTATATTTCCTGCTGCTTGACGACGGTTCGGCGCAGGTAGAGATCATGTGTCCGGGCAGTGTGTATGAACTGAATCGACACATTCTGAAAACAGACAGCCTGGTCATTGCGCGAATCAAGGCCAAGGTCAATCGCTTCAATGGTGGTCTGCGCATCAGTGCGGACAGCCTGTATGACTTGCAAAAGGCGCGCGAAGAACGGGCACGCTGCCTGCAGATCGAAATTGCAGAAGGCATGTCGGTCAGTGCCCTCAAGTCTTTGTTGAATCCGTATCGCGCCGAGCCTGAGAACGGCATTCCGGGCGTGCGGGTGCAACTCAGTTATGTTGCCGCCCGCCAGGGATATAAATGCGATATCGAGCTGGGCGAGGAATGGCGCGTGCGCATGGCCGACAGCCTATTTGAGCGTTTGCGCGAACATGAACAGTCCCGTTCCGTAGAGGTAGCCTATCTGTGAATACGCCAGTCAATTCATCGGTTGCTGGAGACCGGTCGCAAGCATTGCAGGCGGCCCAGGCGCCAAATTCGCTTTGTGAGAAAACAACAAGGCCGCTACGGATTGTGCACTCGGAAGCGGCCGTGTCTTTTGGCGGGCAGGAACACCGTATCTTTAAGGAAATGCGTGCCATGCGCAAGCGTGGCCACCATATGGAGCTGATCTGCCGGCCAGAAGCGCAACTGGTGGCCCGCATGCGCGAAGAAGGATTTGTGGTGCACACGGTCCCGATGGGCGGCATCCCGAATTTTATCAAAGGGGTCAGCGCCATACGCCACATTCTGCGTGAAGGGCGGTTTGATGTGTTGAACACGCACAGCCGCAAGGATACCCTTATCGCGGCCCTGGCTGGCCGCCTTGCCGGTACACCGCTTATTGTGCGTACCCGGCATCTGGCCATCCCGATCGGATCACTGTTGTCATATACCTGGTTGCCGCATAAGGTGGCAACGGTCAGCAACCACGTACGACAAATGGTTCTGGACAAGGGGGTCTCCCCAGACAAGGTAGCCACGATCTATTCGCCGGTAGAGCCGCCTGCGCCGGTGGCGCACTCTACGCTGCGTGATGAACTCGGTCTAAGCGACTCGGCCATTGTCGTCATTTGCGTGGCGGTGATGCGGGAAAAAAAAGGCCATGTCTTTCTCATCGATAGCATGAAGGCGCTGTTTGAGCGTTATTCCGATCTGCATCTGGTGCTGGTGGGCGCCGGTTCGCCCACTTTTGAAAAGGTCCAGAAGCATATTGCCGATAGCGGTCTGCAAGAGCGCGTACACCTGTTGGGCTATCGCAAGGATGTGCCCAATCTGCTTGCGGGCAGCGACATTTTTGCGCTGGCCACAGAGCAGGAGGCTTCGGGCACGGTTTACGTGGAAGCCCAAATGAGTGGCCTGCCGGTGGTAGGCACGAATGTGGGCGGCGTCTGCGAGATGCTCAAAGATGGCGAAACCGGAATACTGGTGCCGTTGCATGATGCCCAAGCCCTGACCCTCGCGCTCGATAAGCTGATACAAAATCCGGCATTGCGCGAGAAGATGAGCCGCGCCGCACACAAATGGCTTTATGATGAAGCTGTGTTTTCCCCCGAAATGCTGGCGCTCAATACCGAAGCCGTTTATAGCAAATGGCTGGATGAAAAATCATGAAAGATAATGCCAAAAATGTACCGGTGCTCATGTATCACCATGTGCATCCGCTTAAAAGCCCGCTCAACGTGCAGCCCGATGTTTTCGAGCGTCAATTGGCTGCCTTGAAAGGCGCGGGCTATCGTTCACTGACCATCGAGCAGTTTGCCGATTATATGAACGGCACACCCGTGCCCGAAAAATCGGTGCTTATCACATTTGACGATGGTTATCTGAACAACTACACCTATGCTTATCCGCTGCTGAAAAAGTACGGCATGACGGGCGTTCTGTTTGTGGTCACGGGATGGGTGGGTGAAGGCGAGCCGCGGCCTACGACGGCCAATGCCGGCGTGGGCGAGCTGCCGGCCGCTTTTGTGCACGAAGAGTCCAAGCATCTTGTGGCCTCCGGTGAAACCGACAAGGTGATTTTGCGCTGGTCCGAATTGCAGGAGATGGATGCCAGCGGCATTATGCAAATCCATTCCCATACGCACACGCATACCCGTTGGGATAAGGTGGCCGCAAGTCGCGAAGAGAAAATCGAAAAAATCAGCGAAGAATTGGCCCTGTGTCGCGGGTTAATCGCCCAGCGGCTCAATAAGGAAGATGATTTCATCTGCTGGCCACAGGGCTATTTCGATGAAGATTACAAGCAGGCGGCACGGGAGCTGGGCTATCGTTATTTTTTCACCACCGATGCCTATGGCTTTAACAAGCCTGACGGCGACAGCGAAAATATTTTTCGCATTGCCGTGTCCAATCGTAGCGGAAAGTGGCTGCTTAACCGGCTGTTCTACGCCCGCGATACGCTGGCCGGCCGGCTTTACGGCAAGTTCAAGAAATGGAAAAAAATGCGCCGTGAAGCCAAAAAGCGGGCCCGCCAGGCCCAGGCCTGACAGACGCAATAGAAGAGCAGGTCAGGCGAGCTCTCACCGTTGTCCGGGCTATTGGCCGGACGAGGGCGCAATTACACCCAGCCGCGTAACCAATATACCAGCACACCCACGTATTCCTTAAGGATCGAACGGCTGCCGGCCAGGGCCCGTTCGTTGGGGATGAACAAAGAAAAATCCTTGTCGTCGGGCACCGTGATTTGCCCTGGATTGGGCGCTGCGGTCACCTCAAGATCGTATTTGCTGAATGCGGCCATGGAGCGGGGCATATGCAGCGCAGAAGTCACCAGCAGGATGGAGTGGATCTGGTGGTCCTTCAATTGCTGCACTGTCATTGCAGCATTTTCGTGTGTGGTGCGGCTCTCATTTTCCAGAATAATATCCTCGGCCGGCACGCCCAGTGTCTTCAGGCGCGCCGCCATGCCGCGGGCTTCACTGACGTCGCCCGACAATGCGCCGCCGGACACCAGGATGCGTGGCGCCTTCTGCTGGAAATAAAGTTCGGCGGCAGTATCAACCCGGGCAATCTTGGAATCAGGCTCCAGTGGTTCGAACCAATTGATGCGATTGTTGGCGGTCGCGCCACCCAATACCACGATTGCCTGCGCGGTTGGATACTGCTCGGCGGGATGATGCGGATAACTGTTCTCAAGAATACCGCCAAATACAATGGAAGTAATGGGCAGCGACCAGATCAGAACCCACAGTATGCCGGTAAAAATCAGCGACAAGCCGCTACGGGTAAAGCGAACCAGACATAGAACGAATCCGGCGACCATCAGGAAGATACATAAATTGAGGGGGATAACAAGATTGATCAGTGAGCTGAACATGGTTTAGTCGTTCCGCAATAATGGTTTCGCGGCCTCCAGTACGTCCGCGGCAGACGGCCAGTGCCCGTATCTCCCCAGCAATTGTGCATGGGATGTCCACGGACGAGTGCGTGCAGGATTGGTCACGCCGATCAGGGTCAGCTGTGGCGTTTTTGTTAATGCGGCCAGATGAGCCACACCCGAGTCGTTGCAAATGACCAGACGGCACTGCCGGAGCAACGCCACAAACGCGGCCAGATCCAGCGGGGGAATCACTGTAGCGCTCGGCGCATTGGCTTTTGCCTGGGCAACTTCGTGATGCGGCGGCGACATCACAACAGTATAACCTTGTGATTGCAACTGCCGGGTCAGGCTGTCAAAGTGGGGCCACACCTTGCTCTTGCCTTTGTGTTGGCCGGTAGCCGTCGGGGCGATCAGCACGGGGGTGTCCTGCACGCCCGCCTCGGACAAGGCGGTTTGCGCCGCTGCCATGGCCGGGGCCTGCGAGTCCAAAAAGAGATTGTCTGCCGCTTGTGGGGCTAGCGTATAACCCCACTGGGCAAATGCCTCACGAGTAAGCCAGTACCAGGATTGCACCGCATGCATGGGGTCGCGAGCCTTGGCAAAAGGCCATCTAAGAAGCAGCGAGCGGCCGTCGTCCCGATAGCCTGCGCATGGCAGGCCGGCCAGTCGAAAAGCCAGTGCACTGGTAAGCGAGTCGGGCAACAGCAGCCCGACACTGCGTCCGGCGCAGGGATGACTGCGGCGGTGCGCTTTGATACGTTGTCGATCCTCCCGCCAGTGGCCGCTGAGGGGCACAAACTGCAGGTTCGGCAAGTCCGCAAGCAATGCCTGGGCCCACGGCTTGCCGCAGGCCACAACGTTCAGACCGCTGGCCGCAGCTGCCTGGACCGCCGGCCGGGACATGCAAACATCACCGATCCAGTTTGGCAGCCGAATATAAACGCGCTCTAGGTTTTTCATGCTCAGGATTTTAGCGTGGATTTCATGTCGCTGCGGCAAACTTCTCCCGGTGATCGTGCCAAACAGACACGCAAGCCGGCGCTAAACCGGTAAAATCCCCGGGATGAACAGTAACAAAATGACAGTATAAGGTACCAAGATTGGATAACTCTTTCACAAGTGGCAGCCGCCAGACGGTGTTTCGACGGATTTACGCCAGGGTAGGCGACTACTGGCATGCACTGATTGCGGCGCTGGTTCTCGTATCCGTGGCGGCCGTCACGCAACCGGCGCTGGCCTACATCATGAAACCGTTGCTCGACGAGGGCTTCAATGGGGCCAAACCGCATTACATCTGGTCTATTCCGCTAACTGTCGTGGGCTTGTTCCTGGTCCGCGGCATCCTCAATTTTCTGAGCGACTACCTATTGGCGTGGATCGCCAATAACATGTTGCTGGGTATCCGCAATGACATGTTTGAAAAGCTGCTGGGTATGCCCGATGGTGAATTCCAGAAGGGCGACACCGGCAGGCTGATGAACCGGTTCACGATCGACGCCGGCAATATTACCGACTATGCCACCGAGGTCTGTATTATCCTGGTGCGCGATGGTGCCGTTGTCATTGCCCTGCTGGCCATGTTGCTTTATCTGTCCTGGCAGTTGACGCTGATTATCTTTATTATCATGCCCATTTCTGTCATTACAACGCGAATATTCGTCAAGCGACTGCGTCGCATCAATATGAAAACGGTGGACATCAATGCCGAGCTGACGCGGGTTGTCAAAGAGTCCATCGAAGGCCAACGCGTTGTTAAATTGTTCAATGGATACAAATTCGAGCGTGAACGGTTTCTGTCGGTCAATGGCGGGCTGCGCAGGTTCGCCATGCGTTCGGCCATTGCCAGTGCCGCCATGACACCCATTACCCAGCTTAGTATCGCGGTTGCGGTGGGCGTTGTCATTGCTACGGCGTTATACCAGGGCAGCACCGGTGCGCTTACTGTTGGTTCATTTGCGGCATTCCTGACAGCGCTGGCCCAGATCTTTGATCCGGTAAAGCGCCTGACCAATGTGGCGGCAAGGATGCAGAAAATGCTGGTGGCGGCCGACAGCGTTTTTACGCTGATCGACAGCCGCCAGGAAAACGACACCGGTAAAAAAATCCTGGACTCCGACAAATTGGGTAGCATCACGTTTGAAAACGTGAGCTTTCGTTTCCCAGATGCTGCCAGCGACACCCTGAGCGACATCTCCTTTACGGTCAAGCGCGGTGAAACCATTGCGTTCGTCGGTCGTTCCGGTAGCGGAAAAACCACCCTGGTCAATATGATCCCGCGGTTTGTCGATCCGGTCGGCGGACATATCACGATAGACGGCACAAATATTGCTGATTACACACTGCAGAGCCTGCGTTCGCAATTGTCGCTGGTAAGCCAAAGTGTGGTGCTGTTTGAAGGCACCATGGCCCAGAACGTGGCCTACGGTTTTTTTGGTGATACCAACGAGGATCGCATCCGGCAAGCGCTGGCTTCGGCCAACCTGCTCGATTATGTCAACTCGCTGCCGCAGGGGCTGGAAACCCCCATAGGCGAGAATGGCGCCTGGCTCTCGGGCGGGCAACGCCAGCGTCTGGCCATTGCTCGCGCCCTCATCAAGAACGCACCCATCCTGATTCTGGACGAAGCCACATCGGCACTGGATAACGAGTCCGAAAGACAGGTTCAGGCGTCACTGGAAACGCTGATGCAGGGACGTACGACGTTTGTCATTGCTCATCGCCTTTCCACTGTGCAGAACGCGGATCGCATTCTTGTTCTGGATAAGGGCCGCATCGTCGAACAGGGAAATCATGCCGAGCTCTTGAAAAATAGCGGATTGTACGCATCTTTATATAACATGCAGTTTCGTGACAGCTGATGGCGTGTGAATAGCCGTGCAGCCTCGCGTACAATACTGATTCCACTACCAATATTTGTATTTGAGATATATTATGACCCAATCCTCTCCCAGCCAGGGCGCTTTCTGGGGATACGAACATCCCGAGGTTAAAGGGCCCAACGCATTGATGTTTTTTACCTGGGATCTGTCAAAAACCATCGAACAGGCGTTCAAGGACGCGAACGATGACAATATCAATGAATTTCTGGACACCGCCCAGACTTCAATTGATGCGCTGTTGCAGAAGTACATTGAAATTGAAGCAGATCCGGCCACATTCGATGGCCAGAGTATTCGCTTGCGCTTTGAACAGAGCGAAGAGAGCAATACACCGTTAATTGCGCTTGAAACATCGCCTCATCTGGAGGATCGCATTATCAAGATGCAGGCCCGGGTGCAGCCAGGCCACAGCTAAAATCTGTCGTCGCCGGTCCTGATCAGATCAGGACAATATCGTACATTTCCTGGGAGTACCGGTTATCCACTTCAAGGGTAACCGGCTTGCCGATGAAATCCCCCAGCGTGGCCAGATACTGGCTCTCTTCCTCCAAAAACAGATCAATCACCCCCTGTGATGCAATAAGCCGGAATTCCCGGGGGTTAAATTGTCTGGCTTCCCGCAAAATTTCGCGCAATATGTTGTAGCACATAGTCTGTGGCGTCTGGATCCGGCCCCGCGAATCGCAAGTGGGGCAGGGCTCGCACAGTTGATGCGACAGCGAGTCGCGTGTGCGCTTGCGCGTCATTTCCACCAGTCCAAGTGGTGAAAATCCGTTGGTGGTGGTTTTTGTGCGGTCGCGGCTCAGGGCTTTTTGCAATTCGGACAACACTGCCTCCTGGTGGTCCTTATTATCCATGTCGATGAAATCGATAATGATAATGCCCCCCAGATTGCGGATGCGAAGTTGGCGTGCGATAGCGTGGGCCGCTTCCAGATTGGTCTTGAAAATCGTGTCGTGAAAACTGCGGCCGCCGACAAAGCCGCCCGTGTTAACGTCAATACTGGTCAGCGCTTCAGTCTGGTCAATGATCAGATAGCCGCCCGATTTCAACTCCACCCGACGCGATAGCGCAGACTTGATTTCTTCGTCGACATTGGCCGTATCGAACAGCGGCCGTTCGCCATGATAGTGGCTGATTTTATTGGAAATGCCGGGCGTGTATATGTCGGCCCAGGTCTGCAGGGTCTGCACTGTGACGCGAGAATCAATTTCTATCGACTCGGTTTCGGGGCTGACCATATCGCGCAACACCCGCTGCGCCAGGGTCAGGTCTTCGTAAAGCAACGAGGGCGCCGCCTGCGTCATTACCGCAGCCTGGATCATGGACCAGCGGCGGGCCAGATATTCCTGGTCGCGCCGGATTTCGTCGTCGCTGGCGCCTTCGGCCTGGGTGCGAATGATATATCCGCCTTTTTCAGTCGCAGGCATGTGCGCGGCCACCCGCTCTTTCAGACTATTGCGCTCTGCTTCAGATTCAATTTTCTGCGAAATGCCAATATGATTGTCGTAGGGCAAATACACCAGCATGCGCCCGGCAATGCTGATCTGGTTCGACAGCCGTGCCCCCTTGTTGCCCAGCGGGTCCTTGATGACCTGCACCAGTAGCGTTTGCCCCTCAAACAGCAGCTTTTCAATTTGCGTATAAGGGATGCCGGTATTGCGCACAGCGCGATTTTCGCGCAGGTCTGCAATGTGGATGAATGCTGCGCGTTCCAGTCCGATGTCGACGAAAGCGCTCTGCATGCCCGGCAATACGCGCACGACACGACCCAGATAAATATTGCCGACCTTGCCGCGTTGCCGTGTGCGCTCAAGATGAATCTCCTGAACGACGCCGTGCTCTATCAGGGCAACGCGGGTTTCAAACGGTGTTACGTTGATCAGAATGTGTCCACTCATATTATTTTCGTCTGCTACGGTTTCGTGGTTGGTCCTGTCAGCTTAGCATGAGATGTCTGCGCAAAGCGATGGGCAGCATACAGGGGTTCGTGATAAACAGTATCATAATGCATTGGATCAGGTTCATATTTCAGAGAAGGACAAGTGTCGTGAGTGATAGCAACATAAAAACGGACAACGGGCAACAATCGGAGCAGGCGACGCATCCGGATGACAGCGGTTATATTTCCACCCGGATTCGCCAGCGTATTCGCCAGGCTGGTGCCCGCTTTCATGCCAATGACAATATCGCCCGTTTCATCGAGCCTGGCGAACTTGAGCTGCTGCAGCAGGAAGTGCAAGAGAAAATGCAGGCAGTGCTCTCCAGTCTGGTCATCGATACCGATAGCGATCACAACACTAATGAAACCGCCAAACGGGTGGCAAAAATGTATTTGCGTGAGGTTTTCGTTGGCCGTTATACCGAAGCGCCGCAAGTGACTGAGTTTCCCAACATTGAAAAGCTCAACGAGCTGATGATTGTCGGACCGATACAGGTGCGCAGCGCCTGCTCTCATCACTTGTGCCCGATTATGGGCAAGGTCTGGATCGGCATCATGCCCAACGAGCATTCCAATCTCATTGGCCTGTCGAAATATGCAAGATTGGTTGCGTGGCTGATGGAACGTCCGCAAATTCAGGAAGAGGCCGTCAAGCACATCGCTGATCTGCTTATGAAGAAAATGAACCCGGACGGCCTGGCAGTGGTTATGGACGCAGATCACTTTTGCATGCAGTGGCGTGGCGTCAGGGATATGGAATCGCGTATGATCAATAGTGTCATGCGCGGTTCCTTCCTGAATGATTCGGACCTGCGCCGCGAGTTTTTATCTCTGATCAGAGCACGGTAACATGACATGTCGACGGCGGCGATAATAGTTTGCCTGACGCAACACAAGTGCAAGTGCGGTCGCGATTTTTTATAAATAGTAATCATTCTTATTTACATTTGTGTCTCCAGGAATTAAAGTACAACCTTTTCTTGAAGGGAAGTACCGAAATGACGCGCTATCGTTCAATACTGGGTCTGGTTGTGGCAGGGGTGTTTGTCCCGGCGGTGATAGCGGCACCCGTTGATTCTCCCGCGACTCTGGAACCAATTGTGGTCAGCGCTTCGGGCTCGTCCCAGAATGTGAGCGATGCGCCCGCCAGTGTCACTGTCATTGATCGGCAAGAGCTGGATCACATGCCGGTGAACAATCTGACTGATGCCATCCGTGATATTCCCGGCGTGAGTGTCATTGGCAGCAACCCGAGCAAATCCGATATTTCGATTCGTGGCCTCTCGGGCGACTATACATTGCTGTTGGTCAATGGCAGACGCCAGAATACGCGTGAGTCCCGTCCCAATGGCAGTGGTGGGTTCGAAGCGGGCTTTATGCCACCCCTGGCGGCCATCGAACGCATCGAGGTGGTGCGCGGTCCGATGTCTTCTCTCTATGGTTCGGACGCCATGGGGGGTATTGTCAACGTGATTACCAAGGACTTTACGCCGGAATGGACGGGGAGCTTGTCAGCAGGCGGCATCCTGCAGGAAAGCAGTGACGCGGGTAATACTGCCAATAGCAGCTTTTTCCTGTCCGGGCCCCTTGTTGACAACAAACTCGGCATTCAGATATATGGCGGGGGCAATTTTCGTCAAGAGGACAGTATTGTCGGCGGCTTCAATCGGCATGAAGATAAGAATATTGTGACGCGCCTGGCCTGGCTGCCCACGGAAAACCAGCGAGTAATGCTGGAAGCCGGGCGGTCGGTACAAAAGCGACGCAGCACGCCGGGCGAGTCTATTGCGGCCTACACCGCCCGTGGCACGTCCATCAAGGCCAATACTCGGGATGATACCATCGGCAGTCGGAATCACTGGTCGCTCACGCATACCGGAGATTGGGACTTGATGACATCTGAGCTCAGTGTGTATCAGGAAAATGCCAAGCGTGAAGTCATGACTGATGGAACCTATGACAGTCGCAAGCCGGAAATTACTCAAACGATATTTGATGCTCGTTTCGTGCTGCCATTCTCTATTCATAAATTAACGTTTGGCGGCCAGTATCAGCGGGGTCGTCTCAAGGACGATAGTGCAACAGGACTGAACCAGACAACGCCCGGCACCATTAACATGAACCAGTATGCGCTGTTTGTGGAAGATGAAATTGCGCTGCGTCATAATCTGGCGCTTACGCTGGGCGCGCGCATGGACGACCATGAACTTTATGGTGTGCACTGGAGCCCGCGAGCTTACCTGGTCTATCATCCGAATGACAGATTCACCATCAGGGGTGGCATCTCAAAAGGCTTTCGCACACCAGGGCTGCGCGAATTGTCGCCCAACTACGGCACGGCGACCGAAGGGGGGCGCGGTATTATTTACGGGAACCCCGACCTGAAGCCGGAAACCAGTACGAGCCAGGAAATCGGATTCGAGTACCGTGATCCCGTGGGCTACCATGCTTCTGTCACGCTATTTAATACCGACTTTCGCGACAAATTGACCAGTTACTCCACGGGTGACACCGATCCGCGCAGCGGCCTGAACAATTATGTCTACGCCAATGTCGGCAAGGCCAATATCAAGGGTATCGAGCTGTCTGCTGGAATGCCGCTTGCAACCGGGCTAAAGTTGCAGTTGAATTACACTTACCTAGATTCGAAGCGCAAAAGCGACGATGAAACGTATACCTCTGGCCAGTCCCTGAAGGGTCAACCGCTGGAAATGACGCCCAGACATAGCGCAAGCGCCAAGCTGTCATGGCAGGCTAACGACAAACTGGATCTATATGCGAAGGCCAGCTATACCGGCAAACAGGCATGGGCCAATCAGCGGAATGGGTTCGGCGGCCAGGGAGGGACCCGTTATCGCAGCGGTTTCGTCACCGGTGATCTGGGTGGTAACTACCAGATTAATAAAAATCTGGCGGTTGGCTTCGCAGTGCTCAATATTGGCAATCAGCGTATGTACGGAATCGACACTGCAGGCAACTGGGCAATTGAAGATGGTCGTCGCTATTGGCTCAATTTGAATATGACATATTAAGTTCATGATAATCACGAATCTGATACGATCATTGGCAACCCGTTATTTGCGTACGTGTTCGTTCCTGTGCCGGGCCGGCGTCATTGCCTGGCTTGCCACCTCCGGTGCACAGGCCCAGCCGGTTCAAACCATACCCGACATATTGCCCATGGCACATAAAATATACAGTGTCAGTCATCAGGACATGGACTGGCAGAAGCGTCATTACCGCATTTTTGTTGCGGTTCCACATAGCCCGCAGGATCGGCAAGCGCCCGTATCGACGCTTTATATTCTGGACGGAAATGCGCAATTTCCGCTAGCAGTGAACGCGGTCTATGATTACTGGGCCAAATTGTCTGTCAAGCAATCCCAAGCAACATCATTACCGCTGATTGTGGGGCTGGGCTATCCCGAAGAAAAAGCATATCCGCTGCAGGCGCGCGAGCGCGACTACACCTACGCCGCGCCCGGTGAGCGATTTGCCAGAGGTGGCGGCGCCGCAGATTTTTACGAATTTGTGCAGGGCGCGGTCATGCCTTACATAAAGACGCAGCACCCAGCTGATCCCGGCAAACAGATTCTCGCTGGTCATTCTTTTGGCGGACTGTTTGCGTTATACGTCCTATTAAATCATCAGGATGCCTTTGATCAGTACGTGATAGGCAGTCCTTCATTGTGGTGGGGAAATGGCGCAATCGTTACCAATGCGACCTTGTTACCCGGGCAGGACCCAAACAGCGAAAATGCTACGGCAGCGCTTGCGGAACAGACCACATCCAACGGTGATGGGCCGGGCGGTCGATTTGTGACGATTCTGCAGGGAGAATACGAGGAAAATCCCGAAGCAGATCCCGACATGAAACCCGAGCGATTGGCGCGCATGAAGCAGCGGCGCTCTCCCGTCAACGCCCGTAAGCTGGATGCGTGGTTGCAACAGCGTGGTTTGGATAGCGATTTCATGCTGGTAGAAAAAAGCGGTCACGGCGGCGTCATCCCGGCAGTGATCCATGCTGCTGTTAGCGCCGCACTGAAAAATCGTGAGCAATAAGAACGAAGAAGGTGCGATGGCTGAAGCGACCGGGGGCAGTACCTCTGTTGATTATCTTCGCATTATTGACTGGAAAAATCGACTGGAAAAATTGCAACGGTTGAGCAAAACGTGAGCACCGGCCGTACGCGTCTGCACATCGGCGCTATCAGATGACAGAATAAGCCTTACCCAGAGTGGTAGAACTTAGCGCGAAGGGAGCAGATTGAGTTTAGGAGATTGAGAGGTAGGTCGACTGTGGTATGGGGGTCGTGAAAGATAGCATGCTATTAGATAGGATAGTAGGAGACAGAAGGGTAGTAATAGAAGGGTAGTAATAGGGGGTAGTAATAGAAGGGTAGTAATAGAAGGGTAGTAATAGAAGGGTAGTAATAGAAGGGTAGTAATAGAAGGGTAGTAATAGAAGGGTAGTGAACTAGCTCCTGGTTGCCAAAGGCAAGTCCAGCAATAGTGTTTTGAGCGCAGACATTGTCGTTTTTGGACTAAACCCCACATGGATTCTGACCAACAGCGCCCGAGAGCGTGGCGAGCAGGGCATAGTTAGCGCAGTTTTGCCGAAAAAAACGGTGAGAAACCGCTGCCTGCGTTATTGCGATTGAGCGGTGATGTTGCATTTTTGTCGCAAAAAACGGACATCATTGGGGGGCGCGTAAAAAGAATAAGAAATGTCGCAAAAAAGCGAATCTGAATCAAATCATGCGCTTAGGGTAAT